>NZ_BMIB01000002.1 GCF_014641615.1 Filimonas zeae | reverse complement strand
TTTCTGAGTTTTCCTGTTCCATCTTACTGTGTTTAAAGGTATTTCATATAGAAAACCTGTGACACAGTTTATTAAACAGACCCATTTCTGGGTAAAACAGAAAGCTTTCTATACAAACCAGAAATATTTCCGTTAAATCCAGAAAACTTTCCAGAATAATCAGAAATATTTCCAGCTTGATTATAAACATTTCTGGTTGAGACAGAAAACTTTCTAATTGAATCAGAAAGTTTTCCGGCTAATACAGAAATTTTTCTGACTCAGTTAGAAGTATATTTCTTGTAAAAAAAGAAGCTCCGCTCTCCTGTTTTCTCTCAAAACAGAAGGGCGGAGCCATAAATTATAGGAAAAATCAGGGACGCTGTACGGCTACCCGAAGCATTTTTAACCCGGAAATGCCCTGGAGGTCTTCAATTTCATACTGTTCTATTTCTGTAGCCAGCTGGTTGCGGGCCTGGAGAATTTGCAGGTATTGACGGTATTCCGCTTCCTCAGAGTCGTTCAGATACACAATCGTTATTTTACCGGTTTGGGTAATGCGCTCCGTGGTGTTTTTAATGCAGGCCTTATCAATTCGTTTTTTCACAATTTCAAAGCGGGCATTGTAGCTGCCATCTACGTCAAACCGTTTTTCATCCATTCTAAAGCGTATATCAATGGCAGAATGGTACACCAGAATCAGGCTGGTTACATCCAGCGGGCAGGGAAGGGAAGGTTTTAGCTGGTGGTGCAGCGCTTCCATTTCGCACAGTACCTCCAGCTGCCATAAACGCAGCTGATATAACCGGAGATGGTCGTACACTTTGTCCGGACATATAGAGCGACCCAGGTAAAGATTATGTTCTATACCGTCGGTTTTAAACCGCTCAAAGTAATGCGGATGTGCTTCCTGCGCCTCTGTTTGCCGGTTATCCAGGTGGGCAGCCAACTGGTCGTTTACCATGGCAATACTGGCCTCATACTTTCTGCGCTCCTGATGAAAGGAACCGGTTTCTTTTTCATTGGCCGTAAAATAGCTGCTGATAGCGGCACGCAACTGCGGGTGGTTGATGTTTTGCAAACGTGGGTGCACCTCTCTGGTAAGCCAGGTTACAATATATTGTTCTGTAGCTGCTTTAAGCGGTGTATGTAACTGCTGCAGGTAGTTGCTGATGGCTGCTGTTTCTCCGCTAAAATCTTCTTCCGGTAAATACTGAGCTATCTGTTGCAGCAAGCCGGCCAGTTGGTTTAACTGATATTCCATATCCAGCTGAATGCTGTTGTTGCGTGCTTCGGATGAGCCTTTGATGTCTATTTGCCCGTACAGCGGGTGTACATCTTTAAACACCACTTCCTGTAACTGATAGCTACGCCCCAGCTGCGATGCTAAAATGTAACGCTGCGCCTCTTCCTGAAAACGCCAGCGTACGCTGTTGTGTACTGTTGTGTATTTGGCTTGTATAACCGCCTGCACCTGGTTTTGTAGTTCTGCTGCAAGCCTTTCTGTGGTATCGGTAATAAATGGCAGCACCACCTCCAGCTTATTGGCGTTAATGCTGTTGAGGGCTTTGCTTCTGGTACTCACAACCTCCAGAATGCCAAACAGCTGCCCGTTTTTAACTATGGGGCATAGTATAAAGCTTTTAATACCCTGCTTTACAAAACGTGGCCCCAGTTCATTTTCAGGAAAAGCTGCGCGGTACTCGTCTATATCCGATACGGCAAAAGGTGTTTTTTTATGTAGCAGGCATTCGTTGGCGCGTGGGCACAGCAGCTTGCCTGCATCTTCGGTTTCGCGCTGCTCCAGTATAAAACTGGGCAGTTGCTGGCCAAACATATCAAAGCTGAGCGTATTTTCTTTTTTGTTGTATACGGTAAAGCCTACATCAATGTCTTTAATGCGGTATATAGATTGAAAGATAGAAGCAATACTGTCCCGGAAGCCTGAGGCATTAATACCTAATAATTTTTCTTTCAGAATAGATACTGCATTTTCTACCGTAGCATCGTACAACGTCATAATGGCAAACCCTTTCAGCACCCAGCTGTCTTTCGGAAACTTCTCTTTCCAAAGGGCCAGGTTATCATAACTGTTCCGCAGTTCATCAATATCTTCCGGGGTAAGCGGTACTGATTTTTCGGTAGGGTATATTTCTAAAAAGTCAGCATTGTATAAAATGCGGTAATGTTTGGTAATGCCGTCTGATGTAGGAATATCAAAAAACAGCGGCTTGCCAAAATCCAGCTGCGTGTTATAAAACTCGTTTAGTATAATACAGCAGCTTAGCACATAATACTGGTGATAATCAAAATCGCGGATGTTAATGTGAAACTCTTTACCTGCTGCTGCCAGAATATTTTTAAAGCGCTCTGAGTGGTTAAACACCACATCCAGAAAAGGAATGCTTATCGCTTTTATCTCGTTCAGGGTAAGTGCTTCCGGAAAATAGTCGGCCAGCAACCGGCGTATCAGTGGCTCGTTCTGTGTAATCTGCTGCACATCGGTAATACCGTTACGCAACTCCGGAAAAGGGGCTGCATCCTGTAACAGCTGCCGGGCGCGTGCGTTTGCTTCTGCATGCGGGTCTGCTGCCAGTTTTTCCAAACGGTCAAATACTTCCGGAAAACAAAGTTCTAAACGGAAAGGCGTATCAGTAAGCGAAGACAGCGGCATAGATTGATTGAGTTACGGGCATAAAATTAATCATTCTTTGCAGGTATGTTATCAGTTAACTGCTAACCGGTGCAGGAGGGTTACAAATGGTTGCGGGTGGCTACGGTTTAGGCAACAATTACTGGTGATTGTACAATAAAAAAAGTCCGGAGCATGTAAGGTTACGGCTCCGGACAAGATATATAAATGCTGTTGAAAGGGTAACGGTAAATCAGAATGTTCCTTTTCTTCCTGTATGCGGGGTAATATCCATGCTGAAATTGTAATGCAATACTTCTCCCTGGCGCATGCTGCGTTTGCCGCTGTAGTTATCTGCCAGTACAGATTTTCCTTTTATGCCAACCCATACACCACCTTTACCATTGTTGCTCCACGAAGCAGGAGTACTATTGCTGTTACGCTGGTCATCTTCCAGCAAATACCACATGCCTGCATTGGAGCTGCCTATCCAGGCACCACGGCCGTAGGCAACGGGGCCATCCCATTTCCAGTTAACCGTATCGGGGCGCACACCGCCTGCATAACCCAGCCCGGTAAAGTATTCACCGGTGGCAAAGGTGAAAGGCAGGTGCATTCTTATCTCATCCAGCTCTACGTTTTGCAGGGCGGTGAGGGTAACGTTAAACGATAGCTGGCTGTTGGCATATATTTTACCGGTAACGTCCATCTGTAAAAGCGGAGAGGTGTTAACAGCAGTCCAGATAGAAGAATCTGTTTTTTGCCGTAGGAAGGTGATGCCTTTGCTGGTAAAAGCAATGTCTTTATGTGTGGCGGCATTTACAATGTGAAAATGCACCTGCTCTGTCAGCATCGGATAAGGCGTAGTGTCTACACGGCTCAGATCCGGGCTTATGTAAGAAGTGATTTGTGCTGGAAAGCCGGATTTGTGCAGTTGTATTTTGCGGCCGCTGATGGTGAAGGTGGTACTGTCTGTCTGTACCATTTCAGAGAACGGAGTGGTAGCCTTTTCCTGCTTTTTTTTACGCTTTGCAGAAGGCTGTTCTTTAAAAGGCGTAAAGTCTGCCTGCGTCCAGGGCTGTGCTACTGCGCGGTATACAGAAGTATCTTTCTTTGAATGCTTACCTGCGGGGTGGGGGGACTGCCCGTAAGCTGCGGTAAATAAACCGGAAACAGCAAACGCTGCAATGTAAAGGCCTGGGTATTTTGGCAACATGAATCGGAAATATTAGTGGCTACAAATATAATAGCCCACCCATACTTTTCGGGCGTAATATTCGGTGTACGGCAAACAGGGGTTGCTTTTGCAGGCTGGTGCTGATTGAAGTGATACACAGCCGGCTGCTTTTTAATAGCCTGGCGATGAAAAGGTGGAATTGGCCGACGCTTTACTGCAGTAAACTACCAGAGCTGCTGCAACCGTTTACCTTTATTGCCTGCAATGCAGTTGCAGACATGAGAAAAACAAAAGGCCTGCTTTTTAGCTGCGGCCAATGCCATTCTATTGCTGCGCTGCTATTATTTATCTAAAACAACAAACAATGAAACTGCTGCTTTTAGGTGTGGCATTCATCAGCATTTTACCCGCGTATTCCCAGCAAACGCCTGTAGCTAAGGCTAATTATAAACTGGCTGCACGCTTTTCGCCCAAACGGCAGGATAAAATGGTGTTCTCCACTACAGTTACCCCTCACTGGTTAAAAAAGGATAACAGATTCTGGTACGAGTACGAAACCACCGAAGGAAAAAACTGGTACATAGTAAATGCGGCCATACCCGAAAAGAAGTTTTTGTTTGATAACGTAAAGCTGGCTACAGAGCTTACGAAAATTATTAAAGATCCGTTTGATGCGCAGCATTTACCTATTGATAGTTTACAGGTAAGTAAAGATGAAAAAAGCATCCGCTTTGAAGTAAGAAGCTCCGTAGATACCAGCGCTACCAAAAAAGGCAAAAAGGTTTTTTATTTCCGCTATAGTATAGATAGTAACACCCTTACGGTGTTAAACGATTTTACCAAGCCTAAGCATAAACCTTCCTGGGCATCTATATCGCCCGATGGCAAAACCATCCTTTTTTCAAAGCATTTTAACCTGTACTATATGGACAGGGCTAACTATGAAAAGGCGTTGAAAAAAGAAGAAGACAGCACCATTGTAGAAACGGCATTAACTACAGATGGCGTTGAGTTTAACGCCTATGGTGGCAGCATGGAAAATGAAAACAATGTAGAAAAAGAAAAGAATAAAAATAAGCGCAAACCTGTTCGCGTATATTGGTCGCCCGATTCAAAACACTTCGCGTATGTACGTACCGATTCGCGCAATGTAAAAGACTTTTGGGTTATCAACAGCATTGCAGACCCCAGACCTACACTGGAAACCTATAAGTACCAGATGCCCGGCGAAAAAGAAGCGCCGCAGGATGCTTTGTGTTTGTTTGATATGACTACGCATACCCAGCAAAAGGTGAATGTAGCTGCCTTTAAAGATCAGGATGTAACGCTCTGGTCTGCCCCTATAATAAAAGAAGAACGGGAGGAGGAAGAACGCCCCAACCGCTGGCTGGGTAACAACAGCCGCTTTTATATGGCCCGCCAGAGCCGCGACCTGAAAAAGGTAGATGTTTTACTGGTGGATGTAGCAAAGGCTTCTGTTACCACGCTTATAGAAGAGCGTTCTAACACCTATATCGACTTTCAGAGACTGGGCCTTGTGAATGATGGAAAGGAACTGGTGTTCTGGAGCGAAAGAGATGGCTGGGGACATTTTTATTTGTATGATGAAAAAGGAACCCTGAAAAACCAGATTACTTCCGGCCCATTTCATTGCAACGATATAGAAGGTATAGACGATGCCAGCCGCACTATTTATTTTACGGCCAATGGCAAAGAGAAAAATGAAGATCCTTATTACCGCCATATGTACCGGGTAAACCTGGATGGCAGTGGTTTTAAACTGCTGAACGATGGCAATTTTGAACATGCGGTAAATCTGAACGATAACAATGCGTTCTTTATTGATAACTATTCCCGCGTAAACACTATACCTGCTTCTGCATTATACAGTGTAGCGGGTAAAAAAGTACTGGACCTGGAAACGGCCGATCTGCGTTCGCTGTTTGGTGCCGGTTATAAATTCCCGGAAATATTTACCGTAAAAGCAGATGATGGTATTACCGATTTATACGGCGTAATGTACAAGCCATACGATTTTGACAGCACCCGTAAATACCCCATAGTGGAGTATGTATATCCCGGCCCGCAAACGGAAGCGGTAAATAAAGCGTTTGCCCGTGTTGCAGACAGAACAGACAGGCTGGCGCAGATTGGTTTTATTGTAGTTACCGTGGGCAACAGGGGAGGTAACCCCGGCCGCTCTAAATGGTACCATAACTATGGCTATGGCAACCTGCGTGATTATGGCCTGGCCGATAAAAAAACAGCTGCCGAACAGCTGGCCAACCGCCACAGCTATATTGATATTGATAAAGTAGGCATTCACGGCCATTCCGGCGGTGGCTTTATGTCTACCGCTGCTATGCTGGTATACCCTGACTTTTTTAAAGTAGCGGTTTCCTCTTCCGGCAACCACGATAACAGTATTTACAACCGCTGGTGGAGTGAAAAGCACCACGGGTTAAAGGAAATAATTGGCGATAAAGGCGATACCTCCTTTGTATACAGTATTGAAAAAAATGCCGATCTGGCAAAACAGTTGAAAGGGCATTTAATGATTACCACCGGTGATATTGATAATAATGTAAACCCGGCCAACAGTATACGCGTAATGAATGCTTTAATTAAGGCCAACAAACGCTTTGATGTAATGCTGTTACCTGGTCAGCGCCACGCTTACGGTAATATGCAGGAGTGGTTTTTCTGGGGCCTGGCAGATTATTACAGCCGCTGGCTACTGGGCGATTTTTCGCAACCGGTGGATATAGAGGAAATGAACAGGGATATGCCGCTTACCGGCAAATAAATCCTGCTGAATAGTAGTAAAAGCCCCCTGAATGGCCGCCTTTTTCTGGCAGCTGTTTCAGGGGGCTTTGCCTTTCATCCGTTCCAGCCGCCACCCGCTCATTTTTAAAATACGCTAACAAAAACAGTTCTAATTTAGCGTAACGGCACAAAAAAATGCAGGCAAAGTGATGAAAACGAAATGGCGCACCACAGAAGAATCAAAGAATTTCAGAGATAAAAAGTTTCAGAATTTATCGCCCACACCCGCTTTGGCAGAGGGCGTTTCTTATTCAACCGTATTACGTGAATACTGGAAAAAGCCCCCAACAGTAAACCCTGCGGCTCCTGTACCACATGTTGTTACCAATTTACGGCAGTTGAATACAGATGTGCCGGTGGTGGTATGGTTCGGGCACTCTTCTTACCTTATCCGTTATAAACAACTCAGCTTTCTGATAGACCCGGTTTTTAGTGGTCATGCATCGCCCATGCGCAGTATGGTAAAGGCTTTTGCCGGTGCAGATGTATACAAGCCGGAGCATATGCCGGATATTGATGTAATGATTATCACGCATAACCACTACGATCATCTGGATAAGCATACGATAGCCGCTTTACAGCACCGCACTAAAAAATATTATACCTCTCTGGGGGTAGGAAAAAACATAGCCTGCTTTGTAACAGGGGAGAAGCCTATACAGGAAATGGATTGGTGGGAAACCGAAACCATTGCACCGGGCATAACCATTACCGCCACACCGGCACGCCATTTTTCGGGCCGCGGGCTGGTAAGGAATGAATCGTTATGGTCGTCCTTTGTATTGCAACTGGATGAATACAAATTATACCTGGGTGGCGATTCCGGTTACGATACCCACTTCCGCGAAATAGGCGAAAAGTATGGTCCCTTTGATATGGCCCTGCTGGAGTGCGGGCAGTATAATACTGCCTGGCCGTACATTCATATGATGCCGGAGCAAACCGCGCAGGCGGCGATGGATGTAAAGGCGAAGGTGCTGATGCCCGTACACTGGGCTAAGTTCCGGTTAGCCATTCATCCCTGGAACGAACCGATACAGCGGGTAACTGCCGCAGCTGCCCAACTGAACCTGCCGCTTGCCACACCTATGATTGGTGAGCCGGTGTATGTGGGCAAAAGCTATCCCACAGGCCAGTGGTGGAAGTAAACATGCGTTAGCGGTATTTGTACCAGGCACCGGTGTTAAACAACAGCACGGTTTCCTCCGGTTGTATCCAGTCTTTTTCAATCAGTTTTTTCAAACCTACATAGGTGGCACTTCCTTCGGGTGACAGCAGCAGGCCTTCTGTTGCTGCCACTTCTTTCATACCCTGTTCCATTTCTTCTTCTGTTACGGTAAGGGCTATACCATCGCTGTGGTGCAGCACTTCCAGCATCAGGTCTTTCGCAAACGGTTCGGGTACCGCCAGGCCATAAGCCATAGAAGCACCTGCTTCAAAATCAGGGGCAATTTTGCCCTGCTCAAATAATTGTATCATGGGTGCGCAATTTTGTGTTTGTACTACTACCATGCGGGGCAGCTTACCGGAAATCCAGCCCATCTGCTGCATTTCTTCAAAAGCCTTCCACATGCCTACCAGGCCGGTGCCACCGCCTGTGGGGTATATAATTACATCTGGCAGTTGCCAGTTTAATTGTTCTGCTATTTCGTAGCCCAGTGTTTTCTTGCCTTCCAACCGGTAAGGCTCTTTCAGGGTAGACATATCAAAGGCACCGGTTTCCTGTACCCGCTGGCGGGCCAGGTTGCCACAGGCATTAATAAGGCCGTTTACCAGCATCAGTTCTGCGCCATACATACGGCACTCCTGCTGTAAAGTGGCAGGTGTATGGGCAGGCATAATTACTGTGGCTTTTATACCGGCTTTGGCGCAGTACGCACTTAAGGCACCGCCTGCGTTACCGGCAGTAGGTATAATGCAATGGGTAATACCTGCTTCTTTTGCTTTAGATACTGCCGCGCTTATACCACGGGCTTTAAAGGAGCCGGTGGGGTTAACGCTTTCATCCTTGAGTAATACGGTATGCTCAACGGAGGTTTTGGCCAGGTGATGAATAGGCGTCCATCCTTCACCCAGGCTTACTATATTGTTGGCATCAAATACCGGCAGCAGCGGCGCATAACGCCACATGCTGTATTCGTGTGTGTTAATGTCTGATTTATGAAATGTATAATTGTAGCGGGTTACCAGTGGCTGGTTGCAGCAGGTGGCATATGATTGCAGTGCCTCTATTGCATAAGGTTTTCCGCACTTTGGGCACTCCAGTGTGGTTGCCAGCGACAGATGTTTTACTGCTGTTTCCATAGCATAAAAGTAATCTGTGCCTATAACCTGGCAGATACCGTTAAGTTATAACCTATAACTATTTGTTATAGACTTTGCGCGCCTGTGCAATGAATTTTTTATTGAGTTCGCTGGTTTCGCCCTTGCGTTGTATAAAGTAAAAGCTGCGTTCAATATGCAGCCCTTCAAAGTGTACCTCTGTTAACTCTCCGTATTTCAACTCTTTAATTACAGAGCGTTGCGGAAGAAAGCCTACACAGTCCGATTCTATTAAGAAATTCTTCAATGCTTCCGTACCACCCAGGCGGGCTTTTACCTGCAGATCGTTCAAGCCTATTTTATTTTTTTCTAAAGCATATTTTAAGGCTTCCAGTGTACCGCTGCCACGCTCGCGCAGCGCTATAGACATATTTATTACTTCTTTTAAAGGATAGCTTTTTTTACGTGCAATGGCATTTTTTTTACTGCATACGGCTATAACACGGTCATTCATAAATGGGTGATACACCACGTTGGTAAGCTTTTCGCGGCCTTCTATAATGCCCAGGTTAATTTCCTGGTTCAGCAGGGCCTGCAATACAATTTCAGAGTTGCGGTTAAGCAGGTTTACTTCCATTTGCGGATAGTGCTCCAGGAACACAGACAACACTTTAGGGAGTATATACAACGCAATAGTAGTGCTGGCGCCTAGCTTTAATACACCTTTGCCCATGCTCTGGTGGCTCATAATACTCAAATCAAACTCCGTTTCTTCCTGTATGGTTTTTACCTGCAGCAGCCTTTGCAGTAACAGTTTACCGGCAGGGGTAAGTTCAATATGAATGCCCTTACGGTCGAACAATCTGGTATTGTAATATTCTTCCAGCGATTTTATATGCTTACTAATGGCAGGCTGCGATATAAACAGGGTATCGCTGGCTTTGGAGAAGCTTTTTTCCTTCGCCACTTCAATGAATACCTGGTGGTGAGTTGACAGCATAGGCTAACAAATATCACCTAAAAAAGGGAGATTTGTGCACTGTAACAGAAAAGGGAACACATACCATGGAGCAGCCGGAAGAAAGGGAACAGGTGTATATGATATATAACTTTGATGCAGCACAACTGGATAGCAGCTTTGTGCAGAAGCATTGTGCCTGCACTGTACCGTCGGAAGACCGTTCTTATACCGCTTTACAACCGGTGGATATAACTGTAGATACAGCCACTTTTGTAATAGCAGAAACTGCACACCTGGTATCTGTAGCCCGGCGGGATACTATACTGGCTGTATCCTGTACCTGCACAGAAACCAAAGCCAAACTATGTACCCACGGGGCACAGGTACTGGTAAATATTGCTGCAAGGGAAAGCCTGCTGATATTTTTTGATGATCAGCTGCGCGTGCAGAAAATGAAACAGTTTGCGGTAGCGTATGGCTTACAGCAGGAAGCCTTTCCCGACCGTTTTTTTAAGGTGGAATACCATAGCGGTAAAGCAGAGATAAAACCCCGTTCGCCAGAATTGTTTCCCATTACAGCCGATAGCACGCGCTACCTGCAGCAGCAGTTACTGGCCGCAGGTACCACACCGGGGTTGCTTCGCATAAAGCCTGACGAAAAAGAAGTGGTGGCAGTGGTGCTGCGGCAACACAGGTATTACCGGCATCTGGTGGTAGAGTTATATAAATCGGAAATGACCAAAGCCGGTAAGCTGAAAAATCCTATGCAGGCTGTAAACCCGCTGGATTATCTGTGGCGTACCGATCATGCACAGGAGGTAAAGTTTTTTACAGGGTTAAGCCGGTTTTTGAACCAGGCAAAGGATAGCGAAGCGGCAACAGATTTTAACGCGCTGCGGGCTATTGTTAAAAATCCTGCCGGATATCCTTTTTACCGGCATAACAGTGAGGCTGGTGATAACGTAACCGCCTCCAGCGTAGAGCCGGTTACTATAGGCGAACTGATACATCACATAACCGTAGTGGTAGATAAAAAGGGCAACTTTTACGAGCTGGCTTTACAGGTTACCATAGAAGGCCATGCGCTGGATTTTAAGGTCCTGCCTATGCAGTTTGATGCGTTTATAGTGGTAGCCAATACTTACTATTTGCCTGCTACGTATCAGCTGTTAAAGCTGCTGTTGTTTTTTAAACAGCATCACTACTGCCTTATGCTGCACGAAAGCAAATTCCCGGCTTTTCAGCGGGAGATACTGGAGCAGCTGGAAGATGCCGTTTCTGTTTTCTATACCTATATGAAGCCTGCTACCAGAGAGCAGTTGCAGGAGCAGGGAATGGATAAGCCGTATGAGAAAATGATTTACCTGAGCGAATCGGAGAACTATGTACTGGTTAACCCTGTAATGCGGTATGGAGAGGTAGAGATTGCTATACGCACCAAAAAACAGATTTATGCAGCCGATAATAAAGGCCATTTGTTTACGGTGCAGCGCGATGATGCCGCCGAACTGGCATTTACCGCTTTACTGATAAAGCAACATCCTGATTTTTTTGAACAGGTAGATAATGAGCTTACCTGGTTTTACCTGCACAAATCGCAGTTTTTACAGGAAGAATGGTTTTTAAATGTATTTGAACACTGGCGGGCAGAAGGGATTACCATTTATGGTTTTAACGATCTGCAGAACAACCGCCTTAACCCGTATAAAGTAAATATTCAGATACATGTGCTCAGTGGCGCCAACTGGTTTAATGCCAATATTGAGGCGGTGTTTGGTAAAAGAAAGGCTTCGCTGAAAAAGCTGCATAAAGCGGTAAAGAACAAAAGCCGGTATGTAGAGCTGGATGATGGTACCCTGGGTATATTACCCGAAGCGTGGATGCACAAAATGGCGGAGTACTTTAACGCCGGTGAAATAGATGGCGAAATATTGACCATACCTAAAATATGCTTTTCTGCCGTAAACCAGTTGTTTGATGAAAGCATGCTGGATGCGGAAGTACAGGAGGAGCTGAAGAACTACGCCCTGCGTTTTGCCCGCTTTGAGTCCATTGAAGAAATTCCGGTGCCGGAGGCCTTACAGGGCACGTTGCGGCATTACCAATGGCAGGGGCTTAACTGGTTAAACTTTCTGGACTCTTTTAATTTTGGTGGTTGCCTGGCAGATGACATGGGCCTGGGCAAATCTATACAGCTGATAGCTTTTATACTATCGCAACGCGAAAAGGTAACCAACAACACCAACCTGATAGTAGTACCTGCATCGCTGGTGTTTAACTGGCGGGAAGAGCTGGAAAAGTTTGCCCCTTCCGTAAAACTATACATACACCATGGTACAGACCGCGAAACAGACAGCAGTACGTTTGCTGCGTACGAAGTAGTTATTACCACCTACAGTACACTGGTATCGGATATTAAATGCCTGAAGTCTTTTACGTTTAACTATGTAATAGCCGATGAATCGCAGAATATAAAAAATGCAGAGTCGCAGCGTTACAAAGCCATGTGCCTGTTGCAATGCCGTAACCGCATTGCTGTTTCGGGCACACCGGTAGAGAACAATACGTTTGACCTGTACGGGCAGCTTTCTTTTGCCTGCCCCGGCCTGCTGGGTGGTAAACAGTATTTCCGCGACATATTTGCTATACCTATTGACAGGTTTAAAGACAATAAACGGGCAGCAGCCTTACAGAATATTATCAATCCATTTTTACTGCGCCGCAGCAAGCAGCAGGTTGCTACAGAATTACCGGAGAAAACGGAAATGGTGGTGTACTGCCCCATGGGCCCTGAGCAGCGCAAAGCGTATGATGCCAGCGAAAAAGAACTGCGCGATTATATTGAAGGCAAGGATGATGACGACATGCCTAAAGCAGCTATGTATGTGCTGAAAGGTATTACCCGGTTGCGGCAGATTTGCAACTCACCCGCACTATTGCCGGAAGATAATCTGTGGGGCAATGCTTCTTCCAAAATTGAAATACTGACACAGCAGCTGAAAGAGAAAACGGGCAGGCATAAAGTGCTGGTGTTTTCGCAGTTTGTATCTATGCTGGAACTGATAAAGACAGAACTGGAAAAAGAGAACATTGCCTTCAGCTACCTTACCGGCAGTACGGTAAACAGAGAGGCGGTGGTGAATGAATTCAGAGAGAAAGAAGAAATACGTGTATTTCTGATAAGCCTGAAAGCGGGAGGCACCGGCCTTAACCTTACAGAGGCTGATTATGTGTATCTGGTTGATCCGTGGTGGAATCCGGCGGTGGAAGATCAGGCAATTGACCGCAGCTACCGTATAGGGCAAAAGAAGAAAGTAATTGCTATTCGCCTTATTTGCCCCGATACGGTGGAGGAGAAAATACAAAAACTACAGGCCACCAAAAAAGAGTTGGTTGGCGACCTGGTAAAAACTGATGCTTCTTATTTTAAAGAGCTGGGCAAAAAAGACCTGCTGGCCCTGCTTAGTTAAATACAGTAATTCATTAATCGTAACCGGGTAAGGAGTATTCTCTGATATAGTCTCTGGGCGATTTGCCGGTAACCGTTTTAAACACGCGGTTAAAGTTGGTGATACTGTTAAAGCCACAATGGTAGGCTACGGTAGAAATACTATCGTACGTACCATCTGCCAGTTTTTTGCAGGCCTCGTTAATACGCACCTCATTCAGAAAAGCCACAAAAGTAAGGCGGGTATGTTTTTTAAAATAACGGCAGAATGCCTGTGGTGTCATGTGGGCATGTTTGGCAATATCTTCCAGCATAATATCGGTATCGTAATGCTGCATAATGTAGTTGTAAATATGCCCTATACGCAGCCCTTCGTGGTCGCTTACAGAAGACAGTCTGGAACCAGACACCAGCGGTTCCAGTTGCGTGGCACCCTGCAGCTGTTTCAGCAATTCAATAAAATGAATAAACTGATCTACCGGTTTGCTTTGCTGTATACGCAGCATACAGGCAGCTACTTCCGCCACCATAGTTTCGGGTAACTTAAAGCCGTGCTGATACTTGCTTAAAAAGGAACGTATGTTTTTCAGTTCTTCCAGGTTAAACACCGGCCCCAGCTTGCCATCGGGGTTAAAGAAGATGGTGAGCGACTGAATGGTTTTCTTACTTCTGCCGGTAAAGTAAGAAGGATCGTTTTTAAACAAATGCGGCTGATTGGCACCCAGCCAGAAAATTTCATTATGCCCAAAAGCATGCATGTTGTTTTCTGCTATTAATGTGCCTTCTCCTTTTTGTACCCAGGTAAGCTGTATCTCTTCATGCCTGTGTAAATGCGGATAGAAATGTGGCAGAATGTCTTTCTGCACAATGATGGTTTTATCATGTGCTACAGGTATGGTAAACTGAAGAACTTTCATAACTCATTTTTTTGTTGGCGGAACAGAAGCAGTTTTATAAGCAGAAATTAACCCCGTAAATGAATAGGTAACCGTTATGGGTTAAAATATGAAAGTAAATTACTAATAAATGCGAATAGCTGCCGGGTGCTGCCGTTTAATTTTGAAAAAAACATTTATGAGTCTACAGTGGAAGGGAGTGTTCCCGGCAATTACAACCAAATTTACTGCTGAGGGAGAATTGGACCTGGAAGGATTTTCAGCCAACCTTAAAGAACAACTGGCCGCAGGCGTTGATGGTATTGTGTTAGGCGGAAGCCTGGGCGAGGCCAGCGTAATAACTACAGCCGAAAAAGAACTGCTGGTAAAAACGGCTATTAGCCTTGCAGGCAACATTCCGGTGGTGTTAAACATTGCCGAAAGTGTTACCACAGAAGCAATACGGCAGGCTAAGCTGGCCGCAGAATGGGGAGCAAAAGGTTTAATGCTGTTACCGCCTATGCGTTACAAGGCAGATGACCGCGAAACCGTTACTTACTTTAAAGCCGTGGCAGCTGCTACCAGCCTGCCGGTAATGATATATAATAACCCTGTAGACTATAAAATAGAAGTTACACTGGATATGTTTGCTGAACTGGCAGAGATACCCAACATTCAGGCGGTAAAAGAATCGAGCAGAGACGTTACCAACGTTACCAGAATGATTAATCGTTTTGGCGACAGATTCGCTATTCTATGTGGTGTAGATACCATTGCTATGGAAGAATTGCTGCTGGGTGCAAATGGCTGGGTGGCTGGTCTGGTATGCGCTTTCCCCCGCGAAACCGTGGCTATTTACCGTTTAACCAAAGCCGGCAGAACAGAAGAGGCTACCAGAATATACCGTTGGTTTATGCCTTTGCTGGAATTAGATATTCATCCTAAATTAGTGCAGTATATTAAACTGGCTGAAGCCCAGGCGGGTATAGGTACCGAGTTTGTAAGAGCACCAAGACTAACATTGGTTGGAGAAGAGAGAGAACGCATTCTGAACGTTATCAATACCGCATTGGCTAAACGCCCGCAATTGCCCGATTACTTATCTATTACCATAAACTAATTGCTTAACAGCAACCGAACCGCATGGCAAACGAAGTATTGACAGATTATGTGGCTGCCGCTGCTGCAGTAATGCAGCAAGCGCAGCAGGCTTTTGAGGCATATAAGAAAGTAGATGCCCATGCAAGAGCGGTATTTCTGCAGCAGATAAGTGCTGCAATTGAGGCAGCCAGGGAAGAACTGGTTGCCGCCGCGCATGAAGAAACCCATTTGCCACTGCCCAGGCTGAACGGCGAAATATCGCGCACCACCGGGCAGTTACAATTGTTTGCCAACCTGCTGCAGGAAGGCAGCTGGGTGGAAGCGGCTATTGATACGGCAGACGATACGCGTACGCCTGCCAGGCCCGATATACGCAAAATGCTGGTACCTATGGGGCCGGTAATTGTATTCGGCGCCAGCAATTTTCCTTTTGCTTTTTCTACCGCCGGTGGCGATACTGCCAGTGCGCTGGCAGCGGGCTGCAGCGTAGTGGTAAAAGCGCACCCTGCGCATGAAAAAACTTCGCAAAGAATGTTTGAAGCTATACAGCAGGCAATTGCTACCTGTAAACTGCCTCAGCATCTGGTGCAGCATGTATCTGATACCGGCATACACCTGGCCAAAGCGCTGGTACAGCAGGAACTGACTACCGCTGTAGGCTTTACCGGCTCACTGGCAGGTGGCAAAGCTATATGGCGTTATGCCAACGAAAGGGAGCGCCCTATTCCGGTATTTGCAGAAATGAGCAGCATCAACCCCGTGGTTTTGTTTCCCGGTAAACTCAGGCAACAGCCACAGCAGCTGGCACAACAGTATGCGGCTTCTATCACGCTGGGCATGGGGCAGTTCTGTACCAACCCTGGCTTGCTACTGGCTATTAAAGGCGAGGGACTGAATGAATTTCTGCAATCGTTAAGCGATGAAATAAAAAGGGTAGCGCCCCAGTCTATGTTGCACGAGGGTATTTATAAGGCATGGCAGCGTAATGTAAACACCTTGCTGGAGCAGCAGGATGCAGAGTTACTGGTACAATCTGCCCAGGAAGCAGGTGCTATTGCGCCGTTACCGGTCATTGCCAGAGTGCAGGCACAGGCATTTATAGCCAACCCTGTTTTCAAAGAGGAAGTGTTTGGTCCGTTTTCACTGGTAGTGGAATGTGCAGACAAAGAGGAGTTGAAAGAAGTACTGGCGCAGGTAAAAGGCCAGCTGACTACCACCTTAATGGCTACAGAAGAAGATCTGGCTGCACATCAGGATATTGTAGAAATACAACAGTCACTGGCAGGCCGTATCATCATCAACAGCGCCCCTACCGGTGTGGAAGTTTGTGCTGCTATGGTACATGGCGGGCCTTATCCGGCTACTACCGATGCGCGTTTTACTTCGGTAGGCAGCACTGCTATTCAGCGCTGGGTACGCCCGCTGTGTTATCAGGGCTTTCCTGATGCACTGCTGCCCGATGCACTTAAAAATGCCAATCCGCTGAAGATATGGCGTACTGTAAACAATCAACTCACCAACGCCGCCCTGTAAATGAAAAAAACATTCTTCTGTGTAGATGCGCATACGTGTGGTAACCCGGTAAGGTTGGTAGCGGGCGGTGGCCCACTGCTGGAAGGGAATAACATGAGTGAAAAACGACAGCACTTTCTGGCACAGTACGACTGGATTAGAAAGGGGCTGATGTTTGAACCCAGGGGCCACGATATGATGAGCGGAAGTATTTTATATCCGCCGCATGATAAAGCCAACGATGTGGCAGTATTGTTTATAGAAACCAGTGGTTGCCTGCCCATGTGTGGCCACGGCACCATAGGTACTATTACCGCTGCTATTGAAGAAGGCCTGATTGTACCAAAGGTGCCAGGCATTGTGCGTATGGAAGCGCCTGCCGGCCTGGTAATGATTGAGTACAAACAGGAAGGCCCTAAAGTAAAAAGCGTAAAGCTTACCAATGTACCTGCTTATCTGGATAAGGCAGAACTTACCATAGACTGCCCCGACCTGGGCGAGCTGGTATTTGATGTGGCTTACGGTGGTAACTTTTATGCTATTGTAGATGTACAGAAGAACTTTAAGGGACTGGAACATTACAGTGCAGATAAACTGATTGCCTGGGCGCGCGAAATGCGTACCCGCATTAATGCGAAATATCACTTTGAACATCCTGATAATGCTACCATTAATGGCTGCTCGCATGTGTTGTGGACAGGCGCGGTACTAAACCCTGCTTCTACAGCGCGCAATGCCGTGTTTTATGGCGATAAGGCGATTGACCGCAGCCCCTGCGGCACTGGTACCTCTGCCCGTATGGCGCAGTGGTATACCAAAGGGCTACTGAAAAAGGGCGATGTATTTATACATGAAAGCATTATCGGTTCCACCTTTAACGGTACCATAGAAGAAGAAACTTCTGTAGCCGGTAAGCCTGCCATAAGGCCGGGTATAGAAGGATGGGCAAAAGTATATGGTTACAATACCATCACCATTGACCCAGAAGATGATCCGTATGCTTACGGATTTCAGGTATTATAACCAGTAAAACAATTCAACAGATGAAAGCTATTGTTGTTGGCGGTGGTATTATAGGTTTAAGCTCAGCGTGGTTTTTACGCGAAAGCGGCTGGGAAGTAACGGTGATAGATAAAGGCGATTTACTGGATAACTGCTCTTATGGCAATGCGGGTTATGTATGCCCCAGCCACTTTGTTCCCATGGCTACGCCGGGTATTGTAAAACAGGGCTTTAAATGGATGCTCAATTCGCAAAGTCCCTTTTACGTAAAACCCCGTTTGAACGCGGCCCTTATTCAATGGGGCCTGCAGTTTATGAAAAGTGCCAACGCACAGCATGTGGAAAAGAGCGCCGTTCCTTTGCGTGACATTGCATTACTAAGTAAATCTTTATACGATAGCTGGGCAGCAACGCCCGGCTTTGACTTTGCTTACGAAAAAAGCGGTTTGCTGGAAATGTTTCAGACCGAAGAAAATGCAGAACATGCGCATCATACGGTAGAGCAGGCAAAACAACTGGGGTTAGATGTTACGTTACTGAACAAAGAAGAAGTAAGCAGCATGGAACCCGGTACAGAACTGAACATCCGTGGCGCTATACATTTTAAGTGTGATGCGCATTTATATCCCGGCAAACTGATGCATAACCTGCTGGATAACCTGCAGCAGCAACAGGTGCAACTGGTAAAGAACCAGGAGGTAACCGGCTTTGAGAAAAAAGGCGATACTTTAAGTGCGGTACGCACCACCACGGGACGTTATGAAGCAGACCTGGTGGTAATAGCAGCAGGCTCGTGGAGTAAAGGCCTGGCAGATATGCTGCAAACAACGATACCTATGGTAGGTGGCCGTGGTTATTCTGTTACACTGGAAAGCTCAGGTTATCAACTGAAACACCCAGCTATATTAACAGAAGGCCGGGTGGCTATTACACCTATGGATGGTAATAAGCTGCGCTTTGGGGGTACTATGGAAATAACCTCTTTAAACGCGCCGCCTAACCTTAACCGGGTAAAAGGTATTCTTGCTTCGGTTAAAAACTTTCTGCCTCAGTTTACTATACCCATGCCAGATGCAAGCGCAGTATGGTATGGCTACCGCCCCTGTTCAGCAGATGGGTTGCCGTATATTGGCAGGCTGAAGAAAACCCCTAACTGCATTGTGGCAACAGGCCATTCTATGCTGGGTTTAAGTCTGGGGCCTGCTACCGGTAAGCTGGTAAGCGAGCTGGCTAACAACACGTCTACCTCTATGCCGGTAGATGCGTTTAACGCGGAGCGCTTTGCAAAATAAAATGTTTCTTTATTTTCAGAAAATATTGAAAGTTTGGAAAGTTTGCGGATATTTGTGGTGTAATCATAAACGCTACAAGTATGAGAACGTTAAAAGATCACCTCATTTTATACGATGCCGAATGCCCCATGTGCAACCTGTACACAGGGGCATTTGTAAAAGCCGGAATGCTGGACAGGAATGGCAGAGCAGCCTATCAGCAGGCGGTAACCACCTGCCCGCAGATAGATATTCAGCGTGCCGTAAACGAGATAGCTCTGGTAAACCGCAACACGGGTGAGGTTACCTATGGCGTAAAAAGCCTGTTTACTATTCTGGGCAATGCTTTTCCTGTAGCAAAGCCACTTTTTGCCTCACGCTTTTTTACGGCCTGCATGCGCCGCCTGTATGCTTTCATCTCTTATAACAGAAGAGTAATTATTCCCGCCGGAGAAAACGCACACACTTTTGCCTGGCAGCCCGCATTTCATAAAAAATATCGTATTGCTTATCTGATAGTAACCTGGTTGGTAACCGCTACTATTCTGGCTGCGTACTCCGGCACCATCGCTGCCCATATACCACAATCAGGCTTTTACCGGGAGTTTGCTTTTTGCGGTGGTCAGATATTGTTTCAGGGCCTGGTGCTGCTGAAAGTGCGTAAAGAGGCGGTATGGGATTATCTGGGTAATATGATGACGATTTCTCTGGCCGGAGGCCTGTTGCTGTTACCCGCGCTGCTATTGCATGCCAACGGAATTTTATCTGCTGCTGGTTGTGTAGGCTGGTTTTTAGCAGTAGCTGCCTGTATGTTGCTGGAACATGTACGCCGTACCAGCCTGTTAAAAGTGGGATACATACCCACGCTTACCTGGGTGCTTTATCGCATCTTACTTCTTCTTACACTAATTCTTTAACACATGCTACATCGTAAAATAGTACTGGCAGGTGGCAATGGCTACCTGGGGGGCGTGCTTGCGCATTACTATAGCACACGTGCAGAAAAAGTGATTATTCTGAGCCGGAAAGCTGCACCACCGCAGGGGAATATACATACCGTAGCGTGGGATGGCTGTAATGGGGGCGAATGGCAGGAAGCGCTGGAGAAGGCTGACCTGCTGATTAACCTGTGCGGTAAAAATGTAAACTGCCGCTATAACCCGCGTAACCGGGAAGAGATATTACAATCCAGAATAATACCCACGCGGGCATTAAGTAAAGCAGCACTGGCATGTAAACAGCCGCCGCAGTTGTGGATTAACGTAACTTCAGCTACTATATACCGGCATGCAGAAGACCGGCCGCAGGATGAGTATACGGGAGAGGAAGGTTATGGCTTTTCTGTGGACATTTGTAAAGCCTGGGAGCAGGCGTTTTTTGAAACGCCTTTGCCCGCCACCCGCAGAGTAGCTTTGCGTATGGGCATAGTGCTGGGCAGAAATGGCGGCGTGTTTCCCCGTTTACTCAATCTGGTAAAAGCGGGCATGGGCGGGCGTCAGGGCAATGGAGCACAATATGTTTCGTGGGTGCACGAGCAGGATGTGGCGGCCTGTACAGAATGGCTGTTACAGCGTAGTGATATGGAAGGCGTTATTAACTGCACAGCACCGGAGCCTGTTGCCAACCACACGTTGATGGAGACTTTCAGAACTGCGTGGGGTACGCCACTGGGGCTACCTGCACCTTTGTGGTTGTTACAATGCGGCGCCTGGTTGATAGGTACCGAAACCGAACTGATTGTAAAAAGCCGTTGGGTAACGCCTGCCAGGCTGCTGGCCGCAGGTTTCTCATTCCGCTTTCGTGTGGCAGCACACGCCATCAATGATATCCTTAGTATTCGCCTATAACTGTATTCTATGGCTTACATACAACTGAAAACGTTTATACAGGCTCCTGCGCAGCTTTGCTTTGATTTATCAAGAAGTATTGATCTGCATACACAAGGCATGCAGCACACAGAAGAAAAGGCGGTGGCCGGCGTTACCTCCGGCTTAATAGGCCCCGGTGAAAGCGTTACCTGGCAGGCGCGCCATTTTGGAATAAGCATGCGGCTGGCCAGCAAAATTACCGCCATGCGTTTTTCTGATTACTTCCGCGATGAAATGCAGGAAGGACCTTTTAAAAGCATGACGCACGACCATGTTTTTATGGAAGAAAGAGGCGGTACGTTGATGATTGACGACTTTGAATTTTACTCCCCCTGCGGCCTGGCAGGCAAACTGGTTGACTTTTTGATACTAAAGGGATACATGAAACGCCTGCTGAAAAAGCGTAACCACCTGATTCAAAGGGTGGCCGAAGAGCAGGCAAAGGCAGGTTAAGAGGTGAATTACTGCCTGAAAACGAGTATGTTTGTGCGTGTCAAAAACAATAGACTATAGCAGAGAATTCAGAAAGTTTATTACAGGGCAATACCTGCACTCCGGCGCGCGTGTAACCGCCGGTGTGGTTATACCCGCTATGGTATTGTACCATTTTGATCTGCTGGCTTTGTGGATGGCTATGCCATTAGGCGCACTTTGCGTGGGCCTTACTGATAACCCCGGCCCGCCGCACCACCGTAAAAATGGTTTAATAGCCAGTATCGCCATCAACTTTGTGGTGGCTATTATTACCGGATACAGCAGAGGCATTCCCTGGCTGCTGGGCGTAGAGATAATATTGTTTGGGATGTTCTTTACGCTGATAGGGGTATACGGTACCCGCATCAGCAGTATTGGCCTGATAGCTTTACTGGTATTTATTTTCAATATAGATAGTCACCTTGAAACGCATTCCATCTGGCAGGATGCACTGCTGTTTGCGGCAGGTGGTGTGTGGTATGCTTTCCTGAGCATGGTGTTGTACAACCTGCGCCCCTTTCTGCATATTCAGCAGTTGATGGGGGAGTGTATGATTGATACCGCCACCTACCTGCGTATTAAAGCAGCCTTTTATAAAGAAGAACCTGATTATACCGAACTGAATACAGAACTGATGCGTTATCAGGTACTGATTCAGCAGCACCATACTGATCTGCGGGAAATGTTGTTCAAAACCCGGCTGATGGTGAACGAGTCCACTACCAAAAGCCGCACGTTGATGATGATGTTTATGGACAGCATCGACCTGCTGGAAAGGGTGATGACCTCGCAGCAGGATTATGTGGCTTTGCATGAGGAGTTTGACGGGAAGGATATTCTGGATGACTATGCCTGGATGATTACCGCACTGGCAGATGAACTGCATGAGATAGGCTTGGCCGTACAAAGCGGCACCGGTTCCAGAAGCACTACCGACCTCACCGCTATGCTCAATGTAACCATGGAACATTTTTTTGAGTTGCGGAAAAAGTACCTGAACCCCAATACTATTGAAGGCGTAATTAAACTGCGCCAGATACTCTACAGCATTCAGGACATTACTGAGCGTATTAAAAGGCTGCATAGCCTTACCTTTTTTGATAAGCGCCTGGCCCGGCAGTTTAAGCTACAGGAAGACATCAGCCAGTTTATCACTCATTCTGAGCTGGACCCGAAAATACTCCTGGCTAACCTGTCGCTGAAATCGGCCAGCTTTCGCCATGCAGCCCGCGTAACTGTGGCGCTGATTATAGGGTACGTTATATCGCTGCTGTATCCACTGGGGCATGGCTACTGGATATTGCTCACTATTGTAACTATTATTAAGCCCGCATACAGCGTAAGCCGCCGCCGGAATATTCAGCGTTTATTTGGTACGCTGATAGGTGGGGTGCTAGGGCTTGCCATGCTGATGTTTATTAAAGACAGAACTGTGCTGCTGGTATTAATGCTGGTGGCCATGGTAATCTCTTATAGCTTTCTGAAACTGCAATACCTGGTAAGCAGTGCCTGTATAACGATATACGTATTACTAAGCTTTGCGTTTCTCAACCCTACGGGCTGGGAAGATGTATTAACAGACAGGTTTATTGATACCGGTATAGGTTCCGTAGTGGCTTTTGTGGTAGCACAGTTTGTATTGCCTACCTGGGAGCATGAGCAGGTAACACAGTTAATGCTGGATGCACTACAGAATAACCGTGCTTATTTTGATACTGCTGCAGCGTGCTTTACGGGCTCGCAGCCCGATGTAACTACGTTTAAGCTGGCGCGTAAAAATGCTTTTGTAGCGCTGGCCAACCTGAGCGATAACTTACAGCGTATGTTGAGTGAGCCTAAGGATAAGCGTCCTAAGTTAAAGCACTACCACCAGTTTGTAGCCACCAGTCATATGCTTACCTCGCATATTGCCGCCTTGTCTTACTACGCACAGCGCAATGCCAGTCAGTATGCTTCCAACGATTTTCTGCCGCTGGTGCAACAGGTAGATTTACAGTTTCGCCAAGCTACAGAAGTGCTGCAACATCATCGTTCAGTAGAAGTATTAAGTGTATCTGCCAAGCTGCCTATCAGTGATAAGATACAGCAGCTGTTAGATATACGCCGTAAGGAACTGGAGAATGGGAGAGACGATGAAATTATGAACACACGCAAAACCCTGTCGGATATGAAAACCATTACCGACCAGTTTGAACTGATCAGTACCATGACGGTGGATCAGATCAGAATTATTCAAAAAATAGTAGAGGTAGAGGAAGTGCCGGCTTAAGATTTCCAGCGGTAGCTGCTGATGTTAAGTCCTGCTAGGTCCAGTACACGATCGGTTACAGTAGCTGCCAGTTCTTCAATGGTTTTTGGAAGACTATAGAAGGAAGGTGTAGCAGGGCATATAATGCCACCTGCCAGTGTAACCGCTTCCATGTTACGGATATGTATCAGGTTATAAGGGGTTTCTCTGGCCAGTAATAGTAGCTTTCTTCTTTCTTTCAGCACCACATCTGCCGCACGGGTAATTACATCATCGCTGATGCCGTTGGCTATACGTCCCAGGGTGCCCATGCTACACGGGGCAACAATCATAATGTTATAACGGGCAGATCCGGACGCAAAAGGCGCATTAAAATCATACTTGTCGTAAAATTTTACCGGGTAGTTCTGGTAACTGGTATTGTTTAACTCCGTTTGCCATACCACCTGTGCATTCTTGCTCATAACCACACTTAACTCTTCCCACTGCTCAGGAATACTCAACAGCTTTTCAATAAGCAGTTTGGGATAAATGGCCCCACTGGCTCCGGTAATCGCTATCACAATTTTATTGGGCATAAGCAAAAGTACAATGAACAGTTCAATAGGGAAGGGGTATAAAAGAGAATCCCGCCACAAAGCGGGATTCATAAACAGACCTTCTCATGTGTGTTATAAAACTATTTGTACAGGAGTGCGTAGTACTCATCCGCCATACGGTTGCTCTCAAACTTCAGCACCACATCACGCATGCCGTTTTGTACCACCTGCCTCCAGGTATGGTAGTTATCGTAATACAACGGCAGTATTTCCTGCTCCAGTATTTCGTACAGTTTATCCAGATCGTACTGGTCCTGCTCTTCTGTACTCATTTTGGCATAGTTGCCTTTGGGTACCACAAAGCTGTTGTTGCCGTGGTCGGCAAACTCCGGAATCCAGCCATCATCGGTTGAAAAGTTAACAGCGCCGTTCATAGCAGCCGTCATACCACTGGTGCCGGAAGCCTCACGCGGTACACGCGGGTTGTTTAACCATACGTCTGCCGCCTGCTTCAGGCGTTTGCTCAATGCCAGCTCATAGCCGGTAAGTACCGCTACGTTTTTATAATTTTTGCTAAGGTTTACAAGGTTGTTAAACTGCGTAATAGCAGCGTAATCGCTTGGGTAAGGCTTACCAGCCCAGATAATCTGAACAGGGTGTTTGGTGTTAGATAACAGCTTTTCAAAACGCTCCATATTGGTGGTCAGAAAATCTGCGCGCTTATAGCCTGCAAAGCGGCGTGCCCACACAATGGTAAGTACATTGGGATCGAACACCTTGCCGCTTTGGTCGGCAACTATTTCAAAAGCTCTTCTTTTTAACCAGTGTTTACGGTCGTCAAAGGCAGCCTCATCATTATCATCAGAAAAACGATACAACTGCTTATCGGCCCAGTAGCGCAGGTTTTGTGCGTTGGTGATGGAGATGATTTCGCAGATGCCCGGATACTTAGCCCACATTTCGCGCGATACATGGCCGTGCAGTTGTGATACACCATTGGCCAGCTTTGCAAAACGCAATGCAGCCAGGGAGTGGTTAAACTGATCGTCCTGTATGCCTGTTAACTTACGCACCTCATCAATGCTGAGGCCGCAGAAATAACTCATTTTATGGCACAGGTAAATATCATGCTTTTCGTTGCCTGCTTCTTCGGGTGTATGGGTGGTAAACACCAGTCGCTCACGCAGCTTGTCTACACTCTTAAACTTGTTCAACAGATAAAAAGCGGCAGATAAACCATGTGCTTCGTTCAGGTGATAGCGGTCGGGGTTAAAGCCCAGCTCGTCAATAAGTTTAGCTCCACCCACTCCCAGTAATATAAACTGGGCCAGCTTGGTTGCTACGTTGGCATCATACAAACGATGCGTAATGGTTTGCGACACATAATCGTTCTCCGGCACATCTGTACTCAGCAGAAACATAGGTGCCGTGTTAAAGGTTTCTGGCGCCAGGTACAGGGCTTTTACCCAAACCGGTGCGTCGTGTATCATAATCTGGAAGCGGATGCCGGTATCTTCCAGGAAGTTGTAGATTTTTTCGGTCCAGGTAACCTGCAGGGTCTGATCCTGATTACGTGCCTGGTCGTAATAACCGAACTTCCATAAGATGCCAATGCCTATCAGGTTCTGGCGCAGTTCGTAAGCGCTACGCATGTGCGAACCGGATAAAAAGCCAAGGCCACCGCTATAGATTTTCAGGGGCTGGTGAACAGCAAACTCCATGGAGAAATAGGCTATCTTTTGGGCATAGCGTTCATTAACCTGGTAAGGAACCTGGAAATTTTTAAAATTCATTTATTACGGATTTAATAAAAAATCGGAGCGAATATAAAGGAAAATGACAAAGTGTGTTTTTGACACAATGTTTTCCCGGTGTTATTTTTTCTTTTTCTCTTTTTTCTTATCATAGCTGTCGTTAAACAGGCAGCGTATTCCACGGTGGTTGCCACAGCTGCCCTGCTCTTTTACAGTTATACGTGTATTGGTAAAAGCAAAATCAATAACGCAGGGGTCGCCATTTTGTTTGTATACGGCTTTTCCGTTGGCCGCTACTGTAAACTCGCCCTTTAACTCACCTGTGCAGGCGCCGTTGTTTTTTTCGAAGTGTATAAAAAACAGGTATTCCTGTGCATTGCGGCCATCGCGTACCGCAATAAAATTTTTCTTGTCCTCTACATAATCGCCACTGAACTTGTTTTTACGTGCCATTGTATCAATGGGATTGTAAATTTCGTTCACCTTTTTCTGCTCATCATTCGTTTCGTTAATCACGGTTAAAAAATCCGCAGAAGCATCTATATAGGCATAGCCGGTGCGTGTATACAGCAGTTGATTGGCAGAGGCAAATCTTTCTTTGTTTACGGTAAAAGTGGGTTCGCGGTTAATGCCAACCGTGTAGGTATAATCGTTGTTATGTCTGGCGGGAAGCAATTCCAGCGCTGCTTTAAACTCATTCTTTTTATCAAAAAAGAAGGCCGCCAGCGAGGTGTGTTTGTTATAGGTAAAAGTGGTAAGCAGATAGTTACCGTTGTCTTTTTCAATACGTCCCAGCGGGTGTATACGTGTTTTGGCTTTGGCCTTGCTGCCCCCTTCCAGTTTTTCCAGTATGCTATCGGGTATAAACTGCTGAATGGCTTTGTAAGGTATGGTGGTGGTATCTTTTAAACGGTTTATGTTGGTGTCTGCTACCGTATAAGGAAGGTTAATTGCAGGATATACGGCCAGCAGTTCTTTTGCGGTAACCGGTTTATCGCCACTCAGGCCGCCTTTTTTGTCTTTACAGGCAGTAACTAATAAAAGCAAAGAAAGAATAGCCAGGGTGGTTTTATGCATGATATTGAGTTATTTAAAGTTGTCCGGGGGATGGTTATTCTCCAAATATGATGATTTTTTTATTGCAATGCTGCATTTTTTGGGATAAGGTGTTTCGTATAAATAACTTAGATTTGTCTAACTATGAGTAGGCTTCCCTTAGGCAACAGCAATCAATCGTTAGGAGAGGTACATGAAAGCGTGGATGTAACGGCAGGAAAAAAAGGCTGGAAACGTTTTCTGGCTTTTATTGGCCCGGCTTATCTGGTAAGCGTGGGGTATATGGACCCCGGTAACTGGGCTACCGACCTGCAGGGAGGGGCGCAGTTTGGTTATAAGCTGATATGGGTACTGCTGATGAGTAACCTGATGGCACTGCTGTTGCAGGGCCTGGCAGCCCGCCTGGGCATTGTACGGCGGCGCGATCTGGCGCAGGCGAACCGTGAAGAGTATCCCCCCTTTGTTAACTTTTGTTTATATCTGCTGGCAGAGTTGGCTATTGCTGCCTGCGACCTGGCAGAAGTGCTGGGTATGGCCATAGGTATTCAACTGCTTACAGGCCTGCCGGTATTATATGGTGTGCTGTTTACCCTGTTTGATACTTTTCTGCTGCTGTACCTGCAAAAGCTGGGCATGCGCAAAATGGAAGCGTTTATTGTAGCGCTGATTGCCGTAATTGGTATTTCTTTTCTGGTGCAGGTGGTAATAGCCAAACCCGATATGGGGCAGTTGGTACAAGGCTTTGTACCTACCCGGCTTAATTCTGAAGCTTTATATATAGCAGTAGGTATTATTGGTGCAACGGTTATGCCGCATAACTTATACCTGCACAGTGCACTGGTACAAACGCGAAAGATTAAAAGTGATTCTGAAAGCATTAAGCTGGCGCTGAAGTTTAATATGATAGACAGCACCATTGCGCTTAACCTGGCTTTTCTGGTAAACACCGCTATTCTGGTACTGGCGGCTGCCGTATTTTTTACCACCGGCAACACACAGGTTGCCAAAATTGAAGATGCCCACCGCCTGATGGAGCCGATGCTGGGCAGCAAACTGGCTCCGCTGCTGTTTGCCGTGGCGCTGATTGCTGCAGGCCAGAGCAGTACGGTAACCGGTACCCTTGCCGGGCAGATTGTAATGGAAGGTTACCTGCGCCTGCGTATTAACCCGCTGTTACGTCGCCTGCTTACCCGCATGATAGCTATTGTGCCTGCGGTGGTAGTGATATTGATTTATGGCGATCAGGAGCTGGATGCGTTACTGGTGTTTAGCCAGGTGATACTAAGTCTGCAACTGGGATTTGCTATTATTCCGCTGATTCATTTTGTAAGCGATAAAAATACTATGGGCGCCTTCGCCATCCGCTGGCATGTAAAGGTGCTGGCCTGGCTGGTAGCTGCGGTACTTATTTTTCTGAATGTGAAACTGGTGGCCGATTCCAGCGTGGAGGTTTTTACTCAGCAGGGGCATTGGGGAATGAAAATACTGGTAGGGGCTGCCTGGCTGGCTTTTGCGTGGTTGTTTCTGGTAATGACCTTTTTGCCGCTGGTACACCGCCGCCGGCAAAGGGCCAGTGTAAACATGCACAGTGAGGTAACGCCGTTGGTAAACCTCTCCATTCCTGAAGTAAACACCATAGCCGTAGCGCTGGATTTTGGCCCGGCAGATGAAAAGGTAATTGCACACGCACTATCGCAGGGGCATGAACATGCTACCTATTTATTATTACATATAGTAGAAACCGTATCGGCCAGGTACCTGGAATCAGCGGCAGACGACTACGAAACCCGTAAAGATACCGAGCGGCTGAACTGGTACGCCTCTCAGCTGGAGGGAATGGGGCATAAGGTGCAGATTGCGCTGGGCTACAAAAACAGGATTCATGAAATTGTGCGTATTGTAAAAGATGCCAATGCAGATATGTTAATTATGGGCGCACACCGCCACACGGCTATAAAAGATTTTCTCTATGGAGCCACGGTTGACCAGGTAAGGCATAAATTAGCAATTCCTGTGCTGATTGTGAATTAATAACATGAGAGAGAACTTACATACACAACCTCTGGTGAGGGAGATTGCGCCGGCTGACAATGCTACCCTGGCGCAGATTATACGGCAGGTGCTTACAGAGTTTAAAGCCAATAAGCCCGGTACGGTTTACTATGATCCCACTACAGATGATCTGTTTCAGCTGTTTCAAACACCCGGTTCCCGCTATTGGGTGCTGGAAGAAAACGGGGTAATAAAAGGTGGCGGCGGCATTTTTCCCACCGAAGGGTTGCCGCAGGGCTGCTGCGAACTGGTGAAACTCTATCTTACCAACGACAGCCGGGGCAGGGGATGGGGCAGGTTGCTGATTGAGCAATGTGCCACGGGAGCGCAGCAGCTGGGTTTTACAGAGCTGTACCTGGAAACCATGCCCGAACTGAGTAATGCAGTAGCCTTATACCACAAATGCGGGTTTGAGCCGCTGGAAGGCCCGCTGGGGCAATCCGGCCATTTTGGATGCGATATCTGGATGCTCAAAAAACTGTAAAAAAGCACCGGTAACGTTTGCGGAAATGTATCTGAGTGCCGAATGGTACAAACCCCTACTTTTGTACCCGCTTTTAGTAACCAAAATCTTTTGAAATGGCTGAAAAAATCAAAGTGGCCAATCCGGTGGTGGAACTGGATGGCGATGAAATGACAAGAATCATCTGGAAATTTATCAAAGACAAACTGATACTTCCTTACCTCGAGTTAGATATTAAATATTATGACCTGGGCATGGAGTATCGCGATGAAACTAACGACCAGGTTACTATTGACGCAGCCAATGCTATTAAACAATATGGCGTAGGTATTAAATGTGCTACCATTACACCTGACGAAGCCCGTGTGGAAGAATTTAAGCTGAAGCAGATGTGGAAAAGCCCTAACGGAACTATCCGTAACATCCTGGATGGTACTGTATTCCGCGAGCCGATTGTTTGTAATAACGTTCCCCGTCTGGTACCTAACTGGACTGCTCCTATCTGTATTGGCCGTCACGCTTTTGGTGATCAGTACCGCGCTACTGACTTCGTTACCAAAGGCAAGGGTAAACTGACTATTAAGTTTGAAGGTGAGAATGGTGATGTACAGGAATTTGAAGTGTACAATTTTAAAGGTGATGGCGTTGCGCTGGCAATGTACAATACCGACGAAAGCATCAAAGGCTTTGCACGTGCATGTTTCAACCAGGCATTAAGCAAAAAATGGCCTTTATACTTAAGTACTAAAAACACCATCCTGAAAAAATACGATGGTCGTTTCAAAGATATCTTCGAAGACATTTATCAGAACGAATTCAAAGCCGCATTTACTGAAGCAGGTATCGTTTACGAACACCGCCTGATTGATGACATGGTTGCCAGCGCTCTGAAATGGAACGGTAACTTTGTTTGGGCTTGTAAAAACTACGATGGTGACGTACAAAGCGACACCGTAGCGCAAGGCTTTGGTTCTTTAGGTTTAATGACTTCTACTTTAATTACCCCGGATGGTAAGGTAATGGAAGCAGAAGCTGCGCACGGTACCGTAACCCGCCACTACCGCGAGCACCAGAAAGGTAAACCCACTTCTACCAACCCCATCGCGTCTATCTTTGCATGGACAAGAGGTCTGGAATTCCGCGGCAAACTGGATAACAACCAGCCGCTGATCGATTTCTGTCATGCACTGGAAGCAGTATGTGTGGAAACTGTAGAAAGCGGTAAAATGACCAAAGATCTGGCTGTTTGCGTACACGGTAACAAAGTAGAACATGGTAAACACTACCTGTATACGGAAGAGTTCCTGGAAGCTTTAGATCAGAATCTGAAAGTGAAACTGGGTAAATAACCCACTGTTTTATAAAGTAAAAAGGCCCGCAATTGCGGGCCTTTTTTATGCGGTGGTATGTAAAGTACATAGGAATTTTAAGGAGGCTGTGATAATATTTTTAGTATTTTGTAGTTATGTATACAAACTATGAAAACGAAGAAGATAATATTGCGCAGATTATGCTGCGTGAACCAGCAGCCATATATGGCATGCGCACTTATACCGAAAAAGAGTATCTGCAGCTAGAGCGTAGTTCCGATGTACGCCACGAATATTATCATGGAGAAGTGTTTGCCATGGCAGGTTCAGGCCTTGTTCACAACATCATTTTCAGCAATGTATTTACGGGCATAGGCGTGCAGTTAAAAGGCAGCGGCTGCAGGCCATTTGGCAGTGATATGCGTATTCATATACCTCAGAACTCGTTATTTACCTATCCCGACATTTCTGTTTTCTGCAATCATATAAAGCCTTCCAGCTTTGATGCTGATACGGCAACAGGCCCATCGGTAATATTTGAAATATTATCGCCTTCCACCAAATCATACGATAAAGGGCCTAAGTATAAACTGTACCAGGCTATTCCGGAATTGTTGCATTATGTTATGATTGATTCAGAAGCTATCAGCGTAACTGTTTGCAGCCGTGGTGGCAACCATTCCTGGTCAATGGTGCATTTCAACCATCCTTTGCAGGCTGCTTTTATCTCTTCTTTACAACTTTCCCTGCCGTTGAAAGAAATTTATGAAGGAACTTTACTGCATGAGCAACTATGATGTGGTAATTGTAGGTGGTGGGCCCATTGGTATGGCCTGCGGCATTGCGGCAAAAAAGGCAGGATTAAGTTATGTAATTATAGAAAAGGGGTGCCTGGTAAACAGTTTATATAACTATCCCCTGTTCATGACCTTTTTTTCAACCAGTGAACGGTTGGAAATTGGGGGCGCGCCTTTTATGAGCCTGGCACCCAAGCCCGGCAGGCAGGAGGCTATTGAATACTACCGCCGTGTAAAACAAATGCACGATCTCAATATCCATTTGTTTGAAAAGGTAGAAGCAGTGCAGTCCGCAGCAACAAACGGGGCGCGTTATACCATTACTACGTCAAAAGCTACTTACCATGCCAATAACGTGGTAATAGCTACCGGCTTTTACGATTTTCCTATTTACATGGATGTACCGGGCGAAGAATTGCCTAAAGTACACCATTACTATAAAGAGCCGCATTATTATGCATACCAGAAAGTGTTGGTGATAGGTGCCAACAACTCAGCAGTAGATGCAGCACTGGAAACCTGGCGTAAAGGGGCAGAGGTAACGATGGTAATACGGCAGCAGGAGATAGGAGCACGTGTGAAATATTGGGTAAAACCGGATATTGAAAACCGCATTGCAGAAGGAAGCATCAAAGCATATTTTCAATCTTCTATAGCAGCCGTTCGCGATAAAGAAGTGGATATTATTACGCCCGAAGGTATAGTTACCATAGAGAACGATCATGTACTGGCTATGACTGGTTACCGGCCTGATTTTACGATGCTGGAACGTTTTGGGGTGGAATTGTCAGCCGACTGGAAAAGGTGCCCGGTGTATCATCCGGATACTATGGAAACAAACCTGCCAGGCGTATACCTGGCAGGAGTGGTGTGTGGTGGTATGGAAACGCATAAATGGTTTATCGAAAACTCACGCGACCACGCGGATAAAATTATAAAACATATTACTATTTCATCACCTCTTCAATAACATGTCCTACACTGCCGTTGGGCATTTGAATGTGCAGTAACGCAGATACCGTAGGGGCAATATCGGTCATATAGGTTTCGCGGTTGGTAGCGCCGTGCTTAATACCCCAGCCATACCATACCAACGGAATATGCGAATCGTACGGGTTCCATAATCCGTGTGTGGTGCCGGTGCTGCCTACATCCATATAACCCGGCTTCAGCACATACATAATATCGCCGCAACGGGTAGGGTAGTAGCCGTTGGTAATTCTTTCTTTCAGGGTAGCATTCAGCGTGGTTTGTGCCAGCTTGCTGTATTCAAAAGCATTGGCTACACCATCCTGCTTCAACAGATAATCTATAATAAAGCTTTTAACATCATCACCATTCAGGTCAGAGCTGTCAATCAATCCGTGGTTCAGTACCAGTTGATAGTTGAATCTGCCCTTTACAATATTGCTTTTACCAAATTTGGTTTTCAGCGCTTCATTGATGTCTTTTATCAGCGATTCGCCAAAGCTGCCGCCGGGCAGGTTGTTCTCTTTAGAAAAACCGGGTACGTGTGCTACACCATGGTCAGCAGTTAAAAACACGGTATACTGGTTTTTACCCACCTGCGCATCTAAGTATTCAAACAGTTTGCCCAGTGTTTCGTCCAGTTTAATGTAACCATCGAGCTGCTCCCACGAGTTAGGGCCAAAAGTGTGGCCAATATAATCAGGAGAAGAAAAGCTTACAGTAAGAAAATCGGTGTTAGTGCCTTTGCCTAAGCGCTCAGCAGCAATGGCAGCTTTGGCCAGCTCTGCAGTAATGGTGTTGCCATGTGGGGTGGTAGCCAGTTTACCATAGTCTTTACCGGCAAATTGCGATAACGTATAAGGAAAGCTTATCGCATCTTTACCAAAAGGCTTGCCCTCATAATTCTTGATATCATCGGTACAGTACTGGGTGTATACTTCTTTGTTTAAAGAGAGGTTCCAGTTGAGGTTGTATAAAGAATCGGGCAGTTTGCGTTCGTTAAAGTTGCTCACCCATTCCGGCAGTTCCTGGGTATACCAGGTGCTGGTAATAAAGTTTCCGCTTTTGCTATCGTACCAGAAAGCGCCGTTGGCAGAGTGGCCAGCTGGCATAATAGCACCCCTGTCTTTCAGGGCTATACCAATTACCTTGCTGCTGAAATTGGTAGCAATGCGTAATTCGTCAGTTACAGTAGTAGTGAGCATATTACGCGGGCTCATCTGGCCTGCTGCAACGGTACTGCTACCTACGGTAGATACAGTAGCGTCATCTGCACAATACACATCTTTATTCAGCAGGTTATCGTACCAGTTGTTACCCACAACGCCGTTAATGGCAGGCACACTTCCGGTAAATACACTGGCGTGGCCGGCAGCGGTATACGTAGGTGTATAAGGAATAAATGTGTTTTCGCAGGAATATCCTTCATTCAAAAAACGCTTGAATCCGCCATTTGCTTTAAATACCGGATTAAAACGGTACAGGTAGTCCCACCGCATCTGATCCACCACAATTCCTACCACCAGTTTAGGTCTGGCAACACCCGTTGCAGGTTTAGCTGCCGATGCCACCGGCTTCTTCTGGCCAAACACGCCTGATCCGGCGGCCAGCAGAGAAAACGCTATAAGTACACTTTTTTTCATCAGGATGATTGTTTTTGGTTTCAGGGGCAAATGTATAGATAACCCGCCTGTTAATTCCGTTAACAAAAGGTGAATGCTTTATTTAGCCCGAATAAGTTATTTTTGCGCCAATTCTCAAACATAACCCCACAAACCTGACAACAAATCAGAAAACGTAAATACGTATGGCAGATATTTTTGAAAGATTGATTAAAAATTACGGCCCCATTGGTCAGCACCGTGAAAGAGCGCATGGATACTTTGCTTTCCCCAAGTTAGAAGGTGAAATCGGTAGCCGCATGAAGTTCCGCGGTAAGGAAATGGTGGTATGGAGCCTTAATAACTACCTGGGTCTTGCCAATCACCCCGAAATACGCAAAGCAGATGCCGATGGTGCTGCGCAGTACGGTCTGGCTTTGCCAATGGGTGCACGTATGATGAGCGGTAACAGTAATTTTCACGAGCAACTGGAAAGAGAACTGGCCGAGTTTGAAGAAAAAGAAGATGCCATTCTGATGAACTTTGGTTATCAGGGAATTATGAGTGCTATTGACGCAGTTTGCGGCAGGCACGATGTAATTGTGTACGATGCAGAAAGCCATGCCTGTATTATTGATGGTTTGCGTTTACACCCCGGTCACCGTTACGTGTTCAAACACAACGATATAGAAGATTTTGATAAGCAAATGGAGCGCGCCACACTCCTTATTCAAAAACAGGGTACCGGTGGTATACTGGTAATTACTGAGGGAGTATTTGGTATGGCGGGCGACCAGGGCAAACTGAAAGAAATAGTGGACCTGAAAAGCAAATATGAATTCCGTTTACTGGTAGATGACGCGCACGGTTTTGGTACCCTGGGCGAGCGTGGTGCCGGTGCGGGCGAATTACAGAACTGCCAGGCCGGAATTGACCTGTACTTTTCTACTTTCGCTAAGTCTATGGCTTCTATCGGCGCTTTTCTGGCCGGTCCGCGTGTAATTATCGATTATATCCGCTACAACATCCGCTCTCAGATATTTGCAAAAAGTCTTCCTATGCCTATTGTAACAGGCAACCTGAAAAGGCTGGAAATGCTGCGCACTATGCCTGAATTAAGAGCAAAACTGTGGGAAAACGCACTGAAACTGCAGAAAGGTTTAAAAGAGCGTGGTTTTGACACAGGCAATACCAACACCATGGTAACCCCTATCTATATGAAAGGTGGTGTGGAAGAAGCAACCGCTATGGTAATGGACCTGCGCGAAAACTATGGTATCTTCTGTTCTATTGTGGTGTATCCTGTTATTCCTAAAGGCCATATTATCTATCGCCTTATTCCAACCGCTGCCCACAGCGATGAGGATATACAGCGTACACTGGAAGCTTTCAGCGAAACCAAAGCGCGCCTGGATGCAGGAGCTTATAAAGTAGAAGCCATTCCTGATATGGCTGATGCCAGAAAATAGAAGCTGTTACAGCCATTATCTATAAAAGAAAATCCCGCCGGTAGTACATCAGCGGGATTTTCTTTTATGCGTTTATCTGCAAAGCGGAATTCTTATTCAGCCACTGCTTCCTGCGCTTCTGCGGGCGCAGCTGCTGCCTTCTCTTTGCTGGCTTTGGCAGGTTTGGGCGCAGGTTCTGCTGCCGCTTCACCAGTAGTAAATTTAACGTTCAGGTTCAACTCGCTCTCTGGCTCCTCAAAGCTGAATACCTGAGGTATATTCTGTGTGTTCAGTTGATACAATTCTTTGTAGCTGCTGGGGGCCAGTATGTCCAGTTTCACCAGTTCTTCAATAGCTGCTTCAATAGCCGCAGCGTCCAAACCGGTTTTTTCTTTTAATTCCTCTGCAGGCATACCGCTGTATTTGCCTACTTTTTCTGCCCTGGTGGCAAATTCCAGTACGGCCGAGCCGTTAGCAGAAAGAGGGTTTAATGTTTCCTTGATGAAGGAGTAAAGGCTCTTCAATTGTTCAGGGGTGACGCTAAAATTACCTTTCAATGAGGCTGCTTTCATACTAAATATTTTGGTATTGTAAAAGTATCGCTTTTATTCATTTGGCAAAATTGTAGCCGGAGTATTATTCCCGTTTTTGCGGTTGATTTTTGATTTAATAACATAGGCCAGCGTACCCGCTGCCGCTACCGCAACGCCAGACAGCATCATATACGGCCTGGTAGAATAAAATATACCCGCCCATATAAGTATAGCCAGTATTACCGGTATAGGATACAAAGGCATACGCCATTTAAAAAACGACCTGCCTTTGCGCTTGCTCAGCGCTATTAAGCCTATTGCCTGGGCTATAAACTGCACCAGAATACGCATAGCCAGTATAGCATCTATTACTTCTTTAATTTTAAACAGCAGGCTGAACACAAAAGCCACTCCACCCAGTACCAGTAACGACACATAGGGAAAGTTTTTGGTAGGATGCAATTTGGCAAACACAGAAAAGAAGGCACCATCTTTTGCCGCTGCATATGGGATACGGCTGTACCCCAACGTAGCTGAGAACACCGAAGCAAAAGCCACCCACAAAATCAGCATCGTGGCCAGGGTAGCTGCGCCTGGCCCGGCAATCTGCTGCACAAACTCGCTTACCACAAACTTGCTCTGGGTAATTTGCTTCAAAGGCAGCACCGATGCCACACTGATATTCATGAGTAAATACAGCACGGCAATACCCACAATGGAAATGAACATGCTGCGGGGAATGTTTTTCTCAGGCTGCTGTATCTCTCCGCCTAAATGGCATACGTTATAATACCCCAGATAACTATATACAGATTTAACGCTGGCAAAACCCAGTGCCAGCAAAAAGGCGCTGTTCAGTTCCAGCCCATCATTCATATGCTTTACCGGTTCCAGAAAACTGCCGTGCATTACGCCGCCACTGATAATCCATACCAGGGTAATTAAAACCCCCACCCATAATAACACACTTATTTTTCCAATGGTTTCTATTTTACGGTACAGCAGCAGTATAATGAATATTACCACTGTGCCGCTTAATGCCTTGCTGCCCCAGAAACCCAGTGGAAATATATAACCGGAATACTGCGAAAACCCTATGGCTGCAGAAGCTATTACCAGTGGGGCCTGTATCATGGTTTGCCATACAAACAAAAAGCTCATAAACTTACCCGCTTTAGGGCCAAAGCCTTCTTTAAGAAAGTTGTAGCTGCCACCCGCCAGTGGAAAAGTAGAGCCCAGTTCGCTCCATATCATACCATCTATAAACGACAGCACAGCACCCGCTATCCATGCGTACAAAAACCAGGGGCCATTCATTGTTTCAGCAACCACGCTTAATACTACAAAGGGGCCAATCCCCACCATATCGGTCATATTAATAGCAGTGGCCTGTAACAGACTTATTCTTCGGGAAAGTTGAGGTTCGGACATCAGACTGTAAAAGTAAACCGGAAAAATTAAAAAATTAAAACCTGAAAATGGTGCATATTTTGAGCATTCCCTGGTAACTTTTTACTTTTTAAGGCTATGAACAGACTATTTGATACAGTAGCGTGGAGCAACGGTGCTAATATTTACGAGGTGAATGTAAGGCAGTATACGAAAGAAGGCACCTTTACAGCCTTTGCCCAACACCTGCCCCGCCTGCGGGATATGGGGGTAGATATACTCTGGCTGATGCCTGTTACACCCATTGCAACAGAAATGCGGTTGGGCAGCCTGGGCAGTTACTACGCCTGCAGCAGTTATGTACAGATTAACCCGGAATATGGTACGCTGGAAGATTTTAAAGCATTGGTGAAAAAAGCCCATGAACTTGGTTTTAAACTCATCATAGACTGGGTAGCCAACCATACAGGCTTTGGCCACGAGTGGGTAAAAGATCATAAAGACTGGTACGTACTGGACGAAGCAGGCAACTTTACCGAGAAATACGGCTGGAAAGATGTGATTGATCTTAACTATAGTAACAATCACCTGCGTGAGGCGATGATTAACGCTATGCAGTTCTGGATAAACGAATGTGATATAGACGGTTTCCGTTGTGATATGGCGCACCTGGTGCCGCTGGATTTTTGGCTGGAAGCCCGCAAACGCTGCGATAAAGTAAAACACCTGTTCTGGCTGGCAGAATGTGAGGTGCCGGAGTATCATCAGGTGTTTGATGTAAGCTATGCCTGGCAGTGGATGCATGTAACGGAAAAGCTGATGCAGCAACATGCTGTATTGGCTGATGTGTTGCAGGTGCAGGAGCAATATGCGCATTATCCTGCCGGTTCACAAAAACTATTTTTTACTACCAATCATGACGAAAACAGCTGGAATGGTACGGAGTATGAAAAATACCGCGAAGCCGCAAAAGCCTTTGCAGTATTAACCTGTACCTGGCCAGGTATACCGCTTGTTTACAGCGGGCAGGAAATACCCAATAAAAAACGCCTGAAGTTTTTTGAAAAAGACGAATTGGAATGGACAGCACAGCCAGCGTTACATTCCTTTTACCAGACACTGCTGCAACTGCGTAAATACAATACTGCTTTACATAAAGAAGCAAGGCTGATAAAACTGCTTACCAATGCCGACGAACAGGTACTGGCTTTTTTATTGGTGAACGGCGCAGACAAGCTGCTGGTGGTTATTAACCTGTCAGCTGCCAGCCGCCTGAAAATAAAAGCGGAACATGTGGAGTTGCCTGGTAAGTATAAAAACGTATTCTCGGGCATAACACATACACTGGCAAATGAAGCAGGCTTTGAACTGCAACCCTGGGAATTTATTGTATACACTACTTAATACACGACTACAAATAACCATTATGCAAAAACTGCTACTGCTTATTACTGCCCTGTGCTGGGGCATAGGCTTGTCATGGGCGCAACCCAACGTAAAAATTAAAAAACGCGACCGCAAAAGGGATATAGAAATGGTAACCACAGAAGGCACCATCATTCTCCGTTTATCAGACTCTACACCATTGCATCGCGATAACTTTTTGCGACTGGTTAAAACGCACTACTATGATAGCCTGCTTTTTCACCGCGTAATACAGCGCTTTATGATTCAGGGTGGAGACCCGGATAGCAAACGCGCGCCCGCTGGTAAATCACTGGGAGATGGTGGACCGACATATACCATTCCTGCGGAGTTCAACCCCGCACTGTTTCATAAAAAAGGAGTACTGGCAGCAGCCCGGGAAGGCGATGATGTAAACCCGCAAAAAGCCAGCAGCGCCAGCCAGTTTTACATTGTACAGGGAAAAACATTTACAGATGGCGCACTGGACACCGTGGAGGTAAAACGCCTGAAAAGAAAAATTCCACCTGCTTACCGCGAAGTATATAAAACCACCGGCGGTGCTCCACACCTTGACATGAACTACACCATTTTTGGAGAAGTAATACAAGGCCTGGACGTGGTTGATAAAATTGCCGCAGTACCCACCAGCAAGGGAGCAGATGCAGACAGACCTTTGAAAGATGTAAGAATTATCAGCGTAAAGCTGATTAAAAGGAAGAAGTAACTGCGCCGCATTATCTCCACCTATAAGACTCAAAAACGGGTGTATCAAAAGCTGATACACCCGTTTTCAATTTATTAAGTAAAGGAAGCGATTATTGCTCTGGACCTTCACCTTCTTCCGCACTCAGGTTTAAAGGATAACCGTAAGTGCCTTCATAACCAGGATAAATACCTTCCAGTTGTACCTGGCCACCAGCTGCTTTTAGCAGATTGGTCAGATCTTCCAGGCTTTTTACTTCCTGACCGTTTACACGGGTGATAATGAAGCCGGCTTCCATGCGGGTGTTCTTTAATAAGCCACCGTTAATCTTCTTCACCTGAACACCACCTGCAATATCATTTTTCTGAGCAGTAGCCTTATCAATAGTTACCAGTTCTGCACCCAGTTTATTCACAATATTGGCGGGCTCATTTTTTACCACATCGTAGTTACCTTTCTGGTTTTTAAGGGTAACATTGGTGGTAATTTCTTTACCGTTGCGCACGTAAGTAACGCTTACTTTATCACCGGGTTTAAAGCGGGCAACCTGCTCTTGTAATTGCGGGCCGGTTTGTACAGCAACGCCGTTTACTTTAGTAATAAAGTCGCCTTTTTGTATACCTGCAGCTTTGGCAGCACCTTCCGGAGCAACGCCGCTTACAAATATGCCGTCTCCTTCTTTTACACCCTGTTGTTTCTTCTGCTCATCACTTAAACCTTCAGGCAGGAAGCTGATACCTATATAACCTCTCTGAACCGCACCAAACTTAATGATGTCGTTTACTATTTTCTTGGCAATATTTACCGGAATAGCGTAGGAATAACCTGCATAAGAACCGGTAGGAGAGGCAATGGCACTGTTAATACCAATCAGTTCGCCATTAGTATTAATAAGGGCACCGCCACTGTTACCGGGGTTAACCGCAGCATCGGTTTGAATAAAAGATTCAACCGGAGAATCGCCTTTGTTAATGTTAATAGACCGGGCTTTAGCGCTCACAATACCTGCAGTAACGGTTACATCCAGGTTTAAAGGATAACCTACTGCCAGTACCCACTGACCTAAACGGGTTTCATCGCTGTTGCCATATACCAGATAAGGGAAACGGGAACCTTCAATTTTTATAACCGCCAGATCGCTGTTGTTATCGCGGCCTACCACAGTAGCCTTGTAGCTTTTTTTGTTGGCCAGGGTAACGTTAATTTCATCGGCACCTTCCACCACGTGGTTGTTGGTTACTATATAACCATCATCGCTGATGAGTACACCGCTACCACTGGCTCTTTGCTCAGGAATCATTTGTACACGCGGACCGCCAAAAAAGTCGCTGAACGGATCGTCGTCGCCAAAAAAGTCAGACAACGGGCTTCTGCGTTTGGGAATGTTGTTGGTAACCTGCTTTGCTTTGGTGCGTGTTTTAATGTGTACCACTGCCGGAGTGGCAGAGGTGGAGGCTGCTGTAAAGTCAACAGGTCCGGCAGGTGCGTTTTTATCAAAGAAACCGGCATAGTTAACAGGCAGTTTGCCCGATTCCTGCGTACCGGCGTATTGTTTCTGCATCCACTTGCTATAACCCCAAACACTCAAAACCGATGTAAGTGCGCTGATAGTCACGATTAAAATAATGCTTTTGAGTTTCATTGCGTCTTTCAATTTAAGTGAGTCAAATAGAAATCTAATTTATTCAAATACTATACCTTTTCAATAGCAAATAAACGAATCTGTTTAATAGTCAGTTGGTTCTGATGGGGCTTTTAACAAAGAATTGACGAAGGTTGTCGTAGATGTGCTGTTATGTCAGTTTTTCCAGAAAAGCCATCGTGTCAACTCCGTCAGCATAGTCAGTCAGCGTTGGACGCTGTGCAGCGCCAAAACCGGTGTAACCATGTCCCACAATACACTGAATATCGTCAGAATTTGTGAGTTTTTCCCCTACCTCGCCTATGTTACTGTAATATTGGTAGTGTACCTGGCTTACAGGTGAAAACGGAGATATGTTTTCAGCAAGTATTACCGTACCATTATTCATATAGTATTTGCTGTTCATAATCAGCAATGCCAGGTGGTAATCGAAATTATGCTTGTATTTGTGGTTCTCTATCACAAAATCGTAGGCCTTCAGCGCTTCCAGCAAAGGAATAAAATCGTACTGCTCCGGCACATATAACTGGGTAATATTCCGGCAACCGAGGCCAAAATAGGTTTGGATATCGCCTGCCAGCAACGTTAGCTCCTGTGCTGTTTCCGTTCCATCCAGTACGGCTACCGAAGTTCGGTTGCGGCGGATAATATGCGGGTATTTGCTGAAATAATACTCAAAATAGCGGCCCGTATTATTGCTTCCAGTGGCAATGTAGGCGTCGCAGCCTTTAATAATTTCCGAAAAAACAAAGCGGTCTGCCAAACGGTCATCCCATTCCTGCAGTTTGTTCACCAGGTGGGGTATCAGTACATCATCTTTAGAAGAAAGTTTAATGTGCGCAGTATGCCCGAAAATAAAAACACTCAACAGATCATGAAACCCTACCAGCGGAATATTCCCCGCCATTACAATACCCACTTTTTTAGGGGCTTTATTTTCGGCAGGTACCTGGTACCGGGCTATCCACTTTTCCAGTTTTTCCGGTTGCAAAAACTCCTGTACAATATTATCGGTAGCCAGGGCTATATAATCCAGTGTAAACCAAGCGTTATTGCGCGATGCACGCTCTTTCGTCAACTGCCATTCTCCGGTGTTCGCCTGGAGGTATTCCCCCAGTTTGGCCAATAATTCTATTCTATTATGTATGTTCATTGCCAGTTATTTAAGTGTCATAACTCCTCCACATAGGAGGAGATTATCCTATTTCCCCGTATTTTTACACGCGCAAAAATATTCCTATTAAAATAACAAATACGGTTTTATATGTCGATTAAGATAACGGAAGAGTGCATTAACTGCGGAGCCTGTGAGCCGGAATGCCCCAACAACGCCATTTACGAAGGCGGTGTGGAGTGGGCAATTGCCGATGGCACCAGCGTTAAGGGCGCTTTTACTACTTCCGAAGGCACAGTGATTGATGCAAATGAGCGTTTTTCTCCTGTTAGTGTGGATGTTTATTATATTGTTCCTAATAAATGTACTGAGTGTCAGGGCTTTCATGAAGAACCACAGTGTGCGGCTGTTTGCCCGGTAGACTGCTGTGTACCTGATGAAATGTACAAAGAAACGGTAGAGGAACTGATGGCGAAAAAAGACAGATTGCACGTATAAGCAGGTTTTGCCTGTAAAGGATACGCACACATATGAAAGGCTAAGAGAAAATCGGTAAAACGAAGTCCTCTTAGCCTTTCTTGACTGTTGTAACAACGAAATTTTAATTGGAAACCGCTGTTCAATAGTTGTACCTTAGCCTTAATTGATTGTTGCTGTATGGCGACAAAAGTAACAGCGGGTGATATGTCCCGTTCAGAATGAAAGGTGAAGGGTGGGTGTGAGTATTCCCTTCACCTTTTTTTGTTATATTCTCCATTTCTTTTATTTCTTTGCCCAAAATCATCCATCCGGGAAAAACCCATCATTCTGTATGCAGAAGAAAATAGCATTAGTAACCGGCGGCTTTAGTGGTGAAGCCGAAGTAAGCTATAAAAGCGCCGTAACAGTTGAAAACAATATCGACCGTTCCAGATACGAGGTATACAAAATAGATATCAATCCGGAAGGCTGGTTTTACCTGCCTGCTACCGGCGAAAAGTCGCCTGTTAACAAAGCCGATTTTACCATTACCCATAACGGCGCTACCGTAAAATTTGATGCGGTGCTGATGTGCATACACGGCACACCCGGCGAAGATGGCAAGCTGCAGGGCTATTTTGATATGCTGAAGCTGCCTTATACCTGCTGTGATGCGGCTACCTCTGCCTTAACCTTCAACAAGCGTTATACCGTAGCTGTAGCTGCTTTTGGTGGCATTAATGTGGCTAAAAGTGTATTGCTGATTAAAGGCCGGATGGATAAACAGGAAGAAGCAGCGCAACTGCGCTTTCCCGTGTTTGTAAAACCCAACAACGGTGGCAGCAGCATTGGTATGAGCAAGGTAAGTGCGAAAGAAGAACTGCCTGCCGCCATTGAAAAAGCTTTTAAAGAAGATACGCAGGTATTGGTGGAAGAATTTATTCAGGGCCGTGAGTTTACCATTGGGGTGTTCCGCACCAAAGGGGAGATTATTACCCTGCCTATGACGGAAATACGTACGCAGAACGACTTTTTTGACTATAAAGCCAAATACCTGGGCCAGAGCGAAGAAATTACGCCTGCCGTGGTAGAAGAAGCCAAAGCGGAGCAGATAAGAGAAGCTGCCCGTAATATTTACAGCCTGCTGAACTGCAAAGGCGTAGTACGCATAGACTTTATTTATAATGAAGCCGCAGGTGTTCCGTTTATGCTGGAGGTAAATACTGTACCCGGCCAGAGCGATGCCAGCCTGATTCCGCAGCAGGTAAAAGCCATGGGCCGCACGCTTACCGACTTTTATACGGATGTAATAGAAGAGGCCTTTTTATAATAAGTGTTAACTTGTGATTGAAAACCGAAAATTAATACAGTGTTCAAATTTATAACGCATAAGCCCTTTTGGGTAAACTTACTGGTGGCGATTGGCATAGTAGTATTACTGCTGGTAATCGTTTTCAGCTCGCTCAGCTTTATTACCAAACATAACAAGTACGTTAAAGTACCTCATGTAATGGGCCGTAATGTGGATGAGGCGGAGCGTCTGCTGAAGCTACAGGGCTTTGATGTAGAGATTCAGGATTCTGTATATCTGGATGCTTCCCCACGCCTGTCGGTTATTAAACAACAGCCTGAAGGAGAAGTTACCGTAAAAACAGGCCGTACTGTATACCTTACTATTAACCGTGCGGTAGCGCCGCTGGTAGATATGCCGGATTTACGCGGTTTTTCTTACACCAGCGCCAGGCTGTATCTGCAAAGTCTGGGATTGAAAATGGGCGATACTTCTTACATGCCGGATATTGCTAAAAATGCTGTAAAAGAACAAAAGATTAACGGCAAGCCGGTAAACCCCGGCACCAAGGTTAATATGGGTACTTCTGTTGATTTTGTGTTAGGCAGCGGCGTAGGCAGCACAGAGGTAAACGTGCCTGATATGGTAGGTATGACGGTTTCTCAGGCTCGCGATTACGCAAGCTCATTAAGTATTACCATCAGTACTATTATACCGGAAGCGGATGGTGCTGTAACAGATCAGGAAAATGCATTTATTACCCGTCAGAAACCAGCGCCGTTTGAGTTGCTGCCGGATGGTTCGCGCAGTTATAATAAAATAAGGGCAGGGCAAATGATAGATATCTGGATCAGCAGCAAACCGGCTGCGGCAGATACCACGGTGCCTCATTAAATCTGATTATTTATTAATACCTAATATTTAATACAAGTATGAATACAATTACATTTGAAGAACTCAAACCACGGTTGGATGGTGGGGAGCAGGTAAATCTGCTGGATGTTCGTGAAGACCATGAGAGAGCAGAATACAACATCGGCGGCGCTCATATTCCACTTGGCAAAGTACAGATGATGCAGTTGGATGAGATTGATGGCTGGAAAGATCAGGAAGTAATTGTTTACTGTCGCAGCGGTAACAGAAGTGTGGTGGCTGCGATGTTTATGGAGCAGATTGGCTTTAAAAACGTGGTAAACCTTACAGGTGGTATGCTTAACTGGAAAGAAAAAGCTCAGCAACTGGAGCAACTGGGATAGAAGCGCTTACTGGGAGAAATTATAAAGGGTTGGATGTATCTGTTTTAAACAGTAACATCCAACCCTTCTTCTTTTAGCCTGAATTAAAACTTAATATTCACACCCAGCATGTAGTTAATACCTGCCATGGTAGCGTAAGAAACACCGTTGCCTACCGTACCATCATAAATACCCGGATAAGAAGAGCCATTGGCTGCATACTTTCTGTCGAATACATTATATACCTGTGCAATAAAATTCCACTCGTTAAACAGCAGGTGTTTTACGGTGTAAATAGCACGTGCGTCCTGTGTGTAATAATCAGCCAGTTTGCGGCTTTCGTTCTGCGTGTTATCCAGGTATTGCTTACCCACATATTTGCTCAGCAGGCTTATCTCCAGGTTCTTTACAGGCGTAAGGTTTATGCTGCCCGCTGCAATAACAGCAGGAGAGAAGGAGATGTTGGTGTTATTGAATGATTCGGCTTTCTGGCCAATCCATTCATCACCTGTATACTCATCGGTATAAGAAGTAAACTCTTTTATTCTATTACGGCTGAATGTAGCGTTGGCCTGTACGTTTAACCACTTGTTGATTACATAACCACCCTGCAACTCAATACCCGATCGGTAGCTGTTGGGGGTGTTAACGCGGGTATAAGCACCCACATCGTTCATTGAGCCGGTAAGTACCAGCTGATTTTTGTACAGCATGTAATAGAATGTGGCACCTACGTTGTAGCGGCTGCCTTTCTTTTCAAAGCCCAGCTCAAAATCGTGCAGGGTTTCTCTTTTAGGTTGCTGCTGTTGCTGTGCTTCAAAATCATCCCGGTTAGGCTCTTTGTTGGCCAGTGCATAGCTGAAGTAAGCATTCAAACCATTGTTGTTGTAGCTGATGCCTGCTTTGGGGTTAATAAAGTTGAAGGTTCTTTTGGTAAGTAAAGTGGGGTTGTCTTTAAAGCCATCCATATTGTACTGTACATGGCGGTATTGTATATCGCCAAATATGCTCAGGTGTTTGCCTACTTGCTGTAACAGCTTTACATAACTGTTCAGGTCTGTTTTACGGGCGGTAAGGTAATAGTAGCGATAGTCTTTAGGAAAGCCGATTGCTGACCAGATAACATCGCCATAGTGCTTGCCATCGTAAATAGTCCAGCTGCCACCGAAAGTAAACTCCGTTGCTGCTTTTTTAGATTGCAGCGAAAAGGTTTGGCCGTAAAAGTAGTTGTCCAGCCATCTGTCTCTTACCAGGTCTGTTCTGGTAATGGTGCCGGTATCTGCCCCAAAATTGGGCAGACCATAAGAAGAGAACTTCTGAGCGGCTTTATACTCTTCATAATAACCTCTGCCTCTGGTTAAAAAGGAAGCTACGTTTAACGTCCACAGATTGCCCAGGTTCTGATTGATAAACAGTTGATAATGATCCTGCTGATAGTTGTCGGTCTGGTTATCGTAAGGGGTGCCGGGCTTTTCCATACCAGCGGGGTTATAGGTTCTGTTGCCGGTAACCAGTACATCTTCCGGTACGCCATACCAGGCCTGATAGGTTTTTTCTTTGCCGGTAATAAGGTTAAAACGTACGGAGGTGTTTTTGCTTACGTAAGCACCGGTTAGGTATAACGCCTTCAGGTCAGAGCTGGCGCGGTCGATAAAACCGTCACTTTTCAGCCGGCTGATGCGTGCGTCCAGCGTAAAGTGATCGTTAATTAAACCGCTACCTACTTTAATGGTATTCTTCCAGGTATTGAAAGAGCCGTAGCTGTTGTTGCTTTCTGCATACACTTTATCTGAAAACTCGTTGGTGGCAATGTTTACCGTGGCGCCGAAAGCGCCGGCACCATTGGTGGAGGTACCTACGCCACGCTGAATTTGTATAGAGCTGGCGGAAGAAACCAGGTCGGGCATGTTTACAAAAAAGGTACCCTGACTTTCCGCATCATTATAAGGAATGCCGTTGAGTGTAACGTTAATGCGCGAACCATCGGTACCGCGTATGCGCATACCGGTATAACCTACGCCATTACCCGCATCGGAATTTACAATTACCGAAGGGGTCTGGTTCAGCAGCATAGGCAGGTCCTGCCCCAGGTTTTGTTTGGCTATATCGGCCTTGTCTATATTGGTTTTGGTAAATGGAGCACGGTCAGAGGCGCGTATGGCCCTTACTTCCAGTGGTTCCAGTAAATAATCCATTTCTTCCAGCAGTACCGTAAGCTGGCTGGTAGCGGCAGTAAGGGTAATAGTCTGGCGGATTGTTTTTTTACCTACGCTTTCCAGTAACAGCTGGTAGTTGCCGGGCTGGCCGGGGGTAAAAACAATACTGCCGTTGCTGTTGCTGATCAGCGTCCATTTTTTGCCGTCCTTGCTAATAGTAGCAGTAGCCCCGGCAAGGGGTTGGTTACGGGCAGTGGTAACTTTTAAGTCAAGGGTTTGTGCATGGGTAAAAGCGGCGGCCATTACAGCAGCCAGTGTTCCCGCAAATCGCTTCATGTTCCTGTTGGTTTGTTATGAATAAATCAGGGAACAGAATAGTACATACAGAGGAGAGAGGACATATACAACGGAAGCTGGCCTTTCCCTTCGCAGGCATTACCCTGTTCAGGTTCTACGGGTATTATCTCAGCCTTTTGTCTTGCAGACGCAAAGCACCCCGAGGAATGTTGTTTCCTTTTATCTGGTGGAACAACGCCGCAAAGTAAACGCAGAAATTTTAAAATACCTGTAACATTATTTTTTAATCGCCGTTACACCTATAAATTCGTAAGCATGAAACGCAAGTATATACCCCTCGTTTTTTTGTTCAGTTTTCTGACAGTTTCGCTTTTACACGCCCAAACCCTGGTGTACGATGCCAATGCAGAAGTACGGAAAGTGGAATCTTTTACCGGCATAGAAGCCAGCGGTGGTGTAACCGTATACATTATTCAGGGTAAGGAACAGGCAGTTGCCGTAAGCACCGGCGATGAGAAAAATCTCAGCCGTATAAAAACCGAAGTAAGAAACGGTGTGTTAAGAATACGCCCCGAATCCGGCGCTTGGAACAGCTGGAACTGGGGTAACAAAGGGGTAAAAGCCTATGTTACGGTAACTACACTGGAAACCATCGATTTTAGTGGCGCCTCTGCCGCCCGTGTAACCGGCGATTTGCAGGTGGGTACCCTTAAAATGGAATTATCCGGTGCCAGCTCTTTTAAAGGATCTGTAAAAGGCGGTACGCTTAAAATAGACGCTACCGGTGCTTCCAGCGCTACCCTGGCAGGTACGGTGCAGACTTTTAATGCTGAGGCTTCCGGTGCCAGCAGTCTGAAAGGGTACGACCTTACTGCGGTTACCTGTACCGTGGAGGCATCCGGCGCATCCAGCATTAGCATTACCGCCACCAAAGAAATTAATGCCGAGGCTTCCGGTGCCAGCAGTATTGGTTATAAAGGCGATGCGGTAATCAAACATATTGATGTAAGTGGCGCTTCTTCCATCAAGAGAAAAGACTAGAAAATATATTTTACTAAAAAGTTTTGCTGGTGTAAGATATTGATTTACATTTGCATCAGATCGCGAAGTAGAGCAGCGGTAGCTCGTCGGGCTCATAACCCGAAGGTCGGGGGTTCGAACCCTCCCTTCGCAACTCAGAAAAAGGTTTCCATTTGGAAGCCTTTTTTTATGCCCCTGCTTATAAGCTTATAAATTGCACCGCCCAGCTGGGCGGTGAGAAAAAGAAGTGGCCGTTTTTCGGGCTTTTTGAAATTATTCTTGGTGGTATGAAAAATAATCCTACATTTGCAATCCAAATCGCGAAGTAGAGCAGCGGTAGCTCGTCGGGCTCATAACCCGAAGGTCGGGGGTTCGAACCCTCCCTTCGCAACTCAGAAAAAAGGCCTCTTTGGGGGCCTTATTCATTTATAGCCACTGCAGGTGTAGCTCTTAAAAGTATGAAGGCAGGTTTTGTTAACATATTCGGTAAGCCCAATGCGGGAAAAAGCACCTTGTTAAATGCACTGCTCGGTGAAAAACTGGCTATTGTTTCTCCCAAAGTACAAACTACGCGTCATCGTATTAAAGGTTTTTTGACAGAGCCCGGTGAATACCAGATAATTTTCTCAGATACCCCCGGCATTATAGAGCCTAAGTATAAGCTGCACGAAAAAATGATGGGGTCTGTAAAAAGCGCGCTGGAAGATGCAGATCTGGCAGTGTTGCTGGTAGATGCGGGCGATAACCGGGAAGAAAATCATGAATTATTTGATTCGCTGCGTTTGAAGGTGCCTGCTATTGTGGTAATAAACAAAACAGATACCGTAAAACCGGGAACATTAGAAACCGTGAAAACGTTTTTTGCTGCCCAGCGTTATGCAAAGAAGGTAATTACCGTTTCGGCATTAAAACAGAGTAACCTGGATGAGCTGAAAAGCAGTATTATAGAATTGCTGCCGGAAGGTGATCCGTTTTACAGTGAAGATGACCTGACCGACCTGCCTACTAAGTTTTTTGTGGCAGAGATGGTGCGGGAAAAGGTTTTCCATTTGTTTGGCGATGAAATACCTTACCATACCGCAGTGCTGGTAAATGAATTCAAGGAAAAAGAAACATTAATAAAAATACAGGCAGATATAATTGTTCAACGCGAATCGCAGAAAGCGATTCTGCTAGGCGGGAAAGGGAGTATGATTAAAAAGATTGGTACCATGGCCCGGGAGGATATTGAACAGTTTCTGCAACAGAAAGTATTTTTGCAGTTGTTTATTAAAGTGCGCCCCAAATGGCGCGATAACGATCAGCAGCTGAAAGAATACGGATATCATTAATCGGTGAATATTAATTAAGAGTTTATGTCATTTACTGTAGCGATAGTTGGAAGACCAAACGTGGGAAAAAGTACATTCTTCAACCGCCTGCTGGAACAGCGTAAGGCCATTGTTGATGATGTAAGCGGCGTAACACGCGACCGCCAGTATGGTGTTACAGACTGGAACGGTAAAACATTTAACGTAATTGATACCGGTGGTTTTGTTGCCGGCTCTGATGATGTTTTTGAATCTGAAATACGCAAGCAGGTTAAAATTGCCATTGATGAAGCAGACGCCCTGATATTTATGACCGATGTGGCGGTAGGTATTACCGAGCTGGATGAAGCTATGGCCGATATGCTGCGCCGGTATAAAACGCCTGTTTTTATGGCGGTGAATAAGGTAGATAACAGCGAGCGTCAACTGGCTGCTACCGAGTTTTACAGCATGGGCTTTGATGAAATCTTTTTTCTCAGCAGTATGACCGGTAGCGGTACCGGTGAATTGCTGGATGCCATTACTGCACTGATTCCTGAGGATAAGGAAGATGCAGTGAATACAGATGCTGCCATACCTCGTTTTGCCATTATAGGGCAACCTAACGTGGGTAAATCTTCCTTGCTGAATGCCCTGATTGGCGAAGAACGTACTATTGTAAGTGATATAGCAGGTACTACCCGCGATACCATTCACACCCATTATAACTTATACCAGAAAGAGTTTGTACTGATTGATACTGCGGGTATACGTAAAAAGAGCAAAGAGAAAGACGATCTGGAATTTTATTCCATCATCCGCGCCATTAAAGCTATGGATGAAGCGGACATTTGCCTGCTGGTACTGGATGCTGAAAAAGGAATTACCGCTCAGGATATAAACATTTACTCGCTGGCTGCCCGCAAGGGGAAGGGGATTGTAGTACTGGTGAATAAGTGGGATGCTATTGAAGGCAAGGAAACCAATACCGCCCGCGATTACGAACAAAACCTGAAAAAGCGTCTGGCACCATTTAACGATATTCCGATACTGTTTATTTCAGCCAAAGAGAAGACGCGTATTTTTAAGGCTATTGAACTGGCCATGGAAGTGTACGAAAACAAGCAGCGCAAAATAACAACCAGCCAGCTGAACGAAATTATGCTGAAGGCGGTGCAGGCTTACCGTGCGCCGGTGGTACGTGGCCATGCTATTACTATTAAGTATGTAACACAGCTGCCTACACACACACCTTCCTTTGCATTCTTCTCTAACTTCCCGGATGATATTAAACAGCCTTATAAAAACTACCTGGAAAATCAGTTGCGTAAAAACTTCAATTTCCGTGGTGTACCTGTAAGATTGTTCTTCCGTAAAAAATAAGAACCTGAATTATAAATATTGTTTCCCATGAAATGTCTGTTGTTGGTGGTGGGTTTATCCGCAGCGCTTACCAGTTGCGGAAACAAAGAAGAAAAAGCCGTACAAGGTGATTCTAGCATAGTAGTAAATGCGGCTGGCGATTCAACTGTTGTTATTACTCCCAAACCCGGGTTAAGTGTGGCTGACAGCGCCCAACGTCTTCAGGAGAAAGATACCGCAGCTAAAATGATTGAAAATGCACCTGCTTCGGTAAGTATTCATCTGGATAGTATTCCGGAGCAGCAATAAGCAAGTATAACGTTCTGAAATAAAATTTGTATCAATCTGCTCCGTTTGGGAACAGAGTGATACAAAAGTAAAAGGCTGTATCATTCGTTTGATACAGCCTTTTACTTTTTGTAAACCCGTAGCAGCCAGTTAGTCTTATAAGTTAAGTTACTGGCCTTAGGGCTATTTATGCGCTGATTTGTTGTATTCTCTTGAAGCTTTTTACTTCGCGTTTCATACGGGCCAGCTCTTCCTGCTGCTGCTGAATAAAGCTGTTATCTTCCAGTTTACCAACTACCTTATCCATCTCCGCCTTGCTGGTGTATACCATTTTACGGAATTTGTTCTGATAGTCTTTGGCTCTGGAATCGTAAATGCCCTGGGTCATCCATTCTTTGGTAGCTATAGCTTTATCCGATAAGTCTGCATACACTTGTGTGTCTGCTTTCTTCAGGTTTATCTGCAAAAGCTCCTGCAGGCTGGCCAACGCATGTTTCAGCTTTTGTGCCGGGTATTTGCTGCCAGCCTCCGTATAGTACTGGTGAATGGCATCCCACGATTTTATTTTGTTCTCTTTAATCCTGGTTTTTAACGTTTGCACTTCCTCAGCAGGCATCAGTTGCCCGCCTATATTCATCCATTCTGTCCGGTTGCCAATAACAGGTAACAGGCTTTTTAGCTCTGTGAGCGATTTGGGTTTGTTTTCTGCGGCAAACACAAGTAGTTGCTGAATGCCGTAGTAAATAATCAGCTCTTTATAAATATGCCAGGCTTTGGCGGCTTTTACTATTACCGTTTTACGTTTTGCATTTTCAAAGCCTTCCGCCAGTACTTCCAGCTCATCAACAACCGGGTCGCCTGCTTCCAGCAGTTCTTTTCCTTTGGCTGCACATACAGCGGGTTGAGGGGCTTGTTTGCCCGGCTTCTCGCGCAGGTACCATGCCTTGCCTATAAAACGTTCCAGCAATTGCAGAGAATGGAATAATTCGTTAACGCTGTCAGGTGCCAGATAATCGTATTCCAGCAACTGCGTTTTATCTGTACGCTTATCACGGTCGCCATACTTCCATGCATTACGCTCCAGTGCATACATGTTGTACATAAGCCAGTAAGCCGGCATTACGGTAAGCTGGTTCAATGTTTCGTTATTACTAACCAGCGAAAAAGGCAACGGTATATCCAGCTCGTAACTGTAGTTGCCTTTTGCCAGAATGGTAAAGCTGGCAAAACGGGTATTGTGTTTCAGGCTTACAGACAAACCGGGCCAGAAGCCACGCCCCGCAATCAGTTCCCCATCGGGGCTGCGTGAGTTGTGGTTGGAGCCAATGGTGGCACCTGCGGCAATATTGCTTTGCCCCATAATAAGGGCCGCACATAAGAAGGAGTTGTTATGGTGCTGTTCGTGTGCCGGAAATATGAGTGAATTCAACACTTCGCAGCAGGAGATAGTGGCGTTACTTCCCAGATAAGAGTTGATGAGGCGCGCACCATACTTTAACTGCGAGTGAGAGGCCATTACAAAACGTACGGCTTTTACGCCATAGAAGATACGGCAACCAAACCCGATAATACCATTAACAATCTCACAACCTTCACCAATCTGCGACCTGCCTTCCGGGCCGGAGTTGATGGTGAGGTTTTTGAGTTTGTTGGCGCCTTTTATATAAGCGTCTGAACCTATCCAAACGTCTTTTATAATGCTGCTGTTTTTAATAACAGTTCTGTCGCCTATTTTACCGTAATAACCTCTTTGTGTTTTAAACTGCTGCTCTGTAAAGTTTTTAAACTGTTGCAGCAGGGCTTCATCGTCTCTGTATTTACTCCACAGGTACGCATCTCCGGGCAGCATTCCATTAAAGGGAATTACGCTGCGGCCACCGTTTTCATTACAGATTTCCATCCATATACGGATAGATTCGCTTTCGCCATCCTTAACAATACCGTTGCCGAATTTAGCCCGGTCGGTAGTGGTTAGTTCGTTAACATTTACAATAATTACCTCGTTGCCAATAATGTAATGCGATAGGTAGTTAACGTTGTCAATAACTACATTGTCGCCCAGGTCGCAACTGATAATAGTTGAATTGTATAAACCCACCGGCACTTTCAGATCACTGAATTCCAGGCAATAGGGCTCCAGTTTTCCTATACGTACCAGACCATAAAATTTGCAATGCTTAACCAGTTGTGCATTGAACGCATCGGAAACCAGAATGTTATTCCAGTTGTCGCTGGTATTGCCATTTCTTACCAGCACTTCAATTTCGTAAGCGCTGAGTTTTCTATAGTCAATACCGCTTCTGTTCTGAATATTACGCAGGTAATATTCATCTTTGTTTTTGGGAAGATACTCCGGTTTTATAAAGCCATATCCGATACTTTCAATTCCACTCTTCCTGATAATATTCTGAGGCATAGGCATCTCTTTTATTCAACTGTAACGCTCTTAGCCAGGTTACGTGGCTTGTCTACATCATAACCTTTGGCAACACCCACATGGTAAGCCAGCAGTTGTAAAGGCACTACGCTAAGCATAGGGGCTACTACTTCATGGGCAGGTGGTATAACAATAATGTCATCTGCCAGGGTAGGGGTAACCGTATCCCCTTCCGTAATTACAGCTATTACCTTGCCTTTGCGGGCTTTAATTTCCTGCATATTGCTCACCACTTTTTCGTGGTAAGAGTCTTTGGTAGCCACAAACACAACCGGCAGTTGCTCGGTTACCAGGGCAATAGGGCCGTGCTTCATTTCAGCAGCAGGGTATCCTTCTGCATGTATGTACGAAATCTCTTTCAGCTTCAGCGCGCCTTCCAGTGCCACAGGGAAGTTATAACCCCTGCCCAGAAACAGTGCGTCTGCTGCATCCTTATATTTTTCAGCCAGCGCTTTAATCTGGCTGTCCAGTTTTAATATTACGTCTACTTTTTCCGGAATAGCTGCCAGCTCTTTGCACAGCAACAGGTATTTGTCGCGTTCCAGCGTGCCTTTTTGTAAGCCCAGCGTAAGCGCAGCCATAGTAAGCACAGCTAACTGCGCGGTAAATGCTTTGGTACTGGCTACACCAATTTCAGGGCCTGCATGGGTGTAAGCCCCTGCATGTGAGGCACGGGCAATAGAAGAGCCCACTGCGTTTACAATGCCCAGTATAATAGCACCTTGTTCTTTGGCTTTTTCTATAGCTACCAGTGTATCCGCTGTTTCACCACTCTGCGAGATAGCAATGATTACATCGCCTTTATGAATGATGGGGTTGCGGTAACGGAACTCTGAGGCATATTCTACCTCCACAGGAATACGGCACAGCTCTTCAATAACATATTCAGCTACCAGACCGGCATGCCAGCTGGTGCCGCAGGCGATAATGATAATGCGGTTGGCGTTGATAATCTGCTCTGCATATTTCTGAATACCACTCATGGTAATATTGCCGTTTTCGGCATCCAGACGTCCGCGTAAACAATCATAAATGGTATGCGGCTGCTCAAAAATTTCCTTTAACATAAAGTGATCGTAGCCGCCTTTTTCAATAGCGGTAAGATCCATATCCAGTTTGGTAATGAAGGGAGTTTGTTTTTCGTTACCCAGATTTTTGAGAATCAGTTCGTCCGGACGTACGATGGCAATTTCGTAGTCGTTTACGTACACTACTTCTTTGGTGTATTCGATAATGGGCGAAGCATCAGATGCCAGGAAGTGTTCTCCTTTGCCAATGCCAATTACAAGCGGGCTGCCTTTGCGGGCTGCTATAATAGTTTCAGGATCTTCGTTGTCTATTACCAGAATACAATAAGCACCTACCACGCGGCGAAGTGCAATACGCACTGCTTCTTCCAGCGGGCACTCATTCTTAATGCGGATATCATCTATAAAGTTCAGCAGTACCTCTGTATCTGTGTCACTTTTAAATGTATAGCCTTTGGCTATCAGATCCTGCTTTATCTGAGCGTAGTTTTCAATAATGCCATTGTGAATCATGGCTATTCTGCCACTTTGCGATAAGTGGGGGTGTGCATTGCGGTCGTTAGGTTCGCCGTGGGTAGCCCAGCGGGTATGGCCAATGCCTATATGGCCTTCCATGTTTTTGCCTACCAGTGTTTCTTCCAGGTCTGCAACCTTGCCTTTCTTCTTATAAACATGTAATCCTCCGTTTAAAAGCGCTACACCAGAACTGTCATATCCCCTGTATTCTAATCTTTTTAAACCTTTCAGTATAACCGGGTAAGCCTGACGTGGCCCTGTGTAACCAACTATTCCACACATAGGTACATTTAATTTAGGGGTGCAATATGGCGCATTTTATTGTAATTAAAAACGCATGGAATTCTAAAAAGCGCGTTTGCTGGTGCATGTACGGCTTTGTGCTGGTTTGTTTGCAGGTTGTTTCGGGAATGAGGCTGTCTGCTCTGTTTTACAGCAGCAGCCCTTGCAAAAACAAATAAGCTACACTGAAATAAATAACCAGCCCCGTTACATCTACAAGCGTTGCCACAAAGGGGGCGGAGGAGGTTGCCGGGTCGGCCCCCAGCCGTTTTAATATCATAGGCAGCATAGAGCCACTTAACGAGCCCCATAAAACAACACCTATCAGAGAAAAGCCTACCGTAAAGGCTATCATAATATAATGCTCGCCATATAAACCGGGCGCAAAGCTGTGCCAGGCAATAATGCGGAAAAAGCCGATACATCCCAGTACGCAACCTAGCAAAAAGCCACTTACCAGTTCCCGCTTCATTACCAGCCACCATTTAGACAGGGTAATTTCTCCCAGCGCCATAGCCTGTATAATCAGCGTGGAAGCTTGCGAGCCGCTGTTGCCACCACTGGAGATAATTAATGGAACAAATAACGCCAGCACTGTGGCCTTGGCTATTTCATGTTCAAAATATCCCATGGCCGTGGCGGTAAACATTTCGCCTATAAATAATACAATGAGCCATCCAACCCGTTTGCGTAAAAGCTTCAGCAGCGGAATATCCAGATAAGGCTCGTCCAGTGCTTCTGTACCGCCTATCTTCTGCATATCCTCACTGTACTCCTCGTTGGCTACCCATAGCATGTCATCAATGGTTACAATACCCAGCAGCACGTTATAACTATCTGTTACCGGCAAAGCCACGCGGTTATTCATTTTAAACACCTGGCTGGCATGCTCCTGATCGTCTTCCACATTCAGGGCAATTACCCGGCCGTCAATCAGTTCGTCTATTCTTTTATCGGGTGCTGCAAGAATTACATCTCTTATCCGGATATCATCTACCAGTTCCCCTTTTTCGTTGATGACGTAAATAACATCAATGGTTTCGCTGTTTTTGGCAAACTTGCGGATGGTGGCAAATACTTCTTCTACTGTGTTATGCGCATATACATATACATAGTCAGGCGTCATCAGGCGCCCTACGCTGTCTTCCGGATATCCCAGCATAGAAAGGGTAATTTTCCTTTCCTCAGGGTCCAGCAGCTTAAGCAGATCGCGGATTACTTCTTTGGGCAATTCTTCCAGAAAATCGGTGCGGTCATCCGCAGGCAGATCATTCAGCAATTCGGCCGTTTTAAAAGAAGGCAGTTCCTGTATAATCTCCTTTTGGGTAGATACGTCCAGAATTTTAAATACACTGGAGGCACGGTGTATAGCCATATTGGCTATGATCTGTGCTTCATAGTCAGGATATTCGTTGATAAGATTGGCAACATCACTGATGTTCTGATGATTCAGAAAATCCCTGATCTGCAATTTATCTTCCGTAGCAATGGTACGCTCAAATTGTTCGTAAATGTCTTCCTGCTCCAGTTCCAAACTCATACCTGGTGGTTTTAATGCCTGCAAATAGCCGAATATAGCGGGTTGCAAAATTAACTCATTCAGCCGGTAAAACATGGCAGAATGTCATTTGTACGGATAAAGCAGGAACGGAGAGGAGTGCGTGTAGATTTACACAGCAAGGGTGGTAGTAAGGCAATGCAGTCTTTCCTTTACCTGCTTTATTTCCAGGTAGAGCTTTTTAATGAGAACAAACGCTTCATTGGAGAGAATAGCCTTGTGATAGCGGGCTTCTAACTCCGTCAACAATTTAGTTTCTGCTTCCATTTTTCCGGCATAAGATAATTGTATCATAGTACAGGTTTTTGAAGAAGTGTGTTTAAAGGTAGCCATTATAAAGGCTTCTTGTGTTGTTATAATATTAAAATGCGGCTGGCGCGTTCCCGGTGTTCCCGTTTTGGTATCATTATTCCGGAAATGGGAAAAATACAGTAAATGTTAAGAAAATGACTATTGATTTACAATAAGATAGTGAGATGGCACAATCATTGAAATTTTATGCTCGTCCGTTTTTAATCCGAAAGAAAACTGTAACACGTAAGGGCCGGCTGCTGAACCGGCCCTTTTTTATTTTACCACGATAAGGTATTATAAGGGCAAATTGCTATCCGGGAGACTTTTGTATACAGGTAAATCATTAATTTTCGTGCTTTAACAGCTTATTTGCTATGATGTTGCCTATTTTGTTTATTGCGCCTTCCCGTAAAGGGGGCAGAGGCGTATTTACCTCTGAAGACATTCCTGCTAACACCGTTCTGGAAATATCGCCTGTTCTTGTATTTTCTGTGGCAGACCGGGCCGCAATAGAAAAGTCTAAACTGTACAACTATATATTCGAATGGGGGCCTTCCCATAAAAAAGGCGCCCTGGGCATGGGATATATTTCTATGTACAACCACGATTACCAGGCAAACTGCGAGTATGAAATGGATTTTGATGGGGAGATGATGACCATTCGTACTGTAAAGCCGGTAAAAAAAGGGCAGGAGTTATGTATTAACTACAATGCAGACCCTAACGATGAAACCCTGGTGTGGTTTCATAAAACCGAAAAAAGCCGTAAATAAAGAAAGCCGCCCTTGCATGATGCGCAGGCGGCTTGTTCACCAAAACCAACTGTAGAAAAAAGATTGCTTACCAGTATTTATATCCCATCAGTCTGGACAGTTCAATTTTAGCCTGGCATAACTGGTATTCGTATTGCAATTGGGTAAACAGCGCACGCTGGTAATTACTGCTTGCATTGGTAATATCCAGATTGGTACCGGTACCATTCATAAAACGGCTGGCAGATATCTGCTGTGCTGTTTTGGTTTGCTCAATCTGTGTGTACGTGTTTTTAATACTGGACAAATTGGTATTGATATCGGTAAGTGTTTGCTGTATATCTTTCAGATAAGTGTTATTCATAGTGGCTATAGCCAGTTCGTTCTGGCGTATATTGGTTTCTGCCAGTTTAACCTGCTGTTTCATTTTATTGCCATTGTAAATGGGCACATGCAGGCTAACACCAGCTATGTAGTTAAACCGGAGTTTTTCTACAGTAGGCACATAACCGTTTTTATACCCGGTAGCACCATTCAGGTTTACAGAGGGCTTATCGGCCAGTTTGGCAATATCTCTATCGATTTGCGCCTGCTTAATTCTGTCCTGCGCCAGTACAAATTCCAGGTTATTAGCCTGTGCTTCGCCCAATGCTGCATTGGCATCTTTCACAGTTACGTCAAAATCAAACGTTTTGCCAGATGCCTGTTGTATACCGGTGGTATAGCTTAACAGGTTCAGTTGCTTCTGTAATTGATTCTGCAGATCTATTTTACGGTTTTGTTCTGCATCCAGATTGGCCTGTATATTCAGCAGATCAATTTTAATAGCATCGCCGTTCTTCAGCTTACTTTCTATTACACGTTTGTTCTCGTTCAGATAAGCAATAACGCTGTCTTCAATTACAATAGCTTTTTGAAAATATACCACGTTGTAATAGATAGCTGCTACCTGATAAGCCAGCTGCGTGCGGGCATAGTCTACATTGTCTTTGGCATATTGCAAATCGGTCTTTGCCTTTTCTACATTGCTTTTAATGCGTCCAAAGTCAAACAACTCGTAGTCTACATTAATAGAAGCGGCGCCACTGTGTACCGGTGCAAACTGAAACTGTTCTGTTTTACCATCTATTTCAAGCGGCAGGGTTATTTTGGGCCTGATGTAGTTGTAAGAGGCATTGCCACTTATCTCCGGCATTTTTATCTGTGCTATCTGTACGCGTTGCTCTGCAGATGATACTGCGTTTTCCGCTTCTTTCAGCTTAGGAAAGTAGCCGAAAGACTGGTTGATGAGTGATTTTAGTTCCGTGTTTGTCTGCACCTGTGCCTTAGCGCTACAGGCTAACAAAAAAGCGGAAGTAACTATAAATATCTTTTTCATTGTTTCTTTTTTAATTAGTGCGCTTCGGCTACAGCAGCTGCGGCGGCAGCTTCTTCTTCGGCTGATTTCTTTTTGGTTTTCAGAAACACAGCCAGCGGTAACACGATAATGAAGAACAGGGCGATAAGCCGGAAGGTATCCAGGTAAGACAGATAATAGGCTTGCCTGTCAACAGCACTGCTTATGATGGCATGTGCGGTGTGCGTGGCGGTAGTAATATCTGCGCCTGTTTTGCTGATGAGCCCCTGCGCTATGGCAGTGGTACGTTCTGTAACCTGTGCCGCACCATCTGTTATATTGGCTACCAGATCGGTACGGTGTTGCGCGTAACGATGGGCTATAAAGGTGTTGGCCAGCGCAATACCAAAGGCTCCGCCTAACTGACGTATCATGTTGTTGAGCGCTATACCTGCCGGATAATCTTTCGGTTGTAAACCAGCTACCGCCTGGTTAATTAAAGGCAGCTGTACCATAGATATACCAAATGCCCTTAGCGCTAACGGGAAGAAGAACGCACTGATACCAACTTCGGGGCTAACCCTTGCTGTAAGCCAGCAGTATGCTGCAAACAGTATCAACCCTACCACCACAAACCTAACGGCCGGAACGCCTTTGGCCATAGACTTACCAATAATAGGCATCATTAACACGCCAATCATAGTAGGGGCCAGTAGTGCCAGTCCCGTTTCGTAAGCGGTATACCCTAACACCCTTTGCGCCAGTACGGGATATACGAATACCGAAGTAAACAATCCTAAACCGGTAACAAAGGTGAAGATGGTGGTAAACGCCAGGTTACGATCGCCCAGTACACGAATGTTTACTGCCGGGTTTTTGATGCGTAGTTCGTACCAGATAAAAAGCGTTAAGGTTACAATAGCAGCTATGCCACAGATACGGATAGTTTCGCTACTAAACCAGTCTTCCGTTTCGCCACGCTCCAGTACATACTGTAAACAGCCAATGCCGGCAGCCAGTAGTAATATGCCATTGTAATCAATATGCATATTCTTCCGGTTTTTGCCTTCGCCGGGTTTCTTTTCTATGTATGTATAGGTAAGTATGGTTGCGATGATGCCTATGGGTAAGTTGATCATAAAGATCATGGGCCAGCTGAAATGTTCAATCAGGTAGCCACCCAATGTGGGCCCCAGTGTAGGGCCTAATACCAGCCCCATACCAAATAAACCGGCAGCCACAGGCCTGTCTTTTGGTTCAAAGGCATCGAATAATATAGCCTGTGAAGTGGAAAGTAAGGCTCCGCCACCTACGCCCTGCACAAACCGCCAGATGATGATTTCCACCAGCCCGTTTGATTCAGCACACATGTACGATGCCAGCGTGAAAATGACCATGGAGGCCAGGTAGTACCGTTTCCGGCCAAAGTACTCGGCCAGAAAGCCTGTAAGGGGTATAATGATAACGTTTGCTATAGCGTAAGAAGTAATTACCCAGCTAACATCTTCAATACTTACACCCAGGCTACCTGCCATATCGCTCAGCGCAACGTTAACGATAGAGGTATCTATCAGTTCCATTACCGCTGCCGATACAGTAGTTAATACTATAATGAATTTTGCAAATCCTTTAGCAGCCATGTGATGTTATTTAACAGGCACACTTACATCGGCGCTTAAGCCTGCACGCAGTATACCCCTGTATTTATTGATGTCTTTGATGGCAATTTTAACGGGTACACGCTGGGTAACTTTTACAAAGTTTCCGCTGGCATTATCCGGAGGCAGCAGGCTGAAACGTGCGCCGGTAGCTTCACTCAGGCTTTCAATAGTGCCTTCAATTTTCTGACCGGGGTACGCATCCAGTTCAAACTCCAGCGGCATGCCTTCATGAAACTGTCTTATCTGTGTTTCTTTAAAATTAGCTACCACCCAGTAGGTAGTATCGTTTACAATTGAAAACATAGGAGTGCCTGCCTGCACAAACTGGCCGGTAGTGATATTGCGCTTGCCTATTTTGCCAGCTTGCGGAGCAAATATTTTTGTCCAGGAAATTCTCAGCTTTTGTTGCTCAATAGCTGCTTTCTTGGCTTCCAGCGAAGCTTCTGCTTTTTTTATACCTGTAGCAATTACCGATACACGTGTTTGGGCACTGCCCAGATCGGTATTGCTGTTCTTTACCTGCTGCGTAGCCTGCTCGTAAGCAAAGCGGCTGTCGTCCAGTTGTTTTCTGGTAATAGCCTGGTCTGCAAACAGGTTTTTGTTACGGTTGTAATCTTCTTCTGCCTGTTGTGCTTTTACCTTGCTGAGGCTTATGTTGCCTTTGTTTACATCTAACGATACAACCGTGCTGTTCAGAGATGCTTTGGCATTCTGAATATCTGCTTCTGAAGCTTTTACATCGGCTTCCATCTGCAGCAGCTGGGTTTGCAGTTCTGCATCATCCAGTTCAACCAGTAGTTGACCGGATTTAACGCTATCGTAGTCGTTTACCGCAATGTGTTTTACATAACCGGCAACGCGCGGCAATACAGGGGTAATTTGTGTTTCTACCTGGGCGTTGTCTGTTGATTCGTGACTTAATGCATAAGAAATTTTCTTATAGCCAAAGAATGCGGCCACAAGCAGCACTATACTCACTACAATGGTGCGTATAAGCGATTTCTTTTTCTTTTCCGGGGTTACTTGATTTTCCATAAATGTGAATAGTAGTAATTAATATTTGTAGTGATATCGGGTATTATTTTTTAAGCAGATGCTCGTGCAACAGCAGCTTCAGGTGATTTCTTACGCGGTTTTTTACCGATTCATCTTCGTAAGGATTATAGTCAGGATCATCCGAGTTGGATAACATTTTTGAACAGTACCGGGTAGATAACAGTATCTGATTGATGGTACCTACCAGGGTAATGGTAGTAAGGCGGGGGTCTACTTCTTTAAAGTCGCCTTTCTGAATGCCTTCCTCAATAATATGGCTGATGGCCCTGCTGTTGGGGTAAATGATGTTATTTACAATGTGTGTTTGCAGCGTAGTGCGGGTGTGCGTAATTAACTCCTGCTGAATAAGCCGGTGGAAATTGCGGTGACCAAACAACCGGTCTATATACCCGTCAATGGTAGCGTCTATTTTTTGAATAGGGCTCAGGCTGGTGTCCTGAACCAACTCTTCCAGGGCCACCCGCGAGTGGCTGGCCTTGTACTCGATAATACTCTCAAATAATTTTTCTTTCGAGCCAAAGTAATAGTTAATCATGGCCAGGTTCACATTCGCAGCAGCTGCTATTTCTCGAATGGAGGTGCCTTCGAAACCCTTGGTGGCAAAAAGATCAATTGCGGTGAGAATGATATGCTCTTTTTTGTCTGCACTCATATCATGATTGAATTTGGTGCAACAAAGTTAAACGTTTGTTTGATTTTAAACAAACGTTTAATTTAAAAAGCTGTTTAAAAAAACATTAATGGGTCGAAAAATGCTATTAATGTGTTGAAAATATGTCTGTTACATTCTTCCGGATATTTTCTGCCATTTTTTTCAGCGGCAGATCGTTGGGGTCGTCTCCAAACGGGTCTTCAATTTCCTCGGCAATCAGTTCCAGACTGGCCATTACATAAAACACAAAAACTACCACTGCTATATTCAGATAACCGAGTTTAAAAGCAAAGCCAAAAGGCAGGGTGATGACGTAGAAGAAAATGAATTTTTTAATAAAAGAGCTGTAAGAGAAGGGGATGGGCGTATTTTTTATTCTTTCACAGGCACCGCAGATATCCATAAAAGACTGCAATTCCAGATTGATAACAATCAACTGATCGCCCGTAAGCGTTCCGTTTTTATACAGCTGATTCACTTTTGCCATCATCAGCGACATTACCTGGGCAGGTACATGTTTGGTGGTATCAAAATCGGGTATTTCCGGGTGTGGCTGCACATCCAGCTGAAGGCGGGTGGTTTCTTTCTGCAGGTGTGCCTGTAACTCAGAGGCAAACTGCGGAATAAGCCGTGCAAAAAACGAGCGGGAATGCGCATCCTCCGGTGGCAGCATGGTGTGCATTTTAATAGCCAGGTTGCGGCTGTTGTTTACCAGCGAGCCCCAGTTTTTACGCCCTTCCCACCAGCGGTCGTAAGCGGTGTTAGTGCGGAACACCAGCAGCATGGATATGGCAAACCCCAGCAGGTTATGCATCAGCGGTATGTTTTCTACAATACCTTTTTCTTCCAGGTGCAGGTAGGTTCTTTCCAGGTAGCTGATGAGTAAGGTGTATAGTGCTATGCAAAGCATTAGCGGAAACAACTTGCGTGCGGTATCCGCTTTGTGAAAGCGGAATAATCCAAGCCAGTCTTTGGGGTTATAGCTTATCATACTCAAATATATTCATCAGAATTGTATTTCAGCATCGCCATGTATAGGATATCCCTGGCAGGTAAGCACGCGGCCTCTGGCAATTTCGTCATCCATCAATACCTCGTTATACGCCATCCATATATCGCCTTTGGTGCAGGTGGCGGTACAACTGCCACATCTGCCGGCTTCGCAACTGTAGGGTAGGGGTATGCCCTGCGCTTTGGCGGCTGCAAGAATGCTGTTGGGGTACTGTACGGTAAGTTGATGTACCTGGTTGGCAATGTGTAGCTGTACCTGGTGCGGGGTAATATCGGGCGGCTGAGGTTTGCGTACCGGTTTAAAGGGGCTGAAATCTTCTTTTTTAATATGGGCCGCGGGAACGCCTTCTGTTAACAGGGTAATACTGATCATACGCATATATTCAAACGGGCCGCAGATGTAAAACAAACACCTGCTGAGCGGTACCTGTAATAACTTTACCAGTAGTTGCTGTAGCAGCCAGTTACTGAGCCTGCTTTTGTATACAGAGGGAATATTGCTTAACAGATACTCTATATGAAGGCGCTGCGGATATTGTTGCTGCAACTGTTGCAATTGTCGGTGAAAGATAATGTCTGCCTCGCTTCGGTTGCTATATACCAGTGTTATGGGAAAGGTAGTGGTGTGCAGGGCCGTTTTAACAAGTGAATAAACGGGTGTTATGCCACTGCCTGCTGCCAGAAAGAATAATTGCTCCGCAGATGTGGCAGCATGTTCCGGAAGCCGGAAATAGCCGCTGATACCGCTGGTGGTAAATATATCGCCTTCTCTGGTATGGTCCAGCAAATGTCGTGAATACATGCCGTTGGTAACCCTCTTAAGGGTAATGCGCATTGGCTCATCCAGTTCAGGAGAGGAGGAAATGGAATAAGAACGTCGATCTTCTGCACCATTATGCGTAAATACCAGGGTAATAAACTGGCCGGATTGATACGTTGGCTGCCAGCCATGTAAAGGTTGTAGCTCAAAGGTGACAGCTTCGGGTGTTTCCCATTGTATACGGGTTACCTGAACACTATTGTATACGGAGTTTTGTTGTATGCTTTGTGCCTGCATAGATTTACAAGGGTATTAAATTCCGGGTAAAATAAAGCCGGAATCTGCCTGTACAGATCCCGGCTATTTATCGTTAAAGCATAGCGGTAATTAACCTGCTACCTGCTTTCTGATAATGTTTAAGGCACCACCTGCTTTAAACCAATCAATTTGCTGTTGGTTGTAAGTATGGTTGGCCAGAATGGTATCAGAAGAACCATCTTTATGGTTTAACACCAGTGTTAATGGTTTACCAGGCGCGAATGAGGTAAGCCCAATCACATCTACTTTATCGCCTTCTTTAATTTTATCGTAGTCGGCCTTATCAGCAAAGGTAAGCGCCAGCATACCCTGCTTTTTCAGGTTGGTTTCGTGAATACGGGCAAATGATTTTACCAGTACTACGCGAACACCAAGGTGGCGTGGTTCCATCGCTGCGTGCTCGCGGGAACTGCCTTCGCCATAGTTTTCATCACCAACTACAATGGAGCCAATGCCTGCTGCTTTGTAAGCACGTTGTGTAGCGGGTACAGGACCGTATTCACCGGTAAGATCGTTTAATACGCTATCAGTTTTATCGTTGTAGTAGTTAACGGCACCAATCAGCATGTTGTTAGAAATATTGTCCAGGTGGCCACGGAACTTTAACCATGGGCCAGCCATAGAAATATGATCCGTAGTACACTTGCCTTTTGCTTTAATCAGCAGGTTTAAGCCTTTCAGGTCAACGCCTTCCCATGGCGCAAAAGGATCTAACAGTTGTAAACGTTTAGAAGTGGGAGATACTTCTACCTGAACATTGCTACCGTCTTCCGCAGGTGCCTGGTAACCCGGGTCATCTACCGCAAAACCTTTGGTAGGTAACTCATCTCCACTGGGGGGATCTAATTTCACCTGCTCGCCCTTTTCGTTGGTAAGGGTATCGGTGAGCGGGTTAAAGGTAAGGTCGCCGGCAATTGCCAGTGCAGTAACCAGTTCGGGGCTGGCTACAAATGCAAAGGTGTTGGGGTTACCATCAGCACGCTTTGCAAAGTTGCGGTTAAAGGAGTGTACAATGGTGTTTTTTTCCTGCTTGTCTGCACCAACTCTGTCCCACATGCCAATACAGGGGCCGCATGCATTGGCAAATACCGTGGCACCAATCTGATCAAACACACTGAGGAAACCATCTCTTTCAATGGTGTACCTAACCTGCTCAGAGCCGGGTGTGATGGTGAATTCTGCTTTTGTTTTCAGGCCCTTTTCAGGTACCTGTTTAGCCAGACTTACCGCGCGGGAAATATCTTCATAAGAAGAGTTGGTACAGCTACCAATTAAACCTACTTCTATTTTGGTAGGCCAGCCGTTAGCCAGTGCTGCTTCTTTCATTTTAGAAATAGGCGTAGCCAGATCGGGCGTGAAAGGCCCGTTCAGGTGGGGTTCCAGTTCGCTCAGGTTTATTTCAATTACTTCATCGAAATATTTCTTAGGATCGGCGTATACTTCTGCATCGGCATTCAGATGTTCTCTTACTGCGTCAGCTGCTGCTGCCACATCTGCACGGCCGGTAGATTGCAGGTAACGGCTCATGCTATCATCATAACCAAAGGTGGAGGTGGTGGCACCAATTTCAGCCCCCATGTTACAGATAGTGCCTTTACCCGTACAGCTCATACTGGTAGCACCTTCGCCAAAATATTCTACAATAGCACCGGTACCACCTTTTACGGTTAAAATACCTGCCACTTTTAAAATAACGTCTTTAGGAGCCGTCCAGCCGTTCAGTTTACCGGTTAGTTTTACACCAATCAGTTTAGGCCATTTCAGTTCCCAGGGTAAACCCGCCATCACATCGCAGGCATCAGCACCACCTACGCCAATAGCAATCATGCCCAGGCCACCGGCGTTTACCGTATGCGAGTCAGTACCAATCATCATACCGCCGGGAAAAGCGTAGTTTTCCAGTACCACCTGGTGAATAATACCCGCACCCGGCTTCCAGAAGCCGATGCCGTATTTATTAGAAACAGAAGACAGAAAATCGTACACTTCTTTGCTTTCCGCGTTAGCTACCGCAAGGTCAACCTTTGCTTCGGTTTTAGCGGTAATGAGGTGATCGCAATGTACAGTGGAGGGAACGGCTACTTTAGGGCGACCAGCCTGCATAAACTGCAAAAGGGCCATCTGAGCGGTAGCGTCCTGCATGGCTACACGGTCCGGTGCAAAATCAACATAACTTTTAGCACGCTCAAAATTTTCCAGTTTCTGATCGGAGTGCAGGTGGGCGAATAAAATTTTCTCTGCTAAAGTTAAAGGCCTTCCTAGTGCCTTACGTGCGGCTTCTACCTTGCCTGGCAAGGCAGCGTACACGCTTTTAATCATTTCAATATCAAATGCCATGACTAATGCTTTTGTGATAATCTATAATCTATAAAAAAAGTGTTCCAAATTTACGATAAAGGGAGGAAGTGTTCCTTCTATAGTTTTTTTACACTATATGAGCGGATTTTTTTATATTGCAGTTATGAATAAGTTGAGACATTTCATCGAATGGCAGGCATTTGGTGTATGTTCAGCGATAGGCGAAAAACTAGGTATTGCTACCTCCCGCATCAGAATGTGGTTCATTTATATATCCTTTCTGACGATGGGTTCCCCCTTGGTTGTATACATGGTAATGGCCTTCTGGCTGAACATAAAGAACTATATTTTGTCTGCCCGTCGCAACCCGCTCAAATACCTGTAAAACAATAGCGTGAATACCGACAATGTACTTAAGATTGAGTATGACCACATCGACTACGATGACCTGTTGAGGTATTATTCACGCATTTTCAAAACCAGGTACCAGAATAACATATTGGAGTTGCCCGTAGATTATGGTGAAGGGCGTATGCAGCTGCTGGAAATTCCCAATGGCCTGCAGTGTTTGCTGGGCGATTATAAAGTAAACCAGAACATGGTATTTCAGCGCACGCGCAATGAAATGCCTTTTTTTGTTTTACGGTTTGACGAGTTGAAAGAAGATGACGAGAATCCGCTGGCGCAACCACGTTCTGCTGCCTGTTTAACCAGCAGCAATTTTGGATCGCATATTATTTACGAAACCAGGGGCTCTAAAATAAAGAGCCTGAAGGTGAAGATTGGGGAAGACTGGCTGAATGAGTTTCTGAAAACAGAGCCGGCAGGGGATAAGCTGAAAAGCCACATTTATCTGCAGTCGTATGTATTCAGTTACGAGCCAATGGATAAGGAGTACAAAGAGTTGTTGAATCAGGTGCTGTATCCGGAATGTGACGAGCGTTTTCGCCTGTTGTATCTGCAAAACCGGGTAATGCTGCTGGTTGAACGTTTTTTTACGCACTTTATTCACCGCATGGAATCCAAGCCGGTGAATATTAAATTGCCTAACGGAGATATTCAGCGGTTAAAAGAAGCAGAGCAGGAACTGATAAGAGATGTAACTGCCAGTCCTTCTATCAGCGTACTGGCCCGCAGGGTAGGTATGAGTGAGTCGAAGCTGAAAGTTTGCTTTAAGGAGATGTACGGCCTTTCTGTATTTCAGTACTTTCAGCGGTACCGGATGCAAACAGCAAAGGCAAGGCTTATTTCCAGAAAGTATACTATTAAACAAATCAGCGAGGAGCTGGGGTATGAGAACGTGGCCAGTTTTTCTAAAGCTTTTTATAAAGTTTTTGATCAACTGCCAACAGATGTGGCTGCTGAATAAAGCGGCACATGTTTAGATTGCTTTCCAACCATTAATTATTTTCTGTGTTGACCTTACAGTACAATTCGGATAATTACGTTGACCTGCTACATGTGATTGCGGGTAAGATGCAATTGGCGCTTACTGACAATACGCTGTATTTTCCTGATAAATTTGGAAAGGGGTTTATGAAGGCCGCGCTGATGCCTCATAATATGTCTGTGCTTACAGGTGATTTAACGCCTGCTGAAGATATTGTGCTGGAGCGGTTTAGCGCCAATGCTACTTTTTACGCCCTGCATTTTGTAGAGGTGCCGGATTATAAGTCTTTTCAGGGTACATCTGCCAAAGACGATACTTCCATTTATTTTGATGGCAGCACTATTGCGCTTGTAAATGCGCAACTGGAGGCCCGTTATGTATTGCGTGGAGGAGTTAATGTGCGTTTTGTGCTGATGCTATTTGAGCGTAAGCTATTACTGCAATACATGGACGAGCAGGTTGTGGATTTGTTTCTGAGTACTTATTTTTCTAAGGTGCTGAAAAAAGGAAATACTACCCCTATTGATGCTGACTTCAGGGAACTGATGTTTGATCTGGTTAAGGCAGATGCGCATCATCCGCTGATTACACAGTATACTAATACCCGTTGTTTGTTGTTACTGGAACGCTTTATTATACGTTTTATGCACCAGAGCGAGCAGGAGCAGCAGCTTACCTTTAAATTAAATGCGGATGAAATAAGCCGGCTTATGCGTGTGGAAAGCAGGCTGGTAAAAGATTATTCGCAGGCTCCACCAACGATAGAAGTATTGTCTAAAGCAGCGGCTATGAGCCCCACCAAGCTGAAAAAAGATTTTAAGCAGTTATACGGGTTGCCTATTTACGAATACTATCAGAAAAACCGGATGAAGAAAGCACACAGCCTGTTGTCTGAAAATAACTATTCTATTAAGGAAGTAGGCATTATGGTGGGATATACCAATCTGAGCCATTTTGCGGTGAGTTTTAAAAAGGAATTCGGCATTCTGCCCAGTGAACTTTCTCACCGGGATGAAGTGTTGCCTATGGACGGAATGAGTGATATGGAAGAGGCTGCCCGCAAACAGATAAATTAGCCAACTGAGAAGGTGGGGTGGACAAGAGGTTGTAGTACTAAGTGAATGGCCTCTGAAAGTTTAAGGCTTTCAGAGGCCATTTTTATTAACAGGCGCGGCTTGGCACACAAGCTATCAGTACCTGTTTTGCTTGTATAAGCAGGTATGTTGTATAAGTTAGAAGATGCTGTTATATCACCGCCTTGCGCAGTTTTACCAGTTGCTCCAGCAAACCCTCCAGTAAATCCAGGCGCAGCATATTAGCGCCATCACTTTTGGCTACTGCCGGGTTGGGGTGTGTTTCAATAAACAAACCGTCTGCACCTGTAGCAATAGCTGCTTTGGCAATGGTACCTATCAGCTGCGGATTACCGCCGGTTACACCACTGGTTTGGTTAGGCTGCTGCAGGCTGTGGGTACAGTCCATTACTACCGGTGTACCATGTTCCTGCATCCAGGGAATGTTACGGTAGTCTACCACCAGGTCCTGGTAGCCAAAGGTGGTGCCTCTTTCGGTAAGCAGCACTTTGTTGTTACCTGCTTTTCTTATTTTGTCTACTGCAAACTGCATCGAAGGGCCATTCAGAAATTGTCCTTTCTTCACATTCACTACTTTGCCGGTTTCTGCGGCAGCTACCAGCAAATCAGTCTGGCGGCAGAGAAAGGCGGGTATCTGCAGAATGTCAACAAACTCCGCGGCAGGTGCTGCTTCGTCGTGCGCATGAATATCAGAAGTAGTGGGCAGTTTGTACTTCTGTCCGGTTTGCTGTAACAGCTTCAGCGCATTATCATCACCAATGCCGGTAAAAGAGCTGGCGCTGGTACGGTTGGCCTTACGGTAGCTGGCTTTAAACACGTAGGGAATTTCCAGGCGTTTACATATCTCAGAAACTTTACCTGCTACTTCGTCCAGCAGCGATTCGCTTTCTACTACACAGGGGCCGGCTATCAGAAAAAAATTATCGGGGTTATAAGATTGTTGTTGAAACAGGTCTTGTAAATATTGCGGTATCATACAACAAATGTATTACTTATCTGAATTTTACGAAAAAACCGAACATACGTTAACTTTTACTTTCTTTGCGGGCAATTAAATAACCCCATTTATGTCGGCTATAAAGGAAAAAGTACTGGTAATTGGCGCCAGCGGCCAGATAGGAGTAGAATTAACACTGGCCCTTCGCAAAATTTATGGTGGCGCAAACGTTATTGCGGCAGACCTTCGTGAAGAAAATGATCTGTTGAAAGGCTCCGGCCCTTATGTAAGCCTGGATATCATGAACAAAGAAATGCTGCACGTACTGATACTGCGTCAGAACATCACCCAGATTTACCTGCTGGCGGCTATCCTTTCCGCTACCGGAGAAAAGAACCCCAATCTGGCGTGGCATCTGAATATGCAGGGACTGCTGAACGTGTTAGACATTGCACGGGAAGAAAACCTGCATAAGGTATACTGGCCCAGCAGCATAGCCGTATTCGGTCCTACATCACCCAAACAAAACTGTCCTCAGCAAACCATTATTGAGCCTACTACGGTATATGGTATCAGTAAGTATGCCGGCGAGTTCTGGTGTAACTACTATTTCAACAGATACGGTGTGGATGTAAGAAGCCTGCGTTACCCAGGTTTAATCAGCTATAAGTCTGCGCCAGGTGGTGGCACTACTGACTATGCGGTGGAAATTTATCACGATGCGCTGGAAGAGAAATCTTACGAGAGCTTCCTGAGTGAGGATACTTACCTGCCTATGATGTATATGCCCGATGCTATACGCGCCACTATTGAGCTGATGGAAGCGCCGAAGGAGAAAATTAAAGTACGTACTTCTTACAATCTGTCGGGTATGAGCTTTTCTCCAAAAGAGATTGCTGCTTCCATCCAAAAACATATTCCTGAATTTACCATAAGCTACAAGCCAGACAGCAGACAGGCTATTGCCGACAGCTGGCCACAGAGTATTGATGATTCTGTAGCGCGTAACGATTGGGGCTGGAAGCCAGAGTTTGATCTGAATGGCATGACGGAAGACATGCTTAAGAACCTTACAGCAGGTAAATAAGCACAGAATTATACAAGCGTACGGGGTTGATTGGAAGGTAGGCCGGTAAAAGGGCTGATTCTTTTCAGATCAGCCCCGTATCATTTGGTATTAACAGTTCGCCGCAGCAATATCTGCCACTGTTCTTGTTTCCAGAATGGAAAGGGAAGCATCCCGCACATCACCCATCACTTTATTCAAACCACAGAACTTTTCGTCGCAGTTTTTACATCGCTGGTAAAAGTTAAGGCTTACACAGGGCAGTAGCGCAATAGGCCCTTCCATTAACCGCATAATCTTAGCCAGATAAACTGTATCGGGCGAAATAGCGAAAAAATAGCCGCCGCCTTTACCCTTTTTGCTTTCGAGCACCCCACCTTTTTTAAGTTCCAGCAGGATGTTTTCAAGGAATTTAAGTGGTATCTTCTTCTTTTTGGCGATCTCCGCTATCAAAACAGGCCCCTCATTTTGTTTCTGCGCCAGGTACATCAGTGCCTTGAAAGCATATTGGGTTTTTTTCGAAAGCATAAATAAATAGTATTTCAGTAATTAAAAACCAGCTTTTTTGGTAGGTTTGAACCGCTAAAATACATTTTTATGAACATGCGCCTAGTTATAATGTTCCTGTTGACCGGAACATTGTTTTTTTGCAACACCGGTAAAGCACAGAGACTGGTTTTTGTTTTTGCCAATGGTATGTATAATACACCGGCAGGAGATTTTAAAAGTGCGGGTTATAACTATGGTTTCGGTGGTGAAGCCGGGGCGGGCATAGGTTTACTGGGCAGCACCTTTCTTACCGGTAGTGTAGGGTATAACTCTTTTAACAGCAAAGCAAGCGGAGTTAAAAACCTGAAAGCTACCCCTATTAAGTTTGGGTTACGTCAATATCTGTTTGCCCGTATGTTGTTTGTAAAGGCAGATGCAGGCGTTGCGGCTGTATCTAACACAGGTGACGACGGTTCTAAATTTACCCTGGGCGCAGGTGCAGGTGTAAAACTGGCCGGCTTAAACCTGGGTATAGACTACAACACTATCCGTTTAAATCAACCAGGTGTAAACTGGGCGGGATGGTTTGCTTTCAAAGCAGGTTTTTCATTTGGTCTGTAGACCGTTACCCATTCAGAAATTATTGGGAGAGGGCGTATCAGAAAGTGATATGCCCTCTTTTATTCAGGGCGCCTCCGGGTATACGTTTAACCTGGCTCTAACAGACTGTTTACTTTTATCTGCAAACTTTAATGCGCTAAAGTGGGAGGTATACAGTAATAAAAAAAGCTGCGCCGGAATACAGCACAGCTTCCTGAATAACTTACTGTATAATTACAGACCGAGTACCTGTTTCATATTGTATACGCCCTTTCTGCCATGCAGAAATTCGGCGGCCAGTACGGCGCCACCCGCAAAACCTTTACGGTTGTGGGCGGTGTGAATGATTTCGATATCGTCGATGTCTGACTGGTATTTAATCTTGTGAGTACCGGGAACAGGATCGATGCGTTCGCTGATGATTTCCAGTTCGGTGGGATTGTCGCTGATATGGTTTACCCATTGCTTTTTACGGGTAATCTGCTGTAAAATCTGCTCTGCCAGGCTGATGGCGGTGCCACTGGGGGCATCTTTTTTCTGGGTATGGTGTATTTCTTCAGTGGTTACTTCATAGTCTGTGTGAGGGGCCATTAAACCCGCCAGATAACTGTTTAGTTCAAAGAACAGATTTACACCAATGCTGAAGTTACTGGCAAACAGAAAGCAGCCGTTTTTGACTACATTGTAATCAATTACTTCTTCCCAACGCTCCAGCCAACCGGTTGAGCCGCAGGCTACAGGAATGCCGGCATCCAGGCACTTTTTAATATTGTCTACAGCGCTGTGCGGATTGGTAAATTCAATAGCCACATCAGCCTTTTGCAGGGCTTCTGTAGTAAACTCTTCTGTATTGCTACTGGTAATTTTTAATACAATTTCATGGCCTTTGGCTACTGCAATCTCTTCAATGGCTTTTCCCATTTTACCATATCCTATTAAAGCAATTCTCATTACCTGGTATTTAAGTGATTTATTTTACCTGGGGCAGTGGTTTTAGTTTATGCTCCGGTTTTTTAAAGCTGACTGCCAGCCCTACGCTGGCTGAATTGGTACCTGTTGAGTTAAAGGTTGGTTTTATCTGTAAGCTTAAATCGTCGCTTACATCAAAGTGCTTCAGGTGGCCAAACACAGTAGCGTCTACCACGTTTACACCCCATAGTATCACAAACCATAGTACAGAGTAGTCTCTGTTCTGCCGGTAGAAGTTACGGGAGCTCTGATACTCAGAAAGGCCATAGGGTTGGCCATCGCTTCTTTTAACATCAGCAGATATAGCTCTTAATAATGCTTCGTCTCTGGTAATGTTGTATTGAAAAACCTGCTCGTAGGCGAACTTGGTTTTTTGATAGTACCGGTTGTTAAACTCGAACATAAGGGCAGGGATAGACAGAGCGCCCCATACAATAGGTATTTTCCAGTATTCGCCGTTGTAAGCCTGGCCCCAACCAGGTATCATTGCAGAACGTGCAGTAGCTTTACCCGGAGAGTGCGCTTTCTTTTTCATCAGCGCCTGGCTGGTATCGGGTGCAACCGTAGTGCGGTTGGTAATAACAGCAGGTACGCGGGCTGAGTCGGGTTTAACTGCTGTTGTGTCAAAGAGGCTTTTGCCCATTAACGTCTTTTTGGCATCCTGTGCCTTAAGCGCTATTCCGGTGCTGCAACACAACAGCAATATGAAAACAATTCTGGGTAACATTTTTTTGTTAGCTGGCCTGCACATTCATTTGTTCAAGAATCTTGTTCAGCTCCTGCAGTGAATAATATTCAATGGTTATGGCGCCGTATCCTTTTTTGTTGTGTGCCAGTTTTACTTTAGTGGCGTAATGTGAAGCTAAGTTATCTTCTATACGCTTATAGGCTGGTGGCAGGTCTGCTTTTGCAGCAACTTTAACATCAGCAGCTTTGTCGCCGGTTTTATACAACTGGCGAACCAGTTCTTCTGTCTGGCGTACGTTTAAGCCTTTTTCTTTAATCTGGGCATAAACATACAGCTGCTTGTCAATAGTATCTATGTTTACCAGCGCACGGGCGTGGCCCATGCTCATATTGCCGTTTCTTACAGCCAGCTGAATATCTGGTGGTAATTTCAGCAAACGGATGTAGTTGGTAACGGTACTTCTTTCTTTACCCATACGGTCAGCTACCTGCTCCTGGGTGTAAGAAAGCTCTTCCATCATACGCTTGTAGCTGAGGCCTATTTCAATGGCGTTCAGGTCTTCACGCTGTAAGTTTTCCAGTAAAGCCAGTTCCAGTAATTCCTGGTCGTTAGCCTGGCGGATATAAGCCGGAACATCTTTCAGTTCGGCTATTTTAGAGGCGCGGAAACGGCGCTCACCGGCAATCAGCTGGTACTTGCCGTTAGCCAGTTTGCTTACGGTAAGGGGCTGAATAATATCGTGAATTCTGATAGAGTTGGCGAGTTCGTTCAGTGCCTGCTCATCAAAATCTTTACGTGGGTTTTTAGGGTTAACCTGTATTTCGTCCAGCGAAATACGTGTAATGCCCACCGCCTGCTCTACTACATTGCTTTTTAAAGCTCCGGCACTGGTTTTCAGGTCAGAGTCAATGTTCTGCAACAGCGAGCGGATACCCTTGCCCAGCAATTCCTTATTATTATTGTTCTTTGGCGGCGTCATTATCAGATCAAAATTTTAAAGTCAAACAAACTAAAAAGACAACAGGCAAATCAGGCTACTCTATAATACGCTCTTCGTTCTTAATTTTCGTAAGATCGTTCTTCTGCAATACTTCCTTGGCAAGGTTAAGGTAGTTAACCGTACCCTTGCTTTCTGCGTCGTATAAAATAACCGGCTTACCTACGCTTGGCGCTTCACTCAAACGGGTGTTGCGGTGAATGATGGTAGAGAATACAATTTCATCAAAGTGACGGCGTACTTCGCTTACTACCTGATTACACAGGCGCAAACGGCCATCGTACATCGTCATCAGAATACCTTCAATCTGCAGGGCCGGGTTCAGACGGCTCTGTACAATTTTAATGGTATTTAATAATTTACCTAAACCTTCCAGGGCGAAGAACTCACACTGTACCGGTACTATTACACTGTCGGCAGCTACCAGGGCGTTAACAGTAATCAAGCCCAGAGAAGGAGAGCAGTCGATAATAATAAAGTCGTATTTATCTTTAACAGGCTCCAGAATCCCCTTCATTACATTTTCGCGGTTGGGGTAATTGATCATCTCAATTTCCGCACCTACCAGGTCAATGTGTGAAGGAATCAGGTCAAGATTCGGTATCTCGCTTTTGAGTATTACCTCTTCAGCGGTGGTATTGTTTACCATGCAGTCGTATAAACTGCTGGTAACGTTATGCAGATCAAAGCCCACACCGGTGGTGCTGTTGGCCTGCGGATCCGCATCAACCAGTAATGTTTTGTATTCGAGTACTGCAAAACTGGCTGCCAGGTTAATAGCCGATGTGGTTTTACCTACTCCGCCTTTCTGATTTGCTACACCAATGATTCTTGCCATGTAATTTTTGGGGTTGTTATTTGCCTGCTTGTCTAAACTAAATGTCTATTGTTTCACCTATTCCCGGTAATATTAATGTTTTTTCTGCTGCCGCAAACGATGCTTTTGCCTTTTCGGTGTCTATAGCGATAGGCGGGAAAGTATCGTAGTGAACGCCCACTACTTTGCTGCATTTTACAAAGTCAGCCGCACGGATAGCATCATCCACATCCATTGTAAAGTTGCCGCCAATTGGTAAAACAGAAAAATCAAGTTTTGCCCATACCGGAATCAGCTGCATATCCAGCGTAAGTCCGGTGTCGCCGGCAAAGTAAAAATTGCCGGAAGGGGTGGTAAATACAAAACCCAGCGGGTTGCCACCGTAACTGCCATCAGGAAAAGAAGAGGAATGCACTGCATTTACACCTCTTACCTGCCCAAACGGAAAGGAGATGGGGCCGCCATGGTTCATACCATGCACATTTTTAATACCCTGGCTACCCAGCCAGCCGGCAACTTCGGCAGCACCTACGCATTTGGCCTCTGTGTTAACCGCAATACGCACCAGATCGCCTATATGATCGCCATGGGCGTGAGAAATAAATATATAGTCCGCTTTGATGCTGTCTACATCAATATGCTTCGCTTTTCCATTTCCTGAAATGAAAGGATCGAATAAAACCGTTGTGTTCCCAATCTCCACCGAAAAACAGGCATGTCCGTAAAATGTCAGTTTCATAGCTCGTCAAATTTTTAATCGATTATTTCAAGGGGCGACAAAAATAAACGATTTTTACTCACTTATATCTAATGTTCGTTTGTGTAAATTTTAAGGTCTATGAGAAACTGGGGTAGCTGGTGGGGAGTGGCTTTGTGTATGCTGGCGCTGGATGTGTATGTTTTTATGGCTATCAGGGCTGTTACAGCCCGTTTTAAGCCGGTTGTTAAGCGTGTGTTATATATTATATACTGGGTAATTTCTGTGGGTTGCATTGTGGCAATTACCGTTTTCCCTTATATGCAGGGGGTGGGTGCCTCCCGTTTTTTCCGCAACTATGTGTTTGCCATTCTGATAGGTGTGTTTTTTTCCAAGCTGCTGGCGGCGCTGTTCTTTTTACTGGACGATTTCCGGAGGCTGGTACAATGGTTAATGCGCCGGTTTTTTCCACCCAAACCGGTAATGGATTCCGATGATAACCAGGCTATTCCGCGTTCGGCATTTTTAAGCTGGCTGGGGCTGGGCATTGGTGGCGGGTTGTTAACCTCGCTTATTTATGGTTTCAGCAATAAATATAATTATAAGGTACACAGGGTAAAACTATCTTTTTCCAACCTGCCGGTGGCGTTTAAAGGATTGCGGATTGTGCAAATCAGTGATATTCATAGCGGCAGCTTTCAGAATAAGCAGGCGGTAAATCATGGAGTGGATATGATTCTGGCGGAGAATGCAGACCTGGTATTGTTTACCGGCGATCTGGTGAACGACCGGTCGGAGGAGATGGATGGGTATATGGAGGTGTTCAGCCGTATTAAAGCGCCGATGGGGGTGTACAGTACCCTGGGCAACCACGACTATGGTGATTATCTGCAATGGCCCTCCCCTGAGGAAAAAAAGGCCAATCTTGACAGGTTAAAGGGCGTTCATGCACAAATGGGATGGCGGTTATTGATGAACGAGCATGTGGCACTGGAGCGTGGCGAACAGAAAATAGCCTTGCTGGGCATTGAAAACTGGGGTGCCAAAGGCAAGTTTCCCAAATATGGAAAAATGAATGAGGCCTATGCGGGTACAGAACAGTATCCTTTTAAAATACTCATGAGTCACGATCCCAGCCACTGGGATGCGCAGGTACGTCCGGAATATCCTTCTATTGATCTTACCTTATCCGGCCACACGCATGGTATGCAGTTTGGTGTAGAGTTGCCGCATCTGAAATGGAGTCCCATTAAGTATATGTATAAGGAATGGGCGGGGCTGTATACGGAAGGTAATCAGAAGCTCTATGTGAACCGTGGTTTCGGCTTTCTGGGGTATCCGGGAAGAGTAGGGATTATGCCGGAAATTACCGTGTTTGAGTTGGCGTAGTTGCAATCGCCTCCAAACGCACGGCCCCTGCTAACCACCTTGACGCACTTTAATTTACGGCCTCCTTTTTCTCCGGCGAGCCCTCCCGATTAATCCGCCAGCTCTGCCATTTGTTCGGCGAGCCCTCCCGGTTGTTCGCAGAGCTGTCTGATCATTCCGGCGAGCCCTCCCGGTTAATCCGCCAGCTATGCCATTTGATCCGCCAGTCCTCCGGTTTGTTTGCAGAGCTGTCTGATCATTCCGGCGGGCCCTCCCGATTGTTCCGCCAGCTCTGCCATTTGATCCGCCAGCTCTCCGGTTTGTTTGCAGGGCTGTCTGATTATTCCGGCGGGCTCGCCGGACATTCCGGAGGGTTGGGCGAAATGCCCGGTGAGCTTGCCCGGCAAATTCCTGAACTGGGACAGCAGGTTTCTGAGCTTTGGGGAGAACCCGGTGTGTACTATCAAAAGTTAGAAAAACTCACGATTAAAGTGCCTGAGTTCCCCGGAGTGCTGCCAGAGCCTGGCGGCGATCTTTACGGGCTGTAGCATCATATGCTAAAGCTTCCTGGTGGTTTCCTGCTGCGGCAGATTTTAGGTGAAGCGGAAACGGATTCGGAGTTGAGTGTGGGAGAGGCCTGTGTGGAATGGAAGCTACATAAAAAGTGGCTGTATCGTATTGAGATACAGCCACTTTTTTATGTATAAGTCACTTTTGTCAGTGACATTATTACTGCTTAGAAAGCAAAGCGGAATGCAATACCTGCGTACAGGTCGAAGCTGCTGCCGTTTGTAAGCCAGAAAGTTGGGTTTAAGTCCAGTGCCACGTCAATAGGAGCGCCATTGATTTTGTAGTCCAGACCTAAGGTGCCTTTGATAGCAAAAGCGGCATCGTTATCGCCAGGGCCGGTATAAAAGCCCAGGTTAGCGCCAGGACCGGTATACCATTTCAAACCGGGAGCACCCTGAATATCTCCTTGCCACTCGTATAAGCCTTCCAGCATAATAAAGTGATTTCTGAAGTACAGACCACCTTCCAGTGCGTTGGAGTTGCGCATGTTGTGTTTCACGTTCAAACCTCCAATAGAACCATCACCGAAGTAACCTTTAAAACCGAATGCGGTTTTATAGCTGCTTCCGGTTGACTGTGCTTTAGAGTCATTACTTAAGGCAAGGGCGCCACAGGTTAACATCAGGATAAGTACGATTTTTTTCATATCAGGTAACTTTTGTTAAGGCGCTTTAACCAAAAAGTTTGCCAGTTCTGTTACAGTAACCTGTCTTGTGCAAAAAGAGCAGCCTTTGGAAGCTGCTCTTTTATGAATTGTGAATAAGTAAGATTATAAACGTTGTAAAGCGTTGGAAATGATGCTGATACTGTCATTAATCTGTTCTTCATTAATAACCAGCGGTGGCGCAAAACGTATTTTATCGCCATGGGTAGGTTTGGCCAGCAGGCCCAGATCTTTCAATTCCAGACATAATGTCCATGCAGCTTCTGCATCAGGATGGGCAATTACGGCCGCATTCAGCAATCCTTTACCCCGCACCAGCTGAATATGGGGTGATTGCAGAGCCTCCAGGCGGGAGCGGAATAACTCACCCATAGCTGCCGCATTTTCTGCCAGCTTTTCCTCTTTCAGCACTTTCAGTGCTTCCATAGCTACGGCGCAGGCCAGTGGGTTGCCTCCGTAGGTGGAGCCATGTTCGCCCGGTTTGATGTTAAGCATTACCTCATCATCGGCCAGTACCGCAGATACAGGCATGGTGCCACCGCTGAGTGCTTTACCCAGAATCAGCATATCAGGGCGTACGTTCTCATGGTCGCAGGCCAGCATTTTACCCGTACGCGCCAGGCCGGTTTGTATTTCATCGGCAATAAACAGTACATTGTATTGCGTACAAAGTTCTCTTACGCGGGTAAGGTAACCAGCATCCGGTACTACTACGCCTGCTTCGCCCTGAATGGGTTCTACCATAAAGGCCGCTACATTTTTATCCTGCAGGGCTTTTTCCAGTTCAGGTATATTATTATAAGGTACCAGTTCAAAACCAGGCATATAGGGGCCAAAGCCTTTATAGCTGGAGGGGTCGGTAGAAGAGGAGATAGCCGCCATGGTACGGCCCCAGAAATTGCCTCTGGCAAAAATTACCTTTGCCTGGTTTTCCGGAACCCCTTTTTTATCGTAGGCCCAGCGGCGTGCAAGTTTAACAGCCGTTTCGCCTCCTTCTACACCGGTGTTCATGGGCAACACCTTGTCGTAACCAAAGTAGCGGGTAATAAACTCAGCGTATTCGCCCAGGAGATTGCTGTGGAAAGCGCGGGAGGTAAGGGTAAGCTTCTGCGCCTGCTGAATCAGCGCCTGAATAATGCGCGGGTGGCAATGTCCCTGATTTACAGCAGAATAGCCGCTTAGAAAATCGAAATACTGTTTGCCTTCTACGTCCCACACAAAAACACCTTCTCCTTTTTCCAGTACTACGGGAAGCGGATGATAGTTGTGGGCGCCGTATTGTTCTTCCAGACGCAGATAATGCGCTGATTGCCCGGCCATTGTTTGAGTAGCCATAAAACAGAATGTGTTAGAGAGTGGATGAATAAAATACAGGTACACGCTGTTACCTGTTATGATGCGGTTGCACTAAGGTTGATATGTAGAGGATTAATACCCTACGGGATGATTAAGCAAATCAAGATTATAGGACAGAAAGTGCTGCATGTGATACAAATATACAGGTTTTGGGGAAGAGGTAGGGAGTTTAAGCGTTGTGAGTTTGAAGTTGGGCAGAAGTTGGAAGTTTGGAGTTATTCCTGGTTTTATTGGGAAACGAACGCTAAAAAACGTAGCTTTGCCGCGAACAATTCATTTATTAAACGAGATGGGTTGCAAAAGTTTTCTTGTCCTGAATTATTTTCCAAATTATTCTATTTTTCTTTTGGTAGTTCGGTGGATTTGACGACCTTTGCCGTCCGAAAAAATTACTGTCATGGCTAGAGTATGTCAGGTAACAGGTAAGAAACCAATTGGCGGTCACTATGTTTCTCACTCAAACATTAAGACCAAACGTCGTTTTTTACCCAATTTACAGACCAAGCGTTTTTATTTTGCTGAAGAAGATCGTTGGGTAACTTTAAAAGTATCCACAGAAGCACTGAGAACTATCAATAAGAACGGTTTATCTACCGTGATTAAAGAACTGAGAGCGAAAGGCGAGAAAATCTAATTTTCCCTCAATAGTTCACATTCCATTCCGACAAGAAGTATATAATAATAAATTGCTTATACAATGGCAAAGAAAGGTAGCAGAGTTCAGGTGATTTTAGAATGTACCGAGCATAAAACCAGCGGTCAGCCTGGTACTAGCCGTTACATCAGCACCAAGAACAAAAAGAACACTCCAGAGCGTCTGGAGCTGAAAAAGTACAACCCCATCCTGAAAAAGGTGACTGTACACAAAGAAATTAAATAATACAACGGCAACGTTATAAAATAATCAGATCATGGCAAAAGCAGCTTCCAAAAACTCGAAGATTAAGGATGCGAAGGCTTCAGCTGAAGCTAAAAACTGGACCAAGGTTATTAAGGCTGTACGCAGCCCTAAAACTGGTGCCTATACCTTCAAAGAGGCTATCATACACAAAGACAAGGTTAAAGATTTCTTAGCTGAGAAATAATTGAGCTTGAGAACAGTAAGATATTAAAGAGCTTTCACGTTGTTTCGTGAAGGCTTTTTGTATTTAAATTTGGCATTATATAATATCCTGTAAATAGTACCGGTATGAGTTTTTTAGGCAAATTGTTTGGTAAAAAGGAGAAGGAAAGTTTAGATCAGGGGTTACAGAAAACGAAAGAGAGTTTTTTTTCCAAAATTACCAAGGTAATTGCGGGTAAAAGTACGGTTGATGAGGAGGTGCTGGACAACCTGGAAGAGGCGCTGGTAAGCGCTGATGTGGGTATTGAAACCACTATTGAAATTATCAAACGCATTGAAGCCCGTGTGTCTAAAGACAAATATGTGGGTTCAGGCGAGCTGAACAAGCTGTTGCAGGAAGAAATAGAAGCGGTACTGGTAGATGCACCTGAGCAGAGCTACCGCAACTTTGATACCCCGCCTGATAAAAAGCCTTATGTTATTCTGGTTGTAGGTGTAAACGGCGTGGGTAAAACCACCACCATAGGTAAACTGGCACATAACTATAAAAAGGCGGGTAAGCAGGTTATACTGGGCGCGGCGGATACCTTCCGTGCAGCGGCGGTGGATCAGTTGACCATATGGAGTGAGCGTGTAGGGGTACCTATTGTAAAGCAGGCCATGGGCAGCGACCCGGGTGCAGTAGCGTTTGATACCATGCAGAGTGCTATGGCCAGAGGAAGTGAAGTGGTAATTATTGATACTGCGGGCCGTTTACATAACAAAGCACATCTGATGGATGAGCTGGGTAAGATTAAGCGGGTAATTCAGAAAGTAGTTCCTGATGCACCGCACGAAGTACTGCTGGTGCTGGATGGTTCTACCGGCCAGAATGCGCTGGTGCAGGCCAAACAGTTTACCGCTACTACCGATGTAAGCGCACTGGCTATTACCAAGTTAGATGGTACCGCCAAAGGTGGTGTGGTATTGGCTATTGCCAGTCAGCTACAGATTCCGGTAAAATATATAGGTGTGGGAGAGAAGATAGATGATCTGCTGATATTTGATAAACACGAGTTTGTAGATAGCCTGTTTAAAATTGCCGAATAGCAATTAAACTTTTTAAGAAAAACACCGTTTATAATAGAAAAATCCGTTTTTTCACCCCAACAGCCCGTGATATGAAAATGAAATTGTTGCTGGGTCTTGGAATATTATTGCTAACTATTCAAAGCCCGGCCCTTAGTTCACCCGCCTTTAAGCACAAGGAATCTTCTGCTACGGTAGCAATTATGTCAAGACTCTGTTCTGAGATGAATTTTTCAGCAGACCAGAAATCCCGCATTACCGAGATTATCAATGTATTTATGGAAGAAAAAGCAAAAATTCTGCCATTACAGGAAACTGACCGGCAGGCGTATGCCGAAAAGCAGGCCAGTTACTTTAAAATACTGAAATCGAAGTTGTCTGAGGTAATGATGAAAACACAACTGAAGCAGTTTCTGCTACTGAAGCCCAGAGTAAATGAAACAGATAATGCTTTGTATGGTTTGTTTTACTAGCAGCTGCCGGACAACAAAACATATATAATAAAACAAAAATGTCCGTGAAGTACTTCACGGACATTTTTGTTTCTGAACGGGTTGCGTTAGAAAGTAAACCGTACACCCAAACCGCCCCAGCCACCTTCAAAATAGGTATGGCCAATCAGATTTAAAGAAGGCTGCCAGTCGATGCTTACGTTAATAGGCGCACCGGATATTTTGTAGTCCAGCCCCAATACACCATCTACCCCAATAGCAATGCCGCCGTTACGGTTGGGATATTTATCTCTCCAGCGGTCGTTATAAAAACCTACGTGAGCACCTGGGCCTACATACCATTTCAGTCCCTCTACATCGCTTATATCGCCATGCAGTTCGTACAGGGCAGTAGCGCGGAAGCCGTTGGTCCAGAAGTAGGCCAGTCCCTCCACTGCGGTGTTATCGTCCATGAAAGTTTTGAAAGAAATGGCGCCGGGGTACATTTTTACGCCGATAGCTGTCTGATAATCGCTGCCCAGGTTTTGCGCATGTGCGCCTGCAATGATGCCAAAGAGCATCACCATGGCCAGAAACGTTTTTTTCATCTGTGGTTGTTTAATTGTGAATATGGATTTATGCCTGTCGTTGATTACAAAGTTCTTTAATTCAGATAGTTATTCATCCGGCTATTTGCAGGAAACGTACCAGATTTCCGATTCCCCTATTTTAAACCTGAAACGCTACCTTTGCATTCTTTATTATGAAGGCGAGAACATTACAAAAAGATAAGGTTAACATCATTACACTTGGTTGCAGTAAAAATCTGGTGGATAGTGAAGTACTGAGCGGCCAGCTGAAAGCCAATGAAATAGATGTGGTGCATGAGAATACAAAGCTCGACCATAACATTGTAGTAGTAAATACCTGTGGTTTTATCGATAAGGCCAAAGAAGAAAGTATTAATACGATATTAGACCAGGTGGCCCTGAAAAAGAAGGGTAAACTGGATAAAGTATATGTAACCGGCTGTTTAAGCGAGCGTTATCGTGGCGATCTGGAAGCGGAAATTCCGGAAGTGGATGCCTGGTTTGGTACGTTTGAACTGCCGCTGATGCTGAAGCAGTTTGATGCGGATTATAAAACAGAACTGCTGGGTGAGCGTTTTCTGGCTACGCCAAAGCACTATGCTTATATGAAAATAAGCGAGGGCTGTAACCGTACCTGTTCTTTCTGTGCTATTCCGCTGATGCGTGGCCAGCACGTAAGCCGCCCCATAGAATCGCTGGTAGCCGAGGCGGAAAGCCTTGTACAGAAAGGGGTGAAAGAGATTATGCTGATTGCGCAGGAACTTACCTATTACGGTTTGGATATGTACAAAAAGCGTCAGCTGGATGTGCTGCTGAATAAACTGGCAGATGTAAAAGGGCTGGAGTGGATCCGCCTGCATTATGCCTATCCCAATAAGTTTCCGATGGAGGTACTGGATGTAATGCGCGAGCGTGAAAACATCTGTAATTACCTGGATATGCCTTTACAGCATGCCAGCGATAATATGCTGAGGGCTATGCGCCGCCAGAGTACGCGTGCAGAAATGGAAGACCTGATTGCCGCTATCCGCGATAAGAATCCGGGTATCTGTTTACGTACCACCGTTATTACAGGCTTTCCTGGTGAAACGCGTGATGATGTGGAGGAACTGAAAGACTTTCTGGAAAAGCAACGTTTTGACCGTGTGGGTTGCTTTACCTACAGCCACGAAGAAAATACCAGCGCACACGACCTGGAAGATAATATTCCGGCTGATGAAAAGCAGCGCCGTGCGCAGGAAATTATGGAGGTGCAGCAGGAAATCAGCTACGAAAAGAACCAGGAGAAAGTGGGCAATACCTACAAAGTGCTGATTGATAAAAAAGAAGCCGGCCGTTACCTGGGCCGTACCGAGTTTGACAGTGTGGAAGTGGACAATGAAGTGGTAATACAATCTGATAAGAAATTAACGCCCGGCGAGTTTGTGCAGGTGAAGATTACAAGAGCATACGACTACGATCTGGAAGGGGAAGTGGTATCGTAAGCATACTTTATTAACACCTTATTAAAGGTGGGTTGCAGTGTGGTAAGGTAAGCGGGCGTAGGTTTGTGCTATAAGAAGATAGGAACCGGATTTTGAGATTGAATTGAACTGATGCAAGATGGGCAATGAAACTTTACAGCAAATGATGCAGACAGATTGTACGTACGTTACCTACGATGAAACGGGGTACTTTAGTAAAATCGTTTCAGACTACCTTTCGGGTAATAACAATATGAAACCCTTTTACGAACACGAAGTGTCTGTAGCAGGTGTTCGTGCGGCTATTCAAAACCGCCGGTTGTTTAATACCAACAGAAAGCTGCTGGTACAGGTGCTGCAAGCACAATATGCCGGCCTTGAAATGGCCCCTTTGCTGCAGCAACATATACAGCAATTGGGCGAGGATAATACCTTTACCATTACTACAGCACACCAGCCCAATATATTTACCGGGCCATTTTATTTTGCTTATAAAATACTGCATACCGTTAAGCTGGCGGCCACGCTGGCGAAGGAACTGCCAGACTGCAACTTTGTGCCTGTGTACTACATGGGTAGTGAGGATGCTGATCTGGATGAGGTAGGCACTGCCACTATACAGGGAAAAAAATATCAATGGAAAACCAGCCAAACCGGTGCTGTTGGCCGCATGAAGGTGGATAAAGCCTTTCTGCAGCTGATGACGGAAATGAGGGGCCAGCTGGGGGTACAGCCATTTGGCGAAGAAGTAGTGAATCTGTTTCAGACCTACTACACCGAAGGCATTTCTATACAACAGGCAACGCTGGGGTTGGTAAACGCTTTGTTTGGTGAATATGGCGTGGTGGTTTTGGTACCCGATCATCCGGAATACAAAAGCGCATTTGCTCCTGTACTGGAGAAGGAACTAAGGGAACAATTTTCGCACAAAGCGGTTTCTGAAACACTGGAGCAGCTGAGTAAACATTATAAAGTACAGGCTGGCGGCAGAGATATTAATCTGTTTTACCTTACTGATACCGGCAGGGAGCGTATTGAATTTCCTGCTTTTACATTAGAGCAATTACTGGATGAGCTGAAAACGAATCCGGAGCGCTTTAGTCCCAACGTAATTCTGCGTGGTGTGTTACAGGAAACGCTGTTGCCTGACGTGGCGTTTATTGGCGGTGGTGGCGAGCTGGCTTACTGGCTGGAATTGAAGAAAGTATTTGCGGCAGCAGGTGTACCTTATCCGGTGCTGGTGTTACGCAATTCCTTTGTATGGGTAGAGGAGAAGCGGGCAGAACAACTGGCAGATATGGGGCTGGACCTGGCAGATTGGTTTATGCCTATGCACGACCAGATGAACAAGATTACCCGTGTAAAATCGGAAAATGCCACTTCGCTGGAACAGGAGCTGGCTGCTATGAAGCAGGTGTATAGCACCATAGAAGATGCTGCCTGTAAGGTAGATAAAAGCTTACATCAGCACGTACAGGCATTACGCACCCAAACAATGAAGAAGCTGGAACAGCTGGAAAAGAAAATGCTGCGTGCAGAAAAACGAAAGTTTGTCCACGAAGGTGAAAGGCTGGAGCAGATAAGAAAAGAGTTATTCCCTGATAATAATCTGCAGGAACGTGTAGAAAACATGTCTAACCTGTATGCCCGCTACGGCAAAGAAATGATGGATGTAATACTGCAACATTCTCTTGCGCTGGAGCAAAGGTTCGGGGTTATCACCATACGATAAATCGGTTTACCTGTTCCGGTACTGCAGATTACCGGAATATAGGCAGGTTGTAAGGTAATGCCGGAATTAAAAAGCTTCCCCGGTAAAGAAATAAAAGCCGGGCCCGTCCTGTGTAAACCCAAGATCAAACCGCAGGTAAATATCCTTTTTAGGAAACAGCAGGTATCTCAGGCCTACACCTGCGGACAGTTTGGTATTGCGCAGTTGAAACTGCTTTACCTCCGGGGCTACGCTTGCTGCTCCTGCAAATACAGTGGCTCCCCATCTTTTACTAAATGGTAGCGGCAGCATACGGTATTCTACCTGTGCCGATAACAGGTTTTTATCGCGGTAGCGACCCTGATAATATCCCCGCATCATCATATCTCCGCCCATCAACGCCATCTGGTTAAACGGCACTTCTCCCTGCATAAAGTTCCCCAGTACCTGCCAGGCTATTACATTGTTTTTACTTGTGGGGTGAAAGGAACGTATATCCAGGTTAATGCTGCTGAAATGGTGCTCGCTACCCAGTGCGGTGCGGTAGTTGAGAAAAGATAATTCTCCAAATAATCCTTTACGCACATTGAGTACGTTGTGCCGGGTATCGTACACCAGCGCCAGGCCTGCGCCCAGGTTGGTGGTACCATCGCTACCGGTAGGGGCTTCATGTGGCTGACCTTCGTGCGGTTGGTTAAACTTTACGCCAAATAGCTGCTGGTAATCTATCTCCGGCCCAAAGAACAGGTTTTTTACCACCTTACGTAACACACGCTGGCGCAACAGAATGTAGTTGGCATCAAATACGGCGGGGTTATCGGCGGGTGTGTTATGGCCTATACCATAGTACAGCAGCGGAAAACGCTGTATACGGGTACGGCCCAGGAAAAACCATTTGTCTTTATCGCCATAAATAGCATTATCTACCCACAGGCCGTACTGGGCTTTTAAGGTAAAAAAGGTAAATGCCTGTATTTCGCTCAGCCGGTTGAGGGTATCATTTTTAGCCCGGAACAACCATAGTGAGGATGCGCCTATTTCCACACCGGTTTCGGGCGAATAACCCAGGGTGGGGTACACGCGAAAGCTTTTCTCTGCCGCGTCTGTAGTATCGTTAAAAAAAGAATTCCATAATCTTTTGGGAAGGCTTTGCCGTGTTTGTTGCGCCATTGCGGGTGTAACACTCAGCCACAATACAGTAATAATGGTTGCTTTCCATGCCATACGCTTAAGAGATACATAAAACAGGCCATAAGTTGCATGGCCATGTACTTATTTGTATAATTTGAATGTGTTGTGGCAGTCAGGGTTAATGGAAGGGTAACTGCCATAACGGATGTTTATAATTCATTTTGTGTAACCACGCCGTTACTGTTGTTTATCTCGTCCTGTGGTATCAGCCACTGCCATAGATTGCTGCCGGCAGGCACGGTAAATATTTCTGCAAAACTTGCATCGTGGTTGGCGCCACTACGGTTCAGCGGCAGGTTCAGTCTTTTTAAATCCAGAAAACGAAAACCTTCTCCCCACAGTTCTGCGCGGCGCTGCATCATAATTTCCCCAATCAGTTCGCTATCAGTTCTGGTGGAGCGGGTGTAGGAGGGATCGCGCTGCACGGCCAGCAGGTATAAAGCTTGTTGTGCGCCGGCGTTATCGCCGCTTCTGGCTTTGGCTTCTGCTTCTATCAGGTACATTTCTGCAGCGCGCATATTAGGTACATCGCCAATGCTACTGCTGGTAGCGGTTAAAAACTTGCGGTTCATGTACTGCCTGCGAACACCGTTGGCTGGTATAGGAAAGGCGGTGTTGGTGCCTGTGGAATCCCACAACTGCTTGCGTATATCGGTAGCGGTAAGCTGGCGGTACAGGCGGGAATTAATAGCCTTGGGGTTGGTGCGTATATCTGCGGCGGCATAGTTGGCACTCATATACGCAAAGAAAGAATAGAAGTACGTGGTTTGGTCGGCTATCTGCTGGCTGCCCCATATCCATTCTGTATTATTAATATCGTTAAAACCTTTCAGGTAGTCAGTATTACTCATTAAGGGGTAACCTGCGCGTGCTTCTGCCGCCAGCTGCGCGGCAACCGCCCAGTTTTGCATGGTAAGTGCTACCCGGGCTTTAATGCCTTTGGCCGCCTGTACGTTAAAGTGCGATTTGTAGGTGCGGTTGTAGCCGGTAAGGTTTACTACGGCGCTATCCAGATCTTTATTTACCTGCGTGTAAATATCTTCCACCGTAGCCCTCGGCAGCGGTACTATACTGCTGGTAAGGCGCAGTGGAACACCAGCCTGGCTGTTCGGGTGCGCGTTGTTATCATATCGCTTGCCATACAGCTGTACCAGCATAAAATGCGCCCAGGCACGGTATACATAAGCTTCGCCTCTGATGGCTTTTTTATCAGCATCGGGGCCAGTGGCTTTGTCTATCTGCTCCAGAATCATATTGGCATTGCGGATGATCTTGTAGTAGAAGCGATAGGGGTAAAGGTCGGTGGAGCCGGTAACTGTGCGGTGCGATTTCCAACGGTAAGAGTTGGTAAACCAGCCACTGCCAGGGCCGGTTTTTACCAGGTCTTCGCCCATATAATCCAGATTAATCAGTACCGAACCCTGGCCACCCTGATCCTGAAAAGCATATTGAATATACAAAGAGCGGTGTATGCCGTTAACGGCCGTCCACCCGCCCGTAGTGGTAGAAAAGGTAGCGTCTACCGTAGCCCCATCGGTAGGAAAGGTATCCAGATAGCTCTTTTTACAGGAGCTTACCAATAGGGCTATTCCTGCAATGCTATATGTTATATGTTTAAACGCCCCCATGTTACATTGTAAGGTTTAAGCCAATGGTAAAGATACGTGCCGGCGCATAAGCATTAAATGCAACACCTGAATAGGCCTGCTGCGGGTTCATACCTTTGCGTGCGGTTATCCAGCCCAGGTTTTCGCCGGTAAGGTATACAGCGGCATTTTGTAAATGCAGTTTACTTATGGTGGCTGCCGGCAGTGAATAAGTAAGCGACACAGAGCGGAAGCTGAGATAGGAAGAGTTTACCAGAAAGCGGGTTGATTGTGCGCCGTAGTTACTCAGTTGTGCAAAATCCATACGGGGCACATTGGTTACATCGCCCGGTTTTTGCCAGCGTTGCAGCACATCGCTATGCAGTGCCTGCCCGTAGTTACCAGAGTTCATTAACGCGGCATAGGGGGCATCGTATGTTTTACCACCCAACTGACCGGCAATTAAAAACGATAACCGGAAGTTTTTATACGTAATGGTATTGCTGATACTGCCATAAAAATCGGGTATGGCAGTGCCTGCCCATGCCAGGCGTGCGTTGGAGTAATCGGTAGTAACCGTATCGCCTTTGGCGGTAATGCGGCTGTTGCCTGCTACAAACTTATCTGCCACATACAGGCCTGCACCGTCGGCAGGGTCTACACCGTACCACTGGCGCAACCAGTAATCGTATATAGAGCGGCCTACCATTCTTTTCCTTACATCATCAATAATCTCTGCCTGCGGCTGGCTGGTAATTCTGTTGGTAAAAGTGGTCCAGTTAACGGTAGTATTCCAGCTCAGGTTTTTCTTTTGCAGCCAGGTGCCGGACAGCTGTATTTCTACCCCCCGGTTATAAGCAGTGCCAACGTTCATGCTTTTGTAGTCAATACCAGACGATACGGGTAAAGGCACATTATACAGCAGGTCGTAGGAGTTTTTATTAAAGTATTCAATAGTACCGCTCAGTTTGTTTTTCAGCATGCTGAAGTCAATACCCACATCCAGCTGGCGGTTGGTTTCCCATTTAAGGTCTCTGTTTTCCAGCGATTGTTGCAGAGCGCCTGCTTCCAGGGCGTTGTTGCGGTTTAACTCGTACAAAGCCTGCCAGGGAAAATAGTTGCTGGTGCCCGCAGCGTTAAGAATAAAGTTGTTACCCACTACACCATAAGAGCCCCGTAGCTTTAACATGTTTATCCACGAAGCTTTTTGTAAAAACGGTTCCTGATCTACCCGCCAGCCGGCACCTACCGACCAGAAGTTACCCCAGCGTGCCTGTTGCGAAAAGCGGGAGGAACCGTCGCGCCGCAGCGATCCGGAAAACAGATACCGGTTTTTAAAGTCGTAATTAACCCGGGAAAGATAGCTTTCTGTGCGGTCTTTATAAGTATAAGAAGTAAGGTCGGTGGTAACCGTAAAATTAATCAGTTCGTAGTTGTTATCCAGTATCTGGTTAGAGCGTGCACCGTAGGAATATTTATAGGTGAAATCGTAATTCTCATGCCCGGCCATTACATCAATATGGTGTTCCAGAAACGATCGGGTATAGGTAAACAGCTGGTTAAATGTATAGCTGTTAGTGGTGGTGCTGGTATTGGTGGCGCGTCCGTTATCGCCTGCACCATCACCCACTATTTTATTGCTGTAAGTAGGGTTGTTAACGTTGTATATATCTGTGCTGATGTTGGAAGTAAAGTTGAGATTTTTGGTTAGTACTAGGGTGCCGTATGCACGTGCGCTGATGGTGTTGGTTTTATTGATGTTTCGGTTAAGCGCTGTTTCGGCCACTACGTTTCGGCCTGCTTTGCCACCAGAGGGGCGGTTCAGTCCTAATTCATATTGTTTCTGTCCTTTACCATCCAGCACATAAGCGCCCGATGCATCATGCTGATATACAGGATATATAGGGCCTATATCGCGCGTAAAAAAGAAAGGGTTTACAAAACTGTTAGTAGTACCATCGTTGGCGTTGTTACCGTTGGTAACAGCGCCTGACAGGTTTATGCCGGTTTTAAACCAGTTCAGCGGCTGGCTGTTGGCATTTACCCGGGCTGTGAATCTTTTAAAATCAGACTGGTTAATAAATCCTTTTTCGTTGTTGTAGCCGAGGGATATGTAATAGTCTCTTTTCTCTGCTCCTCCGCTGGTGGCAATGGAGTATTCCTGCCGTTTACCGGTGCGGGAAAGTGCTTTATACCAGTCCATATCTTCTGGGTACAGCAGTGCGGCATTGGGATTAATAGTGCCATCTTCCCGCACTATCTGGTTAGCCGGTACATTAAACGGATTGTTTAGTAATAACTGACTTATATCGGAATAAGCAGTTCCATTGTAATTCTGTTTACCGGTATTAGAGCCGCTGGTAAAACGGGGCCAGGTGCCGGAAGCCAGCTGGCTGGCTTCTGCCAGTGGAATGGCGGGTGTGCCGGTGGCAGCAGGGTATACCAGGCTGTTGCGCAGGGCCTCCCACATAAGCGGATAGTACTGAAAAGCGTTTACGCGGCTGTATTCCGGCATAGCGCGGGTATAAATACCATGAAAGGCCTTCAGCTGTACCTGATTATGGCTTCGCTTGCCTTTTTTAGTATTTATCATAATTACCCCGTTTACGGCTTTATTACCATACAGGGCCGTAGCCGCGGCATCTTTCAGTACAGAAATATTGTCTATGTCACTGGCATTGATGTCGGATATATTGCCATCGTAAATAGCGCCGTCCAGCACAATCAGTGGTGCATTGGAGGCACTTACCGATCCAAAGCCTCTGATGCGGATAACAGGGGCGGCACCGGGCTGGCCGTTGGCACTGGTGCTCTGCACGCCGGGGGCAGCACCTTCCAGTATGTTTAACACGTTGGTTACCGGGCGCTCTGCAATTTTTTCTGAGTTTAACTGCGCCACAGAGCCTGTGTACGAGCCTTTGCGTGTGGTGCCATACGCCACCACCACTATTTCGCTGAGCGATTCTGCAGTGGCTTCCATCATTATGCGGTAACGGGTAACGCCGCTGCTTACGGTTAGCTCGCGTGTTACGTAGTTGAGCGATGATATGTCCAGCGTAAAGGCAGGAGCAGTCAGGGTAAGGCTAAAGGTTCCGTCAGGCGCGGTAGTGGCCCCTTTACTGGTATTTCTAACCTGAACGGCGGCGTTGGAAATGGGTTTGCCGTTTTCGTCCACCACGGTACCGTGTATGGTAACTGTATCGGGCTGCCACGGCATGTAAGGGGGCGGGGCAGGTACGGCAGCTTGTGCTTTTACCCGGGTATCCGTAATGCCTATTACCTTATCACTCATCAACCGGTGGCTAAGGCCCAGTTGCTGCAATACTTTGTTCAACACTTTTTCTAAAGGTTCGGCTTGTGCTTTAACATCAATTTTTTTGTGCAGGGGTATAATAGCGGTGCTATAGGAGAAGTGGTAGCCTGTTTGGTTTTCAATGATGTTGAAAAACTGCTCCAGGCTTATTTGTTTCACACTTAATGTTACTCTTGCATCCTGTGCATTGCCCAATGTGGCCAATAACAGGCAACCGCAGAATAACAGCAAGGTTGTCAGTTTCATCATGCAAAAATAAGTTTTGGCCCCTTTTTATAAGGGGGAGGCCAGAGCATACGATTTTGTATGCCTTAGTTTTGGTTTTGTTCCTGTCAGGAATAGGATCTAAGCCCAGCAAACGTACGCTTTTTCCGCTAATAAAGAAGGGGATGCCTGGCGGCACCCCCTCTTGTTTTTCTCATGTATATACCCCAATTTAAAACAGAACCAGTTTACTCTTATCCTCCATTTTGTATTGGATCATAGGAATAGAGTATTGAATTGTTTCTATTACTTTTTCTAACGTTTCTCCGTCAAAGCTGCCGGTGTAGGGAATGCTTTTCAGCGCATCATTTTTAATAACAATGGTTACCCCGTACCACTTTTCCATTTTGCCGGCCACTACCTCCAGCTTTTCGTTGTTAAAAGCCAGTTTGTTTTCGGTCCATGCAGTTTCAGACAGGTTTTGTGTTTGTCTGTTTTTCTGCAGGTTTTCTACGTGCGGCACCTCATTTACTGCTATCTGTACCCCTGCATTGTCCTGGTTTTTGTTCACTACCAGTTTTTGCATGGGCAGTAACACGTAATCCTGTGCACCTTTATTTTTCAGGGTTACCTGCACTTTACCACGAATCAGTGATGTTTCATCTGCCACTTCATCGGGGTAAGCGCGTACGTTAAAAGCGGTACCCAGTACTGTTATATCCATGGACGTGGTGTGAATAATAAAGGGGTGTGAAGCTTTTTGTGCTACGTCAAAATAAGCCTCCCCGCTTAATATCACTTCCCGGTTGCCTGTGGTAAAATCTTCAGACAGTGTTAACTTACTACCACCATTCACAATTACCTGTGTGCCATCCGGCAAACGCAGGCTTCTTTTTTCACCGGTTGCTACTGTAAACGTTTCTGCCTCAGCGGCATCAGTACGTTGGTACAGCCATAAACCCGCTGCCAGCAATCCGGTTATAGCCGCGGCTGCTGCCAGTGTGCGCCAGTTAAACCTTGCTTTTACCACAGGGGCTTCCTGCTGTAATTGCCCGTCTATCTGTTGCTTTATTGTGTCCAGTTTGTTTTGCAGTGTAGGGGCGATGTTTCCATTTGCCTGCAAAGCAGTCCAGTTAGTTATATGTTGTTCCAGCAGTTGCTGTTGCGCCGGTGTTAATTCGCCCACTGCCAGTTGTTCCATCAGGGCTTCTACCTCTGTTTGCGAACAACTATTATTCAGAAAGCGTAAAAACGTATTATGAAATTCGGCCGGCTGCACAGTTCCTTTTATATAAAGACGCAGCTTTGTTTGCCGTCATCTGCTCCGGATGAAAAAAAAGTTAACTTTTTTTTGAAAAGGCTATAGCCCATTGAAAATGAGAACAATGAATGGAAAAAAACGGCGGATATGGCGGGTAGCTTTTACAATATGGTCGTTTACGGTAGAAACGCTGATGCCCAAAAGGGTGGCTACTTCTTCATATGTTTTGCCTTCCAGCTTGCATAAACGGAAAATTTGTTGCCGAACGGGGGGAAGGGTGCTGATGGCACGTTGAAGCAGGGTGCGGTTTTCTTTGGAAAGCAGGGTTTCTTCTATATGGGTGTAGTTTTCGGTGGCTACAGCGGTAATACGCTGGCGCAGGGCTTTATCCTGCTTTGCTTTCCGGAAAAAGTCATACACCAGGTTCTGGCTTATCTTAAACAGGTAACCGCCAAAACCTGTGTGTATGTCCAGTGTATCTCTTTTGTTCCAGATTTTCAGAAATATCTCCTGCAATAACTCTTCTGCCACCTCTTCCGATTTGGTGAGTTTAAGCAGATTCAGGTACAGCGGACTACTATATTTTTCGTACAGCTGGTCAAACGCCTGCTTATCGCCTTGCGATAAACGGGTTAGTAGCAGAATATCGGCGTCCTGTGCTGTACTCAAAATAGGTGTATAAGGTAAAACTAGTCAAACTGGTTAGGCCATTCGCTGCTCAGCTTTCCTGCTTTGTCCAGCACCGCCTGGTTCATTTTCACCTTGTATTCATCCATTTTCTTTGTTATATCGCTGTTAGCGGTGCCAATAATCTGCGCCGCCAGTAACCCTGCATTTTTGGCAGCGTTAAGGGCCACAGTAGCTACAGGCACACCGTTGGGCATTTGCAGTATAGATAATACAGAATCCCAGCCATCTATAGAGTTGGACGATTTTACGGGAACGCCTATTACCGGCAGTGAGGTAACAGAAGCTACCATACCCGGAAGGTGAGCAGCACCACCGGCACCGGCAATAATTACTTTTATACCACGCTCTGCCGCTTTTTGCGCATAGTTTATCATACGCAGCGGCGTACGGTGGGCAGATACTACGGTTAATTCAAAAGGAATTCCAAACTCCTGCATAACAGCAGCAGCGTCCTGCATAATGTTCAGGTCGCTGTCGCTGCCCATGATAATACCAACCAGTGGTGTATTAGAAGATACAGTCATAACGGGTACTATTGGTTGCTGATTACTTTTAACGTGTTCTTTATTTTGTGGGCCTTGTAGGTAAGGTCCAGCTTTTCGTTGCTGATGATGGTTACGTGGCCCATTTTACGGCCGGGTTTGGTTTCTGTTTTACCATACAGGTGTACAAACACGTTCTCCATTTTCAGCACCTCGTCCAGGCCTTCATATACGGCAGTGCCGGTATGGCCTTCTGCACCCAGAATGTTTACAATAGAAGAAGGCATAATAGGGGCGGTGTTACCCAGTGGATAACCCAGCATAATACGCCACAGCATATCGTACTGGCTGCAATAGTTGGCTTCAATGGTATGGTGGCCGCTATTATGTACACGGGGCGCTGTTTCATTTACCAGCACATCTCCGTTTTTATCTATAAACAATTCCACTGCAAACAGGCCGGGGCTTTGTAAGCCTTTTACCACACGCAGGGCAATGGCTTCTGCCTTCCATAAAATTTCACGGCGCAGGTCGGCGGGGCTCAGCTGATAATCCAGCAGGTTTAATACCTGGTCAAATACCATTTCCGCAGGCGGATAAATAGCACTTTCTCCTTTATCATTAATAGCCACAATAATGGCTACTTCTTTGCTTATGTTCACCAGTTTTTCCAGAACGGAAGGGGCGTCAAAACCTTTATCCAGCTCTTTATCGTCTTTTATTACCTGTACGCCTTTGCCATCATATCCACCTTCGCCAATTTTGTGTACGGCAGGTAAAAAAGAAGCATGGTTGTGCAGCTGGCCCAGGTTTTCGGTTATTACAAAGGCAGAAGTGGGTACTTCATTGTCTTTATAAAACTGCTTCTGGGTAATTTTGTTTTTGATGGTTTTAATAGCAGCGGGGCGGGGATATACCTTAACTCCTTCGGATTCCAGTTTCTCCAGCGCTTCTACGTTTACCGCTTCAATTTCAATGGTAATAGCATCCAGCTGCTTACCAAAATTATATACGGTATCGAAGTCGCGGATATCTCCTTTTACAAAATGGTGGCAGAGGTGGGCTGCGGGACAATTTTCATCGTTTTCCAACACCCAGGTGTCCACTACGTAATTGGCACCAGCCTGCAATAACATGCGGCCCAGCTGGCCACCGCCTAAAATTCCAATCTTCATAATTAAGGTAATCTGTAATCTGCGAAGATAAGGTTACGGTGCGGATTCTTTTTTCGGTTCTTTGGTTATATTTGTTGTAACGATGCTTCCTGATTATCCACATAAAACTTTTGGCGACTGCCGCGGCAGGTACGTAATGCTGATGGAAGCGCTGGCCATGGGCTCCTCTCTTCTTTAATAGTGAGTACCAACTGGTATTCAGCACTTTGTTACTTTTTACACTTTTGTTGATTCTATTATTCAGCACTAATATCTAATACTAAATAGTATGGAAACGATGATTGCCGGAAAGGTTGTTGCGGATACGCAGGCCGATTTTCTGCCGTTGGAAGGCACAGACTACGTGGAGTTTTACGTAGGTAATGCCAAACAGGCGGCCCATTATTATATGAGCGCGTTTGGCTTTCAGGCCCTGGCATATGCCGGTCCGGAAACCGGTGTTAAAGACCGCGCCAGCTATGTGGTACGCCAGAACAAGCTCACTTTTGTATTAACCACGCCTATTCGTCCGGACAACGAAATAGCAGATCATATTTATACACATGGCGATGGGGTAAAAGCCATAGCCCTTCGTGTACAGGATGCCGCCGGCTCCTGGGAAAAAACCACCAGCCGCGGCGCAGAAAGTCACCATGCTCCGGAAATACGGAAAGATAAGGACGGGCAGGTGGTAATCAGCGGTATTAAACTGTATGGCGATACGGTTCACCTGTTTATTGAGCGTAAAGATTACAATGGCGCTTTTATGCCGGGTTATGTAAAATGGGAAAACCCGCTGTTTAAACCAACCTCTACCGGGCTGCTGTATGTGGACCATTGTGTGGGCAACGTAGGCTGGAACCAGATGAATAAATGGGTTGGTTTTTATGAGGAGGTAATGGGCTTCCGCAATATTCTGTCGTTTGATGATAATGATATTTCTACCGAGTATTCTGCCTTAATGAGTAAGGTAATGAGTAACGGCAACGGCTTTGTAAAATTCCCTATTAACGAACCGGCAGAGGGCAAAAGAAAATCGCAGGTAGAGGAATATCTGGAGTTTTACCGTGGCGAGGGGGTGCAGCACGTAGCCATTGCCACCGCAGATATTGTAGCTACGGTGAAAGAGTTGATGGCGCGTGGTGTGGAATTTTTACGGGTGCCTACCACGTATTATGATGATTTACTGGACCGCGTAGGCCATATTGATGAAGACCTTGAACCACTGCGCGAACTGGGGATACTGGTTGACCGTGATGATGAAGGTTATCTGTTACAACTGTTCAGCAAACCTGTGCAGGACCGCCCAACGCTGTTTTTTGAAATAATACAGCGTAAAGGGGCTAAAAGCTTTGGAAAAGGCAACTTTAAAGCATTGTTTGAAGCCATTGAGCGCGAGCAGGAAGCGCGTGGCAATTTATAAGAAGGTTTTGGTACACTAAAAGGCACGGCCCGCACGTTCTCCGGAATGGCGGGCTTTTTTGTGCGCGTATGCCGGCAAACTACCGGGTTACTGCGTTTTCCAGGGAAATTTTAAATATTTCTAAAGCATACAAATACGATTAATTTATAATTTCGGGTTCATGAAGAGGACTATTCTGGCAGTTTTACTGATATCCTGTGTTAGTGTGGTTTTGGGGCAGCAGCCTAATTTTTATGATCTGCAGCGTTCGCAGCCCCGTGTGGCCTATGCGGTTAAGCTGAAAGAAGATACGTTGAAAAAGCAGTTTGCGGCAGCAGGTTTACAATGGCCGGCCAAACAGATTTACGTACGTTCTTTCAAGTACGATAGTCAGCTGGAAGTGTGGGTGCGTAATGCCAGTAACGAAAACTTCAAATTATTTAAAACCTACCGCGTTTGCGCTATGGCAGGTTCTATAGGGCCTAAACGTATTTCGGGCGATTATCAGGTGCCGGAAGGGTTTTACTACATCAATGAGTTTAACCCCAGAAGTGTATACCACCTGTCGCTGGGTTTAAACTATCCCAATGCTTCTGACCGCATTCTGAGCGATTCTTTAAAGCCAGGCGGCGATATTTATATTCATGGCAGCTGCGTAACGGTAGGATGTATTCCTATTCAGGATTCGCAGATTGAAGAGCTGTATATTCTGGCAGCCAACGCCAAAAGCCAGGGGCAGGATTTTATCCCCGTGCATATTTTCCCCGTACGTTTCAGCAATGCCAAAAGCATGGATTATCTGAGCCGTGTTACCAAAGACGATCAGGACCTGCAACACTTTGCCGTAAAACTGAAAGAGGTGTATGATTTCTTTGAGAAAGAAAAGAAACTTCCCCTTATATCCGTAAACGGCAAAGGGGAATATGTGGTAATGGATTAATAGTATAGTACCTGCGCGGTTTCTTTTGTTTTCTGCACCAGCACAATGTTTTTGCCGGCGGTTCTTTCTTCGGGCTGGTTGGCGGTGTAGTGGCGAATGGTTAACAGCGTAAGGTCTTTTTCAACCTGTACATCAAACATTTCACCTACTGCGGCTGCCAGCTGTTCTATTTTTTCCGTTTTATTATCCAGGCAAATCTGCAGGCTTATGGCACCGCTTTGCACCAGGTTAGGGGTAATGTTCAATTGCCCGAATACCTCGTATAAATGGCTCATAGGCTGTTCGCCTACAAAAGAAAAGTCGTGCGTACGCAGGTGTACCAGCGCCTGGTTTTGTTTAACCACCATTATCGGCGGCAGGTTTTTTACCCGCTGCTGACCAATAACAGTACCAGGCAGTGAGGTATCCAGAAAGCATTTTACCAGCAGGGGAATGCTTTTGTTCTGCAACGGCTTAATGGTTTTGGGGTGTATTACCTGCGCGCCATAGTAAGCCATTTCAATTACCTCGTTAAAGCTCAGCGTTTGCAGCAGCTGTGCTTCCGGAAACTCCTTAGGGTCGGCATTCATTACACCTTCCACATCTTTCCATATAGTAAGGTTTTCTGCTTCCAGTATATTGGCAAATACCGCGGCGGTATAATCGCTTCCTTCGCGGCCCAGTGTAGTGCTTTCATTGTCTTCTGTGCTGCCAATGAAGCCCTGGGTTATGATGAGTTGGGAGTTGTTAGTTGTTAGTTGGGAGTTAAAATGGGGTAGTTGCTCCTTTACTTTCTTTTCTGTTTCGGGCCAGTTAATGTTGGCGCTGCGGAAATTGTTATCGGTACGTATAATGTCGCGTACATCCAGCCAGGTATTGTCCAGGTCTATCTCCTGTAAATAATGGCTTACAATGCTGGTGCTAAACAGTTCGCCTATACATACAATCTGGTCGTAGTAGTAATCATAATCGCGTACCGGTTTATCGTGCAGCAACCATTCCACTTCGGTAAAAAAGTCGTTCAGCTGTGCGTGGCAGGCATTGTATTGTTTTACCAGCAGGTATTTGGCAGTGGTAAGGTGCTGGTTTTTTATAACCCCAAACAGTTCCAGTGCTTCATTTTTATTACCTGCGTAAAACGCTTCGGCTACTTTTTCCAGCGCGTTGGTGGTTTTACCCATGGCAGAAATAATAATCACCAGCGATTCTTCCTGGCCATACTCTTTTATAATTGCTGCTGCGTGCTGTATTCTTTCTATGCTGTTTACACTAGCGCCTCCAAACTTAAAAACTCTCATATCTGATCTTGTAAATTATTTTGCCAGGCTTTGAATAACGTCGTATTTGGTTACTATATGGTAATCGCCTTTTTCATCTTTTGCCAGCACGGCGCCATTGTCTTTGTTAATCAAATGGCTTAACCGTTCAACCGGGGTATCAAATGCTACTACAGGAAAGGCCGGTTCCAGCACTTCCTGCACCTGCGCCTGTTTAATTTCCGGGTTGCTGAATATTTTCTGAAACAGTCCGCCTTCACTAATAGCGCCAATCAGTTCGCCATTGCTTATAACAGGGATGTGTTCAATATCAAATTTCTTCATCATTTCCACGGTTTCTGAAACGGTAGTGGTAGGGGCGGCGGTTACCAGGCGTTTAGACTGGCGGCTGCTAACAATATCCTTGAACGATTTTACATCCAGAAAGCCCCTTTCCATCATCCACTGGTCGTTGTATATCTTGGCTACATAACGGCTGCCATGGTCGTGAAAAATACATACTACCACATCGCCGCCTTTCAGTTTACTTTTCAGCTGCATCAGGCCCTGTAAGCAGCTGCCTGCACTGTATCCGCAAAACAGGCCTTCTTCTTTGGCAATGCGGCGGGCCATAATAGCGCCGTCTTTATCGGTCACCTGCTCAAAATGGTCAATCACGCTCATGTCGTAATTCTCCGGCACAAAGTCTTCCCCAAAGCCTTCAGATACATAAGGGTGCACCTCGTTCATATCCGTTTCGCCGGTGTGGAAGAATTTGGTAAGCAGCGATCCGTATACGTCAATAGCCCATACCTGTATATCCGGGTTCTTTTCTTTCAGGTACATGGCGGTACCGGTAACGGTGCCACCGGTGCCGGCAGTACATACCAGATGCGTAATACGGCCTCCGGTTTGTTCCCATATTTCGGGGCCGGTGGTTTCGTAATGCGCCAGGCGGTTGGCCAGGTTATCGTACTGGTTAAAGTGGTAACTGTTGGGTATTTCCGATGCCAGCTTTTTAGCAATAGAGTAGTAGCTGCGCGGATCGTCGGGCTCCACATTGGTAGGGCATACAATTACTTCCGCACCTACAGCTTTCAGTATATCAATCTTTTCTTTACTCTGTTTATCGGTAGTGGTAAAAATACATTTGTACCCCTTTACCACGGCTGCCAGGGCCAGGCCCATACCGGTGTTACCGCTGGTACATTCAATAATGGTTCCGCCGGTTTTTATTTTACCTTCCTGTTCGGCCACCTCCAGCATTTTCAAAGCCATCCGGTCTTTAATGGAGTTGCCGGGGTTAAAGTAGTCTACTTTAGCCAGAACGGTAGCAGGCAGGTCCTTCGTTATTTTGTTCAGCTGAATCATAGGGGTGTTGCCTATGGTTTCCAGTACGTTATTTAACCACATAGTATTTTTCTGATGTCTTGTATAAAAATAGAGAAAATAGCGCATTAACCGGGTTAAGGCTTGTGCACACGTATAAACGTGTTGCTCCTGCGCAGAAAAAATGATGCCTGATCTGTTCCATGGTGCGGTAACAAATCAGGCATCGGGTATTTGAACTTAGTTTAAGTTATTGTTCCAGTGCTTTTTTCACCATAGGGTCCTGAAGGTTCATTACCTCATAGTAGCCTGCGGTACGCCATATCTGGCGGGCCAGCTGGGCTTTAATGGTTTGCATAAAGTCTGTTTTGCTTTTGGCGGCAATGCTGCTAAGGTTAATAGAATCTTTACGCGCAAAAGTATTCAGGGCATCCCATTCTTTGGCACCTGCCTCAAACTGGCTGGCAAACTGCTCAGGCGTTTTAAACTGGCTAAAGGTGCTTTTGTTGGTAATGTAATAATTGTAAATAAAGTTGTTAAGCGTTCCCTTCAGGTACAGATCAATAATAGGCCTTGGCTGGCTGGAGGTATCAAACGGCACAAAAATATCGGGGGTAATGCCACCACCGCCATATACCACATGGCCGCCCGGTGTTTTATACGCTTTGCCTTTAGGGGTAGAGGTATCTGCTTTTACCAGTTCACCATTATGCAGGCGGTCAATCCAGTCCGATTGGTATTGCTCTTTACCCTTATCGTACGGCTTCTGAATGTTGCGGCCTAAAGGTGTATAGTAACGCGCAATGGTAAGGCGCAGCATACCACCATCACTCAGCTGAAAAGGCTGCTGTACCAGGCCTTTACCAAAGGTTCTGCGACCTATAATAGTAGCGCGGTCCCAGTCCTGTAAAGCACCTGCCAGTATTTCGCTGGCGCTGGCAGAAGACTCATCTACCAGTACCACCAGTTTACCGGTTTCAAACAAACCTTCCACACGCGATTTGTAATCGGCCCGTGGGGCTTTGTTGCCTTCGGTATATACAATCAGTTTGTTATCAGATAAAAACTGGTCTGCAATAGAAACAGCTTCCTGCATATAGCCGCCGCCATTGCCCCGCAAATCCAGAATCAGCTTTTGCATGCCTTTCTTCTGCAGGTTTTCCAGGTTAAACATAAATTCTTTGTACGTAGTTTCAGAGAATTTGTTCAGGCGTATAAAACCGGTCTGTGGGGTAATCATATACGCCACATCCAGCGAGGGTAAAGGAATAATGCCGCGTGTAATGGTTATTTTTTTGGTTTCCGTACCGCGTATTATGGTAACCACTACCTGAGACCCGCCAGGGCCGCGCAGGGTTTTTCTAACGTCATCGGCCTTTATTTTTTTACCTGCCAGCGATATGGTGTCGTTTACGGTAATAATTTTGTCGCCCACTTCAATACCTGCTTTAAACGATGGGCCGTTTTCTATTACGTTCAATACGTTTACCGTATCAGAAAACATAGAAAACTCCACCCCAATGCCCTGGAAGTTGCCCAAAAGCTCCTCATTAGCGCCAGCCGCATCTACCGGTGGAAAATATACCGAGTGTGGGTCCAGATGTGCCAGCACATCATTAATTACCGCGTTGTTCAAGCTGTCCTGGTTCAGGTTATCTACATACCTGCTCCGGATAAGGTCATACACCTCCTGTAACTCATTCTTCTGCGTATTTGTAAAGAAAACCGTGCTGCTGGTTTCTGCTCTTAACTTAAACCCCAGGTACATGCCCGCAGTTAAAACCAGGGCGAATAAAAGGGGTAGCCAAATCTTCAATTTTTTACTTGCCATTCCGCTTAGTGTTTGAACCTTTTGTATTCGAGATGCGAATATCCTACAAATCACCCTAAATACACAATCTTGCATTATCCTGCATAATACTTGCCTATTTGTGCGTTTTTCAATGGCATATTGTTAAATTGCACGAGATTACACCAAAAATCCTTTTATGGCAGTAAAGCTTATAGCTGACAGTGGCGCTACAAAATGCGAGTGGCAGCTTTTGGATGAGGGTAAGAAAAAAAAGATACTCACCCAGGGCATCAGCCCGTACTTTTTGTCGGGAGAGCAGATTGTGGCTCTGTTACAGAAAGAACTGCTACCCAAACTAAAAGAGGTTGCTGTAGAGGAGGTGTATTATTATGGTACGGGGCTAAGTAACCCCAACAACGTTACCATTATTAAAAACGCGCTCAGGCAGGTATTTCCTAAAGCGCACCGGGAAGTAAACCACGACATGTTTGGTGCGGCGCGTGCACTTTGCCAGCACGAAAAGGGGATGGCCTGTATACTGGGCACCGGCTCAAACGTGTGTTTTTACAACGGTAAAAAGATTGTGAAAGATAGTCCGGGCCTGGGGTATGTACTGGGCGATGAAGGCAGTGGCGCTTACCTGGGCCGGAAAGTAATTCAGTATTTTTTGTATAAAACGTTTGATGAAGAGTTGATGGCGCGCTTTCAGGCAAAGTTTAACACCAACAGCGTAGAAATACTGGAGAATGTATATAAAAAGCCTTTGCCTAACCGCTATCTGGCTTCGTTTGCGGAGTTTCTGGCAGAAAACCGCGGGCATTATATGGTGGAGAATATTGTGGAAGACGGGTTAAACGATTTCTTCTTTCAGCACATTTATAAGTTTCGCGAAAGCTGGACGTTGCCTATCCATTTTACCGGCAGTGTGGCTTTTGGGTTTAAAGATGTACTGAAAGATTTATGTGGTACATACGAACTGGAACTGGGCACGGTATTGAAAAATCCGATGCAGGGGCTGATTAAGTTCCATTCCTGATAATAGAAACTATGAGTAAACTGGTACGGGTTACGGAGCAGGCCTCGCACTACCGCCATCTGGAGCAGATGAGTATAGGTGCGTTACTGGAAAATATGAACCGGGAAGATCAGCAGGTGCCTGCTGCGGTACAGCAGGCAATTCCGCAAATTGAGAAACTGGTAGCGGCCATCAGCGATAAAATGCTGGCGGGCGGGCGTTTGTTTTACATGGGGGCGGGTACCAGTGGCCGTTTGGGTATACTGGATGCCAGCGAGTGCCCACCTACGTACGGTGTACCTTATGGTTTGGTGGTAGGCATCATTGCCGGTGGTGATATTGCTATTACCCAGGCGGTAGAGTTTGCCGAGGATAACCTGGAACAGGGATGGGCCGATCTGGAAAAGCACAACATTTCTGCTAAAGATGTGGTGGTGGGCCTTGCAGCCAGCGGCACCACCCCTTATGTACTGGGCGCGCTGAATGTGTGCCGGCAAAAAGGAATTACCACCGGTTGTGTGGTGTGTAACCCGGGCAGCCCTATTGCAGCCGCCTGCGATTATCCGGTGGAAGTAGTGGTAGGGCCGGAGTTTGTTACCGGCAGTACCCGCATGAAAAGCGGTACGGCACAAAAGCTGGTGCTGAATATGATTAGTACCAGTGTAATGATACAGCTGGGCCGCGTGTACGACAATAGTATGGTAAACATGCAGCTGAGTAATGATAAACTGATTGACCGCGGGGTAAAGATGGTACTGGAGCAATTGAACAACCCGCAACTGAGTTATGAAGAAGCTAAAGAACTGCTATTACAGCATGGCAGTGTAAAGAAGGCGGTAGATGCACGTACGGTTTCTTCATAAGGCTACAGCAATGTACCTTCGCCGTCTGTTATGGTGGTGAGGCTGTGTTATATCCGTATTGTAGCTGCACTTGTTTTCAGTCTGCAATTTTTATGTTCACATGGGCAGCAGCCTGTGTCTGTTGCTGCGGTACCTGACCAGCACATTTTTGTGTTTGATGAAATCCGCTATATGGAAGATTCTTCCGGCGGGTGGGATTTTGAAAAGCTAACGGCCCCCGGTGCAGATACCCTGTTTCACGCCAGTAAAAAAGGCACTCCACAAAACCTGAAACTGGGCCGGTATTGCTGGTATAAAATTATCATCCGGCACGATTCTACGCTTAACCGGCCATACATTCTGGAATTTTTCGATCAAACGATAGATGATATCGAGGCTTACCTGCCTGATAATACCGGTAAATACTATGAGGTAAAACTGGGCGATCAGTATCCCTTCTCCAAAAGGCTTTTTGCGCATAAAAACTTCGAGTTGCAACTGGATAACAATAATAACCGCGAAAGTGTGTATTATTTCCGGGTACGATCTTCACAACTGGCGGATATTATTATTGTGCTGCGCTCTGTAAGCTGGTTTGTGGGCTATGCACTGGATGAGTATTTATCGTTCGGGCTGTTCTACGGCATGATTCTCATTTTTGCCCTGTACAACCTCATTATCTTTTTTGCGGTAAGGCAGTCGCAGTATCTGTACTATGTACTGTATATATTAAGTGTAGGTCTGTACGAAATGTGTATTGATGGTATTGCCTACCAATACCTGTGGCCCAATGCCTTTAACTGGAACCAGTATGCTTTTGCCATTCCGCTGGCCTGTATGAGTGTGTTTACCCTGCTTTTTGCCAGTAAGCTGCTACATGTAAAGGAAAAAATGCCGGTGGTTTACCGGATAATTATTACCGTTATTATTGTACGTATTCTGTTTTTTGTGTGGTGCCTGTGCTTTCAGCGTACGTGGTTCAATTACAAGTTTATTGAGTTTATACCGCTTAGCCTGGCGTTTGGCGCAGGCATTTACCGGTTAAAAACCGGCTACCGCCCGGCACGTTTTTATGTACTGGGCTATAGCTTTCTGTTTGCGGGGTTTGTGTTGAAGTTTTTTATTATGCTGGGGTATAACTGGCTAAACTTTGGGGTAGTAAGTTATTACAGCCTTACCATGGGCTTTTTGCTGGAAATGTTTTTTTTATCGTTTGCCATTGGCGATAAAGTGCGGCTACTATTGCAAAAGCGGGATAAAGCCCGGCAGGAGGTGATACGGCAGATGACGGTAAATGCTAAACTGAAGGATACACATAACCAGCAACTGGAGCAGCAGGTAACAGAACGTACACGCGAACTGGTAGAAAAAAGCAACCTGATTGCCACGCAGAATGAAGAACTGAACCAGGCCAACGAACTGTTGCAGCAGCAGGCAGCAGAAATTACCCGTATGAACGCCCTGTTGGAACAGGATAACACCCAGCTGCGTACCAATGTAGAAAAAGTAACCAAAGCCAGGGCACTTTCTACCACCATGAGCTTTGAGGAATTCAGCAATATTTACCCCGATGCCGATAGTTGCTACCGTTTTCTGGCAGAGTTGAAATGGGGACAGCATTTTGCCTGTAAAAAATGCGGCGACACCCATTTTTTTGCTGGTCACCAACCTTTCAGCCGACGTTGCGGCGCCTGCGACTATGAAGAATCTGTTTTAGCTCATACTTTATTCCAGAATAGCCGTATACCCATCAATAAAGCCTTTTATATGGTTTTTTTGATATACAACTCCAAAGGCAAAATCTCTTCTCACAAACTTTCTGAAGTAGTAGGCATACGCCAAAGCACCTGCTGGACCTATGTAAACCGCGTACGCACCCTTATGGAAGAGCGCAAAAAAGACCTGAAACAGGCCGATGAGCAGGGATGGAGTAAGCTGGTGTGTTAATATTTTCAACGGTAATAAACCGTATTATCTTCCCGTATAATAACAGCCGTTTGTTTACCAAATGCATTGATTCACAATAGAAACATCCGTATCAAGTTACGGTAATTAAGCGTATTATTTTTGTTGTAAATATTTATATATCAATGAGTTGTACGAATTTTATTTGTTTGCTGCCTTAAAAACGCTCTAATTTTACCGCGTAATTTTTAACAATTCATACAGTTAAAAGCGAACAGATTGCTCCCGTGTATGCTCAACCCAAACGCTGATTTACGATTGCAGCTATCTGTGTTTGCCTCAAAACTGTGTAACGCACATTTCAGTTTACTTTATGAAACAAAGATTCGTGTTGCTGACAGCCTTCATGATGTTTTGCCTGGTATCCTTCGGGCAAACCACTATTAAAGGCGTGGTAAAAGATTCTTCCGGAAATGGAATTTCCGGAGTATCCGTACAGGTAAAAGGTACCCAGCAGGGTACGGTTACCAATTCAGACGGAACCTATTCGCTGGTTGTAAAAGATAACAGCGCCGTTCTGGAGTTCTCGTTTATCGGTTATGCCAATCAGAGTTTTGCTGTGAAAGGGCGTAACGATTTTAGTGTGGTTATGACTCCTTCTTCCGGTGAAATGGAAACGGTGGTTGTAATTGGCTACGGTACGCAAAAGAAAAAAGATCTTACCGGCTCTGTGGCTGTGGTAAGTGCAGCCGATTTTGCCAACCGGCCGGTTGTAAATGCTGCCGAAGCTTTACAGGGTAAGGCGGCGGGTGTTCAGGTTACATCTGTTTCGGGTAAGCCTGGTGCAGGTTTATCCATCCGTGTAAGGGGTTCTTCTTCTATCAGCGCCGGAAATGATCCGTTATATGTGGTAGATGGTATTCCTATGACGGATATCAGCGCTTTTAACGTAAACGATATTGAGTCGTACTTTATATTAAAAGATGCGGCTTCTGCTGCTATCTACGGTACCCGGGCTGCCAACGGTGTAATTGTTATTACTACTAAAAAAGGAAAAAACGGTCAGTCTAAAGTAGATCTGAGTACTTATTATGGAACCAGCAGCACTACGCACAAATTAAAGATGCTGAACGCTAAGCAATACCAGGAGTATGCAAACGAGGTGTATGGTTCTAACCTTATTACCGATGATATGGTAGCTGCCAATAACATCAACTGGCAGGATGAAGTGTTTAAAACCGGCAACCAGAAAAACTATCAGGTAGCAGTTTCGGGTGGTAACGAAAAAACACAGCATTATTTTTCTCTGGGTTATATGGATCAGACGGGGATGATTAAACCGGCTACGTTTAATCGTATGACTGCGCGTTTGAATCTGAATTCAAAAGTTAGCAAATGGCTTAGCCTTAACACAAGCACACTGGTATCACGTAACAGTAGCAATGATGTTACAGATAATACAGGGGTGGCACGTGGCGGTGTGGTTTTATCAGCACTGGCTACTCCACCTACAGTGCCCAGATATAAATCTAATGGTATTTACATCGGGCAGAATCCGCAAACCGGCTGGGAAAATCCGCTGGGTGCTATTGAAGGCCGTTACAGCAAATCTGCAAACGATCGTTTTGTTTCTAACCTGGGAGCGGATATAAACATTGTTAAAGGGCTGGTGTTTCAGTCACGTTTTGGTATTGACTATAAGGTTAACAACAACCGTACATACGTAGATCCGTTGGCAACAGATCAGGGACGCCGCGATACTGGCAGCCTGGGACGTACCAACAGTAATGAATGGGTATGGCTGAGTGAGCAGACATTAACTTACACCCAGAGATTTGGCAGTCACAACTTCTCGGCACTGGCTGGCTGGAGCGCTCAGGAATCACATTGGGAGCAAACCGGTATATCTGCAAGCCGCTTAGATACGCTGCATCGTTATGAAGATTGGGATCTGATGTATCAGCGTGCCAGTTTAAGAACTACGCCGGCTACAAGAGGTGTAGATAACTGGGGTCTGATGTCTTACTTCGGCCGTATTACATACGACTTTGCCGGTAAATATCTTTTTCAGGCTAACATGCGTGTAGATAAATCATCCAAGTTTGCACCTGGCAACAGAACTGCTGCTTTCCCGTCGTTTTCTGCCGGTTGGCGCATTTCGCAGGAAGATTTCATGAAAAATATTCCCGTAATCAGCGATTTAAAACTTAGAGCTGGCTGGGGTAAAAATGGTAATCAGGAAGGGTTGGGCAGCTATGAATATTTGTCGCTCAACAACTTTACCAATACCGGTGGTGTTGTTCCCGGCACTATTGCGCCTGCATCGCTTACCTGGGAAACTTCTACGCAAACCAACGTAGGTATTGATGCCTCTTTTCTGAATAAGAGAATTACGTTAACGGCTGATTTTTACGTAAAGAATACGAAAGATGTACTGGTTCGCATACCGCTTAGCGGCCAGATTGTTTCTTCTGTGTTGGCTAACAGCGGCTCTATGCGCAACATTGGTCAGGAATTTTTAATCTCTACCAGAAACATTATCCGTAAAAACTTCAGCTGGTCTACCGACTTCAACATGTCTTTCAATCAGAATAAAGTAACGTCCATTGGTTTTGGTTTGGGTCGCCTCACTTCATTCGGTGCTATTTACGAGAAAGGCAACTCCATCATTCTGGCTGAAGGTCGTGGATTGGGACAATTTTATGGTTATGAAGCAGCTGGGGTAGATGCTGCAACCGGTAAGCAACTATATTTTACCCGTAAAGGTGACAAGGTTGATTATACAGGTCTGGTTCCGGAAGACCGCAAATACATCGGTAACGCACAGCCTACATTTATTTATGGTATGACCAACACGGTTACTTACAAAAACTTCGATCTGAGTGTGTTTATTCAGGGCTCGCAGGGTAACAAAATTTACAATGGTGTAAGGTCTGAAACTGAGAGTATGAAAGATTCCCGTAATCAAAGTGTAGATGTTTTAAGAAGATGGCGTAAGCCGGGCGATGTTACTGATATGCCGGGTGTAGAAAGAGCCAGCGATAACAATACGGTAGTATCCAGCCGTTTTGTCGAAAACGGGTCTTATCTGCGATTCAAAACTATTACGCTCAGCTACAGACTGGAACAGAAGTGGATGGATAAAGTAGGTATTAAAGGCGCTTCTGTATATGTATCTGGCCAGAACCTGATAACTATTACCTCTTACAAGGGATTTGATCCGGAAGTAAGTTCCTATGGTGGTGGTGGAAACAGCCAGGATAACAAGAACGTATCGTTGGGTATTGATTATGGAGCTTATCCTCAGGCAAAGATTTTTCTGGTGGGCTTAAATGTAAACCTGTAGTAACAGGTGTTGTTAACAAAAAACAGTATTACCATGAAGTGCAAGCATATATTTTACGGTATTTCTTCTTTACTGCTGGTATGGGGTGCAACTGGTTGTTCCAAGGTGTTGGATCAACAGCCTGTAACCAGTATTGTTGCTTATGATACGGCAGCTTCCATCAGTGCCGGTGAAGCTGAAAAGCTGATTTCGGGCATGTACCTGTTTTATAAGGGGTACGATATTATGGAATGGTCTGTGTTAGACCGCATTACTAATGGTGATGCTATTGCTGATAACGCGTATGCGGGTGGAGATAACACCGCCAATATTATGCTCGATAATTTTACTGCCAACTCTCTCAATAACAACCTGAACAGAGATTGGGGGTATGCTTACAAAATGATTGGCCGTGTTAACATTATCATACCACAAATTGAAAAGTGTACGGATCCTGCATTAACACCTGCCCGTAAAAATCAAATGCTCAGCGAGGCTCGTTTTTTAAGGGCTTACTGTTATTTTGATCTGGTGCGTTTGTTTGGCGGAGTGCCATTGCTGTTAAAAGCGCCGGATCTTACTTCTTCTGAAAGCCTTTTAAATTCAACAATCGTTGCCAGAGCATCTGTAGATTCTGTATATGGAAGTATTCTGAAAGATTTGTGGTTTGCGAAAGATAATGCCATGGAAACCGGCAATGCAGCTACAAAGTTCCTTATTACAAAAGGAACTGCTAATGCAGCTTTAACCCAGGTATATGCGCATATGCCAACTCCCAACTGGGATTCTGTAAGCTATTATGCCGATAGAGTTATTCCTCAATACAACCTGGTAACCAACTATACTTTTTTGTGGGATAACAGTCATAAGAATAATAGTGAAGCTATCTGGGAACTGAACTATTTTGGTTATGCAGGGCCAGATGCTATTGGCAACTGGATTCCTTCCAACCTGGTGGGTGGTTCTATTGGAAATTATCAGGGTGGTGGCTGGAAAAAGTTTAACATACCTTCCAACGATCTGGTTAGTCAGTTCCGCACAGAAGGGGATAGCGTACGCCTGCACACTTCTATCAAATTCTTAAACATTACCGGTCAATATTCCGATCCTAACTGGCCAGCCAGCGACTATCCGTTTATTGTAAAATACAACGATCCCGGTTCTGGTATTAATGATGTGTACATTATGCGTTTACCAGACATTATGTTGCTGAAAGCCGAAGCGTTGGTAAAAGCAAATAATCTCAGCGGAGCTATGGCTCTGGTAAATCAGGTGAGAACCAGGGTAGGACTTGGCAACAAAAGTGCTGCTACTGCTGCTGAGGCAGAAATGGCCATTGCTGTAGAAAGAAGACTGGAACTGGCATTTGAAGGTTACCGTTGGAACGATCTGGTACGAACCGGTAAAGCCATTGAAGTAATGAACGCACAAAAAGGTGGAATTGTAAACGGCGTACAGAATCCGTTGAACTACAATGTGCAGCCGTTCCGTCTGATTATGCCTGTACCGCAGGCACAGATGGATCTGAACCCAGCGTTGGTGCAGTCGCCAGGTTATTAACCAAACGGTTTAGCAAAAGCCCGGAAGTATTGTCCGGGCTTTTGTTATTGTCATATTTTAAACACTTTACCATTGAAAAAAACATTGCTGGCGCTTGGCGCCATGGTTTATTTACTGGCCTGCAAAGAGCAGGAAGGCAGCAAAACTGCTACTGCCAATGGTGCAGCAAATTATAATGCTGCCGGTAAACAGGTGTTGGTGTATACCACTGCAGACAGTACCAGCTACCGTTTAACGCTAACGGATACATTGCAGTTTACCGATATGGGGCAACCGCTGGAAACCCAGCCCTGTATTTTTGTAGATCCTTCTCATTCCTTTCAAACCATGCTGGGTATTGGTGGTGCGTTAACCGATGCTTCTGCCGAAACCTTTGCGCGTTTGCCTAAGGATAAGCAGACTGAGTTTCTGCAGGCGTATTACAACACAGAAAAAGGCATTGGCTATTCCATGGCCAGAACCAATATTGCCAGCTGCGATTTCAGCAGCGGTAGTTATGGGTATATTAAAGAGGGAGATACTGCTTTGGCTTCCTTTAGCGTAGCACATGATGAGCAATATCGTATACCTTTTATTCAGCGGGCGATAGCAGCGGCAGGTGGTAAGCTTACAATGTTTGCCAGCCCCTGGAGCCCGCCCGCTTTTATGAAAGACAATAACAGTCTGTTGCAGGGTGGCAAACTACAGCCGCAGTATTACAATGCCTGGGCACACCACTATGTAAAGTTTATACAGGCCTATGAAAAAGCAGGCATTCCTATATGGGGTGTATCGGTACAGAACGAACCTATGGCTAAGCAAAAATGGGAGAGCTGCCTGTTTACTGCTGAAGATGAGCTGAATTTTGTAAAGAACCACCTGGGGCCTGTGCTGGAAAAGGAAGGCATGAAGGATAAGAAGATTGTGATATGGGATCATAACCGCGATCTGATGTATCAGCGTGCAGCTGCGGCCTATGCCGATCCGGAAGCAGCTAAATATATCTGGGGTTTAGGCTACCACTGGTACGAAAGCTGGACGGGCGGCGGTAAAATTTATGATAACGTAAAACGTGTATCTGAAACCTTTCCTGATAAGCACCTGATGTTTACCGAAGGCTGCTTTGAAAACTTTGACCTGAAAAAGATAAACGACTGGCATTATGGTGAAACATACGGCCGCAACATGCTTACCGATTTCAACAACGGTACAGATGGCTGGACGGATTGGAACATTCTGCTGGACGAAAAAGGTGGCCCTAACCACGTTGGCAACTTCTGTTTTGCACCCGTACATGCAGATAGTGCTACAGGTAAACTCATGTACATGAGTTCTTATTATTACATCGGCCACTTTTCTAAATTTATCCGCCCAGGCGCTAAGCGTATTGTGGCTGCTGCCAGCCGCGGTCAGCTGATAACTACCGCCTTCATCAATGAAGATGGCAAAATAGCGGTAGTGGTAATGAACGATACCAATACCAGAGTGCCTTACTCCTTATGGATAAAAGGCAAGGCTGCCCAAACGGAAAGTCTGCCGCATTCTATTATGACACTGGTATTATAAAATTATTTTTTAAGCATCGGGAGGCGAATCAAGGGCCGGGGCTATTCCCCTTGCTGCCGGCCTGCGATTCATAAATCAAAGTAATTCAAATGAAGAGAACATTTTATCGTTATGCGTGGGTACCCGCCCTGCTTGCCGCAGCGGTATCGTGTAAAACCACGGGCAGCGCACACCGCACGGCAGACAAAAGTGCTGTATGGGTAACAGATGCTGCTAACAATGTATTGTTTCAGCAGCAACAACTGGTAATGGGCAGCGCTGCTACACCAACCGGTATACCGGTTATTACCGTTAATAGCAGCCAGCGTTACCAGCAAATGGATGGTTTTGGCTGTACCCTTACGGGCGGCAGTGCATTGGCCATCAGCCATATGAATGCAGGTGCGCGCAAAATATTATTGCACCAGCTGTTTGATAGCACCGGCACCAACGCTGGTATCAGCTATCTGCGGTTAAGCATCGGCGCTTCCGATCTGGACGAGAAAGTATTTTCGTACAACGATCTGCCCAAAGGCGAAACCGATATGAGCCTTTCCCGCTTCAGCCTGCAACAGGATAAATTATACCTGTTACCGGTGCTGAAAGAGATACTGGCCATTAATCCGCATATTAAACTACTGGGTTCGCCCTGGAGCGCGCCGGTATGGATGAAAGACAATGGCGATACCCGTGGCGGCAGCCTGAAAGCGGAGTGTCAGCAGGTGTATGCGGAGTATCTGGTAAAGTATATACAGGAAATGAAGAAGGAAGGCTTTACCATAGATGCTATTACCATACAAAACGAACCGCTGCACCCCGGTAATAACCCCAGTATGTTTATGCCGGCAACGCAGCAGGCCGGTTTTGTAGCTAAAAATCTGGGCCCAACTTTCCGCAAAGCGGGTGTTACCACTAAGATTATTTTGTACGATCATAACTGCGATAAGCCGGAATATCCTATTTCTATACTGAATAATCCCGAAGCAAAACAGTATGTAGATGGCAGTGCTTTTCACCTGTATGGCGGTACTATAGATGCTATGAGCAAGGTGCATGATGCGCATCCTGATAAAAATCTGTACTTCACAGAGCAGTGGCTGGGTGCACCCGGTAACTTAAAAAGAGACCTGGCAGAGCATATCCAAAACCTTACCATCGGCGCTTCCCGTAATTGGGCTAAAACCGTGCTGGAATGGAACCTGGCTTCCGATACGCTGTACAAACCGTTTACCGACCGGGGCGGCTGCGACCGTTGTTTAGGGGTTACTACCATTGGCGGCAACACCTATTCTAAAAACCCGGCCTGGTACATACTGTCGCACTCTGCGCGTTTTGTAAGGCCGGGTTCGTACCGTATTGGTTCTAACGAGCCGCAGGGGCTTAGCAACGTAGCTTTTGTAAGGCCGGATGGTAAAAAAGTACTGATTGTGCTGAATACCAGTAAACAACAACAGCGTTTTGCAATCAATGATGGAACGGCAAATGCTACCGGATTACTGGAGGCAGGGGCGGTTGCCACCTATATCTGGTAAAACAGGGCGGGAATGATTACCTTCGTGCCTTGTTATGTTTCAATCAAAAAAAAATATCATAGCCGGGCGTAACCCGGTTACAGAAGCGTTAAAAGCGGGCCAGACGATAGACAAAGTGTTGTTGTTTAAAAATGCCTCCGGCGAAGCTATTAACGAAATAAGACAGTTAGCAAAAGACAACCAGGTTCCGGTGCAGTATGTTCCTAATGAGAAGCTGAACAGCCTCACTAACATACAGCACCAGGGCGTGGTTGCTTTTAAATCGGCCATCCGTTATCAGGATTTGCAACAGGTAATTGACTGGGTAAACGAAAAAGGCGAAGCGCCGCTCTTTTTAATCTTAGATGGCGTTACAGATGTTCGTAACATTGGCGCCATAGCCAGAACGGCCTTATGCTGCGGTGCACATGCTATTATTATTCCCGACAAAGGTGTGGGTGCGTTAAACGAAGATGCAGTTAAAACCAGTGCCGGTGCGCTGGAGCAGATTAACATTTGCCGTGTAAACAGCCTTATGAAGGCGGTAGACGAGCTGCACCTGAACGGTATTAAAGTATTCGCCAGCGAAATGACGGCCAAAACCAAAGTGTTTGATCTGGATATGAAAGAACCGGTGGCTATAGTAATGGGCGGTGAAGAAAAAGGCGTGTACCCTGCACTGATGCGCATATGCGATGCACAGTTTAACATACCTATGACGGGTGGTTTTGAAAGCCTGAACGTATCTGTTGCCACAGGCATGATACTGTACGAGGCTATGAAGCAGCGTATTGCTCCTTAAACAGATTCGCGTATATTGGTAGTATGTTGCAGCACAATGTTCATATGAAAATTACCGAATGCCCGCGTGATGCCATGCAGGGCTGGCCACATTTACTGAATACACAGGATAAAATTACTTACATCAACAGCCTGCTTAGGGTAGGCTTTGATGTTATTGACTTTGGCAGTTTTGTATCTGCCAAAGCCATTCCTCAAATGGCCGATACAAAAGAAGTGCTGGCCGGGCTGGATTTAGGTAATACCCAATCGCAACTGCTGGCCATTGTAGCCAATGTACGCGGTGCAGAAGAAGCGGTGGCGTATGAGGCTATTCAGTACCTGGGATTTCCCTTTTCCATATCACCCACTTTTCAGCTACGCAATACCAACAGCACTATAGAAGAAAGCCGGGCACGTGTACAGCAGATACAGGAGTTGTGTGTGCGGCATAACAAAACGCTGGTGGTGTACCTGAGCATGGGCTTTGGTAACCCGTATGGCGATGTGTATAATGAAGAGATACTGCTGCAATGGGCGGCGGAAATGGCAGGTATAGGCGTTACCATTGTATCGCTGGCCGATACGGTAGGCGTGGCTACGCCCCATCAGGTATTCCATGCGCTGCAAACCGTAATACCACAATACCCGCAGGTAAGCTTTGGTGCACACCTGCACTGTACACCCTACAGCTGGCGCGATAAGCTGGATGCAGCGGTACGTGCGGGCTGCCAACGTATTGATGGTGCTTTAAAAGGCATCGGTGGTTGCCCCATGGCGCAGGACGATCTGGTGGGCAATATGGCCACCGAAAATATTATAGCTTATCTGCAACAGCAGCAGCTACCCCTGCAACTGAATGCCGGAGCGCTGGCTGAAAGTCTGCAACTGGCTTCCAGATTGTTTGTACATCCATTATCATCCACTACTCACTTATAATTCTCCGTTTTGCAATTTCAGGTTCCTATACAAATAAAGCCTTTTGATACGCCGGTTACTTACCGCGATAATATTTTACTCATAGGTTCGTGCTTTACAGAGCATATAGGTAACTACCTGGGTGAGATGAAGTTTAACGTACTGCAAAATCCCAATGGCATCCTGTTCGATCCTATGGGCGTTTGTAACAGCCTGGTATCGTATATGGAAAACCGGCAATATACCACGGCAGATTTGTTTGAACTGAATGAGGCCTGGCATAGCTGGATGCACCACAGCCGTTTTTCTAATATAGATGCGGCAGAGGGCGTGCGTATTATTAATGAATCGCAACAGCAGGCGCATGCTTTTTTGCAGAAGGCTGACTGGCTGATTATTACCCTGGGTTCTTCCTTTGTATATAAGTTACGGGAAGGGGGCAGAGATGTGGTAAACTGTCACAAAGCCCCCGCACAATGGTTTAATAAACACCTGAGTTCCATAGAAGAAATTGTAACAGCGCTGGATGGTACGCTGCACCGGCTGTTTCATTTCAATCCGCATGTAAAAGTAATTTTTACCATCAGCCCGGTAAGGCATATCCGCGATGGGGTGGTAGATAATAACCGCAGTAAGGCCCGTTTAATAGAGGCGGTACACCATCTGGTAAACAAGCTGGATAGGTTGTATTATTTCCCGGCGTATGAACTGGTAATTGATGTGCTGCGCGATTATCGTTTTTTTGATATAGATATGGTGCACCCCAATTATCCTGCTACGCAGTTTGTGCTGGAGCATTTTACGGCCAGCTGCCTGGATAAAGATACGCAGGCCCTGATGGAAGAAATTCGCAGCATTGTTATAGCCCGCAAGCACAAACCTTTTCACCCCACTTCAAAACAGCATCAGACTTTTTTACAAAAGCATCTGGAAAAAGCAGAGCGGTTACAGCAGCAGCATCCCTATCTCCATCTGGCAGAAGAAATGCAATTCTTCCGCCAGTAATAAGAATGTTTAGTGAATGCGGTCGCCCCGCACTTCCAGCTCCTTCATTATCTCCGCCTCGTATTTCAACCAGTAATCCCAGCGCTGGCGTACTTTTTCTTTATCTATATACAGCTCCGCCAGTTCAATAAACAGGGTGTAGTGTCCGGCTTCACTTTCCATAAAGCGGCGGTAAAAATTGCGGAGGTATTCATCTCCCAGGCCTTCGCTCAGCCTTTTAAATCGCTCGCAGCTGCGGGCTTCAATCAGCGCAAAAATCAGCAGTTCATCCAGCAGGCGGTTATCTTCCGAGTCGCCTTTTGTTTTGGGTGCCATCAGCTGGTTTACGTATTCATCTTTTCTTTGTTTGCCCAGCGTAAGGTTTCTTTTCCGCAGTTCCTGCAGCACCAGCCTGAAGTGGCCCCATTCTTCTGTTACAATAGGTGCCAGTTCGTTCACCAGCTCTACCCGGTGGGGGTAGCGTTGTATCATACTTATGCAGCTGATGGCAGCTTTTTGCTCGCAATACGCATGATCGGTTAGTATAGCTTCCAGGCTTATTTCCGCCAGGTTAACCCAGCGCGGATCGGTAGGTAATTGTAAGCCCAATATGTTTTTTACAGCGTCCATGTTGTTCAGAAAGTTAAAAAGCAAAAGTAAAAAGGCTAAAGGAGAGAAACAGCAGAAAGCGCGGGAGATTGGTGTTTTGCAGCTGCTTCCCTTGGTTAAGGGGAGAAAAAATTAAGCCGGCGGCAAATTCTTTTGCAGGCCGTGGAATACCGCAAAAGCTGCCTGCATGCAATTTTGCGAAAACGGGGGCAGAAGCGGGGTATAGCGGGGGTGGGGGAGGCTTTGCGGGGCAGTTTTGGGCAAAATAGCCGTTAAAAAATGTTCCCATTCTGTAACGGCGCATTGAAAATCAATCATATTAAAACCGGCTTGTTGGGCCTGGCAACAGCGGTAAATGGGGCTAACATGTTTGCAAACAGGGAAAACATAATTATATTGCCTCCGAAAACGTATTTTTCAGACTTTTTAAAACACTCAACCTGCTCCTCATGAGAGTGATACCCTCAATCCTGGGTGCTGCCGTTACTATAGGGCTGATCATCCTGCTGAATATGCAATTGCCTGTTGCAGGCAGTAAAACCCCAAGGTTAGGCAGCTTTCTTTGCCCGCAAACGGGGTTCTGGCAGAATGCAGAATCGGCTAATACCTTATATGTTGTTCAATTAAAATCAGACAAACTGAAAGGTAAGGTAGAGGTGTATCTGGATGACAGGTTGGTGCCGCACGTATACGCTGATAACGAAAGTGACGCTTATTTTGCGCAGGGTTACCTGCACGCCAAGTTTCGCCTGTGGCAGATGGAGTTTCAGACATATTATGCTTCCGGCCGTTTAAGTGAAATACTGGGCCCCAAATCCGGAGAAAATGATATAGTAAAGGTAGATCAGCATTTTCGGCGCCTGGGAATGGTGTATGCAGCTGAGCGTTCCCTTACCGAAATGGAGAACGATAAAACCACCAAAGAAGCGCTGGACGCTTACACGGCTGGCGTAAACAATTATATAGATCAGCTGGATGCCAGCGAAATTCCTATTGAATATAAATTGCTGGATTATAAACCAGAGCATTGGACCAATCTGAAAACGGCTTTGTTTGTAAAGTATATGGCTTACGACCTGGCTGGCAGAGAGGAAGATTTTGAAAGAACCAATGCACGGTCTGTATTTACCGGCACGGAATATGAAAAACTGTACCCGTATGGGCAGGATCTGATGCAGCCCATTATTCCTAAAAATGCGGTAATGTACGAGCCGGACGAGCGTTTGCCGGTTCCTGCCATTGCAGACTCTTTATACTTTACTTTTAAACCCGGGCCTGTGGTAGATTCCACTGCAATGGCATTGGCAGATAGTACATTGCCAGCTGTGGATAGCACTAAAATAGCTGCTACCCCGGCTGCAAAGCCCACTAAACCGGCTGCAAAGCCAGCCAAAGCAGGCGCTGTTAAACCAGCGGTACCTAAGCCGGATAAAGATAACGGCAGTAACAACTGGGCGCTGGCGGGTAACAGAACACAAAGCGGCAGACCTATTTTGTGTAACGACCCTCACCTGGGCCTTAACCTGCCTGCTATCTGGTACGAAATGCAGATTTCCACCCCGGCATATAATGCCTACGGTGTTTCTTTTCCGGGTGCTCCTTATATCGTAATTGGTTTTAACGATAGCTGTGCTTTTGGTTTTACCAATGCGGAGCGCGATGTAAAAGACTACTACGAAATTCAGTTTAAAGATTCTACCATGCGCGAATACTGGTATAACAATACCTGGCGCAGCACCTCTTTCCGCGATGAGGTTATTAAAATAAAAGGCGGCGGCCAGCGTGTGGAGCATATTGCTATGACCATCTGGGGGCCGGTAATGTACGATGCCAGTTATCCTGATCCGTTAAACAGCGGTAAAGCATATGCCTGTAAATGGATGGCGCATGAGCCAAGTAATGAGCTGAAAACATTTAGTCTGCTGGATCGTGCCAAAGGATATATTGACTATCTGGATGCGTTGTCTTACTTCAAGTGTCCGGGCCAGAATATGATTTTCGCTGCCAAAAGTGGTGATATTGCCATCCGCCAGCAGGGTATGTTCCCGGCTAAATGGAGAAGACAGGGTGATTTTGTAATGCCTGGTACCGACAGCTCTTTTGGCTGGCAGGGCGATGTGGCTATTGAAGAAAACCTTACCATGTATAACCCCGGAAGAGGTTATGTAAGCAGTGCCAACCAATACCCTTACGATACTACGTATCCGTATTACCAGGGTGGTACGTTTGAATTGTTCCGCGGGTTAACCATAGACCGCTACCTGGCGGGTATGGAAAATGCTACCGTGGTAGATATGCAAAAAATGCAGACAGACAACTATAATACGTTTGCAGAAATTGCCCGTCCGGTATTACTGAAATACCTGGACGAGAGTATGTTGAATGCCGATGAAAGAAAATATGTAGACCTGTTTAAAAACTGGAACCTGCGCAGCGATGCCCAGGAGAAAGCGCCTACTGTACTGCAGTTATGGTGGGATAGTTTAACGGTTTGTATTTTCCGTGATGAGTTGTCGCAATCCGGTAAACCATTACCTATGCCTGAGAAAGCTACGCTGATAGAGGCACTGGCCCGCGACCCCAACTACCAGTTTATAGATGATATTTATACACCGGAAAAAGAAACCATTCAGCAAATAGTACTGAAGGCTTACCGTATGGCTATTCCTGCCATGAGAAAGCAGGAGCAGGACGACCGGCTGGAATGGGGCGCTTATAAAGATGGTGGTGTAAGGCACCTGTTAAAACAGGCAGCTTTCAGCCGCTTGCATATTAAGAGTGGTGGTGGTGAGAATATTATCAACGCCAACAAAGGTTTCCATGGTCCCAGCTGGCGTATGATTGTAGAGCTTACAGATGAAATAAACGCTTACGGTGTTTACCCCGGCGGGCAGAACGGTAACCCGGGCAGTAAGTACTACGATATGTTTATTGATTCGTGGGCTGCGGGCAGATACTATAAAATTGAAATTGCATCCAGACTGGATATGGCTAAACATAAGGGATTAACCGGTAAACTTACATTTGAGAAAAAATCTTAAAAAAACGTATTCATGAAGTTTGTTGTAGCTGCTGTATTAACAGCTTTACTGGGTTTTACCATTGTATTGTTTATGCCATGGTGGTCTGTTGCCGTTACTTCATTAATAGTGGCTATAGCCGTTTCACAAAAGCCTTTACTGGCTTTTCTGGCCGGTTTTACAGGTATTTTTCTGCTGTGGGGTACCCATGCTTTTATTATCGATTCTTTGAATAAACATATTCTTGCACCCAAAGTGGCAGATATTCTGCATATGGGTAGCTCTTCCATGCCTATTATACTGGTAACCGGTTTTATGGGTGGTTTGGTGGCGGGCTGTGCTGCTATTACCGGCAGCTTTTCTGCTAACCTTACCAGGAAGTAAACAGGCATTTATATTGGCAGGTAGTTTGATGTACCTGCCAATATGAAACCTACCCGCCTGTTATGGCTGTTTTTGCTGCTTCAATACCCGGTGGCTGCCCAACTACAGGCAGACAGTGCCCTGGCCATTATTCAAAAAGCTATACAGCGGCGCGCTATCTACGAAAAAGAGCTTTCCCGCTATCAATGCGATATTTATATTAACGGGAATATCCGTTTAAGAGACTATCCCACCCATTTTCTTGGCAGGCCGGTTTATTTTCCGGGCGATACCATGCAGTTTTATTCTGCCGAAACAGAGGCCGTAAGGTATTACGATGGCCCTGGTAAATCTAAGGTACAGGTACTTTCTTCCACAGTTAATGGCGAGGGTAGTGCGTATGGGTTCAGCTATCCGCAATTGTTTTCCTTTTATCAGCCCGTAGTAAAGGTGGGCGATAATCTTAACCTGCGTGGCTTTTTATCGCCCCTGGCAGCAGAGGCACCCGGTTATTACCATTACCGGCTGGATAGTGTTTTTACCGAAAAGGGGTACCGGCTATACCGCATTCATGTGCAGCCCCGCAAACAGTACGAACCGGTTTTTAGCGGTTATATAGATTTGCTGGAGGGTAGCTGGCGTATTTACCGCGCACACCTGCAGCTGGTAAAAAAACAGCAGATGCAGATACTGGATACGCTGAATATTGAGCAGGAGTATAAAGAGCAGGAAGGCACCTGGGTACCCGCCCGGCTAAAGCTGAAGCCTACGGTAGAGCTGCTGGGGTTTGATACGCATGGCAGTTTTACGCATTTATTCCGTTACCATCTGCAGCCCACGTTTCCGCCCGGTATTTTCAATAACGTAATACTTACGTTTGATACGGCTGCCAAAAGAAAATCGCTGCCTTATTTTGATACTGCAAGGGCGTTGATTATACAATCCGATAACATGGTTGAGTATCGCCGGGCCGATAGTCTGGGAGGCAGAGATGCACAGAATTACTATCTGGACTCTATGGATCGTATACGCAACCGGCCCAGCCTGTACAATGTACTTGTTACGGGTGAAACGTTTAGCCGCGCCCGCAAAAAACGCTATATACAGGTGCCGGGCGTGTACGATATGGTTAACTATAACACCATAGAAGGGGTAGTGGTAAACTTTGCTCCCGAAACCCGTAAATACTGGAACAACGGGCGTTACCTCCATCTGTTAACCAATCTGCGTTACGGCTTCAGCAATCATCATTTTAATGCCCATATTGCGGGGGTATACCGTTTTTACCGCAGCCTCAGCGCCTTTCGTTTCAGCGGCGGGCAGCGGGTATATCAGTTTAACAATGCCCAGCCCATAACGCCCCGCGTAAATACTATTAACACCCTGTTATACCGGAGCAATTTTATGAAGCTGTATCAGGCGCAGTTTGCCGAGCTGGGGTATGATTACGATCCTGCGAAGGACTTTGCCATAAAGGGTAATGTTGCTTTTCAGCACCGTACCCCACTGGTAAATACTGCTTTTGGTTCTATCGGGCATCCAAAGGGTAAAGATTTTACACCCAACTACCCCATAGAGTTAACAGATACGCCTATGGCAGCGCATAATGCTTTATCTGCCACGCTTACGTTGCGCTGGCAACCAGGCTCGCGTTATATTCAGCTGCCGGATAGAAAAGTAAACGCGGGGTCAGACTATCCCACTTTTGAACTGAGTTATACGCAGGGTATTGATAAGCTGCTGAGCAGTGATGTTAACTATGGTAAATGGAATTTATCAGCCACACAAACATTAGATCTGGCCATGAAAGGCCGCTTTAGCTATAAGTTATTCGGCGGCGGTTTTTTAAACAAAAGCAAAGTGCAGCTGCCCGATTACCAGCATTTTAGTGGTAACGATGGTTTGTTTAATTCCAACTATCTGGGTACACTATTGATGGCTTCTTTTTATCAGTTTAGTACCACCGCTTCTATTTACGGTGGAGCCAGTGTGGAGTATCACCTCAACGGATGGCTGAGTAACAAAGTACCGCTGCTGCGCAAGCTCAACTGGTTTTTTGTAGTAGGAGGGAACAGTCTGGTACTGGAAGGGGGCAGCAACTATGCAGATGTCTTTTTCTCTATCGAAAATATCTTTAAGCTGGTACGTATAGATTTTGTACAATCGTTCCGCAGCAGAAGCTTTAACCGCTCAGGTATTAAACTGAATATCCCCCTGGTTACAGGAAAGAGTGAACCGTAATAATAAGCAATTATGCTTTGGTAGTGGTGCCGGTTTGTAACGCCTCTATACGCGATAGCAGCCAGTACATGGTTTTGTCATGAATTTTGGCAAAGAAGTATCCGTCTACTATACGATCGGTCCATATAATAAACGTAAGGAACTTTAACACTACTTCCAGGGGCATATGCTGTATATGCTGCTCCGTAGAAGCATATTTCCGGTTATCCGTTTGTATAACATCATAATCCGTATCTGCCAGCTGGTATTCGCAGAAGATATTAATGAATGCCTGTACCTGTTTTTTTAAAAAACTGCCTGGAATTATTTTCAGTGCTGCATGAAACGACAACTTCCGTTCGTTTTCATCGGGTGTGAGACTATGCTTATAGGAGAGTAGTTTGCTAACGCCATTAAGCTGATATGCTGTTAAGTTTTTCAACAGGAAAAATGTGTTTATGAAGGTTATGCGAATGTACTTCTAATAGCCCCTCTGCCAAGGTTCTTAAGGTTTTTTTATGCTTATTTTAAGGGTGCCCGGTATGTGCTTTGCTATCGTCGGTGAAATTAATATCTTTGCCGCGCAAATTTTGCCCACCCTGCAAGTGGGTCCATACATTATCATGGAATATTGGGTTCAGGCCCGATGTCTGAAATTTTAAAATATGGCAGTACTACACAATCGTGTTTCCCAGGAGGAACTGAAGCGCCGTTTGTATGAAGAAACAGAACCGCGCACTACTATTAGCTTTTACAGTTATTTTCCTATTGTTAATCCCCGGGAGTTCAGGGATAGTTTGTACAAATCTCTGGTTCAGTTACAGGTTTTTGGCCGCATTTACGTAGCCAACGAAGGTATTAATGCGCAGGTAAGTGTTCCTTCTTCATTGTTGGAACAGTTTAAACAAACACTGTATGCCGTTGAGCCGCTAAACAATCTGCGTTTAAACATTGCGGTAGATGATGATGGTAAATCTTTCTGGGTATTAAAAATAAAAGTGCGCGAAAAAATTGTGGCAGATGGTATTACAGATGCTGGGTTTAATATGGAAAACAAGGGTAAGTATGTAAATGCCCAACAGGCCAACGAGCTTATCAGCGATCCCGATACCGTGTTTGTAGATATGCGTAACCACTACGAATATGAAGTAGGCCATTTTGAAAATGCTATTGAAATACCTTCCGATACTTTTCGCGACCAGTTGCCTATGGCAGTGGATATGCTGAAAGGCAAGGAAGATAAAAATATTGTAATGTACTGCACCGGTGGTATCCGTTGCGAAAAGGCCAGTGCCTGGATGTTACATAAAGGATTTAAAAATGTATTTCACCTGGAAGGCGGTATTATCAACTACGCCAAACAGGTAAAAGAAGGCAATTTAGCCAGCCGTTTTATAGGCAAAAACTTTGTGTTCGACGACAGGTTGGGCGAGCGTATTACAGAGGATGTAATTGCTAAATGCCACCAATGTGGCAAGCCCTGCGATACGCATACCAACTGTAAAAACAACGGTTGCCACCTGCTGTTTATTCAGTGCGATGAATGTGCTGCACAACACGACGGTTGCTGTAGTACGGAATGTAAAGACACCATTCATTTACCACTGGAAAGACAGAAGGAATTAAGAAAAGGTATAGATAACGGGCAGAACGTATTTAATAAATCTAAAGTAAGATTACGCCCCCGGTTAAATGAACCTACGGCTGATTAGTCAGCTGCTTTGGGTTTATATTGGGTCATACCCGGTTTTCGTATCCCGGCCGTTCGCGCCAGTGCTTCGGCCGGCCGGGGGTACTCCCGTACATAAATCAGGTGCATGGCATCTGCCAGCTTATCCAGTTGCAGGCGGCATACCTGCAGGTTATAGTTGTCTATGGAATGTGTGGGCAACTCTTCTGTTAACGACATATTCATTAGTATGTATAGCAGCATTTTCCACGCTTTTAAATCGTGCAGGGTAAAAAAGTGTGTAAACACGGTGTACGGGTTATGAAACTCCTCCAGCGTAAGGCTGCGCGGGAAATACGTGAACGGATCGTGCTGGCTTCCGTTTTCGCAGAAAAGGTGTGGCGATTGAAATATTTCTGTCTCTGACTTTTTTGTTTTCAGTACGGCTGCTCTGTCCAGGTTAAACAGTTCATTCATCAGGTGTGCACCTTCTATAGCCATAATAAACGTATCATAAAACTCCAGCAGGTAACTGGCATCTCCCTGCGGCCATATTTCCTTACCTAACGATGTTTCAAACCACCATTGCAGATTGTATTTTATATCAATGTATAGCCATTGGGTAAACCAGGAGCGGGCGGTTTGATAAGGATCTGCCACTTGTTCCGGACGCAGGTGCTGGTACGTATGAAAGGATGCAAATTGTGTTCTGTACATATAGAATTTATTTAATGGTGTTAGTAGCTGCAAGTTAGTGGTACAGCTGTAGCCTGTGCAGATAACCGTACTTGTACTTAACACAGGCTGCCTGGTGTAAATTATACGGGTGGAAGGGGGTGGGTGCCAGGTTGTCAATCCCCTGTATGTTGTAACATAGTTCAGGTATGTCGATGAATTTTTCCCTTACATCGTTTTCAGGCTGTTTTTAGCAGTATCGGGCATTGGTTTTGTTCTATACGTATCAAAGTCATTTTTATGAAAAAGCTGATAATCCTTTTAATGGCTGCTACTGTATTTACAGTATCTGCCAAAGCGCAGGTAAACGTGAGTATTAATATTGGAACACAACCTGTGTGGGGCCCCGTAGGATATGATCATGTTGACTATTACTATATTCCCGATGCAGAAGTGTATTATTATGTTCCAGAGCGGGTATACATTTATAGAAACGGCAATAACTGGAGCCGCGTACGTACTTTACCTGCCAGCTATAGAAATATAGACCTGTATACCGTGCATAAAGTAGTTATTAATAACGTGGACAGGCCTTACCTCAACCATGCAAAGTATCAGAAAGAATATTACAATTACAGAGGCAAACGCGATCAGATAGCCATCCGCGACAGTAAAGAAGAAAAGTATTTTCAGAATAAAAAACATCCTCAGCACGCACAATGGGTAAAAGCCCATCCGAATGAGAATAAAGGAAAAGGGAATAAGGGTAATGGTAACGGTGGTAAAAAAGGTAACCGTGGTGGGGGTAACGGAAGGCACTAGTAATGTTAAGTGCCGCTATGTTAAACAGAAGCTGTTTCGTTTGAAACAGCTTCTGCTGTTTTAGGGATGTGCTTTTTGAATAAGGGAGAGGGTGTACTGCATAGCCTCATCTGCAGGCTGGGCTATATCCGGAATAACGCCATGCCAGTCTTTTACACCTGCACCCATATTATAATACAGCTTGCTGGATATGGTAAAGGTAAGGCCGGTGTTGGGTAGCTTGCTGGAAACAATATCTCCATAACTGATAATCCAGCCTCCGGTTTCTTCGCCTATTATCTTTCCCAGTTTGTAGTGTTTAACAGCCTGTGCAAAATCGGCAGCTGATGAAAAGGTATAGGTACTGGTTAACACATACAGTTTGCCTGTAAAACGGTTGGGTATTGTTGTAAGGGTAATATCATCGTAGGTTTCAGTTGATACTACATGCACGGGTTTGTTTATAAATGCGCTGTCCCATTTCGACAGATTCTTTCCTGCTTTTTGTTTCAGCAATCTTTGTATTAACAGGGAACTGTGTTTTTCTACCACTTTATCATATTGCCTGAAAGGAGTACGGGCCAGGTATTGCAGAATAGCATCTCCTATATCAGAATCTCCACCACTGTTTTTCCGCAGGTCAATAATCAGGTTTTGTATGTTTTCAGCAGCCATTACCGTAAAGGCAGAGTCCAGAAAAGTATCAAAATGTTGCAGGTTGTCAAATGTAGGTAGGTCTAGTATGGCTGTACTATTATTGGGTAGTATACTCAGGTGATAATCTGATTGGGCTTTGTGTTGCTGGCTGGTAGCGGTTTCCTGTACATTTATTTTATTCAGCAGCACATTCCGGCGAATGCCTTTTACAACGGCTTTTACTTTGCGGCCATTTAACCTGTAGTGGATTGTGTAGGTTTTTCCGGTTTTATAAAGTGTATGCAGGTAATAGTTAAAATAACCAGCCCCAAAATCTGCCCGGAAAGCTCTGGTTTCACCGGTGTTAAGGTTGATAATATCTTCTGTAATTTTTTGTGCAGGTATGCCGTTGATGCTGATGATTTCTGTTGCTGCCGGCAAGGGTAAAGGCGCTGTTAAGTAAGCTTTGGTAAAGGTTATATAAGGCGGCGTGGCAGACAGCTTTACTGCATAAGGTAATTCGTATGGGTTTTGCTGGTTGTAAAGCGCCAGTGGCGGTTTTATGTCTGTATGCCCATCTTCCAGTTTGCCCAGCAGTGGCTGCACCCGCAGGTAAAAGCTGGTAACATCAAGCGGTTGGCGCAATTGCTCTTTTACCTGTTCCACATCTTTATAGAATAAAGCTTTCCCGTACCGGTAATAAGGGTTAATGTGCGTATCTTCCAGGTAGCGCACCATGGTATCTATATCGGCTTTTAGTTGTTCCGGGCTGTATAAAGGTTGTGCGTTGCTGAATAACATAATGGCTGGTAACAAATGGGCAGATAGCAGCAACCGTTTTACATACATCATAGTTGTTTTTTCGGGGTGAGAAAGCAATTGTTGCAGCTAATAACGCAAATTTTAAGAAGTGTGAGTGGGGGATAATGATGAAAGGTGGTTTTGAGGGATGTAAATGCATAGAATGATACTCTTCAACGGCTTGAGGCCGGCCTTTATGTGAAACAGGCAATACAAGTGTATTGTTTTTAAACGGATGGAATAAACATTATTGGTAATTGATTTACGCAATAAAATAAAAAGAAGCCGCCCCGTTCAGGTAGCGGCTTCTCACTTTCAGGTATTTTACCGGCTTCGCCGTCTGGCTATCCATTTTAATAACAGCGATACCAGAAAACTTACGGTAGCGCCTATGGCCGCCAGTATAACGGTTTTCCAAACATCTGCACTGTTAATTACGGATAACATGGTAAAGGCCATGCCTCCGGTAACGCCTGCTTTGGAGTGCATATCCAGCTGCGGATTATTCATACACTTCTTCTATGTGTTTTACATTGTCTTCTACTGTTGTCTGGCTTACGGCAGATAACACACTGGCTGCTACACCCAGGTAGGTGGCTATCTGGGTTACAATGGCAGGTAATGCCACTGGGGTTATCAGTAAAGCGCCGCTTGCTGCGGCCAGTATCAGACCAATGGTTCTTAACTTTTTAAAGAAAACAGGTGTAGGCGCCTGCACGCGTTGTTTAATACTGGAAAGCTTGTTCATACTGTTGCAGATGAAAGTGAATGATTAAGGTTTTTTTGCAATGGTTATTGTAACTGTTTGCTGCTTTTTCAGCGACTGATATACCATTTTTAACAGCGGCTCAAATACAGCGCGTGAGCTATCTCCACATCCCGGAGCAGTAAGCACTTTTACAGGAGAAATACACCCTCTCAGCTCTTTTAAAGTATTATTGGCAGGGTGTATCAGTATCAGTTCACGGCCTTCTACGCCTTTCAGTAACAGATGGTGGCTATGATTTACGCTGTGCCTTTTTACCAGGTTGTAAGTGCCTTCCATTATACAGGAAACTTGTTGTTGATTATCCTTCCATGGAAGCTCTATGGTGTAGCAGAACAGTTTGTTGTTTACAAACAGCTCCCCGTTCGTACCTTCTTCATGGTAGGTACGGAGTAGTTTTAATTCCATAACCAATAAATTAAAGTGATTGTATAACCGGCAGGCAGGCTGCCTGCCGGTTTAATTGTTAGTACGGGCTAGATGCCGAAGAGGATAAATGCTATGTCGCTGTATTGGCCCAGCTCTACGCCGTTATCCCAGTACATCGAAACATATTCGCGTATTTCCGGTACACCTGCCTGTGTAAGCGGGCGCTCATCGCGATAAGGCGATTGTGTAGCATTGATCAGCTTCTCCCAGGTGTTCTGTCCTTTCAAACGGGTGTAGATGGTTACGCCGGTTTGATTTTGCTTACTAAATGTAATTTCCACATGGGTTGGTGTGGCTACTGCTTTAATGCTGGGGCGTATCATAAGACGTTCTGTATTGCTGGTAATGATGCTACTGCCTACAATACCTAATTCGTTGCCTACGTTTTCTGTATAATCAGGATGGAGCTTGATTTTGGCTGCCAGTTTCAGTATTTTAGGTAACAGCATTTTTTGAATTACATCTTTATACGAAACAGCCTCTTTCTGTTCTTTCTTCTTCATATCTGCTCTGCTTAAAGCATCTGAGATAGTTGTACAGGAATCTTGCAACTCTGTAACTTCAGCAGCAGTAAGGCCGTAGTTGGGGCCAATGATGCTTCCTTTCTGTCCCAGTGTGTTAAACCATTGTGCCCGGTCGTTATCTCCACGGGGAATAAAATAATTATACTTTTTACGCATATGTTTGCGATTTATACGGTTCAATAATAATGTTGATGAAGTGTTGCTAAGGCTTTAAACTGTGCTTCCGGAAAATCCGTAAGAACTGACGGGAAATCTGTAAGCACTAACGGAAAATCCGTAAGCACTAACGAAAAATCCGTAAGCACTGACGAAAAATCCGTAAGCACTGACGGAAAATCCGTAAGCACTAACGGAAAATCCGTAAGCACTAACGAAAAACCCGTAAGCACTAACGAAAAACCCGTAAGCACTAACGGAAAATCCGTAAGCACTAACGGAAAATCCGTAAGCACTGACGGAAAACCCGTAAGCACTAACCGGAAATCCGTAAGCACTGACAGAAAATCCGTAAGCAATTCAAAGAGCGTTGTAATCTCTCTCCAAACTCCCCGCACTGCTGCTGTTTCTTGCGCAATAACCGGTGAAAAAGCGCGCAGTGCTGATGGAGTGAACGGCCGTTCTTATGGAGTGTTCCTTAGCAACGATGTAAAATTGCAAAGCAATGAAAACAATATCGGGGCAGACTTTGAGCGGACACGCCGGAACGCAGTGCCAGTGAAGTAAAAAAGTTGAAAAAAACTTTGGGTGGAATGGGAAGGTAAAAGGTGTTGTTGCAGATTGTTGGCGGGCAGTTGATTACGTATTTTTTATTTTGTGTTGAAGTCCGCGGACTTTCCGTTTTGCAGAAATAGTAGGGTGGCTGCTTTTGCAATGCGGTATTGCCAAAGCAGCCATATAGTAAAGTGGGTTAGTCTTTATCTGTATCCGGGCCTTTTCGTTTATGCTTGTCCTGTAGCTCGCGTACCTTTTGCAGAGCCGTTTCCAGTATATAGGCCAGCCGGTTTAATACATCTGCATTCAGCCGTTTGGGCTGTGAGTATGGGCCAAAGTTGGCAGGGTCTGTTGCCGGTACATTTTTAAAACAGAATATAGTACTGGCAATACTCACTAACTGGCTGATGTTTCTGGTGGGTAAGCCCAGTGCTTCCAGTATCAGCCTTAGTAACCATGCTATAGTAGTCATGGTGTCTGTTTCAATATTTATTTTTTCTGTTATGTTTTGTGCGGGAGCGTGTTCCAGCTGATTCAATTGTCTGAAGAAAAACGGGTGCATGCAGGCATATATACAATCATTATGGCTGTCAAAAGGTTGGGCTGGCCTTTTAAGTGCCGGGTTAAAACGCGCCATCTGCATTTCATGTGCTATTGCTTCCAGGTATTCCTTCCGGGTACTTGCAAAAGGCATACGGTCTGTTTCTGCCTGCAGATAGTGCAACAGCCAGTGTATAAAGGTATCGGTGTTATAATTTACCCCGTACAATACGCTCAATAATTCCTTTTCTGTGGAAGCTGTTTCCAGATTGTATAAATGTTTACGGGCCTCCTGCAATTCCAGAAAGCTGAACGGGCGCATGGGCGAGGCAGTTGCAATGTTGTACAAAGGCTGTATGGCAATTTCAATAAGCCCGGCCATCTTCCCATTTATACCGCGCTGCATCAGCTGGCGGCATTGGGTGTCAAACCAGGCGCTTTCCTTTATTACAAGGGCATCCGGCATTTTCAGGTACAGCGGTAAATACTGTTGCTGTGTACCATCAATGCAATGCTCAAACACTTCCAGCGAAGCTTCGGTAAACCGGCTGTAGGCTAATGCGTCGGGGGTGTTTTGCTGAGATAGCCGGTAGCATTTGTTAATCAGCTGCACCAGGCCCGGCAGGTTTTTGCTAAAGGTGTCTGCCATTTCCGGATGGTGCTGTTCTTCCAGCGTAATTTTAATTAGTTGATGGCAGGTGTTGGAAAAAGTGGTTAGTTGTTTAGCTGGTTGCTCCTGAAGTGACAGTTCAGACAGCTGATTGGTTAGGTTAGAAAACCGGATTAAAAAGCCCGTGTTGCTGTTAAGCATAGCTTTTATGTTTTAGGTTAATTAATTTGAAGTACAGGCATAGGGTTACCTGGCCGGTACTCCGGGTGAACGGATTTAAATAGGACTTTTTTGGATTCTAAAGCGGGAGGTTTTCCCAAAAGGATAGTGGATGTTTAAAAAGGTTTGCTGCAGCAAACTATCGGTACGTGTTTCCGGGAGCCAAAGTAGTGTAAGATTTTTTATTTATTATAGTTAAAACACGTTTTAACAGATGTTTAGTTTTTTATAAAAAATCGTAATATCTGAGTTTATTAAACGTAGGTTGAACATTGAAAGGGGGCGTTACATTCTGTTGATGTAAGATGCAATTTCCATCGCTGCCTCCGCTGCCTGATTGCGAACTGTTCTTTCTTTTGTAGCCAGCTGTGTTGCCACAGCTTCACAACTAAAGCCTTCCATTCTCACCAGCTGATAAACAATGCGTTTTCGGGGTGTTAATTTTAGCAATTGCTTCTTTACTTTCTGCAAATGTATGCGGGCATGCAGCCGCTCTTCTACATGTGTATAAGATAGCACTCTAGGTTGCTCCAGTTGCGTGTTATAGTAGCGGTTGGCTGTACCGTTTTTCTTAAGCGTATCGTAAAGAAGGTTTTGACGCATCCTGCATAAGTACCCTTTCAGGTTATTACTAATGTGTATGGAATGGCGGTTGGTCCACAGCTTAACAAACAGCTGTTGTACCAGTTCCGCTGCGGCTTCCGGGTCTTTTACAATGCCTGCGGTAGTTTGCAGCAGAAAGGGATGGTATTTGTAATAGAGGATTTCAAAAGCTTTCTCATTGCCATTGCGCACCTGTTCCCATAAAAGGGCATCGTTTGTCGCTTGCTTGTTCACAGTGGTTCTGGTTTTTCGGTAACTGCAATCTAAGTAACCGGAAACAGCCGGAAGGTGACCTAAGTTACATAAGCTCCGGTGTTCAGTAGTTCTGGTTTTAGAATCCCCCTTTTTTAAATTTGAGTATATTTATTAAGTGGTTACTAAACTTTCAGTACTTTTTTCGGCTGTTTGTGGTATGCTAATGCTGGTTACCGCAAAAGCACAGGATATTAACTTTCGCCGGTATCAGGTTGAAAACGGCCTCAGCAATAATCAGGTATGGTGCAGCATTCAGGATGCAAAAGGGTTTCTTTGGTTTGGTACGCCCGATGGGTTAAACAGGTTTGATGGGTATACCTTTAAGGTGTTTCTGAATAACGGGGGGGATAAACCCGGAACCGCAAACAGTCATATCAGAGCGCTCTGCCTGGATGGCGATGACAGGCTTTGGGTGGGAACGGAGAAAGGGTTATATAATTTCGATCCTCATACAGAGCGTTTCCGGTTGCTGCCTACAGACGCTCTTGCCGTAATATCGGGCCTGCAGACAGATAACCAGGGCTATCTCTGGTTTATATCTGATTATACACTGCATAAATACAATCCCCAAACGGGTGCTATAGTGGCGTACCCTGCTTCCAGGTTTTTTAAGGCAACTGCCCTTTGTATGGCTGGTAACCAGCTATGGGTAGCTTCTTCAGGGGGGCTGTTGCAAAAATACAATCCGGCTACCGATACGTTTACCGCTTTCGATTTGTTTAAGGGGGCCGCCGTTGCGGATAAGAACAAATGGATTGACCGGTTATACGCAACCAGCGAAGGAGATGTATTAATAGGCACCGCAACGCATGGGGCCAGCATATTCTTTACCAGAGAATTGCGCTTTACTGAAATACTTACTTATAACGACGATAAAACAAGTCTTTTTGCCAAGGTATTTGTTACCGTAAATAACCACGAATACTGGATAGGTACAGAATCTGCCGGCATTGTTGCATTTAACAGAAGCACAGGTGCTGTTAGCCGTATTAAAAAGGCCGTGAACGATCCTTACACCTTGTCAGACAATTCTATCAATACCTTTTGCACAGATAAGGAGGGGGGTATATGGGTGGGCACGCATTATGGTGGCCTGAACTACTATTCAGCTAAATACGATGTGTTCAGCAAGTTTTATCCAAAGCAGTGCACCAATTCTTTAAGCGGCAATGTGATAAGGCAGATACACGAAGATAAAAACGGATGTTTATGGATGGGTACTGCAGACGCGGGTTTGAATAAGCTGGACCCTGAAACAGGTGTTTTTTCCGGTTTTATGCCCAATGCCGGTAAACAGGGTATTGCTTACAACAATGTACATGGCATGCTGGTAGATGGCGATAACCTTTGGGTAGGCACCTATGTGCATGGGCTGGATGTAATGGATATAAAAACAGGGGCTGTTAAACAACACTATGCCGTAGGTAAAGATTCAGGTTCTTTAAAAAGCGACATTATAAATTATATCTATCGTTCTGCCGATAGTCAGATTTACGTGGCAACTGCACGCGGGGTATATACCTATAACAGAACTACCCATCAATTTTCCGTTATAAAAGAACTGGCTGATGAATGGTACACCTGCCTGTTTAAAGATGCCGGTGGTACTTTGTGGGCCGGAACTATAATGCATGGTATGAAGGCTGTTAATACAGCCACCGGAAAAACGGTATTGTATCAGCACCATGCTGATAATACGGAAAGCATTGGCAAAGGGCAGATTAACTGCATTTACAGTGATAGTAAACAACAGCTTTGGGTGGGCACAGATGGCGGGGGCCTTTGTTTGTTGAATAGTGATAAAAATGGCTTTACCCGTTATACGGTTAACAATGGTTTGCCTTCAGATTTTGTGTTGACTATACTGGAGGATGATGCCGGTAAATTATGGGTAAGTACTTCGCGCGGTTTGTTTAGTTATCACTTAAACAGCGGGTACGTTAAAGTATACACGAAAGCCAACGGCCTGCTATGCGATCAGTTTAATTATCATTCTGCTTATAAAAATAAGAAGGGGAGAATGTATTTTGGCAGCCTGAAGGGGCTGATAAGTTTTGATCCGAAAATGCTGGAAAATACTGCTTTTGAACCTCCGCTGTACCTTACCGGCATTCAGGTAAACAATAAAGAACTTTTTATTGGCGGCGAAAATGCTGTTTTGCAAAAGTCCATTACCTGGACTAATGAGATTGTGCTTGCACATCAACAGTCTTCTTTCAGTATTGATTTTGCTGCACTTAATTACACCGCGCCCGAAGCAACGGAATATGCTTATAGAATGGAAGGGTTGGAAAAAGACTGGACTTATCTGAAAGAAAACAGAAGGGTGTATTTTACCAATGTATCGGCCGGCACCTACCTGTTTAAAGTAAAAGCCTCTGCCGGCGGCAACCAGTGGACAGGTAAGGAACGCACGTTACAGATAACAATTTTACCACCGTGGTGGCTGAGTACAAAAGCTTACCTGTTATACATAGCAGCCGGCATTGGTGTAATGGTGCTGCTGGTAAAGGCATATAAACAAAAAGTAGAAAACACGAATAAGCGCAAAATGGAGCAGCTGGAAATTGCCAAAGCAAAGGCACTGTATGAGGATAAGCTGAATTTTTTTACCAATGTGGCCCACGAAATTAAAACACCACTTACGCTTATTAAAGGTCCTTTGGAAACAGTGCTGAAAACCGTGGGCGATACACCTGATGTTGCCGGTAGTTTAAAAATAATGGACCGCAATACAAACAGGCTGATAGAACTGACGAATCAGTTGCTCGATTTCAGGCAAACAGAGATAGGGGGATTACGGTTGAATTTTGTACATACCCATATTTCAGCACTGCTGCCGGAAATGTTTGAAAGCTTCAAGCCTTTAGCTGCAAGCCGCGGCTTACAATATACCCTCTCTTTACCTGAAGCGCCTTTGTATGCCTGGGTAGATGCAGATGCTTTCAATAAAATAATATCAAACCTGTTTAGTAACGCCATTAAATATGCAGAAAGCCGTGTTTGGGTTAACCTGGCAGGCGTAGTGGAAGAGGGGCGTTTATGGGTTGTTAACATTAGTAACGATGGTTACATCATTCCTGCAGACATGGCAGACCGTATATTTGAACCCTTTTTCAGGTTACAGGCAACAAAGAAACGGGGCGGGGCAGGTATAGGTTTATCACTGGCGCAAAACCTGGCGCATTTGCATAACGGACGTATTGAGTTGGCTAAAACGGAAGGGGTACTTAATACTTTTTCGTTGATACTGCCTGTTCAGCAAAATGCATAATATGGCGTATTATTACAAAAATACTATATGAAGCCGCTATTGCTACTGGTTGATGACAATGAAGAAATATTGTGTTTTCTGGAAAGCGAGCTGTGTAGCAGATATGAAGTAATTAAGGCTTTTGATGGCAACGAAGCGTTGGAGGTGTTATCTGGTATGGCCATTCATTTAATTGTTTCCGATATTATGATGGATGGAATGGATGGGCTGGATTTTTGCAGATCTGTTAAATCCAATGTGGCTTACAGCCATATTCCTCTGATATTATTAACGGCTAAAAACACCTTCCAGAGTAAAATAGAAGGGTTGGAGGTTGGGGCAGATGCGTATATAGAAAAACCTTTTTCTCCCGATTATCTACGGGCACAGATAGCTAATTTAATAGAGAACAGGGCTAAAATAAAGGAGCACTTTGCCCAATCGCCACTGGTGCATATAAAAAGCATGGCGTACAGCAAAACAGATGAACTGTTTCTGGAAAGGCTGCATGAAGAAATACTGCTTCAATTGGAAGATACCAGCCTGGATGTGGACCGGCTGGCTAAGTGTATGAATATGAGCAGGCCTACCCTGTATAGAACCATTAAATCTATTACCGGAACTACGCCTTCAGAGCTGATTAACATTACCCGGTTAAAAAAAGCTGCCGAACTGCTTATGGAGGGCTCCTACAAAATATATGAAGTGGCCGGCCTTACGGGGTTTAGCTCTCAGGCTTATTTCGGGCGCAGCTTTTTAAAGCAGTTTGGCGTTACACCTTCTGAATACATGGCTAAAAGAAACAGCGCAGCGGAAGGAATATGATCAGATTCTGCAAAAGATTGATCTGATTTTACCAATAGCTGTTTTAGAAGTGGCACATCTTTACATATGATGAAAAGGATGTTAGCTTTTGTTACCTTGTTTGCCACGCTTGTGTATTTTCCATTGTCTGGTGCGGGCCAGACTACCGGCGCACCCCGTTTGCCTGTAATGGGATGGAGCAGCTGGAATCACTTCCGGATACATATTGATGAAAAACTGATTTGCCAGCAGGCAGATGCTATGATTGCATCCGGCCTGTATGAGGCAGGATACCGTTTTATTAATGTTGATGATGGATATTTTGGCGGGCGCGATACTGCCGGAAGGCTGTTTGCCGACAGCAAAAAGTTTCCTTCAGGAATGAAGGCGGTGGCAGATTATATCCATAGTAAAAAATTAAAAGCAGGTATTTATACCGATGCCGGGAAGAATACCTGCGGGTCGGTATATGATAAAGACCCCAACGGCTATGGAGTGGGTATTTACGGGCATGTTAAAGAAGATTGCAGCTTGTTTTTGCAGGAATGGGGTTATGATTTTTTAAAGGTAGACTGGTGCGGGGCAGAGCGGATGCAGCTGAAGGAAGAAGAAACCTATACACCCATTATTGAAGCTGTTAAAGCAATTGATTCCAATAAAGTAATCAATGTATGCCGCTGGAAATTTCCGGGTGAGTGGGTGATTGATAAAGCCGATTCCTGGCGCATTTCTTCTGACATACGCCCCGGGTTTTCTTCGATATTGAAAATTATTGACCTGAATGCAGATCTGGCAAAATATGCTTCTACAGGGCATTACAACGATATGGATATGCTTCAGGTGGGCAGAGGTATGACCTATGAAGAAGATAAAACACATTTTTCTATGTGGTGTATGCTAAATTCTCCTTTGCTGGCTGGTAACGACCTGCGCAACATGAGCAAAGAAACTTTGGAAATACTTACCAACCGGGAACTGATAGCCTTAAACCAGGATGCCGGTTGTAAGCAGGCAACACGTGTATATGCGCTGAATGGTATTGAGGTATGGCTGAAGCCGTTGGGTTCGGATGGAAAAAGCAAAGCGCTGGCAATTGTCAATCGCAATAAACAGGAGGCCTTATTTACACTGAACAGCAAGGTGTTGCGTTTAGAGGGTAAAAGCCTGTTACGCGATTTGTGGCGCCATGAAAACCTGGGAAAACTGGGTGGCGGAAAAAAACTGACACTGCCTGCACATGGTGTTATAGTGTTGCTGGTAACTAAGTAATGCTGATATTTATTTATACTGATTCATATGACAAAAGTAAGCTTCTTTTTCCTCGGCTTTCAATGTATTGTTTTATCAGTACTGGCGCAGGTAAAGGTTGATCGGTTGCGGACAGAAAATTTACAAAACCCTATAGGGGTAGATGTGCGGCAGCCGTGCTTCAGCTGGCAGCTGGTTTCAGACCAGCGCAATGTATTACAGGGTGCCTATGAAATTAGAGTGGCTGCAGATGCAGCAGACCTGGCGAAAGGAAAAAGCAGCTGGACAACCGGGAAAGTCAGCTCTGAACAGTCGGTGCATATACCCTACAACGGTGCAGTATTGGTAGCGGGCCGCAGGTATTACTGGCAGGTGCGTGTGTGGGATAAACAAGGAACCGCATCTGCATGGAGTACAACGGCGTTCTGGCAAATGGGGTTGCTGCAGGTTACAGACTGGAAAGCACAATGGATGGTGCCGGGTGTGGAAGACAGCCTGTATGCTGCGCCGTTGATGAGAAAAGAATTCAGCAACGGTAAAAAAATAAAATCAGCCACTGCTTATATAACAGCACATGGTTTATACGAAGCACAGGTGAATGGTAAGCGGGTAGGAGATGCGTACCTGACCCCCGGCTGGACAAGTTACCATAAACACCTGCAATACCAGGCCTACGATGTAACTGATTTGCTGAAACAGGGTAACAATGCTGTTGCCGTAACCCTGGGTGATGGCTGGTACCGTGGTAATTTTTCGTTTAATAACGAACGCAATATCTATGGCACTGATATAGCCCTGCTTTTTCAATTACACATTACATATGCGGATGGTACTACCCAGACTGTTGTTTCGGATAGTAGCTGGAAATCATCCACCGGGGCCATACGGTATGCCGGAATGTATGACGGAGAAACCATTGATGCAAGATTGGATAAAAAGGGCTGGACGTTGGCGGGCTATAACGATGCCCAATGGAGCAGCGTTAAAACAGCTGATTTTTCAAAAGCTGTTTTAACAGCCCAGTATAATGAACCTATTAAAAAGCAGGAAGCCATTAAGCCCGTAAAAATCATCACTACCCCCAGGGGAGAGCAGGTAATTGATTTTGGGCAAAATCTGGTTGGTTGGGTGCAGCTGAAAGTAAAAGGGAAGCCCGGAGATAAGATTACGGTATCGCATGCCGAGGTGCTGGATAAGAAAGGCAATTTTTATACAGAAAACCTGCGTAAAGCAAAGGCACAGGACGTGTATATACTGAAAGGAAATGAAGAGGAAGTTTTTGAGCCGCATTTTACTTTTCACGGTTTTCGCTATATAAAACTGGAAGGCTATCCGGGCCCGGTAATGCCGGATAATTTTACGGCAGTGGTGCTGCATTCCAATATGGAACCAACAGGAAGTTTTACCTCATCTGATACATTAATTAATCAATTACAGCATAATATTGAATGGGGGCTGAAGGGTAATTTTTTAGATGTGCCTACCGATTGCCCGCAAAGGAATGAACGTATGGGGTGGACAGGTGATGCCCAGGTGTTTTTTCGTACCGCCACATTTCTGCGGGGTGTAAACAATTTTTTTACCAAGTGGATGAAAGATGTTGCCGCCGACCAGCAGCCGGAAGGTAATGTGCCGCATGTGATACCGAATATTTTAGGCAACAAAGGTTGGGCAAAGGGCGAAAGTGCCGGTTGGGCAGATGTGGCTACTGTTATTCCGTGGGAAATGTATAAGGTATATGGTGATAAGCGTATTCTGGAAAAGCAATACGCCAGCATGAAAGCCTGGGTAGATTATATACAAACGCAAAGCACAGATAACTTATGGAATAAAGGCAGGCATTATGGCGATTGGTTGTTTTATAGTATCACGGATGACAATGATGGCAGATCGGCAATAACCAACAAGTACCTGATTGCACAATGTTTTTATGCGCATTCCACCCAATTGCTTATTAATGCGGCAAAAGCATTAAATAAAACAGAGGATGTTGCCACTTACACTGCTTTGCTGCAAAAGGTAAAAACTGCTTTTTTGCGCGAGTATACTACGCCCAACGGAGCTACCATGTCTAACACGCAAACATCGTATGTACTGGCGTTGCAGTTTGATATGTTGCCTGATACCTTGCGCCCGCAAGCCGCACGCAGGTTGGTAGAAAACATCAGGCAATATGGAGATCACCTGACTACCGGCTTTTTAGGAACGCCCTATTTATGCCATGTACTCAGCAGGTACGGCTATTCAGATGTTGCCTATACCTTATTGCAGCAGCAAACCTATCCTTCATGGTTGTACCCGGTAACAAAAGGTGCAACTACCATTTGGGAACGGTGGGATGGCATTCGCACCAACGGCGATTTTCAGGCTGCTTCTATGAATTCGTTTAATCATTATGCTTATGGTGCCATTGGCGATTGGATGTACCGTGTAATGGTAGGGCTGGATACAGAAGACGGTGAAGGTGCAGGTTATAAGAGCATACGTATTCAGCCACATATAGGTGGAAAGTTTACCCATGCCTCTGCCTTTTATGAAACACCCTACGGTAAACTCAGTTGTGAATGGAGCGTAGCAGGCGCACAACTGATATTGCGTGCAGAAATTCCGGCCAATACAACAGCTACTATTTATGTGCCGCTGATGGGCAACGCAGTAGTAATGCTGGATGGGCAGCCGCTTACAGCATCAACGGATATACAGGTAGTGGGTAAGGAAAATGAGTATATGGTAGTAAAAGCAGGTTCGGGTAAATATGAATTTACTTCCCGCTGATACAGGAGGGAAGTGCCGCCTATATGTTGCAGGCGGCACTTCCGTTTATATATTAACGCAGCTTAGCATACTGATCTTTACCGTTTTGTTCCTGATTGGTGATGAGTTTGGCAATAGCCGTTTTTTCAAAACCATCTGCAATGCTTAAAGCGGTTTCACCGGCTTTGTTTATGATAGCGGTGCTGGCACCTGCCTGTAACAGAATAGCCACCATGTGCTCATCGCCTCTTAAAGTAGCTTCCATCAGGGCGGTGTTACCCATTTCATCTTTTGCATTTACTTTAGCGCCGTGTAACAGCAATAATTGCGCAGCAGCGTAGCTGCCGCTTCTGCTGGCTTCCATTAACAGGGTGTTGCCATAAGCGTTGGTAGTGTTTGCTTTTAAACCCGCGTTTAAACACATAGCCAGCGTGGTAGAATCGTTGTGTTTTACCGCATCAAAAATGCCCATTGGCTTTTGGCTGAAACCAGAAACACTTACGGCGATTACGAACAGAGCTGCTAATACTGTAGTTTTCATATTACTTGTTTTGCGAACATTGAGTGAATTTGTTTTTGTTTTCACCGCTGTTCATTTTGTTCAGATGCGTTTGATACTGCATAGGTACAACCATTCTGATATGCTGCATACACCACCAGCCACAGCCAGTGCGGAATGGGCCGTTTTTGCATGAGTACGTTTTGTGATAAGTAATGTGTATTGTATTGGAAAGTAAGCAGTTTGGAAGCCCGGTGTTTGCTCACTTAAATAGTGCTGAGTGCGTGTTAAAAAGTGATCAAAGAAAAGCTAAAGGCTTTTAGCATACAGCTATGTTGGAAATGTTATCAATTAAGCCGAACTTTCTGTAAACTAAAGGCTATGAAAACTACCGCCACTCCGGTAAGTGCTGTTACTGCTGCCAGAGGTGATGTTGCTGCCGCTAACCCTATGCAATTACTGGAAGAGCAGATGAAGCGCTTTACGGTAAGTAAAACACCGGTTCAGCGGATGTATATGGAAAATCAGAAGCGGTTGCGGGATGAGATGACCCGTGATGGCTCGGAAGCGGCTAACGCGTTGAAGCTGGCTGTGGAGGCGTATGCTGAGGCGGATGAGCGTGTTCGAAAGGAGATGGGAGAAGAGGCGCCTGGAGCAGAAATATTACCCGGGCTGAATGAGCTTACAGAACGGCTGTTAACAGTTGGGCAACGTGCTGCTTTGATTCGCCCTGTATTGGTTAGTGAAGCGCAACAGGTATCAGATGATCTTATAGCATGTGCTGAATGGCTTGGGAAGATGGATGATCCTGACTGGCAGAATGATCCCGACAATATTGTAGAAGCGGGCAAAGATTTGCTTACCCGGTATGGTAAATATCAGGCTACGTATAACGGAAATGACAATCAAACGGTATATAAGTTATTAGGGTATCTGCTGGAAAAAAAGCGTACCCTGGATAGGATGTGGGAGGGGGAGAGAGGGGAAGAGGGAGAAGAGATACCCGGAAAAGCAGTGGACGGAAAGGAAGGGTATCAATGGGGCGACAAGGAAGGACGGCTGTCAGAGGAAAACCGGAACATGCTGGAGGATTTTAATACACTGAAAGCATTTATGGACAATAAAAGCCTGGTATTGAGTTTTTTAATGCCTTTGGCAACGGCTGTAAGCGGCGAAGAAGACAAGCTGGGCGCACTGCGAAGGGAGCTGCGGCGGCAGGAGCAGAGCGCAGGCTTTAACAGCCCGCCGCGTATTCCTTTGGGCATTTTACCTACCGAAACATTTTTTGCATTATTACGTAAGGGGCGGGTACTGGACGATTATGGTGTAGGGTTAAAGCATGGCGAGCTTACCCACCGTTTGCAATGGTATGCTATTATAGAAGCGGCTAAGTCTGGCGGTATGTTTCATAGTACAGTTAATCAATTGTACCGTCAAATGGGCAAAGAGCCCCGTACCGGCGATCCTAAATGGGGGGCTGTGCTGGATGATGGTAATGAGGTAAACAGCAATAGTTATTCTTCTCCCGGCACTTTTAACCGCGATTTGCAGGAAAGTACCGGCCCCAAAACAGGAACAGCATTTCCAGGCCGCAGTGGATATGAGAACCCCGTAGGGTTAGAGGCGCTTGCGCCTATAGGAGAAGCGCTTGCTGCATTAAGACAAACGCGTTTACAGCAGGCTGTACATGCAACCGATAAAGGGAATGATTACGAAGAAGAGGCTTTTCCACCCCCTTCTGTAATAGCGTTGCTTGTGGCAAAAATGCGGCAGCAACCAAACGCTTTTAAACTGGCGGAGGAAGATTATGTGGGCCATGAGTTTATGGCTCAGCGGGATAAATATGCAGTATGGAAGCAAACAGATAACAGCATAGAAAAGGATACGCTTACCTGGGGTAAGCCGGCTCCGGCAAAGTGGCTCACACCCTTCAATGCAGCTGCGGTAGCCGGATTGTCCGTAGTGTTTTTTGCTGCTTTGCATGCATATAATAAGTTGTATGCATATGATGAAAACAAATAGCAGTGGTGTATGTAAGCCGGAGCTTCTGTTACATTTGAACAAGGGCTTCAACAGTATGGTAATAAAGTAGCGTGTCAGTATTACATTTATTCCTTATGTTCGTACCCTCACAAACGAATCGATATGCGTTATACAGCCATTACCCTTGCTTTTTTTGCTATTGCCGCAAATGCACAAGCCCAGGAAAAGACTATTGTAAGAAGCCCAGATAAAAAGTTAGAAATACAACTGTCTGTTGAGGCAGGAAAACCCGGCTATGCGGTTTTCTATTCAGGGCAGGCTGTATTAGAACCATCGCCCCTGGGGTTGAAGAGTTCTGTGGGTGATTTTACGGAAGGATTACAGCAGGCAGGTGCAAAAACTGCGCGTGTAAAAGATAGTTATCAGCTGAACCGCTCTAAAGTAAGCCAGGTAAACTACAAGGCGAACGAACTTACCTGGCTGCTCCGCAATGCAGCAGGTGATACTGTACAGGTAGTGTTTCAGGTAAGCAATGATAATATTGCTTTTTGTTACAGGCTGCCTGCTGTAAACGGTAAAACTGGTACCTGTGTTATTGAAAAGGAACTTACCGGGTTTGATTTTCCCGCCTCTACTACTACTTTTATAACCCCGCAGGCATTGCCTATGACCGGCTGGAAAAAAACAAAGCCTTCTTATGAAGAGTTTTACACCGTAGAGGAACCGGCCGGTACGGTTTCTAAAGACAAAGCAGGTTATACCTTTCCTGCGTTGTTTCATGTGCAGAAGAAAGCATGGGTGCTGATTTCAGAAACAGGTATTGCCGGTAATTACCCCGGCACGCATTTGAGTGAACCTGTTACCGGTGGTTTATATACAATCGCCTTTCCGCAAAGCGGCGAGAATAATGGTGAAGGTGCTACCACCGCTTCTGCCGTATTGCCTGTTCAAACATCCTGGAAAACAATTACCGTAGGGCAGACGTTGAAGCCTGTTATAGAATCCACCATTTCTACAGATGTGGTAAAGCCCCTTATACAGTCGGAAAAAGTGTTTGCACCCGGCCGTGCTTCCTGGAGCTGGATTGTTTGGCAGGACAGCAGTTGCAACTATAATGATCAGGTAACCTTTATTGATCTGGCCGCAAAACTAAAATGTGAATACATTTTGATTGATGCCCTGTGGGATGTGCAGATTGGACGGGATAAAATGGCGGAACTGGTGCGTTATGCTACCTCCAAAGGGGTAAGTATATTGTTATGGTACAACAGCAACGGCACGGCAAACGAAGCGCCGCAAACCCCCAAAGACAAAATGCACATACCGGAAGTGCGCAGGCAGGAAATGGCCTGGTTGCAGCAGATAGGTGTAAAAGGTTTGAAAATTGATTTCTTTGGTGGGGATAAGCAAGTGACGATGCAGCTTTACCACGATATACTGGTAGATGCCGCCCTTTACGGGCTTTGCATTAATTTTCATGGTGCCACCCTGCCACGCGGCTGGGAAAGAATGTATCCAAACTATATGACAAGCGAAGCCGTACTGGCATCCGAAAATCTGGTGTTTCAGCAAAGTTTTTGTGATAAATATGCTCAATTAGCAACTATCTATCCCTTCACGCGGAACGCAGTTGCTGCTATGGATTTTGGACCGGTGTTTCTCCAGAAAAAGCTGAGCCGTTTTCAGAAAGGTGGCAATACCAGACGTACCACCGATGCTTTTGAAATAGCCACCTCGGTATTGTTTTTCTCTGCGGTACAGCATTGGGGTTTAACACCCGCCAACCTGGATGCGCCGGCTTTTCTGATTGACTTTGTAAAAGACGTACCAGCTACCTGGGATGAAATCCGCTTTATTGATGGGTTCCCCGGTCAGTATTGTGTGCTGGCGCGCCGTAAAGGGAAGAAGTGGTATGTAGCTGCTGTGAATGGTGAAAACAAAGAAAGAAACCTTACGCTGCATTTGCCTATGTTTAAAAACAAAACCATCTCCGTTATCCGTGACGGCCAGGGCACCGAAGCGGTGAACGAAGCCCAGAAGCCGGATTCAGAGGGTAAATTCACGATACGGCTGAATGGGAATGGTGGTGCGGTACTTTTTAACTGATAGAAATTCTTTATACATAAAAAGCCTGGCAGGTATGCCGGGCTTTTTTAATCACGCTTTCCTTTAAAATAGGCTACTAAAGACATGGCATGTCCATGGCCCAGATCATAATCTGCTTTCAGCCAGGCTAAAATATCGCCTGCTTTTGTTCCTTCTGTTAACGCATCTTTTTTTACGAACCCTTTGGTTTCAGCCAGTTTTTTAAATTGGTCGGCGGAGAGGCCGGTTTTGGTTTTGATATTGTCGAGATACGCCTGAAATGACATGGTGATTAGGTTTCTAAATGATTGGTTATTCAAATATACTTCTACTAAAAAAGCCTCAGCGTTTCTGCTAAGGCTTTTTATGTAAACGTTCACGCGATATAATCGCAGACGCTATTTATCCAATCACTTTATTCAGCTCCGCTACCGTAGCCTCAAAACGCTGCTCATCGGTCCAGTCCTGCGGAACAAAGCTTTCGCCTATAATCTGTTCGTATAATTCAATATATCGGCGGCTGATGGTGGCTATCCATTCAGGCGTCATTTCAGGAACAGTTTGTCCTTCTTTGCCCATAAAGTTGTTGGCGATCAGCCACTCTCTTACAAACTCTTTGCTCAGTTGTTTTTGTCTTTCGCCGGTGCTTTGGCGGGCTTCAAAACCTTCTGCGTAAAAGTAACGGGAAGAGTCTGGAGTGTGTACCTCATCCATCAGGTAAATTTCACCGTTCAGTTTGCCAAATTCGTATTTGGTATCTACCAGTATCAATCCGCGTTCAGCCGCTATTTCCTTGCCTCTGGCAAACAGTGCCAAGGCGTATTTTTCCAGAATCTGCCAGTCTTCTGCAGTGGCCAGGCCCTGTGCTATAATTTCTTCTTTAGATATGTCTTCATCATGCCCTTCTGATGCTTTTGTAGAAGGGGTGATGATGGGTGTGGGGAAGAAGTCGTTTTCTTTCAGTCCCTCAGGTAAGGTAACGCCGCATAATATGCGTTTGCCGCTGCTGTAGGTGCGCCATGCATGGCCGGTAAGGTTACCGCGTACCACCATTTCAATTTTAAAAGGCTCGCATCTTTTACCTACAGCCACATCGGGGGCGGGAGTGGCTACCAGCCAGTTGGGACAAATATCTTTGGTAGCGTTAAGCATGTAAGTGGCCACCTGGTTCAACACCTGTCCTTTGTAGGGGATAGGGCAGGGTAATATTACATCGAAAGCAGAAATACGGTTGCTGGCTACCATTACCAGCCAGTCGTTTTTAATGGTATATACGTCTCTTACTTTGCCTTTGTAAAAGGCAGTTTGCTGAGGAAACTCAAAATTTGCCATGCGCAAAAGTAATCAAAGAATTGGTTTTGGATTTTGGATAATTAAATGATGATTCCTTTACATATATACCCAAATTTAATCATGTACTCCCGGCGTTTTCAATCAATAATATTGTAACTTCCCTTAAAAGCCTGCCGAATGAGAAAAATACTTTCGATTGTTACACTGGCCTTGATTGCCATTTTTTCTTTTGTATCTGCCGGAGCACAAACCAGAGTCAGCCTGTCGGGCGTAGTAACCGACGGAGCTACCGGTAAACTATTGTCGGGTGTGTCTGTAACAGTAAAAGGCACCCTGTTAGGTGCTGTTACGGACGAAAGGGGCGCCTTTACAGTAAATGGAGTTATTACCTTTCCGGCAACACTGGTATTTGGTTCTATTGCTTACGCCTCGCAGGAGGTACAGGTAGCCGCAGCTGGTGAAGCGGTGAAAGTATCGCTGGCGCCTGGTTACGTACTGGGTGAGGAAGTGGTAGTAGCTGCATCGCGCACCAGCGAGCGTTTGCTGGAAACGCCTGTTTCTATTGAAAGGGTAAGCGCGGCCACTATACGCACTGCACCGGCTGCCAACTATTACGACATTATTGGTAATCTGAAAGGGGTGGATATGACCACCTCCAGCCTTACCTTCAAAACCATCAGCACCCGTGGTTTTAACGGTAGTGGTAACCTGCGTTTTAATCAATTGGTGGATGGTATGGATAACCAGGCCCCCGGATTAAACTTTACTGTGGGTAACATTATTGGCCTTACCGAGCTGGATGTAGATAACATGGAGTTGCTGCCCGGCGCTTCTTCTGCACTGTATGGTTCAGGCGGTATGAATGGTACACTGCTCATCAGCAGTAAAAATCCTTTCAAATACCAGGGCTTCAGCGCGCAGGTGAAACAGGGCATTATGCACCTGGGCGATCCGCAGCAGAAGCCTACTCCGTATTATGACATCAGCTTACGCTGGGCGCATAAAATAAGTGATAAAGTAGCCTTTAAAATAGGCGGACAATATATTAAAGCAGATGACTGGCGTGCAAAAGATACCCGCAACCTGCAAAGGAATAACGTATTAAGCCAGTTGAAGCCTGGTGACCGCACTTCTGACCCTAACTATGACGGGGTGAATGTGTTTGGTGATGAGGCCAGCGCGAGTATGCAGGCGTTTGCACAGGCGGTGAAAGCGCAGTTGGTGAACCCTCCTACTAATCCGGGCAATGCTATTGCTACTGCAGTAGATGGCTATGTGGCTGCAGGTTTAACGCCCAACCAGATAGCGCAACAGTTTGCGCTGAACCCCGCGCTGGCACCTTATTCCTCTACCTTGCCTTTCTTAATTCCTTTAAGTGCTGCACCCAATAATGCCTATAGAGGTACTTTTGGTGCGCAGTCGGTAAGCCGTACCGGGTATAACGAGGAAGATCTGGTAGATTATAACTCTTACAACCTGAAATTATCTGCTGCCCTGCATTATAAAATCACTTCTAAAACTGAAGCATCTTTAACCGCCAACTGGGGTACAGGTACTACGGTGTATACAGGTGCTGACCGTTATTCACTGAAAAACCTGCAGATGGGCCAGTACAAGCTGGAAATAAGAAACCCTAACTGGTTTGCCCGCTTGTATACCATTCAGGAAAACTCCGGTGATTCTTATACAGCCAACACCGCGGCTATTGCAATTAACAGAGCCTGGAAGCCAGATGCTACCTGGTTTCAGCAATATACCGGTACTTACAGCGCTGCACGTTTAGGGCTGGCCAACGGCCTTTCTGCACCTGATGCAATATCACATGCCGCTGCCAGAAATGCGGCTGATGCAGGAAGGTTACTGCCCGGTACCGCCGGTTTTCAGCGGGTGTTTGACAGTGTAACCAGCATCTCAATTAGTAAAGGCGGTGCCAAGTTTGCTGATAAATCAGCGTTATACCAGGCAGAAGGCCAGTACAACTTCAGTGATGTAGTAAAAGTTGCAGAAGTACTGGTTGGAGCCAGCTTCCGCCGCTACTCACTCAACTCACAGGGAACCATTTTTGCCGATACTACCGGTGCCATTGGTATCAACGAATATGGCGGGTACGTACAGGTGCAGAAGCAGGTAGTGCCCAATGTGCTTAAACTGACCGGTTCGGTACGTTACGATAAAAACGAAAACTTTGCAGGCCGTTTTACCCCACGTTTTACCGCGTTGGTAAAAGTGGCGGAAGACAATAACCTGCGTTTTTCTTACCAGACGGCCTACCGTTTTCCTTCCACGCAGGATCAGTGGATTAACCTGCGCACACCGGCAGCAGTGCTGATTGGTGGTTTGCCTTCTTTTAAAGACTTTTACAAGTTTGGCACCAGCCCCGCTTATACCGCAGAAAGTGTTGCCGCTTACCGCGCTACTGTAGGTGCGGGAGCGCCTAACCCGGCATTGCTGAAAGTAGGGGAGTTTAATACCATTAAGCCAGAAACTGTACAATCGTTTGAGGCAGGCTATCGTGGGGTAATTGCCAAAAAGCTGATGATTGACGTATATGGTTACTACAGCCAGTACAAAAACTTTATTGCCCGTGTAGCAGTAGCGCGTGGCCAGAGCGCAAGCACTAACGCAGCGGTAAACTACCAGGAACTGGCCAGTCCGTTTACTTCCACCAACTACTCATTTGTATACAATGTACCGCAGCCGGTAAAAGCCTATGGCTGGGGTGCGGGCCTGGTGTACCAGATTTACAAAACCTGGAGTGCCAGTGGTAATGTGTATAGCGACAAACTTACCGATGTGCCTGCGGGTGTGGTTACTTTTTTCAATACCCCTAAAATCAGGTATAACCTGGGCATAGGAAACGACAACCTGTATAAAAACATAGGCTTCAATGCTGTGTTCCGCTGGCAGGATAAAGTAAACTGGGAAGGTACGTTTGGTACAGGCGATATTCCGGCGTATAGCACGCTGGACGCGCAGATCAGCTACCGTTTACCCGAAATTAAGTCGCTGATTAAGCTGGGCGCCACCAACCTGATTAACAAGTATTATCAGAGTGCTTTCGGAAATCCGATGGTGGGCGGTTTGTATTACATAAGCTTTGGTTATAATGTGTTTTAAGTAGAAGTTTCGGGTTTTACTTTTCTTTTATATGGCATAAACCTATATTTTTGCCCAGCTTTTTTGAAGCGCTTAAAACAATCGATCAATTATTATGCGACAAATTGCTTTTCGTGAGGCTTTACGTGAAGCCCTGAGTGAAGAGATGAGAAGGGATGAACGTGTGTTCCTTATGGGTGAAGAAGTGGCTGAATATAATGGTGCCTATAAAGTAAGTCAGGGTATGCTGGCTGAATTCGGTGCAAAACGTGTGATTGATACTCCCATTGCTGAGCTGGGCTTTGCTGCCGTAGGCGTAGGAGCAGCACAGAATGGCCTTCGTCCTGTGGTAGAATTCATGACCTGGAACTTTGCTGTACTGGCGCTGGATCAGATTCTGAATACTGCTTCAAAAATGCTGGCAATGAGTGGTGGACAAATTACCTGTCCTATCGTATTCCGCGGACCAAACGGTAGCGCTGGTCAGCTGGGTGCGCAACACTCTACTGCTTTCGAAAGCTATTACGCTAACATTCCCGGTTTGAAAGTGGTTTCTCCTTCCAACGGTTACGATGCCAAAGGTTTACTGAAGCAGGCTATCCGTTACGAGGAAGATCCCGTAATGTTCATGGAAAGCGAGGTAATGTATGGTGATAAATCAGAAGTTCCTGAAGAAGAATACTATATCGAATTAGGTAAAGCGGCTGTAAAAAGAGCTGGTACCGATGTAACCATCGTTTCTTTCAACAAAATGATGAAAGTTGCACTGGGTGCCGCTGACGAGCTGGCAAAAGAAGGTATCAGTGCTGAGGTTATTGATCTGCGCACTATCCGTCCGCTGGATTGGATGACCATTCTGGAAAGCGTTAAGAAAACCAACCGCCTGGTAATTGTGGAAGAGCAGTGGCCTTTCGCTTCTATCAGCTCTGAAATTTCTTACCGTATTCAGAAAGAAGGTTTTGATTACCTGGATGCTCCTATCCGTCGTATCACCTGCGCAGATGCTCCTATGCACTACGCGCCAAACCTGGTAAATGCTTACCTGCCCGACGTTCCACGTACGGTGAAACTGGTGAAAGAGGTAATGTACACGAAGAAGTAGTTTTGTTACACGAAATATTAAAAGGGTTGATGGCTGAAATAGCTGTCAACCCTTTTATTTTGTACCCGATTAACCGTTTATAACTTATGATAATGCGCTTTGTACCCGTTTTAATAGGGTGTGCAGCCACGCTGCCCGTCTTTGCCCAGCGTAACGCTGTGGATACCCTTGCTGCCCAACAATATCCCGATACGGTGGTGGTTACTGCGTTTGACCTGCATAGCCGCTGGCGCGAAGCCCCTGCAGCCGTGGCAGTGGTAAACGAACAGGCGCTGCTGCGCAGCGGCCAGCCCACGCTGGTGCCGGCGCTGAATGCAGTTACCGGTGTGCGGATGGAAGAACGCTCGCCAGGTAGCTACCGCCTGTCGCTGCGGGGCAGTTTGTTGCGCGCTCCGTTTGGGGTACGCAACCTGAAAGTTTACTGGAACGATATACCGCTTACTGATGCGGGTGGCAATACCTATTTTAACTTGCCCGATCTGAGTCAGCTGCAATCACTGGAGATAATTAAAGGCCCTGCCGCCAGCTTATATGGCGCCAACACCGGCGGCGTGGTACTGCTGCATAGTGGCGATGTAAACCGCCAGCCTGCCGGCAGCAGCGGGCAGGTGGGCGTAACCGGTGGCGCTTACGGATTATTTGCGCAGAATGCCGGATACAGCTACGCAGATACCGGCGTACATATACAGGTAGGTCAGGTGCATTACCAAAGCGATGGATACCGCCAGCAGAGCCGTTACCGGAAAGATGGCGGGCAGGTGGCAGGTACCGTACGTTTAAATCGCGTGCAGGAATTATCTGCCTTACTGTTTTATACCGATCTGATGTATAAAACACCCGGTGGCATTACCCTGCAACAAATGGAAGCCAACCCACGCCAGGCCCGGCAAAAAACAGCCACGCTGCCTGGTTCTGCGGATCAGCAGGCGGCTATATACAACAAAACGGCCTTCGGTGGCATAGCGCTGAAAACGGCAATGGGTAGCCGGTGGGATAATACTACGGTACTGATGGTAAACCATACCGGCTTTCGCAACCCTTTTATTACCAACTACGAAGTGCGGAACGAATGGAATTATGGGGGACGCACTGCTTTCCGCTACCATCAGGAGCAGGGCAGTTTTCAGTGGCAGGCCCGCGCCGGTGCGGAGTGGCTGCAAAACCAATCGGACGTAGACAACTACGATAACAATGGAGGCGTGAAAGGGGATGTGCAAACGAAAGATAAGTTGAAAGCCACCCAGCACTTTTTGTTTATACAGGCAGATGCCCAATGGCGTAATCGCTGGGTATTTCAGGCAGGCGTAAGCCGTAACATGCTAACCTATCATTACCAGCGGCTGACAGATGTCACCCCGGAAGAGGAAAAAGAGCTGGGCGCTTTATGGGCGCCACGCGTGAGCATACTCTATAAAATTATGCCCACTGTAGCGGTGTACGGTATTGCCAGCCGTGGATTTTCATCGCCTTCTCTGGCAGAAGTGCGGCCCTCTGATGGTAATTACTATGGCAATCTGCAACCGGAGCATGGCTGGAATTTTGAACTGGGGGTAAAAGGCAGTGCCTGGCGCAACCGGATTCAGTTTGACGTAAGCGGGTACGATTTCCGGTTACGGGACGCTATTGTACGCCGTTCCAATGCTGCGGGGGCTGAATATTTTGTAAATGCCGGCGGTACTAAGCAAACCGGTGCAGAAGCTTTTGTAAGCGTGCGGGTGTTGCCGGTACTTACGCTGTTTAACAGCTTCAGTTACCAGCCTTACACGTTTACTGGTTATATAGCAGGCACAGCCAACTATTCCGGCAACCATTTAACGGGCGTGCCGCGTACGGTAAATGTGAGTGGTTTGGATATTACGCTACCGCAGGGCTGGTTTGCCAATATTACACTTAATGCTACCTCCCGTTTGCCCCTGGCTGATGATAATAGTGTATATGCGGCTGGTTATCAATTGTTACAGGCGAAACTGGGCTATACACACCGTATGAAAAGTGTGCAGTGGACGCTGTTTGCGGCGGGCGATAACCTGCTGAATCAGCTGTATAGCCTGGGAAATGACATTAATGCACTGGGTGGCAGGTACTACAATCCTGCACCGTCCCGCAATTTCTCTGCCGGTTTAGCAGTTCGTTGGCACTAACAAGCCTATTTTCTTCTAAATTAGCAGCTTAAACAACGGTGAAAACTTATGTCTACCATTCTGATTATAGATGACGAAAAGGCAATCAGGAAAACCCTGAACGAGATCTTGACTTTTGAGGGGTATAAGGTAACAGAGGCATCTGACGGGGAAGAAGGTTTAAAGCTATTCAGCAGTACTACGTTTGATGTGGTGCTTTGCGATATAAAAATGCCCAAGATGGATGGCATTGAGTTTCTGGTAAAAGCCACAGAACTCAACCCGGATGTACCCGTGGTAATGATAAGCGGGCACGGTACCATTGAAACAGCAGTAGATGCTGTTAAAAAGGGCGCTTTTGATTATATATCCAAGCCGCCGGATTTAAACCGCATGCTGATTACCCTGCGTAATGCGATGGACAAAAACACGCTGAGCAAGGAAACGCGTACGCTTAAGCGTAAGGTGAGCCGTGTACAGGAAATGATAGGAGAGAGCGAAGGCATTGCCCGCATTAAAGATACCATTGAAAAAGTGGCCCCTACCGATGCCCGTGTATTGGTAACAGGCGAAAACGGGGTGGGTAAAGAAATGGTGGCCCGCTGGATACATGAAAAAAGCAACCGCAACACAGGGCCTATTATTGAGGTAAACTGTGCGGCTATACCGGGCGAGCTGATTGAGAGTGAGTTATTCGGACACGAAAAAGGTTCGTTTACCTCAGCTATTAAACAACGCATAGGTAAGTTTGAACAGGCCAGCGGTGGTACCCTGTTTCTGGATGAGGTGGGCGATATGAGCCTGAGCGCCCAGGCCAAGGTGTTACGCGCCTTGCAGGAAGGGAAAATTACCCGCGTAGGGGGTGATAAAGAAATTTCTGTAGATGTGCGGGTGGTAGCGGCAACCAACAAAGACCTGCTGAAGGAAGTGGAGGATAAAAACTTTCGCTTAGACCTGTACCACCGGTTAGGGGTAATACTGATTCACGTACCCTCGCTGAACGAGCGCCGCGATGATATTCCTTTATTGGTAGATAAGTTTCTGGGGGATATAGGGGTAGAATACGGACAGGCCAAAAAAACAATAGATAAGAAGGCAATGGATGCCCTGCAAAGGCATAACTGGTCGGGTAACATACGTGAACTGCGTAACGTGGTAGAGCGTTTGGTAATCTTATCTGGTAAAAGCATTCAGCTGGAAGATGTAAATAATTACGTGTTACCACGATAAGTGTTTGAAGTTGAATTATGTAATTATTATAGCCGGCCCTACAGCCGTTGGTAAAACAGCTTTATCGCTACAGATTGCACAGCGTTTTAATACGGCTATTATTTCGGCGGATAGCAGGCAGTGCTTTCGTGAACTGAATATTGGCGTAGCCAAGCCGGAACCGGCCGAGCTGGTGCTGGTGCCTCATTATTTTATTAATTCTCATTCCATACAGGAAGAAGTGAATGCTGCGGTATTTGAGCAATATGCGCTCAATGCCGCAGCATCTGTTTTTACGCAACGTAACCTAGCAGTAATGTGCGGCGGAACCGGGCTGTATATTAAAGCCTTTTGCGAAGGGCTGGATAATATACCCCATGTGCCGGATGCTATTCACCAACAAGCGGTGGACTTGTACCAGGCTAACGGCCTGGAGGGGTTACAACAGGAACTGAAAACCAAAGACCCGGTATTCTGGGAAACTGCGGAACAGCAAAACCCTCAGCGGCTGATGCGTGCGCTGGAAGTATTCTACGCTACCGGCCAGAGCATCAACAGTTTTCGTAGCGGTAAAAAAGAAAGCCGCCCCTTCCGTACTATTAAAATAGGGCTGGAGCTGGACAGGCATCTGCTATATGAGCGTATTAATCATCGGGTAGATATGATGATGGAACAGGGCCTGCTGGATGAAGTAACCAGCTTATTACCCCATAAACACCTGAATGCCCTGCAAACGGTAGGATACCGCGAGTTTTTTGATTATCTGGATGGCAAAACCGACCTGCCTCGTGCCATAGAATTACTGAAACAGAACACCCGGCACTATGCCAAACGACAGCTAACGTGGTTTAAAAGGGACGAAGATATGCGTTGGTTTCACCCGGCGGATGGAGAAGGCGTGGCTGCTTATATTACAGAAATACTGACTAAGGGATAAAAAAAGCGCCCGTATTGCTACGGGCGTCAAGCAGGTGTGTTTGGATTGTTAAGCCAAATATAGGTTTTTAATTTTAGAATCTCAAATCCTACTGTTTTTCTATTCTTTAACTTTCTTTTTAATGAACAGATAGCTGTATGGGTGGGGTGCGTTCGAACTGTTCCTGAAAGTCTTTTTTAGAGCCAAGAAAGAAAATTCGTAACAGTTTATTCGTAAGCAGCAACCTGTATAGTGCTATACCGGCAATAATACAGATAACATAAATAACTGGTGCGTTTAAAGGTGTATACGTATGAATTAGTCCGCGAATTAGTTGGTGACTGTACATTATTACCAACGATGCCTCACCAGGTAACTCAAGTGTTTTTTTCAAAAGAGGGACTTTGCAAATTAGTTTTCCAATGTAGAAAAGTGATATTATGATACTGATACTTAAAAACAGGCTTACTACAGGAATTCCGTATTGCGCATTTTTCATGTTCAATGAAATCGAAGGATATTTATTGCTGAGGTAAACACCTGCCAGGCTGAAAATAATGCATATCCACACAGGTATCTTATTGGCAAAGTCGTATTTTTTAAATAAATACCCTAACAGAAAAACAGGTTCGGCAAAAAATACAACGTTTAGATTCCATGGTATGTATACATTTTGAAAGAATGTAGCATTTATATAAGCAAAAGCCAGAAATATACCGGAGATTATCAGTATTTGCTGCATAGAAAATCTACAGATCAGATAGTTGAAAACAACCTGTGTTGCCCAAAGGCAGGTAATAAACCAGAATACGGTACATACCGCTGCCAGTTTTCTGCCGCCTAATATTGCCCGGAAAAATATTAGGGATATTTCTTTTGCAGATGCCGTTTTGAGTTGAGGTACAAATAAAAACGGATAAAGAAGTATAAGAAAAGTACAATAGGGGATTATTAATTGAATAAGCTTATTGCGTACATATCGCTTTTGATTCTCATCCCGGCTGAACAAAAAGCCACTTATAAAAAAAAATAACGGCATGTGAAACAGATAGAAAACAGATGAAGCTGTATGGAGCATATGGCCGCTAACAACGCATAATATGCCAATACCCTTAACTACATCGAGGTATTCTATCCTCGGTATTTTTAGGTTAGTCATGGTTGGTTTTTTCAGAAATGTATAGGCTTAAATAAAGGACAGTTCTAATATAGCGGATTAATTTGAAAGCAGCAACAGTACATACTTATTTGCCCCTGCTTAATATACACATATATAAAGCAAGGGCAATAATCTATATTTTAAACCCTACCGTCATCACCAGGTTGCCACGGTTGTTTCTTTCCATAGCAAACGTATTTGCCTGCCCGTTTAAGCGGTAAGGAAAGTTGGCGTCTTTGTTCCAGCTTAAAGCATAAGTAAGATCTATAAACATACCATGGTTGCGGTAGCCAACACCAGCACTGGTTACCAAACGGCTGGCTTTCAGTTCTTTATCCTGATAAGGGCTGCCATAGTAGGCCGCGCCTAAACGGAACATTACCGGATCAAATTTAAGTTCGCCGCCCAAACGGAAGTTGAAAGCGTTTTTCAGATAACCTTTAATGGCTTCGTTGGCCATTTTATAATAGGCTTTTAATCCGGGATCGTCATCTTCTGAAGTGGAATAGCGGGAGCCACGGTGGTTGATATATTCAATGTCAGCGGAGATGAAAGCACGCTGCCTTCTGGTGTTTTCTACCTCTCTGAATACATAAGCACCGCTGGCGATGATGCGGTAAGGCGTTACCTGATTGTATTTTCTGGTAATTGCTTGTCCATCGTTTAGCCGGTCAGAACTTTCAAACAAAGCGCCGCCAGGATAATATCCTTCCGTATCCGTTTTCATAGAGGCTCTTAACTCATCTTTGAAGGAGAGGATAGATGGCGTATGGAAGGCCAAACCCAGCCGGATAAAGTCTTTAGGTTTATAAATAACACCCAGCTTGGCGTTTAAACCAACGCCGGAAGATTTGAAGGTTTCCCTGTATTCCGTATAGTTAAAATCATTATTGGTGTTACCGGAGGCATCTGATTCTTTAAAATACAGATCGCGATGGTAGGAAAGAATAGGAATGCCCACGCTACCACCGATATAGAACTTGTCGTTCTGGTTGCCGGCAAATGCGAGGTTTATTTCATGTAATCCACCACGGGTATTGGCATCATATTCCTGATATAAGCCGGTTGCCGGGGTAGGTAAAGGCTTATAACCAATGATATTGCCGTTGCCGTCACGCCGGTTATCAATCAGGTAAGTGCGGTAAGCAAGTGAAGAGCCATTGATATAGTTGTTTTCCGCAGCCAGGGTATCAGCGCCATCTGCTAATAATTCTTCAACAAACTGCTCGGCAAAGGTGCTGTAGTTGTTGTAGCCTGCGTAGGATACACGCTTGTTATAGCTGGCCAGCTGCGTTACGGTGAGGGCGAAAGCAGAACTGGTCCAGTTAGAGCGCCTGCCTTGCGGGGTGCCCAGTACAATACCAATAGGGCCGTAGGCAAAGCCCGTTTTATTTATTTTGGTAGAGCTGTCTCTGTAATTGCTGCGGGTATTGTTAAACACAAAGCCGGGCGACAATACCACCTCGCGCGTTTTGTATAAGCCAATACCGGCGGGGTTTACATTGGCGGCAGATATATCGCCACCCAATGCACCTATGGCGCCGCCTACTGCTGTACTTCTGGCACTGCCGCCGGGAATAAACCAGCTGGCTCTTAATGCATCATCGGGTGTTTGTGCACAGGCATCTGCTGCCATGCCTGAAAAAAAAGCGGCAGCAACGGCTGCAACCGCATAATGTATATTTCTTGTCATAGCTGTTATGGGTTAGTTACCTCTTGGAGGGCGGCCGCCTGCACTGCCCGAGCCTGATGAATTGTAACCGCCACTGCGGCCACCTGCACTGTTGCTGGGGGTGGTAGATGGTGAAAACGTACGCACAGGTGCATCGTTATACCTGGCAGAATTGTTATTATTGTTGTACTTGGTTTGATTGTTGGGCGTATAATAACGATCGTTACTGTTATTATTTCTGTTGCTGTTATTATAGTTTCTGTTGCCGTAAGCTGCTAAGCCCGAACCGCTGGTAGTGCCAAATACCCTGGGGTTTTTATATGTGATTACTGTAAACCATGGGTTAAACCAGGGGCTGTAGCCACCGTAGCCATAACCATAGCCCAGGTAGTTAAAGCTGCCCCATCCCCAACCCCAGCCCCAGTTGGCGCCCGGGTGGTTGTAGTACATATTGTTGTTCCACATCCATGGGTTATAGTATCCGTAATTACCTGCAAAGTTGTTGTAGTAAAAACTCTGGTCGTACATCATACGGCTGTCGTTCCAGTAGGTGTAATCGTCAATATCCGACCATTTATAGTGGTTGCGTACCTTCATACGCAGGTAGCGGTCATCGCTGGAAGTAGTATATTCATCGTAGTAACCGGCAGCGCCTTCTTCTGCTCCGCGTGCGGGAGAATAGTACACGTCATCCGGCGTCTGACTTGATTTGTAGGTGCCGGAACAACCACCCAATATGGCAGCTGCGGTAGTTAACAGGAGTATAAATTTCATTTTCATGGCCTTCGCTTTTCAAAAGGTTTATAACGTGTAACTTCCTACATTTGCGCTCTGTTTTGTAAGCTACAAATTGCCCCTCAAAAATGCACTTAATTATTGTTAAAGGTAGGCTAAATAGGGGTAACTGCGGGCGAAACAGCCGGCATCGTCGGTAAAAAAGAAAAGCTAATATGAGTAAAGAAATTACTTCAAGAGCGGATAATTATTCCGAATGGTATAATGATATTGTTGTAAAAGCAGACCTGGCCGACCATAGTGCTGTACGTGGTTGCATGGTTATCAAGCCCTACGGTTATGCCCTGTGGGAAAACATGCGCGATGTGCTGGATAAAATGTTTAAGGATACCGGCCACGTAAACGCCTATTTTCCACTGTTTGTGCCCAAAAGCCTGTTTGAGGCAGAAGAAAAAAACGCTGAAGGTTTTGCCAAAGAGTGCGCTGTGGTTACCCACTACCGTTTAAAAACTGACCCCGATAATAAAGGTAAACTGATTGTGGACCCTGCCGCCCGCCTGGAGGAAGAACTGGTGGTACGCCCTACCAGTGAAGCTATTATCTGGAATACTTATAAAGGCTGGATACAGAGCTACCGCGATTTGCCACTGCTGATAAACCAATGGGCAAACGTAGTACGATGGGAAATGCGTACCCGCCTGTTTTTACGTACCGCTGAGTTTTTATGGCAGGAAGGCCATACCGCCCATGCTACCAAACAGGAAGCGATAGAAGAAACTACGCGTATGCTGGATGTGTATGCCGATTTTGTGGAAAACTGGATGGCGGTGCCGGTGGTTAAAGGGGTTAAAACGCCTAACGAACGTTTTGCCGGTGCAGAAGATACGTATTGTATTGAGGCGCTGATGCAGGACGGTAAAGCGCTGCAGGCTGGTACCTCACACTTTCTGGGCCAGAACTTTGCCAAAGCGTTTGAAGTAAAATTCAGCGATAAAGAGAATAAACTGGATTATGTATGGGCTACCAGCTGGGGCGTAAGCACCCGTTTAATTGGTGCCCTGATTATGGCACATAGCGATGATGAAGGGCTGGTATTACCCCCCCGCATTGCACCTATACAGGTAGTAATTGTACCTATTTACAAAGGAGATGAGCAGAAGGCAGCTATTGACGCAAAAGTGAAAGGGGAAATTATACCTGCACTGAAGGCGGCTGGCGTTACCGTTAAATATGACGATAATGACAATGCACGGCCAGGATGGAAGTTTGCAGAGTACGAGAAAAAAGGCGTGCCTGTACGCATTGCCCTTGGGGCCCGCGACCTGGATAATAATGTAGCAGAAGTAGCGCGCCGCGATACAAAAGAGAAGAACAGTTACAGCCTGGATGGTTTACCTGCGCGTATTGTAGCGCTGCTGGATGAAATACAGCAGAACATTTACAAAAAGGCCAGAACCTTCAGAGATACACATATTACCCGCGTAGATACCTGGGATGAGTTTGTAAAAACCCTGGACGGGAAAACCGGTTTTGTTGCAGCACATTGGGATGGTACCGGCGAAACTGAAGAGAAGATTAAAGAGCTTACCAAAGCTACTATACGTTGTATTCCTTTAAACAACGAACAGGAAGCAGGTAAGTGTGTATTAACCGGAAACCCATCAACGCAGCGGGTATTGTTTGCGAGGGCTTATTAATTATGAAACAAAAGCCGGTACACGAGGCTATGAAGCCTTACCTGGAAGGGCAGGTAATTTTGGTAGATAAACCTTTGCAATGGACTTCGTTTGACGCGGTAAAGAAAATACGCAATCTTACAGGAGTAATGAAAGTGGGGCATGCAGGCACTTTGGATCCGCTGGCTTCCGGTATGCTTATTATTTGCACTGGAAAGTTTACCAAAAAAATTAACGAGTACATGGGCATGGAAAAGGAGTACACAGGTACGTTTACCCTGGGTGCTACCACACCTACCTATGACCTGGAAAGTGAACCGGAAAACTTTAAAGATATCAGTGGTTTAACCACACAACAACTGCACGATGCTACCCGCCCCTTTACAGGTAGCATTATGCAGATGCCTCCCGCACATTCTGCTATTAAAAAAGACGGCAAACCCGTGTATCTGGCGGCCCGTAAGGGTATTGAGGTGCAATTAGACCCACGCCCTATTGTTATTCACAGTTTTGAAATTACCCGTATTGAACTGCCGGTTGTGCATTTTAAAGTAGTGTGCGGCACAGGTACCTATATACGCAGCCTGGCACATGACTATGGTAAGGAACTGGGCGTTGGCGCGTATATGAGCAGCTTATGTCGTACGCGTATAGGTGCGTTTTCGCTGACTGAGGCGCAGAGCCTGGAACAGGTAATGGACCATCTGAAGCAATTGAAAGCCGCCCCCGCAGCAGCATCAGAAGGGCAGCCCGATGCCTAACTGCACTGCATAATTGTTTCTGTTAATGGTACGCTGGCCGGATGGGTCTGTAGCATCTTTAACCACAAACTCATCGTTACGCCAGGTAAATCTGGTAAGATTGAGCCAGCCGTTGTTTTCCTGGCGTGCAGGGTCTTTCAGTTTAATACCCAGATCAAGTCTGATAAGAAAGTAGCTGAAATCGAACCGGATACCGGTACCCACACCTATAGCAACATCTTTTCCCAAACGACCCAGGTTGAATTCGCTGTTGGGGTTGCTTGCTGTTTTACGGATATTCCAGATATTACCCATATCAGCAAAAAAAGCACCGCCAATGCGTACACTACCCATAGTGGCTACCGGGTAGCGGTATTCCACGTTGGCTTCCAGCTGCATATCGCCATAACGGTCGCGGAACGAGCCGGAGGTATCGCTTAACAGCGAAGAGCCTAAGCCCAGTTGCCGCAGGCCCCAGGCGCGCATACTGTTGGGGCCGCCCGCAATAAACTGTTTAAAAAAGGGGAGTGTATTGCCGAATTTTTCTTTATTGCTGTTGTAGCTGATGCCTATACCGCCATAGGTGCGTAAAGCCAGGGTGGTTTTACGGAAGGGAATAGTGCGTTTGTATTCCCCTTCAAACTTTACGTAGCGGTAAATACGGTCGTGCATGGTTTTAAAAGGAGCCATGTACAGTCCCGCTTCTTCAGCAGCAAAGCGGAAGAAGTTATTAACCGCAGGTCGGTTTTTATCGGGATAGCTTACCTGATAACTGAATTGCTGACCAACTACCGAGCCCGTGTTAAAGGCAGTACGCAGCAGTGGGTTGGTTACAAACGCATCGCGCAGGCCTTGCAGGGTATCCAGTGCATATAGCTCTACATTTAACAGTTTGTAAGACCATAGGCGGTTGCGTTTACGCCACTCGTAGCCCCAGTTGGTGGTCATAGAACGTAGTTCGTAATAATCTCTTCTGTTGGTATAGGAGCCGTTAATGCTGAAAATGGTTTGCCGTGCATCCAGCCGGTGCCGGTTACGATCGCTGAACGGAAACATGATGCGCGGAAAAACAAAACGCTGGCTGGCAGAAACCTGTGTGGTTTGCAACAGGTTGCCGTTATTACTGTTATCAATATTCAATTCCACACCACCACGTAGGCTGGTGGCAGACTGTATGGCCCGGCGTGCCACGTTGCGGTGGCGGTAAGTAACACTGGAGGCTATACCAAACAGGCTGTTGGCGGCGCCAATAACATCTCCGGTATTATAACTGGCTTCCAGATCGTACGTAATGTTTTGCCGTATAGCGGGCACCATAAACATGTAAAAATCTACCGAATCGCCGTGTATTACACTGCGCGAATCTACCCTTGCCCAGGCACCGATATTGGAAAAGCTGTTGACGGTTTTATAATACAGGTCTTCGTTATACAGGGTGCCGGGGCGCAGAAAATTATGATCCCGCAGGGGCCTGTCAACAAAAGTACCTTCTTTATACAGCATGGTAAACTGGCGGCGCTCCAGGGTTTTGAAGTCGTTGCTGCTCATAAGACTATCCGGAATTTCCGTGGTTTTGGTTTCCGGGTAGTAGTATACATTGCCTATGCGGTAGGGTTTAAGCGCGGCAGTATCTATCAGCGAACTGTCGTTATAATGGCTTTTATAGTATTCACCCCGCTGAAAAACAGCCAGATCAACTGTTGGATTGTTTTTTCTGCGTTCTGCTGCTGCAGCCAGTCTGCCTGCCAGCTCAAACGGGTCTACTGTAAGCTGCAGTAAGGCTTTGTCTGTTGTATCTCCTTCTGCCACCAGCTGATCGCGGGTAAGCAGGTAATAGCCATTTTGCCGGTATTGCGTAACCAGGCGGTCCAGTTCGCCCGCTATTACTTCTTTGGAGTAAGGAGTACCTTTTTTCAGCTTGCTGTCGCGACTGCCGGCCAGCGCCAGTTTTTGCAGGTTGCTATCTATAAGGCTGTAGTATACAGAGTCAATTTGCATATTCCTGCCCGGCTCAATAATCATGGTTACCGTGGCGCGTTTTTGTAATGGCGCATTCCGCCTTTGAAACAGCGTGGTATCTATTCTGGAATTGAATGCAGGTGAGTAATAACCCTGCGAGTTCAGGTAACCTCTCATAAAGGTTTGTGTACGGCTGATATTGGTAGAATCCAGTATGGGCGGATCTTTCAGGCGGTAGTAAATGAGAAACTGCTGTACCCTGCGGGCCAGAAGACTATCATCCCAGTAATTCTCCAGCGCGGTTAATAAGCGCTTTTTCTCATCTTTGGGCAAATTTCCTTTCAGTTCAATTTTGTTGTTGTACACAAAAGGTACACCGGTAGGATAGTTCTTTACTGTAGTACGCCGTTGTTCTGAACAGGAAATGGTAAACGTGCAAACCGTTACAAGTAAAAGGCAGACAATTAAAATGGGTTTGCAGTTAAACATCATATGATATGGTTACTAAAAGCGAGGTCAAATATATCCAAAGTTTATACCAGAAAAAAAACAGGATAGAAGCGGGTGTTTTTGTAGTAGAGGGGCCAAAACTGGTAGAGGAGCTGCTGCAGTCTTCTTTTGAAATAAAAAGCGTGTATGCACTGGCTGATTGGTGCAAAGCCAACCCGCAGGTGGCTGCCACAGTGGTTTCGGACCAGGAACTGGAAAAACTGAGCCACCACCAGACACCCAACCAGGTGCTGGCAGTAGCAGGCCAGCGCTACGGCAGCGGACAGCCGGATTTTAGCAACCGGGTAACCCTGTTGCTGGATGGTATACAGGACCCTGGTAACCTGGGTACTATTATACGCATTGCCGACTGGTTTGGCATTAACCAGATAGTGGCTACGGAGGATACAGTGGATTTGTATAACCCCAAAGTAATACAAAGTACCATGGGCAGCTTTTTACGGGTGCAGCTGTGGTATTTACCGGTGGAAAACCTGATGCCTCAGATACATGTTCCTGTATACGGGGCGTTGCTGAACGGGCAGAGCATTATGGATCATCCGGCCTTAACGGAAGGGGTGCTGGTAATTGGCAATGAATCGAAAGGGATACGCGACCCTTTGATGCCTTATATAACCCATGCCGTAACTATTCCGCGGATAGGCCATGCAGAATCGCTGAATGCAGCGGTAGCTACCGGTATTATTATCAGCCACCTTGCCGGAAAACGTTAACGGTGCCGGTTAACTGAAGCGGATAGCTTTTACGGGCTTAATGGTGCGTACCAGCAGGGTAGGTATAATAAGTGCTATTACACATACCGCCAGGGTGCCTGCGCAAATGGCTGCTACCTGCCACCAGATAAGGTGTACCGGGGCTACGGATACATAATAGGCACTTTCGTCCAGGCTTATAAAGCCGGTGTATTGCTGCAGTAAACAGGTGCCAATGCCAATAAACAGGCCTATGGCTATACCCGTGCCGGATATAATGGCGGTGTGGTACAGGAATATTTTCTGAATACCCCAGTCTGGATTACCCAGTGCTTTTAATATGCCTACCATACGCACACGTTCCAGCACCAATATCAACAGGCAGGTAATAAGGTTAATAATAGCCACCACACCCATGATAATAAAAATAACATCGCGGTTTACATCCTGAATATTCAGCCAGTCGAAAATATTGGGGTATACTTCTTTAATAGTACGGCTTACCCATACATCGGGCAGCTTATCGTATAACTGATTGCTGAGGGTATCCATGTTACGGTAGTCGGTAAGAAACAACTCATAGCCGCCAATCTGGTTCTTATCCCAGTTGTTAATGCGCCGCAGCAAACGTATATCGCCCAGGGCAAACAGGTTATCGTAATCTTCAATACCGGTTTTATAAATGCCACATACGTGCAGTTTGCGGAAATTGCTTTTGCCGGTTTCCGGAGAAATGAAGTATACGTTTACAGAATCGTTCAGTTGTATGTTCAGTTGCCGTGCAGTAGTGGCAGATACTACAATTTCCTTAGCGTACAGGGTATCTGCAAAGCTGATCCAACGGCCGGCGGTAAGAAAACTGTTGAGGTTGTTAAAGTCGTAATCCTTATCCACGCCTTTAAACAATACCCCCTCAATTTCCCGGTCTTTATCAATTACCGCCGATTTGGTGGCAAAAGATTGTACCTGCCGGATGCCTTTGGTGTGTTTAAGCAGGTTTACCACACCTGCATTCTGCTCCAGCGGGGTTTCTTCTGCTACCAGTGCTTTGCTGGGCTCAAACTGCTGCACGCGGATGTGGCCCCAGAAGCTGAACACCTTTTGGCTGATGGTGCGCTGGAAGCCATTTACAAAAGCAATGGTAATAATCATAGCAGCCACGCTGAGGGCGGTGGCGGCGGTGGCCAGGCGTATTATAAACCTGGAAAAGGAGCGTTGCCTGTTAAAAGCGATTCTTTTTGCTATATAAGCCGGTACATTCATTTGCCGGGTAAAGCTAAGGAATAGCGCGTGAAAATGTTTTATTTTCGGCCCTGTGCCACATTGGTTTATCCATTAAATGAAGAAAATGAAACACATTACTTATCTGGCTGTTTTTTTACTGGTTGCTTTTACCGGCCTGGCCCAGCGTGAGCCTGACCGGGTATATATGCCCAATGTAAAAACAGTACAGCTATATGCATCCGGCGATCAGACTGCTTATCCGGTTATGTCTGTAGGTTCGGTAGGGGCGCTGGAACTGCATTTTGATGATCTGGATGGGTATGTGAAAAACTACAGCTATACGTATCAGTTATGCAACGCAGACTGGACACCCGTGGATTTAAGTCCGTTTGACTACATACAGGGTTTTACACAAAACCGCCTTACGCAATACCGTGCTTCTTCTATAGCAACCACTTCCTATATCCATTACCAGGCTACGCTGCCGGAACGCAACAGCGCCCCTTCTAAAAGCGGCAATTTTCTGCTGAAGGTGTTTTTAAATGGCGATACCTCGCAGCTGGCGTTTACGCGCCGCATTCTGATTGTGGATAAGCTGGTACCCATCAGCGCTGTTGTTTTACAGCCGTTTGACCAGAACAAGCTGCGCACACACCAGAAACTACAGTTTTCGATAGACAAAACCGCGCTGAGTGTGCTGAACCCGGCACAACAGCTGAAGGTGGTGGCTATTCAGAATTTCAGGTGGGATAATATTATTACCGACAAGCAGCCCATGTTTATGCGCGGCAATGTTTTTGAGTACAATGCAGAGCGCGATTTTCTGTTTCCGGCAGGGAAGGAGTACCGCTGGGCCGATTTAAGAAGCTTTCGTTTTTTAAGCGACCGCATGGATAAGGCTAACCTGAATACCCAGCCGTTTGAGGTGCAGCTGAAGCCGGATGGGGAGCGTACGCAGGCCCGTTATATAGTATATGCCGATTTTAATGGCTTTTCTGAAACCCGTGCTACAGATAATATTAACCCCTGGTGGCAGGGCGATTATGCCAATGTTACTTTTACCCTGGTGCCACTGAACCGCCAGCCCTACGCCGGAAAAGAGGTATACCTTGCCGGGCAGTTTACCAATTACAAATACAACGAGGATAGCCGGCTTACGTATAATGCGGAGAAGGGGGCATATGAAAAAACAATGCTGCTGAAACAGGGATACTATACCTATACCTATGCTACGCCTGAGCAGGTAAATGCAAATGCGGGAGAGATGACGTATACGGATGGCAATTACTGGGAAACGGAAAACGCCTACACCATTCTTGTTTATTACAAAGGATTCAGTGACAGGTACGACAGATTGGTGGGCTTTACTACGGTTAACAGCCGTGGTGCAAAAGAACAATTATAATTTGCTTGAAATATTTGGTATTCAATTGCAAATGCCTACATTTGCATCCGGCAGGTCATACACGACCAGCTCCTGTTGAACTCCCCCAGGACCGGAAGGTAGCAAGGGTAGATGGTTGAGCGGTGCGATGTATTAAGCCTGCCTTTTTTTCCTTTATCCTCCACCCCCTGAAGGGGGACCACAAGATAAGTTTCAGGGGTATTATCTAACTCAAATTGCGCCCCGCTCGGGGTAACGTTATGAAATTTTTTATCGACACGGCTAATCTCGCGCAGATTAAAGAAGCAAATGATTTAGGCATCCTGGATGGTGTAACTACCAACCCTTCGCTGATGGCTAAAGAAGGAATTAAAGGTGCAGACAATATTACCAACCACTATAAAACAATATGTGATATTGTAGACGGCGATATCAGCGCTGAAGTACTGTCTACCACCTTTGAAGAAATCATCGAAGAAGGTAAAAAGCTGGCTGCTATTCACCCAAACATTGTGGTGAAGGTGCCTATGATTAAAGATGGCGTAAAAGCAATCAAGTGGTTTACCGACAACAAAATTAAAACCAACTGTACACTGATATTCTCTGCCGGACAAGCTATTCTGGCTGCCAAAGCGGGTGCTACTTATGTATCTCCTTTCCTGGGCCGTATTGATGATAGCGGTTGGGATGGTGTACAACTGATTGAGCAGATTGCTCAGATTTTTGCTGTTCAGGGTTTCAAAACTGAAATTCTGGCTGCTTCTATACGCAACGCCAACCATATTATCCGTTGTGCTGAGGCCGGTGCTGACGTTTGTACCTGCCCGCTGGATTCTATTCTGGCGCTGCTGAAGCATCCTTTAACAGATATTGGCCTGGCCAAGTTTCTGGAAGATGCAAAGAAAATGTAATCTTACCTTTTTATATAAGAAAAGCCGCTTGTTACAAAGCGGCTTTTTTTATTGGCTACATTTTTTAAGATTTCTTTTTCCTTTTGCGCGTATCCCAATCCTGTTTCAGTTCACCTTCGGTTTTCAATGGCGGATCGGGCAGTACTTTTATATAGATTCTTACCGAGCGGGTAAGTGCGGGCTGCTTTTTATAAGTGGCCGTTACATCCACATAAGCATCTGTAATAGCAGAGTCTATAATCAGGTTGCATTCATCCCATTTACCATAAGAGGAAGCAAACTGCACATCGCGCGCGCTGAGGGGCCGCCAGGTATTATCACTCATTCTGGCATCTACGTTAATATAGTTGTACACGCCTTTTTTAAGGCTATCGGTATATAAGTGAAAATAAATACTGTCTACCTGCTGGGCACCTGCGGTAAAGCCTGTTGTAAGCAGTAACAATGTAAAAGCAGGGAAGAGCCATCGTTTCCGTTTCATAGTATACTTATTCAGTTACAAAACTAACCACTATGCCGGTTACAAACCGGTAAGCGCTACATTTGTTCAGCGAATAATAACCAACACATGAAGAAAATAACAGTTTTATTGCTTTTTACCCTTACGTTGTTGCAGACTGCCGTTGCGCAGAAGCAGCTGCAGACGGGTAAATGGCGGGCATTACTGCACAGGGCGGATGGGCAGGATATTGTATTTAACTTTTTGTTTGCGTATCAGAAAAACAAGCCTGTACTATATGTATTAAATGCCGGTGAAAAACTGGCAGTAAAAGAGCTGAAGTTTACCGGCGATTCGTTGTTGATGACAATGCCTTTTTTTGAATCAGCCTTTCGGTTACGTGTACATGGAAAAGACAGCCTGGAAGGAAAATGGATTAAAGCCACTTCTTCCGGTAAAAACATAGAAATGCCGTTTACGGCTACCACACGCGTTGCGTATCGTTTTACACCCGGTGGTGCAGCACCTGCTGCCAATGTGAGCGGTAAGTGGTCGGTACTGTTTTACGACAAACAGGGTAAGGCAGATGAACCTGCTATTGGCGTGTTTACACAGCGTGGTGATAAAGTAACGGGTAGCATTTTAACCCCTACCGGTGATTACCGGTTTTTGGAGGGTAACCTGGAAGGGAATGTGTTACAGCTGTCTACCTTTGATGGCAGCCATGCTTTTAGCTTACGTGCAGAAGTAAGAGGGCAGGCCCTGGAAAACGGTATTTTTTACGCAGGCCCGGTAGGTAAACAAACCTGGACGGCCGTAAAAAATGATACTGCCACCCTGCCCAACCTGGCCGCGATGTACCTGAAAAGGGGTGAGGAAGGTTACCTGAATTTTAGCTTTAAGGATATAGACGGTAAGGTCGTGAGCCTGAAAGATGACCGCTTTAAAAACAAGGTGGTGGTAATACAGCTGATGGGCTCCTGGTGTCCGAACTGTATGGATGAAACTGCTTTTTTGAGTGAGTATTACAACAAAAACCGCCGGCGTGGGGTGGAGATGGTAGCATTGGCATATGAGTATACTACCAGCTTTGAACGCTCGCAGCAGAGCCTGCGCAGGTTTCAGCAGCGTTTTAAGGTAAACTACCCTATGTTGATTACTGGTGTGTCGGTAACCGATACGCTGCGTACAGAGAAAACACTGCCACAGTTTACGCCCATTAAATCATTTCCGTCTTCTATTATACTGGATAAAACCGGTAAGGTGGCCAGAATTGATAATGGCTTTGTGGGGCCGGGCACCGGAACCTACTATAAAGTGTATACAGAGGAGTTTGAAAAGCTGATGGATGAGTTATTGAAACAGCCGGTAACAAAACCTTAATATAGCAATTGGAATAGCTGTTGCATGTTTGCCTGTAAATGTGTTGATTATGAGCACAATCCTAAAAGGTGGCCCTTTAGCGGCCAGTCAATTTGGTGATGATTTTTTATGGGGGATAGCTATGGCTGCCCAGCAGAACGAAGGTGCTTACAATGTGGATGGCCGTGGCTTATCTATTTGGGATGTGTTTTCCCGCAGGCAGGGCAAGATAAAAGGAGGGGGCAAACCCTATGATGGATGCGATTTTTACTATCGTTATAAAGATGATCTGTTACTGGCCAAGGCACTGGGGTTTACCGTGTTCCGGTTTTCTATATCCTGGCCGCGTATTTTACCCGATGGTACCGGTAAAGTAAACAAAGAAGGCGTTGCTTTCTATAATAAGGTAATTGATGAATGCCTGAAGCTGGGTATGGTGCCTTATGTAACGTTGTACCACTGGGATTTACCTTATGCGCTGGAAAAAGAAGGTGGGTGGACCAGCTACCGTATGACCCGCTGGTTTACACGCTATGCTACCGTGTGTGGAGAAGCGTTTGGCGATAGGGTAAAGAACTGGATTGTACTGAATGAACCGATGGGCTTTACATCACTGGGGTACATGTTGGGCAAACATGCGCCGGGTAAAACAGGTATGTCTAACTTTTTACCGGCGGTGCACAATGCGGTGCTATGCCAGGCAGATGGTGGCCGTGCTTTGCGTGATGCAGTACCGGATGCACGTATTGGTACTACGTTTTCCTGCTCTGAAATAATTCCTTACAGCGACCGGCCCGAAGATATAGCAGCTGCCAAACGCATGGATGTGCTGATGAACCGGCTGTTTATTGAGCCTGCACTGGGCAGGGGATACCCACAGGAAGATTTTAAGTTTCTGGAAAAGCTGGAGATACATGCCAAGGCCTGGAAGTTTACCGAACGCATGCGTTTTAACTTCGACTTTATAGGCCTGCAGAACTATTTTCCGGTTACCATTAAATACAGCCCCATTATTCCTATTATTCAGGCTACAGAGGTAAAAGGCAAAACCCGTAAAGTGCCCTGCACCGCTATGGGCTGGGAAATTAACGGCGATAGCTTTTACCGGCTGATAAAGAAATTCTGGATGTATGGCAGTGTGAAAGAAATTATTATATCTGAAAACGGTGCAGCCTTTAAGGATGAGCTGGTAAACGGTGAAGTAAAAGATGATGCGCGCATTGCTTATTTTCAGGAATACCTGCAGGCATTGCTGAAAGCCAAACAGGAGGGCGTAAATGTAAAAGGATATTTTGCCTGGACGCTGATGGATAACTTTGAGTGGGCCGAAGGGTATAAAGCCAGGTTTGGATTAATACATGTAGACTTTGCCACGCAGCTACGCACTATTAAAAACTCCGGTTACTGGTTCCGCGATTTTTTACAGAAGAAATAGGGCTAATAAATACTGTTATTATCATCATTATTCAGCTGAATAAGCCCAGGCGCTTTAATATAGTTACTGTTAAAGCGGAAGTTGATATCGGTGTTAAGCATAATTTTAAACTGGCTGGTGTAGGGTAGTGTTTTGGGGTAATACACTGCGCGTAACTCAATAGTGCCAAACACAAAGTTTTCGTTTCTGGTACGTACGCCCCCACCTATAAAGTAATACAGATCTGACTTTTTCATGGCTTTGGTTTCGGGTGTTAGCAAGGCGGCATCTCCAAAAACAAAGGGCGCGAATTTAAAGCCGAAGAGTTTGTATTTTAAAAACAAATAGGTTTCGCTATGCAGGCTGATGCGTTTATTGCCCACCACCGAATCGGAACTGAAATAGCGGATACCAAAGGCGTTATCAATACGCAGCGGATCGAACGTAACCCGGTTAATTTGCCGGGTAGCACTGAAGCGCAGGTACTGCCTTACTTTGGTGCCACCTACCAGCATCAGTTTACTGAACATACTGGCACCTACCAGTACATTGGCATCTTCCCATATGCCCCGTTGAAAAAAGCCCCCCGTGCGCATAAAGTATTGAATAATGTTGCCATTGGGTGTAATGATGTAGCGGTTGGCATCTGCCCCAACATAGGCCCGGCCAAGGCTGTTTTGTTTGTACCACCCGCCGGTGAGCGATATGTTATATCCATAGGGCACGTCTTCCGTAATACCAAAGCCGTACAGGTAGTTGGTTTTGTAAAAGTTTTGCCTGAAAAAGGTGTAGGAGCCAAGTATCAGTTGTTTGCTGTTGAAGCGCTCATTGTATTTATCGCCCACCTGGTAAGGCATTCTGCTAAAGGGCATGTTCATATATCTGCCGCTGATAAATTGCCGGTCGTATTCCGTGGTGCCGGTGCGCAGGTTATAACCTATCCATCCATCAACAACGCTGTAGCGGTAGTTGTAAAACTGACTATCGGGCTGGTTGTAGTAATTATGGGTTTGGTTATTACCTATGGATAAAGAACCGGCAATGTGGGCGTATTGCGAATACAAGGGACGATCCAGCGTAATACGCCATCCTGCGTCGTTCTGATGCCCATCGCGCAGGCTGCCGTTGATACGGGAGTAGGCCAGTGTGGCATTGATAAAAGTGTTGGCGATATTGCTTTTGCTGTACAGAAACTCATAGCCGGATGTAGGATCGCGTTTGGTCTCGTACAGCCAGCGTACCTGCATCAGCTGGCCCAGGCCAAAAGCATTGGCATCGCCTATTTTTCCGCGTATACGATCGGGGCTGAAATCGCTCAGTTCAAACTGAATGGTAAATACGTCTTTGGTAATTACTTCCACATCTACCGAATCTTCCTCGTTTTCGATAGGCTTTATAATAATACGGGCATCCTGAATAAAGTTGAGCGAACGCAGAAAGCGTTCGTTATCGGCCATTTTAAGGGTGCTTACCGGCGTGTTTTCTTTTATAAACAGGTTATTGCGTATAACCCAGTTACGCGTGGTACGGTGGGTACTGTTTAGCAAACGGGTACCAAAATAGGATATGCGATGGGTAGTATCGTTAATAGGATTTTCGAAGCCCAGCTGTTTGATGTGGATTTTACGGATAATCTTATCCTTATAAGGCATATAAGGGTCTTCCACTTTTACATTCAGCACCACCTGATTAGTATCTGTACCGGCGCTGCGTGTAACGGCATTCAATATCAGTTCTCCTGCTTTACGGAAGATGCTGTTTCTTTTTTTAGGCCGTGCATCTTCATGCGGTGGGTGAGGGATACTATCCTGCTGCTGGCCAATAGCGCTTTGGCTTGTACACATAAAAAGGCAAAGGCATATCAGAAAATACCGTGACACAGTTGGAGGATATAAATTGACTATCAAGTTAAGATTAAACTAATTATAATAAAGAAAAATAACATTTTGTTTGAGTACAAGAATTGTGCAGGATAAGTTGGCTGATTAAGTGGCAACCCATTCTGCTGCAATAAATAATACGCCTGAAAGGGCAGGGTAGTAAGCGGGGTGTCGGTGTTAAGGTGAAATGTATCGGTAAGCGCAGGTTGAACGTTGACGAAAGTGGCAAATAATAAGAGAGAAAGTACAATAGAATGCCGGATAAACCTGTGTGTGGAAGAAGGCAGGGAATGGGTACAAAAGAAGCTGCCTCGTTTGCATATGAGGCAGCTTCTTCAGGGAACTTATATTATTTAGCCTGTTTTACATATTTTTCCAACCATTCATTTTCTTCCCACAGCATGTGTAACAGGTTTTCTTTACCCCGGTAGCCATGCGCCTCAAAAGGCAGACTTACAAAACGAACGGTACCGCCATGCCCTTTAACGGCATTGAACAGTCTTTCGCTTTGAATAGGGAAGGTACCGGGGTTATCATCTGAGTCGCCATGAATCATCAGCAGCGGGGTTTTAATTTTATCTGCAAAGCTGAAGGGGCTCATGTCGTAATACAGCTTAGAGGCCTGCCAGTAGGTGCGTTCCTCGTTCTGGAATCCGAAGGGGGTAAGCGTTCGGTTGTAAGCACCGCTGCGGGCAATACCTGCTTTAAACAGATTGGTATGTGCCAGCAGGTTGGCTGTCATAAACGCGCCATAGCTGTGGCCACCTACTGCTACTCTGTTTTTATCGCCCACGCCCAGGTCGGAAAGCTTTTTAATGGCAGCATCAGCATTCATCTGCAACTGCTCAATAAAAGAATCGTTCGGTTTGGTGTTATCGTCTTTACCTACAATAGGCATTTCTGCGTTATCCAGAATGGCATAGCCCTGCGTTACCCAGTAAATGGGCGATCCCCAGCTGATGGTGGTGAATTTGTACTGCGAACCTCTTACCTGTGCAGCATCGGCAGCGGAATTGTATTCGCGTGGGTAGGCCCAGATAAAGGCAGGCAACGGGCCATCTTTGGTGGCGTTGTAGCCTTTAGGCAGGTACAGATCGCCGGTGAGGGTTACGCCATCTGCACGCTGGTACGAGATTTTCTGACGGCTGATGCCTTCCAGCTGCGGGTAAGGGTTGGTGAAACGGGTAATCTGCCGGTCTGCCACACGCAGTATCAGATTTTTGATAAAGTAATTGGGCGCATCTGTCTGCGTTTCGCGGCGGGTAAGTAATACCAGCTTGTTAGCATCCAGTACATCGCTTACATATTCAAAACTGCCTTCGTTGCAGCGCCAGATAATTTCGTTCTGCCGGGTTTGCAGATCAAACTTTGCCAGAAAAGGAAGGTCGCCTTTAGGGGAGCTGCCTGTTTCGTTGTTCATGAGCAGTTTGGTGCCTTTATCTACTGTTTGCAGAACGGAGCGGCCGTAACTGTTTTTAGTGGTTACCGGTGTGCCGGGGTTATTGTAGGCATCGGTGGTGTTGCGCTCAATTAGTTTGGTAGTAACACCGGTAGTGGGGTTAAGGCTGCTGATAGCAGCACTTTGCTTGCCCTGTAAGCCTTCATATATCAAAGCCAGTGTATCATTACCCCAGGTAATACCACGGAAACGGTTTTGTGTTTTTACCAGTTGCTGCGGGGTGCCGGTGAATGGTGCGGACAGACTGAATACCGCATCATGAAAAGCTACTTTGTTTTTGATAAGACCACTATCCAGCGGCTCGCACCAGGTAATGGTGGCGGGCTGGTCATCGCGCCAATCATACGAACGGGGTTTGTTTTGCACGTTGTCGAACCCGGAAGGGGAGGTTTCGGAAGAAGGCAGTTGTGCCAGTACTTTAATAACCTGACCGTTCAGGTTTTGTATACTCACCTCAGCCGGAAAGCCGTTAGCGGGTACCAGATAAGAATAAGGTTTTACCAGCTGACGTACCAGCAGGTATTTTTTATCGGGAGATAAATTGAAAGACTGATATGCTGCTGGTTTGCCGATTTTGGTTTCAACACCATTGGTATTTTTTACCAGTTGTGCGGTGGCGTAAAAGCCAAACAGCTGTTCGTCGTACGGAGATTTAATCAGATCCTGATAGGTACGGCTGGGGGCAGCTTTACCCAGGTTCTGCTGAATGGTGGGGCCTTTGGGCATCAGCGGACGGGCAGGTGCCGTGCCTGCAGGGGTGGTGATGGTTTTGTATAAGAGGGTATTGTTATCTAGCCAGGTAAAAGCATTGCCCAGCACTACATTCAGCGGTTGTTTGTTAATGCGGGTGGCTTTACGCGTAGCTACGTCAATTACATATACATCTACCCTGTTGGCGGTATTATTGGTAAAAGCAATCTTTTTTTCATCGGGGCTCCAGCTGATATCGGTAGCAAGCATGTTGGCCGGTAAACCGGTAACCGCAAAGGTTTTGCCGGTGCTGAGTTGTTGAAGCGTGAAGTTGTTAATGAAGTTTTGCCTGCTGGGCGAGAAGTTATTGGGGTTAAGGCGCAGGCCGGCTATACGCAACTCGGGGCGTGCCAGTTCTTCTACAGAAGGGTAACTGTTGCGGTCGCTGAGCAGCATCCATTCAGCCTTACCATCTATACTGGCGTTGGGCGTAGGGCGTGCCAGCAGCAGATCGGCAATGGCTTTGGGAGGCGTTTGGTAACCAATGGCATCCTGGGCGTTTGCCTGTATGCCGGCACACAGGGTAAGGGCACAGAATGCAGTGTGTAGTCTTCTCATGATGTATATATTGAATTTACCGGGCTAAGTTAAGTTGCGATGAATTTTAAAACTTTCTTTTGGTAAATCTTCGGTGAAATGGAAAAACCCCCTACTTTTGCGTCCATGAACACACAAATGCATATTCATCACCATCATCATTACTTACCCGCAAGGTAGGTCGTTGGTGTTTTGTGCATACCCACATAAAAACATTAAGAGGCTTACCGCGAGGTAGGCCTTTTTTATTTTCCACAACTATTGTAAAACGTGAATTTTTAAACATATGGCACAGCAAATTACTACCGCACCCGTAACGAAACTGAGGTTGGCAATTCAGAAATCGGGCCGTTTACATGACGATTCTATGCGTTTGCTGAAGGAATGCGGCATAGACATCAGTAACGGCGTTAACAAACTGAAGAGTGAAGCCAGCAACTTTCCCCTGGAAGTATTCTTTTTAAGAGATGACGATATTCCGCAGTATGTGGAAGACAAAGTAGCTGACATTGGTTTTGTAGGCGAAAACGTAGTATACGAGAAGAAGAAGAAAGTAGAAGTAGTGGAAAAGCTGGGCTTTGGTAAGTGCCGCTTATCTATTGCAGTACCCAAGGGCGAAGATTATGCTTCTGCCGCCAGCCTGCAGGGCAAACGCATAGCAACCAGCTACCCGGTACTGGTACAGGATTTTCTGAACCAGCAGGGTGTACAGGCCGAGATACACGAAATCAGCGGCAGTGTGGAAATAGCGCCCGGTATAGGTTTGGCCAGTGCCATCTGTGATCTGGTAAGCAGCGGCTCTACTCTGTTTATGAACGGTTTGCAGGAAGTGGAAACCATTTTGCAATCGCAGGCGGTATTAATTACCAGTGCAGGTTTAAGTGAGGAGCAGCAGGCTATTCTGAATAAACTGATGTTTCGCATACAGGCCGTTAAGAAGGCCAAGAATACCAAGTATGTATTGCTGAACGCGCCTAACGATAAGCTGGATGAAATTATAGGATTGCTGCCCGGTATGAAAAGCCCTACCGTTTTACCCCTGGCAGAAAAAGGATGGAGCAGCGTGCACAGCGTGTTAAGTGAAAGCCAGTTCTGGGATATTATTGAAAAGCTGAAAGCAGCCGGCGCACAGGGTATACTGGTAGTACCTATTGAAAAAATGATTCTGTAAGCGTTTTCAAACACAATACATGCAGATTTATATAAACCCATCCGCCGAAAGCCGTAAAGCATTATTGCAGCGCCCTGCTATTGACGCCACTGCTTTACAGGAAAAAGTAAGGCTGGTGCTGAACGATGTAAAGCAGGAGGGGGATGCCGCCCTGAAAAAATATACACAGCTGTTTGACGGTGTTACACAGGATACACCGGAAGTAAGCGAAGCGGAGATAACTGCTGCTGTGAATACCTTATCTGATACGTTAAAAGCTGCCATACAAACAGCTATTGCCAATATTACCTTATTTCATAATAAACAGGTGGCTGCTCCGGAGCTGGTACAAACCATGCCCGGTGTGCAATGCTGGCGCAAAAGCGTGGGTATTGAAAAAGTAGGGTTGTATATACCCGGTGGTACCGCGCCTTTGTTTTCTACCATTTTAATGCTGGGCATTCCCGCACGAATAGCAGGTTGTAAAGAGATTATTCTATGTTCTCCACCCGGTAAAAACGGTCTGCTGCATCCTGCCATTTTATATGCCGCACAGCAGGTTGGCGTTACCCGTATTTTTAAACTGGGTGGTGTGCAGGCTATTGCGGCCATGGCTTATGGCACGGCAACAGTACCACAGGTGTATAAAATATTTGGCCCCGGTAACCAGTATGTTACCTGCGCCAAGCAACTGATACAACAGGAAGGGGTAGCTATTGATATGCCTGCAGGCCCCAGCGAAGTATGTGTGCTGGCAGATGAAACAGCCAATGCGGCGTATGTGGCGGCAGACCTTTTATCGCAGGCAGAACATGGTACCGATAGCCAGGTGCTGCTGGTAAGCAACCGCGAAGCCCTGGTAAAAGAAGTGCTGGTGCAGGTAGAAAGCCAGCTGGCCCAACTGCCCCGCAAGGATATAGCCGAAGGTGCATTGAAAAACAGCACTGCTATTGTGGTAGATACACTGGATGAGGCGATTGAACTGGTGAATGAGTACGCAGCAGAACACCTGATTATTTCCTGTAAAGACGATGAAGCTATTGCAGAACGTATTGTAAATGCAGGCTCCGTGTTTCTGGGTAATTATTCGCCGGAAAGTGCAGGTGATTATGCCAGCGGTACCAACCATACCCTGCCTACCAATGGCTTTGCCAAAGCTTACAGCGGTGTAAGTGTAGACAGCTTTGTAAAAAAGATTACTTACCAGAAGCTTACACAGGAAGGCATTGCGCAGATAGGCCAGGCGGTAATAGAAATGGCCGAAGCCGAAGGGCTGCAGGCGCATGCCAATGCGGTGAAAGTAAGATTGAATGCATAATTACTTATTAAACATTTGCCATCATGTTCAGTTTAGATAAACTTATACGCAATAATATAAAAGGATTATCTCCTTATTCCTCTGCCCGCGACGAGTTTAGCGGTGAAGCCAAAGTGTTTCTGGATGCCAATGAAAACAGTCTGGGTTCGCCCCTTAACAAATGGTACAACCGGTACCCCGATCCACACCAGGTAAAGCTGAAAGCAGCCATCAGCCAGGTGAAAGCGGTAAATACAGACCGTATTTTTTTAGGCAATGGCAGTGATGAATGTATTGATCTGCTATACCGCTGCTTTTGCCAGCCGGGTAAAGACAATGTAATTATTTGTCCGCCTACGTACGGCATGTACCAGGTAAGTGCAGAAATAAACGATGTGGCTATTAAAAAAGCTACGCTGCTGGATAACTATCAGCTGGATCTGGTTCACCTGGAAAATCTGGTGGATGAAAACACCAAAATCATCTGGCTGTGTTCGCCCAACAACCCTACCGGTAACTGTTTAAACCGGGAGGATATTGAAATGGTGCTGAACAACTTTAATGGCCTGGTGGTGGTGGATGAAGCCTATATCAATTTTGCCCGCCAGCGTTCCTGGGTGCAGGAGTTACAGGAATATCCAAACCTGGTAGTGCTGCAAACGTTTAGTAAGGCATGGGGCCTGGCCGGCCTGCGTTTGGGAATGGCTTTTGCCTCACCGGAAATTGTGGAGGTGATGGACAGGGTTAAACCGCCTTACAATATTAACCAGGTTACCCAGGAACTGGCATTGCAGGCACTGGAAGAAGTAGGCCAGGTGAATGATATGATACGCCTGCTGGTAGATATGCGCGATGCGCTGGCAGAAGTGCTGGTGCAGCTGCCCAATGTGGAAAAGGTATACCCTTCTGACGCTAACTTTTTACTGGTAAAAATGAAAGATGCCCGTGGCATATATAATAAACTGCTGGAGCAGGGGATTGTAGTACGCGACAGAAGTAATGTAAAACTGTGCGAAGATTGTTTGCGCATTACCATTGGCACCGAGCAGGAGAATACCACGCTGGTAGATGCCCTGAATAATCTAAATTAGCGTAGTAGATAAATAACCAATACTATGAAGAAAAGTATATTGTATATGCAGGTTGCTATGGGCCTGCTGCTGACCACAGCCGCATCTGCCTTTGCTTATGATGCAGATAGCAGCCGGGTAGCCAAGGCCGGTTTACAGCCAGACGCCAATAACTTAGGGCTGGTGCTGCCAAAAGGTTTTAAGGCCCTGCAGGTGGCAGATGGAATAGGCAAAGCCAGGCATATTGCAGTTACTGCACAGGGTGATGTGTATGTAAAACTGGGGCGTGCTAAAGACGGCAAAGGCATTCTGGTGCTGAAAGATACCAATGGAGATGGCAAGGCCGATAATATTACGGGTTTTGGTACCTATGGCGGCACGGGCATTACTATTAAAGATAATTACCTGTATGCCTCTTCAGACAGTGAAGTATTCCGCTATCAGCTGGATGCGCGCCAGCAGGTGATGAATCCCACTGCACCCGAAAAAATTATCACCGGCCTTTTATTCCGCAGACAGCATGAAAGCAAATCGGTAGTGCTGGACAATGCAGGCAATATTTATGTAAACATAGGTGCGCCTTCCAACTCCTGCCAGGAGCAGGACAGGGCCAAAGGTTCCAAAGGTAAAATGCCTTGTCCGTTGCTGGATTATGCAGCAGGCATATGGCAGTTTAAAGCCGATAAGCCCAACCAGCCTTTTGCTGCTGGTGTACGCTATGCAACAGGCCTGCGTAACGTGGTAGGGCTGGATTGGAATACCACCAACAACCACCTGTTTGTAATGCAGCATGGCCGCGATGGTTTATATGATATGTTTCCTGAGTTTTATAACGAGCAGCAGGGCGCTGAATTACCGGCAGAGTGTATGTACGAACTGAACAAAGGAGATGATGCCGGCTGGCCTTATATTTACTACGATCCGCAGCAGAAGAAAAAGATGTTATCACCCGAGTATGGTGGTGATGGAAAGAAAACCGGCGGCGAAAAAGCCATTGATCCGGTGTATGCCTTCCCCGGCCACCTGGCACCGAACGGGCTGTTGTTTTATACCGGTACCATGTTTCCGGAAAAATACCGCAATGGTGCTTTTATCGCCTTCCATGGTTCCTGGAACCGCACACCGCAACAGAAAGGTTATTTTGTAGCGTTTGTACCTTTTAAAGATGGCAAGCCTTCCGGCGAGTGGGAGATATTTGCCGACAATTTTGCTTTAACAGATACCATTGTATCAACCGGTGAAGCCAAACACCGCCCATGCGGACTGGCACAGGGGCCTGATGGTTCGCTGTATGTATCTGACGATGTTACCGGCCGTATTTACAGAATATTTTATTAAACCTTATTAGCTGCCTGTCTGGTGCAGGCGGCTATTATATTCAACTTTACGAATAATGAAGCGTGTTTTGTTTATAGACAGAGATGGGACTTTAATTAAGGAAGCGCCACCCACTTATCAGATTGACAGCTGGGAGAAGCTGGAGTTTTATCCCGGTGTATTCACCTACCTGTCGCGCATTGCCGCTGAGCTGGATTACGAGCTGGTAGTGGTGAGCAACCAGGACGGACTGGGTACAGACGGCTATCCTGAAAATACTTTCTGGCCTATACAAAACTTTGTAACGAAAGCCCTGGAAAACGAGGGTATTCATTTCAGCGCTGCATTTTTCGACCGCAGTTTTGCCAAAGACAACCTGCCCACCCGCAAGCCGCAAACCGGTATGCTTACCAGTTACCTGAACAACCCGGAGTACGACCTGGCCAACAGTTTTGTTATTGGCGACCGTATTACCGATGTGGTGCTGGCGCGTAACCTGGGCAGCAAGGCTATCTGGCTTAACAATGACCCTGCACTGGGTGCGGATGAGTTGGAAAAACAAACTCCGCCCGAAGGTGGCTGGCCTGCGTGTATTGCATTGGAAACCACTGAGTGGAAAGCCATTTACGAGTTTTTAAAACTGGGCCTGCGTAAAGTAACCCACGACCGCAATACCAGCGAAACCCGCATACATGTAGAGTTGAACCTGGATGGCAGCGGCAAGGCAGATATACATACCGGCCTGGGCTTTTTTGACCACATGCTGGACCAGATTGCCCGCCATGGTAAAATGGACCTGGTTATTAAAACAGAAGGCGATTTACATATTGATGAACACCACACCATAGAAGATACCGGCATTGCCCTGGGGGAAGCTTTTGCCAAAGGGCTGGCCGATAAGCGTGGAATGGAAAGGTACGGCTTTGCCCTGCCGATGGATGAGGCTGAGGCGAAAGTGCTGATTGACTTTGGCGGCCGCAACTGGATTGTATGGGATGCAGAGTTTAAGCGGGAGAAGATAGGAGAGATGCCTACGGAAATGTTCTTTCACTTCTTTAAATCGTTCAGCGATGCTGCCCGTTGTAACCTGAATATTGAATGCAAAGGTGATAACGAACATCACAAAATAGAGGCAATATTCAAGGCTTTTGCCAAGGCGATACGCATGGCGGTAAAACGCGATCCGTTAAGCAACCACCTGCCCAGTACCAAAGGTGTGCTGTAAAATGTTTGCTATTAGCAAATATTATTTGGTGAATTGAGAAGTCTGTCGCACTTTCGCATGGTTATGAAAGTACAGTTAATTAACAAACATTGGTGGTGGCATACAAACTCCTGTCGGGGCTTGTAGTGGCATTGCCAGTACTTAACAATATTAAAAGGCCTCGACAGACGTGTCGGGGCCTTTTTGTTTTTACACTGTTGAACTAAAAAAAGAATGAAAAAAATAGCCATCACTACCCGTTGCAAAAAAATGCTTTCGGATGTGTATACGCCGGTAGGCATCTACCTCAGGTTACGCGATCGTTTCCGTGATACCATTCTTCTCGAAAGTACCGACTATCATGCTGCTGAAAACAGCTTCTCTATTATCGCTATCAACGCCATTGCCGGCATAGAAATTATCAATAAACAAACGCTGGAAAGAAAGTACCCGACCCAAAAGCCGGAGAAACAGCCTGTAAAAGACAGTCAGAAAGTGCCGGATATTATCTGGGATTTTATGAATGGTTTTGAAGTGGCCGAAGCTGCAGAGCCTGCTGCCCGTATAGCACAGGGGCTGTTTGGATATTCTTCTTACGATGCGGTGCAATTTTTTGATACCATTAATCTGGAAGCACCTGTAAACAACGCAGAGCGTACGGAAAATCCGCCGTTGCCTATGATGCGCTACCGGTTGTATCAGTATGTAATAGCCATTAATCATTTCAAAGATGAAATGTACCTGTGCGAGAACGTGATTGATGGGGTAGACAGCGAACTACAAGTAGTGGAATCTTTAATCAGAAGCAAGGATGTGCCTGTATATCCTTTTAAAGCAAAAGGTACAGAAACCTCTAATATGCAGGATGCAGATTATGTGGCCAATGTACAGAAAGGTATACAGAGCTGTTTGCGTGGCGATGTGTTTCAGATTGTTTTAAGCCGTCGCTTTGAACAGCAGTTTGCGGGCGACGACTTTAATGTATACCGTGCCCTGCGTAATATTAATCCTTCTCCTTATCTCTTCTACTTTGATTACGGCGATTATAAATTAATGGGCAGCAGCCCTGAGTCGCAACTGATTGTAAAAGACAATCAGGCAGTAGTACACCCTATAGCAGGTACTTTTAAACGTACCGGTGATGCTGAAAAAGACCGCCAGCTGGCAGCAGCGTTGCTGGAAGATGCGAAGGAAAATGCAGAGCATACCATGCTGGTAGACCTGGCGCGGAACGATTTAAGCCGCATCAGTACCGATGTTACGGTTAAGCACTACCGTCAGGTACAGTATTACTCGCATGTAATACACCTGGTGAGTGAGGTAACCGGTAAAACCACCAGTGGTGTAAATCCATTCTCTCTGCTGGCAGCTACTTTTCCGGCAGGTACGTTAAGCGGCGCACCTAAGTTTAAAGCAATGGAACTGATTAACAGCATAGAACCTACTGCCCGTGGTTATTACGGTGGTTGTATTGGTTTTATGGGCTTTGATGGCAGCTGTAACCAGGCTATTATGATACGTACTTTCCTGAGCAGGCAGAATACGCTGTACTATCAGGCAGGCGCGGGTGTGGTAGCGGCTTCCAAACCGGAAAGCGAGTTACAGGAAGTGAACAACAAGCTGGGGGCACTGAAAAAAGCCATTCAACTGGCAGCTGAAATCTAACACTATTTCAAAAGCATTAAAACGAAACAACGTGTCTGCTAAAATACTGGTATTCGATAACTACGATTCCTTCACCTACAATCTGGTGCATCTGGTAGAAAAGATCACGCAGCAGAAGGTAGATGTGTATCGCAACGATAAAATAGCGCTGGAAGCAGTGGCCGGGTATGATAAGATTATTTTGTCACCGGGTCCGGGTGTGCCTTCCGAAGCAGGTTTACTGCTGCCACTGATACGGGAGTATGCAGCCTCCAAATCTATACTGGGTGTATGTCTGGGGCATCAGGCTATTGGTGAAGCTTTTGGCGGAACACTCATTAACCTGAGTACCGTATACCACGGTGTAGCCATACCTATGCAGGTTACCAAACCCAATGCCTTATTTGAAGGTTTACCTGAAAGGTTTGATGTAGGACGTTATCATTCCTGGGTGGTAAGTAGTGAGGGGTTTCCAAAAGAACTTGAGATAACCGCCGAAGATGATCTGGGATATATTATGGCACTACAGCATAAAACTTATGATATAAAGGGCGTGCAGTTTCATCCTGAAAGCGTGTTAACACCGCAGGGTGAAGCCATTATCCGTAACTGGCTGAGGAATTAGTTGGTAGTTGGTAGTTTTTAGTGGGGAGTTAACCATCTTATCCGTTAGCGGATAGTCATACACATCTGAGTAAACAATGAAAAAGATATTACAATTCTTATTTGAACATAAAAACCTGAGCCGCGAGCAGGCAAAGGAAATACTCACCAACATATCTTCGGGTATGTACAGTGAGCATGAGGTAACTGCTTTTATTACGGTTTTTCTCATGCGCAGCGTTACCATTGATGAGTTACAGGGCTTCAGAGATGCTTTACTGAGCCTGTGTGTAAAAGTGAACCTGGACGATTATAAGGTAATGGATATTGTAGGTACCGGTGGAGATGGTAAAAACACGTTCAATATTTCTACACTGGCCTGTTTTATAGTAGCCGGTGCAGGGCAGAAAGTGGCCAAGCATGGTAACTACGGTGCCACCAGCATTAGCGGTGCCTCCAATGTAATGGAAAATATGGGCTACCGTTTTAAAAGTGATGCGGGGCAACTACAGAAAGAAGTGGAAGAAGCCGGTATTTGTTTTCTACACGCACCGGTGTTTCACCCGGCATTAAAATCGGTAGGGCCTATCCGCAAAAACCTGGGGCTGCGCACCTTCTTTAATATTCTGGGGCCTATGGTAAACCCTGCTTCTCCGGCTTATCAGCTGGTAGGGGTGTATAACCTGGAAATGGCCCGGGTATACAATTACCTGTTACAACAGTCTGATAAACCATTTACCATTATTCATAGTCTGGATGGGTACGATGAAATATCCCTTACGGCAGATACCAAGGTAATTACGCAGGCGGGAGAATCTACCTTAACGCCGGAGCAACTCGGTAAACGCCAGGTTACACCGCAGGATATTTACGGCGGTAATACCCCCGAAGAAGCGGCCCGTATATTCAAAACCATATTAAAGGGAGAAGGCACCTGGGCGCAGAACGCCGTGGTACTGGCCAATGCGGCTACCGCCCTCAACTGCACGGGTAACTACAGCAGTTACAGCGATGCTTACGCAGCAGCGGTAGACAGCCTGGAAAGCGGTAAAGCCAACGCCTGTTTACAAAAACTGATCTCCTTACAATAAACCACCACACATGAACATCCTGGATACTATTGTAGCAAAGAAAAAAGAAGAAGTGGCGGCCCGGAAGGCACTGGTTAGCAGCGCGGAGTTGGAAAAACAAGCCCTTTTTACCCGGCCCACGTTATCGCTGGTACAATCGCTGGTGCATCCGGAGCGTACGGGAATTATTGCCGAGTTTAAACGCAAATCGCCTTCAAAAGGTATCATTAACGGGCAGGCAGATGTGGTGGATGTAACCAAAGCGTATACCCAATACGGCGCTTCGGGGTTGTCGGTATTGACGGATGAGTCGTTTTTCGGGGGGACCAGCGATGATTTGCTGAAAGCGCGGGTGAATGAGATTCCTGTTTTACGGAAAGATTTTATAATTGACGAATATCAGATCACGGAAGCCAGGGCTATTGGCGCAGATGTAATACTTTTGATAGCAGCATGCCTTACGCCGCAGGAAGTACAAAAACTGGCTGCTTTTGCCAAAAGTCTGCAGCTGGAGGTATTGCTGGAAATACATGACGAAACAGAGCTGGGGCATATTTGTGATGAAACAGACCTGGTGGGGGTGAACAACCGCAATCTGAAAACATTTGAAGTGGATATTAATACCTCTTTACGCCTTATAAGCCATATGCCGGCCAGCAAGCCGGGAGTAGCGGAAAGTGGTATCAGCAGCCCTGAAGCCATAAAAACATTAAAAGAAGCTGGTTTTAAAGGTTTTCTGATAGGAGAGAACTTTATGAAACAGCCCTTGCCTTCGGTTGCCTTTGCTGATTTTGTTAAACAACTGTAACTAAAACCAGAAGGGGCTATGGAACAAAGCACTTACGACAATCCGCAACATCCGCGTGCTTCTATTGAAGCGCACCGCGGTATCAGAGTAAAAGTATGCGGTATGACCCGCGTAGATCAGGTACAGGAACTGGATGCGATGGGCGTTGAATTTGCCGGGTTTATTTTTTATCCGCGATCGCCACGGTATGTGTTTAAAAGCATGCCGGCATCGGATATTAAGAAAATCAGGGGCCGCATTAACAAGGTAGGTGTGTTTGTAAATGCCAATGTGGAAGATGTATTGCGCACGGTAGACGAATGCGGGTTGTACCTGGTACAACTGCATGGCGATGAAAGTCCGCGTTACTGCGAAAAGATTGCCGACTATGTAACGGTGATCAAGGCCTTTCGGGTAAGTGAGGAAGACAACCTGATGTGGAAGATTAAGGATTACTACGATTCGGCGGATATGTTTTTATTTGATACGGAAGGCGCGGGCTTTGGTGGCACCGGTAAAAAGTTTAACTGGGAGCTGCTGTCGGGCCTGAATATTCAGAAGCCGTTTTTCCTGAGTGGTGGCATTGCGCCGGACGACGTGGACAAGCTGCACGAGTTTCAGAAAACCTCCGTAGCCAAAGACCTGTTTGCGCTGGACGTAAACAGCAAATTTGAAGTACTGCCCGGTGTAAAAGATATGAGTAAGATCAGCACCTTTCTCGACGGGCTTAAACTATTCTAAAAAAGTATGGGAACAACAACCTTTCAGCAACCAGATACACAGGGCTACTATGGTCCGTTTGGTGGCGCCTATATACCTGAAATGCTGCACCGCAATGTGGAAGAGCTGCGCAGCCGCTACCTGGATATTATGCAGGAAGCCGGTTTTCAGAAAGAGTTTCAGCAACTGCTGCGCGATTATGTGGGCAGGCCTACACCGCTGTTTTTAGCAGAACGTTTAAGCAAACATTACAATACGCCTGTTTACCTGAAAAGGGAAGACCTGAACCATACCGGTGCGCACAAGATTAACAATGCCATAGGGCAGGTGTTGCTGGCGCAGCGGCTGGGTAAAAAGCGCATTATTGCCGAAACAGGTGCGGGGCAGCATGGGGTGGCTACCGCTACCGTATGTGCGCTGAAGGGTATTGAATGTATAGTATACATGGGCTCGAAAGATATTGAGCGCCAGGCACCCAATGTAGCCCGTATGCGTATGCTGGGTGCTACGGTAATACCGGCTACCAGTGGTAGCCAGACGCTGAAAGATGCCACCAACGAAGCCATACGTGACTGGATTAATAACCCCACCGATACCCATTATGTAATTGGTTCTGTGGTAGGGCCGCACCCCTACCCTGATATGGTGGCCCGCTTTCAGAGTGTGATAAGTGAAGAAACACGCGCACAGCTGAAAGAGCAAACCGGTAAGGAACTGCCTACGCGTGTAATTGCCTGTGTGGGTGGTGGCAGCAATGCGGCCGGTGCATTTTATCATTTTCTGGATGAGCCTTCTGTAGAGCTGGTTGCGGTAGAAGCGGCCGGACACGGGGTATATTCGGGTTTAAGTGCAGCTACTACACAGCTGGGTAAGCCGGGTGTACTGCATGGAAGCAAAAGCCTGGTAATGCAAACAGAAGATGGTCAGGTAGTAGAGCCGCATAGCATATCTGCGGGGCTGGATTATCCGGGCATTGGTCCTTTGCACGCGCATTTGTTTAACAGTGGCCGGGGTTCCTTCCTCAGTGCTACGGATGATGATGCGGTGCAGGCTGCTTTTCTGCTGTGTAAGCTGGAGGGCATTATACCGGCACTGGAATCTTCACACGCACTGGCTGCATTGACGCAGCTGAAACTGCAGCCCAATGAAGCAACGGTGTTGTGTTTGAGTGGCCGTGGCGATAAAGATCTGGCTACTTATATGAAAAGGCTGGATTAGTTGAAATTCAAAATTCAAAAGTTTAAAGTCAAAATAGGATGAGTCGTATTGCTGAACTTTTTGGCCGTAAGAGTAGCCGGGTGCTGAATGTGTACTGCACGGCGGGGTTTCCTGCGTTGGAGAGTACGCTGCCGGTGATGCAGGCTTTGCAGCAGCATGGTGCTGACCTGATTGAGCTGGGTATGCCTTACAGCGATCCGCTGGCGGATGGGCCGGTAATACAGGCCAGCAGCATGAAAGCGCTGGAAAATGGTATGACCATAGCAGTACTGCTGGGGCAGCTGAAAGAAATGCGTAAAACTGTGCAGGTGCCGGTAGTACTGATGGGCTATATGAACCCGGTATTGCAGTATGGTTTTGAGCGCTTTTGTAAAGAGGCTTCAGAAGCCGGGGTAGACGGGCTGATACTGCCAGACTTACCGGCTTATGAGTTTGAAACCGAGTACGGTGCGGTAATTAAAAAATACGGATTAGATTTTATATTTCTGGTAACGCCCGAAACTTCTGACGAGCGCATTCTGGCGCTGGATAAGCTGAGTTCCGGCTTTCTGTATGCGGTGTCTTCTTCCTCTACCACAGGTAAAGATAAGAACATGGCGGACCAGGAAACCTATTTTAATAAGCTGAAACAAATGCAACTAAAGAACCCGGTGCTGATTGGTTTTGGCATTAAAGACAAAGCTACGTTTACAGCCGCCAGCAGCTATGCCAACGGTGCTATTATAGGTACCGCTTATATTAAGGCTTTAGAGCAAGCGAATGGCAACGTAGCACAACCTACCCAACAATTTCTGGAAAGCATATTACAATGAACATCGTAATTATAAAATACAACGCCGGTAACATTCAGAGTGTATTGTACGCGCTGGAACGTATTGGCGCCACTGCACAGGTAACAGACGATCATGAGCAGATACGCAAAGCCGATAAGGTGATATTTCCCGGTGTAGGTGAGGCCAGCAGTGCCATGCGTTACCTGCGGCAGCATGAGCTGGATAAGGTAATTACCAGCCTGCAACAGCCGGTACTGGGCGTATGCCTGGGGATGCAGTTGATGTGTAAACATTCCGAAGAAAATGATACTACCTGCCTGGGTATTTTTGATGAGCCGGTAAAGAAGTTTGTAAGCAAAGATGCTTTGTTTAAAGTGCCGCAGATAGGGTGGAACAACATCTATGATCTGAAGACGCCTTTGTTTGCCGATGAGCCGGAGAATGCTTACTGTTATTTTGTGCATGGTTACTTTGCGGCGCTGGGTGAGCATACTATTGCCACAGCAGATTATATTCAGCCTTACAGTGCTGCATTGCATAAAGGCAACTTTTACGGCGCGCAGTTTCACCCGGAAAAGAGTGCAGCGGCAGGCGAACTGATATTGAAAAACTTTATTGAGAAAATTTAATAGTAACAGACTTATGGCTGCACCAGCACGGCCATGAATTTGTAAAAATGCAAAATGACTTATAACCCTATGCAGATTATTCCCGCAATAGATATTATAGATGGCAAGTGTGTACGCCTTACGCAGGGCGATTACGGCCAGAAAACCATATACAACGAAAACCCGCTGGAAGTAGCGCTGGCGTTTGAAGGCGCTGGCTTGCAGCGGCTGCATCTGGTTGATCTGGATGGTGCCAAAGCAGGGGCCGTTAAAAACTGGAAAGTGCTGGAGAGTATTGCTTCTAAAACCAGTCTGGTGATTGATTTTGGCGGCGGCATTAAAAAGGAGGAAGATGTAAAGGTGGTATTCAACTCCGGTGCGGCACTGGCTACTATTGGCAGCCTGGCGGTGAAAGACGAAGCCACTTTTGTACAATGGCTTGCTGCCTGGGGAGCAGATAAGTTTTTACTGGGGGCCGATGTAAAGGATGAAAAGATTGCTGTGGCTGGCTGGCTGGAAACCACTGATATTAATATTTATGACTTTATAGCGAAGTATCTGCAAAACGGTATACAACAGGTGTTTTGTACCGATGTAAGCAAAGATGGATTGCTACAGGGACCGAGTGTGGAATTATATAAGAATATTCTTACACAATTTACTGCCCTGCATTTTATTGCCAGCGGCGGTGTGGCTACCTTAGATGATTTGTACGAACTGAAGCAGATTGGCTGCAAAGGTGCTATTGTAGGTAAAGCGTTTTACGAAGGACGCATTACGCTGAAGGAACTGCAACAAATAAACGAAGGTAAATAAAACCGAACCAGACTATATGTTGGCGAAGCGTATTATCCCCTGCCTGGATATTAAAGATGGCAGAACGGTAAAGGGCGTAAACTTTGAAAGCTTGCGTGATGCGGGCGACCCGGTGGAACTGGGTGCGTTGTACGCCCAACAGGGTGCAGACGAACTGGTATTTCTGGATATTACCGCTACCAACGAAAAGCGTAAAACGCTGAGTGAACTGGTGAACCGCATTGCGCATCGTATTAATATCCCTTTTACAGTGGGTGGTGGCATCAGCAGTGTGGAAGATGTTCAGGTGCTGTTACAAAACGGTGCAGATAAAATATCGGTAAATACCGCCGCTTTTAAAAGACCGGAGCTGATAAGCGAACTGGAAAAAGAGTTTGGCAGCCAATGCGTGGTACTGGCCATTGATACCCGTTTGGAAGATGATGGCGAATGGTATGTATACCTGAACGGTGGCCGCGTTAAAACCGATACCCGCTGTATTGACTGGGCGCGTAAAGGCGTAGAACTGGGCGCTGGTGAAATACTGCTGACCTCCATGAACCACGATGGTACCAAACAGGGTTTTGCCATAGATATTACCCGTACGTTATCTACTGAGTTATCAGTGCCGGTAATTGCTTCGGGCGGTGGCGGTACTATGGAGCATTTTGAAGAGGTGTTCCGGGAGGCTAAAGCAGATGCAGCGCTGGCAGCGAGCATTTTTCATTTTAAGGAAGTTGCTATTCCGGATCTGAAACAATACCTGAAAGAGAGTAATATTGTAGTAAGAACCTAACGGATAGAAACCATACGTTTATTAAGAAGCAGGGAGTAACATTATGAAGGCAATGAACATTGATTTTAATAAATATGCTGACGGGCTGGTGCCTGCAGTTATACAGGACGCCAACACGCGTAAGGTATTGATGCTGGGGTTTATGAACCAGGAAGCGCTGGATACTACTGAGCACAGCGGCCGCGTAACCTTTTACAGCCGCAGCAAACAACGTTTGTGGACGAAGGGAGAGGAGAGTGGTAACTTTTTAATGCTGAAAGAGATTCTGCTGGATTGTGATGACGATACGTTACTTATAAAAGTAGAGCCGATGGGGCCGGTATGTCACACCGGTGCAGATACCTGCTGGAATGAAACCAATGATAGCGACGGTTTTCTGGAGCATCTGGAGAAGGTGATACAGCAGCGTCGCCATGTTTCACCTGACGAATCCTATGTGGCAAAACTGTTTCAGAAAGGACTGAACAAGATTGCGCAGAAGGTAGGGGAGGAAGCAGTGGAAGTGGTGATTGAAGCGAAAGACAACAACGACCATCTGTTTAAGAACGAGGCGGCAGATTTGCTGTTTCATTACCTGATACTGTTGAACGCAAAAGGCTTTTCGCTGAAAGATATTACTGCTGTATTACAGGATCGTCAGAAATAGAATTAACTCCGAACGCATGAAACGTACTTTTTCTTTTCTGTTGCTGGCTCTGCCCTTTGCGTTGAAAGCCCAGAACGGATTTACTGTTAAAGGCAATGTACAGGGCCTGCCGGATAAAACTCTGGTATACCTGGCGGGTAGTGGTGAAACAGACACCCTTGCCAAAGACTATGTAAAACAAGGCAGCTTTATGCTGAAGGGCGTTGCAGACGGACCTAATACCCGTTTGCTGGTGGTGCCTGCTTTAAATAAAAGGCAGATCATATTTATGGGTAATGACGCTGTAAACATCAGTGGAAGTATGGAGCAGGGGCTTACTATTACAGGTAACGGCCCACACGCGGATTATGAAGAGTTTATGCTGTTTATAAAGCCACTGTATGATTATGTGGATTTCTACCGTCAGCAGATGCAGAATGCCCGTGTAAGAGAAAGTAAAGATTCAGCTATGATTCAGCTGAATACGGCTTATACTATTTATCAGACCAGTATTGACCGGTTTATTAACAACAAACCTGCCTCTGTAATGTCAGCCTTATTGCTGGCTTACAGCTACGATACAGACCCTAATAAAGATGCAGCACTGCTGGAAAGACGTGTGGCACTGCTGAAGCCGGAAGCACTCAATAACCGTTTTGGCAAAGGCATAAAAGATGTAATTGCTGCCAGCAAAGCTGGTGCAGTAGGTACGCAGGCGATTGAGTTTACACAGAACGATACGGAAGGAAAGCCGGTTTCTTTATCTCAGTTCAGAGGTAAATATGTGCTGATTGATTTCTGGGCCAGCTGGTGTGGCCCCTGCCGTGGTGAAAACCCGAATGTGGTAGCGGCATATCAGAAGTTTAAGGATAAGGGTTTTACGGTGCTGGGCGTATCGCTGGATCAGAATAAAGCAGAGTGGCTAAAAGCGATTAAAGCAGATAATCTTACCTGGACACAGGTAAGTGACCTGAAATACTGGAACAACGAGGTATCAAGAGCGTATCGCATTGAATCTATACCCAGCAATCTGCTGGTAGGGCCAGATGGGGTGATTATTGCTAAAAACCTCAGAGGTCAGGATTTATTTAAGAAGCTGGCGGAGGTGTTGAAGTAATTGCCCGCGTGTACGGATATAGTACGGCGTTGGTAGGGGGCATGTACGGAGCATCCTGCCTGATGGGTAGGAGCATCTACGGAGGATCCATTGAGCATCTATGGGGGAAGGTAGGAGGAGAGTAGGAGGAAACATGGAGTTGACATGGACTTTGGTATACCTAAACGGGCCTGTGGAAGCTTCAGTTTTTGAAATTCATAAAAAAGCCCCGGTTACTAACTAACCGGGGCTTTTTTATGAATAGGATGCTCTGTTCAGGGAAAACGGCTATTGAAAAGCTTTCTGGTAGGCATCCTCGTCAAAACCCAGGGCTACCACTTTATTATTCTTTTCAATCAGCGGGCGTTTAATTACGCTTGTTTTTTCCTGCATCAGTGCAATGGCTGCTTTTTCACCGGTAATGGAAGCCTGCGCATCCGCATCCAGCTGCCGCCAGGTGGTTCCTTTTTTGTTTACCAGCGCTTCCCAGCCCGCTTGTGCGGCCCACGACTGTAGTTTTTCGGCAGTAATACCTTTTTTCTTATAGTCGTGAAACTCGTAAGCTACCTGGTGCTCTTTCAGCCAGTCCAGCGCTTTTTTTACTGTATTACAATTCGGTATTCCGTATACGGTGTACATGCTGCTGTTCGTCTTATCCTTTCACTTTAAAATTTACCGCATGGTCACCCCATAACAGGGTTACGTCACCTTTCGCATCAATGGTGTAGGTGAGGGTTTCGGTAAAAGAAGGCGCTTTTTTATCTTTTACGGTTACCTGTAAAGCATCTTCCGCTTTGTTTTTTTCGTAGTCGTAAGCACCCCAGGTTTTGTACACTTTGTTAAAGATCAGTGTCCACTCAGCACCGTTGTGGATGGTAAAGAATGCGTATTTGCCAGCTGGCAGGGCTTTACCTTCTACTTTTACGTCTTTAGACACTTCAAAAGTGGTAGCTCCGTTAGCACCTGCTCTCCATACTTTGCCGGGCATAGGCTCCAGATCTTTACCAATGGTTCTTCCTTTTACAGAAGGGCGGCTGTAAACGATAGATACAGCTGCTCCGCCTTTAATGGTAGCGCTTACACTGTCGAGCGGACTTGCGGGTTTCTTTTTTTCCTGTGCAAACAGTGCTCCGCCTAAGGTGAGTGTCACGGCCAGCAATCCGAGTACTTTTTTCATGATATTCTGGTTTTATGGTGGTTTGGAAATTCTTTATTGTTTGGCCAGTTGTCTTTTGTACAGCTGTACTGCGTTTTCGTAGCCCAGATACAGCGCATCGCATACCAGCGCGTGGCCTATAGAAACCTCATCCAGCCAGGGAATGTTTTTGCTGAAATAGTCCAGGTTATACAGATCCAGATCGTGCCCGGCGTTAAGGCCCAGGCCCAGTTCCTTCGCCTTTTGGGCAGCGGCTACGTAGGGGGCTACTGCTTTTTCCTTATTATTTTCAAACTTAGTGGCGTAGCCTTCGGTATACAGTTCAATACGGTCAGTACCGGTTTGGGCAGCGCCTTCTACCATGGCAATTACCGGATCTACAAAAATGCTTACCCGTATGCCCGCGTTTTTGAAAATGCGGATGGTTTCCGTAAGATAATCGCGGTGTTCAATGGTATTCCACCCATGATCGCTGGTTAATTGCCCCAGCGCATCGGGAACCAGGGTAACCTGATGCGGTTTTGTTTCCAGCACCAGATCAATAAATTTCTGCTCCCGGCAGTTGCCTTCGATATTGAATTCAGTGGTAATAATCTTGCGGATATCGCGCACATCCTGGTAGCGGATATGTCTTTCATCGGGGCGGGGATGTACGGTAACTCCGTCAGCCCCAAAACGTTCTGCGTCAATTGCCGCCTTTACCACATCGGGATTGTTGCCCCCGCGGCTGTTACGCAGGGTGGCAAACTTGTTAATGTTCACGGACAGCTTGGTGCTATGGCTCATGGGGTAAAGTTACAGGTTTCACAATCTTTTTGTAATAATACATAGCCATTGAATACCAATATACTTGCAGAATGGTATTTTTGTCACCACTTAATTAAAAACATATATGGGTTGGATTATTTTCCTGATTTATGTAATAGGCTGGCATATAGGTTTGTATGGCATGTTTAAGAAAGCAGGGATAGCGCCCTGGAAAGCACTGATACCTTTTTACAACACCTGGCAGATTGTACAGAGAACCGGTATTCGTAAAGTATGGTTCTGGCTGCAGTTTATACCTATTGCCGGGCAGTTTATCTCTATCTGGATTACCATTATCTGGGTAATGCATTTTGGCAAGTTTACTCTGTTGCAGCATGCACTGGCTGTGTTTGTACCTTTTATATATCTGCCTTATCTGGGCTTCTTTTCCAACGATACCCGTTATGGCGGCCCGGAAGTAGTAAAACATTACCGGAAATCTTCTGCACGCGAGTGGGTAGATGCTGCGGTATTTGCCGTGGTAGCTGCAACCATCATCCGTACGTTTGTGTTTGAAGCGTATGTGATACCTACCGGAAGTATGGAAAAAACGCTGTTGATCAGTGATTTTCTGTTTGTAAATAAAATGAGCTACGGTCCGCGTATTCCGCAAACACCGTTAAGTTTTCCGTTTGTACACAACACCATGCCTTTCAGCAAAACAGAGCCTTCTTATATTTCCAGCGTACAGCTGCCTTACAAAAGGTTGCCCGGCACTACGGAAGTGAAAAGGAACGATGTAGTGGTGTTTAACTTCCCGGCTGGTGATACCATTATTAACCTGCCCGATTTTGGTTCTGCTGTACCGTATTACGATGTGCTGCGCGACCGGTATAACGGCAACAGAGATGCTTTGATGGCAGAGTATCCTATTCTGGTACACCCGATGGATAAAACTGATAACTATATTAAGCGTTGTGTAGGTATACATGGTGATGAATTATCGCTGGTAAAAGGCGTATTATTTATTAACGGAAAGCCTGCTTTGGTGCCGGAAGATTCACAGATTGATTACCGGGTAGAAACGGATAGTACTCCTATCAACTCCGATTTTATGAGAGATGAGCTGGGTATTGAAGATCTGGAAGAGAGCGACCAGATGCGCAAACCTAAAGGGAAGTATGTATTCCTGAACCTGACACCTTCTGAGGCGGAAAAAGTGCGCAAGCAACCTAACGTAAAAAAGGTGGAGATTGAGCCTTACCCGCGGGTGCAGGTATTCCCGTACGATAGCTATCATAACTGGAATGTGGACAGCTTTGGCCCTATTAAAATACCGGCAAAAGGCGCTACAGTTACCCTTACGCCGGAGAACATTGCTATATACCGCCGTGTGATTGCTACCTACGAGCAGAATACGCTGGAGGAAACAGGTGGTAAATTTGTGATCAATGGCGTGGCTACCGATAAATATACTTTTAAATATGATTATTTCTGGATGATGGGGGATAACCGCCACCGCAGCCAGGATAGCCGTTTCTGGGGTTTTGTACCTGAAACCAACGTGGTTGGTAAAGCATCCCTGATCTGGTTCAGCTGGAACAAAGGCCCACGCTGGAAGCGTTTGTTTAAAAGCATCCGTTAATTACGTATCTTTATTCAACAGGATTGTATATATCCTCATAGCTCCCGGGAGCTATGAGGATTTTTTGTCTGAAATAGTTACACCATGAGCAAGCAACAATACCACTTTGAGTTTGAGGAATATGATAACAGCAGCGAACTACCTGCTGCCGATGCACAACTGCTGCAAAAGGCGCGTGAAGTAACTGCACAGGCGTATGCGCCGTATTCTTCGTTTTATGTGGGTGCTGCTGCTGTACTGGCTAATGGAGAGGTGGTAACCGGCACCAATCAGGAAAATGCCAGTTTTCCCGCAGGTACCTGTGCAGAGCGCTCGCTGCTGTCTACGGCTGCTGCTTTGTTTCCCGGAATGGCTATTGATACCATGGCTATTAGTTATCACAACCACAACGGAGCCAGTGATAAACCCATCAGCCCCTGCGGTATCTGCCGGCAGGCGCTGGCGGAGTATGAGAAGAGAACGCACCAGGGCATACGCCTGATTTTGGGTGGGCAGGAGGGGAAGGTGTTTGTAATACCGCGGTCTACTCTATTGCTGCCGCTGGGGTTTAGTGCGGATGATATGAAGTAGCCTGATACACTGCTTGCTGAAAATAGCGTGACATCTGCAGAAATAACTTCTGTAATGTTAAAATAATATGTCCTGTATTTATACGTAAAACTGTACCTGTAAAAGCAGTATTTTGTGCAGGATTTTATGAAAAAGACAACCCTTTACCTGATAATCTGCTGTGCGCTTCTGTCTTGCAGGAAAGAAGAAGTGGTGGTAATTAACCCACCGGCAGCGAACGTGCAAATTACCATCGACCAGGTGGTGAACGATTCTACGCTTTTATTGAAATGGACGCCCTTTTCAGGAGATCAGTTTCATAAGTACCTGCTTACCAGAGTGTCGACTTATATGAAAGACGGCCGTTTTGGTACGTATACTGAGCCCATTGATTCCAGTACAGACCGTAATCACCTGAGTTTTAAAGAAGAGGCGATGCCTTATGCCTCCGATGTGTATTATTATCTGTATGTAAAAGATGCTACCGGCAGAGTTATAAAGTATATGGGTGCTGCTTTTTACAGGCGTCCGAATACATTAGTAAATGGTTTTGTTACGGATGTTATTTATAATAAACAGAAGCAGTGGGTATACATAACCGAGCAAAAGAAAATTTCAGTTGTTGATTGCAATAGTGGCCGCATGATAATCTCCAAACTGTTTCCGGTGAATATTGGTTATTGTTATCTGGGGGAGTGGAATGGCAGCAGTGAACTGTATGTGCCTACCGTTGATGGCTGGCTACAGATTCTGGATGCAGTTACACTGGAATATAAAGACAAAATTTATGTAGCGGGTTATGCAGTGACTTCTGTGGTAGCTGTTAAAGGAAAGCTTTTTGTAGGCTCGTCGGATATGTCAGTTGGATACAGTAATTGTATAAAAGCGTACGACCGGGCTACCAAAGCACTAACGGGGCGTACAGGGTTCTGGAATAATACCAGGTTGGTACATCTGGAGCAGTCTGACTTTGAGTTTATTGATATTACGCTCAATCTTATTCCTACAAGTACTGGTTACTACCAGTTTGATGAAAGCGGAAAAGTGGTAGTAGCGAAGGAAGATAGTTATCATGGTGATTTTTCTGTAAATGCAGGCATTGTACGCTCTTTCCCTGACGGGCAGAAATTCATTACCTCTTCCAGTGGAACTGTTTTTACTAAATCGCTTGTATTTGACCGGTATATAAAACAATACGGTAATTACATTGACTTTGCCTTTAATAACGATGGCTCTCTTATTTATGCTGCCAGTGGTGCAGAGAAGAAAGTTGACGTGATTACTTACCCCGCTACCACCAATGTTAAAAAATATGAGACTTCACTGTATCCATATAAGATATTTCGGGAAGGAGATGTTTTATTTAATGTGGGAAGACCCGTTGCCGGCGCGCAAATGAATTATCTGTTAGTAGAAAAAATAACCCTTTAAACCTTATGAGAAATAAATATACTGCCGGTATTATATTACTGGCACTGCTGGTTTGTTTTGTTGTGGCAGCCTGTACCAAAGAAGAGGTGCGGGTATTGCAACAGCCAGATGCCTGTTTTGAAGTTAAAACCATAACACCTAACCGTGGTTTTCTGAACATAAGTACCACGGGTTTTATTGACTCTAATTTCTATTTCTTTAACTGTATTGACACCGTAAAAAATGTTAGCTGGCATTGGAGTTTTGGTGATGGTACTGTATCGGATACAAAAAATCCGGTACACAGTTATTCTAAACGGGGCAGCTATACCGTTACGCTGGTAGTTACTGGTGATAACCTGCACGATACCGCCGTTCAAACCGTATGGGTAGTACTGGGGGAAGAAACGATTACTTTACCTGGTGTGAAGAGTATTTCGGCTTTGGCGATGGAAGAAACCGAAAGTAAAGAGTGGCAGGTGCTGGCCACAGCGGGTTATGGTAAAGAAAATTATCTGATACGGCTTGATAGTTTACTGAATGTAACCGGGCAGCATGCCTTACCATCCCAATATGTGCTGAATGCTATGGCGTATGCAAAGGATGATAATTACATGTTTACCGGCACCACAGTTGCAGCAGAACGTTATAATGAGTTACTGAAAATGAAGGCCGATGGAACGGTACTTTGGAAGAAGGTTTATTCTACGGATGAAAGCCTGACTTACGTAACACAAACTACAGATGGTGGCTACGGTGTAACAGGTGCTTATGCACAGCGCAGTGGTAGCTATACAGAAATGTATACGTTGATTAAGAAAACAGATAGCGAAGGAAATGTGCAATGGCAGAAGCTGTTAGATAAAGAAAAAATGGTGCTGGCCAGAGATGCTGTTTTTGAACAGGATGGATCAGTGGTGGTGGCTGGTGTACAACGGGATGGACAGGATTCGCTGTTGATAGTAAAAATGAAAGCTGGTGGTGAAATTGTTTGGCGGAGCACAGTGTACTGGGGGCTCAATTCCATAAATCTGTCCAACGTTCGCATCCTTAGAATGGGCAATGGTAATTATGCGGTTATTAACCAGAATGCACGGGGTATTTATTTCTTTTCACCGCAGGGTGTGTTTTTTAACCGTATACTGGCACCTTCACGTATTGTGCAGCTTTCCAATGCTGCAGATGGTGAACTGATTGTTTTACAGGAGGAGGGTGGAAACGGGTTTCGTATGATGGTGAATAAATTAACTCTGGACGGAGAGGTGAGATGGACTATTTACCCGGATGGTAATCAAAAAACTCAGTACGGCGTATCATGTTGTGCCAGCAGCTGGCCTGTTTTAGTTCAACCTTTACGCAACGGCGGCACTATTTCAGCGGCCTCTATGGTGAATATGAATGATTATACGTATTCTATCCGGCTGATTGGGTTTGATGATTCCGGCAGGCTGAAATAACCTTATTCACTTACTTTATCTGTAGTTTCTATATGCGCTTTAGATTCTGGTTTTTGTTGCTGATAGCAGGTATCTCTTTTCATTGTAAAAAAGACGAACAACCAGCCAATGAGGGGCCGCAATTATGGCCTTCAGGTGTTGTATCTGGTAAAATAACAGACGAACATGGTCAGTTACTTACCAAAGCAGTAGTAACTGCCAGTGGTAACGGAACTACTGCTACCATGCAGGCCGCTAACGGAAAGTATTTATTTGATTCACTGGCTTCCGGCAGGTATACGCTGGTGGTAAAAAGAGAAGGATATATTGAAACCACTGCTTCGGTAGATGTTGGCAGAGATACGGTTGCTCAGGATTTTGTGCTGAAAGCAGGTACTGCTTATTTTAACGTACTGTTTGATACATTGCTGATAGCACACCCGTTTGCTGTGCCTTATACTGTTAAAATAGCTTCAAATACACGCTGGGTAGTAAGTAGCGGACAAAGCTGGATTACCCCTTCCAAAGCAGAGGGCAGCGGTGATGATTCTGTTATTGTACGTGTGGCTGCTTCTACGGAAGATACCACACGGGAGGGTATGGTAGTGTTGCAGGCAGGAAGCTTTATAAAGAAAATTGTAGTTAAACAGCTGGCTAACGTAATGCTGAAACAATTGCTGCCTGTGCCGGGAAATACGGTTGCCAAAACGTCAGATTCTGTAGCACTCATTTTTAACCAGCCGGTAAAAATTAAATCTATTACGCCGCATTATACCTATTGCTCATCAGGCATCAGCAGCAGTTATGCCGGTAATAAAGTTACGTTCAGTTATGGCTGCGCGGCTTTAGGAGGAGATTACCAGTTTACCATAGTTACAGAGAACAGCCTGGGCGATCAGTATACGTTTAACGATAAAGTAGCTTTTTACGAACATGCTATTGATATTACCGGTTCTATAAAAAATTACTTTGTAAACGATGCGGATAATTCTTACTGGGTTATTACAGATCATCCCAATGCCATGTACAAGGTGGATATGACCAGCTTTGAGGTATTGCATAAATATGATTTGCCCGGTGAGCCGGCTATGTTTACCATTAACCCGTACAATAATAAAATTTACCTGGCTTACAACCGGAGTGCAAAACTGTATGTGCTTAATCAGAACGGTACTACCGAACAGGTAATTGATATTACAAGGGATGCCAGTCGTCATCTTTCTGAATATTATGGCCCGTACATCTATCCCAGGGCGCTCACATTTACCAAAAGCGGTAAGGGTATGATATGGCTGGGAGATTCTTATTCAGACGCTTATTACTGGTTTATAGACGCTACCGACAATCACCGTATCTGGTACGAGGAGCTGGCCGGATCTTCCGTTTTGTACAATGAGGGTAAAGTGAATCATGATCAGACAAAGCTGATATTGTCAGGCTATGGCCGGGATGCTACTATTACCACTTTCGATCCGCAGCAGATGAAGATGAGCACCTTTCAGCCGGGAAGTTCGTATGAAGGCAGGTTTATTGCCAGAAGCCGGAAAAATGACTACGTATTTTCAGCGCTTTTATACTCGCAGCTGGTGGCTAATCCAGTAACCGGCTATCTGTCGCAAAAAACCAATTTTGATAACCGATTTAACGGTAACGCAGATTTTTGCTACCAGCCCGGTAAAGAACAGAATGTATATTACGCTGATGACGGTATAGTGCAGGTGGTAGACTACGCCACACGCACCACACCCGTTATATTGGATGCTATATCTTATCTGAAGGGTACCACTGCCACGCTGGATGGGAAACATCTTATTTTTAACCGGCATGATGGAAACTATAATGCCAGATTAATACAGGTGCCTGCGGCATGGTTTAATTATTAAGGATGCCCTTATAAAAAATCCCGGAACTATACAACAGATTACCGCGTACACAAAAGCGGTGGGAAGATAGACACAAATGAAAAGTGTATTGCTGAAAATGATTCGTTACACAGGGTAAAAATTAAAAAGCAAAACACCGCATCTGCTGTAATGCTGAATTATGCCCTTTGCTCTGGATGTAATAACCAATAGATATTTCATGCGTGCCGTTGTTGTAAGTGCGGTAGCGGTTGAGTGCATAATCGTATGCATACCCTATACGTAGCTGCGGCGTAGCATATATTTCCACCATACCAATAACAGCGCTCCGCTTCATCAGGTCCTGCTGCAGGTGTGGTTTGGGGTAAAGGGTAACGCCGGTGCGGTAACTGGCACCAATCCACAGCATTTTATTCAGGAGTATAAAACTATTCAGGTCTACATTGGTGGGGCCGCCGGTATCGTCTTTCAGCAGAAAGCTGGGTTTGAGAAAAATATCGTTACCCATGTCTATCAGTCCACCTGCGGTAAGGTAAATGTGGGGTTTGGGAATGGGGATAGCCAGACTGCCGGGCTCATTTTTATCCATGTACTGCGCGGTGATGTTATCCAGCGAAGCTCCTGCAAAGAAGTGGGGATTGCTGTAGTATACGCCTGCACGCGAGTCAAACAGCGTCATGGTGCGTTTACTGTTGTTAAGAAAGCGGTCGTTGGGGTTGTTGGGGTCCAGTTTAGAGCCATCCAACCCCGGTTGTATCAACCCTGCACCTATACCCAGCGCCAGATAGCCGTCGTTTTCATCTACCGGAAAGCGGTAGGCATAATTGCCATACATGGTAAACAAACTCTGCGCGCCTATTTTATCAAATGCCACCTGCAGCGCCAGCCCCATCCGGTTTCCGCTGACTGCGCCGTCAACCGCCAGCGACATGGTTTGCGGTGCGCCGGGTACGCCTACCCATTGCGAGCGGTAAAAGGTGTGGGCATTCAGTTCCTGCCGGTAGCCTGCGTACGCGGGATTAATGTATATGCCATTGAATATGTACTGGCTAAACTGCGCATCCTGCTGCCCCTGTGTAAACAGGGGTAGCAATATGCATAGTAGAATAAGGTAACGTTGTTTCATAATCAATCATTTTCTGTATTTGTTACCGGGTATGCAACAGGGTTATATATCCTTTCAGCTCCTGCCATTTGCCTTCGCGGTCTTTAAAGCGCAACAGGTAAAAGTAGGTGCCATTGTTAAGGCCGTTACCAGCCCAGTTATGCTGGTATTGTTTCTGCTCAAATACGTGATTGCCCCAGCGGTTAAGAATAATCATTTCATTCACCGGATATCTGTCTAAACCTGTAATTACCAGTTGGTCATTACTGCCATCGCCATTAGGCGTAATTACATTGGGTATATGCAGATCGAATATTTCTTTTACATGTATGCTGCGGTTATTAGCCAACAGACTATCTGGCGTTGCAGACTGTACCGATGCTCTGTTTTCTATCAAACCTTTGTCGGTGGCTTTGGCGGTGATGGTTAGTTTGGACGACTGGTTTACCGCCAGCTGATCTATACGCCATTCAATTATACGCTGTGCAGTGTTATAAGCTACGGTGCCATCATCGGGCGGAAGAATAGCGGTTACTGCCAGTTGTTTGGGTAAACTATCGGTTACTACAATGCCCGTAGCCGTTATAGGGCCGTTGTTAACTACGGTAAGGTAGTAGTTGAAAGGCTGATCGGGCAGTACGGCTTTTGCATCGGCCTGTTTACTTAATGCCAGATCGGTAGCGGGTGTGCCGCCAACATTCTGCAAAAGCAGTATCTGTACAGGATCTGACAGTTCCGATCCGCAGTTATAACCATTATGTGCCTGCACGGTATATACCCCTGTCTGCCCGGTAACATAGCTGGCGGTGGTGGCTCCGCTTATGGGTATGCCGTTGAGGTACCACTGATACATAGAGGCATTGGCGGCTGTTGCTGTTAGCGTAACCCACTCGCCCTGTTTAATATACCTGGTGGGCATGCCCGGCCCCTGCTGTGCAGCAGCTTTGGCCAGGCACCCGAACAGGCACAGGAATAGTATCGTTATTTTCCTCAGCATACGGTGCTGCTTGTTATACCAGGGTTATTGAATGGTAATAGCCGGTTTGCCAGGCTTAGGCGTAACGGTAACCGTAGCGGTGGTAGTGCTGCCGTTTAATGTAGCTATGCCTTTGTAAACACCGCAGCTTTTAACCGCATAAGCAGCTGTTAACTCGTAGGTATAGTTAACAGTGGTAGTGGCGCCGGTGGTAGCTGCATCGTTTACCGTATAGTCTTTGGTGCTGCCTACAACGGTGGGGGTAACGCCATCTGTTTTTGTCCAGCTATAGGTAAGTTCAAAATCTGCCGGGGTCAGGTTTTCCAGACCGGGCAGGCTGTTGGGTGTGCCATCAAATACTACAGTGCCCGTGAATTTGATTTGTGCGGCAGGAGTAGCAGGGGCGCCATTATCCGCACAAAAGGTATGAGAAGGCGCATCAGGCTTATTGCTTTCGGCCGTTACTTTTAGTTTAGGCAGTACGTATACAGTAAAATAGTTGGGTTCTGGCGGACAGGCATTGCCTGACAGCGCAGCCGTTACCTTATAAGTATGCCAGCCGGGCGTGGCGCTGGAGATAACCAGTTTTTCGTTGGTGGCGGTACCATTGGCAACGGTGCCAAAAGTGTTGGTGCCCGTTTGCTGCTCTTCCCAGGTGTAACCCGTAAAAGGGGCGTTGGTAACAGGGTCGTTTAAACCGGCTGTAAGTGTAAAGCCGGTATTCTCCGCACAAAACAGGGTGCTGCCGGTGCTGGTGGAAGTGCCTTTGGTATAGTCACCACCTACATATAAATCCGCAGGTAATTTTACGGGTTTGTTAATAGTTTGGGCGTTGGCCTGTAGGGCGCCAAGTACCAGCAGTGCTGCTGTAGTTCTTTTCATCAGGGTGTGTACAAATGCTTTCATGATCGTCCTGTTTTTGATGTAGTTGAAAATTGCTGCGTGTTTCATTTTGTTATGGATGTGCTTGAATAGAAAGAGCAGGACCGCCGGGCTTAAGCGTGACTGTAACATGCCCTGTGCCTCTGGTTTGGCTGGTGCAGGTGGTTGCCGTATTATAGGCTTCCACGTAATACGCAGCCAGCGGAGGCACACCGGTGGTGTAACTGGTTCCGTTGGATATGGAATTGGATAAGGCGCTTCCGCCCGTTGCATCGGCGTACCAGGTATAGGTGGTACCGGCTGCGGCATTGCTTACAGTAAGCGTGGCAGCCTGTCCTTCGCAAACAAGAACAGAAGGGATAACAGGTTCTTCCGGTAAAGCATTTACCGTGATGGATATTGGAGATTGGGCCGTACTGCTGGTGCAGCCGTTGCGGGATAACTTTACATAGTATTGATAAGTGCCGGCGGTGGTGATGGGGGGGATAAAACTAAGCCCATCAGACGATACGCCACCCGCTACCGGATTGCCGGTGGCTGAATCGTGCCAGGTGTAGGTGGCGCAGGTTTCTGCACTGGTACTGGTTACACTGAATGAAAGGCCGGATACCTGATTCAGGCAAACAGGGCCGCTGGTATGCATACCATTCAGCGTAAGGTTGGTTTCCGGTACACGTATTTTCCGTTTTACATCGTATATACGTATAGACTGCAATGCACCGGTTACGCCCCCTATTTTAATTTCCACCCGGTCAAAAGATGCTGATACCGGTGCGGTAATTACATATTTATTGCCTGCGCCGGGTAGTAACCGCAGCGACAGCAAAGAGCCGGTATTATCCAGTGCAGGGCCTGCGGGTGTATTACCCAGGTAAGGCTGCACGGTAACCCCGTTTAACAAACCCAGATTCAGCAGTATACCTCCAGGGTCTTGTAATACTATTTGTATAGAATCGCCCGCTACAGATGGGGTGCTGAATACAGTAGTATGATACACCTCGCTGAGTACGGCAACGCCGGTATTCAACTGTGCGTAGGTGGTATAGTTTGGGTCGTTATCTACCGCTGCCCAGGGTGCGGTACCCAGTGTGCCCATAGGGTCGGAAGGGTTAGATATGCCACCGGTAGCGTTGGCTATGCCGCCTACTACAGTGCCTGCCCGTATGCCGGATAATACATCAATTCTTTCTTCACAATCCAGATTGGCAGCGGCCACCTTTTCAATGTAGGCGTGATAAATATTCATAGAAGCGCCAACGGCTACAATAGAACTAAGATCCACCCATATGCCATCATAGTCTGCCGCAGGGGTAAGCGTAATACTTACTGCGCCTTTACCGGAGGCAGCGTTCAGCAGGCTTACGCCGTTATAGGCAACGCCTGCGGCATCTGCTTCCCAGCGTTCTTCTACAAGCAGACTGCCGGGGTTATAACGCAGGTTGGTAAAAGGCTGTATTTTAAAGTTGTCGAACAGGCCCACCAGTGTCGCAGGCAAACTTAGTTTAATAGTAACGGGTGTATTGGCGCTTATTCGTTGCGGAAATTTCAGGTATTGTATAGCATGGGAGGCGCCTAAAATACCCAGATCTACCTGAAGGGTGGAGGCGGTAGCTACATTGTTGTCTACCGCCAGTGCGCCATTGGTAACAGTACCTTTCAGCAGCCCCAGCAACCCGGAAGTGTAAGATTGCTGCACATTGGCATACTCTCTTACATAACGGGTGCATTGGGCATAACTGTCTGCTGAACGCCATACCAGCAGCAGGAAGGGGGTATATGCTATTAACCGTATTACCCGGTTAAGGGTATTATTTGCTTTTTTGTGATTATGTGCGTACGCCGGTATATAATTCGGTGTAGGCATGGATCGATAGGTTTAGGGTGACAGATTATTGTTACGGATATATAATGATGTAAAACAATATAAAAAAAATATAATAACAAGTGGCGGCGGTAGAATGAATGGAAAAGAACGGCGTGAACAGGTGTGAACAGAATGAACAGGGTTGAGACAATGTATAATTAAATTGTTTTTCAATGGGTTAGCTTGCGTGGCCCGGATTCGGGCGAATACGGGCCGTTCATGCTGGTTGGGAATCCGTTCCGGGTGTATTTACGTACAGGGGATTAAAAAGCTGGGAAGGGGAGGGGACATAAAAAAAGTGGCATCGAACAACTGATGCCACTCTTATATCCTGAAAAGAAGGCTGTTAAATAGAATCGTAAATCACCACCTTCTCAAAGAAAGGTCTGAACTCTTCCAGAAATGCTTTGTGTATAGGGTGTACCTGATATACATCGTGACCGGCCATATCTTCAAAGAAAACTACCAGAGAAAAGGTATAGCTGGTATCTACTACTGCACGCTCAATAACAGAAGGAGTGCCAACATGAAACACTTTAATGCTTTCTACTTTTTCCAGCGACTCCAGGCCTTTACGGAAAGCTGCTTTCTGATCTTCTGTAGTGTCGGCCTTCAGCCAGAATAATACGTGATGTGCGAGCATATGTTATTGTGTTTTGTGGCCGCAAAGATAGCGGCCGATGTTTTATAAATGACTGGTAAAATAGTCGGTTATCTTTTGCATCAGGTGTACCCGGTCTTTACCCAGTACATTGTGCAGGTGGCCGGGGTAAACAAAGTAATCTACCTGTTTGCCATTGTCTACACAGGCTTTTATAAAGTCAATACTGTGCTGCCATACCACTACATCATCGCTGGTGCCATGTATCAGCATCAGATTGCCTTTCAGGCCCGGTGTTTTGGTCAGCAGGCTGGCTTCGTCATAACCGGCTTTGTTCACCTGCGGGCTGCTCATGTAGCGTTCTGTATACATTATTTCATACATGCGCCAGTCAATTACCGGGCCGCCAGCCACAGCTGCTTTAAACACACCGGGGTGGCGCAGCATAAGAGAGGTGGTCATAAACCCGCCATAGCTCCAGCCATGTACCCCCATGCGTGCGGTATCGGTATAAGGCAGTGAACGCAGGTAGGCTACGCCCTGCAACTGATCTTCCATTTCCACGGCGCCCAGGTGCTGCCAGGTGGCCTGTTCAAAAGCCAGGCCGCGGTTGCTGCTGCCTCTGCCGTCCATGGTAAATACCATATAGCCGCGTTGTGCCATATATTCATACCACAGGTTGCCGCTGGCAGGGAAGGTGTTTTTGATAAGCTGTATACCGGGGCCATTGTACAGATATACAATTACCGGGTATTTTTTAGTGCTGTCAAAATCAACCGGCAATATCAGTTTGCCGTGTAACGGGGTGCCGTCTGCTGCTTTCAGTACCAGGGGCCTTACAATAGGGCGGTTAAAGCCCAGTAAAGGATCGGTGGCTATCAGCAGGGTTTGCTGCCATTTGCCGTTTATATCTGTAAGGCGTGCGGTGTAAGGGGTTTGCGCAGCGCTCCAGGTATCCATTACATAGGTTCCGTTGGTAACGGCATCGTGCCAGCCTGCTGCAGTGGTAAGCTGTTGTTTGCGGCCGGTACGGGTATCAACCGTATAAATATGCTTTTCGGTAGGGCTTACCTCTGTAGAAGTGTAAACAACCGTTTGCTGTTTTTCGTTAAAACCAGCTATTTCATTCACCAGCCAGTTGCCTTTGGTTAACTGACGTATCAGCTGACCGTTGGTATTGTACAGGTACAGGTGATCAAAACCATCTTTTTCTGTCCACCAGATAAACTGATCTTTTGCCCAGGGCAGAAAAGTAAGGTTGTGCATGGGATGTACATACTTATCGCTCTTTTCTTCCAGCAGTGTTTTAATCAGTTGGCCGCTACCTGCGTTGTATTGGTTCAGTTGCAGGTGATTTTGTGCGCGGTTGAGGAGGGCTATGTATACCGACTGCTCATCGGGCGACCAGGATACGCTGGTAAGGTACTGGTCGGCCGGAGTGCCGGTTTGCATAAAGGTGGTTTTGCCTGTAGCAGGGTTGTACACGCCCAATGTTACCTGATGGGAGGTGCGGCCTGCCATAGGGTACTTAATGTTGTTGACTTTGGCAGGCGTTTCTGTCCAGTCCGTGATAGGATAGTCAGCCACCATCTGCTGATCCATCCGGTAAAAAGCCAGCAGGTTGCCGGAGGGGGAGAAGAAGAGGCCGTGGTCAATACCAAACTCATCGCGGTGTACACTCTGCCCGTTTACAATACCGGCAGAGCCATCGGTGGTAATAGTTTTTATTTCGCCACTGGCCAGGCGCAGGTATATATTGTTCTGCTGTGTAAAGGCGATGTTGCGGGAGGTTTTATCTACAAATACATTCTCTGCTTCTGCCGGCAGTGTGCACCAGTTACTCCACTGCAGGCTGTTGCCTGTAAGGGTGCCTGTATAGTAATTGCTGCCTTTGCTGAACCATACTTCTGTGGCAGACAACCAGTGCAGCTGTGGTAGTACCGGCAGGGGTGCGGTGCTGAACAGTTGCTGATTCAGCTGATCCAGCTGCAGCAGGGTATCTGCTTTCATTGCCGGAACGGCGTATTTTATCCAGTATTGTTTTTTGTTAACGGTTAATGCGCGGGTATAGGCCTGCTGGCCGGGTACCCATTCAAACTGTTTCAGTTTTTCTGTAGCCAGTTCCTGCCGCATGCCGTTGGTGGCCTGCGCCATGGTAAACTGTTTGGGTTGGGCCGATACAAGAGAAATGCCGCCTGTGAGTAGCAACGTGAGTAAACTGCGGCCGGAGGTTATATACATGGACAAAAAATTTGCCGGCCAAGGTAAGCAAAAATGAGTGGTGAATACGTTAAAACAGCGTTTGCACGCCGTGGGCCACCTTCAGTTCATGCTCTAACAGCCATTTTTTACGCCAAAGCCCTCCGGCGTAACCAACGAGTGAGCGGTTCTGGCCAATTACCCGGTGGCAGGGTACTATAATGGCTATTTTGTTTTTACCGTTGGTGGTGCCTGCCGCCCGTATACATTTGGCATCGCCCAGGGCAACAGCCAGTTGCAGGTAACTGAGGGTTTTGCCATAAGGAATAGTAAGCAGCTGGTTCCATACCCGCAGCTGAAAATCGGTGCCTTCCTGGTGAACAGGAAGGGAAAAGGAGCGCCGGGCGCCATGAAAAAACTCAATCAGTTCTTCCGTGCACTGGTGCAAAATGTCGGGTATGCCGGGATCGCCGTGTGTAATCTGATCTTCGTTGTCTACAAAACTTACCTCGCTAATGTACTGTTCCGTTCCGCCAATTTTCAGCAATCCTACCGGGCTCTGGTAGTAGGTATAATACATAGTTTGCTTAGCCAACCTGTTGGCCGTTGGTTACCGGCTGTGATGGCTGTAATAAAATTACCTGATTATTTTCATCGTACACGCCCAGTACCAGGCATTCGCTGAAAAAGTTGGCAATTTGTTTACGCGGAAAATTGACTACTGCTACAACCTGTTGCCCTTTAAGTTGTTGTTTGGTGTAATGATGGGTAATTTGCGCGGAAGATTGTTTAATACCCAGCGGACCAAAGTCGATGGTAAGCTGGTAAGCGGGTTTGCGGGCCTGGGGAAAATCGTTAACCTCCAGAATAGTGCCGGTGCGTATCTCAATCTTTTCAAAGTCGTCCCAGGTAATCATCTTCGTTCATTTTTAATAAAAATAGTACAATGAAACGTAACGCAACAGCCGTATGGAACGGATCGGGCAAAGAAGGTAACGGAACACTTACCACCCAGAGCACAGTTTTAAACCAAACGCAGTATTCATTCAACTCCCGTTTTGCAGAGGGTGTGGGCACTAACCCGGAAGAACTGGTAGCTGCTGCACATGCCGGCTGCTTTACCATGAAGCTGAGTTTTGTACTGGGTGAAGCCGGTTTTACTCCAGAATCGCTGGAAACCCAGTGTTTCATCAATTTTGAGAACGGCGCTATTACCAATTCTCATCTGGTATTAAAAGCAAAAGTACCTGGTATTAATCAGGAGCAGTTTGATACTGCTGTGGCAGATGCTGAGAAAAACTGCCCTATCAGCAAACTGCTGAACACTGATATTACGGTGGAAGCCTCATTGGTGTAGGAATTCAAAAGTGAAAATTCAAAAGTCAAAATTCAAAACGGATAACATACTCCATTTGACTTTTGACTTTTGAATTTTGAATTATGACTTATTTCTTACACCAAATAGCTTCTGATAAACCATGCCCACTTCTCATGCTGCTCCATCAGGCCGGTAATAAAATCGGCGTTGCCTTTATCATGATTATCTTCCAGTTTGTCTATATCGTTGCGCAGTAAACGGATGATAGTTTCATGATCGTCCAGCAGGTTTTGCAATTGTTTGCGTTGATCGTTGGTGTATTCTTCTTCCAGCAGGCTGGTTACCTGTAAAAAATCCTTAAGGCGGCCCTGCGAGTAATGGCCCAGCATACGGATGCGTTCTGCTACGTTATCAAATACATCATCCAGCTCGTTGTACAGGCGCTCATAAAACTCGTGCATGGCCAGAAAGTTTACACTTTCAATGTTCCAGTGGTAGTTGCGGGTTTTGGTGTACAGTACAAATTCGTCGGCCAGAACCCTTCCCAGAATTTGTGAGGATGTCTGTTTCTGTTCTTCCGTTAATCCAATATTTGCCTTCATAAGAAAAATGTTTTTGTCTCTATAAAGTAGTAATACGGAATACGTCACAAACAACAGGCCGAAATGTGTTGACTGTTAATGTAGCAGGGAGGCCAGTTGTAACAATTCCTCCTGTTTGTACTGGTTAATGGGAGAGGAGAAGCAGCGCGAAAGCTCTTTCAGCAGCAGCTCAATAATGTCTACGTGATTATAGGGTTTGAAATAATCAGGCTGCGGTATGGTGTCTGTTCTTTTGAAGTAATGTTCCAGATCGTTATGGCTGAATGCCTGGCCGGTTTTACCATCTACATAAAAATGGATTTTATGTTGCGGATTGCCTTTGAAGGTGGAGGCATCGTAATCGGTGTGGAAAAATGCCAGCACAAACTGGTTGGGTACATGAATGGCTTTTACCATAATATCCAGTTGTTCTGCCAGTATCAGATACAGAATACCGTTAGATACGGAGTTGCCTTTTTTGTTCTGTAATACCTGATGGATAAAAAAATGATCGGGATTGGTATAATCCAGATCGGCCCCTTTTAAACTGTAGTAGTTGTAAACAATGCTGGAGATAACATGTGCCTGCTCCAGCGGGGTGAGGTAGCTGTTCAGTTCCAGCCAAACGTTGCGTCTGATCTTTTCCATTTCCTGTAATACAGGGGCAGTATGCAGATCGGGATACTGAAACTTGGCAACCAGTAAGGCTCCAAAGAGTAAATCGTGATAGGCACTGTCGCGCCATTCGGTAAGATCGTTCACCAGATCGCTGTAATGGAGGCGGTGAATCAGCATTTCAATCCTTTCCTGAATATCTTCCCGGGGCGAGTTTTCCCACAGGTTTTCCAGGTTGGGAATAATGTTCCGGCCATAATGGACAATCCGCTGCGACACCGATGTAAAAACCTCTTCATCGGGATCATCGATCAAGTTAAACAGCGCAGATATTTCTCTGTTTTCCTCCATAAGCCAGAACACACTTTATGATATACAAACTACGTATTTTTTTGATAATAATGCTAAATTAAGTTATCCAGTCATGTGGATAAGGGGGATGGTTTTCATACGATGTGTGTATGTTTTTAAAACCCGGTTTTCTATACACAGAAGGGAACATTGTAACACCCTTTCGGTAATATTGTTCAAATCCTTTACAATGAAAAACCGAGTAACACTCGCTCTGTTACTGTGTGCCCTTACCACAGTAGTACATGCCCAATTTTACAAGTCAGTATTACCTGCGCCGGCAGGGTTTAACAACGCCCTTGAAAAAATTGTACTTGATTTCCGGTACGATTACAAAACCATCCAGGGCCAGCAGTTATCCCGCGAAACCGAGGTGGAAAGTTACACATCGGCGGTGCAGTTACCCGGGGCAAAGGAGTGTGTTATTACACGTTTCCATTCCAAGCAGGATACTACCGCCAGCTGGCAGGGAGTTATGTACCGGGGTGACAATTACAAAGAAGCGGTACGGGTGTACAAAAGTCTGGTACGCCAGGTAAAGAGAAGCCAGATGCAGTGGCTGGATAACAGTGCAGTGTATTTTCTGGGCGATCTGGAAGAGCCGAAAGAAGAGGTGGGTTTTGCCAATACCGTTTTATCGCTGGATGTGGCCGATGCGGTGTACCGCCAGTTTGTGGCAGAAGTGGAATTATCGGGCAACGATGTTGACTGGACTGTTACGCTGAACTTTCACAAAAAGCGCGACGACCGCGAGCAGTAGTTATTTACTCAGTAACATAACTGCAATCAGAATTCCTGCAATCAGAATGGCTGCAGGAATTTTATACCGGTTCCACAGCCACTGGTTCTTTTTTTCCGAAAGGCAGTTTTGAATAGCTGCCTCTGTTTCGGGCATCACCGGCGTGATGGATTGTAACAAAGCACTTACCTCCTGTACAGCAGTGTACGACAGCAGGTAGGTGCTTTGTAGTATATTACTCACCACGGCACTGTTGGCATGTACATCGCCTGTTTGCTGCAGCAGTGTAATATGCCGCGGGTTCAGTACCTGTACTATCTGTGCATACAGCATATCCTGGTTAATGCGAAAGGGATCCTGACTGCTGTATTTTTTAAACAGGCGTATACTCTGCTGTAACACATCATCTGCACTAATGGCCGTTATGGTATTGGTTTTATGATAGGCATTGTAATACTGGTAATGCCAGGCTTCCCTTTTCTTTTTATCTCCCAGCACTTCCCATGCTTCTTTAATTTCCCGGAAACGGGTAGCGGCAAACGGGTTGTCTGCATTTTTATCGGGGTGGAAGCGCAACGCAAGGGCCCGGTAGGCTTTCCGTATTTCATCGGTGCCTGCGGTTGGTTTTACTTCCAGTATACGGTAATAGTCTTTCGTAATCATGAGTTTACCGGCCCTTAATACGCAGTTTTACAAACTTACGGGTTAATTGTGGGTATGTGGTTATCTTTAGGCGTGATGAGGCGGAAATTACGGATAGGCGCAATAGCAGCGGGCTGCTGGCTACTGGCAGCTTTGCCAGGCAGCATACGCGCGCAGCAAAATACCCTTACGTTACAGTTGCTGGCCCGTGCCGGGCAGCAGGCGCTTACTACAGAAGATTCCTGCACCAATGCCGCCGGCGAAACCTTTGCCGTACGCAACTTCCGCTATTACCTTTCTCACATACAACTGGCTGGTGCCGATGGCCGGTATTATGAAGCAGCAGAAACTGCGGCCTATCTGGCAGATATGCGCGACAGCAGTTCGCAGCAGATTATGCTTACCACCAAAGGGCCTGTACAAAGCATCCGTTTTTTACTGGGGGTAGATAGCATGGCGAATGTAACCGGCGTACATACCGGTACGCTGGACCCTGCAAAGGGCATGTTCTGGACCTGGAATAGCGGCTACATCATGGCGAAGCTGGAGGGCAGAAGCCCGCAGTCTACCGCACCGGGCCGCAATTTTACCTATCATATTGGTGGTTATAAAACGGGGCAGCAAACTGCCCGTTGGATTACCCTGCCCGTAACCGCTACACCTGCAAACCGCCTTGTGCTGGCAGCAGATATTTTACAATGGTTTGGTGGCAGCGCTGGTGTAACTATTGCCTCGCATCCCGTATGTCACGAGCCGGGACCGCTGGCAGTAGCCATTGCCGATAATTACACACGTATGTTCAGTGTGGTGAAAGAGGGGGAGCAGCAGCCATGAAATTGCGTGTATTGCTGCCGGTATTACTGGCGCTGATAGTGGGTGGCAGCTTTATAGCACAGTATGGCCCACGGCCTGAAATTACCCGCGTACCTTTTCCGCAACCGAAAGGCTGGCCAAAGCCTTTATACGATTTTAAAGCCAACCCGCTAAGCAAGGAAGGTATTGAACTGGGGCGCAGGTTATTTTATGATGGCCGGCTGAGCAAGGATGGCAATTTTCCCTGCGCCAGCTGCCATCAGCAGTTTGCAGCCTTTACTACTTTCGATCATAACCTGAGTCACGGTATCAATAACAATCTTACCACCCGTAACGCACCGGGCCTGTTTAACCTGGCCTGGCAGCGGGAGTTTATGCAGGATGGCGGTGTAAATCACCTGGACCTGCAACCGCTGGCTCCTTTAACGGCACCCAATGAAATGGGGGAGGAAATAGACAGTGTACTGGTAAAGCTGCGTACAGATAAACGTTATAAAAAGATGTTTGCTGCGGCCTTTGGCGATACGGCTGTTACCACACAACGCATGACCAGGGCTTTAAGCCAGTTTATGCTTACCATGGTAAGTGCCAACAGCAAATACGATAAGGTAATGCGTGGTGAAGCGCAGTTTAATTTGCCGGAGCGCCTGGGCCATGGCATTTTTCAGCAGAAGTGTGTAGCCTGCCATCCGCCGCCGTTGTTTACCGATTTCAGTTACCGCAACATAGGCATACCGGATGACCCTTTTAACAGCGATAAAGGCCGTATGAAGATTACAGGTAAAAGTACAGATTCGTTGAGTTTTCGGGTACCCAGCCTGCGTAACGTAATGATTACGGCACCTTACGGGCACGATGGCCGCTTTTTCAGCATGATAGAAGTAATGGAACATTACCGGAAACGGCTGAAAGTAATGCCTGCTACCGACAGCCTGATGCGTAAAGGAATTCCCTTATCCAACTTTGAAATAGGACAGCTGACCGCTTTTCTGTACACCCTTACCGACAGTAGTTTTATTGCCAACCCCCACCTGGCCGCTCCGGCAGATATTACGGTGCCAGTGGCTGCGGATGCTGCTGACCATCAGAGAGTTCGCTAATTGTTGTTCGGTATAAAGAAGGCATGGCACAGATTTTGGCTGTGACACTTCAACAACAATCACTCTTAAAAGAATAACTATGAAAGCACATCACGTGTTGCCCATTGCAATGACAACTTTGTTATTTGCCTGTAACGGAATTCTGGATCAAAAAGAAGAACATACTACGGATACGGTAATACAGCCGGTATTAATTGATACCTCAAGCGGCCCTGTTGCTACAAAAGATACTACACAACCTGTGTTTAATATCAACAGCATTCCTGTAAGCGCGCAGGACCTGGGTACTTTTCCTTTTTTCAATGCACCGGAAGGTTATAAGTACCAGAACGCAGATACCAAAGATTTTGATAAGCAATATCTGGCTGTAAATGGTAAGCTGATTCCTTTTGAAGGCAAAGTGTTTAATGCCGATCTGGATATTGACAACGCTAAAAACAAGGGTAAGTTTAATGCACAGTTGCTTGCCAAAAGCTACGACAAGGTAATTGTAGAGCTGGGCGGCGTAAAGCTGAATGCAGTACCTGTTGCTACGGAAGAGATGGATCGTATTGGTAAGGATGAACTGGTTGCTAAAAAATCAGGTTATGCGCTGGACTATAATGGCAGAGATATTCACACCTATGTTATCCGTCAGAAAGATGCAGAGGTATGGATACAGTTTTCTTTACTGGATGGTGAAAGCGGCAGAATGACCATTTTACAGAAAGGTGATATGGAAACACTGAAGATTACGCTGATGAAAGCAGATGACCTGAAGAAAGAAATTGATGCTACTGGTAAAGCCATTCTGCACATCAACTTTGATACAGATAAAACCAGTTTTGGTAAAGAAGGCGATGATGCGGTTACAGAAATTAAAAAGCTGTTACAGCAGGATGGAAACCTGAAATTATCTATAGAAGGCCACACCGATAACACTGGTAATGCCGCTAAAAATAAACAACTGTCGCTGGCCCGCGCCAATGCGGTAATGAATGCACTGGTAAAAGCAGGCATACGTAAAGACCGTTTAAAAGCAGTAGGCTATGGCTCAGAAAAACCGGTGGTAGATAACAACACCGATGAGGGTAAAGCGCAGAACCGCCGTGTAGAACTTGTGAAGTTGTAACCAGGTCAGTTGTACTGACACAATCCAGAGCGCCCCGGCAACGGGGCGCTTTTTTTACGCAAGAGGCCTGCCGTTACCGGCAAGCCCCTTTTCAAACAAAACAACTTGTATTTCCCCTACAAGACACTTGTGTGTCTGACGTTGTTAGTACTCATATTTCCAATGGAAACTAATCTGCTCAATGGACAGATTGTTGTGCCAGCCGGATAAGCCCACCAGTCTTGCGTTAAGCCCATCCGCCAGGTCTCCTGTAAAATGCGCTTTCTCTTTAAAAGTGGGATACGGGAATATATCCGGCCATTCTATGCCGGCTGGTTCTCCGGCTTTGGTGCCGGCTCCTATACGGTTTCCTTTATTGGTATGTAACCACAGACTTTCTACCACAAAGCCCATGTATCCCAGCGTGCCCGAAATGTATTCATCTGCTTTTTCATTCAATATCAGTTCGCTGAAATTTCCTGATGTTTTACCTGCTGTGGTATGTGGCAGACCTCCCTGGTAGGTGAGTCGTAACCCCCTCAGTTCATTGTTTTCATGATAGATGGTAATGCTGCGTATTACCGCATTTGCAGGGCTTGCAAAAGCGCTGGTTTGTTTTATACCGCCAAAGGCACCTACCGTTCTTTCAACTGTTTGGGTTACATATTTTTTTGCATCAGGGTCAAAGTTGTGCCATAAGCGTGCCTGCGCAGTCACTACTTCCAGTTCTGTTTCAAATTGGTTTTTTACCTGTTTTCTGCGGTTAGCAACGGCTTCGTCTGCCAGTGCTTCAAATTCTTTTCTGATGTGTTCTGTGGCGCTGTTATAATGCCATGCCATTGCCCAGCCGTCAAAGGCATCTTCCACCTGTTTAATTACCCCGGTGCTCATTGGAATCAGCGTGGTATTTACCGGTTTAATCAAATCTAACCGGTTCTTTAATAAACTGCTTTCTGCTTCTTTTACCGCAGCGGAAAGCTCACGTATCATATCTTTCAGCAGCTTCAGATTTGTATTATGGTCTGCTGCTCCGGAAGGTTTTCCGGCAATGTCTTCATATTCTACAGCCAGTTGATATTTAAGGCTTAATAATATAGAACCGTAGCTTACCAGATAAGGAAGTACGTTGGGTTTGCCAACAAACATGTCCAGATTGTGCTGCGCCGATGTAATGGTTTCTGTTAGCTTCCGGGCTTTTTCTTCACCTTTCTCATAGGCATCAAAATCCTTCACGTTTCTAAGCAGGCCTGCAATCTGATCTCTTAAATCATTCAGCTGTTTACGCTCCAGTATTTCGTGAATACGCTTATCTACATAGGCTTTCATCTGGTCCCATAAGGCAGCCAGTTTGTCTTCTTCCGTCCAGAAAAAAGCTATGATACCCGCGGCAGCACTACCTACTTTAGGTATAATGCCTACGCATTTCAGAATAAGAGATCTGCCTCCGTCGTTGTTTTCAATCAGTGTTGCGGTACTGGGTGTAAGTGAATCTTCAATTACCGGTACCATTTTAAACAGCTGGTTGTCGGTTCCTGACAGCCTCACCTGTTTTACTTCGGCCCCATCATCTACAGACGCATATATTACATCCAGATATTTATCGCTGTGCAGTACTCTTATGCGGTAATAGCCATCACCCGCCTGATCAAAGTGGAAATGATGGTTAGCTTTATTGGGCTCAAAATGCCACTGAATAATAGCGGCTTCGTCTTCCCGCGATTTATTGTTTACAGCCAGATACCGCTGCCGGTAAGAAGGCATGATCCAGAAGAAGTTATTCCCTGCATCAAAAGAGAATTTCTGATTTTCATCGGTTGGGTCCAGTGTCTTCTGGATCAGTTTGTCGCCGAGCGAGTCGGTTTTAAAGCCAATGGCTTTGTTGCTGTGTTTGGCAAGCAGGTAATAGCGCTGACCAGCTAAGGGCTTAAATGCCATAACTTTTGGTTTTAATTACTGTAATAGGTTATTGAATAATAATGCCGGTAAACAATCGGGCGGGGAACACCGGTTTACCTTTGGGGGTTAATAACAGTCAGCGCGCTTAACGGGTACTAAATTAGGGAATAGCGGAAGGTGGTTCATGTACAAGTTTGTCCTGTTTATTAAACAGGACTGCCGGCAGCAATTGTTTGGGCATATTGTAACGGACTGGTGCCCGCCAGTTTTTTAAAAGCATTATAAAAAGCACTGCGTGATGCAAAGCCTACTTCGCTGGCCAGCGCTTCTATGGTATAACTCTTCAGATTATCTGCGCTGGCCATTTGTGCCTGAATGTGCCGGATACGGTGGGTGTTAATAAAGTCTGTAAAGTTGAGGTGATAGTGGCTGTTCAGCAATACGGATAATTCATGGGTGGTTAACCCCAATGCTGTAGCCAGTACAGGTAAGCTTATGTTTTTGCTGGTATAAGGTTTTTGTTGCTGCATGTAAGCATCTATCTGCCTGCACAGGTCATCAGCACTTGTTTTGTGTAAAGCGGCGGCTTCTGCCTGTTTTTTAATGCGCAGCAGCGTAGCGGGTTTCATATCCAGAAATGCCGCTACGCAGTCTGCAGGTAATCTTTCTATATACCCTGGCTTGGTATTGGTAAAGTAGGCATACCGTTCTGTAGCATTGCCAATGCGTATAATGTGCGATCGTTCCTGTGCATCCCGGTAATACTTCTCCACCATTACGCGAAACAGATAGTTAAAGTCGAAATGTACCTGAAACAACTCCTGCATTACATCATTGTGCATGGCCAGCAAAGTGGTTGGTTCAACCGCTACCATGGTTTCCATGGCAGGTGCTGCACCGTGCAAGCCATTGATAGAACTTACAAATTCATTTTCTACAGAAATATAGGTTGTTATCTTTTTGCGGTTATGAATGGAATAAGCGGTAATAGCACCGCTTTTAATAAAATACATATACCTGCATATCTCTCCCTGTTTTACCAGTACGTCGTTGGGGGAAAGCTGTAGTGTTACTATATGCTTATAAAACGCCTGCTTTAGCGCATCGCTTAAGGGGTAGATGGTGTTAAGCAGGCTGATAATAGTATCTATATCTTCCCTGGCGGCAACAGAATATGGTTCAGTGGAATTCACGATGAATGGAAAGGTTGAAATGTTTTTCAAATGTACTAAATGATTGATATGTGTGCGGGCGTGCACAGTGCCATGCTACAGGCAGGGCAGCATAAAGGCAGTAAAACAAAAGCCTTTGTAAATAAAAACGGCATGGTAACACAAGGGGTACCATGCCGTTTTATAAAAGTAAACATGCTTGTTATTTCATTTCCCAAACCAGCGCGCTGGCGCCGAGGATGGCTGCGTCAGACTCTTTCAGTTCGCTGAAAATGAGTTTTACCTTGTTTTTGAATATGGGCAGCAGGTTGGCTTCCATATGCTCACGCGTAGGGTTCAGCAGCAAATCGCCTGCTTTACACAAACCGCCGAACAGAATAATGGCTTCCGGTGAGGAGAACATGATAAAGTTAGCCAGTGCCATACCCAGTATTTCGCCGGTAAAGCGGTATACTTCATTGGCAATTTCATCGCCCTGCATAGCGCAGTCGTACACCACGCGGCTGTCTATTTTATCCTGCTCATAATTACGCAACAGGCTGGGTTTGTCAGCATGCTTTTCCAGCATTTCCAGTGCCGTAAAACGTACGCCGGTAGCAGAAGCGTAAGCTTCTACAGAACCGTGTGCACCGGTAGAGTAGTGTTTGCGGCCACCCGCCACCACAATAGTGTGGCCCAGTTCGCCTGCAAAACCATCATGCCCGTAAATCAGCTGACCGTTGGCAACAATACCGCTACCTACACCGGTACCCAGTGTAATAACAATAAAGTCTTTCATGCCTTTGGCCGCGCCGTACGTCATTTCTCCTACTGCTGCTGCGTTGGCATCGTTGGTAAGGGCAGCAGGTACGCCAAACTTCTCCTTCATCAGATTAGCCAGTGGAATAACACCGTTCCATCTTAAGTTAGGAGCGTAATCAATAGTGCCTGTGTAGTAGTTGCCATTAGGGGCACCTACGCCAATACCTTTTATTTTATCTATGCCCCCCGCATCTTTAACAGCAGGGGCTATAGCTTCATATAATTCGTCAATATAGTCTTCTATGCGCTCATGCTTTTTAGTGGAAATGGCACCACGATACAGGATATCACCTCTGTGGTCTACAATACCAAATACAGTGTTGGTACCGCCAATGTCAATTCCTAAAGCCAATTGCTGTGAACCCGCACTCATGTGTTTGTGTTTAAAACTGTGTTTTGTATGTTATAGTGTCTAACCGTATTAATGGCTTTTTTCAATCTGCTGATCAAAGTCAAGCCCCTGTGCTTTCAGTACCCCTCTTAACTTCAGCGCCAGAAAAGCCAGGAAGGCAAAACCAGCAGCTGCTACATAATAAGAACGGTGCATGCCGATAGAAGAGAAGTCGCCCAGTACGCCCTGGAAAGGCGGAATTACGGCGCCACCTAATATCATCATGATAAGGAAGGCGGAACCCTGACTGGTATATTTACCCAAACCGGCCACACCCAGTGCAAATACACAGCTCCAGATAACAGAGCAGCATAAACCACCGGCGATGAAAGCATACACACTTACAATACCATTGGTAAAAATACCAATAAGCATAGCAGCCGTAGCCAGTAACGATACGGTCAGCAGCGTTTTAACCGGCTTATCCTGCCCATAAAAGAAAGCGGCAATAATAATGGCAATGCATACCACATAACCATACAGGTCGCTTACATCACTTCCGTTCAGTCTGTTTACATACAACACCACAGCAAAAGCAATAAAAGGAACAACGATGGTAGCTATTTTTTTACCGGTAGCGCTCAGGTTAAATACACTGATGGCACCTGTCCAGCGGCCGATCATCAGGCTACCCCAGTACAGCGATACATAGCGGGATATCTGGCTTTCATCCAAACCTTCTGCGGTAAGGTAACCAGGTATGTGCAGCAATGCACCAAAGTTGTTATCAATAGTTACTTCCACACCCACGTACACAAAAATGCCAATCATACCGTAAATCAGCTGGGGGTACTTCATAGCGCCCCAGCCTTCCGGGTTTTTAACGGCGGCGCCGTTGCTGGCAAACAGGATGGCTACCACACCTACAATAATGGCAATCAGCAGCGCCAGTTTAGACACCTCTGTAAACTGCCCAATCAGAATAATAGCAATTACCAAACCGGTAAGCCACATCAGCGAGCGGGATGCTTTGGGGGCTTTTTCAAATGCCGTATCGTTTTTACCATCGGGTAGTTTGGAAACCGCGAAAATAATGGCCACCAGCGCAAACACGCCTGCCACAATCATGTACAGGGTTTTGATAGAGCTGACCGAGGTACCCTCTACACTGCTGCTAACCGTACCAAACAGAAAAAAGCTTACAATAATAGGCCCTACCGTAGTACCAAAAGAGTTTACGCTGCCGCCCAGGTTAAGCCGGGTAGCGCCCGTAGCGGGATCGCCCAGCATCAACGCAAAGGGCTGTGCACAGGTTTGCTGCAACGAAAAACCTAATGCAATAATGAATAATGCCAGCAGAATGAACGGAAAGTTGCCAAAAGCAATCTGTTCACCCTTCAGGGCCTGAACAATAGCGCTTACCTTATTATCGCTGAATGTAGCCGTTAGTTTACCCGATTTGTCCTTTTCTGCAACATGAAAAGGTTCGTTCAGGTTAGATGTAATGGCCGTATTGGCAATATGAGGCTGACCTTCAGCATTGTTGGCAACCGTAATGCTGTAACCTGTTTCTTCTTTCTTCAGGGTAACTGCCTTGTCGGCAGTGGTTACCTTCTGGTCTTTCTTCAGCTTTTGCACTTTGGCCACATGCTGCTCAATCGGCTGCAGGTTTTCATTGCTTACCGCCGGAATCATGAGTAAGGCACCCACAATAGAAATAACCAGGCCCAGAATAATGCCTTTTTTGTAACCTATTTTGTTAAGTAAGTCTTTACCACGGGCTTCGGAAATAATGTACAACACAAGCGAGCCGATAAAATAAGCACCGTAAAAAGCCGTACCAATCAACTGAGATTCAAACTGGGTAAGGTTAAAGAAGGTTTTGCAGAAGGGGATGAAAATGCTGTTGGATGCAGCAATAAACCCCCAGAAGAAAAAGACAAGCACCAACGTAGCTAACGCGCCTCCATTGGTTTTTTGAGAGGATGCAAGATTCATGGGAATGTTGGTATGAAATTTAGATTTAAAAAAAGCCCAAAATAAGCAAAATTGCATTGTGAATTATTTTTGAAGGCGTAACGCCGGTATTCGTTTGATGCTTAACTTGTAATCGTATGGAAATTGTTCATGTAAGTGCGGAATGTTATCCTGTAGCAAAGGCCGGTGGATTGGGAGATGTAGTGGGCGCGTTGCCCAAGTATTTAAACAAGCTGGGGCACAATGCCAAGGTGGTAATGCCCATGTACCGTACCCGTTTTCTGTATCAGAATGAATGGGAGGTGGATTTTAAAGGCCGGGGCCAGATGGGTAGCTACTGGTTCGACTACACCATTATTAAGGAAAAACATAATAAACTCGGTTTTTCCCTGTATCTTGTCGACATAAACGGTTTGCTGGACCGGGAGAAGATTTACGGCTACGGTGATGACACCGAGCGGTTTACGGCCTTCCAGATTGCAGTGGTTGACTGGATTAACCACTGGCAGCACAAGCCGGATGTACTACATTGTCATGATCATCATACCGCACTGATTCCTTTTATTGTTAAACATAGTTATCAATACAACCGCCTGGCCGATGTGCCAACGGTATTAACCATTCATAACGCCCAATACCAGGGCTGGATGGGATGGGATAAAGCAGCCCTGCTGCCTGTATTTGATACCTGGAAAGCCGGGCAGCTGGAATGGAATAAAACCATTAACCCGCTGGCTTCGGGCATAAAATGCGCCTGGAAGGTAACCACCGTAAGCTGGAGTTACCTGGAAGAGCTGCGCACGTACGCCAACGGCCTGGAAAAGCTGCTGGAGTACGAAAAAGGCAAGTGTGTGGGTATACTCAACGGTATTGATACCGATGTATGGAACCCTGCAACCGACCCGTTTGTAAACCACCATTACAATTACAGTACGGTGGATGCCGGTAAAGCGGCCAACAAACTGGAACTATGCAAGGAGTTTGAACTGGAACAAACCAACCCGTTAGTGGTGTTTATAGGCCGCCTGGTGGGCGAAAAAGCGGCAGACGTTTTGCCTGATGCGGTGCTGTCAGCACTGTACGGGTTGCAGGGGAAAGTTAATTTCCTGATATTGGGCAATGGTGAGCCACATGTGGAATGGCAATTGAATCAGTTAAAGGGAAATTTCCCTGGCAACTATAATGTGTTCATTGGGTATGACGAGGCTTTGAGTCACCGTATTTATGCCGGGGCAGACTTTTTGCTTATGCCCAGTAGGGTAGAGCCCTGCGGGCTGAACCAGATGTATGCGATGAAGTATGGTACCGTACCTATGGTGCGCAGTACCGGTGGATTAAAAGATACGGTAGTGGATATGGGCGACTGGCAGGGATGGGGCATCCGCTTTAACCATGCCAGCGTAGGAGATATCGCTTACTCTGTTACCAGAGCGGTGGATGTATATGCTGATAAGAAACAAATGACTGCCATGCGCAGCCATATGATGCAGATAGATCACAGCTGGGAGCATTCCGTACAGCAATACGTGGACATTTATCAAAGTTTGAAATACTAGTAACGTTTATGTTTAACATCTCTACATCCGTTCTCGCTGTCATTCTGGGTGGCGGCGCCGGTACAAGGTTATATCCTTTAACGGCGAGCAGATCCAAACCGGCAGTGCCCATTGCGGGGAAATACAGACTGGTGGATATTCCCATCAGTAACTGTATCAATTCCAATATCCGCCGCATGTTTGTATTAACACAGTTCAACTCGGCCTCTCTGAACAAACACATTAAAAACACCTATTCTTTTAATGCATTCAGTTCCGGCTTTGTTGATATTCTGGCGGCGGAGCAAACGCCTGATAACCCGGGGTGGTTTCAGGGTACCGCAGATGCAGTAAGACAAAGCCTGCGTCATATTTACAATTTCGACTTTGAGCATTTGCTCATTCTGAGCGGCGACCAGCTGTATCAGATGGATTTTCAAACGATGATTGAAGATCACCGTGCGCGTAATGCAGACATTACCATCGCCACTATTCCCGTAACCGATCGCGATGCTTCTGACTTTGGCATTCTGAAGGCAGATAATGACCAGCTCATTACCTCTTTTATCGAAAAGCCGAAGAAAGAACTGCTGCCTGATTGGGTAAGCGATACTGGTGAAGACATGCAGAAAGTGGGGAGAAATTACCTCGCATCAATGGGGATTTATATCTTCAACCGCAGTACGTTACAGCAGATTCTGAAATCGGAGTTTCCTGATTATCCCGACTTTGGAAAGGAGATTATTCCGCAGAGTATCTCTAAGTACAAGGTGGTAAGCTATCAGTATGATGGTTACTGGACAGATATCGGAAATATCCATTCTTTCTTTGAAGCAAACATTGCACTTACGAAAGATATTCCTGAGTTTAACCTGTTCGACAGAACCAAGACCATCTTTACCCGTGCACGTATGCTGCCCCCTGCTAAAGTAAGCGGGCCGCGCATTATTAACACGGTTATTGTGGAAGGCTCCATTATTCTGGCCAGCGAGCTTACCAATAGTGTAATAGGTATAAGGGCGCGTATTGGCAAAGGCACTGTTATTACCTGTGCGTATGTAATGGGTAACGACTTTTACGAAACCCTGGAAACCATGGAGCAGAACCGCCAGAGTGGTACCCCCGAACTGGGAATTGGCGAAAACTGCTACATAGAAAACGCCATTATTGATAAAAACTGCCGCATAGGTAACAATGTAACCATAAAAGGCAGTCCCGACCTGGAAAATACCGACCACCCGCTGTACACCATTAAAGATGGTATTGTGGTAGTGAAGAAGGGGGCGGTACTGGAAAATGGCTTTACCATAGGTGCATAAACGCAAACTTTATAATTAACATCCCGCCCGGGATGTTTTTTTATTTTCCTTTTGGTAATATGTAGTTTTTACACACTTTTGTAGTCTAAACGATTGTTATGGCTGATTCCTCCTTTCGTGTTTCTTCCCTCTTGCCCAAACCCCGCCTAAGCCTTACGCAGATATTTACCATGAGTTTTGGTTTTATGGGTATTCAGTTTGGTTTTGCTTTGCAGAACGGAAATACCAGCCGCATTCTCCGCTCCTTCGGGGCCGATGTAGAGCAGCTGCCTATGTTCTGGATAGTAGCGCCGCTGGTGGGTATGATTGTACAACCGCTGATAGGCCATTACAGCGATCGTACCTGGAACCGTTTGGGCCGCCGGAAGCCCTTCTTTCTTGCTGGTGCCGTTTTATCTTCTCTGGCGCTTATTTTCCTGCCCAACTCTGCCGTTTTATCCGCACTGATACCGGCGTTGTGGGTAGGTGCCGGTACCGTTATGATAATGGATGCCTCTTTTAATGTGGCTATGGAACCGTTCAGGGCGCTGGTGGCAGATAACCTGCCCGATTCGCAGCGTACACAGGGCTTTTCTATACAAACCTTTTTAATAGGTATAGGTGCGGTTGCCGGTTCGGCATTGCCCGGCTGGCTGGCTTCGGCTGGTGTATCGCAGGTGGGCGATGAAACGCATGTAGCTAATAATATCACCTGGTCGTTTTACATAGGTGCCCTGGTAATGATAGGGGCTATACTGGTAACGGTATTGTTTTCAAAAGAATATCCACCTGCGGAATACGAAAAGTATCACGGCGCGCAGGAACCCGGATCGCACAAAGGGCTCAGGCAGATACTGAAAGATTTTACCACCATGCCGCGTACCATGCGCCAGCTGGGGTTAATGCAGTTTTTCAGCTGGTTTGCACTGTTTAGTATGTGGGTGTTTACTACCGATGCAGTAGCCACACATGTATACAAGCTATCGCCGGATGATGCGCATTCTGTTGCTTATAACACTGCGGGTAATACCGTAAGCGGAGCCTTTGGTGTGTACAATGCCGTGGCAGCGGTATATGCACTGTTACTGCCGCTGCTGGCAAAGTATATAGGCCGCAAAGCCACACATGCTTTTTCGCTGGTGGCAGGCGGTGTGGGGCTTATCTCTATATACTTTATTAAAGACCCTGCTATGCTTACGTATTCCATGGTGGGCGTGGGGCTTGCCTGGGCAAGTATACTGGCTATGCCGTATGTAATGCTCAGTGGTTCTATACCTGCGGGTAAGCTGGGTATTTATATGGGTATCTTCAATTTCTTTATCACCCTGCCGCAGATTATCAATGGCTTGCTGGGTGGATTGATTGTAAAATATATATACAATAGTCAGCCCATTTACGCCATTGTAATGGCAGGTGTTTTTCTGTTATGTGCAGCGGTGAGCGTACTGTTTGTAACAGATGAAAGTAAAAAAGAATTCATAAAGTAAGAAGAACGTACTATGAAGCAGGTGAGTGTATTGTTTGTATGTCTGATGCTGGCCATGGCCGGCGTGGCGCAAAATGCCAGTGTTTACCCTGGTAACTGGTGGGTGGGAATGAAGTATAACAAAGTGCAGTTAATGCTGCGCGGCGATAATGCAGATTTTAAGCAGCAGCAGGTGCGCATTCAGTACCCTGGTGTAAAAGTTACCGGTGTACATACTGCGGAAAACGGTAAATATCTGTTTGTAGATGTAGCGGTACAGCCCACTGCCAAACCTGGTACGGTAGCCATTGAGCTTACCGGTACAAATAAAAAGAAACAAGCCGTTTCCTGGCCACTGCTGGCGCGCCGCAAAGGCATTGGTACGAACTACGCCCGTGGTGTTACTTCAGAAGATTTTATATATTTTCTGATGCCGGACCGCTTTAGCAACGGTGATACTACCAATGATCATGTAGCAGGCATGCGCGATCAGTCGCTGAACCGCGAAGATATTGGCGCACGACACGGCGGCGACTTACAGGGCATTATCAATCACCTGGATTATTTTCAGCGCATGGGCGTTACCGCGCTGTGGCTTACGCCCATACTGGAAAACGATATGCCGGAGCGTACGGAGCATGGCTATGCCTTTACAGACCACTATGCTATTGAAAGAAGGGTAGGGGGCGCAAAAATGTACCAACAGCTGAGTGATGAACTGCATAAGCGGGGTATGAAGCTGATACAGGATGCGGTGTATAACCACACCGGCTCTTACCACTTTCTGGCTATGGACCCGCCTGCCAAAAGCTGGTTTCATCAATGGCCTTCCTTTACACAAACCAACTTTAAAGAGCAGCCAATATTCGATCCTTATGCTTCTGCCAGAGATCGCAGCATTACTACCGATGGCTGGTTTGTACCCTCCATGCCCGATCTGGATCAGACCAACCCATATGTAGCAAATTTTCTGATACAACATGCGCTGTGGTGTGTGGAGATGTTTGGGGTAGATGGCTGGCGTATTGATACCTATATCTACAACGATCTGCCGTTTATGAACCGCTGCAACAAAGCACTTACAGATGAATACCCACGTATGACTATGTTTGGCGAAGCATGGGTAGGCGGCACCGCCAACCAGGCTTACTTTGCAGAAAACAATATCAATACTGGTTTTAAAAGCAACCTGCAGGGGGTAGTAGATTTTCAAACCCTGTTTACCGGTATCAAACCTGCCCTTACAGATACTGCCAGTGGCGATGGCGTGCAAAAGTTATACAACACACTCAGCAACGACTTTTTATACAAGAACCCCATGCGCAACGTGGTGTTTTTGGATAACCACGATATGAGCCGGTTTTTCTCTGAAATACAGGAAGACCCCAAACGCCAGAAAATAGGCATCGGCTGGCTGCTTACCACCCGTGGCATACCTCAGCTATATTACGGTACCGAGGTGCTGATGAAAGGTTTCAGCAACCCCGATGGCCTGGTACGGCTGGATTTTCCCGGTGGCTGGGAAGGCGATACCCGTAATGCCTTTACCGGCAAAGGGCTTACCGCTACTGAAACCGCCATACAGCAGTACACACAAAAGATGGGCATATTCCGTAAAAACAGCAGCGCTATTAAAACCGGTAAGCTGATGCAGTACCTGCCTGCTAAGGGCTTGTATATATACTTCCGGTACAATGCGCAGCAAACGGTAATGTGTGTTATGAATACCTCCGGTAAAGAAGCTGCTGTTAACTTCAGCGATTATGCAGAACGTACCAATGGATTTACTAAAGCAGTGAATGTGGAAACCGGCAGTATAGAGCATACAGGAAGCGCTTTAACTGTGCCTGCAATGAGTTTTACTGTATTAGAACTGAAGAAATAGGGCGGGGGGCTACACCCTCCCTTTTTTACTTTTTCCTTTTCCCTTTTGAATTTTACTATATCTTCGCACTTTAATGAAACTATCTACTCCTCATCTCCTTGGTATTAAAGATCTTACGCGGGAAGATATTAGTCTGATTCTTTCCACAGCCCAGCAGTTTAAAGAAGTTTTACAGAGACCGGTAAAGAAAGTGCCGTCCTTACGGGATGTGACTATCGTGAACCTGTTTTTTGAAAACTCTACCCGTACGCGCAGTTCTTTTGAGCTGGCGGAAAGGAGGCTGTCGGCCGATGTGCTGAACTTTACTGCAGGTGCTTCCTCGGTAGCCAAAGGCGAAACGCTGCTGGATACGGTGAACAACATCCTGAGTATGAAAGTGGATATGGTGGTAATGCGCCACAGCGCCAGTGGTGCACCGCACTTTCTGGCCAAACACATACCTGCCGCAATTGTAAATGCGGGCGATGGCATTAACGAACACCCCACACAGGCTTTACTGGATGCTTTTTCTATGCAGGAAAAAACCGGTAAACTGGAAGGGCTGAAGGTGGCCATTATAGGTGATGTAATGCACAGCCGCGTTGCGCTGAGCAATATATACCTGCTTACCAAAATGGGTGCAGAGGTAACCGTTGCGGGTCCGCCAACACTCATTCCCAAATACATGGCTGATGCATTGAACGTACGCGTTGAGTACAATGTAAAAAAGGCCTTACAGTGGTGTGATGTAGCCAATGTGCTGCGCATACAGCTGGAGCGCCAGAGCCAGCCACTGTTCTCCTCTCTGCGCGAGTATAGCCTGGCCTACGGCATCAACCGCCGTTTGCTGGAAAGCCTGAACAAGGAAATCGTGATTATGCACCCCGGACCTATTAACCGTGGTGTGGAACTGGATAGCGATGTGGCCGATGGTCCGTCTTCTATCATCCTGAATCAGGTAGAAAACGGGGTAGCCGTGCGTATGGCAGCATTATACCTGCTGGCCAACCGGCAGAATTAATATTCTGCCGCGGTTTGGCCCGATACCCTTAACTTGCGCAAAACATACTGCAATTATGCAACGTATTTGTTTATTTCCGGGCACTTTTGATCCTTTTACACTGGGCCATCTGGACATTGTAAACCGTTCCGTAAACCTGTTTGATAAACTGGTGATAGGTATTGGTAAAAACATCAACAAAAAGCCTATGTTCAGCGATGAGCAACGGCTAACCTGGGTAAAGGAAATATTTAAAGAAGATCCGCGTATTGAAGTAATCATTTACGAAGGCTTAACCGTACAGTGTTGTAAAAGCATCGGCGCCAAATACATTATCCGCGGTATCCGTTACGTAAACGATTTTGAATACGAAAAGGTAATTGCCGATATGAACCGCAGCCTGGATGCAGAGGTGGAAACCGTATTCCTTACCTGTTCTCCCCAGTTTACTTCAGTAGCTTCTACGCTGGTGCGCGATGTGTTGATGAACGGCGGCGATGCCAGTCAGTTTTTACCCGAGCCGGTAAAAACACATATCCGCAACATGAAAAAAGGATAACAACCCTACAGGTTTTTCTGGTCTTGTATTTGTATTTCATAGCCGAATCGTAAAACGTAGCTAATGGATAAGCATTTATACCAGACTGGCCTCATCGGAAACTGCGCCTACCTGGCGCATGTACACAAGAATACCAATATTGAATGGCTTTGCTGGCCGCGTTTTGACAGTTCGTTTATGTTTGGCGGACTGCTGGACCGGCAGAAGGGGGGCGAGTTTAGTATATTGCCACAAGGGGAGTATACCAGTTACCAGTATTATCTGGAGAACACCAATATCCTCTGTACTGAAATTGAGTGCGAAAGCGGTAAGTACCGGGTAACCGATTTCGCCCCGCGTTTTTACCAGTATGAGCGTTACTTTAAACCGCTGATGCTGGTGCGTAAGGTAGAAGTATTGTCAGGCTCACCCCGCATTTGCGTTACCTGCAAGCCGGTGCGCTGCTATGGTAAAGAACAGTTTGAAGCCCTGCGCGGCAGCAGCCACGTAGAGTATGTAGGGGAAGATGAAAAGATACGCCTTACCACCAACGTACCTATTAATTACGTATTCGATCACCAGGAATTCACCCTCAACGAAACCAAGTATCTGGTGCTTACCTACGGCAAACATCTGGAAGCACCACTTGTAAGTACTATGGAATCGTTTTTACGCGAAACCATTATGTACTGGCGCACCTGGATTAAACGTACCAGTATAGCGCAGTTTCATCAGGAAGTAGTTATCCGTTCTGCATTGGTGTTGAAAATTCACCAGTTTGAAGATACCGGTGCCGTAATAGCCGCCAGTACCACCAGCTTGCCTGAGTTTCCGGGTAGCGGCCGTAACTGGGATTACCGGTATTGCTGGATGCGCGATACCTACTACATACTTACCGCACTCAACCACATTGGCCATTTCAGCGAAATGGAGAATTACTTTAATTATATTACTGATATCTCTTTTAACGAACTGAACCGTTACCAGCCTTTGTATGGTGTAACCGGCAAAAAGCAGTTGATAGAAAAAGAACTGGAGCTGGATGGGTATCTGGGTAACAAACCCGTACGCATAGGCAACCAGGCGTATGAACATATACAGAATGATATTTACGGACAGGTATTGATTTCTGTACTGCCGCTGTATACCGATCATCGTTTTATTTTCTCTGAACGGAAAGATTCGGCCCGTGTAGTTGAATACCTGCTGAAGAAGATAGAATTTACCATTGACGAGAAAGATGCAGGTATATGGGAGTTCCGCAATTTTGCCAACATACATTGTTATACCAACCTGTTCCAGTGGGCGGGCTGTATGGCTGCCGCTAAAATGGCCCGCACCATAGGCAATGCCGATCTGGAACAGCGGGCACTGGCGCTGCGCGACCGCGCCGCTGCGCATATTGAAAGCTGTTACAACGAAGAACGGCAGGTGTATACCCATGCCGCTGGCAGCGATCACCTGGATGCCAGTACGCTTCAGCTGATTATGATGGGTTATCTGGACCCTGCATCGGAAAAGGCGCGCAAGCACCTGGAAGCATTGGAGAAAGAACTGAAAACACCGAAGGGCCTGTTTTACCGTTATCTGCATGCAGATGATTTTGGTAAGCCGAAAGCTACTTTCTTAGTGTGTGCCTTCTGGTATGTGGAAGCGCTGGCCTGTGTAGGACGTATTGAAGAAGCACAGGAAGAATTCTCCAAACTGTTACAATACAGCAACCACCTGATGCTGTTTAGTGAAGATGTGGATGAAGAAACCGGCAGCCAGTGGGGCAACTTTCCGCAGGCATACAGTCATGTAGGATTAATGAATGCCGCTTACCGCATTGCCATGAAACTGGATAAGCCCAGTTTTGCATAAGTAGGTGCAGCAATGCCTATTTTTGCGGCATGAATTATAATTCGTTAGAGGAGTGCCTGAAAGATCTGGAAAGCATAGATCAGCTGGTGCGAATTACGGAAGAAGTGGATCCGCACCTGGAAATGGCAGCTATCCATTTGCGTGTGTACGAAGCAGGCGGTCCCGCCCTGTTGTTTGAAAATGTAAAAGGCTCTCCCTACCGGGCAGCATCTAATATTTTCGGTACGCTGGATCGCAGCCGTTTTATATTCCGCACCACAATGTCAAAGGTGCAGCAGTTGGTTGCCCTGCGGGATAATCCGGTGCAGGCGTTGAAGTCTCCTTTTAAAAATATATCCACCGGTTTGGCGGCTATGAAAGCGCTTCCTTTGCGCAATCCTTCCGCCAAACCGGTTATGGATAACCAGATACAGATTAGCGATCTGCCGCTGATACAGCACTGGCCTAAAGACGGTGGTGCTTTTGTTACCCTGCCACAGGTATACAGCGAAGACCTGAACAAGCCCGGTGCTATGAATGCCAACCTGGGCATGTACCGCATACAGCTGAGTGGTAACGATTACCAACTTAATAAAGAAATAGGATTACATTATCAGATACACCGCGGCATTGGCGTACACCAGTCTATTGCCAACGCCAAAGGGCAGCCGCTAAAAGTGAGCATATTTGTAGGAGGCCCTCCCGCACATACTTTAGCAGCCGTAATGCCCCTGCCGGAAGGACTGAGCGAACTTACTTTTGCCGGTGTACTGGGCGGCCGTCGTTTCCGTTATACGTATGAAGATGGCTATTGCATCAGCACCGATGCTGATTTTGTAATTACCGGTGATGTATACCCCGGCGAAACCAAACCTGAAGGCCCGTTTGGCGATCACCTGGGTTATTACAGTCTTACCCATCCTTTCCCGCTAATGAAAGTGCGTAAGGTATACGCCCGCAAAAATGCCATCTGGCCCTTTACTGTGGTTGGTCGTCCACCGCAGGAAGATACCAGCTTTGGCGCCCTGATACACGAACTTACCGGCAAAGCCATTCCCAAAGAAATTCCCGGTTTACAGGAAGTGAATGCCGTAGATGCTGCGGGTGTACACCCGCTGTTGCTGGCTATAGGCAGCGAGCGGTACACGCCTTACCAGCGCACACAGCAACCCGCCGAGTTACTTACCATTGCCAACCGCGTGCTGGGTACCGGGCAGCTGAGCCTGGCTAAATTTCTGTTTATTACCGCAGACGATACCCGCCAGTTAACCACCCACGATATTGAAGCATATATCTGTTATGTATTGGAGCGTATACAATGGCAGCGGGATATTCACTTTTACACCCATACCACTATAGACACGCTGGATTATTCCGGTACCGGCTTAAACACCGGCAGTAAAGTAGTGTTTGCTGCCTATGGCGAAAAAGTACGTAACCTGTGTACAGAAGCGCCTGTAGCGTTAAAGGAATTACAGGGTTTTGTAAATGCCCGTGTGGCCTTACCCGGCATTGTAGTGCTGCAAACCGGTGCTTTTGCTGATTACGCTACGGCCGCTGCAGAAATGGAAACGCTGAATGCTCAGCTGAGCAGTAAAATGGAGGAATTAAAAGAGGTGGCCATGATTGTGGTGGCAGATGATGCCGGTTTTACCGCAGAAACGCTGAATAACTACCTGTGGGTAACTTATACCCGCTGTAATCCTTCCCATGATATTTATGGTATAGGCAGTTTTTACGAGCACAAACATTGGGGTTGTAAGGGGCCGCTGGTAATGGATGCGCGCATAAAAACACATCATGCACCACCATTAATACTGGACGAGGCTACGGAAAGAAAGATAGACCGGATATTTAAGAAAGGAGGAAGTTTGTACGGGCGGGTGTAGTTAGCTGTTATAAATCATTGACTTATATAAAAAAGAAGAGGGGCCATGGGAAACCATCGCCCCTTTTTCAACCCTAAACCCTTAAAAAACATTATAAAAATACAACAACCGGCTGATATTACATAGCCGGTTGGTAATTAATTTATGCTTAGAAGCGCTCCAGGCCGGAGAAGAAGAAGTTGCCTTCGATAGCAGCGTTTTCGTCGCTGTCGCTACCATGTACTGCATTTTCACCGATAGAAGCAGCAAAGTTCTTACGGATAGTACCTTCTTCAGCTTTGGAAGGATCAGTTGCGCCAATCAGTTTTCTGAAATCAGCTACTGCGTTTTCTTTTTCCAGAATAGCCGCTACGATAGGCTTGCTGCTCATAAACTGAACCAGCTCACCGTAGAAAGGTCTTTCTTTATGTACTGCGTAGAACTCGCCCGCCTGTGCCTGGCTCAGGTGAATCCATTTCATAGCCTTAATAGTGAAACCAGCTTTGATAATCTGGTCCAGGATAGCGCCGGTATGTCCTTTAGCAGTGGCATCCGGTTTAATCATTGTGAAGGTTCTGTTGCTCATATACCGTTTTATAAACTTTTCGCGGCAAAAGTAGTAAAAAAAGCGGTGGGCCTTTGCGGGGCAAATAATATTTGAAGGAATGCCCCGAATCCCTGAATTTTGCCGGCACCGTATGCAAAGTATTGATCAATTCTTCCCCCTGCTGGCTACGCCCCAAAAGGCAGTGATAACCATGCACCAGAAACCAGATGGCGATGCCATGGGTTCTGCGCTGGGTTTATACCACTTTTTACAGGCGTTGGGGCATGAGGTTACCGTAATTTCCCCCACCAACTGGGCTTCTTTTCTTAACTGGTTACCCGGTTGTGATAAAGTGGTGGACTATGAAACCAACCGCGAAAAATCGGCCCAGATAGTAAACGCCACAGATTGGCTTTTTTGTCTGGACTTCAACGTATTACACCGCACAAAAAATATGGAGCAGCTGCTTACACAAGCCAGCTGTACCAAAATATTAATAGATCACCACCAGCAACCCCAGGAAGAAGCGTTTCAGTATGGCGTAAGCAATACTGCCAAAAGTTCTACCTGCGAAATGGTGTACGATTTTATAGCAGCTTCCGGTTATGCAGATAAGCTGGATATTACCATGGCTACCTGCCTGTATACGGGTATTATGACCGATACCGGTTCGTTCCGTTTTCCGGCTACCTCGGCGCATGTACATCGTGTGATTGCCCATTTTAAAGATCTGGGTCTGGAGCATACGCTTATTCATCAGTATATCTACGACAGCTCGCTGGAAACCCGCCTGCGTTTACTGGGTAACACCCTGTTAAACCGCATGGAGGTATTATATGAGTATAACACCGCTATTATGGTAGTACCTAAAAGCGATCTGTTACGCTTTGATGCCAAAACGGGCGATACCGAAGGGCTGGTAAATTATCTGTTATCTATACAGGGTATTAAGCTGGGCGCACTGGTAATTGACCGCGATGAAGAGCGTAAATGGAGTTTCCGCAGCAAGGATGGTTTTGATGTGAATGCTTTTGCACGCGAGCATTTTGAAGGTGGCGGACACAAAAACGCCGCAGGCGGCCGCAGCAGCGACAGCCTTGACCAGACAGTACGCAAATTCAAACAAGTTTTACAACAATACGAAGCACAACTACAGTAACATGAAAAAATTACTACTTGTAGCAGCAGCTGCCGCTACATTTACTGCCTGCCAGGTGAAATACGAAAAAACAAAGTCTGGCATACAGTACAAGATTTCTAAAGGCAAAGGCGGTGAGAAGCTGAAAGCCGGTGAAATTGCCAAATTCCAGCTCACTTTTAGTATCCCTGACAACAAAGACACTGTTATCAAAACTACCGTAGGTGGCCTTCCTGGCTATGTAATGGTAGATACCAGTGCAAGAGCGCAGTATACTTTTATGGAGTTAATGCCATTACTGTCTGTGGGTGATAGCATCACCTTTAATCTGAATGTGGATTCACTGAAAGCAAAAGGTCAGATTCAGGACTATGACAACGTGCTGAAAAAAGGTTACACACTTCAGGGTAAAGTGAAAATCCTGGCCCGCTTTAAAACAGAGCAGGAAACCATGGAAGATCACAAGAAAGAAATGGAACTGAGCAAAGTTGCTGAGGTGAAAGCGGTAGAAGACTACCTGGCTAAAAACAACATCAAAGGCGCACAGAAAACTAAAAACGGTGCTTATGTACTGGTTGAGGTGCCTGGCGATCAAAGCTTAAAAGCAGATTCAGGCAAGCAGGCTTCTGTTATGTACAGAGGTAAATTAATGAAAGATGGTAAAGTGTTCGATACCAACATGGATACTTCTATGCACCACACCGATCCTTTTAAAATGGTAGTAGGTGCCGGTATGGCTATTCCAGGATGGGATGAGGGCATTACTTACTTTGGCAAAGGCGGTAAAGGTAAAATCTTCATTCCTTCTGCACTGGGTTACGGCCCTCAGGGTTCTGGTCCTATTCCTCCGGGCGCAAACCTTATTTTTGAAGTAGAAATTATAGATGTAACTACACCTCCGCCACCAGCAGCTCCTCAGGGCATGCCAGGTATGCCGGGCGGTGCTCCTCAACATGGAGGCCACGGTCACTAATCAGTAAAAGTCTTAATAATCAAAAGGGCCGGCCGCAAGGTTGGCCCTTTTGTATTTGGCACGCTGGCACAGGCAAATGTTGCATCGCGCTGCTTTTGTATTATACACTTGCCCGCCCTGTTTTTCAAACTCATCTGAACAAAATGAACACCCGTTTATAAACGCGCCGGTTTATTTTAGTTACTATGAACGCCAACCAATTGCTACCTTCTACAGAACCTGCGGTACAAAAAAGAGACATACTGTGGAAGGGAATTATGGAAGACCTGTTTGCTGATTTTCTCCGCTTCTTTTTTGCACATGCAGACAGCATATTTGATATAGACAGAGGGTTTGAGTTTCTGGATAAAGAACTGCATGAGATAACGCCCGATAGCAAGGTTAAACACCCGCGGTTTGTAGATAAACTGGTAAAAACCTGGTATAAAGACGGTACTGAAAAGTGGTTGCTGGTGCATATAGAAGTGCAGGGATATGCCGATAAAAGCTTTCCGGCACGTATGTTCACTTACTTCTACCGGATATGTGATAAATTCCATCAGGAAATAACCTCCCTCGCCATTTTTACAGATGAAGATGATAAATACCACCCCGACAGATATGAGTACAACTGCTTTGGCACCAGTTTGCTTTTCCGGTTTAACACCTATAAGGTAAAAGCGCAGGATAAGAGGTTATTGGAAGAGAGCAATAACCCGTTTGCAACTGTTATTCTAATGGTACTAAGCACTATTGAGCGCAGAGGGGGCGACCCCGTGCAGCTGCTGGAATCTTCACTGGCCCTTGTGCGCCGGTTGTATGAAAAGGGTTTTCCTAAAGAGAAAGCAGGGCGATTGTTACAGTTTATTAAGCGGTATGTGAATTTTGGTGATTCCGGGCTATTACTTAAATTTGAAGAAGAGATTAAAGCGATTACTGATAATCCTGATAATATGGGAATTTACGAGCAAATATTACAGATGGAAAAGGCGGAGGTGGAGGAGCGTAATAAAACAATGTTTGTCCGGAATTTACTTCGCAATACCAGCCTCTCTATTCAAACTATTGCTGAATCGGCAGAGGTATCTGTTGATTTCGTAATTGAAGTTAAAAACAGCTTATCCGAAAGAGAAAACGGATAATAGTAATACTTATAAGTATCGTATACAGGCCCCTTATCTAACTGGTAAGGGGCTTTTTAATAGCTGGTAAATGAATTGTTTTGCCTGCTTTTCTGCCATTATGCCTCAATGTTTTCCTTCGCCTTTTCTTCGGTGTAGGTTCGCCACGGGTTCGCTTCCCCTTCGCTCAGCTGTATTTTTCAGTTTTACAGCTTTTGTGTCAATTTGGCATTCATAGAATGCCGATTATTTAACCGCTGCATAAAAATGCTGTTTTTTATACTACTCCCGGGCTTGTAAGCCTTTATGAAAAAGGGTTTTACTGGTTACATGCAGCAACCACGCGGCTTTCAGCCGCTGTTATGTCGATTACCCCTCAAAAAACGTCGATTACCCCGTGAATGATGTTGATTACCCCTTTTCCTCTGAAAGCCGCGTGTAGTGCGGTGTATATTCGCAAAGTCAGTCCGGGTAAGGGTTTCCGGCGTTTGGGTGTCGTTTGCATACAGTAAACTGTCGTTTGCATACTCCAAACTGTCGTTTGCCTACTTTGATGGCAAAATGGCCTTTGCCGGGTTGTATATTGTAGCGTTGCTGCCCGTACCAGGGCAACGCCCAAACGGGCTGAGGGAGAGGCGTCTCTCAGCCCGTTTACCTGGTGCGGATGGCAGCCAGCTCTTTGACATAAGAACAAGGGAATAATAATGAATAACAGGGGAGAGGCCTGATTATGGGTGGGCCCGGTGGCCGGCCGGGCTCATTCCTTAATCGGCTTTGCATGTTTTTGCCCTCAATTCAGGGGACATATATGCCAGGGCTTAACGCTTATTTTTAATAGCTTGTTTATGGAAAGAGGATTGTTTAAAAAAGGATAATTATTTGATTACCATTTTTTAAGCAAAGTTTCAGGTGGGTTAATATTCAGGCAACACAGAAACCGGTATTTTGTAAACACAAATCCAACTATGCAATCCGGAACCTCCTTCCTGAGAAAATTGCTATGTATATGCATACTGGCCGTGGGCTACAAGCTGCATGCCCAGGAACCCATACCCTTAACAAATGGTTTTTCTCACAACGATTACTGGCGCAAACGCCCTTTATACGATGCGCTGCAAAACGGATACAGCTGGGTAGAAGCAGATGTATATGTGCGCAGAAAACGGCTGGTGGTAACACATATGCTGCCGTTTTTTAAGAAGCGCCGCACGTTAGACAGGCTGTATCTGGAGCCATTGCTTACAGGCAGAGACCGCAGGGGCGATTCATTACCGGATGTGCCGGTAACGCTGCTGGTAGATATTAAATCAAAATCGCGCAGAACCTACCGGACGCTGGATGCACTGCTGCAAAAATACCAGAGCATTATCACCAGCTGCGATAGTGGAGTGGTTACCCGCCGTAAAGTAACCATAGTGGTTTCCGGCAAAAAGCCTGTTTCGATGATTCGTTCGCAGCAATGCCGCCGGGTGTTTATTGATGAAGACCTGCGCCGGTGCGACCGTGACTCTTCCACTGCTCCGGTAAGCCTGATGGCCAGCTGCCGTTATTCGCGCCTGCTGCGCTGGACCGGAAAAGGAGATATGCCGGCAGCAGAAAGAATCCGCTTGTGCAACTACGTTAAAACCGCACACCGGAACGATGAAAAAGTACGCCTGTGGGCTGCACCGGAAAATGCACAGGTATGGAGGGCGTTGCTGGATTGCGGGGTAGACCTGATTAATACCAATCAACTGATAAAACTCAAAACCTTTTTACAGTCCGATATTGCACAGAGCCGTGAAGCGCTTGCGGGCGGCCAGTAAGCGGTAATAACTACAGGTGGCTAAGCGGCTTATTCAACCTTATGCTTTAGCAGCAATGTATAGCGTTGGCTTACGCTCTATAAATGCTCCAGCAGCTTTATCACCTGCATGGCTTCCTTTACATCGTGTACCCTTATAATATCTGCACCATGCTGTATACCCACGGTATGCAATACGGTGGTGCCGTTCAGTGCTTCCTCCGGCGTAATACCCAGTGTTTTGTGAATGGTAGATTTGCGGGAGATGCCCAGTAGTAATGGCTTTTCCAGTATGCTGAACAACTGCATCTCTTTCAGCAACTGAAAATTATGGGCAATGGTTTTGGCAAAGCCGAAGCCAGGGTCAATAATCACATCATGTATACCCGCCACGCGGCAGGCTTCTATACGGGTAATAAAAAAGTCCAGCACTTCCCTGGTCACGTTTTCATACTGTGCGTGGTGGTGCATGTTTTCGGTAGTGCCTTTCATGTGCATGCATACATAAGGCAGGCGCAGCTTACCTACGGTTTGCAGCATATGGGCGTCCAGCGTACCGCCACTTACATCGTTAATAATATCAGCGCCTGCTTCCGCAGCCTGCCGGGCTACTGCCGAGTAATAAGTATCAACCGATAAAAAGGCTTCCGGAAAACGCTGGCGTATGGCGGCAATAACCGGTATTACCCGCTCTGCTTCGGCAGCAACATCTATTTGCGGTTTGCCGGGGCCGGTGCTTTGTCCTCCCAGATCCAGTATGGTAGCTCCCTGGGCAAGCATTTCTTCTGCCTGTTCCAGTGCGGCATCTACAGATTGTTTGCGGCTGCCGGTGAAGAAAGAATCCGGCGTGGTATTGATAATACCCATTACCACAGGACGGGTTATGGGTAGTAAGCGGCCGTTACAATTAAGGGTAAACTGCTTGTTTTCAGACTGAATCATTAGCAAAAGTAATAAACTCCTATTTTTGAACTCTTCTAACAGTACAAACCAACCGATTATGGCCGATACCAGTGCCCAGTACGATGCAATTGTGGCAGCAAGCAAGGATATTTTTGTGAAAAAGACGAAGGATTACGGTACCTCATGGAGGGTGTTGCGCACCATTTCGGTAGTGGACCAGATTTTTATTAAAGCGCTGCGTATCCGTACCATACAGGAAAAAAAGCAGCAACTGGTGGCGGACGATATTGGTTCTGAATTTAAGGGGATACTTAACTACAGTATAATTGGTCTGGTGCAGTTACAACTGGGGCAACCATCGGTAGAAGACCTGCCGGCAGAAACCGCCGCCGCCCTGTACGAAGAGCAGGTGCAGGTAGCCAAAGCCACCATGCTGAACAAAAACCACGATTATGGAGAAGCCTGGCGCAGCATGAGCCAGGAAAGCTTTGCCGATCTGATTCTGGTAAAACTGCTGCGTATTAAGCAGATACTGGCGAATGACGGAAAAACCCTCATCAGCGAAGGAATTGACGCGAATTATATAGATATTGTGAACTACGCGGTGTTTGCCCTGATATTATCTGCCGGAAAGGCGTCCTGATTGAGAACATTATTAACTTAAGAAAAATCGTTGCAAGAATGAAGGGTTTATTGACTGTTATACGTTGGGTAGTAGGGCTGTTGTTTATTTTTTCAGGGTTAATTAAGGCCAATGATCCGCTGGGCTTAAGCTATAAAATGCAGGAGTTTTTTGAAGTGTGGGGCTGGGATGCCTTTCACAACTACACCCTGTTTTTTTCTATTGCAATGAACCTGTTTGAGGTGCTGGCCGGTGTGGCCATCATCGTCGGCTGGCGTATGCGCCTGTTTTCCTGGCTGCTGCTGCTGCTGATTATATTCTTTACTTTCCTTACCGGCTATGCGTTGTTATCGGGTAAAATAAAAACCTGCGGCTGTTTTGGCGATTGTTTGCCATTAACACCGCTGCAGTCTTTTATGAAAGATCTGTTTTTACTGGCGCTGATTATTGTACTGTTTGTAAAACACCGTGCTATACAGCCCTGGCTGCCTTCGCAGGCTTCTGCTGCGGCGCTGGCATTAACGGTAGTAGCTACCGGTTTTTTACAGTGGTACGCGCTGCAATACCTGCCTGTGGTAGACTGCCTGCCTTATAAAAAAGGTAACAACCTGAAACAGCAGATGCAGATGCCTGCGGGAGCGGTTACGGATAGTGTTGCCATCAATTTTTTATATAAAAAGGCGGGTAAGGAGTATCTGTTTGCGATGGATAGTTTACCAAAGGACATTGAGACCTACGAATATATAGATCGTCGTGAGGTAAAAATAAGAGAAGGCAATGCGGTTCCACCCATTGAAGACTTTAAACTCATCAGCGCTGCCGGCAACGATACCACCGATGCCATACTGAGCCAGCCCGTGCCTTACATACTGGTATTGGCGCAGAACTTTAACAAATGGGAAAAAGCATCTGTGGTATTTGATCAGGTAGTGGCCGAAGCCAGAACCTGGAACATGCCAGTGGTAGTAGCTACGCCTATGCCCTCCGATGCTGCCAAATTGCTGGACGCCCGTAAAGTAACCATAGTAAGCTGCGATGCCACCGTGGTAAAAACGGCCGCCCGTGTGGTACCAACTTTCTTTCTGATGAAGAAGGCAGATGTGCTGGAGAAGAAGAGCTACGCCAGCGGCGAAGCCTTTCTGAAAGCCATGCGCAAAACACATCTCTAAAACGTAATTGCTATGCTTCAGCTACTCCTGCGCAAAAGTATCTATGGCCTTCTGGTGCTGGCGGGAGTAGTGATGCTGGTGTTTATGTTGTTTCAGGGCTTTGGCGATCCTGCCCGGCTGGTGCTGGGCCAAACCGGCGACAGCGCCACTATTCAGAATATACGTAAAGAGCTGGCGCTGGATAAACCCCGCTGGAAGCAGTTTGTGTTATACCTGAACGATGTTTCGCCGGTAAGTGTATACAGCAAAGACGATATACAAACACGCCAGCTGAAAGGGTTGTTTATAGGCGGGGATACCAAAGTAGGATTGAAGTTTCCTTACCTCCGCCGATCGTATCAAACTAAAAGACAGGTGTCTGATATGTTATGGGATGCCCTGCCCCAAACCATTGTGCTGGCACTCGTTGCCATGTGCATTGCTACCGTACTGGGTATTTTTCTGGGCATTCTGGCTGCGGTAAAACACAATACGTGGTGGGATGGCGCCGCTATTTTCACCAGCATTCTTGGTATTTCTGCGCCTTCCTTTTTCATGGGCATTGTAATAGCTTATTTATTCGGTTTTGTTTTAAGCGATTATACCGGCCTGCACATGACGGGCAGCTTATACGAGGTGGATACGTTTAACGGCGTTCACCTGCAGTTACGCAATGTGCTGTTACCGGCTATAACACTGGGTATCAGGCCACTGGCTGTAATAGCCCAGCTTACCCGCAGTGCCATGCTGGATGTGCTGGAGCAGGACTACATACGCACCGCATATGCCAAAGGATTAACCCAATGGCAGGTAATTACCCGCCACGCCCTGCGCAACGCCTTAAACCCTGTTGTAACAGCAATTACTGGCTGGTTTGCCGAGCTGTTAGCGGGGGCTTTTTTTGTAGAATACATCTTTGGCTGGAACGGTATAGGCAAGCTTACCGTAGACGCACTGGAAAAACTGGACTTTCCCGTAGTAATGGGCAGCGTTTTAATAACGGCGTCTTGTTTTATTGTTGTAAATTTATTGTCCGATCTGTTGTACGGCATTATTGATCCAAGAGTAAGATTGAATTAATCGCATCCGCAAGGCTTTTATACATCAGCAACTGGCTTCCTTTTTGTGCTCATCCTCACACCTCACTTCGTTTATTTTATAAATCGCTGGCGTAACTGCCGGCATAAAACCAAGCGCTATGTGCACCGTATCAAAAATCCTGTCACGGCAGGGACTTCAAAACCATTCTATAGACGCAAATGCAACTGTACTGGAAGCTTTAAGTGCTATGGAGTGTGAAAACCTGAGCTACCTGGTAGTGCAGTGTGGTGGTAAGTATGTAGGAATATTTTCTGAACGGGATTATGCCCGAAAGGTAATACTGAAGGGTAAATACTCACAGACAACGCTGGTGAAAGAAGTGATGACAGCCGATTTACCTGTGGTTAGCAGTACCGATCCGGCTGAGTATTGTATGATGTTGATGAATGCCTATCAGGCCCGCTACCTGCCTGTATTTGACGAGTTTGAATTTAAAGCAGTAGTTACCGTAAATGATCTGGTACGCGAAGCACTGAAAGATAAGGAACTGGCGCCGATTGTAGAGGAAACGATTAACAGAGGCTGGGTGGGAGAGGGCTTTAGCTCGCGGCAGTGGATATATTAGTTAGTCGGGAGTTGATAGTTTGAAGTTGTGAGTTAATGCCGCAATAAAACTATCAACTCCCAACTTCAAACTGCTAACTAAAACTCACTGTATCACCACCTCAGCAATCACTTTCTCCCCCAGTGCTTCATTCACCCGCTCAATAATCTGTGGCTTTTGGTAATGCAACTCCTGTTTCAGAGGGCCTACACTGGTTTTGATGAAGAGAGTTTGGTTGATGATCTGTATTTTTTCGGTGTATTTGGAAATGGTTTTGCCCATCAGCTGCTCCCATACGGTTTCAATCTGTACAGCGCGTATTCCATTCTTTAATCTGCTTTTCTGAATAAAAGCCTTCATTGCATCGCCTAGTGATAATTCTGCCATGTTGCAAAGGTAGTTTACAATTGTACGAGTTGATAAGGAACCGCTAAATCTATAAATGCTTTTTCCAGCCTTTCGTTGTGTGTGTCGGTAATAAATACCTGGCCCTGCTCTTCCACGCATACACGGTGCAGCAGGTTGTGCATGCGTCCGGCGTCCAGCTTTTCAAATACATCATCCAGCAGCAAAACAGGCGTAAATCCTTTTTGCTGTTTCAAGGTAAGAAATTCAGAAAGCTTCAGGGCAAATAATAAGCTTTTCCGCTGCCCCTGCGAGGCTATGTTTTTAAACACCAGCCCGTTCATGTGCATGTCAATGTCATCTTTATGTATACCGGCGCCGGTGCGGGCCAGATACATATCGCGCTGGCGGTTCTGTTGCAGTAGCTCTGCCATAGAGGCGTTGTGTAACTGACTATCATAAGTAAGCTGCACCTGATCGTCTTTACCGGCAATGCTGATGTATTGTTGTTGCACCAGCGGAATAAACTCTGCGGCAAAGGTTTTTCGCCACTGGTAAATTACATCGCCTCTTTCGCACAGCTGCATATCCAGAATTTCCAGCAGGGAGGTATCCAGCCGTTTGTGTTCTGCCGCTGCTTTCAGCAGGCTGTTACGCTGCTGCAGAATTTTGTTGTAGGCAATCAGCTGCTGCAGGTAGCCAGGGTAAATCTGCGATAACAGGGTATCTATCATTTTCCGCCGGTCTTCACTGCCCCCGGTAATCAGTTCCGTATCGTCCGGGGCAATCATTACGGCAGGATAGAGGCCTATATGGTCAGAGAATTTTTTGTATTCCTCATCGTTGGCGTAAAACTCTTTTTTGTTGTTTTCGCGTACTATGCATACCAGTTTGCCCGCTTCATCGTTTTTTAACAGCTGCGCTTCCAGGCGCATTCCCTGCTGACCGTGGTGGACGTTTTGCGCATCGGTACGGGAAAAATAGCTGCGGGTAAAGCACAGGTAATAAACGGCATCCAGCAGGTTGGTTTTTCCGCTGCCATTTTCGCCCGAAATGCCCACAATACGCTCTGTAAACGAAAACGACTGGTAGAGGTAGTTTCTGAACTGGGTTAATACAATATGCCTGAAGCCGAACATGGTGCAAAAATAGATAATATAGAATGCCAGGGATATTAAGGGGATATAATAAGCAGCCAATTAATTTATCGTATGCTTTTTAAGCTTTAACTCCTATATTTGCCCCTCAAATTTTAATAACTGTGGCTACAAAGTTTTCCAAAGAAACTTATTTATACTGGTACGAGCTCATGCAGCTTATTCGCCAGTTTGAGTTGAAAGCAGAAGAAATGTATAAGATGGCAGGTAAGATTCGTGGATTTTTCCACGTTTACAATGGCCAGGAAGCTATTGCCGCCGGTGTAATGACCGCTACCCGCCAGGAAGATCCGTTTACCACGGGTTACCGTGACCACGGTTTGGCGTTAGCAAAAGGTATGCACCCTAATGCGTGTATGGCTGAGTTGTATGGTAAAGCTACCGGTTGCGCAAAAGGCAAGGGTGGTAGTATGCACTTTTTCAGCAAGGAACATTATTTCTTTGGTGGACATGGTATTGTTGGTGCTCAGATTGGTACTGCTACCGGTTTGGCTTTTGCTGAAAAGTATAAAGGCACTGATAACCTGGCTGTAGGTTTCTTTGGTGATGGCGCTGCCCGCCAGGGTATGCTGCACGAAACCTTTAACCTGGCTATGACCTGGAAGCTGCCCGTAATTTATATTTGTGAGAACAACCAATACGCAATGGGTACTTCTATTGAAAGAACCTCTAACGTAGTGGACATTTATAAACTGGCTGACGCTTATCAGATGCCTTCTGAGAAGGTTGATGGCATGGTACCTGAAGCTGTACACGAAGCGGTTGCCCGCGCTGCTAAAAGAGCACGTGCCGGTGAAGGTCCAACCTTACTGGAAATTAAAACTTACCGTTATAAAGGTCACTCTGTTTCTGATCCTCAGAAATACCGCACCAAAGAAGAAGTGGAAGAGTACAAAGCAAAAGACCCGATTAACCTGGTACTGTCTACTATTAAGAAGAACAAATACGCTACGGAAGCTGAAATAGCTGAGATTGACGCACGTATTGCGGCGGCTGTAGAAGAGAGCGTGAAGTTTGCTGAAGAAAGCCCATGGCCGGATGACAGCGAGCTGCTGAAGGATGTGTATGTAGACCAGAACTATCCGTTCATTGTTGACTAAGGTTAACCGCGAAGGATACCCAATTAAGTATTTAAAACAACAAGTATACATATCATGTCTGAAAAGCATGTTCCTGAAGTTGCCATATCTAACGACCCTCTGCTGAAAGCACAGGGATTCTGGTACAAAAACCAAAAAGCTATCCTGGGCGCTGTTGTTGCCGTTGTGGTAGTAGTAGGCGGTTATTTCGGTTACCAGCAATTTGTGGTAAAACCAAAAGAAGAAAAAGCCGGCGAAGCTATATTTAAAGCGCAGCAATATTTTGGAATAGACTCCCTGCGCAAAGCGCTGGATGGAGACGGTTCCGGCAAAGGCTTCCTGTATATTGCCAATAACTACGGCGGAACCAAATCCGGCAACCTGGCGCATTATTACGCCGGTGTTTGTTACCTGCGTTTAGGCGATTATAACAATGCAGTAAAGTTTTTGAAGGAATTCAGCACCGATGCGCCTCAGATTCAACTGATGGCTTACGGTTGCCTGGGTGATGCGTACAGCGAGCTGGGTAATAAGCAATCAGAAGCAATAGATGCTTACAAAAAAGCAGCTACTACTTTTGAAAAAGACGAAGCCAATTCTTCTGAGTACCTGTTCAGAGCCGCTATGTTAAGCGAAGTGGCAGGTAAAACCAAAGAAGCGCTGGAACTGTACAAGCAATTGAAAGAGAAATTTCCAAGAACAGATAAAGGCTTTCAGGCTGATAAATTCATCAATCGCCTGGAGGTTGGTAAAAATGAGTTTAGCGTAAAATAATGGCTACAAAAGGAAATAACGCATTGCTCAAAGGCATCCCTACTACAAAGGATGCCTTTGTAGTTATTGTGAAAACAGAGTGGAACGCCCCCATCATTAACAAGCTGGAAGCGGGCGCCAAAAGAGTGTTGAAAGAAGCAGGTCTAGGTGTAAAAGTACTTACCGTGCCCGGCGCGTTTGAAATACCCTTTGCGGTAAAAGCATATGCAGAAAGTAACGAACCCAAAGCCGATGCGTTTATTGCTTTTGGCACGGTTATAAGAGGAGATACGCCACATTTTGATTACGTGTGTAAAGCCGTAACTGATGGCGTGGTAGCATTAAACCTTACGCTGAATGCCCCGGTTATTTTTGGTGTACTTACCGTAGATAACGAGCAGCAGGCGCTGGAAAGAGTAGGTGGTGTACACGGCCATAAAGGCGAAGAAGCGGCTGTTACCGCATTAAAAATGATAGCCCTGAAGAGAAAGCTGAAGTAAACTTCTGTTTCGTTCTTCACTGTCATTTTTGACTTTTGATTTTTGACTTTTGAATGGATACCATGACTGTACAGATTTTTGTTCCGTGTTTTGTTGATCAGCTTTACCCCGATGTGGCTTTTAACATGGTAAAGGTGCTGGAGAAAGCAGGCTGTACGGTTCAATATAATGGCAATCAAACCTGTTGCGGCCAGCCCGCGTTCAACGCCGGTTTTCATGATGAGGCACGCGCCGTATGCAGCAAGTTTCTGAAAGACTTTGAAGGCGCGGAATACATTGTGGCACCCAGTGCCAGCTGCGTAGGTTTTGTACGCAACTACTACCAGAAGCTGTTTGAAAACTCATCTGTACACAACGAGGTGAAACACCTGAGCGATCGTACCTACGAACTTTCTGAGTTTCTGATAAAGGTATTGGGTAAAGATGATTTTGGCGCAAAGCTGCAAGGCAAAGCCACTTATCACGATAGCTGCGCCGCCCTGCGCGAATGCCGTATTAAGCAGGAGCCACGGCAGCTGCTGAGTAAGGTAAAAGGGCTGGAATTGGTAGAGATGAACGACGTGGAAACCTGTTGCGGTTTTGGCGGCACCTTTGCTGTTAAGTTTGAACCTATCAGCGTTGCCATGGGCGATCAGAAGATTACCAACGCCGCTAATACCGAAGCACAATACCTCATCAGCACAGATATGAGTTGTCTGATGCACCTGGATGGTTGCATTAAAAACAAAGGCCGCAACTTAAAGGTGTTACACCTGGCCGATGTACTGGCCAATGGCTGGGAAGAGTAGAGAGAGTGGGGAGTTGTTAGTTTGATGTTGGGAGTTATTAATAAAGTGGTTAGTTTAAAAATAGAATAGCGATGGCTTCTTACTGGTTAGTAAAATCAGAACCTTTTAAATACAGCTGGGACCAGTTTGTAAAAGACGGACAAACCTTTTGGGATGGTGTGCGTAACTACCAGGCCCGCAACAACCTGCGCGCCATGAAAAAAGGCGATCTGGTATTCTGGTACCACAGCAATGAAGGACTGGAAATTGTAGGCATTGCCAAAGTGGTAAAGGAAGCCTACCAGGACCCTACCACAGAAGATACTAACTGGGTGGTGGTAGATTTAAAGCCCGTAAAAAAGCTGCCTAAGCCGGTAACGCTGGCGCAGATGAAGGCAGATATACGGCTGGAAAAGCTGGGCCTGATAAAACAGGGAAGATTATCCGTTTCTCCCGTTAGCGTGGAGGAATGGGGTGTAATAGAAGAAATGGCCGGGTTTTAACTCCGGCCATTTTCTTTAATACGCTACATCCTTTAACCCCCCGCATGCCACAGCCGCTTTTAACCGGCTGCTCTCTTGCGCCAGCTCTATCAGCCGGATAGTATTAAAACCATGCTCCGGCCTTTCGCAGAGAGGCTTGCCATTTACCAGTGTATCATGCAAATGCTGGTAGTATAAACCAAAGTTGCCACGCAGGGATGGATATTTATCTTTAAACTCTTTTCCGTTTACTGTGGTGTGCAGCAGACCGTATGCATCCATCGGCTCAGAGCCCCAGTCTGATGCTGTAGGCAGCTGACCGGTTTTCAGAATGGCCTCCTGAGGGTCTTCTCCATATTTGATGAATGAACCGGCAGTACCGTGAATAACATAACGTGCACCGGGCTCGCGTACCAGCATGCCTGCTTTCAGTACTACTTTGGTAAAGCCGTAGTCCAGTTGCAGTTCAAAGTAATCGTCTACTACGGAGTGTGGGCGTTGTTTACGTATATCGGCATAAATATGTTTAGGTAATCCAAACAGGCATAAAGCCTGATCTATCAGATGCGGGCCCAGATCGTACAGCACACCACTGCCCGGTATATTCTCCTCACGCCAGGCATTGGGTTTGGGATCGGGTCGGTAGCGGTCGTAATGGGCTTCAAACTCATGTACATCTCCCAGCAGTTGCTGCTGCAATACCTGGCGCATGGTTAAAAAGTCTGCCACATACCTTCTGTTATGAAATACACTCAGCACCCGGTCTGCCTTTTTAGCCGCATCAATCAGTAATTGTGCATCTGCGGAGGTAACGGTAAAAGGCTTTTCCAGTACCACATGCTTACCGGCAGCCAGTGCCTGTAACGTATATGGTACATGGGTTTCGTTAGGCGTGGTAATTACTACCAGTTCCACATCGGTAGCCAGCAACTCTTCCAGTGTGCGGGCTACCTGTACTGCGGGAAACAAGGCTTTAGATGCTTCCCGGTGGCGTTCCAGCACGGTTACCACTTCGTATTGAGGAGAAGTATATAAAAAAGGTGCGTGCATAACCTGTGCCGCCATACCATACCCTACCAGTCCTGTTTTTATTACTCTGCTCATGCGTGTTGTTTTACGGCTGTTCTGTTACCAATAATCATGCACAGATTACAATGCGCTATGTATTAACCTGTTAAGCCTACGGTAACATCTACATCCGGGTTATCCATCAGGTAAATAGCCAGTTCATCATTCATCTGAAACCCTTTTTCCATACTATACAGGCCAATTTTGATATTCTCTTTTGGCTCATTAATAGTAAACCGGATGGTAGAGTTTCCGGGGTTGGCGTTTACGTTTTTCTCCAGGAAGGTTACAAACTCTTCCGATACCGCGGAAGGATGCATAGACAGCTCTATCTGCCTGGTAAGGTTTTGTTTCAGTGTTTCCAGCAGGGTAAGGCTGGTTACCTTAAACTCATACGTACCGGAGTTAAAGCGTTGTTTGTAAGAGCCGTTGATGAGAATGTTCTTGCCCTTCTCCATGTAGTTCTGATACTTAACATAGTCATCGCTCCACAGCATCATTTCCGTTCTGCCGGTAAGGTCTTCAATGGCAAGGATGCCAAAGTTGCGCCCTGTTTTGGTAACGCGGTGCTGCGCATCAATTACCAGACCCGCCAGGCGGAAGTTACGGCTGCCCACCGCAGCCTGCAGCGTAGTGGAATCCTTCACTTCATTAAAGTCTGCCAGTGAAGTAATGCCATAGTGCTTCAGTTCAAAACGGAAGTGATCTAACGGGTGGCCGCTGATATAGATACCGGTTACATCTTTTTCATGTTCCAGTTTTTCGGTCAGTGTCCATTCCTCACACGGCGTCATTTTCGGCGGCGGAATTTCCTGCATTACCGAATCGCCAAAGAGGCTGTTGTTGCTCTGGTTCAGGTTGGCCTGGTACTGGTTGCCGAACAGTACAATACGCTCCAGGTTGTTCTTGGTATCATCTTTAGGAATGAAGAAGAACTGACCACGGTGCATATCTTTAAAGCAATCAAAGGTGCCGGAGTAGACCAGACTTTCCAGTGATTTTTTGTTAACGGTACGCTGGTTAACACGCTTGATAAAGTCGAAAATGTCTTTATACTCGCCGTTGTTGCGCTCTTCAATAATATTTTCAATGGCTGCTTCACCCACGCCTTTCAAACCACCTAAACCAAAACGTATTTCACCACGGCGGTTAGGGGAGAAGCCTTTTTTAGATTCGTTGATATCCGGACCCAACACGGTAATGCCCATACGTTTACACTCTTCCATAAAGAAGGTGATTTTTTCAATACTACCTGCGTGGTTAAGTACGCCGGACATATATTCCGCAGGGTAGTGGGCTTTCAGGTACGCAGTCTGGTAGGCCACGAAGGCGTAACAGGTAGAGTGCGATTTGTTAAACGCGTACTGGGCAAACGCTTCCCAGTCGGTCCATACTTTATCCAGTACTTCTTCGGGGTGGCCTTTTTCTACCGCCCCTTTAATAAACTGGGTTTTCATTTTATCCAGTACGGCCTTCTGTTTCTTACCCATGGCTTTACGCAGTACGTCCGCATCCCCTTTGGAAAAGCCTGCGAGTTTCTGCGACAGCAGCATCACCTGTTCCTGATATACGGTAATACCGTAGGTATCGGCCAGATCGCCTTCCATGTCAGCAAGGTCATAGGTAATTACCTCACGCCCGTGTTTACGGTCGATAAAGTTGGGGATGTACGCAATTGGGCCGGGACGGTACAAGGCGTTCATGGCAATGAGATCCGCAAACTTATCCGGCTTCAGTTCGCGCAGGTATTTTTGCATACCCACACTTTCAAACTGAAACGTAGCGTTGGTTTCGCCTTTCTGATACAGATCGTAGGTGAGTTCATCATCCAGCGGAACATCATCTATCGTTATCTCAATATTGTGGTTCTGCTTAATCAGATCCAGTGTGGTTTTGATGATGGAGAGGGTTTTCAAGCCCAGAAAGTCCATCTTGATTACACCGGCATCTTCAATAATACTTCCTTCAAACTGCGTAACCCAGAGGTCGGAGTCTTTGGCGGTGGATACCGGCAACAGATCTGTAAGGTCTCTGGGGGCAATGATGATACCTGCCGCGTGTATGCCGGTGTTACGTACAGAGCCTTCCAGCCTTTCTGCTTCGTGCAGCACCTCTGCGCGCATATCGTTGCCGTGGTATACCTCGCGCAGTCGTTTTACGTTTTCTATATCGTCAGGGCCAATACCGTCTTTTTCTTCCAGCGATTTGGGGCCGTCTTTAGCAGTAAGTGGCGCCTGTAACACACGGCCTAATTCAATACCCGGTTTATCAGGTACCATTTTAGCCAGTGCGTTAGATTCTGCCAGCGGCAGGTCCATAGCACGCGCCACATCCTTGATACTCATTTTGGCGGCCATGGTACCATAGGTAATAATCTGGGCTACCTGATTTTTACCGTATTTATCAACTACGTAGTTGATAACCTTTTGCCGGCCTTCATCATCGAAGTCCGTATCAATATCCGGCATCGACTTACGGTCGGGGTTCAGAAAACGTTCGAACAGCAGGTTGTACTTAATGGGGTCGATATTGGTAATACCAATACAATAGGCCACCGCACTACCGGCAGCCGAACCACGACCGGGCCCTATGAATACCCCCAGATCGCGCCCGGCCTTAATAAAGTCCGATACGATAAGGAAGTAACCCGCAAACCCCATGGTTTTAATGGTGAACAGCTCAAAGTCCAGACGCTCGCGTACATGCTCTTCAATTTCACCATAGCGTTCTCTGGCACCCTCGTAGGTAAGATAGTGCAGAAAGTTCCACTGGTTCAGGTTGGCATCATCACCGGTAATAAACTCTTTAGGTAGCGGGAAGGCAGGCAGCAGGATGTCCTTTTTCAGGTTCAGTACCTCCACCTTGTCTACAATCATGTTGGTATTGTCAATAGACTCCGGCACATCACTGAACAGCTTTTTCATCTCTTCAGTGGTTTTAAAATAGAACTGATCGTTCGGGAATTTAAAACGGCGGTTTTTTACCTGCGTATCATCGTTTACAAAGTCGTCAAAACCCGGTGTACTCTTTTTTTCGCCGGTGTTTATACACAACAGAATGTCGTGGGCGTTGTAATCTTCCTGGTCGGTATAGTGGCTATCGTTGGTGGCAATAACCGGTACATTGTATTTTTTAGCGTACTGCAGCAGGGTGTAGTTGATCTTCTCCTGCTCTTTTATTTCGTGACGCTGAATTTCAATAATAAAGTCCTCCCCAAACAGGTCTAACCACCACTGAAACTCTTTTTCTGCTTCTTCTTCACTTTTATACAAAATGGCTTGCGGAACAGAGGCACCTATACAGCAGGTGGTGGCAATCAGCCCTTCATGGTATTTTACAATCAGGCTTTTATCAATACGCGGGTATTTGCTATACATACCCTCAATAAAACCTGCGGAGGTAAGTTTAACCAGGTTCTGGTAACCCTGTTTGTTTTTAGCCAGCAGCACCTGATGAAAACGCTCATCGCGCTGCTCTTTAGAGAACGATTTACGAAAACGGTCTTCCACCACATAAAACTCGCAACCCACAATAGGCTTTACCACCGGCTCGGTAATGTCTTTACCTTTTTCATCCTTACCTATAACCCGGGTATTTTTCCATGCCTGGTTTACAAAGTCAAACACCCCAAACATATTACCGTGGTCGGTAATAGCAAGGCCGGGCATATTGTCTTTGGCGGCTTTTTTATAAAGGCTATCAATAGAAGCAGCTCCATCCAGCAAAGAGAACTGCGTGTGTACGTGTAAGTGAGAGAATTGGCACATGCTGCAAATTTCGGCTAAAAATATTGTCTGGAAAAGGTGAAGAAATCCACATTATGCGTGCCGGTTGTGATTTCTATTTCTTAACGAAAAGCAAAAAAGAGGCATATAAATGTTACGTGTAAAAAACGGGGGGCTATATTGCAGCGATGTTACTATTATATAGATGCAGAAATGTAATATGTGCTTGTTTAACACTGGCTTCTGTTGCCAGCTGTAAAAGCATTAAAAATATAGGTGCGAAAGACCATTCCACAACCAAAACCGGTAAGAGCAGTACCCGTACGCGCTCTGGCGATGGCAGGTTTATAGATGATATTGAGGTAAAACCCGGTTCGGTGGTAACTTCTAAACATGCCTCCAGCGGTGGCAAAAAAGGTAAGCTATACCAGCCGGAAGATGATGTGCCGGCTACCGGAATGAATATAGAGCGGGCAGAATGGCTGCAACTGAAGTTTGCCATTATACTGGACGCCTCGGTAGAAAAGCTGACCAATATGGCGCTGCTGCGCTCGCTGGACCAGTGGTGGGGTACCCGCTATTGTTTAGGCGGCAACACACAAAATTGTGTGGATTGTTCCGGCTTTACCCTGGCGGTAATGCGCGATGTGTATGGTGCTACGGTACCCCGCACTGCGCAGGAGCAGTACGACCAGAGCAACCGAATTGATATGGAAGACCTGAAGGAAGGGGATTATGTGTTTTTCCATACCTCCGGCCGTAAAATATCGCACGTAGGTATTTATCTCTTCAACAATAAGTTTGTACACGCTTCTACCAGTAACGGTGTAATGGTGAGCGACCTGAACGATGCCTACTGGAAACCCCGCTACCGTGGTGCGGGCAGAGTTTCCAGAAAGTAAGGTTGCATTTATGCTTCGACAGAGGTTATGGCTTTCTCTTTTGCACAGTTACGTAATAATACCGCGTAATAAAATCAGGTACCGTTAATGCCTGCTGATTTGCCTGCAACGTTACTGATTGCCAGCTTTTGGTGGGCTTCAGCTGCAAGGTGGCTTTGCCATTATCCAGTACCAGTGGCATATCAAACCCGGTTACGCAATTGTTCCAACGATAGTGGAATTGGTTGCCTTTCTGATAATATTCCAGCTCCGGAATAGCTGTGGTACGCAGATACTGATGAAACACTTTAGCCAGCGAAAAACCTGCGCGTGTACTTATGTAATCTTCTACCTGCTGTGTAGTAACTGTTTGGTGGTAAAAGGTGGTGTTTAAGCCGGTGAGTATGCTGCGGAACAACGTATCGTTATGTATACAATGGCGTATGGTGTGAATAAGATTACCGCCTTTGTAATACATATCGCCACTGCCTTCCTGGTTAACGCCATAGGGGCCTATGATGGGTTTATCGTTCACTATTTTTTTACGGGTGCCCAGGCAATAATCTGTACCGGCTTCTTTGCCATAATAGTATTCTGTAAACAGTGTTTCGCTGTAGTTGGTAAAGCTTTCATGAATCCACATATCTGCTATATCCTTAGAGGTAATGTTGTTGGCAAACCACTCATGCCCGCTTTCGTGAACGATAATAAAGTCCCATTTCAAGCCCCAGCCCGTACCGCTTAAATCGCCGCCCAGGTAGCCGTTTTTAAACTTGTTGCCATAGGCAATAGCGCTCTGGTGTTCCATGCCCAGGTGTGGGGTTTGTATAATCTTATAGCCATCCTCATAAAACGGGTAGGCGCCAAACCAGTATTCAAAAGCGCGTAGCATCAGTTTTACCTGCTGGTATTGTTCTTTTGCTTTGGGCATATCATAATCCAGCGCCCAATAGCTCAGGTCCAGTGTGCCTTTAGCGCCTTGCAGGGTATTAGTATAGTTTTCGTATTTACCAATGTAGGGTATAAGGTTGTAGTTGTTAATAGGGTTTACTACCTGCCACTGCCAGGTGGTAAGGCCATTGCTGCTTTGCTTGCCTGCCAGCCTGCCATTGCCTACGGCTACCAGTGCATCGGGTACGGTAATGTTGAGATCAGCACCTGCATCGGGTTCGTCGCTCTGATGGTCTTTACAAGGGTACCAAACGCTGGCACCCAAACCCTGGCAGGCAACGGTTATCCAGGGGTTGCCTTTGGCATCGCGCGACCATATCCAGCCACCATCCCACGGCGGGGTTACGGCTTTGCGGGGTGTGCCGTGGAAGTAAACGGTAATTTCTCCGGTGCTGTTGAGCACCTGTTTGGGGGCCTGTACATGCCAGGCATTGCCTTCGCGGGTAAAACGCATGGGGCGGCGGCTGTTGCCAAACAGCACACTGTCAATTAACATAGGCTCCTGCAGGTCAATCTGCATAAAAGCAGGGTAACTGTCGCTGACTACTTTGTAACGTATTGTGTTTTTACCGCTGATGGTTTGTTCTTTTATATCGGGCTGTACGGAAATGGCGTAATGCTGCACATCCCACCAGGTTCTTTCGGCGTTGAGCGAGCCGCGTAACGAATCGGCATGTGTACCGGCAGGTTTATCAGTCATCAGTTGCGCCTGGGTAATAGAAGCGGTAAGTAAAAACAGAGCAGAAAATAAGCGTTTCATACACTAAAAATAGGATATTCGATATAATGAAAGGAGTGCAGGCATTTACAGGGGCAAAGCGGTGGGGTGTAATACTTACAGGTAGCAAAAGCACCTGCCTTGCCTGTATCTGGTGTTTATGCCTTTTGCTGGCTGGCTGTAAAGGTGGCGATGCTACCAATAAGCAGGTATTCTTTTACAACGAGGCTACCGGCATAGCTACCCTGGACCCGGCTTTTGCCAAAAACCAGAGTATTATGTGGGCTACCCATCAGTTGTATAATACACTTGTTGAGGTAGACAGCAATGGCAGCATTGCCCCTTCGCTGGCGTTACGCTGGGATATAAGCCCCGATCGGTTACTATACACTTTCCATCTGCGGCAGGATGTATTTTTTCACGACAATGAAGTGTTTGCCGGTGGCCGTGGGCGCAGAATGACGGCGCAGGATGTGGTGTACAGCCTGCAACGTATTACAGATAAAACCACCGCCAGCAGTGGTGCCTGGATATTTAACAACCGCATTGCGGAGCAGGGTTTTACTGCTGTGGATGATAGTACTTTCTGCCTGCGTTTGCTGCAACCTTTCCACCCTATACTGGGTATACTGAGTATGCAGTATTGCAGCGTAATACCGCGCGAGGTGGTAGACCATTACGGCCGTGACTTTCGCCGCCACCCCTGTGGTACAGGCCCGTTCCGGTTTAAGTTTTGGGTAGAAGGGCAATCGCTGGTGCTGGAAAAGAACCCGCAGTATTGGGAAAAGGATAGCATTGGTAAACAGCTGCCTTATCTGGATGCGGTGCATGTGAGTTTTTACGATAACCGCGCTACCGAGTTTCTGCAATTCAGACAGGGGCGCTTAAGTTTTATCAATGATATAGAACCCTCTTTTAAAGATGAAGTGCTTACCAAAACAGGCACCCTGCGGCCGCAGTGGAAGGATAAGATACTATTGCATAAACATGCCTACCTGGCCACAGAATACTTTGGCATTTTAACGGATGAAGAGAACCCGCTGCTGAAAGGTTCGCCCCTGCGCAGCAAGGCCATACGGCAGGCTATTAACTACGCTATTGACCGGCGCAAGCTGATGATGTACCTGCGCAATTCTATAGGCTTGCCGGCAGAAGCGGGCATGGTACCCGGGGGATTGCCTTCGCAAAATGAGCAGTTGGTTAAAGGCTATCCGTATAACCCGGCCAAAGCCCGCGAGCTGCTGAAACAGGCAGGCCTGGGCAATGCAGCCACCTGGCCGGTAACCAAACTGCTTACTATTCCGGTATATGCTGATATGGCCAGCTTTGTGGCCCGCGAGCTGGATGAGGTAGGCATTAACGTGCAGGTTGAAGTGGTGCAGAAAAGCCTGTTGCTGGAATTGACTTCGCATTCCAATGCTTTGTTTTTCCGGGGTAGCTGGATAGCGGACTATCCTGATGCGGAAAACTTTATGACGCTGTTTTACAGTAAAAACCCCGCGCCACCCAATTATACCCGTTATAAGAACCCTGCCTTTGACCGCCTGTACGAAGCGGCACTGCGGGAAACCAACGATTCGCTGCGGTATATATTGTACCGCCAGATGGATCAGTTGGTGATTGACGATGCGCCGGTGGTGCCTTTGTTTTATGATATGGTAATTCATCTGGTAAACCCCGATGTACACAACATGCAACCCAACGCCCTGAATCTGCTGGAACTACGCAGGGTGTACATACAAAACCCCTCTTAACTAAACACATGAAAATACTTGTTACCGGAGCTAACGGATTTTTAGGGCAGCATCTTTGCCTGTACCTGCAACAGGCAGGGCATGAGGTAATAGCCACAGGCCGCGGCAACAGCCGTTTGCCGGCTACCTTTGTGCAAAAGTATGCTGCGGCAGACTTAACCAACGCCACAGAAGTGCATGCCCTGGTGCAGCAGACACAGCCCGATGTAATTATACATTCTGCTGCCATGAGCAAGCCCGATGAATGCCACGTACAGCGCGAAGCCTGTTTGTTGCACAACGTAGAGGTAACACGCTATTTAACGGATGCTGCCAACAGCCTGAACAAGCCTGTTCATTTTATATACGTATCTACCGATTTTGTGCTGCCCGATAATGGCCCACATGATGAAACGGTTACCCCTGCACCGCTGAACTTTTACGGGGAAAGCAAGTTGCAATCTGAGCAACTGGTAGCCTCCGCAATGAAGCACTATGCTATTATACGCCCGGTATTTATGTACGGTGCGGTATGGGAAGGATTGCGTGGTGGTTTTGTGCAGTGGGTAAGGCAAAGCCTGGAGCAGGGTAAGCCTATAAAAGTGGTAAACGATCAGCTGCGCACACCTACGTATGTGGGAGATATTTGCCAGGGGCTGGAAGCCATAGCGCGGTTACAAAAAAACGGCATTTATCATTTGTCGGGCAAGGAAGAAATAACGCCTTACCAGATGGCGCTTGCTGTGGCCAACGAATTACAACTGGATAGCGCTGTAATAACACCTGTTACAGCAGATACCTTTCCGGAGATTGTACAACGTGCGAAGAAAGCAGGGCTGATTATACGCAAGGCGGAGCAGGAGTTGGCGTTTGCGCCGGTGGGCTTTGCCGCAGGGATAAAAGAAAGCCTGTCTGCATAAGCAAACAGGCTAGGGCCTTACTATATTAAAAAACTTCTGCCAGCATACAACGTGCGCTGCCGCCACCATTGGTTTCAATAGTATCCAGTGGTGCGTGTATTACTCTGTTATATTGCTGTAATTGCTGCTGCTGCTGTGGGTTTAACGAGGTCCATGCCTGTGTACTCATTACCAGCAGCCGCTCTGCCTGCGTGCTTTGTACCTGTAGCATGTTACCGGCAAAGTGGTTCATCTGTTGCCAGCTTATGGGTATTATTTCTTTACCATCGTTTTGCAGAGAGGCAGTTACTGCTGCTTTTTCTGTAGCATCAACAATGGCGTCCAGGCATACCACCGCGTAATTATCAGCAATACACATTACCACGTTGGTGTGGTAAATGTCCTGGTTGTTTTCATCTACCGCGTGGAATACTACCGGCGTATAGTTCATCTGCTCGCCAAAAATATGTAACACGTTTTCATCTGTCCGGGGCGATAGGCAGGCATAGGCTTTACGGGCTATACGATCCAGTACCATGCTGCCGGTACCTTCCAGAAACAGGTTTTCCTTTTCGTAATATGAAAAGTCGAGTACAGGCAGCGGGCCACTCTCTTCCAGTATTTGCGCAATAATAGCGGGGTTTCTTTCCTGCCGTCTGTTGGCGGCATACATGGGGTATAAGCAAATACGCTCTTCGTGAAAAGAAATCCAGTTATTGGGAAAAATAGAATCCGGTGTATGTGGTTCCGGGGTATCGTTAATAATGGTAACCCTTACTCCGTTCTCACGCAGCAGGTGTACAAAATTGTCAAATTCGGCCAGGGCTTTGGCTTGTGCATCTGCCTGGTGACCGGCTTGCTGAAAGGCATTGTTTACCGCCGTTTGCTCGTTAAAGGTGAACTGAACGGGGCGTATCATTAAAAGGTGATCGGTAAATTGCATGATAGTATAATTAGGGTAAAGAACTATAGCTTATCTCTCAGTAAGGGCATACTCATACAATGTGAGCCGCCGCGGGCGCGTGATAATTCCGCCGATGGCAGCAGTATCAGTGTGTTTTCCAGCGACTGTGGTTGTACACCGCTTTCAAACAACGTAAATGCCTGTTCGGTAGTCATTATCTGAAAACCGGCCCCGCGGAAAGCTTCTGAGGTTTTATCGTTACGGTCGTAACCTATTACCACGCCTTCTTTCAGGGCTACCACGTTACAGGAGTCTGTCCATTGCTCACGATCATCATGCGGAAAGTCGTTACCGCCACTGTAGATAATTTTTACGTCCTCTGGTTTGCAGCCGTAATCCTGTGTGCTTATCTGCACCAGTAACGATTCTATGCCTGTGGGGTTGTTGGGGCAGCTATAGTCTTTATTACGCTGATAAGGTTCTGATGCTTTTTTAAAGAATTGCAGTATCTCCGGTGCTTCTTCTTTCTCTGCATCAGCACGGTGTGCCAACCTATCCAGGTAAGACTTTTTAATGTTGTTTTCCGCCTCCATAATCTTTTCAGAGTAGCGGCCGTACAGTACCCATACGTTCCGTTTTACCTGGGTAAAGATGGTATCAATGTGCATTTGTGCACGCTTGCGTGGTATTTTAACCACCGATATTTTTTCAATACCCAGCTCTTCGCGGCTGAACAGTGTATGGATGATTTCATTAACGGCGTTGGAAGAAGTACGCTCGCTGCAACCTACCACCAGGTGGCGCGGGTGCGTCATCATAATATCACCCCCTTCAATGGTAATAATGCGCTGGCGCCTTTCCTGCTCTTCGTACAGGAAGAAGTCGCTTTCTTCAATAATTTCAATTACTTTCTCCGGTGTGTCTTTAAAAAAGTAATACAGCGCCAGAAATTTGGTAATAAGCGATTCGCGTTTGCGCGCACTGGTAGCCATGCGGCTGAGCAGAATATGATCTTTCAGCATAATGCCAATATCCCGCGTAAATATAAAGTTGGGAATAGGGGGGAAGATATACTGATCTTCTCCTGTTCCGTTTTCCGCGGCAGGTAATATACCGGTGATGATGATTTTGGCCAGCAGTGCCGGGTTTTGTATGGCTTCCAGCTTTTGCTGTATGCTCAGGCTGCTTTCTTCATAAGAACAAATAGCAGAGATAAGGCGCAGCTTTACCTTTTCATCTTTTACTATTTCTTCCAGCAGGTTCTGGGCTTCCAGTACTTTGTTTGAATTGAAGTATTCTTTTTTACCGGGTATAAAGCAGTTGGCCTGTACTTCTTCACTGGCACTTTGCTGGCAGTTGTTTATATAAGCCACCTTTTCAGGGTCCAGAAAGTACAGCAGCAGCTTTACGTAATGGTTGTATTCTTTCTGCATCTTTTTCAGGTGTACAATATCATCGTACAGGTTATCCTGAAAAGTGCTGGGTATAATTTTACCGATGCCTCCATCGGGACTATGAATTAATAGTTTGCGCAGCGCGCCTAATTCTGTTTCTACATACAATGACTGTTGGGCAGACGACATACGGATCTGTTTTAATACATGAATAAACGGGTGTGCAGGAAACAGGCAATAAAGTATTACTACCTGTTACAGAGAACAGGTACAGCCGTATCAGTAGTCCGGAGAACCGCCGCCATCTGCCGAAGAAATCAGATTGAGGAAGTAGGCGAGCAGCAGAAAAGGAATGATATGTTTAGCCTTAAACATACTGCAATATAGCATATTGGTTACAAATGAACCAGTTAGATACCCGCTAAAAACCGGATGTTTTTTGACGGGCGGGTGAACCTTGTGCCTTTTCTACTGTTACCGTAGTGAGTTTTTAACCGTATAAATGAAAACAATTATGAAAAGAAAGTTACTCCTTTCTGCGTTTGTGCTCTTGTCTGTTATGGGTGTTAAGGCCCAGATTCAAAAAGGTAATGTAATGGTGGGCGGTAACCTGGCCAACCTGCAACTGGGATTGAACAGTGCTAAACAGTTCAGTTTTGACCTTACCCCTAAAGCTGCCTGGTTTATTAAAGACAATGTAGCCATTGGTGCCTATGTAAACTTTAACCTGTACACTGCCAAAGATTATGGTGGAAGCGATGTAGGCTATGGTGTTGGTGCGCTGGGCCGTTATTATGTAAACGATGAAAGCGTGAACCTGCTTAAACACTCCCGCTTTTTTGTAGAAGGTACCGTAGGTATTGAAGGTAATAACCCTGCCAGCGGTGGAAGCACCAACGGCTTAGGGCTGGGCTTTGGACCAGGTATTGCCTATTTTATTACGCCTAACATAGGTTTGGAAACCATGCTGAAATACAATGGCATTATTGGTTTTGGCGATGCAGTTACCACTAATGTACTGAGCCTGAACGTAGGTTTTCAGATTTACCTGCCTACCAGCAGAATCAGAGCGGCTGTTAAGGACCAGCGTTAAGAATTTTGGTTTTTCAGCTATAAACAAAAGCGGGCTACCTTTTGGGTAGCCCGCTTTTGAATGTGTTTTATTACTACATGCGTTCTGGTACGCGGATACCCAGTAACTGCATGGCGTTGTGTATGGTTTGTGCTACAAACTGTGATAACTGTAAACGAAGGTCTTTTTTCTCCTGACTCTCGGCATTACCTATTGAAAGCTCGCTGAAGAATGAGTTAAATAACTGCGCCAGGTTGAATACGTATATAGCTACTTTAGATGGATCATGCTCTGCTGCCGCCTCTGCAATGGTGGCTGGGAACTGTTCCAGCTGAATAAGCAGGCCTTTTTCCATAGGGAGCAAAGTGGAGGCAGAATGACTGCCCGCTACTCCAAAATTGCGAAGAACGCTTTTAATGCGGGCATGTGTATATTGTACAAACGGACCAGTAAAGCCATGTACATCTATACTTTCTTCCGGGTTAAAGATCATTTTTTTCTTAGGATCTACCCTAAGCAGGAAGAATTTCAGGCCCGCAAGGCCAATCATCTCAAACAGGTTATCCAACTCTTCCTGTGTAAAATCACCTAGCTTGCCTATTTCGGTAAGCTTTTGCATGGTGATTTCTTTGCTGGTATCTATCAGACTTGCCACAAGATCATCCGCATCGACCACGGTACCTTCCCGGCTTTTCATTTTACCGGTTGGCAGTTCCACCATACCATAGCTCAGGTGATAAATACCATCCGCAGAAGGTAAGCCCAGTTTCTGGCAAATCAGTTTCAGCACTCTAAAGTGATAGTTTTGTTCATCACCTACCACATAAATGCTTTGTTCTGCGCCGTATTCTTTCTGTTTCAGTTCGGCCAGGCCAATATCCTGGGTAATATAAACAGAGGTGCCATCTTTTCTTCTCACCAGCTTTTCGTCCAGGCCATCGGCGGTAAGGTCAATCCATACACTGCTGTCTTCTTTTTGAAAGAATACGCCTTTTTTCAGGCCTTCTTCCACCAGGTCTTTACCCAGCAGGTAGGTATTGCTTTCATAATAGGTTTTCTGAAAATCGCTGCCAATACGCTGGTAGGTGGCGTCAAAGCCTTTGTATACCCAGCCATTCATGCGTTTCCACAGGTCAATAACTTCAGGTACACCGTTTTCCCAATCCAGCAGCATTTGCTTGGTGGCTTTCATTACCGGGGTGGCATTAGCTGCTATATCGGTAATTTCTTCGTTTTCGCTTTTGATCTTTTCCTTCAGCGAGTCGCCTTTTTTAGCCATCTGATCTGCCGGAACCTGTTGCAGTATGCCTTCCAGCTCTGCTATTTTTGCCCGGTGTTTAGCTATCTGCTGTAACTCAGCTTCGGTAAAGGCACTTTTATCGCCCTGCTCAAAAGCGGCCAGTAAGGTTTTGGTTTGCTTTTTCAGTTCATCGTTAAACAGTACGTAATAATGGCCTACCAGGTGATCGCCTTTTTTACCCGTACTTTCCGGCGTTTCGCCATTGCCAAACAGCTGCCAGGCAATCATGCTTTTACAAATATGAATGCCACGGTCGTTTACCACGCAGGTTTTAATTACTTCCTGTCCGTTGGCTTTTAGTATTTCGGCAATGCTCCAGCCCAGAAAGTTGTTACGCAGGTGCCCCAGGTGCAGGGGTTTATTGGTATTGGGGGAGGAATATTCCACCATTACCTTTTTGCCCGTTTGCGGCTGAAAGCCGTAAGATGGGTTATTATATTGCTGTTGCAGAAATTGCAGCCACCAGCTGGCGGCTACTTCCAGGTTTAAAAAGCCTTTGATAACATTGAAAGCCGTAAACAAATGAGGATTGTTTTCTACCAGGTAAGTACCCAGTTGCTGGCCCAGCTCGTCAGGCGATTTTTTCAGTTGCTTTACAAACCCAAACAGAACAATAGTGTAGTCGCCGGTAAATTCAGGTTTGGTGGCATTAATGGTAACGTCTTTTTCTTCTACAGTTACACCGTATAACTGGGTAATGGCTGCTGCCGCCGCCTGTTTTATCTGCGCTGCTATGCTCATGAGGTATTATTTGGCCGGCAAAAATAAGCATGTAAAACGACAGGTTGAAAATTGCCTTACCTTCACGCGCGTTTATGAGGCAATTGCACGAAAATATCAAAGCATTCATCCTGCGGGTGATCGATTTTTTCTACCCGTTGTTTAAAAGGGTGATGCCATTGCAAACCTTCCGTTATGCGGTTTGCGGTGGTGGCAATACTGCTTTGAACCTGTTGATATTTGCCGCCAGCTACAATTATCTTTTTCAGAAACAGGTGGTGTACCTGCCTTTGGGTATGGCTATGGAGCCGCATATTGCCGCCTATGCCCTGGCTTTTATGGTAACTTTTCCTTCCGGTTTTTACCTGAGCATGTTTGTGGTATTTCCAGAATCGCACCTGCGCCGCCGTATTCAGTTATTTCGCTACCTGCTGGTAGTACTGGGCTCCGTTATACTCAATTATCTATTGCTGAAAACCTTTGTAGAAGTGTTTCACTGGTATCCCACACCTTCTATGATACTCAATACCATTCTGGTGGTTACTTTCAGCTATGTGAGCCAGCGTTATTTCTCTTTCCGCACTAAAAAGACGTTGAATCAGGAGGTGTAATTACCTGGTATAACTAATATTTAAACGCTTCAGCTATAATTACGTGCCATAAGACCTGGCAGAGTAATGGCTACCCCGGTGGGCATAATCTTGCCACGAAATAAAAATGATCGATACCAGATGCTGTATAAAATATAGGAGTCTGGTTTAAAACTGTAGCTTAAAGCTTCCGAATATGCCAAACTGCTGTGTTTGATTGCCGGGCAGATGTACCCGCACCGGTGGTGCAAAGCGCCATACAAAATCAATACGGAAGAACTTGTAGATATTATCAAGACCGGTTCCTACTTCCATGTACCGCTGGCCGTTCAGCGTGCGCAGGTGGTAAGTACCGTATTCGATACGGTTGAACTGGCGGTTTTGTTGCGACAAGTTACCCCAGGTGGCTTTTACGTTCCAGAACTGGCGCATGCGGGTTTTACGCATAAAAGGCAGCAGGTTCAACAGTTTCTTTTCAAAGTTATGTTCCAGATTAATGCCCGCAAACCGGTCGCTCACGTATTCAAACCGGTTCATGAGGTTAAAGGCATCTTTGCTGTAATAATAAATTTCGTTGCCGGGGTGAATTTCCAGCAGCATAAAAGGTATCTGTTTGCCCCAGATGCGGCCTGCATAAGCCATATACGATACCTGGCCCCAGCGGGGAATGCGGAAATTCTGGCTTATGTTCAGGTACAGCTTATCATAATGGTATTCACTGCCCATAATATTGGGGCGGGCTGCGCTGTATTTTAATTCGGTTATCGGCAGCCAGCTTTTTAGTGCGTGCACTTTGCGGTGGGTGCGTATGGTTTTTTCTCCGGGCGCATACCGCAGTTTTATGCTGGCTTCGGCATTTACCACGGCGCCGTTATCGCGCAGGGAGAAAATGGCTTTGGGCGGCAGGGGGGTAAAAGTTTCAAAATCGCTGCGTAAACCTGCTACCTGTATGGAGAAGTTGTTGTGATAGGTTTTGGTAATGGCCAGTCTGGCCTGCGAGGTGCGGATAAATTTTTGTTTAATACCCTGGCGGCGCAGCAACTGGCTAAAAAGGTTATCGGTGCTCACATCTTCATCGTTAAAGCGCGTTCGGCCATTATCCAGATCATGAATAAACGAAGGGCTGATGTTCCAGCCACCATGGCCGGGTACATTATAAGAAGCGCCGGCCTGGCCTTTCCAGGCACCATCGCGCCAGCCGTAGGCAAGGTAGCCGTATAAGCGTAAATGTTTGCTGAAGGCTTCGGTAGTACCCAGATCAAACCGCAGGCGTACCTTTTCCAGCTGATTGCCACTGAACCAGCGGTACCAGGGGCCTATTTCTACTTTGCCCAGTTTTTTATGGCCGTCTATTACAAACGTAACGGTATTGCTGAGCTTTTTAAAAGCAGGCAGTTCGCGCAGGGTATCAATCAGGCGGTAGGCGTGTTGCTCGTTCAGGGTAAGTGGTTCGCTGCGTTGCTCTGCCCAAAAGGTTTTGCTCTGGTCGTGGGCGCTGTCAGGTATTATCACTTCTTCCCGCTTACTGCTTTGGGCCAGTCTGTCGTCAATAAAAGGTTGATTTACCTGCACTTTACGGTAAGTGCTGGTTTTACGGCCTATAAAAGAAAGTTTGTCTTTACTAAAGGGGGATAGCGCTACAATAAATTTATCCTTTGCTACAATCCATTGTTTCTGGTTCAGCCGGGTAAACTCCTGCGAAATATTCAGGCGGGTAACAAAGTTGATGTTGGCGGTGGCAGATGCTTCCAGACTTATTTTCTGCAATGCCCAGGTGGTGCTGTGTAGCCAGCAATCGCCGCTGAACACGTTTTCGCCATCGTGGCGGGGGGTAAACAACAGGTGAAAGTATTTTTCGCCATTGATTATCTGGGTATCAGCGCCTTTATAATTATAGTATTTATCACCAAAACTGCTGGTAGGGCTAATAAACTCCTTACCAAACAGGGTTATATAATCGTTATAGGTATTTACTTTCTGGCTCATACCGCCCAGGTATTCCATAACCGATTCGTTTTTAATACCGCTGGTATGCAGGGCTTTTATCTCTTCCCGCTGTTTATCGGGGTGGGGCGTGCTGTAATAATCGGAGAGGGATTCGGTTAAAAATACCGGCAAAAATGGCTTTGCCTCGCTGGTGCTATCTACATCGTTCCAAACAAAAGCCAGTGGCTTCAGTAGCTTTCTTTTATCAAACTCCTCTTTTTTCAGGTTGCTGATGTCTATTTCCAGCTTGTTATACAGCTCGCAATAGTAAGAGGAGAACTGTGCGGGAGAGTTTTCTTTTTTATGCGCCACCAGCGCCTTCCACCAGCGCAGGCCTTTGTTGAATTTTGTTTTTACCACCGCACCTTCTGTAACAGGGGCTGTTTCCATAGAAATAATTAACTCCTGCTGCTTAGCTGCCAGTTGGGAGTGGGGGAGTTTTACCTCTTTATAGCCTACAAAGCTGATTAGTAAGGTATCCTGTTTATGCAGGGAAGGTTTAATGGTAAAACGGCCAATGCTATCTGTAACGCCACCAAAGCCTGCTATTTTCCAATGCACGCTGGCAAACGATACCGGATCTTTAGTAAAACCATGAATAACAACGCCACTATAAGAGGCGTGTTGTGCCAGTGAAGGAAGGGTTAGCAGAAGGGATAGCAAATATGTAAGACCTTGCTTGTAAATGGGTTGAATATGTTTTTGCCGCCTGATCAATCTCTACCTGTTTAAGGGAATAATAGTAGGCAATGAAAGTATGTTAATTTTTGATTAATCACTCATTTGGCTGGATATTTTGGCCAGTTTTAATGCCGGTTTAAGTGAAAGCGCGGTATAGAAAAGCCCCAATGGATGGGCTTTCTACACCGCGCTTATATAGAAAGGTTACTTTTTACGGATATACCATAATGTATTAGAAGCATCATCCGCCACCATCATAGCGCCATTCTGTAGCACGGTTACGCCTACGGGGCGTCCGTATACGCTATGGTCGCCATCGGCTGCATTAATAAAACCGGTAAGAAAATCTTCCGGCTTACCACTGGGTTTGCCGTTTTTAAAAGGCACAAACACCACTTTGTAACCTACCAGCTTGCTACTGTTCCAGGAGCCGTGCTGACCTATAAATGCACCGCTTTTGTATTTGTCGGGAAAGCCATCTTTATCATAAAAAGCCAATCCCAGAGAGGCGGTATGTGAGCCCAGCGGTACATCGGGTACAATGGCTTTGGCTACCAGATCTTCCCGGGCGTTATTCATACGCGCATCTTTATGCTGGCCAAAATAACTGTAAGGCCAGCCGTAAAACCCGCCATCTTTTACCGAGGTGGCGTAATCCGGTACCAGTTCATCACCCAGCTCATCTCTCTCATTTACGGCTGTCCACAGATCTGCCGTACCGGGTGCCCATGCCATACCTACGGGGTTGCGCAGTCCACTGGCATATATACGCTCGCCGGTACCATCGGGGTTTATTTCCAATATATTGGCTCTTCTTATTTCGTTTTCTATACCGTGCTCGGCTACGTTAGAGCCGGAGCCCACGGAAATATATATTTTAGAACCGTTGCCATTGGCAATGATATTACGTGTCCAGTGGTTATTATAGCCACCTGCGGGCAGGTCCAGTATCTTTTTGCCCTCGCCCGTTATTTTATGGGTTTGCGGGTTGTATGGGTAGCGTAACAGGGCATTGGTATTGGCCACGTAGAAGTTATTACCCAGAACCAGCATGCCAAAAGGCTGTTCGAGGCCGGAAAGAAACACCTCCTGCACATCAGGAACGCCATCATTTGTAGTATCGCGAAATAGTAAAACGGTGTTAGCGCTGTTGCCCAGGTTTTGCGATTTGGCTTTGCCGGTAAGTTTGGCGGCTGCTTTTTTAATGGCATTGGCATCAGTACTGGCCTGCGATACAAAAATATCTCCGTTAGAAGCCTGGTAAATCCAGCGCGGATTATTTAAATCGCCCGCAAATTTGGTTACCACAAAGCCGCTGGGGGCCTTGGGGGTTACCCCGTCGGGCCAGCCCGTTACCTTGCAAAAAAGGTTTTTACTTTCGGTAGGTGCCGGTAAATCTATCTGGCCGGTTTGGGTGTTTACGGTATCGGCTTTGGCGGAATCGGCGTTGTTTTGTTGTTGGTTATTACCAGATTGGCAGGAAAAGAAGAGCAGGGCAGTACAAAATGTCACAACGGTAATTTTCATAATTCCTCAGTTTTGCCTGTAGTGGTACAATACCAATGCCATAACAACCACCCGGTTACTGCCATTTTTTCACTTCTGGTGCCATGGCATAACTATTGAGAAATGTATCGTCAAGGAAATTTAAATCAATATGGGAAAGATAATTGGAATAGACCTGGGTACTACCAACAGTTGTGTAGCCGTAATGGAAGGTAACGAACCGGTGGTAATTGCCAACGACGAAGGCCGTCGCACTACCCCTTCAGTAGTAGCATTTCTTAAAAACGGAGAACGCAAGGTGGGCGATCCTGCCAAGCGTCAGGCCATTACCAATCCGCACAACACTATCATGAGTGCGAAGCGTTTTATGGGTCGCCGTTACGACGAAGTGACCGAGGAAATCAGCCATTGGAGCTACAAAGTGGCAAAAGGTGATAACAACACCGTTCGTGTAGATATTGACGGACGTTTATATACGCCACAGGAAATTTCTGCCATGATTCTTCAGAAAATGAAGAAGACTGCAGAAGATTATCTGGGCCAGGAAGTAACTGAAGCGGTTATTACCGTGCCTGCTTACTTTAACGATGCACAGCGCCAGGCTACCAAAGAAGCCGGTGAAATTGCGGGTTTAAATGTACGCCGTATTGTAAACGAACCTACCGCAGCAGCGCTGGCGTATGGTTTGGATAAGGCTGACAAAGAGCAGAAGATTGCTGTGTTTGACTTAGGTGGCGGTACCTTCGATATCTCTATCCTGGACCTGGGTGATGGTGTATTTGAAGTAAAATCTACCAACGGTGATACTCACTTAGGTGGTGACGACTTTGATAAAGTAATTATGGACTGGCTGGCTGACGAATTCAAGAAAGACGAAAACGTTGACCTGCGTAAAGATCCTATGGCTTTACAGCGTTTGAAAGAAGCAGCTGAAAAAGCGAAGGTGGAACTATCTTCTTCTTCTGAAACAGAAATTAACCTGCCTTACATTACCGCTATTGACGGTGTGCCTAAGCACTTAGTGTTAAAGCTGACCCGTGCTAAGTTTGAGCAACTGGCCGACAGCCTGTTTGAAAGATGTTTAAGACCTTGTGAAGCTGCCCTGAAAGATGCAGGTTACAGCGCTTCACAAATTGACGAAGTAATTCTGGTAGGTGGCTCCAGCCGTATACCTAAAGTACAGGAGATTGTTGAGAAGTTTTTTGGTAAAAAGCCTAACAGAGGAGTTAACCCCGATGAAGTGGTTGCCGTAGGTGCTGCTATTCAGGGTGCGGTATTAACCGGTGATGTGAAAGATGTGTTACTGTTAGACGTTACGCCTTTAAGCCTGGGTATTGAAACTATGGGCGGTGTAATGACTACCATGATTCCTTCTAACACCACCATTCCTACCAAGAAAACTGAAGTTTACTCTACTGCCAGCGATAACCAGCCTGGTGTACAGATACACGTGTTACAGGGTGAAAGACCTATGGCTAACCAGAACAAGAGCCTGGGTGTATTTAACCTGGATGGTATTCCACCAGCACCACGCGGCGTGCCTCAGATTGAAGTAACTTTTGATATTGATGCCAACGGTTTGCTGCATGTAAGTGCAAAAGACAAAGGCACCGGTAAAGAGCAGAAGATTCGTATTGAAGCAGGTAGCGGCTTAAGCAAGGAAGAGATTGAAAAGATGAAGGCAGAAGCGAAAGCGAATGAATCAACTGACAAAGAAGCCCGCGACAGAGTTGAAAAACTGAACCAGGCTGACAGCATGATCTTCCAGACTGAAAAGCAACTGAAAGATTTTGGTGATAAAGTACCTGCTGACAAAAAAGCGCCTATTGAAGCTGCGCTGGAAAAACTGAAAACAGCCCATAAAGCTCAGGATATTGCAGGTGTTGAAGCCGGCTTAAATGAACTGAATACTGCATGGACTGCAGCCAGTGAAGAAATTTACAAGGCACAACAGGAAGGCGGAGCTCCAGGTGCAGGCCCTGCAAACGGTGGAGCACAAGCTTCAACAGAAAATGCAGGTGACCATGTTACCGATGCTGAGTTTGAAGAAGTAAAATAACATCGGATTAAATAAAATGAAAAGGCGTTCCATAATATTATGGGGCGCTTTTTTATGTCTTCCCAGGTAATCGGGGAAGTTGTAGAACGAAATTTTATAACTATCGGATGGAAATTTACAGTTGTAAGATTTCGTTCTACAACTATCGAACGGGAATTTATAGTTGTAAAATCTGGCGCTACAACTATCGGACGAAAACTTACAGTTGTAAAATTCCGTTCTACAACTGTTGGGCGAAAATTTAGCGTTGTAAAATCCGGGCTTACAACTGTAGAACAGAAATTTGCAGCTGTAAAATTCCAGTCTACAACTGCCGAACGAAATCTAGTGCTGTAAAATCTCGTTCTACAGTTATGGAACGAAAATTTACAACTATAAAATCTGATCTTATAGTGATAATCTACCATCATAGAATATCTGGTATAAAAAAAAGGCACCCCAACGGATGCCTCTTTAAAGTGAAATGCAAATATCAATACGTTTTCAGTCTGGCTCTTATCACCGAATCTTTCTGGGCAGCAGTAAACCGTGGCTCGTGTTTGAAAAATGAACTTTCCCAATCGCCATACACCGGGTTAGGCAATACAATAAATCTGTTGCCAAACTCCGCAGCAGAAGATAGTACATTGGCTGCACGTTCTTCTTCAGATTTGCTGTCGAACAGGGTACTGAAATCGGCCAGGTTATCGCCCAGCAGCAGCACAATATCATAGTTCTTCAACACGTCCTGCCTTCTGCTTTCTTTGCTGGAAGGGCTGCCGGGTTGTTTCAGAATTATATGGTTATTGTCTGCAAAAGGGAAACCGTACTTAAGCAGGTTTTGTGTGGTGCCTGCTCTTTCTGCTTCGCCACGGTTGGTAATATAGAAAACAGTAACCTGGTTATCGGCTGCGTATTTAAAAAAGCGCAGTGCGCCGGGTAGGCTATCTGCCTGCCCCAGGCTGGTCCATTGTTGCCAGCTGTTGTTTTCGTAGTCTTTACCGGCCAGGGCCTGTTTAACATCGTACGGGCTGTTATCCAGAAAGGTTTCATCCACATCGGTTACCACAGCCAGTGGTTTGCCATTAGTGCGCTGGCGTATGGCCTGCTCAAGCCTTAGCTGTGCAATGTTATATGCCTGCAGGCAAAGCGCCTTGTATTCGGCCGCCCGCTGCTGAAATAACGATGCCCACAGTTTACCATCCGGTACCAGTTTACTTTCGGCAGTAGCCGTAGCCTGTGGCTTTTGCGAGGCGCAGCTGCAAAGCAGCAGACCTGCCAGTATACCTGCGTTAAGTTTCATTACCTTACTGATTACGCGTAGTAATTAAATGCTTACGTTAAACTCTCTTAAACAGTTGTTGAGGCTGGTTTTGAGGTCGGTGCTTTCTTTACGTTTACCAATGATAAGCGCACAGCTAACCTGGTATTCACCCGCAGGGAATTTTTTAGTGTAGCTGCCTGGTATTACCACGCTTCTGGCTGGTACACGGCCCTTCATTTCAACAGGGGTATCGCCGCTTACATCAATAATTTTAGTGCTTTGTGTAAGTACCACGTTAGCGCCCAGTACGGCTTCTTTTTCTACAACTACACCTTCTACCACAATACAGCGGCTGCCAATAAATACGCCGTCTTCAATAATAACAGGAGAAGCCTGCAGGGGTTCCAGTACACCGCCAATGCCTACGCCACCGCTCAGGTGCACACATTTACCAATTTGTGCGCAGCTGCCTACAGTGGCCCAGGTATCAACCATGGTACCTTCATCTACATACGCACCAATATTTACATAGCTGGGCATTAATACCACGTTGCGGCCTACAAATGCGCCATAACGTGCTACGGCATGGGGTACCGCGCGAACGCCCAGTGAAGCGTAATTCTTTTTCAGTAACATTTTATCATGAAACTCAAACGGCTCAACACTCCAGGTTTGCATTTGCTGAATGCCGAAGTATAACAGAATGGCTTGCTTTACCCACTCGTTTACCACCCAGCCATTTTCGGTAGGGGATGCTACTCTTAAACGGCCCTTATCAACCTCTTCAATAGTGGTTTTAACGGCTTCTGAATAGGTATTCTCCTTTAGCAGCTCTCTGTTGGCCCATGCGTCCTGGATCAGTTGCTTTAATTCCATGATGTCAAAATTTTTGACAAAAATAGGCAAACTGAATCAAGGCTGCATGAAAGTTACAGCCCCAATGCTTCCTTTAAACGCACATAGCCGCTTTTGCTTACCGGCAGGCGCATGCCATTTTGAAGAATTACCAGGTGGCTATCTTTTTCATAAGGATCTATACGGGTAATCAGCTGCACGTTAATAATATACGAGCGGTGAATACGAACAAATTGCTGTGCAGACAGCAATTGCTCAAAATGAGCCATGGTTTTGTTTTTGAGGTAGGTGCCATCAGCGGTGTGAATTTTTACGTAGTCGTCGGCCGCTTCCAGGTATTGTATATGAGGTATGGGTATAATTTTAATTTTGCTGCCTTCTTTCACCACCACCCGGTTCTGATGGGCGGGCGATTGTGCAGCGGTTTCCAGCAGGGTGTGGTTATCTACCACAGTGTTAGTACTGCGCTGGTTCAGCCACTTTTGCAGGGCTTTATCAAACCGCTCTTTGCTAAAGGGCTTCAGCAGGTAATCTACCGCATGGGTTTCAAATGCCTTAATAGCATATTCGTCAAACGCAGTGGTAAATATAACGGCAGGTGGTGTTTCTATCAATTCCAGCATTTCAAAGCCGTTAATCTTGGGCATTTGTATATCCAGAAAAATAACATCTGGCGTGTGGGCATTAATGGCTTTAATGCCTTCAAACCCATCTCCGCATTCCTGCACAATGGTAAACTCGGGCCAGGCCTGAAGGTATTCTTTTACAATACTGCGTGCCAGGGGCTCATCATCTATCAGTATGGTCTTTATCATGAATCTGCGGAATAATAAGTGTTGTAGTAAAAGTAGTGTTATCTGTGTGTGTTTGCACCAGATCGGCCCGGGCAAACAGCAGAAACAGGCGGCGCTGAACAGAGGCCAGGCCAAAGCCCGTTCCCTTACCAGCTACGCTGGTTTCGGGGTCAAAGGGGTTAGATACGCTTACAATCAGCGCCTCTTTTTCCTCACGGGCCTGCAATTCAATATTTACCGTATCGGTAGTATCATACAGGCCAAACTTAATAGCGTTTTCCACCACCGGCTGTAACAGCAGGGCCGGAATATTAAGCTTACAGGCTTCATCGCTGCAAATAATATTGGTTTGAAGCCGGTGTCCAAAGCGAACCTTTTCAATCTCCAGGTACAGTTGCAAATCGGCCAGTTCTTCCTGTAGCGGCACCCATTGTTTCTGTTCTTTCCGCAGCGTACCTCTTAAAAAATCGCTCAGTTGCTGAATCATGTGCCTGGCTTTTTCAGGCTCGCTGCGGGTAAGGGCGCTGATGCTGTTAAGGCTGTTAAACAGAAAGTGTGGTTGCAACTGCTCGCGCAGGCGAAACAGTTCTGCGTCTCTGGTCATTTTTTCTGCATCGGCCTGGCGGCGGGCTGCCTGTGTTTGTTCGCGCTGTGTATACCACAGCAGGCCAAACATGGCTATAAAACCTACCAGTAGCGTATCAAAAGCAAAGCGTATGGTTGAGGAATCTTTTACAAACGCTGCATATACCGGCGTGCTGCTGCCTATTAACATCAACAGCCATTGCGAAACCAGCATACATATTACTCCCAGCACAGTGCTAATTACCAGTATGTACCAATACTTTTCCTGCCGGGGCAGGTAATACCGCATGTTGTTTATAATAAGCAGGCAGCTGGCAGCAAGCAAACTGTTGCTTACAATGCTATCGGTAACGCACAGTAAAATACCATACGGTTCGTTATAAATAACAGCCACATGAATAATGGCGCATACCAGCCACCAGGTTAAAAAGCTGCGGTAAAAACTACTGTCGGAAAAGGCGGGTTTCAATAGTATGCCGGTTTTAGAGTGAGCTGATGAAGGCGTCGGAATGCTTATCCAGCAAGTGCGCAGCCCTTATATTTACCATGTGTGTATACATGTCTGCATCTTCTTCCTCTTTAATACGGGAGTATATTTCTACTCCGTCTGCCAATGTTTCCAGTACCTGCAGTTCGCTCACATTCACAAATTTCCACTGTACGGGGCTGCGTTCCTGGTTCAGAAAGCAGTCCTGCTCTTTTTCGCCCATGGCCTGTGCTTTATTAAAGGCGTGTAAGCCATCTTCTGCCTCAATTAACCGTAGCTGTTCATCAAACTGCGGGGTATGATCACCATCGCCGCAGATAATGCGATATACCAGTTTTGCGAGATACCAGTTCATAAGTTATCAGTTTACAGTATGAATGTTAATAGCTTTGGATGTCTATACCGCCAAACACCGAAGTGCCTCTCAGTATTACTACTTTGTTTAAATCTACCGATTTACCGTGCAGCACCCGCTTGTCTTCCACACCACCAAACACTGCTGCCATTTCGGCTTTCAAATCCCAGTGGGAGGGTACAATCAGTTTGGTGCCTCCAAATACTTGGGTTATGTCCAGTATTACCGGGCCCTGAATATCTGCCTGCGACAGGTCTATTTCTGCGCCGCCCATAAAACACACCACTTCTCCACCGGCAAAGTTTTTAGACACTACTTTTTTGCGCACTGCTCCAAACACTGCCACTGCATCCAGTTGTTCGCTGCTGTCTACCGGTTCGGTACTATTTTTTTTTTCCGTAAAAATGGCTTCCTTTTCTACCGCCGCTGCATTTTCAAACTGGTACTTCCCTTCAAAGTGCTGTTTCCGCTTCTCTTCCCAATGCTTTCTCCAGCGGTCGTTGCGGCAATTATGCTTGTTAAAACGTTTGGGTTTAAGCATAAAACCAACACCTATGATTATTATGACAATCGGAAGAATGTATTCCCTTACGTGGAAGGCAAAATTCATTTTCTCTGCCAGAAAAAGGCCGCCCACGATGATGAGAATAATCCAGCTGAAATCGCGGAAGCCCTTTTTTATGCCTACAAAAACACCAATAGTAATTAACAGTACCGGCCAGGTAAACAGCCAGTAAGGCATAGGCACTCCCATTTTAGAAGCCAGAAACAGAGAGCCGGCTACCACCAGAAATAAGCCGGCAAGTATATTATGGCGGGGTTCAGATTTTTCTTCGAAATTATCCATCAGTAGTAATTGAATTTTGATACCTCAAAGCTACGTGGCGGCCTACTGTAGCAAAAGTGTTTTTAGGTTGCTGTATGTCTGTGGCCGGTTAATGGCGGAAAATTGCCGGTGAATATTTTACCTTCGCGGCATGAACATAGCATTTGAGGCAAAACGTGCTTATACCAACGGCACCGGTTTGGGTCATTACAGCCGTACGTTGATAAGCTCTCTTGCTACCGGGTATCCTGATAACGAGTATTTTCTTTGTACTCCCCGGCTTACTAAAAGGTATAACACAGATGGTTTTGATAATGTACATGTTGTTACCCCGCAAGGTTTTCCGGGCGGTTTGTTCACCTCGGCATGGAGAAGCAGCTGGGTAAAAAAAGATCTGAAAAAGCTGGAGATTGATCTGTACCACGGCTTAAGCCATGAAATACCTATTGGCATTCAGAAAACCGGCATACAGTCGGTAGTTACCATTCATGATCTTATTTTTGAGCGGTATCCGGAGCAGTTTAATGCGGTGGATGTGCAGATATACCGTAAAAAGTTCAGCTATGCCTGCCGCAATGCGGATAAGGTAATAGCCATAAGCAAACAAACCAAACAGGACATTGTAGATTTTTACGGTGTACCTGAACAAAAAATTGATATCTGTTACCAGAGCTGCAATGCCTCTTTTGCACATATGGTAACAGAAGCAGAAAAGCTGCGTGTGCGCCGGGAATACAATTTACCCGAACGTTTTTTCTTATACGTAGGTTCTATTATTGAGCGTAAAAATCTGCTGAGTATTTGTAAGGCTTTAAAGCAGCTGCGCGATAAGGAAGACCTGCCGCCATTGGTGGTGATAGGAGAGGGCGGTGCTTACAAACAGGAGGTGCAACGTTATCTGCACGAGCAGCACCTGGAAAAGCACGTGATTTTTCTGTCTGAAAACGCGGCAGCCAAAAACAACGCATCTTACCGCAATGCGGCCGATTTTCCGGCTATTTACCAGCAGGCCATCTGTATGATATATCCCTCTATATTTGAAGGGTTTGGTATACCGGTGCTGGAAGCACTGTTCAGCGATTTGCCCGTTATTACCAGCAACGTATCGTGCCTGCCGGAAGCGGGTGGCGATGCAGCTTTTTATATTGATCCATATAATCCCTCTGAGCTGGCGGGTGCTATGTGGCAGCTGGCTACTACACCTACGCTGGCTGAGCAGATGATTGAAAAAGGCAGAATACATGCACAAAACTTTACGCCTGAAAAGTGTGCATATGGGGTAATGCAGGTGTATCTTAGATAGCTATGAGTACCAGTGCTGATTTTTTACCGGATGTGGAAGCCTGCCTGGAAGTATTGCAGACGGGCGGAATTATATTATACCCTACAGATACCGTGTGGGGTATAGGCTGCGATGCTACCAATGCAGCCGCAGCAGAACGTATTATAGCGTTGAAACGCCGGCCGGAGCAAAAAAGCTTTGTGGTGCTTACCGCCAGCGAAAGGGAAGTGCTGAAATATGCCGCTGCGCCAGACCTGTCTGTGTTCGATTACCTGCAACAGGCTACCAAACCTACTACGGTTATTTACGAACATGGTATTGGCCTGGCAGAAAATGTACTGGCCACCAATGGCTCAGTAGCCATCCGTATTTGTGGCGATGATTTTTGCCGCCACCTGATTAAACGCTTCCGTAAACCTATTGTAAGTACTTCTGCCAATATCAGTGGTATGCCATCTCCGGCTATTTATAGTGAGATAAGCGCTGAAATAATACAAGGTGTTGATTATGTGGTAGGCTACCGCCAGGAAGAAACTACCGCAGCTGCCCCCTCTGCCATCATCAGCTGGAAAAACGGCGAAGTACAGGTGATACGCCCCTGAACCGGCATCTGAATTTGTGGATAACTTTCCGGGGTTTTATTCAAATATTAATGTAAAAGGCTTGCGTGGGCCGGATTGGGGTTGTACCTTAATTAACCGATAGATATCCCATATTGAAATACCCATTTGTGTAATTCAAAAATCCGTTACCATGACAAAGGTAATTTTAGACGTGCCCACTGATAAAATGCATTCATTTATCAAGCTTGTATTAAAGCTGGGTATAGACAAGCATACCATCAGTTCCACTAACCAGGCCACAGTATCTGATGTAAACACCGCTACCTCTACTATATCTGCCCGACCGGGCCGTTCAAAGCGTAGTTTTTCTTCTTTTCTGTTGTTTGATTGGGAGTTTTTCAGCAATGAGCTGGAATACGAGTAATGAATACAGTATAGTACACATTGCAAGGCTGAATGACTTATTTACCGAATTGTTATTTTTGCCGCAATGCAAATACAATGTTCAGAAAGGGAAGCAGCAGTTTTTGCCCATATTGCTGCTGCGGCCAAAACACTACAGGTACCAGCGTATCTGATAGGCGGTTTTGTGCGTGATAAAATAATTGGCAGGCCTACCAAAGATGCAGATATCGTTTGTATGGGAGATGGTATTGCCCTGGCACATGCCGTGGCAGACCGTTTTACACCCCGGCCCCATGTGGCGTTTTTTAAAAACTTTGGCACCGCCCAGATAAAGCTGGACGATTTTGAGATAGAGTTTGTAGGCGCCCGGAAGGAAAGTTACCGGAGCGATAGCCGCAAACCGGATGTTGAGCCGGGTACCCTGGAAGATGACCAGAACCGGCGCGATTTTACCATTAATGCACTGGCTATCAGTTTAAACGAGGCGGATTATGGTGCATTGGTTGATCCGTTTAACGGTGTACAGGATATTGAAAGCCAGGTAATTCAAACACCACTGGAGCCGGACCGTACTTTTAGCGATGATCCGTTGCGGATGATGCGTGCTATTCGGTTTGCCAGCCAATTGGGCTTTAATATAGCACCTGCTACTTTTGCCTCCATACAACGTATGGCCCAGCGTATTAAAATTATATCGCAGGAGCGTATAACGGATGAGCTGAATAAGATTATGATGAGCAAACAGCCCTCAATGGGCTGGAACCTGCTGGATAAAAGTGGCCTGCTGAAAATTATATTTCCGCAAATGACAGAATTGCATGGAGCGGAATATATTGATGGTAAAGGGCATAAGGATAATTTTCACCACACCTTGCAGGTGCTGGATAATATAATACCACATACCGACGACTTGTGGCTGCGTTGGGCAGCATTATTGCATGATATTGGCAAACCTGCTACCAAGCGGTTTGAGGAAGGGCATGGGTGGACTTTTCATGGCCATGAAGTAGTGGGCGCACGTATGGTGCCCAAAATATTCGGCCGTTTAAAGCTGCCCCAGAATGAGAAAATGAAGTTTGTGCAAAAGCTGGTTGAACTGCACTTGCGCCCGATAAGCCTTACCAAAGAAAATATTACAGACAGCGCTATACGCCGTTTGTTGTTTGATGCGGGTGAGGATATTGAGGCATTAATGTTGTTGTGTAGTGCAGATATTACCAGCAAGAACAAGGTAAAAGTAAAACGATACCTGCAAAACTTTGAGCTGGTAAAACAACGGCTGGAGCAGGTGGAAGAAAGTGACCGTATACGTAACTGGCAACCACCTGTAACAGGAGAGATGATTATGGAAACTTTTGGGCTGGCACCGGGAAGAAATGTAGGTATTATTAAAGATGCTATACGTGAAGCAATACTGGATGGCGTTATACCTAACACATTTGAAGCCGCAAGGGAATTTATGCTACAAAAAGGGGCAGCGCTTAACCTTGTACCGGTTACCGGCTAAATTCAAAAGTTTCCTTTATTTTAGTGTTTTATATCTTCATAAACTAGCATAGAAACTTAACTAATGGCTGTATTAAAGTTCAGGGCGTATTTCGAAGAAGACGATGCCATATACCGGGATATTGTCATTAAGCACACGCAAACCTTTTTTGATTTGCACCTGGCGATACTGAAATCTTACGAGTTTGACAGTAAACATCAGGCTACTTTTTACAGAAGTAATGACCATTGGGAGCGGGGCCGTGAGATAAGCGTGGAAAAGTACGACAAGGCTTACCGTGCAGACCCGTTAATTATGGCTGAAACCACTATTGGCAGTGAAATACGCGATCCTAACCAGAAGTTTGTGTATATATACGACTTTGCCAAAAACTGGGTATTTCAGGTAGAGTTGATTAATGTTACCAAAGAAGAGAGTTCTAAAATAACTTATCCTTCCACATCAAGAGCCGAAGGTATAGGGCCGCAGCAATACGGTACAAGAAGCCTGCTGGGTGCCAAGTTTGTTGAAATTGAAGAGAAGTATGATCTTACCAAAGGATCAGAAGGTTTTGGAGAAGAAGGCGACAGCAACGGTTCTGACGATATGGTAGACGATGGAGAAGATACGGGCGGAGGCGAAGAGGAATAATCCTCTGCCTCCCGCTTTTTTTATTTCTTATTGTGCTTCAGTTTGTCTTTAAACACTTTTTCAAATTCCTGTAGCTTGGGCATTATCACATAACGGCAATACATCTGCTCGCCATTGTTATTGTAAAAATTCTGGTGATAATCTTCCGCACTGAAAAAGTTTTTATAAGGTTCAATAGCCGTAACTATAGGAGCATTATAAGCACCGCTTTTGTTCAGCTTGTCTTTATAATAAGCGGCTTTTTCTTTCTGTTCCGCATTTTTATAAAAAACTACACTTCTGTATTGTGTTCCTACATCGTTCCCTTGCCTGTTAAGTGTGGTAGGATCGTGCGTTTGCCAGAAAACAGATAATAATTCGTCGTAATTAATTTTGGAGGTATCGTATATAACCCGGCAACTTTCTGCATGGCCGGTGGTACCTGTACTTACCTGTTCGTAGGTGGGATTGTTTACTGAGCCGCCGCTGTAACCGCTTACTACTTTCAATACCCCATCTAACCGTTGAAAAATAGCTTCTGTACACCAGAAGCAGCCCGTTCCAAAAATGGCGGTATCATTGGTTGTAGCTGCAATGAATCTGTCTTCCACCACGCTTTTTTTCTGACTTTTGTTTTCTGCACAGGAAACCAGGAACAAAAAGCTAAGCATTGTACCCGGTACCCACGATAGCTGAAATTGTGCTTTTGCCTTCATGAATGCAAGTACCTAACTAATATTTGAGTAAACAAGTTAATTAACAAATCGCTAATTTAAGGGTATTTACCGTAAGGGCAGGAGAACTTATTCACAATAGCCAGAATATCTCAATACCTTTGCCGGATAAATTTTTACGAGGAGTTCAATGAAACTATATCCCGAATCAGCGGCAGTTCAACTGGAATTTGATAAAGTAAAGTTCTTGCTAACCGAATACTGTAAAACGGAATACGCCAAAACCAAGGCGTCAAATTTACGCATACATACCAAAAAGGAATACATTTTAACAGAGTTACAGCAAACGCACGAATATAAACTGATACATCAGACGGCGCAATATTTTCCTAACGATTATGTACTGAACATTCACCGCGATATTAAACTGCTGAGCATACCCGGCAGTACGCTTACCGGCGAGCAGTGGATGCTGATACGCAAACTGGTGGAAAGTATGGAAAAAGTGTTTCGCTGGTTTGATAACGAGCGCCGCACTGCATACCCTGCCCTTACCCTGGTAATAGCCGAAAGTTATTATGAAAAGGCAATCATGGAAATGATTGACGAAATACTGGATGAGCAGGGAAATGTAAAAGACAACGCAAGCCCCGAGCTGGCTAAAATACGGATGAGCCTTTACCGCAAGCGGAATGAGTTGCGGCGCATGTTTGACAAAGTGTTGTCTAAGTTATCCAAATCGGGCTACACGGCAGATATTGATGAAAGCTTCAGTAACGGTCGCCGGGTGGTAGCTGTGTTTTCTGAACATAAAAGAATGGTAAAAGGCATTCTGCATGGGGAGAGCGACAGCCGTAAAACAGCGTTTATTGAACCGGAGGAAACTATTGGCCTTAACAACGAAGTGTTTAGCCTGGAAAGCGATGAGCGTAAAGAGGTGATGCGCATTTTGCGCGAGCTTACTGCCCGTGTTTCTGTATACAGTTCTTTATTGTTTGTATACCACGATATTTCCGGTGAGTACGATTTTATCCGTGCCAAGGCCCGCCTGGCTATTGATATGAATGGTAACCTGCCCAATGTGGCGGATAAAGCGCATATAGAACTGAAAGATGCGTACCATCCGTTACTATATATATATAACCAGCGTTCGGGCAAAACCACTATACCGGTAAACCTTACACTGGATGAAAAGGATCGTATACTTATTATAAGTGGCCCTAACGCCGGTGGTAAAACGGTTACCATGAAAACAGTGGGGCTGAACCAGCTGCTGCTACAGAGTGGATTGCTGGTACCGGTGCACCCTACCAGCCAGATGGGCATTTTCAGGCAGTTGTTTATACACATTGGCGATACCCAAAGCATAGAGTTTGAACTGAGTACCTATTCATCGCACCTGCTGCATATGAAGCAGTTTATAGAAACGGCGAACGGTAAAACCATGTTTTTTATAGATGAGCTGGGCAGTGGCAGTGATCCCAACCTGGGTGGTGCTTTTGCGGAAGTGATTCTGGAAGAACTGGCCCGCAAACATTCTTACGGCATTGTAACCACCCATTATCTTAACCTGAAGGTTATGGCCAACCGTACCAATGGTATTATAAATGGTGCTATGGCGTTTGATGAAGTGCGCCTGCAACCGTTGTATAAACTAATGGTAGGTAAACCCGGCAGTTCGTATACGTTTGCTATTGCTGAACGTATAGGCTTACCGGCACAACTGATTAACCGTGCGCGGAAACTGGTAGATGAAGACCATTTTAGGCTGGACCGCTTATTAAACCGTACCGAGCAGGACTTACAGCAGCTGGACAAAGAGAAAAAGGAGTTACACCGTTTAATACGTGATAACGAAAAGCTGAAGAAGGAAATGGAGCAGGTGCTGGATAAAGAAAAACATCGCCAGCAGGTGGAATTACTGAAACACCAGAATGTAATTACAGAAGACCGTATTAATTATTTAAAAGATACAGAACGAAAGCTGAAACAAATTGTACTTGAGTGGCGTAAGGCAGATGATAAGGCTGAGGTAATGAAGCAGGTGCAAAACCTGTTGTTTAAAAAGAAAGAACAACTGGTTAACACCAAAGCGGTGAAAAAGCTGGAATCCAGATACAAGGAAGTTAACGTAGATATTACGGTAGGTGCAAGGGTAAAGCTGAAAAAGAACTTTCAGGTAGGTGAGGTGAAGGAGATAAGAGGCCGCAGAGCCATTGTACAAATTGGTGTAGTGCCGATGAATGTTGAGTTGAGCGATCTGATAGTGGTGGAAGAAAAACCAACATCTTAGCTAAAATCATATATATTTGAACTTCTGCAAAAAGGCGCAAAGTTTTAATTAGATCTCGTAAAATACTGATGAATGTCTCGTTTTAAGTCGATTCTGTTAATTGAAGATGATCCTATTACCATTATGGTATGTGAGAGAATCATCCGTATGACCGGGTTTGCAGCGCAATTGAAATCTGTAACCAATGGTCAGGAGGCGATGGATTACCTGCAGGAACAGGCTAAAAAGGACGAGCACAATATGCCGGATATTATTTTTCTGGATATAAATATGCCGGTGATGAATGGGTGGGAATTTTTAGAGCAGTTTCATAAAATAGAACCCCTTTTCAATAAGCAACCTTCTGTTTATGTACTTTCTTCTACGGTAGACCCGGAAGATTATGCCCGGGCTGCTTCTTACGGCGTAGTAAAACGTTTTGTTTCCAAACCACTTACCAAAGATGTGCTGGAAAGCATAGAGTAAAAATATTTGTGTAACAATTACACAATGTATACTTTTATTTTCTATTGCTGCCATACCGTATCCGGCATGCTTTTTTTCAGTATCTGGTAAACTACGTATTAATGAAAGTTATCTTTCAACTGCGTTTTCACACGCAATTCGGGCAAACACTTTTTATTAGCGGCAACCACGCACTGTTAGGAAACAATGAATTGCAGGCAGCTGTTCCACTACAGTACTTTAACAGCGATTTCTGGCAAACAGAACTGCAAGTAGCCGCAGACCAACTGCCCCTGAAAGATATTTCATACCAGTATGTACTTAAAAATACAGATGGCTCCGTTGACCAGGATTGGGCTGGCAGCCGTAAACTGACTATTGAAGCGGGTACAACCGATACGTTGGTAATATCAGACGCCTGGAACCATGCGGGCTTTTTTGCCAATACCTTTTATACTGAACCTTTTAAGCAGGTGCTATTCCGGGATAATTATACCACTGCGGCACCGGTAGTAGTGGAAGGTGCTACCCATACTTTTAAGGTAAAAAGCCCATTACTGCAAAAGGGGCAGGTATTGTGTATTGCAGGTAGTGGCCAGGCACTGGGTAACTGGAGTACAGAAAAACCGCTGCTTTTGTATAAGGAACAGGGAGAAGATGCCTGGCAGATTTCTCTGAATCTGAATAAAGAAGATTTTCCCCTTGCTTATAAATATGGTGTGTACGATCATTCGGGTAAGCGGTTTGCCGGTTTTGAAGAAGGTGTAAACCGGATATTATATGATACTCCTGCTGCCAACCGCAAAATTTATATTAATGATGGGTTTACTCACCTGGCAGATAATACCTGGAAAGGTGCAGGTGTAGCCATTCCTGTTTTTAGCCTTAAAACCAAAAACAGTATGGGCATTGGTGGGTTTACCGATATTCATGCTTTGGTAGACTGGGCAGTAGCTACCGGCTTAAAGCTGGTGCAGCTGTTACCGGTAAACGATACTACGGCTAACTACTCAAAATCGGATTCATACCCATATGCGGCTATTTCGGCATTTGCCCTGCATCCCGCTTATATAGACGTTGCGCAGGTAGCTCTGCCCGAAAACCGGAAAATAGTTACCGCCGCGGCTAAAGAAGCAGAAAGGCTGAATGCACTGGATGCGGTAGATTATGACGCTGTAATACGTTTAAAGCGCAGTTTGTTACAACAGCTGTATCTGCGACAGAGTAAGCAAACTTTTGCCGAAGCAGAGTTCAACAGCTTTTTTGAGCAGAACAGCCACTGGCTGGTGCCTTACGCGGTATTCTGTTATTTACGGGATAAGTATGAAACGGCAGATTATAATCAGTGGCCGGAGTACCGTGTATACAACGAAAAGGAAATAGCAGCACTGGCGGCCAACACCAAAGGAGCCGCTTACGAAAGTATAGGGCTGTATTATTTTATACAATACCATCTGCATCTGCAACTGAAGCAGGCAACACAATATGCCCATAGCAAGGGTGTTATTATAAAAGGAGATATAGCCATTGGCATTTACCGCAATAGTGTGGATGCCTGGCAGCAACCAGACCTGTACTTTATGCAATCGCAGGCGGGTGCACCGCCGGATGACTTTGCGGTAAAGGGGCAGAACTGGGGCTTTCCTACCTACAACTGGCAACGTATGCAGCTGGATGGGTTTGCGTGGTGGAAGCAGCGGCTGGAGCAAATGAGTTATTATTTTGACGCTTTTCGTATTGATCATATTCTGGGGTTTTTCCGCATCTGGAGCATTCCATTGCATGCGGTAGAAGGTATTATGGGGTATTTTGTACCAGCCATTCCTGTGCATGTACGCGAGTTTTATGAGCGGAATATCTGGTTTGATCATTTCCGTTATACCCAGCCTTACATCAACGACCAGATTTTGCAGGATACATTTGGTAACGACAAGGAACTGGTGAAGAGGGAGTTTCTGAAAAATAATGGTCCGTATGAGTATGCGCTGAAAGCGGAGTTTGCTACCCAGCGACAGGTTGAAGCCTGGTTTGCGGCTAAAGAAGAAACGGCTGCAAATGCGCGTATACGCCAGGGACTTTTCGATCTTATTTCGAACGTATTATTGTTTGAGGTGCAGGACAGTGAAGGACAGGAATATCATTTCCGTTTTGGAATGGACGAGACCAGTACATACCGCCATCTGGACGCACATACACAATACCAACTGCACCAGCTTTATGTAGACTACTTCTACCGCCGCCAGGACGAATTCTGGAAAGGCGAAGCGATGCAAAAGCTTCCTGCGTTAAAGCGCGTAACCAATATGCTTATCTGCGGGGAAGATTTGGGTATGGTACCTGCCTGTGTGCCGGATGTAATGAAGCAACTGGGGCTGTTGAGTCTGGAAATTCAGCGTATGCCTAAAGACCCAACCACTGAATTCTTTAACCCGGCCCATGCACCTTACCTGAGTGTGGTTACCCCATCTACCCACGATATGAGTACCATCCGGGGCTGGTGGGAGGAAGACAGGGAGAAAACGCAGCGGTTTTTTAACCAGCAGCTAAACCATTGGGGCAATGCACCTTATTTCTGCGAACCATGGGTAAACAGAGATATTATTATGCAGCACCTGTACTCACCTGCAATGTGGAGCGTTTTTCAATTGCAGGATTTACTGGGTATGGACGCACGGCTGAGGAGAGATAACCCGCATGATGAAAGGATTAATATTCCGGCCGATCCCAAACATTACTGGCGTTACCGCATGCATCTTTCTCTGGAACAGTTGCTGGAAGAAGCGGCTTTCAATACAGAATTACGGACAGCAGTGCAGGCCAGTGGCCGTTAATGGTTTACATTTGGCTTTTTAACAGCTTTTGACTTATATATTATGGTATTGCACTACCGTACGTACGATTTACCGTTTGAATATCCATTTACCATTTCTAACGGAAGAACTAAAACCCACCAGCCTACCTTGATTGTAGCTTTACAACTGGGGCCTTTCTGGGGATTTGGTGAGGCGCCAGCTATCAGCTATTATAATATAACAGTAGCACAAATGGTGGCCGACCTGGAAGCCAAAAAACGTATGGTAGAAAAGTTTGCGCTTACCGAGCCGGAACGCTACTGGCATTATCTGCATCATCTTTATCCGCAAAACCCTTTTCTGGTGTGCGCACTGGATATGGCTGGCTGGGATTTGTTTGGCAAGATGAAAGGCAAACCGCTGTACGAGCTATGGAATACTTCTTTTACAGATAACACACCCGTTACAGATTATACTATAGGCATAGATACTATAGATACCATGGTGGCTAAAATGAAAGCCAAACCATGGCCGGTATACAAAATAAAGCTGGGTACCCCCGATGATATTGGTATTATAGAGGCACTGCGGGAACATACTGATGCCGTTTTTAGGGTAGATGCCAATGCTGCATGGACACTGGAGGAAGCGTTGGAAAAAATACCGCAGCTGAAAGCATTGGGAGTAGAGCTGATAGAGCAACCACTGGCCAGAGACAACTGGGAGGGGATGAAGGTGCTGTACCAGCAATCGCCACTACCGCTGTTTGCAGATGAAAGTTGTGTGCTGGAAGGGGATGTAGTTAAGTGCAAAGACCATTTTCATGGAATTAACATTAAGCTTACCAAATGTAGTGGTATTACCCCCGCCATCCGTATGATACGGCAGGCCCGCGAGCTTGGGCTGAAGGTAATGATGGGCAGTATGAACGAAAGTTCTATTGGTTCTGCTGCTATAGCCGCCTTTTTGCCACAGCTGGATTATGCCGACCTGGATGGCCCGCTTTTGCTGAAAGAAGACAAGGCCACGGGTATTGTGTATAACAATGGCCGGGTAGAGTTGTCTGGTAAGCCAGGGCTGGGAATAACCCCTGCGTTGTAACATCCGGTTAGCTCAATTTCCTTCCTTAAAATACAATAAAAGCCTTTTACAGATAGGATTATAGTGTATTTTACCAATTGTTTATCATGTATACTATGAAATTATCTCTCAATAGCAGGTTATACGTATTGTTTACCCTGGCCATTTTACTGGTGCTGCTGGTAGGTATAAGATCGTATACCGCATTTCGCTCGCAAATTCAGGAGGGTGAACAGGTAAAGCATACGTACCAGGTAATTGCAGAAACAGACAATCTGCAAAAGCTGCTGGTTGATATGGAAACAGGGCGGAGGGGATATAGAAATACCAACGATAGCTCTTTTCTGCAGCCTTACTACGGTGCTTTGCCTAAAATAGCTTTGGTTTCTGCCAATATAAGACGTTTGCTGCGCGATAGTTCTACCCAGATAAGCCGTGCTTATGAAATGCAGCAAAGCATACAAAATCTGTTACGATACTGGGATGGGCTGGGCGAGAATGCAGGTACCTATACCAGAGAGCAGATTATTGCCGTAACCATGCATGAAAAAATGCTGATGGATACAGTGCGTACTGTTATCAGCTCCATCGTTACTGAAGAGCAGGGGTTGTTAAAAGAGAAGGAAAAGAAAAATCAGGCATCCATAAGTACTACCAACCTGGTTTTGATTGGGGGCACTACGCTGATATTAATTATAGTTATAGTACTTGTTTATATTATAGCAGCAGAATTCAGACGGCGGAAGCTGGCAGAGATTGAGTTGCAGAAAAGCTTTGAGGAGCAGGAGCAGTTGAACCAGGTAAACGTAGAACGTAACTGGTTGCTAACAGGCATGACAGACCTGAACCACGGTACACAGGGAATAACTGATCTGGGGGTATTGTCAGAGTCTATACTTAAGGCGCTGGTTCAGTATCTGGACTTACCAGCCGGTGCCATGTTTTTGTATAAGGAGGATAAAAAAGAGCTGGAGCTGTGTGCAGCCGTTGGTACTTCTAAAGTACAAAAGACCCTTGCCCTGGGTGAAGGCATACCCGGGCGGGCTGCTTTGCAAAAGGAAATACTGGTGGTTAAAGAGGTGCCTTCCGGTTACTGGCAAATACAGTCTGGTACAGGAAATTCGGTAGCCGGCTGCGTTATATGTATACCGCTCTGGTTTACCAATGAGCTGAAGGGGGTGCTGGAACTGGCTGCATTTGCTACTCCCAAACCAGGATGGTTTGATTTGCTGAACGGTATAAGCGGTAACCTGGCAGTTACCATTAATTCAGTAGAGGGCCGGGAAAAAATAATGGATTTGCTGGGCCAGGTACAGATACAGAAAGAAGAGCTGGAGCACCAGCAGGAAGAGTTGCGGCAAACCAATGAAGAGCTTACCCGCCAGACTGAAGTGTTACAGGCATCGGAAGAAGAACTGCGGGTGCATGAAGAGGAATTGCGACAGATTAATACCGAACTGGAAGAGAAAAACGAATCTGTAGAATCGGCCCGCGCCGCGCTGGGCGTAAAGGCCAAAGAGCTGGAAATTACCAGCAGGTATAAATCAGAGTTCCTGGCCAATATGTCGCACGAACTGCGTACACCGTTAAACAGTGTGCTTATTCTCGCCAATATTCTTGCGGAAAACAAGAACAGCAACCTTACTGAAAAGCAGGTGGAGTATGCGCATATTATTCATAAATCAGGCTCTGATTTGCTGAAGCTGATTAATGACATTCTTGATTTGTCTAAAATAGAAGCTGGTAAAGTAGAGCTTACTTTTGAAGATGTGGCAGTACGCCAGATTTCTTCTGATATTGAACAGCTGTTTCATGTGGTAGCTGAGGAGAAAGAGGTGCAGTTTGATATAGAAGTAGATGCTGCGTTGCCCGATACTATCCACACCGATGTGCAAAGGCTGGAGCAAGTGATTAAAAACCTGTTGTCTAACGCGTTTAAGTTTACACCCAAAAAAGGAACGGTAAGCCTTAGGTTTTACCATGCTGCTGATGTAGCCTCTTTACAAAACAGGCTGCTGGATAAAAATGAAGTAGTGGTAGGCATTAGCGTAGCAGATACAGGTATAGGCATTTCAGCTGTTAAGCAGCAATTGATATTTGAAGCCTTTCAGCAGGCAGATGGTTCCACCAGCCGTAAATATGGAGGAACAGGGCTGGGCCTTTCTATCAGCAAAGAACTGGTAAGAATACTGGGGGGTGAAATTCAGGTAAAAAGCACAGAGGGGCACGGCAGTACGTTTACGTTGCTGCTACCGGTGTATGCCTCGTCAGCAGTACAATCAGCAGATAAAGATGCCGGCCACAAAGTGGGAGATACCGTAGAGAAAATAGCTGAAACAGTAACAGAACAAACATGGGTACCCGATGACAGACATAACCTGGCAAAAGGGGACAAGGTGATGCTGATAATAGAGGATGATGCCAAGTTTGCCCGCATTGTGCAGGACTTTGCCCGCAATAAAAATTACAAAACCATCATAGCACTACAGGGGGATGAAGGGCTATATTATGCCCGTAAATACCGCCCGTCTGCTATTATATTAGATATGCAGCTGCCGGTTATAGATGGCTGGAACCTGCTGAAACTATTCAGAGAGGATGAGGCAATTAAGAATATTCCGGTTCATATTATTTCCGCGGCAGATGAAAGCCGTTTACAATCGAACGGGGCATTGGCCTATCTGGCCAAACCCGTTTCCAAAGAAGATCTGGAAAAAGCCTTCTCGCTGCTGGGGGCTCATCTGAACGATCGTATCAGAAAACTACTGGTGGTATCGGGAGAGTACCTTAAGAACAACGATTTGCATAATATTCTGGAGCAGCGCCATCTGGATGTAGATTGCAGTTATGCCAGTGGAATAGATGAGGCTATGGCATTGACTGCCGAAACCCGCTTTGACTGCATAATTGTAGATATTGGCAAGGACGTGGAAAAAGGTATTGAAGAAGTACAACGACTGCGTAGTGGTTTTTCCGGCCTTGAAATACCGGTAATTATTTATCTGGACAGCGATATTTCTGCGGCAGACGAATTACAACTGAAGCGAATATCTAACGTTATTATCCGTGATTCATCCTTTGCGCGCGACCGGTTGATGGATGAGATGGAACTGTTTTTGTACAAGTTGCAGGAGGGAACGCGCAAGCCGGCTGTGCCGCAGAATGTGGCGTTGGCAGATAATGATACTCTTATTGGTAAAAAGGTATTGCTGGTAGATGACGATATGCGTAATGTATTTGCATTAAGCACGGCATTGGAACAACAGAAGATGGAAGTGATTACTGCCAGTGATGGCAGGGAAGCGCTGGACCAGCTGAAAGAACACCCGGATACGCAGGTGGTGCTGATGGATATTATGATGCCTGAAATGGATGGCTTTGAAGCCATCAGGCATATAAGAGGCCAGTTAAAACTGTTGAAGCTGCCTGTAATTGCGCTTACAGCAAAAGCTATGCAGGGCGACAGGGAAAAATGCCTGGAGGCGGGTGCTTCTGATTACATTACCAAGCCGGTAGATATAAACCGTCTGTTTTCGCTGATGCGCGTGTGGTTATCGCAATAGTATGAGTACGAGATATGACATTTCACCGGGTGAGCTTGCCGGTATTGTTGAATTAATTAAGCTGAACTACGGGTACGATTTCAGCGACTATGCGCATGCATCGCTGCTGCGCAGGGTACTGCGATTTATGGATACTGCCCGTGTTAAAACAGCATACGATCTCAAATACCATTTAACCAACGATAAAGACTTTTTTGCCTGGTTTCTGCAAACGGTTACGGTAAACGTAACGGAAATGTTTCGCGATCCGCTGTTTTACAAAACCCTGAGGGATAAAGTGCTGCCTAAACTGGCTGCATACCCGGTTATTAAAATATGGCATGCGGGCTGCTCAACAGGCGAGGAAGTATTTTCTATGTGTATTCTGCTGCACGAGGCAGGGTTGCTTGACAGAGCACGTATTTATGCCACAGACCTTAACCCGGTAAATATAGAAAAGGCTAAAACGGGTATTGTGCCTATGCGGTATATGAAAGAGTATACTGCCAATTACCAGCAATCAGGCGGTAAAAACGATTTCTCTGCGTATTATACCGCCAGGTACGAAAACGCCTTAATCAGTAAAGAACTGCGTAGCAAGATTATCTTTTCCCAGCACAATCTGGTAAGCGATCATGTGTTTAACGAGTTTCAGCTGGTTTGCTGCCGTAACGTGTTGATTTATTTTAATAAAGACCTTCAGAACCGTATTTATCATTTGTTTTACGATAGTCTTACCCCCATGGGCTACCTGGCCATTGGTATGAAGGAATCTCTTTTGTTTACAGATATCCGCCACCGGTTTGAGACCGTGCATGCAGCTGCCAAGATTTTCAAACGGAAGTTGTAATTTCAGATATGATACAAAAACCTGCTGAAAACCTGTTGGTGGTAGGTGGATCTGCCGGAAGCTTGCCCATAATCATGTCGCTGATTGAAAATTTACCCGATGGTTTTAACTGGCCGGTAATTGTGGTATTACACCGGTTAAAGAATGTAAACAGCGAGCTGGTAAAGCTGCTGGCTGGCGTAAAAAACGGAAGGCGGGTGTGTGAACCGGAGGATAAGACACAGCTCAGGGATAAATACATTTATCTGGCTCCACAGAACTACCACGTATTGCTGGAAGCAGATAAAACTATTAGCCTGGATTATTCAGAACCTGTACATTTTAGCCGCCCCTCTATTGATGTTACTTTTGAAGCTGCTGCGCATGTATACGGCAATAAAGCTGCTGGTATTTTGCTAAGCGGTGCCAATAACGACGGAGCTTATGGGCTGGAACAGATATGGCGTGCGGGTGGAAGTGTGGCAGTGCAGGATCCCGAAACCTGCGAATATGCTGCTATGCCTTTGGCTGCAATTCACAGAATCAGAGAAGTACTTATCTTGCAGCCTGCCGTATTAGCCCTATTTTTGGAAAACTTATTACTAAACAAATGACCAGTATCCGCACAGAAGCTGATAGCAAGGCTTTTACGATTTTGTTAGTTGATGACCGGGAGGAAAATCTGATAGCTCTGGAAAATATGCTGGAGGCTGATGGACGCCGGTTTTTAAAGGCCATGTCTGGTAATGAAGCACTGAAGCTGGTGCTGAAAAATGATGACATAGGTTTAATTATGCTGGATGTGCAAATGCCCGGTATGGATGGTTTTGAAGTAGCCAGGCTGCTGAAGTCAAACCCCAAAACGCGCAATATCTCCATCATTTTTGTTACCGCTATTAATAAGGAAGAGCAGTATGTAATTAAAGGCTTTGAACATGGTGCGGTAGATTATCTGCAAAAGCCTCTTGATATTCATGTTACCAAGGCTAAAGTAACTGTATTTGAGCATCTGTATTTATACCAGCAAGGGTTAAAAGACTCCATCAGCGAGGTGGAGCGTATTAACAAGCAGCTGGAACGCTTTGTATACATCGTATCGCACGATTTGAAGTCGCCCTTATCTGCCATTATTACCTTGTTGTCGGTAATGGAGTCTAACGAAAAAATAGTGCGCCAGGCCGATTTAAGAGAGAATATAGAAATGCTGTCGCAGGCAGCTGGTCATTTGTCAGATATGATCGGGTCTATTCTGGAGTATTCGCGCCAGAGTGTAAACCAGCAAACTAAAGAAGAAGTAGATGTGCGTGAGTTGGTATTACAGATTGCTTACCTGCTGTTCCCGCCTAAGCATATAAACATTGATGTTGTTACCGATATGCCGGTGGTAATTACCACTAAATTGAAGCTGCAACAGGTGTTTCAGAATTTAATCAGCAACGCCATTAAGTATAACAACAAGGAGCAGGGCGTTATTCAGGTGGGGTGCCAGGAAGTGGACGGCTTTTATGAGTTTTATGTAAAGGATAATGGGCCGGGTATTACCAAGGAAGATCGTAAAAAGATATTTCAGCTGTTTCATGTTGCCGGCAATACATCAGCTACGCAGGACAGCAGTACAGGAGTGGGCCTGAACATTCTTAAAATGCTGATAGAAGAACAGGGAGGGAAGATATGGGTAGAATCGCAACCGGGAGAAGGAAGCGTGTTCTACTTTCAATGGAGAAAATAAAAAAAAGGCAGCTGTAGCTGCCTTTACGCTCTCGAACTTATTTGGATACTTCGTTAAACTTAGCCATTGCCTTATCAAAGGTGGCATAGTTAATAGTATAACTAACAATGCGGCCAAATTTTTCGGATGTAACAAGGCCTGCTTTTCTGAGAATAGCTAAGTGTTGAGATACGATAACGCCATCAATAACATTTTTAGCTTTGATCTCTTTAACAGTAATGTTCTTCTTCTTGTCAATCAACTTCAGTAACTTCTGACGCAACGGGTGGTCAATTGCTCTCAGAATTAATACATTCTGTTTCAGTGCAGATTTATTAAACGCTAAACTGTCAGCGCTGTTGTTGCTGCTTTTAGGAGTAACTGCTTTCTTTGCCATGCTAATAATTTAAGTAGGGGAAATACCTACCGGTGAACCGGCAGGTTGCATTAATTAAATAGGGTACTAATTAGTTTAGATTTTGCCTGAAAGCTCTTTACCTGCTTTAAAGCGGGCAACTTTTTTAGCTTTAATCTTAATTTTTTCACCAGTTTGGGGGTTGCGGCCTGTACGTGCTGCTCTTTTAGATACAGAGAAGGTTCCGAAGCCTACTAAGGTTACTTTGTCTCCCTTTTTTAAGGTTTTAGCTACTGCTTCAGTAAAAGAATCCAGCGCAGCGCCAGCCTGTTTTTTAGAAATGCCTGCGTCGGCTGCCAACTTTTCTACTAATTCGCCTTTGTTCATAAATGAAGTGTATTGGATGAAATAATGAATCAAAGATAGGGGAGTGTGTTCAAGTATAATCAATCTAATTAACAGTATTCCGTATAATTTATGATTTTTTTTATTTGCCACATCTCCCGGCGGTATTGGTTTTACCCCCTTATTGCACCCCGTAACCCAATGCAGATAAGGATTTTTAGGGTAATTTAATACAGAACACAAATCTGGAATGATTGTTGGAAACTGTTTAAAATAACCTTGATTTGCCTTCTGATGCTTACTCAGAGGGCTGTTTTGCTTGCAACAGAAGCAGATGACAGGCTGCTTTTTGCATATATTCTTTTCCTTTATGTCTGCGGAATTGTGTTTTTGTCCGGTAAATAGCGTTGTAACAGGCATTGCACGCGTGTTCTGGCGCTTTCTTTCGTAATTTTGGAGCGATGCAACAGAAGAAATATTCGATTGAGACTGCGTTGGCCGGGCTTAAGATAGCCGCCCTGAATGATATGCAGAAGGCTTCTCTGGAAGCTAATGTGGAACATGATAACATATTGTTACTATCTGCTACAGGTTCTGGTAAAACGCTTGCGTTCCTGTTACCGTTACTGGAAAAGCTGGACTTTACTACTAAAAAAACAGAAGCCTTGATTATAGTGCCCTCGCGCGAACTGGCCTTGCAGATAGAGCAGGTGCTGCGTTCTATGAGTACAGGTGCAAAAGTAACCTGCTGTTACGGCGGGCATTTGAGAGAAACAGAAGAGAAGAATCTGGTAGAACCGCCTTCAATAATCGTAGGCACACCTGGCAGGCTGGCAGATCATATAAGACGTGGTAATATTACCATAGATTCTATTAAAACCCTTGTGCTGGATGAGTTTGACAAATCGTTGGAAGCAGGGTTTCAGGACGAGATTGCTTTTATTATAGGCTCCTTACCTGGCATACAAAAGCGGATACTTACCTCTGCTACGGAAGCAGTGGACGTTCCTGAATTTGTAGGGTTTGAAAATTACTTTTTGCTTAACTTTTTAAATGAGGAAGGTGAAGAGCAGGAACGGCTTGCTATTAAGAAAGTAATATCTGAAGACAGAGATAAAATTGAAACGTTGTTCAAATTGCTCTGCTACTTTGGAGCCCGCCCTACCATTATATTCTGTAACCACAGAGATGCTGTGGAACGCACCAGTACGTTGTTAAGCGAAAGAGGCATTTATAGTGAGTTTTACCACGGTGCTATGGAACAGCGCGATCGTGATAGTGCATTGGGTAAATTTCGCAACGGTTCTGTATCTTTTCTGGTTACTACTGATCTGGCAGCACGAGGCCTGGATATCCCTCATATCAGGTATATCATCCACTATCATTTACCTGCCACACAGGATATTTTTACGCATCGCAATGGGCGTACAGCACGTATGGAAGCCAGTGGTACTGCTATACTGCTGCTTTCTACAGAAGAAAAAGTTCCGGCTTATGTAACAGAAGAGGTAGAAGAAATTGAGTTGCCGGAAGAACTGGAACTGCCTGAAAGGTCTAAATGGACTACCTTCTTTATTGCAGCAGGCAAAAAGAATAAGGTAAACAAAGTGGACATAGTAGGCTTTTTATCGAACAAGGGGCAATTAAAGAAAGAAGATATAGGCCTTATTGAAGTAAAGGATTTCTTTTCTTTTGTAGCTGTTCGCCGTTCAAAGGCAAGCCTTACACTTACGCTGGTGCGTAACGAGAAAATAAAGAACCAGAAGGTAAAAATAGAAATTGCTAAATAGATGGCATTAACAACTTCGGCCGGCGGTTTTATTACGGGTACATACTGCTTGTAAAATGGCTTGCTGTTGCATACTATAATCCGCCAGGGAAACGGCGTGCAATGGTTGATAAATTAATGGGGCAGCCAGTTGGGACACTACCCATGGCTGCCTTTTTATTTTGGAAAACAGCAAGGGGCCCGATGGCTGTAGCTGCCTTCTCTTCTACTTTTAACTAGAATGTTTTTTGATATATGATAGTTGTATCTGACTATAATACATTTGATTATACTATTAAACCTATTAAAATTGTAGACTTGTTTAAATAAGCCCTATATTTGTTTCTGATCCAAAAGAGATAACAGATGCAGATATCTAAACTTGTAGCCTGCTTATCCATTCCATTGACAGTTATGATTATGAGCATTACAGATAGCTATCGTTTTGTTCCATATACTATTAAAGGGAGTGTGGTGGCAGCCAGCGACCAGCGACCACTGGAAAAAGTATATGTAAGTGCCGTTATGGGAGAGGAGGAAGCGCTTACGGATAAGAATGGCAACTTTGAACTGCATACATGGCAACATTTGCCTATAACCGTACAGGTGGTGCATGCAGACTTCGTTTCGGAAAAGGTGGTACTTACAGATGTAAGTGAAAAACAAGTTTTCCGTTTGCGTAAAAAGTAATAAATTGCTATAACCACTACTGAAACTGCAAAAAATGAGAACTGAGACTATGCCGTATTCATCTAATACGGAGAATCAATCGTACGCCGGTCTTTTTTCCGGTGTTTCTCCCAAGGTCAAATCCAACAAAGCCAGAGCTCCATTCGCTGGCATCAAAGCTCATCATATATGGTGGGGTGTAGGAGTATCTGCTGTGGCTTTATTATCTGTAACCGGATACATTTTCCGGAAGGATATTTACAACAATATGCACCCGGTAGTAATGCAGCAGCTAAGTACCGGGGTAGGGCAGCGGAAACTGATTAAACTGGCAGATGGAACACAGGTATGGATAAGCCCGGGATCCACGCTTCAATATCCTCAAACTTTTAACCGCGAAAAGCGTGAAATAACTATTACCGGCGAGGTATTTATTAAAGTGGCGCCTTCTGCAACACACCCATTTGTAATTCATAGCAATGGTATTGCCACCCAGACTGACGGGGAGGCAGATTTTACGGTGCAGGCTTACGGGAATGAGGCTTACGCAGCAGTAACGATGGTAAAAGGTAATGCTGCTGTTGCTGTTACAGATACGGCATCTTCTACAGTAGTAAATAGTAGTGACCTTCCGGCAGACGCTGTAAAACAAACGATGTTGCAGGCAAACGAACGTGCCATTTTTGTGCGGGAAGAACTGGTAATTGTAAAACAGAAATTTGCCTCGGCCGACAGGCATATGCAGGGGCGTGTAAACGGATCGTATGAATTCTGGGGTATGCCTGCTGTGGAAGTGCTGAAAGAGGTACAGCGCCAGTACAGTGAACCGGTTGAATTACGGGGCAATTATTATAACTGTAAATATTACGGTGAACTGAAAGCCCAGGCTCCGCTGGAAAAGTTTCTGAAGTTGTTTGCGGAGAGTATTAATGCCGGCCTTACAAAAGAAGATGGTGTTTGGATAGTAAATACCAAAGGCTGTTCAAAATAAAAGAAAGAGCCTGAATATCAGGATATGATATTCAGGCTCTTTTTAAGGTCTTTATGATATGCTTCGGTAATATAAAAGGTTTTATTTCCTGCTTTTAACACATCACCCGCCAGCTCCTCCACATAAGACAGCTGTACTATCTCCGCCCGGTTAACCTGTGCAAATCTGCTACGTAAAGAGGCCGGAATTATATATTGCATTGCTTTCTGCAGAGAACTTCTGATCAGATATTCCGAATTGTCGCGGCTGGTAAACACACGGGTATAATTTTTTTCAGAAATGAGACAGATCACATCCTTCCAGTCTATTTTTTTATACTTATTTCCCTGCTTTATAAAAAAGGAATCATAATTGTTTTCAACCGTTGCGCCCGCAGGTTGTTCCTGCTGAAAATTATTAATAGCGCTGTGAATAGTAACAAAGAGTGAAGCGGGATTAATGGGTTTGATAAGGTAAGCAGAGGGTTTTGCTGTTATAGCTTCCTGTAAACTGTGGCTATTAAGGCTGGAGGTTACAAAAATAAAGGGCTTATGGTAATGGGTATGAAGCAGTTTTGCCAGTTCTATACCACTATTGACACCATTCAGGTGAATATCCAGCAGTACAATATCGTAATCCATGGCATTCAGGGCAGGCAGTGCTTCCTCAACAGTAGAGGCAACTGCGGTAACTTCAAACCCGAAATCAGCAAGGTTTTTTTGCATTGTTCTGGCCCAAACCTCTTCGTCTTCTATTAGTAGAACTGAAATGTTATCTTGCGTCATATTGCAACTAATGCGGCTTAACAGCCCTCTGATGCTGCAATATATAAACTAAGATTAATAAAATGCAGTCTCCGCAATCAAAATCCGCTAAAAGCTTACAGGCTTTGCTGGCAGAGTACTGGCGGCGGTTGCTGTTTATGGGCACTACACCAGATATGCCTGTGCGCGAACGGCAAAAGACATTGGTTCTCAATGTGCTGTTAATCGGGGCGCTTCCCTTTATAGTTTATTTTTGTTGTATAAATTTTATAGATAAGTATTACCTGCTGGGAACCTTAAACGCTATTAATGCATTGGTTTTTTTGATATTGGTATGGATTAACTATAAACAACGCTTTTTCTGGGCGCGGATACCATTATTTGGCATATTAGCAGTGGTTTTCCTGTTACAGTCAGTACTCTTTAAAAATGGTGCCGAATACTTTTTGCTAATGCTGATATTAGCTGCTGTGATTGTTTTTGCCAGTAAACTCACCTATTTTATTTTTTCAACTCTGGTAATTGTTGCATTTACCTGGGTGCGTATTTATAATACACCTGTTTCGGCAGGGATGACGCTGTCTCAGGGCAGGGTGGCTGCCAACCTTATTACCGCCAGCTTTTTTATGGTGGTTACGGCTCAGTATTTTAAAAATCTGGTATACAGCTATCAGATGCAGCTGGAAGAAAAAAACAGGCAGCTGAAGGAGGCAAATGAAGCTATGCAGAAAATGTTCAGCATTGTGGCGCACGATCTTCGGTCGCCTATAGCTGCTTTAGGGTACTCCCTTACCTTGTTGAACGATGAAACCATTACGGAGGAAGAATTCAGAGGATTAACAGGCAGGTTGAACAGTGATGTGGGCCAGTTGCAATACAACCTGGATAACCTGCTGCGATGGAGCCTTAATCAGTTACAGGGTATTGAAGCCCGGCCCAAAGTTGTTTTGGTAGAGGAGGAAATAATGAATATTATCATTTTCTTTCAGCAGATGTTGATGCAGAAAAATATACAGGTGGTAACCCAATTTACCGCTGGTGTTACTGTGTATACCGATCCGGATCATTTTGCACTGATTATGCGTAACCTGCTTTCCAATGCGGTTAAATACAGTTACCCTGGCTCAATAGTAACCCTGCGGGTTCTTTGCGCACCTCCAATGGCACGTATTATTGTAATGGACAGGGGTACGGGAATGAATGAGCAGGTAAAACAGCAGCTGTTTAGTGGTAGCCGGAAAGGTAGCCTGCAAGGTACCCGTAACGAGAAGGGTACAGGTTTGGGGCTGATGCTATGTAAGGAGTTTGCCGAAAAGAATAATAGTTTTATTCAGGTTGAAAGTACACCCGGAGAGGGCAGTGTGTTTACCTATAGTGTGCCGCTGGCCGTGTAATCATCCCTTTTTTTAACCGTTTGGTATATCAAAATCCCCCACCTCGCAATCAAAACTCTTATTGGGTATGCCAGGTTGTATATCTTTAATCTGGTTAGTAATTAAGTAATTGGTTTTAATCAAACCCACTGTTTTATCCCTGCTGTTTTTTATTCGACCCCTTGCTGCCTAAACCGGTAATGTATTGAAAAGTACATTGCCGGGGACGGCTAACAACCCCAAAAATTCCCCTTCTTCTGCATAAAAAAGGGCCAGGTAGAAACCCGGCCCGTTAATGCACGTGAGAAAACGAATTTATTTTTGAATGTCGTCTGTTTTTACACCTCTTTTCCGGCTGGTATTTTCAGAAAGCTTACCAAAGTTCCATCGCACACTTACATCAATAGTTCGCTGGCGAAACCGGTTGGTTACATCCTGTACAAAGTTTTTGTCAGCAAATTTTCTGCGGTAAGTCATATACTCTTGCAGGAAATTATTGGCACGCACCGTAATTCTTAGTTTATTATTCAGCAGTTTGTACGCAAAGCCCGCATCGTACCAATAGTTGAAAGGAAATTTGCCTTGTAACTGAACCGGCGATTGCCAGAAACCACCGCTGTTAAAAAAGGAGAATTTTTTAGTGATATCAAATGTATTACTCAGGTTACCATTGCCACTGAACCCTTTGTTATGCTGCGCCGGGTTAAATTTATTTCTCAGGTTGTTGTACTGGACACCTGCATTAAGATTCATGGTCCAGAAGCTTACTGGCTTTAGATTCAAACTAAGGCTTAACGAAGTAAATCTGTTTTCTCCTATGTTGTCCGGTATCATGGCGGCAACGCCTGTAGCAGCATCAAATACGGTGTACTTAACAATTTGCGTGTTACACAGGTTTTGAGACAGGCTTATGGATAAGCTATTTGAGTTTTTAAAGTAACTGTAGCTCAGGCTTACCACGTGGGTAACTTCCGGCTTTAGATTGGGATTGCCATAGCTGATATTTAAAGTGTCTATGTTGTTTACAAAAGGGTTCAGATCCCAAATAAAAGGACGGCGAAGCCGCTTGGTATAACTGAGGGAGAAATCATGAGATTCCTTGTACTTTCTGGACAGGTAAAAAGTGGGAATGAAGTTGTAGTAGTTCTGATGCAGACTTTCGCCAGAGGTTTTGAAAGTGCCAGATACCTGTGTGTTTTCCAGGCGGCCACCCAGCTTCAGGTTCAGGCTGCCTATAGCTTTATTATAAATCAGATAAGCGCTGTAAACATCCTGGCGGTACGAAAAGCGGTCGCTATTGGCGGCATCTGTTACATATTTATCACTTTTGTCTTTATACATGGCCTCGTATACTGCGCTGGCGTTGCGGAATATGCCTTTTGCGCCTATCTCCAGCTTTTGTTTTGCGGGAAGGGGCAATACAAAGTCAGATTGCAAAACGTACTGTGTATTCTTTTCCTGGTTGTTGTTTTTAATCTGCTTCCTTTCCGTTTCACTCATCTGATCGTTGTTGTTATAAGAGTTAGAGCCAGAGTATTGCCGGTTTAGCTTTACAGACCATTCTTTGTTAGGCTTACCTGCAAATTTTTTAATAAAGTCCATTCCCTGATCATTGTACACGTAGGGGAATTCTGCCGTTTCTCTGAAGGTGCTGTAGGCAGTATCTGAATACTCATGGTTGATTACTGCTACCTCTCTTGTCTGCCACCGGCTGAATGGATTGTTACCGCCATTGATATATCCGCTTACTGTATGCAAGCTGTCAATGTCGTAGCTTATTTCGGTGGATATATCCCACCAATGGTATTGGTTATTGCCCGTACCATCCAGTATGCGTTTGGAATAGGTAGAAGGTACAAGCGCTTCTGTAACAGATTGTGTTGTGAAATCACGGTTTTTACCATGACCTCTGCTGGCGCTGCCTGTAAAGCCCCATTTACCATACTTGATATTCAATGAGCCATTTTGAAGATTACGCAGTGTGCGATAGCTGCTTCCCAGGCTGGCGTTGTAGCCTGATACTGGCTTTTTAGTGATGATATTGATAATGCCACCTGTGCCTTCTGCATCATATTTAGCAGAAGGGGAGGTTATGATTTCTATTTTTTTGATAGAGCCAGCCGGAAATGATTTCAGTGCCTCCTTCGGATCCTTGGCAAAAATGCCTGCCTCTTTTCCGTTCAGCAGAATTCTGTAATTAGGCTGTCCTTTCAGCTGAATATTGCCATCCCCATCAACAGATACAAAGGGGGCTTTTCTCAGTGCATCAGTGGCTGTTTGTCCATCCATTGTTACATCCGCTTCCACATTATACACCATTTTGTCTTCTACCTTTTCTATCAGAGCCTTGCGGGTGCCTGTTACTATTACAGAACCAGTTGTGTCGCTGGCTGGTACCAGCCATAACACTGCGGGTAATGTGCCGGAAAAAGGCAGTCTGCGTTCGCGGTAAGAAGTATGGTTAATAAGCAGCTCGTATGAGGCAGTGTCTTTAACACTTATTTCAAATACTCCGTCCTCCTTGCTGATGAGCTGTTGTACAGGCTTGCCTGCATCATTGGTTTTGAATAGCGCAATAGTGGCAAAGGGAATGGGCTTTTGAGTGGAGCTGTCGGTCAGTTTTACCTGCCGCTTTGTTTGCGCATGAGCTGCCTGTAATATACAGCATATAAAAAGAGTCAGGTAAAATGGTTTCATGGCTATGGGTTTTGATCAGGTATAGGCATAGCAATCCCTGTTGAAAGGAATTTTTCAAAAAAAGATTGCTATGCCCCGGGAAGAAGATGTATTATTTGAAGTCTACAGTGCAGTAGGTACAGCGAAGCTCAAAGCGTAGGCCGCTACCGTCGCCTACTTTGGCTGTGAAATTGGTGTTAGAGTCATTACGGCGTACAGAAAGTGATCTTACCTGCACCTGCTCTGCTGTTTTGAGTGCCCTTTCTACTTTTTCATTTACCCATTCCGTATTAATATTCACGTTGCCGTTTGAAACCGTTACGGAGTCGGTATAGTAATAGGTAGTGGCCGGATTAGGTGGAGTGGGTGCTACGGCTGGTGTTGGAGGAGTAGGTGGAGTAGGAGGAACAGCGCCTATAGTGGCTGATCTGGCCGGTTTGTTTTTGGCAGTGGAAGGCAGTGTATCACTAACGGGTAGCGGAGTTTTTTCAAAAGAAGCATATACATTGTTATAGCTACCTTCCATTTTAACGCTGTAGTTTTTAATGTCGCTGGCAGGTAAGCGCAAGTCTGCATATTTGTTATTTAGTTTAACCAAAGTAGCACCCGCATCAAAATGTCTGATTTTTATATCAGCATTAGCGCCTTCCATATCAATACTATTAAGCAGCGTACCTATGCGCAGTGTGCCGTAGTTTTTTCTGCCGCGTACAGTGCGGGCATTATCTATATCATATTCATCATTACTACTGCGGATGGTTGCTTTGTTTACGGTTAAAATTTCAATATTGGTATACTTACTGTCAATATCCAGTTCGTCCGCATTTTTTATAGAAACCCTGCTATTGTTTATTTCAATTTCTCCGTCTTTTACACTTAATAGCGATACATTGTCGTGCTGGCTCCGCATTATCAGCCGGTCTACATCGCCTGCGGAAATATTGGCGTTAGAAGATACAAGCTTGAGAGAAGCTACCTTGCCTGACAGGCTTAATTCTCCATTTCTGATATCTGCCTCTACTTTTAATTGCTGGGGAACATAAATGGTAAGTATCCGCTTTTTATTTACCAATCTCGCTGCTTTGCCATCGCCTTCAAATACAGCGAAATTGCCTGATCCATAGCCTTCAAAGCTGACAATACTTTTTGAAATAATGCGGAAGCTTCCCCCGAATTTCTTCCAGCTAATGTTGAGTTTTTCAAACCAGGCTTCATCGCTCAGAGACGATTCGCCACGATATACAACCGTAGTGCTTATTTTAACCTTCGGTTTATCCCAGGTTTTTATTTCTACGGTTCTCCGGTCACTTTCCAGTAAAAGATCCAGACCATTTTCCAGGTCTGTTTCCACGCTGATTGTTTTTTCATTCTCTGGTTCAGTAGCCTGTTTTTTTCGCTCTGCTGCCAGTGCACTGTCTTTGGTGGTAAGCCTGCCTTTGCCTTCTTTTTCCTGTGCATAGCCGGTAATGTGCAGAGCCAATATAAATACGGGTATAATAAAATATTTCATAATGCTTTTTTAAATATCCATGTATGATTTGGATGCGGGAGCCGCAGTTCCATTTTGCCTGTAATGTTTGTTGGTTTTGATAATTTCTGCCTGTAGTAACCTTAAAACTTTCAGTTTTTGTTCGTAAATGTTAATCAGTTCATCCAGTTGCTCCTCGGTAATTTGTCCTTTGTTTACGCGTTTTTTCCACGCTTTCTCATCTTCATTCAATTGGTAAAACTGTTTTTTGAATGCGCTGAAATAATCTGCGTTTTCGGCGTAAAGCGGAGTAGCCCGTATTTGCTTTAACTGTGTATTGATGATATGTATAAAACCTGCCTCCATATGCTGCAGCGGAGAGGGCTCGTAAAACTCTTTGGGTTCTGAATCAGGTACGTTATTCGTTTTTTCTTTGTCAGTGCCTTGTGCAATAATTTCCTGGCTTTTAGTAATAGCCATTTGGGGTTGTTGCTTTTTAGCCGGGGCCGTTAACTGCTCAGGCTGCCCGAATTTTGTAGCAGCGCCTGCTTCCTTGTTAGCAGAAGAGGAGTCTTGCTTTTCAGCAGGCAAATGGGTTTCTGCTGTAAAACTGCCAGAAGGGTTTGTTGGGCGGGAGGGTAATAGCCACCATGCAGCTAAAGCCAGAAGCCCGGTTATACAAGCCGCAGCTGCCCGGCGCAGGAATATCGGTTGTATTGTGGCTTTGCTTTTTGGGGAAGCCTGCGCCTGCTGTTGAATATGTTGCCATACCTTATCACGCGGCCGGTCTGTGTCCAGATCATCCACATGCTCCTGTAAGTATTGTTTAAAACGATCCATCTGTTGCAACTTTTTTGGTTAAACGTTCCTTCAGTAACTGCCTGGCCCGTTGGTACTGGCTTTTACTGGTACTTTCCGAAATACCCAGTAAACCGGCAATTTCTTTATGCGCGTAATCTTCCAGGGTGTACAGGTTAAAAATCTGGCGGCAACCATCGGGCAGCAGTTTTATTTCCTGCTGTATCAACTCCGGCGAAACCAGCAACCACCAATCATCATCTGTATCGTCAGCCATATCATCATACTGCTCGTTCCAGTCGCTCCAGTAAAAGGTTTGTTTGGCAAAGCGGATGCACTCAGTCATCACTATTTTTCTTAACCAGCCACCAAACAGGTGGTCTTCCTTTAACTGATGCAGTTTTTGAAAAGCAATAATGAAGGCTTCCTGCAGAATGTCTTCTGCATCGTTACGCGTGCCTGTCATACGGGTGCAGATATTAAACATACCTCTGTTATATTGCTGATATAACCAGGATAGTGCTTCGCTATCGCCCCCGCGGGCTTTTCTCACGTTTGCTGTCAGTATGTGTGCTGTTTGTTCCAAATGCTTCTTCCTATACTAAGAGTGCAGGATGTTAAAAAGGTTGGAAAAAATAAGAAACTTTTTTTAGGAATTTCTTAGGTATATTATTTGTGCCACTCATGGCTTTTTCCGGATCTTTTTAAAAATGTACTTATGTGGGATCAGTTTGAACGTGCTTTAGACCATTTACCGCCTGTATTATGGAATCTGATACTCCTGGGGTTAGGAGTAGCGCTGGGGTTGGTGGTAAAATTTCTTCTTACGGTGTTATTAAAGTTTTACGCAAAACGCAACAATTACTCTTTAATAGGGTCTTTCCTCCGGCGTTTGGGCAAGCCTGTGAACTATTTTTTGCCGTTGCTGGCAATTAATGCCCTTATTCCTGCTATGAAGCTTCGGGCCAGGGTTGAATTGCATCTGGGCCGTATTGCCGAAATACTGCTTACGGTAGCCTTTGCGGCGGTACTGATTGGAGCGGTAAAGCTGATGGAGGATTATGTATACCATAAATATGACCTTTCTAAGCCTGATAACCTACGGGAACGTAAAATCCGTACACAACTCCAGTTCATCCGCAAGTTTGTAATCAGTCTTATTGTAATACTAACCATTTGTGCGGTGTTGCTCAGTTTTGAAAGCCTGCGAAAAGTAGGGGCAGGTTTATTAACCGGTGTAGGTATAGGAGGTATTATTATTGGTTTTGCAGCGCAGAAATCTTTAGGGAATCTGTTGGCAGGCTTTCAGATAGCTTTCACCCAACCCATTCGTATTGATGATGTGCTGGTGGTAGAAGGGGAGTGGGGTAGAGTAGAAGAAATTACATTAACCTATGTAGTACTTAATATCTGGGATAAGCGACGTCTGATATTACCTATCAACTATTTTATTGAAAAGCCTTTTCAAAACTGGACACGTACAGGTTCTGATATACTGGGTACAGCCTTTTTTTACCTGGATCATACAGCGCCCATTCCGGCTATACGGGCTGAATTAACCCGTTTACTGGAGGCGAGTCCTATCTGGAACAAGCAGGTAAATGCCTTACAGGTAACCGATGTTAAAGAAAGAACGATTGAAATACGGGCGTTGATGAGTGCTCAGAATTCCGGAATGGCATTCGATCTGCGTTGTTATGTGAGAGAGAATATGCTCCGGTTTATTACAGAAAATTATCCGGAATGCCTTCCTAAAAACAGAGCAATAGTAGAAGATGGTCCTTTAGATAAGCAACCGGCTACCGAGGTGTAGGGAATTGATGTAAATACATCAGTTGTACCTAGAAACAGGGATAAATTAAGTGTATTGCACACATTACTTTTGTTGGGCAAGGTATTTACAAACGTATTTGTTTTAACCCTAAGCCCTTGCTAAGAGTGGAATGTAGCCGGTGTTTTCACCGGCTTTTTTTTGCTATATCCTAGCCAACCACCCTTATTCCGGAAGCCGTAAGGCGAATTTCACGGGCAGGCTGGGTGATGGCTTCTATTTCAGAGGCTGTTTTTTTCGCATCTTCTGCGTAGTGGCGCAATTCCTGAACGGAAGTTTCTTTTATAAAAGACTCTCCTTCAATGATAACCGTTTTACCTTTTATATCCAGCGGCACAAAAAAGCCGTAATCTTTCATTTTTACAAATGCTGTAGTACTGTCGTTCACCTGCAATTTCATCCAGCATCCTTTTTTAGGGCAAACATCCAGTACTTTGGCGCTTACTTTCACATTAGCTTTTTGTGCGGATTGTAAAACCTGAGGCAGGCTGTTAATGTTCCGTACATTTTCCGTTGTCACAGAATCGCCATAAATGGTGCCGGGACTGGCCACACCTTGCGGGGGCTGAGCCAATGATACCGAAACAGAAAGTGCTAATGCACCTGACAGGAAAAAAAAGAATTTCATGGCTTTGTTTTATTAATCCCTCCAAATTAAATAAATTACAGTACAAAATGTTCTGTAGGAGTATTTTTAAAAAAATGTAGTAGTTATACTACAGTATAATCATTGTTATTTTACATTACTGTAGTAATGGATTACTTAACTTCGCCATCCTGTAAAGTTGTAAAGCGTGACAGTTTAAAATAAATTGGTTTTTCACGGGTTAATTACTACTCTAATAACCCAAGGGGAAGGGACCGTTATTCTTAACGGTCCATATTTTTTATACCTCTGACGAAAGCAGCAAAAGAATAAGCGTACCAGACCCACTTTTACTCTGCACCATAATATGACCTTTAATTAATCCAATCAGTTCTTTTACCATTGCCCATCCCAGGCCATGGGCCTCATTTTCAATCATAAAATCCTTCACCGCCTGCCGGTTATTACACCAGTTAACCAGTTCCGGGGCCATGCCAATACCAGTATCCTGTATACATAACTGTAATTTTCCCCGATGCTGGTTTGCCGAAAAGTAAATGTGTCCATTAGAGGTGTATTTTATGGCATTGTCCAGCAGGTTATGAATAATAACCGATAAAAGCTCTTTATTGGTGCAAACCAGCAGGTGAGCCGGAATATTATTTACTACTTTGTTATTCTGAGAACTGATCATTTCCTTAAAAATGGAAATTTTCTCCTGCACCAGGTCGTCCAGGTTAAAACTGGAGGTGGTTATAGGGGTGTCTTCCTGATAAAGAGAAGCATATTGCAGCAGATTATTGGTAAAATGGTACATCTGAAATGCGGATGTATAGATAGCACGGATGCTTTGCTCAGAATTGCTGTTGAGTTGTTTGGAATTGCGATACAGATTTTTGCCGGTAAGCATAAGATACTTAAGCGGACTTTTAATGTCGTGTGTAATAGCAGCAATCAGTTTTTTTTGCAACCTTGATTGCTGGCGTAATCCATCTCTGGAGTTTTCCAGTGCCTTTACAGTTTCATTCAATAACAAGGTGCGTGTATTTAATTCCTGTATAGTTTGGGTAAATACGGTAAAAAAGTAATATTGAACAAAGGAGATAAATAGCAGATTCACCAGTAATACAATAGCCAGGACGGGCCCTTTACTAACCTGAACACAAAATGCCGGCACAGTGGCTGTATACTGCACCCAAAACAAACCCAGGCAGGGGAGCAGGCAGAAAAGTGTGTATACGCAGGCCCATACCTTACCCAGAACATAAAAACAGCACAGGCTTACAAGTAAAGCAAACTGTAAAGTGATAATATGGGTGTTTTGCAAGTGTGTACAAAGCAAAGCCCACACTACTCCGGTTTGTATCAGAAATATCAGGTGCGTCCAGCGCAGGGAAGAGTGTTTTATCAGCAATAGCAACTGCGTGCCGATAAAAACAGAGGCGTAAAAGAGGGTATGAAGTGCACTGAAAGGTTCCCCTGAACTCACATAATAAATCATGAGAAAAAAGGGCGTAAAACCGGCTGGTAAAAGTGTAAAGGCAAGAATTTTAAACTGCACCTGCGCAAGGGTTTTGCCAGATGTATCTCTGAAATTGGGTGTGGGTTGGATCGGGAACGACATGCTTTATATAGTAACAGGGTATCTCTAATGCGCCGCCATAGCCCGTTTAGGGACCTATAGGCTACGCTTACCAAATGCAGGTCAAAATACGGGCTTTATTTTATGAAACAGCATTTTTTGCAAACACCGTTTAAGGGAGTTGTAGCCGTTATACTACCCTGGGGCTGGTAACGTAGTAGTTATACTACAGTGTTCAACGGTTTTTTGTATGACATTTGTCATCCTTTTGCCGGTACTGTTTTCCATTCCATAACTATTAATTAATGAACAGCTTTTTCATATTTTGTACTTCCGGCAATAGTTTTCTTAATGTTTCCTTCCCGCTTTGGGGCTGGGCTATTTTGTTAGTCAATAGTATTGTATTTCCCGCTTATGTCTATTACTCCGTACGTAAGGTTAAAAAGCTGGATAATACAATCAGACTATATAACGAAGAGTTGCTGGCAACTGTACGGGATATCAGGGGCAGGCAACAGGAATGGCAGTATAAATCTGATTTTCAGAAGAAGATCATCGCAGCAATTGTACATGGTGTTAAAAGCCCGTTGAAATATATGTCTCTAACCGGGCGGCAATTGCTTAACAGGAAGGAGCTGGATGGCAATCTACGGGAAATTATAAATAGCATGTATAGATCTTCGCATCACTTGTATGCGTTTACCGATAATCTGCTTGCTTATGTGAAATTGTACCTGCATGAAAATAAACCTGTTACCACAACATTCAATCTGCATGAGTTGGTGGATGAAAAAATTTCCATTTTTAGAGATATTGCTGTTGCCAAGGGATGTGTGATTAATAACCATGTGCACCCCAATATGAATATGTCTACCGACAGGCAATTATTGTCTATTATCATGCATAATTTAATAGACAACGCAGTGAAATTTACAGCGGAAGGAGCCGTCACTCTTTCAGCATTCATTACTGAACGGGGAGTGCATCTGGCTGTTCAGGATACAGGAATAGGAATGGATGAAAAGCTTACAGCGCAATTACACGGTAAATCTATGGATTATGAACCGGGGTTGGGGTTGGCAATTACCCATCACCTGTTGAATATGATTGACGGAAGGCTGGAAATAAGAAGCAGGATGGGAGAAGGCAGCACTATCATTATTATATTTGACCAGGATGTATAAAACTTAAGAAGGCTGGCTGTTTATATAATAGAGTTGTCGTACAACTTTATTTTCTCCACAAGTTCTACTAAGTTGCTGATTTTCAATTTTTCAAATATGCGGTTCTTGTAGGTGCTTACGGTAGATAACTGCAGATGCAGCGCGCGTGAAATTTCTATAAGACTAAAGCCCTGAACCAGAAAACGGGCTACTTCAATTTCCCGGTTAGATAGCGTATGCAGGGGATTCGAGGGGGCATTTTTTTTACCGTTGGTCATCACCATTTGTACAAGCACATCTTTTACCTCCCGGCTCATGTACTGTTCATCACTTAACACAGTTTCGATAGCCTTTTTTATCTGATCTTCCGATGCCAGTTTGTGCAGGTATCCATTTGCACCTGCCTGCAGATATCTGATAGCATAAAGTTGCTCGTCGTAAGCGGTGAAAATAAGAATTCTGATTCCTGGTTGCTTTAGCCGGGCTACATCCAGCATCTGAAGATTGTTTCCGCCAGGAATATTAATATCCAGTATCAGCAAATCGAATGGGCTTGCCCCCAGCATCTTCACTACTTTATTAAAATTATCCGCCTCAGAAATGGCGGCACCAGGAAGCCATTCATGTATAAAAAGCATTGTTCCATGTCGTACAATGGCATGGTCATCTGCTATCAAAATATGCATTACTGAATTTGATTGCTGAACGTAAACATACAAATAAATAAGCGGGAACTAAAAATCAGGTAGAAGCAGGTACTTCAAATGTGGTTTTGATACCTATATGTTTTTGTATCTTATAGATTTTATCAATGTTATCCCTTGAATACATTATACCCCGGAATGTTACCAAAGTCATGTGTTCCCTGACTTCTGATTCAAAAAACGTTAAAATTTGCTAAATGGATTTGCGGCAAATTTTGAACTACAGAAGGTTTTATTGTATGAGAATTAAATTTATGTGCCTATATTTATGTTATAAGTATGAAGCTACCCCTGAATCAAGGGTAATTAATACAAATCCAATCCTTAAAAACTATTGTCAATCTAAATCTTTTAAAACGATGTCAACTGTACGCCCCCAGTATGCAGCCCCGGTTTTCGGGCTTCTACGATGCAGTTCTCTGAGTAAAGAGCGCTATGCAAAAACCAAAATCCCATTTAACTGGCCTTCCGGTTCATTAAACGTTAATCATCTACTTTAAATTTTACGTGTATTGTTAAAGTAATCTTAACATACGGCTAACGCTGTGTAGATGATTCTTTGTGTTAAAATCAATTGATTTCCCATATCCCCATTCGTGAAAAAACCAAAAAAAATTGTATGGTAACCATTGGCATGATTGAAGATGATCCCAAAATCCGTGGAAATTTTCAAGACTATTTCAAGTACGACAGCCAGTTTAAGCTGAGTTTTTCTTACCATAGTTTAGAGCACTTTCTTTCTGAAGGTCAAATGCAGATAGAAGAGCCCTACATTACCTTTCTCGACATCAGCCTGCCTGGTATTTCAGGTTTAGAAGCAATTCCTATTCTTAAAAAATCACTTCCCAACACACATCTGGTAGTTTTAAGCGGCAATAGCGATCCTGACATTGTATGGAATGCTATTACCAAAGGAGCGCGCGGCTATCTGCTAAAGCCTTTTTCTATTAACAACATCAAGTCAAATATTCAGGTAGTTAAAAATGGTGGCGCATTGCTGTCTCCTGAAATTGCCCATATTCTGATTGATCGTTTAAATGAAGAGAAGCCCCAGAAAACCTACCGTCTGAAGTTTCTTACAAAGAGAGAGCAGGATGTGCTGGAGCAATTGCTGAAAGGGTTTACTTATAAAGAAATTGCCAATGTGCTGTCTCTTTCCGTTACTACTATTAATGATCATATCAAAAACATTTATAAAAAAATGAACGTCAACTCTAAAGCAGAGTTGCTTACTGTGTTCCTGCGATAATTGCCTGGGCATGTAACAGCAGAGGAGTATTATGGATGTAAAGTTTGTGAATATATTGTCGCATGAGTTAAGATCACCCCTAACCACCGTGCAAACCAGTGCTGAGATACTGGATTACTTGCTTAGTTCGGATATTATGGACACCGGAGTCATGAAAAAACATGCCCGGCGCATAATGGATGAAGTGGCAGATATGGCGCTGCTGTTGGAAAAAGTGCTGGCTATGAGTCGTTTGCAAAACAGTCAAACGGGCTTTAGTCCAACCATGGCAGACCCGGTATCTTTTCTCGGGGAGGTATTAGAAAGGTCGTTTTTACATGGGCGCCATGCAGAAAAAATTCTTTTTTCTGTGAAGGGAGAGCCCAGGCCTGCATTAATTGATCCTTTTATGCTTACGCATATTGTAAACGGATTAATTGATAATGCCTTCAAATATTCCTGCAATCATATCAATTATTCTACGCCAAAGCTGCGGTTGTCTTTTCAACCGTCGCTTTGGCGCATTATAGTATTAGATACCGGCATTGGCATAACCAGCGCCGACAAGAAAAACCTGTTTAATTCCTTCGCAAGAGGCTCTAATGTGGGGCATATTCAGGGAACCGGACTAGGGCTTGAAATCATAAAGTATTTTGTAAGGTGCCATAAGGGCATCATACATATAAAGAGTATTGAGGGGAAGGGTACTGTAGTAGTTGTGGATTTACCATATTAAACTAATGGCGCCCCTTGTTTCAGGGGTGCTGTACATGCAATAAAAAAAATTTATTTGCACAGTGGGATGCTTTCAGTTTACCCATAGGGTACCTATTGAAACCAGCCGCTAAACCTTTGTAACATGGAACAATTAAACGCTGTAGCTAAAACGCCTGAGCCTGGAATGCCTGAAGTGGATGATAGTTCTGGCAAAAGAGGGCAGTTTGGTCGCGTAATATGGAAGTATTGCGTTGGGGTAGTATTAGCCGTTTGCTTTGCTTTTGTAGCAAAGTCTCAACCGGTTATTAATTCTTTTTCTCCATCTTCAGGGGTGGTAGGCATTTCTGTTACCATCTCTGGTAGCGGATTCAACGCAGCTGCTGCCAATAACATTGTGTATTTTGGCCCGGTAAAGGCTAAAGTAAACAATGCAACCGCCACATCAATAAACGTTACTGTTCCTGCAGGCGCTGGTTATGGTCCTGTAAGCGTTACTACAAGTGGTTTAACGGCTTCCAGCAAGTCGTTTTTTACTCCAATATATACTACGTGCGCTTCCGTTCTTAGCTCTGCAACTCCTTTTTCATCTTCAGCTACTTCTCCTTCAAGCGCTACGGGAACACGCATTAATACGATGGATATAGATGGGGATGGTAAGCCCGATCTGGTTACATTTAATAATTTCTCCGTTAATGTATTTCTTAACACCACCGGCACTGCCGGAGGTGATATTACGTTTGCAGGCAAATACCCGCTGGATTTTCCAGCAGGGACTAATAGTCATCAACATTATGGTGCAGTAGTAAGTGATATCGATGGAGATGGCAAACCAGATATTGCATTTGTTAACAATACTGCTTCACGTTTACTTATTTATCGTAACCTTAGTACAACCGGCAATATCTCTTTTTCTGCAGCTACAGTTTATACAGGGTTTTCCGGCGCTCTGGCGCTTACATCAGGCGATTTTAATGGAGATGGTAAAACAGACCTGGCAGTAGTAAATGGTTCTACCGTAAAATTTTTAAAAAATATTTCAACCGTTGGTAATATTGATTTGCAGGAGGAAGGTACTCCGGTAACAACGGGTTCTGGTCCTTTTCATATTTCCAGTGCTGATTTTGACGGAGATGGAAAGGTTGATCTGGCGGTATCTAATAGTACTTCTAATACAGTTTCTTTTTTCAGAAATACTTTTGCTGGCAATGCCAGTACCGATCCTATTGCATTTAGTAATGGGTTACAGGTTGCGGCAGGAACAAATCCGCAGGGTATGGCTCTGGGAGATCTGGACGGGGATGGTGTTATGGATATCGCTTTGTTAAATGGCGGCACTTCCGGGGTAATCAGTTTTATGCGTAACATCAGTTCAAGCGGTAATATATCCTTTACACGCACAACGTTAACTCCTTCTGGTGCTGTTAATCTTGCGGGCCGCATTGCGTTAACAGATCTGGATGGAGACAACAAGGTTGATGTAATAGCAGGTTCAGCAGCAAGTGCAATTTATTGTTTTAAAAATACCAGCCCTACAACAGGGGGAACTATTACTTTTAATAACACTCCAGTTGCCGTAGCTACCGGTGTAGCAAACGGTCAGCCAGTTGGCGTTTGTGCAGGGGATTTTAACAACGATGCCCGCCCGGATCTGGGTGCTGTTAATGCGGGTAGTGCGAATGTGGATGTGTTTATCAACAAGATAAGCAAAGTAGTGGTAAATAACATGACCCCTGTTACGGGTACTCAGGGTACAGATATTACATTGATAGGCACCGGGTTAGGTTGTGTTGATAAAGCAACCATCGGCGGTGTATCTGCTATATTTGGAAGCGCTGATGAAAACACAGTAAAGATAACTGCGGGTGCGGGAAATACAGGAAATGTATTATTGTATACTGCAGGTACAGGAAGTCAGTATCTGGGGCCTAAGTTTACTTTCGTCGTAGCTCCAACAAACCTTTCCTACGCCGTAAAATCAGCCGATACTACTATCTCTGTTACATATGGAACAGAATCCTTTACCAATAGTCCGGTATTAAATGATGGTGGGGGTGGTGTAGTGTTCACCATTGAATCTGGAGCAGTTGCCGGTATTAATATCAATGCCAATACTGGTCAGATTGGATGGATTTCTACATTGGCAGTAGGGGAATACCGTTTAAAGGTAAAAGCGGAAAACAGCGCAGGTTCAGTTTCTGCTTTTATGACTTTGAAAGTGGTGCCGGATGTGCCTAAAGATCTGGCATATTTCAGTAATCCTTACGGTGCCATTTATGCGTCTGCCGGAAGTACGGGAACTACAACAAGTGGCGATGTATGGGTTGACTGGAAAGGCCAAACGGGTACTTTCAGCATATCTGCTTTGTCGCCTGCTTCTCCTGGCATAACCATTAATCCTGCAAATGGTCAGGTTACCTGGAGTTCTTCTGTTGCTGTTGGTTTGTATACTATTGTTGTTGCGGCAACTAACGATGCAGGGGAGGTAAAAACCACTATAGAGCTGAAGGTATCGCCGCAGGTACCTACCAATCTTTCTTATCCTGCGCCCAATCCGCTTACTATAAAGTATGGTAACATTGGCGGTGTTAATATGTCTTCTGCCATGTCATGGCATGGAGAAGCTGGTACATTTGCTTTAACAAGTACAGGACTTCCGTCTGGTTTTACACTTAACACAAATACAGGCCGCATTACCTGGAATAACTCCATACCAGTTGGTGGCCCTTATGTTTTGCGGGTAACTGCAACAAATACTGCCGGAACCAGTGCACCTGCTACATTTACTTTGAATGTAGAAGCAGAGGCTCCAACTGATTTAACGTACGCTTCGCCTGTTTTAGGAAACTTTGGTTCGGCAGGTTCAACAGCCGCGCCAACTGTAAACTGGCATGGAAGCACGGTAACTTATGCGCTTACCAACGCATCAGATTTGCCTGCAGGTATTACTATTAATACTACCACAGGTGTTGTTTCCTGGCCCTCTACATTGGCAGTGGGCACTTATACTATTAAAGCAAGGGGACAAAACGCCGTTGGATTCAGCAATGAGGCAAGTTTTGAATTAAATATACGTCCGCTTGTTCCCTCAACATTCTCCTATAATTCACCCATTGAAGCGCCTTTTGGTACTGCAGGCAGCGCCGCTGTGGCCACTGCTCCCAACTGGAACGGAGAAACCGGAACATTCTCTATTGGTAATCCGGCAGATATTTCAAGCGGTATTACTATAAACCCAACTACCGGAGCCATATCGTGGACAAACAGTGTACCTGTTAACTCATGGCCTGTTCAGGTAGTTGCCACCAACTCCCGTGGTTCTCAAAGCATTACTGTAACTCTGAATATATATTCTGAGCCGCCTACTAACTTTAGTTATGCTCCATCCACTACGTATAGTGCCGATTACGGCATGGCAGGAACTATTCCGGATTTACCGGTTATCAACTGGCATGGTCATATAGGCACCTACTCAATAAGTAGCGTTAGTCCTCTGCCTGCTGCCGGTTTGGTGAGTATTAATGCAGCAGATGGCAAAATCAACTGGACGGCCAATCTGGCGGCGGGTTTTTATACAGTTACTGTAAGAGCCACCAATAACAAAGGAAGTATTACTACCACTTATACCTTAAATATTAAACCTACCGCACCGGAACTTCCTGTTTACACGCCGCCTTCCAAAGGTGCTATCACAGGTACTGCAGGAGCATCTGAAGCACCTGTGGTAAGTAACTGGAATGGCGAAACCGGTACTTTTGAATTATCAGGTACTTATCCTGCAGCTATCACATTGGATCCTGCTACGGGTATAGTAAGCTGGAGCAATACACTTGCTGTTGGTACCTACGCCGTTAAGGTGAGGGCTAAAAACTCAATCGGCAGCAGTGCAGAGGGTACGTTTACTATAAATATTAATGCTTCGGCTCCAACTGAGTTTTATTACAACGATAATGGCGAAACTGCCATATTTACCGAGGCGGGTAACAGCCGTAATCCGGTAGTCAGCTTAGGTGGTGGTTCGGGAACTTATACTATAGAAACACCTGCCGTTTCTCCTGAAATCAGCATAAACAGTACTACAGGTGTAATCAGCTGGACGGGTAGCCTGGCTATTGGTTCCTATCCTTTCACTGTTAAGGTTACTAATGGAGTAGGATCGCTTACCACTCCGTTTACCTTAAATGTAGTTAAAGGTGCTCCAACAGGTCTTAGCTATACCCCCAATTCTGCTAGCATTGCATTAGGTGCTGTGGGTAGTTCAGCTACGCCAGCTATAAAATGGAGGGGCGAGGTAGGAACTTTCAGCATCAGCGGCGCTCCCACTGGTGTTACCATAAATACTACATCAGGTGTAATCAGCTGGGATAACACTGTACCTGCGGGTGCACCTTACGTACTTACCGTAAGTGCTGCCAACAGTCAGGCACCTGCTGCAACTGCTACTTATACTTTAATCATCAATGGGCAGGCACCAACCGATCTGAAATACGATCCTGATCACATCAATACTGATGCAGGTGTTGCCGGACAGTCTGATAAACCTACTGTAAACTGGCATAGCGATAAGGGAAGTTTTGAAGTAGTAAACAAAGCATCCTTACCGGCAGGTATTAGTGTGGATGCAGTTGAGGGTAATATTCTGTGGACGGATGATCTGCTGGTTGGAGAGTATAACATACAGATAAGAGCAGTGAACTTTACTGGTAGCAGCAATACTTTCACGTATAAGCTTGTTGTTTTACCGGGCAGACCAACCATTACTTATACGCCAGGCTTTACGGCTATTTTAACAGGGGGTACCGGTACTTCTGCCACGCCTGTTATAAAATGGAACAGTGCAACCAGCAGCGGTTCTATTGATGAGGCTAATAAAACTTATCCGGCAGGACTGGTTTCGCTGGATAAAACAACAGGTGTATTGAGTTTTAATGCGGCTTCCATTACAGAACCTGCCACTTATGACATTCTTATCGCAGTTGCAAATACAGAATCCAAGCAAGGTTTTGTTACCTATAAATTAATAATAGGTAAAGTTCCGTCTAACCTGCTGTATGCTACAAAGGGTTACGATATGTTAGAGGGTTCTTCCCTGGTTTCAACTACTCCAACTGTAAACTGGAATGGTGTTCAGGGCGTATTCAAGCTTTACGGAGCACCGGATGGAGTAACTATTGATGAAACAACAGGTGTTATCACCTTCGGGCCTACTGTGGCAGCGCAGCTGGATCCGTCAGATCCGCCTTACACATTTACTGTAAAAGCTGAAAGTAGTCTCGGTAGCAGTAATGAAGAAACTATCAGTTTAAGAGTTATAGCAAAAGCCGATGCTACAATTACCGGTGGGGCTACTATTTGCGAAAATGCGGAAGCAAACCTTACCATCAATCTTACCGGTACAGCTCCGTTTAGCTTTACCTATACAGATGGTACTACTAATTATACAGTAGAAGGTATTACCGAAAAAGCATTCCCGCTTAAAGTAAAACCAACTACCACTACTACCTATACTGTTACCAGCGTATCAGATGCAAATGGCAATGATAACCCTGTTACAGCAGGTTCCGACAAAACAACAGTTACTGTTTTACCAGCTCCTGAAGCAAGCATTCAGCCAATAAATCCTTGTCTGGGTGGTACGGCTACTTTAACTGCCAATGCCGGTACGGGATATGTATATACCTGGAGCAACGGAGGTACAGGCTTAACCACCACAGTAAATACCAGCGGAGATTATACGGTAACAGTTACAGGAAGTAACTCATGTGCAACTACTTCTGAGCCATTAACCGTTAAACTGAATACCATACCAACGGCTAAGCTGAACAGACCTGCCAATACCCTTATCTGCGAAGGCTTCAGCAAGCCATTAACAGCATCAGGTGGTTCATCTTACAACTGGTACAGAAACGGTGCTCTGGTAAAGGATTCTACTAAGTTTACTTACTATCCTTCTGCAGAAGGTAGCTATACAGTAGATGCGGTAAGTGCAGAGGGTTGTACTACCAAAGCTCCTGAGGTGGTAGTATTACAGTATGCCAGGAAGCCGAAAGCAGACTTTACTTACGATACTTATTGCCGTGATGTGGATATAAACTTTGTAAATAACAGTGATGAAGGTGGTGGCGAAATTCTGTATAAGTGGGTGTTTGATGCAGATAACGCCAGCACAGAAAAAGAACCTGTGTTTGCTTATAGCAAAGCGGGTGCTAAAACCATAACCCTCACAGCTACTTCTAAAGTATGTCCTGATCTGTCTGATATTAAAACAGTGAATGTGACTATTCAGGAGCCGGCTCCGGCACAACGTTATGAAGCTGTTAACGGTATCAACGGACGTTCTGTTACCTTAAAAGCACAGGCGAAAGGTGATACTTATTTGTGGACTTCTAAAGATGGTATGAATACAGGCTTAAGCGATGCCAATGTGGAGCAGCCTACGCTTAGAATTACCAAAGGCGATGAGTATACAGTAAAAATATCTACCAAAGCAGGTTGTGTTACCGTAGATACCCAACAGGTTAGAATATTTGCCGGCGCCCAGATATTTGTTCCTAAAGCATTTACGCCTAATAACGATGGTGTAAACGACAAATTATATCCGATTCCGGTGGGTATTCCTCAGATTACTTACTTCAGGGTATTTAACAGATGGGGTGTGTTAATGTACGAAACCAAACAGGCAGGCACACCAGGCAATGGTGTAGGCTGGGATGGTATGTATAAAGGAAAGCAACAACCATTTGATACTTATACATGGGTAGCGGAAGGTATTGATCTGGATGGTAAACCGGTTAGACTGAGTGGTAACTCTGTATTGCTCAGATAATTTAAAAAACTGTACAATGAAAAGTATCAACATACGGTTAGTGATTCTGGCTCTTCTTACTGGCAGCATGCTGCCAGTAAGCGCCCAGGATCCTGGATTTTCGCAGTACTTCAGTTCACCGGCAACGGTGAATCCTGCGTTTACGGGTTTTTTCTCCGGAAAAACCCGTGTTATAGCCAACCATAGAAGTCAGTGGTGGGGGGCAGGTGAGCCTTTTATTACTTCCACTATTGCCTTTGATACTAAAGGCAGTGGTTTTGGATATAACGATTTTGACCATTGGGCGCTGGGTGCTTCTGCTTTAACTGACAAATCAGCCGGCGGCTTGTTAAAAAGCAACTATTTCTCCATATCCGGTGCTTATCATAAAGCGTTAGATGAGGATGGTTTTCAAACAATTGCAGCAGGCTTTCAGGGTACGTATGCTTCCCGCAGGGTAGATCTTTCCAATGCTACTTTTGCAAGCCAGTTCAGCGATAATGGGTTCGATCTCAAACTGCCCAGTGGCGAAAATTTTGTATCCGGCTCTACCAGCCATATGGATGTAGCGGCTGGTTTGTTGTATAAGTACGATGACGAAGAAAAAAGCTACTATGCAGGTTTGTCTATGTTTCATATTACACAGCCTAAAGAATCTATTTTAGGCTCCAATACTACCAAACTGCCTACGCGTATGGCTTTTGAAGTGGGTGCTTCTTTACCGGTGGGTTATAACAGCAAGGTTTTCCTGAGCGGTCTTTTTCAGCAGCAGGCGGGTGTTTTAAATTATTCAGCCGGCGGCGCATATTCTTTTGGCTTACCTACCGAACAAAACGATATGAGTTTGTATCTTGGGGGCTGGTATAGCAATGCTAATTTATCTCCTTATATTGGACTTCAGTTTAACAGTTTTCAAATGGGGCTTACTTACGATATAGTAAATACAAGTATGAAGGCTGCTGCTAAAAAGAATGGAAGTTTTGAATTATCGTTGATTTATACCTTTTTTGGACCAGATGATGACGGGCGTAAGGCGGTGCCCCAGTTCTGATGCTAACTTTGCCAAAACATCACTAACAATTATTAAAAACAAAACAGGTTATGGTTAATCTGGACTTTAATGAGGAAAATGACGAGCTGCTGGTGCAGGAGGAAGAAGAGACTACCAGTGGTGTTGTTAAGGAGGAGAAAGAAAAAAAGCGCGTAGCTGTGTTTATGATAGCCTGCGTTGCGCTCCTGCTTTTGCTTTTGTCTGTAGGAGGCTGGGTAGTGTACGATAAGTTCAAAACCAAGAATGAATGGGCGGCAGCTCAGGTACAGTTTGATTCATCCCGCAACCTGCTGCGTGAAGAATACAACAAAGTATTGCAAAAAATGGACTCGCTGAATGGTTCTAACATGGACTTACAGAACGAGTTAACGAATAAGAAAAAAGAAATTGACAACCTTAACTCCGATCTCGACCGTATTGTGCGCGAGAAGGACAGTGATCTGAACGAAGCACGTGCTAAAATTCAGGAACTGAGTGCGCGTATTAAAGAGTTAATGGAAGAAGTGGAGGCGCTCAAAGCTGAGAACAGAGAGTTGATGGCCAGTGGTGGAGAAATGAAAATAGTTAGTGGTGATACTATTCTGGTAAGTACCAGGCCTATGAAGCTGGTTGGTGGAGAAGCCTCACCGTTAGCGAACCCGAATGTTAACAACGGACGCTTGCAGGCTGTAGAAGTGGCTATTGTTCCGGTGTCTCCCGATGGTGCAGAGAAAGTAGGAGCTTTATCCAAGTATACCGCCAGCCTGAAAGTGTCTTTCAATCTCCGGAAAGACTCATTGATTGCATCCGGAAACAGAGAGTTGCAGGTAGTTCTGTCTGGGCCTAACGCTCCTGCGGGATCTAAAGGCTCAGCCGATTCAGATCCTAACAGCACCATGCAAAGTGCAGGCGTACAAAAGGTGTACACTACCAAGGTGATGAAGTATTACGATAAAAACGGCGATAACAAAGTAGAATATACCTGGCAGCAAACTTCCCGTTTTGGTTCAGGAGAGTACAAAGCAGAAATCTATTACCTCGGTAGTAAAATAGGTGAAGGACGTCAGTTTTTGAAAAGAGGTACCAAAGCATTCCCATTCTAAAAAAGAGTATAGAGAAACGAGTTAGTATATCAAACCCCTTCCCCTTGTTTATCAACCACCTGGCAGAACTTCAGCACCTGCCAGGTACTTTTTTTCATTGCTAAGATTTGTGAGTTATGGCAGCTATAAAAGAACTGGTACAGCAATTGAACTTTTTAATTTTGAACGGGGAAACCATCCGGGGAATGGAAATCTATTACGCCGATAATGTAGAAATGCAGGACAATGAGGAGGCACCCCGCGTAGGCAAAACCAATTGCATATCGGTTGAAAAAAACAATTTGTCTAAGTTAAAGGATGTACATACCAAACTGTTGAATCAGGCAGTGAATGAAGATACAGGGGTAGTATTGAGTGAATGGGAAAATACCTACACTTATAAAGATAACAGGGTGTTTGTTTTAAGAACGGTATCTGTTCAAACCTGGCACAATGGTGCTGTTGTAAGAGAAAAGTATTACTACAAAGAATTTGTAAAAGGAATATAAAAAGAGCGGCGCAATTGCCGCTCTTTTTATGTTTTAATGTTGAACACTTACCGGTATCAGTTGCACCGGGCCTTCCATGCCCGATGGCTGTACCTGCCAGCCGGAAGCATCAAAGTTTTTATAGTTGATATTCACAAAGTTTATTTCATGATAGTTGCGCCAGGTAATACCATTGCGATCCATATATCTGATACGGTTGGCCATCAGATTGGCCACTTCCAGCCGTATAGTATTTTTTCCAGGCTGTAACCATTTCCCAATTCTCAGCTCATAAGGTATGCTCCATAACTGGCCGGCATATTTTCCGTTTACCCAAACTTTGGCGCTTTCGTTTATTTTTCCGGGGGCCAGTATATAGTCATCTGCCAGTTTGCCTTTAGGTAGGGTAAAGCTGGTGGAATAAGCCGCTGTACCGGAAAAATTCTGTGTTGTGGTATCGCTAAAAGAAGACCATTGTACAGGAGAAGCCATTGTTTTAGCAGCAGGCAGCACCGGCCCGCCTTCTGTAAAACGCAGCTGCCATTCGTTATTCAGTATAACTGGTTTTTCCTGTGCGTTTACATAGCTCCATACCCCCATTCCGGTAAAGGCTTTTTTGCTGGTTCTTATAATAATGGCTTCACCGGATTTTATCTGTACACGCACAGCTGAACCGTTGTTATTGGTAAGCACTCTGCCGTATTTACCGGTTTGCGGGTCCATAATTAATACATGGCTGCCTTGTATATTTTCAAACGGCAGGTATTGGTCAATAGCACTGCTGGTATGGTTTACTATGTAATAGTATTTCCCATTATTGTCTGCCCGGCGGATAAACTGTAAACCGCTGTCTGCAATCTTTTCTCTGTACACCTGCGCACTGCTTAAGGCTTCTTCCACATTTTTATGTAACAGAATACGTCCTTTGCCGGTTTTATACTCCTGTATACCTGAGGTAAGCGTGGTAAACTGCAGTTTCGTTTTTAACTGTTTCAGCACTGCTCTTTGTTCGTCAGTGTTATGCAAACCAGGCACGTCTTCGGGCAATTGCTCAAACACAACTGTTACGCCCTCGCTGGCTAAACGCAGCAATTGCTCAAACGTAGTAGTTGGCATATAAGTGGCCCTGGGTACCAGTAATACTTTATATATTGATCCGCTGTCAGTTACTGATAAACGGTTGTTTTTGCCCTGTGCCTGTTGCAACATGCGGTCACTGATAAAATCAAGAGAATATCCGCGTTTTTGCAATCCGGTTACCAATGCATAAAAAGGGGTGGGATGCAGCCATTCATCTATATCATGCACTTTTAAAGGCATATCCAGCCCTTTCGGGTTTTGCCAGGCGTCAAATACCGGCCAGTATATAGAAATGTCGTTATCGGGTTTACCTGCTTGTAATACACTCTGGCAGCGCGTAATATAATCGTTCAGTCCGTTTACATGCGGCCAAAGGCTGTTGGAAGGAACAAAGTTTACCGAAGCATAAAACAACCATCCGGGCCAAGGGGCGCTGGAAGGAGAGTAGGTGGTACCATGAAAAAATACATGGTTAATACCGCTCAGAAAAACCTGTTCAACTTCTGGTTTGCACTGCGACCAGCTGGTTTTAAAATGTTCAGTCAGCCAGGTAAAGGTTTCGGACGAAATAAGCGGGTGCCCCATTACATGCGCAGCAGAAGAGGCAAATTTCAACATGTTAGGGTCGGGGTCTACATTGCGTACATCCGCGCTGTCGCGCCTCAGGCCAGGAATACGGAAATTACTGCTGCCAAAGGTTTCTGCTTCAGCAATATCCACGCCTGCATACAAATCCAGCAGGTTACCCGGCGAACCATGTGCCTGGTTTAACGAAAGCGATTTTTTGCCATGCGCCCAGTTGCTGAAAGTATGTGTAAAGTTTTCCAGCATCAGATCCGCCATGGTTTCGCGGTAATCGCATTTAATACGGGCCACTTTGTCTGTAACAGAGGGGCCGGTCAGTTCACGCAAATAAGGCTTCAGGTCGTACCCACGTCTTTTCCGGAATTCGGTAAAAAAGTCAGCTGTCCAGTTGGCACCATATACCTCGTAGCTATCGTTGTAAAAACTGCGTATTCCATGCGAGGTGTTGCCGTAGGCGCTATCCGTTTTTTTAAGATAGTTGTGAAGGGCTGTTTTTGAAAAGTGGTCAAGTGTATATCCTTCACCACCGGGTGCGGCACGTTTTACCTGCTGCAGCGTTTTACCTGCAAAAGCTGCATATAGCTCCCAGTTTCCGGTTTCCGGCTTCCAGTTTAGTGTACCATCTGCGTTTAGTCTGGTGGTAACATCCAGGGTATTCCCGTTATCATCATAAGCCATCAGCGCCTGAAGGGTTACTCCAGGCAGGTTGGTCTGTTTTGGGTTATCCATCTTAACCGGTTTTGTAAGGCTTTCTCCGGCTTTCAGCGTATACTTCTGTATTAACAAACAGGTGGCAGCATCTGCTATGCCAGCCTGCGGGCCTCCTATGGGCCATCCTGTGCCTACAGCTATATCTGTACCCATATTGTTTTTAGCTGCTTCAGTAACGCTGTAGTCTACCATGGCAAACCATTGTGGGCTCAGATAGTTCAGGTATTGGCTTTCATAGCCTTTAGCACCATAAATAGGCACAATTTCAACCCCGCCAATACCTGCTGCTGCATAGTTTTTCAGCAGGCGGCTGATATTGGATTTATCTACAGCACTTCCCATCCACCACCACCTGGTCCACGGCTTATTTTCTTTAACTACTGCTGGCCAGGGTGTTTGGGTTACGGCTTTTGAAGACTGCGCATAAACGGAAGAGTAAATTAACAATGTAGCTGTTAACAGCCCGGTACACGATTGTTTCAAGGTAACAAGCATCCGATATATTTAAGGTGCAAAAATGTAAAAGGCTAATGTAGTTGCCCCCTGCAAAAATACTATCCTGTAGTGTCATGTTAACAAAACAGCCTGCCTTTAGTAAAGCAGGCTGTTTGTTGCCACATTCATCTTGTTGATAGCGCAAATAAAAGCTATCTGTAAATCATGGTTTAAAGCCCTTTTATTTCGCTGCGGCTTTTTTACGGGCAGTTTTTTTACGTGCCGTCTTTTTTGCAACAGCTTTCCGTGCGGTTTTCTTTGCCGTCTTTTTCTTCGCTACTTTCTTTCGGGCAGTTTTTTTTGCAGCGGCTTTAGCCGGAACCCGCGCACCTTCCTCCCGCGCTTCTGATAATCCAATGGCTACAGCCTGTTTGGGGTTGGTTACTTTTTTACCACTGCGGCCACTTTTTAATTTGCCCTGCTTCATCTCACGCATGGCGGTAGCTACCTTGTTCTGGCTTTTTTCAGAATACTTTGCCATAATTGTAGTGTTTCAGATTAATGAATAGGTTAGTGATCAGTTTATAATGGCGCAAATATGCTGCCACAGGCGGGTGTACCCGCAACCAAGGGGGTAATGTGTAAACGTTTACACACTACCTTTAAACCTGATTAATAGAAAATAACGGCATTATTTTTTAAATGAATATTTAAGCTTAACTTAGGTCAGCGCTTGCTAAGTTTGTTTGTAATTCATTTCCGATATCCTCTTTAATGCCGTAGTGCATGAAATTCCTGACGTTCTGCTTGTATGCCATATGTGTATATGTAAGTCTTTTATCCTGTGAGAGAGTGGTGGATGTTGCTTTGAATGAAGTAGCGCCCAGGTATGTAATTGAGGCTACTATTAACAACAATGGTATATGCCGGGTTTTACTCTCTGCAACTGCCCCTGTTGCCGGTGCTGACAGTTTTGCGGTTATACGCAATGCTTCGGTTAGCATCAGTGATAATAATAGCGCACCGGTTATCTTATCTGAGAAACAACCAGGAGAGTACCAGTCTTCCACTATGAAAGGAAGGCCTGGGCATACTTACCACTTAAGGGTGAAAATTAATAAACAGGAGTTTACAGCTACTTCAGTTATGCCTGCTGTAGTTGTTAAGCCCGATTCTGTTTATTTCACCGCTGAGGCTGTTTCGGGATCAGATCATCTGATTGCGAACGTATGGTATAAAGATCCGGTTGGCGCAGGTAACTACTATCGCTTCATTCAATATGTCAACGAACGCAAAGAGCGTACTGTGTTTGTTAACAACGATAAACTGAATGATGGTAAAGCAGTGGCGTACCCATTGTTTTATCTGAACAGCGATAACAATGAAAAAAGAAACATTGACAGAGGAGATACAGTCCGGATAGAACTGCAGTGTATTGATGCGGGTATGTACAGGTATTGGTACAGCTTAAGCACAGTATCAGGCACTCAGTTGTTTGCTGCTGTTACTCCTGCCAATCCTGTATCTAATATAAGCGGCGGCGCACTGGGCTATTTCAGTGCATTTACCAGCCGTTCTATCCGCGTAATACTCCTGCCTTAAAAAGGATGGATAATCTTCTCATTGCGCTTTATTAAATTTTAAGCTGTTTCGCTGTATATGGAGTTTTTTTAAATCTGTATTTAAGAGGCTTCCCTATAATTCAGTCTAGGTTTGCAACAGATTCTTTGGTAATAATCTTCCGTCTATGAAATGTTGTTTACTGGCTGTAATAGTAATGGTTACGTTACAGGCCGCTGCTCAAAAGCAATACCTGCTTACTGGTCTTATTACCTCCGAAAAAGGTGAAACACTACCTTATGCTTCTGTAAAAGCTATGGAGCAGGGTGCAGCGGCTACTGCCGATAAAAATGGTTACTATGCGCTGCCGCTTACACAAGGTAAACATACAATAGCAGTGGATGGAACAGGCTATGGTTTACAAACCCTGGAGGTAGAAATAGATAAAGATACACGCCTTAACGTAGGGCTTTCTGAAGTGCCTAACGAGCTGGGCCGGGTTACTGTTAAATCAACCAGGGGAAGTCATTTAATGCAGCCCGTAACAGGTTACGAAAAATTTCTGCTCAAAGATACCCGTAACCTTCCTGCTATGCTGGGCGAACGCGATATATTAAAAACATTACAATTACTGCCGGGCGTTAAATCTGCCGGAGATGGCAACAGCGGATTTTATGTAAGAGGTGGTAGCGCCGATCAGAATCTGGTATTGCTGGATGGCGCACCTGTATATAATGCTTCGCATTTTATGGGTTTCTTTTCTGTGTTTAACGCAGATGCTATTAAAGAAGTATCGCTGTATAAAGGAAGTATGCCGGCGCAGTATGGTGGCAGGTTATCTTCTGTGCTGGATATCAGTACCAGCGATGGTGATAATCAGTCCTGGAAAGTAAATGGAGGTATTGGTTTAATTTCTACCCGGTTAAGTGTGGAAGGCCCCATTACAAAAGATAAGTCTTCCTTTCTTATTTCAGGCCGCCGTACTTATGTAGACATGTTTCTGAAGCTGTCTAAAGATTCAGCTATCAACAGCAATAAAATGAATTTTTACGATGTGAATGCTAAGTTCTCGTGGTCGTTAGGTAAAAACGACAAAATAAGCGTTGCTGCTTACAGCGGGCACGATTTGTTAAGTCTGTCAGGCCTTTTCAATATCGCCTGGGGCAATCGTCTCGGTTCTGTTCACTGGAACCATCATTTCAGTAATAAGCTGGTTACTAATACTGCCGTAAGCTACAGCAATTTTAATTATACAGCAGGTGTAGCGCAAACCAATTATAATATCAATATCGCTTCCCGTATTAAAGATCTCAGTGGTAAAACAGAATGGATATTTACGCCGGATAATCGTAATAAAATATATATCGGCGGGTCGTCTGCCTTCCGCAGCATTTTGCCGGGCAATGTTCAGTCGCTGCAAAAAAGTGCTATCAATAAAACCAATCAGCCTATCAGACATTCAGTAGAAAATGCGTTGTACGTAAATAATGAATGGACGCCGGGCGATAAATGGCAGATAAGCTACGGGGTAAGGCTTACAGGATTCAGTATCCTTGGCGGGCGTGGCGACTTTTACCAGTTAAATCCGCAGGGACACGTTACCGATACTATGCGTTATGGTACACGTGAGGTGGTAAAAACTTACATCAATGCCGAACCTCGTTTATCAGCAAGCTTCCAGTTAAATCCTGGTTCTTCTGTTAAAGCATCTTATTCCAGAACTGTACAAAACCTGCATCTGATTGCCAGCGCTACCGCTTCTTCACCAACTGACAGATGGGTAGCCAGTACCAATATTATCCGTCCTGAAATAGCAGATCAGGTAAGTGCCGGCTACTACAAAAACCTGGGAAATAATACATGGCAGCTAACTACCGAAGTGTATTACAAAACCATGCAAAACCAGATTGATTATAGAAATGGTGCGGATATTCTGGACAATCAGGCATTAGAGTCAAAACTGCTATACGGAAAAGGCAGGGCGTATGGTATTGAAACACTTGTTAAAAAGAAGAAGGGTAAGTTTACCGGCTGGGTAGGATATACCTTATCTAAAACCGAGCGCCAGATTGATGGTATTAATAATAACCAGTGGTATAATGCCCGGCAGGACAGAACCCATGAAGTATCCGTGGTAACTAATTACGAATTGGGGCAACGCTGGTCGCTCTCAGCTTCCTGGGTGTTTTACACAGGAAATGCTGTTACACTGCCTGCAGGAAAATATATTATCAATAACCGGGTGGTATATTATTATACAGAGCGCAATGGATACCGCATGCCTGCTTACCACCGGTTAGATGTAAGCGCCAGTGCACACATCATACGTAAAAAAAGGCTGAAAGCTGATCTTACTTTTGGTGTATACAATGCCTACGGCCGCGAAAACGCATATTCTCTGTTTTTCCGGCAGAGTAAAACAACTCCGGGTAAAACAGAAGCTATACAGGTTTCATTATTCAAATACGTACCATCTATATCATGCGATTTTAAATTTTAATAACTATGATATTCCCCCTGAAAAAATTGTGGGCACTGCCCACCCTGTTTTGTGCTGCCATAAGTTGCCGCAAAGCAATAGATATTGACTTTGAAAATGCTGCTCCTGTATACGTAATAGAAGGTAAAATTGATAACAATGGCTACTGTAGTGTACTTGTATCGTTAAGCCAGAATGTAAGTGATGCTACTGCTTTTATAGGGGTTGATAGTGCATCAGTAACTGTTACAGAAGAAGGTGGTGCTGCTGTTAGCCTCAGGCGTATATCCAAAGGGGTATATCAGCAAACATATAAAGGTGTGCCCGGTAAAACATACAATCTTGCAGTAAACGTAAAGGGTAACCTGTTTACCGCTTCCTGTAAAATGCCGGCGAAGGTGAATATGGATGGGCTTACTATTACTACAGAATCCATTTCGGGTAGCAGGCGCTATGTGGCCAATGTACAATATGCCGATCCTGCCGGAGAAGCTAATTACTACAATTTTGTACAAACCATTAACCGTAAAAAGGCCGGTATTGTATATGTGGCAGATGATCGTATTAACAATGGTACAGCAGTAACGTATCCGCTTTTGTACGAAGGTAATTTTGCAGATAGCTATTCCGCCGAAATAAAAAAGGGCGATACCGTGCAGGTGGAAATGCAAAGTATCGACCCTGTTATTTATAAGTACTGGTACAGTGTAAAGGCAAGTGCCAGTGGCGAAGATATCATGGCCACGCCTGCCAATCCCGTTACCAATCTGCAGGGTGGGGCGCTGGGTTATTTCAGCGCACACACCGCACAGTATAAAAAGGTGGTGGTTAAATAACGGTTAGTATGTAAACCTTATACCGCCCATTAACCAGCGGCCCGGCATCTGAGCGCCCAGCAAATCGGCATAAGACCTGTTAAATACGTTATCTGCTTCTGCGTATACGCTCAGTTTGTTTTTAATTACAAATACATCGGCTTTTACACTGGCTACAAAGTATTCAGTGGTTATCTGCCCTTTAATATTGGCAGCTGCCTGTGCTTCGCGGGTTTTGTACAAACCGTTTACGCTAATGGCAAACAATGGCGTACTGTAGCGTAGCGAGCCATTGACCATAAATTTTGCGTGCGAGTTGGTATAAAAAGAAGCAAAGCCTGCATTGGTTTCTGAGTTCAGCCATATAAAACCGGCATTGGCTGTAAAGCTGCGCTGGTTGTTCATAGTGTATATCCACTGTACATCTGTTTCCCAGCCGCTGGTTATCAGTTTAGAAATGTTGCGGGCCAGGGCGTAAGTACCGGTAGCACTCAGGTTTTCTTTCCGGGGCATATCTGCATAAGCAGTGGTAGACCAGTCAATCAGGTCGCTATGTCTGCGTTGAAACAAAGTGGTAGATACCCGGAAGTTTTTGCCAAAGTAATCGGCACCTGCCTCATAGCTGAAAGAACGTTCAGCCGATAAGTCCGGGTTTCCTATTCTTCCGCTTGTTACCAGTGTTTTGTTATAGTTATTATAGCGCTCTGTAAAGTCGGCATTGCGTATGGTTTTACCTGCACTACCCCTTACCTGAAAACTGCCTTGTTTGTAACTGGCGTTCAGCTGTGGCACCAGTTCGTAGCCACTGGCCTCATCCCAATCCAGCCTTACGCCGGGGCTTACGGTAAAGTGTTTATTCAATGCAGCGTTTAGTGAGGCAAAGCCTGCTGCCTGATAAACAGTATGGTTGCCCCTGTCGTTAGAGGATATACCTTTTTGCTGAAACTGGGCGCCCGTAACCAGGCTTAGGTCATTATTAAAGCTATGCTCGTACACAGCAAGCGACTGTAACAGCTTTGATTTGCTGTTGTTGGCAATGGAAGAAGGATTGTAGCCGTAATGGTCGTTTACATGCTTGTAGCCGGTTTGCCAGGTAAAATGATTATTGTTTTTATGATAGCTCAGCGCCAGTTGCTGCCACCAGGTAGTTACCTTTTCAGCAGCAGTGTCTGATGCAAAAGAGGTATAAAAATTCTGTGCAGCAAATTTGCGGCTGTCAAAGCTGGAGCGGTAAGCAATTTTCCATTGGTTGTTCAGCTTATAGCTGGCAGCTGCAGACACGGTATGCAGGTGAAAATAGCCATCAATGCCGCGCTGTGCCTGGCCATCTGCATTATTGGTTTGTGCCCCGGCGCTAACGGCCAGTTTTTCGTTGCTGTAATAACCAGAGGCATTGGCATTCAGTAAACCATAAGCACCTCCGGTAACGCCGCCGGAAAAGCTTTTAGAGGGTACGCCCGTATAGGCAAATGTTTTGGTAATAATATGTACCACACCACCCACTGCATCTGAACCATAAATAGCAGAAGAAGCGCCTTTCAGTACCTCTATACGTTCTATTTCAGCAGGTACCACAGGTATGTAGCTGTTAAAGTGTCCTGTATTAGGGTCGTTAATCCGTAAACCATCTATTACTACCAATACCTGTTGAAAGGTGCCGCCACGCAGTACCAGATCGCTCTGGGCACCCATGGGGCCGCGTGCCTGTACTTCAAAGCCGGGTATATAACGCAATACCTCGTCCAATGAGTGAACGGGCAATTTGGCAATATCTTCTCCTTTTAAAACAAACAGGTTACGCCCTGTTTTGGAGCTGGCTACCGGGTTTATGGTGGCTGTAATGGTTACAGGATCTAACTCACTGCTTTTTTCCTGGGCTATTGCCGCCATAGATACAAGCAATCCGGCTGCAACAGGCAAAGCTGATTTTGCGAACATGAAAAGTCGTTTGGTTTATGCCGGCAAAATTGTAGCATTAAAGCATACATCAGTAGGGAAGGGGAGCGGCATTTGCACTTGCAGATAGTCCGGTTGGCGATAAAGTAAACAGACCGGTACCAACAAAATACCGGATTGCCCTGGTAAAAGGTCAACCCGGTAAGGTAATAAAAGGATAACGATAATTAACGGTTACGTGGTGATGTACGCACAGAGCGACAAAATCTGGTAAAAGGCCTTATATACCCTTTTTAACTCACTAATATCTGTAAGCGCACGTTGCACTTTCAGTTCCAGCTGGCTGCCTTTTCCTTTTTCAGTAGTTATTTTTAAGGAATACCCTGATAACGACTCAAATACCTTGCGTGTATCCCGGCTGGAAAATACTTTTTTAAACTTCAGGGCATCGTTTGTTTTCACAATCACCTGAGAATCAAATTCCGGGTATCCGGTTTTAATATCCTGCATGCCCAGCAGTTTCCCTATTTCGGTAAAAACATCCTGCGGGTAAATAGTAAAAAAGAAATCGTGGCCAGGATGTAACGGGGCTGTTATGGTTGTATACTCATAGCCGCCTTCCTCGCTGCCTCCCAGGTGTACGCCCATGGTAAGCTCTATATTCCGGTTTTCCTGTTCTATTAAAACAGCATAATCACTTAGGGTAGTTAAAGTACTAAAATCGTCCTGTAACTGCTGCCAAATTTCTTCCGTGCTATTTCCTCTTATTCTTTTTGCAACTTCCATATGTGCTGTTTTTATGTTGTTGATATATTTTACATATACCTTTCATAACAGGAAAAATGATGCAAAAGTTGAGTTGTAATGGTTAATATTATTATAAACTGTCTGCAGCGGGCAAACAAAAGCTGAATGTACTTCCTTCGCCGGGCGCGCTTTTAATCAGTATCACGCCGCCGTTGCGGGTTATAAATTCTCTAATCAGTTGAAGGCCAAGCCCTATGCCTTTCTCATTGCTGGTGCCTGGCGCTGAGGCATTTACCACATTGGTAAATAAGCCTGCCTGTGCGGCAGCGCTGATACCTATACCATGGTCCTTTACCTGAATCCATACCTGTTTGCCGCTGTTGTGGTTCACTATCAATTCAATACGGCCGCCGGGGTAGCTGAATTTAATGGCATTGGTTATCAGGTTACGTAGTATCAGTTTCAGGTGTTCGCTGTCGGCAAATACCCATACCGGACTGTCACAATTCCATGTTGTTTCAATGTTCTTAAACTTCATCAGTGGTTGCAACAGCGCTAAAATTTCTGCAATATGGGTACAGGCATCTATTTTCTGGGCATGTACTTCAATGCCTTTCAGTTGACTGTGCGCCCATTTCAGCAGTACCTCCATGTTCTCGTTCAGGTGCTTGGTCTGGTTAGCCAGCAGGCCACTCAGCTCCCTGAATTTTTCCTGGGTAATGTATTCGTTGTCCAGTAACTCCAGCGTAGCGCTTAATGAGTTAAGGGGCGATCGCATATCGTGTGCCACAATAGAAAACAACTTTTCCTTTGCGTGGTTACTCGCTTTCAGGTTTTCATTAGCTGCTTCCAGGTGCGTAAGGTATTCCAGACTTTGTTTTTTGAACGAATACAGGCAGCTTAATAACAGCCCCAGCCATATGGCCAGGTTTAAAAACTGTCTCTGCGCTGTAGCGGGTTGTATGCTGGTGTATGGAGCCACCAGGTGGGTAATCAAAAAAAACAGGCTGTTCAATAATATAATTGCCAGAATAATCTTCAGGTTATCAAACAGTACCAGCCCCAGGCAAACCACCAGCAGTACGTAAAACTCCATGTTGTTGTTAAACAAAAGACCGTTGAGGCATAAAACCAGAGAAATAACCACCATAATAATGGCGGGCCCCTTTAAAAAGTTCTGGCGGGCATTACAAACCAATAGTCCAATCAGCGATAAAAGAGTGGCAATGTTAATACCCGCCAGCAGGTAATTGCCACTGATGGCATTGATAATGCTGAACAGGAATGAAACCGAGCCGCCCAGTAAAGAGGCCAGGTTAATAATTCTGATACGCGTATTTTTTATAAAATCCAGTTCGTTTGACGCTCCGGTATTAATCCACTTTCTTACAATTTGCCACATGAGGTACTGTCAAAAAACAATAAAAAACGCTAAAGTCGGTTAAAAGATAGTGTAAAAAAACGATTTTCCACATTTTTAATACAGTGCTGTATATCATGCGGTTCCGCTGTTTTAACACATGTGATAATTTAATATAAAATAATTCACTTTTAAAATACCTTGAATAAGGTAACTCAAAAACAAAATATCGTTATATGTTTGACTGATTATTGAATGGGTAAAGCGCCTTAAACCTTATTAGAATTTCCGGATGAAAATACCATTTAAACAGCTGTTTTTCATAGCAGCGCCTGGTAATGAAATTATTGGATGTTTTAACTGCATAAAAACGTTTAATCTCTTTTCGTACTTCCTGTAAAACTTCCTGCTCCGCATCGGAACAGGAGATATGCTAATATTTTGTATGATATACATAGGAATTGTTGAAAAGAATGAGACGTTTGTACTGGCAATTAAAACCTTTTTGCAGGACCGGAAAGATTGCCTGGTTGTTTTTGAGTGTTCAACCATTGAAGAATATCAGCAACTGGCTGATGCACAAAAAATGGCTGATCTGGTGTTTATAGGGGTAGCAGAAGAGGGGCCGGCATTGCAGCTGGCTGCAAGCATCAGAAAGCAGTTTAGCTTTATACAACTGGTGTTTATGCTAACGGTTAATGACGAGCGGCTGGTGTTGCGGGCAGTAAAGGCCGGCGTTACCGGCTTTCTTAAAAAGCCTTTTTCACAACGGGTACTGGAAGATTGTATTCAGCATATTGGTGAAGGACGAAGTTTTCTTGCCTTTGATGTGCAGCGGAAATTGTTCGATCTTTTGTTTCACGAGCAGTTGCAAAGTGGCAGGCGAATAGGCACCAACATGCTTACTCCACGCGAAGCAGAAATTATAAAACTGATATTGAAAGGGTACACCAACAAAGAAATAGGAGTGGCGCTGTTTATTTCACACCATACCGTAAACGAGCATCTTAAACGAATTTTCAGAAAGCTGAATGTAAACTCACGCATTAAGCTTATCTACAAGATAGTTGCAGATTTTAATCTGTACGATTAATTAGCATACCCCTTGTTGTTAGAGTAAAGTGGGGCATCAGCAGTAATGCTTTTGCCTCCTTTTTTTTGCAAACAAAATAAGGGGCCATGTAATCATAGCCCCTTATTCTTATCAATAGTTTTATCTACTTGGCTTTCTTTTTGGCAGTCTTTGCTGCTTTTGCTGCATCTGCTGCACGCTGTTTATCAATACGCATATTGTAGCGCACCACATCCCAGTATTCTTTGCCATAGCCCACAAATATTTCAGAACCTTTGGGTATGTCTTTTTTGGCAACCAGAAATACGCGAACGCCTTCCTCTACAAACTCTGCATTGTTTGCCAGGCCTTTTATCTTCACCAGTCCGCGCGCATCATTGGCATAACGTGCCACTGAATCTTTGTGCGTATTGGCATCAATAACATGGTTTTTGTTTACATAAAAAATGTAAGGGTTGGCACCGTCATGGTGTTCCACCTCTTTCCATTTGGTTATGGTACCTGTGTATTCCGCTATTTTGGCTCCTTTGGCAATCGCTTTTTTGGTAAACAGGCCCTTTCCGGCATCAGGCAGGGTAGAGCGCTTCACTACAAGCTGTATCTCTGATAATTCCATATAGGGCAAGATACGTATTGCCTTTGAAACAACAACAATGGTGCAGGCGGGCAAGTGTATTTTTTACGTATGCAGCAGCTGTAACAATGTTTCAAAGCGGCTGGTGTAAAAAGGAAGCGCTTCCTCCCAACGGTTCAGCGGAAGGTACTGCCCCAGTTTTATAAATGGTAGGGTTTGCCAGGCAGTGCTTATATCAGTGGTTTGCGGGGTAACCGGCTGGTAGTTGCCCGGCCCAAAATAATGCTGCCAAGGGTCTTCTGCCAGCACGGTATGCCACTGCTGTAAACGGCCTTGCTGCAGGTGCCGCAGAAGCAGGGGCATATATTGCGCCTTATACCTGCCAGATAGATGCAGATGTATGCTAAAGTGCTGGCCCCACCAGAAAAGCGATCTTATGGCAAAGGCATCTTCCTGTTTAAAAAAGCGCGGCTGGTCCAGTATTACATATGGCAGCTGCCGGTAATATTCTCCTCTGGCTATCTTAGGCGTTGGCTGTAGTATTGCCGCATCGGCCGGCGGGTATTGCAGCAGCAGGTTGCTGTAGCGGGTACTTAACGTACCCAGCAACTCATACACTTTTCCGGTAATCTGTTGCTTGGTCAGCAGCCATTCGGCATTCTGTACCAGCGTAAGCTCCGGTGCGGTCAGTTGCCAGGTGCTGCTCATGGCCGGCCAGGTGTTGGGGTGCCGGTTGCTGCTTCGCTTTGCAGCAGCGATTTATAATAGATTTTACCCATCTGCGCTGCCAGAAACTTCTTTGGCAACAGGTGCATAAACATACTGCCCAGCCGGTTTAACCTGCCTGGTATATGGCTGTATTTACGGGTAACAAAAGCGTGCAATCCCTCTGCAGCTGCCTGCTTTACAGGCATCAGCCAGCTTTTAAGGCCATGGAAAGCTTCCCCACCTGTCATTTCCGTCGCAATGCCTGCAGGGGCATAAGCGGTAACAGAAAACTTCGGGTTTTGAATTTCGTGCGAAAGGGCATTGGTAAAGCTTAGCAAAAAGGCTTTGGTAGCAGAGTAAGCGGCCTGGTAAGGTACCGGATACAGGGCGGCCATACTGGCCACTATCATTAAACCTCCTTCCTTGCCGGTAGTTTCAAAATGCTTTACCAAAGCAGTGGTAATGCGGGTTACACCCACCACATTGGTCTGCAGTATACTTTCAAACCGGTCCCACGGTAAATCGGCATGGCGGCCAAAGTAAGTAAGCCCTGCGTTTAAAACCGCTCCGTACAACTGTCCCCCTTCCAGGCTTTCTGTTATTACGCGGTCTACATCGGCCAGTACCGATAAATCAGCCGCAATAGCTTTTACCTGTACACCGGCGCTTTGCTCCAGTTCAGTCTTTAGTTGTTCCAGCCTTTCGCGCCTGCGCGCTACAATCAGCAGGTTGGCTTTATGCTGTATTGCCAGCTGGCGTGCCATTTCCTCACCTAAGCCGGACGATGCGCCGGTTACCAGTACCCATTGGTTCTTTAGTTGCAAACGTTTCATACAATGGCGCAAAGCTATTGCTAAAAAACTTATATTTGAAACCTACCCATGATACCCGATATGAATAACCCTGCCCGGCATCACTTTCTGGATACTATTTACCATCTGCGTAACGAAGAGTCGTTGTTGCTTTTTTCCCGTATTGCAGTTATTGAAGCGGAAGAAGCCTTGCTGGTTACCGATTTTCTGGAGCTGGAGTATCGTAATGAGTGTCTGGATTATCCGGCCACGCCACCTGCCTTTAACGCAGCGGCGGCATTATGGGGGGCTAAAACCATATACACAGCAGCCCAACTGCTGCTTTACCGCGAACATACAAACACACAGCTGCCGGTTTTGCTACCTGCTTACAACGGCACACAAACGCCGGATGCCATACTCTCGGCCGATTTGTGCCTGCGTTTTCTGCCAGCGGTGTTGCAGCAGGCTGAAAATATAGATCCGGATGATGTGATAATATCTCTGCTGCAGGCGTGTTTGCAGCAATGGCATTATTCCGGCATCAGTTGTTATGCCGCAGAGCAGTTGCCTGATATGGCGGTAGTGCTTGATAATGCCACTTTGCGGCAGTTGTATGCCGATAGGGTTATTGCCTGTAAACAGGCTGCATTGGCAAAGTTGCCGGCACTGGCACCGGTAGTTAAGGCGTCAATGGGCAATTATGCCAATTATTTCTGGAAAGAATTATTATAACGGAATGGAGCAGATTACACAACTTAAAAATGTACTCTCATATATCAAACAGTCTTTTGTTGGTAAAGATGAGATTACAGACCTGCTGGGCATCAGTCTTGTTGCCCGCGAAAACCTCTTTTTGTTAGGCCCTCCCGGTACGGCTAAAAGTGCTATCGTAAGGCTGTTGTCGGAATGTTTGGAAGGAGGCAGGAATTTTGAATACCTGCTTACCCGTTTTACGGAACCTAACGAATTGTTTGGCCCGTTCGATATCCGTAAGCTGAAAGAAGGGGAGCTGGTTACCAATACCGAAGGCATGCTGCCAGAAGCTTCACTGGTGTTTCTGGATGAAATATTTAATGCCAACAGTGCTATTCTCAACAGCTTGTTGCTGGCTTTAAACGAAAAGTTGTTCCGGCGGGGAAAGGAAACCCGTAAGCTGCCGGCACTCATGTTTGTGGGGGCCAGCAATCTGCTGCCGGAAGATGAGGCGCTGAATGCCTTGCTCGACCGGTTTTTGCTGCGGGTAAAATGCGATTATGTACACCCCGACAGGTTGCAGGAGGTTCTATTGGCCGGTTGGAACATGGAGCGGGGTACCGGAGAAGACAGGCCTGTAATTACGCCGGAAGCCATTATGGCCCTGCAGGCTGCCAGCCGCAGCATAGATCTGGCATCCATTCGTAAACAATATATAGATGTAATACATAGTCTGCGTAACACAGGCATTAAAGTGTCTGACAGGCATGCGGTAAAACTACAGCATCTGATTGCTGCCAGTGCCCTGCTTTGCAACCGGCAGCAGGCCATTTTATCCGATCTGTGGGTGTTAAAGTATATCTGGGATACCGAAGAGCAGATGGAAATACTGGCCGGTATCATCAACAGTGTTATTGAAAACAGTACAGATGAGCAGGCACATCCGCAGGCATTTTACAATAGTGTACCTCAGCCCGATGAGGTAATGAAGGAAGTATTGCTGCTGCGCGATACCTGGAATACCCCTCAACTGTCTTTTGAAGCGCAGAATGTAATTAAGGATAAACTGCGGTATGTACAAACCCGGTGCGACTGGATTCAGAACCCGGAACAGAAACGGTTTATTCAACAGGAAATTGAGGGGTTATGGCAAAAGATGTTACAGCTGAATTAGTATATGTACTGGAAATAAGCAGGCAGCACCAGCATTATCTGGGCCGCATAAGGCATTGGGAGCAGCTGATGGTAGCCTGTAACAACCACTGTTGCCTGGTAAAAGGTTTTACAAAAGAGCAGGCTGTAAGCACAGAAGTAAAAAGCATTCCTTTTGCAACGCTTTATCATTGGCACAACGGCCATTTGTTCAGGCCGGGGGGACTGGTACCCGAAAAGCAGCTTGCTGCAAAAGAGCAGTTTCAGCCTATTGCACAGGCGCTGCCTGTTACCCTGCCTGCGTTTAATCACAACTATTTTGGTATACAACAGCAAATACCTGTGCGGCTGGTACCCGGTGTACAGGAACAATCTGCCTGTGGTATGCTGGTAAAGGTAGATGTACTGGGTAGGTACATTGCCACTGCAGCTGCCGTTCGTCTGCAGCCGTTGCAGTGGTGTTTGCTTAACCGCCATAAGGCATTGGTGCTGGGTACCCCATTACTGCCGCTGTCACATGCGCAGGTGTTATGGCAAAGCGGCAACCTGTTGCTGCCGGTTGGGTATACGCTGGAATGGCCTGTGTTATCACCCATATTGCAGCAGATAGCAGAGGGTAAAGGTAATCTGGCGCTGTGGCAGCAAGACCAGACTTTACTACCATTGTTCTGGCAACAGTTTCGCCCGCTTTCTGTAAGTTCTTTCCGGTTAACTACCGGCAATATTGCAGCACCTGAAAATTCACCAGCTGATGGACAGTAAACTGCAACACTACATACAACGCACGCCTGGCTATTTCTGGTCGCTGGAAGATGGGGGGGAAGTTATAGCAGGCAGCAATGGCGGGGGCACTATTGTGTATACCCCACTGCTGCTGCAAACGCTGGAGTTTATACTACCACACGGCTGGCCTCCATTGGGTGCCCTGCTACTGGCGTTTGCTGCCACCAATGCCAACAGCAACGTTACAGACCTGTTAAGCCATGTACGTGCCTCCTGTAGCCGTATGGCAAAAGGAAACCGTACAGAACCTGCTTACATTAAAGAGGCAGAACCATTATTGCACCTGCTGCAAAAGCTACCGGCTCACTATCGTACCGGCACTGCCAGAATGCAGCTGATGCAGGTGCTGTTTTGTAAAAGTCATAATCGTTTAGGAGTAGAACGTATCTCACATTGGCTACCTATGCTAAGGCAAACGGGTTTACAGGCAACTCCTATGCCCGGTGGTCCTGAAGATGAGCAAAGAGATTTGTTTTTCCGCAGGGTAGATAAAGATTTTCAATGCCTGAGCCTGCTGGCGCAAAAGTTCAGGAACGAAGCCGGTATTCTGGACGCACTTTCCGGTTTGCCCGAAATAAAAGAAGAGCCGGAACTGCCTGAGTTACCGGTAGCAGGCAATGCAGCACCACCCACGGATTGGCTGGAGGCGCTACTGCAGCATCCTGAAACGTTTCAGGCCGGTGCTTTGCTGCAACATCTGTGGGCGGGTTTGTCTGTGCCGGTGTTGTTTTCCCTGCCGGAAGAGCAGCCGGCAGGTGGTGCTGCGGATCTTACCAACAAAGGTAGCTTCGACAGAATGTTGTTGTCTGAATATGCCAATGATGATATGGTGCTGCTATCCCGCCTGGCCAATAATGAAGTGTTATACCTGCATCCGGAAGCTTCTCATGCCAGTGATGATGCAGAATATACCGTGCTGATAGATGTGTCTCTTAAAAACTGGGGTAATTGTCGTGTGCTGGGGTATGCGCTGGCGCTGGCTATAGCTAAGCATCCCCGTGTTAAAGATGCTATTCATATACAGGCAGTGGGCCTGCATAATTTCCCTGTTGCTTACGGGAACGTGGAAGAGGTAATAACGGGCATGCGCCGTTTAGATACCGGACTTCATGCCGCTGCCGGTATATCCGGTTATCTGGCTTCGCAGCCGGATAATAAAAAGCAGCAACTGCTTTTTATTTCCAGCGAGGAGGCTGCGGGGCATATAGAAGTGCAGAAGGTGATAAGCGATCATTATCACCGTTTTGTTTGCTGGATTATGGTAACAGCCACGGGGCAGGTATCTGTATACCGCAAAGTGCAGAAAAGCCGCAAGCTGCTACAGCAGATGACGCTTCCGCTGGATATACTATGGCAGAAAAAGCTACCGGCTAAACCGGTAGCGCCCAGGCCTGTAGCACCACTTTCGGAAGAGCAGGTGAGTGCTGCTGCAACGTATCCTATTTTATGCCCGGCAGATAACAATATTAAAAAACTGCTGGGAAAGTTGGGCGACTACTGGATTGTTACCGGCACCAAACAACTGTTTCATGCCTGCGATTATAAGGATAAGCGGGGATGGGAATGGATGCCTTATAAAATACCTGACAATAGTAGTCTGTTCGATTTGTGTGTAAACGAACAGGGCGATAAAATACTGCTCTGCTTTGCAGCGCAGGGCAAAAAGGTAGGCTTGCTTAACTTACGTACCGGCAACTGTGATATGCTGGACTTTCCCGAATGGCAGCTGTCCTCTCATCCGCAGTTCTTTCATATTGCGCATACTTTCTATTATATAAAAGGCGACGGTTGCTGGACTATACAACCCGGCCCCCAACCTGCTATACATCGCCGGCACGCAGAGGCTGATATGGTTCAGCACTATAACGATTACGAAAAATACCTGACGGAACTGGGGGATACGTTTAACAAGGTGGGCGCCAAACCATGGATGAAAAAACTGAAAAGTCTTTACATAAATACGGAAGGGCAGCTGGTATTAAATGATTCACATGTGCTGGTGCTGAATCACCGTGGTGTTATAAAATGGTTGCAGGTGAGCGCAGAAAGAAAGCGCAGTGCAGTGGATGCAATTTATTATGAAAATGAGAATTTATTTGTGTTTCCCGATGGTAGTAATGTTGAAGTCAGTAATAAAGGCTTTGTTATACTTAAAATGGTGAAGCCGGATATAGAAGAACTGTACGATGTGATAGCCCCATCGCAGCAAATTGCGAATAAGATGGAGTATTTGAAGAAATATTCTGATAACGGGCGAATTGATTCTTCACTCAGTGAAATTGTTCATCTGATAGGAGATAAACCCCGCGTAGTCTCCACTTTCTCTTCATTGCTCAAAGCGGAAGCATATATAATGCAGTTTTCAAAAACCAATATCGTACTTGAAGCAGTTAAAGTGCAATCTCATCAGGATGTATACATTCCCCTTGTTATAGATACAGCATTGGCCATAGCAACCCCGCATTATTTTGCGGGGAATGAATATTATCTGCCTTATAACCATAAATCAGTAGTGGTGCGGGATAGCGCAGATCTGTATAAGCGTACCGTAAACTACTTTACCTCGCAAATTATCCGCCATGGAGCTTAGTCTTACACTATCCAACCAAAACCAGTACCCACTGGCTGCGTTGCTGATACGTGGCAGTACGGTGGAGCAATGGTTGCAGCAAATGCAGCAGATGCAGTTGAACCTGGCTATGGCGAATGTATATGCGTTACCCGGTAAAAAAGCCAATAGTCTGTGGGGCTGTCTGGTGGTGCCGGAACAAGCGCTGCTGCCAGCTATTGCAGGCAGGGCAGAATATTGTCAGCTGGTGCACAATCATCTGTTTATAGCACAGTATACCAGCCTGTATCCTATACTTGCATCAGACGAGCTGCACCGGCTACTGGGGCCGCAGCTGCATTTTCTGCATGCAGAAACAGGGTTGGTTGCACTGGAGCAGCCGGTGCAGTGGCAAAGCCTGTTGCTGTTGCCGCAGGAAAGTACAACTGCGGTATCGGTGCCTGCAAAAGGCGTTTACCGGCCTGGAAAGCTGCGTGGTATGTTTATTCAGGTAACATCACCCGAGGAAACGCTGGAGCAGTTGAGTAAGCAAAGCTTTCCGCAACAGTCGCCAGAGTTGAATAGCAAACCACTGGCGTGGTGGGAAAAACTGGTATTGTGGTTACTGCGGTTATTGCGGGCACTTTTACGATTGTTGTTTTGGTTGCCGGGGCTTATACCTATCCGTATTCCTGTAAAAACCGGCCACACCGGCACCTCTTCCCGTAACAACAATAATTCAGGCACCTCATACAAGGCCGCACAGGGAAAATTGCTTTCCTGGATGCGTAAAATGGAAAAGCAGTATGAAGATCTGGAAGAGCGTAATAAAAAACAGGTAGATAAGCTGTTAGATCTGTTTCGCACCAACCCTGAAAAAGCTTTGGAGTATGCCGTACCGCTGGATACCAGCGGGGTACACCGTGGCGGCAACAACCTGGCTGAAATAGGTTTTTCAAAACGTTGGAGTGGCTTTTCGCTCTTTGGTAGCAACAGGGGTGCGGCGGGTGCAGGGGCTTATACTTTGCCTGAAGATCACTATCAGCTTTTAAACAACCAGTACCGACAAACAGCGGCTGATCTTATGCAAAACGGCGACTATCAAAAAGCAGCTTTTGTATACATGAAACTGCTGGGCGATTACCGCGCAGCCGCCACTGCATTGGAAAAAGGAGGGCTTTATGCAGAAGCGGCAGCTATTTATATCAAATACCTGAAGCAGACGGAAGAAGCTGCCAGGTGTTATGAAAAGGGGAATATGCTACAGCAGGCGTTGGAACTATATATAACCATTCATAAACACGATAAGGCCGGTGAATTGGCTATGCTGCTGGGCCGTAACGAGGAAGCCCGGCACCATTATGGATTACTGGCGCTGGAATACAAGCAAAAGAAGCAATATATGAATGCGGCTGGCGTATACCGGGAAAAGCTACAGGATGATGAAACCGCGCAGGCGTTGCTGCTTTCCGGATGGGAAGCAGGACAGAGCGATGCGTTGCGGTGCCTTAATACCTATTTCTCTCACATAGAGGCAGATGCCGCATTGGAACAACAGGCTGCTGCTTTATACAAAACAGCAACGCTGGTTCCGCAAAAGCAATTGTATCTCAAGGCCATGGGACACCTGTACCAGCACCGCCAGGCTGCCGCCGGAACGGCAAAGCAGATTGGCTATGAAATTATTGCTGCTCATATTGGCCGCAACCGGGAAATGGCGGAGGAGTTAAAGCTCTTTAATAAATTTGATCAGAATCTGACGAAGGATATACAGCTCTATAAGCAAAGCAAACGATAAAAATCTGTACTTATGAATGTAGAACAGCAACGCCTGCAACAGCAGGGATGGAAGAAATGGGGATCTTATGTAAGCGACAGGCAATGGGGTACAGTAAGGGAAGATTATAGCGCGCATGGCGATGCATGGAATTTTACTACGCACGATATGGCGCGCAGTAAAGCCTGGCGTTGGGGCGAAGAGGGGATAGGAGGTATTTGTGATGAAAAGCAGTTGCTGTGTTTTGCACTGGCGTTCTGGAACAAAAGAGACCCTATACTTAAAGAGCGCTTTTTTGGCGTTACCAACCAGCAGGGCAACCATGGGGAAGATGTAAAAGAACTGTATTACTATCTGGATGCCACTCCTACTCATTCTTACATGAAAATGCTGTATAAGTATCCGCAGCAGGAATTTCCTTACCAGTTACTGGTGGAGGAAAATGGCCGCCGCAATAAACAGCAGGAAGAGTATGAGTTACTGGATACGGGTATTTTTAATGAGGATAAATACTTTGATATTTTTATTGAATATGCCAAGGCAGATACGGATGATATACTGATAAAAATTACCGTTCATAACCGAAGCACCGAAAGCGCTGCTTTGCATGTACTGCCCACTGCCTGGTTTAGAAATACCTGGATATGGGGCCGTCATTCCTATAAACCCGTATTGTTTACCGGAACAGACAACTGTGTGCATCTGAAGCATGAAAAGCTTACGGTTAAACATCTGTATCACCAAAAGGGGGGCACACAGCTGTTTTGCGAAAACGAAACCAATAACCAGCGCTTATACCAAACCCCTTCGGTAACGTCTTATCCTAAAGATGGTATTAATGATTTTCTGTTGCATGCAAAGCCATCGGTAGATACAGATGGGCATGGTACCAAAGTAGCTATTGACTACGAGTTGGTAATACCTGCAAAGGGCTCGGAAACCATACAGTTGCGGTTAACAGAGGTGGAAATGGCAGATGCTTTTGCCGATTTTGATACGTTGTTTACGCAACGCGTAGCAGAGGCTGATGAGTTTTACCGCGATGTTCAATACAACGTAATTAACGATGATGAAAGGTTAATTCAGCGGCAGGCCCTGGCTGGTATGCTGTGGAATAAACAGTTTTACAGCTATAAGGTGCAGCAATGGCTGGATGGCGATCCTGCCATGCCGCCACCACCTCCGGGGCGTTTAAACGGCCGTAATGCCAACTGGAAACAGTTGAATAATGAAGATATTATTTCGGTGCCCGATAAATGGGAGTTTCCCTGGTATGCCTCGTGGGATCTGGCTTTTCATTGTGTAACACTGGGCATGATTGATCCTGACTTTGCCAAGCAGCAGCTGACGATGCTTACAGAGGAATGGTATATGAACCCCTCCGGCGAGTTTCCGGCCTATGAATGGTCGCTGGGTGATGTTAACCCGCCTGTACATGCCGGTGCGGTGTACCGCGTGTATAAACAGGATGCGGCGCAAAAGGGTAAAAAAGATTATGCTTTTCTGGAAACACTGTTTCATAAACTGCTTATCAACTTTACCTGGTGGGTAAACCGGAAAGACAGTGGTGGCAGTAACATTTTTGAAGGCGGCTTTCTGGGGCTGGATAATATAGGCGCGTTCGACCGCAGTATGGTGCTGCCCGGCGGCGCGGTAATGGAGCAGGCAGATGCTACCAGCTGGATGGCTGTATATGCCCTTAATATGCTGCATATATCGCTGGAGCTGGCTACCAACAATAAGGTTTACACCAGTATGGCTATTAAGTTTTTTGAACACTTTATGCATATAGCCGGTGCTATGGCCAATATGGGTGAGGGAGATAGCGGCCTGTGGGATGAAGAAGATGAGTTCTTTTACGATCAGATAAGAAGTGCAGATGGCAAGGTGGTAAAGCTGAAAATTAAAAGCCTGGTAGGGTTGATACCATTTTTTGCCGTAGAAGTTATTTCCAAAGAAACATTGGACAGTAACCCGCTGTTTGCGCAACGCATGGCCTGGTTTTTACGCCACCGGCCCGATCTGGCAAAGCTGGTATCCCGCTGGTATGAAGAGGGGAAAGATGAAAAACACCTGCTCAGCCTGCTGCGCGGTCACCGCATGAAAAGGCTGCTGAGCCGCATGCTGGACGAAACGGAGTTTTTAAGCGAGCATGGAGTGCGTTCATTGTCAAAGCGGTACAATGCTACTCCTTTTTCACTACAGGTAGATGATGTTACGCTGCAGGTAAAATACACGCCTGGCGAAAGCGATACCTCTATTTACGGGGGCAATTCTAACTGGCGCGGGCCGGTGTGGATGCCTATGAATTTTTTAATGATTGAAAGTTTACGTAAATTTCATTTTTTTTATACAGATGATTTTCGCATAGAATATCCTACGGCATCCGGCAAATACCTGTCACTAAGAGAAGTGGGCAACGAACTGGCTAACCGACTGCTGAAAATATTTCTGAAAGACGATAAAGGACGAAGGGCTGTATTTGGTAACAACGAGAAGTTACAAACTGATCCGCATTTTGCTGATATGGTATTGTTTTACGAATACTTTCACGGCGATAGCGGTAAAGGGCTGGGCGCTTCTCACCAGACAGGCTGGAGTGGACTTATTGCGAATCTGATCCGTATGAAAAATAAACCACAACATATGGGTACACCTACCAGCTAATTAAAATGAAAAAATGTTAAAGAAGCTACCCTTCGCTTCTTTTTGCGTGTTGCTGTTACTGGTAGCATGCGATAAAGAATCGGAAGAAATACCAACCGGATTTACACCAGGCTCTGTTCCTTCTGTATACTGGATCAGCAGGGGAACAGGGCACGATTATATTGTAAAAGGCCGCAAAGCCGCAATGGATAACAGGCCTGAAATAAAAGAGTTGTATTCTGTTGCGGCCAGTCAGGCCCTCTCTCTGTTTACACTCAATGCCACTACCGGCCATGTATATTGGGTAACCCGTAACAGTGGTGCTGCGGGCCGTTTACATTCAGATATCTACGCTGGTGATACCCTGGGCAGTACACCCCGCCTGGTATTAAGCGTGGCAGCCCCTATAACTGCGCTGGCTGTTAACCCGGTAACCAACACACTGTACTGGACACAGCATGATAGTGTGGTTAATGCAGATTACCTGTATTCCGCCAGCAATTCCGGTGGCAAGGTTACACGTATGCTGCAGCGTGATACCCTTATGACGGTAAGCCATATTGCCGTAGACGCTGCATCCGAATCACTTTTCCTTATCGAAAATTATACAGTAAAAGATTCCACTGCCCGTTTTTCGCGCGTAAGCAGTGCGCAACTTGCCGATACCAGTAAACGAACCCTGTTATACAGTAAAGCAGATTTTCCGGTTACTGCGGGCAGTGCAGATTGGTTTTCGGGCCTGGTTGTAAACGGTGGCAATTTATACCTGGCCATGCAACCCGGTACAGAAAATAAGGTAAGCTATATTTTCAGAGGCACTACTGATGGAAAAGCTACGCTGGTTTCCTTTTTACGCTCTACCCAATTGGGGCTTACTAATATACTGGATTATCCGCTGGCGCTTACTTTAGATAAAAAGAAGCAGTATCTCTACTGGATTAACCGCAGCACTAATGCAGGTACGGGAAGTGGCAGTCTGTTCCGCTCTACCTTTGCAGTGCCTGCTTCTACTGAAGTGGTTTTTGACAACCTTCCTATGGCAGCTACCGGATATGTGCCACTGGAAACAGGGTTGTAGCAGGTGCTGTTTATAAAATATCGCTGAAGTTTTCCGGGTGGCGTTTTACCTGTGCTGCCACGTATGCACATAACGGAATCAGTTTAATACCATGTTCCCGCACATAGCCCACCATAGCTTCCAGCAGCTGTTTGGCCAGTCCTTTGCCTTCTTCTTCCGGTTGCACTTCTGTGTGGTATACGGTAAGGTGGTTGCTGCCCTCATGTATCACCATTTCCGCTATTCTTTTATCGCCATTGGCTAAGTAAAAACTGCCGTTGCCTTTCTCGTCTTTTGTAAATTGCACATTGCTCATAACCGGAATTATTTAATACACTCAAATCTACTATCTACGGGCATACTTACACTGTTAAAACACAATCAATCAGTTAGCTGAAAATATTTTTTGGAAAAGTTTTGTTTGTTAAAAACAAATACCCCTATATTTGCACTCCCAAAACGATAGAACGGTAACACGGAAAATCAAAAAAAAGGGAAGGTTTGGATCGGTAGTTCAGTTGGTTAGAATGCCGCCCTGTCACGGCGGAGGTCGCGGGTTCGAGTCCCGTCCGGTCCGCAAAAAGCTCACAGGAATGTGAGCTTTTTTGTTTTCGGATCAATTCTCTCTTGTGGTTCTTTTACCTGACAGTATCACAGTCATTCCTGCCACAGACGCCATCTGACTTTTAAAATTTGTATATTTAATTACTGTTAGTTGTAAGACTAAAATAGTAAGCCATGGCAAATCCAAAGAGAAAGGGGCGGGCAGCGCTTAGGTTATCAAATGCGGGCATGTTTTACCGTCGGAAGGCAGCGCATTACTCTTCCCTTAGTGAGATAGAAGACAGGCAGGATAAGCAATTTTTCACCGCTATAGCACGTAGTGCTGCGGCAAATGCTATTAACGAGAATAAGGCTTTGAATATTCCTGTTGTGGTAGTTGAAGATGGGTGGGTGGTTAGAAAGAGTAATAATGGCGAGGTGGAAAAAATAAGTGAAATAGAACAACGTACGGCTGCTATAAAGAAAAGAATGCTAACTAAAGGAACTGTACTGTATGTCAAAAAAGGCTAGCCAGAGAATGCGTGTTTTTGCTGGTCCCAATGGTTCAGGTAAAAGTACCATCATTAAAGAAATTCAAAAGCTGGTAATTACGGGAGCCTATATTAATGCCGATGATATTGAAAAAGCTTGTCGCGATAAAGGCTTTGTTAACCTGGGCGATTATGGGTTAAGTTCTACTGAATCTGCTTTTACTTCCTTTTTACAGGATTCTACTTTATTGGCTAAGGCTACAGAAGAAGGCTTCGAAGTTATAATTTCATTTTCTAACAATATTATTAAAGTCAATCAGCAGGCTAATTCCTATGCTGCTGCATTAATAGCAGATTTTCTTAGAAATCTGTTGTTAAACCAGGGTGAAACTTTTTCATTTGAAACAGTAATGTCTCATGAATCCAAGTTGGAGATGTTTAAACGCTCCCGTAATGCAGGCTTTAAAAACTACCTTTATTTTATATCTACAGAATCGGCTGATATCAATGTGGCGAGGGTTGCAGCGCGTGTTAATAAAGGCGGTCATGCTGTAAGTGAGCAAAAAATAAAAGAGCGTTATGTGCGCTCAATGGAATTACTGGCTTCAATAATTCCCTGTTGTTAGAGGTGTTTTGTTATAGATAATTCAGACGATTACTACCGCCTTGTATTGGAAATTGTAAATGGAACTACTATAGAGGTCGTTGATAGTAATATTCCGGCCTGGGTGGAAACCTATGTGCTGGATAAGTTTGTAATATAGGTTTCTCAAATCATGAACATACGCGAACTTGTTCCCGGACATAAGGATGATCAGGAAGTGATTGAAGGGCTTAAAAAGCTTTCATTTGAGGAGATGAAGCCTATTGTTTCTGATTTGTTGGAATGGCTTCAGGATATTAACTGGCCAATTGCCCGGCCTGTTGCAGAGGTGTTAAGGCCGTTTGCAGATCAATTAGTGCCAGACATAATAAAGATTTTAAGGACGAATGATGGTATTTGGAAGCTATGGGTGTTGGTAGCGCTTGGAAGGAACACTCAAAACCATGCTCTGTTGAAGGAAATAGAACGGATTGCAAAATATCCAACAAAAGACGAATTGGAAGAAGGCGTACATCAGGAAGCGATGGATATTTTAAATAACGCGTTTAACCCCGAGAGGCAATAATGTGGCTATTCCTTCCTTTTTACAACAAGTATCGGGTAAAATACCACCTCTATAATACTGCTCGCTTCACTAATGTAGCTTACAAAATCGGTATAATGTTCCTTATATTCTCTGCTTTCCGGCTGGCCGGGAATGCTGGCTGGTCTTTTGTCTATATAAGGTGAAGTAGTGGCGTAGCTTATAAATTCCCAGTCGTTATCGCCCGGTTTTCGGCTATAGATGGCAACAGGTAAGGAGTAGTTTTTATGAAAAGCAACGGATATGTAATCGTTGGCGGATGTAACGGTTAGCTGTGGGCGCAAATTTTTTACATCCACCTGTACGGCGTTACATTTTAAGCCGCCGCCGGTTACCACCGGGTTGTCGCCGGCATTTCCTTTCTTGGCGTACATAGCCATCCGCCTCATTTTAGTGGTAACGGCCTGCACCAGCTCTTTTTTGCGGGCTACCGCAGCTGCAAGATCTGCCTTTTTCTTTTCCACATCGTATATAGCGTCAATCATTTCCTGAACCTCTGCTTCATGCTCTTCTATGTCTTCGTTGCCCATATAGGGAATAGCTGTGGCGGCTACATTTCTGAAGTTTTGCTTATATGCGCTGGCGTATACACTTAGCTCTGCATCAGCATGCGGAATGAAGTCTTTGTATTTTTTCATAAAAAAAAGCCTGTGTGTTTGCGTGGAATAACTTTCTGGTTGGTATAGAAAATTTTCCAGTTAAATCAGTGATGTTTCTGAACGATATCAAGGTGTTTCTGGTTGAGATGGAAAACTTTCTGAGAGAGTCAGAAAGTTTTCTGAATGAACAAGAAAGTTTTCTAATGGAGTTGGAGGCATTATTTTTCCGCCCGGAAGTGAATACGGAAGACTGCCGGTTGTTGTTGTAGAATGGTAATAATCAATAATTAACGTCTGGATATGGCTGTGCTGGTCTGCTTAGCTGAATAACAGGCAGGTAGTTGCTTCCGCTGTTGCTGGTGGTTTGTAGTGTCAGCACTATCTTGTTGAGTTCGTCCCCGGGGTCCAGGTATAGTTTGCGGAGTTTTAGCAGGTAGTAGGTAATCAGTTCCCGGCTGCGGTCGTCAATTTTTCCGTCTATTGTAAGGTTGCCAACGGAGCGGTTGGGGAGAATGGTAAAGCGGATGCTGGCATTGTACCTGTCTTTTTTGTTTACCGTCTGGCCGGGGCGTATCATAGGGTAGGAATCTGCATAGCAGGTTTTGCCGGGAGAGGAGAATCCTTTAAAAGCCAGTTCCTCTTTTTTTATCAGTGCATTACATATTACCCTTATAAACAGGGCAAAATTCTGGTCTGCAGAGTTAGGGGCCTCTTCTATAACAGGTGCGTGGCCCCGCACAAGAAAAGATCTTAGCTGATGAACACCGCTTGCGGTAGGGGCAAACACCAGATCGGCCTTCAGCTGATCCAGCGTAAGTAGTTTTGGGGGCCATAACGTAATGGCGGCAAAGGGGGAGGTAACTATTTTTCTTTTGTCTATGGTTTCGTGCGGGTTGTGCAGGCCGCGGATAAATCGGCCACGTACGTATTGCTCCGATAGAAAAACGCGATGTGTACGGCTGATGTGTCCAAAAAAGGTGTTGTAGAAGGTGGTGTATTCCCAGTTGCCATCCTTTAGCCCTTTACGTACTTCTCCGTCTATTTCCAGACCTGAGGGTAATATCAGGCCTTCAAATTCTTTTGTTTCCAGCGTAAATTTGCCGCTGCCATCTTCCAGTAGGGGCCTGCCTTTTTTATTGTAAAGGAAGAGGGGGGTAAAGTTGGTTTCACTTTTACAATCCATTACTGCGCGTAGAATGCCGGTGCTGCTGTACAAGTGCCATTGCCCGGTCATTTTACCCTGCGTAAAATGTCCTTTCATTTTGATTTTGCCGTCAGGATAATAAAAAACGGCGTCTCCGTCCAGGTCTCCTTTCAAATTATAGGTAGCCTGCATTTCGGGCTGGCCGTTCATATAGTAATCTGTAGCAGGGCCAATATAGCGGGCCAGGCTGTCTATGCGCATGGTGCCAATGCGGTAATAATGTGCTGGTGTTCTTTCGCAGAGTTGCCATTTAATGTCGTAGAACAAGGTGTCGGTAATGTCCTGCGCTGCCGTAATAGCTGGTAGGGTAAGCATGGCGATAAGCAATACATATGCAAAGCGGGTAAAAAGGGCGCGCATAAAACTATTTATAGTATAAATATAATAGAAAGCTACTAACATTGAGCTGTTTGATGCAGTGCCGGGTAATAGCAAGCTTGTATACGGGGGGGATGAATGATTGCTGAGATTGCCTCCCTGGTAATTGCCTGGGTAGCTTTTTCGTAACTGCCTAAATATTACTGGTATGCAGTTTGCATTAGCAGGCATATAAAATACGTAACTATGAAAAAGTACATCTTACTGCTGACCGCTCTGGTTGGCTCAATGAGTGTGTTTGCGCAGTCTACAACAAGCACCGAAGTTACCAGCAGAAACTCGTGGCTTAAAATAGGGGCGAATGTGGGCGTTCCTGTAGGTGATTTATCAGATTACAGCAGCCTTGCGCTGGGGCTTGACCTGAAAGGTCAGATTATGACCACCAATCATATTGGTGCAGGTATTACCACCGGTTATAACCACTTTTTTGCGAAGGAAGGGCTGAAAGACTTCGGAACTATTCCATTGGGTGCATTTCTCCGGTATTATCCACAAAGCAAGGGTTTCTTTTTAGGAACCGATGTGGGTTATAGCTTTTTAACCGGTGTAGAAGATGGCAAAGGTGGTTTTTATGTACGCCCTGAATTAGGGTATCACAACTACGACTGGAACATTTTTGGATTTTACAACGGTGTGCTGCGTGGTGATGATAATGGCGGTAATATTCAGCACGTAGGTATTGGCTTTACTTATAATATCCGCTTTAAATAACAGTGTTTACAATGCATAATACACTACTGCTTACCGGTGTAACAATGTGCTGTTGTAAACAGAAGGTATCCCGGAAGCTGCATCTGCTGTAGCCGGTTCAGCCTGAGGAATAAACTAAGAAGAGGAACTGTTTTCAGACAACGGAAGCAGTTCCTCTTTTTTGTAGGCCACAGGGGGAGTTGAAAAAGCTAGTTATAAAATAGTACGTTAGATGCTATATTATAACTAGCTTTTTCATTTTAATAAACGCAGGTGATTTGCCCCATGCTTTTTCAGGAGCAAGGTAAATGGTTCTGGCGGCAATATAATAGCTCCCCCATTGTACCGCTACATTACTTCTGCGCACTTTTACCGTTTACGGATATTTTCATTGATACATGTTTAAACTATTACCCCGGCTGGTAACATTCTTTTCTCTAACGGTTTTCCGGTAGTTGGCATGGTGTAGTAGTTCGTATTTATGTATGAAATAATATTTTCTTTTTTTTCATTGTTGCACCATGATGCTCGGAGATGTATGTTTTTTTGTGTTATCTAAAAATTAAATGTAAAATTTTAAGGTTTGTGGATGTGATGGCTGTTTTTTTATATACCATCGGAAAATGAGAAGGTTATGTAAAGTTTTAAATGATAATAATGGCGTTTTAAAAGAATCATAAAACTATTTATAAGTTAAGTTGGTATTTGTTATTATGATTTGTGATAAATAAATATTTACTTTGGCTCCTCAAATATTTATAACCTAAAACACAAAACACATGTTCGCAAATCCTGTTAAAGTAAAAAACGTAAACATTTACCCTTATGTAGCCTGGCAGGGTGGTGGTGTGGGGCCTGCCATACTACCTGTAATTGAGGGCGCTTCAGGGGTATACTCTGTAGGTACGCTTTTTACAAATGTATTTTACAACCTTACCCTTAATGGTGGCAAAACGCTTGCGCCACTGGTAGTTCATGAAAGCTATGTAGCTGTTGGCCAAACGGAGTCTGGTGTGCCGTTTACTTCACATTGGATGTATTGCCTGCATACCGGCGATACGCCTGAGTTTGGCTTAACCATTAACGCTTATTTTGTGCCTTACCACTATGTGCCAGGCAGTTATTCAACACCACCGTATTTTCCGGTTGCGCCGCTTACCAATATTACTGTAAGCCAGCTTTTTCCGCCTCCGGGCATCGGTTCCAGACTGCTTATTGTTAACGGAACAGGCAATATTATCGCTACCAAAACAGGTACTCCGCATGAAATGGGTGTGGAAGTTACCAGTGGCGAGCGCTTAGGCGTATTGTCTGTAGGGTTACAGAACATTATTATCACCGGTAAAAATGCAGATGGTAATCTTATTACCCTTACCACGCTTACCTGTACCGGTTCCGGAGAGCCTGCCGTATTCCTGCGTCAGCTTGTATAATTACATTTTTTATAAGTAATGTGTATGGGAAGTTAGTTCTGTGCTGCAATGCTTTGCAGCCGGAACTTGCTTTTAACAGATTGCTTTTGCATTTAATGAACGTTTATTTATATCTGTATAACGGAAAGCCGGTATTTTATTTATAAATGCCATGGTTATATTTGTTCGGTAAAATACCCCTGCGGCTATTTGAATACAGATGTCTTTTTCTGATATATCTTATGAGCAACTGCGTAAAGAAAATAACTAATTGAAAAAAGAATGCCATGTCTAGTAACGAAAATGCTGGCCTGATTAACCACAAACACCCTTCTGTAACAATTCCGGCACCTGAAAGTATATCCTGCGAAGAAGCTTATTCTACCAAAGCCTTCCGTAAAATAGCCGAAGTAGTAGTTTCTTCCCTGGAACAATATCTGGAGCAGATAGAACCTGTTAGTGGTTTGGCCCTTACAGATCCTTCTATGCTTACCCATAAGGCCAGAAGCCTTATGACCAGTGCGTCTGAAGAAATAGCGCCATTTGACGAAAGCCGTCTCCGTAAAATTATTGAATTGTATACAAGAACCGGTATTCAGGTACATTCCAAAGGGTATATGGGAAGGCAGTTTTCCGGTGTGTTGCCCTTGTCGGGCATTTTTGATCTGGTAAACTCTACCGTTAATCAGCCTTCTTCTTTTTACGAAGCGGCGCAGCTACCCAATGTTGCGGAGCGGATTATGCAGGATGAGCTGAATACATTTATCGGGTACCCCGAAAATTCTTTTGCTATGGTTACCACTTCGGGCGGCTCGCTGGCTAACCTTACTGCATTGCTTTCTGCCCGCAACCATAAATACCCCGATGTTTGGAGCAGCGGCTTTTATGGATGGAATAAAGAGGGCAAACCTGCTGTTGCTGTTAGCGAGAACGCACATTACAGTATTAAAAGAGCCATTGGTATAATGGGTATTGGCGAAGACCAGATGGTAAAGCTGCCGGTAAATGAAAATAACGCTATAGACAGCAGCAGAGTGCAGGCCCGTTTAAAAAAAGCAAAAGAACAGGGTTTACATGTGTTTTGTATGGTAGCCTCAGCCTGTACTACAGATACCGGTTCGTTTGATCCGTTAGAGGAGCTGGCTGCTATTGCGCAGGAGCATCATATCTGGTTGCATGTAGATGGCGCCCATGGTGCCAGTTTGTTGTTATCTGACAAACACAGGCATAAATTAAAAGGGCTGGAAAAAGCAGACTCGTTTGCATGGGATGCCCATAAAATGTTGTTTACACCCGGTACCTGTACCTTATTGTTTTATAAAGATAAGCAGAGAAGCTACGGCGCTTTTCGCCAGGAAGCCAGTTATGTTTTTGAAAAAGAATCAGATATTTATACAGCTTTGGATAGTGGTGAACAAAACTTTGAGTGCACCAAAAGGCCTGTTATTATGAACCTTTGGGTTTCATGGGCTATGCACGGAAAAGCTGTTTTTTCTCAGAAAATAGATCACCTGTGTCAGCTTGCTAACCAGGCGTATGAGGTGTTGCTGAACGAAGATGACTTTGAGGTGATACACCAACCTCAGGCAAATATTCTTTGTTTCCGGTATACACCCGATAATCTGGACCCGGAAGTACATCACCATTTTCAATTGTATATCCGCAATAAAACCAAAGAGGATGGCAGGTTCTTTATTTCAAAAGTGGAGCTAAACGGACAGGAAGTACTGCGGGTGGTTTTTATGAACCATGAAATAGAAATGAAGAACTTCCGTATGCTGCTGCAGGAAATAAGAAGAACCGGACAGGAAATGATTGTTGCACACCCTGCTGCCCGCTACGAAACTCTCTCTATACCGCAATAAATAGCATTATACATGAAGCCTAAAAAATCAGAAACAAACCAGGTTGCCGAACTGGTAAATAAATTAATACCCGATAACGAGTGGAAACCCCGGAGTATTGAAGAGGTTATTCAGTTGCCTTCGTTTTACGGCAAGCTGAAGGAGTTTGCAAAAGCATTACAGAAAGAGGAATATAGTGCGGTGGATATAGAAGCGCAACAGGCGCTTTCTTTTCGCAGGCTGCAGCAGATTACCAATATTCTGTTGCTGAACCCAATGTGGAAAGCATATATAGGCAAGAGCGGCTTAAGCGTAGCGCCAAACAATTTTGAAGAATGGCAGCAGCTGCCTGTTTCTGATAAAAACAAAATGGCAGATTTTTTTATGGGCGACCGCCCCGGAATGGTGGTGCCTTTAAGTCACGGAGGTTTTGAAATAGTAGCCAGCGGTGGAACTACTTCCGGTGTACTGGCCGAAACAGTATACCCGTTAAAAGAACTGCAGGAAACCTATGATATAGCGGGTGACTTTATTGGCAAACACATGTTGAAAAACTATCTGACTGGTACGCAGCCTAAATGGGTGGCTACCACACTGGCCGATTATCAGATGTGGAGCAGTGGTACCATGGTAGGAGGAGTATTGCAGAAGATACCGGGTATTAACTACGTGGGTGCAGGCCCGCTGAACAAAGATGTATATCAGCATATGATGAGCTATGAAGGCCCTAAGGCTATCATGGGCATATCGCAGGGTATTGCATTGCTGAGCCAGCTGGGCATTGGTATGCCGGAAGAAGCGCGTAAAAGCCTGAAAGTGGCTATGTATGGTAGCGGGTTGCTTACACACCTGCAGCAGAAAGAACTGAAAGCGCTGTATCCTGATGTAGCTATTCTTAGCTATTTCGCTGCCACGCAGGCAGAAACCATTGGTCTGCAGTTAAACCACGAACTGCCCGGACTGGCTGCTGTGCCTGGTTTACACTTTATAGAAGTGGTAGATGAAAACGGCAAATGGGTGGCGGAAGGCGAGGAGGGGGAACTGGTAGTTACCCGGCTTTTTGGCAATGAAGCACCGGTTATCCGTTATAAGGTGGGCGACCGCGTAATAAGAAGGGAATACATTGTAACCGATACGTTAAAAACGTTTCAGTTTGAGTTTTCGGGAAGAAGCGGGGATATGATACACCTGGGTGATACCCAGTATTTTGCTCCATTGGCTTACGAAAACATTGCTACTGCGCTTAAGGAAAAGGGTATTGCTGACCTGAAAGAACTGGCGCAGGAAATTCAGTTTGTAAACTATCGTAAGGATACAAAGCTGGCATTGCTGGCTACGGTAGATGATCCGGAAAAGTATGCTGCCAAACTAAAAGCGGCGTTAACGGATGATAGTCTGCAGCAGCTGTTCTATAACGCATTTGCTTCCTCCCTGTCGCTCTTTAACAAGCTGGAAGCTAATAGCAGTAATATCAAAAATACCCGATACTCCTTCCTGGTAAAGTTTATTGCAAAAGGCAGCAGCGAATTGCATAAAACCAAAGTAGGTAAGGTGCCATTAATCAGAGACATATTTCAATAACACAGTATGCAATACAATATAAACATCGTTGTAGCAGTAGATGTAATTAAAGCGCTGTCTGAGAAAAAGCTGGACAACAGCATCTATTTATTGGACGACAGTATATGGGGTAGCGAAGGCAAAGGTACCGGCCGGTTAATAACCCGGTGTGTGCCCGGCCAGCGCATTAAATGGATGAGCTACCCTGTGGATCTGCAAACGCCACTGTCTATCAGCAGGGTTGATTTTATACCTGTTTATGGTTACGTACCTGGTGGTTATCTGCCACAAACCGGTACAGGTATACAGGCAGTTAACCCCGATTATTTTGAATGGACCGGTGTGGTGCCGGATTATCTGATACCGGGCACCCCTTACTATTACCGGTTGCAGGTGGAAATGGGCGAGGGAAAAAACAGCACCATGCACATAAGCACAGCGGCCATTATGGTAAAACCTTAATTCATGTAAAAAATTAATCAACAATGGCACAGGAAGTCACTGTAATTATGTTGGTAGATGTTCCGGCTGCTTTAGAGGCAAATACGCTGGAAGGCAATCTTTATCTGGTGGATAATCTGTTAACAGAAGGTTCTGAAAATGAAGGAACCGGTAAACTTATTTCCGCAGTAAATGGTACACATTGGTTTGATGGCTCGCAGGCCAGTGAGCAACTGATAAACTGGTTGCCTTACAGCATTACCAGTCTGTCGCCCCAATTACCCCGTTTTTATGCGGATGATCGTCTGGATGACTTTAAAGACAGGGCAATCAACTCACTGCTTAACCGTCCTGGTACAAAAAACTTCGCAGCTGTTGCTGATATGGAGGGCGGAGTGGCCATTGACCCCTTTCCGGAGCCGCAGGATGTTCCGGTATTGACCAGCGTGGCAGATACGCACGGCAGAAGAATAGTAGACGATGTGCCGTTGATGGATCTGAGAGGTAATTTCATTTCTTTTGATGATGCTGTGCCTATGGTAAAAGCAGTTGCCCCTGGTGAAGATGCACAGGTGCCGGGAGGTCCGTCTCCGGATATATCCTATATCAGTTATCTCACCCCGCAAATCACCAACATTACCGGCGAAGCGGTTGATAAAGGTGTTATCTATCCTGCACAATATGGTACGCCAGCACCTATTAAAGGTGGATGGTACTGGTGCGCATCGGTTAATACCTATATGACCGGTGTATATTCTTACACCCTGCATATTACGCTTTATCAGCCGGAGCGGCATGGTAACGAAGTAATATGGAAGCCGGTTTATTTTACCCAGGATGCTTCCATAAAAGTAACCAGTGGTACCATGAGAAACGGATTTACCAATGGTGGTTTAGGATTACTTCCTGTTTTGTAACAACCAAATAACCTTACAATGGAACCAAGAACAATTACAATACTTTCTCTTATAGATGTGGTGGGAGCACTTGCCAGCGATTCTATGCAAAAGAATCTCTATTTGTTTGATGACAATAAATCTAACGGCTCTACCAACCTGGGTACCGGTGTGTTAAAAACAAAGGTGCAGGCAGGTGATAAATTAATATGGACACTGATGGCGCTGGAGCCGGAAGCCTACGCGCAGCTATATAAGATAGAAATGGATAGTACGGTATGCAAACTGGAGCAAAAAAAGTATCCGCAATCGGATGTTATTTACTGGGAGGGCCATGTGTTGAAAGAGGTAACATCTACCCCTTATAAAATAACGTTTGAGGTAGGTACACAGAAGCAACAAATTGAAACACTGGACTTGCCTTCTTTAATTGGCTAACGCAACATTATCTTATTTCAAAACTATTATAAATGGAGCAGTCTAAAACTACCGACACGGGTGGCTTTGCCTTTAACTCTGTACAGCTTAACCTGGTTACGTTTGTAGATATTTATAACACAAACGCTAACCAATCGCTGGATGGCAATGTGTTTATGATGGATAATTGTCTGGAAAGCACCGGACAGGGCACCGATCATTTACAAACGGTTTGTAAGCAGGGACAGATTCTGAACTGGCTTATTTTTGCCATGGACTCCGGCAAAAGACCAGACGGCACTTTTCCACCCTTTGCTAAAATAAACAATATTGTACTGCTGAATGAAAGCGGAACAGATGTAGCCAGCGATCAGATATTCCGCGAAATAAAAATTATTGGTGGCCCTGATAAAATACGTTCTAAATATACCTCTGTTTATTATTACTGGGCGGGTGCGTTGCTGGCAGATGTTCCGGTGGGTGTATATAAGTACCGGTTTGTACTGGAAGTAGGTACAGAAGATCCTGCAAAGAAAAATTATTTTAATCTCAATACCCCCTCCCTGAAGATAGTACCAGTAGCGTAGCCTGATAATACCTGAGCGCTAACCTGTACATTATCTTTCGTAACACACTCCCGGAGGGCTTACGGGGCGTAAGCTTTTCCGGGCGTTGTTGCAAAAAAATACCTGCCTAGTGGGCAGGTACAAAGTCTTTCTGATGTGCAGGTTTTTCTTCTTTTTCCTCTTCGGATTCCACTTCTTCGCGTTCCTGCTCCGGTTGCGTTTCCTGTTCAGATTGTGCCTGCGGTTGTGCTTCCTGCTCCTGATCTGCGGTAACTCCCTGCTTATATCTTTCTTCTGATGATGTTTGTTCTGAACCTTCCTGCTGCGATGCTTCAGGCGTTGGTTGTGCCGATGCCTCTGTTGTTGCCTCTGCCTGCTGCGGCACCTTAGGTGTTACGCTGGCTGCATTGGTAGCTTTTGATGCCTGCGGTGTTGCTTCTGATTCAGTTGCCGCTTGCGAAGGCTCACTATCCTGCCCATTTTCATCCAGGCGGAAGGATATTTTCGAAATCAATCCGTAGCTGGTTATTTTGCCGTCTTTTACATGGGCCTTAATATCTTTAACATATACAGAATCAATGTTCCGGATAGTTTTAGATGCTTCTGCCACAGCCTGCTGCAACGCATCTTCAATGCTTTTTTCGGAGGAGGCAATTACCTCTATTACTTTTACGATGCTCATAGGATTACGTTTTTAATAGGGTTGCAATTACTGTTCCTGGTGCCTGTAGGTTATAGATGTGCGGGCGCCGGGTTACGGACGGGGAATTTGCGCATCATTATGATAATTTAAGCAATAATAAACTTGTAGCCACGCAACTAAATGGTGGGGTTAGTTGTCACGGGTTAAAAAAGCATATGAAAAAACTCCTTACTGCATGTATTCTGCCGGGCCTGATAGCACTGGGAGCATGTAATAAAGGCTCTCATTCCGCGCAGCTATCTTATGCAACAGATGGCTTTGGTACTAATCCGGGAGGTACAATAGGTAAAATGGATGCCATTCAGGAGAATCCTTTTATTAAAACCAAAGATTCGGCAGTTACCACTTTTTCAGTAGATGCAGATGGAGGTTCTTATGCTTTGGTGCGTAAAGCGCTGGAAACCAGCATGCAGCTGAACCATTATAAAGATGCCATTCGTACAGAGGAGTTTATCAACTACTTCACCTATAACTATCCCGATCCTGTTGATGGTAATAATATAGCAGTTAACGGAGAGGTAAGCACCTGTCCCTGGAATACGGCGCATAAACTGGTGCGTATTGGTATTAAGGGTAAAAGTGTGGAAAAGGCAAACTACCCTGCGGCCAATTTTGTGCTGGTGATTGATGTGTCGGGCTCTATGAGTACACCGGATAAGCTGGAACTGTTAAAGAATGGATTTATCACTTTTGTAAACCAGATGCGTGCGGAAGATAAAATTGCCATTGTTACCTATGCCGGTGAGGATGCGGTGAGGTTGTTATCTACACCCGGTACTAAAAAGAATGAAATTATTGCAGCTATTAAAGGTTTGGGCGCTTCCGGAAGCACCAATGGTGCAGGGGGGATAAAAAGGGCTTATCAGATAGCCAATGAAAACTTTATAGCGGGTGGTAACAACCGGATAATACTGGGTACAGATGGCGATTTTAACGTAGGCATTACCAACACCGATGAGCTGATAAAGCTGATAGAAGAATATAAGGCCAGGGGCATTTATTTAACCACGCTGGGGGTGGGGTTGGGTAACTATAACGAGGCTATGATGGAAAAGATTGCCAATAAAGGTGATGGTACGTATGAGTATCTGGATAGTGAGGCTGAACTGCAAAAGTTGTTTATTGAGGAATACAATAAGTTTGTTACAGTGGCTAAAGATGTAAAAGTACAGGTGAGCTTTAACAAAGATCTGGTGGAAGAATACCGGCTGATTGGTTACGAAAACAGATCGCTTACCAATGATGATTTTAAAGATGATAGCAAAGATGCGGGTGAAATAGGGGCGGGGCAAACCGTCACGGCCATTTACGAAGTAAAGCCTGTAGCCAATGCTGCCTTTAAATTGAAGCCTTCCTTTGGCATACAGTTCCGGTATAAGAAAAGTGCTGATGAAGCCAGCATTCCGCTGTCGCTGGATATTTATGATAATGGCAATAGTTTTGCTGAGGCGAGTGAGGATATGCGTTTTGCTTCTTCCCTGGCAGCATTAGGTGCATATCTCCGTGGATCGGCCTATACAAGAGGCGTTACCTTAAGTAGTATTAAGGAGTGGGCTTCCGCTGCTACTACCTTCGACCCAGGTGGTCATCGTAAAAAACATCTTCAGTTGCTAAACAAGGTGCAGTAACATTCACGGATGCTTTCGGTAGATATTCCCCCAGTTCCCGCAGGGCAATTACCTTATAATGGCGTTGCTGTATCAGTTGCAGAAAGCTTTCCAGGTGTTCCGGTGTGGTAGTGTAATCCGGGTGCAATATGTCGGGCACGCCGTGAATGGTAAATATCAGTATCTGTCCGGGCTGCAGTTCTTCCGGGGCCTTGCGGGTGCGGGTCAGTAATTTTTCTGTGGAGCCCATGGTATAGCTGGGAAGTTCCAGTAAAGAATAAGTGGCGGGGTTAAAGTACTGGCTGTTGCCGGCGCGGGCATAGTTATAGCCCATTTCGTGTAACACTACCTGCGCCTGCGAATCGGCACGGTTGCCAGGGTAGGCAAAGGAAACAGGTTTAGGTATGCCCTAGGAGCTGCACTTATCATCTACATATTGAATTTCCTGTTGCAGCTGCCCGCGGGTTAGTTTGGTTACGTTTTTATGGTGGCCGGTATGGTTGCCTATTTCAAAGCCCATCTGGTGTAACCGCTGAATCTGTTGCCAGTTCATAAACTCCACAGAGTCTGCCGGGGTTTTACGGGGAAAGTCGCATACAAAGAAGGTGGCATTGCAGTGGTATTTTTTCAGCATTGGTGCTACTACGGTGTAGTGGCTTATTTCTGCATCGTCAAAGCTCAGTATTACTATCGGTGGGCGGGTAGTATCGGCAGGTGGCAGCGCGTAAGAGAAAGGTAGCATAAACAGCAGGAGGGCAATAGCAATAGTAATGCGTTTCATAAAGCAATCGTGTTGGTTTGGTTGCGTATCTGTTACAGACTGCTAAACTAAGGTAGTGGGGCATACAACCGTCCTGTTGCGTCCTGTGGCCACCGGGCGGTTGTATTATATCTGGTACACTACATTGACAATGCTACTTTTCTGCTTCTGCTGCTTATAAGTTTAAAAAAGAAAATATTCAGCAGGAACATTTCAAAACCGTAAATAACATCTTCTATAGGTATGGTTAACAGGCGTATGCCCATGTTTTCTGCATCGTTATATATTACTACAGGCGCATCAGGGCCGGTGCCGGTTAGTATGCCGTTTACAATAAAAAAGGGCAATAGTAATACCGAATAATACGTAGCTGCTTTGTGCAGCCAGTCAACCTTAGCTATAAATTTCAGCGCCAGAAATATAAGTGCTGTTATAGAAAAGGTAATGCAGGTGTAAGCCTGCCTGCGGTATACAACGCTTATACCTACCAGCACCACAGTAAACACCAGCACAAACCAGTTTTCTGCTTTGCGGCTCCAGCGTACCGGCCAGAATTTTTCCAGGCAGAAAAAGGTAAACTGGCACGAGAAGGGGATGCAGTAAAAAAACAGCACTTCTTCCAGTGGCAGGTTGCCTATGTAAATACCCAGTACATAATCGGGATTAAAGTGCCATACACCATGGACAGTAAAAATGCTATCCCATATTACAAAAAACAGCGCGGAAATACTGGCCGATACTAAAAAGTGCCCGAATTCTTTATAAAAGCGGATACGTGGATGAAACGAATACAGGAAGGGAACCAGTATGGTGCCCATATTTACATACATATACAACCACTTCATGATGTCTGACTTTGGGTTTTTGCTTCACGGAAATATTTAAACGGTACGAACAGCATACCAAAGCATTCACCATGTTCTTTGTTAATGTGTTTGTGGTGCATTTTATGCGCCCGGCGCAGTGCCCGGAAGTAAATGCTGTTGCTGTTACGCATCCATTTAAAGCGCTGGTGTATAAATATATCATGCACAAAAAAGTAGGCGGCGCCATACAGCGTAATACCTACGCCTGCAAAAAACACGTAACTAAAGCCGTTTTGCGCACCAAAGAATAAACAGATAATACCGGGTATGGCAAAAATGAGAAAGAAGAAATCGTTCTTTTCCAGAAAGCCTTCGGTTTCTTTTTTATGATGGTCTTTATGCAGGTACCACAACAGGCCGTGCATGATATACTTGTGCGTAAACCAGGCCACGCCTTCCATTAGCAGGAAGGTTATGAACACTATGGCTATTTTAATAAGAACGTCTGTCATGTTATTGGCTTTTCGTGTTTTGTAAAAATCCCGATACCTCCGTTTTCAGGTAGCTATCGGTAATGTTGGGCAGCGCGGCTGTTAAAAACGCTTCATCTTCCCGCAGGTGTTCTTTATAGTTTAAAAATGAAGGGGCCTGTTTCTGCGCTGCATAACGTAGCATACGCAGTTCGGTATTATTACCGTCCTGTGCTATGGCATCGTTCAGCATGCCCTTTCCTTTTTTAAAATGACTCAGTTTGGTAACCGGGTTAAAAGCATGCTTAGCCTGTGCCATGGTAGCCACGCCGTAATAGCCATACATCAGCGGATTGTTTTGCGCAGTATACGGCTGTAATAAGCTTATCAGCTGTTTGCAGCTGGCTTTATCATCGGCGGCTTTTTTTAGCAGTGTGCGCACGGTAGAAAGGGTTGGTTCTTCCGCCCGGTAAAAACTGCCTGCCATCAGTAACAGTGTAAGCATCAGTACTTTCATATCCAGTTCATTTTTTGTTGCAACAGGCTGTTTAGCATCAGCCCTATTTTACGCGTATTATTAATACGTATACGCTGCTGCAAAATTTCCCGGGCCGGCAGTTTTTTAATTTTCTTAAACAAACTGTTGTAATATACATAAGCCAGGTATACGCCGGTTTTAGAAGAGGCGGGCAGCATTTTTATACCCGTAAGTGCCTCGCGGAAATCGGCTTCTATATCTGCTTCAATCTGCCGTTTGGCTTCGCAGTTAAAGTTTTGCAGGTTTACATCGGGAAAATAGGTGCGGTCCAGCAGCTCATAATCGCTTTTGGCATCGCGCAGAAAATTTACCTTCTGAAAAGCGGCACCCAGCCGCATGGCATAGGGCTTCAGCTGCTCGTAATACTGCCTGTCGCCATTGCAAAAAACACACAGGCACATCAGGCCTACCACTTCGGCAGAGCCGTAAATGTATTGCTGGTATTTCTGTTCGGTATATTCCACCTTGGCCAGGTCCATTTCCATACTTTCCAGAAAAGCGTTAATCAATTCGTGCGGAACACGGTACTGGTTTACTACTTTCTGAAAAGCGTTCAAAATGGGGTTGGTAGAAATACCTGCTTCCAGCGCACGGTACGTATCGTTTCTGAAATGGCTCAGCAACTGCTGTTTGTTGTAACCTTCAAAGCTGTCAACAATTTCATCTGCCACCCGTACAAAGCCATAAATAGAATATACAGCATCGCGTATGCAGGGCTGCAGAAAGTAAATGCCAATAGAAAAGCTGGTGCTGTATTTACGGGTAGTGATTTTGCTTATCTCTACCGATAAATCATCAAATAACTGCTTCATGGTTTGTTTTCTTTAGTTGACGGATAAGTTCATTCGCGGCCAGTTTGCCGGATATCAGTGATGGTGGAACGCCGGGGCCCGGAACGGTAAGCTGGCCTGCATACAGCAGGTTGCGCAGTTGCCGGTTGCGGAGTTTTGGTTTAAGATTGGCGGTTTGCCGCAGGGTGTTGGCCAGCCCGTAAGCATTGCCTTTGTACGAGTGATAATCGTTAATAAAGTCGTTTACGCAATAACTTTTCCGGTAATCAATAAACGCCGCTACAGGTTCCTGTACCTGTTCTTCCAGCCGTTTTATAATCAGCTGAAAGTATTGTTCCCGCAGGGCTTCTGTGTCTTCCAGCCCTGGTGCAATGGGCATAAGAATAAACAGGTTTTCGTGGCCGGGCGGCGCTACCGTGTCATCCGTTTGCGAAGGGCAGCAAACGTAAAACAGTGGTTTGGTGGGCCATTGCGGGTTTTTGTAAATTTCCTGCGCATGCTGGTCCAGCGCTTCATCAAAAAACAACGTGTGATGCGCCAGTGCGGGCAGGCGTTTGCTTAGGCCGATATAAAAGATAAGGGAAGAAGGCGCAAACGTTCTTTTGTTCCAGTAAGCCTCGCCATAGTTGCGGTAGCGGGTTGGCAGCAGTTTACTTTCCACATGGTGGTAATCGGCGGCGGCTACAATTGCGTCCACCGTTTGCTGCTGTCCGTTTACCTTTAGCGAGTGTACTTTGCTTCCGGTGGCATCAATAGCCTGTACTTCACTGTTGTAATGAAAAATAACACCCATGCTTTCCGCCAGTGTAACCATGGCGTCTATCACCTTTCCAAAACCTCCCTGGGGGTACCAGGTACCCAGCTGCAGGCCTGCATAGTTCATGAGGCTGTACAGGGCGGGCGTGTTTTGCGGGGTAGCACCCAGAAACAACACGGGAAACTCCATCAACGCAATCAGCTTAGGATGACGGAAGTGCCTCCGCACATGCTTGCTGAAAGAGGAAAATACCTTCAGCCGCAGTGCTTCACGGATTACATGGGTGTCCATAAATTCCATCAGCGAAAGGCCTGGTTTATGCACCAGTTGTTCCATGCCTATTTCGTATTTAAGGCGGGCATCCTGCATAAACGCATCCAGCTGTTTACCGGCGCCTGGCTCTATAGCTTCAAACATGGCCTTTAACTGATTATAATCGGCCGGTATATGCAGTGTTTCCTGTTGGGGATATACCACATCAAAAGAAGGGTTCAGCAACTGCAGCTGATACAGATCTTCTACCCGGTGGTTAAAATGCCCAAAGAAATTGCGGAACACATCTGGCATCCAGTACCAGCTGGGGCCCATATCAAATACATACCCGCTGTCTGTTTTCAGCTGGCGGGCACGCCCGCCGGCAGTGGCATTTTTTTCGTACACATGTACTTTATGCCCTGCCTGTGCCAGATAGCAGGCGGCGCTGATGCCGGAAAAGCCTGCGCCTATAACTGCAATTTTTGCCATGTACTGGTTGGTTGGTTATTATTGGTGGTGAATCAGTTGGTGGAAGAAAGGGTTTGCTCCAGCTGTTGGGGTGTGTGCAGCAGGTAAGTATCTGCCGGCAGTTCCACTGTTTCCAGCAGCGAGGCACTGCCACATACATATATATGGTTGCGTGCTTTAAAATAGCGGCGCAGATTATTCAGATAAGCCTGTGTATGCTCCGGTGGGTTACGGTGTACCAGAAACAGCAGCAGGTGTTGCGGCTGTACCGCCGTTATAGCTTGTTGCAGGGTGCTTTCCGGTACATTTCCGCCCAGGTAAATTACCTTTTTACCGGTCTGGCGCAGCAGGTACTGGCTAAAAAGCAACCCCGTTTCGTGCCACTCATCTTCCGGTAAAAACAAAAGCCAGCATTCTGCGTTATCTGGTGGTGCAGGCAGCGCGTCTACGGCCGTAGCCAGCTTCTGTCGTAGAAGGTGGGTAATAAAATGCTCCTGCGCCGGATTAAGGGTGCCAGCGGCCCACATAATACCGGTGCGTTGCAGCAGGGGGTAAATAACCTCTTTATAAGTAGCGGCCACCCCGTGTTGTTTAATACAACGGGTAAGCAACTGCTGAAAACGCTGCTCCTGCCACGAAATACCGGCATGTATTAGCTGCGAAACATACTGGCTGGTGCCGGCATCGGGTGTGCTGAGGTAGTGCTTTTGTATCAGCATGGCCAGCTGTTCATCCGGCATGGTACACAACTCCTGCAGCTTGTGCTCTGTATGCATCAGGCTTACAATGTTCAGCAGGCGCTTCAGTTGATGACTATTGTAGTAACGGGTATTTCCTTCTGAACGCTCTGGCTGCAACGCCTGATAACGCTTTTCCCATATACGGATGGTATGGGGCTTGATGCCGGAAAAACCGGCCAGCTGGGAAATAACAAAGCTATCCACTTGTTCAAGTTTTCTGTGTTCAAACTTAAACATAAAAATCTGTCTTTTAGTTGCAATTCTTCCGGATTTTAAGGTGGCTGGGTAAATTTCCGTGGTTTAAAAGTGGTTTTATGCTGGTTTGAGTAAATATCATAAAAAGCAGCCTTAGCCGGAATTACCCCGCTAAGGCCGTTTTTTATTAGTACACGCATGGTAAAGCAGCCTATGCTGCCCGGCTGCATGTTGTTAAAACTTATAAGCTACTGTAGCCAGATAGTTTACAGTAGGCTGGTAGTGCGAAAGAAAGCCATCGCTTACCCAGTATTTGCTGTTGGTAAGGTTGTTGGCCTTAAAGCCGATACGAAACTGCGGTGTGTTGTAAAAAATGCTGGCGTCTGCTACGGTATAAGCAGGCATGGTAACCGTGTTGGCACCATTTACCCACGCTTCTGAAGCGTAAATGAAGCCTGCACCAAAGCCCAGGCCTTTTAACTTACCGTTCAGCAGGGTATAGCTGCCCCAGAAATTGCCTACGTGTTTGGGAGCGCCTATGGCGGTTTTACCTACCAGCTCGGCATTGGCTTTTATGTAAGTATTCTCGTTAAAACCGTAGCCGGAAACAAAGTTAAAGCCGGGGAAGGGGTTACCAATAATCTCTGCTTCCACCCCCTTGCTTTTCTGGGTGCCATCAAAGTAATAAAACCTTTGTGTACCCTGCATTTCCAGACGCTGCGCGTTTTCTACCCTTATTTCGTAATAGCTGATGGTGGAGCTGATTTTGTTTTTAAACAAATCCAGTTTAATACCACTTTCCCACTGATTACCGTATTTAGGCTTGCTGTCTGCCACCGTGCCGTTATCGTTATTAACCGGTGCCTGATTGCTGAAGCCACTCATATAGTTGCCAAACACAGATACTTTTTCTTTTACCACCTGATATACCAGGCCCAGTTTGGGCGATAAAGAGGTTTGGGAGTATTTGCCGGAAGTAACACGGGTAAGATCGTTGGTGGAACCGCCGTTTTCCAGTTTGTCTAAACGCACACTGGCCATAATGTTCAGGGCTTCTGTTATATTAAACACGTCTGATACATAGGCTGCATAGTTTTTCTGACGCAGATGCAGCGGTGCGCCGGCACTGGTATCTGCAAATCTTCTCTGAACAGATTCCAGTTTAATATCCGGTATGCTGGCTGCTTTTATATTTACCACACCACCCGGCATGCCTACATATTTATACGAGCGGTATTCCGATACATAATCAAGCCCCACCAGCAAACGGTTACGGAATTTACCAAGGTGAAAATCGCCCGTAAAGTTTTGCTGAATCTGTGTTCTGCCGGTTTTGTCAGGAGAAAACACATCCACTCTTCTGTTTACAGTAGAGTCTGTTAACCAGGTTTGATTAAAGTAGTACAGGTTGTTATACTCACCGCCACCATTGGCGTAGTTGGTTTGAGAAGTCCAGCTATCAGATAATTTGTATTCTGCACTCACATAAAAATTGCGGGAGGTTTGACGGCTGATAAAAGAGTTGTCTATCAGCGAGCGTTTAAAGTCTATCGCAAACTCATCCATCGATTTTACGGTAGGGCCGGTAGTGGCCACCGTCCATGCATTGTTGTTGGTGCCTTTATAGGTTTGAATATCTGCATCCAGGCGCAGGGTAAGGCGGTCGTTAGGCTGGTAGGTAAGCGAAGGCGCTGCTACCAGGCTGGAGCCATGTCCCTGATCCTGAAAATCGTTTTTGTTCTGGCCTGCCAGGTTAATGCGGAACAGCAGGGTTTTATCGTCATTCACCGGTGTATTAATATCCGCAGTTAAACGGTTTAGTTCAAAGCTGCCGGTAGAATATGATACTTCGCCACCCAGCTGCTGATATGGCTTTTTGGTAACGTAGTTGATAAGGCCACCAAAGGAAGCCATTTTGCCACCAAACAAAGTAGCAGAGGGGCCTTTGATAGCCTCCACACGGTCTACCAGCGCCAGGTCAATACCGGTACGCAGGTAAGTGGCCATACCGTTTCGGAAGTTTTCGGTGTTGTAAAAACCGCGCGATGCAAAGGCGGGCATACCGGCGCCGGTTTTGGCAGGCACGGCACCCGGCACATTGCGGAAAGCTTCTTCCAGCGTAAGGGCCATTTGCTCGCCAATCAGTTCTTTGCCTACTACGCTGTACGATTGCGGGTTTTCCAGATAGTTCAGCGGCATACGTGCAGCAGTACTGCTTTTTTTGCGGGCGGTAACAGCGTATTTGTTGCCAATAATCACCACCTCGTTAAGGGCGGTAGCACTTACCGATAAAGCAAAATCGGCAGCCACGGTTTCGCCCGATGCCAGGTCAATGGTCTTTTGCTGCGGCTCCTGGCCGGCATAACTTACAGTTACCACATATTTACCGGCTTCCAGGTTTTCGATGCGGAATACCCCATCTTTATCTACACGGATGGTGCGTTTACCATCCAATACCACGGTTGCGTATTCGGCCGGTTTACCATCGCTGGTAAGTATTTTACCGGTAATAACGCCTTTGGCAGGCGGATGGGCAGATAGCAGCAGGGGAAATAGCATTGAAAACAATGCGGCGAGTAAACGGGTGGAAAAGTTCATAACGTTAAGTCTTGTAATTGAGGCCGCGAAGCTAGCCGGGCAACGGGCTACCGGCTTACGGATTCAGGAAAACTTATTTTCACCTATTTTTAGGCGTACACCTACACCACACCGGCATGGCAACCACAAACGGAAAAGCAATATTGATTGGTATTCAGGCTTTCTTATGTATACTGGAAGCATATCTGATTTCTAAAATTTCGCTGATTGGTAAAATAGGCATTGCCATGTTTTACAAACAATACCGTTTTTTACGCACTGGCTGGAAAACCTTTCTGCTGCTGTTTACCATACAGTTGTTGCTGATACTGCTTTTGCATCTGGCCAAAAAACGGCTGCCTGCGCGCAAAGCCAATTACACCGCAGCCGTGTTTCTGATACTGGCTATTATTGGTTTATGGGGTACGTACTACGATTTTCAATACACCTTCAGCCACCGCCTGCTGAAAGAAAAGTTTCACCTGGGCTTTTACCTGTTCTGGCTGGGCTGGATGGGTACCTGCGTATACTACCTGGCCATAAAACCTGCAAAGCAGGAGTCGGCGGTTGCACTGGCAGAAGCGGCGGAGGAGCAGATGCCTGCTTAAAGAGCGTTTTCGGTTGCCGGATTACCTGGTAGTGGGTAACTGATGGAAGAGGGTAAGGTTGCTGCCGCAGATTACACTACTGCTATTGAGTGGTATACCAAAGCAGCTGACAAGGGGTATAAAGAGGCTTATGATAAGCTCTATTCTATTTAAATAATAGTTGCAAACGTTTGCGTATTTCCGGTTTTTACGCCGCAGTAAAATACATAGCTTGCTGTTGTTTGCTTTATGAAACAACAGTAAATTATGTTACAACGTTTGCTTTTTTTTGCCTGCTTATGCGCTGCTTATGCAACTGCCACTTCGCAGAATTTTATACCTCTGTGGCCTGCGGGCAAAATGCCCAACACCAAAGGCCTTAACCTGAAAGATAGTATTACTAATGAGCGTGTTTACCAGGTAGGTATGCCAGGTATGTATGCGTTTTTTCCTTCCAGGCAGGAAAACAAAGGTGCAGCAGTGGTTATATGCCCTGGAGGAGGATATGCACGCCTGGCCTATGCCATCAGTGGCATTCAACTGGCCAAATGGTTTAATACTATGGGCATCAGTGCTTTTGTGCTGAATTACCGCCTGCCGCTTTCTCCCGATCTGCAACAGCGCGAAACAGGGCCTTTGCAGGATGCACAGCGTGCTGTACGTGTAGTGCGTGCGCATGCAGCAGAATGGGGTATTGCACCGGATAAAATTGGAATACAGGGTTCTTCTGCCGGTGGGCATCTGGCCAGCCTGGCCGGAACGGCACAGCAGGATGTAGCTGCCATTGGCGATACACTGGATACTGTAAAGTATAAGCCGGATTTTATGATACTGGTATCGCCGGTGATAGATATGGGTGCGTGGGCGCATAAAGGCAGCCGCGAAAATCTGCTGGGTAAAACCCCTTCTGAACAGCTGATAGCTGCTTACTCTACCCAGCTACTGGTAACAGCTGCTACACCGCCTGCGTTTATTGCAGATGCCGCCAATGACAATGTGGTAAGCCCTATGAACAGTCTGTTGTTTTTTCAGGCCCTGTTACAGCATAAGGTGCCAGCCAGCTTACATGTGTTTACGCAGGGTAGGCATGCTATTGCATTGAGAAACAATCCGGGTTCTACCAATCTATGGACGGAACTGTGCGAACGCTGGTTAGTAGAGATGAAAATAATTCCAGCTGCGTTACAGCCTTGATAATCATAACACTGCGATAAAAAGTAGCTTCCTTATCTTTGCACCCGTTTAAGAGGAGGAGGCCGTATGATTCAAAGGAAGATTAAGCGGGTTACGCGCATTTCGAGATATGTGGTGTATAAAGAAACGCTGGTAGACTGGAAAGAGCATTTCTGGTCGTTTCTGGGTGCGTTTGTGGGTATTGGATTGATAGCCTATATTCAGCATACTGCTTTTGCTGAACATGATAATATGTTTCTGATTGGCTCGTTTGGCGCATCCGGTGTGCTGGTATACGGGTTTATTCAAAGTCCGCTTGCGCAGCCCCGCAACCTCATTGGCGGGCATGTGGTATCTGCTTTTATAGGCGTTACGGTTTGTAAGTTTCTGCCTGATATACTATGGATTACGGCTCCACTGGCCGTGGCACTTTCTGTAGTACTGATGCAGGTTACCAAAACCATTCACCCGCCAGGCGGCGCTACTGCATTGATAGCCGTTACCGGCTCGGCAAAGATTAAAGCGCTTGGGTATGGGTATGTGTTATCGCCCGTGCTTACCGGCGTGCTGATATTGCTGGGTGTGGCATTGATTTGTAATAACATGACACCTTACCGCAGATACCCTACCGACAGGCGTTTTACCAAAACCATTTTAAAATTATTTTTCCGCCGGGTACGGTTGAAGGATGGCAATTAGGTTATAAGATATAATATTGAAATGCCCCCTGAAAGTTGGAAGCTTTCAGGGGGCATTTTTTGTGAACGCAATAAAGGAGCAACAATTGCAGTTACGCGCTGTACACCGGATAATCGGTATAGCCATGTTCGGCCCCGCCATAATGGAGGCTTCTGTCTGGCGCTGTCAGCGGCCAGTCGTGTTGTAAGCGTGCTGCCAGGTCCGGATTGGCTATATAGGGTTCTCCAAAGCCAGCCAGATCAATCACGCCTTTTTCTATCAGTGCTGTTGCTTTGGGTTTGTCCAGTCCGCCTGCCAGTATAATCACACCGCTGTAGTTGCTGCGGAAGCGTTCCAGAAAGCCTTCAGGTATAGCCAGACTGCCGCGTGATTTCTGATCCATCAGGTGAATGAAAGCGATATTTCTTTTATCCAGCTCCTGCGCCAGATAGGCATATGTGGCTTCCAGTTCATCATACAAGGGTAACTCGTGCATAATGCCATAAGGGGTTAAGCGGATGGCGGTTTTGTCTGCCCCGATAGCAGCAATACACGCGTCAATGGCTTCCAGCAAAAAGCGGCTGCGGTTTTCTACAGAGCCTCCATATTCATCGGTGCGGTTGTTTACGTGCGGGTTTAAAAACTGCTCAATCAGGTAGCCGTTGGCGCCATGCAGTTCTACTCCATCAAAGCCTGCTTTAACGGCATTGGCAGCAGCGGCAGCAAAATCGTGAACTACCTGTTTTACTTCGGCGGTGGTTAAGGCGCGTGGGGTAGAGCAGTGTACAAAGTTTTCCTTTCCGTTTTCATCATACCCCCACGCAAAGGAATTGGTGGCAGGTATATCAGAAGTGCCTACAGGGGCTGCGCCACCGGGCTGGTTGGTGGTGTGTGACACACGGCCTACATGCCAAAGCTGGGTATATATTTTACTGCCGGCTTCGTGCACGGCCTGGGTTACGGCTTTCCATCCCTGTACCTGTTCGTTGGTATACAAACCGGGAATATGTAATACACCCATGGCAGTGTCAGATATGGCAGTGCCTTCGGTAATGATAAGGCCGGCATTGGCACGCTGGCGATAGTATTCCGCATTCATGGCATTGGGTACGCCATTGGGGTTACGTGCCCGCGTCATGGGGGCCATTACTATGCGGTTGTGTAAATCGAGATTTCTGTGGTGATATGGTTTAAATAATTGCATGGTACTAATGATTGTAAAATGGATAATCGGTGTAGCCAACAGTGGTGCCGCCAAAGAAGCGCGTTCTGTCGGGCTGGTTTAAAGGTAGTTGATGTTGCAGGCGGTAGGGCAGGTCTGGGTTGGCAATGAACGGGCGGCCAAAGGCAATAAGGTCTGCCCAGCCTTTGCTTAATGCTTCTTCTGCACGTTCCGTGGTGTACTTGCCTGCATAAATAAGGGTGCCACTGAAAGCTTTGCGGTAGGCTTCTTTAAAAGCTACGGGCATTACCGGGGCGTTATCCCAATCGGCCTCTGCAATGTGAATATAGGCTACGCCTATTTCGTTGAGTATGCGGGCGGCGGCTATATAGGTTTCTTCGGGGTTATCGTCTATAGCGCCCATCAGCGTGGTTAAAGGTGCCTGGCGTACGCCTACTCTTTCTTTACCAACCGCATCGGCTACGGCGGTTGCTACTTCGCGCAAAAAACGCAGGCGGTTTTGCAGACTTCCGCCATATTCATCGGAACGTTGATTGGTTTGCGAATCTATAAACTGTTCAATCAGGTAGCCGTTGGCACCGTGCAGCTCTACACCGTCAAAACCAGCGGCAATGGCATTGCGGGCCGCCTGGGCGTATTCCTGTATAATGGCTTTTATTTCGGGTATACTCAGCTCGCGTGGCATAGAATGCTGTATCATTTCGCCGGCACCACCTGCGGGGCCCAGGCCCTGTGCATCTACAAACACTTTTACGCCTTCGGCCAGTATAGCGGAGGGCGATACAGGTGCAGCGCCATTGGGTTGCAGTGAGGTATGCGATACACGGCCCACATGCCATAGCTGGGCAAATATGCGGCCACCGGCAGCGTGTACAGCATCGGTTACTTTTTGCCAGCCGGTTATTTGTTCCGGGCTGTAAATACCGGGCGTCCACGCATACCCCTGGCCCTGCGGGCTTATTTGGGTGCCTTCGGATATTAATAACCCTGCGGTGGCGCGCTGGCTGTAATAGGTTGCCATAGTATTGGTAGCTACATCGCCCGTGGTGGCGCGGGAGCGTGTCATGGGTGGCATTACTATACGGTTGGGCAAGGTTAAGTGCCCCATTTTATATTCTGTAAAAAGCATTGTTTTTTGTTTTCTGCATACAAATTTCACCCTCTTTTAGCTATTAGCATAATAACTTAAGTTTTAGATTTGTATCAGAAAAATGATAGTGGTATGATTATGAATCTGGAGTGGTTACGTACTTTTAAAGCCATTTACGAGCAGGAAACGCTTACGGGCGCTGCGCAGGCGCTGTATATATCCCAACCCGGTGTAAGCCTGCACCTGAACTCGCTGGAGGCATATACGGGGTATAAACTATTTGACCGCTCTGCTAAAAAAATGGTACCTACCGAGCGGGGTAAGGTGCTGTATAACTTTGTGCTGGAGCCGCTGAGCAAGCTGGAAACAGCGGAGCAGCTGTTTCATAAGAGTACGCTGAGCGACAGGGCTACCATTAGCATAGGTATGTGCTTTGAAACCTTTCAGTTTACGCTGGAGCGGCATATATCATCGTTGCCTTTTAATGTGATTATTAAGTTTGGTGAGTACCCGCAAATGCATGCAGACCTGGATAAGGGCTTGCTGGATTTGATTATTACCCCGCAGAAAGGCGAGCAGAAGAACCTGGAATACAAACCTTTTTCTAAAGAGCGGATTGTGATGGTATGCGGCTCTAAAACCAACCTGAAAGCATTACAGCCTTTATTACAGGCCAATAAACTGCAGGAAGCGGAGAACTGGCTGAAGCAGCAGATATGGTATAGTACGGCGGCAGATATGGAGCATATGAAGCGCTTCTGGCAGTATAATTTTAAAAGCCATATTGACTTTAAGCCCAATTATATTGTACCTAATATCAGCTCTATTGTGCGCTGTTTAAGCGGCGCTACCGGCTTTTCTATTATACCGGACTTTCTGTGCCGTGAAGAGATTGCCGGTGGTAAGCTGAAGCTGGTATGGGAGGGGAATAATGTAATGGAAAATACCCTTTATTTTGGTACGCGCAAGCGCACGATTTACGAGGAGGAGATTAACCGGGTTAAGGCGATTTTTGAACAGCAGAAGATAGCAGAGTAGTATTGCTATTTCGATAATGATTTCGCCAATTGTTGGTATTTCAACAATGGTTTTGTGTATGTTTTGCTGTAACTGGTTGTAGCTGATGTGGTTAGGTGTCTGGCACTGGGTTTGGCTATTATAAGCAAACCTCAACTACATATGAAAAAGAGACTGACTACTGCACCACTGCCTGCTAATGCTTACAACCAAACGCCGGATGCGTATTTTAAGGTAACCCATTTTGCCCATACTGCGGGCTTTGAAGCGCTGAACAGTACCCGTTGCGAGCGGGATGATTGTTTTGAACTGATCTGGATTAATGAGGGTTGCGGCCGCCTGAAAATTGATTCAGAGGTATACCCTGTTACGCCCCCTTTTATCTGTTGCATAGCGCCTGGTCAGCGGCGGCTGTTGCAATCTGCGCAATATGTATCTGGCTATCATATTGTGTTTACACCCCGTTTGCTGTATTTATCGGGCGCTGTGGCGCGCACCATGCTGTGGCTGGAGCAATGCAATGTATACCGCAAGGCCATATTGCTGCAACCGGATGAGGAAATGCAGGCTGAGGTAGATGCTATTTGCCGGAAGATGGAGGTGGAGTATACGCATACGCATGTGCTGCGGCAGGAGATACTGGCGGGGTTGCTGCATTTGCTGGTGATGCATTTTTCGCGTAAAACGGGTAATACGGGCGAGCAGCAACTGCTGGGTAAGGATGGCGAACTGGTGAAGCGGTTTATGCAGATGGTAAAGGAACAGATTGCGATAAAAAAGATGGTGATTGGTTATGCGCATGAGCTGTGTGTAACCCCCAACTCATTAAACAGGGCGGTAAAAAAGATAACGGGTTTTACAGCCAGTTACCAGATTCAGCAGCAGATTGTGCTGGAAGCCAAGCGGCATTTGCTGTATGCGAATACCAGTATGAAGGAGATTGCGTATAAGCTGGGGTTTGATGATATGGCGCATTTCAGTAAGTTTTTTAAGAACAACAATTCCGGCCAAAGCTTTACCTGCTTTAAAAAAGATGTGTTGTTACAGGCAGTGTAACCCGTTGCTAACCGGCCATTTGCCAATGGCCGGAGCTCTGCTGCTTGTATCAGCGTGGGTTTTTGAAAATAGTTTTGCTTTTAACAATATCCGGTTTTTTAATGCGGGTACTGTTTACCGGATATAAAAAACGGGCAGATTGCGCATGCTGCCCGGTGAATGCATGTTGTGGTGGCGGTTAACCAATATGGTTGAGCACCTGAAAAGCCTGTGTGCTGTTGCTGAAGAAATGTTGATACAGCTGTTCTGTTTCCCCTACGTGCATTTCGTATACATCATCTTTAACACCCTGTATAATAGCTTCTGCTACTTCCAGTGCGCTTAGTTTGTTGGTGGTGGGTATGTCTCTGGCAAATTCAGTATCCACCAGCGAGGGCATTACCTCAAATACTTTTACCTGACTTACCAGGCCCAGGCTATACCGGAGTGATTGGGTATAGGCGTGCAAGGCTGCTTTGCTGGCAGAATAGGTAGGAAGTGAAAAGGCAGGTGTGAAAGCCGCAATAGAAGAAATATTGATAATAGCGGACTGCTGCTGTTGCTGTAACAATGGCAGAAACAAAGATATGAGCCGTATGGTAGACAGGTAATTGGTGGTTATTTCCCCGGCTGCATAGGCATAACTGTCTGTTGTATTGCTCAGGTTGTGCAGGTACGCCAGCCCTGCGTTGTTCATTAATATATCCAGTTTGCCAAAGCGGTTGGTTATGGCATCTTTCAGTTGTAGTACATCTGCTTCGCTGGTTACATCGCAACTGTAATAAGCAGCGTTGCCAATAGTAGCGGCAGCTCTTTCCAGTTTTTCTCGGTTGCGGCCGGTAATAATAATGGTGTTACCCTGCTGTGCAAACAGGCGTGCCGTTTCCAGTCCAATGCCGGAGCCGCCGCCGGTAATGAGAATTGTTTTGCCGGTTATGTTCATATTATAGATTGTATGCTACAAAATTGGTTGTTGTACTGCCGGGTAACAATGGCTAAACCCTGCCAACTGCTGTATATGTTATTCAGAAATCCTTTTGTTATGCGGCTTTTTGTTGTGCTGGTGGTTTTGATGCCGGATGATATTTTTTGTGTTTACCGGTGGTTGTGTATATACAAGTGTATGACAGGTATTTGCATTGTGGTTGCCTGAGGTGTGCGGTAGGTTTGCGAAAATATTTACTATTTATTGACAATTTAAATTTGTAAATAGTAAGGAATCCTAACTATATTTGTTTTGTCATTCAGATCAACCGTTAAAATGTTATTTATGAAAAAGGTAAGCATGTTTATGACTGTTTTGGTATTGCTGGGCGTACAGGCCAGCGCACTTGAATTTTGTGATTCCTGTCAGAAAGGTGGTAAGAAGTCTGCCATTGTGGAGGCTGATTACGCCATTACGGGTGCCAGTGTTACCCATAATAAAAAATGGGGACAGCTGGAGTTTGAGATTACTGTAAAGGGTACTGCCGGTAAAAGCACCTCACTGCCAGCAGGACAAATGAATGGAGCGCCTGTAGACGGGTATGTTTTTCCTACCACGCTTTCATCAGAAGATATTGGCTTTAGCAAAACAGAGGGTATAGTAGCGCTGGCATTAACTGCGCACCCCGATTTTGATGATACGCCTTTATGGGATGAAGATGGCGATGGTAACTATGCCAACGACAAAATTGTATGGCACCCACACTGGGTAGTGCTGGTAGAGGATAAAAGGGTGCCGGGCGGATTAAGTGTGAAAGAGTTTGACCCCAAAGATAAATCGGTGGTATTGCCTAAAACCAACCCCGGTATGCCTATGTATATGGATTCGCCGGGTTTTCAGGTAGTAACGGAAGGCCATAACATTCGTGTGGTGGTGCCTGATTACCGGGTACGTTTTAAAACCGATTTTAAATACGATGCAGTAGGGGCTTATATGCAGATAGCTACCGGCGAAGGTGGTAAGCACGAAGGTAGTGCAGCCATGCCTATGCTAGGGGTGTATAAAGTGTACAGTGTATTATCCAAAAACCTGTCGCTTCCTTATCAGGTACGTTAATTTTAAAATGATAGTTATATGAAAGTAGCCGTATACGATACGTATGTTACACGTAAAGATGGTGGTGTAATGCATTTTGATATTCTGGTTCCGGAAACACTGGGCAGTGAAGAGCAGGTGTTGCTGTATGGAAAAGATTATCTGACACATAAAAAGCAGGAAGGGCAGCCGCTTACTACACGCGAGTGCCGGTACTGCCACATAGAAGAAGCCAGCGAAACAGTGGTGAACGATATTGAGGCACGTGGATATTCTATTATAGAGATGCAGGGATGCTAAAATGAGGGGCAGGGGCAAAGCAGCGTGCGCAGGGTGTGTGAATATGAACTGCTTTGCCTATTTTGCAGCAGATACTTTAGTGATGGACAGATCGCCTTTTAATCCGGATGAACAGAACAGTTCGAATGATATGCTGCTGATGGCAGCAACAGAACGTGTGTCTGAAGCTGTGCGGGTAATGCTGTGGGAGCAGGCCAAGGATTATGGGCTTAGCCCTATTCAGCTGCGGGTGCTGTTGTTTTTAGAAAGCCATCATGAGGATATGGCTACGGGAACTTACCTGTCCAGAGAGTTTAATGTTACCAAAGCTACTATGAGTGATGTGGTGAAGGTGCTGATTGAAAAGAAACTGGTACAAAAGAAAGAGAATGCTACAGATGTACGCTCGCAGGTACTAAAGCTAACCGCTGCGGGAAAAAAGATGGCTGCCGCCACAGGGCAGTTTGCCGGTAAACTACTTCCTTATATAGAAAGCCTGGATGCAAAGCAGAAGCTGATGCTGAAAGAGGTGTTACTGGGAATGATTTTTCACCTGTATAAAGAGGGTGTGGTGAACACGCAACGGATGTGTTATAACTGCGTACATTACTCTTTACAGCAGGGGCGCCCATTTTGTGCGTTGCTACAGATTCCGCTGGTAAAAGAAACGTTGCGTATGGATTGCCCGGAGCATGTATTGAACCCGGAAGCGTAAATGAAATTTAATTTTGTAGCAATATAAATAAGCCGCTGCCGGGGGCACGCTGCCCGATGGTACTTACGAATTAATAGGGCCTAAAGTAAATCGTAACAAAGATGGTGTTACTGAGCATACACTGGTGCCACACGGTAAAGGTGTATATGCTGATTTTGCCAGAACCTTTGAAGGTATCCGTACTTTTCTGGAAAGCTTTGAGGGTGAAGGTGTGGTGTTTCACCACCCGGATGGCCGCATGTGTAAGATTAAGCGGCGCGACTTTGGTATGAAGTGGTAGTGTATATAACAAGAGGCCGTATCTGTTTGTGGATACGGCCTCTGTTTAATTCTGCCTGATAGTATTAGTGCCTGTTATATAATTTTCAGGTATTCTTTTGCTTATTTTCTGGGATCTTGTTTGCTCTTTATTTCATACCCCGCAGGTGGTTCGCTATGTAGCAGATGACGTACAAAATAATCCCACCGGCGGCGCATCATATAAGGTGAATACGCGCCAAAGCCATGCCTTGCATTGGGAAACACAATCAGATCATAATCTTTGTTGGCTTTGGTAAGCGCTTCAATTACCAGCAGGGTATTGTAGGGTGGAACGTTGTCGTCCATCATACCATGGGCCAGCAGCAGTTTGCCCTTTAGTTGTGCTGCGTAAGTGGGGTTGGCCTGTGCTGCATAATCTGCTTCGGTAACCAAACCGTTATAACGCTCCCCCCAGTCATCTTCATAGTTACGGTTTTCATGATTGCCCGATTCGGATATGCCTACTTTAAAAAAGTCGGGGTACCGGAACATGGCAGCAGCGGTGGCAAAGCCTCCACCGGAATGGCCCCATATCCCTACACGGGTAGTATCTATAAAAGCATAGCGTGCTGCCAGTTGGCGTATGCCGGTAATCTGATCGGGTAAGGTATTCTCGGCCATGTTGCCATAATTCATATCATGATAGCTTTTGCTGCGCAGCGGGTTGCTGGTACCTTCTATCACCACTACAATAAAACCCAGTTCGGCCAGCGCCTGATGATCGCCCCGTGCACTGGTGAACGACCAGTTGTGCACACCGCCGCCCTGCGGGCCGGGGTAGATATAATCTATAATAGGGTATTTCTTTGTGCTGTCCAGATGCGTTGGCTTAAAAAGCAGGCCATATATATCCGTTTTACCATCGTACGCTTTTACCGAAAACAAGGTAGGCGGTTGCCAGCCGGTGGTGGTAAGGCGACTGATATCTGTTTTTTCCAGTTGTAATATCATCTTGCCTTGTTTGTTGCGTAGTACAGTTGTTGCCGGAACATGGGGTTGTGAGTAACTGTCTGTAAACAAAGTGTTGTCTGGTGAAAAGCTGAGTTGGTGGTTGCCGGTTTCCGGTGTAAGATCGGTAAAGCCGCTGCCATCGAACTTTACTTTGCAGTAATGGCTGTAATAAGGATTGGCGCGGTCCAGACCGCATGTTTTAAAATATACCGTTCTGTTGGCTTCATCTACCTCCAGTAATTCTGTAACTACCCAGTTGCCCTTGGTTATCTGGTTTTTCAATTTGCCGGTTGTGGCATCGTATAAATACAGGTGGCCCCAGTTATCGCGTTCGCTATACCAGATAAATTCTTTGCTCTTTTGCAGGTAGCACCAATTAATAGTGCCCTGGCCAGATTCGTATTGGGTGGCTACTTTTTCTTCCAGCACTTCGCGTACGGCCCCGGTGTTGGCATCTGCAATACGCAGCTTTTCTTCTTTATGGTTGCGGGAGGTAGATACAAATGCCAGTTGCGTATCGTCTGCACTCCAATCCACATCATCAAACGTGCCGCTGCTGGAAATATCATCGCTCAGCGTTCCACGATGCGGGTCTGGCGGTACCTGTATATTTACTAAGCGGGGTGCATCGGTATGTATAATTACCCGGTGTATCATAACAACGGCGGAGTCGCCTGGCAGCGGATATTTCCACGATTGCAGGTTGGGTTTGCCAATGTTGGTACTTACCAGGTACATGTTGTTAACGTGGCGCTGATCCTGTTTAAAGGTGGCTATTTTGTGCGAGTCGTGCGACCAGCGTAAAACCGGTTTATCGCTATGGCTCCATCCGGCATTGTCGGTAGCATAACCAAAATCTGGAATACCGTCTTGTGTAAGCTGTGTTTCTTTACCGCTGGCAATATGGCGCATCCATAAGTTGTGATTTCTGATAAAAGCTGCCTTCTCCCCATCGGGCGATACTACTTCATTTGCGTGATGGCCACCGCCGGTGGTTGCGGGTATTGCTTGCTGCCGGGTAGGAACAGGAATACATTGCCCGGTTTGCAGGTTGTACAGCCATGTTTTACCCGCAGCAGTAAAAGTGATGCTTTGATAGTTGGCGGAAAAACTGAACGAGCGGAAGGGGAGTGCGTAGGGCTGATAAGTAGTGCCAGTTGCGCCGGAGAGCGCTGCGGCCAGCTTTTGCTGATTGAACGCTGCTGACTTTGTGGCTTTGGCGGGATTAACCAGTATAAACTCACTGCCCTTTGCGGTAAGCAACCGGTATACAAATTTACCGTCCGGCTGCCATTCCGGATTTACGTTGTTATTGTCAACCAGTGGTTCCGTACCGTAACTGAGTCTGCTTTCTGCCAGTTGGTAATTGGCGGGAGAAATTTGTTGCTGTGCCTGCAGAGTTTGTATAAGAAACATGCAGCTTGTAGTAATGAGTAGTGGGATACGTTTCATGTATATATGCCTATATGGTTATATGTGGGTCTAAAGATAATGTTGTTGTGGTTTCTAAAGTTATGAAGTATGTAAACAGCTGAATATTAAAGTTTAGTGGTGAGCGCGGGTGATTATTTGTAGATATCTTTTTTATTGGTTTCGGTGTATGGTGCGGTTGTTTTGAAGAATATTATATTTAAGCTAAAATAAATATATATGAGAAGAATGTTTTTGATGGCTGCTGTTTCTGTTGCGTTTATTGTGTGTTCCTGTACCAAACAAGGTACCTCTCCCGGTACTCTGCTTACTCCTGCTGCCAAAACTATGCAGGTGTTTTTGTCTGACGGAACCGAATTGAACAGTGTTCAGGATTTGCACGCTTATGTTCAGGAAAACGGTTTTACAGGTGATGTAAATGGATATCCTTTCAGGATGGGTATTGATGGCTTAAATAAAGGTCTTGATGAAGGGCTTGTAAAGGACACTACCGTTACATTTATACGTCAGTACAGTTTCCTTTTAAAGGTAATGGCAGTTGCTGAAGCTTATGCTACCTCTCTTTTTCACCCCGAAGATCCGTCTCTTTTGGGGTTGGTTGCGCATTTGCGGGATGTGCAGAAACATAGTTTTGCGCTATCTCAGAATCATAATGTTTTTGAGATGTTTGGCCTGCCTGGTGGACTGTCTCAATATGGAAACCATCCTCCTTCACTAAATAGTGATGGATTTTACCCCTGGGAGGTATTCTACCGGAATTGGCTGGATGGTATGATTAGCCAGTATATGAGTCATGTTTTTCCTGGAGCGTTTGCGTACGACTTTACCGGTGCCAAATTTATTTCAATGTTTAGAAATGTGTTGATGTTGAATTATGTTCCGGAGCCATTTAGCTTGTTTGAAGCTTTTCCATGGGCTTTGAATGCGCCGGTGGGACATACCATAGACGCTGTTTTTTTTAATATTCATGATAGAGGAACGGGGGCAGGAGTAATTGCTGACATTTTGCTGGATGAGGAGGGGCAGAGATTAGGGGTGCTTGTTAAAATAATGCACAGGTCTCTTTTGAGTGTAACGTATATGTACATAGGTCGTCGCGTTCAGGATGGGAATTCTACATACCACTGGAAAAGTACTGATCCTGCTGATAGTTTTAATCCATGGGATATTATGCCGGATTTCACTATTCTCGACCCCGTTGCCGGCGGTGGCCCGGTCATTACACCTCCTGAAATAGAGCCTTAGTTTCTGAAAAATATAGGTAAGGGCCTTCTCTTAAGGAGGGTCTTTGCTTTTTGTAATAATGGCTAATGCTTTGTGCCGGCCATATTGCTATAGTTAAATAAAAAAAAAGCAATGCCTGGAAAAATAGTAATTTTATTATCCCTGAATCAGTAACCAAAACTTACTATCTATGAATGTAAAAGAATACCTTATTCCTGCTGACGAAACAGATGTGTATATTACTGTAGCAGTGTCTACGGCGGGGGTAGCTTCCAGTGTTCTGGAACTGACGCTTACAAGCGGTATTAATCTGGAAATTGCTTCTTCCAGTGACCTGCCTCAGATGAATGGTTCGGGAAATATTAAAAAGACCTTGCTGGGAAAAGCTGCTGCTTTGGCAGGGGCATTAATAGAGGTAGATACCTCTATTACGCTGAAGCATATTCCTAAAACGGAATGGCCATCTTGTTTTGATAATCTGGATATTAAATACTTTCTGGAAGGGGGGAGCGCCAGCCAGCCATTGTTTTATCCACTGGAAGCAGTGGATAAAATCAAAACAGAATCGGGCAGAACCATTGTGGCTGAAAAATATATCCTTCTTAAAAACCAATAACCTTATATGATCCGCATTAACAAAGGTTGGCTGCTATTGGCAGCTGCCTTTAGCTTTTATAATGTAAGTGCGCAGGACGTAGCGCTGAAAGATTTGAGAACACCTAACTCACCAGGTTTTCAGATACTGGATATATCGCCTTCCAATATAGAGCGGCCCACCAATCCCAAAGCTTTTGCATTGGGGGTATTGAATCTTTCCACGCAGGGCTCTGTTATTCCTAAAAATTTTTCTTTTGAGTTATCGCCTTACTGGTACTTTAAGCCGCAAAACGCCACGGTATATAAATACCTGAACATACAAGGGCCGGATAGTAACCGGCATGTTTTTTCAGGTATACTGAATAAGCTGAGTGTATCGCTGGCTTCTTCTTTTATCGATTCTTCTTCGGGCAGTGTATTTAAAAATACCAATTATGTATCTGCCGGTATACGCACCAACCTGATAACCCTGCGGTCTGCGGGGCAGCACGCGCGTAACCGGGCGGCAGTAGCGGGTATAGCTGCCAGAATGAAAGCCTTTGGAGATAATAGCAGGGCAGCCAAAGGGCAGTTGAAAATATTGTTTGTGCAGTATGAAGATTCTGCCCGTCGGGCAATATCTGAAATTGCAAAGGCAGAAATGAAAGCAAAATCATTACAGGTGCAGGCGGAAATAGATAAGCTGGATGCGGCCTGGCCTGCTACCCTGGAAGGTTTGATGGATAATGATGCAGCGGTGCAGGAGTATTTTACCTCGCTGGAAGAGGCGCCGCTGTTTCAGTTAAATGTAGCTTATGCCTATTCCAGCGCTTTTCCGGATAATATGTATAAAAGCAAACGTTTTAACCGCAGCGGGCTGTGGCTGGATGCGGCGTTATCCGGTGCGGGGCTTACTACTAAGTTGAAAGCTTTTTCGTTGATTGCATCTGCAAGGTTTATGACAGATAATGTGCTTACAGATACTGCGCGTTTTGTATTTGACCGTAAAAACGCACTGGATGTGGGCGGGCGGCTGGAATACTCGCTGGAGCGTTTTTCTATTGGCATTGAATACCTGAAAAGAAGTTATTCCGGTGCTGGTGAATATAATAGCGAGCGCACGGTAGGAGTGATACAATACAAAGTGTCTGATAATTTATTTATTACGGGTACTTATGGTAAAAACTTTGGTAACGTTAAAAACCTGTTTACGCTGCTGGGGGTAAACTGGGGCATGGGTAAATCCACCGTAAGGGTGGAAGATTAATTTTTTTGCTACAAACGAAGGCAGGCGGTGTTGCGTGTACGATTAAACAAAGTGGAAACAATATATTATACAGCTGATTACCTCAAAAGCAACGAAGCTAAAATAGTGGACTAGTCATTTATTGTTGATAATCTGAAAGCAGCTGCCCCCTGAGTCTGATGGAGGCAGCTGCTTTTTTTATGCCAGCATCCGCTGCGCGTCCGGCTCTTCGCCGTTGGCCAATGCGGTTATACTGCTTAAAGTAGTTACAGCAATCTGTTTCAATGCTTCTTCGGTAAAGAAAGCCTGGTGGCCGGTTACCAGTACATTGGGAAAACTCATCAGGCGCTGTATGGCATCATCATCTATAATGCTGCCGGAGAGGTCTTTAAAAAACAGTTTTTCTTCCTGTTCGTATACGTCAATGCCCAGGTAGGCTATCTGTCCTGTTTTCAGCCCTTCAATAACATCGCCGGTGTTAATAAGTGCGCCGCGGCTGGTGTTAATAATGGTTACCCCTTTTTTCATCTGCGCAATGTTGGCTTTGTTAATAAGGTAACGGTTGTCGGGTGTAAGCGGGCAGTGTAGCGAAATAATGTCACTCTGCTGCAGCAGTGTTTCAAAGTTGCAGTAGCTAACGCCTGCTGCTGCCAGTTCAGGATCGCTTACAATATCGTAGGCTATTACTTTACAACCAAAGCCCATCATAATTTTACAAAAGGCCTCGCCTATTTTGCCGGTACCTACCACCCCTACGGTTTTACCATGCAGGTTAAAACCCAATAAGCCGTTGAGTGAAAAATTTTGCTCTCTTACCCGGTTATACGCTTTGTGTGTTTTGCGGTTAAGGGTAAGTAACATAGCCACAGCATGTTCGGCTACGGCTTCCGGAGAATAAGCGGGTACGCGGCATACGCGTATGCCATACTTTTTTGCGGTTTCCAGGTGTACATTGTTAAAACCTGCGCAACGCAGGGCAATTACTTTTACGCCTTTGGCAGCCAGTACTTCAATTACTTCAGGCGTAAGCCGGTCGTTTACAAAAACACATACGGCAAAGGTGCCATCCTCTACAGCATTCACAATATGTGGGCCCAGGTGGGTTTCCAGATATTCCAGCTGCAGATGCGGGTTGCTGTTGTGGGTGTTGAACGAAATTTTGTCGTAGGGCTTGGCTGAGAAAAAAAGTGTTTTCATACTGTATGTTTATTTATGGTAACAATGGTTATTGTTTTAACTGCTGCATATAGGCAGCAACCTCTGCCATGGGGGCTACCCATACTTCTTTCTCGTGTTGTTTAAGGTAGTGCAGCAGTTGACTGTGTTCGGCCAGGCCCTCGTTAATAGCATGTCCGCCGCCAACACCATGAAACAGGAACACCAGCAAGGTATGGCTTTTTATGGCTTCGTCTACCAGGTGAATCAGATAAGAAGCCGGCTGGTCCTGTATGGCAAAGGCGGGAATATCATCCAGCTTTATCTGTGCGGCGGTATAGAGCCCGCTGCTAACACCCCGCGCGCCCGGAAATTCATTTTTTACCTGTTCGTAAATGCTGGTATCGCCAATGCGCAGGTCGCCACAGGGAAAAGCAAAGGTGCGTTGTGTTTTACCGTCAATGGCTTGCAGTAAGGTGTTATTGGCTCGTATTTCACTTATTGCGCGGTTTACGGTGTATTTGCTCAGGTCGCGGTCCGGCTGTACCCAGGTGCGTCCGGGCAGTTGTGCGTTGCAGGGGTGAAAAAGTGTGTGGTTGCCCAGTTCATGCCCTTCCTGTGCAGCGCGCCGCCATTCTGGTATGCGGTTGCTTACGGCGGGTGCGCTGCCTACCAGATAAAAAGTGCCTTTCAGTTGCAGGGAATCCAGGGCGGGCAATACATTATCCAGATGGCCGTCTATACCATCATCATAAGTAAGTACTACAGCACATTTTTTCTGATTCCAGAGTGGGGGCTGTTGGGCGCAGGCTACTGAAGTGCTGATGATGAGCAGCAGGCTGCCAAGCATGTTGCGGTTGGTAAAAAGCATCGTTTATATTTGAAGTTAAACATACGAACTATGTATCAAAAGCGAACACTGTAACGTTGCAATTGCGTACAGGTGAATGGTTGGCTGTTTTTTAATACTATGAATTACAGTAGGTTGCGGTGTGGTGTGCTTATTGGTGGCAAAGGCGAAGTATGCCTATGTTTACCAGGTAAACTTATTTACATATGATCAGAAATTATCTGAAAACCGCCATCAGAAATATTGTTGCCCGTAAGTTTTATACGCTGATTAATATAGCCGGCCTTACTACAGGTATTGCTGTAGGGTTGCTGATATTGCTGTGGGTGCAGGATGAGTATAGTGTAGATGCGTTTCATAGCAAGGCTGATCATATTTACAAGGTGAATATTACCGACACAGGCGCGCATGGACGTATTTATTCCTGGATAATAGCGCCGGTGGCCACCTTTGCCCGGCAGGAGATACCGGCAGTAAAAGATGCCGCCCGTATAATGGGCACCGGCGGAAATGTTCCTTTTGCTTATAGGGATAAAGTGATGATAGAGGACAGGGTTGTGTTTGCCGACGCCTCTTTGTTTGGAATATTTGATTTTTCTTTTACCGGTGGTAACGCGCGGCAGCCTTATGCAAATGATGCATCGCTGGTGATAAGCCGTTCGCTGGCGGTAAAGTATTTTGGCAAAGAAGACCCCATAGGTAAGCAGGTGAATATTGGTAATGATGAGCTTTTTAATATCAGTGGTGTAGTGGAGGACATGCCTGTTACTTCTGCTGTGCGTTATGATGTATTTATTCCTATCCAGCGCTTCAATCGCCTTGCTTACAAAGAGGGGAATGTGAGTTATAATTCCACCAGCCGCCTGCCTTCTATGGATGCAGACTGGCACCGTTTCGGTTTTGAAACTTACCTGTTACTGAATAGCGGTGCTGATATAAAAAAGCTGGAAAGGCAGCTGCAGGCTATTCATGAACGTAACAAGCCTGATGATGCTCCGGTGCCCTATATTGCCCAGCCTTTAAAGCAGGTGCATTTGTACCGGGCAGATGGTACGGATGGTGGCATTGATACGGTGCGCATTTTTAGCCTGGTGGCGTTGCTGATAATGCTGGTGGCTTGTATTAACTATGTAAACCTGTCTACTGCACGCGCTATGCTGCGGGCAAAGGAGGTGAGTGTACGTAAAATGATTGGTGCAGCACGTTTTCAGCTGTTGATGCAGTTTTTAATAGAAACGGCGCTGGTATTTATGGTTGCGGTATTACTGGCAGTGGGGGTAATGTATCTGTTGCTGCCATTGTATAATCAGCTTTCGGGTAAACACCTGCTGTTACAGATGCAGAACAGACAGGCATGGCTGTATATAGGGCTGGCGTTGTTGGGTACACTGGCGGCTGCGGGTATTTACCCGGCGCTGCTGTTAAGTTCTTTTAAACCATTACAGGCGTTGAAGGGAAAGGTTACGGCGGGCGTGGGCAATGTATCGTTCCGGCGTGTGCTGGTGGTGGTGCAGTTTTCTGTATCGGTAGTGCTGATTATTGCTACGCTTATTATAGGTAACCAACTGGGGTATATCCGGAATAAGAATCTGGGATATGATAAGGAGAATACATTGTTTTTTACCATGCGCGATAAAATGCAGCCGCATTATGAGGCGGTAAAGGCTGAGTTGCTGAAGCAGCCGGGTGTGTTGGCGGTAACGCGTACCAGTGCCAATATGCTGCAGAATGGTGAATGGACGGGTGATACGGACTGGGAGGGTAAGCCGGAAAATAAGGCGCTGCGTTTCAGGCCTATGTGGGTGGATGAAACTACTATTCCTTTTTTTAAAATTCCCATATTGCAGGGTGCCGGTTTTACCGGTTCTCCGGCTGATTCTTTTCATATTATGGTAAATGAAACAGCTGTGAAGGAAATGGGCCTTACTGATCCTATAGGCAAACGCCTGCGTATTCAAAAAGTAAACGGTGTAATTACTGCAGTGGTGAAAGATTATCATTTCTCCTCTATGCGTGAGAAAATTGAGCCGGTTGCTATTCTCTACAATCACAATAACGCATGGCGTATGTATATTAAAATAGCGCCCGGGCATTCTGCAAAGGTAGCCGCAGCGGTGGAGCGGGAGTGGAAGCGTTATAATGGTCAGGTGCCTGCCAGTTATTCTTTTATGGAAGATGATTTTAATAAGCTGTATTTGTCTGAACAGCGTGTTTCTATGTTATCATGGGTATTTGCAGCGGTTACTATTATATTATCCTGCCTGGGTTTACTGGGACTGGCTACTTTTTCTGCACAGGTAAAGACCAGAGAAATTGGTATACGCAAGGTACTGGGTGCAGGTGTAACAGGTATAGTACAAATGCTGGCCCGCGAGTTTATGTTGCTGGTACTGGTTTCTTTATTAATAGGTATGCCGCTGGCCTGGTGGGCTATGAATAAATGGCTGGCTAATTTTGCTTACCGCACTTCTATTGGCTGGAGTGTGTTTTTGCTGGCGGGTATTGCTGCTTTATTAATTGCCTTTATATCGGTAGGTTTTCAGGCTGCCAAAGCAGCGCTGGCCAATCCTGTAAAGAGTTTGCGCAGCGAATAGTTTATTGTAGTTTTCTAATCTTCTGTTAATAAAATCTTTGATTCACAATCAGATAGTGACTGTTTGCCATTTATTTACTATTTTCAGCCGGTTTCAGTTAGTTCTTTTATGTGATGTGCTATATGTACCATCCGGACAACTATTTATTCACCTTAAAAAAATTGTTCCCCTTGATACATCATAACCTGTTGTTGATTCTGGCGTTGTTTTTTGTGATGGCTTTATTGTATATGCTTAGCCAGCGACTGAAAATTTCCTATCCTATTTTCCTGGTAATTGGTGGATTGGCAATTAGTTTTATACCCGGCCTTCCGCATCTGAATGTAGATCCTGATCTGGTATTTCTGATATTTTTACCTCCGTTGCTGTTTGAGGCTGCCTGGTACTCATCGTGGAACCAGTTGTGGAAATGGCGGCGATCTGTACTGAGTCTGGGCTTTGGGCTGGTACTGGTAACCTCGCTGGCCATTGCTTATTTTTCCTTACACATTATTCCTGATTTTACGCTGGCCCTGGGCTTTATGCTGGGCGGCATTATATCGCCGCCCGATGCGGTGGCAGCCACTTCTGTGTTAAAAGGTATGGAAGTGCCTAAACGGGGTACCACCATATTGGAAGGTGAAAGCCTGGTAAACGATGCAGCTTCTCTTACGGTACTCCGCTTTGCCATTGCTACCGTGCTTACGGGGCAATTTGTGTTTCAGAAAGCAGCGGTGGATTTTGCGGTGCTGGCGGTAATGGGGGTGTTTGTAGGTTTGCTTATTGCGCATATTCTGTATTATGTATTGCGCTACTGGGTAGGCTCTTCCAGCATTACCACGCCTATTACCCTTATTGCGCCGTACCTTATGTATATAGTGGCCGAACAATTTCATTGGTCGGGCGTACTGGCGGTAGTAAGCGGGGGATTGTTTCTTTCCTTCCGTTCCAGCGATTTTTTAAATTATCACACACGTTTACAAACCAAAGAAGTATGGGAAACGGTAGGGTTTCTGCTGAATGGTTTTGTGTTTATATTAATAGGGCTGGAACTTCCTGTTATTATTAAAGGCCTGGAAGGGTATGAACTGAGTGAGGCTATTTACTATGCCCTGGTTATCAGTGCTATGGTAATCGTTATCCGGATTGTGCTGGTGTATTTATCCACCTTTATACCCAGATGGCTGAGTAAAGACCTTCGTGAGAAGGAAAAAAGCCCGGGTCTGAAGCTACCTTTTATTATAGGCTGGGCAGGTATGCGTGGGGTAGTGTCGCTGGCATCTGCACTGGCTATTCCGCTTACGTTAAGCGATGGTACTACCGGCTTTCCGCACCGTAATCTTATTTTGTTTATCACCTTTGTGGTAATACTGGTAACCCTGGTGTTTCAGGGCCTTACATTGCCCTTGTTTATTCGCTGGTTAAAAGTGGAAGAAGTGGATGACTATATTCCGGAAGAAGAGCAGATTGAAGCTATACGCCTGGAACTGGCCAAACAATCTATTCAGTATCTCGATGCCAATTATGCGGTGGAAATGAGCCAGTATGAAACTGTGGGCCGTATTAAAGAGCAGTTGCAACGCAGCGTAAATGCTACGGAAAGTACCATGAATGAGGAGGATAAGAAAAAGGCATTGAGTTCTGTACGGGGCTTGTACCGGAAAATAATGCTGGAACTGGTGAGCCTGCGCCGGGATGGTTTGAAAAAGATGACGCAGCAAAACCAGTATGACGACCAGGTGCTGCGGGTAATGGAAAGCAGCCTTGACCTGGAAGAGGCCCGTTTAAACAAAGTGTAGCTTTTACCGCCGTAACCCGTTGAAGGGCATTTGGCAAAACATATTGTCCATATTTTATCAGCAAAGGGTTTGCCTTACCGGGTAAGCCCTTTGCTGTTTCTTGTTCTGGATTAAGTTTTTGCGGAGAAAAAAGGTGCAGGTTTGTGTTCTGAAACAATATTGTATGGACAGAAAAGATTTTCTCCGCAAAGGTTTAATGGGTACCGGTATGTTTGTGGCCAGCGCTGCTTTGGGTAATGTGCTGAAGAATGAGGTGGACGAACTGGCTGAACTGGAGCCTATGGGCTTTAATCATTTGCCTAATACAGCATCGAAAGTGAGTGAGAATATGGTACTGCACAAAGCGGCTACCAGAGGCCATGCCAACCATGGCTGGCTGGATACACACCATACGTTCAGTTTTGCCAATTACTATAATCCGGAACGCATGCATTTTGGGGTGTTGCGTGTGCTGAACGATGACAGGGTAGATGCCGGTATGGGCTTTGGCACTCATCCGCATGACAATATGGAAATTATTTCCATTCCGCTGGAAGGTGATCTGGAGCACAAGGATAGTATGAATAATGTGGCGGTAATACGCCAGGGCGATATACAGTGTATGAGTGCCGGAACAGGTATTTACCATAGCGAGTTTAATAAAAACTCCGATAAGCTTACCCGCTTTTTACAGATATGGTTATTTCCGCATACTAAAAATGTAAAGCCCCGGTACGATCAGGTTACGCTGAACCTGAAAGACCGGCACAATAAACTACAGCAGATTGTATCGCCCAATGCCAATGATACCGGCGTGTGGATACACCAGGATGCCTGGTTTCATATGGGCCGCTTTGATAAAGGGTTTACCACTTCCTATACCGTTAAAAAGCCGGGCAATGGTGTGTATGCTTTTGTAATTAAGGGCGATGTAACCATTCAGGGGCAGGCGCTGAACCAGCGCGATGGACTGGGCATGTGGAATACGGAAAGTATAGAAATTACGGCTGACTCGGCAGATGCGGAGGTACTGCTGATGGATGTGCCTATGGTAATAGGTTAGTAATTATGGCATATTTGTTTTGATTGTACAAGAAGCCGGGCCTGTTAAAACAGTAACCCGGCTTTATTGCTATTTACATACCATCTGACCGCATAGCCCATACCAGCTTCACGTGCCGGTAAGCGCCTGCGGCTGACCATTCACTATCATAATTTAAACCGTAGGGCCAGAAGTGGCCGCCACCGGTATTAATAACAGCACTGGTGCCATCGTAAGTTTTAATTACATCCACCGTGTTGGTACCCACAAACAGGCCGGAAGATATGTTGGCCGACCAGCCGGAAGATAATCCTACACCATACGTGTGTGCAATTTCGTGCATAGCAGTGCGTACGCCCTGGTAACTGGCAGTTGGCCCAAAACGGATATTGCCGTTAGTGCTGCCGTCGGCCGTAGCCACACCGGTGTTGTACTGTACCGTAAGGGTGCGTGCGGGCCAGTTAGCGCCTGCGTTGTAACGGGCGCAGGCATCGTTCATCGCATTGGTAATACGGGTTTGCACATCGGCTGGTACGCCGGTGCTGGTAAGTGTCCAGGTAAGCTGGCCGCTATAGGTAGCTGCCACAAATGCCCATTGCTGGTTTTCGCCACCCCAGTAGCTCCATTGTGCTATGCCGGCACCATCTGCCACGGATTGTCCGGCTACATCCAGGTCTTTACCGCTGTTGCGGTTAACAATACGGTAATAGCCATCGCCCAGGCTTATAAACTGCCATTGCTGGTTGTTGGCGCCTGAGTAATCCCAGATGTTTGCCTTTACACTGTCTGCAGTGCCTGACTGGTAAATTTCCAGTGCGCGGCCGCTGGGTACGCCAATAATGGAATAATAACCGCCGGATAGCTGTGTAAGCGTCCAGCGCTGGTTAGTGCCGCCATTGCCACCCCATTGCAGTACGTTGGTACCATTGGCAGTAGCAGCGCCTGATACATCCAGTAGCTTGCCGCTTTTGCGGTTTACAATTAAAAAGGTGCCGTTGGCTGGGGATAACCGTGTTTCGGTAGCAGGTATTTTGGCCAGTGTGTTTACCAGCGGTAAGCTACCGCTGTCTGTCGGTTCCGGCTGCGGGAAGTTTTCTTTTTTACAACTGGTAAGGCCAAGCATCACAGTTAGCAACACGCCGCCCGTAAGGCGGAAAAGGAGTGATTTGTTTTCCATATCAAGGTTTTTATTAACGGTGTGAAAATATCAGCGTAGGATATTGCCTGTTAGGGGTGAATTCATCAAATACAGGGGGTGTTTTCAGCCGCAAACGAATTGGGTTGCCGCGTAAAAGAGGTGGGGTAGGGTAATAACTACTACAGCTTAGTATGTACTGGTACTGATATTGAAGCCGTTAGTTGGCGCTATACTGCAACTGTGCAAAGGATAATCTGATTAGCGTATTGTGTTTGCTTACAAATACCGGATAAAGCGGCTGCCGGTAGTAAATAGCAGCCGCTTTGCAATAATTTAAGGCTGACCATGCCCGCCGGATGCACCATATATCTGCCCGGTGGCGTAACTGCCATCATTGGCGGCCAGCTGTACATAAATGCCAGCCAGTTCTGCAGGTTGGCCGGGGCGTTCCAGTGGTGTATCGCCGCCAAATTTTTTCAGTTTTTCCATAGTAGCACCACCGCTTACCTGTAGCGGCGTCCATATAGGGCCGGGTGCCACGCCGTTCACGCGTATGCCTTTGGGGGCCAGTTGTTCCGCCAGCGATTTTACATAGTTGGTAGTGGCGGCTTTGGTTTGCGCATAATCGTACAATTCTCCGGAAGGCGCATACGCCTGTACGCTGGAAGTTGCGATGATAGATGAGCCGGGCTTCAGATGCGGCAGGGCAGCTTTAATGGTCCAGAAAGGAGCGTAAATATTTGTTTTCATCGTAGCATCAAATTCCTCGCTGCTAATGTCCATAATAGAAGCCTTTGTTTGCTGACGGGCAGCGTTGTTTACCAGTATATCCAGTCCGCCCAGTTGCCGCACGGCTTCTTCTACCAGCTTTTTACAAAAGGCTTCTTCCCGCAGGTCGCCGGGTATAGCTACTGCTTTACGGCCTGCTGCTTTAATCAGTGCTACCACTTCCTGCGCATCCGGTTCTTCGGCAGGTAAATAGTTAATAGCCACATCCGCCCCCTCGCGGGCGTAGGCTATGGCTGCTGCACGGCCCATACCCGAATCGCCACCTGTAATCAGCGCTTTTCTGCCCGCAAGGCGGCCACTGCCCTTATAACTCTTTTCCCCATGGTCTGGTACCGGGTCCATTTTACCCGCCAGCCCGGGCCATGGTTGTAGTTGCTCTTTAAAAGGTGGTTTGGGGTATTTGTTTCTGGGGTCTTCCAGGCCTGCGCTTACAAAGGTTTCTTTACCTGTTTCCGGGGCGGCAAAAGCCTGTGTTACGGCCAGCGCGGCCAGGCCTGCGCCAATGCTTCCCAGTGCCTGCCGGCGACTGCATAATTTTTCGTTGTCCATAGGAAGTGCTTGTTTAGCATCAGGCACAGAAAATTCGTTCCATGGTTTCCGGCTGCAGAAAACTGGCGGCAAAAGCAAAATGCAGAGGTGTGTGCCCGTAAAATGGGGAAAATGCTGCCGGTAAAAAGCAGTTGCGGCCTGCTGCCACTGTAAAAGCGTTTTGCCTAAGCAGCAGCGCTGAAAACGGCTATTTATTTACAATGCAATATATTAGCAAAAGTAACGCCCCCTGGGTGTTGCTGCTAAATCTATCGATATGCGCTTATTAACTGCTACTTTATTGCTTGTGTTGCTGGTACCGGCGGGTGCTGTAAAAGCCCAGACGAAAGCAGATAGCATTAGTTTATTTTTTCCCAAAGTACTTATCACCGACAGTAGTAACCGGGTGCTGCTGGTGTACGATGCTAACCGTAAAGCTTATGAAATACCCAGTATTGGCACCATGGCCGGCCCTTCATCGATAAAAGATTATATACAGAAAACTGCGGAGGAGATAGGGATAACTTACCGGGGCTTCAGGCTGGGGGGCATGTTTACCTATATTTTCCCCGATAAGTACCGCACTTTTATAAGACCTTATTTTGTAGTACAATCAAACGGATATGCCAACGGAACAGGGTTGGCAGATACTACCTGCCACTGGTTTACCCGCGAAGAGGCTATTGCTTTAATACCTTATCCTGCATCGGCGCTGATTGTGCGGCAGCTGCTGGAAAAACCAGCCATCACATGGGGGGGCTCTTTTGAAGAGTATGGTTACACCAATCCGGTGGATACTTCTAAAATTGTATTCAGGCAGCTGGAGCATTTTTATCCGTTAAATTAAACGCCCGGCTGGCTCCGGTATTGCCAGTTGCCTGCTATGTGCCGCCAATGATACTAATTTTCATACCTATGCGTTTTACTGTATGCTGCGTTTGCCAGTGTATACGTTAATAATAGCCAGGAGCGATAAGGTGGCCATAAACGTGGTAGATAGTGGCCAGCCCCCTGCCTTCCAGCAAAGAATAGAAAGCCAGGTACCCAATGCGCCGCCTATAAAATAGCTGGTCATATACACGGTATTAATACGGCTGTTGGCGGTATGGTCCAGCGAATAGATGACGGCAATATTGGTTACCTGTGTAGCCTGTATACCAACATCCAGCAGAATAACGGTAACCCATATGGCAATAACAGCACCAGGAAACAGCTTTAATATCAATATCGCCAGCAGGGTAATGCCGGTACTGAACAACAGGGAGCGGCTGTGGCTTCCTTTATCGGCCAGTTTACCAAACACGGGTGCCATTAGCGCACCTGCCACCGCCAGCAGCCCAAACATACCAATGGCAGGTGTGCTGTAGTTAAAGGGGGCACCGCTCAGGTAAAACGTAAGTGTAACCCAGAAAGCGCTGAGCGTGCCGAAGGCCAGCATGCCTGTTAAAGCAGTGCGGCGCAGCAATGAAAAACGTTTGAGTTGTGCTACGGTGCTTTGTAACAGACCTGCGTACGTGCCTGTAAAGCGTTCCGGTGTGGAGGGAAAATCGGCCTGCATAAGTACGGTGGTGCCCAGTACCAGTGCGGCTGAAATAAAATATACATACTGCCAGCCCAGCCAGCTGTTAACAAAACCGCTGAACACCCGTGCTACCAGTATACCGGCCAGTATACCGGTAAAAACCTGTGCTACCGTTTTGCCTCTTTTTTCTTTACCTGCACTGGCAGCCATAGGTAGTATTACCTGCGCTACCACAGAAAAAACACCGGTAAGCAGGCTGCCTGCGTATAATAACCATAAGTGGGTGGAAAAACCGGTGAGTAACAGTGAAGCTATTAAGCCTGCCTGCAGATACAGTATCAGCTTTTTTCTTTCAATCATATCGCCTGCGGGCGTAATAAAAAACAGGCCCATGCCGTAGCCTATCTGTGCCAGTACGGTTAAAATGCCCGCCTTTTCTGCAGGTATATGAAAGCTGTGGGCAATAGCGCCCAGTATAGGCTGACTGTAGTATACGTTGGCCACGCTTATGCCAGCGGTGGCTGCCATAATAAATATTTGTGTGCGGGATAGTGGTGCCATTGTTAATTGATTTGTTGATACAAAGTTGGCATCTGAAAGGCCCTGGTTCCAATGAACTGTTTTAAGAAAAACGGTTAAACTGGTTGGGGTAAAAAAGTTGAACTGGATTAACTTTTTCTTGCAGCTCTTTTGCTGCGTAGTTTGGATAGATACTCTGTAGTTATACCCAGAAAGGAAGCCAGCGCATATTGCGGTACCCGGGATGCAATGTCAGGATATTTTTCCAGAAAAAGCTCATAGCGCTGCTCGGCAGATTTGGTGAGGTTGGTAATTACACGGCGCGCCATATGGGCTGCTGTGTTTTCTGCCAGTATACGAAAATAGGTTTCAAACACATGGCGGCTGCTTTTTAATTGCTGCTCCTTTTCAAAATCAATTTTCAGAATCAAACTATCCTCCAGCGCCATTACAAACATGGTAGCAGGTTGCTGAAAAATATAACTGTTGTAATCACTTATCCACCAGTCGTCAATAGCAAACTGAATGGTGTGTTCATCGCCTTCATCACCTATTACATAGGCCCTGAATGCGCCCTGTACTACATAGTAGCGTTGCCTGGCTACAAAGCCGGGTTGTATAATAAATTGTTTTTTCTTTACCCGGGCTACTTCAAATGCTTCATTAAACAGGGTGGCTTCTTCCGCTGTAAAACTTACTTTTTTGGTAACATGTGCCTGTAGCTGATTGTATGCTGTCATGGGTACTCCAAATGTATTAAAAAACTGCTACGGAGCTGTTCGTTGTCCGCAGTGTTGCTGTATGGCAATTTGCACCCAAAATATGGTAAAGGCGTTGTATAAACAGGAGATAATCTGGCGAAAAAGCTAAAGATGGTGGTGCCTGGTGCAGGGTGTCAGCTGGTGAAGGGCCGGAGTGAAATAAATGAATGAGCCACCGGAACTTAATGCGGCAGCTCATTGATGGGGAAGGTTTAATGGCCGTGCGCAGCTATGCTTACCTCTTTCCAGGTTTCTACTTCTGCCAGTTTTTTCGCGTAAGCCTGCACTACACCATGGTAGGCTATTTTGCCTAACAGTAAACGGGCAGGTGGGTTGGGGCTGTCTGCTATTTGTAATACAGGGGCAACGGTTGCCGCGGGTTTGCCCCAGGTATCCGGGTTGTCGCCTGCTGCTGCAAAGGCTTCGCGTACGGGCGCGTAATCTTCAATACCCGCTGCTGTTTGCGTGGCAGAGGCACCAGCCCATTCGGTAGCATATCCATTGGGTTCAATCAATGTTACTTTAATGCCCAGGTGTGCTACTTCTGTTGCCAGCGTTTCGCTCAGGCCTTCTACTGCAAACTTAGAAGCATTGTATACGCTTAACATAGGTAGAGTGGTAAGTCCCAGAAAGCTGGATACCTGTATAATATGCCCGCTCTTTTGCGCCCGCATTACCGGCAGTACTGCCTGTGTTACCCATAGCAGGCCAAAGAAATTGGTTTCCATCTGCGCGCGCGCCTGTGCTTCGGTGCTTTCTTCCAGCGTACCAAACAGGCCATAGCCCGCGTTATTAATTAATATATCTATGCTGCCAAAATGCGCTGCTACGTTATTGGTGGCATTAAAAACCGCTTCGCGGTCGGTTACGTCCAGTTGCACGGGTAACAGGTTGTCGCCATATTTTTCCACCAGATCGTCCAGCGTACTCAGGTTGCGTGCAGTAGCTGCTACTTTATCGCCCCGTTTTAAAAAGGCTTCTGCCCATAATTTTCCAAATCCTCTGGAAGCGCCGGTAATAAAAACTGTTTTAGCCATAGTTGTATGTTTTCTGAATTTGATAACACAAAGCTCGCTTGTTACTTACCGGCTAAATAGTCCGTTTGAGGGAAAGAATAGCACAAAACCACGTACAACGCTTATCTTCATCCGGTTGATTGATGTTGTTTATCAAAGAAGATTTATGAATACTAACGCCCTTGCCACAAAACCACATTATCCTATTCTGGACGGTCTGCGCGGTGTGGCTGCTTTACTGGTAGTAGCTTTTCACGTCTGTGAAGCCCATGCTACCAGCCATCTGGATCAGATGATTAACCACGGATACCTGGCGGTGGATTTCTTTTTTCTATTATCTGGTTTTGTAATGGGCTACGCTTATGACGACCGGTGGGGTAAAATGACCATCGGCGGTTTCTTTAAACGTCGCCTGATACGGTTACAACCCATGGTAGTAATGGGCATGCTGATAGGGGCTATCTGTTTTTATTTCTCTGCATCCAATATGTGGCCGGGCATCAGCGGGGTGCCTGTATGGAAATTGCTGGTGGTAATGCTGATTGGCTTTACACTTATACCGGTACCGGTTTCTATGGATATACGCGGCTGGCAGGAAATGCACCCGCTGGATGGGCCGGGCTGGTCGTTGTTTTTTGAGTATGTTGTAAATATATTGTACGCGCTTGGTTTTCGTAAGCTGGGTAAAGTAGCCTTATCGGTGCTGGTAGCGGTGTTTGGTATAGTGCTGATACATTATGCGGTAACCAGTAAAACAGGCGATGTAATAGGCGGCTGGTCGCTTACGGCAGAGCAGTTGCGCATTGGTTTTACACGGGTGATGTTTCCTTTTTTTGCCGGTTTGCTGCTGTCGCGCGTGGTTAAACCTACACAGCTGAACAACGCATTTTTATGGAGTAGTCTGTTACTGGCGCTTGTGCTGTGCTTTCCCCGTGTAGGTGGTGCGGAGCATTTATGGGCTAATGGTTTGTACGATTCACTGAGTATTATATTGCTTTTTCCGATAATCGTTTATATAGGAGCCAGCGGAAAGCTTGCTGAAGGTAAGGGGGCACGTGTATGCAAATTTCTGGGAGATATCTCTTATCCTATTTACATTACCCATTATCCTTTTATATACATTTATACCGGTTGGGTAAGTAATCATAAAGGAATGAAGCTGGTGGAAGCCTGGCCCTGGGCGCTGCTTACTTATACAGGTGCGTTTTTGGTAGCTTACGCGGCTTTAAAGTTATATGATGAGCCGGTGCGTAACTGGCTTACCAAAAAAACAAGATAAAATAAAAGCGTTAGTACCTGTGAAGTGCAGTACTAAGGTGATAGCAACAAAAACAGGCACTAACGTTTTTTACAACAGATTACCGGGTAACTGCTCCTTTCCACTCCCGCGCTTTCTGAGCTTCTGCTTCGTTCGGTTTATCTGATGCCCTGGTTTTGGTAAACATGGTAACGATCAGTTCAAAAATACCTGCTACCAGAAATGGTATCTTCAAACCATCGTCAAAAGAGAATAGCCAGGGCGATGCTGCCAGAAACAGACCACCTATAACATCCAGTATCAGGTGGGCGCGCATAGGAATCAGTTTAATGCCACCCAATTCGTAATTGGTCATAAAGCTATACACCACCAGGCTCAGGCCCATTAAAGAGGCCACTACGGCTGCCGGGCCTTCATATTTCAGTATCCAGGGTATCATCAGTACTACGCCCATCAGGTAGTCCAGCATACCATGTACTTTGGTTGGTAGAAATCGCATATATCACTTTTTAGGTTAACTGACTTGTTTACCCTTAAAAGCGACTAAAAAATTATGCCTGCACGTTGGTTAGTGCATAGGCGCATCTGTTATGCCTCCGGAACCGGATATAATCTCTGCCAGTTTGGGATCTTTTTTCTTTTCGCGGCTCAATACCGCGTAGCTGATAATCACGCTTAGCAGCATACATACTGCTCCTATTAAAAAGTGTATACCCGGAAAATGGAAAGGCGCTTTGGAGGAAGTGAAATAAGCGAACGTATTGTTCATAATTAACGGGCCGAAAATGGTGGTAAGGCTCATAAGGCTGGTAAGCCCACCCTGCAATTCACCCTGCTGGCTGGAGGGGACATGACCAGATATTACGGCCTGTAAAGAAGGGCCGCAGATACCACCCAGGCAATAGGGTATCAGAAAAGCAAACATCATCCAGCTTTGTGTGGCAAACGCAAACAGGATTAGCCCCAGTGTATACAGGCTCAGACCCAGATAAATACTTTTTTCATTGCCTATTTTAGGGTTTACCACACGTGTAAGCCCTGCCTGTACAGCGCCCACCAGCACGCCTACTACCGCCAGTGAAATGCCTACCATACGCTCACTCCACTGAAAGCGGTACATGGTAAAAAAGTTCCAGTTGCCCTGAACGGCCTGGCCGCCCAGATAAATCAGGAAAAAGCTAAAGGCCAGTCCGCCAATTTCCGGGTGCTTTTTTAAGAACATCAGTGATCCAACGGGATTGGCGCGTTTCCACTCAAAAGGGCGGCGGTTTTCTTTTGCCAGCGACTCGGGCAGAAAGAAAAAGCCGTACAGAAAGTTCAGCAGGCATAAAGCTGCTGCCGCATAAAAAGGTGCGCGGATACCCCAGCTTGCCAGCAGGCCACCCAACGCAGGCCCCAGCACAAAACCTAAACCGAAGGCTGCCCCTATAATTCCAAAGTTTTTGGCGCGGCTGGTAGCATCATGGCTTACATCGGCAATATAAGCGGTTGCTGTGGTAAAGCTGGCTCCGGTAATACCGGCAATAATACGGCCCACAAACAGCCAGTTGTAGGTAGGGGCCAGCGCCAGTATAACATAATCAATACCAAACCCCAGCAACGATAGCAGCAGTACCGGCCTGCGCCCGAACTTATCGCTCAGATTACCAATCAGCGGCGCAAACAAAAACTGCATTACTGCGAATACAGACAGCAGCATGGCGCCATACTTACTGGCTTCATTTACCGGTATTCCTTTCAACTGGGCAATCAGATCGGCCATTACCGGAATAATAAGGCCCCACCCCATAATGTCAATTAAAAGGGTAATGAAAATAAAGCTGAGTGCGGACTTGCCGGATTGTTGCATACAGTGGAATTTGGAAAAGGCAAACTTACCCCTAAACCGGCAATTTGTATGTGGTAATTCCGCCATTCGGAAGGGGTATTCAGGACGTGTTTATGAAATAGCTGCATGTATGAACTATCTTTGGAGAGAAACCTTAAACAGGACTTTCAGGTCAGAAACATATTATCTCGCATGAGGCTAAATACTGCTAAGCCAGTAAAATGGATATTTGTTATACTGCTGCTTTTTATTGCTACCAACTGTTCCGCCCCTGTTAAAGTGGCAGAGAGGCCGGGCTTTTGTCAGGTAATGAAAGCACAAATACTTTGTTTGGATAGTCTGGGCTCTTCAGGCATAGATGGATATGAAAAATTGGATTCTGTGAACCAGTATATCAGAAATCTTATTGAACAATACAGGAATGAGATAGCCACGATATCTGATACTTCTTTTGAAAATGTTGCTATTGTAGCAGCGGCGGATAAAAAACTGAGTCTTGTTTCCTGGGATACCAGAACGGGCGGAACGATGCCTGTGCTGGCTGCTATGGCTGTTTTTTGCACTCCCAGAGGAAAAGTGCATACCGTGTTTCTGAAAGATTCTCTGCCGGGAGAACAGGAAATGTCGATGATTGCCTATCAGCATTTATATACTATTCATAGTTCCCGTGGAGTGCTATATGTGGCATTGGGATACGGGCGGGGCTCTACTATATTACCGTGGCAACAATTGAAGGTTTTTGCCATAAAAGAAGAGCAGCTGATTTATCCGGCTGTTTTTCCGGGTGGAGTATCCACGTGCTTTGTTGAACTAGACCGGACACATCTTAAAACAGAGGAACTACCTGAAATAAAGGTAGAACGTAATGGTCAGCTGATACTGTTGCCTGAAACTATTGAACACGGTGGGTTTACGGGTTCTTTTAAAAAGCTGGTTTTTAAGGATAGTGCTTATTATGCGGCGTATTAAACTATAAAAATAAATGTTCACCCGATAAATAAATCTGAAATCAATGGAAAATAATCAGGAATCCTGGCAGTTAAACCAGATTGACGGTGAAGAGATAGCCGAGCTTATAATGGTGTTGCGGAAGTCGTTGGGGCTGGAATTTAAGGCAGACGCTTTTTTGCATGCCAGCACCTTTGGTGATTTGTGTGATGTGTTCGAACGGCATATAAGTTATGAGGATAAAGCAGGATGTACAAGTCAGCAGGCTTTTTATAAGCTGAGGAAAGCTATACTGGAAACGTCGGAGGTGGCTAAAGAAGATATTACAGCCAGTACCCCTATGGAACTGCTTTTTCCCCGGAAAAACCGACGGAGGCAGGTAAGGTTGATGCTGCAACAAATGGGATTGGGTGTGAAGTTGCTTACTTGTAAAAGCTGGATAAAGGATATTGCCGTTGGGGGCATGTTGCTTTCTTTCATTGTTTTGTTCTTTAATTTCAAGCGGGGTGGGGTCGGTATCACATTTTTCCTGGCAGGATTGCTGTTGGCCGAAAAATGGGGGAAAGAGTTTGATCAGGAAATAACAACCATAGGGAAGTTGGTGGAGTTGCTGGTTTCAGAGCATTATATAAAAGTAAGGAGATATCCCAACACGGTTAACCGTGCTGAAATTGTTCCGCTGATTACTAAGGTTTTTCAGCAAAAGTTATCTATGGATAGCGCAAACCTTACAGGCGATACCAGCCTGATTTAATGGGAGGAGCATGACCCTGTTTTTTGCCACTTATGTATACATGTATAGTGTCAGCACTATATACTTTATCTTTATGCCTCTGATATCAACACATTATGAACAAGATTTACACTGTTATCGTAGCCGCAATGCTTGCCGGTGCTACTTACGATGTGCAGGCGCAGGGTATTAAAATGCCTCAGGCCAGCTCTGCCCAAACAATTACCCAGGAATTTGCGCTGGGAAAAATTACCTTAACGTATGCACGCCCTAATGTAAAAGGCCGTAAAATTTTTGGTGAGCTGGAACCGTATGGCGCAGTATGGCGTACGGGTGCTAACTCTGCCACACTGGTTTCTTTTAGTGATGAGGTATCCATTGAGGGTAATAAAGTGCCTGCAGGTGAATACGCGCTGTTTACTATTCCTGGTGCAAAGGAGTGGACGGTTATACTGAATAAAGCTACCAAACAATGGGGCGCTTATGAATATAAGGAGTCTGAAGATTTTTTACGTTTTAAAGTAAAGCCTGCTAAAACTGACAAGCTGGTTGAAACTTTTACTATGCAGTTTAACAATGTTAAACCTACCTCAGCTGATTTTACGCTGGCGTGGGAAAATACCGCTGTTACCCTTCACCTGACTGCTGATATTGACAGCCGTGTAATGGCTTCTATTGATGAGGCTATGAAAGGGGAGAAGAAGCCTTATTTTCAGGCCGCTATCTATTACTACGAAAACAACAAAGACCTGAATAAGGCTTTAGAGTGGGTTACTGCAGCTGAAAAAGCAAACCCCGATGCATTTTACATCAAGCCTTGGAAAGCCCGTATTCAATTGAAAATGGGTGATAAAGCCGGTGCTGTAGCTACCGCTACTGAAGGTATTGCGATAGCGAAAAAAATTAAAAACGACGAGTATGTTCGTTTAAACGAAGCTATTATTAAGCAGGCTAAATAAGTATTGATACTGCGTAAAAATTATCGCATTAAAAAAGCAGGGCAGCATTTGCAGCCCTGCTTTTTTAATGTACATCTGATGCCGGGTTAGCTATTTTTTCTGATTGGGAAAGTTTTTAAAATCATACAGCAGGCTAACCAGCACCATGCGCTGTAACTGGTTGGTTTGCCGGGTATATATGTAGTTCTGCGAAGCGCTCTGTGAGTAGCTTCTGTTGGTGTTAAGCAGATCAAAACCGCTTAGGCGTACCTGCCACCGCTGATTGGTAAACAGGCGTTTAAAAATGGCTGCATTAAGAATGTAGTTTGTTTGCGAGGGAAGCAGGCCGTAAGTGTTCTGGTGCGAGCAGGAAAAACTGCCATAAATATTAATTCCCAGCGGTAGCTCGTAATTCAGGTTTATAATACCAATATGCGATTGGCTTTTGGTGTTCTGCTGTGCATTTACCGAATACCGGTAGGCCGAAAAATCAGAGCCTCCCATCAGTTCTGCTGATAGTTTTTTCGTAAGGTCGTAATTGAATTTCCAGCTGGGGGCCAGACTGATGCTGTTGGTTTTATTGGGCATACCATTAATTAATCCGGCGTCGTTGCTGAAACGGAGACGGCTTGAAATGCTGGCGCTGTTTTTCTGCCCTTTTTTTCTGCCTATGGCAAAACTGTAAGATATATAGGTGCTCATGTGCCAGGTGCCGTTTACGTTTACAAACTGTTGCTGTTGTACACCACCTGCAAGCAGGGTAGTGGATGAAACAATTTGATTATGTATCACGTCGCCATAAGCCGACAACATAAGCCCGTTAAACGTTTTCAGGTTGTAGGAGTTCAGGTTAACTGAGAAGTTGTGCGCAAAAGATTGCTTCAGATCGGGGTTACCTGTTTTTATAAATAACGGATTGCTGAGGTCGGGAACCGGCTGTAGCTGATCGATTGCCGGAGACGTGCTGTTGCCATTATAATTAAAGCTGAGGCTTTTGCCTTTCGAAAGATTAACATTTACGTTAGCCCGCGGAAACAGATTGGTAAAATGTTGCTTTATGTGCTGTACGGGTTCAAAATTAAAGTTGTCTAATGTACTGTATTGCCATCCCAATCCCAGTTGGTAGTTGAATTTCTCTCCGGTGCCGCCAAATCCGCTTTCCAGGCGGTGCGTAGTGTTCCGGTTGTTAAAGCGGTTAGTGGTTAGTGGGTTGGGCTTGTCATATTCCCCGGTAAGGCTGTCATAGTCATTGCTTCTTTTATCGTTTTGTTGTTGTTGTGTAGCAAAGCTGTAAATTAAAGACAGGTTATGCCGGTTAAACAATGGTTCTGTATACATTACTGAGCTGCCGTAACCATTGCCTTTGCTGGTTTGTGTATACCGTTGGTTGGTTACTGTTTGCTGCAGCAGGTTGCCTGTTGGTGCAAAACTGTTAAGTATAGAAAACAGGCTGCCCGGCGCGCTACCGGTTTGTGCAAACTGGCTGGCAGATACCTGTATGGTTCTGCCGGGTTTTATAAACCGGTGGCGCCATTCCAACTGATTGTTAATGCTAAAGCTGTTTTGCTGGTATGCGTTGCTGGTTTGCGTATTGCTGCCAGTGTAACTGCTGCCGGTATTATACAACGTGTGTATATTGGCGGTATCCTGGTTATTGCCACTGTTGCGTGTATGGGTAATACTGCTGCTTAGTTGCCATTGGTTCATACTGTCGGCATTATAGGTCAGCAGCATATTTATGGGATAGTTTTTAACCGTGGTAAGGCTTTGGCTTCGCCTGTTTTCCAACAGGCTGGAGTCGGTAAAAAAAGTACGTCTGCTGGTGGTTTGCAACGCTTCTGTTTTTTGGTTGTTACCCTTAAATGAAATGGCTGTTGTAAGTTTATTGCCCCATTTTTTAGTCAGGTTGAGGTCCAGAACAGCGGTAGATTGAATACCTGTCTGAGGGCCGGGCATTTTATTCTCTACTCCAATAAAACGGTTGTTGATATTGTTTACTTTCAGGTTGCTGTTTACCATCAGGTCTGCGCCCAGCCTGGTTATCTGTCCTCCACCGGCATAGCTGTTCTTTTGGCCTTTGCTGATGTAAGTATTACCCACCCAGGCTTCTTCCATCCCTTTTTTGGTTTTTATATTCAGGGTACGGGTCTCACTGTTTTCTTTTACACGGCTGAATTTAGCTCTTTCAGACTGAGTGCTATACACTTCAATAGCAGCAATCATTTCGGCTGGTAAGCTGTTGGCATTCTTAATATCGCCAATAAACAGGTCTTTTCCGTTAATCGTTATTTTGTCTATCCGCTGGCCCTGAAAAGTAATATTGCCATTATTGTCCACGTCTGCTCCTGGTATTTTGCGAAGCAGGTCTTCCAGTTGCGAATTAGGTCGCACATTAAAGGCATCGGCAAGAAAGGAAAGGGTGTCGCCTCTTACAGTAACAGGTTTAGGAGTGGTAGAAACCACCACATCGTTCAGTATGTTTTCCTGCGGATGAAGGGCCAGATCAAGTTGCAGGGTATCGTTTTTTTTCACATACAGAATGGTGGTATCGTTAACGAAGCCTACGGCAGCAATTACCAGCCGGTAACTTCCTTCCGGTATCTGGCGGAAATAAAATCCTTTCCCGCCTGTTCGGGTCTGAAACCGGGCTTTACTGCTTTCGCCGGGGAAAAGAAATACATCTGCCCCCTCTATAACTGTCTGATAGGCACTGTCGAGCACTTTACCGCGTATGCTGCCGGTTTGCGCCCGGGCAGCATGTTGTAACAACATAATCAGCAATACAGAAAAGCTTATACGTATCATTTGCTTTTTGCCGGGCCGGTATGGTTACGCCCTGTTTGCTGTAAGTAACTAATAATGCAGGTGGCTGGCGGGAACAGACACTGGTGGCTGGGGGGCATGTCTTATATCATGTTATTAAATCTTTATCATATTGAAGCTGATGCCTTACTGCCGGAACGGGTGGGGTATCTTGCTTTTTTTGATGGCTCCGGGCAGACAGGATGATGCTGAACGGGACTGAATTATTAGCAAATGGTATCTTTAAAAGCAATATGGTGTGTCAGCACCTTTGTGCCATCTGTAGCCGGATGGATAGGCACATTATCGTATCTGTTGGCTTATCTGCTGTTAAGCACCAATAAGCTGAAAGTAAATCAGCGGATTTATCACTTGCTGAATATTGTGGGCGCGTTCGGGCTCACCTGGAATGCGATAACGCTGAACGATTATCCCAATATTATCGTAAATGTTTCGTGGGCTTTAATAGCCAGCTGGGCTATCTTCAATATTCAGCATACTAAGAAAAGTTAAGCAGTAAAAGCGCCTGCTTTTTATATTGTTCCAGTTTTTGCTGGTATTCTTTTTTATCGCCTACCAGGCTCAGGTAATAATAAGCGCCGTCTACCAATACAAAAATAAGATCTGCTGTAAGTGCCGGGTTTTTTACCGATAATACCCTGGTGTTATTACATGCTGTAATCAATTCCTGCAGCCGCTGCCGCAGGGTGTCCAGTAATTCTTTGTATTTGCCTTTAATAGTTTTATCCCGAAAGGCCAGCGCATAGCAGCTGTATGATACACTGTCATCGAACAGCGTATTCCATTTACTGGAGAATATATTGTCTATTACTTTCAGCAGATGAGTTTTGGGGTCTGTAGCATCTTCTGCAGGTACCTTATATATCAGCAACCATTTATCCAGTATATACTCTATCAGCCCGTATACCAGATGGTCTTTGTTTTTAAAATAATGCACTACCAGGCTGGGGTTAATATCAATCAATTCAGCTGCTTTGGCAATAGAGGCATTTTCAAGGCCTTCTTTCTTAGCTACTTTATAAAAGGCTTTAATAATTTCCTTCTGGCGCTCTCCTTTCAGGCTCTTTCTACCCATATGTGATGGTGATATTATTTGTGCGCAAATATATACAGCTTGTTTAAATGGCCTGAAGAAGTATCGTTACCTGTAAAAACAAACCAAACATAAAAGCGCTTCAGGTTAAGTTTTAGTGAACTTGTTATTAATGATATATTAATTGAACGTTCATTCAATTTATGTATGCGCTGTTCTCTTCAAATTTGTCTCCGGTTTTAACGATTCATTATACCTAAATCATTTCAGCAATGAAAAAGATAGCGTTAGCTATATCTTTGTTAATGGCATTTTGCTATGCCGGTTTAGCCCAGACTAACAGGCTTACAGGTGTTGTAAGGTCCGCTACGGACAGCAGCACACTGGCAGGTGTTTCTATTACAGTAAAAGGCGCCAAAGGAGGTACTGTTTCCAATATGGAAGGGCAGTTTTCTCTCTCCATATCTAATGGCGCTAAACTGGTAGTAGCTGCCTTAGGCTATCAGGTGCAGGAAGCTACTGCTACTGTACCTGGCGAACTTACTTTGTATTTACAGCCCAGCGAAAAAGCGCAACTGGATGAAGTGGTAGTTACCACGGCGCTGGGTATTAAAAAGCAGCAGAAAACGCTGGGTTATGCTGTGCAGGAGGTAAACGGCGAGTCGCTTACCAAAAGCCGTATGGCCACGGCAGCGGGTGCACTGGCTGGTAAGGTAGCGGGTTTGAATATTTCCAATACCACCGATCTGTTTCAAAACCCCACTATTACATTGCGTGGCAAAACACCGTTAATTGTAATTGATGGTATTCCCGATCCGGATGCCGACCCTTTTAAAGTGAATGCTGATGATATTGAAACCATTACAGTACTGAAAGGTACTGCTGCCGGTGCGTTATATGGCGCATTGGGTATTAACGGTGCTATTGTATATACCACCAAAAAAGGAAATAAGAATGCACTAAAGGTAGATGTAAACTCTTCCACTATGTTTCAGACCGGCTATACGGTTGTACCTAAGGTACAAACACAGTATGGCGGTGGCGACCAGGGCAAGTATGCTTATATAAATGGTTCCGGTAACGGAACAGAAGGCGGCGGCTGGATATGGGGGCCCAAACTGGATCAACGTGATGCTACCACCAAAAGCGGTTTTTATGAAACTACTCAGTACGATAGCCCTATAGATCCTGCTACCGGTCAGCGTATAGCCACCCCATGGGTATCACGCGGTAAAGACAATATCAAAAACTTTTTCCGTACCGGCATACTGTCTACTAATAGCGTAGCGGCAACAGTTGGTGGCGAAAGAGGTGCTTTCCGGGTATCTGCCTCCCATATTTATCAGAAAGGAGTGGTGCCTAATACAGGGGTTAACAACTCTTCTTTTTCTATTGGCGGTAACTACGCATTGTCATCTAAATTGCGTGTAGATACCAAACTTACCCTGAACAAAGAGTATTCTAATAACTATCCTACGGTTGGTTATGGTCCTCAGAATCTGTTGTATAACCTTATCTTATGGATTGGGCCGGATATCGATATCCGCGATCTGAAAAACTACTGGATGCCGGGTAAGGAGGGAATACAGCAGCGGAACTACAACCTGTCCTGGTACAATAACCCTTATTTTGTAGTAAACCAGTTTTTAAACGGTTACCGCAAAAACAATATGTTTGGCCAGGCTACGTTCGATTATCAGTTAACCAAAGACCTGTCCGTTAAATTCCGTAATGGATTTAACCAGTATGGAATTAACCAGGATAACAAAGAGGCTAACAGTTATGTGGCTTACTCTTATGTATCCAGAGGTAACTACAGTACAACGAATTCGCAGTATTTTGATATCAGCAGCGATCTGATATTGAATTACAACCACCGCTTTAACAGCAACTTCTCTGTTAACCTTACTGCGGGTGGTGCCAATACTTATCGTAACTACAAATCTGTGTATACTACTACAGATGGTCTTACCATACCGGGTTTATATACTTTGTCTAACTCCATTAACCCGCTTAAGGGTACCAGTCTGTTGCAGGAGCGAAGAACTGCCAGTGCATATGCTATGGCAGATATTGAAGCAATGCGCTTTTTACATTTTTCATTTACCGGCCGTTACGATAAAACCAGTACGCTGCCTGTAAAAAACAATGGATATTTTTATCCTTCAGCGGGTGTTTCAGCGGTTTTGTCTGATGTGCTTACGCTGCCCCAAACCATTTCTTTCCTGAAGTTGCGTGCTTCCTGGGCTAAAGTAAACACTGGTTTTGTGAACAAGGATAACCCATATGCACATATGACGGTGTATAGCACTGCTACCAAATGGAATAATACCCCTGCGCTGGCATGGCCTTCTACTTATATTTCTCCAGACCTGATACCTGAAACCGTGCTTTCCGGTGAATATGGTGTGTCTGTGGGTTTGCTGAGAAATCGTATTAATGTAGATGCCACCTGGTTCAGAAACGAAGAGTATAATAACTATGCAAGCGTGCCTCAGTCCGAAGCCAGTGGTTATACCAGCCTGCTTACCAATGCCAACGTATTTGTAAGAAGAGGATGGGAAATGATGATAAGCGGTACCCCGGTTAAAAACCGCCATTTTACCTGGGAAACCGGTATTAACTTCAGCAACAACCACCTGTGGCTGAAAGAAGCTACCCTGAACCGCGATGGTTATGTTACTAATTATACCGACAGGTACAGTAGCGCTCACATCGTGAAGGAAGGGCAGCGTACAGATATGATTTACATTTCTCAGGCACGTACACCCGATGGCGCTGCCATTTACAACAGCAACGGTTTTCAGGCAACTTCGCCTTATGGGCAAGCATTTGGCAAAGGTGCTCCGGATTGGATTTATGGCTGGCAGAACACGTTCTCCCATAAAAATATATCGTTGCGCTTTTCTTTCGACGGTCGTTTAGGCGGACTTATTTACTCTACTACCAATCAGAAAATGTGGTGGGGTGGCACTAGCCCTGGTACTGTGAATCAGTATCGTGACGATGCTAATGCAGGTAAAGCAACTTATGTAGGCCCTGGTGTGGTAGTTACTTCGGGAAATGTTACTTACGACAACTATGGTAATATAACCTCAGATACGCGTAAGTATGCACCTAATGCTACTGCCGTTAACTACAATGGATTTATGCAGGCTACCAGTGGTGCTATGCTGAATAATTATTTCTATTACAGCGGCAGTTATCTGAAAATGCGTGAAGTGGTGTTAAGCTATCAGTTGCCTCAGCGCCTTATTAAAGGTGCGTTTAAGCAGGCTTCTGTATCCTTTGTGGCCAACAACCTTTTCATTCTGTCAAAAATGCCTAACGTAGATCCGGATGCTGAAGGTGATAACCTGCAAACGCCTTCTATGAGAAGCATGGGTGTTAACGTAAATCTTACTTTCTAAACTTACTCAGATGAACCGTTTAAAGATATCTTCTGTAGTGCTGTTGATGGCAGCGCTGAGTTCCTGTAAAAAGTTTTCCGATTTTCAGAGTAACCCTAATAATCCGGTTACCTCAGATCCGGCTTTGTTATTGACCAACCTGGAGCGCACGGCTTTTTCTAATATTAATACCGATGCTCCATTGGCCAGCCGCCAGCTGGTATATACACAGTCTGCCAGTAATGCTCAATACTATGGCTGGCAGCGCGGCAGTTTTAACTATGCCAGCGTAAGCCAAACGGTTAAAATGGAGCAGGAAGCTGCCCGTACCGGCAATGCTAACTACCGCTATCTTGCCCGCTTTCTGCGTGCGTATTATGTGGTAGGCATGACCCAGATGTTTGGTGATATTCCTTACAGCCAGATGATGCAGTCTATAGCCGGCAATAATTTTACCGATACGCTGGCATTACGTCCTGCTTATGATAAGCAACAGGATGTTTATCTGGGCGTATTAAATGAATTAAAAGTTATCAGCGATTCTTTGTCCACTACCGCGTTGGGCATCAGCGGTGATGTTATCTATAGCGGCAACATTAACCAATGGAAAAAACTGGTTAATTCTTTTACCCTGCGTGTGCTGATGAACCTTTCCAAAAAGGAATCGAACACTACGCTGAATATTAAGCAACGTTTTGCTGATATCGTATCGCAACCGGCTAAGTATCCGCTGCTGGGCTCTAATGCAGATAATGGTCAGCTGCCTTACTACAACGTAACCGGCAACCAGTATGTGTATTTCAATGATAATGGCATGAAAACGGATTATTACTTAGACAGCTCGTTTGTAAAGCTGTTGAAAGATAATGCTGATCCGCGTTTATTTGTGTTTGGCGAGCCCGCTACTAAAACCGGACTTTCTGCGGGTAATTTTGCGGCATATGATGGTCTGGTGGGTAGCGCTCCATTGGCTTATAATGTAAGTAAAAAGTCAGATGGCAAATCTTCGCAGATTCATAAGCGTTTTGCCTATGATGCCACCAACGAACCCAGTGTGCTGATGGGATATGCCGAATTGCAATTTGTACTGGCTGAAGCAGCGCTGCGTGGCTGGATCAGCGGAGATGCCAATGCCTATTATAAAAAAGGCGTAGAAGCTTCTCTTACTTTTTCTAATTATCAAAGCACTTATTCTGCTATTTCCATTGCAGATTATCTGAACAGGCCGGAACTGAACCTGAAGGCTGGTACTGAACTGCAGCAGATTATTACGCAGAAATATATCAGTATGTTTATGAACAGTGGTATGCAGCTGTTTTTTGAGCAGCGCCGTACAGGTTACCCTGCTTTTGAAACAGCAGGCGCGGGTATTCTTAACGGAGGTAAAGTGCCTAAAAGATGGATGTATCCTGCTTCAGAATATAATACCAATGCTACCAATGTAAACAAGGCTGTAAGCAGCCAGTATAATGGTACAGATGATATTAACGGTACTATGTGGCTGATTCAATAGTTGTAAATAAAAAGGGATAATATGAAACGTGGCTGGATATTGATGTTGTTACTGGGTAGTTCGGTAGCTGCTTTTTCACAAACCACACAAAAGGTGGTATTTGTAATAGCAGATGGTATACCTGCAGATGTGATTGAAAAACTGCATCTGCCTCATCTGGATACGATAGCTAAAAGCGGTGGGTATGCGCACGCCCATGTAGGTGGCGAAAAAGAGGGCTACTCCCAAACGCCTACCATTTCGGCAGTGGGTTATAACAGCCTGCTTACCGGTACCTGGGTAAATAAACACAACGTGTGGGATAACGATATTAAAGCGCCTAATTATAATTACTCCACCATCTTCCGCTTTTTTAAAGAGCAGTATCCGCAAAAAAAAGCAGCTGTGTTTTCCAGTTGGGAAGATAACCGTACCAAACTGGTAGGTGAGGGGCTGGCTGCTACCGGCCAGGTAAAGCTGGATGCGCATTACGATGGGCTGGAACTGGATACCGTACATTTTCCGCACGACCGGGCGAGAGATTTTATGCATCGTATTGATGAATCGGTAGTAGCGCATGCCGCTGCTGCTATTCAGCAGGATGCGCCGGATTTATCCTGGGTATACCTGGAGTATACCGATGATATGGGCCATATGCACGGTGATAGCCCGGAGTTTTACAAAGCGGTGGAAATGATGGATCAGCAGATGGGCCGGTTATGGGCTGCTATGCAATACCGCGAAAAGAAGTTTAAAGAGAAGTGGACCATTTTTATCACCACCGATCATGGCAGAAGTGAGAAGGATGGCAAAGGTCATGGTGGCCAGAGCGATCGCCAGCGTAATACCTGGATTGTAAGCAATGCCCGCGGATTAAACTCCTATTTCAAAACCGGCAACCCGGGCATAGTGGATATTATGCCTGCCATTGCCAATACGCTGGCGGTAACGATACCACGCCAACAGCTGATGGAAGTAGATGGTGTTTCTATTACCGGTACTGTATCTGCCATACACCCAGCCGCTGTTTTGCAGAATGGCAAGCTGGTAGTAAGCTGGCAGGCGGTGGATAAAAAAGGGGATGCTAAAATATGGGTAGCCACCACTAATCATTTTAAAGAGGGTGGTAAGGATGACTATACACTGCTGGCAACTGTGCCCGTAGCTGGTGAGCAGGCGGTTATAGATATACCTGGCCAGGCATCGTCTTTTTATAAAATAGTGATTGAAACGCCGCATAACATGCTGAATCGCTGGATTGTGGCAGACAAGAAATAATATCCCCTTACGAAAAACCAATCAGGTGTGCGGTTATATCCCTTTGGGGTATAGCCGCTTTTTATTTGTGTTTTTTATTAAATCTTTCCCCAAAACCTTGCATTTACAAACGTGGAAGAGGGGCGCAGATAGCCGGGCTGGTTTATTTCTGTCTTAACGTGTAACTTTGCTTTTTTTAAGATAATTGATTTCCCCTCATTGTCAGTACCCTCTGCATATAGAGAATCAGAACTGCTTCAGTTAATTGCCGCAGGCGATGAAAGCGCCTTCCGGGAGTTTTTTCATCTGTATCGTGACAGGTTATATACTTTTATCTTCCGCTTTACCAAGTCGGCGCATGTTACCGAAGAGCTGGTGCAGGATATTTTTATGAAATGCTGGACCAATCGCGCCTCTCTGCCCGATATTGCCAATCCCAACGGTTACCTTTCTTTTATGGCCCGCAACAAGTGTATTGACTATCTGCGTAAGGTGGCCAATGAAAATGCCATGCTGGAAACGGTGTGGAAGCGTATTGCCGCAGAGCAGAATACTACAGAAGAGCAGGTAAATATGGCGGAGGCCCGCAGGTTGATAGAGGCTTCGCTGGCACAGCTAAGCGCTCAGAAACGGTCTGTTTTTCACCTGAGCCGTTACGAGGGCTTGAGCAGCCGGGAAATTGCGGAACGCCTGAATTTGTCGGAGCGTACCGTACGTAATATTATGTCGGAGGTATTAAAGCATGTGCGCCTGTATCTGCAGCAGCACAATGTGCAGCTGGCGCTGGCTTTTGCAATGGTTTTCAGCGCGCTGTAATTTTTTTATTATTTTTTTCAGATTCGCCGTGACATATTCAGCAGCGGCTCGTCTTATTAAACAAAGGGCATTGTAATTACCATAATCAGCACAAATGAACCCGATATCACCGGAACGAGTAAAATACCTGGCAGCGCAATACGCTAATAATACCTGCACCCGTTCAGAACTGAACGAGCTGGTGGCGTATGCCGGTACAGAAGGTGCTGAGGAGGAGTTACAACGCGTATTACAGGAACACTGGAATACGTTGCAGCCCGAAGCACCGTTGCTGCCGGTAGATTGGGAGGAGATGTACGAACGCATCACAGCAACGGAAAATTCTGTAGTTCATTTCCCTTCCCCTATACCCATGTATAAACGCCGCTGGTGGGCGGTGGCGGCACTGTTGCTGCTGGCTGCCGGCGGCACCTGGCTATGGATGAACAACCGGCCAACCGATCGGGGGCATCATACGCTGGCCGTTCAACTGGCTACACCGGGCCACAGTGGTGCGGTACTTACCCTGGCAGATGGAACACAGGTGGTGCTGGACAGCGCGGCTAATGGTAACGTAGCACAACAGGCCAATGTAAGGGTAATGAAAAAGAACGGGCAGTTGATTTACGAGAAAGAAGGAGAGCAGGCAGCTGCCTCCGACAAGCCGCTGCTGAATACACTTTCTACCCCGCGCGGGCGACATTATCAGCTGGTATTGCCGGATGGTACTATAGCCTGGTTAAACGCGGCTTCTTCTATTCAATACCCTGCCGTATTTGCAGGAAAAGACAGAAGGGTTGCTATTACCGGGGAGGTATATTTTGAGGTAGCGGCCAGGGCAGAAGCTCCCTTTATTGTAACCACACCCAAACAGGAGATTATAGTACTGGGTACAGGTTTTAATATAAATGCATACACCAACGAAGCGGTAGAGCGCACCACGCTGCTCAGTGGCCGTGTAAAGGTAACCGCACAGGAAAACAGCGTAGTAGCCGATAGCAAAGTATTGCAACCCGGCCAGCAGGCTACATTCCATACCGGAGGCCGCCTGCAGGTGCAGGAGGTACAGGCAGATCAGTACATTGCCTGGGTGAAAAATTTATTCTGGTTTAACCACGCCACCGTGCCGGATGTAATGCGGCAGCTGGAGCGTTGGTACGATATAGAGGTAACCTATGAGGGCACAGTGCCGCAGCACGACTTTGGTGGTAAACTGGAGCGCAGCCTGCCTTTGGCAGATGTACTGCAGTTGCTGGAAAAAAGCGGCGTGTATTGTAAAGTGGAAGGACGCCGTGTAACGGTACTTTCCGGTAAACAGCATTGATAACCCTCAAGTATACAAAAATATGATTACGTAAAGCCTCAGCTAATGCACAGCAATAAAAAACCGGCATCCGACGGCCATCGGAAACCGGTACATGTTATGGCTGTCTGCTTATGTTACTAACTGTCATCAGTAATCCATTATTGACCTCCAAAACTAGTACGAAAGTATGCAAAATTACTTGTACGGGGCAGCGCTTTGCAGCAATGCTCCGGAATCAACGTCCGGCTTACGGGCGGCTTCTCCGTCCCGTGTGCTGTGGCACAAACTGCTTTTAGTTATGAAGCTTACTGCTGTTTTATTAACCATTGCCTGTATGCATGTATATGCAAACGGCCTTACCCAAAAGGTAAGTTTTACCGGAAAAAACGTATCGGTAGAGCAGGTGTTTGCTGCCATAGAAAAGCAAACCGGGTATGTGGTGTTTTTTGATTATGCCAGCCTGGGCGGTGTAAAGGAAGTGAGTGTATCTGTAAAAGATGCCAGCATTACCGAACTGCTGCGTGCCTGTTTTAAAGATGCGGCTATGGATTTTACCATACAGGGTAAAAACATATTAATCAGCCGGAAAGAAAAAGTGGCTGAGCTGGCTACAGCTTATACACCACCTCCTGTGCCGGATATCAGAGGTAAGGTGCTTGATTCGCTGGGTAATCCTTTAGTGGGAGCCACGGTTACCATCAAAGGCACTAAAAAGGCCGTTCAGACGAATGATGAGGGCATTTTTACAATAAAAGATACAAATCCGGATGTGTTGCTGGTTGTGTCTTTTACCGGCTTTGAATCGCAGGTGCTGGCATTGCCTAATAAGCAGGGACGTCCATTTTTTGTTATCCTGAAAGCTAGTTTTAATCCGCTGGACGAAACAATTGTACAAGCCTATGGTACCACCAGTAAGCGTTTTAACGTTGGCTCTATTGCCAAAGTAGGGCGTGAGGAAATCCAGTCACAGCCCATCTTTAACCCTTTGTCAGCCCTGGAAGGCCGCGTGCCGGGTTTACTGGTTACCACACAGAATGGTGTGGCAGGTGGTATGATTAAAATGCAGATAAGAGGACAGAATACATTGGGGGCGCAGCCTAAATCGGTGAGTATGATGACACCTGATAATCCGCTGTTTATAATAGATGGAATTCCGTTTGCACCACAGAACAATTCTTTTACGACTACAAACAATATACTTTATAATACCAGCGGTAATTATGGCGGTGGCTTAAGCCCGTTTGCGAATATTAATCCGGCAGATATCGAAAGCATAGAAGTATTAAAAGATGCAGATGCTACTGCTATTTACGGTGCAAGGGGAGCGAATGGGGTAATACTCATTACTACCCGTAAAGCTGCTGCAGGCAAAGCCAGTTTAAGTGGCAGTGTAAGTACCGGCTTTAACCGTGCGGGCCGAACCATGAAGCTGATGAATACAGAGCAGTTTTTGCAAATGCGTAAGCAGGCGTTGGCAAATGACAATATGCAGCCGAACCTTGTAGCAGGTAGTAACGGGTATGCGCCCGATTTACTTCTGTTTGATAATGCTAAATACACTAATCAGATGGATGAGTTGTTTGGCGGCACTGCCAGCACTTTGAGCGCCAATATGTATTTTTCTGGTGGGTCCAATTCCAATACTTTTTCTTTAAGCGCCGGTTACGATAAACAAACCAATCTGTATCCGGGCAATTATGCGGCTACCCGTTTTTCCATTAATTCCAATCTGCATCACAGCTCTAACGATCGCCGGTTTTCGGCTGATTTCAGTGCAGGGTACTCTTACGGTCTCAACAATCTGCCGGGCTCACCCAGCATTAGTCAGGCATTGGAGCTGGCCCCTAACTTTCCCGATCTGAAGCGTGCAGATGGCTCACTGGCATGGGATTATAACGGAACGCCTTTCAGTAATATTATACCCGGTTTTATTAATCCTTATTCTTATCTGCTGCAAACCAGCAATGTAGGGTCGCATTATATGACCATGAACCTGGCTTTGAGTTATCGTTTGCTACCCGGCCTTACTTTTAAAACTAATATGGGGTATAACCTGTTTACGGGTAATGAATATTGGACGTTCCCCATATTATCTCAGAATCCCTATCTTCCCTTTACCCGTACCGGCTCTGCTCAAAAACGAGATACCAGAAACTATGTATGGAATATTGAGCCTCAACTCAATTATAATAAAAAGATTGGCCGTGGCAAGCTGGATGTACTGGCAGGTATGACTTTCCAGAAAATGATGAGTTCGGGCACCTCTCTCTTTGGTATGGGATACGTAAATGATCTTCTGCTCAATTCTATTACGGCAGCCGGTACCATTCAGGTACAGGAAGACTTTTCGCCGTATAAATACAATGCGGTGTTTGGTCGTATCAACTATGTACATAATAATAAATACATCCTCAATTTCAGTGGTAGAATAGATGGTAGCTCCCGCTTCAATATTAATAGGCGCTGGGCCCGTTTTGGCTCGGTAGGTGGTGGCTGGATATTCAGTGAAGAAGCTGTTGTAAAGAAGGCCCTGCCTGTACTAAGCTTTGGTAAGCTGCGCGGCAGCTATGGTATTACAGGTGACGATGGCGTGGGTAACTATTTATATTATTCCAACTGGAAAACAGCGGGTACACTTTACCTGTATAATGGCAGCCAGGGATATACACCGCTTAACCCTGAAAACTGGGATTATAGCTGGAGTTCCAATAAAAAACTGGATCTGGGTATGGATCTGGGATTGTTTAACGACAAGTTATTGCTGAATGTTACCTGGTATCGTAATCTCAGTTACAATCAGTTAATTCAGTATCAGTTGCCCACGCAAACAGGCTTTACTAATGTAACCCAGAACTTTCAGGCAGTGGTAGAAAATAAGGGCTGGGAATTTTCAGCAACTGGTACCCCTGTTAAAAGCAAAAACTTTACGTGGAAAACAGCCGCAAATATTTCTTTGCCTAAAAATAAACTGGTGGATTTTCCGGGACTGGCCAGTTCTACCTACGGCAACATATTTACACTGGGCATGAGTACCGGCACTGTAAAGGGCTATAGCTATGCGGGGGTTAATGATACAACGGGAGTATATCAGTTTAAAACTGCATCTGGTGGTAAGGCGTATTTTCCTTCTCCTTCGGCTGATAATAAGTTTATTCTGGGTGATGTAAATCCGAAGTACTACGGTGGTTTCCGTAACACATTTACCTATAAAAAGCTGCAGGTGGAAATGTTCGTGGAGTTCAGGAAGCAATGGGGACCTACCTTTCTGAAAACGATGAATGGCACACCCGGTTATATGACTAATATGCCGGTTGAGTTTTTGGATAGCTGGACAAAAACGGGCGATAAAACTACTTACCAGCGGTTAACACAAACGTATTCTTCAGCAGCTTCTGCTATGGGGTACCTGCGGATGTCTGATTTTGTGTATGGTGATGCCTCTTATATCCGTTTCAAAACCCTGGGTGTTAATTACACGCTGGATGGGGCATGGCTAAGGAAAATAAAAGTTATCAGTTGCCGCCTTGCTGTAAGCGCTGCAAACCTGTTTACTATTACCGGCTATAAAGGCATTGATCCGGAAACGCAGAGCTATTACACGCTGCCTCCTTCAAAAACATTCAATACCAGCTTACAATTTAATTTTTAAGTTATGCCCTATTTATATATAAATATCCGAAGTGCTGTTGCTGCGGTTACTGTTGCAGCAGCGCTTATAACTAGTTCCTGTAAAAAATTTATTGAAATACCACCAAACCCCACCACGCTGGCACCTTCGCAGATTTTTGCTGACAGTGCAAATGCCACCGCGGCTATTACAGGCATATATATCAGTATGATTGGTACTTCCAGTCCGGCGTTAAGTATCGGAAACGATGGTATGGGTATGTGGACAGGTATGGCTGCCGATGAGTTTGATGCTACCGGTGCCGGTTTTGCCAAGGAGTTTGTAAACAACAATATTAGCATTACCAATACCTTTAACGGTTCCGGGTTGTGGGCCAATGCTTATAAGTTCATCTACCAGTCTAACGCAGTTATGGAGGGGGTGGCTGCCAGTTCAGGCATCAGTGCAGCGATGAAAAACAGGTTGATAGGCGAAGCGGAGTTTTTACGCGCTTATTTTCACTTTGCACTGATTAATGTGTATAGTGGAGTACCACTGTGTATTGTGTCGGATTACAAGGTTACCTCAAAATTGCCCAGGGCTGATACCGGCGCAGTATACCGTCAGATAGTGGCTGATCTGGAAGATGCTTATCAGCGCCTGCAGCATGATCCGCTGACTTTAACCAAAGTACGGGTAAATCGCTATGCAGTAAAAGCGTTGCTTGCAAGGGTGTATCTATACCGTAAACAGTGGACACTTGCAGAGGCAGCGGCTACAGAAGTAATTGGTGGTAACTACGGCCTGGTGACCAATCTGGATAGTGCATTTTTAGTAAACAATCGTGAAGCAATCTGGCAGGTGCCTTCTACCGCCCCGGGCTGGGAAACGGTTGTAGCTAATAATATTATACCTCAATATGGTGGTAATGTGCCTACTTCTATAGTGGCTCCTCATCTGTTAAACGCTTTTGAAACAGGCGATAAGCGTCGTACACAATGGATAGCAACCACTTCAACAGGTTTGTATACGTATCCTTATAAATTTAAGCTGGTTAATAACAGTGCTGTCACAGTGTCTAACCCTAAAGAGGCACACACGCCACTGCGCCTGGGAGAAATGTACCTGATCAGGGCCGAAGCCAGGTTAAAGCAGGGCATTGCCGGTGCAGCAGAGGATGTGAATAGAATCCGTAACCGTGCCGGGCTGGGGAATACCACTGCCGCTTCTGATGATGATATCATGAAAGCCATTATGCAGGAACGCAGGGTAGAGTTGTTTGGCGAGTGGGGGCACCGTTTCTTTGATCTGAAACGTACAGGCACCATTGATGCTGTTCTGGGTGCTGAAAAAACTACCTGGAGAAGTGCAGCCGCGCTTTTTCCGATACCTTACAATGAAACACAGTTAAACCCCAATCTTACCCCCAATCCCTAACTCACAAACAGTATTATCCATATTTAAATAACAGATTGTGAAAATGATTTCTTCTGTACGTACCATCCGCCTGCTGGCGGGTGGTATGCTAACACTGGCATGCCTGAACGGTAGGGCACAGCAGCCTGCTGCTGCACCACAGCAACCGGCGCCGCCGCCCGTATTTGGCTGGAGCCCCGGTGGGGTTATTACTTACGGCGATACTTTTCGTGTAGTGTATCGTCCGCGTGTGCCTGCTAATACACCGGTAAAAGGTTTTGTGTATATCTATAAAGATTTTACCTGGCAGGGCTACGATTTTCCGTTACAAAAAACTGATACGGGCTGGCTGGGGCAAAAGATCGTGCCGGAAGGAGCAGGGTTGATCTGTTGTCGTTTTTATGTGGGTGATACCATTGATAATGGTAACCGCTGGCCTTATGTAGTGCTGATACATGATAAAAACCGGAAAATGACACCCGGTGCTTATACTGAATATGCGCTCATGCGCCGCCGCGATGTTAACGGGCACATGATTGAGCTGGGGCGTCCGGAATCTATCATTGAACCCAAAGTAGCTGTACAACTGTACATTGCTAAAGAGTGGGGTAATGTAGAGGTAAGAAAGCGCCGTTTTTATGAAATAGCTTTAAACCTGAAGGAGTATTTCTCTAAAGAAAAATGTGATTCCGTACTGCGCCAGGGTGCAGAAGAAATAGCTGCATACCCCGGTGTTACCGAGAAAGATCTGATTCAGATACAAAAGGTGTACAGCCGTGTTATCCAGAATCAATCTTCGGCCGATTCTATGATGCAGGTGATACTGGCGCGTTATCCCAACGGCCTGGCATACTGGGATAAACAATTGTTTAAAAGTTACCTCATCCGCGAACCGGAAGCGCATAAAACCGCGTGGGAACAGTTTCAGAAAAACCTGCCGCGTGATAAGGTTACCTATGAAGACCTGATGAACCCTGTGTGGGGCGAGATTTCCTTTTTCTTCAATTCTTTTACGGGAGAGGGAAATGAGTTGTTTAAGAAGAATGACTGGGAGGCTATTAAAAAGATGAGTACAAGAGTGCCACTGAAACTGCTGGCTTATATGTATGCGCACTATGTAGTAAACCCTTTTCACAATGCAGAGCCGCCTATCAGCGAGGCGGATGCTTACAGCATAGCCAAAGTATATATGCCGGAAACGATGCGCAGGCTGTACAGCCCTGATGCGGCAGTATCTGAGCGTGGCATTTTTGCGGCTTCTGAATGGCCGGGTGTATTTATGCGCAACGAGTCTGAAATGTTTGTACACCACACCAAATTGTTGTATGAGCATGGGGAATATGCTGCTGCTATGGAATTTGCAAAAAAGGTATTTGAGGGTATTCATTACATGAACCCTGTTTTTAACGATGTGTATGTAAAGCTGCTGCTGCGCGAAAAGAAGAACAAAGAAGCTTTGGCGTATGTGAAAGGGGCGGTATATGCCAGTGCTTTTACAGCAGATATGGTAAAGGTGCTGAAAGAGGATTATCTGAAAAACAAGGGCGATGAAAAAGCTTTCCCGGCTTATGTGGTTTCTATGAAGTCTAAAGAAGGGTTGGAGCGCGAGCATGCTGCTATTCGCAATGCACTTATCTCTAAACCCGCACCTGCTTTTGAGCTGAAAGATACACAGGGGAATTCCGTATCGCTGGCTGGTGAAAAAGGGAAGATAGTAGTGCTGGATTTCTGGGCTACCTGGTGCCACCCTTGTAAAGCGGCTATGCCCGGTATGCAAATGGCAGTAGAGCGTTTTAAGGAAGATAAGGAAGTGGCCTTCTATTTCATTTCCACCCTGGAACGGGACCCCCGTTATAAAGCCATGATCAATTCTTTTATCGCTGCAAAGAAGTATGATTTTACAGTGCTGTACGATAATAAGCTGGACAGCGGCGACATGCGTTATCAGGTGTTTGAAGATTATCAGAAAGTACTTCGCTTTAGTGGTATACCTCAAAAGGTAATTATTGATGCTAATGGCGTTATCCGCTGGTGGTCTTCCGGTAGTGGTGGTGAAAACCATGTTGCCCTGGCAGAAGAGCTGGCGTATGTAATTGAACTGCTGAAGCAGGAACAGGAAAACAAAGTTGCCGCAAAGTAAGCGGGTATAAATACGAACGAATGAATGCAAAGAATTGGTTAAGAAAAGCAATGCTGCCGGTAACTGCCGGCAGCCTGCTGTTATGGTTGGATGCACAGGCGCAAGCGGGCAAAACCGGCGCTCCTTTACCGTTAGATACGGCTGTGCGTACCGGCAGGCTTGCTAATGGTTTCCGGTATTTTATCCGGCACAATACGACTCCTGAAAAGCGGGTGGTGCTGTATCTGGTATGTAAGGCAGGTTCTATCCTGGAAACAGAGGAACAGCGCGGCATGGCACATTTTATTGAGCATATGAGCTTTAACGGTACCACGCATTTTCCCAAGAATGCACTGGTAGATTACCTGCAGAAGTCGGGCGTACGTTTTGGTGCCGACCTCAATGCGCATACCTCGTTTGATGAAACGGTATACCAGCTGCCGTTACCTTCCGATAACAAGACATTATTGCAGAACGGTTTGCAGATTATGTGCGACTGGGCGCAGGAAGCTACGCTGGATGCTACAGAAATTGAAAAGGAGCGAGGGGTGATACTGGAGGAAGCGCGTTTAAATAAAGGCGCTCAAAACCGTATGCGCGATCAGTTTTTGCCGGTGATGATGAATCACTCCCGTTATGCTGAGCGGATGCCGATTGGTAAAGACAGCGTGCTGAAATACGGTAAACCCGAAACCTTCCGTCAGTTTTATCACGATTGGTACCGGCCCAACCTGCAGGCGCTGATTGTGGTGGGCGATGTGGATGTAAAGCAGATAGAAGCAGAAGTGAAAAAGCTTTTCGGTAATCTGGCTAATCCCAAACCCGAAAAGCCACGGGTAAACTATACCATACCCTTAACCGGTAAAAATCAGTTTCTGGCTATTACCGATGCGGAAATGACGGCTACTACGGCTGAAATATCCATCAAGTTACCAGGCGTGCAGCTGCGTAGTGAAGGTGATTACCGTAATGCGGTAATGCAGCAACTGCTGAATCAGATGCTGGGGCATCGTTTTAACGAAGTGGGTAAACAGGCCAGTCCGCCTTTCTTAAGCGGTGGCGCTGGTGTGCAGGATTTTTTAAACCAGTTGCAACTGTTTGCGGTAAACGTAAGTGTAGACAAAGGTGGTTTGCAAAAAGGCATAAGCGCAGCCTGGCGCGAAATAGAAAGGGCTAAGCGTTTTGGCTTTACCGAAACAGAACTGCAGCGTGCTAAGCAGGATTATCTGGGGGGGATGGCCGCAGCCTGGCGGGAAAAGAGTAAAACCAATTCTGAACAGTATGTAAAAGAATACATGCAGTACTTTCTGCACGATATAGCTGCGCCGGGTATTGATAAAGAATATCAGATGACGAAAGAACTGCTGCCGGTTATTACTGTAGCAGATATCAACGCATTGATGCAGGGGCTGGTAAAAGATACCGACAGGGATATCATACTCAAAGCTCCGGACAGTGAGCGCGGTAGTTTGCCTGCGGAAGCAACAGTTACCGGTTGGCTACAGGCTGTTCAACAAGAGTCACTGGAGGCGTATAAAGATGCTGCAGTTACCAAACCGTTGCTGGCAGCGGAACCGGTTACAGGTAAAATAGTGTCTGTACGTCAGCTGCCGGAAGTTGGGGTAACAGAATATACGTTAAGTAACGGTGTAAAAGTGGCATTGAAGCCTACCGCCTTTCAGAAAGATGAAATAGGCTTTGCCGGTTTTGCAGCGGGTGGTACATCGCTGTACAGCGATGCTGATTATCAGTCTGCTTCCGGGGCGGCAGGCATTGTTTCACTCAGTGGTGTGGGCGAATACAGTAATACCGATCTGGGCAAATTACTGGCAGGTAAACAGCTTACGGTAAGTCCGTTTATTTCTGAAAGGGGGCAGGGGATTAACGGCCGGGCTACTCCGGAAGATCTGGAAACGGCATTGCAACTGGTATATCTGTACAGTACTGCGCCGCGGAAAGACGAAGCGTTGTTTCAAAACCTGATAGCGCGTACACAGGCGGGACTTGCCAACCGCTCTAACGATCCTAACAGTGTGTTTGGTGATACCATTGCAGCGGTAATGGGCAACTATAATATTCGACGTACCGGCCCCACGCCGGAAAAACTAACGCAGGTAAATCTGGAAAGGGCGCTGGCTATTTATAAAGAACTGTTTGCTGATGCATCGGGTTTTACGTACCTGTTTGTAGGCAATATAGATACTGCTGCTATCAAACCCCTGCTGGAAAAATATCTGGGCGGTTTGCCTGCCACATACAAACAGGCAGCAGCAAAAGATCTGGGCATTCCTATCCCGAAGGGGGTAATTGAAAAGAATGTATATAAAGGCCAGGAAGATAAAGCCACTGTGCAGCTGTTTTTCAGCGGCGATTATACATGGAATGAAACTACCAACAGCGAGTTGCTGGCATTGTCAAAAGTGCTGGGCATACGCCTGCTGGAGCGTTTGCGTGAGGAAGAAGGTGGCGTGTACTCGCCCAGCGCCAAAGTAAGCATGAACAAATATCCGCAGGCAGGTTATGTATTTAGTGTGGCATTTGGTTGTGCGCCTGCCAACGCTGATAAGCTTATTGCTTCTGTACAGGATGAATTGAAGAAGCTGCGCGAAGCAGGGCCGGCGCAGGTAAACCTGGATAAGTACAAGGCGGAAGCACGCACTGCTATTACCAGCTCGTTACAGAATAATGGTTTCTGGATGAGTTACCTGAGCAGTCAGTATCAGAACCAGGAACCGCTGACTACTGTGTTGGCACAGCAGCAACTGCTGGATAAAATGACGGTACAGTCATTACAACAGGCAGCTGCAAAGTATTTAACAGAAAAGAATTTTATCCGTTTGGTATTGTTACCCGAAGCGGCAAAATAAAGTGTGTTTGGTTGGATTGTATGGGGCCGCGCTTACAGGAGCAGCGGCCCTTTTTTGTTTTCAACAGAATGCCCTATCTTCCGTTCTGCCAAAACAAAAAATACATGTCTGCCAACTCACAAACTATCCAGCAACTCGCTGCTCAACTGGTTCAGAAAGCACAGGCGCTTGATGATAAAACAAAAAGAGCCTACCGGATAAAATATGTGGCAGGCACTGCGGAAAAGGTGGCGGCCAAAACGGCTGAAACGCCCGATACGGAGTATATTTCGCTGCTTCAAAATGTGGTTAACAGCTATCCCGCTACCAAAGAAGAAACAAAGGTGTATGCAGGCCATATTAACCGTTACGATGCTTATGTGCGTAAAAAATACTTTCTGGTACCCGCGGGTTATTACAGAGCAGTGTGGCTGTCGCTCGGTATTGCTATAGGTTTGCCGCTGGGCTTGTCGTTTAAAAATATAGCAGCAGGTATTCCTATTGGTCTGGGCATTGGTTTAGCTGTAGGAACCGGCCTGGAGAGCAAAGCCCGTAAAGAGGGGCGTCTGGTAGATTTATAACCAGATTTCGTAAAAAACAACTGCTTTTATTCCAACTTTTGTTGTATTTCCTGCTCTATACTATATAAGATATAATACAGCATGAAATACACGATTCTTTTAATGCTGCTGTTGTCCGCGGCTACCGCACCCGCACAGCAGCAGGCACCACGTAACCCAAAACTCGCAGCTTACATTGACAGTTTGTATAAGGCAGATCAGCAAACAGCTACACTGGGTGATAGTGCTGCAGCAGCCTATCAACGGGCCATACATACTAATTTTCCCCACGTTAAAGCCATTCTGGAACAGTATGGTTTTCCCGGTTATGATCTGGTAGGCAAAGAGGCCAGCGAACATTACTGGCTGTTGGTGCAGCACAGCGATTTTGAGGTGGCTTTTCAGAAAAAGGCGTTGCCCCTGATGCATCAACAGGTGATGCGTAACAATGCTACCGGAAAGTTTTATGCGTATCTCGCTGACAGGATAGAGGTAAACGAAGGCAGGAAGCAGCGTTATGGTACTCAGATTGTTATGACTGCCAATGGGTATCAGCCCAAACCGCTCGCTGATACCACCCAGGTAGCGCAACTCCGGAAAAGTATCGGATTAAATACACTGGCTGAGTACCTGAACGAGTCTAATGAAGTATTCAACATGCTTAATAAGGGGCATTCCCAGATTATTAATGGAAGATTGGTCAGAGACTCTACCGGCCAGTAATCAATCAGTTATCACCGGTTCGCGCAGCCGCGTGCTAACACTTACATCAGTTTATGAAAAATAGCATGGTTTTAGTGTAAGTATGCATCGTAAAACCATCCGCTATGAAGAATATCCTCACTTCTCTTTGTGTGGCATTATTACTTTCCGCTATTGCGCGGGCACAATCCAAAACATTAAATGGTGTATATGCCGGTGTTCGTGTAACGCCGGGTGTGGTAATGGGCGGCGGTATGACGCGGGAAGATGTAGTAGTGTATTTCAGGCCCGATGGCAGTTTTACCTACGACCTGCATAAGGCAGATTGGCAAACCCGGTCAGATGGTAAGTATACCATTCAGGGTAACAACCTCACCCTGAATTATCAGGTGCATAACAGAACCATCCGTTATAAGCTGGATAAGGATGGTGATATTGATGCAGATGGCTGTACGCTGCTGAAAATGCCGGTAGATGGCAGTGTGCCCAAAGGATATTTTAAATTCAGTATCATCAACAGTTCCGGCGGAGGCAGCAGCCCGGTAACCTATGTGGGCGCTGCCAAAGATCAGGGTTTGCTGTTTGATGGTAAGGGAGGGTTCAGCAGCAACAGCGCCTCCGCTACCGTTATATCCGGCAACGGGGTAGGTGGTGGTAGCAGCCGGGAAAGCAGCGGCAAAGGAACTTATACCATTCACAAAGGCGTGCTTTCTCTGAAATATGAAAACGGCAAAACTGCTGTGCATTCTTTCTTCTGCCGCCCCGGCGATCCGGTAATGGCGGTAATAGATGGTAATATCTATTTTATGGAGGAGCCTCCCAAAGCGGCCTCCCGTAATACAGCTGCTACAGGAAACGCCAGGCAAAATAACACAGGGCCGGCTGCCACCCCGGTGCCTGAAACTGCCGATGGAAAAACACTTTTGTTAAAAGCCAATGCTGTGCATGGTGGTGCAGCACTGAATCAGGTAAAAACATTTGGGTTTACTGCCCTTTTACAGGGGTTGAATGTGCGCAGTATTGCAGATGTGGCGGGTAACCGCGTACGTATTGAAATGCGGAAGGGCAATCAGCTGGTACAGGTAGAGCAACTCGAAGGCAACGCTGGCTGGCAGTGGAAGCAGGGCAAAACCGGAACTTTGTCTGCCGTAAGGGCGGCTGAAATGATGGCTGTTTTTCATGCCGGTGTACTGGGATTGCGTAAACAGGAAATTGAAGCACTTGCCATTAAAGAAGTAAAACCTGCAAAGGCCGGATACAGTGTTCATGGCGGGCAGCAGGGCAAACAATATCTTTTTTTACTCAATAACGAATCGCAGCTGATGGCTGCCGGAGATAATACAGGTAATGTATTGTCTACTTCGGTATACAGCAACTGGAAAAAGGTAGACGGCTTACTGCTGCCCTTTACAGAAGCGGTTTCGGCCGGGGGGCAAAAAGCTACCATTCAATATCAGCAGTATGAAATTAATACGGCGTATCCGGAAACGGTGTGGGCTAAGCCTTAAACTACAAAGCCCGTAGTTGCCAGATGGCTGCTACGGGCTTTGTTATATCTGATTGTCAGTATTACGACTCTTATTTCTTAGGTGCTCTTTTTTTCAATTCCGCTACAGGCATATGCTGCATTCTGCCAATAGGCTTGCCATTCCTATAGGTAATTACCCGCATCATCACTGCATCAACCGGTACGGTTACCGGCGCTGTGTACGCAGGGTAAAACTTATCCGGAAAGCTATTGTCAAAGCTGTAATACATATCCAATCCTTCTATTTCTGTGCTCAGGCTTACTACCAGGTTGCCTGCTGCATCTTTGCTTACGCCGAATAGGGGGTCGTATACACCGGGGCCATATTTTACTTCGGCTGCATCCAGTCTTTTAAAATGTGCTTCGGTGCGTTGCATAAAGTAAGGCCAGTTTTTTCTGCCACCGGGGCTCCAAAGCGCTTCTGCTATGGCAAATCCGCGTGGCCAGGTCATATACTCTGCCTGGCGCATATTGTATACCTGTTCTGCCCACAGGTTGCCTTGTCCGCCTTTAATATAACGTACATCTGCACCGGCAGGTACCGGATCAAACTCATAGGTTTTACTCAGCCGCAGCGAGGCGTATACCGGTGGCTCTGTAATAACATCTGCCTGCATATAATCCAGATACACGTATTTTGCCGGGGTCATTATTACTTCATATTGTTTTAACGAGGCGGCTATGCCGGTATCCTGTTCGCGCCAGTTCATAATTACCGCGCTGTTGGGTACACCAGCCGTGTATATCTCGTCCCAGCCCACCATTTTCTTTCCATGCTTTTCCACCATCTTCATTACACGGGTTTGAAAGTATGCCTGCACTGCGTGCATATCTTTCAGTTTCTCACGCTGCATCAGTTGTTTAATGGCTTCGTTTTTCTGCCAGAAGTTAATAGGGGCTTCATCACCTCCCAGGTGTATATATCCAAAAGGAAACAGCGCCGCCACCTCTTCAATCACTTTATCCATAAACACATACACCTTTTCATTGGCGGGGCACAGGGTATTATCTACCAGGGCAATGGGCGGTGCGCCGTGCGACCAGTCCATAATCTGCTCCCCCGATCGTACTACATATTTATCCGCACCCGGTGTGCAACTCAGTTCGGGGTAAGAGGCAATGGCAGCCAGGCTGTGGGCGGGTACATCCATTTCCGGCATTACCTCCACAAACCGCTCGCGGGCATATTGCACCACCTCCTTAATATCCTCCTGCGTATAAAATCCGCCGTAGGTGCGTGGCTCGTCTGCCGCCGGAGGCGTAAAAAAGCCAAAGCTGCCTGTTTTCTTCACACTCCAGGCGCCTTTATCAGTAAGGTTGGGATAGCTTTTTATCTGAATACGCCAGCCTTCATCGTCGGTCAGGTGCCAGTGCAGTACGTTGTATTTATAACGCACCATGTTATCAATATACTGCTTCACCTCTGCTTTGGTAAAAAAGTGACGGGATACATCTAACATCAACCCGCGCCATCCCAGTCGCGGGTAATCGGTAATATCCAGGCAGGGTAGCTGCCATGGTGTGCCGGTGGTGGCTTTTTTACCTTCTATCGCCTCCGGAAATACCTGCCACAGGGTTTGCGCACCGTAAAAAAGCCCTGCCGCCTGGTTGGCCCGTATGGTAATCTGGTTTGGTTGTATGGTTAACTGATAGCCTTCTTTTCCCAGCTGCGGAACGGCAGTGTCATTCACCAGTAACACAATGGTGCTATTGCTCCGGTCGTTGGAAATAACTACGTTTTTGCCGGTGGCGCGTGTAAGTTTGTCCCGCACATGCCCTGCTACATAGCTGTTTAAGGCAGCTTTATCTGTGCTTACAGTTATCTGGTCAGGCAAGGTAAAAGTTCCTGTTGTTTTTACTACCGATACCGGTTGCGGTATAATGGCTGGTAAAGAACCATCTGTTTGTGCGTGCGCGCGTGACAGAAAAGAGATGATTAATAGAATATAAAGCTTTTTTTTCGGCATTTGGTCAGGCTTTTCGTTATATAGGTGTGGAATAAGCCCATAAATTAATGAATATTTTGTTTTTCACTGCAGAAAAGAAAAAGCTTTGCTCAGTTATGAAGAATGTATTCATGGCAGGTGACAAGCGTTGTAATCCAGAGAATAATGTATATCTTGGTTAAATAAATTATTCAATTACTAATAACTTTAGAAAATGCCTGCTATTAAACTCAATTTTATTAACCAATCTAATGATACCAATAACTCACAGATAGTTATATTTCAGAAAACCAATTCTGCCGGGGATATACCTGCTATAGCATGGACGGTTATAAAAAACTGTGGTAGAGATTTTACGCATCCTTTTGAATATCCGATGTCGTATCAGATAACTGCCACAGATAGCTTCGGCAATACCAGTCCTAAACTTGCTGCAAACAATGGCGATCAGTTTAGTTTCGTATTAGAGCCTTCAGGTCATGCGCTTCATCTTTTGCAGGAAGCCGGAAATCCGGAGGCGGTTACAGTTGCTAATAACCTGGCAGAGGGGGCTATCAACGCCGGAATTTATAAGGATGGGCGTTTACTGGCTGCTATAGATCGTATTTTGCCGGAAGAAAAAGCCAGTTTTAGCTTTACACCTACTATCTGGATTGGTGCAGTTTCGCAATTAGAAGAAGGAGCCGTAATTGATACCGCTATTGCTCAACAAATAGATACAGAAATCAGTTTGCTCGGTATTCAAAGCGCGGATATTATTATGAGAGGCGGCGGATCGGGCCCTGATGCAAAACCCTTTACCTTTAATCTGGAAAATATTAATTACGCATAAACCGTTAAAGTAACCGGGCCCACCCATGTCGGCACCGCCTAAAATACCTGGATAAGGGTATCCGCCGCGCCCAGCCTTTCGGTTACATTTGTTTTATATGACCATAATAATGAAACTAACTAAACCACTCCTGACCGCATTGTTATTACTGCTTACCAGTATGGCTGCTTTTTCGCAGCAACAGCAAATTGTAAAAATTTTAAACGACGAATTGAAGCGTGAGGCCAAACGCGAGCTGGAGAGCGCTTCTTTCGATGGGGATACACTGGTGGTAACGCAGCCTTACCATATTAAGAACAATATACTCAGCTTTTCGGTGAAGAAGAAGGATTATTATGATAGTGTATGGTATATACATACGCAGTCGGTTGATCTGAGTAAGATTACGGCGATAGTAAAAGACATCAATGTGATTTTTGAAACGAAGGCGGATGCAGTACAACTCACGGATAGCATACTCAATCCATTGCCAGGAACCGCTGCGGTTAAAAAAAACACCGGCGATATGCTTTTTGTGCATCTTTCTTACGAGAAAAACAATGAGTCGCTGGCTGTAAAGCTGGTGCAGGCTTTTAAAAAGGCTGGCTACACTATTGAGAAGCGATTTTGGGCAGATTAACTGGCTTTACCGAGTGTTATTAGCGTTTTTTCTGATAACGTACCACCGGTGCGCACAGTAGTTTACAGCAAATGCCGCTCCTGCAGTCGCATGCGGTAGGCGTTTATGGCGGTTTTTCCCAGTTGGTTAATCAGCCGGTAATTCACCACTACCCCTACCACAGCGCCAATGCCAGGTATTAACTGCGCTATCTTGGCCAGATCAATATAATCCCGGTATTCCTGCTGAAAGTGCAGCCAGTCAAACTGATGAATATCCTCCGGTATCGCTTTGCTTTTTTCATCCCATTGGGTAATCTGTTCATAAATGTTTTTCCGGTGTTCCTGGCTGGAAAAAGCCAGCTGAAAAATATGCAGTATAAACAGGCGTTCCCGGTAGTCTTTGGTAGAAAAGCCATAAGCATTGGCTATATCAAAAAGCAGCTTCAGTTTAATGCTCAGCAGAATAGGAAAGTCTGCCAGCGCCAGTAGCAGCCCTCCGGCACCGGTAACGCCGCCTTCTGCCGCCGCCGTGTTCCGGTAAAATTTTATCTTTTCCTGTACAGCGGCTTCTACGGCTTCCAGGGAGGAATAAGGTTTGGCGTTGGATGTGGTATACGTAGCCCCAAACAATACACCGCGCACCATTTGTTTTATGGTGGCCGTTATGGCACTGTGTACTTTATCAGGTATCAGGCTGTTGAGTTTGTTTTGTGCTTTTTTAGAAAGGCGGCTGAAAATGCCGGGCTTACTACGCATTTTCTTTTGCCAGGTGTTTAGTTCTTTTAGGGCCTGCTGGTTGTATAGGATAGACATGGTGTTGCGGCTTTGCTGTAAGTTACGCTAATTTTCGCTGGCCTTGCCGATGCAACTTGCTGCACCATTTATAAGTACATATATTGTACTATTCAAGTTTATGGATATGACGGTAAAAGAAATACTGGCGCAACTGGCCGCCCTTGGCAACGAAAAAATGCGGGCCATTAATGCAAAGGCTGGTGCCGGAGATAATCAGTTTGGTGTTAAAATGGGTGACATACGCGCTATTGCCAAAAAGCTAAAAACCAATCACCCGCTGGCGCTGGAATTGTGGAATACCGGATATATAGAAGCACAACTGCTGGCTATGCTGATTATGAAGCCTAAAGAGCTGTCTGCACAGCAACTGGATGCAATGGTGCGGTCCATCGACTTTCATTGGGTGGCTGACTGGTTCAGCAGTTATATATTGAAAGAGCATCCGGAGAAAGAAACCCTGCGCGAAGACTGGATGAATGCTGATAATGTATGGGCAGCCCGTGCGGGCTGGAGCCTTACCGCAGGCCGCATGGCCCGCGACCCGGAAGGGCTGAACCCCTCAAAAATATTAGACCGCATTGAAAAGGAGATGCCCAAAGCTGCACCGGAGGTGCAATGGACTATGAATACCACACTGGCGCAGATTGGCATTAATATGCCTGAACACCGGGCACGTGCGTTGGCTATTGGTGAAAAACTGGGTATTTACCGGGATTATCCGGTGTCTAAAGGCTGTACTTCACCGTTTGCGCCTATATGGATAAATGAAATGGTGAGCAGGCAGAAGTAATCCGTTGGCTCTTGAAGCATTTTATTGCTGTTCCAGTTCGTACAGCGCCAGCTCTATAGCTGTTATGGTGTAAATTCTATCTTTTGTATAACTAACCAGTTTATCAAGAAGATCAATAATACGGCCGGTTTGAGAATCAGGAGATGGGGAATGTTTAAAAACCTGCTTTGGTTCTCCATCTATCATCATACTCAGGCGGTATTGTGTACCGTCCAGTACTATTCTTTGCGCGTCCGGGTTCCTGGCCTGCCTGATATTTTTTCCCAATAACGTCATTAATCTGTCACCCAGCGGCTTGCTCAGTTCACGTTGTGTTATCGTTTTAACTGGCTCTTCGTTTTTTTGATAGTAGATAAACTGAAAATAGTTTTTGCTTAGCTCCAGATAAGTGAGTTGATACTCTTTTTCATGCTGTTCGAGTATTAATAAGCTTTCTCCTGTAAAAGAGGGCTGTATAAGGTAGTAGAATGGTATAGAGGTTAATGCATCGGGTTGCAGGAATGCCTGCAACTCTTTATCGTAGTTACTTAGGCGGCTTCTTCTATCCCCTTCATTTACCGGTTCAAATACATCCATGTCAGCCCGATCCTGAAGGTATTGCTGATATTGTTTCAGCATCCGGGCTTCCAGTTCAGGAGTGTTTCCGGGATTGAATCTTTGCCAGTTGGATTTAAAAGTTTCAAAATCATTATTCATAATAACACTACAAAGGGTTATGAACAAAAATAGCGTTTCTTCTTATGCATGCTCTTTCGTTTTTCACACTAAATTGGTACCTATTATGGGAACGTTTAATAATTTGATTGTTGAGGTTGTTTGCGCTTCGTGTAGTACGCGGTATAAAGCAGGTATTCAATTTAAATACGCTCATACCTGGTTGTTAGATTATCGGATCGGCGATAAGCTGGAATGGTTTAACGAAAGGTATGATATTGGTGCACCCGGCAAAAAGCTGGTGAAAATGTACGGCGTTTTAGGTGTTGAACACTGCCCCCAGGGCTGCGTGGTAGGCGAGGAAGAGTTCGATATTATTCTGCGTAATGATGTGTTGGAGAGCTATCGTAAAATAGAAAAGCGGGAAGATTATCTGGATGGTAATGGGGAGTATTTTGTGATAGAGCATTAATTATCATTAAACAATCGCAACTTCTTTCTTATAAAGGCCAGTGCACGGGTAATATTGCCCTCCACGGCCTTTTCTGTTATCAGCAGGGTAGCTGCAATAGATTTATTGTCCATACCGTTTTCCCGGCTTAACAAATATACTTCCCGGCTTCTTTCGGGCATCAACTGTATAGCTGTGTGCAGGGCGTGTTGTAATTCGTTATAGTGTATCTGTTTTTCAGTGTGGTTTACGGGTGGGGTGGCGGTGGTGGTTTTATAGGCCACGTATTGATCGCGCACCTGTTGCTTGCGATAGTATTCCAGTATTTTCAGTTTCAGCGCGCTGAACAGGTAGTTTTTCAGGGTGGTTTCTATTACGCGGTTGTGCCGCTTTTCCCACAGGCTGATGAATATTTCCTGCACCAGTTCTTTAGATACTTCTGTATCTGTTACGTGTTTGTTGCAGAACACATACAGGTCGCGCCAGTGTGTTTCGTACGCCTGTACAAACACTTCTTCTGTAATACGGATGCCGGCGCTTTGTGTCATTAACCTCTGATCTCACTTTTTTTTGAATGCGGCAATAATAGTCTGCGAATCAGCCTGCGGGTTTACGCAAAAAGGAAAAATGATTTGAGTAATCGGGAAAAGAAATCCATTTAAAAAAAAGATAAAAGTGCATGTAGGGTTACGGAACCGTTGCGCAACTTCAGTAGTGCAATAAGCTGAATATGTCGCCAGAGTTACTGAAAAAATATCACAGTGCTACCTGCACCGCCGAAGAGCGTGCAGCGGTAGAGGCCTGGCTTCATGCAGAGGAAGTGTTGCCAATAAGCAATACGAACGAGGTGGAAGATGCGCCGGTAGTAAAAAAGGAGATATGGCAGGGCATAGCCCAGGCTATGCAGCAAACAAGGCGGCGGCGTTTGATGTTGCGGTATACCGGTATAGCTGCTGCGGCCTGTATGTTGCTGGCAGTGCTTACGGGTAAAACCTTTTCGGGTCTGTTTCATAAAACCATTACCATAGATAACCGGCTGGGCGCTGCGGTGTCTACCGTGCATATAGGCAATCTGCAGTTTGCCGTACAACCCAATAGCAGTTGTACGGTTACGCTGCCATTCTGGGGCAATACGCCGGGGCAGGTGCAGTTATGCGGCGCAGTATCGGTGGTTAACGCTGCCGGTGTAGCAGTACGGTTACAGGTAAACAGCGATCAGCAGCATTGCCCCGGCAATGAAGGCAGTGATGTTGTTTCGCTTAACCGCGGGCAAATGTATCTGGCTATGACCGATCAGCAATATCATTTAATATCCGCTACCCAACAGGAACTGCGCGATGGGCTTCCCCGCTCGTTCAGCGCGCGACTTACAGAGCGTTTTAAACTATAATCAACAAGCATGTTGCTTCGTATAACCGGATGGTGTATCCTGTCCTTCTTTGTTATGCCCCTATGGGCACAGAACGATACTGCTTCACTACCTGCAGCCGGTGCGGCAGTGGTGGTAGAGGCGGCGCGCACACTGGAGCGCGTAAAGCAGGTGGCTTTTCCGGTAACGGTAGTAAACGGCAAAGAGCTGCGCAACCGTAATGCCGATGTAAACCGGGTGCTGGATGCCTTGCCGGGTATGCGGGTACGCGAAAGTGGCGGCATGGGGTCTGCTTTTGAATATTCCATTAACGGACTATCTGGTAAAGCGGTTAAGTTTTTTATAGATGGTATTCCTATGGAAACCATGGGTGGTACGTTCAGCATTAACAATATTCCCGTAAATGTTATTGACCGTATAGAAGTATATAAAGGCGTAACCCCGGCAGAGTTGGGTGGCGATGCGCTGGGCGGTGCGGTGCATATTATTACGCGTAAAGATGTATATAGCTTTCTGGATGCCTCTTACAGCTACGGCTCTTTCAATACCCATCGGGCAGCTGTATCCGGTAAATGGTATACGCCGCGCAGCGGCTTTACGCTGTCAGCCAATGGTTGGGTAAACCATTCTGATAACAATTATCAGGTATGGGGTAATACAGTGGAAGTGGCAGATGAAAACGGGCGGCCTATAGCAGGCAATCATAAGTACCGGCGTTTTAATGATGATTACCGGGCCATTAGCGGCAGGGTAGAAGCGGGGTTTACCAACACTGCCTGGGCCGATCAGTTGTTGCTGTCGTTTACCCTGTCCCATCAGCATAAAGGCATACAAACAGGCCGTACCATGGCTTTTATATATGGTGATGTGCGGTATAAAGAAAAGCTGCTGATGCCATCTATCCGGTATGCTAAAAAGAACTGGCTGGTGCGTGGTTTGCAGGTAGATTTGTTTGCTGCTTTAAACCGGGTGGAAGGTAGTACCATAGATACCGGCTCCAATAAATACAACTGGGCAGGCGCGGTAATTACCAGCGGGGTAAATGGCGAGCTGAATGGCATTCGCGCACAAAAATCGCTGTACACTTTTACCGATCATACCCGAATGGCCGTAGCGCATTTGGGTTACCAGCTGTTGAGTGGCCATACCATCAGCCTTAACACCAATGCCCGTTTTACCACCCGTAAAGGCAGTGATGCCATTGCCAGGGCGGAGTGGACAATCCCTTTTCGCGAGCCGCAGCACCTGAACAAAATCATCAGCGGTTTATCGTACCAGGCACAGTTGCTGAATGGTAAATGGACCAACAGCGTATTTGTAAAAAGCTTTGCCTACACGGCTGAAGCCAATGTATATGATTATAACGGTGGTCAGCAGAAAGAACTGATTACCTACCGTACCTCCAAACACACCTGGGGTGTGGGCTATGGTACCGTAATAAAACCAGATGCCAACCGGCAGATTAAGTTTTCAGTAGAAAATGCCTCCCGGTTACCCGAAGCGCAGGAGTTACTGGGCGATGGTAATACCATACTCAATGCACCTATGCTGCAACCCGAGCGCAGTTTGAATATGAACGCGGCCTATATACAACGCATTCCGCTGGGCAAGCAGGAACTGAACCTGGAAGGTGGTGTGTTCTTCCGCAATACCAGCAACCTTATCTGGCTGGGCGAGGGCGATTTGTTTGGTACTGCCCGGTACGAGAATATCAACAAACTCAGAAGCATGGGCATAGAAGCGTCGGTTGCTTACACTAACAAAAAATGGTTAGAGGTATCTGCCAACGCTACCTGGCAGGATGTGCGCAACCGCCAGCGCTACACCACCTCGGGTGCGCGGAATATTGTATATAACGACCGTATGAAGAATATGCCTGCCGTAATGGCCAATGCAGAGGTGAGGCTGTATACCCCCGCTGCTGCCGGTAAACGCCGTATATCGGTATATGTAAACACCCACTTTGTACAAAGCTATTTTCTTAACTGGCCCAGCCTGGGCGATCCTGCCACCAAAAAGCGCATTCCGCAACAGTGGGTGCAGGATGCAGGTATTACATATGCCTTTCCCGGTAATGCCTGTAGCATTACCGTGGAATGCAGAAACCTGCTGAATAAGCAGGTGTACGATAATTACCTGTTACAAAAGCCGGGCAAGTTTGCCAGTGTTCAGATACGCTATTTTTTTAGTCAAGTAAAGCACAACCAATAAATGATTATTATGAAGCAGATGTTTAAAAGAACTTCTATTACCGCCTGCGCTTTTGCAGCGCTGGCCTTTGCCGCCTGTACTTTATCGTGCAGCAAAAACGACAGCACACCCGGAGCCAGCAGCGATCAGCATTTTACCATTGCTGCCTGGGGCAACGGCGATGATCAGTATGTTGCTTCTGTGCCTGCTATTATGGAAGGCTCACTTACTTTTAAAGGAAAGGGTATTGAAGTACAGGGCTCCCGCTATCTGCACCACAAACAATATGTATATCTGATGAACCTGCCGGAGAAAAAGTTTATTCAGTTTGAAATGCATAAAGATGGCAGCATTCAACAAAAAGCCTATATACTTACCGATGGTGTAGTACCTAACTATTTTCAGTCGCTGAATGTGGTGGATGACACCACGCTGCTGGTGCTGGGCGCTAACGAAGGTAATAACGGTGTAGTGGGCTGGGCCCGCATTTCTACCACCCGCTTTGTGGTAAAAGATAAAGGTACTATGAGTGTGCCTGCCACACCCGGTGTAGAATACTACCTGGGTAAGGGCTTTGTAGATAATGGTAAGTTTATTATAGGCGGTTATTTTTACGATAACAATGCCAAATCTTACGTAGCAGATGGTGTGCAGGCGTTGGTATACGATTATCCTGCTATGACCAACATGAAAGTGATTAAAACCAATGTTACCTCCGGCGGTATTGGCTACGATTACCTGCATACCCTGGATAAAGACGAAGAAGGTAACCATTACTTTGTAGTAAGCGCCGGTAAATACTGGACGGGTACCGGTGGTAAGTCTGGCGTGGTACGTATAAAAAAAGGTGCTGCTGAGTTTGATCAGGACTATTTCTTTGATATCACTACCCCTGTTGGCAAACAAGCCTGCCTGATGGGTATGAACTATGTAAGCAACGGCATTGCCTTTGGTACCGTACAGTACGAAGCAGATATGACCTCACTGCGCGACCGTTATAAAAACATTGCCCAGGTTATTAAAATGGACCTGCGTAACAAAACCGTTACGGTAATGAATACACCATTAAGCCCTGTAGGTATGGTGCGTTTTCCCCTGGTGTTCAATAACAAATATTATACTGGTATTGCCCCTATTGATGGTGATGCTTTCATTTATGAGTTTGACCCTGCGGGCGATGCCAATGCCTTTAAAAAAGGCCTTGCGCTGGACGGCGGCGGTTATGTACAGGTGCAGCTGATTGCACCGCATCCTGTTAATTAACAGGGGGCTTTAATCCTTACCCAATTGCAAAACGGGCTGCTTTCCCTGGCGGGAGGCAGCCCGTTTTGCGTATGCATTTAGTAAAGGTTATTTACCTAACAATATAATTGCATTAGCTACCTCCCGCTCACCTGCGTGGTCAAATTGTTTGTTATCGGTAGGGTAGTTAACCACACCGTTATCTGGTTGTCCTTTAATATACAGGGTGGTAGAGCCGCCGCCGTCCAGGTTAAGTGCTTCGGTGCAACCCAGCCAACGCATTAGTTTTTGCAATTCAGGTATGCTCATGCCTGCTGCTTCTTTTGCGCGGCCGTCTACGGTTAGTAATATGATTGTTCCGTTTGATGTTTTACCTACGGCTGTACGTGGGTGTCTGTCGTTACAAAAGTCATCATTAGGTATGGTGCTGTTTTGGCCGTTTATAATCATTACCGGGCCAGATGACATGATGTCTCTGGCTACCAGTTCTGTTTCCCAGTTTATATTACCGGAGTCTGCTGTTAAAACAGAAAGGTTCTTTTTACCCGAAATCGCAACCACACCCTGTTGGTTGCGTTGACGTGTGCTGTCTTTACGCCATACATGGGGCGCAATGAGGCTGTCGTTTACACGCATATATACCACCGAACGGTTTTTGCCCATGTAAGAACGTTCCAGCCGTTGCTTGCCCGTATTGCCGGAAGTGTGATCCGGATCGGGACCGCGCATTTTAAAGAAAGAGCCGTTGATTGCAGCTAGTGCATTGTGCTGCATGGCTATGGTAGAGGTTTTATCTAATGAATCGGAGTAGGCCACAGCCAGCCGTATTTTTCTGGCTTTGGGGGATATTTCAATAACGTTGATGTTCTGATTGGCATTAAACAGCTGGTTGCCGGTAATATGAAGGCTCTTCCATTGCACACGCTTTGCAAGCTTTTTAACCGTCCAGTTGACGTTGGTAAGCGTTATTGAATCATTTTGTGCAAAAAGGGAGAAACAAATACTACACAATAAAGAGGCGAAAATGCTTTTTTTCATCTTGAAAGGCTATTGGACTGATGCTGAAAAGGCGTTTAAGAGGGGCTAATTTAGGTACAGTTTTACAATAGATAGGTTAGAGTCCTGGCCAAACGCATGTTATTATATTATTATGCAGATGCCCGCCTTCATATAATAGATACCTGAGAAAGGAAAATGGGGGATGCCTGATGAAAATATTTTCTACTTTTTATTAATGTAATTACATTGATTCTGTGTTTTCGGGGGCTACTGCTTGTAATAATCTACATTCATTGAAAGTCTTACTAATACTCATTCCCGCTTTTTACTTCAGTATTGCCTGTAAGGGTGGAGGTAAAATGCCTGACAGGTCTGGTGTATATGTTAAAACAATTGCCGGATTGGGTAAACTGGAGTTATCTCTTATCCGCTTGAGCGATACTGTGTATTATTTTGAACATGAGGTACGCAAAAGCAATACAGCTGATTCGTCCGATAACGTAGCCATTGGGCTGGGTATTTTAAAGTGGAGGAATGATACATTGGTTTATATGACTTCAGGAAAGCACTATTACTTTAAGGCTTTCTTTCCAGGTGCTGCTGAACTGATATGTTCTTTGCTGCAGGTAGCTTTTTCCCATAAGGTAGAAATAGCCAATAATGTTGCCCATATTTTTTTGTGTTACCTGAAAATAAATATCTGTTAGTGGAGAAAAAAAATCCGGTAACCAATTTTTATTTTCCGTTGCCGGATAAATTTTTTGTGCTACCTGAAAATAAATATCTGTTAGCGGAGAAAAAAAATCCGGTAACCAGTTTTTATTTTCCGTTGCCGGATAAATTTTTTGTGTTACCTGAAAATAAATATCTGTTAGCGGAGAAAAAAAATCCGGTAACCAGTTTTTATTTTCCGTTGCCGGATTAATTTTTTGTGTTACCCGAAAATACAATTCCGTTAGTGGAGAAAAAAAATCCGGTAACCAATTTTTATTTTCCGTTGCCGGATAAATTTTTTGTGTTACCTGAAAATAAAATTCCGTTAGCGGAGAAAAAAAATCCGGTAACCAATTTTTATTTTCCGTTGCCGGATTTTTATTTTTTGTTTCTGAAATAATTGTTGTTGCCCGCTCATTGTTTTACCTGGCTTGCTAAATATCCGGTTGTATGTAGAGAGAATATTGTGCTGCTGGCGGAAAAGTGGTTGGCGATAACTGAAAATTTGATAGTAATTACGAAGAAAAAATCAATGCATCCGGAAAATCCGACCTTAATAATGAAATAAAAGATACCCGCTTCTGTTTCAAATAACCGGCGTATTGATTTATTTTATGAATCAGCGGCGGTATATGTTGTTTCAGGTACCGGACTTCTTCGTTGCTGTTGCTACCGGGCTGGTTGCTGTTGTTGCGCAGATCGGTTTTGTATAAAATAGCTGACTGTATAATAAACCGGTATTGCTGTATCAGATTGTTTTGTTCCTGACTATTGTTTTGCAGCGCGGGGCCAGTGTTTCTGCTAAGTACTTCCTGGTACCAGCTTCCCTGTTGTATTAATACGTTCAGTCGGTTAATGCAGTTTTCGGTTGTAAGTTGTTTATTTTCTGCTGTCTGTTGTATTTGCTGCAGGTAGCTTTTTACCATAAAAAGGCTGTCGGCGCTTTTGCCGTTTTGGGTATAAACCATTACCGGTATCATACAGATTGTGATTACACTTGCTATAACAACCATTTTTAGCATAGGGTAAAATTATCAATAATACCACTGCTGTAAACTACCCATGTTTAGGTATTTCTGTTAGGCCGGGTTGGGTAAACGGAGAAAAAGGTTTTGCCATGGCCTGTAAGAGTAATTATAATTACCAGTGTTTTTGGGGAGATGAGTGTGTATGGTGTTTGTGTGTAAAAAACAGAAGCCCCTTTATAATAGATACCTGAAAAGGTAAAATGGGGGATGGTATTGAGAAATATTTTTCTGCTATTTTGATGTAATTACATCAATGTTTGGTTCGGGAATTTGATCCATATAATATATGAATACCTCAAGGGATATGCGGTGGCCATTTTAACAGTTGGGAAACTTGCTTCTCCATTAGTATAGCCCTGTTTTGCTTGTGTGGGGATGATCCTCACACATGTAAAACTCGTCGCCACATATGTGGGGATGAATTTTATAGCTGTAAAACTTGTCGCGATAGTACACGGTGAGGAAATAAATTGTGAAGAAAAAGTCGCCAGTTCGGATAATTTCGGGTGAGTACTGCCTGGTATTCTATTACCATTTTGGAAATAAGCCATTACTGATTTCATACAGATAGTAAGCAGAATTGCGATAATATTCATTTTAGCATAGGGTAAAATGATCAGTAATACTACTGCTGTAACTACCGATGTTTAGGTATTTCTTTCTGTAATAGTTGCAACTATTTTTGAATTGTATTTCTATTGAAAACAGGAGTCGATTGCCTCTGTTATTGCGGTGTTTATACTGTTTGTGTGTAAAAACAGAAGCTCCATTATAATAGATACCCGGGAAAGTAATTGGGGGATGGTGGGATGAAATATTTCTCAGTACTTATCAGTGTAATTACATTGATTTGTTTCTTCTCGGATACGGTAGAGCTTCAGTTCGTTTTTTAGTAGGTAGCATTATATACTGTACTAAATTATATGTCATTCCTGATATTCCGGTTTCCCTTATTCTATAGATTTAGTTTTTTATATTTTTAAAATATGTATTTTGCTTTAAACAACCCTGCTAAATAAAATGAAGAATATTGCCCTTGCTGCAATGATGCTGTTTGCATCTTATGCCTTATTTTGCTACAGAAAATAAGAAGGGAACTCAGATTGTTTCGATAACGGACTACGAATCAAAATCCATTTTGTATACCAATAATAATGTTCAGAATTTACAGGGGGTGAAGCTTAAAATACCCAGAACCTCTATCTATAAAATCTCCGTAACTACCAATCACCTTTTCGACAGGCAGTGTAAGTTTATATTAAAATGTGTGCCCGATTCGGAAGCACCAGCTAGTTTTAGCAGAAATGTTGCATGGATGACAAAACAGGATACTTCTTTTTTAATAAGTTATACAGATAAAAAAACAAATGCAAGTTTTGAAGCTGTGGCGTTGCAGACTCCAATTAATCATTACCTGAATGGCGGATTGAATGCAACCTTTAGTACTGGAAAGTCACGCATTACTTTCCCGATAACTTTGCCAGCTAACACGGTAGAATGGTATTACACATTTGCTGCTACGAGGAACAAGGCCAATGTTCAGGCTACAAAAGATCAGATGAAACTTTTTTCTACTTTATCAAAAATGCTTGCTGGTGGTGGACCATTATCTATAGCTCTTAATATGCTTGGTCAACCGCCGGGCGCTGATTACTGCGATGTCTATTTATTACCTACCGAATATTTTCAGGCTTTTGAAAGAAAGGAGGAGCAGAAATGGAAATATATAGCTGAGGGTACCCGCTTGAATGTTATGTCAGGGGTTGTGAAGGTTAATAGCTGCTGTAATCAAGGTACTTATTTTCTGGGTTTCAAAAATCCGAGTCCCAGTTATGGTTTAGAGATAATGATTGAGGTGGTGGCTATAGTAGAAAAGGCTACTATGGAGAGGGTGCAGGTTAAAACACCATTGACTGTTAAAACTATAAAGGTGCCGGTTTTTACTACCAATTAGTTTCGGATAAGTCAAATTAAACAAGCGGATGGTGCAGGAAAATTGCGCAGTTCGCTTGTTTTATTTACAACTTACTTGCGTTGAACATACCTATCTATAATGCGATCTGTTACCGGCCTTAACCTTCTCTCATATTGGATGGGGTGGTAACCATCTGATGTGAAAAATTCTACCACATTGTCTATTTTAGTATACCATACCCATCCTTTAGACTTTGATGTGATGGTATCTGTGTTCGTTATCTTTTTGAAATGCGTTAGTTTTTCCGCATCCAGCGCTATCACCAGCACTCCATCCATTTTCTGATTACAGGGTATTTGCTCATAGTGGTCACCTGTCCAATACATACAACCTTCCTGGCCGGTTAATACGGGTTTTGTACTGTTTTTATTTCCCAACCAATAACCTCCCAGGCTTAAAGATGATATAAGTACAATTGCTAATATAGTTATCCGTTGTTTCTTAAAAGTAATAGTGGATTTTACAGGTTCTATTAAATGGGCATCTCCTGTTTTTGTTGTTCCTCCACTGGTTTCTTTTACGGGTTCCCGTATTGGTTCAGGTGAGGCGTCTGGTTCTGCCTTCTTATCTTCTTCAACTATATCCTGCTGTTTAGCTATTTTGTTTGCTTGATGTCCGTCGCTATTGGGGTCAGTCTTTCTTTCATCTTCTGCTACTCCGCCAGGTAATACCGGAATTTCTTCCTCCGTATTCTCTTGTTCTTTCCCACTTTGCTTTGCTTTTTCCTTATAAACTTTTCCGAGAATAAAAGGCCTGTCTTCAAAATCAATCAGCCAGGCTAACAGTTCAATATTCTTTTTTCCGGTACTGGCTTTACCGGTTTTAAGTTTATTTAAGTAATTAATCAGCGGTTTGAATTTCTCAATGTCGTGCATTTCTATTGCCTTTAAATAGGAGGCATGGTCCTTCTGTAAACCAAAAAAGGTTGCTAAGCAGCCTTCATCTTTCTTCTGATAGCGATGGTGACACACTTCCAGGCACTCGTCGCGGAGACTTGCACGAGTAGGGTTTATCAATCGTTGAGAAATGGCATTCTGTGCCAGTTTCATCTCATACTCCTCAATGACTAATGATAGATAATCAGGATACATTTCAAGAAATATAATAGTAAAGCTAATCGAATTTTCGGAATCGTTCCGGTATTTCCGGAATTGTACAGGAATTACCGGAAATATCGGAATCGTTTGCTAATCAGCCTCTTGGGCCGCTATACCTTTGCTTTGTAATCAAAACACACCGCGTTGATCGGCGGTTTATCTGATCAGATTGATTACGCAATAAGCAGAGAAAGCGAAGGTGAATAACCGGCCTGGGAAACGTTTACAAGTCTTCGCAATCAATGCCTTCTCTCTTCCCAAACATGTAAGAAGCGCTTCTTACCTCTCCCGCGGTTCAGTGCCCGGAACCTGGCCGCACCCATTTTTTCATACTTATTAAATTAAATTAAAATGTTACACATTTTTATAGCGCTCTTTATGGCATTGGTGTGCCCCAACAACAACGGTAATACAAATAGTAATAATGGTGCACCGGTAAGTACCATGGATACCGGCGGCGAAACAGGACATGTGCCGCCGAATCCACCGCTTCCTCCCAAACCGCAGATATAAAAACATACGAAAGGCAGGCATTAGCTTGCCTTTCTTTTTTATAGCCTGGTGTTAATCACAGGCTATTTTTTTATTTTTAGGCTAAATAGCCCTGAAAAAATGCGCCTGTACGTAATAGCCCTAATGGCTTGCCTGTTTGCCTGTCAACAAAAAAAAGCAATACCTCCGGTGGTAAGAGAGCCGGATTATGCTAAAGCCGAGTCGCTTATATACCGGCAGAATGATTCGGCTTTTTATTATTTTACCCGTGTAGTACAACATTCTAAAGACAGTTTACTGGTTGCTATGGCTTATAATAATATGGCAGCCATTCAGTCCGATGCGGGAGATTATTTTGGAAGTCAGGAAAGTCTGTTAACCTCACTAAAGTATCTGGATGAAAGAAGGGAAAGGGATCACTACTGCTTGTCTTCCGATTTCAATGAACTGGGAAGTACCAGTCTGAATCTGAAAAATTACGAGGCTGCTATCGGGTATTATAATCTGGCACTGAAGTTTGCACAGAATGAAGACTATAAACTGGTGTTTCTGAATAATAAGGCGCTTGCCTGGCAGAAGAAAAAAGACTTTGAAAGGGCGATAGCACTCTACGATTCTGTTTTAGGTAACCCTGTGCCGGATGCCAAAGTGTATGCACGGCTTTTGTCTAACCGGGCCAGAACAAAATGGCTGCAACAGCCCGCTTACAATGCAGCGCCGGAATTCTGGTCTGCCCTGGGTATCAGGCTGAAGCAGGAGGATGCGTGGGGGCAAAATGCCAGTTATGCGCATTTATCTGACTATTACGCCCGTTCTCACCCTGATTCGGCATTGATATATGCCCATAAAATGTATACGGTTGCCCGCCAGCTCAATAGTGCGGATGATGAAATGGAGGCCCTGCAGAAATTAATAGCATTGAGTACTGCTACCAGCAGCAAACAATATTTTACCCGCTATCAGTATCTGAACGATAGTACGCAAACGGCCAGGAGTAACGCTAAAAATCAGTTTGCCTTAATCCGTTATGAATCGGAGAAAAACAAAGCCGAGAATCTGGAATTACAGAAGGAGAATGCCGATAAAAAGCTTCAGATTATACAGCAGTGGTTTGTAATAGGTGGCGTGTTGCTGATATTATTTTACGCATGGGGCTGGTACCGGAAAAGGAAACGGAAGCTGGAGTGGAGGGCGCAGAATGCCATTCGTGAGCATCAGCTGAAAACCTCGCAGAAGGTGCATGATGTAGTAGCGAACGGGCTCTATCGTATTATGGTGGAAGTGGAACATCAGGAAGTAATTGATAAAGAAAGCCTGCTGGATAAGATAGAAGAGATGTATGAACAATCCCGCGATATCTCTTATGAGCATACGGAAACAGCGGAAACGGATTTTCAGGAAGCGGTGGCCGGGTTGTTCGAAACTTTTGCTACACAGCAAACCAAGGTAATGGGTGTGGGCAATAACAAAGCCTTGTGGCAGAAGGTAGATGCCCGTGCAAAAACAGAAGTGCGGCATATACTACAGGAGTTGCTGGTGAACATGAAAAAGCATAGCCATGCGGATAATGTGGTAATACGGTTTGAGCAGGTAAATAATCAGGTGAATATTCTTTATACCGACGATGGGGTAGGGTTGCCTGCCGGTAATATTTCAGGAAATGGATTAACCAATACGGGAAACCGTATTCAGGGGTTAAACGGCACAATTACTTTTGATACGGGTGCTGTAAAAGGTACCAGGATTCTGATTTCATTTCCAATAGAATACACACATGATTAAAAAGGTACTGATAGCCGAAGACCATGAAAGCACAAATATTTCTGTGCAGAAGACGATGGAGGAGTTGAGTATTGCAGACCCGCATTACGTTTACTATTGTGATGACGCCTTTGCTAAGGTGCAGATGGCTATACAGAAAGGGCAGCCTTATGACTTACTTATTACTGATTTGTCTTTTGAAGAAGATGCCAATGTACAGAAAATAACCGGCGGCCTTACGCTTATACCTGCGGTGCGCCAGATACAGCCCGACTTGAAAATAATTGTGTTTTCTGCAGAGCACCGCGCTGCCACTATTGAGATGTTATTTCAGCAGCTGGATATTGATGGTTATGTACGTAAAGCCAGACATGATGCCAAAGAACTGGTAACAGCCGTAGAAGCTGTTTCCCGGCATCAACGCCATTTTCCCAGACATCTTACCCAGTTGATTAAACAAAAGAATACGCACGACTTCTCCGAATACGATATTATGGTTATATCCCGTTTGGCAGAAGGCATGCATCAGAAAGATATACCCGCTTATCTGGCAGAAAATAAAATACGCCCCTCGGGATTAAGCAGCCTGGAAAAGCGGCTGGCTTATATAAGAGAAGTGCTTGGCTTTTCCAAGAACGAGCAACTGGTTGCTTTTTGTAAGGATATGGGTATTATATAAGCAGCAGATAATAATTCCTGCTTACGGTTTTCCGTATAATTAGGTTTTAAGGGGAGACTACTTTTAACGCACAATAATAAACAAAGCGCTATGAAGTATTACGTTTCTACCAATGCCCAGCCTACGGGTGAACATGAAGTACACAATGAATCCTGCCCGTTTCTTCCAAAGCCAGAGAATCGCGTATATCTGGGAGATTTTTCTACCTGTCAGGATGCTGTTGCCAAAGCAAGTAGTTACTATTCTAATGTAGATGGCTGCAAAGTTTGTTCGCCGTCTTGTCATACAAAGTAGTAACCTCAATACTGCTACCGGCGGGGCTTCTGCCGGTGGCTCTTTATGTCATGTACTATCTATCCATAATGAAAACGTTATTGTTTGTTTGCTGCTTTCTTAGCGCTGCCCGCTGTATGAATAGTCCGGAGGTATATGTCTGTAGTAGCAGGTATGCACGGAAATATCATTTGAAGCCTGACTGCAGAGGATTAAGTGATTGCCAGTACCGTATTGTTAAAACAACGCTGGACAGTGCAGAGAGTAAGCATAGAACCCTTTGTAACTGGGAGAAGCCGGCTTCTCCCAGTATACAGCATCATCAAATTCCTGAATAATTGTTATGAGTTTATCTTATCGGAAATCTGTTAGTGCTGGCCCGTTTAGAGTCAATTTTTCTAAAAGTGGCGTCAGTTATTCGGTGGGTGTAAAAGGAGCCCGCGTTAATATGGGGCCCAGAGGTACCTATGTTAATCTGAGCTCTAATGGTATCAGTTATCGTAAAAAAATAGGTGGTAATCCGCCTGCCAACCGGAATGTGCCGTTGCCTGCTACAAGGGAGGTGATTAACAACATTACTTCCGCACAGGTAGAGCAGCTGACGGATACCGATTCCAAATCGTTTATTACAGAGCTGACTGAAAAGAGTCTGCAGGCTTCTTATGTTAAGCGGTGGGGCTTTTTTCCGCTGATAGTGTTGCTCTGCATTCTGATCATAAGCTCGTTCAGTCAGGAACAGACTATAGTGCCTTCTGCTTATGGTGGGCAGATAACGGAAAATGCGCTGAAGATGACCAACCCTTACCTGTTATACCAGTTGGCTATCTGTTTCTTTTGTTTCATACCGCTCATTTACTGGCTAACGAAAGTGGATAAGAAGCGGTTTGAGATGGAGTTGAACTATGAGATGGACGAGCAGTACAAACAGATTTATCAGCAGTTCAGCGCTCATTTTATTTCCTTTTCCAAATCGGCTAAAGTGTGGCAGTACCTCAATGCCCAACGCACAAACGATTTCAAGCGTAATGCTGGTGCCGGCAAGCTGATAAGACGCATTGGTGTAAGTGGAATAGCTGCCCATAAAGTTCCGCTTCAGCATTTTATTACCAATGTATCCATACCCTATGTTGTATTAAACAACATGGAGCTTTACTTTCTGCCTGAACGTTTGCTTATAAAGCGCGGAAAAACCTTCGCGGCAGTATTTTATAAAAACCTCCGCGTAACCACAAATGTTACACGCTTTATAGAGGACGGTTTTGTGCCACACGATGCTTCTGTTATTGATTATACCTGGCGGTATGTAAACAGAAACGGTGGCCCGGACAGGCGATTTAACAATAACCGGAAATTGCCCATATGTGCTTATTCAGAATACATGTTTACATCTGATACAGGCATTTTTGAGGTGATATCTACCTCGAAGACGGCGGCCATGGATGCTTTTTCCGGGTTTTTATCGAAGATTGGGGAGTTGCAGGGGGCGTATGTTCATTAAAAAGCGGCTTTATTAAATTGAATTTTAATTTATAATTATATCGAGTGTTCAGGTTACTTATATTAACAAGAAAGATCGTTTCAGTACGCATGAAAATACTACCCATCTTGGTGGCGAAGGCGGGAAATAGGCAAGTGCTAAGGTTGTCGCTTCTATAGAGAAAAAGCAGCATGCCTTTTATACTATGGGGGTAACAGTCGTGCGGAATTTCGGGTGGGGAACGGACGAATGGAAAGTGTTTGAGAACATACGATGACGACCTGCCAAAGATAATCTGTTGGCGTTGTCTGAATACGGGTAGTTTTAATGCGTATGCCTTTATGCGTTGTTGAGAATCCCCGCTGAGAGAATAATAATATGTTTTGCAGGTTGGGATTCATTTGAAATTTATTTATTGCTTTCAAATGATTGGTTTGCATTTGTTTCTGAAAGTTCTTGCTATGGGAGGAGGAAGCGAGCTATAATAGCAAGGTTCAATGTCACAAAGCTTCGATGAAGCTAGTGTAGATTAAAGTTAACTATTGAGTTTTCGATATATTTAGTTTTTAAGTCGTTTGGATTCGTGAAAAGTATTTAAGTTTGCTAAAATTTATAGGATGTAATTGGTGTTTGATATTATTATTATTATTATTAATGTCATGATTAGTGTGTCTTTAATTTAATAGCTTAAAATAAAGATAGTATGATTAGGTTTTTGTTTTTGGTTTTTCTTTTGAATGGGGTCTTTCCGGGATTTTCTCAGAATGTAAATAATACTTATATAAAAGAAGCCGAAACGGTGAATGTTTATAGCGGAAATGTTACTATCGGTAAGGTTATTATCAACGAAAGCTTAGCAACTAAATTGTATATTTTATCTTCAAAGCAATATCGAGATTCTTCTGGATATTTTGTGACAGTTATTGCATTAGGCAATAATGAAAAAGTTCCCGTTTTTGGGGTCGATTTAGACTTTAGATTTGATAAACCTATATTGTCAGCCAATGCGAATTTAATGGGTATGTCTGTTCAGGAGAGCACTTCGGAGAATAGGAGAAATTATAAACTTACTGCAGCGCAATTAAATAGATATCCTGATGGGATAAGAAATGTTGTCGATTTGGAGTTTAAAAGTATGTTCGAGGTTAAGTTTACAATAAAAGGTGTTAGTGGAAATTTTAAATAAGAGCATGTTTATTTTATATGTATAATGGATTTATTTTTTAACCTCCTTTTGAGATTTTTTGCGAGAAAGATTTCAATTTGGTCTGATTTATTACATGGTTTATGTGGGATTTTTTTATCGAATATTTTGCTTCAATTATAACTTTTACGCTTGGTGCTGTTACAGCGATTAAGGAGTGGAAGAGGGATCGGCTTTCGTCAAAAAAGTATTTGTTTTTTATTATAGCGATGCTTGTTATAGCGATGATTGTTGATGTAAGTAAGAAAATGAGTGATAGCCTTAAGGAGGATAAAGTGAAGAATGATACTGACTCGCTGAAAAATGGTATAGCAGTATTAAAAAGTAAACTTATTGAAAAAAACACGAGTGATAGCCTTTTTCAAATTGAACTTAATAAGAAGTTCAGAATAATAAGAGATAGTATTACAAATGAACCTAAAGTAATAAATCAAACAAACAGTTACAATACAGATATTGGGAAAGCTGGCGTAGTTAATATTGGTAGATAGAGTGGCAAGTTTGGCGTAGTGAAATGCTTTTCTTTTTATAAGGAAGAGGTGTTTTTTTAGAAGCTAGTATACTGATCTCTTTAGAAATTAGAAAATTTAAGTGTATTGTCATGCGTAGCGATGAAATGCTTGTTTTTATTTTTGGCGCTCAGTAATCAGTTCAATTGATTTAGATCAGTAGTTGATATTGTAGTTGTGCTTTAGAATCGGTTATGGGTTTCACCTGATCTGTGTTGTCAATTAAGTGATAAAACAGCAATGGCTGGCCATTCGGCCAGCCATTGCTGTTTTATAGTGGAATTTACCTTATCAAATTCACACTTCCCTTCTTCGTCACTTCTCCTCCATTATTCAATTGAATCGAGCATACATAAATATAAACTCCCGAAGGCTGCATCTTCCCGCCGTATCTACCATCCCATCCTTCTCCTTTATTCGAGGTTTCAAACACTTTCTGTCCCCACTGGTTAAAGATCATAAACCGCAGCGATTTGATATCTGCTCCATACACATGAATCACATCATTCACGCCATCACCATTGGGCGAGAAGCTGTTCGGTACAAATACGGCATCACTGAGTGTAGTAGCGGCAGTAAGCTGCGATACACGTAACTGACAACCGCCCAGGCTGCGTACCAGTAAGGTTACCTGCTGTTTAGGTTGCAGGCCGCCGATGGTGTGCGTTAAGCCGGTTACGCCGGAGCTTGGGTTGGTCCAGGTGGTGCCGTTGTCGGTGGATATCTGGTAGCCGGTGGCGTTGGTAACGGCGTTCCAGCTAAAGCGTACGGCGTGTGTGCCCACACTGTCGGCGGTAACTATGGGTGCTGCTACATCTGGTATAATGTAGGCGGTAACGGCTAAACGGGCAGAGGTGTTACAGCCGCTGCGGCTGGCGCTTACGTAAAACTGGGTGGCGCTGGCTACGGTGGTGGTAAAGCTGTTGCCGGTTTGCAGTAAGGTGCCATTGGTTGCCTGGTTGTACCAGGTGTATACTACGCCGGTTTCAGGGTTTTTAATTTCAAAAGTAACGGCGCTGCCGGGGCAGGTACCTATGTTGTTGTTCACCACTTCAATAACCGGTAACGGTATTACAGTTATCTGTTTGCTGGTGTTGCCTGTACAGCCATCATTGGCGGTGGCGGTAAGGGCTACTGTATAGGTACCGGCGGTGCTGTATTGTTTGGTGGTGGTTTGGGTTGCAGCGGTGCTGTTATCGCCAAAGTTCCAGTTCCAGCGGTTAAGTATGGCGCCGTTGCCTGCGGTGCCACTGCCGGTAAAGTTACCGGTGGCGTTAATACAACCGGTGTAGTCGGTAGTGTAGTCAACTACAGGTGCGGCAATTACGGCTACGGTAAAGGAGTCAATAGCGTTTGCGTTACAGGTGGCCGGGTCTTCGCTATAGCTGGCGGTTAAGGGTATGCTATAGGTGCCGGTTTGGGCAAAGCTTATTTCCTGGTTAAGCAGGTAGCCATAAAACACGCGGTTGTCTCTTATAATAGTGTCTGTTGCTACCGGGTTGCTTACAGTTATATCTGTAGCAGGTGTTACACCAGTTACTCGGCTGAAACCGAAAGTAAGGCTGGCGGCTGTTACCGGCAGGTACACTTTGGGTTTGAACGTTGTGTTTACGCAGGTGTACGTATTGGGTTCAGCAAGCTGACTGTGTACGTTGCGATAGGTAGTAGGTTCAAAGCTTACACGTGGTACGCGGAAGCCGGCATTGTTTACCAGACCGTAAATGTTATTGGGAATATGTACCAGTGCGGTAAACGCTGAGTCGCAGGTAACATGCGCAATGGTTTCCACATCTTCAAACATTTTCACCGCTACAGTATAGCCTGGCAGTTGCGGGTGCGGGTAATTCAGGTCAAAGTCATGCACACCATCTACTTTCAGTGAGGCAAAGCCACCCTGTGGTACAATAACGTTCAGGTAGGTTTTAACGTTCTGTTCAAATCCGTAGTTTTTCTTTTTGGTAAAGAATACAGATTCTTTAATGCCATAACCCAGCGGGGTAAGGTATGCCATGCATTCGTTTGAGCCTGGGTTGTCATACTCATCATTGCCACAGGCATCAAAATAGGTCATATACTGGCCCACCATTATGGGGCGGTCTGCCTCTATATATTCCGCGTCGCGGCTGCTGAACTCATAAAAATTGCCGGTGCGGCCTGTCATAATTACACCATTGCGTTTTACTACTGTGTTTACATCTTTCACCAGTACGCGGAAGGTGTTAAACAGATATTCTGTATTGCTGTTTTGGGTGGCCAGTGGCGTGGTTAAATAACGGGTGCCCCATGCCTGAGCGGGGTAAGCCTGCTGGTACATAGATGCATCTGCACCATGCAGCAATGGCTTACAGGTAATGCCGGTGGCAGAGCTGCCCGAAAACACGGCTATAGGCTGGCATATACCTGCTACATTAGGTACCGATACTACTTTGGTGCCGGTAAGGTCGTACGCGGCATAGCTGTCTTCATTAAACATACCGCCGGTTTCTGCCTGGGTATAGCTGCGTATAAAAGCGCCTATTACCTGGTACACCTGCCCACGTTGCAGCGTAACCCGGAACGGAACGCCTGCGGCGCGGCCACCTTCGGTATTGTTGGAGGGGGTTATTTCCACTACGGTGCTGTCGCGGTCGGCCACTACATTCACCCACGATCTGCCCATGGTTACACCGCTATAGCCACTAAACTGGCGTGCGCCCAGTGCAATGTAGCTTTTGCTGTAAGTGCCTGCCGGCATCAGCAGGCCGTAAGTGCCCAGTACATCTATAAAGGCAGTGGCACTGATGGGCTTGTCGCTTTCTATCAATATACCTCTGTCAAACAATCCTTCACCACGCAGGCGTGCATCCCATGCGCCTGATTTGGGTAGGGCATCCGTAGTAAGTATAGTGCCTGCCGGTACCGTGTATGTTTTTCTGTAAGCGGTTCCGTTTACCGATACGGTTACCTGTGCGGTTTCGTCGGCAGCCAGTAAAAACTTAAATTCCTGACCATTGCTCAGATACTGACTGCTGGTTAAACCGTAAGGTGCCCAAAAGCGGGTGCCTTTGTTGGTACTGTCTGCCGGTGAGGTAATAACCGGTTTCTGCGGTTCTTTACCATCCGTCATACCGGTAAAGCGGCCTATATAATTCAGGTCTGCTTCTTTAATAATATTATTCAGTGAATCAATAACGCTGGCAGCAGAGGCGGCCCATACGTCAGCCGAATTGGTACGGCCCAGTTTAATCTGCGATTTTATGGGCAGGGTATTCAGCCAGGGATCAATAAAATGATGTTCTGCGCTATACTGGTAATTGCCTGCACCTGTGGTGGTGGCAGCTACATAGTAATACATTGATTTTTCTGTAGCAGGTAAGCCCGCTGGCAATATGCCTGAATAACGTTGCAGGGTAATGGTAGCAGGTACGGTGGCACCCCATTGCACCGTAGTTACGGTATCGGTACCCAGCATAAATACCTGGCGGCCACCGGCCACAGGGGCGGCAGGCAGGGCGGTAAGTGCGGGTGGTGCTACGGTAGGTGTAAATTCATACGCGCCCAGGTCTGGCACACCACCGGTCAATGTTTGGCTGCGTGCATTGCCTGTTTTATCTGTAACGTTGCCAGGTTGCTGCATACCTCTGCCCTGCATAGCCCAGGAATGTGCATCGGCTGCATTGGGGCGCAGGTTGGTATTGCTGGTAAACGCAGGTGCATATACAAGGGAATTCATTTCTGTACCCCATTGCGCGCGCCATTCAGCCAGGTTGGAAAAGTCTTTTTCAAACGTGGTGTACTCAGGGCCTTGTTTTACCAACAGGTTGCCTGGGGTGTACAGCAGGTTGTAATCGCTGTTAATATGTTCTGCCGTATAAGAATAGTATACCGCAGGGCCACCGCCGGTGTTGGCAAACACGTTGTTGAACATATTGGTAAAGCCGCCTTCTCTGGCGCTCTGGTGGTCAGCATACAAGGCCACATTGTACATACCTGCTGCGGGCGAGGTGTTTAATATGGAGTTGTTATAGTAATTACAGTAAGCAGCATCGCCTGAGAATAAACCAACTGCATACTCATAGTTAATGGTGCCATCTATGGAAGATTGCACACTTATTTCATTGTTTATTACATCCTGATAAGTGGCGTTCTGGTTGTGAATACCTGCCACGTGCGAGGTAAGGCCATCGCGCGCCATTACCGTATTGCTGGCAATTTTACCCCGGGCAGTGGCAGTGCCGTTGTTGCCGGTAAGGTAAATGCCGTACATATAACCAACATTGTTCTGCAGGGTTACGTTGTTGCCGCTTACTTCCAGTGCGCCATCGCAGTTGTTGGTGTATATACCATATACACCCTGGTTGGAATAGAAGGCACTGTAGCCGGTATTTACCGGAACGGTATTGTTTAATACTTTCAGGTTTGCTGTGTGCTGTGCGTATATGCTGTGGTGATAACAGCTGTCGAAAGTATTGTTGGCTATAGAGTCTTTATCGCTGGGGCGGCTGGCACTGGCTACCAGATAAATGCCTTTTGCACCGCCGTGGAATTGGTTGTTGTTAATTACCAGTTCACCGCCTTTAAAGCCGGTAGCGGCATGTATGCCGGTTACCATGGTTTGGTCGTAACCCCAGGTAGCATATTCTACTTCGGAAGGCAGTGGCGCTTTAATAATACAGCCCAGTACTTTAATATCTGCGGCGGTATTCAGAATGTCAACCACGCGGCCATACAGGTTGTTTTCGGAGGCAATGGTAAGGTTGCGGAAAACAAAATGGCTGGCGCTATCCAGTTTAATGGTATAGTTTTCCGGAACAGAAGCGGCGTTGTATACCAGTACCGCAGCGGCTGCATTACCACTTTCGCTCTGGAAAGTAATGGTGTTTACGGCCGAGCTGTTGGGTATGTTGGCAAAGCGTACATGTTCGCGGTAAGTATCGTCTTTTACATTAAATACCACAGGGCCGGTAATACCGCAGGAAATGGTTTTTTCCACATCGGTAAAGCTTTGGAAGTTACGCGTGCCCGCAGGGTCGGTAACCCGTGTACGGTCAATGGTATATGTACCAGCCGGGAACAGGCCACCGCTTACAATCTGCACCGGAGTGGAGTAAGCGGGGGTGCCACCGTTACAGGAAACCGCAGCGCGGTAATACAGCGTGCTGTTGCTGAGGTTAAAACGATACGGAGGTGCCTGCTGGGCAGTGGATAAATTGGTCCAGGTGCCGGATGGGTCGGTGGCAGACTGCCACTGATACGTCATACCCAGGCCTACCGCATTATTTTTCAGATTCAGCAACACCTCTTTGTTTACACAGGCCGTAGTACCCACGTTGGCATAGCTTTCGCCTGGCACAAAGGAGGTGTTACAGGCCGGTAGCGTAAACTCTACCGCACCAATATCGGGCGTGGTAGCGCTGCGTGCTGTATTGTAAATGTCTTTAGGTACTTCTGTAACGGGCTTACCCTTGTTGTCAAACAATACCGAGGTAGGGGTAAAGTCGCCCGCTGCTGCGTTTTTAAACGCAGGGTCTACCATAACAGCATTGGCATCGAAGGTAGAGGCGGTTTTCCAGTCTGCCAGTGTTGCGTACTCTTTGTCGTTTATATAACCCAGGAGTACGGTGGGGTTGGCATCAAAGAAATAGTTGTTGTTATCTACCTGGAATATAGCGTAGTCTTTATCGGCAAAGTACATTCCGTATTTTAAACCTGCACCGCCACGGGTAATAGAGAACAGGTTGTTGTACAGGTTAATACCGGAAGGGGCAAAGTCGGTATAAAAACCATACGCCGTTTTGATGCTTGCCGAAGAGTGGTCATCCAGCGAAATAGTGTTGTGATAATAGTTAACGAAGTTGGTGCCGAAGTTATGCAGCGCATAAATGGTACCCAGTCCTTTAATATCGTAAATAAGGTTGTTGTTTACCTGATGTTCCAGCCCTGCATCCGCATCGGCATTGGAAAGGGATATGCCGTAAAAGCTAACGTCGGCGTTTTCCAGGTGGTTGTTGAAAATGGCGTGAATGCGGTTGCCGGAAATGGCAGTACCCATATTGGCCTGTGTAATATAAATACCGTACACAGCAGCCGGGCTGCCAATGCGGTTGGGGCGGCTGATGTCGTTACCACTAATGGTGGTAAGCAGCGTATTCGTCATGTATATACCATACTCATAAAAATCTTTGATGGTATTGTTCAGTATTTTGTTGCGGTTAACCGGAAAGTCGCTCCAGTCTGTGGTACCACCTACCACCGTAATGCCGTAGTTACCACCGCTGATGGTATTGCCTTCAATGGTATTACCATCGCAATACGAACCGTAGGCGGTGGGGTACTCGCCGCCGCTGATAACAATACCATTGCAATCGCTGTTCTGCGCTGCGGTATTTGCGGTAATGGTGCATTTACGAATGGTGTTGGAATCGGCATTATTGGTCAGGTGAACGCCATAGCCATACTCACCGAAGTTAGCAGCAGTAGCCTCAATTACCAGACTATCAAACGTAATGTGCGAAGCGCCGTTCAGCTTAATTACCGCACGCTGTTCGGTTACGGTGCTGAGGTAGGTAATGGTAGCGCCGTTGCCTTTAAAGGTAATGGTGTTGCCGGTAGAGGTGCCAGGCACTTTGTTTATAATCAGTTGCTCGTTATACGGCGTGCCGGTATTAACTACGTTAAACACCACGGGGCCGTTAACGCCGCATTTAATATGGTTATAGGCATCTGCAAAGCTTGCAAACTCGCCTGCGCCGGGGGCGGTAAGGCTGTTGTTGATGGTAAAGTTGCCAGATACGCCAGCGGCACGGCTTACCAATACTTCGGAAGAAGTTACCGACTGGCTGCTGGCCACGCAGGTTACCAGTAAACGGTAATGGGTGTTGCTGCTAAGGCTGGTAGTAACCGTGTCTTTGGTTGCACCGGCTATGTTTTGCCAGGTGGTGCCGTTGGTAGATGATTGCCACTGATAGCTCAGCCCCATGGCAGGGGTACCGGTATACGAGAGCAGGAAAGGCTCTTCGGGGCACACAGTGGTTTTGCTGGCGCTGGCGGTGCCGGCTGCCGGTGTGCCACTACAATCGGGCGGCGCTGTTTGCCAGGTAAAAGTAAGGTTGGGCCGGGTGGTGGCAGTGCCTGCTTCGGTAGTAGAGGATATAGTACAGAAGTTGAACGTGTTGTTGGCGGCGCGGGTATGCGATGCGTTGAACGCAAGGCCGGTTGTCCATGCTACCGTGGGGTTAAACGTTTGGTTATCCCAGAAGCGGTTGCCTCCGTTGAGGCATATTTCTACCAGTATATTACTGGTGCCATCCCAGAAAAAATTATCGTTGAAAGTAAAAGTGTTTACGCCTGCTTCCGGTGCAAAACCCTCATTGTGGTAATACTGCTGCGGTGTGGGTTCCCAGGTGGTGGCGCTGAGGGTACTTACGGTGGTGGCCCCCATTTTAATGGAGTAGTCCTGTAAATAGCCACAGTCGTTCAGCGACAATACATTTATTTTCAGCCCGCTGATAAAACCGCGGGATAAACCTGCTGCCTGCAGTTCTGCTGCGCGGAACAGGTACTGCGCACGGCTGCCCTCCATAGCGCCGGGCAGGGGGCAGGGGTAACTGGTGGCTGTGTTGCCCACAGCGCCGGTGCCCACCGGAAAATCGGTCTGTGCCTGTACAGGCTGAAATAAAGTTGCTGCGCATGCCAGTAATACAACAAGGCACTTACTAAGAAAGCGGATAACCTTTTGGTTCATTGCAGTTAGTATTTGAGTAAGGCGATAAAACGGTTTTGGGAGGTAGTTTTTTCGCTCCGCTAAAAGTAAGCCGCCCTGCCATTATAAATAATAGGCACAAGTACTCAAAGGTGGTTAGGTATAAATACTCAGTGCATGCTCATTTGTTGGTTGCTAAACATTGGTTTTCATTTATATTTGATGGGTATAAATACCCTGTTTTGGGGTTACGCTGTAAAAAACTGCTGCTTTAATTGCTGTTATCCTGAATGAAATCTATTGCTATGCGCACAGCCTTGAGCTGGCTTTTGGGGTGGGTATGTTTTTGTGCCGGGCTGGGTGCGGTAGCCCTGCATGCGCAGGAACACAGGCAGGCGCCTGATACGGCCGCAATTCTGCAGTTGCTGGAAAAAGGCGATTCGCTAAGCAATGTGCAGCCGGATGAGGCATATGATGCTTATACCCGGGCACTGCAGCTGAGCCGTAGCATACCGTACCACAAGGGCACGGTAATGGCGCTTACCAGAACCGGTAACTGGTACTTTGGTAATGATATGAGCCTGGCTATACAGTATGGCCGGCAGGCGCTGCAGCTATATGAGGAAAAGGAAATGGCCGATGTGGAAATAAAAGCACCGCTGGATATGTTGCTGGCAGAGGCGTATGATGAAAGAGGGATTGTAGACTCTTCAGCTTACTTTTTTTATATACTTACCAACGAAATGGAAGGGGAGCAGCGCATGAGCCCCGCATTTACTACCAATGTGTATATTAAGCTGGCAGTGTTCTGGATACATATGAATTACGATACGGCCTCTACCCACCGTATGGTGAAGCTGTATGTAGATAATGCACGGCGCGTTGCTGAAGGCCTGCCGGAAAGCAGCGCTGCCAGGCGTAATGTATACTTTCTGCAGGCACTGGGTTTTCAGGCTACACATCAGTTCGATTCTTCCCGGTATTATTTTGAACTGTTTCTTGAAAAAAGTCCCCGCCTGGGCCTGCCCAGAAAAATGTCGGCCCTGCTGAATATAGCCAGCACCTGGTTATATACCAACCGGCCCGATAAAGCGCTGGATTATATTGAACAGATGGAGGCGCTGGCGCACAAGCCGGGGCACGAAGCGGCTACGGCTTATTTTATAAACGAAACCAGCTACCTGCGTGCCTATGCCTGGTTTATGCAGGAAAGGTATTCCACCACCATACCCCTGTTACAGCAGTTTCTGGCGCGTAGCGAGGGAAAGGGCAAGCAGCTGCGTTTTGAAATGATGGATGCGCACCGCATGCTGGCAGGTTGTTATGAGCGGATGGGGCTTTACAAAGAGGCGCTGGAAGAAAGCAAGATACAACGGCGGCAGCAGGACAGCCTTAGCCGGAAGGATAAGCTGGATATGGTAAACCGCCTGGAAATGCGCTACCGGCTTACGCAGAAAGACAAAACCCTGGCGTTGCAGAAACTGACTATTGCAGAGGAGCGGGATAAAGCACGTAAAAGAAATTTCTGGATGGGTATTATTGCCTTGGTGGTGGCGGTACTTACCATAACAGGTATGTTATGGCAGCGCAATAGCCTGCAAAAGCAAAAGTTACAGGCTGAAAAACTGAACGGTATACAAAAGGAAATAGAGATTACCCGCTTGCAGGCTACAGTAACAGGAGAGGAGCGGGAACGGAAACGCCTGGCGCGCGAACTGCATGATGGGGTGGGTGGCATACTGGCAGCCGCCCGCATGTCGCTATCGTTGTTTGCGCAAAAGCAGCCACTGGCCACAGCTGCTGGTTGGGAGGAAGGCCTGCACCTGATAGAAGAAGCAGCCATTGAACTGCGCAAAACAGCCCATAACATGCTGCCCGATGTGCTGGAAGCCAAAGGGTTGGAAGCTGCTGTACGGTCGTTTGTAAGTAAAATAAGCTGCAGTTACAGTGCCGCACTGGTAGTGCAAAGTTATGGCGCTGAAAAAAGGTACGCCATAAGCTGGGAGCTGGCTATATACCGTATTGTGCAGGAACTGGTGCAGCAGATGCTAAAACATACCCAGGCGGCGCAGGTAATTATACAGATAGACTTTGAGCCGGCAGGTGTAACCGTTACCATTGAAGATGATGGTGTAGTGGTCCCTGAGTATATACAGCCTGCAGCCTCTGTATCAGATTTTGCTGCTGTGGAAGAGCGGGTGCGTGCGGCCGGGGGAAGCATGGATATTAAAAGCAGCCCTGGGGCGGGTACCAGTATTTACCTGGAGTTTACGGCCCCCGCGTAAGGATAAATTACTAACCTTTTGTATAAAACAAATGAATCGTCTATTTTTACCTAAAGTAGAAATAAAGTAAAGTTTTTAGTTTTTAATAATACCTACAACCTGAATGGAATACAATTGCACTAACTGCAGCACTACTTTTACAGGAAGCTTTTGCAATAGCTGCGGCCAGAAAAAATACCATAGAATAGACAAAAAATATATCTGGGATGAAACCCAGTATATGCTTCTTCATACCAATAAAGGTTTTTTATACTCGGTAAAAAGTATTCTCAGAAACCCCGGTAAAACTGCGCGCGAGTTTATAGACGGGAAAAGAGTGAGCCACTATAAACCGATGCTGCTTGCGTTTTTGCTGAGTGGTATTTCTGCTTTTATCTCTTTTAAGGTGGTTGGATTAACGGAGGTGCTACAGGATCTTTATGCCCAACAACATGTGAATTCAGCTCTTATGAACGATTATATGGCCTTTGTAAGAAGCTATAATTCTTTCATCATGCTGGCGCTGATACCATTCTTTGCCTTTTTTACCAGACTGGTTTTTAGAAAATGGGGGCATAACTACTATGAGCATGTGGTTATGAATGCCTATATTATATCCTTTTATAACCTTGTAACCATATTTCTGGTATATCCTGTATTATACCTGCTTAAAGGGAATATAAAGGTTTTCGGGCTTGTTACCGAGCTGGTTTTGTTCCTGATTGTTCCTATTTTAATATGGTTTTTTAAAGCTTTTTATGCAGATAAGCCTTTAAAAAGCATTATTGGGAAAGTGATACTTACTTTTTTACTGGTACTGCTGGTTCTGGTAATATTGGTTTTTATTGCAATTGTTGTACTGGCAGTGTTTATGAAGCATAAACACACGCACTAGCGTGTAAATTGCTGTGCTGTGGTTTTTCTTTTACGCGCCCACCAAATACCTGCCAGCAAAGTGCTAATGCCTGTTACTATATTAAACAGCAGTTGATATGAAGTATTTATGTTTGATGGCTGTTTTTATTGTGTCCTGTACCAGTCGCGTGCAGGACAGGATACAGATGCGGGATTCAGTTACACCTGCGCCTGTTCATTTTTCTTTTGAGCGTGATTCTTTGGATGAAGTTTATTCTAATAATATAATACCAGAGTTTGAAGCCAGCTATAAGCACACCTTTACAATAGATACCTCTTTTGAATTTAAGGACACTGCTTTTTTTATTCGAATGGAATATTTACTGGACAGTACAGCGAAAGTGGTGGTGCCCAAAAAATATCTTCAGTTGTATGGTTTGGAGGAGTATGTGGTGTATGCCTCTTATTGCAACCTTACAATAGAAAAAAATGGAGCACCATTTTTTCAGAAAAGAATGGATAAGAGGATGTTTTACGATGCATTGGATGTGCCGAAAAAGGCGTATGCGGTTATTTATGCACCCCATATGTCTATTGATGCCGGTAAGGCTACAGTTTGTTGCAGCGTGTCTATACCTTTAACAGATATTGGAGAGGGTGTGTGCGTTGAAGTTGATTTGCGTAATGGGGAAATGGAAGTCAGGTGACCGGTTTTAAGGGAATACTACCCGCTGAGCATAGCAGCTGCCGGTTGTTGTACCGGCTGGTAATAGAATTCCCTTCAAAAGTAACTAAACCGCAGGGAAACGCTCTACTTTAGTACATTTAGAAAAGCGTTAAAGTCTTCATGTGGTAAATAGTAAGGCGATGTATAAAATGCTCCCTTTTTTTGTTTTGGGTTTGATTGTGATATCAAATGTTGATGCACAAAAGATTGACTATGTGTTTGGTGAAAAGTCTGATGTAATTGATTCTATTAGCAACGTAATAGGAAAGCTAAAAACATGGCATAAATCTGAAGACTCATCTAAGCTGATTTTTTTTGCCAGCACAGAATATTTGGAAGGTGATTTGTTTATACATATAAATTGTTTTGTTAAAGGGAAATCATTCATATGGGAAAATGTTGTGGCTAAATCAAATCGTATAATCCGGTTGAATGATTCTCTTAGTTTGCCAGTTGTGTTTAAAACAGATATTCTTTGCGGGGAACTGAATCAAAGAGCAAAATTTGCTACAATAGGAGGGTATAGCATAAGGATTGTAAGAGGGGAGCAGGATGATTCATGGCATACATCAGGTGTTTTTTATTTTTTTTAATCTGAAATTATTCTTTAGGCTGATGGGTGTAATTCCTTTACCTAAAGGAAAAATGAAATCAGTTGCCTGCTTTTTAGGGGAATACCAACCCCTGAGCATAGCAGGCAACTCCATTATATGCAATGTACCAATGATGCCGGAACATGGCGTCTATAAACTGATGTGTGCGTAGCTTACAGTCAATTGTGACCAATCCATGATAAGTGAATGATTTGTCCCGTGGAAGGTATTTTTTCAGGAACGCAGCCGTACTCATTTCTTCCGGTCCGGGGTATGGATTTTTTCCTCTAAGTATGGCACAGTGTTGCAGGAATTCTTTGTCTCTTTTTGTATTGTCATTTAGTATCCATTCTTTCTCATTGCTTAGTACTTCTGTGAGTTCCTGCTGCAGCAATTTTGTGTTCCTGAATGCAGGGTTAATGTCCCGCATATAAAAATTATAGTTGTGTCTGTCAATCACTATTCTTACTTTTTCGTTATGAAACGTAGCTGGTATTGACAGCTGAATAAACTCCGGCATGGTGTAATTGCTCTCGAAGATTAACGTAACCAGTTTTCCCATAAGGGTGTCTACAGCTGGCGTAGCTATGCTTGTTGTTTCACTTGCAGGCTTCACCGCATTTGATCTGATTGCACTACTACCTGCATCGGTAAGTTTTACAAGCATATTGTGTTGCTGCAAGGCTTCCACAATATAGTCGTCTCCCTCATATTCCTCTTTGAGCAAAAAATAGGCACCTTCTTCTGAGTAGTGTTGTAGTACTTCGTTGAGAAAATAGTTGCGGTTGGCTGGACTATTCAGTAAGTAGGTGTTTCTCCAGCGTAGCAAATGGTAATCCTGCAGGTTTAAGGATATTGCGCCTCCCATACTAAAGGTGAATATTTGCTTTCCTTCCAGTATACGTACCAATACTTTTTTTATAGTATCAGTATTCTGGCAGCCCAGCATCAGTGCATCCATATAAATTACCAGATCTTTACGGCTGATAGCCAGCCTTTCTTTCTGGCCATTATATACAACAGGTATTACCAGGCGTATGGCCGTATCGGTTTTGTTTGTAAAAACTGCATTTACCAGCTGCTGAGCTGGCTTTAACTGTTGTGCAGATAAGAAGCTATGAATCAGTATCAGAAAAACCGATGTTGTTATTATTTTCAACATAAATGGTATTAGGGTGTTTTCAAATGTAGTTAAACTGGAATATTAAGCTTCTTAAAAGTGGGTTTAAAATAAAAGCCCTGTAGAGGGCTTTGTTTTAAAACGAAGTTGCTGCATAATGAGATGATTGGTCTAAAGAATGCTTACCGCTCTTTCTGATAAACCCGCACATAATCCACCTCCATACTATCCGGCCAGTCGCTATCGGTAATAGCGCCACCCAATCCCCCGCCAATAGCTACATTCAGTATAATATAAAACTTCTGATCAAAGGGCCAGTCTTTCGGGTTGGTTTTGGGGTTTACGAAGGTGAAGGATGGTTGGCCGTCGTAAGTAAAGCGTACAGAGTCGGCCGTCCATTCCAGGCCGTATACGTGAAAGTCGGTGGTGGTGTTTTGTAAAATGCGGGTGCCGGAGAGCAGGCCTTTGTTCATCCAGTTTTTGCTTTCGGTGTGTACGCTGCTGAATACGGAGTCGCGTTTATGGCCAATGTGTTCCATAATATCCAGTTCGCCGCTGCGGGGCCATCTGCCGTATTTGCTTTCGGTGGGCATCATCCATATGGCGGGCCAGGAGCCGCGGGCGCGGGGTAGTTTGGCGCGTACTTCCACTTTGCCGTATAAAAAATCCATTTTGTTTTTGCTGATGAGGCGGGCGCTTGACCAGGGGGCGGAGGAGTCGCCCGTGGGGTAATCTTTTTTACCGGTGATGACCAGGCAGCCGTTGCGCAGTACGGCATTATCGTGCGTGGCATTGGTATAGGTCTGTTCTTCGTGGTTGGCCCAGCCTTTGGGCAGCACTTCGTAAGTCCATTTGGTGCTGTCGGCTTTGCCGGTGCCGTTAAATTCATCGGAGTAAATAAGTTGGTAGCCGGCAGGGGCTTTGGCTTTGTTGCGCTGAGCAAGGATGGGTGTGCAGGGCAGAAGCAGTGAAAACAGGGTAACCATGGCAATGGTATGCAGGTGTATAACAGCCGTTTGCCGGGTGGTAACAAATAAATTCATATTGGCAGTGTGTTTAGTGGTGTAATATAAAAGCAAACGGCGGTTTGATACACACAAACCGCCGTTTGAAGTAGATAAGACGTACTTACAGCTTGATAATTTTTATAGAAACCGGAGCGGAACCGCCTTCCAGCCTGATAATATAATTACCGTGGGGTACGTTGCCCAGGCTTTTGTTGAATTTAGTGCTGCCTGCCGGTACGGGCCATTTGCGTAGTACGCGGCCGTTCATATCCAGCAACAGCATGGTGGTGTATTTTTTATTACCGGTTTCAATGGTAATAGATTCCTGTACCGGGTTGGGGTAGGCCTGCAGCGTAGTGCCTTCCGCAACGGTTTTGTTGTTAAGCGCCGCTATGCTGTTTACCCGCAGGCTGCTGCTATCGGGTGCAGGCTCGTTGGCGCAGTTGTCAATAGCAAACCAGTTGAACTTAAACGTGCCGGAATGCTGTATTACGTTGGCATAACTAATGGCAGGAATAGTCATGGTATCGCTGATGGTAGCCCATTGCCCGTTGGTATTGGGCAGTTGAACAATGCCATAGGTAACACCGCTGTTGGCCAGTTTAACGGCCGCCGGTGCGTTGGTGAGTACCCGGAAGCTGATACGGTACTTACCTTTAACGGGTATGTTTAGCGTACTGTATCCAAACCAATGGTTGTAGCCTATGCCGGTAAAGTTTTGTCCGCCGCTGGTATCAGTAGTGGGTTCCAGGGTAGGCACGGTAGAGCGGCTGGTGCTGATTTCTGCTTCCCACCGTTTTTTAAACGTGCAGCCGTAGCCGGTGGTGAAGGTGGCGCTGCCGCTGATGCTGTCTTTGGTGGCGGTAACGGTATAGCTGCCAGGGTTGGTGGTGGCGGTTACTATGCCGGTGCTGCTGACGCTGTTGCCGGTGCCGCTTACACTCCAGGTAGCGCCGGTAAAGGCAATAGGGCTGCCGTATTGGTCAAAGCCCTGTGTGGTGTATTGCTGTGAGGCGCCAAAGGGCAGCGTAAGACTATCGGGCACTACCTTAATACGTGCCAGCCTGGGCAGGGCCAGTACGTTAATTTTTGCTTTGCCAAACATGCTGTTGTAATGGGCTTTTACATAGTAAATGCCTGGTGTATCGCTGGCGGTAATAACACCTTTACCATCTATGGTGCCACCTTTGGCAGGTACTGACCAGGTAAAGGGCAGGTCCATACGGCTGCTGTCGTTGGCATAGGCAGCGGCTTTGAATTGTTTGCGGCCTTTAATGAATACGCTGGTGCTATCGGGTGTTACCACTATGCGGGAGAGGGCAATGTCTGAATCGCGTATTACTTTCAGCCAGTTAAAGTTCCAGCCGCTGGTAGTGCTCTGCAGGGTAAGGGTATGTTTACCACCCGGCAGGTTAAGCAGACCGCTGGTAACGGTGCGCCAGGTTTGCCAGCCGCCGCTGGCGGGCAGCTGCATGGTGGTAAGCAGGCTATCGCCCAGCAGTATGCGTACGGTGCTGGCGGTGTTTACCGCAGCGCGCAGCTGCAGGCGGTACTTGCCTGCCCAGGGTGTTTGTATATCGTATTCCATAAAGCTGGTATTGGCTATATAGCTTACGTTTAATACGCCGCTGGTATCCTGCGCCGGTTCGGTACAGCAGGTATTGCTATAGTCAAATGCTTCGGCTTCTATGCGGGCCGGTACCGGTTTGTAGTTGGCGGCGCGTATGGTGGCATTGGCAATAGCACGCAGGGTATCGCCATTGTAAGTAGCGGTGGCGGTAATGGTGCCGGGTGTAACTACCGTGGCGCGGCCCGTGCTGGTAATGCTGTTGCCGGTGCCAGTAATGCTGTAGACAGGTGTTACGGGCAGGGGAAAGTCGTTCTGATCAAACACCTTACTGGTATACTGAAAGCTTTTGCCGGAGATATACGCACGGTTGGCGGGTGTGAGCGTAATGCTGTCCAGCACCGGTGTGCCAATACCTTTCTGGTATACACGTACATAATCAACCAGCATACTATCCGGCCAGTCTGCATCGGTAACAGCGCCACCCATACCGCCGCCGATGGCTACGTTTAATATAATATGAAATTTCTGATCAAACGGCCAGTCTTTCCAATCGGTTTTGGGGTTTACGTACGTGTAGCAATGCAAGCTGTCGAAAGTAAAGCGTATGGAATCTTCACTCCATTCCATGGCGTATACATGAAACACCGTATCTACATCAGTTATAGTTCTGTTGCCCGAGGTATGGCTGCCATTCATCCAGTTGTTGTTCTGGGTGTGTACGGTGCTGAGTACGGTGCCAAACTTATTGCCCACATGCTCCATAATATCCAGCTCGCCGCTGCGGGGCCAATCGCCATACGCACTGGTGGTGGGCATTAACCAGATAGCAGGCCAGGAACCACGCGCACGGGGCAGGCGGGCACGTACTTCTACCTTGCCATATTTAAAATCCATTTTGTTTTGTGAGATAACGCGGCCGCTGCTCCAGGGCTCGGTGGTATTGTAATTGGGGAAGTCTCTTTTGCCGGTGATGACCAGGCAGCCATTGCGCAGGCGGGCATTGTCGTACGAGCTATCGGTATACACCTGCTGCTCCCCGTTAATCCAGCCTTTGGGGCGTGGGTCTATGGTCCATTTGGTAATGTCGGGCTTACCGGTGCCGTTAAACTCATCCTGATAAATAAGGGTGTAGTTGGGGTTGCCTTCAAACACCACATTGCCTTTAGCCGTGTATTGCGCTGCACCGGTGCTATCCAGCTGGTTGCCGGCTATGGTAAGTTTAACCTCTAAGCGGGAATAGTTTTCTGTGGCAGTTCCTGCCAGTACAATATTCACCACGGTATCATTCACCCGGTGCAGACTGTCTATACTAATGCCTGCGGGCCAGCGGGCGCTCCACAGGTTTTTGTTCAGTGTTTGCTTAAAGGTGTTGCCACGTACGGTAGCGCGTATAATAGCGCCTGCTTCTGCACCCATGGGTATGCGGGTATTGGCGAGGCTGATAGAAGCCGGGTCGGGGCCCAGCACCAGATCGTAATACAAAATACCATTGGCTTTTTTGCCATCGGCATAATGCACTTCAATACGGTTAAGATCGGTACGGTTGCGTACGCTGGCAAAATCAAAGCTGCATTCTTCCCAGGTGTTTACATTCTTTATTTTGTAGGTAAAGAATACGGCTTTGTTGTAGTTGGTGCCCGGCTGTAACTTAAACAACACTTCTTCCTTTACATCGCTGTACACCAGTAGCTTGAATACGGTGTTGCCCTTCAGGTCAAAACTATCGGGCAGGCTGCATCCGGCGCTCATCCATTCAAAGCAGGTAGTGTCTTTAATAAACTTCGCTACTTTGGCGCTGGTGTTAAGGCCGCCGGGTGCGGGGTTGGCTACGCCAAACTGTACTTTGCCGGTGGTGGTGTTACCGGCATAATAATCCCACCGGCCGGCGCAGGGGCCGTTGCCCTCCATATCATCCAGCAACAGAAACTGCGCGTGCAGGTGATTGCCGCAAACGCTTAGTAACAGCAGTAGCAGCAAGGTGGTAAGTCGGGAAAGCCCGGGCATGGCGGGGGCCTGCCCTTTGGGCGGTGTAATAAATGACTTCATAATGGCAAGTTTTTTTTAGTGAATTAGACTACAAATTGGGATTCATTAATTTGTCTGCGCCTGGAATAGGCAATACATAATCCGATTTGGTAATAGTACCATTGGGTTTCAGGTCATCTGCATGTTTGGTGGCATTGGCTTCTTCTACTTTTTCCAGCCGTACCAGATCAAACCAGCGGTTCCATTCACCGGCAAACTCCCAGGCACGCTCATTTACCACTGCAGTAATAAACGCATCTGTAGTTAAACCGGCAGGTACATCGGTTAAACCGGCGCGGGCACGTACGGCGTTGAGGGCGGCATATGCCTGATCGTTTACCGTGCCGCTGCGGGCCTGTGCCTCGGCATAGGTAAGCAGCACATGGGCGTAACGGATAAGGATAACGGGGTTGGCTGACATATAGGTGGCTTTGGTGCCGGATTGTATAGTGAATTTTTTATAGTATGGGTGTTTGGTAGATACGTTTTGCCAGGGAATGGTATCACCATTTACCACAAATCTGGTAGAGAAAGTAGCGTCTTTACGGCTGCCTGCGGGGAAGTTGTTGAAAAAATTGATTTCCGGAAAGAAATCGCTCCAGCCGCCTTCATCTTCGGGCATGGTGCTGAGGCCGTAAAAGCTGTTATAGGTAATCCACTGTCCGCGGGTGTACAGGGCAAACACATCTTCACTGGTGCCTCCGGCAAAGATTTTCAGAAAGCCATCCTGATACAGGTTGAACCCGTAAGTACTTTTATTATCTATTACTTCTTTGGCTTTGGCAGCGGCCAGTGCGTATTTGGTGGCGTCTTTAATGGGCCATCCGCCCTGGGTAAGATATACATCGGCCAGCAGTGCTTTTACAGCGCCTTTGTTGGGCCTGCCTTGCGCGCGGCGGGTATTGGGTACCCAGGCTTCTGCTTTTTGCAGGTCGGCTTCAATAAGCTTGTATATTTCAGCCGGTGGGGTTTTGCCCAGGGTAAGCAGGCTGGTACTAAAGGTTTCGGAAGGTATTACCGGCACGGCACCCCAGAAACGGGTAAGCCAGTAGTAGCTGAGTGCACGCAGAAAATACGCCTCACCTACGATGGATTGTATAGTGGCTTCGGTACCATCGGTTACGCCTTTATAATTGTTAATGATGTTGGTGGAGCTTTGGATTACTTTATAACAGCCGCGCCAGATAGGCGTCATACGGCTGTTGAGATCGGCCACGTTAAACCGGTCAAACTCGCGAAACTCTTCTTTGTTGCTGCCGGGGTGGGTGGTAAGGTCATCGCCGCCCATAGTCATGGCTATCTGCGATACGGTGGTAAAACCACTTTCCCAGGGCACCATCAGGCTGCCGTAAGCGCCGGTAAGGGCCGATTCCAGCCCGGCCTGGTTGCTGATGCCTGCGGAGCCCAGTACAAGGCCGTTCGGTTCTTCTGTCAGTTGTTTGCTGCAGGCAGTGGTTAAAAGCAATAAGGAGATTATATATATGTTGCGCATAGCATATCGTTTGAAAAATTAAAAACTAAGGGTACAGCCACCGGTAATAGTACGTGTGTTAGGATAAGAACCGAAATCGATACCCTGCCGTATATCGCCGGAAGCAGCGTTGGCTTCGGGGTCAATGCCAGTATAGCCCGTAATGGTAAACACGTTGGTGGCGCTTACAAATACTTTCAGCCCGGCCTTGCCTTTGAATAGGGTGCGTGGCAGATCGTATGCGAGGCTCAGGTTTTTCAGCCGCACAAAATCAGCCTTTTCCAAAAAGCGGCTGCTTTGGGTAAAGTTGCGGTTGGTGGTGCTGAAAGCCGGTATATCGCTGTTTTCGTTTACGCCGGGTATATAACGGTTCAGTATATCTATATAAGTAGCTTCCCGTGCATCGCCGCCGTGGTACATGGCCGCGGCTTTGTTGTAGTTGAGCTTATCAAAGTTGAGCATGGCGTGGAAGAATACGTTCAGTGTAAGGCCTTTGTAGCTAACGGTGTTGTTCCAGCCCAGGCTGGTGGTAGGTACACCGTGGCCAATAACGCTGTAGTCGCTGGCATCAATTACGTTATCGCTTTTAATATCCAGATAGCGGCTGTCGCCTGCTTTGGCACCAAAGTCGCCCGCTTTGTTGTCGCCGGGTTTCCAGGTACCCAGATAGGTAAGGCCCCATATGGCGCCCAGGGGCTGACCGGCCGTTACTACAAACTCGCTCTGGGGCGACATGCCGCCGCCGATTTTACGGTTGTTGGGGTCGAAGATAATTTTGTTTTGTCCCGTAGCCGTAACACGGTTTTTAACATAAGAGGCGTTAAAGCCGCTGCTCCATTTAAGGGCAGGCCCGTCAATCACCAGCGCTTCCACACCTACTTCAAACCCTTTGTTTTCCACCGAACCTACGTTGCGGGTAATAGGGTTACCACCCAGATAAATAGGCAGGGTTTCTGTCAGCAGCAGATCACGTGTTTTTTTAATAAAATAATCTGCGGTAACATTCAGTCTGCCTTTCCACAGGCCCAGGTCTAAACCAATGTTCTGTTGCTCGGTTGTTTCCCATTTCAAATCGGGGTTGCCTATGTTGCCCAGTATAATACCGGTTTGGTTGCTGGCGCTGTTAAAGCTGGCAACGCGGTTGCTGTAGGTGCTGAACGTGCTGTAGGCATCAATGGCCTGATTGCCGGTAAGGCCCCAGCTACCACGCAGTTTGAGGTTGCTGAATACGGGCAGGTGCCGCAGAAAGCTTTCTTCACTTACCACCCACGCAGCTGATACAGAAGGGAAGTAGCTGTATTTATTGCTGCCCACAAAACGGGAGGAGCCATCGCGACGCAGGGCGGCAGACAACAGGTATTTATCTTTATAACCGTAGTTGGCGCGCGCCATTAAAGAAAACAGCGATGCTTTGGAATTGCCGGAGCCGGGCGTGCCGGGTGTACCCAGGGCAATATTGTTCCACATAAACGACTCGTAGTTGAGGTTGGAGGCACCGGCACTCATATAGTTATACGTGTTTTGCTGGTACTCCATTACGGCTGTGGCATCCAGGTTATGGGTGTTGTTAAACAGTTTGTGATAGTTAAGCGTGTTGGTATTTTGCAAACGGATTTCTTTGTTGGAGCGCAGGCTGGCAATAGAGGTGTTGGAGTTAACCACTTTGCCTGCAAAGCTTTTGTTCTCGTACCCGTTATAGTTTACACCGTATTGCAGGTGATAGCTGAGGCCGCTGGCGAGTTTAAATTTAAAGCCGCCGATAAGGTTGGCCAGCATGCGCTCGGTAACGGTTAACTGATCGGTAGTAAGGGCTACCGGGTTGAAGAATACAGAGCTTACAGGATCGCTTACCGTATAACCACCCACGCTGTTGCGTACAGGTACGGTGGGCGACCAGGTAATGGCCTGCGCCAGCGGGCTATGCGGACCATCGGCCGCTATATCGCTGTTTTGTACGTTGCTGTAGCTGCCGAGTATATTCAGTGTGGCGCTTACCCAATCGTTCAGTTTGGTGCTGAGGTTAGAGCGCAGGTTGTAACGTTTCAAAAAAGAGTTTTTGATAATACCATCCTGGTTCAGGTAATCGCCGGAGATAAAGTAGCTGCTTTTATCGGTGCCGCCGGAAAAGTTAATGAGATACTCCTGGCCACCGGCACGGCGGAAAATTTCATCCTGCCAGTTGGTGCCGCCTGCGCGTTTGAACGAATCTACCTGTGCCTGTGTAAAAGGCGATGCAGTACCCACCGCCACCGCATGTGCATTGGCCGTTTCAGCAAACTCACCCGCATTCAGCAGGGGTAGTTTTTTCAGCACGCTGGCAGCGCTGAGGCGGGCAGTTGCGTTTACATGCGTAGCGCCTTTGCTGCCTTTTTTAGTGGTAAGTATTACCACACCGTTTGAGCCGCGGCTGCCGTAGATAGCGGTAGCGGAGGCATCTTTCAGTATCTGAATGGTTTCAATATCATCGGGGTTAATGCTGGCAAAGTCGGCACCCACAAAGCCATCTACTACATACAGAGGGCTGTTATCGCCATTGATACTGTTGGAGCCGCGGATGCGGATGCGCACGGCGCCGCCGGGTGCGCCGGTACTGTTGGTTACCTGTACCCCAGCTGCACGGCCCTGCAATACCTGATCCAGCCGGTTTACAGGCTGCTCTTTAAAACTGGAGGAAGATACAGAGGTAATAGCACTGCTAACGGCACCTTTGCGCTGCTCGCCATAGCCTATTACAATCAGCTCTTTCATATCATTGGCAGTGGCCACCAGGCTGATGGTGATGTAATTGCGACCCTTTACCGCAATCTCCTGCCGGGTAAACCCCAGCGAGGTAACTATCAATGTGGCTTCGCTGCTGGTTACCTGTAAGGTAAAATCGCCATTGTCGTTGGTAACCGTTCCTTTGCCGGTGCCCTGTTCCTGCACAGCAGCTCCGGTAACGCCATTGCCTTTATCATCGGTAATGCGCCCTTTTACGGTATTGTCAAACGCAGCCTGTAAAAGGGTAGTGCCGGCAGATGCAGGGGGGCGGCGTTTGATAATAATGGTTTTGCCGCTCAGCTCATACATCAGCGGCTGGGCGGTAAAGCACTGGTCCAGCACTTTATCCAGCGGCTGGTTTTGTACATCCAGCGTAACGGTACGGGCGGTGGCCAGTTGCTCATCGGTATACAGAAAGCTGTACCCGGTTTGCTTTTTAATTTCTTTAAACACTTTTGGCAGTGAGGCATTGCGCAGGGTAAGGGTAATGTTCTGCGAAAGCCCCCTGGCCTGTGCCTGTAAAAAAGTGATCGCTATCAGCAGTACTGTGAGTTTCATAATCAGTAGCGGTTTAACGATGAATCGTATACAATTGGTTCTGCGCCGGGCAGCGTGTAGCGGCCCGCTTTGGCAAACAAGCGTGAATGGCATATATTTGATATAGTCGGTTTACAAATGGAGTCAAAGCCAGTGAACCCGATGTATAACCGGAAGTGGTACGAACACTTCCGGTTTTTTTTATGGGTATTGGTAAGGGCGTGTATTCTTAAGGACTCATAACATTGTTTGGTTTTTACGTTGGTAAGTATATACTAAGGCGTTACAATAATTTTTCTGCCGCTGATGGTAAAATGCACTTCTCCCGTCTGCTGCATCATGTTCAATACTTCTGTAATAGGCGCTTTGCCCGATATGCTGCCTCTGAAATGTGCATTGGGTACAGCACCGCGGTATTCCACCTCTACATTGTACCAGCGGGCTATCATACGCATGGCCGTAGGTACATCACTACCAGCAAACAGCAGCTGATCGTTTTTCCAGGCAATGGTTTCTTCGGTATCCACTTCATTTTGTATCTGCATGCGGTTGCTGCCGGTAGGCAGGCTGGCGCGCTGGCCCGGTGTTAGCCTGTGCGTGCTGCCTCCGGTGCTGCTAACCTGTACACTGCCTTGTAACAGGGTGGTTTGTATAGCCGGCTCATCGGTATAGGCCATAATATTAAACTGCGTACCCAGTACGTTCACCAGCATATTGTTTACCCGTACCTGAAAGGGATGCGCTGCATCGGGTGCTATTTCAAAATAGGCTTCGCCGGTAAGCGTTACCTCCCGTGTGCTGCCGGTAAAAGCAGTGGGGTAGTACAGGCTGCCTTCAGCATTCAGCCATACTTTACTGCCATCGGGCAGGGTAAGGCTGAACCTGCCACCACGTGGAGTTATAATGGTATTGTACAACACTTTACTATCCGTTGCGCCTGCGTTCTGGTAGGCCAGCTGACCGTTGGCCAGCTTTACTACCTGGGTATTGCCCTGTTGCGCCAGGGTGCCGTTCTCCGCTTCGCTAAGGGAGATATAGGAACCGTCGGCCAGTTTCAGCAATGCTTTATCCGTACCGGGTTGTATACCGGTAGGTGTTTGTGCGGTGGGCTGTGTAGTGTTGTTGTGCGTTTTGCTGCGGGTAAGCTGGTAAACGCCGCCTGCTGCAGCGCAAAGTATGAGCACGGCGGCTGCATATTTATACCAGTAATTGCGGCGGGGTATTGGTAGTACAGTTGTTTCCTGTGCAGGTGTGGCAGGTTGCAGGCGCGCCCATACCTCTTCAAAAGCCTCCCGGGCATTGGTTTCGGCGGTGGGTGGAATCTGCTGCGTTTCGTTGTATAAGGTAGCCAGCAACTGATCCAGCTGTTGCTGGTGTTGGGTATTCTGTACCAGTGCGCGCAGTTGTTTCAGTTCACCGGCAGTCATTTTCTGATCGGCCAGGTATTTTTCCCATAGCTGATTCAGTAAGTCCTGATTATTCATATGGCCTTGTTACAGCGCCCGCGGTTATGGCAAAAGCGGGGCGCTATACAACAAGACGTACAGGAACGCCGGGGGGAGGCGTTATCCGGAAAAAAAATATTCCGCCGGGAGAGAAAGCAGCAGGGGGAGTATAAACTGCTCACCTCCATAGCGTATAAGATATTGTTTAATAGCGTACAGCGCCCGCACCATGTACGATTTGGACGTAACACGCGTAATATTCATGCGTAAAGCAATTTCCGCATGGCTGAGCCCTTCATACCGGCTGAGCCTGAACACCTGCTGCATTTGCGGTGGCAGATTGTTTACGGCCCTTTGTAACAGGTTCTCCAGCTCTTTATATTCTGTTTTTTCCTGCGGTGTACCGGCATCATCACTGAAATAATCCAGCAGATACTCTTCATTACCAGCACTGAACACCTTTTTACGCAGGTGATCAATTACCAGGTGCCGCGTAAGGGTAAACAGCCAGGAGCGGAAATGCGTAACACCTGCCAGCTGCTGCCGGTGGTTCCATACTTTTATAAATGATTCCTGTGCAAGGTCTTTGGCCAGTTCAGGGCTTTTACACAGTTTCAACCCTATGGCATACACCGCATCCCAATATTGCTGAAACAATACACGGTAGGCCTCAGAATCGCCTTCAGACAGGCGTATAAGCAGTTCCTGTTCGTTATATGGTGGAACAAATGGCAAAGCGTAGCAAAATCGTTAGAAGGCTAATGTAGGAAAAAAAAGTAATTTCCGTACATGATAAAAAATCCAACAGGATTTTACATTTATACGTATCCGCGCTTTTAAAAAGCCGGACACCCCTTAATATGGTTAATCTATCAACTCTAACACCTATTCCAGCACATCCACAACTATATCCATAAAAGTTGTTACTTCATTCATACTATCCGTTTATTTTGGTGACTAAATAAGTGGGAAGTGTGTTGATGGCTGCCTTTAGTTTTTGGGTGGCTTTTTCCTTTTTTTCTTTATTCAGGTGATAAACGTAATCATGAAACAGAAAGAAGGCGATAATTCTGTTATAATCGTCCAGCGTGCTGTCTGCCATCATTTGCTGTACCTGCGTTTCAAATGCCTCTGTTGAACCTGTTTCTGATAAAGCTCTGCCTAAACGCGAAACATTGCCGTAGTAATGGTTGGGAGTTTTGTCATCAATCCGGAGGCTGATGCCCAGCAGCAAATCCAATACGTTGATGTTTAATACTTCCAGTTCTCTTATGTAGGTTTGTCTGGCTCCCCAGGCATAACTGCCGTCGCTGTTTCTGATAAATCTATCGTTCATGATATCCAGGTGTGCCTTTAAAAATATTTCCCAGCTGGTAGTTTCTGCAGCCAGTTGCGCAATGTTTAATGCATGCAGTCTTGGGCTTTCATCCATACTGCAGAACCCTCTTACTATCCGGCTTCGTTTTAAATTCAGCGCTGTTTTAGCGTTGTAATACCGTACCAGGTAATCTTCAAACTCGTCATCGCTATCGTTGTGTTTTTGAACTTTTTTTAATGCTTGTTTCAGTAGTTTCATACACCTGGGGTCATGTGCAAACATGCTGTCAGCATACTGTTGCCGCCTTATTTTAGCAGATTCCCATTGTTGCAAAAAATCTTCTCTGTTGCTCATGGTATCCAGCTGAGGTGGATATTTAACAGGTGGCGTAACATAAGAAAGGAAAGCGGAGGTAGATGTTTTTTTAAGGGGCTGCCATCTTTGCGAAGTCTGTGCGCTGGGGTAAACCATCTGAGCAGATGTGTCTATCAGGCACTCAGAATACTGAATCATCCTGCCGTAAACGGGAGGTAAAGTTTGGCGGTTTAGATTATCGGTAAAATAAAACGCTTGCAGCGAGGCAGATGAATACTTGTTTTTGGGGCTGTATTCCACTACCCACTTTCCTTTGAGTGGAAGATTGTATTGACTCAGTTGTTTTGTAAAATATAAGCTGTGGCGTGGGTATCTATCACTCAAATCCATACTATAGAATGCAACCTGCTCCTGATTGTTGCTCTTGCGATAGCTGGATTTTACTACAAGCAATTCGTTTTCAACTTTTGCTGTCTTGTATTTTATCAAAAAATCGCTGAAGGAAATGTTGTTCAGTATATCGTTGTATGCGTTCTCTGCTGTGGAATCTTCAAACGAGATATAATTTGCTTTTGCCTGTGGTGCAGACTGGTAGGTTTTATTCAGATCGCACACCCTGAATCTAAGATTCAATGAATCGGTAATGTGTTTCAGCTTTTGAATGGCACTGTCTGAATAGATAAGGCTACTGTCGGAGTTTCCAAATTCGTTGGCTTGGGAAAAACCAGCTACAGTGGTTAGTAACAGAATTATAGTAAGGGTTTGCTTTACCATAAAAAAGGGTGGTTGATGTATAACGAATATAACAGTAGCCTTTTATGTGAGGAAGTATTTGACAGATATTATAAAATATTTAGCGATTTTGGGTGTAAGGGCTATTTCAACAACTTTATGCTTTGTGACTGTAGAAAACCGGCATTGTAAAAAAATAAAATTTCTTTAGCAGTTTGGCTGATATCTTTGGACATTATCAACCCTGATACACTCAATATGCGCATCTTTCGTTTCGGTAACCGGGCAGTATTACTTTTATTAATCATTATGTTATCCGGTGCGGTGTTTGCACAGAGAAACCCCGCCAGAATAAGGCAGACAATGCCGCTGGGTGATTCCATGTCGATGAATCAATGTGAAGTAGCTATGCTGGAGTGGATGTGGTTTATTGTGAATAATGACTTCAGAGAAGATCTGTTTCCTGATCCTTCCGCTCTGTCTCAGACGGCAGCTTTGTTTTTTGATGATTTAAAGAGTAAGCGCTTTGCGTATTTGAAGGTGGTGGATAATTCAAAACATGAGGCTATTGAGTGGGACTACAAAACAGTGCGTCTTATAAAACGTTATGAGGAACTGGAGCAGGCAGATAGCATTTATTTCTCTGCACGGCAACCGGTGGCGGGTATCTCTTTTGCGCAGGCGAAACTGTATTGCGCCTGGAGAGAAAAGGTTTTAAACAGAGACAGAAGCAGGAGGGTAAACATAAAAGTGAGTTTGCCGGATATAGACGTATACAGGAAGGTTGCCGATAATGTGGATAGTGTATGTGGCAGCAAAAGATGCGACAGTTGTAAGCGCTTTAGCTTTAACTATTTTCATGCTCCTTGTAAGCTGGCCGGGTATGATAAAGGGCTTGCGGCCAATGGGCAGCGTCCCGCACGGATAGATTATTTCTGGCCGGTAAAGGCAGGGTTTTACAATATTCAGGGTAACGTTGCTGAAATGACTTCTGTGGAGGGCGTTGCTTTTGGCGGCTCTTTCAGGCATTATGCAATTGAAAGCCATAGCGATCATACGCAATCTTATACGAAACCGGAAGACTGGCTGGGCTTCCGGTGTATGTTTACTGCAACGTATAGGTATAGCCCCAAAGTTGCCTTTTAGGGGGTTAGTTTAACCATTAGCTGCTGCAGTTGCAAGTACTGCAATAACATAATGGTTTTACCATCTTTAATACTGCCATCAGCCACCATTTGCAGAGCCTGCGTAAAAGGCAGCTCCAGCACCTGAATATTTTCCTGCTCATCCTGCAAACCGCCGCCGTCGTTTATTTTCATTTGCGGAGTGTACCCGGCGATAAAAAAGTGGATGAGTTCGGTAACGGATCCAGGCGACATATAGGCTTCGAATACCTTTTGAATATTCTGAACACGGTAGCCGGTTTCTTCTTCGGCTTCACGGCGTATACAGTCCTCCGGATTGTCTTTATCCAGCAGTCCGGCGCAGGTTTCTATCATCATACCATCTTCATTGCCATTGATATAGGTGGGTAGTCGAAACTGACGGGTGAGTATTACGGTTTGTTGCGCTTTATTATATAAGAGGATGGTGGCGCCGTTGCCACGGTCGTATGCTTCACGGGTGTGTTGCTCGGTTGTGCCGTTGGGTAAGGTGTACTCGTAGGTTACTTTTTTGAGAATATACCAGTTGTCGGACAGCAGGGTGGTGTCGAGCAATTTTACGTTGGGATTCATTTACATTGTTTTAGATAACACAAAAGGGCAAGTGATGAAAATAGGCGCTTTCATCCGGTTAGAAGAATGGTTTTGTGAAAATTGAAATTTCTTTAGCACTTTGGCTGATTTACCCGCAAAACCGGCGTTTTTGCCAGTCCTTAGCTTGCAGGGCCGCTTTAATTTTATAACATAAAAGAGAAGTATGCCTTTAAAATCACTGTTGCTTAGTTTACTACTGGTTATGCGTGCGGGTACTATGTATGCTCAGGCAACAGACCCCTGGACAGAATACATGATGCCCTCGCCGGTACATGATACGCTTGCGCGTTATACCGGAAAATATGAACTTACTATTACGGTGTGGATGGATACTGAACAGCCGCCAACAGTAGTAAAAGCATTGGCGGTATATGAAATGAAAAAATTACCGTAACCAATTTCTCAAAAGTTTAATTGCGCCTGCAACCTCAGCAGATTGCCAGATTGGGCATTGCTCTCTTTTTCATAATCGGCCGTGCGCCTTTGTGATATGGTGTACATAGCAACCAGTTCAAAGTATTTAACGGGCTGCCATTCAACACCCAGTTCCCATTCGCGAACCAGATAGCTGCGGGCATCCTGCTCAAACTTTTTACCGCCATCGTAGTAATGAAAACGGGTAAAGGGAATTACTACCTGATCGCCAATTTTTTTACGGTACGAGCCCATTACGTAACCACCCTGTAGCTTGTGCGACATGATGGAGTCGTAAGCCTTATTGTACTGCGGCCCCCGGCCCCAGTTGTATTCGGCCTGAAGGCCCCAGGGTTGGGGATAGAGTATAAAGCTGGTACCTATTCTTTTATCTTCCAGGGTGCGGTGTTCGGCAATTTTTACTTTTTCGGAAAGGTGACGGTCGGTAAGGGTATACATACCGGTATAGGCCTGAATACCCGCTTCAATAATCTGTCCCTTCCATTCAAATGGGTAGGAGATTCTACCCACTACATGCATTTGATCGTTCTTTTCCGGGCGGTTGGCACCTTGCCCGTTAAATACACCAAAAGCTGCCACGCCGTAATCGCCCGAGCCTTTTAAACCCTCGCTTACCAGCCACGCAAAACGTTTTCTTATTTTATCCGGCGCATAGTAAAAGAAAGCACCCATATCGCGCTCGTTTACAAAAGCACTGTTCATACCATCACTACGGTCCAGCGGCAGGCGGTTTGAGCTGGATTGCATACACTCAAACCCGTAGGGAATTTTACTCTGGCCAATACGCAGGCGGTATTCGCGCTTTTTATCGAACGAGAGGTCTATATACGCATCTCTTATCTGGCCGAAATGCAGATCGTCTGAGGAGGCAGCAGAAGCAAAGTCGGGTTGAAAATAGAAGTAGATATTGTTGTTCAGCTGGCCGCTTAATACCAGCCGTGCCCGGCGCAGAAACAGGCCGCCATTGCTGCCCATAGATTTGTCGCACTGGTCACATTTAAGCTTAGGGTTGGTTTCCAGTAAACGGTTGTAACGTATTTGTACGTAGCCGCGCAGGTTAATACGTTTGTACCAGGCATCGTCTTTCTTTTTCTCTACGGTTGTATCCTCCGTTTGGGCCGAGGCTAACGCGGGTACCGACAACAATGCTACAAGAAACCTTTTCACTGTTAAGTTTTAGTGATGAAATTGTTAACTGGCCGCAAAAGTAGGGGGCAATGCGGTTGGTAACATTCGCTTAACAATTTGGTAATATTGTGCGGGGCCGCACTATTACCGGAAAGGGTTTTCCCATATTATGTCAAATGCCAGATAATGAACCACATGGGAGGCGGTTTTGCCCAATAGGTTGCTCATGTATCCCACATCCAGAGTGAATGGTAATTTCTTCAACGTCCAGGAATAGTAACAGGTAAACCTGCTCTCTTCATACGCAAAGGGGGTAAAGCCCGCATGGCCCGTAAGTTGGCTGGTAGCAAACAATGCTTCTGCACCGGTAATAAGCCTGTGTGTTTTTTGTTTATTCAGCGGCACTGTCATTTGCAGGCGCAGGCGTGAGCGTAGTTGCAGGCTCTCTTCCGGGTTATGGAAAGCCGGGGTATAAAACTTCCGCAACTCCTGCCTTAACACGGCGGCCAGTTTTATGCGCCGCAGGGGCAGAAAGTAGTACAACCTGCCATATGCTCTTATTTCCTGCTGTGTGCCGGGGCGCTGGTGTTTATAAGGTGCCCGGTCCAGATATTCATCCTGCCGCCGGTAGCTGAGGGCAAAAGCATATTGGTAGTGGGTGTTAACTGCGTGCGTAAACTCATGGTTCAGTACCAGTATGGCCGGTTTAAGCGCCGGATTGTAATTGTCAGGATTGCTTTTGCGGCCCATGCCTATGTAAGACATAGATTGCCAGCCTTTACGGCGCTTTAGCTTTTGCCTTATGCCCAGCGCAAACCAGTCTGCCATATGGGCAATGCCCAGGCCGGGCGGACTAATCTGCGCTTTGCTTTCCCTGCACAGGGCGGCTACCAGCAACATAAGTATGGTGGTGATTTTTTTCAAATTAATCTGCTTTTTTGCTTACGATATTTCCCTGTGCATCAAACACTACCTCCCATTTTTCCGGCTGCTTTTTCAGCGTGGCCTTGTAGGTTTCCTTAGTGCCTTCGGTAATTTTTTCGGCATCCTTTACCGTATAGCCTGCAAACGCAGCAGCAATTTTAGCCTGTACGGCTGCGGGTAATGCGCTGGTAGCAATTTCCTCTTTGTGTTTTACCAGTTTGCCTGTAGCATCGTACCAAACATCATGATCGGTTTTATTGGTGCCGGTTTCAAATTCCACTTTGTATAAAGCATCTTTTTTCTTCCATTCCACATCTGCTGCTTTGGGAAACGCTTTTTGAAAGTTGTTTACAATTACAGACGGAACCTGGCTTTGGGGAAGCTTTTGTGCTGCTACTGCGCCTGCCAGTAAAAGGCTGCCCATAAGGGCGGATACTGCTGTTTTCATTTGCTATTGTTTTAATTGATAACAAAATAAATACAGGAATCTGGAAACAATCTGGAAAAGGATAAGGACGGTGAAAAATTACGCAGAACCGGTAAACAACAGCGTAAAGCAGTGCTGCTGGTTATTATAATTATAGCGTATGGTAAAGCCATACAGGTTACAGATTGCTTTTATAATAGCCAGGCCCAAACCTGTACCTTTGGCGGCGGCATCAGCTTTATAAAAGCGCTGAAATATATGGGCTGCATCCAGTGGTGTGGCGGCACCGGTATTACAAATGGTAAGGGCGTGTTCAGTAATGTGAATACTTACTTCTCCACCTGCACGGTTATGTATAATGGCATTTTTTATAAGGTTTAGCAGTACGGTGGAAGCCAGTGATGTGTTTATGTGAATACTTGTCTGCGCCGCTTCGGTAAGCTGTATGCGTACTGCCTTATAGGCCGCAAAATCTTCCAGATTGCTTATGCACTGCCGGGCAAGGGTATTAATGTTTACAGGCTCATTCTGAAAAAACTGTTTGTTTTCAATTTTGGTTAGCAATAGTAACGATTTGTTCAGCTTATTCATGCGTTCCAGCATTTGCAGTACTTCGCTTATGCTTTCAGCTTCTGTGCCCGACAGGTTTGATTTTTCCAGCAGCAGTTCCAGTTTGGAAGTAGCAATGGCCAGTGGTGTTTGTAGTTCGTGCGAGGCATTTTCAATAAACTGTTTCTGCTGGTTGTACGTTTCCACACTATGCTGCAGCAATGCATTAACGGCATTCTTAAGATCGTTGAATTCGCGTGTATGGGTAGTAATTTGCGGTAGTTGTTTACTCTTGCCCAGCCTGAATTGCTGTAGCTGGTTCAGCAGGCTGTAAAAGGGTGTCCATAATTTTTGCAGTACCAGGTTGTTGATAATGATAATGCTTACTACCAGTATAATGTACAGCCATAATGCCGACCAGAACAGGTCTTCAATCAGGTCATCTTCTTCCACCATGCTATTGATTACTTTCAGCTGGTAGTACCTGTTGTTATTTTGAAAGGCAGTGGTAAGCATGCGTACCGGCTCCATATCATCTTCATCCTGCATATACATCAGTGTATCCACATACCGGTCTTTCATAGCCAATGCTACGGCGGGGCTTATTTCCTGTATAGCGTAATTGCTTTCATCAAAGGTGCTTTTGGTTACTACCGTACTATCGCCTGCTGCTTTCTGAATAACGAGTAGTTTGTAGTTGGCCAGTCCATCATCAATACGGTCTTCAATTTCATCCAGCATGCTTATGTAAAAAACAACTGACCATATGCTTACAATCAGCAGAATAGAGAGGGAGAGGTATTTGACTGACTGGTTAAGCAGTTTCATATTTCTATCATTTTATAACCTACGCCATATATAGATTCAATTTCAACACCTGCCTGGCAGGATTGCAGTTTTTTACGGAGGTTTTTAATTTGATAATAGATGAAATCGAAATTGTCTGCCTGGTCAATATGATCGCCCCAAACATGCTCTGCCAATGCGTTTTTGGTAATAAGTCTGTTTTTATTGAGCAGAAAATAGTTGAGAATGTCAAATTCCTTTCTGTTCAGTGGCACCAGCTGGTTATTTACCAGTAATTGTCTTTCAGTTAAATTCAGCTGCAGGTTGGCAGTTTCAATCGTGTTTTTGCCATCCAGTGTTTTACGCCGTAATACCGCTTTAATGCGCGCGTTCAGTTCAGCTATATGAAATGGTTTGGTAAGGTAATCGTCGGCACCCAGTTCCAGGCCAGCCAGTTTATCGTCCAGCGAGTCTTTGGCCGATATAATGATGATATTTTCCTGCTTGCCGGTTTTCTTCAGTTCCTGTAGCAGTTGCAGTCCATCGCCGCCTGGCAGCATAATATCCAACAGAATACAGTCGTAGTTGTACACGCCCAGCTTTTCCATGGCAACATCAAAAGTGCCTGCTGTTTCGGTTACAAAGTGTTCTCTGGCAAGCGAATCAGCTATAGCCTTCTGCAGCTCTGGTTCATCTTCCACTATTAATATTTTCATTGCCTGCATTTTACCGGTAAAATCTGGAAAGAAATGGGAATAGCGGGCTTGCAGGTTGAAAAGGGTAATACATATGCTGTACCCCGGAAGATACAGCATATGCAGCGCAATGATACTTATAAAGTAGCCAGTATCTGCTGTATGGTTTTAATATACTCCTCGTTTTTAGCTTCGGTAGCCAGGGCCAGTGTTTTTTCGGCGCTTGCCTTTGCACCTGCTTTATCGCCCAGCTTCTGGTAAATGCGGGTTTTTAACATAAATACGTGTGCTGCTCTGGCATTAGCCGGGTCGGCACTGGCTTTATCAATCCATTCTTTGGCTTTAGACAGGTCTTTGCCGTTATCGTAATAGTAAGAAGCGGCAGCGTAATAGGGCTTGCTTTCCTTTATAAAAACATCATTAATCTGCTTCATTACCTTTTCATCGGTATTGGTGCTTATGGGCAGTTCTACCGCACTGTTTTCCCAGCTCATTTGCAGTATGCAGCTGCTGGTGGTAAAGTTGCAGAAGTTAATGGTAAAGGTTTCCGCTTTCTCTGCCAGTTTTTTAACCGGTGCCTTTACGCGTACAATATCGTTTTCCTGTTTGTACAATGCAGGCTGGTTAATAGTAAGGTCTTTGGTAATAATAAGCGTCCACTCGCCTGCACCGGGAATGCTGAGCAGCCCGTATTTGCCTGCTTTAATGCTGGTGCCACCAATAGTAACATCTTCGCTGAACAGGATGGTGGTGGCGGAGTTAGCGCCGGTGCGCCATACCTGACCATAGGGTGCCAGATCGGTACCCACTTTGCGGCCTTTTAAACCCGGGCGGCTATAGCTGAGTTCAATACTGCCCACACCAAAATTTTGTTTAATGGTTTGCGTAGGAGAAGATTGCGGGGTGGCAAGCTGCTGTGCCTGGCTGTACAGAATGCCTGCCAGCAAAACGGCACTTAATAAAACCTTTTTCATGCTGTGTTGATTTTGCGCAAAATTAGGCATATGAAGGTGTAGGTGATGTTAACGTGCTGTAACAGAATGCGCTATACGCCGTTAATCTGTAGTGATTTACCGAAGCAACGGGAAATATTTGTAGTTTAGTAGACTAAACTTTTTGCCGGGGGAAATGTTACAGGCACATACCCAACTACTGTACCCCAATGAAGAGAAAACTGCTTTTTCTGGAGAGATTCATGTATGGTGATGGATCGGCTCCTTTTCACGGTGTATTCAGCCTGAAAATTCGTGGCGTTTTTACTGCTGAACAATTACAGCAGGCACTGGCTAAACTACAGGCCGGGCATTGCCTGTTAAATATGGTGATTGAAGAAGATAGCAAAGGTGTGCCATGGTTTGTGCTGAGTAAGCGCCCGGCACCCATACCTGTGCGTATAGAAGAACGGCAGGGCGATGAACATTGGATGCAGGAAACCCGGCGGGAATGGGCTACCCTGTTTCAAGTAAACACTCATCCGCTGCTGCGTTTGGTTTGGCTGCGGGGGGCGGAGGTAAGCGATTTGTTGCTGGTAGTACACCACTGCGCATTTGATGGCGGCGCTGTGCTATGCATGGTGCATGAGTTGCTAAGCCTGCTGGACGCACCACAAAAGAAAGTAGCTGCTGCAACGGCACTTCCGTTTACCCACGTACAGGATCTGGTACCGCATAACATTTATTATAGCAGGGGCAACCGGGCAAAGCGTTTACTGCTGGGTGGTGTGGCGCAACTGGCTGCGGTGGCAGTACCGGTAATAAAGCGGTTACAGCGGCAGCCGGAGGTAACCGGACGAAAGGATTATTTTATTACCTGGACTATTGATAAAGATGCCACCTCTGCATTAACCAGGCGTTGCGTAACGCAAAAAATTACCCCTCACGCCGCATTAACCACTGCTTTTTTATATGCTTTCAGGCAGGTAAAGGGGGCTGCCGCGCGTAACCGTATACTATGCCCGGTAGATATAAGGCGGTATGTAAGAGAAATAAAAAAGGATACATTGTTTGCCTTTGGTATGGGGGTGAATCTTTCTGTAAGCAAAAAATCCGATGCCGGCTTCTGGCAGGCGGCACAACAGGTGCAGGCAGCACTTACCCGGCAAACAGACAAGCTGAATGGCTACGATTTTCTGATGAACTTTGAATGCTTTCACCCCATGCTTGCCCGCCGTGCCAAAGGCAAAACAAAGGAGATGGTAAATTATGATATGGTGTTTTCTAACCTGGGCAGGCTGGATATACCTAAAAGCTTTACCAGTTTTGAAGTGGAAGCTGTTTATCCGCCCACAGTAATGGGGCCAACGGGTAATTACAATACGGTACTTACTTCCACCTTCCGCGGGCAAATGGATTTCTCTTTTACCGGCAGCACACATCATTTTGCGTATGAAGAAGCGGTACGGGTAAAAGAGATTGCTATGGAGTTGTTGCTGGGGCAGCCATAGTGCATTACAGAATGTATTTATCTTAGCAGTAAACAGCCCTTTAGTCAGCTATGAAGTATGTAGCTTTTCAATTGAGAAACCCGGTATTCCTTTTAGTCTTTATTACAATTGTTACCGCCTGCCATACCGTAGAGCGGAAGGGAAAGCAACTGGCCGAAAAGGCTAAGCAAACCGCTACTGAGGTGCGGGACACGGTAAGTAAACGTGTTGATAAGTGGGTTGATAAAAGATTTCCTGCTTTTGATGCCTATCAGCCAGATACGGAGCATAATAAAAGTCGCTTTAGCGCTTATTTACAAGTACCTGTTACAAGTGACGTGAAGAATATTTATGCGTATGGCGATTTTTTTGGTGCGGACTATAAAGTGTTAATAGCCTTTTCGTGCAATGCTAACACGATTAAAAAAGTAGTGGAAGCTAAAAAACTGCATTTAGAGAAAGAATTGCAGGAAGGATTAATTTTTTCTGAGGATTTTACCTGGTGGGACGAGACGATTACGCAGCGGGTGTACCCTTACAAAGCAGGGGAGGAATATGCCTGGTGGAATTATTTGTGGTATGATGCTGCTACATGCAAGGCGTATTATCTGGAGTATAGTATGTAACAATGGTTATTTGTATATTTGAGAATAGCGCCTTATAATATGAAGCAGCTTTTTCTGTTAACAACCCTCATACTTGTTTTTATCTCCTGTAGAACGCGTACGGAACCGGCTTCTGCAAACAAAATTCAATTGATTTTGCCTGATACTGCTAATAATGGACGTGCAAAAGATGATTTGAGTAATCTGGAATATCGTTCAAAGCTGGAATCGCAAATGGGATTTCGTGATCTGAGAAAAGGAGCGGATAGTTTGGAGATAAGGCTTTGGTACTCATTTTCTTTCAGCGATTTCAGAGAATTGTATACGATTAGGCTATGTGATAGCACCTGCTACCTGACTTACAGTAAGGTTTATTTGCGAAGGATTCATTATTCTGTTATAGCCAATAATCCGGATTGGGGTTCTTATAATGACCCCATGGTAGATAGTATTTCTTCAAAAACAGTTTTACTGGGAAAGGCCGATTATGAAAAAGTGCATCTGGATTCTGTATGGTTGTTGAAAGCTGAAAGTGAGCTGAGACTGCCTGACACTCTCAGTTTTTCGGATTGTGATAGTTATGCCTTAGGGGTAGCAGACAAGAGACGGTTTAAGTACATACGATATCATTGTCCAGGTGGTATTTACATGAAAACCCACATGAAGGAAGTTGCTGCCTTTATGAGATATTGTGAACGTGTGATGGGATTGGCGGGTAAGCGTGGCTGGATTCCGCTGGAGTGGTAATTAAAAGAAACACATTGAAATACCTTTTTATTGCATTGCTTTTGACTTCCTCTTTGGCAGTAGCGCAAAAGAAGAATAAAGTTATTTACAATTTTCAGACTGATTATTACTGGGATAACACATTGTATAAATCAGAAATGGCGTTCTATTATGATTTGAAGAACGGTGTTATAAATGAGGCACACTATCCGGTAAAGGTGTATCAATACACGAACTTAAAGCAGGATTCTACCTGGAGGAAGAGGACAGATGTATATTATGATGATCGTACCAGTTATCATTCTTACTGGTATAAGAAAATAAAAGACTCTCTGGCTCTGGTGTTTTTTAATGCCGCAACGAAAAAGGAGGAAGTACATGTGAACTATATTTTACGTGCAGGGGACTCCGTTTCTGGTATCCTTGATGGGGCTGAGTTGAAAGATGGGCATGCCTTTACACCATACGTAGGCGGTATATCAAAATATCTTGGGCAGCGGGCGTTGATGATTGCAGGAAAGGTGAAGCAAACCTACTGTCTGGAGGAAAAGCACCGGAATCTGGATGCAGATGTAAGTTATTACTATATAACGGAAGTCTATATAGATACCGCATCTTTAACACCTGTTCTGTTTATAAAACGTCGCTACAATAGAAATGACGTATATACAAACTACTTTTCTATAACCAGGGTAAAGTCTGTTACAAACGTTTTGCCTTCGTACGCTTATCAGGAAGATTTGATACTATATGAGAATAAAATATTGAAGTGGACAGCAAAGCAAAAAGCAGCTTTTTTAAACCATTATCCTTTTAATAACGCTAAAATGAGGCCTTATATGGAGTGCCTGCTAACTTTGCTGGACGGCTCCGTGAGTTTTTATAATTGGGAAAGTAGTCGCCAGTTTAAGAATATTGCCAGCCACAGTAAATGTAATTCACTGATTCCGGAGGAGTAACTATGCAAACCATGAAATATGTTCTGATCTTTCTTCTTGTTTTTTGTTTTCAGGCTTCCCGGGCCCAGTCGCATGCTGTAAAGGGCAAAGCACAAAAAGATACCCTGCTGGAGAAGGTACTGAAAGATATGCCGGACGAAAGCCGGAAGGCATTTCTAAAGGAGTACAATAAGATGAGTGTTGCAAAGAGAAAGGAAATGCTTGAGGCACTTAGCTTTTTTAATGTAATGCCGGTTAGCAGCAAGAAGCAGCTGATACAAAATGTGGATACCAACTATGCGGCCATTTTAGTCCTGAAAACCTTTTTTAATAGCCTTGTACCTGATGAGTATTCTATTTATATTGAGTTTAAAGAGGCTGATACGTTTGCGGGGTTTGATGAGAGTATTGATTTTTGGGTAAGCCGGAAAAGTAAGGATGTAGAAGGGAAAGAAATGGTGTTTCAGCAGTGGGATGTTGAACTGAAATCTCCCAAACTGGATAGCCTGTTGCAGCTTACTCCTTTGAAAAATTCAGATTTGCAGGAGTTAAAGAAGTATCTGGATAAGGCGCATTGCATTTCTGTAAGTAACGGAGTGGTGTTTGAGGTTGGTTTTGGTAGAAGCGGAATGGGAAAGTATACATACCTGCTTTTTGATAAGCCGCTGACAGATGTGGAGCAAAAAGACTATAATGACGGATGCAGGTATATTTTTTACAAAAACAATATTGTGCTGGGCTATCACGGTGGTGCTATAGGGCCACAGTGTTTTCCTGATAAATAAATGGGTTCATCTGTCTGACTAAAAGCTGTTTATATGGAAAGTATAAAGTTTACAGCGGAAACAGAGGTGCGATGCAGTCGTGAGCGGGTATTTGATTATACCCAGAATTACGCACAAAGACTGCGATGGGATACCTTTTTGAAAAAGGCCGTTCTGGTAGAGGGTGCTACCGTTGCTGACAAAGGCGTAAAAGCATACTGTGTTGCTAAAAACGGACTGGGAATGGTAACGGAATATGTTTCTTTTAACAGGCCAGTTGCAACAGCAATTAAAATGACCCAAGGCCCGTTTATGTTCAGAACATTTTTAGGCTCCTGGACTTTTAAGGAGGTGCAGCCGGATGTAACAAGAGTTATTTTTCTGTATTCCTTTCAGTTGCGTTTTCCATTCAGTCTGGCTGCCGGAATTATTCAAAAAAAATTACAGAACAACGTAAAACAACGACTTGCAGATCTTAAAGCACATATGGAAAGGTAAGCTACTGCACATCACCTTAATCAACCATATATGAAACTATGAAACCAGTAGTACTGTTATCCTTACTCTGAATTTTTCAGCTTCTTGTGCCTGAGCGAGTATTTATAAAAGTTCTCCACCTTGGTGCGTGCCCAGGGTGTTTTACGCAGAAATTTAAGACTGGATTGAACGGAAGGGTTGCTGATAAAGCAGTTGATACGGATATAGTTACCCAATTCTTCCCAGCCGTAGCTCGCTGCCAGCCGGGTTACAATCATTTCCAGTGTTACGCCGTGTAAGGGGTCTTTAGATACATGCTCCGTACTCATGTGCTGCAATTTGTACAAAGGTACTCTTTTAGTACACAGCTGTATTGTTCATTAAGGGGGAGCAGTAGATTTTTAGTTATCTCGCTGCGGGGTTGAAATCCTATACAGGAAGGTACGCTACAAGGGCTTGTATAGTCCAGCCGGAGCGTGTGGTACAACAAGCGCACCCCTGTGTGTGTACGCTACAAGGGCCTGTACAGTCCACCCGGAGTGCGCGGTACAACAAGCGCACCCTTGTGTGTGTACGCTACAAGGGTCTGTACAGTCCACCCGGAGCGCGTGGTACAACAAGCGCACCCCTGTGTGTGTACGCTACAAGGGGCTGTACAGTCCACCCGGAGTGTGCGGTACAACAAGCGCACCCTTGTGTGTGTACGCTACAAGGGGCTGTATAGTCCACCCGGAGTGCGCGGTACAACAAGCGCACCCTTGTGTGTGTACGCTACAAGGGGTTGTATAGTCCACCCGGAGTGCGCGGTACAACAAGCGCACCCTTGTGTGTGTACGCTACAAGGGTCTGTATAGTCCACCCGGAGTGCGCGGTACAACAAGCGCACCCCTGTGTGTGTACGCTACAAGGGGTTGTATTGTCCACCCGGAATGCGCGGTACAACAAGCGCAATCCTATGTAAGTGCTACGGTTAACAGGGGCAGGCTTGCCGGAATGCGTAGCATAACGGACGCATTTTTACTAATTTACGCCGGAAAGTACACGCTATGTTTCCGGAAGTGCGCTCACAGATGGCTGTACAAAGATAGCTGTTAAATGTAAAACAGGATAGATGTTGCGGAAGTGTGCTTCATGCAGTGGTTAGAAAGACTAACTATTATTGAAGTGCTGCCGCTGAGTAATGCTTTACACTACTAAAACAACAAAAATATTTGCGCAGGTGAACATTGCAGATTACAGGTATATGGGCTTTTTACTCGCCTATAAAGAAAACAAGTGTTTAAAAGGGCAGGCTTCCGCTGCGGAGGTAGCGGCGGCTGAAGCCGCCTGGGGTATAACACTGCCGCTGGCCCTTAAAGAACAGATGATGCTTACCGCACTCCGGATTATACTGCCTGGCGTGCGCCGGAGTAGTAATGAGGGGGGCGGTAAAAAGGTGGCGGATGAAAGCAGCAGCGATGGCAAAACACCGCTGTTGATTCAATGGCTTACTTCAGACTATGTGGATGTGCCTGTGAAGTTTTCCGCTCCTGCACAAAAGCAGACAGCGTTTTAATAAAAAAGTCAGTTTCAGAAAGGGTATTGTAATAGTGAACAGAGGCGCGTACAACACTGTTTAACTGATGTTTGTTCATGTGCAGTAGGGTGGAGCGGGCTAACCCAACGGATACATTAATGTGATGTAGTGCCAGGTATTCTTTTACCTCTTTGCTATCGCAATGGTTAACGGTAAAAGTAATAATGCCGCATTGTATGTTACCGCCGTCCTGCAAAGTAACCTGCTCTATTAATTGCAATTGGTTGCGCAGGTGGGTAGCCAGGTATTGAATACGGTTCCAGATACGATCCATGCCAATATGTAAGGCATATTCCACTGCTTTGGCTAAGCCCAGTGTAGTTGCGCGGTTTTTCTCGTAAAACTCAAACCGTTTGCCGTTAGGAAGTAGTTGGTAAGATTGTTCGTTAATAGTGCTGACAGCATGACCATCCAGAAACAGGGGCGTAATTTTGTGCTGCGATTTTTTGCTAACGTAGAGAAAACCTGTTCCGCGCGGTGCACGCAGGTATTTACGGCCGGTAACAGACAAAAAATCGCATTGAATCTGCGCTACGTCAACCGGTAGCTGTCCGATGCTCTGGCAGGCATCTAACAGGTATAGGATATGGTGTTCTGCTGCTATTGCGCCGATTGCTTCCACTGGTAATACGCCGCCAGTGGCAGAAGCTATGTGTGTAACCGCAATAAGCCTGGTTTTATCAGTAATGGCCTCTTTCAATTTAGTTATTGAAAAATTACCCTGTTCATCATTAGGAATAACAGTAAGGGTAATGCCATAGTGTTGCTTGCCATACAGGTAGCCAATCATGTTGGTTACATATTCAAACTCCGAAATCAACACTTCATCGCCCGGTTGCAGGCCAATACCATGAAAAGCAATACACCATCCGTTGCTGGCATTTTCAACCAGCGTTATTTCTTCCGGCTGCGCATTAATAAGCCGGGCAATAACGTTGTAGGTATTATTCAGCTGTTGTTCATATTGTGCTTCTGCTTCATACCCACCCAGCAAGGCTTCCTGCTGCAGGTAGGCTGTTATGGTATTCACTACAGGCGTGGGGGCCAGTGAGCAGCCTGCATTGTTAAAGTGAATTACGTGTGCCGTTCCCGGTGTTTCGTTTCTCAATGCTTCAATGTCTTCCTCCGTTAGTAATGGCGTTATCATGTTGAATGATGATTTATTGCAAAGGAAGAATAAAAATACAGGCAAAAACAGATACAGATTGGCTGTTTTTGTGCATAACAGATGTTAGGCACAGGTAGGGTTAAATGTCAGCAACGAGCTTATCCAGACTGGCATCATCTTCCATATCTATATCCAGTTTCTTTTTCAGCCGGCTGCGGGTTTTACGTACAGATGGCTGATTAATGCCCAGCATAGCGGCCATTTCCTGCAGCGACAGCTGCAACCGGCTCAGCACCACAAAGCGTACTTCTGCCGGCGTAAGGTCGGGCAGTTTTTTCTTTACTCTATGCAGATAGCCTGTATGTACTTTATCAAACAGAGCGCAGAAATACTCCCAATCTTCTTCTGTAAGTATAGTGCTTTGCTTCAGCTGCTCCACCGTATCATGGGCATCCGTTTCAGACTGCTCCCGTAGCAGGCTGATGATTTCGTTTTTCTCCGCAATGTTCCGGGCAAACATCTTCAGCTCTTTTTCTGCCCGCTTTATATCCTCCTCCTGCCGTTGTTGTTTCTTTGTCTGCTCCCTGAATACCCATAGAGATACCAGAAGCAGCAAAAACACAAACCCTATCAGCCCGTTGCGCTGCAGAATATTGATATGCCTCCTGTTTTGTACAGCCGCTATTTCTGCATCATACTGTGCTTTATGCGCCCGCTGTTCGGCCCGCAGCATCAGCAGCGCGTTCGTTTGCCGGGTTACGCTATCTGTAACAAACAATGCTGAATCCAGATACACCGCCGCCAGCCCTGGCTGGTTTTCTGCCGTGTATAGCTTGCACAGCAGCGGGTATAAATCTTTCAAACGCCTGTACTGCCCACTCCGGTACACATACCCCCTGGCCTCCATTATCTGCTGCCGGGCCTTTGCAAAGTCCTTTCTTATCAGGCTTATATTGGCCAGCACCATCAGCGAGCCCGATGCCAGTCCCCAATCGGCAATAGCCCGCGCCTCCTTTACATCGTACAGTAATAACGGCTCTGCCTTATCATACGCTTTGCGTAAAAAATAATTATGCCCCAGATTGCCGCTGCTGATACCCTTCCATACAGGAATATTCAGTTTATCTGCCAGGTTATACGTTTCCCGGAAGTAATAATCAGAAGAATCCGGCATGTTCATTTGCTGGTAGCAAATACCCATGGTGTTGAGTATGCCCAGTCTGGTGGGATAGGCCTCCAGGCGGATAGATGGCTCTGCGGCCAGCGCCTCTTTATTAAAAAAGAGGCATTCTCTGTAATCGCGAAACACGTAGTAGTTATGCGCAGTTTGCGTAAGGCAGGCCTGCTTGTATGGAAAATCAGCAGGAGAAATATTTTTGATCAGCTGGTAAACGCGGTGCTTGTGTACAAAAGCAGCTTCATAATTATGCAGTACATCAAAATTGAAAAACGATTTCAGATTTTCTGCCAGTATCTCTGCCCATAGCCTTTTTTGCTCCACCGCCTGCTGCTGCAGGCTATCCAGCTTTGCGGCAAGTAGTTCATGGCCCAGATTCGGCCGGTAGAAAAAGTAATGCACATACATCATGTGCGCTTCCATCAGCAGGTCGTCATCTTTATGCGCTATGGCCAGCTGCCTTACACTGTCTATTTTATTAAATATGCTGATGGAATCGGCAGTCCATAAAAAATTGTGATAAAAAGGCTGCATCAGCAGCAATCTTTCCGCATGACTTTTAAACAGTAACGATTGTGGCTGTTGCGCATAGCCTGCATACAGGCCCAGTGCAAGAAGAAAGGATATCAGATACTTCAACGGCTAAGAGATTGGCCTGCAATATACTATGATTACAACTGACTGTAAAATGAGGCAACAGACGCCCCAGCGGGTAGCACCCGATAATTACAGGTAACAACAACAAATCCTGATCATTACTACCGGTGCTACACTTTTCACTGAGGGTTTCCCCATCTTAAAGGCGGTTATAAATATGCTCAATTATGAATGCGTTGTCCAAAATACAGCCATATACACAACATGACAGTAACGCCCAGCAGTACCAGTAAAAGGTAAACGAGCCTGATGTTATTGTTTGAAGTGGGCATGCCGCAAAAATATCAGGGAGGCGTTTATTATTCCCCAAAAGCCCGGGACAAGTGCGGGACAAAACAGCAGAATGCAGTGAGAGCAGGCTTTTGCTTATTTGTCTCACGGTTGTCCCGCCCGTTTTGCAATAACCCGCTACGCAAAAACTAGCTTCGCAGCAGCATAAACCAATCCAATAGCTTTATATGACAAAATGGCGACTTCAACTCTAGTTCCCCCTATTTTCTGTCACCGGCCTGCATAGACAGGCTGGTGTACAGCCCTGCTTGCACATTATTCCTTAAGACTGCGCTTTGCTGCTTTTCAGCTTTAGCCCGTAAAAAATTACTCATGAATAAGATCTTGTATGCACTGCTGTGCACCTGCTTTTGTGTGCCGGTTACCAGGGTGTTAGCCCAGGACCCGCATTTTTCGCAGTATTTCTCTTCTCCTATGACCATGAACCCTGCCTTTGCCGGACGTATGGTGGATGACTGGCGCGGCGGTATTAACATGCGCAGCCAGTGGTGGGGCCAGGCCATTAAGCCTTATTATACGGTAACGGCCGCTGTGGAAAAGAAAATTGCCATGGGGGCGGATAATCCCAGCTACTGGGGGCTGGGCGGTATGGTGGTGAGCGATCAGTCTAACGGAGGCATTCTGAAAAATAACTACTTCTCTCTAACGGCTGCTTATCATATTGCACTGGATGGCAGGGGCAGGCATATGCTGGGTGCCGGCCTTATGGGTACTTATGCCAACCGGATATTGGATGCCAATAAATTTCTGTTTCAATCGCAACTGGGTTCTATGGGCTTTCAGCGGAGTACCCCTGCCAATGATGGCATTGCCATACAAAAGAACAACTACTTTGATATAAGTGCCGGCTTATACTATAGCTATACCGGTGAAAAAAGCGGTTTTGCAGCAGGTGGCGCTTTATTCCATGCTGCCAGGCCTAAGGAAGGTACTCATGAAAATACTACCTACAATATGCCACGCAAATACAGCGCTAATGCCAGCTACTGGTTTAAAACAGGTGTGGCTAACGAAATGCACCTGAGTGGGTTTGCTGAATTTCAGGGAGGCAATAGTATTTACACATTAGGTGGTGTATACAAGATAGGGATAGCAGATGAATTGTTACGCAGTGTAAATGTGGGGGTGTTTAAACGCTTTGGCGATGCCTGGTACCCTTATATGGCACTGGAAGCCCAAAGCTGGCTGGCTGGTTTTACCTACGATTTTGTACGGTCTGATGTAGGCAAATATGCCTCTGTACAAAGCATGGAACTGTCTTTTGTATGGAAGATGGGTAGTAAAAACACAGGCCGGCAGGCTGGCACGGGCATAGTGGCTTACTAGCTGCTGCTTATTTGCCTTGAACATAGATAGCATATTAAATCCCCAATCAGAATCCTTTTGCAATGAAACAATATATTTATATAAGCCTGTTGTGTGTGCTTACCTTTTTAAGCGCCGGCATACAGGCGCAGGATGCCAATGGTATTTTGTATGTAAAAAAAGGCGGCAGCGGCACCGGTGCCAGCTGGGCCAGCCCATTGGGAGAACTGGCAGATGCATTAAAAGCCGCCACACAAATGAATGCAGCTACAGCAGGCACGGTAAAACAAATATGGGTAGCTGCCGGTACTTATCTGCCCATGTACCCTGCCGATGCAGTAACTACAGGTGCAGCTACCACTACCAATAGAAACAATGCTTTTGTGGTGGTAAATAACGTAAAAATATATGGCGGATTTGCCGGAACAGAAACTGCGCTTACCAGCCGTGATTCTTCACGCACTACCAACCAAACTATATTAAGCGGTAACCTGGGCGGTACCGGGGTAAATTCAGACAATGCTTACCGTGTGGTAGTTGCCACTGGTGCGTTAGGTACCGCTGAAATAAACAGTTGTATTATCAGGGAAGGAAATGGGGGTGCTTTCAACATTATAAATGTAAATGGGATTGATATCGTCTCCTCCTCCGGAGGAGGGATAGTCTGTAAAGGCTCCTCAGGTTTATTGACTTCCTTCGTAATTGCCAATGTATCTATTACTGATAACCGCTCAAATACAGGCGGGGGGATGTATGGCCAATACGCTGCGCCTGTATTACGTAACGTAATCATCAGTGAAAACGAGGCTTTTCAGGATGGAGGGGGAGTGTATTACACGGATGCTGCGCCCGTATTAAATAAGGTAATCATCAGTGGCAATATAGCTAACAGCAGAGGTGGCGGAGTATATACCAGTTATAGTTCCCCCTCTTTTACCAATGTATTAGTTAGTGGCAATAAAGCCAATAATAGTCATGGTGGAGGAATGTATACGCTTGCTCCATCTATTTCTCCTGTTTTAACAAACGTAACCATTGCCGGCAACTCAGCTGGCGGCGATGGTGGCGGAGCATATGCGTTGGGTGCCATTCCTGCCATATACAATAGTATTGTTTATGGCAATAATGGGTCTCCCAATGCAGGTGTATCTCCGGCATTAATTCCATCCGCTACCTGCCAATATAACTTATTGCAGGGTGTAAGTGCCAGCACAGGTTATCATGTGCTGGATGGCAATACTGTTGATCCGTTGTTTAGAGGTGCTTCTACGGCAACGCCTCCATTTACAGGTGGTAATTATCGTTTGCAAAGTAACAGCCCGGCTAAAGATGCCGGAAACGATGCGCTATATACGGCTACCTCAGGTTACTCCACTACAGATGTGGCAGGCCAGCCCCGGTTTAATGGAGCTATTGACCTGGGGGCTTACGAAGCCCAGCCTTTAACAGCCCAAACTATCACAGTGCTGGCAGATACTACGGTTACTTACGGCAATGTATTTACCAGAGCATTCAGCGCCAGTTCAGGGTTAGGGGTTGCCGTTTCTTCTGCTGATAACAATATAGCGGAAGTTTATCAGGATGCAACAGATGGCAATGCCTGGAAAATCAAGGCTAAAAAAGCAGGTACGGTAAACATTACGTTAAGCCAGGCAGGTAATGACAGCTACGCTGCTGCCTCTGATGTAGTATTTGCGCTTACCATTAGTAAAGCTGCTTTAACCGTTACCGCTAAAGATAGTACCATGAACTACAGCGGTGTTGCTTTTGCCGGTGGTAATGGCGTTACCTACAGTGGCTGGGTAAACGGTGATGATTCTACGGCTGCTTTAACAGGTGCGCTTACCTACAGCGGCACCTCGCAATCAGCTACTGGTGCAGGTATATATACCACTATTCCAGGCGGTTTAACCTCCGGCAACTATACAATTACTTATGTAAGCGGAAAGCTGAATATCATTCTCACAGCAGGAGCCAATGGTATCCTGTACGTTAAAAAAGGCAGTACGGGAAATGGAAGCAGCTGGACAAATGCGGTGGGAGAAGTTGCTGATGCCCTACGGGCCGCAGCTGTAATGAATGGCATAGCCGCTGGCTCTGTAAAGCAGATATGGGTGGCTAAGGGTACTTATTTGCCTGCTTACCCTGTTACTGCCGCCACCACGGGAGCAGCCAGCAATGGCAATAGCTTCAACTCTTTTGTGCTGGTAAAAGATACAAAGTTATATGGTGGTTTTGCCGGAAACGAAACGGATACTGTAGGTAGAGACTTTACTGTCAATACCACTATTTTAAGTGGAAATATTGGCGACATCGGATCCAGATCGGATAATGCTTTCCGTGTAGTAGTAGCGGCTGGCGACATGGGAGAAGCTGTAATCAGCGGCTTTACCATTTCTGATTCCTATAGTACTATATCCGATAATATTATTGTCAATGGCGTGAAAACTGATAATGGACTGGGAGGCGGCATTACAGTAAGAAGTGCATCACTTTTGATAGAAGATGTGACGCTTACTAATAATACTAATATTAACGGCGCAGCAGCAGCAGTGTATTCTGAAGCCGGAGCTGCAATGGCAAATGCGACATTCAGACGCGTAAACATTTTTAGAAATAGCAGCCTGACAGGTGGTGGGGGTTTGTATGCCACTTATGCAAATGTGCAGTTAGAAAATGTTACCGGCAGCTTTAATAATGCCAACGCCACCGGGGGAATGTTTGTGTTGGCTCAATCAGCCACTGTTCATTGCCGGCAGTCATCTTTTAATGACAATAAAACCCGTCATTTAGGAGGCGCTATCTATTGTAGTGGTAACGCTATGGCTCTATTCTATCAATGTGAGTTTTTGAGAGATACCTGTTCTTCAAGCGGGGGCGCCTTTCATATAGCCGGTAGCAGTAGTATACAATTTAAAAACTGCGCCATGGAAGCTTGCGTTTCCAGTGCTTATGGTGCTGTGGGACATATTAATAGTAGCGGCGCCGTAGTAAAAATCCTCAATTCGCGGGTAATTGGTAGTTACCAACCTGCCAACACGGGCGTCCTTCTCATAGACAATGGTACTTTAGATGTAGTTAATTCTACCATCAGCGGAAACAAAAGTATTGCTGTTAGCGGCGTAAGTGGCACTACTATTCATATTTTCAACAGTATTATTTATGGCAACGGTGGCGGTGTTTCTGCTTCTGGCAACTATAACGCAATGTATAGCACTATTCAGGGCGCAACTGCTGATGCTACTGAACATATTACTAACGCTGATCCATTGTTTGTAAACAGCAATAATTATAATACAGCCCCTTTTGCAGGGGGCGACTATCGCTTACAACCGACCAGTCCTGTTGTTAACGGCGGTTACGATAGCATTTACCATGCAAATGACACAGTTACTACTGATCTGGCAGGCAACAGCCGCCTGATGGGAACAGCTATTGACCAGGGGGCATATGAACTGCAATTGTTACCTCAGTCTATTACCGCACTCGCCGATACCACAGCAACATATGGCGATGTATTCTCCAGAATATTCATTGCCAGTTCAGGTTTAGCCGTTACAGTTGCTTCTGAAGACAATAGCATTGCAGAACCTTATCAGGATGCAACAGCTGGAAATGTCTGGAAAATAAAGACTAAGAAAGCAGGGGCGGTGAATATTACTGTAAGTCAGCCTGGTAATGCCAGCTACTCCGCTGCTGCCGATGTAGTGTTTGCACTTACTATTGATAAAGCCGCATTAACCGTTACGGCTAAAGACACCACTATTTCTTATACTGGTGTTGGTTTTGCAGGCGGCAATGGCCTTTCATATAGCGGATTTGTAAATAGTGAAGATTCCACTGCTGCCTTAACGGGTGCTGTTACTTATAGCGGCACTTCTCAGGGAGCTAAGAATGCAAACACTTATGTAATTACACCCGCTGGTCTTTCTGCTGCCAACTATGCGATTACTTATGCAGACGGCACTTTAACCATTGATAAGGCTGCCTTGACAGTTACCGCTAAAGACTCGTCTAAGGTGTACGATGGTTTAGCGTATAGTGGTGGTAATGGCCTTTCTTATAGCGGCTTTGTAAACAGCGAAGATTCTGCTGCTGCTTTAACGGGTACGGTAACTTATAGCGGCACATCGCAGGGTGCTAAGAATGTAGGCTCTTATGTGATTACGCCTGGTGGCCTGGCTGCTGCCAACTATGATATCGCTTATGCAGACGGTACTTTAACGATTGATAAGGCAGCACTGACGGTTACTGCCAAAGATTCCACTAAGGTGTACGATGGCTTAGCGCATAGCGGTGGCAACGGCCTTTCTTATAGCGGATTTGTAAATAGCGAGGATTCTACTGTTGCATTAACAGGCACAGTAACATATAGCGGCACATCTCAGGGTGCTAAGAATGTAGCCTCTTATGTTATTACGCCTGGAGGCTTGGCTGCTGCCAACTATGCTATCACTTATGCAGACGGAACGTTAACTATTGATAAGGCAGCACTGACGGTTACTGCCAAAGATTCCACTAAAACCTATGATGGTTTAACTTATAGCGGTGGTAATGGCCTTTCTTATAGCGGATTTGTAAATAGCGAAGATTCCGCTGCTACCTTAACGGGTACGGTAACTTATAGCGGCACATCTCAGGGTGCTAAGAATGTAGACTCTTATGTTATTACGCCTGGAGGCCTGTCTGCTGCAAACTATGATATCACGTATGCAGACGGCACTTTAACCATTGATAAGGCAGCGCTGACGGTTACTGCCAAAGATTCCACTAAAACCTATGACGGTTTAGCTTATAGCGGTGGCAACGGCCTTTCCTATAGTGGATTTGTAAATAGCGAAGATTCCACTGTTGCCTTAACTGGTACGGTAACTTATAATGGTACTTCCCAGGGTGCTAAAAATGTAAATACTTATGTGATTACGCCGGGTGGGCTGGCTGCTGCAAACTATGATATCAGTTATGCAGATGGAACGTTAGCCATTGATAAGGCTGCACTGACAGTTACAGCTAAAGATTCCACTAAAACCTACGATGGTTTAGCTTATAGCGGTGGTAATGGCCTTTTATATAGTGGATTTGTAAACAGCGAAGATTCCACTGTTGCCTTAACTGGTACGGTAACTTATAATGGTACTTCCCAGGGTGCTAAAAATGTAAATACCTATGTGATTACGCCGGGTGGACTGGCTGCTGCAAACTATGATATCAGTTATGCAGATGGAACGTTAGCCATTGATAAGGCTGCACTGACAGTTACAGCTAAAGATTCCACTAAAACCTACGATGGATTGGCCTATAGTGGAGGCAATGGTCTTTCTTATAGCGGCTTTGTAAATAGCGAAGATTCCACAGCTGCCTTAACCGGTGTGGTAACTTACGTCGGAACCTCTCAGGGCGCTAAGAATGTAAACAACTACGTAATTACTCCTGGCGGACTGTCTGCTGCAAACTACACGATTACTTATGCGGATGGCACTTTAACCATTGATAAGGCAGCGCTGACGGTTACCGCCAAAGATTCCACTAAAACCTATGATGGTTTAACATACAGTGGTGGTAATGGCCTTTCTTATAGCGGCTTTGTAAACAGCGAAGATTCTACTGCCGCTTTAACTGGCACAGCAACTTATAGCGGCACTTCCCAGGGTGCTAAGAATGTAAACAACTACGTAATTACTCCTGGCGGCCTGTCTGCTTCAAACTATGCGATCACTTATGCAGATGGAACGTTAACTATTGATAAGGCTGCATTAACAATTACTGCCAAAGACTCCGCTAAAACCTATGACGGTTTAGCGTACAGAGGCGGTAACGGCCTTTCTTATAGCGGATTTGTAAATAGTGAAGACTCTGCCGCTGCCTTAACCGGTGTGGTAACTTATACCGGAACATCTCAGGGTGCTAAGAATGTAAACAACTACGTAATTATTCCTGGCGGCCTGTCTGCTTTAAACTATGCGATCACTTATGCAGACGGAACGTTAACTATTGATAAGGCAGCGCTTACAGTTACTGCCAAAGATTCCACTAAAACCTATGATGGTTTACCTTATAGCGGTGGCAACGGCCTTTCTTATAGCGGCTTTGTAAACAGCGAAGATTCTACTGCTGCTTTAACTGGCACGGCAACTTATAGCGGCACTTCCCAGGGTGCTAAGAATGTAAACAACTACGTAATTACTCCTGGCGGCCTGTCTGCTTCAAACTATGCGATCACTTACGCAGATGGAACGTTAACTATTGATAAGGCTGCATTAATAATTACTGCCAAAGACTCCGCTAAAACCTATGACGGTTTAGCGTACAGCGGCGGTAACGGCCTTTCTTATAGCGGATTTGTAAATAGTGAAGACTCTGCCGCTGCCTTAACCGGTGTGCTAACTTATACCGGAACATCTCAGGGTGCTAAGAATGTAAACACATATGTAATTACCCCGGGTGGTATAACGGCTGACAACTATGCTATCACCTATATAAACGGCGCGCTTACCATTAATAAGGCGTTGGTAACGATAGCGGCGGTTGATACGGCACGTTGTTATGGAATAACCAACCCTGTTTTCCGTATTACTTACAGCGGACTGGCGGGCAACGAAACCGAATCGGTATTTACCAGCGCAGCACAGGCCAGTTCTACAGCAAATACGCAGTCTGCTGCAGGTACTTATCCTGTTACAGTGGCAGGTGCAGCTGCTGGTAACTATAGCTTTGCCTATACCAATGGTGCACTTACGGTAAATGCTTTGCCGGTAAGTACTATCCATGCTGCAGAAGGAGCGGTATTGTGTGGTGCTAATGGTACCCGTGTACTTTCTGTAGCGGGCAACTACAGCTTCCGATGGTTGTTTGACAATACGGCAGTGCAGGGAAATACTACTGATACCATACTGGTATCGGCAACTGGAACTTATACTGCTATTGCTACAGATAACAACGGTTGTGTGGCTCCTGCTACCAACAGTGTGGCGGTAACCAGGTTATTGCCTGCGCAACCTGCCTTCAGCTATGACTCTTATTGTGCGGGTACGGCTGTACGGTTCAATAATGAAACCAATGCAACTAACAGCGGTGCGGTAAGTTATTACTGGAACAGTGGTAATGGTCAGAATAGCAGTGATGTGGCTCCCCGGTTTACTTATAGTGAAGCCGGCAACTATACAGCAGCGCTAACGGTAACTCCTGATGTATGTCCTTCACTGGCTGTAACGGTAACAAAGGTTATTCCGGTAGAAGTGCCGGTAGCGGGCGTGCAGTTGGCTACAGTGGGTACTACAGCTGGCCTGCCTACGGCTTTGGCTTCCAGGCAGCTGGCGAATGCTTCTTGCAGCTGGTCACCGGCCACTGGCTTATCCAATACGGGTATTTACAATCCGGTAGCAACATTGAATGCTAACCAGACATATCATATTCGTATGAATTTTCCATCTGGTTGTATTACGGTAGATACTTTGTTGGTAACAGTGTTAAATATCAGTACCGTGTTGGTGCCCAATGTGTTTACGCCAAACGGGGATGGCCAGAATGATGTGTTGTATGCAAACCTGCGCGGAGTAAAGCAACTGAATTATTTCCGTGTGTTTAACCGTTGGGGCAAAAAACTGTTTGAAACTGCTGATGTAAGTAAAGGATGGGATGGCCGTGTAAACGGAGAGTTGCAACAGTTAGCCACCTATATATGGACAGCAGAAGCGATTGATGAAAATGGAAGAACTATTCACAGACAGGGTTCTTTTACCTTACTTAGATAGGGTGTAACCAATAAAAGAGTAGAGATTCGAAAAAAGGTTGGGCATCATGTCCAGCCTTTTTTATTTTATTCGTGAGGTCGATCTGTTTCGGATAAGTGCTATATCTGTAATTTCATGTTGCGCGCCTTTTCCAGCCTCGATCACCTTCCCGGTGTCAGGAAAGTGATCGAGGCCGGAAAGCAACTTGTTGCAGACCAAAAACAAAAAAGCCGCTGAATTTCAGCGACTTTCTGTTAAAGCTTGCGGACCGGACGGGACGTCCGACCCACTTAAAAGGTTTCACTAGGTTTATTTAGTTTAATTGTAAGTCGTTGTTTTTAAAGATCTTGTCACATTATCTACCTTTCCGAATTCGTACCTTTATTAGAGTTGATAGGTTTTTTATAGACTATAAATAGACCATGCTATGCGTCAACCTATCAAGTTAATTGTCAAAAAAGGAAAGCTTCGTGATGACGGCACCCGCCTTATCTCCATCCAGTATTGTCACACTGCCACAAAAAGAGTAGTAATTGGAACCGGTTACAGTATTCCGCCAGCGTACTGGAACAAAAAAACTGGCCGTATTTCTCCTAACCTCCCGCCTGAATTTGGGCAGGTAGAGGTTTTGGAAGAACAACTTACCATCAAATTGCGCAAGGCCGAAGATATGGTAAAAGTTGCCAAGAAGAAACAAACCTGCCCAATTAACTTCCTGAAAATCAACTTTCCATTATCTGATAAGTGGGAAATTCAGCTTATGAAAGAGAAAAAGCAGAATTTAGACGTGTACCATAATATTGACGACTACATAGAAGAAAAACGTTCAGAGGTGAAGGCTGTAACCATAAGCGTTATCAATAACATGAAAGCGCACCTAAAAAGCTATGAAGAGTTTACCGCTATCCCTATAACCTTCGATAGCTTTGACTTTTACTTTTACACTGGTTTTGTAAAGTTCCTAACCTATGAGTATTGCCTTCAACGGAAGAAAGAAATCGTAAAAGGACTACGTTTAAACACCATAGGCAAAACAATAAAGTGGTTAAAAGCCTTCTTACGGAACAGAATAGCCAGAAAAATTATACCCTATACTGACCTATCCTACTTTAAGGTTTTTGAAGAAGAGGTTGACGCAATCTACCTAAACTGGCGAGAGATTTCTACCATGTATAAACTTGATTTATCCGAGACACCTATGATGGAAAAGGTTAGGGATGCCTTTATTCTAGGCTGCTTAACGGGCTTTCGTTTCAGTGATTATTCTACTGTAAAGCCGGACGAGGTTAGAGATGGTATGTTGTTTATTACGCAAACTAAAACCACTGATCGCGTAGTGGTTCCATTGAGACCAGCAACTAAAGCCATTTTGGAAAAATACAATATGGAAATGCCATTAATAAACAATGTAGACTTTAATTTCCAAATCAAAGAGGTTGCCCGGCTTGCTGGCTTTAACGAAAACATCAAGTTCACATACAAGCGCGGCAACAAAATGATAGAGGAAGTAAGGCCCAAATATGCTTGGGTAATGTCACACACTTGTCGCCGTTCGTTCTGTACAAATGAATTTTTAGACGGGACTCCAATCACTTTGATTATGGCTATATCTGGCCATAAAACAGAGAAAGCATTTCGCAGGTATATAAAAGCCAACAGCCTTGAGAAGGCTCAGATGATAAAACGCCTTTGGGAGAATAAACCAGGATTGGTTGCATAGTTCCTGAGCTGTCTGCAAAAATGCATGAGAAGTATTGCTTACTCATTGTCATTCACATCAGTCAACTAAAATACTCTTAAAGTGATTGAATTACAGCCACTTTATTATTGGGGTCTATTATCTTTATTGAATGGGGCTGGTCATCCCATAGCTACCCTTTACCTATGCAATCAACACTTTATACAATATCCTTACAATCCGGCTTTAAAAGAAAGGCTATCATTACTAACTCATTACCAACTAGTTGCGTCTATAAATTCCCTTATGGCTCCCCGGTTTTCATTACAATCCCTGGCACTACAGATATCTCCATTCAACAATACCACCAAAGTAATATCTGTTTTGAAGCACATTCGATTTCGACTAAAAAAGACACCCATATAATTATACAGGTAAAAGAGTCATTTGTCCTTTTTTTCTGTCATATTACTACCCGGGCTATTTATTTTTTTAATAATGATAAAGGGTTTTATGTTATCAAAGGCCGGCATTGTTTACCCTTACTGATGAAACCGGGTAGGTGTAAATTCATTTTTAAACCGGGGAATTACGACTATCTTTTATTTTCTATTCCAAAAGAACTGTTTGCAAAAAAAATTAGTACTGCTGGCTTTACCTATTTACAAAAAAAAGGGGATCGCTTCCTCTCGGGTGTCGATCTTTTGCCAGTTCTTCCAATAAGTGCTGCTACTAAAAAACTGATAAAACAACTACAGCAGGCAGATAAAACAAATGAGCATATTGAAACGAACCTGATGAACGTATTCTTACAACTACTTGCTAAATATGATACACAATCTTCTAACGCAGAAAAAAACGCCACTATAGCCACAGAAGAACTTGCTGATAAAGCTAAAGAATATATACTGGCAATGATTAAAAATGGGAATAGTAAGAGTATTCCTGAAATTGCAGAACTACTTGGTACTACCCCCAGTAGAATGGCAAGAGCTTTTAAACATAAATTCCATCTTACTTTAAAAGAGCTTATAAAAGAAGAACGTATGATAACAGCCAGGAACCTTTTATCAATAAAAGGAACATCTCCTGCTATGGTGTCTGCCTATTTAGGTTACAGCCGTATATCTTCCCTGATAAGAGAATATAAAAAACGATGGGGTACATGGCCTCAATGAAATGGGTGCAATATTTTGAACATATAAATATTTTAATTACAATCAGTTACGATATTTTGTCAACTAATGTGCAAATATTTTATTGATAAATGTGAATAAAATATGTAGAACTTTAAGTAAATGATCGATTCTGCCTAAGGCTAAACCTACTTGTATCCAGCATTGATTTATTCTATAAACCAATCTTCACCAACGCGATAGAATAAGCTATCCGCTCTAAAAACACTATTATGAAAAACTCAATGCCATTTATGCCTGGGGAAGAGGGTAAACCTATAAAAAAAACGCCCCTCAATTTAGTCGCATTCCTTCCTCAGTGGCCTAATGCGCAAAACGAATGTCTTGAATACAGCTTTGGTTTTATTACAACGCATAAAGTTACAGATGCAGCAGGATCGTGCTATACCTGTTATATTAGTAATACTCGAAAGCGAATAGTACTTACCCAAAATGTTCAGGCAGGAGGTATGTTTCTGTTAGTTCAAAAAAACAACATCCAGGACATTACTTTTTATGAAGAATCAGGAAGAACTTTAGAAGAGGTAAGCTGTACAATTACGTATTTCCCTTCAGGAGAAAACCTATTCAATGTGGCTGCCGGAACCGCTGCCCTACTATTGGTAGATATAGATAGCATCATGTACCAGTTTATGCCAGATTCAATTTTGCAACATCTGCAACTACATATACAACAATATCCTGCTGTTTTATATGAATTACCGGTTGTTACAAACAATGCCTGGTTACACGGATTGATAAACCTGCTATTGAATACAGGGAAAGACAGCCATTATATTCCTGAATTACACAACACGTTAAAAAAAGTTATTGCTATATACATGAATGAAATTGACGATAACATTCCTCTTCCACTAAAAGAAAAATTACAGTTAAGTATACTGTCAGGCCGTGTACAAGGCAAATCTTACTTACTGTATCAATCGAGGAAAGAGAGCTTATATAATGACATTATAGCTTACCTGGTAAAACATCTGAAAACGAACTATAACAAAAAGAACATCGCCATTAAAAGCGGATTAAGCGAGAAAAACTTTAGCAGAATATTCCAGGAAGGATATGGAAAAACATTTAAAGAAGGATACCTGGAACTGCGGCTCACAGAAGTATTCAGACAGGTTATACAAAATAATAAATTAGCAGAAATTGCTCATAAGTCAGGATACACAAGCGCCTCTAACCTAAGTGTATCCTTTAAAAAAATGTATGGAAACCCACCTTCCTTATATCAATGGCCCTATAGAATTAACACCTTTATTGCCAATGAGTATGAATAAAAAACGTTGCATAATCAATAGTGTAACATCAGGCAGGCAATAGACACCCCAGCGTTCAACAATACTTCAACTATTGTATCAGGCAATAAACTCACGTAGGTTTACATTATAGAAACGATGCAAACAAAAGTAAAGCCTGATCTATGAAATAACACATCCCTGTCAACTACACATGAGAAAGCCTTGTTCTGTTAATACAAAGTTATAGCTGCTGCTGCACCAACATAGGAGGCAGCAGCGCTTTAACCGAAATTTGAAAGCCATGTATACACATTTATTGATTGTGATCATCAACATCATGCTTATAATCCTATGGGTTTACGCAGCAGTTATAAAATTAACAGATGTTAAAAAATTCAGAGAATCACTTATTACGCAGGTGATACCACGGTGGATGGCTAAAACACTGGTATGGGCATTGCCGCTATCTGAATTACTAAGTGCAGGGTTGCTATTATTTGCCGGCACAAGGCTCTGGGGCATGTATCTGTCCGCATTGATGATGCTTGTTTTTACAGTATATGTAGGATGTGCAGCCTACCTGGTCTTCACAAGCTATCCGTGTCCTTGCGGCGGATTGTTTACACGCATTGGATGGAAAAAGCATTTTAAAGTGAATATATTTTTTACACTACTTTCTTTACTGGGTATTCTGTTAATTAAGTTTGGTTAAAACAGTCACTAAAGGGTGTTCCGAAAACCTGAAAAAGAGTAGGCTAACCATAAAATATGATATCATGGGCTGGTACATTTTAAATTGCAAGAGAGACCCTCTCAATCCGCATGCCTATACTTTGCTGGGCGACTGTCCCCCCTGTTGCTCAGGCACACAGCAGATATGCGCCATCTATACGGGTGGAGGGTCGTGCCCTGAAATTTCCAATGCGCTTCTCGAAGAAATGATATGGGCACTTCAAAACCACTGCAATAGTCCTAATGTAATACTTAAAAATAATTAATACATAAATGTATTTGTTGTACAACAAGTAGGCGGCATACAGGAAATATGCACGCTTCCGATCTAAGGATGCATTGCCATTCAAAAGATCACTGTTAAAAGGGAAACGCCGAAAACCCTGAAAAGAGTAGGCATACATATAAAGTTTTTAGGCAGCTTTTTGAATTATAAAAGTTACCATTTACTATGGCTTGGTATTCTTTGCCTCATGGTGCAAATCCACTGGTGCCTTCTCAGTACGTTTCGGTTGGCGATACACCTCCCACCTGTAACGGAAACCTTCAGGTATGTGCTGTTTTTGCTGATGGAGGAACAACTCCTGTTTTATCTCAACCACTAAAAGATGAGATCATTACAGCGCTGAACAATCACTCCAGTACTGCAAATGTTAAGCTAAGAACTCCATAATTGCGAACAGGGGCCTCGCCATGTTTAAGAGGCCCCTGCCTTTTATGGATAAAAAAGGGATATGCCGAAAACCCTTAACAGAGTAGGCGTTATCTAAAGTTTTTAGGCAGCTTTTTGATTTATAAAAGCTACCATTTACTATGGCCTGGTATTCATTGCCTCATGGCGGAAATCCGCAGATAGCTTCTCAGTATACTTTCATTGGCGATGTACAGCCAACCTGTAACGGAAACGTTCAGGTATGTGCTATCTTTGCCGAAGGAGGAACGACTCCCACATTATCTCAGCCACTGAAAGACGAGATAATTTCAGCGCTGAACAATCACGCCAGCACCGCAAACGTGAAACTGAGAACTCCATAATTAAAAAAAAACCACCTCATTCCATTGAGGTGGTTTTATTGTTATTGCAAATTTTAATGCTCTGTTATTACCAATACTTCTATCTCCCTGTTAGCCTCTATTAAATCAAAGCCGTTCGCCTGCAATTGTTGCCGGAGGCTTTGAAGATCGGTGTAATTACCCAGGTAAACATCCCCCTCATAATGAGATTCATCTAATGCAGGCGGAAATTTTCGGGAAAGATCCAGTGCAAAGAAGGGCAATGTACTTACGTTCACCTTCACAGCATTCGGAATAACTGTACTATCCGGTTTGGCGCCACCAGGTCCTTGCACCAGCACAAGACACTTTTGCATTCTTTTTTCCAATCTCCCCTTTATTCCCAGCCGCACATCAAGGTCGTTGATCACCCGGCGAAATCTTTCTTTATCAGGTAATATTTCCGCTGTTACCATCTCATAACAAAACCTGTTCTCCATATCCCATACATCCGCATACCCTTTTGCAGCATCAAACAAATAGCGGTTTTTATTTTTTACTTCCAGTTGAATACGGCCCGGATGAGCCAATAAAAAAAGAGGTGGTTCAATAAAATGAGCCCATAATGCTACATAGGCATCTACAATGGAAAAATTATAAAAGTAAGTACGGTGTATGGCCGAATCATAAACAACACCATTTTCAGCAACTAATCCTTTTCTAAAGCCTGCCATACCTGAGTAATCAAAGAAGCGGCTGTTGCTGTTGAAATTGGCCGAATCTGCTATAGTAAACAATGGCCTGGACGCATCAAAATTCATAGCATCACTTTTAACAGGCCACCGAACAGGTTGATTATTCAATACGGTTTCAATATTTTCTGCGGTAACATATTCTTTACCGGTAATGGCAATAACCCGCCCCTTATATATCCAGGCAATATGTGAGATGAACTTATGCCTGAAATATTTCGATAATACTGTATCTCCGGTTATCCACGTTAGTTGCAGCTGTTTCCTGCGGGCAATACTTTCCGGCTTAGTCAGCCATTGTTTTATGAGAGCCGGCTTTTGCCAGGTTACAGGATAAATAGCCACCCTGTTTCCCCATTGTTGTTGTTGTGCATTCATTTTAGGCAGCGCTTCAATACAGCTGCTACAGTAGGTATCCATAAAATCCAGTATCAGCAACTTGTCTTTAAAATCACTTGTGCGAATTTGTTGTGTAGTTCCATTCACTATATTTTTCAATACCAGGTTGGGTAATATGTCGCCAGGAACCAGGTTCCGGATTCCTGCATTTTCTGCCGGTGAATGTCTCACTGCCTCTACTTGCTGGGCGTTGGCATAACTAAAGAAAAGTAATACAACAAATACCAATATATTATTCATCTTCATCTTTAACTATTTTAAATATTATCGTTCATTTTGCGCTATACCACTGGTGCCTATCACTTCCTGCGGAATAAGCAGCGTATATCTGACATCATTGGGTGGTAATGGCGTATAAGGCATTGTATTTCTTGAACGGGTTAGCGTTTTCGCAAACCGGCTATCTTTATTCAGCCGCCTGAGATCTGTCCAGCGGCTGGTTCGGAATATTAATTCCTTCCGGCGTTCTGTAAGTATTTTACGCAATGCATCATCGGCATCCGATGCTGTATAAGGTACGAATGAAGCATTCCATCTTTTTATCAATAACGTATTTAAATCGTCCATGGCCGCCTGAACAATACCTGCCCGGGCATAACATTCTGCCCTCACCAGATAAACTTCGTCTATAGCAAGGCCAATAAACAATTGATTGGTGTTGGTACCATCGTAGCCACCCCTGTAAAATGCCTCAGCCCCCACATTGTTTTTAAAAAACAATTGCTTCCGCAGGTCACCTGAAGCGTAAGAACGATACAGCATTGTATCAATATGGGCTATACCGGGGTTTAATGCATAAGTAGAATTAGTAACAGCTGTAAAAACAACTTCATCATTGAAGCGGGTAAAAGCGGGTGTAGTACCAATAGTATCCAGCATTGCATAATCCAGTAATGCATGATAATGCTTTAAACAGGAATCGGCATACATACCTGCTTTTACATATTCCTCCATGGCAAGAAAGGTACGGGCCAGCATAGCAAAAGCTGCTGCTTTGTTCGGACGCGATTTTACCACAGCCGTCTCAGGCAACAAGGTGGCGGCCTGTTCCAGGTCGCTTACCATAGAGCTATATGTTTGCTGTACCGTTCCTCTGACAGAAGGTATACTGGCATCAGCGCTTTCACGCACCGGTATTCCGGGTGCAACATCTGCCGTGCTCTTATCATAAGGCGGGGCATAAAGCTGGGCTATCTGGTACAATGCAAAGGCCCTGAAAAACAGAGCAGATCCTTTTACATTATTATAGACGCCGGCAGCATCTGGCTCCAAATTACTTACTACCTCTAAAGCTACATTGGCATTAAATACGGCTTTATAAGGATATTGCCAGGTTGCCACATTATGAAGCCCGTTAGCCACCCAGGTATAATTTCCCCTGTCCAGCACATCCAGGCCCGACAAGTCCCCATCTGTAATATAATAGTTGTCGGCTGCCGCTTCCCCCTCACCGGAATACCTCATATTCATGGTGAAATAGTCATTCAGTAAAATATCTGCATCGTTCAGCGTAGTGGGAATTACAAATTTCTGATCCGGCTTCTCACTCAGAAACTTCTTACAGGCACCCGCATGCAACAGCATAAACAGCAGGCATGCATTTCTAAGCAGTGTATAGGAATATTGTATAGTCATGATATGTCTTTTATTAACCTTTTAAAATCCGGCAGTAATACCTAATGTATATGATCTGGAAGGCGGAACAGCATTATTGCCCAATGCGCCATAAGCAGGATCAATGCCGTATTTATTTGCCCTCCATAAAATTCCCACGTTATCAACCGTAGCATATATTCTTAACGATCTAAAGCGGAATAGTTTTTTATCCATATTATATTCCACTACAATATCCTGCAGGCGAATATGGTCGCCTTTTACTACATTCACCGAATTGTAGGCATAGAACAGATCCCTGTTGCTATCTAACGGATAAATAAAAGCAGGTACATTGGTTAGCTTTTCATCTCCCGGTTTCTGCCATCTCTGGCTGAATTCCTTATTGCCATAACGGGCGCCGGAAAAAGGACTAAACGTTTTAGAGTAATCCATAGCCGGACGAATAAACTTAAAGCCCAGCTGGTACTGCAGGTTAGCAGAAACAGAAAATGCTTTCCAGGTAAAAGTGTTGCGCACAGCGCCATAACAAACAGGCGTAGCAGAGCCATGATAGTCCAGGTCGTTAATGCTGCCATAGTTTAAAGAATAATAGTCCGTGCTCGGCTCTCCATTCACATATCCCCTGGGCGCACCGGTTGCAGGATCAAGGCCTGCCCATTTATAGGCATACAAGCCATAAGCATCCTTGCCTTCCATAGCATTCAACTGGCTTCCCGTTAATGCACCAAAGGTGAGGTAGCTGGTGGCATCAGTGGCAGGCAACAGGTATTTGGATACCTTATTACGGTTATAGCTAAACAATACGTTTGTTACCCACTGAAAATGATGCTGACGAATATTAATGGTATTAAGCGTAATATCCGTACCATAGCCGTGTAAATTAGCACTGTTCTGGTCAAGCGTATTAAATCCGGTAGTGGGGTCTAAAGGCGTAGGGGCAATCAAATTCGTAGAACGTTTGTCGTAATATTCTACACTACCCGATACCCGGTTATTCTTAAAGCCAAAATCCACACCTATATTTAACATACCAACACGCTCCCATCTTAATCCATTATTAGGTGGTTTACTAATGGTTCCATATAACTGTTGCGTAATAGCATTAGGGCTGCCCTGATACGAAATAATGGTAAAAGCAGCATTAGAGTTATTCACATTGCCCTGGTAACCAAAGCTGCCACGCAGCTTTAAATAAGGCAAAATACCCACTTTGTAAAAAGGCTCATTAGAAATATTCCAGGCAAGCCCTGATGACCATTGCGGCTGCCATCTTTTGCGTATTTCCACTCCAAACAAATTAGCAGCATCGTTTCTGATGCTTAAAGAAAGTACGTAGCGCCTGTTATAAGTAAGCGCTCCATTTCCGAACACGGATACAAAACGATTGTTAACGCCTCCTAACGTACCGGTGTTAACCGTGGTTTGATAGCCATCCATACCATTCAGCACGGCATGTGGCGTTACGTAATCAACATTACCTTGTGTAAGTGTGTTAGGGTTATACCCCCACACATTATAGCTTTGCAGGTCTGATGCAGCTTCTTTTATTTCCCCCCCTGCTATGGCATTTAATTCCAGCTTCTCCCAGGTATTATTTATATTCAGTTGCGCCCTGGCCGTATTAGATCTTAAATTTACATTCAGGTTGGTAAGCATATCGCCAACAGGAATACCACGCACCACATTTGCGCCACGCCAGTCAGAATGATAATTAATAGTATTGCGTGTTTCATAGCTGTTCACCCCTCTGCTATCCACTTCTCTTCTCGGACTCCTTTCATGCTGGTAGTTAACAGAGGCACTTAATATGCGGTTTATCCTGTATGAAATACCCAGATTTAACAACACATCCTGCAGATTATTGGTAGTGGAGGTCTGGTGCATATCGTTCAGTAAAGAATAAGACCAATCCAGTAAACGGCCGTTGCCAGCCGTATCTCTGAACACAGGATCATATCCTACAATATCTGTAACAGCGGCATTTCCATTCTTATCTACCAGCCGCAAATAAGGATAGGATGTATAAGAAAGCTGGTACTCCGGGGAATTAGCCTGGTTGGCAGAAGGTTTGTGCGTAACCGTGTTTGTATACAGTATCTGCGCCTGAATTTCCAGATTCTTTATGGGCTTCATTACTGTATTCATTCGTAGCGAGTAACGTTCGTAATCACTTAATAAATTATCCCTGCTTTTATCATACCCTCCACTAATCAGATAATTTACCTGATTACTGCCTCCAGAAACACTCAGCGCATATTGTTGCCGTACCGACTTACGGTATACATATTTCAGGTAATCATCCCGCGAATCAATATTCCGGTAAGCGTTAATCTGCTGTGCAGCAGCGGCGGGTGTTAATACACCATCCCGCTGCTTTTTTAAAATTTGCACAACAGGTGTTTTTCCATAACGGTATGCATCTGCGCTGTTCAACTGATAATCGTAAGCGCCGTTATTAAACAACAGCATTTCTCCATCAATAAAATCTGATAAATTCATATTGGGCAGGTAGTAAAGATTAGGCTTGTTTCCTACGTTTACGTTTGCATTTACCGACACGCGCAGCGGTTGGTTAAAGGCTCCTTTTTTAGTAGTGATTACAATTACACCGTTACCGGCCCGGGCACCCCAGATAGAGCCCGCTGCTGCATCCTTTAACAAGGTGATACTTTCTATATCATTAGGGTTAATATTATTGACATTACCATCATACGGAAAATTATCCACTACCACCAGTGGCGCGAAAGGTGATGTACGCAAATCGGTACCGCCACTTCCCGGCGAAAGTGTGCTGTTACCCCTGATACTAAACAAACCACTGGCCAGTACATTATCGGTTTTAGGAAACCCTTTGTTAATAAGAATACTGGTAGCTATCCCATCTAACCTGTTAATAATATTCGTACCAGGATTACGATTAAAAAGCTTGCTGTCAATCACTTCAAAAGAACCTGTAATCCGCTCTTTGGGAATTCGCTGGTACCCGGTAGAAGCTACCGAAACATCCTCTATGCGATAAACAAAGCCTTTTAAAACAATAACCGGGTTTAAAGTTTCATTACTAATTTTATAAGTGGTGGAGGTATAACCCACATATGAAACAACTAGTATGTCTCCTTCAACAGCTGCTATGAAAAAAAAACCTTTTACATCTGTGGTAGCGGTGATACGCGGTTTACCCTTTACAGTAATGACGGCTCCTATCATAGGATTGCCGGATGAATCTGTAACCTGTCCGGTAACCGGTGGCGCAGGTGCCGCCTGTAACACTGTAGTGGATGATGCTGACACAGGCAAGGATTTACCTGTTGCTTTTTTAAAAAGGATGATGGTTTTATCAGCTATTTTATAATTTACCGGCTGATCTTTCAATATCAGGTTTATAAAATCAGCAAGTGCCATATCCGTAGCTGCTATAGTAACAGGGTGGGTCTTTTCTAACACCTCCCGCTTTCCCCAAACAACATAGCCTGTTTGATTTTCGATAACTGCAAACAGCGATTTTAAAGATTGATTCTTTCCCGAAAAGGTAACGGATTGGGAAAAGCCCACAGCCTGCACCTGAAATGCAGTTGTTAACAGTAATACAACAATGAGTTTCATTACCAGTAAAATTTTAATAAGGCTTTGTTGTTCACACCAGGCATAACAAAGCCTCCAAGCAGATTTTTGCATAAATTGCATGTGTTTGGTTGTTAAAATGTAATGTTCACACAACAGGTTGGAGCAACTAAACTTTCCCGGAGGTGTTCGTAGCACTTCCGGTTTTGTTTTCATCAGGGCATTACTATCAGCTTTCTGCCTTCTATCCGGAAATGAATATCGGATACCTTAAGCCCTTCTAAAAGGTCGGTTAATTGTACAGACTTGCTCATTTTGCCAAAGAATTGTATATCGGGTATAGCGCCTTCGTATATCACTTCTATATCATACCATCGTTCCAGTTCATGCATCATGTCATATAAGCCGGCACCTTCAAAGTTGAATATTCCCCTCTTCCAGGCTATCACCTTTGCAGTATCGGCATGGTTTATTACTGTTATGGGTAAATGCATACTATTCAAAGCCTGCTGCAGCAGCGCCTGCTGTCCGGGAGTTAACACAACAGATGCATGATTTCCTGTTGCCAGGTAACGTATACGTACTTTTCCCTGCAATAAAGTAGCGGCAATATTGTTTTCGTTTTCATAAGCATTTACGTCAAAGTGGGTTCCCAGCACTTCTATCATTGCCCTGTTATTGGCATTTACCAGGAAGGGTATACCGGCCCTGGGCGCTACTTCAAAGTACACTTGTCCTGTCACTTCCACCTTGCGCTCCTTACCGGTAAAAACAGTGGGATACCTGATGGAGCTGGCCGCATTGAGCCATACCAGTGTACCATCCGGCAACACCAGGCTAAACTGCCTGCCTTTAGGCGTAATAACACTGTTATAGGCGGGTACTCCGGAAGAGGGGCCGGTTGCTGCATAAGCTAGCCGGCCGTTCCGTAGCATCACCTGCACATCTTTTTGTTCTGCCACAATACCGTTCTTCATTGTATCCAAAACCAATAAAGTACCGTTTGCCAGCTTTAAAAGAGCCCCGTTAGTGCCGGGTGAAATATGTTGAGAGGTGGTTCTGTTAGTATGCGCACGTTGTTGCTGAAGGCTGTTGGCATGCCAAATCCATAAAGCGCCTGCTGCTAATACAAGGAAAGCAGCAATAGCCTTCCAATGTTGCCGCCATAGCAATACCGGCCGAAAGGTGGAATGCGCAGGTTGACGTTTTATTTGCTGCAAAAGCTTTTGCCAGTTCTCTTCCCGTGCAAGAGCAGTATCCTCACGTTGTTGAATGGCATTACGCAGGAACTCCTTATCATTCAATAGCTTCAATGCTTCTTCGTTATAAAAAGAAGTATCAGCCCATTCCTGTAAGGCATGTTCCTGCGTAGCCGTTAAAGGTTCGTCATTCAGATGCAGCGTAATTATATGCAGCAGTGCTTCACTTATCACACAACTCGTTTCTATTGAAATCCTGTAATGCCGTTTTTTGTGACAAAAAAGGGCAATTATTTTATTCAGTGCGTTTTGCCATGAATAACCAGGTAGAAGAGCACCAGGTTACCTAAATTGGCGCGAACAATCCGGCTGCGTAATAGTTCTATTGCACGTTCTTTTCTCTTGCGTACATTGTTCTCAGATATTTGTAGTTGATAAGCCGTTTCTTTAATAGAAAGCTCCTCTACAAATAAGAGGTAAATAACATCCCGGTATTTAGGGTTAAGTTGCTCTATTTCACGGTGAATCTGCTGCACCATTTCGGCAATTACCATCCTGCTATCTGCATAAGCTACATATTCCTCCGGCAATGTATCCATAACCGCGAGCAGATGTTTTTTCCGGGCTTCCTCCCGGTGATAATACTTGTAGCAATCGTTGCGCACCAAGGTATACAAATATGCCTTGATAGCTGCAAGCGCTTCAAATTGCGTTCTCTTATCCCAGTAACGTGTAAAGGCAGTAATTACAATATCTTCCGCTTGTGCCGTATCGTGTATCATGCTGTTAGCAAAAAAAACAAGAGACGTATAATACTCATTATAAAGTATCCGTAATGCCCGTTCATCGCCTGTTGACAACTGTTGAAGCAACTCTGGTTCTATATGAAAATGTTTGGCTACCAATATCTAAATGTAAGTTTTTTCAACAATAAGCTACCCGAACTCCCTGTTTTACTATATATACAAGGCAGTCAGACCTAAAGAGGCCCGCCCTAGAAAGGGTAGGCCTTGATCTATGAAAATAAAAAAAAACGTTGACACTATAGACTACTTGTCATACAATCAAAGGCCGTACATCCAATCTGGAAAATCTAGAGGTAAATAATAGACTTGCTAAAGAGATAACTAATTGGTAGAGGTAAAGTGTGAGGGTGACTGTATAAATGTAACCTTTTTACTTCACTATATTAATTAATTTACTTAAATATTGAAATACAAAACTTACAATATTGATAATTCCCCAAAACAGGGAATTATATCTACATGTTACAGCCTTTGTTGCAAAAGGCGCTGAATCATTACTGTTCTTTCTTATACCCGTTATTCCTGCTCATAGCGCTATTTATGCCGCTTAAATACATGGTAGTATGGATGTTTTTTTATTGATCAGGGAAATCAGATGCAGCACTTTACTTGAATTAATAGATAACAGGTTACCCGCTAAGTGTTAACCTATCTATATATTACGTATATACAATTAAACTTGTCAAGCCTGTTATACTGGCATCATTTTAACAGAATAAGGTTGGCTCTTGCAAGGCATAATGGCGGTTTACAAAAAAGTATCCTCACTATTATAAGTATTTCACTTATGGATTCAAACACATTACTTGTAATTTGATACATTCAATGGATATGAATAATTGAAATGCTACTTTTTCGCAGGAAAAACATAAAAGATGTCTACAGCGAAAGTTAAAGCAGGGAGCGGGGGACGGAACCTCAAGAAACTATCATATTTAAAAGCTGAATTTGATGCAGAGAGAATAACGAGTTGGGAACAGGTATTTGCTTTTTATGCTATTAGCACTATTGCGGTTGACTTGGGAATACACTACAGCACCTTTCAGAAAAAAGTAAAAAACAATCGTTCTTTTACATTGGATGAATTAATCAGGTTTGCGGCTATTATAAATGTAAACCATCGCCTGGTAATAAACTTTGTAGTAGATCAGATTGCTGTTAATAAAAAGTAGAACCTCTCAGTTAATATTTTTGTAAGTTTTATAAACCAATATCCAATGTCCAAAACACCTACTCCTAAAAGGAGACTGTCTACAACAGAACCGGCCTTACTAAAATTATTCAAAGACGGGTTAAAGGACATTTACTGGGTCGAAAAGCACCTGGTAAAAGAACTCCCTAAAATGCGAAAATCAGCGACCAGCCAGGAACTGGCGGCCACCATGGAAGAGCATGCAGAAGTAACCAAAACACATGTTGAGCGACTGGAGCAGATATTTAAAATACTAGGGGAGAGAGCGCAAACAAAAAATGTGATGTCATGGAAAAGCTCACTATAGAAGGGCAAACCATTATAGAAGAAACAGAGGACGGATCTTCTACCCGTGACGCAGGCATTATTATGGCGGCTCAAAAAATTGAGCATTATGAAATTGCCACTTATGGTACATTAACACAACTAGCTACCGTTTTAGGCTTAGAGGACATTGCTGAAAGACTGGGTGAAACCTTAGCTGAAGAAAAGGAAGCTGACGATAATCTTACCGGCATTGCCGAATCTATCAATTATGAGGCAGCGGCAGCAGCAGAAGAAGAAGAGAATAGTTCGTATTAACAAGGTTTCATTGAAAGTCGGAATATAGCGCCGGCTTTTCCTATATCCGTACGCTAACAAGATTGCAATTGCCGATACCACATTTGTAGTGGCATGATCTTTTTATTGAATAGATTACAGCGTAAGGCATCCTCAACAGCGCCGTCATTTACGAAACACACCCAACACCCGCTAAAACAGCATTTGCATAGATAATACTCGGGATATGATAGCTTCTTGTTAAACACCTATTTAAAAAAATGGATATCCCTTTGTGTATTTCTGGGATCATTTATCTTCCTGGCACCAGGCGGGACTTTGGAATATGGCTGATAGCGTGTCTTTGCAACGAGTGCTTCATCTGCCAACCGTCACCGCCTTATTTGAAGCACAGCAAATGCTGGATAAATAAGCTACTTTCTAAGATGTAGCATCGTTCATTTTCATATCCTGTTCTATTGCTACATTTGCCGATTCAACAAGACCTTATGATGTTTTCAATAAGAATACGTTTTGCTTTTAATTTCAGTTAATGTAACTTAATAAGTAATCAATGTGAAATCATTCTGTTTGTCACGTCCACTGTCACGTGACATTGTTTTCATTGGTTCCTGGTGCTTATATTTTTTTCAAGGCTGCACTTGATATTTTTTTTGGTGGTAAGCAAGACAAAGGCACCTTGTCACATCTATCCTTTTAGAAAAATATTTGAGCATATTTTGGAATTGTTTGGCAAATCTCATCCCAAACGTGCTCAAACTGGGCAAGGACACTTTTCGGTTGTTGTATCATTGTAAAATAGCAGCACAGCTACTATTTCAACATTAAACTTTTGAAAATGAAAACCATGAACCACAACGAAAACAACCAGACTGTTATGTTATTCCCTTTTGATCCGGAAGTATTTTGGCAACGGGTGCGGGTTATTATACGAGAGGAAGTAAGTCGGGTAGAAAAAGCTACTCCTGTAACTTCCATGTATGAAACGCCAGGGCTGGAATACAAGCCACTTTATAAGACTGAAGAAATATGCAACCTATTCCAGATTAGCAAGCCTACTATCTATGCCTGGGTAGAATGTGGCAAGCTGAAACCTGTAAAAATTCGCTCGCGGGTATTTTTTCTATGGCAGGACATTCAAGAGCTTTTGAAGGAAGGGCGTAAAGATGCAGCTGCATAGTTACCCTACGTAAACAATAAAGGCTTCTAAATTTAAAAAGGCCTGTATTCAACATGCAGGCCTTTTTGGTAACTTATTTAAGATGTGTGACTACTTCTTTTCATTCAGTAATCTTTCAAGCAAAGAATTTTTTTCGCGTTCAACTCGAAGCAGTTGCTCATATAGTTTTTCATTTTTCTCGACAGCTTCTAAAAATCTTTCCAATGGATTAAAATTTAATGTAGAATGGTAATTGCTACTTCCACCACCCTGATTTACGCTGCTATCATGAAAAGTGTTCGTAATAATATTAATTGCTCTTTCTTCATCAAAGTTTCTAATTGCGTCAGGTGAAACTTTCAAAATCTTCGCTATTTGGTCCATAAGATCATCGGGGATTATTTCCTTTTCTTCCAGTCTTGATACTTTCTTTTGATCCCAGTCTTCCCCCAATTCAAAGGCTACAGTTTCCTGTTTAACGCCTAAGATTTCCCTCATGCGCTTAAAATTTTTTCCGTGATGTGGTTGGTGAGTGTTTGACATAATAGATGTATTTATACAAGACGCTGTAAGATAAGGTTATTTGTAAATTGGACTATTGTACCCGGTAAAAAAGGCAAAAAATCGGTTTTTTAGGCAATTTCTGCCTTTAATAGACAAGCTCAACTTACTTACTTTACCTAGTAAATATTACATTTGTCGTTCTTCATTGAATTTGAAGGACTTCGCTATAAGTCTCAATCTGAAAACCGCGAATTTTCAAGGGAAAGAGATGATAGGTGAAGCCTACTCTATAGTATTATGCCTATAGGGTAGGTCTCTATCAGCTTATCTCTTCCCGGGCTCTTCGCGGTGCCTCAGATTGGTAAGACGAGACCTGTCCTATAGGCAATTTCATTTCCGGACACGCCACGTCTACTAGAGACTTACATTTTTTAACCTATAAATGTAAGCGTATGTCGCACCCAATTACAGTATTACCATGCCAATAAGCAGGAAGTCATTTGCTGCTCCCTAACTGGAATCTCAATTTATTAGCCAGCGGTTGCCGTTATTCTTCATGGAAAACGGGGAATTTAATGTGTTGGTGACAGGCACTAGCGGTGGCCGCATGGCTATAACCATCTAATTGTTTATATGGCATTCCAATTTGCATTCACTCCGCAAGGGTTACCTATATTCCGTTTGCAGGTTTGTTGGAAACGGCTACCATTTATCTCACTTTTCATTTACTGGCTCTGTCAAATGCTGAGTACAGCCCTCTTTAACCTGGTGGTAGGTTCTCCGGTTACTATTATTCAATTACTGATTATTAGAAATACCTGGTATACTTACCTGCTCTTGTATGGGGTGTATATGCTGGCAATAGTGTTTTTGTTTGGCAAATTGTATAAGCGTGCAAAACGTGTTAGAAGAAAAAAGGGTTACATCATTCTGCTTATACACATTACAGTATTAATCCCTATTTACATTGGGGCTGCTATCTTCTTTCATAGCTTAATCATTGGGCTCGATTTCATTATAGCCTACACTTTATATGTAGGCTTGTCCAGACTGCTTATTGCCAAAGACCTTCTATTCCGAATACAGATGTATGACGGAACCACCATCCACCACCATTAACCCGCACACCACTTCCTTAGTATTTCCTAACGATTAATATAAATGACACATGAAGTTTCAAACACTGAAAGCTACATTCACGCTTACGGATGATTTTTTGTATGCCTGCAACTGGACAGGAAAAACGCCCGAACAAGTATTACAACAGTTTGCTGACCGGGTAACCATTGTGGGGTATCTGGAAAAGTACAATACCAGTTCCTCCAAACTGGCAGGCGAGTTTATAAAGCTCTGCAACTGGCACCTACAGGCAGAAAAGAAGCTACTGAAAGGAAACACCATTAAATACAGCATATCCAGTGGCTTTATGCAAAAAATAGCTAAGGTGATACATTCAAAAAAAACACAGCCAGAAAAGACTTTACTATACCAGCAAATTATACACGACTGGAAAAACGCCGTACTCACCTTATAAAATAACATTATGGAAAAGACTATCACCCTTCACATTGGCGAAGAAATGACATTGCTATGCGATGCATTACGGATCGACCTTCATGCGGTTTTGCAGCTGTATATCGATCACGTTTCCATTGAAAAGGTAGAGGTTGAACCTCTTAGCCAACCTGTGATGATTGCTACCGTTTTAACCGTCATGGATGAGCTAAATAAACACAAACCTATTGCCAATAATCATGAGTGAAGAAAATAAAGACCAGCTATTAAAGGACATTTACGTAGAAGTCCTCCACTTCTTTCTAAATAACCCATTTGAAAAGGCCAGAAAAGAATTTTGGGAGTGGATGACTGCATATATCTATTTCAGAGGTGAAATAATAGGCGGAAAAGAAGCGGGGGAATCTCTTTACTTCTATGAACAGCTTATAGATATGATTAACTCCTTAGAAGGATTCTTAAATAAAATTAGGAACCTGGAAGAAATGGCCAAGCTAACCGTTTAATCAACACGCATAAAAAACAACCAGTTATAACACTCAAACAAGAAAATATTATAATGGACACTATCTCTGTTACACTTGACATTTCGGAAAGTTTTACAAAAGACTGTGAAGCATATGGCATATCCGAACAGCAAATGTTGCAACTTTTCACCAGCCACTTAGTCACCGTCTGCACCTTCTTTGAGAATAATGACGACTTATTGATAGTACAAACAACGAACGTTTTTAAGGACTTCATGGAAACAACCATTGCTGTACCAGAATCTAACGAAGTTAAAAGAGAGATTTGTATAAAAGTGACTAAAACCATTATCGCAATGACTGTTACAGGAGTGCTGGAATGGTCAGAAGCGGAATATAACCAGCTGATTAACGACACCTATCAGCAATTACTACAAAACAACAAAAACAGTTAAGCTATGGAAATGACTTTTGAAATTACCCACACTCCGGAAAGCTATGTAATGATGGAGTTGTTTAACCATAGCTTACAAGAGGTGTTACAGCATTTTGTAAACAATGTATCTATTCAGAATTATAAAACAACAAAAAAAGAACATGTTAAACGTGCCACATTCGCCTTTTACAAATTGGCAGAAGCCCATAAGATCGATGAATTTGTGGGAGATTAGATAAGATTGATGCAGCAGGAAAATACATATTGGATAGCCCGTTTCCGGATGAATTTGCGGAAATCATCTAAAGCAAACAGGTTTTAGAAGAAAGCCGGTATTGTCCGGCTTTTCTCTTTAATCAGCAATTTGCTGTTCATCAATTTTATATCACTCTTCCTTTCCCGTTATCACAAAGCTCTTAAAAGTCAGCCTCAAAAACGGTCTGCGCTGTTGCTGCGCCTGCTTTCGGTTCGAGCAAAAATCTCCACCTCTGTGGAACAGTGGAAAATGCTTCCAAAGCTTTTTTGCTATAAAACTAAATGTCCAGTAATGCTTTGGCGGGAAGTATAGATTCTCATTATTTAGCAGCCCAATAAGCAGAAGTGGCAATAAAAAAGGATAGAAAAAATATATAACTTTATACTCCTATCAATTAAAAAGAGGTAAAACGAAGTAAGAAAGAACGGGAAAATGAATTATTATAGACTACCAAATAGACTAAAAATGAAGAAGTCGCTGTGTTACAGCGACTTCTAGTGGATTCTTGCGGACCGGACGGGACTCGAACCCGCGACCTCCGCCGTGACAGGGCGGCATTCTAACCAACTGAACTACCGATCCAAACCTTCCTTTTTAACAGCTTTACGTGTTATCGTTTGCCGTTAAAGGAGTGCAAATATAGGGGTATTTGATCAATGGCGCATGTGCGGGCAAAAAAATCTTACCCCTCTGCAACTATTAATTATTCACGCCTGCATGCTGTAAAAGCAGTACTGTATTCTCCATGGTGCTTCTGCACTGCAGGGCATACTGCAACACACGCTGCACCTGCTTATTCCGCAGTGCGATGACATCCGGTTTATAATGTTTCAGAAAAGTCGCCAGCAAATCCTGCTCGTTTCTTTTCACCATGTTACGGGAAATATACCGTTGCCGGCTACATTTTCAGCTTTTTGTACCGGAGTTGAGTATTTGTAGAAATCCTCTGCTTTGGTACGCGCCCAGGGTGTTTTGCGCAGAAACTTAAGGCTGAATTGTACGGAAGGGTTGCTGATGAAGCAGTTAATACGGATGTGTTGCCCCGGTTCTTCCCAGCCATAGCTGTCTGCCAGGCGAGGTAACAATCATTTCCAGCGTTACGCCGTGCAGGGGATCTTTGAAACATGCTCCGTACTCATTCACTACAATTGTGCAAAGGTACTCTTCTTTTAAAACATGCGTTTATCCCCTTAGTGCCGCGTTTCTGTATTTTAGCTTGCGGGGCAGGTGTTTATTACTTTGTTTTGTTCTGCCCTCAGTTTTATACAAATGATGAAGAAACCACACATACCGCTTTACTGGAAGTGTCAGCTGCTTGGCTGGTCTGCAGCATCTTTCTACTGGGGGTATACAGGTTTTCTGAGCGGTGGGTATATCGTATGGATAGGGGTATTGCAGTTTTTGTCGGATGTGTTGTTGTACGTGTTTATTACGCATCAGTATCACCGGTTTGCTTTGCGGCATCACTGGCAGCGGCTGGGCACGAACCCGTTAATACAAAAAATTATATCCGCCGTGGTGGTATTGTCGCTGGTGTTTCTGCTGGTTACTGCGGGTAAGATATATCTGTTTCGTGTATGGCTGTTTGGGGGTGATGCAGGCACTTTTGCCGCGTTTTTTCAGGCTAACTGGTTGCCCATTCTTATGGGTGGTTTCCGCTTAATGTGCATCTGGCTGCTGGCTTATCACCTGTATTACTATGGTAAGCGGGAGGTGGCACTGGCCAGAGAAAACACCCGGCTGGAACTGATAGCGAAAGATGCACAACTGAGCAATCTGCATGCACAGTTAAACCCGCATTTTTTGTTCAACTCGCTGAATACCATTAAAGCGCTGGTGGTGGATGAGCCTGCTGGTGCCAGAAGAGCCATTGATCTGATGTCAGATTTGCTGCGCAGATCTCTTTACTATCAGGAGTTGTTACTGCACCCTTTAAAGGATGAACTTTATCTGGTGCAGGATTATCTGGAACTGGAAAAGCTGCGGCTGGAAGAGCGGTTGCAGTTTGTTATTGAATGTGCGCCGGAACTGATGGATACAGTGATACTGCGTTACAGCATACAGGTACTGGTAGAGAATGCTATTAAACATGGTGTAAGTCAGCAGAAAAGCGGTGGGTTGTTACGGATAACAATCAGGCGTGAGGGAGACTTTATACATGCAACGGTAGAAAGCCCGGGTGTATGGAAGGTTGCCGCTCCGGCGCAGGGGTTGGGTTTGAAAAACCTGAGCGAACGTTTGCAGTTGTGTTATCAGCATAAGGCGGTATTGAATAGGGGGGAGGTGGATGGAGTGGTTACGGCCTGTATTTTATTTCCTGTAGTATGAGGAAGATGCGTGTAATAATTGTGGATGATGAGCGTAGTGCCAGAAATGAAATACGGCGCCTGGTAGCGGGTTGTCCGGACCTGGAAATTATTGCCGAGGCTGCCAATGCAGATGAGGCAGAACAGCTGATGGAGGAACAACAACCAGATCTGCTTTTTCTGGATATACAAATGCCCGGCCGGTCGGGGTTTGATTTGCTGGAAGGGCTGGCATGGGGGCAGCAGGTTATTTTTGTTACTGCTTTTGACCAGTATGCGGTGAAGGCTTTTGAGGTAGGTGCTTTGGATTACCTGATGAAGCCGGTACGCGAAGAGCGTTTTGCCAGAGCAATAGCGCAGGCCCGGCAACAATTTCATACGCCTGGAGAGGCCAGCGTGTTTGTTAAAGACAAAAACACCTATTATTTTTTGCCATGGAAAGAGGTGCACCTGATTGAATCGCTGGATAACTATGCAAGGCTTTCCTTTAACAATAAAAGTGTGTTAATTAAAAGCTCGCTGAACCAGTTGGAGAAGCGGCTGGAGGCTATGCCTTTTTTCCGGGTAAACCGCGCTCAGTTAATTCATACCGGTTTTATACGGCAAATAGAAACACTGGAGGATGGGCGTACACAGGTTACGCTTACTACAGGCCATACCGTAGAGATGTCTGAACGGCAGTGGATTAAATTCAGGAAGATACACAGGGGTATTTAGCTTTTCTGCACCCCGTTAATTACTAAACAATAATACTTGTTTTACCCATGAACAGAAACCTCTGTATGGCATTGCTATGCCTTTTTGTTACCCGTATGGCCGTATCGCAACCACTGGTGTGGCCGGCAGGCACGGGCCGCGATAGCGCCGCTGTTAACAGGCAGGTGCAACTGCTGGCTAAGCAGGTGCTGTTAACCTACACAGATAGCAGCCGTAAAACATATCTTGAAAATGCATACAGGTTACAGTTGTTGACCGGCGGATATTCGCAGGCAATGGCTACTGCAAAGGCCTGGTTGCCGCTTTACAAGGCGGCGAGCCCTTATAGGCCTGCAGTGGGCCTGTCATACCAATTGTATGCACGTGCAGCCAAAGAATTGAAGGGGCATCCGGAGCGTTTTGCTGCAATCTATTCCCGCCTGTTTTACAAGGCCATGGAAAAGCTGGATGATAAGGCTGCTTACCGGGAGTATGGTGGGTTTTTCAGCGCGGAGAGTGTAAGTGTTTTAAGAGATCTGTTTCAGCAGAAACTGGCTGCTGCACAAAAGGATAGTCTTTTGCTACCTGCAGATGCCGTTGCGCTTTGTGTAAGCTATGCAGATATGCAGTACGCTGAACAAACGGAAGTGCTTGCCCGATCGCTTATACTCAACGATTGCAAAAGGCGGTATGTGGTAACTGATCAGCTGGTGCAAATAGCAGGCGGCGTACAAATTCATGTAAAACTTATTTTGAAGCGGGGAATCAGCAGCGCCCTTCCTGCTGCTTTACAGTATACCATTTATGCAGATAGTACAGCAGGTATACGGCTGTTTGCCTCTGCTGCGTATGGTTATGCCGGCGTAATGGCTTTTAGCCGGGGAAAGGGGATGAGTACAGATACTATAGTGCCTTTTGAACATGATGGGGAAGATGCTGACCAGGTAATTACCTGGATAGCCAAACAGCGCTGGTGTAATGGCAGTGTGGGTATGTATGGCGGCAGTTATAATGGCTTTACGCAGTGGGCGGTGGCCAGGTACCGTAACCCCGCGTTAAAAACAATAGTGCCTTATGTGGCCGCTATTCCCGGCCTTGGCCTGCCTATGGAAAACAATGTGTTTCTGAATGCGAATTATGGCTGGGCTTTTTATACTACCAATAACCGGTATCTGGATAACGCTGTTTACAATAATCCTTCCCGTTGGCATTCGCTTAACTGGAACTGGTTTAACAGCGGTGCTGCCTACAGAAAAATGGATAGTATAGACGGCACGCCCAACCCCTGGCTGCAACGTTGGTTGCAGCACCCGGATTACGACCGCTACTGGCAGCAGCAGGTGCCTTATCAGCAGGACTATGCCGGTATTCATATACCTGTACTTACGGTGGAGGGATATTATGATGATGGGCAGATTTCCGGACTGCATTATTTTCTGGAACATCTGAAATACAACGCTGTTGCCAACCACTACCTGCTTATTGGCCCTTACGATCATTTTGGTGCCCAAAGCGGTGGGGTACCTGTATTACGTGGCTATGAGGTTGATCCGGTGGCATTAATCAGCACCCGGGAAATAACCTATCAATGGCTGGATTATGTATTGAAGGGCGCTTTCAGGCCGGAGATTATTCAAAACAGGGTAAACTATGAAGTGATGGGGGCTAACCGCTGGGTACATACTGCTTCTGTAGCAGATATGGCCGGTAAACGGCTTCGGCTGTACCTTACTGCACAAAAAAATGGTAATGACTATCTGCTTTCAGAAACTACCTCTTCCCAATCCTCCGCATTAAACGACACCATTGATCTGGCAGAGCGGAGCGTTTTATATGGCGACTATTACCCTTCGCCCATTATTAAAGAGGCACCTGACAGGAGTAATGGATTGTTTTTTCTGTCGCAGCCTTTTGACCAGCCTGTACAGATAAACGGCAGGTTTAGTGGCGAGCTGCATGCGATTATTAATAAGAAAGACATGGATGTAACAGTGGTGTTGTATGAGGTAACGCCGGAAGGAAAGTATTTGCAACTGAGTTACTACCTGGGAAGAGCCAGCTATGCACAGAATATGACCAACAGAAGGTTGCTGCATCCCGGTAAGGAAGAGCGCATACCCTTTGAGCGCACACGGCTGGTAAGCCGCCAGCTTAGGAAGGGCAGCCGTTTACTGGTGGTATTGAACACAGATAAAAATCCGTTTGCGCAAGTAAATTATGGCACTGGTAAAGATGTGGCTGATGAAAACGCTGATGATGGAAAAGCGCCTCTGTTGATTCAGTGGCTTACCTCCAGCTATGTGGATGTACCTGTTAAATTATTGTAGACTATGAAATAGAGCTCCAATAAAAGAGTGTAAAAACCGGATGATTTTCAAAATAAATAGCTATTCATTTGTAACGTACGTTTTTTATGCATAGGTTTGTGGAGGATTAATTAAGGAAAGATTGTGCAGCGGAAAATACCCTAACCAAAACTGAGATGGATGTGCTGAAGATCCTTTGGCAACGTGGGCGGGCATGCCATTGCTCCGATAAATAAACAGTAAAATCATGTAATTGTACAAGCTACTGGCGGCACAGTCGACCAGCAGGGAACTCTATTGCCTAAAAATTAAAACATGAATCGGAAAAATTTCAGAAAAGCTGTGGTATTGACAGTGCTGGTATCTGCCTTATGGCCTGCCCGAATGCTGGGTCAGCAGGTTCATGAGCGCCTGGATAGCCAGTTTGTAAATCTGGCGCTGCAAAACGAATTTAACGGAAATGTGCTGGTTGCCCAACAGGGAAAAATCCTTTATAGCCAGTCCTTCGGTTTTGCAGATGTGGTGGGGAAACATTTGAACGATGACGCTACGACTTTCAATCTGGGCTCGGTTTCCAAGACTTTTACTTCTGTGGCAGTATTGCAGCTGATGGAAAAAGGGAAGTTGAAGCTGGATGACCATTTTATCAGTTTTTTTCCTGAGTTTCCATTCGCAGAGATTACCATATCTCAGTTATTGAGCCATACTTCAGGATTGATTGACTATCAGATTTTTGAGGGGCCGCACCAAAAAGATCCTAAGCAGATTTATACACTGAAGGATTTGATACCTGCCATTAAAGCTGATAACAGGGCTTTAAGATGGAAGCCCGGAGAACGCTGGAACTATTCCAACACTGGTTATGGTCTTTTGGCGCTGTTGGTGGAAAAGCTTAGCGGGGAAGCGTTTCAGGATTACCTGAATAAGCACGTTTTCTTACCTGCGGGTATGAAAAATAGCTATATCACCAGTCCGCTGATTCCTTTTCCGGACACACACCGTGCTGTAAGGTATGAGTATCTGCCTTATTCCCCTTCGGTACTAAGGCCCGTAGATTCTGTAAAAGATGATTACATAGATGCAGTGGTGCTGGGTGCGATTGTGGGCCCAACGGCTGTGGTAAGCAGCTGCCGGGATTTACTGAGTTATGACCAGGCGCTTTATTCCGGCAAACTGCTTAAAGCGAAAACCCTGGATCTTGCGTTTACTCCCGCGCTTTTGAACAGTGGTGAAAAAGCGCAGATGGGCTGGGGTGGTAGCTATGGTCTTGGCTGGATGATTCTTCCAACCCGCTTTGGGAAGCTGGTCTGGCATTCGGGCGGCGCAGCAGGAATTGTTACCGCTTTTATCAGAAACGTGGAAAAACATCAAACGATTATTGTACTGGATAACGTAACGCACCGCGGTTTGCATAGCGACGCGCTAGACGCTTTTTATCTGGTAAACGGTGCTTCCATTGCTAAAAAAAAGCGCTCCGCGGCAGTGGCATATGTTATCGCTTTATACCGGAATGGCGCAGATGCAGCAGCAGCAAACTTGCTTAGCATGCGCACAGATACGGCTGCTTACTTCCTGGATGAGCGGGAAATGAATCGTTTGGGATATGCATTAGCCGGAGACGGGCTGTTCGCTGAAGCTTTGGAGGTGATGAAAGTGAACACTTTACTTTTTCCAGCCAGCTTTAACACCTATGACAGTTACGGAGATCTGCTTAAGCGGGCAGGTAAAAAGCAGGAAGCAATATGGATGTATGAGCGGGCAATTGCGCTGAACCCCAATAATGAGGGTGGTAAAAAAGCCCTGGCAGAATTAAAGGCCAGCTCTCATTAACAAAAAAGCCGCTGAAATTCAGCGACTTCTTGTTAAAGCTTGCGGACCGGACGGGACTCGAACCCGCGACCTCCGCCGTGACAGGGCGGCATTCTAACCAACTGAACTACCGATCCAAACCTTCCCTTTTATTGGCTTTCCGTGTTATCGGTTTGCCGTTTTGGGAGTGCAAATATAGGGGAGGCAGGTTCAATTCAACAAAACTTTTTTCAACTTTTTTTCTGCGTAACTGATTGATTGAGTTGTTACTCTGCTTTAAGGCTGTTAACCGGGTTGGCAATGGCAGTTTTAATAGCCTGGTGCGCCACGGTAAGTAAAGCAATGGCTACGGCTGCCACGCCGGTAAGTGCAAACATCCACCACTGCAGTTGAATGCGGTAGGTGTAGTTTTGCAGCCATTTATACATGGCTATGGCGGCAAGCGGGGTGGCTATTATAAAAGCCAGCACCACCAGTTGCACAAATTCTCTGGCCATAAGGCTGGTAATATGTGGCACGCTGGCGCCCAGCACTTTTCTAATACCCATTTCTTTGGTTTTTACCTGTGCGGTATAAGTGGCCAGGCCTAAAAGGCCGAGGGCGCTGATGAAAATGGTAACTACAGCAAATACTTTAAACAGGTTACCCGCCCGCTGATCGGCCCGGTACATTTTTTCAAAATCAGCATCCAGGAAGGAGTAACTGAAAGGAAAGTCTGAGCCATAGGCTTCCCAGTTCTTTTTAGCAGCGGCTATTACTGCTTCTGCTGCCTGTGTAGTGGTTTTTACATATATGTGATAGTTCTGCCTGCTGTAGTACATAATAATAGGTTCTACAGCCGTTCTGAGCGATGAGTAGTTGTAGTCTTTTACAACGCCGGTAATAATGCCCTTGTTTTCGTGCAGGCTAAAGCGTTTGCCTATCGGGTCTTTAATTCCCATCTGGCGTATAGCGGTTTCGTTAAGTATGTAACGGGCACTATCGCCTTCACCGGTAAAATTGCGGCCGGCCACCATTTGCATCTGTAACAGCGGAATAAAGTTTTCATCCACTTCCCGCTCGTGTATCATCATAGAACTGTTGGGGGCTTTGCCTTCCCAGTCAGTATCGCCGGTGGTGCCGTTAATACCTGCCAGCCCGCTGCCGCTACAGGTAATACCCAGTACGCCGGGCATTTGCGCCAGTTTATTACGCAGTACATCAAAGTGCGGAAAAGTGGCTTTATCCAGCCGGAAAGTAAAAACCTGCTCTTTGTTAAAACCCAGGTTTTTGCTGCGCATGTATTGCAGCTGGCTGGCTATAACCACCGTAGATATAATTAACGCGGTAGAAAATACAAACTGAGTAACCACCAGTGTTTTGCGGAAGGTGGTGGTGGCTATGCCTGCGGTAAGCTTGCCTTTAAGTGCCTGTAGTGGCCGGAACGAAGAAAGTAACAGTGCCGGGTAAATGCCCGATAGTAACAGGGTGCCCAGTATAGCGCCGCCGGTAACCAGCCATACGTTGGCAGAGAGCAGGTTAAAGCGCAGGTTTTTGCCCGATAAATCGTTATACAATGGCAGCAGCAGATAAATAATACCAAATGCCAGCAGGGTGGCAAATAAAAACAGCAGGGCCGATTCAACTATAAACTGCGCAAACAACTGCTGCCGTGCAGCGCCTGCAATTTTACGCATGCTTACTTCTTTAGCGCGCTGCATACTACGTGCGGTGCTTAGGTTTACGTAGTTAATACAAGCTATAATAAGTATCAGTGCAGCTACCAGTAAAAAAATGCGGGCTGTTTGTTGTGCGCCTTTATTGCCATCCGGCGTTTCCAGGTGCAGGCTGGTGAGCGGCTGTAATACAAAATGGCTGCCGTCTGCATCTTCACCGGATTTGTGCTGATAAAAAATGCTGGTTATTTTTTTAGCTACCGCCTCTGGTGTTGCCTGCGGGCGCAGCTGAAAATAGATATCGTAGTTATAACCGCCCAGGTCTGCATCTATGGTTTTCCAGTCGCCGTTGCCGCCGGCTTCGGTAAAATTTCTGGCGTATAACGTCATAGGAAAAATCATGTTGTATTGCATAACCGAATTGCCCGGAAAATCCTGCATTACGGCAGAAACCACCGTATGCTCTTTATTAATCTGCAGGGTTTTGCCCACCGCCTGTTCGGTACCAAATAGTTTTTTGGCAGTGGAGGCGGTAAGTACTACTGAATGCATATCGGTAAAAGGCTTATCGGGGTTGCCCTGTAGCAGCGGAAAGCTAAACAGGCTAAAGAAGCCACTGTCTGCATAAGCCGTGGTGTTTTCGTATAGTTTATCGTTACCTGTTTGAATAATCAGGTTGTTCCATCTTCTCATAACCCGTACGCCATTCACCACATCGGGTACACTTTCTTTGGCAAACACGGTAAGCGGGGCAGGGGCCACACCCCATACCTGGGCGTTGGCATTGCCCAGGTGGCTGTTAACTTTATAAATATGTGCCGCGTTGGTATGAAAGGTATCAAAGCTGGTTTCGTCCTGTACCCATAACAGTATCATAATACCTACGGCCAGGCCTATAGCCAGACCTGTAATATTAATTACACTGTAGAATTTGTTTTTTAAGAGATTGCGCCAGGCGGTTTTGAAATAGTTGCGGAACATGGGCGTTGGTTTGCAAATGGTCTACACAGTCCGTGCCAGGCGTGTAATGTCTTGTTTATCAATAATTTGCTAAGGACTATGCGTGTAAAAATGCACGGGGCCGTACAGAAAGTGTACGGTTTAGGTTTTGTGCTGCATTTTTGTGCAGGAGTAAAGTATATGTATACTACGGAACACAATAACGGGGTTTTGCCTCATTTTACACGTACGCGTATAGCCCCTACACCCAGTGGCTACCTGCATATGGGCAATGTGCTGTCGTTTGCGGTAACCGCCACGCTGGCAAAGCAAACGGGGGCGGTTATTTTACTGCGTGTTGATGATATGGACAGGGAGCGCGTGCAGCCCGCCTATGTGCAGGATATTTTTGATACGCTAAGGTTTATGGATATACCCTGGCAGGAAGGGCCGGAAAATGCGGCAGCTTTTGAAGCCACGTGGAGCCAGCAGTATCGTATGGCATTATATAACCAGGCACTGGAGCAGTTGCGGCAGATGAATGCGGTGTATGCCTGTGGCTGCAGCCGCGCACAGTTGCTGGCGGTTAACGGTATTGGCTGTGCGGGCAACTGCCGGCAGCAACAGCTGCCACTGGATGCGGCGCAGGTTAACTGGCGTTTAAAAACAGACAATATACGGGAGGTGACATTGCGTACGCTAACAGGTACGCATACAGAAGCATTTCCGGCGGAAATGAAAGACTTTGTTGTACGTAAGAAAGATGGATACCCGGCTTATCAGTTAAGTTCTGTAATAGACGATGTACATTTTGGGGTGGACCTGATAGTACGCGGAAAAGATTTGTGGCAAAGCACGCTGGCGCAACTGGGGCTGGCAGCGCAATTGAATGCAAAGGACTTTACCGCTACCTGTTTTGTACATCATGATCTGATAAAAGATGCGTCAGGAGAGAAGCTTTCTAAATCTGCCGGTGCTACTTCCATACAATACCTGCGAAAGCAGGGGGCAACTGCAGAAGCATTATATAACAGTATTGGTAAATTGTTGCAGGCTGAAGCCGAGATACATAACCGGGAGGGTTTAGGCAATGCTGTTTTATATGGTTGACATTTTGCTACTTTTGCCGCTACCTTAAACAACCATTGCTATGAAACACATACTGCTTATTGGCGCTTTGTTATGTACTGTTATTGCTTCTGCCCAGCAAACAGGCGCCTTGCAGGAGAAGGCAGACAAATACTTCGGCATTAATCCTTATTCAGCCAGCCGGGAAGGGATTGCAGACTTGCTGGAGGAGAAGTATCATCTTACTGATATATGGCGCAGAACACGCAGCAAGGATTCGCTTTTTTACATGCGTGGCTTTACTACTGAATTTAACCCGTTTTCTATACCGGTACAAAGCGTGGAATTTCAGGTAAGGGAAGCTACCCGGTCGAAAAAACGCCGTGACGGCAGTACAATAAAAGATACTGTGCTGGTAGTGCAGGTGGTGGGTTTAACAGACACTACACTACAGGCAAAAAAACAGGTGGAAGATGAATGGAGGTCCATTGCAGCAGATTTTCGGAAAAGCTACTTTGTAGTTCGTGAGAATGAGCAGCGGGAGAAAGGAGAGTTGCTGTATGCCAATACCTGGTTTGGTGCCGAAACAGGTGTGTTTAACAGCGTAGCAGGCTTTGGCCTGCATTATAAAGACAATAAAACACACTGTGTAGATGTAATGCTCTTCTTTGCCAACCGTTAAAAAGCAGCGCCGGCAAGCCGGCGCTGCGTGGGGGTGCTGCAGCTATTCTAACACACAGGTAACGGGGATACCTTACTTTACGCACATCTGCTGCAGCTATATACACAAGGGGATGCTTGTAGCGCTTTTAGCAGCATTGGTAGTATTAGCTACGTTGCTGATGTAAAATTACCAGGGCTGTAAGGGCGTTTGCCTGCATAATCGTTAAACAGGCCAATGAGGTAGTTGTACCGGGCAAAACGATACGTGGACTATACTTTAATAGATAAACAACCGCTGCCGGCAGGAAAAACAGGCTTGTTTCAGCCATATACCGGCCAACTGCTTTACCTTAACCGCCTCAATAGAACCATTAGCATGAAGAATATTGTACTGGCCAGTACCTCTACCTTATATGGAGAAGCGTACCTGGCGTACCTGCAACCAGTTATAAAAGAGTTGTTTGCAGCAGCAGGAGAAGTGATTTTTGTACCCTATGCACGACCGGGAGGCATTTCACACGATGAATACACCGCCAATGCAGCCAAAGTATTTGCAGACGCGGGTATTACCCTGCGCGGGCTACATACGTTTGATAACCCCGCAGAAGCGCTGCGTGTGGGCAAAGGCTTTTTTACCGGTGGTGGCAACACTTTTTTGCTGGTGAAGCAGTTGCACGAATTGGGGGTGATGCAGGTACTGGCAGAAGAGGTTTCTAACGGCAAACCTTACCTGGGAACCAGCGCGGGTAGTAACATAGGTGGGGTAAATATGCAAACCACCAATGATATGCCTATTGTATACCCACCTTCTTTTACCACCATGGGGCTGGTGCCTTTTAACCTGAACCCGCATTATCTGGACCCCATACCTGAACTGCCGCATATGGGCGAAACGCGGGAAACGCGTATAAAAGAGTTTCATACCCAGCAGGTTGTGCCGGTGGTAGGCCTGCGCGAAGGGGGCTGGATACGGGTAAAAGACACCCGTGTTACGCTGGAAGGCGTACCTGCCGCCCGTATTTTTTTACCCGGAAAACCCGCTTATGAAGTGAAAAGCGGGGAAGAGATTGTTTTTTAGCTATTTTGCGGCCCCAATTGTTAATATTCAGACTATGATTATTGTACCTAAAGTACGTGGCTTTATCTGTTTGACTTCCCATCCGGAAGGTTGTGCACAGAATGTAGTGAATCAGATTAACTACGTAAAATCGAAAGGAGCTATTGATGGTCCTAAAAAAGTGTTGGTAATAGGCGCTTCTACCGGTTTTGGACTGGCTAGTCGCATTACCAGTGCCTTTGGCGCCGGAGCAGCTACCATAGGTGTGTATTTTGAAAAACCATCGGCAGAAGGTAAACCCGGCTCACCAGGCTGGTATAACACCGCTGCTTTTGAAACCGAAGCTGGCAAAGCCGGTTTATATGCTAAAAGTATTAATGGCGATGCTTTCTCTAACGAGATTAAGCAAAAGACGATTGATCTGATTAAGTCCGATCTGGGTGAGGTTGATCTGATTATCTACAGCCTGGCTTCACCCCGCCGTACCCATCCGGTAACCGGCGTGGTACACAATTCTGTACTGAAGCCGATTGGCCAGAAGTTCAGCAACAAAACCGTTGATTTTCATACCGGTGTGGTAAGTGAGGTTGCTATTGAGCCTTGTACCGAAGCGGATATTGAGAACACGATTGCCGTAATGGGTGGTGAAGACTGGGAAATGTGGATAGATGCCCTGAAAGCAGCGGGTGTACTGGCAGAAGGTGCTACTACCGTTGCTTACTCTTATATAGGGCCCCTGCTTACCGAGCCGGTTTACCGCAAGGGTACCATTGGTATGGCAAAAAATCACCTGGAGCAAACTGCGTTTACCATTGATGAAAAGCTGAAAGACCTGAAAGGCCACGCTTACGTATCGGTAAACAAAGCGCTGGTAACACAGGCCAGCAGTGCTATTCCCGTAATTCCTTTATACATTTCGCTGTTATACAAAGTAATGAAGGCAAAAGGCCTGCATGAGGGTTGTATTGAGCAGATGCAGCGTTTATTTGCTACCCGTTTATACAACGGTGGTGCAGTGCCGCTGGACGATAAAGGCCGTATTCGCGTAGACGACTGGGAAATGCAGGAAGATGTGCAGGCAGAAGTGGCTGCTTTATGGGAGCAGGCTACTACCGAAAACCTGTCTGCCATAGGCGATCTGGCCGGTTATAGAAATGACTTCTTTAATCTGTTTGGATTTGAGTTTCCGGGCATTGATTATGAAAAAGATGTAAATGAAGTTGTGAACGTACCAGGACTGGTATAGTTTGCATAATTTTTATAAAAAGCGGCTGCAGAGTTTTCTGTAGCCGCTTTTTTTTGCAGCTGGCCGCTGTTTTAAACACATATAATATTTTACCTCTTTTTTATGTTTTTTTATAGCAGTATTAATAAGGCTTCTTATACGATGGATTAAAAACTAATTGTAGCTTTAAAAATTCATATCCTTTGTCAAAACCGATAACATGGATAAGCTTGTTTGCCATACTGCTGCCCAGGTAATGCCTATGCCTTATCTGGTACCTCTTTCACACAATGCCCGGCTTAGTAAGGTGTTTTTGCCCGGATGTGCCGCAGGCAATACTGAAAACAATACTTCTTTGCAAAAGCTGGAAGCCTACCGTAACGAACTGGAGTTAAACCGGCAGTTGCTGGCAGAAACCTGTTCCATAGCACGGGTAGGGGGTTGGTACTGTAATCTGATAACCAAACAACTTACATGGACGCCCGGCGCCTATGCCATTTATGAAAAGCCGGAAACGTATGAGCCGTTGTGCGAAACGTTGCCGCAGCTGTTTCACCCCGATTGCCGTGAACAGTTAAGAAACAGCATTGAAATGGCCCTGCGTGAACACGCAGGCTGGGAGCTGGAGGGAAAGCTGTTATTTGAAAACGGGCGTTGTAAATGGGTAAAAATAAAAGGAGAGCCCGTAACAGGCCCTGGTAATACGTTAATAGCCTATAAAGGCTTTGTAATGGATATTAACGATACCATGCTGGAGAAGATAGAAAACAACCGGTACAGAGAGGCCCTGGAAGTGCGCGATCAGCTGTTGAACGAAGTGGGTGCCATGGCACATATTGGCGGCTGGAAGGTGGATTTGCAAACCAGACGTTTGTACTGGACGCGCGAGGTATTCAGAATACATGAACTTGCCGATTGCGCTTTGCCCAGCCTGGACGAGGCTTTTGCGTATTACACACCCAAATCGCAGATGTTGCTGCGTGATGCGGTTAAAAGAGCGCAGGACTATCTGATACCTTACGATCTGGAACTGGAACTGATTACCGCTACCGGAAAAAAAATATGGATAAGATCGATAGGGAAAACCATACTGGACGAAAACGGGAAGGCGAAAGCTTTGTTTGGTACCATACAGAATATACAGGACCATAAAATAAGAGAAGCACAGCTGCAGGAGCAGCACAATATTATAAAAGAGCAGAAAGAAAGGCTGGAGAATTTTGCACACATCGTATCGCACAATCTGCGCTCGCACGCGGCTTCGTTTTCTGTATCGCTGGAGGTGCTGCCCCTGGTTACAGAAGCAGAGAAGGAAGAGATATTTCATAACATGGAGCGCATTAGCCAAAACCTGCACGAAACGCTGTACCACTTAAATGAAGTAATTAAAATTAAGAACGATTGCCGCAATGCGTTACAAACGCTCTATTTTTCGGATGTGTACGAGCAGGCGCTGCATGTGCTGGAACTGCAGATAAAAAAGACCGGCGCGCGCATAAGCTGCGATTTTTCGGAATGTTACCGGGTGCAGCATATACCCGCCTACCTGGAAAGTATAATGCTGAACCTGATATCAAATGCTTTAAAATACAGGCATCCTGACAGGGTTCCGGAAATAATGGTACGTGCCTGCAAAAGTGGTGATAAAACAGTGCTGGCCATTTCTGACAACGGCCTGGGTATTGATTTGCAAAAGAACGGGCATAAGATATTTGGTATGTACAAAACCTTTCACTCGCACCCGGATGCAAAAGGAATAGGGTTGTTTATAACCAAAAGTCAGATTGAAACGGTAGGAGGTACTATTGAAGTGGAGAGCAAGGTAAATGAGGGTTCCTGTTTTATTATTACAATGTTATAGCCATGAATACCAAGGTGCTTACTTTTCTGGTAGATGATGATGCCGCTTATTTGTATGGCACCCGCAAACTATTGGAATATCATAAGCTTTGCGATACGGTGCTTACTTTTGGAAACGGCAGGCAGGTGGCCGATTTTATGAAGGAACATTTGTACGATAAAGAGCGTACACCTGATTATATATTACTGGATCTGGAAATGCCCGTGATGGATGGATGGCAGTTTCTGGAAGAGTTTTTACAAATGAAGCCTTTGCTGGGAAAAGAAGTGAAGGTGTATATTGTAAGTTCTTCTATTGACGACCGGGATAAGGATAAGGCAAAAAGCATTAGTGTTATAACAGACTACCTGGTAAAGCCGCTGAACTCGGCGGGGTTGAGGGAAATTTTTAAGCCTGCTGAACAATGATGCCTATAATGGAATATTGGCAACCGGCGTCTGCTCCAGCCGCTGGTTTATCTGCTGGCAGCATGCTACTATCATGCCCAGTTGTTTTCTTTCCTCCGTTATATCACCTTCCTGGTTGTTAAGCATAAATTCTGCTATCAGTTGTATGCTGGTAAGCGGAGTTTTAAGATCGTGCTTTAGCTGCAGCAGTGCTTTTTCTTTCTGATACAGTTGCTGCTGCATGGCCAGAAAATGCTCCCGTAACGTTTCTATATCGCTTTTAGATGCAGGCATGTGCATGGGCTTGTATGTAAATATAAACAGTATTTATGTAAACCGGAATACCCCTGTTTAGGGGTAGTGTATACCTGAAAATGGTGTAATGAATAATGGCAGATACTATGGTACTTTGTTGTATGCTTATTTAACATTTAATCTTATTTGTTATGGCTACCATACTAACGATTGACGATGATATTACTATGCAGCATGTGATTTCGATGGTGTTAAAACGCGAGGGACATGATGTTTTTTCTGCTGCTTCTGCCAGAGATGCAATGGATTGCCTGGCCCGTTTTCATTATGATCTTGTACTGGTGGATATGATGTTGCCCAATACCAACGGACTGGAAATTATAGGCGCCATAAAACAGAAATGGCCCTATGATACCCCTGCCATAATTGTGGTAAGTGCTTTGGGCAATGAAAAAAATGTACAGGATAGTTTTGATATGGGGGCTGATGACTTTTTGCGCAAGCCTTTTTCTACCAGTGAACTGGTGTGCCGTATTAACCGGCTTTTGCAACGCGTAACACATAAATAACTGCCGTATGAATTATTTAACCGGATTGCCTGCCCAGGTGCAGATTGCATTGCTGATTCTGCTGATTGCTTTTACAGGTATTTTGTTTAGCATGGTTATTCTGCTTTTGTATAGGCTGGTAATGTACCGCAGAAACAAGCGCGAACGGATTTGTATAAACACCATACAAGCCCTGCTGGCAAAAGAAGTAGTGCTGAACGAACAACTGCACCGCGGTACGCCTGTAAAAGCCGTGGTGCTGGATATAGCTGCCTTTAAAGCAATTCCGCTGCACAAAAAATGGTGCCGGCAGTTACTGGTAGCGCAACTGATAGAATACCGCCATTTGCTGAGTGGCAAAACTGCAGAGCTGCTGCGGAAATTATATGTAGAACTGGGGCTGTACCGGCAGGCACGCTCTTTTATAAACTCGGCCAGACCGGGGCATATTGCGGCAGGTTTGCATGAATTGTGTGAAATGGCCATGCCTGCCGATAAAGACCGGCTGCTGATGCTTGCACAGCATACAGACAGAAACGTAATGGAAATGGCCCGTTGCGCCTGCGTAAGGCTTTTACGCGAGCCGCTGGTATTTTTAAAAGAAGTGCAAAAGCCATTATTGCCCTGGGAGAAGCTGGAGTTGTTACGGCTGTTATCGCTACGCAATGATGTTTGTTTGCCGGAGTTTTCCGGTTTTATGAATGAGGCTTACCACCATTCGGTAATATCGTTAAGTATGCGGGCGGCAGCATGGTTTCAGCAGTTTGAAGCCATACCCGCATTGATGAAAATGCTGGATAACCCCGAACAGGAGCTGCGTGCTGAGGCAGTAAATGCGCTGGGCAGGCTTGGAGCAGAAGTAGCAGAAGAAATATTGGTACAGCGGTACACTGCCGAAACCATGATGGTGAAAATTGAAGTAGTAAAAGCATTGGGCCGTATTGGCAGCGGCCGCTGCCTGGTGTTTCTGGAGCAGGAACTTACAGATGGGGAAGTGTTTGAGCTGCGAAAAAAATCGGCCCGGTCTATTATACAGCATAAAGCTTTGGCAAAAAACAATATACAACGCCTTACAGAACATACCATTGGTTTACCTCATCTGATGATAGTACATAGTGCAAACCCTTTAATCAGAAACTGATGTTACAACAAGTGTGGTTTTATATTACCGTCTTTTACGAAGGCGTAATATTCCTGTATTGCCTGGCACTTTTTGCGGTATACGCTTTACTGGCTGTTATGTCGCTTACCACCATTCGCAGGCACCTGCACAAGAACAGTTATAAAACCAGCCGTACGCTGGTTGAATCGCCCCTTATGCCGGGTATATCGGTAATAGCTCCGGTATACAACGAGGCTGCTACCATAGGTTGCAGCGCCCGGTCGCTACTTTCACTCAATTACCCCCGTTTTGAGGTAATTATTGTGAATGATGGCAGTACCGATAATACGCTGGAACTGCTGACAAAACAGTTTGATTTAATGGAGGTGGAATTTGCCTACCATGCACAGCTTGCCAGTAAACCCGTGCGGCGGTTTTTAAAATCGAAAAGCCCGGCCTATGCCAGATTGCTGGTGATAGATAAAGAGAATGGCAAATGCAAGGCCGATGCAGTAAATGCAGGTATTAATGCAGCTACGTACACCCACTTTCTGAATACAGATGGCGACTGCATTTTACACAGAGATACCCTGCTGAAACTGGCGCAACCTTTTATGGATGAAGAAAAACGCGTAATAGCCACCGGCGCTACCTTGCGCATGGCAAACTCGTGCCTGGTAAATGAAGGAGAGCTGACTGAAATGCGTGCGCCCGTTGAGTTTTTACCGCGTTTTCAGGAAATTGAATACATACGTTCTTTTCTGCTGGGCAAAATGGGATGGACCTTTTGCAATGCTGTAACCAATGTGTCGGGTGGTTTGGGGTTGTTTGATAAAGAGATTGCCATAAACAGTGGTGGGTACGATGCTGCTTCTTTTGCAGAAGATATGGATATAGTGGTACGCATGAGTAAGTACATGCATAGCCATAAACTACCCTTTGCCATAAGGTATGTGCCGGAAACGCTGTGCTGGACGGAAGGGCCCGCTACGTTGCGCGTATACGGCCGCCAGCGTGCGCGCTGGGGCAGAGGGCTGCTGCAGCTTTTTATGGCGCACCGCCAGGTATTTTTTAATCCGCGTTATGGTAAAATGGGCTTGTTTATGTTTCCGTATGTGGCGGTGTTTGAGTTAATGGCACCGGTTATTGAAGCTACAGGGCTGGTGTATTTACTGTACCATATTATTACCGGTACGGTAAACCCCTTATGGGCTGTTATTTTGCTTGCTTTTGTATATGTATATACTTTATTGGTTACTACGCTGGCGCTGTTGTGGGATCAGCTGACCTTCCGGCATTACCGTAGCTGGCGGGTGGTAACCGGTTTGTTTTTAACAGCACTTGCGGAGCCATTGGTATATCACCCCTTATCGCTGTTTTTTACGCTTAAAGGCTATCTGCAGCACCTGACCGGTAAAAAGCATAAATGGGGCAACATGCAAAGGCGTGGGTTTAAGCAGGAGCAGCCACTGCTATTTCATCATTAATACCTAAAGGACGATTGATATGGAAAGCCAGATAAAACCCCTGTTAAGGAAATGCGGAATGTTAATTCCTCTTTTTTTAACAGCAGCGGTACTGTATGCGCAAAACAGTGGCGGCAGCTTGTCTTCTGATGAGTTGCTGCAACTGGCGCAACGGGAAACAGTAAACCAGCACTACAACCAGGCCATGAGCCACTGCAGCGCCGCCCTTAAACTGGCGCCGGCAGATGATGATATACATACCCTTATGGGCAGGCTTTACGTTATAAAACAGCAATATGCTGCTGCACGGGAAGAATGGAAACAGGTGCTTACGCGGCAGCCCCGCAATAAAGATGTGCTGCTGTACATGATAAGCCTGGAAGCAGGCTGCGCTAACTATGCCGAAGCTATTGTAAACTGTGCTATTTTTCTGCGGTATTTCCCCGCCGACTCGCTGGTTATGGCTAAACAAGCTGGTTTATATATGCTGCAAAAGCAGTATTCCAGTGCCATCGCCGTTGCTGCCCCGTTGCAACGGCGCTATACCAGCGATGTAAGATTAACTGATTTATGTGCAGATGCGTGGTGGCTGCTGGGCAAAGAGTGCCAGGCACAGAACAAGCCAGATAGTGCTATGATGTGCTACAGGCAGGTATTGCAATACCACGCAACTGATACGCTGGCGCTGGTAAAACTGGCAGGCGGGTTTATGGCCGGCAAACAATACGATTCGGTGTTGTTGTACGCACAGCAAGGGTTGCAGCAATGGCCCGGGCAGGTGCCCCTGCTACGCGAAAAAGCAGTGGCACTGGATAACATGGGCAGGTATACCGAAGCGGTAAGGGCTATTATGGAATGGAAGCAGAACGAGCCGGGCAATAAAAGACTGAATGATTATTTGTTACAGGTGAAAGCGAAGCAGTACAGGAACCAGCTGGGGGTACTGCATCTGCAGTCGTTTTACAATAATGGTACACGCACTGCTTTCATCAGTTCTGTTCAGTACCTGCGCCGTTTTAAAAAGGTGGTGCTGCTGGGAAGGGTGAATTATGGCGACCGGCAATCTGGCAATGGTATACAACCGGAAGCAGAGGTTTATGTAAACCATGATAAACAAAACTATTCCTGGGCATGGCTGGGATGGAGTAATAGTGTGGTTTTTCCGAAGTACCGGGCCAGCTATTCCTGGTTTCATGGCTTTGCTAAAGGGTGGGAGGGGGAGCTGGGTTTCCGGTATCTGAAAGCAGATACCATACATACCTACACCCCTGTTATATCTATAGCTAAAAGCGCGGGTAATTACTGGGGCAACCTGCGGGGCTTTTTTACGCGTGATGCCGGTAAATGGTATCAGAGCGCTGTGTTTACCAATCGTTTTTACCTAAGGGAAGCAAAAGACTTTCTGGCGGTAATGCTGGGGATAGGGGTGAGCCCGGACGACCGCAGCCGCAATTTTCAGTTTGGGCGCCTGCTGGGTATGACTACTACATCAGCCACGCTGGGCTACCAGAAATATCTGGGGGTAAGCTCCGTTATTGCGGCTTATGCTACGTGGAGCCATGTACAGATGACTGGTATACCAGCTATAAATCAATACGATATATATGTATCCTTTTACCAGAATTTTTAATGGCTGCCTGGGTGCATGGGGTTGTACAAACCTTTTTGCATGGCAAAAACAATAAGATCGGCTGTGCGGTTTACTTTTAGCTTTTTCATAATTGTTTTCTGATAACTGTGCACGGTGTGTACGCTCAACTGCATTTTATAGGCAGCTTCTTTAACCGTATGGCCTGAACAGATAAGGTGCAGCACTTCTTTTTCACGGTGAGATAAGTGGAAAACAACCTGTTCTTCGGTAAATAAGGTAGTGAGCAGGCTGTTGCGTAAACGGGCAGAAATATATTGTTCACCATTGCTTACGGCGGTAATACACTCGCCCAGTTCTTCTACCCCGGTGTTTTTAGATATATAACCGGCGGCACCTGAGCGGATGGCCTGTCGTATGGTTTGCACATCTGTTACGCCGGATAAAACAATCACCTTAGTGTTTGTGTATGAATGCATTCTGAGTTTTTCTATCAGTTCTATGCCGTTGGTGCCGGGCATTAAAATGTCTGTAATAATAATGTGGGGGTGCCAGGCAGACAGGAGAAAGGCATCTGCATTAATAAACGTGCGGATATTCCGGGAGTGCCCGCTGGCTGACAGCACTGCTTTCAACGAGTCGGTAAGAAGCTGATGGTCATCAATCAAAGCAATATCCATGTGCAGCAGGCTTATTACTACAATTTACAATTAAGCAGCGGGGTGGCCAAATTCAGTGAACAGAGGCTTTTGTTCATTTTGTTCATTCTGTGCTGACTGTTGTTCGGGATATTGGGGCTGCCTATATTCGCACTTACAAAATCCAATTTCCCACAAAATTTTATTGTTATTCGTTTCTAATATTTGGGTGGAATTCTCATATTCCAACTAAGGGTCAAGGTTGTGTCCCTATATGTCTATATGGGGTATTTATTTGAATTGTTATTGAGTGTCTGGGGGGATGCTCAAGTCGTTATAACAAGTACGGCTCCGGAAATCCGGGGCCGTTTTTTGTGATTTAGATCGTAATTTTGCGCTCGGAAAGGAGATTTTTGACATAAAAAGTATTGTAATGCGCAAAAGACTGATCTGGGGTAGTTATGTGAAACTGGTGGGTATTTCGGCTCTGGTAGGACTGGCTTCGGCTTTTTTGGCAGACACACTGAAACATGTAACAGCACACTATGAAGACCATATATTGGAAACCATCCGCCCTTACCGTTTGTTATTTCTCATTTTTCCCGCTATAGGTTTACTGCTGATATTTCTGTTACGTACCTGGTTGTTTAAGAAGAAGAAAAACAAGGGTATAAAAGAGATTTACGAAACACTGGATACCCGGCACAACCAGTTACCTGCTTATAAAATTCCCTCACACTATATCAATGGCTTTTTAACGGTAATATTCGGCGGCTCTACCGGCGTGGAAGTATCTACGGTAGTAGCAACCGCCACAGTTGGCGCGGTAGCCAGCCGTAAAGCACGTATGCCTCTGCGTTACAAAGGCGAACTGGTTTGTGCGGGTGTAGCTGCCGGTGTTACGGCATTGTTTGGCAGCCCGCTTACCGGCTTTTTGTTTGCGTTGGAGGTAATTGCCCGCCGCCGCATAACCAAAACCAATGTAATAAGCGTGCTTACGGCTGTTGGGGTGGCCCGCCTGGTGCTGCTGCTGTTGCAGGATAAGCCTTTGTTTGTATTTCATACCACCGGATGGCAATGGAGCGCCCTGCCTTATATATTACTGCTGAGTGTACTGGCGGCATTGATGGCCGTATTGTTTACCAAAAGCGTTATTTATATAAAGTACAAACTGGGCGCGGTGCCAAACGATTACGTGCGTATTGGTGCAGGCGCAGCTATTATAGGTATTGCTATTGCCATACTGCCACAGTTATTTGGAGATGGTTATACGGCTATAGACGAAATGTTGGAGCAGGCGTTGAAAGGTTCTTTTACGCTGCCTTTTGCCTTTACCCTGCTGGCGGTGGTGCTGCTGAAACCATTGATATCATCGGTAACGCTGGGGGCAGGTGGCGATGGTGGGGTGTTTGCGCCAAGCATTGTAATAGGTGCTTTACTGGGGCTGCTGGTAGCGCTGATGTTTAATCACTTTCTGGGCACGCAACTGGTGGTAGAAAACTTTGTGGTAATAGGTATTGCTGCGGTACTCAGCGCCAGCATACATGCGCCTTTAACAGCAACGGCACTGGGCTGTTGTTTTACAGGTGGTTATGTAATTGCTATTCCGGTATTAATTGCCTGCGTGGTAGCCAGATATGTGGCCGGCACTATTTTTAAAGACACCGTATATACTTATACAACTGCACCGTAAGCGCTGCTACGAAATGTACAAGTTATTCGCTGATATGGCAATTGACGGCAGGTGCCACAGGGGATAACTTTGTATTATGTTTTTAAGGGGAGCGCTTATGAAAAGCAGCTGAATTGCGTAGCAGGGAGGGGGAAGGGACCAACCTGCTGCACAATCAGCATATCAGCCTTATTACTCCCACTTCCATGCTGCTATTTCCGGCATATCTACCAGATGTTCGCGTATATAAAGGTTGTGTTCTTCCAGCTTTTGCTCAAACAACTGTATCACCTGTTTTCCATTTTCATCCTCCGGTACACTTCTTTTAATAGCTTCTATAGCCAGATGGTAACGGCTTACCTGGTTCAGTACTACCATATCAAACGGCGTAGTGGTACTGCCTTCTTCCATAAAACCACGGGCATGAAAGCGGGAAGGGTTGGGCCGGCCATGTATTAAATCGTGTATTACACGTACATAGCCATGAAAGGCAAATATTACCGGTGTATCTGTGGTAAATAACTGTTCAAAATCTTCATTGGTAAGGCCGTGCGAATGGTAAGGCCGGGGCGTTAAAGCCATCAGGTCAATTACATTTACCACACGGGTTTGCAGCTGTGGCAGGTTCTTGCGTAACAGCCAGGCGGCAGCTACTGTTTCCATAGTGGGCACATCGCCCGCGCAGGCCAGTATAACCTGTGGCTGCGCAGAAGGGCTGTTGCCCGCCCAGTGCCATTCAGAAGCGCCTTTAATGCAATGCTGTATAGCAGCTTCCATATCCAGATACTGCAATTCCGGCTGCTTACCCGCTATAATTACGTTTACATAGTTTTTACTACGCAGGCAGTGGTGGGTAATAGCCAGCAGGGTATTGGCATCGGGCGGAAAATACAGACGTATAACCGTACTTTTTTTATTCACCACTGTATCAATAAACCCGGGGCCCTGGTGGCTGTAGCCGTTATGATCCTGCCGCCAGGCGTGGCTGGTAAGCAGGTAGTTAAGGCTGGCAATGGGTTGGCGCCAGGGCAGCTCGTTACAGGTTTTTAACCACTTGGCATGCTGGTTAAACATACTATCTATAATAGTAATAAACGCCTCGTAACAGGGAAAGAACCCGTGGCGGCCGGTAAGCAGATAACCTTCCAGCCAGCCCTGGCAAAGATGTTCGCTCAATACTTCCATTACGCGGCCATCTTTAGAAATATGATCGTCGCTTAAAAACAGCGCATTCATACTACAGCGGTTGGTGGCTTCAAATACGGCGGTAAGTTTATTGCTGTTGGTTTCATCAGGGCAAAACAGCCGGAAGTTTTGCTGCTGCTCATTAGCGGCAAACACATCCCGCAGGTATTTACCCAGTTGTTGTGTGGCCATGCCGGTGGTGGTAGCCGGTGTTTTTACGGGTAATGCATACTTACGGTAATCGGGTAATTGCAGTTCCTGCAATAAATGGCCGCCGTTGCCGTAAGGCGTAGCCCCCAGGCGTTTACTCCCTTCCGGTGCCATAGCGGCTAACTCGGGCAGCAGGGTGCCATTGGCATCAAATAAATCTTCGGGGTGGTAGCTTTTTAGCCAGGTTTCCAGCATAGCCAGTTGTTCCGGGTTTTTATTCACCTCGTCCAGCGGTACCTGGTGCGCGCGGAAGCTGCCTTCCAGCGGATGATGCTCCCATTCTTTAGGGCAGGTCCACCCTTTAGGGGTGCGCAGTATAATCATAGGCCAGCGTGGTGTTTGTGTAAGTGCACCGGTGCGTGCCTGCTCCTGTATAGCACGGATTTTTGCATAAGCCTTACCAAGCACTTCAGACATGCGTTCGTGTACCAGCAACGGATCGTTACCCTCTACCAGCAGCACCTCATAACCATGGCCCTCAAACAACTGCCGTACCTGGCGGTCTGGCATACGCGCCAGCACGGTGGGGCCGGCTATTTTGTAACCATTCAGGTGCAGTATGGGTAATACTGCGCCATCGCGTGCCGGGTTGAGAAAATGAATGGATTTCCAGCTGCCTTCCAGCGGGCCGGTTTCGGCTTCTCCATCGCCTACCACACAGGCCACCAGCAGGTTGGGATTGTCGAACGCAGCCCCAAAGGCATGCGCCAGCGAATAACCCAGTTCGCCCCCTTCATGAATACTGCCTGGTGTATGCGCGCTTACATGGCTGGGAATGCCGCCTGGGGTAGAAAACTGGCGGAAGAAGCGTAACATGCCCGCTGCATTCTGTGTTACCTCCGGATAGGTTTGGGTAAACGTACCTTCCAGATAGGCGTGAGCCAGTATAGCCGGGGCGCCGTGCCCGGGACCACATATATACAATACATCTGCCCCTGTATGCCGTATTAACCGGTTCAGGTGTGTATATATGAGGTTAAGACCGGGAGAAGTGCCCCAGTGGCCCAATAAACGGGGTTTAATGTGCTGAGGCTGCAACGGCTGTTGCAGCAAAACATTATCGCGCAGATAAATCTGACCTACCGCCAGATAGTTGGCAGCCTGCCAGTAGCGGTGGAGTAGTTGTAATTCTTCGGTAGCAAGTGGCTTCATGCCATTACTGCTTCAACAATTGCGCCGTATGGTGCGCTATCATCCACTCCTCATCGGTAGCCACCACGCGGATGGTAACAGCAGATGCCCGGTGGGAAATAACTGCCGCATTTTCCTGGTTGCGGGTTTCGTCCAGTACAATACCCAGAAAAGCCATGTTGTGGCAGATGCCGGCCCTTACAGCGGGCAGGTGCTGGCCTATGCCACCGGTAAACACCAGCGTTTGCAGGCCACCCATAGCAGCCGCCATAGCGCCCAGCTGTTTACGTGCCTGGTAGCAGAACAGTTCAATAGCTTCGGCCGCCTGTGGGTTTTCGGGGGCCGCTTCTACCAGCTGCTGCATATCGGCACTAAGGCCGGAAACGCCCAGCAGGCCGGATTGGCTGTTGAGTAGCTGGTGCAACTGGTGTGGTGATAATTTCTGCTGCTGAAGCAGGTATAACAGTACACCGGGATCCAGATCGCCCGGGCGGGTGCCCATTACCAGGCCGCCGGTGGGGGTAAAGCCCATAGTGGTATCTACACTCTGCTGGCCATTGATAGCGGCCATACTGGCCCCATTGCCCAGGTGGGCAATAATGGTTTTACCCGCAGGTTGCAGGGTGTGTACAATATAATTATAGGAAAGGCCGTGAAAGCCATACCGGATAACCCCCTCCCGGGTAAGTGCCTGCGGAAGGGCGTAGTGCTTTGCGGTACATGGCATGGTTTGGTGAAAAGCAGTATCAAAACACACCACCTGTGTAATATCGGGATATTGCTGCTGAAAAAAGCGGATGCCTGACAGTTCAGCAGGTAAGTGTAACGGTGCCATAGGCACCAGCTGTTCCAGTTGCTGCAATAGCTGTTCTGTTACTTTTTCGGGGGCAGAATGGTGCAGGCCCCCCTGTACTATGCGGTGGCTGATGGTATAGAGCTGTTTTTCGTACCCTATATACCTTAGCCAGTTTAATAAATGCCCAAAAGCATCCTGATTGCCGGGCAGGTGTACCGTTTCATCGGTAATTACTTTTCCTGTTGCGCCTGTGGCCGAAAAATGCCCGTTCTCTTTGCCAATGCCCGTTAGCGTGCCTCTGATGCGCATGCTGATATCTGCCATTTCGTATAACGCGAACTTGATACTGGACGATCCGCAATTGATAACCAGTATCCACTTGTGTAAACCGGCCATAGGCAAAACAGTTTGGTAAGGTAATTATGGTCTTAAGGTGGTGTCCCTGAACCGGGCGCTATCCCGTTGACTGCCCAGTGTATCCAGGTTTTGTCCGCCAACAGTAGCAGGCGTATCCATTGGTACAGGCTGGTTAACAGAATCGGCGCTGCCATCTTTGTTGTCACCATTGCCACAGCTGGCGGCAGCTACCAATAGGGTGGCCGACAGGGCACAGGCAGAAATAAAGCGTCTCATAGTGCTCGTATTTTATAGTTGAATAATACAATTTGGGGGTATTTGTTCAATTACCCTGCCGGGATTGGCCTGAGGAGATACCGGTTTACGGAGCAGAAATGCCCCTTTTTCTGTAGAATGAAATACCCTTACAACTGTTGTTATTTATAAGAAATGGGGTAAAATGGCCGAAAAAAAAGGAGAAAAACAGAATTAAACATTGGAAATTAGTTTCAAACTGTAATTTTACCGCCCAACAGTTAGATAGTAAAGCGTATGCCTCAATACCCCAACAGACAGTTTTTAGATTTTGAGCAGCCGATCAAGACTTTGTATGAAGAAATTGATAAGCTGAAGCAAACAGCAGAGAAGAGCAAAATTGACATGTCGGAAGGCATTAAAAAGCTGGAAGCTGCGATAGAGGATAAGAGAAAGGAAATAACCAGCCATCTGACCCCCTGGCAACGTGTTCAGTTAAGCCGCCACCCTGACCGCCCTTATACCTTAAAGTATATTGACAAAATGATTGATAGTTTTCTGGAGCTGCATGGCGACAGAAATATTAAGGACGACAAGGCGATGGTAGGAGGCTTTGGTCAGCTGGATGGAGAAACCGTTATGTTTATTGGCCAGCAAAAAGGTATTAACACCAAACTGCGCCAGTTGCGCAACTTTGGTATGGCCAACCCGGAAGGTTACCGTAAAGCCCTGCGTTTGATGCGCCTGGCAGAGAAATTCAACAAGCCGATTGTTACTTTAATAGATACCCCCGGTGCGTTTCCTGGCCTTGAGGCCGAAGAGCGCGGACAGGGAGAGGCCATTGCCCGTAACATTTACGAGATGATGCGGTTAAAGGTGCCGGTAATTTGTGTAATTATTGGTGAAGGTGCCAGTGGTGGTGCCCTGGGCATTGGGGTGGGTGATAAGATACTGATGATGGAGAATGCCTGGTACACCGTAATTTCTCCTGAAAACTGTAGTGCTATTTTATGGCGCAGCTGGGAGAAAAAAGAAGTGGCCGCTGAGCAGTTAAAACTGACTGCTAAGGATATGCATGGTTTTGGACTGGTAGATGAAATTGTACCTGAGCCGGCCGGTGGAGCCCATTGGGATTACGACCAGGCTGCTGCTATATTAAAAGCGCATATAAAGAAAGCGTTACAGGAAATAAAACAGGTGGCGCCCGAAAAGCGCATGGAAGACCGTATTGAGAAGTTCAGCAAAATGGGCTTCTGGGACGAGCGGTAATAACACGGTCCCCTGTTTTACTGTAAATAACAACAAGTACAATTTAACGCTAAAATTTATATGTCTCTTCGTCAGCAATTAAAAGGCACGGGTGTGGCTTTAATCACCCCGTTTACTGACACCCTTTCTGTAGATTACGACGCATTAGGTAGAGTAATTGACCATGTGATAGCAGGTGGTGTAGAATATGTAGTAACGCTGGGTACTACCGGTGAAACCCCTACACTGGATAAGAAGGAGAAGCTGGATATAGTTAACTATACATTTGAAAAGGTAGCCGACAGGGTACCTGTGGTAGTAGGTATTGGTGGTTTTAACACCCAGGAGCTGCTGAACGATTTAAAAAGCTATCCGCTGGATAAGGCTATTGCTGTGTTAAGCGCTGCGCCGTATTACAGCAAACCTTCGCAGGAAGGTATTTATCAGCATTACAAAGCACTGGCTGAAGTATCGCCTAAGCCGATATTATTATACAATGTACCGGGCCGTACCGGACGTAATATGAATGCAGAAACCACTATTCGCCTGGCAAAGGAAGTAAAAAACATTGCCGGTATAAAAGAGGCGGGTGGTGATATGATGCAGTGCATGCAGATTTTAAAAGAAGTGCCGGAAGATTTTCTGGTGGTGAGTGGTGACGACGGATTAGCCTTATCGCAGATTGCCTGTGGCATGGATGGCGTAATAAGCGTAATTGGTAACACCCTGCCCGCACAGTTTTCTGAAATGGTACGCCTGAGCCTGAAGAACGATTTTGTGGCTGCCCGTGCTATTAACAACCGCCTGCTGCAGGCCTATGATCTGCTGTTTGCAGAAAATAACCCCGCAGGTGTTAAGGCGTTTATGACACAGCAGGGTATTATTGGCAACCACCTGCGCCTGCCGGTTACACCGGTAAGCGACGGACTGTACCAGAAAATACAGGGGTATCTGAAAACCGTATAAGGCTATCGGAATACCTGATAATAGTGAATGTCCATGACAACGTTTTATTCGTAGTCATGGACATTTTTTATTGCTGCAACAACCTCCGGGGCAACCGGCTTTCTTTATATTTAACCCATGAAAAAAATCAGCCTTCTTTTGTATGTGAGTTTACTCACAACCCTTTTACACGCACAGTTTACCCTACGCCTGGTGGTTACAGAAGTGGCTACCAAAAAGCTGGACGATATTTATGTAACCGGCAATTTTAATAACTGGGACCCTGCTGACAGCAAATACAAGCTGAAGCCGTTTGGCCCTACGCGCCGCGCAATAGTGTTAAAAGACCTGCCCGCTGGTAAATATGAATTTAAGTTTACCCGCGGCGGATTGGATAAAGTAGAAACCACCGCCAAAGGAGAAGATATTGATAACCGCACTATTGATTTAACCACCGACGAATCGCTGAACATAACCATACCCGGCTGGAAAGATGATTACCCGGATAAGCCAAAGCCTTTTACTGCTACAGAGCAGGTGCATTTGCTGGATTCTGCTTTTAGCCTGCCACAACTGGGCCGCACCCGGGCAGTATGGATTTACCTGCCTAAAACCTATGAGGCACTGAAAGGTAAATCGTATCCCGTACTGTATATGCAGGATGGCCAGAACCTGTTTAACGAAAGAGTAGCCAACGGGCCGGAGTGGCGTGTGGATGAGTGCCTGGATTCTATACAAAAAGCAGGAGGCAAGGAATGTATTGTAGTGGGTATAGAACATGGTGGCGACAAGCGTATGACGGAATACAACCCGTATGACGATGCTAAATATGGTAAAGGAGAAGGGAAGCAGTATGCTGAGTTTTTGGCCAAAACACTGAAGCCCTATATTGACAGCAAATACAGAACCCTGAAAGATGCTGCACATACCTATATAGCAGGCAGCAGCATGGGGGGGCTGATTAGCCTGTATACGTTAATGCAGTACCCTAATGTGTTTGGTGCAGCAGGCGTATTCTCGCCATCTTTTCAACTGGCGCCGGCTATGGGTACCGACCTGGCCAATGCCAAATGGACGGTGCAGCCACGTTTTTATTTTTATGCCGGTGGTAAAGAAAGCACTACCATGGTGCCGGATATGGATAAGGTAATAGGTGTACTGGAAAAGAAGAACCAGTACGACCTGCGCCGCAGCTATTTTCCGCTGGGGCAGCACAATGAGGAGTACTGGAAGCGTGAGTTTGCAGACTTTTACAAATGGCTTGTTCGCTAAACCCAACAAAATACAGATATGAAAAACAAATACACCTGGTTGCTGGCGCTGATGCTGGGAAGCAGTGTTGCCGGTAATGCCCAAAGCGACAGTGTTTATATAAGAGAAGTAGTAGATACCCTTACCAGCCGCTGGTTTTTAGGCCGTGGCTACCTGGATAATGGTATGGGCAAAGCGGCTGATTATATTCAGAACCGCTTTAAAGAAATAGGACTACAGCCGTTGAAAGGCAAAAACTACCTGCAGCCCTTCAGCTACCCGGTAAACACTTTTCCGGGTAAGGCAGCCGTTACTGTTAACGGAAAAGCTTTGCGGCCAGGTGCTGATTTTATACCCTCACCTGAAAGCCGTGGGGTAAGAGGAAAAGGAACACTGGAGGCAAAGGATGCTACGCATTATATAGATGCGGAAAACAGAGTAATTCTGGTACTGGAGAAAAAACTTACCTGGTCGGTTGCTACCACGGCAGCCGACTATACGGTAATACAGGCAGACAGTGCGTTGTTTGTAAACGATACGCCCAGAGAAATTGCCATAGACCTTGACAATAAGCTGGTAAGTAATTTTAAAACTGCCAATATATGCGGCATGGTAAAAGGAACTACCCATCCGGATTCGGTGCTGTTTGTTACGGCACATTACGACCATTTGGGTGGCCTGGGCAAGGATGCTTATTTTCCGGGTGCTAATGACAATGCAAGCGGGGTGGGTATGTTACTGGCGCTGGCTAAGTATTATGCTGCGCACCCACAGCCTTATACCGTAGCATTCATCTGCTTTGCCGGTGAAGAAATTGGCTTACTGGGTTCAAAGTATTACACAGAGCATCCACTGGTTTCTTTAGAGAACATCAGTTTTCTGATTAACCTGGATTTAACCGGTACCGGTGATGAAGGTATTATGGTAGTAAATGCTACTGAATACAAAAAAGCTTTTGAGCTGATGAAAGAGATTAATGCACGGAAGCATTATCTGGCCGATGTTAAGGAGCGGGGTAAAGCGGCCAATAGCGACCATTATTTCTTTACAGAAAAGGGCGTGCCTGCTTTCTTTATTTATACTATGGGGGGCATTAAAGCTTATCATGATGTATATGATAAAGCAGCTACGTTGCCACTAAATGAAGTAAATGATCTTACAGCGCTGATTAAAGACTTTTTTCAGCAATGGCAGCAACACTAATTGCGGCAGCATGTTGTTGATAACAGCCTGCCTGGTGGTTACCCCACCAGGTAGGTTACCCCTTCCAATGCCAGTTGTGTATTGGGGAATACTTCGCAGGTTTCGCTTAAAAACTCATCCAGCACCTCGTACTTACTGCTGAAATGGCCAATAAGCAGCTTGCCTGCATTGGCAAGGGTGGCTAATTGCCCGGCCTGCTCTGTTGTAGAGTGGAAGCGCTCCGCGGCGCGGTCGCTCAGTTTTTTCAGATACGTAGTTTCGTGGTACAGCATACTTACATCCTTTACCTTTTCGGCTATAGAAGGCGTAAACACCGTATCTGCACAATAGGCGTAACTTTTACCCGGTGCGTTAGGTATAGTTACCCATTCATTTTTGATGACTTCACCACTGCGTTTTTCATAATCATCCCCATTCTTCAAACGCTCGTAGTAGGCCAGTGGAATTTCATAAGCCACTGCCTTTTCTTTATCAATACGGCGGGGCTTCTTTTTTTCGCGGATAATAAAACCCCAGCAGTCAATACGATGATATACCCGGAAGCTGTGAACGCTGAATTTGCTGTTATCTACCAGCAGCTCATCATCGCCCAATGGATGAAAATGTAATTTGTAAGGCAGTACCGAGCCGGATACATCCAGCTGCATTTGAATAATAGGCATTAACATAGCCGGAGCATACAGGTGCAACTCATTATCCCGCCCCATTAAACCCATAGTGGTAATAAGGCCTGGCAGGCCAAAATAATGATCGCCATGCAGGTGTGATATGAAAATATGATTGATGCGGCCGCGGCGTACTTTAAACTTGTTGAGTTGCATTTGAGTACCCTCACCGCAATCGATAAGAAACAACTGTTCGTTCAGTGTTACCACCTGTGCGGTAGGATGCCTGTCATAAGCAGGCAGGGCTGAATTATTGCCGAGTATTGTTACTCCAAACATGCGGGTACTGTATTTGTGTGTTTTTCCGTGATTTAAATAGACAATATTAAATGAAAAAATGATGCGCAGCTTATTCACAGTATACGAAATTGAATTGAAAGCCCGTTATATTTGCCTGTTAACGTAATTCATGGCCAACAGACTAAAAAAGAAAACGCCGCCCACCCCGCCACCTCCGGACCCTGACCAGTTAAAGCCGGAAAAAGAAGCAGAGGTAACGGTGAAAGAAATTGTGAAGGATGAGCGCACCACTAAAATAGCCGGTGCGGTTAGCTTGTTGTTTGCTGTATTTCTGTTTATAGCACTTACCTCTTATTTATTTACCTGGCAGGAAGATCAGGATAAAGTTTTACAGTTTGGAGCCAAACTGTTCAGCACCGATGATATTAAAGTAAGCAACCTGCTGGGCGCATTAGGCGCCTGGACGGCACACCTGTTTATTTATAAAGGCTTTGGCCTGGCCGCTTTTCTGTTCTGTACTTTCTTTTTTGTACTGGGCGTAAACCTGCTGTTTGGTAAAAAAGTGTTTAGCCTGCTGCGCAACCTGAAGTATATGATTGCGGGACTGCTGGTGCTGAGTGTTACTTTTTCTTTCTTTGGCAATGGCAGTGAGTTTTCCTGGGGCGGTGCCACCGGTGAACTGATGGAAGCCTGGATGGTGAAATGGATAGGTAAAGTAGGCACAGGCTTTACACTGGGTACTGCTTTTTTTGCTTATGTAATATGGCGGTTTAACCCTACGTTTCGCCTGCCCGAGCGTAAAGTGAAAGCCAAAGCTACCCCGGCTGCTGCTGTGGTGGGTGAGGCTGCAGCAGATGCAGAAGAACAGAAAGAAGTGCCTGGGAATGATGATACCAGTGCGTTACCCAATAAAAACAAACTGAAGAATAAGGGCGGTGCTACAGTAGTGCCACCCGTGGTACCTGCTGATGCAGCGGCTTTAAACGGGTTAACCCTTACGGAAAAAGAACTGCCGGAAATAACTGAAGAAGCAGACGGCGGCACTTTGTTTATTGATGAAAGTGTAATGCCGGAAGAGGAAGAACTGTTTGATGAAGAGCCGGTAACAGAAGCTTTTGCCGAAGAAGAGGAAGTGGTAACAGATGAGGAAGATTATGTGGAAGAAGAGTACGGGGAAGAAGAAGTAGCACCTGCACCACCACCGGTACTGAAAGGAAAGAACCGGATAGAAATGCCGCCGGAGGATATGCAGCTGGAGATAAAAGGCACACCGGATGAGGAGCCGGACGAGCTGGAAGAAAACCCTATTATGGTACGCCATACCGTGGCGGAAGTATATGAGCCTACACTGGACCTGCGCGACTATAAACACCCTGGCCTGGAGTTACTGGAAGCCCACGGCACGGATAAAATTGTACACGACCCCAATGAACTGGAGGCGAACAAGAACCAGATTATAGCTACGCTTAAAAACTATGATATAGCCATACAACGCATCAGTGCTACAGTAGGCCCTACTGTTACCCTGTATGAAATTGTACCGGCACCGGGTGTACGTATCAGCCGTATTAAAAACCTGGAAGATGATATTGCGTTAAGCCTGGCCGCATTGGGCATCCGTATTATTGCGCCTATACCTGGTAAAGGTACCATTGGTATAGAGGTACCTAACGTGCGCAAAAGCATTGTAAGCATGCGTACGCTGCTACAATCAGACAAGTTTCAGAATACTGCTTTTTCGCTGCCGGTGGCCATTGGTAAGAGTATTGACAACGAAAACTTTATTGTAGACCTGGCTGCCATGCCCCACCTGCTGATGGCCGGTGCCACGGGACAGGGTAAATCGGTTGGTATTAATACCCTGCTGGTTTCCTTATTATATAAAAAGCATCCATCGCAGCTGAAGTTTGTACTGGTTGACCCTAAAAAGGTGGAATTAAGCCTGTACCGGGTTATTGAAAAGCATTTTCTGGCTAAACTGCCGGGAGAGGAAGAGGCCATTATTACCGATACCAAAAAAGTGGTGTATACGCTGAATGCCCTGTGTATTGAGATGGATAACCGCTACGATCTGTTAAAAGAAGCCGGTTGCCGGAATATTAAGGAATACAACGAAAAGTTCATACGCCGTAAGCTGAACCCGCAGAAAGGGCATCAGTACCTGCCGTTTATTGTACTGGTGGTGGATGAATTTGCCGATTTGATTATGACGGCGGGTAAGGAAGTGGAGATGCCGATAGCCCGTTTGGCGCAGCTGGCGCGTGCCATTGGTATACACCTGATTATTGCCACCCAGCGCCCATCGGTAAACATTATTACCGGTACCATTAAAGCCAACTTCCCGGCACGTATTGCCTTTAAAGTATCTTCTAAAATAGACAGCCGTACCATTCTGGATGCCGGCGGCGCCGAGCAACTGATTGGTAAGGGAGATATGCTTATCAGCTACAACGGGGAAATTACCCGCTTACAGTGTGCCTTTGTTGACACCCCTGAGGTGGAACAGGTTTGTGAGTTTATTGGCGACCAGCGCGGCTACCCGCAGGCCTTTTTACTGCCGGAATATGTGGACGAAAAAGACATGGACGGCAAGGATGTGGACCTGAGCGACCGCGACCCGCTGTTTGAAGACGCAGCACGCCTGGTGGTACAGAACCAGATGGGCAGCACCTCGCTGATACAGCGCCGGATGAAGCTGGGGTATAACCGTGCCGGCAGGCTGATGGACCAGCTGGAAGCAGCAGGCATAGTAGGACCCAACCTGGGCAGCAAGGCCAGAGAAGTAAATGTTAAAACTGACTCGGACCTGGAAGAGATACTATCTATGCTGTAGCGCATTGGCCGATAATATCCGTTTTTTAACGTTGGTGTGGGGATGTGCTTTCCAATTGGCATGCCCTTTGGACTTATCTTTGCGACCGAAAATTTTACGAATGAAAAAGTTTTACGTTTTATTGATGATGTTAGCAGGTGTAACAAGCCTGGTGAATGCACAGAACGACCCCAATGCAAAGAAGATTCTGGACAATGTAAGTTCTAAGCTGAAGACCTACAAAGGTGTTACCGCTAATTTTACCTATACTACTACTGATAAAAAGAATGTGAAGAGAGGCGCTGTAGCCGGTACTATTCAGATTAAAGGTAATCAGTATTATATTAAGCAGGGTAACACAGAAATATTCTGTAACGGTAAACAAACCTGGAACTTTAACGGAGAAAGTGAAGTAACCGTGGCTGATGTGGAGAACGATGCTAAAACGTTGTCGCCCCAGAAGTTACTGTCTGACTTTTACGATAAAGACTTTACTTACAAGCTGATTTCTTCTGCCGGTTCATACCACCAGATTCTGCTGCAGCCGATAGACAAGCGCAAGAACTTTAAGCAGGTTACGGTGTTTGTAGATAAGGCAAAAAGCATGGTTACCAGAGCACAGGTGGTGGATAAGAGTGATAACACTGTTGAATTTAAGCTTTCTAACGTAAATACCAGCGCAACATTGGCAGACAGCAAGTTTGTGTTTGATGCCAAAAAGCACCCTGGCGTGGAAGTGATTAACCAGTAACAACAAGCATTCAGATACTTATAAAAAGGTCGCCGCAAGGTGGCCTTTTTTGTTAATTTTACAGCGGCATGAAAAAGATAATCATTACTATAGATGGTTACTCTTCCTGTGGCAAGAGTACGCTGGCAAAGCAAATGGCTAATGAGCTGAACTACGTGTTTGTAGACAGCGGAGCCATGTATCGCGCTATTACGCTGTATTTTTTGCGCAACCATATTAACTGGGAAAAAGCAGAAGAAGTTGTAGCAGCACTGAAAGAGATAAACCTGGAGTTTCAGTATAACGAACGCAGTGGCAAAAGCGATATGATACTGAATGATGAGGATGTGGAAGTGCTGATACGCGATATGCTGGTAAGCGAACACGTAAGCGAAGTGGCTGCTATTAAAGAAGTGCGCGAGTTTGCGGTGGCGCAGCAGCAGAAGATGGGTAAGAAAAAGGGCCTGATAATGGATGGCCGCGATATAGGTACCACGGTGTTTCCGAATGCGGAACTGAAGATATTTGTTACCGCCGACCCTGCTGTAAGGGTTGAACGCCGCTTTAAAGAGATGTACGATAAAAACCCTTCTATTACCATTGAAGAGGTGCGCAATAATCTGGAGATGCGGGATTACATAGACAGCAACCGTGAAATAAGCCCGCTGCGCCAGGCGGAGGATGCCGTGGTGCTGGACAACAGCAACCTTACCCGCGATGAGCAGTTAGATCTGGCGCTGGAATGGGCACAACTTAAAATAGCCTGCTGTTAAAAAGCCGAAGCCTTACGCAAATGATGCAGTAAGGCTTTCTACTGTTTGGGTGGTACTGTAAAAGCCCGCCAGTTTACGTATTACCTGCTCCACCAGTGCATCGGGGCAGCTGGCACCACTGGTTACCAGAATACGGGCCGGTGTATGCTCCGGTAAAAAATTATTCACCAGGGTTTGTTCTTTTGTACGCCAGTTACACTGAATAATTTCGTGGCGGCTGATAATTCTGTCGGGGCTATCAATAAAGTAGGTAGGTAGCTTATGCTCGCACAGTTCTACCAGGTGAGAAGTGTTAGATGAGTTATAACCACCTACTACCACAGCAATATCCGCATCGGTGGAAAGCAGGCCTGCTACAGCAGTCTGATTATCATTGGTGGCATAACATAAGGTATCACGTGTATCTGCAAAACGTTCGCCAATGGTGGTATCTGTTAGCTGAAAATGATCTTTCATTACCTGTTTCAGATAATCGGCTATGGCCTGTGTATCGGTTGCCAGTTGGGTGGTTTGGTTAACCACGCCTATTTTCTGCAGGTGTTTGGTAACATCAAACCCTTCATTGTACCGGCCTGCAAACTCTGTATAAAACTGTTCTACGGGCTTTTCACCGGTAATATAACGTGCCAGCTCTATGGTTTCTGCCATATCGTTTACCACCAATGTTGGTGTATGGTAAGAGGCATGGGAGAAGGTAGCTCTGGTTTCTTCGTGTTTGGGTTTGCCATGTACTATAATACTGTAACCTTTCTGCGCAATCTGTTCACTGCGGTTCCATACCTTTTCTACAAAAGGGCAGGTAGTATCGTATTTAGTGGCAGGTATTCCTTTTTCTTCCAGCAATGCTTCAATTTGTAACGTGGTGCCAAAAGCAGGAATAATAACAATATCATCGCTGGTAATATCTGAAAAGGGGATAAGCTGTTTGCCGTAAGTATCCTGTAAAAACTGTACGCCTTTGGCCTGCAGATCGGCATTTACCTGTGGGTTGTGAATCATTTCACTCAGCAGGTAAATACGTTTGCCCTGATTTTCGTCAATGGTTTTAAAAGCAATATCAATAGCATTCTCTACCCCGTAACAAAAGCCGAAATGGCGGGCCAGGTAAAACTGAACGGGACCAAAATCGAGTAGCGTAGGCGTAAAGTCTTTCTTCATCTTATCCTTTTGCCTGCGGTTTTGTTTAACAGCACTGATAAGATTGCTACGGTATATATTGGGAACGTTGAATTGCTTCATGGTACAAAGGTAAAGAAACCTATTTTTTATTAGTACACCAGTAAATAGCTCCGTCGCTGGTGGAATATACTTCGGTAAGATTTTTATGCTGCCGGATAAAGCTGGTGTTTACCAGATCGGGATCGTCAATATGCCCATACCATAACAGGTAATGGCCATCAGCGGTAAGAAAGGTTTCCACATCTTCTTTATCTACCGTATGTGGCAGCGATTCTGCGGCCACATTGGCCGTAAAGTATGCTGCCTCGTGCGCATTAGAATAAATAGCCGCCGGCTTATTCAATACCTGTGGATGTTGTTTCAGGTATTGGGTAATGGGAGAATTGCGCCATCCATCATCGGTATAACCGGGTATGCCCCAGGTATTGTATTCCCTGTACATACCATAGCTTTCTAGTGCCTGGCTGGCTATAAACAACAGAAAAGCGGCAGAGAGCATTACAATAGTCAATGTTTTTCTGAAAAACATTAGCTTAAAGCTCAGGCGGCCAAAGGCGTACACAGTTACCAGCAATAAAGGTGCATAAGCTGGTATCAGAAGTCGGTTGTTAATGGTTTCGTACCGGGAAATACTGGCGGTAATAACAATAAACAGAATATAAACGATGCCAAAGACCATGGCAATGTTCTGATAGCTTTCGTGGTTGTAATTGGTACGTATGCGCCAGATAATAATAGCGATGGCAGTTACCAGAAAAACAATGGCAAACACAGAAACCAGTACCTCACTGTTTTTCATAAAAGGCAGCCAGTAGTACAATACCTTGCCGTAATAGTACAGGTTAGTGAAAAAGCTGGTGGTGCTTTTTTCACGGTTACCGGTAAAAGTGCCGGTGATGATGGCATTGCGTATAAGGTTGCCGATAAAAAAGGCGCTGCTTGTTAACCCAAATACAATACAGTGGGTAATTCTTTTTTTGCTGCGTAGCGGCAGATGGAAAAAAATAAGAAAGCAACCAGTGAAAATAAATGTAACCCCCGCATAACGGGTAAGGCATGCTAAACCGGCGCATATGGCCACAACCATTACACGGGCTATAGAGGGTTGTTTAAAATACCACCCCGTAACCAGGATAAACACTACAGACAGTGCAATAAATAAGGTTTCGGACCATAGCATGGTATAAATATCCAGCAACGCCGGGCTGAGCATTAACCCCAGCAGCAAGGCCCATTTAACCAGGCGCGGGCGCATAATCTGCTTCATAATATGGCCACACATGTAAATAACCGACGCGAAGAGGAGGCCGTTGATAATGCCGCCGGTAACCACAGGGTCCAGCCGGGCAATAAACAGCGAAAGCGAGAGAAACAAGGGGTACAGTACCGGAAAATCAACCAACGGCATGTGATTGTATGCTTCCAGTTTACCATGGTAATACAGGTTGCGGGCTGCGCTGGTGTAAACTACCGAATCGGGTGATACCCCAATGCTGCTGTGGTGTGTAAACAGGTAAACGATAAAAAAGCCGCATACAGCGGCAAAAAAAGAGTCGATGTCAAATTTCTTCATAAATAGGGGCTACCTGCCGGCGAAGGTAGCCCTTCCTTTCACTTAATAAGCAGCGGTGAAGCGCTTTTTGAGGAATTGAGCGTTTTCTGCCTCGTCTATAATTACCACAGCCAGATCCTGAACAGATAATATGCTGCGGCCACTCTCGTTAAATACCGGGTTTTCTGTACCTAAACGGAATTTACCGGTGCGACCAGTGGTAATGCCCGGATGCATTTCAATAGCAGGGCTGAAGAAAGTCCAGTCCAGCACTGTAGTTTCCTTCAGCATATTCAGATAGTCCCGTGCTGCGGTAGCACCAGCTTTGTATTCTGCAGGAAAATCGGGGGAGTCTACCAGTTGTTTGCCATCAATATACAGGCTACCTGCACCACCGATGGTGATAAGGCGTTTTACACCGGATTGCTCCACAGCAGCCTGAATGTCTTTAGAGCCGGCGATGAAATCGTCGTAAATATTGGGGTTGGTCCAACCAGGATTAAAGGCGCTTACCACTACATCATTACCTTTCAGCTGTGCTGCCAGTTCTGCTACATGCTTAATATCGCCTTTAACTACCGTCAGTTTTTCACTGGGGTTGCCAATTTTAGAAGGATCACGAACAATAACAGTTACCTCGTGCCCGCGTTGCAGGGCTTCTTCCAGTAAATGGGTGCCTACAAAACCTGTAGCGCCGATCAATGCAATTTTCATAACGTTGATTTTATTTATTGTAATGTATTTTGTTACAGTTTTGGGCTAAAAAAAAGCCGTTACACGAACTTTTTACAAAATGCCTCCAGCGTAGTTTGCCCCAGTTTAGCCAGCAGCGCCCTGTCTACCTCTTCATACAAATCATCCAGATGCTGGTTTATCTGCCTGCCCACCAGGCAATCGGGGTTAGGTGTGTTTTTAGCAACGCCCAATACCGGACTTTGTTTAACAGCCTCGTATACTTCAGACAAAAGAATATCCCGGGCAGGCTTTGCCAGCTGGGCGCCGCCGTTTTTACCCTCTTTGCTGATAACCAGCCCATGCTCACGCAGGTTACTCAGTTCCTTTCTTACCAGAACGGGGTTGATGTTAATGCTGCCTGCAATCCATTCAGACGAAAGTAATTCGCCCTGCGAGGTTGCAAGCAACGTTAAAATGTGTACTGATATAGAGAAACGCCCGTTGTTCATTCTGTAATTAAAAATATTACAGTACAAAGCTAAGCAGCGCTGGAATACCAACCATCAATACCCGCAGTTTTTTGTTTTCGTTAACGGCACGCCGGGCTATTGCAGAAAGCCTATTTTTGCGCCATGCATTATGTTTCAGCTGAAGGATTAACCAAGAGTTTTGGTGTAACACCGTTGTTCAGGAATATTACTTTCCATATTAACGAAGGAGATAAGATTGGTTTGATAGCCCGGAATGGGGTGGGTAAAAGTACCCTGCTACGCATTCTTACCGGCAAAGAAACCCCCGATACCGGTAAGTTGTGGATTAATAAAGATGTAACCGTGGCCCTGTTTGAGCAGGAGCCGGGGTTTAAGGAAGATAAAAACGTACTGGAGAATATATTTGACGCCGGCAACCCGGTAATGAATGTAATACGGGAGTATGAAGCGGCTACTGAAAGTGGTGATGCGGATGCGCTGGGCCGTGTGTTTGAGAAAATGGATGAATTTGGCGCCTGGGATTTTGAAGCCAAAGTGCAGCAGATATTAGCCAAACTGAATATTACCTACCTGCAAAGTAAGGTGGGCGACCTGAGCGGAGGGCAGCGTAAAAGAGTGGCGCTGGCCAAAACGCTGATTGATATTGGTTTTGACCATAAGCACACCTTGTTGCTGATGGATGAACCTACCAACCACCTGGATGTGGAAATGATTGAGTGGCTGGAGCATTACCTGAACGGTGAGAATGTAACATTGTTACTGGTAACGCACGACCGTTATTTTTTGGATGCGGTGTGTGATGAGATATGGGAGCTGGAGCGCGAGAATATGTACACCTACAAGGGCGATTACGAAAACTACATGGAGAAGAAAGCCGCCCGCCTGGAAAGTGAGAATGCCAGCATAGAAAAAGCAAAGAACACTTACCGCAAAGAGCTGGAGTGGATGCGTAAGCAGCCCAAAGCCCGTACTACCAAAAGCAAAAGCCGGCAGGATAACTTTTATGAGGTAGAGGCCAGAGCCAAAACCAAAATAGAAGATGCGCAGCTGCAACTGCAGGTGAAAATGAGCAGACTGGGCGGTAAGATTATTGAAGCCAAGAAGGTATATAAGAGCTATGGCGATAAGAAGATACTTACCGGATTTGATTACACTTTCAGCAAAGGCGAAAGGGTAGGGGTGATTGGTAAAAACGGTGTTGGTAAATCTACCTTCCTGAATATATTACAAGGCCTGGAAGCAGCCGATAGTGGTAAGGTGAATGTGGGCGATACGGTAGTGTTTGGTAACTTTTCGCAGCAGGGGCTGGCAATAAAAGATAACCTGCGTGTAATTGAATATGTAAAAACCTTTGCAGAAAGCTTTCCGCTGGCAAAAGGTGGATCACTGAGTGCAGCTCAGTTTCTGGAACTGTTTCTTTTTCCCCCCGAAAAGCAATACACCTATCTGGCATCGTTAAGTGGTGGGGAAAAAAAGCGTCTGCAATTGCTGACCATTCTGTTTACCAATCCTAACTTTCTGATACTGGATGAGCCTACGAATGATCTGGACCTGCCTACGCTGGCGGTGCTGGAAAACTTTTTGAGCGACTACCAGGGCTGTGTGCTGATTGTGAGCCACGACCGTTATTTTATGGACCGCCTGGTAGACCACCTGTTTGTATTTGATGGCGATGGTGTAGTGAGTGACTTTCCGGGTAACTATACCCAGTACCGTTTGTGGCAGAAAGAAGAGGAGAAAAAGCAGTCTGCACCGGCACCTGTGCCAGCGGCTAAAGCAAGTACTGCTGCGGTAGCTGCACCTGTTGAAGCTGTTGCCAAAAGAAAGCCCTCTTTTAAAGAAAAGAAGGAGTTTGAAGATTTACAGAAGGATATGGCAAAGCTGGAAACAGAAAGAGAAAAAATAGGAGAGCAAATGAGTGAAGCTGGCCTTGCTTTTGAACAAATAAGCAAACTCAGCACACGCGCTACTGAAATAACCCAGTTGCTGGAAGAGAAAGAAATGCGATGGCTGGAATTGAGTGAATTATTTGAGTAATTATAGCATAACTTGAAACCCGCATGGCAACCAATCAACGATATGAAGAACGTCATTTTGTAGACAGTACCCGAACCGTTTGGAATTATTCTTTATTCACAGACGATGATGTACGCAATTTTCAGAACGGAACCCATTACAGCCTGTACCGGGTTTTTGGAAACAAGCAGATAGAGGTACTGGGTATTAAGGGCGCCTACTTTGCCGTATGGGCGCCCAATGCCACGCGGGTTACAGTAATAGGTAATTTTAACGACTGGAATAAGGAAGAGCATCCTTTGTTTGTACGGCTGGACCAGTCTGGCATATGGGAAGGATTTATACCGCATGTGCTGGCAGGAGAGTCGTACAAATACCATATACATGGTTTTGAAGGTGTGCAGGTTGATAAAGGCGACCCGTTTGCGCATTTCTGGGAAAAGCGTCCGTTAACTGCTTCTATAGCCTGGGAACTGGGTTATACCTGGAAGGATACAGCATGGATGGACACCCGCGGCAAACACAATGCTTTGGATGCCCCATGGTCAGTTTACGAAGTACACCTGGCCAGCTGGATGCGCCCCGATAAACACGATGAGGAACGCTATAACAGCTACGAACAGATTACAGAAAGGCTGGTGCCTTATGTAAAAGAAATGGGCTTTACCCATGTAGAGCTGATGCCGGTAATGGAGCACCCTTTTGATGGCAGCTGGGGCTACCAGGGTACCGGCTTTTTTGCACCTACCAGCCGCTTTGGCGGTCCGCAGGATTTTATGGCCATGGTAGATGCCCTGCACCAGGCAGGCATTGGGGTAATACTGGACTGGGTGCCTTCACACTTTCCTTACGATGCGCACGGTTTGTTTAAGTTTGATGGTACGCATACCTACGAGTATGCAGATATGCGCAAAGGCTATCACCCCGACTGGAACTCGTACATATTCAACTACGCCAGAGGAGAGGTTAAAAGCTTTTTAATAAGCAGCGCCCGCTTCTGGTGCGAGCAGTTTCATATAGATGGTTTGCGGGTAGATGCGGTATCCTCTATGCTGCGCCTGGATTACAGCCGTACAGAAGGCCAGTGGGAGCCCAATGTATACGGTGGCAACGGTAACATTGAAGCCATTGCTTTTATTAAAGATTTAAACGAAACGCTTTACCGCGATTTTCCGGATATACAAACTATAGCAGAAGAAGCTACTGACTGGCCGGGTATAAGCAAACCTACGTTTATGAACGGGCTGGGCTTTGGTATGAAGTGGATGATGGGATGGATGCATGACACCCTCAACTATTTTAAAACAGACCCTTACGGCAGGCAGTTTAAGCAGGATCAGCTTTCTTTCAGCATGATGTACTTCTTCAATGAAAACTTTATGCTACCTCTGAGCCACGATGAAGTGGTGCATGGCAAAAGCCCGATGCTATACAAAATGCCGGGCGATGACTGGCAGAAGTTTGCCAACCTGCGTTTGTTGTATACCTACATGTTTACCCACCCCGGCGGCAAGCTGTTGTTTATGGGCAACGAGTTTGGCGCTACCAGAGAGTGGGATTACAAATCGGAACTGCAATGGGATTTGCTGCAATATCCGGGGCATGAAGGTATGAGGCAGTGTGTGCAGCAACTGAATAAGCTTTACCGCAATAATCCGGCTTTATACAGCAAACAGTTTAAGCCCGAAGGGTTTGAATGGATAGATCTGAACCACCGCCAGGAATCGGTAGTGGTATTTAAACGCAAAGGCAGTTCAGCAGCCGAAGATGTACTGGTATTGCTGAATATGACGCCGGTGGTGCGCCAGAACTGGCAGGTATATGTAAAAGGCAAAGCAGCCTGGAAAGAGATATTTAACAGTAACGATAAAGCATTCTGGGGCACCGGGGATGTATACAACCCGGATGTAGTAACAGAATTAGTGGATGAGGATAGTGATACCTACCGTATTACGGTGCATTTGCCTGCGCTGGGTGGGGTGGTGCTGCGCTAAGGCCTACACCACTACTTCGCCCACCAGAAACACACTACCACAAACAAGAATAAGGTCCTTTTCATGGGCCTTTTGTTTTGCCTGTGCCAGAGCAGCATTTACATCGGGGTAGGTATGCCCCTGCAACCCGTGGGCAGCTGCCTTTTCTGCCAGTTCATTTGCCGGAAGCGCCCGCGGCAGTTGTGCCTGGCTAAAGTAATAATGCGCGGTTTTTGGTAAAAGGGTAAGTACTTTATCAACATCCTTGTCTTTTACCATGCCTATTATCAGGTGCAACTCATTATAAGTAGCTAATTCCAGCTGCTGCACCATCTGGCGAATGCCATCTTCGTTGTGGCATACATCCATAATAACAGCCGGGTTTTGCTGAATCAGCTCCCAACGGCCGTGCAGGCCGGTAAGCTTTTTTACATGCTGTAAAGCGTGTGCTACTTTGGCTTCAGGAATAGTGTAGCCTTGCAGGCGCAATTGCTCAATGGCTGCCAGTACACTGAGTATGTTTTTACGCTGATAAATGCCCGGTAAATCCAGCGTATAGGTAGTTCTTTCTCCGGAAGTTTTATGTTCGGTAGTTACCTGTAAGTGGTGATGTTGGTAATGCCAGTCTGTAACTGTATTCAACTGCTGCGCCCATAAAAGGGTAGCCTGTTTCTGGCTGGCTGCTGCTTCAAATACGGGTGTGGTTTCTGGCAGGGCTTCGCCTATAATAGCGGGTACCCCGGGTTTAATAATGCCTGCTTTTTCACTGGCAATCTGTGGTAAGGTATTGCCGAGCAAATGCATATGATCGTAACCGATATTGGTAATAATACTGAGTTTGGGCAGTATTACATTGGTACTGTCTAAACGGCCGCCCAGTCCTGTTTCTATTATAGCTATATCCACCTTTTGCTGATGAAACCACTCAAAAGCCATTGCTACGGTAATTTCAAAAAAAGAAGGTTCCAGCCTTTCTATCTCCGGCTGTATCTTTTGGGTAAAGTCAATTACAAACTGCTCACTGCATAGCTGTCCGTTTACTTTAATACGTTCCCGGAAATCTTTCAAATGGGGTGAGGTGTAGAGGCCTGTTTTATAACCGGCTTCCTGCAACACCGCAGCCAGCATGTGGCTAACAGAACCTTTACCGTTTGTACCGGCAATATGTACGGTGGCAAATTGCTGTTGGGGGTTACCCAATGCCTCACATAGTGCTATAGTATTAGTTAAATCTGCTTTTAACGCCGCAGCCCCCATATGGCTGAACATAGGTAGCTTATGAAACAGATAATCCAATGTTTCCTGATAATTCACTTAGCCTTTCAATTTAAAGTCGAATACAATAGTTCCTGTCTGTTCTTCTGTGCCTGCTGAAAATTTTATCTGCAATGCCTTGCGCTGGGCAATGCTTCTGATATTGCTGTTGGTGGTAGTGGTGCCTTTGGGGTTAACACGGGCAGCGATAACTTTACCGGCAGCGTCTACCGTAATATCTACTGCTACCTTCGCATTCTCGTTAAAGTCATCTTCAAAAGATACTTTGTTAAGCGATCTTCTGCCGGTGAGTCCACTGCGTACCGTAAAGCCGCTTTTGCCGGTTCCGCCGTTACCGGTATAGCTATCGGAATTGGGGTTGCCATTGGGTTTGCCCTGATCGCCATTGCCGCCTGCTATACCCTGATTGCGCACGCCATTGTAGCTGTCTGCACCGTTACCACCTGTACCTGTTTTGCTGCCACCACCGTATACTGCTTTGGGTTTGGCGGGTTTGGGAGGTGTTTGAACAGTTGCCTTAGGTTCTTTGGGTTTGGTAGCTTTTACGGTTTCAGTATGTTTAGGCTTTGGCTTTTCGCTCGGTTTTACCGGGGTGTTTACAGCCGTAGCATTGGGGTCGTCGTTATCTTCGGTTACTTTCGTCTCTTCCGGAACTGCTTCTGTGGGAGTGGAAGGAGCAGGGGGATTAACCGGCGCGCTGGCTTCTTCTGCCGGATCGCCGGGCACTTCAGGCGCTACATCGCCCAGGCCTTCATCGCTGTTACCCAGATTTACTTCAATGCCTTCCTCTACCTGGGGTTGCTGTACCTGTGGAAGGGTCCAGCTTACCAGAAACAGCAGGGCAGCCAGCAAGGCGCATATGGCTACTGTAATACCCAGTGCTTTCAGATTCTTTTGCGATTCAAAGTTTGTATCCATACAACGGTAAATTGATGCAAAACAAATATAGCATTTATTGCACTAAGGCTGCCGGTACAGCTTATACACATCCCACCCAAAGCGGATAATGGTGCCTGTTACCACCAACAGAAAGAAAATACGTATAAAACGGTTGCCTTTTAACAGGGCCAGCCTGGTGCCAAAGAAAGAGCCGGTAAGGTTGCACACAGCCATAGGAATGGCGTACTGATACAGAATATGACCTGTACTGCTGAAATACAGAATAGAAGCCAGGTTGGTGGCCAGGTTTACCATTTTAGCGTGGGCGCTGGCATGAAGAAAATCCTGCCCCAGTACACTGATGAAAATAAGGATGAGAAAGCTGCCGGTGCCGGGTCCGATGAAGCCATCATAAAAGCCGATAATTAAACCAAACAGGGCACCATACGCTATGGCGTTGGCCGGCATTTTTTCACTATGCTCCTGTAACCCGAATTTTTTATTGCTGTAGGTGTAAATGCCTACCAGTATCAGTAACACCAGCATTACCGGTTTTAACACCTGGTTGCTGAGCATACTGGCCATTTTAGAACCGGTAAGCGCCGCCAGAAAAGCTACAGAAGCTACGGCCGCCAGTAGCCGGTAGTTCAATTGTACGCGTTTGGAGTATTGCCAGGCAGCCAGACTGGTGCCGGCAAAAGAAGGAATTTTGGTAGTGCCCAGCAGCGTTGCTACAGGGTAGTGTGGTAGTATAATAAGGGTGGCGGGCGTTTGTATAAGCCCGCCACCACCTACAATAGCATCTATAAAACCTGCTATAAAAGCAGCCGTACATAATAACAAAAGGGTTGTTAACATGATTGCCGGTTACTAAACAGATTATAATTAATGGGCAAAATCAAGCTCGTAATTGCCTTTAATACGCTCAATAGGCGGGTTAAAGTAGCCGAACCTTACTTTGGGAAACTCTTCGTGTATCAGATCCATCATTTGCTTAACACCCATACACTCACCGGTTTCTGCCACGTTTATCTGGCCCAGATACCAATCAGGGTCAATGTTAAAATTTCGCCACTGAATCATGGTAAGGTCGGTATCTATAATCAGCTTACGCAGGGCTTCATACTCCTCCACACTATCCGTCATACCCGGAAATACGAAGTAGTTAATGCTGGCCCAGCCGCCAAAACTGCGTACCACTTTCAGGCTTTCTACAATGTCTTCAAACTCGTAGTTGTTAGGGCGGTAATAAGGCGTGTAAATATGTTTGCGGGCAGAGTTAGTGCTTACGCGTATGCTGTTCAGCCCTACTTCGCACAGGGCTTTTACTGCCTGTGGGTTAGAACCATTGGTGTTGATGTTAATGCTGCCCTTGCTGGTGTGTTTGCGGATTTCTATAATAGACTCACGGATGGTTTGCCACATCAGCAGTGGTTCGCCCTCGCAACCTTGCCCAAAGCTAACGATAGGGAAGGGGGCGGTTTCCAGGTGCGGAACGGTAAACTCTACAATTTCTTCTGCACTGGGTTTGAACGTGAGGCGGTCCTGCGTGGAAACAATAGACTCTTCTTCCGGCTGAAAGGAGATACAACCGATACAGTTGGCATTACAAGCCGGTGAAGCCGGAACCGGACATTCCCAGCGGCCGAGTGCAAAATTGCGGGCAGCAGGGCAGTGGTACGTCTGGCAACAGGTTTCCATCAGGTGTTTGATGAGCCTGTTATGCGGATAAGCTTCCAGCAGGTTTTTAGTGCCTTCCTGTATAAGCCCGTCATCATAACCTGCACACTCCTGGCGTATATCGCGCTCAATGCGTACAGCGGTTACATAAAATTTATCGTTATGCCATGCGGCAGCGGTATAACAGAACAATGGCAGGGTAGGTGCATCGGGCAGGGTTTCGTAGGAAGCCATGTACAGGCCGGTGTGCGCAGGCGGTATAAAGGCAGCCACGGCCCATCCTTTTTCGCACAGGCGCATTTCGCCGGTTTTTACATCAATACCTACTCCACGGCGACCAGGAAGTTCGTATAAATTTCCTCCTTCAGGCAGCTCTATCCACTCTTCTGCAGGCACAGGATATACATCCCAGCCGGAACGGCCGGTAGCGTACAGGCTCGTGTCTTCAAAAATATTCCCCAACCCATCGGAGTACAATATGTACGGTGATTCAGTCATTATCTGCAATTGAAGCGGCAAAGGTCGTAAAAAAATCCCTTTTAACCGCGTTAGCGCCCTTCGCAGGGCAATCTGTATAAGGTGTAATGGCCGTATTACCGGCCCAGTTGTGCGGCTGCAAAAGCGTTAAAACGGCTTTCTTCTTCCGCTGATACGTTGTAAGGAATTTCGGCCTGAAAGAGTTTGTTGTTCCGGTAATCGAGTGTAAGCAGGTTATCCTTCAACACTACATTAGAAAAGGTGGCCCATTCCAGCTTTTTTTCCGGAAAACCGGTAATGCTGATGTTGTTAGTAGTAAAACTGATCTGCTGGGGTGTTTTGGCTTTTTTTTCCAGTAAACCGGCTGCTACGTATAGCAGGGCTACAAAAACATTACCCAAACCCGGATATAACCAGCCGGCAGCAGCCATGCCAAAGGCCGGAGCCACGGCAGGAAGTGTGTGTGCTTTTCTCTTCTTTATCTGGCTGTAAACGCGGAAACTGATAATGCCGGCTATTAATATGCTGTATACCATTACCGGGGTGGTTTGCGGGTAATGATAAATAATCATAGCAAACTCTGCCACGGAAAAAAGCAGCATCAGATCGGCAATAACATTATAAGTACGCAGGCGCTTTTGCGGCAGCGTGAAAACAAAAGCGGACTGAGACATTAATTGAGCAGATTACTTTTCACTAACAAATTGTTTAAACGCCAGATGATGTGGGCACCCACATTGGCATCTGTGTTCTGTTCTCCTACGCCTACTTCCACCAGATCGTAACCGATAAGGGTTCTGCCGCTTTGGATAATGCGTTTAAACAGATAAAGCACCTGCTCCAGCTCGTAACCACCGTGTACCGGGGCTGCTGCGTTGGGGCAGAGCTTGGGATCAAGACCATCCACATCAAAACTGATATGAACTTTCTGCGGCAGCTGTGCTACAATATCGTCTGCAATATCGCGCCACAGTTTGCCTTCGTACAGGTCTTCCTTAATTCTGCGATCAAAGAAAGTAACTACACGGTCTTTATTGTTATTCAGGTAATCCCATTCCTCTTCACAAAAATCACGAACGCCCAGTTGTACCAGCTTTTTCAGTTCCGGTATTTCGTTAAGGGCATTGTACATAACAGAAGAGTGGGAGTAGTTGAAGCTGCAGTAGCAACGACGCAGATCGCAGTGCGCATCCAGCTGAAGAATACCAAAATCGCCATGTTTTTCGGCCTGGGCTTTCCAGTAACCGAGTGCGGTACTGTGGTCGCCACCAATTAAGCCAACCAGTTTATCACGGGAAAGCAGTTCGCGGGTTTGATCGTACACCCACTTGTTCATTAGTTCGCTGCCTTCATTAATCTCTTTCAGGCTTTTGCACATGAACTTGTTTTTGTCTACATCATCGCCACGCGAAACGTAGTCCAGATACAGTTCAGCTTCTTTCCGCAGGTAATCGCTTTTCAGCAATACCTTCCGGTTTATGTCGCGCATAAAAAAGCCTTTCTTCCATGCATCGGGCACATCCGGGTCGAATATGTCCACATGCATACTGGCTTTAAAAATATGATCGGCACAGCGGGCGGTGCCAGCAGAACAACTAATGGTAACTTCCCATGGTACGGGTAAAAGAACTAATGCAGCATCTTCTTCTGTAAAAGGAAGGCCAAATATATTATTGTGCGGATTGCCTGCAACGTTGGGGTTAAACCCCGCTAGATCTTCCATGTCGCAATTTTACAAACGGGGTGCAAGGTAGGCCAAAAAACAAATACCAAAAGCTTAAAAAAAACTTTGACGTTTTATTACTACAAACAATTGTTTGCTTTGGGTGAGTTGCGCGTTTTTTACCGACGGTTTGTATAGATTCCGGGAAGTTGTACAGTATGGGCGGATATGCCTGATAATTAGCAGAATAAGCAACCGCAAACCGGGTTTTAAGAAAACAATAACAGAACGCCAGGTTATTTTTCCGGTACCTGGTCATTATGATATATACTATTGCTCTATATTTACTCTGACGAAAAATAACCATATTCCTGTTCACAGATGTTCGGTCGTTTATTAATATTATTACTGATTGCCGGAGCGGCTGGCATGCCTGAAAGTGCCAAAGCCCAGAACGGCCAGGGACCTAATGACACCATCCGGGTAGGTTCGTGTATTGAAGCCAACGGAGACACTATTCCCTGTGGTTATCTTCCTCCTTACTACGTTTACACCCACCTTACTGCCAAATGGCGTAAATATCATGCAGAGTGGACAAGATTGCGCAATGCCGTATATGTTACCTATCCGTATGCCAGAGCTGCTTCGGGGGTAATGAACGAGATTAATTCCAGGCTGGTAGGGGTAACGGATAAAAAGCAACGAAAAGAAATCATACGATCGCGCGAGAAGCAATTAAAGAAAGAATTTGCCGATAAGCTTACCAAACTCTCTGTATATCAGGGCAAAGTATTGATGAAGCTGATTAACCGGCAAACCGGCAACAACTGCTACGAAATTATAGATGAATACAAAGGCAGCTTCACTGCCGCATTTTACCAGACGGTAGCTGTAATCTTCGGCTCCAGCCTTAAGCAAAGCTATGAGCCTGAGGGTAAAGACCACGCCATGGAGGTTATTGTGCTGGATGTGGAACGCATGTATGGTATAAGAAGATAAGCTACTTTTGCAGCCTAATTTAGTTAAGATGAGTACAAAGGTGGATATTCTGGCATTCGGCGTGCACCCGGATGATGTAGAGTTGGGATGCAGTGGAACTATTATAGCTTCGGTAGCGCAGGGAAAGAAAGTAGCGGTGGTAGACCTTACACAGGGCGAACTGGGTACCCGTGGTACCATAGAAACCCGCAAAACAGAAGCCGCAGATGCAGCCCGCATAATGGGCGTAAGCTACCGCGAAAACCTGAAAATGGCCGATGGATTTTTTCAGATAGATGAAACCAATACCCGTAAAGTAATTGCCGCCATTCGTAAATACCAGCCCGATATAGTGCTTTGTAATGCACTGGAAGATCGTCATCCCGACCACGGCCGCAGCTCGCAACTGGTAGAGGAAGCTGCTTTTTTAGCCGGTTTACGCAAAATTGAAACAGAAGTGGATGGCGTGCCACAGGAAGCCTGGCGCCCCGCTTATGTATTCCATTATATACAGGACCGTTACCTGAAACCCGATTTTGTATTTGATATTTCGGGTTATATGGACCAGAAAATCAAGGCAGTACAGGCATATACCACCCAGTTTTATACCTCTGCAGCGCCAGATAGCGACGAGCCGCAAACCTATATTTCTACCCCCGATTTTCTGGAAACCGTTAAGGCGCGTGCGCTGATGCTGGGAAAAAGAATAGGGGTTAAATATGCGGAAGGTTACCTGACGAAAAAGATGATTGGAGTGGCGGAATTTAATGCTTTTGTACAACAAACTACCTGACCTGATAATTACGTTAATATTTACTTAGTCAGTGTTTTTACCGCACGGTTGTGCGATATTTGCAAAATTATTAAAATTCATACGTTTACACATGCTTACACCCAAGTTTGCCCATGTAAAACAGTCTTTTCACGTGGAGTTGAAAAAGCGGATTAACGAGTACTTTGCCACTACCGGCAAAAGCACTACCGGAGGCATCAGACTGTTTTCCAAGGCCCTGTTTCTGATACTGGCACTTACCTATACCTATATTCAACTGGTGTTTTTTACGCCGGGTGTATGGGTAGCACTGGGTTTGTGCGTGGTAATGGGCTTACTGGTAGCTTCCATTGGCTTTAACGTAATGCACGATGGGGGGCATGGCAGCTTTAGCCGCTCTACTGCCGTTAACAAAATGGCAGCGGTAACTGCCGAAGTACTGGGAGCCAGCCATTTTATGTGGAACATGAAGCACAATGTAATTCACCACGCTTATACCAACATTGATGGTATTGATGATGATATTGACGCGAAACCATTTTTAAGAATGGCTTCTACCCAGGAGTATTTAAAAATGCACCGCTTTCAGCATGTTTACTTTGTAGCGCTGTATGCTATATTTCATTTGTATTGGGTACTGTTCAGCGATTATAAAAAATACTTCAGCGGTAAGATTGGTGATATGCCTATCAAAAAAATGAAAACGGCAGATCATATCACTTTCTGGGGCTTTAAGCTGCTGCACTATGCGCTGTTCTTTATTATTCCTATAGTGGTATTAGGTTTTACCACCTGGATTATCGGGTTTAGCGTAGTAACTGTAGTTACCGGCTTTACTTTAAGCATTGTATTTCAGCTGGCGCATACGGTAGAGCATACGGAGTTTCCGGTACCTGCAGAAGATGGCCGCTTACAGGATGAGTGGGCTATTCATCAGTTGAAAACTACCGCCAACTTTGCTACCCGCAATAAGCTCATCAGCTGGTTTGTAGGTGGACTGAACTTTCAGGTAGAACATCACCTGTTTCCTAAAATATCTCATATTCATTACCCTGCAATTAACAAGATTGTAAAACAAGCTTGTCAGGAGTATGATGTGGTATATGTGGAGTATCCTAAAATGTACCATGCCGTAGCCTCCCATGTTGCTTTTTTAAAACAGATGGGAAAACAATAGGCCGGGTATTAAAAAATATCTGCATAGCCCGGCCGGTATAACGGCGGGCTATTTGCATATTATAACCGTGAATTCGTAATTTATCATTATTCCTATTATCTATTATGTCAAAGGTTAAAGTGGGTTTGGTGCAGATGAGCTGCACTGCTGACAAACAGGAGAACCTGGATAAGGCTATCGTAAAAGTACGTGAAGCTGCCGCCAAGGGCGCACAGATTGTATGTTTACAGGAGCTGTTTACATCGCTGTATTTCTGCGATGTGGAGGATTATGAAAACTTTAAACTGGCCGAGCCTATACCCGGTGCTTCTACCGATGCGCTGAGCAAGGTGGCAGCGGAACTGGGTGTGGTAATTATTGCCTCTTTGTTTGAGAAGAGAGCGCAGGGGCTATATCATAATACTACTGCGGTATTAGATGCCGATGGTTCTTACCTGGGTAAGTACCGCAAAATGCATATACCGGACGATCCGGCTTATTACGAGAAATTTTACTTTACGCCGGGCGATCTGGGGTATAAAGTATTCAAAACCAGATTTGCCACTTTCGGCATTCTGATCTGCTGGGATCAGTGGTACCCGGAAGCTTCCCGTATTACCGCACTCATGGGTGCTGAAATTCTGTTTTACCCAACTGCTATTGGCTGGGCAACCTCGCAGGAAGAAGCTACCAATGTGGAGCAATACAATGCATGGCAAACCATTCAGCGCAGCCATGCCGTAGCCAATGGCGTACACGTGGTAAGTGTAAACAGGGTAGGTTTTGAGCAGGATGGCGCTATGAAATTCTGGGGCGGTTCTTTTGTTGCCAATCCGTTTGGCTCTATTATGTACCAGGCTTCGCACGACCAGGAAGAAGTATTTGTACAGGAGATTGATACTGCACAAAGCGACCGTTACCGTACGCACTGGCCTTTTATGCGCGACAGACGTATTGATTCTTACCAGCCCATTACCAAACGTTTTATTGATGAAGATTAATATACAGGCAACACCCAAAGAACAGGGATATTATTTTCCGGCTGAGTTTGCGCCGCACAAAGCCACCTGGCTTAGCTGGCCGCATAAAGAAGCCAGCTGGCCCGGCAAACTGGAAAGTATTTACGTAAGCTACAGCAAGTTTGTATACTACCTGGCGCTGAGCGAGCAGGTATGTATTAACGTGGCAGATACTGTTATGCAGCAGGCCGCTACCGTGCATTTGCAAAAGGCAGGTGTAAACATGGAGCAGGTGAAATTTTTCCTGCATCCTACCAACGATGCGTGGTGCCGCGATCATGGTCCTGCGTTTCTGATTAACCCGGCAGCGGAGCAGAAAAAAGTAATTGTAGACTGGAATTATAATGCCTGGGGTGGTAAATACCCGCCCTTTGATCTGGATGATGTAATACCTACTTTAATAGGTATGGATTACAATATTCCGGTGTTTAATCCGGGCATAGTAATGGAAGGTGGCTCTGTAGAGTTTAACGGAGCAGGTACGGTGTTAACTTCTACCTGCTGTTTGCTTAATCCTAACAGAAACCCCACTTTAAGCCAGGCACAGATAGAGAAATTCCTGTGTGATTATTATGGTATGGAGCAGGTACTGTGGGTGCCGGAAGGCATTGTGGGTGATGATACCGACGGGCATATAGATGATACCATTCGTTTTGTAAATGAAGACACGGTGTTAACCGTGGTGGAAGAAAACAAAAACGATGAAAACTACGATCTGTTGCAGCAGAATCTGGTGGCATTAAACGAAATGCGTTTGCTGAATGGCAAACAGCTGAATATAGTAGAACTGCCCATGCCGGATGCAGTGGTGTTTGATGATCAGCGTTTACCTGCTTCTTACGCCAACTTCTATATCAGCAACAAGCACGTAATTGTGCCCACTTATCGTTGTGATAAAGATGATAAAGCATTGCAGATTATTGCAGACCATTTCCCGGGTAGGGAAACGGTAGGTATTGATTCTACTGATATTATATGGGGGCTGGGTAGTTTTCACTGCCTTAGCCAGCAGGAGCCCGCTATTTAACTATTTTGTGCTATATCAATTGTATCAGCCGTTTCCTTTACTGGAGGCGGCTTTTTTATGGGCATCATTTACTGTACGTGGCTATCTTTTTCCTGATTCAGTAAACGATTGCCGGTTTAAGGGCCAATCTTCGCAGCTGAAAACAGATAACCATGATAAAGAAAATAAGTACTTCGCTGGTACTGGGTTGTTTTGCGCTGATTTCGCAGGTATATGCCCATGCTTTATGGATTGAAACCAACGCTGTGGGTAAGGCAGGGCAGAAGCAGGAAGTAAAGGTGTTTTACGGAGAATATGTAGAGAACAATCCGGATTCGGTAAAGAACTGGTATTCTGATGTAAAAGACTTTACCTTATGGGTGGTAGGGCCTGATAAGCAGAAGCAGCAGCTTACCTGCACGGCAGGAGTAAACTCCTTTGCAGCGGAATGGACACCGGAAAAGGATGGCGTATACTATCTTACCATTACACATAACACCAAAGACCTGGGTGGTACCACCTTATACCAGTTTGATGCAGGTGCTATTGTAAAGGTAGGTGCCGGTAATAACGAACTGGCACCTGAGGCGGATTTAAGTGCTTTGGTAAAAGCGGGTAATATACATAAGGTAAACAAACCACTGGCAATTACCGGCCTGGTTAAAGCTAAACCGGAAGAAAAGCTGCGTATAGAAATAGTAGCACCTACCGGCTGGAAGCGCGAACTGACTACGGATACCAAAGGGGTAGCTTCTTTTGTACCTGAATGGCCTGGTAAGTATATGATAGAGGTAACCAGATTTGAAAAGGTTGCCGGCGTACATTATGAAAAGAAGTACGATGCTATCTGGCGTGGTGCTACCCTGTGTGTAGAGGTGAAATAAGTAAAAAAGCCACCCTCATAAGAAGGTGGCCAAAAGGGATTCAGGAGCCAAACTCGTAGCATTGCCTGAAATTTCACTCTTCGCAACGCTTTATGCTGCAGGGATACAAAGAGGGGGTATGTTACCGGCTCCCTTCCCGTTTGTGAATGCAATTAAATAAGAAAAGCGCAGCTGCAAATACGCTGTAATTCATTTTAAGCCTTACTTAGTAAGGGTTTAAGGGGCCTTTAAAGGGCCCCTTTTTATTTTAATAGTTTTTAATATGTAGCGGCGGAAAAATAGTTTGCTATGCAACTAACAATTGTTAGGGGTTTGCCTATATTTACGGAAGTAAAAACAGTAAGCAGTATGGATTTTCAATTCAGTGAAGAGCATTTGATGATTCAGAAGGCGGCCCGTGATTTTGCGCAAAACGAATGCCTGCCAGGTGTAATAGACCGCGATGAAAAACAACAGTTTCCCAGAGAACAGATTATGCAACTGGCCGATCTGGGCTTTATGGGTATGATGGTAGATACCCGCTACGGCGGTGCCGGTATGGACACCATTAGTTATGTGCTGGCCATGGAAGAGATAAGCAAGGTAGATGCCAGCGTAAGTGTATGTATGAGCGTAAACAACAGTCTGGTATGCTGGGGCCTGGAAACCTACGGAAGCGAAGAACAGAAGCAGCAATACCTTACCCCGCTGGCCCGTGGTAAAAAAGACGGCGAATTGTATATAGGTGCCTTTTTATTAAGCGAGCCGGAAGCTGGCAGCGATGCCACCTCACAGCGCACCACAGCAGAAGATATGGGAGATTATTACCTGCTGAACGGTACCAAAAACTGGATTACCAATGGCTCCTCTGCCAGTGTTTACCTGGTAATAGCCCAGACGGATGTAAGCAAAGGTTCGCACGGTATTAACGCGTTTATAGTAGAAAAGAGCTGGCCGGGTGTAACCGTGGCAGCCAAAGAAAATAAAATGGGCATCAGAGGCAGTGATACGCATACCATTTTGTTTAATGATGTAAAAGTGCCTAAAGCCAACCGCATAGGCGAAGATGGCTTTGGGTTTAAGTTTGCCATGAAAACGCTGGCGGGCGGCCGTATTGGTATTGCCTCCCAGGCATTGGGTATAGCCAGCGGTGCGTACGAGCTTTCTGTAAAGTATTCCAAAGAGCGCAAAGCTTTTGGTAAGGAGATTATGCAGCACCAGGCCATTCAGTTTAAACTGGCAGATATGGCCACTAAAGTGGAAGCAGCCCGTTTGCTGTGCCTGAAAGCCGCGTGGGAAAAAGACCAGCATCTGGATTATACTTTAAGCGGATCGATGGCCAAAGTATTTGCCTCTGAAACTGCTATGTGGGTAGCTACAGAAGCGGTGCAGGTACACGGCGGCTATGGATTTGTAAAGGAATATCATGTTGAGCGTATGATGCGTGATGCCAAGATTACCCAGATTTATGAGGGCACCAGCGAGGTACAACGTATTGTAATAAGCAGAAGCATACTGAAATAGATACAGGTATGGCACCTTGTTTGCGGGTTGCGGGCGTGCGAACACTGATATCCCTGATAATGACAGTTTGGCTGAGCAGCGCAATACATGCTGCTGACAGCTTAGCAACCCACCAGGTGCTTGCCCGTATAAGACAATGGCAGAAACAAACATCCGGCGACTTTCCTGCCGGTATATTTCCTGCTTACAGGGAGTATAATCGCAGAACGGTTGCCAAAGCGGATGACAATCCTTTCTTTACCGGGCTGATAGCCGTAACGCTTCAAAACCTGCGCCCGCATCTGTCACCGGAAGAGCAGTTGATTTGCGACAGTATTTGTGCAGATGCCTTGCCTGCTTACCGGTTATACAGGAACAAAAAAGGACGACCTACCTATAACTTCTGGCGTACCAACCCCACCGTTGTATTTCCACATTCAGGCTGGATAAACCTGATGAACAGAACCCATGCTTTGCCGGATGACATTGATGATACCAACATAATACTCATGGCTTCGGGGGCTGATGCAGATACGGTAAAAATAGTGCATGGCCTTATGCAGCAGCATATCAATGCAGGAAAGCATCAGAAGAAAATGCGTTATCCTGAATACCGCGGCATTCAGGCTTATTCCACCTGGTTTGGGGTTAATTTTCCGGTAGACCTGGATATATGTGTGCTCTCTAACGTGCTGTATACTTTTCAGAAGTATCGTATTCCGTTTACCAGGGCTGATTCTGCTTCATTACAGTTTATATGTACGGCTATAGATAATGGACACTACATAACCAAAGCTTCTTATGTTTCGCCACACTATGCACGTACGCCTATTATACTGTATCATCTTTCCCGGTTAATGGAAGCAGGGCCGCTGGAAGCGCTGGAACAGCGTAAGCCCGCACTGATTGCAGAAGCCCGCAGACAGTTTGATTCGGCAGTAAATCCTTTAGATAAAATAATGCTGGCAACTGTATTAATGCGGTGGCAGCAACCGGTGCCTGCTATAGCATGGCAGGCCGACCAAAGTGTGTTCTCTTATTTTGAAGATAACGACTTTGCATTTTTTGTGGCCAGTATGACTTCCATTTTGCCAGACCCGTTACGGCAGTGGGTTGGTAGTACCGGAACCGGACGCTTTTTCTATTATTGCCCTGCCTATAACGATTTGCTGTTGCTTGAATATCTGGTATTACAACAGCAGTTACAAAACACAGGCAGATGATAAGCTTACCAGGATTATTTTTGCGCAAAACACAGTTATGGCAGTAAACGAAGCGGCGTATAAAGGAATAGTGGACGCACTGGCACCTGCTGGTGTAACCCTGGTGGCAGTAAGTAAAATTAAACCTGCTGCAGATATACAGGCGTTATATGATCTGGGGCAACGTGATTTTGGTGAGAACTACGTTCAGGAGGTTATGGAAAAGCAGGCTGTATTACCTGCAGATGTACGCTGGCATTTTATTGGCCATCTGCAAAGCAATAAGGTTAAATATATTGCCCCTTTTGTGCACCTGATACATGGTATTGACAGCGAAAAGCTGTTGGCTGAGGTAAACAAACAGGCTAAAAAGAATAACCGGGTTATTGATTGTCTGTTACAGGTACATATTGCCCGGGAAGAAACCAAGTTTGGGCTGGATGCCACTGAGCTGGATGCATTGCTGCAAAAAGTAGTAACAGAACAGGCCCAATGGGCTAACATACGCATATGTGGTTTAATGGGTATGGCTTCCTTCAGCGAGGATAACGAACAGGTGCGTTCTGAATTTGCCTTTATTCACGGTTTGTTTAAACAGCACCAACCCGTAACTGCTCCTAACTGCACGCTTTCCACCCTTTCTATGGGCATGAGTGGTGATTATAAGATGGCTATAGAAGAGGGCAGTACCATGGTACGCATAGGTAGCCTGCTGTTTGGCAGAAGAGATTATCAAAAATAACCAGTTATACTATATTTTATGAGTGATTCACCCAGTACCCTTGCGCAAAGAACAAAATCTATTGCAGATATAGGCCTGTTATATAGTAAAGATGCGTATGACCGGGAGCGTTATACAGAATTGCACGAGCTGGCACTGGAGTTACTGGGACAACTGATTGATAAACCGGTGGAAGTGGTAAAAGATTTTTATACCGCTGTTACAGATTATCCTACACCTAAAGTAGATATACGTGGTTTTGCTGTAAATGATAAAAACGAGATACTGCTGGTAAGAGAAGGGGTAGGCAAATGCTGGACCTTACCCGGTGGTTGGGCAGATATAGGGTTAACACCTGCTGAGGTAGTAGTAAAGGAGTTTAAAGAGGAAACCGGCCTGGCCGTAAAGCCGGAACGTTTACTGGCTGTTTTTGATAAGAAAATGCACCCGCACCCGCCGCAGCCTTTTTATGTATATAAAATGGTTATTCTTTGTTCCATAACCGGAGAGCTATCCTTTAAAGCCGGGCATGATATGCTGGAGTCTGCCTTTTTTCCGGTAAGCGGGTTACCGGAGTTATCACTGGATAGAATTTTAGCATCGCAGATTCAGCTGCTGCACAGCAACTATGTAAATAATGTATTAATGCCGGTGTTAGATTAAATATATAACACACCTGTTTGAATAAGTTGGGCGCCTACAGGGCGCCCTTTTTGTTTTAGCAGATAACTTCATATGGCTTTTCAGGTGTTTCTACGCTATGTGAATAAATGGTAAGTAGTAGGGTAATCCTGTTTCCGGAGTGATACTTTTTTGCAATGTTGAAACACTCTTTTGGAGGAAGAAATGAAAACTGTTCTGATATATTAATTTATAAATGCTTTGTTGTTCAGTGTTTTAAGTGATTAGCTGTGGCTGCTATTCAGCTGTTCTATCATCTTTTCTGTATTTATTTAACCGCTTATAAACAGGATACGATTTACAAATAAATAGTTAATATATGGTAAATGGGGTACCAGGTACACAAGTAATTTAGATAACATAAAACGGTTGCTGTTAGCCAGGTTGGCCAAATTACCAATACTGCTGATAATTAATTATTTAATCATTACTAATAACTGAGTATGAGAAAGCCTAATAGGTGCTACCTTGTTGTATGCACTTTACTGTTTGCTTTGTTATTGCTGAATGCGCCCTTGCTGCACGCGCAAAAAGCAGTTTCCGGTTTTGTAAAAGATAAAAACAAGGCGCCGCTTAGGGGCGTTTCTGTTATTGTAAAAGGAAAGAGTAACGGTACTGTTACCAACGATTCCGGAAGATATACTATTACGGTTCCCGCGGGTGATAGTATTCTTGTATTTACTGCAGCAGGCCTTAAAAGTGTAGAGGCTTCTATTCTGCGCCTTTCCGATGACATTATTTTAACAGACGACTATGCTAAACTGGATGAGGTGGTAGTGGTGGGTTATGGCACGCAAAAAAGAAGGGAGGTTACCGGTGCGGTAGCTACTATTAAAGCAGAGAATTTTACCGCCGGTGCTATCAGAGATGTATCTGAGGCTATCAGAGGTAAGGTTGCCGGCTTAAACGTTACCAGCGGTTCGGGCAATCCTTCTGCTACTTCCAGTGTTAATTTAAGGGGCTATGCCTCACTGGCAGGAAGCACTTCTCCGCTGATATTGATTAACGGTATTCCGGGTGGGTTTAACACGGTTGCGCCGGAAGATGTTGCTTCTATTGATGTATTGAAAGATGCGTCTGCTGCAGCCATTTATGGCTCACGCGGTGCCAACGGTGTAATACTCATTACCACTAAGTCTGCGGGCAATGAAACACCTACTTCTCTTACTTACTCCGGTTACGGTTCGGTATCAGCGTTTGCTAAAAAAGCAAAATTTCTTACGGCAGATAAAATGCGCGAGCTAAAGAGCAGTGGTGTAAACGTGGGTATGACAGATAAGGGGCTGAATACAGACTGGTTGGGGCTGATTACCAGAACAGGTAATATGCATAACCACAACGTAAGTATGAAAGGTGGTAACCGCCGCTCAAGTTATGTAGCCAACGTAAACTATAATAATCAGAATGGTGTATTTAAGAATACTTATAACCAGGAGCTGAAAGCTACGCTGGATTTTTACCATTATATGTTTGACGACAGGCTGAAAATTAACCTGAATCTGATTAAGGGATTTCAGAAGCAGGATGTGGCTAACAATCTGTTTGGTGCTATGGATATTGATAACCCCTACAGACAGGCGAACAACCACAACCCTACAGACTCTGTAACCAACTTCCGTGGCAGATGGTATGAAAGCAACACGCCTTTGCAATATTATAATCCGGTGGCGATTATTAATGAAACGCTGGGTGAAACAGAGAATGAATGGACCCGCCTTTCTGGTAACATCGGGTTGAATATTGTAAAAGGCTGGGATATGAACCTGTTATTGTCTACCAATAGAAACAGCGGCAATTCCGGTTCGTACGAAACCTGGAAACACTATTCCACTACGTTACAGGGAAGAAACGGTGTAGCTAACGTGGCTACCAGCAGAAGTAAAACTGATAATCTGGAATTGACCACTACTTATAGAAAAAACTGGAAGGGGCATAACTTTACCCTCCTTGGCGGTTACAGCTACCAGTATAATGTAAACGATGGTTTTAATGCCTATAACTTCGACTTTCAGCACGATGTATTGAGTTACCATGATATCTACTGGGGTAAGGCCTTGCCTGATGGCAGAGGTGCAAGCATGGGAAGCAATAAGAATGACAACAAGCTGATTGCTTTTCTGGGCCGTATCAATTACTCCTACGATAATCGTTATACCATAATGGCTAGCATCCGCAGAGAAGGTTCTTCTAAGTTCGGTGCTAATCACAAGTGGGGTAATTTCCCTTCTATCTCTACCGGCTGGACACTCAGCAATGAGTCTTTCCTGAGAAATGTTTCAGGTATTAATTTATTAAAACTGCGTGCAGGCTGGGGTATTACCGGTATTGCGCCAGCCAGTTCTTATTTGTCCCTGGCCACCTATGAGTATGGAACTATTTTCAAGAATGGCGACGAATCTATTTATCCGCTGAGACCAGGACAGAATCCGAATCCCAACCTGCGTTGGGAAAAATCTACCGAGTTTAACTTCGGTTTAGACTTTGCACTGCTGAACAACCGCCTGAGTGGTAGCATTGACGTGTACAATAAAGAAACGAAAGATCTGCTCTGGAACTATCCGGTACCATCTCCGCCCAATTTCTCCACTGTTACCGTGGCTAACGTAGGTCGCATGCGTAATAAAGGCGTAGAGATTTTACTGAATGCGGTGCCTGTAAAGAACAGAAATTTCAGCTGGAATTCTTCCCTCACGTTTTCTCACAATGCTAACAAACTGATGAGTTTGTCTAACGACTTTTATCAGATTGATCAGAACAGGCTGGAGTTTGGTGGTATTACCGAGCCTATTTCTATACTTTCTCACCGCCTTGAAGTGGGTATGCCACTGGGCAACTTTTATGGCTTTAAAAGCGTAGACATTACCGACAATGGCCTGTGGATTATAGAAACGGCCAAAGGCGAGCGGAAAACGTTAGCAGCAGACATGCTGGGTAAAGATGAGTTTCGCCAGTACCTGGGTAATGGTATTCCTAAATATACCGGTGGGTGGACCAACACTTTCAATTACAAGGGCTGGGATATGAGTGTGGTATTAACAGGTGCTTTCAGCTATCAGATCCTTAACTCTCAAAGAATGTTTTACGAAAACCCCAATATTCCTTTCAATGTGCTGGAGAGTGCGTATGATAAGGTATATGGCAAGGCTGTGTTAAAATATCCTCAAACGTATGTAAGCTACTATCTGGAAAACGGTAACTATGTTAAACTGGATAACATTACCATTGGTTACTCACCCAAATTTCAGGCTAACAAATACATTAAATCTTTAAGAGTATATGCAAGCGGTGCCAACCTGGGGTATATAACTGGTTATAAAGGCCTGGATCCTGAAATTATAAGGAACGACGTTCGTATCGCGGGCATAGATGACCGCGATAAGTATCCCTCTATCAGAACTTTTACTATTGGTGTTAACGCAACCTTTTAAAACTTACTGACATGCGTATTTTAAATATAAAGAAGACTGCTGTTTTTATCGCCCTTGGTATTGGATTTTCTGTTTCTTGTACCAGGCTGGATGAAAATTTATATGATATTATATTGCCGGAAGATATTACGTTTACCGACAAGGACGCTATACCCATTATGGCACCTGCCTATGCAGCATTCCGGGCGGTGTATTTTGGATGGGATGGTATGTTTGATGCCTCCGAAGATGTATCTGACCTGGCGGTTACGCCCTATAGGGTAGGCGTTGGCTGGGGAGATTACTACATAACTCTGCACCAGCATACCTGGAATAGCACTACAGGGCCGGTAGAGGCAATATGGAGCACCTGCTACGACGGTGTTAACCTTGCCAATAAAGCAATTTACGATCTGGAAAAGATAGAAAGCCTGGCCAACAAGGATGTTTACGTAGCAGAAATGCGGGCACTCAGGGCTGTTTACTACTATATACTGCTGGATTACTACCGCAACGTGCCGCTGGTAACCAAATTTGATGTTGAGCAGGGGTATTTGCCTGCACAGAATACGGCGCAGGAAATATACACTTTTGTAGAAACGGAGTTAAAGGCTGTGATGGATAAGCTGGACACCAAAACCACAGATAAAAGCTATGGACATATGAATAAATGGGCGGCGAAGATGACGCTGGCCAAATTGTATCTGAACTCTAAAGTGTATTTAGGCGTGGAGAAGTGGGATGATGCGCTGGCCCAGGTGAATGAGGTTATTGACAGTAAATTGTTTAGCCTTGCCCCTAATTATGCAGATCCTTTTAAAGATGATAACTCAAAATCAGTAGAGCAGATTTTCTCCATTCCCTACACAGAGGTTACTGCGGGCGGTTGTTATTATCCATATAAATCGCTTCATCCCGGCAGCCAGGCTACTTTTAAAATGGTTGCAGGCCCCTGGGGAGGCGGTACAGGTATGATACCGCAGTTTATGGACACTTACGACCCGGCTGATAAAAGATTGAATACTTATCTGAGAGGCCCCCAGGTTGATTACAATGGGGCGCCTATTATGGTGGAAGGTAAACAGCTGAATTATGTAAACTACATTACTTCGGTAGATGATGCGCTGCCTGAGCAGGGATACAGAATGGTAAAGTGGGAGATAAGAATAGGGCTGAACGGTAACCAGGGTAATGATGCACCATTATATCGCTACACGGATGCGCTGATGATTAAGGCCGAGTGTTTATTGAGAAAAGGACAGGCTGCTGAAGCTGCGGAAATTGTAACACAGGTTCGCCAGCGCGATTTTGGCGAGGCTGACAAGGCCAAAGCCACTGTTACAGGCGCGCAGTTACTGGGTGGCAGCACTTATAACTATGGTACTTACAAAAACGGTGTAATTACCAAACCGGAAGGTGGGGCTGATATTCAATATGGCCGCTTTCTGGATGAGCTGGCCTGGGAATTTGTAGGTGAAGGACGGCGCCGGCAGGATCTGATACGGTTTGGAGTGTTCTCTACAAAATCGTGGTTAAGCCACACGCCTAAAGACGCGCATATCAACATTTTCCCTATACCCTTTTCTGCCATGAATACCAATGCGAAACTGAAGCAGAACCCAGGCTATTAATATTGTGGTGGAAATGTTTATTATGATGCTTTGAGAAATGACTGGCCGGAGGGGTTAGATACCTCTGATAATAGTTTGAATAACAAAAACGGTGTACCTGAATCAGATACACCGTTTTTGTTTATTATAGGGTTTCTTTCAACCACTTGTAAAACTCCCGCTGCCATACAATAGCGTTCTGCATGTTCAGCACCCAATGGTTTTCATCGGGGAAGTACAGGAACCGGCTTTTGATGCCTCTTAACTGAGCGGCCTGAAATGCCTGCTGACCTTGCTCAATAGAAACGCGGTAGTCTTTGCCACCTTGTATAATCATGATAGGGGTGTTCCACTGATCTACGTAGTTGCTGGGGCTTTGGCTAAAGGAGCGTTGGGCTACTTTGTTTTTGCTATCCCAGTAAGGGCCGCCTTTTTCCCAGTTTTCAAAAAACATTTCATCGGTAGTGCCGTACATGCTTCTGAAATCGTATACGCCATCATGGCTGATGAAGCTTTTGAAACGTTTGTTGTGCATACCTGCCAAACGGAATACAGAAAAGCCGCCAAAGCTGGCGCCTACGCAACCCAGTCGGTTTTTATCAACAAAAGATTCTTTAGATACATTATCAATAGCACTCAGGTAATCGTTCATTACCTGGCCCCCCCAGTCTTTACTTACCTGCTCGTTCCATTGGGTACCGTGGCCTGGCATACCTCTGCGGTTAGGTGCTACCACTATATAACCCTGCGAAGCCATCAGCTGAAAGTTCCAGCGGAAAGAGTAGAACTGGGTTAAGGCAGATTGCGGGCCGCCCTGGCAATACAGCAGGGTAGGGTATTTTTTAGATGCATCAAAGTTGGGAGGATATACTACCCATACCAACATCTGCTTGCCATCGGTGGTTTTTACAAACCTTCTTTCGGTTTTGCAGAGGCCGATGGTTTTATAGGCTTCATCGTTTACATGTGTAAGCTGTGTCATGCTGCCGGTATTAATATCAACCGTGTACAGCTCTGCTGCGTGGTTAATATCGGTGCGGCTTACAATCAGCTTATCACCGGTTTGGGCCACAATAGCGGCAACATCAAAATCGCCTTTGGTAATTTGTTTTACATCGGGCACTTTCATCAGCATGCCGGGGTTATCAACCACAAACAGCTGCAGGGTACCATTAACAGGGGCAATGAAAAACAGGTTGCGGTCGTCTGTGCTCCATTTAAAGCTTTCTACATGTATGTCATCGCGCAGACCGGTAAGGTTGGTGCGGGTGCCGTTGTTTACTACTACCAGGTCCTGCTTATCACTTTCGTAACCATCTCTTTTCATGCTCAGCCAGGCCAGTGTACCTTTGCTGTTGAAAGCAGGGTTAATATCATAACCAGCGTTTTGCTCCGTAAGGTTGGTGGTGCTGCCGGTAGCCATATCATACTCATACAAATCTGTATTGGTGCTTATGGCATAGTCGGTACCAAACTTTTTCTTGGTTACATATACTATCTTTTTGCTGTCGGGGCTCCAGATAAAGTCTTCATCGCCACCAAAAGGCTTCTGCGGGCAATCGTACAGTTCGCCGGGCATAATGTCTTTAGCCGCGCCTGCTTTACCACTGTTATAAGGTGCTACAAATACGTGATCAAACTTGCCATCTTCCCAGGTATCCCAGTGGCGGTAGTTGAGGTTATCGTAAATCTGTACATTAGAATTCTTCAGTTCAGGGTAAAAGTCGCTGCCGTTTACGTTCTTCAGTTTTACGGCATCGCTGCTGAGTATATAGCTGCCATCGGGGGAGATGCGGTCGTTAACTACCAGTTCATCCGTATTGGTTACTTCTACCGGCGTACCGCCTGTTACAGGTATTTTGTAGCTTTTGCGGTTGTTTTTATTGGCTCCCACATCGGGCGTGGTTACGCTGTATACTACAAATTTTTGATCCTTCGTCAGGCCCACTGCGTTTACACGCCCCAGTTTCCACAACAATTCAGGTGTCAGCTGCCCTTGCGCCATCCCTGCCAGGGAAGACAGCAGCAAACCTGTGATGAGAACATGCTTCATATTTTTATTCCTGTTTTATAGTGGCGGCAAGATACTGAATAGTAAGTGAGTGCGTATTTGCCTGGGGCAGTTGGCAGCAGCAACAACCTGTTAAAGAAACCCGAAAGCGGGTACAAACCAGGAAAATTTCACAAAAAAAAGTGTGCGGAATTGAAAAATGTGTAGTTTTGCTAACGGTGTTAACTTTTTTAATAGCGTAATATGGGAGTCAAAGAAAGGAAACTCAGGCAGAAAGAAGAGGTGCGTTGCCAGATTTTGACGGCTGCCTGGGACATTGTGGAAGATGAAGGTTGGAATGCCCTGTCTATGCGCAGAATTGCGGATAAGATTGAATATTCTGCCCCCATTATTTACGGCCATTTTGAAAACAAGGAAGCATTACTGATGGAGTTTACCCGTCAGGGCCACATAAAGCTACTGCAACTGGTAAAAGAAGCAAAGGAGCGGTTTGAAGATCCGGCGCAGCAACTGGAAGCAATGTGGATGGCGTACTGGGATTTTGCTTTTGAAAATACGCCTTACTATCAGTTAATGTTTGGAGTGGAAATGGGCTGTTGTGAATGGAAGGCAAACGAAATTCCCGAAGTAGCAGAAGGGCGTAAGGTAATAGATGGGGTACTGCAACAGTTAATTGCCAGCAGTAAAAATCCGGATGCTGATTCCTGTTTAAAGTTCTATAGCTTATGGTCGGTAGTGCATGGGTTAATATCCATTAACCTTACCCGCAGAATGTACGATGAGCGGGCTTTCAGAGAAGACGGACACGGAGATTTAAACCAGGCAATATTGAAAGATGCCATCAGTGGCATTATCAACAGAATAAAAGAGTAATAGCGGGAAAGAGCAGACGAAACACAGTTTACAGGCATAGCCTGTTTTTTTCCAGAGAAGGTTAACAGTGGTAAATATGTTTACAGCCGTAAAGAATAAGAGGAAGCAGACAAATAACACAAGAGGTGACAGGGGGAAGCTATATTTTTTTGCCAACGGGTTAACGGTGTTAGATTTATTATAAACGTTACAAACAATAACACGTTGATTAAAACCTACTAACATACAATCAGGACTACCGCGCACTCTCCGGTGCGCATCATATAAACAATCAAAATAGACAAATATGGAATCGTTATTACTGAAAGCTCGCCTTTACAGGCAGGCATGGCCGGTTATTGCCGTGATTGCAGCTGTTACTTTATCGGGCTGTGAGTCAAGCACCGCAGGCAACAACTTTACGCCACCACCACAGGAATTACCTGTTTTACCCGTTAACAATACATCTGCCACCACATTTCAGGAGTTCTCTGCCACTATTGAAGGCACGGTGAACGTAGAACTGCGTCCGCAGGTAGATGGGTATTTAGAAAAGATTTTTGTAGATGAAGGTGCGTTTGTAAGCAAGGGGCAACCATTGTTTAAAATCAACGACAGAAGCTACAACGAAACGGTAAACAATGCCAGCGCTAATGTACAGGCCGCTAAAGCCAACGTGGAAAAGGCTGCTATTGAAGTAAACCGTTTAACGCCACTGGTACAGAACAATGTTATATCCGATGTGCAGCTGAAAGCAGCACAGGCAGCGTACGATGCGGCCAAAGCCAGCCTGCAACAGGCACAGGCTTCGGGCAATAGTGCTGGTATTAACCTGGGTTATACCCTTATTACGGCACCGGTTAGCGGTTACATTGGTCGCATTCCTTTTAAAACCGGAAGCCTGGTAGGCAGGGGAGAAGCATTACCGTTAACGGTAATTTCTGAAATCAAAAATGTATACGCTTACTTTTCTATGAGTGAGAGTGACTTTTTACAGTTCACTAACCAGAGCGCCGGCAAAACTGTAGCTGAAAAAATTAAGAGTTTACCACCGGTTGAACTGCAACTGGCAGATAAAAGCATTTATGCGGAAAAAGGAAAAATTGAACTGATGGAAGGCCAGTTTGATAAAAACATGGGTACCATCACCTTCAGAGCCGTATTCCCTAACGAAGCAGGTATACTGCGTTCCGGCAACACCGGTAAGGTGCGCATACCGCATAACAGCGGCGCTGTATTAGCGGTGCCACAACAGGCTACTTACGAACTGCAGGATAAGGTATATGTGTTTGCCCTGGCTGATAGCAACAAGGTTACCAGCAAGCTGATACATATTACCGGCCGTACAGAAACGTATTATCTGGTAGACAAAGGCATTACGCCGGGTGAAAAAATTGTGTTTACAGGGCTGGATCGTTTGCGTGACGGCGTGGTGATTAAACCACAGGAGTTATCGGCAGACAGCGTACTGAAGGCGATGCCTCTGTAGCCATTGCTTCACGAAAACGTATCGATTTGATTTAATACAATCTCTTTTATGTTTAAGAAATTTATTGAGCGGCCGGTGTTATCAACGGTCATATCTATCCTATTGCTATTACTGGGCGGTTTATCGGTATTCAACCTGCCAGTTACCCTGTTTCCGGATATAGCACCACCCAGTGTACTGGTAACTGCCAACTACCCTGGTGCGAATGCTGAGGTGGTAGCCCGTTCGGTAGCTACCCCGCTGGAAGAAGCCATTAACGGTGTAGAGAACATGACTTACATGACCTCTAACTCCAGTAACGATGGCAGCATGTCGCTGACTGTATATTTTAAGCAGGGTACCGATCCGGATATTGCGGCGGTAAACGTGCAGAACCGTGTATCTAAAGCCACCAGCCAGATTCCTCAGGAAGTAGTGCAGGCGGGTATTTCCACACAAAAGCAACAGAACAGTATTATCATGTTCGTGGGGCTGAAGTCGGAAGACAGTGCGTATGACGAAACGTTTCTGCAGAACTATATTAAGATTAACCTGATACCCAAACTGCAGCGTATACCCGGTGTAGGTGATGCACAGCCTTTTGGTACCAAGGATTACTCTATGCGTATCTGGTTAAAGCCAGAGCGTCTGGTGGCTTACAATCTGTCGCCCCTGGAAGTAACCAATGCTATTAAAGATCAGAGTCTGGAAGCGGCTCCCGGCCGTTTTGGCCAGAGCAGTGGTCAGGTGTTTGAATATGTATTGAAGTACAAGGGCAAGCTGAATAAGAATGAAGAGTACGAGAATGTAATTATCAAATCAAACACAGATGGTTCGGTAGTGCGGTTGAAAGATGTGGCTCGTGTGGAGTTTGGTTCTTATACGTATTCTTCCAATACCAAACTGAATGGCTTCCCCGCTTCTGGTGTGGCTATTTTCCAAACGGCTGGTTCTAACGCCAACGACATTCTTACCGAGGCAGAAAAACTGGTAAACAAGTTTTCCAAAGAACTGCCTAAGGGTTTAAGCACCACTATCATGTATAACTCTAAGGAGTTTCTGGACAGCTCTATCGAGCAGGTGCAGCATACACTGATAGAGGCGTTTATTCTGGTGTTTATTGTGGTGTTCATCTTCCTGCAGGATTTCCGGTCTACCCTTATTCCTGCCATAGCCGTACCTGTAGCTATTATTGGTACCTTCTTTTTCCTTAACCTGTTTGGCTTTACCATTAACCTGCTTACGCTGTTTGCGTTGGTACTGGCCATTGGTATTGTGGTGGATGATGCCATTGTGGTGGTGGAAGCGGTACACTCTAAAATGGAGCATACGCACTTACCGGCGCGGGCAGCTACCATTACTTCTATGAATGAAATATCGGGCGCCATTGTATCTATTACGCTGGTAATGGCTGCGGTGTTTGTGCCGGTGGGCTTTATGCAGGGCCCTGCTGGTGTGTTCTACCGCCAGTTTGCGTTTACGCTGGCTATCTCTATTTTAATTTCTGCGGTAAACGCGTTAACACTCAGCCCTGCTTTGTGTGCGCTGTTTCTGAAGAGCCCTGCCGGAGCGCCGGGTGAGCACCATGGTAAAAAGTCAGGTTTTGGCAGCCGTTTCTTTAATGCGTTTAACGCCGGCTTCCAGGGCATGACCAATAAATACATTAAGAGCCTGCAGTTTCTGTTCCGTAAAAAGTGGGTAGGTATCAGCGCGCTGGTGCTGGTAACCGTTGCTACCATATTTATGATGCAGCGTACCCCTTCCGGTTTTATTCCCACGGAAGACCAGGGCTTTCTGCTGTATGCGGTAAATACCCCTCCGGGTAGTTCGCTGGACAGAACGCATAAGGCGATGGCTAAGATTGACAGCATTATTAAGCAAGACCCTATTGCAGACAAGCGTTATAATGTGGAAGGCCTGAACTTCATATCTAACGCAAACGCTTCTCCTTACGGCGCTGGCTTTGTACGTATGAAGCCTTATGATGAAAGAGGTGCAGTGAAAGATCTAAACGTGATTACGGCCAACATGACGGCTAAGATTGCTACAGAGGTGAAAGATGCCAATGCATTCTTCTTTACCTTCCCCACCATACAGGGTTTTGGTAACGTAGCAGGCTTTGAGTTTATGTTGCAGGATCAGACAAACGGTTCGCTGGATAAACTGGGTGCTACTGCCAACCAGTTTCTGGGTGCGTTAATGCAGCGTAAAGAAATTGCGTATGCGTTTACCACGTTTGCTTCGGGTAATCCGCAATATCAGATTGAGATTGACGATAACAAAACCAAGCAGCTGAACGTATCGGTAAGTGAATTGTTACGCACCATGCAGATTTACTATGGTAGTAGTTTTGTGAGCGACTTTAACCGCTTTGGTAAATACTACCGGGTAATGGCGCAGGCAGATGTGCCTTACCGTGCAGATGCCGCATCGCTGAACAATATTTATGTAAAGAATACCACGGGGCAAATGGTGCCGGTAAACCAGCTGGTTACCCTGCACCGTGTGTACGGCCCTGAAACGGTTACCCGTAACAACCTGTACAATGCGGTTACTATTAACGGTGTACCTAAACCAGGTTACAGCACCGGTGATGCTATTAAGGCTATTGAAGAAACGGCAGAACAGGTATTGCCAAGAGGTTATGGTTATGAGTGGACGGGTATGACCCGTGAGGAGAAGAAAGCCGGTTCGCAAATCATATTCATATTTGCGCTGAGCCTGGTGTTTGTATACTTTTTGCTGGCAGCCCAGTACGAAAGCTATATTCTTCCGATGGCCATTATCCTTTCTGTACCGGTAGGTATATTCGGGGTGTTTGCGTTTATTAAGTCCGTTGGGGTAGATAACAACATTTACGTGCAGGTGTGTTTGATTATGCTGGTGGGGCTGCTGGCCAAAAACGCCATCCTGATTGTGGAATATGCCGTACAGCGCCGTCAACAGGGTATGGAAATTATCGCTGCTGCACTGGAAGCTTCCCGTTTACGTCTGCGTCCTATTCTTATGACATCCTTTGCCTTTATTGTGGGCCTTATTCCATTGCTGCGTGCCAAAGGTGCTTCTGCACTGGGTAACCATTCCATTGGTGCAGGCGCCATCGGCGGTATGTTAAGCGGTGTGGTACTGGGTGTGTTTATTGTACCGGTGTTGTTTATCATATTCCAATCGCTGCAGGAGAAGGTGAAACCCAATAAGGTAGTGTTACCTGCGGAGCCTTCTTCTCATGAAATTTCATTAGACTAATTCGTGTAAACTTTTTATATGCAACACAAAACATTTTTTAAGATACTCCCCCTGCTTACACTGGCTGGCGGCCTTTACTGGACGAGCTGTTCGTCTGGTAAAGCCAACCAGAAGGTTCAGGTAGAGCTGCCCGCTGCTTTTGATAGCAGCGCGGCAGCCGGGGTGGAGTACGATACGGCTGGTATAGCTGCTATTCCGTGGCAGAATTTTTTTGGCGATACAGCTTTAAAAGCACTGATTGGTAAAGCCATTGCTAACAACTTTGACCTGCAGGTAGCCGTAAAACGCACCGAGGCTGCACAACAGCAGTTGTTACAGGCAAAAGCTGCGTTTGGCCCTACGGTTAACTTTCAGGTGTCGGGGCAAATCAGCCGCCCGTCAGACAACAGCTTAAATGGCTTAAGTCTGGGTGCATTCCTGGGCCGTAGTTATCTGGAAGATTATACTGCAGCTGTAAACGTTGGCTGGGAAGCAGATATATGGGGTAAAATTAAAGGACAGAAGGAAGCTGCCCTGGCTACTTACCTGCAAACCTATGAAGGTAGCAGGGCTGTACAAACCCGTTTAATAGTAACGGTAGCAGATGGGTATTACAACCTGCTGATGCTGGAAGACCAGCTGGATATTGCGCGTAAGAATCTGGAACTGGCCAATCAGGTACTGAAGATTACCAGACTGCTGCGCGATGCGGGTGAAGCTACCACACTGGCTATTGAGCAGGCACAGGTGCAGCAACAAAGCACTGCCTTACTGGTGCCGCAACTGGAGCAGGCCAGAGGCATTCAAATGAATGCACTGCGTTTGTTAACCGGCGAAATGCCGGGTGCTGTTAACCATGGCAGCAGCCTGCGTGCAGTAACGGTAACGGATACTTTATCTACAGGCGTACCTGCCCGTATGGTAAAGGTCAGGCCCGATGTGCGTGCTGCTGAACTGGCTTTACAGGCTGCTAATGCCCGTGTGGGTGTGGCACAGAAAAGTATGTATCCTGTGCTGAACATTACCGCGCAAGGCGGCCTTAATTCTTTTCGCAACAGCAACTGGTTTAACATTCCCGGTTCTTTATTTGGTTTGGCAGGTGGTGCTATTGCACAGCCGTTGCTGCAAAAACGCCAGTTAAAAACACAACTGGCCACTGCTAAAATTAACAGAGAAGAAGCCGTGATTCAATTCAGACAAAGTGTGGTAACTGCCGTGAAGGAAGTGTCTGATGCGATGATTCAGATAAAACAGTTAAAGCAACAACAGGTAATTGCCCAGGCTAAAATAGATACGCTGCAACAGGCTATGCGTAATGCAGATATGCTGTTTAAAGCCGGTATGGCCAATTATCTGGAAGTAATAACTGTACAAAGCAACAAGTTACAGGCTGAGCTGGCTATGTCAGACATTACCCGCCAGCGCCTTTCTGCCGTAGCGGCTTTATACCGGGCGCTGGGTGGTGGTAATTAATTGTTCAATCAGTTTATCGCAAGGGAAGAGTGCCTTTGGAAAGGAGGGAGTTGAGTTGATAGTTGATAGTTTGAAGTTGGGAGTTTTAGTTGGGAGTAGTGAGTTTGGAGCAGGTATTTACAGGAGAGGATTAACAAGGGGAGTGATTGACGGAAAGGAAGTGATATAATAAGAAGGGATATATAGAGGAGAGGTAAGTCTGCTTAGTGATTGGATGTGCGAATGATAGTTGTGGAGATATTGGTAAGGATATGTGTAACAGATGAGTGTAAGTTGCGATAGTGTGTTAAGGAAGTGTGGGACTGGGAGTAGTACAAAGTTTGTGTGAGGAAAGCCCCGGTGTTGAGAGGTTGTAGTGTAACCTGGTGCAGCAGTTAGTTTGGGTTAGGTAGTAAGGGCATGTGAATATGGCTGCTGCGCCCGGTGGAGGGGCTGATGGTAAATGCTTGTAGTGAGGAGTGGAAGGTTTAACAGAAAGGATATGGAACGCTGAACTTCCTGGTCTGGCGCTCCTCCCGCGAAGACTGATGCATTGAACGTTTATATGATTTGGTATGGGCCTTGAAAACACCAAAAACGTGAGCTAAGGAGTTTCTCCCGCTCACGTTTTTTTATGTTGTAAACCTGTAAGGGTGGTTATTGATTACTTATCGAAGAGATTGGAAGAAAGATACCGGTCGCCACGGTCGCAAATGATGCATACTATTACGCCGGATGGTAGCTTATTGGCGAGCGTAACGGCTGCGTGAACAGCACCGCCGCTGCTCATGCCGCAAAACACGCCTTCTTCTCTGGCCAGTCTTTTGGTCATGGTGCGGGCATCGGACTCTGCTACTTCAATTACCCGGTCAATGCGGGAGCGGTCGAATATTTTAGGCAGGTAGGCTTCGGGCCATTTGCGGATGCCGGGTATGGAAGAACCATCGGTAGGCTGGCAGCCTGCAATTACAATATCTTTATTTACTTCCTTTAAAAACTTAGATACGCCCATAATGGTGCCGGTGGTACCCATGGCAGATACAAAATGGGTTACTTTGCCCTCTGTGTCGCGCCATATTTCCGGGCCGGTGGTGCGGTAGTGCATTTCGTAGTTGTCGGGGTTGGCAAACTGATTCAACATCAGATAACCACCGTTGGCTACCTGTTCAGTGGCGTAGTCAATAGCGCCTTCCATAGAGCGTTCTTTGGGGGTAAGAATTACTTTGGCACCAAAGGCTTCCATAGTAAGTACACGCTCGCGGGTGGCATCTGCGGGCATTACCAGTTCTATTTCCACGTTAAAAAGAGAGGCTATCATGGCCAGGGCTATGCCGGTATTGCCGCTGGTAGCTTCAATCAGTTTCATACCGGGCTTCAGTTCGCCGCGGTCCAGCGCGCCCTTAATCATGCCATAGGCCGCGCGGTCTTTTACACTGCCGCCTGGGTTGTTACCTTCCAGCTTGGCGTAAATGGTTACATTCTTATTCTGTGTTACATTTTTCAGTTCTACAAGAGGGGTATTTCCTACCAGTTCAAGTATGCCAGCCATAAGTTGGTTCTGTTGGTTTGTTCGCTAAAGTATGGCTCAAAGGTAGGGTTTTAGGGTAGTAAATGGGAACCGGCGGGGTAGTTTTAGGGGAGCGGGCGTGGGCCTGACACAGACTGAGCGGGTAGCAGCAGGTGAAAAAACAGGCCGTTATCCCAGTGATGGTGGGAAGAAAGCTGCAGCTGGCGGAACATTCCGGTAAGTTAACCCACTACGCTGGTCAACTCAGCAAAATAAAGCCTGATAGTTAACAGCGCTCCGGGCATCCCTTAGTTTCTTTGCGTGAACAGAGGCACCTTTCGCGCCATTTCTTCTGAGCTTTTGGCAAACTTGTTTACCAAACACACGCACCCTGCAACTTGCCGGGCAAGCTCACCCGGCATTTCGCCCAGCCCTCCGGCCATTCCGGCGGGCCCGCCGGAATGATCAGACAGCCCTGCGGACAACCGGGAGGGCTGGCGGAACAAATGGCAGAGCTGGCGGATGAATCGGGCGGGCCCGCCGGAATGATCAGACAGCCCTGCGAACAACCGGGAGGGCTGGCGGAACAAATGGCCGGGCTGGCGGATGAAACGGGAGGGCCCGCCGGAATGATCAGACAACTCTGCGAACAACCGGGAGGGCTGGCGGAACAAATGGCAGGGCTGGCGGATGTTATCCTGCTTTTTTATAATTTGGGTATAAACACAATCAGGCCGGTAATAACCGCAAAAACAGCGGCTACCAGTACTGCCCCGGAGGCAATATCTTTAATATCCTTAACCGCATCACTACGTTCTGGGCTCAGGTGATTCATTATTTTTTCAATGGCAGTGTTAACCATTTCTGCTACCCATACCAGGGTTATACAGCCGCAGATGGCTATCCATTCCATAGGGGAAATGTGAAAAAGAAAACCAGCGGTAACTACGGCAATGGTGGCGGCAAAGTGTATCCACGCGTTATGCTCGGTGGTTACAAAGGTTACAATGCCTGCCCAGGAAAAAACAAAGCTTTTTAAACGGGCTTTCCAGGAAAATGGTTTCATTACAGTAGCTGTTTAAGGATAAATATACTGTGTATTACTAACCGGAACATTAAAAAAGGGCGTGGCCGGAAATGGCTACTACTGTCCCTGATATGGCTAACTCCGCAAAACAGCCTGTCGGTAATTTTGTGGCTGTTATTGAGAAACACAAAAAACGGAACGTTATGATTAACAAAAAAACAGCGTTAGGAAAGGAAGGATTGGTAGTGCCGGGTATTGGCCTGGGTTGTATGGGTATGACCACTATTGCAGGCGCAGATATTTATGGTAAGTCAGACGAAGCAGAATCTATCAGAACCATTCACCGTTCGCTGGAACTGGGTGGTAATTTTCTGGATACGGCAGACCTGTACGGGCCGCTGCTGAATGAAAGGCTGATAGCCAAGGCCATTGCAGGCAACCGGCAGCAGTACATTATCGCTACCAAATTTGGGTTTGAAGTGGATGATAATGAGCAGCTTACCTGGAAATTCAATGGCAAAAAGGAGTATGTAAAGAAAGCAGCAGAGCGCTCATTAAAAAATCTGGGTACGGATTACATTGATCTGTATTACCTGCACAGGGTTGACCCGGAAACGCCCATTGAAGAAACGGTAGAGGCTATGGCTACGCTGGTAAAAGAAGGAAAGGTGAAGTACATAGGCCTTAGTGAGGCATCGGCACAGACTATCCGCCGGGCGCATGCCATACATCCGCTGGCGGCAGTGCAAACGGAATATTCTTTGTTTGAAAGAACGGTGGAAGAAGCGCGTATTACCGATACGCTGGCAGAACTGGGTATAGGGCTGGTAGCCTATTCGCCGCTGGGCAGGGGTTTTATTTCGGGAGATATTAAAAGCCCTGATGATTTTGCTGCCAACGATTTCCGCCGTACTATACCCCGTTTTCAGGGGCAGCAGTTTTATAAAAATCTGGAACTGCTGGGGGCTATTGAGAAAATGGCCGCAGAAAAAGATATTACGCCTTCTCAACTGGCCATAGCCTGGGTAATAGCAAAAGGGCATCTGCCTATTCCTGGTACCAAACGCGTAAAGTATGTGGAGCAGAATATTGCGGCTGCCAATATAGAACTGAGTGCGGCAGAGATGGCGCAACTGGAAGCTATTGTACCTTTGGGGCTAAGCACAGGCGACCGCTATGATGCGGCAGGCATGAGCTGGATAGATCAATAATGATTCACCTCATTCATACGTTATGAAAAAGCATCTTCCCAATCCAATACATATCAGCCATATAAGTGAACTGCACCGTATGAATACTGTGCCTTTACCAGAGCATCCGCTGGTGAGTGTAGTACACTTTAATGATATTGCGCAATCCCCTGCTGACTTTAGCGGGGGATTGATTATGGATTTTTACATGATTGCCATTAAGAAAGACTTTAGTGGTAAAATACGGTACGGCCAGAATTACTATGATTTTGATGAGGGGGTATTGTCTTTTATAGCACCAGGTCAGGTTTGTTATGAAGATACCAGCGACCGGCCGCGCGGTGGTTGTATGCTTATGTTTCACCGGGATTTTATTAAAGGGTTTCCGCTGGCAAAGACTATAGGAGGATATAGCTTCTTTTCCTACGAGGTAAATGAGGCTTTGTATCTGAGTGCGAAAGAGGAGGCGATGATTGAAAGTATTTTCCGGAATATTGAGCAGGAATATCGCTTGCCTATTGATCATTTTAGCCAGCAGGTGATTATTTCGCATATAGAACTGCTGCTTACTTATGCCAACCGGTATTATAACCGGCAGTTTATTACCCGTAAGCTAGCCAATACCGATTTGCTTACGAAGCTGGAAGCTTTACTGGATAATCATTTTGCAGCGCCGGAAGTAAACGGGTTGCCAACCGTAAAGGAAGTGGCGGCGCAACTGAATGTATCGCCCGATTATCTGAGTGATATGTTACGCAGCCATACAGGACAGAACACCCAGCAGCACATTCACAACCGGTTGATTGAAAAAGCGAAGGAAATACTGAGTACCAGCCGGCTTTCTGTAGCGGAGGTAGCTTATCAGCTGGGGTTTGAGCATCCGCAGTCGTTTCATAAATTGTTTAAGAAGAAAACAAATTATTCGCCGTTGGAATACCGGCAGCTGTTTCAATAGCAGGGGGGCGGTTTCTTAGTTATTTTAGCGAAACAGTATAAAAACCAGTGGCCCACATTGCGGGCCACTGGTTACCTTGTTGAAGCGCATTTTTTGCGTAAGCGCCTGTAAAGGGATGTTGGGGGATATGCTAATTAACTAAAGCTGATGGTATCTTCATATACATTGCCAAAGCGGTCTGTAGCGCGCACGGTAATTTTTTGTACGCCGGCAGAGGGTTTGGCAAAGAACATATGATCGTTCAGGGTAGGCTCTACCCATTTGTGTTTTTTAGGAAACTGAGGGCCAGAGTATAGTTCCGCTGCCCACGGATCGTAGGCTACGCGCTTCTCCATATTACCCTTCAGTACGCCATCTTCCAGATATTCTACTTTCCATTTGCTATCGTAGTTCCAAACGTTGGCGCAAAACTCATCAGGTGCATCTTTCAGGCGACCTTTGGCATATACCCGTACCTGCTTTTCTTTGGGTAACCCGGTAGATTTGTAATACCATTTAATGTCTGAGCCATCTACTTCATACACGCCATAACCTGCGGGTGTTCCATCGCCGCAGATAGGGCCCGTCCACCAGGCACCGCATACCGTACCATGGTTGTGTTCCATCATATCGCCTTCTTCCCAGTTATCGTTAAAATGGGTGTGGCCGCTCATAATATGCACTTTAAACGGAGCCAGCAGTTTGTACAGCTGTTTTCTGTTTGAAACGGTGCCACCAAACTCTTCGTCTTTTTTATCTCTTTTAGGCTGGCCGGTAAGCGTAGGTATGTGCAGGCTAACTACTACGGTGCTGCCGGGTTTAACGGTAGCCAGATCCTGTTCCAGCCAACGCAGCTGGTTTTCGGTAATATAGCCGATGTACTTTTTGGCGGTGCCGATAAAGAAAACATCATCCAGTACTACATAATGTATATCGCCGCGGTTGTAAGAATAATAAGTAGGGCCGAATTGTTGTTTAAAGGTTTTGGCAGAACCGTCGTCGGTACGGGCATCAATATCCATATCGTGGTTGCCAATAAGGTTGTAGAAAGGTACACCGGTAATTTCTACTGCCTGTTTGTAGTCTTCAAACAATTCAAAATGGTCCCACACCAGATCGCCGCAGCCTATGCCGTGCCACAGGGTACCTGCAGGGTAACTGGCTACCAGCGCTTTTAAATCCGGTGCAGACTGTGTTTTCAGCAGGTCTGCATCTTTCTCAGATATAATCTGCGGATCGGCCCACACCACAAAGTTGTGTTTGCGATCGTCTACCGATAGTTTGGTGAGGTTGAAGTCGTTTACCTGTGTGCTGCTTTTGGTAACAGGTTTATAAAAAGCGGCAATGCCTTTTTCTTCCGGTATAGCGTAACCGGCAGGCAGGCTTATGTATACAAACTCCGCGGTAGCATTACTCTTCAGCTCGTAGCGGCCGCTTCTGTCGGTTTGGGTAATATTAATGCCATCTGTTACAGATACACCTGCAATACCGCTGCCCTGGCTTTGTACTTTGCCTTTAAGGGTAATTACAGAAAGGTCTACACCGCCTGCTGTTTTGGTATCAGGCTGCGCTTTCAGTAAGGAGGGCAGGGCAAACAGTGACCCTGTTAACCCCGCATTCTTTAAAAAATCTCTTCTATCTAACATTTTTATTTATTTAACAGTGGTGGCACCGGTGCCTTCAATTTCTACCAGTGTAGAAGTTTTGGTAAGGGTAACATTGTTTTGCGCACGGGCGGTAGTCCATCTGCCCAGTTCTGTGTTGTATACACCACCCAGCATGATAAAGTAACCTACGTCTGCTGTGTTATAAGCCAGATTAAGCGTATTGGTACCCTGACGGTAATAAGGTTGATCTGCCAGGGTAATGGGGTTCTTTACATCATACCAATCGGTATTGGCTATTTTATAACCTTTGGCGGGCGGGCCCGCGGTAAACAAACTGCCACCTGTTGCGGTAAAAATTACATCAACAGGTTTGGAGTTTACCGTTACATTGCTATGGTCAAATACCGCAATACCAAATGCGTTACCGCTGTTGGCCAGCAGGTTGGTGGTTTTGGTGCCAAAACCATCGCCTGCGGTAGTGGAATAGTTGAAGGAGCGTATCCAGTTAGAGGTGGCGATAGAGGTAGAGTTATCGCCATTAATCAGTTTGCTGCCTGCACCCACATAAAAGAAAGTGCCTTTGGAAGCACGGCCCGATGTAAGATTGAATTTATAGGTACGTATGTCGCCGGCAGCCCATCCGTTGGTGGGAAAGCCGGTAGGAGTAGAAGCATTGGCGTTATTGGTGGTTACAACGGCAAACGGCGTTTCTGCAAAGTTGATATCCTGTGTAGCAAGCAGCTGAATATATTCGTTGTTGGCATCGGTACCTTTTACATCGCTGATAAAACCAGCAATTACTACCGGAGGTATTTCAATTACAGAACTCAGGGTTACTTTATCTGCACCCGTGCGTATTCTGAATTGAGGGGCCAGGCTGTCGCCAATAAGCTTATTAAATACAATACCATAGTAGTTGGCTAATACCGGAACAGAATCGCCCGAGAATTTTGCGCCGGCTTCTGTATGCAGGGTAATGTTACCAAAGCCATCATTCAGCGTTTTATCGCCAGACATAACATCTTTGGGAGAAGGCAACGGATCAAAGCCGCCCTTTACAATGGCAGACAGTGTGCTTTCGTAATCACCAGGGTTGGCCAGCATCTGGCTGGTGGTTACTTTGTTTAACGGAATTTCTACATGGGTGGCTACGCGGGTAATATCGCCTTCGGTAATATTGGCAATCTGTAATATGCCTTCTTTTCGGGTTAAGGTTTTACCAGCTACGTTAATCAGCAATGAGTCTCCCGGAACAAAGCTGCCAGCAGCGGCGCCCAGTGGAATGGAAATACCCCGCAGCTTCTCTAACCGGCGTTTATCCTGCACTACCAGCAAACCGGCAGGCAGGTTGCTGCCGGAGTGATCTGATACTACTACCACAGCCAGCTGACGGGAACCGAACATGTTTTCTTCGGTCAGCACCAGGTCCTGCCCTTTGTACATGGTTCTGATATCGTACAGGGCTATAAACGGGCTAATTTCACCACCCGGATAGTTATTTTTTTTGCAACCCCATATAAAGGGTATCAATAGAAGAAAGCAGGAATATATTGTTAACTTTTTCATTGTCTGGTATTGATTATTCACCATTTTTAATACAACTGTGTACTAGGGTTTCTGCCACCATACTTTCGTACTTATTCTGTCTTCACCCTGTTCTGCTACTGCTTTTTTGTAGTTAGTAGGGTTGGTAGATTGTACATATACCGGATAAATAGATCTGGAAGGCATTTCACCATTGTTTTTTAAACCTGCGCCTTTGGGCAGTACAGGGTGACCGGTGCGGCGGTATTCAAACCACTGCTCCAGATCAACCATAAACAGTGCATAGTATTTCTGCAGGTGAATCTGTTCCAGTTTATCTTCCAGGGTACCGCTGTTATCCCACTCAATATCACCCTCTGCCAGGTAGGTTTTAACATCTTTGCTCCAGGCAGGAATCCAGTATTTAATGCTGGCGTCTACGGCATTGGTGAAGTAGGTTTCTGCGCTGCCGGTAATCCAGCTCCTGGCTGCCAGTTCTGCCATTATAAACTGCAACTCTGCATAATTCATTAAAATGCCGGTGAGCGAATCGTTCTGCAAGGTTCTGGCAGAGGTGGTGGAATAGAAATAAGCCTTTTTTACAGGGTTTTCAACAGCGGAGTAGCCACTGGGTACGCCTGCAAATACACCGGATGCCGGTGCAATACCCCAACGGTTAATGCCACTTACGCCATAGGTAGGAATATCAATACGCGGATCGTTCCACTTGTTCAGGTTATCTATAAAAAAGCTGGCAATAGCCGGTGAACGATAGTCCTGTTCCCTTACAGCAATCAGTGGAGATGCATAAGGGGCTGAACCCGTCCATCTTAACACGGCAGATTCGGCGTTAGATGTAAATACCGGGTAGTTGGCGGCAGAGCCGGTTATCTGCAGTATTTTCTTTACACAGGTATCTGTAACTTCTGCTTTACCGGAAACACGTAACAATAAGCGCAGATACAGTGAGTTGCCGAATTTACGCCAGTTTTGCGCATTGCCTTTGTATACGGGATCGCTGGCTGCGTTAATGTTGCCTGCACTTTTAAGCAGGGTGTTGGCCTGTTCCAGTTTGCTGAAGATATCCATGTAAATATCTTTCTGTTTATCAAACCGCGGTTCCAGTATACCACTGTCTCTTGCCAGGTTACTTTGAAAATAAGGTACATCACCATAGGTATCTGTAAGCATAGAATAAACCCACGACTGGCAGATGAGTGAGATACCCTGTAACGCCGTATTGGCACGTTTAGGATCGCTGGCTATTTTATAAATGTCTTTAAAGTTGGTCAGCTGTGCATACCAGCCATTGTACAGATAGTCTGCCAGTGAGGCCCGCACATCATACCGGAACACCATGCCTTCCCCATCGTTCATGTCTACCGTAACCTGCATCAGTTCGTTGTTGTAGTTGCGGTTACGTAGCTGGTTATAGGTAAGTGTATTTACCAACGCAGGCGCCAGCAGCTGATTGGCCTCTGCGTAGGGCGTGGTGTTGGGGTCGGTATTGATTTTTGTAAAGTCTTTGGTGCAGGAGGTAACCATAGCACCCAGTGCCAGTACCATGCTGCTTATAGTAAGAATATTCTTTTTCATTGTTTGTTGCTATTATAAACCAAGAACAAGGTTAAAGCCATAAGAACGGGTGGAAGGGAACTGGCCAATTTCGAAGCCCTGAACAATATCAGTTCCGCTGAGGGTACCAAATTCAGGATCGAACATAGGCCATGGGCTCCAGATAAACAGGTTACGGCCATATACACCCAGGCTTGCACGTGATAAACCTATTTTCTCCAGCAGTTTGGGGTTGAAGTTGTAGGTAAGGTTTGCTTCCCTGAACTTGATAAAGTCTGTACGGAAAGTGCTGCCCTCTGCGTTATCAGCACCGTAGTGCGAGCGGTAATAGGCATCTACGTCTGTGGCTATGGTCGTGTTCTTTTTGTAGTTCTTTTCGCCATCTTTTACCACGCCGTTGCCAATAATACCATTGTAACGGCCCGGTAATGTAATGGCGGTTTTGCCTTGCTCGGCCAGTTTGTAGTTCATAAGAGAATGTGCTACGGCTCCAAACTGAGCATCAAATAATACATGCAGGGTAAAACGCTTATAATTGAAATCGTTAATAAAGCTGGTTTTCCACTTTGGCGTGGTAGTACCCAGGTATTTAACATTGTCGTCAATCATTGCCACACCCGTGTTGGCATCATACACCACCTGTCCGTCCGGGGCGCGTACATAACCTCTTCCGTATACATCGCCCATGCCGCCACCTACTTTGGCTACAATTTGTCCGCCGCCTACAGGGCCGGTTCTTAATACTACGGAGCTATCGGCCAGTTCATCAATTCTGTTCTGGTTGGCAGAGAAGTTTACTATTGATTTCCAGCTGAAGTTTTTGGCCATAACCGGCATAGTGGTTATAGAAATTTCAATGCCTTTGTTACTTACTTTGCCCAGGTTAATCATTTGCCTGCCGTAACCCGAAGCACGGTCAATAACGCGGCTCAGAATCTGATCGCTGGTGGTGCCTCTGTACACGGTAAGGTCAAGGCCCAGGCGGTTGTGCAGCATTTTAATTTCTGTACCTGCTTCATAGCTTACTGTTTTCAGCGGGCGCAGGTTGGGGTTATTGAGGGTAGAAGGGTTTTGCAGGGCGCCACCATCCCAGTTGCCACCTGGCGATTCGAAGGTAATACCTGTCTGGTAGGGTTTGGTACCGCCGCTACCTACACCGGCAAATGATAATCTGAACTTCATATAGTTGAAAACAGCAGGCAGTTTCAGTAAATCTGAAGCCACAAGGCTGAAGTTGGCAGAGCTGTAAAAGAAGCCTGCATTATCGGTACGTTGGGCAGTAGCCAGTACGCTGTTCCAGTCCTGACGACCGGTAAAATCAGCATACAGATAGTTTTTATAGTTCATGGTAACTAAACCATAGAAACTGTTAATAGCGTATTCACTTTTCTCAGGCATGGCCAGGAGTGGGCCTGCTGCGTTGGCAAAGGTGTACAGTCCCGGACGTACCAGTGAGTCTGCGCGTATTTCGTCTTTATTATAGTGGTTGCGTAAGGTACTTCCACCAGCAGTGCCGCTTATGGTAAAGTCTTTATTGATTTGTTTGTTGTACTTCAGCAGGAAATCGGTGGTAGTTTCCTGCGAAAACATGTTTTGTGTGCGGTAGCTGCCTTTGGTAAGTTTGCTACCCGCATCGTATGGACGTTTCTGGGCACGCTCGTCATAAGATAAATCCATAGAAGTTCTTACCAACAGACTCAGTTCTTTGTTAAACGTGTAGTTGGCAGAGATGTTACCGGTAAGCGAGTGGCGGTTGGTACTGTTGAGGTACTGCTCTACCACGGCAAACGGGTTGGCAGGATAGCTGCTGTACGGGTACTGTATATTATAGTTTTCCTGTCCGTTTGCCCAGTAATTTCTTATCCAGTCCAGGTTGGCATTAGGCTGCCAGAAGATGAACCAGTACATGAGCGACTGGTTGCCATAACCGGCACCTGGCAGGTTATCGCTGGTACGGTTGTTATAAATGATTTTAGAGTTAATGGCTAACTTATCGCTCACTTTTGAGTTGAGCGACATAGAGATGGAGTTGCGTTTGTAGCCGGTATTGGGAATAATCCATTTATTGGAAACGTTGGTAAATGAGAAGCGGGCACTTGTTTTATCAGTGCTTCCATCTACGCTTAACGTATTGGTAATGGTGGAGCCGGTATTGAAGAAATCGCGGATCTGATTTTTATAAGGTACCCAGGGAGTTCTTGTTTTACCGGTTGTTTGTGTTACGGGGTCGTACTGAAAAAACTGTTGTCCTTCAAAACGGGGGCCGTAAGCAGAGCTGGTACCGCTGGTGCTGCCACCATCGGCTGTGCTGCCAAAAGAATAGTAGTTAGCACCACCTAAGCCCTGACCATATTCATACTGCAGATCGGGCCAGCGGTTAGGTGCTTCCAGGTTGGCATTAGAGTTAAAGCTGATGCCCATTTTCTTTTTCTTTGTAACAGAGCCGGATTTGGTAGTAATTACAATAGCTCCGTTAGCAGCACGCTGACCGTACAGGGCAGCTGCACCAGGGCCTTTTAACACCGTCATGGTTTCAATATCTTCCGGGTTCAGATCATTCATACCACTGCCATAATCAGCAGGCATGTTATCACTGCCTGTACCATAGGTAAGATCGCTCTGGTTGGCAGTGCGCTTACCGCTACCGTTGTTAATTACCACACCATCTACTACAATCAGGGCTTCATCAGCACCTGAAAGGTTGTTTTCGCCACGAAGTACAATTCTGTTAGAACCTGCGGGGCCGCTGTTAGAACGTATCAGGTTTAAGCCCGGTACTTTACCAGACAGGGCATCTGTCCAGTTACCAGAGATAGCGGTAGTCAGCTGATCGCCCGATACTACCTGTGCGGAATACCCTAACGATCTTTCTGCGCGTTTAATACCCAGGGCGGTTACCACTACCTCGTCTATTTCCTTTACATCTTTCGATAATTCTATATTCAACACTTCTTTTTCAGAAGCACCGAATTTTCTTTTTACACCATAAAAGCCCACTGCATTTACTTCCACTATACCTTCTACCTGTGGAATGCTTTTGCTGAAGAAGCCTTTGTCGTTGGTTATTGCAGTAAGGTTTTTCAGGCCATCCTGTTTAATCTGCACCACAGCACCTTCCACAGGAATGCCTTTTTCCATAATAGTACCCTGTAGTACCATTATGCCCAATGCTTTATGCACAGGACCAGCGGGTGATTTTTTAATAACAAAATTGCTGCCGTTGGCAGTGGCGCTGAAACCTGCAGCAGCCAGCATTTTGTTGAGTAGTTCGTTAACGGTAGCTGCTTCAAAATTACCGGCTGGCACCTCTATAGCGGCCAGATCGGCATTTACATAAGCCAGTTGTACATTGAATTTTTTGCCGAAGTCTTCGGCTACTTTTGATAGCTTCTCAGCCTTGTGCTGATAATGAAGCTTGTTGGTTTGCGCCGGCAGCCACTGTATACATGCTGCCAACAGCACTACCAACATACTTAACCTGCCTGTTACTTTACCGTGTTGCATAGTTGTTGTTTTAAAACAATAAGGTTCCGTGCCGCCTTACGGCAGCAATTGTGATAAGCTTTTTATGATAATTACTTAGTGAATGTTATATCCGGTCAGCAGGTTCAGCACATTCAGGTTTTCTTCCAGCGTTTGGGAGAATGACCAGGTGAGTGTAACCCGTGTATTGCGTTGAATGTTTTTACGATTCAGTTGTACATGATAATATGCTTCTATATTGTCAAGCAGTTCGTTCAGGGTAATATCCATAAACCTTACTTCGTGCTGCAGCCACCAATCGGCCAGTGCTTCCGGTACGGTGGCAACGGCTCCGGCAGCAGACTGCAGGGTACTTACCTGCTCACCGCCATTAACTATTACGCGGCCGCTTTGGTTGCTCAGGGCTACTTTACCATCTTTCACTACCAGGTTTACATCAACTGTGTCTTTGATAGATATGGTAAACCGGGTGCCCAGTACCTGCACCTGCTGCCTGTTTACAGCTACTGCAAACGGGTGCTCTTTATCCTGTGCTACTTCAAAAAAGGCAGTTCCTTTTTCCAGTACCACATTGCGGTGGCTGGTAAAAGCAGGGTACAGCTTTACGGCAGAGTGGGGCGCCAGCCATATTACAGAACCATCAGCCAGTTCTATCTTTTTTCTTTCTTCATTGCTGGCTACCATATTCCATTTAGAAACCGGCGTTAGTTTATTGCCCGTCCAGGCAACGCGCACAACAAAGGCAGTAAGTACGGCTGCTGCAGCACCGGCACTGATGTATAGTATTTTTCTGCGGCGGTTGCTGCTGCTGTTTATACGCTGGTGAATAGATTGCAGTAGTTGCTGCTTTCTTTCGCCAGTGATAGTACCGGTAGTATCAAATGCCTGCTGCCAAAGTTCATCCTGTTCAGGGCCGTTCTTACGTCTTTTCCAGATCATGCACAGAGTGTGTTTGATTAAGTGACGATGGCCGGAAAAAAAGGTACCAGAGAAAAATGCGGCTTAACAATTAGTTCATATCAAATAAGGGAAGGAGCGCCCAGAAGAAGAGTTGTACCTGCTGTAAAATTTTTACAATGCGCTGTGCAGCATTGTGCAGCTGGTTTTTTACCGTTTGTTCTGATAAGTCCAGTTCGGAAGCTATTTCTTTTACAGAAAGCGCTTCTTCGTTTTTCATGGAGTAAATGCGCCCCATCTGCACAGGCAGGCGTTGAATGGCTTCGCGCCATGACTGGTTCAACTGGCGGTAGCGGAAATGATCGTCGGGCTGCATTTGTTCTTCCTGCGAGTCGGGTAGTTCTGCAATGGAGATATGTCTTTTTCTTTTAAGTACGCGCAGATGATCGTTGATGCAGTTTTGCACCAGTGTATAGAGGTAGTTTTTAAAGGAGGTATGTATTTCTATAGCATGGCGGTAGCGCCAGAGTTTGATGAAAACTTCCTGGAGTACGTCTTCCGCATCCTGTTCGTCTGTAAGACGAAAGCGGAGGTAATTCATAACAGGCTCTGCATATTGATTGAACAACTCATCAAAATCTTCCCTGTATCCTTCCTTCAACCGCTGCACCAATGCCTGTTCACCCGGAAATGATTCCTGATACTGCATACCTGATAGTCAATTATATCATTATATAGTAGGGATCTGCTACCGCGCCCGCTAATACTTAGCGAAAAGGGTAGCAGGGCGACGGCGAAATCCGGGTGCAAGTTCATTTACCATTATTAATTTTATATGAACAGACAGTTAACTTATCATGAAGGCATCAGTATCCGTCATTTTGCTTATACACTCCATTGGAGGTGATTATTTCAGCAGAAGGTACGGGGTATATAATATAAGAAGGTACGACCTGATTAATCTGGCTGCCCAGGTTGTCAGTAGCAATCCATGCGTTTAAAATGGTAACTGCATTTCCGGAGCGTACCAGATCATTCCAGCGGATACCTTCTCCTGCAAACTCTCTTCTTCTTTCTTCCAGTAGCTGTGCGGTGGTTACCTGGCTTATGCTGCCCAGTTTGGCCCGGTTTCTTATTTTGTTTACCAGAGAATCAACTTCTGCCTGATTGCCTGCAGCACCGTGCAGAATAGCTTCTGCTTTCAGCAGTAAAATATCTGCATAGCGGAGCGCTATAAAGTTAACAGGCCAGTCTGTACCGCTGTTGCCTCTGCGGCTCAGGTCTATATACTTTTTATAAAAGGTGCTTACCCCGTAGGTATAGTTAACGGAGAAGGTATCTCTTACATCCTGTACCGTACCATTGGGACGGAAGGAGTTGCGGAGGTTGCTGGTAATGTCGAATGAACTGGAACCATAACCGTTACCGTAGGTGCTGGCGTAACCGAGACTGGTCCAGTACGCCACGGGTACCAGATGGCTGGGGAAGGAGGCTCCGTTGTTACTGCTCATAAATTGTACATCAAACACCACTTCGTTATTGTTCTCGTTGGTGTAAGAGAATACAGCCGGATAGGTGGGCAGTATATCATATACGCCGGCGTTAATCACCTTATTCAGATACGTAAGCGCTTTATCGTATTCGTTGCTGTTGAGGCCAGGGCCGTTAACGCTGTAGGTGGGGCCAGACCGGGTAAGGTATACCAGGCCAAGATAGCCATTAGCAGCTCCGGAAGTAGCACGGCCAATATTACCGCCTGTATAGCTGGCAGGTAATACAGATGCTGCGTAAAGGAAGTCTGAAAGTATAAGATCGTACACCGCGCTTATTTCGCTACGCGGTACAGACGCTACTTCTGCAGAAGAAAGTGGAGTAGTTACCACGGGTACTTTGCCAAACAGCTTTACCAGCTGAAAATAATAGAAGCCGCGTAAAAAGCGCACTTCGGCCCGGTAGCGGTTGGCCAGTGCGGTATCTTTTATAACGCTGCCTTTTTCATCCAGTGCCTGTAATACGCTGTTGGCGTTATAAATGCCGTTGAAGTTTTCATTCCAGGCGGTGGTGATAAAGCCTGTGCTGGTAATGTTTTTGGCAAAGTTGTTAATGCCTGCCCAGTCGCGGTTGCCATCATCCTGTCCGTTGATATTATCGCTACGCAGCTCGCCCAGCCATAAAGCCTGGCTGGGGTAGTTGGTAAGGTTGCTGTAGGCGCCGGTAACGGCCTGTGCAAAATCGTTAGCATTGCTGTAAAAGTTGCCGGTGGTGGTGTTTGATACCGGAACCAGATCCAGCTGTTTGCTGCAGGAAGTGGTGTTGAATATTACTGCTGACAGCAGTGCGGTATATAAAAGCTGTTTCATATTAAAATTGCTGTGGAATTAGAAAGTAAAGTTTACGCCCAGTGTAACGGTTTTGCTCAATGGCATAGAGCCGTAATCGCCAGGTACGGCATAAGCGCTGCCAGCGCTGCTGTTGTTGGTGTTCTGCGCTTCGGGGTTTACGCCGCCTTTGTATTTGTCTTTACCCAGAAAGTTTTGCAACGCAACAAATACACGTGCCGCACTGATGCTTCTGGTTTTGATTACATCCTTCAGGTTGTAACCGAATGTAATGTTTTGAATGCGCCAGAAATCGGAGGAGTATACCCAGTCTGATGTTACAGCGGGTGATGTATAACTGGCATTCAGCCGGCCGCGTGCGGCTTTGTAATTCTGATTCTGAGCGGTCCAGCGGTCGCGCCATATGCCCAGTACGTTTGAGGAGGTGCTGCCGGAGTAATCCAGTGCTCTGCCCAGGTAGGAGAGTATAGAGCCACCCTGCTGGCCATAGGCCTGTATACTCAGGTCAAACTTTTTATAAGTGAAAGTATTGGTAAGGCCCCAGGTGTATTTGGGGTTGGGCTGCCCACCAATAATACGGTCATCTGCGGTAATGGAACCATCGTTGTTGCGATCGTAAAACTTAGGATCACCTACACGTTCGCCGGATACCTTTGCTACTTTACCGTTGTTAATATCATCCTGCGTTAGCAGGCCATCTATCCGTGTAACATAATAACTAAACAAAGGAAGGCCTACCTGTAACAGGTAAGGGGCATTGCTGCCGGAGTAGTTGGAGGGTATTTCTATACGGTCCTGATTGGGGCCGAGAGAAGTTACTTTGTTGCTGTTGAAAGCAATGTTCGCATTGGTGGTCCAGGTAAAGTTGCGGGACTGAATGTTGATGCTGTTCAGCGCCAGCTCCAGGCCTTTCGCTTCCATACTGCCTACGTTCTGCAAGGCAGTATTAAAACCACTGGCACCCAGTACGGGCAGGTTCATCAGCAGGTCTGCACTCTTCTTCTTATATACATCCAGCGTAAGTGTAAGGCGGTTTTTAAACAATGCAGCATCCAGTCCGAAATCGTAGGTATTGGAAGATTCCCATTTAAGATTGGGGTTGGCAATGCCTGCTGATACACGGCCGGGTGAGCTTACGGGCGTGTTGCCACCAAAGTTGTAATTACCATCTGTAAGCGTGGCGGTGGTGTTATAATCACCAATGGCGTTGTTGCCGGAGCGGCCCCAGCTGGCGCGCAGCTTAAGATCGTTTACCACGTGGATATGATTTTTAAAGAAGCTTTCATCTGAAATGCGCCATCCCAGCGATACAGAAGGGAAGGTGCCCCACCGGTTATTGCTGCCAAAGCGTGAAGAGGCATCCCGTCGGAAGGAGGCGGATACCAGGTATCGGGAGTTGAAATTGTATTGCGCACGGCCATACCACGAAAACAGCGTGCTGTTACTGGCGCTGGTAGAAGCGTTGTAGGTAACACCGGCTGAGTTGGCAATGGCGTTGTTGAGTGTTTTTACAATATTGTTGGCATAACCACCCGCCGTGGAAATGTTGAATACCTCGCTGTGGGTGCTGCTGTACGACTGACCGGCTACCAATGAAATATTGTGCTTGCCCGCGAGGGTTTTATTATAGCTGAGGGTGTTTTCGTTTACAAAGGTTTGCTTTTTAGCCCCGCTGTAAGAGCCGCTGGACTTTAAGCCGGGCTGTGTTTGCCTTTCCAGCAATGCGCCAGCTACTACCTGGTCGGATATATAGGTAGATCGGGTGCGGTCTGTACCATCGAAGTTAACGGTGGTACGTGCTGCCAGGCCTGGAATGATTTGATACTCGCCATACAGGGAAGCTATGATACGGGTGATTTTGGTGAGGCTCTCACTGTTTTCCAGATAAGCGAGCGGGCTAACGTATTTGCTGCTTGACCATGTATAGGTATTATTGTTGAAGGCGCCGGTATATAGTCCCGCAGAGTCTTCTACCACAGGGCTCATCAGCGCTGCTTTCATTAATATGTTGTCTTTGCCTTCTGCAGAGGGCAGGTTGTTGATGGAAATGGTAGGAGCGAGGTTAATGCCTACTTTCAGCTTTTTACTGGCATTGGCTTCTACGTTAGCGCGCAGGCCGTAGGTTTTGTAGTTGGAGTTAACCAGTGTGCCATCCTGGTTCATGTAGTTGCCTGCAAAAAAGTAGCGTACATTTTCGGTGCCGCCGCTTGCAGAAAGACTGTAGTTCTGAAAGCCTGCTTTGCGGTAAACCACATCCTGCCAGTCTATATATTGCAGGCCAGGGTGGCCGGGGTGCGACCAGCGGTCATCTTTTACATAGTTCAGCTTCAGTGAACCAAGTGCTGCAATGCGCTCTGCCTGTGTTTGGCTTACGGTACGGCCTGCTTTGGAGTTTACCCAGTTGGTGTCTGCTATTTCAGATGCCATCTGTACCCATTCTTCCGGACTTAATATGTCTAATTTTTTTGCTACGCTGCTGATGCCTGCGTTGGCGTTAAAACTGATTTTCATTTTTCCCGCCTGCCCACGTTTGGTAGTAATAAGTACCACGCCATTGGCGGCGCGGGAGCCATAGATAGCACCGGCGGCAGCATCTTTTAATATCTGTATGTTTTCAATATCATTCGGGCTGAGGTTGTTGAGCGGGTTGTCGGTAAAACTGCCGTCTGTATTCTGGCTTACCACATCCAGCGGAAAGCCATCTATAACATACAGTGGTTCTGTACCGGCAGAGAGGGATCCGCTTCCTCTTACAAGAATACTCAGGCCACTTCCCGCCATGCCCGACTGCTGGCGTACCTGTACCCCAGGCAACTGGCCTATCAGTGCCTGCTCTATACGGTTAATGGGTTTTTCTTCTATGTTTTTGGCATCATAACTGGCAATAGACCCTAACAGGTTGCGTTTGCCGGAGGTGCCGTAACCTATCACCACTACCTCTTGCAGTGCCTCACCCGATGGCTGTAATTGTATATTTAATTGCTGTTGCGTGTTTACTGCCAGTAGCTGGCTTTTATAACCTATTGCAGATATTACAAGCGTATCTCCGGCGGCAGCGTTAATACTATAATAGCCGTTGCTGTTACTGGTGGCGCCGGTACGATTGCCTTTGGAAGTAATGCTTGCATGTTCCAGTGGCTGCCCACTTGCTGATTTAATATAGCCGGTACGGGTAGTCTTGTTGTCAGACTGTGCAGTTAGAATAATGGGCGACAGGCATGCCAATAGAACGCCTGCTCCTATGTGCTTTAACATATAGAAGGATATTGTTTGTTAGTTAATCAGGCAAGTAAAGCGTCAGGATAGTAACAGGTAAGAGGGGAATCAGTAACAACAGCAACAGGCAGCAGTAGCCCGTTGTGTATGCAGTTTGTCTATAGTACAGTTCAATACACTTTTCATTACGCTCATTTTAATGTCGGTATCACAGAGCAAAAGTATGGTAAAAGTTATTACAACACTATTTTAATAGACTTTTATGTTAAAAAAGTTGAAATGACACTTTATGTACAACAATTGGCTATGCAGGCATGCTTATTTTACCGATGAATGAAAGGCGGATTAACAAATTGTTACCCGCAAGGGTGTTTCTCTTTTCAAACGAATAGTTACTGTATCGCTTTTGTTGCCGGCTAACGAACGATTACAGGCTTGCTTTTTCTTAACTATTATTCATGCAGGGCATAGTATGTCTGCAGCTTGTAAAGGCTGTGGGTGATGTATTGCCTGTATTAAAACCACACAAACGAAATGAAAAAGACTAATTGTATTACCCGATGGATGGTAATGGCGGTTGCTGCCCCTTTTGTACTGGCCGCTTGCAGTAAACAGCAGCAATCTGTAGCTGAAACTGATAATACCATTGCTGTAGCTGCTGCCGCACGTACCGCTACCGCTACCGGAGGCACCTTTTCCGTACTTACTTATAATGTAGCAGGTTTATTGCAACTGTTTTCCAGTGCTACTACCCGGCGCGATTCCAGCACTTCGCAGATAGGCCGTATGGCGAATGCCTATGATATTGTACAGGTGCAGGAAGATTTTAATTATCATGCCTACCTGTATGATAAAGGCAATGTACATCCTTACCGATCTAACACCAGCGGTGGTATGGGTATAGGGGATGGATTAAATTCATTGTCTTATTTTCCTATGACCGATTTTGCGCGCATTACATTTAATACGCGTATTAATGAAAACGCCCTTACCCCTAAAGGATTTACGTATTGCCGTTACCGGCTGGCTGAAGGTGTATATATTGATGTATATAATATGCACACGAATGCAGAGTCTGATGAAGCATCTATTGCTGCGCGGGCAGACAATCTGCTACAACTGAGTAATTTCATTGCTGCCAATTCCAAAGGCAATGCGGTAATTGTAATGGGAGATACCAATGGCCGTTATACCCGCGATAACAATCTGCGTTTACTTACCGATGTAAATGGTATGACTGATCCGTGGATTGAGCTGGTGCGTGGCGGAAACTATCCTGCTTTAGGCTCACCTGCTATTGCATGTACTTTTCCTGCTATTACCAACAGTTGTGAAGTAGTAGATAAAATTTTTTACCGCAGCAGTAAGTATGTAAAACTCCAGGGCAGCGATTATAACGTGGTACAGAACTTTGTAAATGCCGCGGGCGAGCAGTTGTCTGACCATATGCCTGTTGCTACCCAATTTACTTATACACTGCAACAACCATTTGCTGCCAGTGATTTGTTTGGCGGCCCGCATGGCACTCCTTTTAATGATCTGGAAACACTTATGGCTACCAGCAATGCTACAGTGTTTACTGTATGCGGCGGCAGCCGGGTAGACAAAGTACAGGTTACCCTTGCCAACGGAACAGTGCTTGGGCATGGCGGTACCGGTGGTACAGAGCAATCGCTTACCCTGCAAAGTGGTGAAACAGTTAATTCGGTTACACTGTGTTCCGGCCAATACAATGGCAGAACACGCATTTTTTATATCAGGCTTACCACCAGCCTGGGCCGTACGCTGGCTACCGGCAAAACTACCGGTAACACAGTTACTTATACGGCACCTGCGGGATATAAGATTACTGGTTTTTACGGAAATTCCGGTGAGGAAGTAGATAAGCTGGGTGTTATTTATACAAAGAAATAAGCGCTGTTGTTTTAGTGTATTACCAGTGCCGTCCCGAACGTGTTTTGGGGCGGCACGTTTATTTTGGTAAATTCAGAAGATTGCTCACCAAAATTTACGACTATGTTACTGGAATGGAGTGAGGTATTACTGCGGCTGGGGCTGGCAGCCGTATTGGGTGGCGCTGTTGGTCTGGAGCGGGAACGGAAAGACTGGACCGCTGGTATGCGCACACATATGATGGTTTGTGTGGGGGCATCGTTGGCTATGCTGGTATCGTCTTTCGGCTTTGAAGATATACTGGGCAGGCCCGATGTGGAGTTAGACCCTTCACGCGTTGCTGCGCAGGTGGTTAGTGGTATGGGTTTTATTGGCGCAGGTACTATTATTGTATTAAAGGAAGGGGTTATTAAAGGGCTTACTACTGCTTCCGGTTTGTGGACGGTAGCAGCCATAGGGTTGGCAACGGGTGGGGGTATGTATTTTGCTGCCCTTGCCGCTACTGTACTTGCTATCATTATTTTATGGGTGCTGCAGTTGTTTGAAAAAAAGGTGAGTTCCCGGCTGGCTCCAAGGGGCATTACTATTATGCTTGCCCGGCAGGAGCAGTCTGCCGCTATTGTAAATGAACTGCTGGGGCGGCAACACCTGGATATTGCGTATTGTAACATTGCAAAATCGGATGAGGGTTATCAGCTATCTTTCCGCTTTAAAAACATCAGCAGGCAGGAACTGGCCGGTATTATGGGCGAGTTTCAATCTGCCGAAGGTGTAAAAGAAATTAACTGGCGTAATAAATGACAACCAGCTATATTTTATTGAGCGTTGTACTTTTAGTTGTAATGTGCTTTAGTGTATGGAAGCGAAAGCTTACCGTGCCGGCTGCTTTACTGGGGGGTATAATCGGGGTAAGTATGTACGTGGGAGCCGGATGGAAAGGTGTATGGATGCTGGGGGCCTTTTTCGCTTTAGGTGTAATGGCTACGGCCTGGAAGAAGGAGCAAAAGCAAGCCAATGCTGCCGGAGAAGCTCATTCGCAACAACGTAGTGCAGCACAGGTGTTTGCCAATGGGGGAGTAGCTGCTATTGCGGCCATACTGGCTTATCTGCTGCCTGCACAGGCGGGGCTTTTTCGTTTACTGCTGGCTGCTGCGCTGGCTTCAGCTATGGCAGATACTTTATCTTCTGAGTTAGGAATGGTATATGGTAAGCGGTTTTTCAATATTCTTTCCGGTAAGCCGGAAGCGAAGGGGCTGGATGGTGTTATTAGTATAGAGGGTACATTGATTGGCGTTGCCGGGGCTTTGATAGCCGGCGTTATTCATATACTGCCGGGGTGGAATGGAACGGAACTGCTTATCGTTACTGTATCGGGTATTATTGGCAATCTGGCTGATTCGCTGGCTGGTGCGTTGTGGGAACGTAAACAGTTGATAGGAAATAATACAGTTAACTTTTTAAATACCCTGGTGGCGGCAGCCATTGCCTGGGGTTTGTATGTGGTGGTGCCTGTATAAATGAAAAGACCGGTAACAGGTACCGGCCTTTTACAATTGCTATCTGGTTACAGTAGTCTCATAAATAATCTTTCCTTCATGGCTGATGGTTTTTACGTTTATGGCTTCTCCGTTTACTGAGAAGTACATAAAACCATACTCAGCAGCCTGGAATTTGCTGTAGGGTATATCGCTTTTAACCGGTGTTACTTCCGATCCTGCGCCTGAAATAAAATGATGCGTGTAAGTGCCGGTTTTCAGGTGTTGCAGCGAGTGGTCGTGACCAGCCAGATAAATATCTACCTTGTTTTGTTCCAGCGTTTGCTCCAGCACTTTTCTTATTGCCAGTGTATCATAATTGGTAGTACGCGGCCCGGCGGTATACATGGGGTGGTGGCCCACTACTATTTTCCATTTAACATCGGCGCTTGCATTCTGTAGCGTCTGGTTAATCCAGTCCAGCTGTTTTTCCGGCTGCTGACCAGCTACATGTGGGCCGTATTCGGCATTGCTGTAAAACTCCGGAATCATCGGGTTGGTATCAATAAACAGGAATAACACTTTTCCTTTGCCGGTACCCAGCGATACTTCTTTGGAGTAGTATCTGGCAGGCATTTTCCAGCGGCGGCTTATTTTGCTGTAACGTACCTGCGCATCGGGATCTGACTTGTAATCGTGATTGCCCAGAATGGGGTACCAATCCCACTGTAGCGAAAAATCGGTATACACATTTTCAAAAGAGTAATGCCACAGCGGATCATGCTCGCTGGCAATACCGCTGGGGTAAAAGTTATCGCCTACGGAGATAATAAAGTTGTTGGGATGGTCAGTAGCCCATTTTCCCATTTGTTTGGCTACATGCACCTGGTGGTCTGCGCCGTTACGGCCCCAGTCGCCAATTGCCAGAAAATGCAGGGGATAGTCGTCATTCAATGCGGCACGGGGTGCAATGTCTTCACTTTGCAGAAACGTAACGCCGGATGCTGCAAAAGCTTGCAGCGGCGCAAGCAGTGTAGTGCCTAAGGCTGTGAGTGCTGTGTTTCTGAAAAAATCTCTTCTTTTCATACCTGTAATGTTATTGTAATGTATTGGCCACTGTAGTCATATGGCAGCAGCTGTTTTCAAGTGGCCGGCAATGTAATAAAAAATGGTTCATGGATACGTCCATGAACCATTTTAACAGCTTTGTGGAGGAAGCTTTTATAAGTTCAGGCTATTTGTAACCATCGTTCTGTATCAGGTGCGGGTAAATGGCCCTTTCCTGTGAAGGGATCGGGAACAGGCGAAGATTTGGGCTCTCGTTACCTGCTTTAAAGCCCCATTTACCTTCGTACTTACCAAAACGAATCAGATCGTTACGGCGCCAGCCTTCCCAGGCCAGTTCACGGCCACGCTCATTCAACAGTTCATCCAGTGTAATGCTGCTTACTACAGGTGCGTTCACTCTTCTGCGGATTCTGTTTACCATTTCCACTGCCGTTGAAGCATCTCCACCATTTCTCAGAATGGCTTCTGCCTGCATCAGGTACACATCACCCAGGCGTAAAACCGGCATGTCGTTATTGGCAAAGCGGTCAATGGTATTAGGGTCAGGGTAATACTTTACAGATCTGGCACCATAGGAAATACCATTTTTCTCAGGCCCTACGTCCATTCTCTCGGCGTTAACCAGTTGAATGTTCGGTTCAATTACCAGTTGCACGCCACCGCCGTTAGAATTGATGATGGGGGTGGTTTTGTCAAACAGGTATTGTGGCCCGCTTAACCAGGTAGTGTCGCGTGCATCACCGGCAAGGTTAAACAGGTTAAAAAATTCCAGCGTAGTACACATAGCGTTACTGGGCGCGAAAACCAGATTGTATTTACGCTGCAGGTTACCATGCAGGCCAAAACGCATCAGGTGGTTGCCTTTGCCTTTATCCGCATCAAAAATAGCTGCGAAAATGGTTTCGGTGTTGGCGCCGTTTTTAGGCGAAAACAGGCTCATATAATCTCCCACCAGGGTAAGGCCTGATTCTGCCATGATCTTGTTGCCGTACGTGATGGCATCATTGTATCTTTTGGTACCGGTATAGGTTTCCCAGTTCAGATACAGCTTTTGCAACAGGGCATAAGCCATCCATCTGGTAGGGCGGCCGTAGTACTTTATATCTACGGTTGAAGGGGTAGCCAGATTAGGAATAGCAGCCAGCAGTTCTTTCTCAATATGTGCACAAACCTCAGCACGTTTGTACTGTTTAGGCAGCTCCGTGGTACTGGTGGTAGTAATAGGAATATTGCCATACATATCCATCATATAGAAATAGTACAGCGCACGCATTGTTTTTATTTCTGCTACAAACAGTTTGTTGATGGTAGTGTCAGCAGCGCCTTCCAGAATAGGTATAATTCTGTTACAATCAGAAATGCCGCTAAAGCCCCATGTCCACTGTGACAGTACATCGTCTTCCGTCCAGGTGTGTTTGTGCCATTTAATGTAAACAGCATTATCGTAATACCCCTGGTCGCGGGTAGGTATCATGGCTTCTTCGGTGGTAAATTCGTTGGCTCTGAACATGTCTGTAGCATAACCAGAGGTAGCAAAGCGCTGGTATACAGGCCCTGTTACCGAAATATACTGATCCACCGTTTTAGGAAAGCTGCTCGCAGCCAGTTGCGATTCAACGGGTACGTCCAGCTTGGTGCAACTTGTGCCTGCTATTAAGGCCGCTGCTGCTATGGCGATATTTATTCTTTTAGTCATCTTGCTTTTTATTTTATTCGGTTGCAACAGAGTATTAGAAGGTTACATTTAAACCTGCAATGAATGAGCGGGTTTTAGGATAGAAGTTGCGGTTGTCTATACCTGGTGTTTGACCAGACATGTTGATTTCCGGATCTATACCAGTGTATTTGGTAATTACAAACAGGTTGTTGGCTGCTACATAAAAACGCAGGTGGTAATTCTGTTTTGTGTTAAGGCTATAACCCAGTGTGACATTGTCCAGGCGCAGGTAAGAACCGCTTTCTATGTACTTGTCAGAAATAAAATGTTCCTGACTGTCATCCATAGATACATCCAGTGCGTCTTTCAGAATGTTGGTTTGGTTTGCCAGCGAAACCGCACGCATATCTGCACGGGTTGCGTTCAGAATTTTGTTACCCATTACACCACGTACAAACACATTTAAATCAAACTGGCCATAACGGAAAGTGTTGTTCCAGCCATACAGTAATTTAGGTTGTGCAGAACCGTTTACAAAAAAGGATGCGTTTGTATTGTTGCCGGTAGCTGCTGCTCCTTTGGTATCGTAGAACATAGTTTTGCCGGTAGCATCTTTACCCGCATAGCGTAATGTGTAGAAAGAGCCTAATGGTAATCCTTCTTTAATTACCTGGTAACCTAATACACCACTCTGGCTGCGGCCGCTTACGTTTCCGGCGGTATAGAAGATATCCCTTTTGAACAATTCGTTAGAGATAGATTCGATTTTGTTTACGTTGTGTGCCAGGTTTACGGCGGTAGTCCAGCTGAATTTACCGGTTTTAACAGGTGTAGAGTTAAGGCTTAGTTCAATACCCTTGTTACTCATTTTGCCTACGTTGGCAGTAAGGGTGGTAAAGCTGGATACCAGCGGCGAAACGGTGTAATCGCCAATCAGATCAGATGTGCGCTTGTCGTATACGTCAATTGAACCATTCAGTTTGTTGTTAAATATGCTGAAGTCAATACCTACGTTTACAGTAGAGGTGCGTTCCCATTTAAGCGCCGGGTTGTCAGCCTGTAATGGGCCCATTGAAGTGATGTAGCCGTTATTATACCAGAAGTAAGTATTGCTGGAGCCCAGAATTGCCTGGGAAGAATAGGCATTAAAGCCGGTTGAGTTACCGGAAACACCATAGCCGGCACGTAGTTTCAGCGCATTGATGAAATGTACATTGCTCATGAATGCTTCGCGGTTGATGTTCCAGCCGGCAGAAACGGCAGGAAAATATCCCCAGCGGTTATTGGCGCCGAATGCAGAAGAACCATCGCGGCGCAGAGATGCCTGAAACAGGTATTTGCCGTTGAAGTCGTAGCTGGCACGGCCATAAAATGAAACCAGACGAAGTGTAGAGAGGTAGTTGTAACCATAGTTACGAACGCCGCCGGCACCCAGTCCCAGATTATTCCATAATAACTCGTCGGATACGAAGTTGTAGTTAGAGGATTTGAAGCCATCACCTTCCCGGTCTTCCTGCCAGGAATAACCTGCCAGTAATTTAATGTTGTGCTTTCCAAATGAGGTAGCGTAGTTGGCGTACGATTCCCATATTTTTCTGGTATTGCTAACAGCAGTTCTTTCTGCGAAACCTTTATCCGTTACAGTAGGCAGCAGCATGGAAGTGCTTTTATAATACAGGTTGGTATCCAGCTGTTGCTTCTGCATAGAGATAGAAGTGGTAAAATCCAGACCAGGCAGAATGTTCCAGTTTACTACGCCATTTACCAGAAACAGGTTTATTTTGTTCTGTATGGTATTGTTGTACAATAGTGCCACAGGGTTATAATAACCGCCTGTACCTACGGTTCTGCTTCTATCTTCGGTATAGCTGCCATCAGGCTGCATTACACTTACAGTAGGCAGGTAAGTCATCATGTTGTTATATACCTGTGCCGGAACCTGGTTGCCATTAGTAATGCTGTTGGTAACATTCAGGTTTATTTTCAGACGATCTTCAAACGCGCGGTGTTCCAGATTGGCACGTACCACAAAACGATTCATGGAAGATGTTTTGATGATACCTTCGTTGTTGAGATAGTTTACACTTACACCGTAAGCGGAGTGCTGGTTGCTTCCGTTGAAGGATAGGTTGTGGTTGTGTGAAACGCCTGTGCGGGTTACTTCTTTCTGCCAGTCTGTATTGCTTACGCCATCATCATTAACCGGAATAAGCGTTCTGCCATTAGCTTTTATATAGGCCCTCAGTTCATTGGCATCAGCCATTTTCAGGGTATTGGATATCTGCTCAATAGCGCCGTAAGTGCTGTAAGACAGGTGCGACTGGCCTTTGCGTACTTTGCGCGTAGTAACAATGATAACACCGTTGGCTGCGCGGGCGCCGTAAATGGAAGTAGATGCCGCATCTTTCAGTACGTCCATGCTTTCAATATCGTCTGGTGCAACTATATTAATGTTTGCACCGGGTACACCATCTATTACATAAAAAGGTTCGTACGCAGAAGTATTAGCGCGAAAGCTGGAAGGGCCACGCAGTATTACGGAAGGGTTTTCGTTTGGGTTGCCGCTGCGGGTAACGTTTAAACCTGCCACTTTACCTTGCAATAACTGCATGGGCGAGCTGAATACCCCCTGGTTAAAATCTTCTCTTTTTAACGAGGTTACCGCACCGGTAACTTCGTTGCGGCTTCTGGTGCCATAACCTACTACCACCACTTCATTCAGTTGACTGTTGGCTTCTGCAAGTTTAACTGCTACAGATACCAGTTCACCTTCTTTGATGCTGTAGTTGGGCATGGTTTGTTTTACATAACCCACATGCGAAACTTCAATACTGTAGCCGTTGCCCACAGGTACCTGTGTAAAGCGGAACAGACCGCCGGAATCGGTACGGGTGCTTTGGTTAAAGCGGGCAGTTGCGTTGTTCAGTACAACGGTGGCACCGGCCACTGCTTCGCCTTTCTCATTGCGGATAAGGCCTTTTACATTGCCGGTTTGGGCAAAGGCACTCAGTTGCAGCAATACGAGCAGGCTGAAAAATGCAGCCGTTCGTAATAAAATTTGCTTTCCTGTTGATCTCATTTTGGTGGATGTTTAAAAAGTTATGGCAATAAGCAGCCTTCCGGTGCTTTGTGCCGGGTTTACCTTGCTTTGTATGTGTTAGGAATTACTTTGTTATGCTATAACCGTTTGCTGTTTTTTCCAGTTTCAGGTCGTTGATTAATGTTACGGTAGTCAGTATATCGTCTATTTTATCAGCTGCTGTATAGCTGCCGGAAAATTTCATTTTGTTCAGCTGTGTTTCCTCAAATTCAATGGTAACATGAAAATGATTTTCCAATGCATGCAGTACTTCCGGTAAAGGGCGCTGGTTAAATGCCAGTGCGTTTACCATTGCCGGGGCCGCTGTTTTGCCGGCAGCGGTTGGTTTTGTGGTTTTATCTGATACACTGGCCAGTTGTGCCTGTTTATCAAACACCAGTTCCTGCCCCGGTGTAAGGTATACCGGTTTAAAAGCAGTTACTGTCGGCTGTGTGGTATCTTTTTGTACCACTACTTTACCGGTAATCAGTTTTACCTGTATGTTGTTATGGGCTTTGCGGCATTCTATCCAGAAAGAGGTACCCAACGCGGTAGTGGTTAAACCACCTGTTGCCACGGTAAAGGGGCGGCCTTTTTCCTGCGCCACTTTAAACAAAGCCTTGCCTTCCAGCTTTATAAAACGTTGTTTAGTACCAAAGCGGGTGGGGTATTCCAATGTGCTGTTGGCACTAAGGATTATTTCTGAACCATCTTCCAATGTAAACAGCTTATCCAGCTTGCCGGTATTGGTAATACTTGCCATAAGCAGGGTATCGGCAACCGGTTGTACAGCGGCGGTTGATTTGCTGTTCTGTTTACCAATAAACCACATCATGCTGCCGGCCACCAGTGTAAATACAGCTGCTGCTGCGGCGTATGAATACCATTTGCGTTGTATGCGCGAAACAATAGCAGCCTCACCTTTTATCTGCTTCCATAGCTGTTTACCTGTAACCTCCGGCAGGGTATAGGGGGTGCTGTATTGTTTCCATTCAGCTTCTCCTATGTACTTTTCCAGTTCTTCCGGGTGGGCTTCAAAGTAAGCACTTATACGCTCTGCTTCTTCTCTGCTACATTCATTGTTTAAAAAACGTGTAACCACTTCCGCGTTTAACTTCATTTTCCAGTATTCTACACACTATTCGTTTGAAAAGGAAAACACCCCAGTGGTTAACAATTTGGTAACAGGGAAGTCTTTAGGGTGCTAGTGAAAGAAGATAATGAACAGTGGAGCAACTACTTTGCGCAGCCGACTGAGGGTGCGTGAAATATGGTATTCCACGGTTTTGGGCGAGATGGATAATTCTTTGGCTATTTCGTTATAGGTAAGCCCGTATTCGCGGCTGAGGCGGAATACCTGTTTGCCTACTTCTGGCATATTGCTTACTATTTTGTCTATTTCCTGCAGGGTTTCGCGGGCGTGGTATTGTTGCAGGGGGGAAGTGTGTGTATCAGGCTCAGGAGCATTCTCTGTCAGTTTGCGTTCATTGGCCAGTTTGCGCAGCTGATCAATCATTAAGGAGCGGGCTATGCGGAACAACTGCACATCGGCTTCCACCTCTTCCGACAGGTTTTCGCGTGATACCCAGCATTTTACAAAAGTTTGCTGCAGAATTTCCTGCGCCCAGTATTCAGACTTCATTTTGCCCAGCAGCCAGAAGTACAGTTTATCCTTATACTGCGTGTATGCAGCTTCAAAAGCTTTTTCGCTACCTTGTTTTATATCCAGTACAGTATACAACGTAAACAAGCTTATTGGTTGCAGCAAAAGTATAACAGGAAAAGCTTGCGGTGTATTAAGGTAATATTATCAATAGAGTGGGTGTTCCGGCTCCTGGGGCAGGGTGGGCGTCATTGCTACAGGAATAGGGTTGAAACAGGCGCAAGTTTAGAAAAATAAGCCTTTATAATATAGCGCGCATCATAGGAGCCAGTGCCTCTGCCCATTTACGGTATTCCTTTCCGGAAGGGTGCAGGCCATCATCTGCCACCAGTGTGTTGTTGGTAGCAGCTTCCCGGGTGGATGGCGTTATATCCAGCCAGTTGCAGTGGTATGTAGCGGTTATTTCGCGGTTTATAGCGTTAAACCAGTTGATTTCTTTTGCGGTTTGTTGTGGTTGGTAGCTTTGGCCAAACGGGGTTACGCTATAGTCGGGTATGCTGAGTACAAAAACATGCAGGGGGCGGTTGCCTGCCAGTAAAATGCTTTTTTGCAGCAGCTGTGTAAACCGCAAACGATACCCGGCGGTATCCAGATGCTGAAACTGATCGTTTACGCCTATCAGCAGACTTACCATATCGTACGGGCCTTTGGGGTTTTGGTTCTGTATGGCTGTTAGTAGGTTGGCGGTTGTCCAGCCGGTAGTTGCTATGTATTCCGGAGGGGTAACCAGGGTTTTTCCGCTGTTTAGTATCGCTGCTGTCTGGGCAGGAAAACGCAGGGACGGGTCTACAGATTGCCCGATGGTGTACGAGTCGCCCAGAGCCAGATAGGTTTTGCTGCGTATAGTGGTATCGTTGCCGGATGAAGCATTGGCAAGGGAGGATGCAGGCGTGTTACTGGCAGGCCCTTTACTACAGCCGGCAAATGGGTAGCATAAAATGCCGGCTAGCATACAGATGAATGATGCTGATACTTTCATATTGGATATACGCAAAATATTTATGTCAGGTTCATTGCTTTCGGTGGTTTCCTGTCTGCACGGCTGGTTTGCAGGCCCATACGGCTGTTTTTTCGTATTTTACAGCTACAACTCTGAATTATGAAAGCATTATTACTTGCAACGGGTTTGCTCTCTGCGTGCGCAGGTTTATCACAAAACGCTACTGTGCCATTGGCAGATACAAAAGACAGTAGTGAAGTAAAAACTATCATTTATTCTCCTGCAAGGCCGTATAGTATTCGTAATAACAAAAATTTTGGTGGTGGCATGCCTAACGCCATAACAGTAACTCCGCTGCTTACGCAAAAGGTGGGTAACAACCTGCGTGGCTTTGATCTTTATCAGCTACAGCAGGATGGTATGATTTGCCTGGTGCCAGATTCTACTAATACCTCTCATATGCCCGTTGTGGGGTTTCAACAACGCGCGCGAAAAGAAGCTCCTGAGGTTAAGATTACTCATTAATGGAAAAGAGTTCCCTGGAGTTGCTTGTCTCCCGGCTTGCAGCTATATACATAAATGATAATGCCGGTTTCGCGTCTGCGGTAAGAGAACAGCGTGGCCATATCGGAATCGATGATCTCCGGCATTTATGTGACATATTGAAGAACGGTATTCCGGTACATCCGAATGTTGACAACAGTTTATTAGGATTGTCTGGCTGGATAAGTGTTTGTCTGGATGTTGTATTTGAACTTATTTATCTGCTGGATGAAAAGGCGCTTGCTGTTCTTGAGTCCTTTGCATTTGGTGAATATGACTGGACGCAATCCAGGGCGTTGATTGGTCTTTGCCACTTGTATCTGGCTGGTAAATTACACAAGGATAAAATTGAACTGATTGCTGTCAGACTGGAAGAAATGAGATTTGAAACACACCTGTATTTTGTGGAGGAGTTGCTGAGCCGTAGAGAGCAGGATGCCAGATACGATCAGTTTTTTCATCTGTTTAATAAAAGCGATCTTTTTCAGGAAGCGCTTACGGAAATAATCCCATCTCCCCCGTTAACCCGCGTGGAACTGATTGTATTGGGCGAAAGAATTATAGCCGCCAATGAAAGCCCGGAAAAGCTTCAGAAATTAATGGAGTTGTTTGATAGTAATGTGCCTTATCCGCAGGGAAGCAGCTTGTTCTATTATCCGGAAGATGCTGATGGTGCCGGAGACTATTCGCAATACAATCCCCCGGTGGAAGAGGTGGTAGATAAATGTCTTGCTTATAAAGTCCGGGTTATTTAGTAAGTGCTTTAATGCGTTGTATTAAGTTGTTTTATGTTTTCTGTGGCATTTTTTGCTGTGTGTAGTATCGTTAGACATTAGAAGTTGCAGCCATATTATCACCATTATGAAACCCCATGCAAGTAATAGAAGCGGTAGGGAATCATGGGTTCTTTTGCCTGCCGGCTCATCCTGTGGAATAAATATGATACTGTTGGTGCTGTACGGAAGCATTTTATGTTCAATCGCTTTGAGAAATCCGCTTATCCTGGAAGGGGCTGTTTCCCGTTTCAGGTACTGGAACGAAATAACGTTTTCCGGAACTGGCTGTTGAAGATGTAGTCGCAACTTGTCTGCCGGAGACTGGTTACTGCTTAATAATACTTCGGCAAATGTATATAATTCTTCACCCGCAGTCTCTCCGGCAGCATCCAGCGCAGGTATACAATCCAGGTAATGGAAGCGATAGCAGCAGTGCCGGATAATACCTGCACCAGTAACGAATACGTGCGCCAGTACCATTTCACCATATCCAGATCTGTTTCGGAGCTGTGTAAAACGCTGGTGATGGTTTGGGCAGTTAAATTGTTGCAGATAAATGCAAACAGAGATAAGGTTAAGGTGATTACGCAAAAGCGGTACAGATCTTTCAGGCTTTTCTTTCTGGGTAATAAACCGGAGGTTACTTTTAAATTCGGATAGGATACGGAACTGTTCATGCTGCTCGGATTCGGATTCACTAATTGTTACAGCAAATAAAGTACAGGGCAACGGAAAATGTTAAAGTTCAGATGGGGCTTTAAGTAAGCTTTAACCGGCTTATGGGGGGACAAGAGCGTTTTTGATTGTATTTTAATGACTTATAAGGTGGCTTTAAGGAGTTTACGCGGCGGACAGTACCTGTAAACAACTATTAAACGAATGTTTGGTTTTTAAAGCGTATATTTGCATTGTAATATTTTTTGAGCCTCGCATCGACATCATCTTTAGTCTTCTAATAGTTGCACATAGCTGGTCAATCATTGCTTTACTCAGTGTATTTATTTAATTTATAGTATGAAAATTTATGTTTCAAATCTGGACTACAGTGTTCAGAGTGAAGATCTGCAAGACGCTTTTTCCGCTTTTGGCACCGTAACTTCTGCCAATGTAATTAACGACCGTGAAACAGGCCGTTCCAGAGGATTTGGCTTTGTGGAAATGGAAAATGCTGATGAAGCCAATGCAGCTATTAACAACCTGAACGGAAGCGACCTGAATGGCAGACAGCTGAGAGTAGCTGAAGCACAGGATAAGCCTAAAACCGGTAACGGTGGTGGTTTTAAAAGCAATAATGGTTACTCCCGTAATAACAACAGGTGGTAATTGTTGAATAAAAAACCTGATTCTGAATGGTGCTGTTGCAGCATCATTCAGAACCGGGATTTTAAAAGGGTGGAAACAGGCTGAGGCCTATTTAAAAATTAAATCTTAACTATGGCGAGATCGCAAGAGACATTTACAAAGAGAGAAAGAGAAAAACAGCGGCTGAAAAAGGCGCAGGATAAGAAAGAGAAAATGATGGAGCGGAAGGAAGGGAAGGAGAAAGGTAAAAGCCTGGAAGACATGATGGCTTATGTGGATGAAAATGGTAACCTTACTGACAGACCCGTTGACCCCAGAAAAAAACACACATTCCGCCAGGAAGACATGGTAATTGGGGTGCCTAAAATGGAAGATATGCCTGCTGATCTGCAGCGTAACGGCGTAATATCTTTCTTCAATTACGAAAAAGGTTTTGGATTTATTACCGATCTGGTTACACAGGAGCGCGTGTTTGTGCACACTTCCGAATTATCATTCCCTGTAAAAGAAAACGACAAGGTTTTCTATACAAGAGAAAAGGGACCTAAAGGCCCCGTTGCTACCAATATTGTTTCGGGCAAATCTTCGCCCCCTGTTCAGGAGCCTGTTTAATCAGGCTACATACCTGTAACAAACTGCATTTATATTCATTCCGGCCCCTACAGAAGCAAATAGTATTATATCTCCGTTTGCCAGCGAATGTTGCTTATAATGGCCATGCATTACCATATTGTACAATGTAGGTATGGTGGCTACCGAGCTATTGCCCAGATCGTGGATATTCATGGGCATTACATCCGCGGGCGCGTGTTGATTGTATAGTTTATAAAATGCTTCCAGTATGGCTTCGTCCATCTTTTCATTCGCCTGGTGAATGAATATCTTTTTTATGTCGGAAACAGGAATGCCTGCTTTATCCACGCAGGCTTTCATGGCTTCCGGCACATGCTTCAGCGCATATTCATATACTTTTCTTCCTTTCATTTTTAACAGCAGTGTTTCTGCGCATGCGGTGGGGTGGTTACCTGGTGTCATATTCAGGTAATTCACTTCTTCCTGGCAATGGCTCATGGCATTACTGGCCAGTATGCCACCTGTTGTTTCTTTGTATTCCAGTACTACGGCACCTGCACCGTCACTAAAAATCATACTGTCTCTGTCAAACGGATCGTACACACGGGATAGGGTTTCGGCCCCCACAATTAACGCACTGCGTGCCATTCCTGCTTTAAAAAAGGCATCTGCCTGCATTACTGCCATCAGCCATCCGGGGCATCCAAATAAAACATCAAAGGCAACACACGCAGGGTTTTTTATACCCAATGTATACTTAACCCGGCTTGCCAGTGCAGGAACGGTATCTGTATAATGCTGCCCATGGCTGATGTCTCCAAAATTATGGGCCACGATAATCAGGTCAATAGTTTCTTTATCTATTTTACTGTCTGCAATGGCGCGTTCAGCGGCAACAGCCGCCAGATCGGAGGTTTTCATTTCTTCCCTGGCATACCTTCTTTCCTTAATTCCGGTAATAGCTTCAAACTTCTTAATAATAATCTGTTGGTCCTGCTTAATCGGAAGTTTGTCTTCTGAAAAGAAGTACTGGCTTAAAAAGTCGCTGTTGGTTATAACTCTTTCAGGAATAAAGCTGCCGCTTCCTGTAATAATGGTATTGGTCATAATACTACTTAATTGCCTTGGTTGGGGGTAAGGCAGGGGGATAAGTTGGGGTATGTTAACTGCTACAGATTGAACCAGGTACACCTACCACGTTCTTCTGACACGGCGTACAGGCGCTTCAACGGGTTTGTTTCTGTTTAAAATCATTGGCCGCCCAGACAACGTAAGCCCGTTTAAAGCAGCAATTGCTTTCTCGGCCTGTTCCTGCTCGGGCATTTCAATCATTGCAGAGCTTTTGCTTTGATTGGCAAGTTTGTCGGTTACCATGTTTATAGAATTAACTTTTCCGTATTGGGAGAAGTGGCTTAAAAGGTCTTCGGAGTCTACGCCGAAGCTAAGGTTAGATACATAAATATTCATCTCATGTTAATTTAATTGAGAAAAAAGGCAGATCTGAGAAAAAGCAGGAGGTAAGGAAGATCAACGGATCAGGCGAAATCGTTCAATACAAGATGCTGACATACTCAAATTATATCTTATTAAAGATAAGGGATTTATTAAATACATCGCTTGAAGAAAATTCGTTTTTTGTTGTTTTGAAGTTAAAATGCGTTGTCGTTTTCAAGGGGATATCATTAACAGAACGAAATCTGTCTGGCAATGCCGCAAGTGCCGGGGTGTAAGTAAAGCAGATGTGCTCAGATGAGGCGATACTTCACCTTAAATTCGTTCAGATATCTGTTTATATGAATAGTTAATGCTTTCTGAAGCAAATGAATGTCCTGAGCGTTTTTATGCTGTTCTATCAGGGTCAGTGCTTCTGTTTCCAGGTTTATTCTCAGTAAATCCCAGTACATAGCATGCATTTGCAGGTATTCCGTTTCATGTTGCCAGTGGCTAAAGCCTGCTGAGGCTTTCTCAAGCCGGTCACATACACTAAAGTAGTGTCGTTGGGCTAATGTGTTAAATTCAATATTTATTAGTTCAATATCCTTTTTCATATGTACCGTTTTGCTAAGGGTATTATTCTAATACCAGTGCTTCCAGTCCGGTTGTTTTTCCATAAAAATGAAAGGTGCAGCCATCTGAGTGCCCGCATTCAATCCGCAAATCTCTTTCTAAAAACACACAGGTGGGTATGTTAATATAGTTGCGCCCGTTTTCTTCGTATAGTGCAAACGGCATTAAAGCGCACCGGTCTATAATCAGAGCATTGTTTTTAAAACGGAACTTTTTTCTTCCATCTCTTTCGTAAAAGCTTCTGCTGTAAAGCAGTTCATATATATCGGCTACATTCATTCATAGCTGTTTAAAAATAAAAGGAAGCCTTGTAAAAGCTTCCTTTTATATAACTAGTAAAAAGTTCTATCGCGTTTTGCCGGGCGTTCTTCCCGGGGTCTGGCTTCATTTACTGTAATGTTACGGCCGTATAAACTAATGCCATTCAGTTCTGTAACCGCTTGCTGCGCTTCTTCCTGCTGCGGCATTTCCACAAAGGCAAAGCCTCTGCTCTGTCCGGTAAATTTGTCTGTAACAATGTTAACGGATGCTACACTTCCGTATTTGGAGAAATGACTTTTCAGTTCTTCGGTGTTTACACCAAAGCCTAAATTAGATACATAGATATTCATCCTGTAAATATTAAAATGAGAAAAAGTATCTGAGAAAAAGCAGGAGGTAAAGAAGGACGACAAGATTAGCGGTAATCGTTCACTACAAGATGCTGATATACTCAAATGATATCCTGATGAAGGTAGGTGAATTGTTGGATAAGTAAAGATTTATTTTCAACAGCGTAAACCAGGTCGAGGCTGCCTGAATCGGAGATAGGGGGTACAGGAGTCTTTGGGAAGGTATGGAAAGGCTCCTGTAAGTTTTTGCCCGGAAGCTTCTTAGTAGTGTTTAGGCAGATACATAAAATGCTTAACCCGCAACTTTTCCGGCAGCATCCAGCGAAGGTATATCACCCATGTTGCTGAAACAATACCAGCTGTACCCGCTAGTATTTTTATGGCACCGGCGTAAGCATGTCTGTACCATTTAAGGTCATCTATATTGGTAATGTTGCCATGTACTATACGGGTAATGAGCTTAGCTATTGTTTCATCGAAAGCAAAAGCAAGTGCTGAGAAGAATAATGAGATGACGCAAAACCGATACAATTCTTTCAGGCTTTTTTTTCTGGCAACGAGGCTGGTAGCTATACTTAAGTGCGGATAGGATACGCTACGTTTTTTTCGTTTCATAATGTTCAGGATATGGATGTTTCGAATTCTTAAAGCAAATAAAGTATACTCCTGCTTATATTGTTTGCACGCGGCACCACCTTTAAGCCAGCTTTAACGGGTATTGGGGGCAACCCCTGTGTTTTTTAATAAATTTTAATTTTGAGTAAGGCGACTTTAAGTCTGCCTGGTGACCTATAATCGTTACCACTAACGTTAGAATATTCTGTAAAAAAAACAGGGCGCCAATGGCGCCCTGCTGCATAATGGTACTCCTTACTCCCGTGTTATTTGTTCAGGGAGTTAATGTCAATTACAAAACGATACTTTACATCGCTTTTTAATACACGCTCATATGCTTCGTTAATGTAGTTGATGTCTATTACTTCTACATCAGATACTATGTTATGTTCTGCGCAAAAGTCCAGCATTTCCTGTGTTTCCTTAATGCCGCCAATCATGCTGCCCAGAATGCTTTTGCGCTGGGTAATGAGGTCGAACGCAGGAATTTTTGCAGGCTCCGATGGTATGCCCACAATAATCATAGTGCCGTTGGTTTTCAGCAAATCCAGATAGGTGCTGTAGCTGTGTTCGGCCGATACGGTATTTAGTATAAAATCAAACTCACCTTTCAGGCTTTCCATAGTGGCTTTGTCTGAAGTAAGGGCAAATTTGTGGGCACCCAGTCTTTTAGCGTCTGCTTCTTTGGAAGGGGAGCCGCTTAACATGGTTACTTCTGCACCAAAGGCAGCTGCAAATTTAACCGCCATATGGCCCAGACCGCCTAAGCCCAGTACAGCCACTTTATGCCCTTTGGTAACGCCTACATGGCGCAGAGGGGAATACGTGGTAATACCGGCACACAACAGCGGTGCTACGCCTGCCAGGGGCAGCTTGTCCGATACCTTCAGGGTATAATGCTCGTCTACCACAATGTGGGTAGAATAACCGCCGTAGGTAGGGGCATTGGTTTCGCGTTCGCGGGCGTTGTACGTGCCTGTCATACCTTCCAGGCAATATTGCTCCTCGTTGTTTTTGCAGTTTACGCAAACACGGCAGGAATCTACAAAACAACCAATACCAGCCAGATCACCCACTTTAAATTTAGTTACATGATCGCCTGCTTTTACAATCCTTCCTACTATTTCATGTCCGGGCACCATAGGGAAGATAGAACCGCCCCACTCGTCTCTTACCTGGTGAATGTCTGAGTGACAAACACCGCAGTATAAAATCTCAATCTGTACATCATGTGCGCCCACGTCTCTTCTTTCAAAGTTGAAAGGAGCCAGCGGGGCCGACACTTTTTCTGCTGCGTATGCTTTTGTTGCTATCATATCTATATAGGGTACTTATTTATCTCCATTCGCTGGCTTTGTTTAACAGCGCAATAGCTTCTTCGTTCAGTTTTAAGGTGGTTGATTTGGTCAATGCTTCCAGTTGCTCCAGGCTGGTGGCGCTGGCTATAGGTGCGGTAACAGAGGGACGGGCAATTAACCAGGCCAGTGCTACCGATGCCGGCGTGCTCTCATAGTCGGCTGCTACCTTATCCAGCGCTTCCAGTATCTGCTGCCCGCGTGGGTTCAGGTATTTTTTCATCCCACCGCCGCGTACGCTTTTGCCCAGGTCGTCTTCACTGCGGTATTTGCCGGTTAAAAAGCCGGCCGCCAGCGAAAAGTAACTGATAACACCCAACCGGTTTTCCAGGCAAATGCCTTCCATTTCCTTTTCAAAGCCTTCGCGCTCGTACAGGTTGTACTCGGGCTGAAAAGTCTGATAGGCAGGGTAGCCGTGTTGTTTACTGGCTTCCAGCGAGGCCAACAGGCGGGCAGGGGTAAGGTTACTGGCGCCAATCCAGCGTACTTTGCCTTCCTGCACCAGTTGCTGGTAAGCTTCCAGCGTTTCTTCCACCGGCAGGTTGGTATCATCATCCCAATGGGTCTGGTACAAATCAATATAATCGGTCTGCAGGCGTTTCAGCGAGGCTTCCACGGCTTTCAGTATATAGGTTTTGCTCAGGTCTTTTTTGCCCTGGCCCATATCGGCACCTACTTTGGTGGCTACAATTACCTTGCTGCGGTTTCCACGCGCCTGTAACCAGTTGCCTATAATGGTTTCTGATTCGCCACCGGTATTGCCGGGCTTCCAGCGGGAGTATACATCGGCAGTATCCAGCAGGTTAAACCCCGCGGCTACATAACCATCCAGAATGCTGAATGACTGCTGTTCATCAATGGTCCAGCCAAATACATTACAACCCAGGGTAAGCGGCGCTACCTGCAAATCACTCTGGCCTAACTGTCTTTTCTCCATAGTGTTACTTTTTAAGTGTGGTATGAATGTCAGATCCATCACGTATTTCTTCATTGGCGCTCAGCACCAGGTTATCACCCGGCGTAAGCTTACCAAATACTTCTGCTTTGCCTTCTGCCTCACGGCCTTTTTGTACCGGTACCCATTCTGCCTTGTTATTGTTGTTTCTTATTACAAACACGCCGGTGGTACTGTTGAGTATTGCGCTTTTAGGTACAACTGTTACGCTGTCCTGTGCGGGCATGGGTATGCTTACTTCAGCAATCATGCCGGGTAACAGTTTTTTGTTGTCGTTGAATACGTCTATTTCAACACGCTCTGCCCGTAAACGGGTGTCAAGCGCGCCGGACAAGCGTTTTACGTTACCGGTAAACTTCTGGTCTGCCAGGGCTTTAACGGTAAAGCTTACTTCGTTTTTGTTGCTGAGGTAGCTGGTATATATTTCCGGTACAGCTACTACCAGCCTCAGATGTTTCTGCATTTGCAGGGTAAAGATGGGGAATTCAGAACCCTTTCCCGATGGGCCTACATAGGCACCGGTATTTACATTACGCGCAGTAATAACACCGCTGAACGGAGCGCGTATTTCCAGATAACCGCGGATAATGTTTACCTCACGGCTGGCGGCTTTGGCGGCTTCCAGCTGTGCTTCATCGGCTTTCATACGGGCACTGGCCTGGTCCAGATCGTTAGGGGAAATGGTGCCGGGCGTTAAGCTGGTTTTGTATAAACGGTCGTAGTTGGCTTTGCTGGCGTAATAAATGGCCTCCTGCGATTTTAAGCGCGATTCTGCCGCGGCCATACGCGAGTTCAGTTCCGGCGCTTCCAGCGTAGCCAGCAGCTGGCCTTCAGACACTTCAGAGCCCACATCTACCGCCAGTTTTTTTACAAAACTGGCTTCTTTGGCATACAGGTCTACCTGTTGGTAAGCAATCAGTTCGCCGGGTGCGGTAAAGGTGGATGACAGTTTGCTTTTCGTCAGCAGAAAGGTTTCAATAGCCGGTGCAGCGGTTGCTGCGGCTTCTTTTTTATGTTCGGTTTTGCCTTCGGATGAGCCACATCCGGTAAGGGCACCAGCGCCGGATAAAAGGCTGATGCCTGCAAAAAGTATGGTTGTATTATTTCTAAGCTGTTTCATATAAATCAGGTATATAGTGTTTGCTTTCTTTGTCTTCAGGATCAAGTGATACAGATACGGTGGTGGTTTTTTTCTGTACCCAGGCAAATACCAGGGGCAGAATAAACAATGCGGCAAAGGTACTGGCTATAAGCCCTCCAATAACGGCACGTCCCAGGGGAGAACTCTGGTCGCCCGCTTCGCCCAGGCCGCTGGCCATAGGTATCATACCTACCACCATGGCCACTGCTGTCATTACAATGGGGCGTAAACGCAGCGCGGCTGCTTCTCTGGCGGCTGCTATGGCATCGCCACTTTTCAGGCGCAGCTGCTCGGCATTGGTAATTAACAAAACGGCGTTGGATATGGATACACCTACCGACATAATCATACCCATGTACGATTGCAGGTTTAATGTGGAGCCACATACTACTAACAGTGCCAGTGAGCCTAATAATACCGCAGGCACTGTACCCAGTACCACACCGGATACTTTGAACGACTGGAAGTTGGCAGCCAGCATCAGGAATATTACCACTATAGCTACTATCAAACCATTCTGCAGGCTGTCCAGCGTTTCGGTAAGGGTGCTGCTTAAACCAATCAGATCAACGTTCAGGCCGCGTGGCAGTTCGCCCAGTGAGGCTATGGCTTCCTGCACCTCTTTAGAAGCAGCACCCAGGTCTTTATTGTTCAGGTTGGCGGTTACCGTTAACATAGGCATGGCACCCAGGTTATCTGCTTCGCCATAGGTAATGCCGGGGGTAATGGTAGCAACATCGCCCAGTACCGGGCGGCTGGAGTTTTTCAGCAGCGGTATTTCTGCAATATCCGCCTGGCTGGCCATTTTGCTTTCTGGTATTGCTACCTGTACGCTATAGCTGTTGCCACCTTTTTCATCCACCCATATATTCTTATCGGTAAAGCGGGAAGAAGAGGTAGAGGCAATAATAGAGCGGGTTACATCACTCATATCCACACCCAGCTGCGCGGCGCGTACCCTGTCTACGTTAATGTTCAGGGTAGGGTAGTGTATGCTCTGGCCAATCTGTACATCACGCAGGTAACTGATCTGTTTCAGCCTGGTTACCATTTTCTGTGCATATTCTTCACTTAGTTTTTTATTACGGCCCGAGAAGCGTACTTCAATAGGGGTAGGCGAACCCTGACTCAGAATTTTATCGGTCAGTTCAATCGGCTCAAAAGACAACAGCATTTCAGGCGCCAGTTCTTTGGCCTTCGCGCGTATTTGGTCTTTCAGTTCGTCCAGGTTGGTTTTGTAATGTTCTTCCAGTGCTACCTGTACTACGGCTTCATGCGGGCCTGCCATCCAGAGAAAGATGGGGCTGATAGAAAACAGCTGTGGGTGTAAGCCGGCGTACGCACTGGTAATGGAAATGTTTTCCTTGCCTACAATACCTTCAATGGCTTTTACCAGGGTAATGGTTTTTTGCTCGGTTACCTCCATACGTGTGCCTTCGGGTTCGCGCAGGCGTACCTGAAACTGGCTGCCGTTTACTTTAGGTAATACATCGCGGCCAATGCTGCTTAACAGCAGGGCGGTAGCGCCACACACGGCCAGCAGGTATACAATTACTATCGGCTTGCGGTAAGGCATCATCCTGTCAATAAAGCGCAGATAACGGTTTCTGATTTTGTCAAACAGGGTAACCTTGCCATCGTTGTTGCAATCCTCTCTTTCGGCAATTACTTTCTTCTGGCTCCAGGTTTCTGCTTCTGTACCTGCCAGCCCGGTGGCGGCAAATTCTTCTGCATCGGTTAATTCGCGTGTTTTACCATTTTCCTTTTTGTGGTGGTGCTTCACTTTCATCATCCAGTTGGCCATTACGGGTACAAAGGTTTGTGCCAGAAAGTAGGAGATGATCATGCTGAAGCCAATGGCCAGCGCCAGCGGCAGAAATAAAGAACCGGGTATGCCGCCCATGGTAAAGGCAGGTGCAAACACCGCCAGGATACAGAAAAGAATCAGCAGTTTGGGAAAGGCTATTTCTTTACACGCATCCCATATGGCCAGCGATTTGGGTTTGCCCATATCCAGGTGCTGGTGAATGTTTTCTATGGTTACCGTACTCTCATCTACCAATATGCCAATAGCCAGGGCAAGGCCGCTCAGCGTCATAATGTTAATGGTTTGCCCAAACAGGTTTAGAAACAGTACGGCAGATATAATAGATGTAGGGATGGTTAAGATTACAATCAGCGCCCCGCGTGCATCGCCCAGAAACAGTAATACCATTAAGCCGGTAAGTATGGCGCCAATAGCCCCTTCGGTTAATAAGCTTTTTACAGAGTTGATTACATAAGTACTCTGGTCAAACTCATAGCTCACTTTTACATCTTCCGGCAACTGTGCCTGTATTTTGGGGATGAATTTTTTCAGGTTCTGCACCACTTCCCAGGTGCTGGCATCGGCACTTTTTGCCACGCTCAGGTATACACTGCGTTTACCGTTTACCAGTGCGTAGCCAGAGGCTATATCTGCACCATCTTCCACCGTAGCCACATCGCGCAGGTAAAGGTTCTGTACGCCGTTTTTAAACAGCGGTATATTTTCAAAATCCTTTACGTCTTTAATAGTGGTATTAATGGGGGTAATGTAGTTTTTATCGTCTACCCGCACGTTGCCCGAAGGGGCCGTCTGGTTGTTCAGGCGCATGGCTTCTACCAACTGGTCGGGCGTCATGTTATGCGCACGCAACAGGGCAGGGTCGGCTTTAATAACTACGGTACGTACGTTACCGCCAAAAGGTGGGGAGGATACCAGGCCTGGTATAGAGGTAAAGGACGATCGTACATATACGTTGGCCAGATCCAGTAGTTCGTTATTGGTGCGCTTATCGCTGCTCAGTACCAGCTGGCCAACAGGCAGGGTACTGGCATCAAAGCGTATAATAAACGGTGGGTTACTGCCCGGCGGAAAGGCGGCCTGTATACGGTTGGCAAAGGCGCTTACCTCTGCTGCGGCCTGTGCCATATTGGTGCCGGGGTAAAAGTTAATCTTCATCAGGGTAAGGCCCTGAATGTTCTTTGTTTCAATGGTTTTTATACCGTTTACAAAAAGGAAGATATTGATATATTGTTTGGCAAAAAACACCTCCATCTGTGCAGGCGTGTAACCACCAAAGGGGTGCGATACATATATCACCGGCATATCCAGCTTCGGAAAGATATCAATTTTAATGCTGGTAACAGCCTTGATACCGAAGAAGAACAAACCAGCCACCAATACCAGTATGGTAATGGGTTTGCGTAATGCTAATCTTATAAGGTTCATTGTGTGCTTCTGTTAAAATTCAGAGATAAACAGGTCGAAGTTGCCGCTGGCGGCTGCTTTCAGCAGCAATGCCTGCCATACGTTGGTGTAGGCAATGTCGCGGTCGGTTTCGCTCCGGTTTACGATGTATAAGGCCTGTGTTACTTCTACAATATTGCTGAGGCCGTTGGTATACAGCACCTCTTTCTGGTGGTAAGCATCTGTGGCAGATTTTACCTGAATGGGCGCTTCGGCGTAGTTGGCCAGCGCATTCTTCATTTTATTGGAAGCCAGTGCCAGCTGCGCTTTTAATTGCTGATCGGCCAGTTCGTATTCGGCCTGCAAACCCAGTGAGGTAAAATGCTGTGCGCTGGTTTGTTGTTTTACCCGCAGCGGCGTGGTAAGGTTCCAGCTAAGACCCAGCCCCAGCAGGTAGTTGCCGCGCATGCTTTTTACACCTTCCCAGTAGTTAGTAGTATAGTGGTCGAGGTTGTTGCCCAACTGCCCGTAGTTCCAGTCAAAGCCAGAGCCACGGCCCTGTATCAGCCCAAAGGCCGAAAACGTAGGGTAGTTGAAAGTCCGGTAGTACTTCACCTGCTGATTGCTAAGGGCAATTCTGCTTTTATAATACTCCAGCACCGGGTGTTGCTGCGTAGCGTTTATACTGTCGTATGCGCCTCCGGGCACCCGGGTAAGAAATACCGTGTCCAGCACAAAATCCTGTGCAGGCACGCCCATCAGCCTTGCCAGCTGATTGGCCTGTTCCTGCTCTGCATCAATGGCTTTGGTAAGCGTAATGCGGGCACTGGAGGTTTCTGCGTTTGCCTGTGAGGAATCTACACCGGGTATTAATCCGTTTAAAGCCCGGGTAACTACTACTTCGCGTAAAGCGGTAGCGCGTTCCAGGTTGTTGCGCCAGCTGCGGATAAGCCGTTGGGTAGCCAGCAGATTCAGGTAGGCGGCTGCCACCCGTATTTCGTGCTGAAAGGTTTCCTGCGTAAGGTCACTTTTATCACGTGTAAGGGTTGACTTTGCTACATTAATCTTTTCTCTGGCTTTGCCGAAGGAATAGAAGTCCCAGCTGATGTTGGCTAAATACAGGGCGCCAAAGGCGGCATTCCAGTTCTGGTGCGGTATGGCGCCTCCGGAGGCGGCGGTTGCCCCGCCTTTAAAACCGTACTGGGGACCGTTTAAACCGTTAATGGTTCCGTAATCCTGCTGGGCAGATAAGGTAAGATCGGGCAGGTACTCGCGCTGGCTTTGTTTTACCGACGCGGCTGACGATTGTGCATACGCTGCCTTTGCTTTAATGGTGCCGTAATTGGCCAGGGCTGTTTCTACAGCCTGCTTCAGCGTAAGCACCTGTTGTGCACGCACACTACTGCTGCTTAAAACACCCCCTGTTACAAGCAGGGCAAGTGCTGTTTGTTTTAACATGATTTGGTTCTTTCTTCTGTTATTCTATCTATAGTCTCTTGCGTTTCCTTACGGCTGGGCTATCGTCTGGTATGTTATTACTCAGCAGGCAGTGTTGAGTACCGTAAAATTAGGCAGGCTAACAGAAGCGTTCCTTTCACTTTTCAAACAATTACTTGTAATTTTCAAACATCTGATGTACGGAAGGCGCCGGGGGTAGAACTGGTATGTTTTTTAAAGAAATTGTTAAAATAGGCAGGATACTCAAATCCTAAGCTGTATGCAATTTCTGCCACGCTCCAGTTGGCGTGTTTCAGCAAGGCGCGTGCTTCGCTGGTAATGCGTTCAGCAATATGCTCGGTAGTGGTTTTGCCGGTTACTTCTTTTACGGCACGGTTTAAATGGTTTACATGCACGTTCAGGCGTGCAGCATAGTCCTGCGCGGTGCGTAACTGCAATATGTGCTCAGGCGAATCTATCGGAAACTGGCGCTCCAGCAATTCCATAAAAGAAGCGGTAAGCCGGGCAGAGGCGCTGCTATGTTTTATCCAGGTTTCGGTAGCGCGCATCTTCATTACCTCGTGTACCATTACATACAGGTAATGGCGCAGCAGATCGTGCTTATACAGGTATTCACTCTCCATCTCGCACAGCATCAGGCCAAACAGATAATTCAGTCGCTCCTGCTGTGTTTCATTTACAAAAAACAACGGGTTGCTGGTAGGCTGGCATAAAGGCGATTCGTGAATAATGTCTTTGGCGTTCTGGTTGTTTAAAAAGGCATCGTTAAACAGGCAGAAGTATCCTTCCTGTATATCGCTTTCTTTTTCCCAGGAATAGGGCAGGTGTGGGGAGGAGAGTATTACTACAGGCTTGTCCACTTCCACCGTTCTGTCCAGAAAGTGGAAGCGGCCTTCGCCTATTACAAAGGATATTTTATAAAAATCTCTACGGTTTAAAGGCGCTGCACTTTTGCAGATACCCTGCCGGGGGTACACGTTAAAATGCGCGGCATCTTTGCCGTTATGATGGGAAGGCGGCGGCTTTAACTCCAGCCGCCTGTAAAAATCGTCGAGGGTTTCTATTACAGCCATACCCCGAAGTTATGAAAATCAAACAAAAGCACTATAGCCAGTTATTCCTCTGCCTACAATCAGCGAATTAATTTCTTTGGTGCCTTCGTAACTGTAAATAGCTTCTGAGTCGGCCACAAAGCGCGCCACATTGTATTGCAGCAGTATGCCATTGCCACCCATTACCTCCCGGGCACGGCTTACAATATCGCGGGTGCGCAGGGTACAGAACACTTTTGCCAGCGAGGCATGTTCATCTGTAAGGCGGCCTTCATCCTGTAATTGCGACAAACGAAATACCAGTGTTTGCATAGCAGTAAGGTTGCTCAGCATTTCTACCAGGTGGTTTTGTATCAGCTGAAAGGCGGCAATAGGTTTACCAAACTGTTTGCGTTGGGTAGTATAAGCCAGTGCATTTTCATACGCACCACGGGCGCAGCCTACGGCTTCCCAGGCAACCCCCGCGCGCGTCATACGCAGTACTTCGGCGGTATCTTTAAAGGTATTGGCCTTTTCCAGCCGGTCGGCCTCAGTTACGGTACAGTCGGTTAAGGTAATAATACCATTCTGCACAATACGCAGGGCCATTTTGTCCTGCATCTTTTCCACGTGCAGGCCGGGGGTATCTTTTTTTACCAGAAAACCTTTTACGTTGTTGTCGTCCAGGTCGCGTGCCCATATAATAATCACATCTGCAAAAGGGGCGTTGCCAATCCATTTCTTCTGTCCGTTCAGCACCCAGGTATCGCCGGTTCGTTTGGCGGTGGTAGTAAGGCCACCTGCTGCGCCGGAGCCTACTTCCGGTTCGGTAAGGCCAAAAGCGCCAATCAGTTGCATCTGCTGCATGCCAGGCAACCATTGCTGCTTCTGTGCCTCGCTGCCCAGCATGTAAATACTACCCATGCTAAGGCCGCTTTGTACGCCAAAAAAGGTAGCGATAGAAGCATCTACCCGCGCCATTTCCATGGCCAGTATCCCTTCCATTAAAAACGGCAGGCCGGGGCAGCCATAACCCTGGTAGGTAACGCCGCAAATATTCAGTGCTGCCATTTTAGGTATCAGTTCATGTGGAAATTCGGCTTTCAGCCAGTAATCGTTCACCAGGGGCTGCACTTCTGTTTCCATAAAAGCGCGCACTTTTAACTGCAGTTCGCGCTGTTCGGGGATAAGCATACCGGCCAGATCATAAAAATCGCCATCTACCGGTGGGGCAGGCTTTTTCTTTTTACCACTGCTGCCGCTGGCCAGCATTTTCATCAGCCCCTGTAACTGGGCATCATCCAGCTTGCTAACGGTGTGCATTACTGCACCCAGATCCACTTTTGCCGCCAGCTTGTTCAGGGCGTCTATATCAATGTTTTTGTACAACTGCCAGGCTTGTTTCAGTTTTTGGTACATGCTCATGGTGCAACCGGAGTTTTATGGGTTTATAAATGTGTGATGTTTCCTATATCAACCGGTTGAATAGCAAATAGTTCAGCCAAAGGCATAGTTTTGGCAAGGAAATAACATGATCATCAACCGAACACAAATGAAAAGCAAACAACAATGGATGTGCATGACGGTAGCAGCTGCCGGCATGTTTATGATGGCGGCCTGCGGCGAAAATGCCGGAAATGCAGAAAACAGTAAAGATTCAGCGGCAATCAGTGCTGATTCAGCCGTTCACGCGCCTGCAGCGCCGGTTACTACACCACCGGTAGATGCTACCACACAGGATTCCACTAACAAAGGCGGTTTTACCGAGGTGGGTGTAATTGGCGAGGTTACCAACGGCAAGGATGGTTTTATGGCCACCCTTACCAACGACAAAGGGGTTGTGTATTCTACCGTGTTCAGCATTATGAAACTGGAGAAGAACTACAAAAAGCTGAAAGCCGGCGATCGTGTGCAGGTATCGGGCGATACCATGCAGCTGGGCGATAAAACGCATATTGTGGTAAAACAGTTTACGCAGCAGTAGCGGCTGTTAACCCGGCATTTTAATTTCAAAGCTGGCTCCGGTGTTTGCACCATTGCTGAAAGCCTGAATATTGCCGTTGTGCTGCTCTACAATTTTACGTACCAGGTACAGCCCCAGGCCCGTGCTGGCTTCGCCGGCTGTACCTTGTTTACGTGCCGTAGTATATCTGTTAAATAAAATAGCAGCCTGCTCCGGTGCAAAACCCAAACCTTCATCCTTTACGGTTATGTGTAGCTGCCCGTTCTGGCGGCTGGCGTTTACATATATATTGCCTCCGTTGTGCGAAAACTTAATGGCATTGGTAAGCAGGTTCTGAAACACCTGCGTAAAAGCTTCCGGATTTACGGTAAAAGTCAGGTCTTTTGCCAGGCTCTGATGAATATGGATGTCTTTGGCAGCGGCCAGTTGCGAAACGTTGTTTATGGCGTTGGTAGTTACCTGTGCCAGCGGCGTATTGGGTGTAAAGGAGCTGGCTCTTTCCAGTTCGTTGTGGCTCAGCAGTTCCAGTATTCCGTTTAAGAAGTCCAGCTGCTGCTCCCCAATCTTAATCATCATATCGCCCATTTCCTGCAGGCGCTGGCTGCCTTCCTCCCGTTTAATCATCTGCCCCAGGCCTACAAACTGGGTAAGGGGCGTACGCAAATCGTGCGATAGCAGGGCGGCCACATCTTTCTTTTCTTCTATCAGGGTATCCAGCGCAGTAAGCGTATGCTGAATTTCTTTCATCAGAATGCCGGCCTCGTCTGTATAAATAACGGGTAAATTGGGAAGGGTTTTGTTATTCAGGTAGTTTTCCAATGCCTTTTTAGAATCCTGCAGCGGGGCCAGTAACTGGTAAAAAGTATACAGCGCAATAATAGTTGCTACCAGGGTAGCTGCCAGTACTACCAGCACAGCGCTGATTTTACTAAAGTTAAAAACCTCAAAAACTATACATACGCTTAAAATAATCAAGGGTATATGTATGCCTATAAAGGCAATAACCATAAACTTGGCGGGGTAGCTTTTTTTAATAAACGGCCAGTTATTGAGGCCCTGATAAATGCTGCTCATGAATAATTTGTTTTTCTTGCTGTTATAAGGCTTGCAACCATTTATCATTGAAGAATGACAAGCGGGCAGATAATTGAGCTTTCACAAGGCTTAGATTTTCAGGTATGGCGTCAAACTTACTTATTATCTCCCAACTGCGCGCGCCTGTAACCGGCAAAATATCCCAGGCGGGCAGCAGGTTTTTTATTTTATGAAAGATAATATACTGATTGAAAACAAAAAAGCCGGCAGTAAATGGTTTACACTGCCGGCTTTTATCAATAATCTGAAGGTCTGTTGTATTACAGCAGTTTTTTGGCTTCGTAGCTTAACACCTCGCTAACTACCTCGTGCAGGTTGCCTTTGGTATCCGTCATCAGGTATTCCAGCAATACTTTGCTCAGGTCTAAACCGGTAGCCTGCGGTGGCAGCGCATTGGCAAACTGGTTAATTACCAGTGTGTTCTGCTCTTTCAGGTTTTTAATGGCCTTCCAGGCTTCTGCACTTACATATATCTGCTGGGTAATGTTGTAATCAAACTCTTCTTTCAGGGTACGGGTAAGCAGCATCTGCATTTCCCGGGCGCTTATGCCGGGTTGGTTTACGCGGGTAATTAAATTGGGAAGGGCAATCCGGTCTACCAGCAGCGTTAAACGCTCGTATGCCTGTAACTGCAGGTGTTGTCCACCCTGTACTTTTTGCTGTTCTTCTATTTTGGTTTTCCGTTGCAGGTAAAAAAGATAGCCTACTAAGCCCGCTATCATTACGCCTATCAGCACGGTCAGGGCCATGGTTGTATCTAACATCTATATGTCCGTTTTTAACAAAAATAGGGAGAAAGGCAGGTTTTCCGCAATCCGAAAATGAGGGGGCGCAAAAAGGTGGCAGATAGTACGTATTTTTGTAAGCTTAAATGGCAGATATGGAAACATTAGTACAAACTCCTGTGTCGTTTACTGCCGGTGCAGTGGCAGAAATAAAGCGATTAATGCAGGCAGATGGTTTTGATACCACGCAATACCTGCGGGTAGGCGTAAAGGGCGGCGGATGCAGTGGCCTGAGCTATGTGCTGGGTTTTGATCAGAAACAGGAGAGTGATGAGATTTTTGAGTATGAAGGCGTTCCCTGTATTATGAATCCTGGCCACCAGTTATACCTGCACGGTATGGAAATAGAATATCAGGATGGTTTGAATAACCGGGGCTTTATTTTTAACAACCCCAACGCAGAGAAAACCTGCGGCTGTGGAACTTCGTTTTCTGCGTAGGTAATAAAGCTAATAAGATTTGAAAAGTATAAAGGCTGCCCCATTGGGTGGCCTTTTTGTTGCATAAGGTGCAACGGAATAAAATGAACAGAAGTATTGTCCTTATCTCTGTTATTTTAGTGTTGTACAAAAGCAATCTATGCCAAATGAGTATGACAAAATTCTCAGAGAAACTTTTAAGAAACCCAAACTAAACCTGCTTCAGCAAATACTTCCTGTTAAAGTTATAAGTGTACAGCCACTACCCGCAAAAGTACAACAGACCATTATTGAACGTGAGGCTGACACTGTATTGCAAATTACACCTGATAAAGGTGTCCCATTTATAGTTCATATTGAATGGCAGTCAACAAACGATAGGCAGATGGCGTTGAGGATGGCGAAATATGATATATTATTATACGAGTGCTACAGGAAAAATGTAATGGGGATAGTCATTTATGTGGGTGAAAAGAAGTTAACAATGAAGAATTCATTCACATTTTTTGGACAACAATATACCTGTCCAATTATCGATATCCGTTCTCTTTCGCCACAGGTATTTCTTAAATCTGACGATGTAGGTGAACTGTTACTGGCAGTTTTGGCAAAAGAGGGCGATAGACTTCTGACTATCCGGGAAGTTTTATTTAAATTGCGTATAAAGACAAAAGGCGATATTACAAAGTATAAAGAAAAGATTAAGCATCTTGAACTAATTTCGCAACTGAGGGGAAAAGCTTTTCAAAAGCAGATTCAAAAAGAGGAGGAAAATATGCCCATTACCATTGATATAAAAAAGGATTTACGGTACCAGCAAGGCGTACTTGAAACTAAAATAGAAAGCGCGCAGAAGATGCTGGAAAAAGGTATACCACTTGCTGTTGTAAAAGAAGTTACGGGTTTAAGCATGACTCGTCTTAAAGCAATATGTGATAAGGTAAAACACTAAATGAAAAGTAAAATGATACTAAAAAGCCACCCGTTAAGAGTGGCTTTTTTATTTTATCCTCTTCCCGGCCGGGAAGTAGCTGGTCTTGACCCGGATGGTGCCGGTGCCGGCGTTGGTCTTGTTGGTTGTTGTACCGGACGCGCAGCTGGCTGTTGGGGCTGAGGCGTTGGGCGTTGTACCGGTTGTGTAGCGGGCCTGCTAACTGGCTGCTGCTGTACAGGACGGCTTTGTGGCTGTTGTTGTACAGGCTGCTGTGCGGGCCGTACTTCTGGTCTGCTCACTGGCTGCTGCTGAACCGGACGTTGAACCGGTTCACTAACAGGTCTGCTTACGGGCTGCTCCGCTGGTTGCTGAGCCGGCTGTTGAACAGGCCTGGTTACTGGTTGTTGACCAGGCTGCTGCTGAAATGGTTGCGACTGAACAGGCCTTGTTACGGGTTGTTGCACGGGTTGCTGCGGCTGTGAAACCGGCTGTTGCACAGGCCTGCTGCCAACGGGCTGTTGTACCGGTTGTTGAACAGGCTGCTGCTGTACGGGTCTGCCTTCCGCTGGTTGTTGTGGACGCGAAGGTTGTTGTATGGGGTTATTACCAGGTTGCGGCGTGTTTACCGGTGTTCCTGATCCATTATCATTCAAATCCAGCTGCTGCTGTGGTCTGCCTCCACCCGGGCGGGTGCCCTGAGTGGGACGGCCACCAGGCTGCACGGGTTGTGTGGCAGGTCTTGTAGCCGGGCGTGATGGCTGTACGGGCGTGGGGCGGCTGTTGCCGGGGTTACTGTTACCCGGCTGGGGCGTAACACGTCCGCCGTTGCTGTTATTATTCGGTCTGGTGTTACCAACAGGGCGTGGTCTTGAAGATCCGCCTTGCACCGGACGATACATGTTAATGGTATTGCCATTATTTTCTGTACGGCCAGGCGTACGGGAGTTGCCTACCTGTACCGGCGTAATACGGCCACCTGTTCTGCGCTCTACATCTGCCACACGTGGGCCCATATTGTATCTGGAATCGCGGAAACGGCCATTGTTGTTAATAACAGTGGTGTTATTAATAATAGTTACGTTGCGCGAGCGGTCAACATAATAGTTATTAATGTTGGTCTGGTTCATATACCGGTTAGGCACAAACACATAGTGGTTGGCAGGTATATTGGTACGGTTACCCGGGCCTAACGGTGCCCAGCCATAATAATCGTTGCTGCTTCTCCAGCTTACCCAGGCCGGAGCCCATTGGTAGCCTGGTACCCACATCCAGCCATAAGCAGGCTCGTACGCCCAGCGGCCGTAGTGGAAGGGCGCCCATCCCCAGTTATAATCGCTCACCCAGGTCCATCCGTAGTTGGTATAACTCCAGTGGCCACCTGTTTGGTAAGGAATAAAGCCAGGCTGATTGGCAATCCACACCTGCCCGTAAGTAGGGTAATTCATCCATGTGCCATATGGGCTCAGTGCGCTCTGAAAAGTATTATAGTCTAATGCCGCCTGCGGCTCATCATAATAGTAATCATCATCCTGGTAAGCCGAAGCGGAGGATGGTGTGTAATAATTATTCGAACACGACGATACCACCGTTACTACCACTGCTATGGCAAGCAGGTATTTCAGGCGGTAAAAAAAGCGGGTTGTTTGTTTCCGGGGTAACATATTGTCTGTTTTAAACGATGAGTGTAAAAAATGTATCTGCTAATAACCTTGTTTATCAGATATAATGCAAGGTTGGTACCATTCACGTGGCGTATACTGCCAAACGTTTGTTAATGGGCGGGAAACAGATTAATCTGTCGGCGAAAATCGGCTTTTTAGCACTAAAATCCGTCTCCCTGCTTTCAGGTGGTTGTTAATCACAAAAGTGATGTTAAAAAGAAATAATCCGCTACCTTGTACAGCACAGAATAGTAGTGTGCATGACTGACAATATAACAGCAACGGAACTGGTAATGGGCATTGATATAGGCGGCTCGCATATTACGGCCGCCATGGCGGATCTGGCAACAGGGCAGCTGGCTAACGGGCAGGTAATACGCAGGGGAGTAGACAGGCATGCAGATGCAGATACCATTCTGACCACATGGTGCGGGGTAATCAGCGATTTGTGGGCAGCTACCGGAGTAACCAGCAGCAAAATAGGTTTTGCCATGCCCGGCCCTTTCAATTATAAACAGGGCATCAGCCTTATTACAGGTTTTGATAAGTATGAGGCGTTATACCAACTGAATATCCGGGAAGCACTGAGCCAACGGTTACAGCTACCGGCGGAGGATCTGCTTTTCAGAAACGATGCGGAAGCTTTTCTGGAAGGGGAGGTGTATTACGGTGCTGCCAAAGGCCATGCGCATGCTATAGGTATTACACTGGGTACCGGCCTGGGCTCTGCTATTTTTCAAAACGGCGTTTGCCGCGATGCGGAGTTGAGTGTGCTGCCCTACAAGGGCGAACGGATTGAAGATTTTGTATCTACCCGCGGCCTGCTACGTAACTACCAACAGTTATCGGGCGAAAAAGTGAAGGATGCCAGAGTAATTGCCGAACGTGTGGCAGGTGATGTGCATGCTGCGGAAGCTTTTCGCCTCTTCGGGGCAGATCTTACCTGGTTTCTGCAGCAGTTTATTCAGCAACAACATCCGGATATACTGGTAATAGGCGGCAATATTGCACAGGCGTGGCCATTATTCTGTTCCGATCTGTTGCAGGGTTTATCTGCATGCGTTACCCGTATGCCTGCTATTGTTATGGCCGGCCTGGGCGAGCATGCTGCGTTGCTGGGCGGGGCGCATTGTTTTGCCAGGCATTAAAACCGGAAACCCGCCGTTATATAGGGCAAAGCGCCTTCGGTACTAAACCCTACTGATGCCTGAATTACAAACAGCTCGGCAGGTACAATGTATATACCTCCGCCATAGCCGTCATGCCATCTGGCAGAGGTTTCGCCGGGCAGCCAAACGCGGCCTATATCATTAAAAGCTACCAGCCCCACCGTTCCGGGCAACAGGTAAGAAGCAAAATCAAACAGCTTCAGGCGAAATTCCAGATTATGGTATACAGCAGTTTTTCCTATAAACCGGTTGGTATGAAAACCGCGCAGTACCTGCGCGCCACCAATAGCCATCATTTGAAAAAAGGTGGGATTGCCAAACGTGGTACCGCCTGCTATGCGGTTGGCCATTACCAGGGTTGAATCGCCTGCCAGCGGAACATAAAAACTGAAATCGGTAGTGGCCCTGCCCCAGGTTTCGTGCATGCCGTTGGTTTGCTGCATACCGGTTATCTCAGCATTCCAGTGGAGGCCGCGGTGGGGCATAAAACCGTGGTTGCGCGTATCTGCTTCTATGCCGGCTACCAGCCCTGCAAACACACGGTCGTTAAACACTTGCGCTTCCGGGTGGGCAGTGTTATAGTCTTTTAAAAAGCGCGCTTCATTATTGGCGCCACGTGCGGTATAAAACTGCCCGGCTATACCGCCGTTAAGGGTAAACCGCTTGCCCAGCTTGCGGTACAGGCGTACATCGCCATTAATCAGATCGTACCGGTTGCGGTAATAACTTATTTCCTTATCGTCATCGTTTACAAACACGCTTTCATTGCCCAGGCCAAAAAAGTTGCTCAGGTTTTGCGGACCACGGGATAGCACATTTACCCGCAGATCATTTTTTCCTATCAACTGTTTAAAGTCGGCCTGGTATTGCAACATAAAAGCTTTGCGGCCGGTAAAATAACTTACCATCAGCTGGTGCTGCTGCGCGTAAGGCGTTTTTCTAAAGCCCTGCTTTTCCAGTATCATATCTGCCCGCAGCAGCAGGCCCTGGTCGGGGTTGTACTGGGCGCTGAAAAGTGGCCCAAATCTGTCAAACAAAAAGCTTTTGCGGTTAAAGCTGTTTACTATGCTGTCTGTATCGGTTCGTATGCGCGCCTGCGTGCGGCCCGGCAGTACGTTGGGTTGGTCGCTTCGGTCGTATACAAACAAACGGCCTTTATTGCGTACGCCGGGTGCTATGTAAAAGCTGTCCCGGCCATCGCCACCTATCAGGCGTATTTTAATACAGCTTTTGTCTGTACCGGTAACGGTAAACACATCCTGCCCGCCCATGCCGTACAGGCGTATTTCGCGGGTAATGGCGGGGGCAAAGGTTTTGCTGTAAATGTTTTCTTCCCGGGTACCGTCTTTCTTTATCTTGTAAATATCCACGGCTACCAGCCCATCCGGCTGCTTTACTATGTTAAACAGTTCGTGTTTATCTGTGGCGGGTATATCTGCATTTTTGCTGATGAAGGCGTAGTATTTCAATGCCTCTTTACCCAGGTTTTGCCGGCGGGCTATCAGTGTTTCAATAATCCGGGGACCCGATAGTTGGTAAATGGTATCCGGTAACAGGTGTATGGCATAACGTATTAAACTGTCTGTAAGCGTTTGTTGCAGGTAAGCAATCTGTTCTTTCCAGTCTGCCTCGCTAAGGGCGTTGAGAAAATAACGGTCAAAGTAGCGGGCATTGATGTTAAAGCCGTTAATGTCGCGGATATTATCATGAAAGCCCTGAAATTTCGATTTCAGCCATTGGTGGCTCAGTATCCACGGAAAAACGCCGGTGGTGTTGTAATACACCTGGTCGCGGTCGCGCGGCACGGGGGTATACACTACTTTCTTTTTCTCCTTTACCCGTTCCCAGCGCCACTGTTCTTCGTGCCGGTCCCAATCGCCCAGTAACATATCCAGCAGGCGGGCACGCAGCACTATCTGCTGGTTTACGCGTACATCATTGTCTTCCTCCAGCTTGCGTTGTGTTTTATCGGTGTTGTCGGTACGGTCTGCATCTACCGGCTCGCGTTCTTCCAGCAAAAAAACGGCGTTGGCAAAATCTTTCCGGTATTCGCCCAATGCGGTATCATCCGGTACATATACAATCTGCGGGTTGGCATGGGGTATACCCAGTGCGGCTGCCAGCGGAGGCACGGTAAGCGAAGAAAACGGGTGGGCAGTAACCACCTGGTCCTGCAGAATATCTTTGGCTATGGTGGCACGCAGGTTGGGCGGCAGGCCACGTTCGGGATATTTCTGAATGGTACGTAGTACCCATTCCTGGCCGCCAGGGTCTTTTAACCGCAGCGATCGGGTTTGTAATCCGCCGCCTCTTTGTTCTATAGTCAATCCGCCTTTTTCCCGGTTCAGGTAAAACACTTTCAGCTTTACCGGGGCTGCCCACAGCTTACGGTAGCTTTCGCCAAACCAAAAGCGGTGAATGGCCGATACGCTGTCGTACACCGGCGATATGGCAACCGTAATGCTGTCTGCACCGGGGGCCGGGCTTTGGGCAGGGGCGCACACCACTGCCAGCACCGGCAGCGCCAGGCTTGTAAAAAGTCGGAGTGAAAATGTCATAGCTTCTGAAAGTCAACAACAATTATGCTAATGTAACCCCTCCCAGTACCTGCACACGTAACGCTTTCATACCTGTAAGTCCCTGCAGTTCTTCCAGCTCCAGCCACTCCAGCTCCTGGCTTAAAGTGCCGGCCTGCTGCAGGCTTTGTATGCCTTCCAGGTAATCTTCTATTTCCTGTTTGCCGCTGTACACAATGGCAATGGTGCCGGGTTGTGTAAGGCGTTGGGCGGTGTTTTTAATAAAGGCCTTGTCTATCCTTTTCTTTACCACCTGGTAGCGTATATTATAACTGCCTTCCACATCAAACCGTTTTTCATCTGCTCTGAAGGCAATGTCAATATGCGTACCATGCACAAATATCAGCTGGGTGGTAAGCAGGGCTTTGGGCATCAGGGGCAGCAAAGCTTTGGTTTGCTGTGCCATCAGTGCCATTACTTCCAGCTGGCGGTGCCGTATTTTTTTCAGGCTGTTATGGTCAAATGTGCGGGTAGGGTCAATGCTGGGGCCGGTATAAATATCGTACTCCACCCCATCCGTTCTGAATTTTTCAAAGTAACACGGAAACTCTTCCTGCAGGGTGCTGTTAAACTGGTCCAGTGTTTTACCAATGGTTACGTTAATCAGCTGCATACTGTTTTCCAGCTCGCGGCGGTGCTGAAAGGTAGCACCGTCTTTGGGGTTAATGGCCTGCAGGTAGTGGTCTATTAAACCCGATGCGCCCGGGTTGTTCTGCCGCACACTTTGCAGCAGCGCCGGTATTTCGCGGTGCAGGTAGTCTTCCAGCTTCATGGCCTGGTAGGGGCTCATGTTATGGCTGTTGACTATTTTCTGCTGCCATTCTTTGTGCTTTTTAACGCTCTCTTCATTTACCAGGCAGGTATCGCACTGCTGTATGGCCTGCATGGTGGTTTCCAGCAGGTGCAGGTGCGTTTCCAGGTCGGCTTTCAGGGCCGTATTGCGTTCTTCGGTGCTGTTGCGTATGTCTACGGCACCATATAACGGGTATACATCTTCAAACGCTATGCGGGGCAGCCGGGGTGCTTCCTGTTCCTGCTCCTGTACCAGATACTCCCACGCAGCTTCGTTAAACTTCCACTGTACAGCGGGCTGCAGCGGTGTAAACTTATCGGTAATTACACGCGCAATTTCTGTCTGCAGATCGTCTATCGACTGTTGCAGTACCTGCGATAATACCAGGTTGGCGGCATTCAGGCGCGACAGCATTTTTTCGTTGATAATATTTTCCTGGTCAGAAAATACTTCCAGCACGCCACACAGCTTACCCTGGTAATACATGGGTATTATTACAAAGGAAAGTATGTTATGCTCTGCCAGTATTTTTAATGCTGGCGACAGGTCCTGATGCAGGGGCGTAATACTCCGCAGAAAAACAATGCGGGGCGCGGTAACATAGCTGCGTACAAAACCCTGAAACATCTCTTCGCCAAAGCCATGCTGGCGGGCCAGATCAATCAGGGTGCTTTTCAGGCCAATTCCGTTTTTAAATACATACCGGTTATTAATCTTCAGCAGGGGCAGCAACCCAAAGCTGATGGCGGGGTTGCCTATCATGCTTTTCAGCGCCAGCTCAATGCGTTCAAAATTGCGTTCATCGCTATTCTGGGCATGCTCTACCACTATATCCCGCAGGGTTTCCACGGCATGTTCTTCCGTAACTTCTGTTAAGGTTATTACCGAAAAACCTTCAAACGTAAACAGGTTCAGCGGCAGTTTGCTTTCCAGCACACTTAACGGGTTGCTGGTAGGCGGTAGCTGCTCCTGAATACTTTCCATGGTAAGTTCGGGCAGGGGCTTGCTGGTTTTAATGTTTATAAAACGGTCATCAAAATCCAGCCGGTAATACCGCGCCAGTCCGGTGCCTTCATCTATGGTTTTGTGTATAATATCCTTGTGCCCAAACGGAATGCCGTATAGCTTACTTAAAATAATAGAGTAGGTATGTGTCAGCTTCTGTTGCCGCCAGTCTTCCTCTGTATGTTGTATCAGATTGGGCTTGAGCGAGCAGATGTCTGCATCATCACAGGCTACCGTAAGTAAATCATAAAAAGCATTGGTACAGTAAAAAACAGTAGGTGCCATGGGCAAACACAGGGCCCACAGGTAACTGCTTTCCGGTTCGGTAACCGGTGTAAGTATGGTAAAAATCTGCTCCAGTACCGCTTTATACTTTTCCGGGTCGGTTACAGTAATAGGGTCCTGTAATTCCGGATACCGGGCAAAGGCGTCAAGGGCCGCCTTAAATATGGCGGCCCGTGCAGTATGTTCTTCCTGTATTTTTTGTTCCAGAAACCGGATAAAGGGACGAAACGATAGCTCCGTGTCCAGGGTGTAAAGGGCCTGGTAATCAGATCCCTGTGCCAGGTTTAACAACTTTGTCTTCATGTCCTCTCATTTATTGCCTGTCTAAACCTTGCTAAAAGCGGAAGCCCATAACAAAGTAGGGGTATAGACCTTCTGTCGAATTTCCCACTACAAAGCTAAATGCAACCATCGAAACAGGGGCAAAATAAATACCACCGCCTGCACCATGGTGCCATTTATTGCTGTTATCGTTCTGCTCCCAAACACGGCCCACATCCCAGAAGCCGGTAATACCCAGCTGACCCGGTAAAATATAGCTGGCCACATCTGCCAGTTTTATCCTCAGTTCCAGGTTGTTATAAAAACTATGCTGCCCGGCAAAACGGTACTGCCGGTAACCCAGCAGGTTTTCCTGCCCGCCCAGCACGGCACTCTGGTAAAACGCGGTTTTACCCACCGTTACCGTACCGCCAAAACGTTCTGCCAGTATAATAGTGGCTTTGGCGTTCAGGTTTTTGTACAGGGCTATTTCGGGGCTTATCTGCCCGTACGATTTTGCATATTGCCCTATTCCACCGTATCCGGCCATTTTTACCCGTACATAACTGCCCCATTGGGGTATAATGCGGTTGTTGCGGTTATCGAAAATATAATCCAGCGCCACGCCTGCATGCAGTTTGTTTTTTTCAATAGTAACGCTGTCGTACGATCCTATCAGGCCTTTGTTTTCAATAAACCGGCCTTTGTTGTCATCGGTATCAAAGCTGTAAAACTGGGCAGAAGGGCCAATACTCAGCGATGTTTTGTTGCCTGCACTTCTCCAGCGCAATTGCGGGTTTACCTCGTACAGGCTGAAGCGGGTACGGTAGTAACGCACAAAGTTGCCGGTTTTATTAAATTCGGTTTCGTTGCCACGGCCATAGAAGTTGATGGTATTGTTAGGCGCTTTGGCATTTACATTCAGTACAATATCCGGGCGTTTGCCTATACCAATCCACTCTCCCCGGTATTTTATATAAAAAGCCTGGGTGGAGAAAGAGTGCCCCGCCAGCACCTGCTGCATACTGGCATAGGGATAACGGCGAAAGCCTTCCTGTTTAATATGGCGGAAGCCGGCGCCCAGTATAAACCCATCATCCCGGTTCAATCCAATCAGTGCCAGCGGCATCCAGGTGTTGTACAGGTTTACAGGGGTAAACGCGGTGTTCAGGCTGTCGTTAGAAAGGTGTTTGCGCAGTCGGCTGGTATCGCCCGTAAAACGGCTGCCGTTAAAACGATCGTACAGCAACACTTTGCGGTCTGCCGCATCTATCTGGTAGGTTTTGGCATCATGGCCGCCCACAATGCGTAAACGTATGTTGCTGTTTTTGTTGTTTACTACTACGCTGTCGTTACCGTTACCTATAAACAAACGTATTTCTCTGGTAAGGCCGGCATCGTAGGTTTTATTCATCATTTCCTCTTTCACTTCACCCTCTTTATTCATACGGCGTATGCGTACGTTCAGGTTGCCGTTGGTGGTATCTGTTATTTCAACCAGTTCGTTTTTGTTGCTGGTTTGTATGTCGGCTATTTTCTGGGTAAACACATAATAACGGTCCATGGCTGCCGGCAGGTTATCACGGCGTTGCTGCATACGGCTGAATAAAAAGTTACGGCGCAGGGCATAGGCCGGTGCGGGTAACTGCTTCAGCGAGGTTTCCAGTACCGAATCGGTTAGGGCGGCTGTAAACTTCTTTGCTTCCTCCTGCCATTTTTCGCGGGTAAACTGGAAAGAAGGGTAGGCGTTTACAAACCTTGTTTTAAACAACAGCCAGTGTATATGCCCCATCTTATAATCAAAGTTGCGCAGGGTAGGCAGTATATAATCCTGCGAGGCCAGCCAGGGCAATGCCCCCTGTGTAAGGTGAAACACCTGGTCTCTGTCGCGTGGTACGGGTTCGTATAACTTATCTTTACCCTTGCCCGCATCGCGCCAGCGCCACTGATCTTCGTGGCGGTCCCAATCGCCCAGAAAGGCATCCAGCATACGGGCGCGCAGCATGTCTTTGGCCTTAATGTCGTTCTCGTTATCTTTCCACAGGTTCTTCACCATTTTTACCGAGTTATCGCTGTTGCCACCGGGTTCACGCTCTTCCAGCAACACCACCATATTGGCAAAAATGTTCTCGTACAAACCCAGCTTTTTATCGGGTGCTACCACGCCAATAACAGGGTTGGCATGGGCCACTTTTACCGCATTTGCCAGCGGCGGTACCGCCAGGGCAGAAAAGGGGTGCTGTGCACTGGTTACATCATCCAGCCAGTCGCGGGCAAAAGCGTCCTGTAAACCGGCAGGCAGCAGGGCATCCGGCGTTTTTTCCACGCTGCGTACTACCCATTCCTTACCGTTTTTATCTACCAGCCGTAGCGATTTACTTTGCATACCCCCACCCAGTTGTTGCGGGGTAAGGCCGCCATGCATTTCGCTCAGGCGTATCACCGGCAGTTTTACCGGCATAGCCCATTCTTTGCGGTAGTTTTCGCCAAACAACCAGCGATGAAAGCCGCCTGGCTTGTCGTACGATGGGTGCACAGCTACCGTAACACTGTCTTTATATTGTGCCAGCGCGCTGGTGTCCGATTTTTCGGTTACCGGCGTATAAGCCTGCTCATACGCAAAAGCCTGGCGTATGGTATCATTTTCATAAACATAATAGGTAAACCGCAGGGTACCGTTTATCAGCATATCAGCAGTTACATACCCTTGTGTAGCTTCTGCAAACAGCGAGTGTTTGCCTTTACTGGCATTGGTATGTTTGGCACCCGCGCCGCTTACTACCTGTACCTTCTTTTTGTCTTTAATAAACTGCAGGCCATGTTCATGCCCGGCCACATGTACCACATTAGGGTTGCCGGCAAATACCGCGTCTACATTTTTAATCATGTACTTGTACAGCGGGTGTTTCAGGTCTTCGGGGTTGGTAAAGGTGCTACGCAGAAAGGGGTATAGCGATCCTATTACCGGCAGCGGTATGTACAGGTTTTTGTTGGCAGCGGTTAACGGAAACAGATGGTCCTTCAGGGTAAACACGCCACCATGCACACCATAACTCTGAAAAGGGTGATGGCTGGCCAGTAATACCACTTTATGCCTGTTTTTATATTGCAGTTCTGCCAGGCGTATCAGCACATCTCTCCGGCTTTTACATTCACATTCGCCATCGGGGTTGTCTTTGTTAAAGGGAAACAACCACCATTCACTGTCATACGCAATAATGGTAAGGCTGTCTGTAAGGTTAATCTCCACCGGGTCGGGGCAGCCGTTGGCAGGTATCAGTTTCAGCAGCGAGTCGCCCCGCTCATCCAGGTATTGCCACTGGCGTTTAATTTTCGCCAGCCCTTTGGGGCCCATCCGGTCCCAGTCGTGGTTGCCCGGTACAAAATATACCGGTGCCTGTTTGGCACGCATAGGCAGGTATTGCGATTGCAGTATCTGCTGCCCATCGGTTTCTTCTTTGGTGCCGGGCAGGCCCATGCCGTGCGGGTAAATATTATCGCCCAGGTAAAACACCGAGGTTTTGCCGGTAAGGATATGATTGGCTGCGTGCTGCAGCGCTTTTTGCTGCTCGGGGTTCATTTCACCCGCATCACCAATAAAAATAACGCGGTAGCGGATGCTGTCCTGCGCGCAAACAGTGGCGGAGGTGGCACCCAGCAGTAACAGTAGTAGCAGTTGTCTCATGTAGCTTTATTAACGGGTAAGTCTTTTAAATTTCAGGATGTTGCCGCGGCTCAGGTCGTCGCCTTCATTAGATATATACATATTGCCTTCCGCATCAAAGGCCAGACCTTCCGGCTGGTTAAAGGTATTGCCGTTCAACGGGTACACTTCCTTAACGGTAAAGCTGCCATCGGTAATTACCAGCAGTTTGTTCACAGCCGATACAATAAACCACTCCCCGGTTAACGGGTTTTTAGCCATGGCCGAGGGGCGAAAGCCGCGTTTTACCTTACCGGCTATTTCTTTAATCTCTCCTACGTTAATGGTAAAGTTGCCGGCAGGTTCCAGGGTGTTTCCGTTTATGCGGAATATAAAACCCGAGGCGGCTTTTTTCTTGTTATCCTGCTCGCAGTTTTTGCACAGTACGTATACCTGGCCGCTGCTGTCATCCGCATACAGGCTTTCATATTCGCCTTTGGGCAGCAGGTGTTTCCATTCGTTCACACTGTCTATAGACTCATACGTGGCGCTGCTGAAAGGAAACTGAAACAAACTGCCGTTGCTCTTCAGTACTATTACCTGGTCGCGGGCAATGCTTACATCTTCGTAATCGCCCGTTTTGCCAAACTGCGCGTGTAATTGTTTTTCGTGCTTCCATGCCAGGCGAAACAGTTTGCCGTTTTCGTCCTGTATGGCATACACACTATCGTTCCGGCCCTTGTAAAAGCTAATGCCGGATATCTCCAGCAAACTTTCGGGCATCGAAAATTTTTCAGGTTTGCCCAGGTTATACGCCCTGGGCGTTGGGTCCTGCTTTTTCTGCAGGCCGCATGCGGCCGTCATCAGCAGTAAAATGGGTATCAGTAGTCGTATAGTAGTAATGGTACGCATCATAAGTCTGGTTTTAAATAGCTGCCTGTTGTTCTATATCTGCTTTAACATCCGGTAAATAGCTTCCTGCGATCGTATGGCGGGTTCTGCCACCGCCACCGGTACGTTGTTTAGTTGCTCATCTATCCACACAGCCTGTACATTGTCTGCCGCCTGTATGGCCACAATCTCCTGCAGTTGCTGCCGTATGCTGTTGTCGTAAATGGGAAAACATACTTCAATACGCCGGTACACATTGCGGTTCATCCAGTCTGCCGAACCCATAAACACCTCCGGTGCATCATTGTTATGAAATATAAATATGCGCCCGTGCTCCAGGTACCGGTCCACTATCCGCTTAATGGTAATGTTCTCACTCATACCGGGCACACCAGGTACCAGGCGACAAATGCTGCGTACTACCAGTGTTATTTTTACACCCGCCTGCGAAGCTTCGTACAGTTTCTTAATCAGTACTTCCTCTTCCAGGTTGTTCAGCTTAATGGTAATAGCGGCAGGCAACTGCTGCCGGGCATGGGCTATCTCCCGGTCAATCAGTTCCACAAACCGGCGCTGCAGATTAAACTGCGCTACCAGCAGGTGCTGAAAAGGAATGGCATCTTCCGCTGCGGGCTTTTTGCGTTTGGTTAAAAAGGTAAAAAGCTGCCCCATTTCACGCAGCATGGGCTGGTGGGCGGTAAATAAAATATGATCGGTATAAAAACGTGCGGTGGTTTCGTTCAGGTTGCCGGTAGCCATCAGGCCCAGCAGGGGCAGGGTGGCGTGTTTACGTTTTACCAGTGCTATTTTGGCGTGTACTTTCAGGGCATTGCTGCTGTACAATATGCGTACGCCTGCTGCCTTCATTTTCCGGGCCCAGCGTACGTTATTGGCCTCATCAAACCGGGCTTTCAGCTCAACCAGTACCGATACCTTTTTGCCATTGCGGGCAGCAGTAATCAATGCCTGTGCAATGCGGCTGTTGCTGGCTACGCGGTACATAGTGGTATATACCTCCTCTGCATCGGGGTTAATAGCTGCTTCGTTAAAAAAACGTAGTATGGCATCATAACTCTGGTAGGGGGTATGTATTACATGGTCGCGCAGGCTTACCTGTTCAAAAAGGGTACTGTTCTGCAATGGTATCGCGTCTTCCGCAGCCGGCCAGGCAGGGTAGGCTGCGGCGCGGTCTGCCACCGGCAGGCTGTCCAGGTCGCGCAGGTTGTGGTGTTTGCCACCTTCCACTACACTGGCTTTGTTCAGGTTAAACTGCTGCACCAGGGTTTGCAGGTGGCGTAAGGGCATACCCGGCTCGTATAAAAAGCGGGTGGCAAAACCAAAGTCGCGTTTAACCAGTTGCTTTTCCATCTTCTCTGCCAGGTCGCCAAACTCATCCAGCAGGTCCAGCTCTGCATCCCGGGTAATTTTAATATTCCAGGTGCCCTGTATTACCCTGCCGGGAAACAGGTGCGTCAGGTTTTGCGCAATCATATCTTCTATAAAAACCAGATAAGTGTGGTCACTCTCCGGGTCGGGCGTTTTTAAAAAACGGCCTGTCTGGGCTACGGGTATGTTTACCAGATACAGCTGTTCGCGGTTATCGGGTGTTTGTGTAGCTACCAGTTGGTACAACTGGTTGTTTTCCGGAAAAAAACTGGTATCACCGGGCTTCAGCATTACGGGTTGTAAAAAACCGGCTGCCTGGTTAAAAAACCAGCGGGCGCAGCTGGTTGCTATGGCCTGTGGTATTACACCATCGTTCAGCAGGCGGTAACCCAGTTGCTCCAGTTCCGGTTTAATACGGCTGTTCAGTATGCGGCCGTATTCCTGCTGCTGCCGGTTAATCATGGCCGCAGCTTCTTCGTAAGGTATGTCAATGGTTTCTTTGCTTACTTTCTGCAAAGCCATCAGCGAGGGCATACGTACCCGGTAAAACTCATCCAGGTTGCTGGAATAAATGCTTAAAAAACGAATGCGCTCCAGTAAAGGCACTGTGTCTTTGGCCGCTTCTTCCAAAACCCGTTCGTTAAAATAAAGCCAGCTTATATCACGGTTAAAGAAATAGTACTCCATTACTGTGTTATTAATGTCCAAATATGATGGTGGCAAATGCAAAGGCAACTACCGATAGTATAATACCAAACATAAATATGTCGTACGCCTTGCGCAACAACCGGTATTTACGGCTCAGCACCACGCCCTGCGAGTATACATCTTTGGTAAGGCTGCCGTATAAAAAGTCACGGTCGTTCATCATGTGGTTCATGGCATTGGCATATTCATCATAGCTCATGCGGTAAAAGTTGCCAAAAAACAGCAGGTTTACTTTTTTAGTGTCAATGTCTTCCTGTGTAAACGTACCGTTGCTCAGGTTGGGGCGGGTAGCCAGTATGGCAAACACCATGGTGGTAACGCACACCACCAGTAATAACATGGTGGGTATTACCAGGTGCGGGTTATCTTCCAGCTTGCGCAGCAGCACACTCAGTATTACCGATAATATAATAGAAGTGGTAGATATCATAATGTGCGCCTTGTTATCTGCCATATCACTCAGCCGCTGGTTGTTGCCGCTGCTTATGCGAAACATGGTTTCAATACCTTTATCCGGGCGGTTGTTATTGCCTTTTTTGCCGGTGGCGGCTTCGGGCAGGGTAGTGGCTTTGGTGCTTATGTTTACCAGCAGCGGGGGCTCTTCAAATTTTGCTTTCAGCTTTTCCAGGTTTTCTTTCTTCTTCGGCTCCAGAAACTGCTGGCCATAGCTGGTTTTATAATGGTGGGTGCTCAGCAGTTTAATGGTGCCGCGCTGCCAGTCTTCTTTGGCTATTTTTTTATTCAGCCGGGTTTCCGCTTCTTTCCGCATCAGCTTGTTGCGTTCGGCAAACTCATCGGTACCCCAGTGGAAAAGGTCGGCATCGGTTACTATCTGTGCTTTTAAGCCCTCGGGCGTTTGTCCGTTCATGCAGGTGGCCATAATACATTGCTGCACCTCGGTAATGGTAGGTTCATCCACCCCATGCTGGCGCAGAAATATGGCGGCCAGGTCGGCAGCGGTTTTCTCATGCCCTTCTGCCGGGCCGGTGTAATACCCCATGTCGTGAAACCAGGCGGCTGTTAATACAATAAATACATCGCGGTCGCTCAGCTTGTAATAAGAGGCCATTTGGGTGGCCGCTTTTACCACGGCTTCTGTATGCCCCAGGTTGTGATACAGGAAGGGAGTTTCTTCATGCGTTTTAAAGAAATGCAGGGCGTGATGCTTCACTTCTTCCAGTAACGTTGTATAATTCATATATTCTGTTGTATAAATTGCGCGGCCTTAGTGCCGTGTGCTTTACGGTGTAATGCTAAGGTATTTATCTTTCTCCTTATAGCGCAATGCCATATTTTATTTGGCTGTTTCGTTGCTTTTGTTGGCAATTCCGGTAAGTACCGCCTGCCGCCCCTCCATCATAGTATGCTGCCCCGGGGCAACCAAAGAAAAATTTGGCTGCTTGTTCCGGTATAGTTTACTTTGTGGTTCAAAGTTTATTCAAAAAACAGAATCCTGCGTAAAAAGCGGGATTTTAAATGGGTTTAAACTTTGAGTTTCAAAGTGCTTGTTTGATTTATTGTCTTAAAAAACGAATATAATGCTTACCCTTAAAGAGAAATGGAATGATACCGTCTGGAGTACGGGCATGCTGTTACTGTTAGTGCAAATACTGCTTTTTGTGGCGCCCCTGCTTTTTCAGATCCAGACAGAGGCTTTGTTTATGATTCACATTGGCCTTGCGGGTTGTTACTTTTTGGTGCTGCTGTTCAGCGGCCGTTTAAAAAAGGGCAGGGAAGGCCTGCATGTGTTCTGGATATTTCTGGTACTCTTTTTAATCAGCGCTTATGGGCTTAACCGCCAGATGGAAGTGTTTCAATCGGCAACTTTATGGATGTGCTGGGTATTGGTTATATCCTGTATCAATTATCTCTCTTTTTATTTTTTTACAAACATGCCTGGCAGGCTACAGCAGCTGCAAACATTTATCCTGGGGGCAAGCCTGCCGTTTTATGCTTATTTAGCACTCTACCTGGTACCCTTATACGGCATCAGTTTACTGGCTGCTATAGGTATTGGTATATCGCTGCACACCTTTGTTCCGCTATTGTTTTTTATTTACTCGGTAGTGCTCATAAAGCGGTATCAGCTTACAGGTTCCCGCTACAGGTATGCGCTAATGGCTGGTATCGCATTTTCTGTAATCATAACCATATGCTTTGTTTTTCTATGGTGTGTTAACCTGTCACATATTAACCGGAAATATGGCGATGCATCTATTGAGGGTAATCCCGCACTTCCTGCCTGGGTTAACACTGCACGTACGCTTCCACAAAATATGGTTACCGAAAAAATGCTTAAAACAGGGCTGGTATATGAAACGGCTGATGCGGGGCATATGTCTTTTTTCTCCCTGCCTTCCCGCTCAATAGATGAACAGCGCAAGCACGATCCGCTGGTAATCACGTCTTCTCTGCTGGCGGGCACTATTAATATGGCTGATGAAAAACGCATTAAAGTACTGGAAGCCATGTATCAGGCACGGCATCAGGCGCAGGAACGATTGTGGCTGGGCGATCATTTGTTTACAGATAAGGTAGATACCAAAGTGGCCATCTGGCCGTCCTTCCGTATGTCGTATACCGAACTGGGGGTGGTAATCAGCAACCAGGCACCGCCCAGCCCCTGGAGTGATGGTGCGGAAGAAGCTATTTACTCCTTCCAGCTGCCCCAGGGTAGTGTGGTTACCTCACTGTCGCTCTGGATCAATGGCCGGGAAGAAAAAGGCCTGCTCACCACCAAAGCCCAGGCAGATACCGCTTATAAAACCATTGTAGGCGTGCAGCGGCGCGATCCTTCTGTGGTGCACTGGCAGGAGGGGAATATTATTACCGTACGGGTGTTTCCGGTGCTGCGTAACCAGCACCGTAAGTTTAAAATAGGCGTTACCAGTCCGCTGCAGTTGCGGAACAATCAATTGTATTACACCTCGGTATTTTTTAAAGGGCCAGACTGGTCTGGTGCAAAAGCCACTACCGAAGTACAGGTAATGGGCCCGCAAACAGCTGTACACCTGCCGTTGAGTTTTGTGCGCGCAGGCGAACAGACTTATCTGCAATCCGGCAGTTACAAAACCGATTGGGAAATGAGTGTGAGCAATACAGAACCGTCCGGGGAAGCCTTTGTTTTTAATGGTAAAGCCTGGCACCCGGAGCCGTACACACCCGTAACCGATACTACCAGTTTTACCCATGTATATCTGGATATTAATGAAGCCTGGACCAGTGAGGAATGTAACACGGCCTACCAAATGGTAAAGTATAAAAAGGTGTATGTGGCCAATGAAAAGGATGAGCTAACGCAGGTAACAGAAGAAAATAAAAGCAGGCTGTTTAAAGAATTACGGCAGTACCGGTTCAGCCTGTTTCCGTTTTTCCGGATAAAAGAACCGTTTTCGGCGCTGGTGGTAAGTAAAGGTACTTTTACCTCTCCGGTGTTGCACGATTTAAAAGGGCACGGATTTTTACAACAGCTGCAGCAATGTTTTGCCAATGGCCAACGCATAAAGCTGTTTAATATAGGCGATACGCTGTCACCCTATATCCGTACTTTAAAAGAGTTCCGGGCTTTTCACTATGCAGCGGGCAATCTTATACAGTTAAGCGGGCTGCTGCGTAGCAGGCAGTTTGTAGCCGGTACAGAAAACGATAACCGTATAGAGTTACCGGAAGCAGGAATGGCCATTATACAAAGCGATAGCGCGCTGGCCCGTTCAAACGGTACTGCGCCAGACCATCTGATGCGTTTGTTTGCTTACAACCATATTCTGCAAAAATCAGGTACCGCCCTGCTGGCGGGGGAAGAGGTGCCCGAACCGGTAATTACTGAGGCACAGCAGGCCTATGTGGTATCGCCTGCTTCCAGTTTAATTGTATTGGAAACACAGCAGGATTACGACCGGTTCGATATCAAAGCCAGTAAAAACAGCCTGCAGAACGCCGCGCATCAGGCCACAGGTTCTGTGCCCGAGCCGCATGAGTGGGTGCTTATCATTATTGTATTGCTGGTATTAATTTTTGCGGTATACCGCCCTTCTCTTCTTTAAATCAATACGGGAATGACTGCTGATAAAAAATGGTTGTTTTTTTTACTGTCGGGTTATGTAGCCATTTTAATAACCGGTTTACATAACTATGTGCTTTGGCATTCCCTCAGCGTACAACTGGGGGGCCTTACCATCCTGTTGTCGCTGCTGTACCAACCCCAGGGGCCGCCGGTACGTCGCTATCGTTTTGGTATAGCAGCACTGGTGTTTCTGGTCTTGTTCTGTTGTTTACCTTTTAAACATTTTCTGCTGGCGGCATTGGTATGCGGGGCATTTTTTGCAGTGGAATGTTTTATTAAAAGGGTGCCCCTGGCTGCGGTGCTGGCGGTGTGTTTTGCCAGCAGCGCGGCCGATTTTGCAGCCAATCTGTTTACCTTTCCCATCCGGTTACAATTGTCAAAAATAGCATCGGGTATCCTTACCGCCTGCGGGCTAACCGCCTATGCAGAGGGTAATGTTATCCGGTGCGGCAGTACCAGTTTTGCGGTAGACCCTGCCTGTATGGGGCTACAGATGCTTATGGCCTCGCTGCTGGCTGCGTTACTGCTGGTAGTGGTGTATCAGAAAAGGTATGCCCGCCGGTTGCCGGCGCGCTGGGTGGGGCTGTTGCTGGCAGCTGTGCTTGTGCTGAATATTGTAGCCAACCTGTACCGCATTACCTGTCTGGTGTATTTTGCGTTACTGCCGGGTACCTGGGGGCACGAATGTATGGGCATCTGCTGCTGGTGTATATGCGTACTGGTGCCGGCTGTTTTTCTTACCCGTAAACTGGTGCAAACAAAAGGAGCGCTGCTGCCATCCACTCAACCGGTATTGCCTGCACGGCGGGTTAGTTCCATACTGCATGTACTGTTACTGGCAGGTGTTGGCGCAGCGCTGGCCCTGCGCGGCCATTACCAGGCGCCCCCGGCTACTTCCCTTACCGGCCGGCTGCCGGGGTATCAGAAAACACTGCTGCCCGGTAATGTAGCGCGTTTTGTAAGCAGCAACGGGTTAATTTATGTAAAAGCTATTCCGGGCTTTTATGCTACAGAACATCATCCTATGATATGCTGGAAGGGTAGCGGCTACCAGTTTACCCATGTGCAGGAGCAGCAGGTGGCCGGGCATACTGTGTATATGGCACAGTTGAATCAGGATACCAACCGCCTGTATACCGCCTGGTGGTATTATAATGGTAGCCATCATACCATCAGCCAGCTTGCCTGGCGTAGCCAGGCAGCTACAGGCGCAAACAATTACGCGCTTATCAACATTACCAGCCATTCGGAGGATACCCTGGTAAAAGAAATTATAAATTTTACACATCAATACCATTTCTAGCAACAACGGGCGCGTAAAACCCTATTTTTAGGGCTGTTTAACCCTCAACGGCTTTTTTTTATGCGTACCCGATTTGTGTATAAGCCTGTTCTGGAAAAAACGTGGAAGTATCTGATAGGAGATGCGGCGGAATTTGCGCCGGAAGAGCAATCTTTCCATGGCATCTGTGTGCTGTCATTTGCCATCCTGTTATTCCTGCTGCCATTTAATGCCATTATTGGCTTGTGGAATGTGTGTGTTATGATGGCGGTATTATTACTGCTCATCGCCCTGTTTTATTACCAGGCGCGTTTTAAACACAGGCACCTGCTGGGTATTGTATCCTATGCGGTGGCGTCTTACATTACCCTTATCATTAATTACCTGTTTAATGCCGGCAGCCTGGGGCCTACCTTGTTTCTGTTTCTGCTCACTTTTCAGCTGTTAATCGCTTTCAGTAAACGGCAGTTGCATCTGGTATGGTTTTGCACCCATTTGTGTATTACGGCCGCGTTGCTGGTAATGGAACTCTGGTACCCGCGGTTTGTACCCTATACGTACGATTCCAAACAGTCCCGGTTTATCGATGTTATTTCCAGCTTTCTCATCATACTGGTGTGTATGTACTTTGTAACCATTTATCTGCGTAACAAATACAATACAGAACGGAAGGTGGCAGAGGAGCAGGCGGCAAAAATACTGCTGCAGAACCGCCAGCTGGAGCTGCTGAACCTGCAGAAGAACAAACTGTTTTCGGTAATGGCGCACGATCTGCGCGGGCCTTTCAACAGCATTGGCCAGGTGGTGGATATGCTGGATAACCAGGAACTCACGCCCGAAGATCATGCATTGTTTATGGGCCACCTGAAAGAGTTTACCGTAAGCACCTCCGATATGCTCAGCAACCTGCTCTCCTGGTCGTACAGCCAGCTACAGGGCATGCGGGTAAAACTCATCAGCCTGCCCGTAAAAAAAGCCGTGGAAGAGGTGGCTGCCACGCAGCGCGCTTTTGCCGATAACAAGGGCATTGCCCTTATGGTAGATATAGAAGATACCCACGTAGTACTGGCCGATCAGCAGATGCTGGAAATAGTGCTGCGTAACCTTATCAACAACGCTATCAAGTTTACGCCTGCCGGTGGTAGTATTCAGGTGCATTCGCAGCTGCAGCAGCATTACTGCGTTATTCATGTGCAGGATACCGGTATTGGTCTGGCACCCGAAGCCATCAGTCAGCTGTTTACTTTTAACCTGTCTTCTACCCGCGGCACCGGTAACGAAAAAGGGCTGGGCCTGGGCCTGCATCTATGCCGCGAATTTATGGAGCTGCAGTATGGCAGCATTACCGTTACCAGCCGCCCCGGCGCAGGCAGTACCTTTACCATTCGCCTGCCACTGGCAAATGCATAATATATACGCCGCAATAATGTTAACGTAACATACAGGCAGCAGGTAATAGGGCTGCTTTCCCTATTTTTATTGTATATGGATAACAGAAGGGAGTTTTTAAAAAAAGCGGCTTTATTATCCGGTGCGGCTGCACTGGCACAGTTGTTACCGGCATCTATACAAAAAGCACTGGCTATTGAGCCGGAAAAGGGAAGTACCTGGCTGGATGCAGAACATATTGTTATTCTGATGCAGGAAAACCGCTCGTTCGATCACTGTTATGGTACCCTGCAGGGTGTGCGGGGTTATAGCGATCCGCGGGCTATTCAGCTGCCCAACCAAAAGCCGGTATGGTTGCAAACCAATGCTGATGGCGATACCTATGCCCCCTTCCGTTTACATATGTACGATACCAAAGCCACCTGGATGCAGTCTTTACCGCATTCCTGGGATAACCAGGTAAATGCCCGTAACGATGGTAAGTATGATGGATGGCTGGAAGCCAAACGCTCCGGCACCAGAAGATATAGCCGTATGCCTTTAACCCTGGGCTACCATACCCGGGAAGACCTGCCTTTCTACTACGCCCTGGCAGATGCCTTTACGGTGTGCGATCAGCATTTCTGTTCTTCCTTAACGGGTACCACCCCCAACCGCCTGTATTTATGGAGCGGCACCATACGCGAAAAGGCGGAAGAAAACTCCCGGGCCTGCGTATGGAACGATGATGCAGGCTTTGGCTCGCTTAACTGGCGCACGTTTCCCGAGTTACTGCAGCAGCATGGACTTGACTGGAAAGTATATCAGAACGAATTAAGTGTAACCGGCCTGCCTGGCGAAAAAGATGATTGGCTGGCCAACTATACCGATAACCCGCTGGAGTTTTTTGCACAGTACCACCCGTTTCTGCATGGTGCATACCGGCAAAAACAGGCTCCGGATAAGGCGCAGCAACTGGCAGCGGAGTGGGAGGCCCTGCCCGGAATAGCAAAACAGATTCACCGCCGCGCTTTTACTACCAACGCGGGCGATGCGGATTATCATACCCTCAGCAACCTTACTTATGATGATGGTGGCGAAAAACGCGGGCTGAAAGTGCCTGCCGGTGATATTCTGCACCAGTTTCGCAAAGATGTACAGGCAGGAGAGTTGCCGCCTGTATCCTGGCTGGTGGCACCGCAACGTTTTTCCGATCATCCCAGCGCGCCCTGGTACGGGGCCTGGTATGTATCGGAGGTAATGGATATTCTTACCCAAAACCCGGAGGTATGGAAGAAAACAGTGTTTATTGTTACCTATGATGAAAATGATGGTTACTTCGATCATCAGCCTCCCTTTGTAGCACCCCATCCGCACCGTACCGATACCGGAAAAGTAAGTAAGGGCATTGATGCTTCGGTTGAATATGTAACTGCCCAACAGGCGCGTGACCGCAACGGTTTTCCCACCGCTTTTGAGCGCGAAAGCCCTATCGGGCTGGGCTTCCGCGTACCGTTGGTCATCGCTTCTCCGTGGAGCCGCGGTGGCTGGGTAAACAGTCAGGTGTTTGATCATACTTCCTGCCTGCAGCTGCTTGAGCAGTTTGCCAGCCATAAACTAAAAAAACAGGTAACAGAAACCAATATCAGCGCATGGCGGCGTGCTGTGTGTGGCAACCTGTCTTCTGTATTCCGCCCCTGGAATGGCGAGGTCATTGCGCCGCCACAGCCGGTAAACAAAACTGCTTTTATAGAAGCCATACACCGCGCACAGTTTAAACCCCTGCCTGGTGGTTATGAAAAAAATCCCGCCGCTTTTGTATCACCACAGGAAAAAGGGATACGCCCTTCCTGCGCCCTGCCATACGAGTTGTATGCAGATGGGGGATTGGATAACAACCATAAACAGGTTACACTAAGCTTTACAGCAGCAGACGAACTGTTTGGTAAAACAGCAGCAGGCGCGCCTTTTACGGTATATGCACCGGGTAAATACCGCGCAGCCTCCGGCAACCATCAGTCACCGGCAGCATGGGAGCAGGCCAGAAGCTGGAACTATGCAGTACGTGCGGGCGATATGGTTACAGATCACTGGCCGCTGGCACATTTTGAAAATGGAGTATACCACTTGCGGGTATACGGCCCCAATGGCTTTTACCGGGAAATAAAAGGAAGCGCGGCCGATCCGTTGCTACAGGTAACATCCCGCTATAAAGCACCAGGCTATCATTTGCAGGTGCAGTTACACAATACCGGCAATGAAAGTATTATTGTACAGTTGCAGGGGCGCTCTTATCATAAACAGCAGCAGCAGGTGCAACTGCCCCCGCATAGTAAGCGTACGGTGCAATGGAACTGCAAAACCAGCCACGGATGGTATGATTTCCATATCAGCATACCCGGGCACCCTGCTTTCGGAAAGCACTATGCAGGTCGGTTAGAAACCGGTGCACACAGCTACAGCGATCCGCTGATGGGAGGAGAGGTGTAAGTTGGGAGTAGGGAATTTGAAGTTGGGAGTTTTGAATTTTTACTTTTTACTTTTGATTTTTGACTTCAATGCGGCGTATTACAGTTGCCTTTAAAAAGATACCAGGCCAGCAATGCGCCTGCGGTTACCGCCGTAAGGGTAATCCAGCGCCTGCGTTTGCGGCGGCTGGTAACCTCTGCCTCGTCCTCTGCATATTCTTCCGGTTCTTCCGGTTCATCGGGTAACTGCGTTTCTGCTTCCGTAGGCTCCGGCTCCGGTTCGTCCACTACCTGTGGTTTAGATACAGGTGGCTCCGGCGCTGTTACTATTGGTGGTGGTATTGCCACTGGCGCCTGTTCAGCGGGTGGCGTAGGTACATATGTTGTTAATTTAGGAGCAACTGGTGTTATTACCGGTGTTTCCGGTACTGCATCCGCCACAGCGGTTACTACAGGCATATCTGCCGGCAGGGTAGGCGTTAGTTCCGTTGTAAGGCTGTGCAGCAAGTACACCAGCTGTGCGGCATTCAGCTGCCGGGCCACTGCATGCTCCCGTACAGTAACAAAAACAGCGGGCGCTGCCGCACACAGTATAAAGTAAGCAGAAGTACTTTTGATGCCCGAAAGATGTATTACTGCCCGGGTTACATCTCCTAACTGCTTGTTAAACAGGCGGTCCAGTAAACTTTCCCCGCCAGGCGCGGCCGAATTATCCAGCAGTTGCCGGGTTAATAACTGTGCGCCGCCGGTTACCTGGGTAATCATTCCCGATAAAATAGTGGGTATGGCGGCGTACAAAGCTTTGCCAATCCCTGTTTCAGTTTCATCCAGCAACCGGGCCTGTTGTATAATAAAATCGTTGTTAAAATGCTTATTGGCTGTTTCCAGCAAGGTAAATACCATCGCTTCTGATTTTAATCACTCAGAAACAATAACATAGCGATGAAAAAAAAGTTTAACGCCGGCCCAGCCAGCCAAAAAGGCCTTTGCCGCCGCTTTTGCGGGCCAGTGGGTTTTCCTCATCCGGTATTTCGGCTATCAGGGTTTTCCACAATGGTTCGGCTATAAACAAGGTGGCTGTGTACTGGCTCCATACCGGGGCCAGTATGGTGTGCATAGCGGTAGCGTGTCCCGTAGTATGTATAAATTGCTGTAACTGGTCTTTCTCTTCCGGGGCGTCGGTATCGGCAAAGCGTTTTTGTACCAGGCGCTCCATTTGTTCTTTTTCTATGGCGCTGCTTTTGTCATGCGGTTTTTTCAGTCCCGGTAGTATAATGGTGCAAATGGTTTCAAACAAATGCTGGTCAAAATCTGCTACCTGTACCAGGTTTTCCCGTTGCTGCCACAATTGCAGTATCAGCTGGCGCATCAGTTTTTCAGTAAGGGGCTCAAAACCGGTAAGGGTAGCCAGAAAGCTGTATACCTTGTGTTTATGCATCTGTAGTAACCGGATAAACGCCTGTTCTTCTCCCTGGGAAGACAGTTGAAGCAGTTCCGTTTCGTCGTATGATAAATGGGTATACATGTTATATGATAGCTTAACCCAAAGTTACTCTTCTTTGTTCAGGTGCGTGTAATAATTTGTTAATACTTAGCCATGGTTGGTTCGTGCTAATTTGCATGCTCAAAACGTACGTGTACTTTGAAAACCACAGACCAAATACAATGGCTGAAGGTAATGCAGGGCAACCAGAAGGCTTTTACCGCCTTGTTTGAAACCTGGTGGGAACCTTTATTTCAATATGCTTATAAAACCACCGGCAGCACCGTTGCAGCGGAGGAAATAGTGCAGGAGCTGTTTATTCACCTTTGGTGTAAAAGAGAACAGTTGCCTGAGGTACAGTCTGTACGCGCCTATCTTTTTACAGCACTTAAAAACAGAATACTCAATTATTTTACGGCCCGTAAAATGACGGTGGTGGATATTGAAGCGGCGGTAGAGCTGCAGGCTGTGGCTACCGCTTCTGCCATTATAGACCGTAAAGAAGCCGAGGAGCAACTGCAACAGGCGGTTGCTGTATTGCCCGATAAAATGAAGCAGGTGTACGAAATGCATTTTATTCATGGCATCAGCGTGGCCGAAATTGCACAGGCCACCGGTAATTCTGCCCAAACCATCCGCAACCAGTTAAACACGGCCCGTAAAAAGGCCATTGTTAACTTAATATTAAGCCTGCTTCCTTAATAGTTACCCGCTCTTTTTATCCTGTCTTATTACAAAAGGGTTTTATTGAACAAGGAGCATATACAGAACCTCTTACATAAGTACGAACAGGGAATCTGTACCGGAGAAGAAACAGTAGCCTTACAGCAATGGCTGGATGTGCTGGCCGAACGTGGGGGAGACTATGCGTTTGCTGCTGAAGAAAAGCAGCAGGTAAAAAGCAAGCTGCTGACATCGGTGCTTAAACGTGGCAACCGCCGGGGTGGTAACGTATTGCTTATACGCATGCGCCAGGCAATGGCAGCTGCGGCCGTAATAACGGCAGCGGCGGTGGCGTGGTGGTGGTTTCAGCATCCGCGTTTAATAAAAGTAGCGGCGGATAACGAAGTGGTGCGGATGGTATTGCCCGATAATAGTGTGGTGTGGCTGAATAAGCATTCCGCAATAGCCTACAATAACGGGTTTACACAGCACCGGTATGTTCAGTTGCATCAGGGCGAGGCTTTTTTTGAGGTGAAAAAAGATACCGCGCATCCTTTTTTAATTCAGTCGGGCGAGGTAACTACTACTGTAAAAGGTACTTCGTTTTCTGTAACAAAAGATTATTATAACAATGGCATAAAGGTATCCGTACTCACGGGCAGGGTAGCAGTAAGTACCGGTAAAGATACTATGGCCATATTAACGCCAGGCTGGCGCGTAAAGTATGTACCCGGCGTAAGTACCCATGTGGAAGACGCCATTCAGCCGGCAGAGGTAAATGGCTGGGTACAGGGCGAAACTGTGTTACAGCGCGCTTCGGTAATGGAAGTGGCCAGCTGGTTGCATACTCACTTTAATGTTACGGTAAACAACAGCAGTAAGAAATATACAGGAAATTATTATCTGTCGTTTAAAAAAGGAATCACGTTGCCAGAGGCTTTGCGTATTATCAATCTGGTTAGTTCCGGGCAGCATGCACATTTTTCGTTACACAATAACGAGGTTACTATAGACTAAGCACTCAACCAATAACCATCATATGAATTATTCTCTTTTCCCGGGATTAAAAGCACGGCGTGTGCTTTTAACAGCCGGTGTATTGTCCGGCCTTTGCCTCAGCAATGCCTTGCATGCACAGCAGCCGGCATCCAATGTACTGAAAACAGCTGTTCATGTGAATGCCAGAAAGCAATCGCTGGAAGCCATACTTACACATTTGTCTGCCAGTACCAAAGTGAAATTTGCGTATAACGCAGATGATATGAAGCAGCAGATAATCACGCTCCGCGAACAAAAAGACATTACGCTGGAAGAGCTGCTGAACAAAGTGCTGGCGCAAACAGCGTTAACCTATGAAATACATGCCAATACTGTAGTTATATTTCCTAAAGAAGATGGTGGTGCTGCTGCCATGCCCGGTAATGTACACCTGGCCAGCTATGTAATGCAGGCCCGCAAAGAAGTACTGAAAGGTCGTGTAGCAGATGGTAACACGCCTTTACAAAATGCCACGGTATATATTAAAGGCACTTCGCAGGGTACGGTAACCGATGCAGAAGGTAACTTTTCGCTGGAAACCGAAGGGCAGGAGGTGCGCCTGGTAATTTCACTGGTGGGGTACCAAACCCGCGAAATACTGGTAAAAGCCGGCGCCTTTACCGCTGTGCAGCTGGAAAGGGCTAAAGAAAGCCTGGACAGTGTGGTGGTAGTGGTAGGCTATGGTACCCAGAAAAGAAGTAAGGTTACCGGTGCGGTGGCCGAAGCTAAGCTGGATGCTATGGGCTCCCGCTCTTTCAACAACCTCAGCGAGGTGCTGCAGGGTAAAGCGCCCGGTGTAATGGTGCAGAACGAAGGGGGCGATCCTACAGCCACTCCTACCATCAGCATCCGTGGCCTGGGCGGTATCAACGGCGCGGCGCCGCTGTATGTAATAGATGGTAGCATCTATCCCGGCACACCCGTATTAAACCCTAACGAAATTGAATCTGTTTCTGTATTAAAAGATGCCTCTGCAGCTATCTACGGTGCACAGGCTTCCGGCGGGGTTATACTGGTAACTACCAAAAAAGGGCATAAGGGCGAAATGGCTGTTTCGCTGGATGCCAAATATGGCACACAGGCTGCATGGCGCAAGCTGCAGGCTACCAATGCCAAAGAGTTTGCCGATGTAATGAACCTGGCGGCGGATGTGGCAGGTAAACCCAGGCTGGATGCGTTTAATGCAGAAAAATATCCCGACGGACAAATTACCCGCACCAACTGGGTAGATGAAGTGTTTCGTTCCGGTACTATACAAGATTATAACCTTAGCATGGATGGTGGCAGCGAAAAGTCTAAATACTTCCTGGGCCTGGGTTACCGCAAAAACGAAGGTATTTTGCTGAATACCTACAACCAGCGTTATACCCTGCGTTTGAATTCGGAGCATCAGGTAAAGCCCTGGTTAAAAATAGGAGAGAACTTTTCTTATTTTACCACCAACGGCAATGGTGCCAATACCACCAGCGGTTATACCGGTGCTATTCTGGCAGCTATCTACTATCCCACCAATGTGCCCGTATACAATGCTGATGGCAGCTTTGCCGGTTTGCCTGCACAATACGCCGGTGCGTATGGCGATGTGCTCAATCCGGTTGCATATCTGAAAAGGCTGGATGCCAGCACGCCGTTTACAACCGTAGTGCTTAACCCTTATGCAGAAGTGGCACTGGTGCGTGGTTTAAGCTTCCGTTCTAACTTTGCCTATACCCAGTCATTTACTTTTGGCAAAGAGTTTCAAACCAGAGTGCCCGAAATAGGTCGTATTTCTACCAGCAACTCCCTTAATCAGAATGCTGCTACCGGTTCCCATATTCTGGCAGAACAAACGTTAAACTATACCAAAGCATTGGGCAAACACAACCTGAATGCTACTGCCGGTTATATGTATAAAAGCGATAAAGACCGCAGCTTCGGAGTAGTTACTACGGGTTTTGAAGATGAAAATCCTATTTACCGTTATCTGCAGAATGGTACGGTAGATCCTAATAACAAGCCTTCCAGCAGTTATAGCCGCGAGGTGCTTATTTCTTATATCGGCCGTGTTAACTACGATTATAACGGACGTTACCTGTTAAGCGCCCTGCTGCGTCGCGATGGTACCTCACTGGTAGCCACCAACAAGTTCAGAAACTATTATTCTTTATCTGCCGGTTGGGTGGTTACGCGGGAAGGCTTTATGGAGGGTGTTACCTGGTTAAACAACCTGAAGCTGCGTGCCAGCCATGGTGTTATTGGTAACCTGGGCAGCTTAGGCAGAAGTGCAGTAAGCCCGCCATTGCAGCAAATGCAGATTTATATGGGGCAAAACCCCACTACGCAAACCGGCTTTACCGCTACACAGGTAGCTAACCCGGTGCTGGGCTGGTCAGAATCTAAACAAACCAACTTTGGGGCAGACATTGCCGTGCTTAACAACAAGCTTACTATTACAGCCGATTATTTTATCAAGGAAACCGACAAAATGCTCATGCAGGTTACGCCTTTTGCTACTTCCGGTGCAGATGGTAAGTGGGTAAATGGTGGTAACTCCCGCGATAAGGGTATTGAACTGGGTATTGGTTATAACGACAAGGTGGGTAAAGACTTTACCTATGGTGCAGGTGCTACCATTACTACGGTAAGTAATAAACTGGTTTCTTTACCCGATGGTAACACACAAATCAGTGGCTTTCCTTCTGTAAGAGGTACGTTAAATCCGGTATTAATTCAGGTAGGTAGTCCGTTGTATTCTTATAACGTTATTCCTTACGCCGGCATTTTCCAAACACAGGAAGAAATTAATAATTATAAAAACAAAGACGGGCAGCTGATTCAGCCGAATGCAAAACCTGGCGATCTGAAGTTTATTGATGCCAGCGGTGATGGTAAAATTACCAATGAAGACCGTCGTATCAACGGCAGCGCGTTTCCTAAATTTACGTATGGCTTTAGCTTTAACGCGGCTTACAAAGGTTTTGATATTAACATTTTTGCACAGGGTGTACAGGGCAATAAAATATTCAATGCCATGAAGTATACTTCCCTCAACGCTGCTATTGGTCAGAATTATAATATGCTGAAGGATGTGCTGAATGCCTGGTCCGAAACCAACCGCGGCAGCAACATTCCACGTATTTCTGCCAGCGATGCCAATGGTAACTTTGGTAACACCTCTTCCTGGTATCTGGAAAACGGCTCTTACCTGCGTGTTAAAAACGTAACCGTAGGTTATACACTGCCTGCACCGCTGATGCGTAAATGGCATGTAAACAGTGTTCGTGTATATGCTACCGCTAACAACCTGTTCACCTTTACCGGTTACAAAGGTTTAGATCCCGAAGTGGGTATGAACCAGTACGGGGTTGATCTGGGCCGTTATCCGCAGTCAAGAACTTTTATGGCAGGTATTAATGTAAACTTCTAATCCATTACAATTATGCAATCTGTGTTTAAATATATCACCGGTAGTCTGGGCGCGCTTGCGCTTACTGCCGCTGTATCCTCCTGTACAAAGCAGCTGGATATTACGCCCGAAGGTTCGCCTTCTCAAAACAGCTTCTGGAAATCGTCGGTAGATGCGCAGAGTGGTGCCAATGCTATGTATTCTTTTTTCGACGATGAAAACTTTTACGGTCGTGGCTTCTGGTGGTTTATCAATGCCAGTGATGATATGGTTACCGGCCGTGTAAAGGCAGAAGGCGATAATATTAAAGATTTCAATGCCACTTTTATTGGTGGTAGTTATACCGAGTCGCAGTGGAGCATGCGCTACAAAGTAATCAAGCGTGCCAACGATGTTATTAACAATGTGCCGGGCATTGCTATGGATGCCAGCCTCAAAAACCGTATTGTAGGTGAGGCGTATTTTTTAAGCGGCCTTATGTACCTGCAGCTGGCAGCCAACTACGGCAGCACTGCTTCCGGTGTACCTATTGCCAACCGTGCCAACCCTTCAGATATTGAGGTGGTACCCTGTGCAGCCAGTGTAACCGATAACTACCGTTACCTGGTGAACGATTTAAAACAGGCGGCTGCGCGTTTGCCTTATTTTGATACCTATTCGCCAGACCTGTATGGCCGCCCGCATAAAACCGCTGCCTGGGCACACCTGGCAAAAGCGTATCTGTATATGAAGCAGTATGATAGCGCGGCCATGTATGCCGATTCGGTAATCCTGAGCGGAAAACATCAGCTGCTGTCTAAGTTTGAAGATGTGTTTACTACGGCCAATAACTGGTCTAAAGAATATATCTGGAGTGCCTACAGCACGGCCAAAGGTCAGGCTGGCTGGGGTAGTATTCTGCCAGGGGTAATGATGGAAAACAAAGGCTGGGGTAAATACAACGGCTGGGGTTACTATATGCCTACCAAAGAATTGTACGATGAATACGAAAGCGGCGATAAAAGAAGAGAAGCTACTATTCTGAAGCCGGGCGATAAACTGCAGTACTTTGGCGAAACCATTACTTATAAGTCAGACAATAGCCTCAGTGGTTACCAGTTTAACAAGTACACCGAGCCTTTCCGTTATGCCAACCCCGTAGGTACATATCTCAGTCCTAATGGCGATCATCCTACCACATCCCTGTGTCTGCCGCTGATGCGTTATGCAGAGGTGATTCTTATTAAAGCAGAAGCCAAAATTATGCTGGGGCAGAATGCCGATGCAGAACTGAACATGATACGCAAACGTGCCTGGCAAAGTGCAGATGACAACAGTTATCCTAAAGTTAGTAATGCTACCCTGGCGCAGTTGAAGCATGAGAGAAGATGTGAGCTGGCAGGCGAGTGGGCCGACAGGCACCGCGATCTGGTACGTTGGGGCGATGCGAAAGAGGCCTACAGCAAACCTCTGCACCATTACAATGGCAGCGTGGCGTGGCCCGCACGTAATTTCGATCCGGCTACCAAAGGCATCTGGCCTATACCGCAGTCGGTAATTGATAACAGCGAAGGTTTAATTCATCAGCGTACCGGCTGGTAACAGCAGCAGGTCAATACAAATACATTCATACAACCGGCTGCTTCCTCCCTGGGTGGCCGGTTGTCTTTATTTTTACAAGGCATGAAAAAAATATTCTTACTGGCAGCGGCCCTCCGTGCCTGGTGTGCTATGGCACAACCCGCAGTATATACTGCAGCTAACCTGCATTCGCATAACGATTATGAACAGGTGGTTCCTTTTCTTCCGGCTTTTCAGGCTGGTTTTGGTTCTATAGAAGCCGATATATGGCTGCACAACGGCCGGTTGCTGGTGGCACATACTTACGAGTCCCTTTCCCCTGAACGTACACTGGAAAAGCTGTACCTGCAACCGCTACTAAAGGTGGCCAATGCCAGCCGGCCCTTGCAGGTGATGATTGATATTAAAACTGATTCCATAGCAACGCTGGATTCGCTGGTGGCCCTTTTACAGCGTTACCCCACGCTGCAGCAGCAAAGCATCCGCTGGGTTATCAGCGGCAACCGCCCGCCGGTAAGCCGTTACAACAGTTATCCTTCGTTCATTCTGTTTGATGGGGAACTGGGTAAAACCTATCCGGCTGAAGTGCTGCCTAAAATAGCCATGATCAGTGGCCCCTTTTCGCAGTATACCTCCTGGAATGGCAAAGGCGTACTTACCGTAAACGAAAAAAATACCCTGCAACAGTTCATACAACAGGTACACAGCCTGCACAAACCCATCCGTTTCTGGGAAGCACCCGATGCAGTAAATGCCTGGTATCAGCTGATGCATCTGGGGGTAGATTATATCAATACCGATCATATTGAGGCTGCTTCCACTTTTATGCGCCAGTTGCCCTTCCGCAGTTATACGGCTACCCAAACGCATACGGCCTATACCCCCACTTATGCGGCAGACGGCAGTTCCAAACAACCTAAAAACATTATCCTTATTATAGGCGATGGTACCGGGCTGGCACAATGGTACACGGGCTACACGGCCAATAAAGGGCAGCTGAGTGTATTTAATGCCCGCTTTACCGGTTTATCTAAAACCACCTCGCACGATGCGTATATTACCGATTCTGCTCCGGGCTCTACGGCCTTCTCCTCCGGTGTAAAAACCAATAACCGCTATGTAGGGGTAGATCATACCGGCAAACCACTGGTATTGCTGCCGCAGATACTGCAACGCAGCAAAAAGATAACCGGTATTATTACCAGTGGCGATATTACCGATGCCACACCGGCCGATTTTTATGCCCACCGTGCAGCACGGGATAGTGCGGCGGCTATTTTGTCCGATCTGGCAGCGGCTCCCGTACAGCTGTTACTGGGCGCACCCAACAGCGGTTTGCCAGCTGCTTTACCACAGTTGCAGCAGGCGGGATATCGTGTAACCAGTTCGCTGGATAGCTTACCTGTTTCCGGCACGCAGCGTTACATTGTGGCCGATACCCGTGCGGGGCTTTCTATGCTTAAAGGGCGTGGCGCATGGCTTACCCAGGCTTTTGATAAAGCAACAGCAGCTTTGCAGCAACACGGCAAGGGCTATTTTCTGGTGGTAGAAGGAGCGCAGGTTGATTATGGGGGGCATGCCAATCATATAGGCTATATAGCAGAAGAGGTAAAAGATCTGGACCAGGTGATTGGCCGGGCTATGCAACTGGCCGATGCGGATAAGGAAACCCTGGTAATTGTCACTGCCGACCATGAAACAGGCGGCCTGTCATTGCTGGATGGCGATATTGCCAAAGGATACGTAAGTGGGCATTTTTCCACCAACGATCATACAGCCATACCGGTGCCGGTATACGCTTACGGTCCGCAGGCGCAGTTGTTTACCGGCGTGTACGAAAACACGGCCATTTTCTTTAAAATATTGCAGGCCCTGGGCCTGCAGCAGTCAGCCACCCGCTAAAATCAGCGGGCGGTTTTCTGCGGGTTTTGCCTACTTTAGCGTTTTGCCTTTATAACGCAATATCTGTTTGAAAGGGGAGAGCCATTATAGCAGGGATCATGTGCCGGATAGCGAACAATTGTTATTGCAGCAGTTGCAGGGTGCCGAAGCAGGCGCCTATCAGGCGTTTACCGTCTTCTATCATCAGTACTATCAACTACTGTATCAATATGTATTTCCGTTTGCGCAGCGCTCCGCTGCCGATACACAGGAAATTATTCAGGTGGTTTTTGTAAAACTCTGGCTTAAACGGGAAATGCTGGTAGGCATACGCCAGTTTAAACCTTATCTGTTCCGCATGGCCCGTAATGCCGTGATGGATTTTTACCGCCAGCGGCACAACCGCCATAAATACGAAACCTTATCTGCCGCCGCAGGCGATGCGCATTCGCACAATGCGGAGCATGATATGGCGTTGAAGGAATATCATCAGTCTGCCCAACAGGCCATCAATCAGTTGCCGCAAAGGCGGCGTACCATTTTTCTGCTGCGTACGGCAGACGATTTATCGCTCGATGAAATCAGCGGGCAGCTGTCCCTGTCTAAAGATGTGGTTAAAAAACAGCTGTATGCGGCGGTGGATGCCGTTAAAAAACACCTGCACGATAAAAACGGAATCATTTTTTTTCTCCTCACCGTCCTCTTTTGCTATGTAGCCGCGTCCTTATGGTAACGTACCTACATGCAGTACCATCTACTATTACAAAAACAGGCCGCAGGCACTGCTACCGAAGCAGAACTGCAACAGCTACAGCAATGGCTGCAAACGCTGGATGAGGCGACTTTGCGGCAGGTAATGCGCGAATATGCATTGCTCATGAATACAGAACGTTTACAGGCCACACCTGGTAACGCGGCCGTATGGCAGCAAATCAATGCCACGCTGCAGCAGAAGGGGGCTTTGCCACAAACGTCTGCACCGGGCATATCGTCTGTAACGGAAAACCGCCGTGTGCGTACACTCTGGCCACGTGTGTCGGTAGCTGCCGCGGTATTACTGGCGCTGGTTTCCGGCACCTGGTGGTGGATGAACAGAGGGTCCGTAGAGCCTGCAGAAGTGCGCACACTGGCAATAGCCGGCGATAAAGCACCGGCTGTTAACCGGGCTACGCTTACCCTGGCAGATGGCCGGGTAATTACGCTGGATAGCGCTGCCGGCGGCACGCTGGCACAGCAGCAGGGTATGGCGGTGGTAAAATTGTCAGATGGTGCCATCCGTTACCAATCGAACGGCACAACGTCTGCGGGCAATGCCGCCGCTGCGGTTAACACGCTGCGCACGCCCCGCGGAGGATTGTTTCAGGTAACCCTGCCCGATGGTAGCCGTGTATGGCTCAATTCTGCTTCCAGCTTACAATATCCGGCTGCGTTTACCGGCACCAACCGCACGGTAACGTTATCAGGCGAGGCGTATTTTGAAATAGCTGCCGACAAATCAAAACCTTTTCTGGTAAATACGGCCACCCAGCAGGTACAGGTGCTGGGCACTGCATTTAATATTAATGCGTATGATGATGAGGGAGCTACCCGCACCACCCTGTTGCAGGGCAGTGTGCAGGTGGCATTGCATACACCTGGCAACGGCGCTGCACAGCAAAAGCTCAGTCCCGGTAAACAGGCAGTGGCTACCCCGGCAGGTATTACCGTGCAGCAGCCCGATCTGCAGCAGGTAATGGCCTGGAAAGAAGGGGAGTTCCGGTTCAGTCATCTTAAAATCACCAGCATTATGCGGCAGATAGCCCGCTGGTACGATGTGGAAGTGGAATACCAGGGCCCCATTCCCCAAAATGAGTTTTATGGTGTAATACCCCGTAAAGAATATGTGTCACAAATACTAAAAGCGCTTACGCTTACAAAGAATGTGCATTTTGTTATGAAAGGAAATACTATTGTGGTAATAGCCGGTCCTGCTTAACCGGTAATTACATACCAACTATATCTGTATACACCGCAAGGTAAGCCCACAAAAAAAGCCGGCAGCGTCTGCTCACGCCACCGGCCGGTAGTATGGGTTTACGCAGTGTGTCATTTTGCGAACAACAATCAGGTGTAAACCTCCAAAACCTTAACAAAAGTATGAATTTGACTATTCATTCCGGGTGGCTATTGTCCCGAAAACTGCTCTTGATTATGAAATTATCTGCAATGCTTGTACTCGTGGCTACGCTGCACGTAAGTGCCCGCACCCATGCTCAAAAGGTGTCTATCTCCGGTAGCAATCTGCCGCTGGGTAAGGTGTTCGAGTTAATTAAGCAGCAAACCGGCTATGCTTTTGTGGCAGATCAGTCGGTGCTGGCGCGGGTGCCTGCGGTTACCCTGCATGTAAAAGAGGCTTCGCTGGAAGAGGTGTTGAACCAGTGTTTCCTGCACCAGCCGCTTACCTATACCATTTCCGATAAAATAATTGTAATAGCCCGCAAGGCGGAAAATACACAGCAGCTGAACAGCTATTATGTGCCGCCAGCTACCGCACCCTTAACCGGTACGGTAACAGACGAGGCAGGGCAACCGCTAACAGGCGTTGCCGTACAGCTGAAGCAGCAAAAGAAAGCTACCCAAACCAATGCAGAGGGGCGTTTCGAATTTGCCGCGCTGGAAGCAGGTACTTATGTGCTGGTGTTTTCCAGTGTGGGGTATGGGGAAAAGGAAGTAACGGTTGCCTTCAAAGGCACCGCACAGCAGGTGCGTGTTACCCTGCAGCAACAGGTAAACAACCTCAACGAAACGGTGGTGAAGGGCTACTATCAAACCTCCCGCCGCCAGAATACCGGTAACGTAAGCACCGTTAAGGCTGAAGATATTGCCCGCCAGCCGGTGGGCGATCCGCTGGCTGCCCTGCAGGGAAGGGTGGCCGGCTTATTTATTAGTTCCTCCAGTGGTTTGCCCGGCGCGCGTTTTAATATACGCCTGCGCGGACAAAACTCTATGAACCTGGGTAACGATCCGCTGGTGATAGTAGATGGTGTACCGTATTATACCGAAACACTTACCACTGTTACCAGTGCCAGCGGTACACAAAGTCCGCTCTCGCTCATTAATCCGGCCGATATCGAGCGTATTGATGTGCTGAAAGACGCAGATGCCACTGCCATCTATGGCTCCCGCGGTGCCAACGGGGTAATGTTGATCACTACCAAAAAAGGAAAAACCGGTAGCACCAAATACAATTTCAATGTATACACCGGTGGCAGCAAGGTGGTAAACACGGTACCCATGCTTAACACCGCACAGTATCTGGAACTGCGTAAAGAAGCGATGGCCAACGATGGTACGGCCCTTACCGATGCCAATGCTACAGATATTCTGAAATGGAGCCCGGATGAAAACAGAAACTGGCAGGATTACATGATGGGGCATACCGCCAAACTTACCGAAGCTACCGGCAGTGTATCCGGGGGTAATGCACAAACCCATTTTCTGCTCAGCGGATCGTACCGCAGAGAAAGTACTGTATTAAAAGGCAACCCGCTGTATCAGCGTGGTTCGGCACACCTTACGGCCGATCATACTTCTGCCGATGGTAAGTTTTACATCAGCGCCAACGTAAGCTTCAGCCGCGATAACGATCAAACACTGGCTTCTGCCTTGTCTGCGTTTTACAACGTAGCGCCCAATTATCCGCTGTACGATAGTACCGGCGCTTACTACTGGTTCAGTAACGAGCAAAACCCCGAAGCGTATCTGCTGCGTACCTCCCGCAGCAATACTTCCAACCTGGTAGCGGGCAGTAATCTGCGTTATACCTTGTTGCCGGGCCTGCAGTTGAAAGCCAACCTGGGTTATAACCAGAGTACCATGAATTCCACACAGGTGTTTCCCGATAAAACGTTTAACCCGGTTACCAGTACCGGTAGCATCAGCTACTTTGGTGCCAGCAATCTCAACTCATATATACTGGAGCCCCAGGTAGATTATACCCGCAAACTGGGCACCGGTACTTTGCAGTTACTGGCTGGTGCCAGCTGGCAGCAAAGCAAACGCGATGGCTGGCGTATTAACGGGGCCGATTTTCCCAGCGATGATCTGTTAACTGATATCCGCTCTGCCGGTACCTTAACGCCTTTTACTTCCGATATTGACTTCTATCGCTATACAGCGCTGTTTGGCCGGGTAAACTACAACCTTAGCGATAAATACATGGTCAACGCCACTTTCCGCCGCGACGGCTCAACCCGTTTTGGTCCGCAAAACCGCTTTGGTAATTTTGCAGCCGTAGGTGCTGCCTGGGTATTTACCAACGAGGCGTTTATGCAGCAGCTGCCGCTCATCAGTTTTGGTAAACTGCGGGCCAGCTATGGTTCTTCCGGTAACGATCAGATTAATGATTATGCCTATCTCGCCAGTTGGCGCTCGCCCGGTTATCCCTATAATGGTACCGGTACTTTAACGCCTACCCGTTTTGATAATCCGTATTATCAGTGGGAGTTGACCCGCAAGCTGGAAGCAGCGCTGGAACTGGGCTTGCTGAAAGATAGGGTGATGTTAACCGCCAGCTTCTACCGCAACATCAGCAGCAACCAGCTGGTTAATTATACTTTGTCGCCACAGGCGGGCCGTCCTTCGTACATAACCAACCTGCCTGCTAAAATCCTGAATACAGGGTGGGAGTTTGATGTCAGCACTACCAACATTCAAATGAAGAACTTCACCTGGCGCAGCTCGTTCAACCTTACCATTGCTAAAAACAAACTGCAGGAATATCCTGATTTTGAAAAAAGCAGTTATGCCAAAACCTATGTGCTGGGTCAGTCGCTCACCATTGTGAAAGGTTACCAGTTTACCGGCGTAAATACACAAACGGGTGTGGCTGAGTTTGCAGATCTGAATAATGATAAAGCGTATTCCGATCCGGAAGATATGGTGGTGCTGGGTAAAACCATGCCCGACTTCTATGGTGGTTTTCAAAACAGCTTTACCTGGAAACATTTTCAGCTCGATTTTCTGTTTCAGTTTGTACAGCAGGAAGGTACCAATATCAACTATGGCGGCCTGTCTTACTCACCCGGCACCGCTTACCGCAATCAGGAGGTATCTGTGTTAAACCGCTGGAAAAAGCCGGGCGATGTTACCAATATCCCCGCTGCCAGCGCCACTTCCGGCAAAGCGGCTTACAATGCGTACATGAACTATTACCGGTATTCCACCGCTGCCTGGGGCAATGCTTCTTATATCCGTTTAAAAAACCTGTATCTGAAGTACGATCTTACTTCCTGTGTGCAAAAATGGAAGCTGAACGGACTGGGCGTATTTGTACAGGCACAGAACCTGCTTACGTTTACGGATTACCTGGGCTTCGATCCTGAAACACAGGGCCAGGCTACACCGCCTTTAAAAACCATTACCGCCGGGGTGCAACTGTCATTCTAATAAACGTTACAAACATGAAAAGATTTTATTTATATATCCTCTTCCCCGCGCTGCTGGCACTTTCCTGCAACAAGTACGTAGATACGCCGGTGCCGCAGAACGAGCTTATTTCTGCCAAAGTATTTGAATCTGATAAAACAGCCACAGCGGCAGTAGCAGGTATTTATACGGAAATGAATAGCCTCAACTATTATTTCAGCAATGTGTTGATGAACTACCTCACAGCCATGTCGGCCGATGAGTTGTATTATGCCTCAGCCTTTGCCAGCTTTGATGTGTTTAAAAACAATGCACTGCTGCCTTCCAGCCAGTATGTAAATACGATGTGGACGCAGGCTTACTACTACATCTACAACGCCAATGCCTGTATCGAAGGGCTTACCGCCGCTACTAAGCTTACAGAATCTGTGCGTAAGCAATTACTGGGCGAGGCTTATTTTGTACGTGGTTTCCTGCATTTTCATCTGGTAAACCTGTATGGTCATGTGCCGCTGATTACCAACACTAATTATCTGGAAAATACCAACCGTGGCCAGGATCATCCGGATAGTGTATACAACCAGGTAATACGCGATCTGCAACAGGCCAAAGCATTGATGGGCGATGACTATCCCACTGCTGCCCGCACCCGACCCAATAAAGCAGTAGCTTCCGCTATGCTGGCGCGTGCTTACCTGTACACCCGCCAATGGGCCGCAGCAGAAAAAGAAGCAGGCGAGGTAATTGCCAATACGCGTTATCAGCTGCTTACCGATTTAAATACCGTTTTCCTGCTCAACAGCAAAGAGGCGCTGTGGCAGCTGCAACCGGTTAACGTGGCCGGTGGCCGCAATACCTGGGAAGGCTTTACCGCGTTACCTACCACGGCTACTGCGTTGCCGCTGTACCGGTTAGATAGTATGCTGGTGCGCTCTTTTGAAACCGGCGATGCGCGGCTGGCCAACTGGGCTGGTACCAGAACCACCAGCGCCGGTGTAGTAGTGTACTTTCCTTACAAATACAAGGTGCGCACCAATGCTGCCGCAGGAGTAAGTGAATATTCTATGGTGCTGCGTTTTGCTGAGCAATATCTGGTACGTGCCGAAGCCAGGGTGCAACTGAATAAGCTGAGCGATGCCCGGGCCGATCTGGATACACTGCGCCACCGTGCCCTGCTGCCTTCCTTACCTGCCGGTCTGGATCAGCCAGCGCTGCTGCGTGCCGTAGAACAGGAGCGCAGGGTAGAGTTGTTTACCGAGTGGGGCCACCGCTGGTTCGATTTAAAGCGTACCCAACGTGCTGATGCTGTAATACGCCCCCGCAAAGGCACCACCTTCTGGCAGGCTACCGATACCTTGTATCCCATTCCTGCCGATGCTATCAGAACTAATGTAAATCTTGATCAGAATGATGGTTATCGTCAGTAACAGTAGTAATCGTCCCCGTTACCTCACCCGTTCCGCCCTTCACCGGGCGGTTGCGGTGCTGGGGGTACTGGCAGGCGTTTCCATAGCCGTTAAAGCACAGCAGGTAAGTATTCAGCCGCAATTTCCACAGCGCCTGCAGCCGGTTACCATTACGTACACGCCGGCCCACCCGCAGCAGGCAAACGCCCCGGTGCTGGTATTTACCTATTCTAATTTTTACGGGCTGCCCCGGCAATTGCCACTACAAAAGAAAGATAGTGTATGGCAGGTTACCTTTCCGGTGCAGCATTATGCCACCTATGCTACGTTTTTTGTAAAAGATGGTAACGATACCATCCGGGCAGCGCATAACCGGCATTTTGGTATTCCGGTGTACCGGGCAGATCGTGTGCAGGTAAAAAACGGAAGACTTTACGAGAGCTACAGCCTTACGGCACAAATGGGCAAATCGCCCCGTCTGTCTGCCTTTCAGCGCGCCTTGCTACAGCTGGAACTAAAGGATTATCCGGATAATTTTGAAGCACAGGTGCGGTTATATGCCAACCGCATGGCTGTCGCTGATGAGCAGGAGAAGGGCGTATTAAAAAAAGAAGCTTACGCCTATATAGCAAAGGTGTTTGAACAGGATCCGGTAAAAAACGTAAACCTGGCTACCATGGGGTATCTGATTCTGGGCGATAACCGCAACGATTCTGTATATACCATTATCCGCGAACGTTATCCGCAGTCTGCTATGGGCACTGAAATGCGGATAAGCCGTATTGCAAAGGAAAAAGACACGGCGCTGAAAATTTCACTGCTGGAAAAAGAAATAGCTGCCACCACTGCTGAAAACCGCAGCGGCCTGGAAGAAGCGCATGAAATGCTGTTTGAATACTACACTTCCCAAAAGCAGGCCGAAAAAGCCTTACAGCATGCCCGGCAAACATTCAACCCCACCAGTCCCTATTATCCCAAACAGGTAATGCAGGTAGCAACCACCCTGGCGCAAAGCGGCCTGGCGCCGGATAGTGCGTTACAGTACGCATTACTGGCCCGGCAGCTGTCGCATCAATATCCTGCCGGGCTCATCCTGTATTTTAAAGAAACCGGACATATCCCTGCGTATGTAAGCGATAGTGCGCGCACTGCTGCACACCGCCAGGCAGAAGCATCTGCTTTGGCACTGGCAGGCATGGCGCTGGTAAACAAGGGCGATAGCACACAGGCTTTGCGCTATCTGGATAGCGCACTGGCCACTGCACAGGAACCGGCAGTACTACAATTTGCTGCTACCGCTTATCAGCGTTTACACCGTTATCAGCAGGCCTGGCAATGCTACCGGCAGCAACTGTTGTTACAAAAGGTAATGGACACTGCTATGGTGCAACTGGCAAAACACAGCTATACACAATGGCAGGGCGCAACAGGTAATTTTGAACAGGAATGGCAACACATACAGGCGCAGCGCCGCCAGCAAATGCGCCAACAACTGCAAAAGCAATTACTGCACGCACCTGCACCCTCCCTGGCAGATATGGTAAACCTGAACAACCAACCCGTACTGCCCGATACCTTACAAGGTAAGGTAATACTGATTGATTTCTGGGCAACCTGGTGTATACCCTGTATGCAGGAAATGCCTTATCTGCAAAAAGTGTACGATCAGTACAAACACCGCAGCGATGTATGTTTTATGATTGTCAACAGCGGCAGCCGCAACACACTTGCCGATGCACAAAACTGGTTTGGCAATAAAAAATACAGCTTCCCGGTGTACTTTCATACCAACCCGGGTGTAGCAGATCGTTTCGGGTTTAACACCATACCGGCGTTGTTTATCATAGATAAGCAGGGGAAACTGCAGTATAAGCATATGGGCTTTGAAGGCCCGCAGGTAGAGGAGCATCTGAAGGAACTGATTGATTTGTTGTTGTAGGTAAATTACCAGGACAAGAAAAATACATACTGGTTGGGTAGTTGGGAAACAGGCGTGTACATAATGCGTTACCTCTTTACTAACCAACCGCCAGACAAGCGGTTCCTGCCAATAACCTGTACATATCTTTTATAGCCTGTACAAGGTGTAAAGGGTGCAGCAAGCGGCTGCTTTTGCTATATTTGGCCAAACAAATATCCTTTGCAACTAACCGAAGAACAGGTGCTGGCGCTTGCGCCGGATGATGCGTCCCGCAAGGCCGGTAAAGACCTGGCTAGCCCCAATAAATGGCTTACCAAAGCCACCGGGCCGCAGGCGCTCTGGGGCGAGTGCCAGGGTAGTGGCAGCAAACCCTATCAAACCCAGGTTGATCTGGCAGGCATGGCTTTTAAATGCAGCTGCCCCAGCCGTAAATTTCCCTGTAAACATGGGGTGGGTTTACTTATCTTATATGCATGCAATGCAGCATCCTTTACACCGGCTGAACCGCCGGCATGGGTCAATGAATGGCTGGCCAAACGCTCGGAGAAGGAAGAAAAGAAAGCCGATAAAAAAGACAAGCCGGTAGATGAGGCAGCGCAGGCGAAACGCTTGCAGGCCCGCGAGCAGGGCGTGGAAGACGGACTGGCCGAGTTGCTGTTATGGATAAAAGACATAGTACGCAACGGTCTTATAGGCGTTCCCGAAAAAGATCCTGCCTTTTTTTCCAATATGGCCCGCCGCATGGTAGATGCCAAAGCCACCGGGCTGGCTGCGTTGGTGAAAACCGCAGGCAATACTAATTTTTATGCAGAAGGCTGGCAGAGCGGGTTTATGGATTTGCTGGTGCGTATGTATCTGCTTATTACCGGTTTTACCCACCGGGCACAACTGCCTGCTGCTTTGCAGGAAGATGTGCGCAGCCTGATAGGCTTTACCCAGAGTCAGGACGAGCTGAAAGCACAAACCGGTATTACAGATACCTGGCTGGTACTGGGCAAACAAACTACCGAAGAAGACAATCTTACTGTAGAGCGCAACTGGCTGTATGGTATACAAACCCAACGCAGCGCGCTGGTATTACAGTTCAGTGTAATGGGGCAGGGTTTTACCTATAACCTGCTGCCGGGTACTGCTATACAGGCAGAGCTCGTGTATTATCCTTCCACGCAACCTTTACGGGCTATTATCAAACAACAGCAGGGTACGGGGCAGGCTCCCGTTCCTGCCATGCTAAATGGCTGGCAGCAGGTGGCAGAAATAGAAGCCACGCTCCACAGCACACTTCCTTTCAGCAGTGAGCGCCCTTATATATTACAGCAGTTAACGCCGGTGCAATACCAGGGCCGGTGGTGCCTGGCCGATCAGCAGCAGCATATCATGCCCGTTACACCAGGCTTTGCGGGTATCTGGCAACTGCTGTCGGTAAGTGGCGGGTTACCGTTAGATATGGCGGTAGTGGGTAAGGAGCATGCGTTTGAGCCACTCGGTATATGGAGTAACGGGCAGTATATAGGTCTGTATCATTAATCAATCACAAACGTATTCAGCAAATGGAAATGTGGAATACCATTGTACAAACAGCCATGCTGGGCACCGCCAAAAAGCCGGTGCCGGTAAGCGACCTGGGAACGCAGGGAAGCATCGTTGCAGCGAATGATACCTTAGACAGGGAGGAGCAGTTGCTGCAACTGGCTGCGCTGGCTTTCAACTACCGGCAGGCAGGCGTACAGCCTTTATATAAAGAGGGGGTAGGTATTACACCGGCACCCGCCGAAGAAAAAACATACTGCAACCCTGCCGCAGCGCAGGCATTGAAAGAGGTGCTGGACGAAGATAGTATAGGCTTGCTGCAGTTATGGCTGCAACAGTGCGTGCGGGCGCAACAACTATTACCGCCGTTGTTGTTACCGGCGCTGCTGCAAAAATCTGTACAGCAAAAAACATTACGCCCCGCAGTGGAGCTGTGCATGGGTAACCGGGGCCGCTGGCTGTGCGGCTTTCATAAAGAATGGCTGGCTTTGCCTGCTATGTCAGAGGAAGACCGCTGGCAAACCGGCACACCCGATATGCGTAAGCAGGTGTTACAGCAGATAAGGGAAACCGATCCTGCAAAGGCGCTGGAATGGCTACAGCAAACCTGGCCGCAGGAAAATGCAGGTACCCGTGCTTCCCTCCTCAAACTGCTGCACACGAATATATCAGAGCAGGATCTGCCCTGGCTGGAAACCTTATTAACTGATAAAAGTCAGAAGGTAAAAGACGAAGCCCTATTGCTGCTGCAAAAACTGCCCGGTTCTACCGTTATACAACACTTCTGGCAGCTGGCGCAGCAGGTCATCAGCTTATCGCCTTCCGGCATCAGTATACAGTTACCTGCAGAGGTAGATGACCGTATCTACGAACTGGGTATTGATAAAACAGCCGGTAAAAACAATCAGGCCGATGAAGCCGGCATTATTTATCAATTATTCAGCTTTATTCCGCCGCAATACTGGGAGGGCTTTTTTGCTCAAAATGCCGAAGGGGTATGGCGCTTATTATCAGCAAAGCCACATACGGCAGCGGTACTGCCTGCTATAGGCCTGGCGGCGGGCCGGTTTAAAAATGCAGACTGGGCCGAACTGTTTACGACCGATGATCAGCGGTATTATCCGGAGTTGCTGCCACTGCTTACGCCTCAATTGCGCGAAGCCTATCTGCTGGCGCGTTTCAGCGAGGTGGGAGAGATGGCGGTTACCTGGCTTACAGAGCATACGCAGGAAGAGTTGTCGCTGCCGCTGGCCAAAGCGGTGCTGGGGTATACCTCGGCCAACCCTTATTTGTATACCCGCATTTTTTACAATAAAAATATCCGGTTGTTTCCGGTGGCGGTAGCGGCTGAGCTGGCTGCCTGTGCGCCGGCCAACGAATATCAGCGCAATGCCTGGAACAATACCTGCGAATATATCCGGCGGCTGCTACAGTTAAAACAAACGATTATACATTCATTTCCTTCCTCCTTATCATTCATAAAATAAACGCACCTATGTCACAGGTATTACGTGGTCATGCAGAAGATTTATACGCGCTGGAACTGGAAGAGCTGAAAAAGCAGGACAGCGGCAGGCGCCCCGCCAACTGGCAGCTTACACCGCAGTCGGTGGTTACCTATCTCGTTGGTGGTACGTTATCCAACGGGTTTGAAGTAAGCCCCAAATACATCGGCAACCGCCGTTTAATGGAAATAGCCGTAGCAACCCTCACTACCGATCGTGCCCTGCTGTTGTACGGTTTACCCGGCACTGCCAAAAGCTGGGTGAGCGAACACCTGGCAGCAGGCATCAGTGGCGATAGTACGTTGATTATACAGGGCACCGCCGGTACCAGCGAAGAAGCTATCCGCTATGGCTGGAACTATGCACGCCTGCTGGCCGAAGGGCCCAGCGAAAAAGCATTGGTAGAAACACCGGTGGCCCGTGCTATGAAAGATGGCAAAATAGCCCGTATTGAAGAGTTGACCCGCATAGGGGCCGATGTGCAGGATACGCTCATTACCATTCTCTCCGAAAAAACATTACCCGTACCGGAACTGAACACCGAAATTCAGGCGGTACGCGGTTTTAATATCATTGCTACAGCCAACAACCGCGATAAGGGCGTGAACGATTTGTCCAGTGCCTTAAAGCGTCGTTTCAATACCGTTATACTGCCGGTGCCCGATAGCATGGAAGAAGAAATGGATATTGTAAAACGCCGGGTAGAAAGCTTTGAAAAAGTGATGGAAGTGCCTGCCGAGCCACCTGCATTACAGGAAATTCGCCGTATTGTAACCATCTTCCGCGAGCTGCGGAGTGGCGTAACCATCGATGGCAAAACCAAACTGAAAACACCCTCCGGTACACTCAGTACTGCCGAAGCTATTTCGGTGGTGAACAATGGTATGGCCATGGCCGGCTATTTTGGTGATGGTCGTTTAACGGCCGAAGACCTGGCAGCGGGCATTACCGGTGCTATATTAAAAGATCCGGTGCAGGATAAAGTGGTATGGCAGGAATACCTGGAAACGGTGGTGAAAAGCCGGGAAGACTGGAAAGATATTTACCGGGCCTGTAAAAACGTGCTGTAATGAATCATATACTGGGTATACGTCACCACGGTCCCGGCAGCGCCCGCAATGTTAAGGCGTTTCTGGAAGCGGTGAAGCCGGATATCGTGCTGATAGAAGGGCCACCCGAAGCGGATGAACTGCTGCGCTGGGTGAGCGATGAAGGCTTGCAGCCGCCCGTGGCTATTTTGCTGTATCAGGCCGATGCCTTACAGCAATCGGTGTTTTATCCTTTTGCAGAATTCTCGCCCGAATGGCAGGCCATGTTATACGCACGGCAACACAACATTCCCGTGCGCTTTATGGATCTGCCGGTAGCGCATACGTTTGGCATACAGGCGCAGGAAGGGCAGGAGCCCGCTGTACCGGTAGCTATGGCTACAGAAGCACCGCCAGATGCAGAACTACCCGCTGTAGAAGTGCCGGAAACAGAAGATATATACGGTAACGCCCCGCTCCGCTGGATGGCGCATGCAGGTGGACATACCGATTCTGATAAATGGTGGGAGCATACGTTTGAAAACCGCGTCAGTAACGAAGAAGTGTTTACGGCGGTAAGTGAAATGATGCGCGCCGCCCGGGAAGATAAACCGGTGAAAGACCGGCAGGAACAACTGCGCGAAGCCTGGATGCGTAAAACCATACGCCAGGCGCAGAAGGAAATGTATACCGAAGTAGCGGTTATCTGTGGTGCCTGGCATGTACCGGCGTTAACACAAATGCCGCCGCAGAAAGAGGATAATGAACTGCTGAAAGGCCTGCCTAAGGTAAAAGTAGAATGCACCTGGATACCGTGGACCTACAGCCGCCTCAGCTTCAGCAGCGGTTATGGTGCAGGTATCAACAGCCCCGGCTGGTATAGTCACTTATGGCATTATCCGGAAGATGATGGCACCCGCTGGATGGCCGGTGTAGCCAAACTGCTGCGCGAAAAACAGATGGATACCTCTGTAGCGCATATTATAGAAAGCGTACGGCTGGCCCATAGTCTGGCTGCATTACGCGGTTTAACCAAACCCGGTCTGGAAGAACTGAACGAAGCCACCCTCAGCGTAGTATGCCACGGCGAGCCTATGCTGATGCAGCTGATTAAAGAAGAACTGATCGTCAGCAACCGCATCGGTACCCTGCCCGCAGGTATACCCAAGCCACCGTTGCAGGCCGATATAGAAAAATGGCAGAAAAAACTGCGGCTGCCTGCTACGGCAGCGTGGAAAGATTATACGCTGGACCTGCGTAAAGAAACTGATCTGGAACGCAGTATGCTGCTGCACCGGCTGCAACTACTGGGTATACATTGGGGCAAGCCTTCTGGGGTAAGCGGCAAAGGCACGTTTAAAGAACAATGGCGTTTGCAGTGGAATCCCGAACTGGCTATCGATATTATTGATAAAGGCAACTGGGGCAATACCGTAGAAGCTGCTGCCACTGCTTACGTAATACATCAGGCCACAACCGCTGCTTCGTTGCAGGTGCTGTGTACTTTGTTGCAACAGGCGTTACCGGCAGAACTGCCACAGGCCGTGGAGGCACTGATAGTACAGGTGACCAACCAGTCTGCGGCCACCGGCGACGTAATGCAGCTGATGCAGGTAATAGCTCCGCTGGTTACCGTAAGCCGGTATGGCAACGTACGTAAAACAAATGCGGCGCTGGTTACCGGTATTGTAACGGGTATGATTACCCGGGTATGTATCAGCCTGCCTGGTGCCTGCACCGGCATTGCCGATGATGCTGCCCAAAAAATGCTGGCCCTGTTTCTGGAAATGAACAATGCCATCAGTCTGCTGCAACAGCATGATAGCACACGCGAATGGCAGCAAACCCTGCAACGCATAGCAGGCAGCAATTCTACGCATCCGGTAATAGCCGGTTACTGCACCCGTTTACTGGCCGATTATAAACTGCTGGAAGGCGAAGCATTGGTGAAAGTGTTTTACAGTGCCGTATCCGCTGCTGTAGCGCCCGCATTGGCTGCCGCCTGGATAGAAGGCTTTTTAAAAGGCAGTGGCACGCTGCTGCTGCTGGATGCCGATTTGTGGCTGGTGGTGAACGACTGGGTAAAACAACTGCCGGAAGAAAGCTTTATTCAGGTATTACCGCTGTTGCGCCGCACCTTCTCGCACTATACCACACCAGAGCGTAGAAAGCTGGGTGAAAAAGTAAGGCAGGGCGATACTCCAACCGGCAACCGTACAGCAGAACAAACGGTAGATGCCGCCAGGGGCGAACGGGCACTGCCGGTTATTATGCAATTACTGGGCTATCCTGCCCTTTAAAACAAACTGACACCAATGACACCGGAAGAACAACATATACGCAAATGGCGGCTGGTACTGGGGGGCGATGATAATGATGGTACCGCTATGCAGCTGGAGAAAAACGATCAGCAGATTGACAATGCTTTGTCGGCCCTGTACGATAGCGACCGCAAAGGTGGCCTCGGCCCTTCCTCCCCCAATGTAAGCCGCTGGCTGGGCGATATCCGCAGCTTTTTTCCCAATACCGTGGTACAGGTAATGCAGCAGGATGCCCTGGAGCGCCTGAACCTTACCCAGATGCTGTTTGAAAAAGAGATGCTGGAACAGGTAGAGCCTGATGTACATCTGGTTGCCACGCTCATGAGCCTCAGCAAGGTAATACCCGATAAAACCAAAGACACCGCCCGACAGGTAGTACGCAAAGTGGTAGATGCCCTGCTGCGCAAACTGGCGCAACCCATGCAGCAGGCCGTTACGGGCAGCCTTAACCGCAGCGTGCGCAACACCCGCCCACGGCATAACGAAATTAACTGGCATACCACCATCCTCAAAAACCTCAAACACTACCAGCCCGATTACAAAACCATCATCCCCGAACAACGCGTCGGCTACGGCCGCAGACGCAGTGCCTTAAAGGATGTGGTGCTATGTATCGATCAGAGTGGCTCTATGGGTACCTCTGTGGTATACTCCGGCATCTTTGGCAGCGTAATGGCCAGCATACCCGCCGTAAACACCCGCATGGTGGTATTTGATACAGCCGTAGCCGATCTTACGGAAGAACTGAATGATCCGGTAGACCTGCTGTTTGGCGTACAACTGGGCGGCGGTACCGATATTAACCAGGCACTTACGTATTGCCAGCAGGTAATTACCCGTCCGCTGGATACGGTACTGGTATTGATTACCGACCTGTACGAAGGTGGCGATGAAAAAGCCATGCGCAAAAGAGCCGCTGAACTTACCGAAGCCGGTGTGCAGGTAATTGTACTGCTGGCGTTGAACGATGAGGGAGCCCCTTTTTACGATGCCAGTAATGCGGCGTATTTTTACAGCCTGGGCATACCCGTGTTTGCCTGTACGCCCGATCTGTTTCCCGATCTGATGGCAGCCGTGTTAAGCAAACAGGATATTACCGGCTGGGCAGCGAAGGAAGATATTGTGTTGAAGAAGTAAGTATACTACTAAACCCCTGATATGAACAAAATGAACAAGCTGCTGCGTTGTGTGCCTTATGTGCTGGTTGGCATTATTCACTTGTTTGCCTGGGTGCAGATCCTGGCAGGTGCCAACGAGCCAGGGCTCCGGCATTACCTGGCTTTATTGCTATTGGCAATAAATGGAGTGCTCTATTTCAAAAAACACCAGCAGGCACTGATTCTTACTGCGCTGATTTTGGTTTTGTCTTCTCTGAACCTGATTGAATTGTATACTTATACAGGCTGGTACAGCTGGTTTGTAAGGCTTGGAGGGTGGGAGGTTTCCTTGCCGGGGCTTCAATGGAAGTCAGTGGGTTTGTTGTTGCTGTATGCCCTTATGACGGGTCGTTACTGGGTAAACAAATATATGGATAAGAAATATGGAAAGCTGGAAACAAGTGAGCAGGACGTAAATGGCACCTCGTTATGATGCAGGAAATAAGGGATAGACTGGATGGTGAAATTGTGCGTGCTGTTCATATTGAGCGTTGTGAATATGACGATGAAGTAGATGATCCGCCTCATTTTGTGGAGCGTATGGTGTTGGAAACGGATAACGTAGCAGTAGAAGTAACGGTGGATGCTGATACTGACGAACTGATTGTACAGTGTGGGGAGAAAGGTGGGTTTGATTTAAAACCAAATGCACAATCGCACCGTTTTCCGGAACTATTGGATAAATATATTATCGGTGTTTGGTTTGCGGTAAATCAGAAAGGGTACTTTGATCTGTTCGCGCTGGGGGTAGACGAGTTTTTACCGAATGTAATCATCAGTTGTCAGGCTTCTTCTTTATATATCAGGCTTGCAGGTGCTGCCATAAAATAAAAAGCCCTGTAAATGCCGGTAACTGATTTTCTTATTGTCTTGCCCGTAACAGATGCCCATATGTTTGCAGTAGCGATGTGCTGTCTTTGCTAAGGGTGTCTGTTATCTCTGGCTTTATATGCAGCAGATAATATTCGCTGCTTACTATTGATTCCGCTTTTTCCGGTTCTACACCATCTTCTATACTACCGGAGGTGTCATCCGTTAATTGATATAGTGTATTGTCTTTGGTGCGGATGAGCCAACTGTTTATCGTCTCCCAGTCACCTGCGTCTCCCCAATTATAGGCTATATCGCTTTTAAAGTGTAGCTGCCTGCGGGTATGGTTAAATACCAGTAATACTATGCGGTTGCTCCAATAATCTCCGGGTACGCGCGCAATCAAAGCGGTGTTGTCGGCATCCAGCGCAAATTTGCTTATTGCAAAACTGGAATCAACCCCGGAAATTTCTTTAGGAAATAGTGCAGTCATAGCACTATCCAGACCAATACCCATAAACGGCGAATCTCCGTTTTCCAGATCGGGCGGGCTCACTGCCAGTGTATCAAAGTTTATTTCTGTAAACTTCGCCAGTAGCTGGTCGTAGGAGGTGCCAAATGTAAGCGGTGGAGACGCTGCTGTAGCTGCTTCATTTGCGTTTGCCTCTTGTTGCTGTGTGTCACAGCCCGATAAGCTTAGTAAGAGTAGTATAAAGAAAACGTTGCGCATGAGTGTTTGATAAGGGTACGTGAAAATAAGATAAACACCCTAAATCCGGCATTGAATTTCTAATTTGCTGCCTGTAACCCTTAAGTTGACTCACCTGTTTACTCAGGGGCCTTTAAAAAATGAAAATAAAGCGGTATGAAGCAGGAATATTTCAAATTCAAAAAATTGTTTACAGGGTTCGGATGTTCTTTTGGTATGATAGGGGTAGTCGTGGGCATTCTTTCACTGGTAGAACTAGTACCCGTGAACATTAATGGAAAACCTTATTATGGAATGAAGGGTTTGTGCGGAGGAGTTTTGTTTGGAGGAATGGCAACCGTTTCGATGACCTGTTTCAGCTATATTTTTCTGAACATAGGGGTGTTTGTATTCAATTTGTTTAGCGGCCAGCAGCGATAAAACGCAATTGAAAATGGATACAGAAATCATGTAGAAGTATTCAAAAAGGTATGAAGAAGATAATGGTAATTATACTGTTGCCGTTTTGGGTAAAAGCACAACGATTCAATACGGCATGGATTAATAATTGCAGAAGCTGCAATGTTTTTTTGGTTAAGGTTTTTATGGATACTGATAGCATTAGTAGCCAGGGGTTCAGTGGTAAATTGCGGAATGGAAAAATTACTGAATTGAACAGGTGGCATAATAACGAACTTGAATGGCGTGGCCAATATCAGTATGATTCTAAAGGGCGTGAAATAAGAGAAGTCTCTTTTGATCCCGTGCTGAGTAAAACACGTACTACCAAAACGTTGCTTGATGTAAAGGGGCGAACCGCTGGGGTAGTGGTGTCATCTGGTAAAAGGATGATAGAAAGAGCCAGGTTTACTTATTTCGGAGATTCAGCTGTTTTTACCTGGTTTGAGGCCGGGAGGAGCAGGTTGGCTAAGAAGGTTGAATTGAGAGATAAATGGCAACGTTTGGTGGCTGTTAAAGAAAATGGTTTTTCTGACGATCCGGCAGATGCCTGTAGAGATTCTATTGTTTATAGTTCTAACATATCTGGCGACTCCGTTATCAGCGTTTTTTCGTTTCAGAGCAGTAGTTACTGTTTTGACTGTCTCAGAGATGTTGAGGATAGCGTTTTCGATAAAACTACTAAGCAGTTAAAGCGGATAGTTGGGTCGTGGGAAGGGGAGGTAGATACTATGTATTATCACTACTATGATAGTGCTGACTGTAAAATTGTTAAGCGGTATACAGGTGGCCAGTTAACCCGGTATAACATAGACAGGGAGGTTAATGGAGCTTTTTTACCTATTATGCAGTATGCCAAATGGCACAATCATCTTTATTACTACGATGATAAGAATCGTACCCGAAAGGTGGTTTATCAGTATGGATATCCCGTTGTATGTAGTACGCGTACCTATGTTATCAGTTATTTCTAAAATAAGTATGCCGTTCATGAAAGGTTGTGTTGTGTTGATATTGTTGCTGGCGTTTAATGAGAAAGTGAACTGGTAAACGTGAGGTATTAGTAGACTTGAATTAATATGGTTGAAATTAAATTGATATTTTCTGTTGTTGGGGCTTCACTTAACCCTTTAAGTTTGAGTGAAGTAATTAAAATAGCAGCTACCAGATACTGGTTCAAAGATGATGTAATACCCAACAGGGCGAAACTGATAAGAAGAAAAGAAACTTGCTGGGAGTATGCTTTTGATGTTTTGAATACGCTGGATGTAAATGAGGTGACAGGGATGTTTTTATTGAAATTTGATTCTGTGCTGGAAGCATTGGCATTATACATTAACGGGAATAACCTTGAATCAAAATTGTCTCTTGTCGTTAAAATGTATGGTGAAACACCTGCAGTTCAATTTGATAAGGAATTTCTGAAAAAAATAGCTCAAATAAATGCTGAATTAGAAATTGATCTTTATATGATTGATGAAAATGATAAATCAGACGTTTAAGCTTAAGACCCTTATTGCATGGCGCTATTAAAACTGTTTTATACAGCTATAGAGTACAACATGAAATATCTTTTTTTTCTGTTCACATGCCTGGTTTCTCCATTATTGCTTACAGCTCAGTTGACCAGACTGGAGCACGCTGATAGTTTGTTCAGCACGTATAAGCAGCCGGTTATTGATCAGAAAGTATACGACCAGTTGCAGCAGGATGAAGCGGCAATTTACATTGGGTGTTATTATGCTACTGATAACAGGGGTAAAATAACATCTCAGCGGCTATTCCCACTTGATGGAATAGGCAATGATTACCTGCTTACCGATACATTGTGGAAGTCTGTGCTATCATCAATGAAAGAGGCGGCGGATAAATGGGTATTCAAGCCCATTGTATGGAGTACGAAAAATAGCGCGCTGGATGTAATAAACAAAAACCCGGCACAGCGCCCGTTTTCCGGTCGTTCGCATTATTTCGTCATTTTTGAATTGTCCGGCGGGCCAATGCCGGCCATTCACAGAATCAGTTTCAAAAAAATATAGCAGTCTCTATAGTCGTAAGAAAATACGTAAGGGTGAATAAACATTTACCCGATGTACCTGCTGCGGAAGTGGTGGTGAAGAAGGGGTTGACCTGGGCGAAATGCAAAAGCAATTACTGAAGAAAATGGAAGAAATGACCTTGTATATGATTGAGCAGGAACGCCGGTTGAAACAACAGGAAGCCCGTATTCAACAATTGGAGCAGCAGCTCAAAATAAAACCTTAGCAAAAGTGTAGGTAACCAATGGCCGTTTTTTTAAGGAATTCCAGCTAAGAATCGTTACTTTGTACTAACCCAACTTAAAAAATACGCATGTCGTTATATTCTACACTAAATGCTAACTGTATAAAAAGCTGCCTGGTACTGGTTTGTTTTTTATGTGTAGCCGCCAGCCGGTTGTCCGCACAGTCCGACAGCAGTTTGCAGCAGATCAGCAAATCGTACGATCAGTTGAGTACTTCCACCTTAAAAAAGCTGGAATCTAAATACGCAGGCCTGGAGAAGCTGGTACAGAAAAAGTCTGAAAAAATGCTGGCCCGCATGAAGCAAAAGGAGGCGAAACTGCAGAAACAGCTGGAGGGTAAAGACAGTGTAGCCGCCAAACAATTACTGGCACAGCAACAGGAAAAGTATAAACAGCTGGAAGCGAAGCTCAAAAACACAGCTGGCAGCACCAGTGCCAATCCACTCAAAGAATATATTCCCGGGCTGGACAGTCTGCAAACCTCTATGCGTTTTCTGGAACAGGCAAAAGGTAAAATTCCAGGTTTGCCGGCTGATAAACTGGAGCAGGTGCAGGCACTGAATCAGCGCCTGAAAAGTTTGCAAACGCAAATGCAGCAAGCCAATGATATCAAGTCGTTTGTTAAAGACCGGCAGCAGCAGCTTACATCCCAGCTGAGTAAGTTCAATATGGGCAGCCAGCTTACCGGTATCAACAAAGAAGTCTACTATTATCAGCAACAGCTACAGGAGTACAAAACGCTCATCAACGACCGTAAAAAGCTGGAGCAAAAAGCATTGTCTGTTCTACGCGAAACACCCGCTTTTAAAGATTTTATGAAGCAGCACAGTTATCTGGCTCAGTTGTTTCCTTCTTCTCCCGGCAGTAGCAATGGCGCCGGGCTGGCAGGTTTGCAAACCCGCTCACAGGTAAATCAAATGATCAGCGATCGGCTGGGCAGTGCAGCCAGTGGGGCTGCCGGTGCAGCAGGGGGTAGTAATCCGCTGCAGGCACAATTGCAGCAGGCGCAGGGCCAGCTGGATCAGTTGAAAGATAAAATCAATAAAATGGGGGGCGGCAGCAGCGATATGGCTATGCCCGAAGGTTTTAAACCCAACGGACAAAAAACAAAAAGCTTCTGGAAGCGTATTGAGTATGGTGTTAACCTGCAAAGTCAGCGCAGCAGCAACCTGCTGCCTTCTATCAGCGATATCGGATTATCACTCGGATACAAACTGAACGATAAAGCCACCATCGGCGCAGGCGCCAGTTATAAACTGGGCTGGGGGCGTCCTTTTAACAATATTAAATTCACCAGCGAAGGCGTAGGCCTCCGTTCCTATATCGACATTAAAGCCAAAGGCAGTATCTGGATCACGGGCGGGTATGAGCTCAATTACCTGCAAAGCTTTGGTAAACTGGAAGAAATCAGTAACCTCGATGTTTGGCAAAAAAGCGGTTTGATTGGTCTCTCCAAAAAATACAAAATCTCCAAAAAACAGGGCAACATGCAGTTGCTGTGGGATTTCCTCAGTTATAGCCAGAAGCCGCAGAGCCAGGCTATTAAGTTCCGGGTAGGGTATACGCTCTAAACTGTATACTCTTTTTTCAACCTTAATTCCTTTATATTTTATACCATACTATATGAGAATAGCTGTCTTATTTGTACTCCTGCTATCCGGGGCCGTAACCCAAATGTGTGCGCAAACCAGTTTGCCGGCATTATCTAATAATGCAATACCCAGCATCATTCCCCCTGCGCCGGAAGCGTTTGCATTAACACGATACGGGAATAATCCTATTGGTCTATCTACCGGAGCTGTACAATACAGCGTACCCTTGTATACTATCAGTACAGGAACTTTTTCTATGCCATTGTCTGTTAGCTATAGCTCTAACGGACTAAAAGTAGATGAAGTAAGCGGAAGGGTAGGTATGCAATGGAAAATGGATTTTGCCGGTATTATTACCCGAACAGTTATCGGCGATCCGGATGAATTGCCGTCTTATATGTCTCCTACCAGTGATGTGTTTAGCAATGAATTCTACGATTTCCTTCGCTTTGTGGGGCCCGGTGGAAACGGAGCCAAATCTTTTCAACCAGATATATTTACTTATGCCTTTCCAGGTTATTCCGGCAAATTCATTATTCATGAGGGAACCATTGTGCAGATTCCTTACAATAACCTGAAAATAGAAAAAACAACGTTAGACTTTACCATTACAACACCCGATGGAATCTTGTATTCTTTTGGAAATGGTTATTACGATGGTACTCTAAGTAGTTCAGCTGGCGGTAACTCCGGTGTCTGTATACCGGAAAATGGTGGTTCTGTTCAATCCAACAGCTGGTATCTCACCAGTATCCGTTTAACCAATGGCGATCTTATCAACTATATATACGAATCTATCCATCCGTCTAACGGGTTACAAACAGTTAAATATCTTACCGGTGTAAACCAAACCTATACTTTTTTACCGAGCAATCGTTTTCAGAATCCACCGTTAAGTTATGTGCCCATTCAGCCGGTGCAAACCTGTTTTCAGTTGAGTGAATATACCAGTGTGGTGCTGAAAGAAATTCAGTTCCCGGGAGGGAAAGTGAGTCTTTCGTACTCAGGCAGGGAAGATATTATGGGGGAGAAAAAGCTGGATGTCTTGCAGGTTACCAACCAGGCAAATCAGGTAGTAAAGCTTTTTGGGTTTAACTATGAATACTCTTTTTACGGTAATACAGACTACGATATCGGGGTTCCTTTACAGCCCACTATTCAGGCTGCCTATCCCGAATTACGCAAACGGCTGTTTTTAACCAGGGTTGAAGATCGTACGCAGGATGTGCTTGCCTACACATTTGAGTATGAGAGTATTCATTCGTTGCCGCCCCGCCTGAGTTTTGCGCAGGATTACTGGGGCTTTTTCAATGGTATTAAAAACCAGTCGCTGTTTCCGGCATATACCTACGCGGGGCAGTTTAATGAAGGGGGGTATGATGTAGGGGCCGATAGAATGGGTGTTTTTGAGCACAGTTGTAAAGGAATGCTGAAGCGTATAACGTATCCTACAGGTGGTTCCACCAGTTATGAATATCAGCCGGCATTTAAGGCCGATTATCAGGTAAACAAGCTTTCCTACAATCATATCACCTTTTACGGTAACACCGCTTCCACGTACACCCGGTATGTGTCTGGTAACTATACTTTTAGTCAGAATCGTTATGCCAAAATCCGGTTTTCCTGCAGCGCTACGCCTTGGCAGGGCAAACCGTATACCTAAAAATCCTACCTCCCGATGCAGATCCTTATAACGACTGGATTACACCACTTTATTCCACCTGGGCAAACATTAATACGTCTTTTGATTTCAATTTTTTAAATCTGTATGGGGCTGCTTTCAAAATTGTGGTGTATTCAGCGTATCCTCTGCCGGTTCATTTTGATGTAAACATTGACAACCCAGATGATCATGCTGTTCGCCCCTTAAAACCTGTAGGTGGCGTAACAGTTAAATCTGTTGCAGATCATGATGGTGCAGGCAATCTGGTAAATCGCCGGAATTTTATCTATGAGTTTGGTACTAACCAACCCGATTTACTCATGAGTTATTTTCCGGATAACCTGTCAGACGAAGGACTGTTTTATACTACCATCAGAGGTACAGAAAACGATTATTTCTTTTACATGTATCAGATTATGTCCAATACCACTTACGGAATGTATGTAAACGATTACTCCACTATCACTTTCCCCAAAGTAACAGAACAATGGGTGGATCAAAATGGAATAGTTACCGGTGGCATAGAGCATGAGTATATGGCAGGTGGAAAAAGCAGGCCTGTGTCTTTTGGTAATAAGGTAATTCCGGATTATGTGCATGAGTATAGTTCAGCTATACCCGGTGGCGCACAAAGCAGTAACGGCGATTTGCATAATGGAAAAGAGCTGACAACCCGTACTTTTAAAATGGTGGGCCAGGTAAAAAGATACATGAGCGAGACGGTGAATCATTATTCTACAGAGCCTTCTACCGCTTTTACAGGAACCTATTATGCCGTACAGCAACTGATATCGCGTCCTTATTATGGGTATGAAGCTGGTGTTCCTTACTTTGCCGATTATAACGTAAGCCGGTATTATGTGTATTCCAACTGGCTAAAACTAGATGAAACCATTACCACCACTTATACCGATGCGGGTGAGGCACTGCAACAAACACAACAGTTTCAATACGCCAATACTACACACATGCAACCTACCCTGGTTAAAACATTCAATAGTAAGGAACAGATAAAAACCGTCATTAATAAATATCCGCACGATTTTGCTGCTACCGCACCTTACGGTGATATGGTAAGCCGCCATATTATTACACCGGTGGTAGAACAGACACAACGCAATGAAAGTATCCTTTTGCAGGAGCTTGCCCGCACCAAAACCAATTATAGCTATCTGGGACAAAATACCTTGTTCCGTGCCGCCAGTATTGCCAGTTCCATAAAAGGTAATGATCTGGAAACAGATGTCAGCTTCGACCAGTATGATGATAAAGGAAATGTTTTGCAGTATACAGGCAGAGACGGCGTAATTACTTGCTTTGTATGGGGCTACAATAAGCAGTTTCCGGTAGCAAAAATTATCGGTAAAGCCTATGTGGATGTAATAAACCAAAGCGGTGTTAATATGAGTATTGTCAACAGCCCCGCCACGGATAATGCATTGCGCACAGAACTCAATAAAATACGGACATTGTCTAGCTGTCAGGTTACCAGTTTTACCTATGCGCCGTTGGTGGGCATGACCAGTCAGACCGATCCTGCAGGGCGTATTACTTACTATGAATATGATGCTGCCGGAAGGCTGCATTTGGTGAGAGATCAGAGCAACCATATTGTAAAAATGATTTGTTATAATTTTTATGGCCAGCCTGTAAATTGTAATTAACCTTAAACCCAAAGCAAAATGTTTAGTAAGAAAAAATTTTATATAACATTCAGAGGTATTTGCGTTTTCCTTGCACTGGTTTTACAGCGGTGTTACATTCAGGCTCAGTCAAATGGGCCTTCCGGCGTGAGGCAGCCTGCTGCATCTGCACAAGCTACTCCGGGGGCTTATAATGCGGGTGTTCCGTTAAATTATGTGCGCGCCTGGGTGCCATTAAAACCTTATACGCTGGAGGCGGATGTAATCAGCACCTCCCGGCAGGTAAGTGAGGTAAATGGTTCCACGCAGTATCTGGATGGTTTGGGGCGTCCCCTGCAGGTTGTAAAATGGCGTGCTTCCCCTTTGCAGAAAGATGTGGTAGCCCCCAGCATATATGATGAGTTTGGGCGTGAGCGTTTTCAATATCTGCCCTACAGTTATACAGACAATGCAGCAGACAATACCGATAAAAACGGATTGTTTAAGAGTAATCCATTTGAGGAGCAGAGCCTGTTCTACAGTACCAGGTATAATACGGCGCAGCAGCAGCCGGCTTTTGCGGGAGAGAGCGTTTTTTATAACCAGACCAATTTTGAAGCATCGCCGTTGAACCGGGCAGAAAAAATCATGCAGGCGGGTAACAGCTGGCTGGGAAGTAACCGCGGGGTGCAGCAACAATATCTGGTGAATACTGCTGACGATGCTGTACGTGTATGGACAATCGGTTTCTCAAATGATCTCACAGCAGCTGCTCTTATACCTGTCTCCGGTGCTATTTACCAGCCAGGGCAGTTGTTTAAAAACGTAACTATAGATGAAGCTAACCATCAGACCATAGAATATAAGGATAAAGAGGATCATGTAGTACTTAAAAAAACAGAAGCAGGAGTGCTGCCAGGCACCACAACCATTGACTGGTTGTGTACTTATTATGTATATGACGATTTGGGGCTGTTGCGGTTTATTATTTCTCCGCAGGCGGTGAAAATGGCTGAAGTGGCAGGATGGAGTCTGACCGGTCTGGCAGATGGTCTTTGTTTCCGTTATGAGTATGACGGTCGCAAGCGGATGGTAGCTAAAAAGCTGCCTGATGCAGGTTGGGTGTATATGGTTTACGACAGCCGTGATCGTCTTGTGTACACACAGGATGCCAATATGAGAACGCCCAACAATTGGTGGCTGGCTACCCTGTATGATAATCTCAACCGCCCTGTTCAAACCGCTATGTTGGTGAATTACACAGGCACGCGGGAAGCGCTGACCGAATTTGCAAAGGGGTTACCGGACAATGGTGTTACGGGGCCGGTTTCTACTGCCGGAAATGGGGTTGGTACGCCGGCCATGGATATTTATATCAATGAATGGCAGGCGGGCATTAATTATGATGCGGGTAACTCCATCGAATTTTTGCAAGGCTTTGAAAGTGGTAGCAATGCTGAGTTTACAGCTCAGATTGTACCGGTTACCACTTCCTCCCTAACCGGCAGCCAGGATGTTAATGGTTATCTGGTGCCGGGTACGGGACAGTTGGTGCCGCTTACGTATGCCTATTATGATCATTACCTGTGGGGTACTCAAAAGCAATATAATGCTGCCAATAACAGCAAGCTGGGAATTGGTGCCAATGTATATGGCGATCCGTTGCCCTCAACGCGTAGTGTTTTAACAAAAGGGGTTATTACCGGTTCGCGTGTTCGTGTAATAGAAGACCCGGCCGATCTTACCAAAGGTGGTTGGCTGGAAACAGTGAGTTTTTATGATGATAAAGGGCGTGTGATACAAATAGTGAGTGATAATTATAAAGGAGGGCAGGACGTGGTAACCAGCCGCTATAATTTCTCTGATAAAGAAATCAGCCAATATCAGGTACATAATAATAACAGGGCGGGTGTTTCCAATAACCGCGTGTATACAGAAACGGATTATGATCATGATGGCCGCGTTATTGAAATACGGAAAACGTTGAATGATGATGCAGCTACGCAGCGTATTATTGCGCACAACAGTTATGATGCTATGGGTAAGCTGAAAACGAAACAACTGGGAAAGAAGGCGGGTGGCGGCAGCTGGCTGGAAACACAGGATTATGCTTACAATATTCGTGGGTGGCTGAAAGGCATCAACTGGCAGGGCTATGAAAACAGCACCAGCGCTACCACTCCTGCTGCTGACCGCTGGTTTGCGATGGATCTGAGTTATGACTGGGGTTATGATACGCGCCAGTACAACGGAAATATAGCAGGGATGCGCTGGCAAAGCAAGGGTGATCAGCATGAACGGAGCTATGGATTTGGGTATGATGCTGCAAATCGGTTACTGTTTGGCGATTTTAAGCAAAATGATAACGGCTGGAACAACGATAAAGGTGTTAACTATAGTATGCACCTGGGAGATGCCAGTCTTAATAACACCTATGATGCCAATGGTAATATTAAAGAAATGTGGCAGAAAGGCTTTATGGCACCTGGCACAAGTGATTGGGTAGATCGCCTTAAATATAACTATGGTAATGGAAGCTCGAATCGTTTACTTTCTGTTACTGACGAGGTTAGTAATGAAGCTTCCACACTTGGAGATTATCACACACCTGCAGGAGTTACTCCCGGCTATGTGTATGATGACAATGGGAACATGGTAACCGATAATAATAAACAGATCCGCACAAACGGAAGCAAAGGTATTATTTACAATCACCTGAATTTGCCCTGGGAGCTTACCATGTACAATGGTGCTGCCAAAAAAGGTACTATTACCTATATATACGATGCAGCTGGCAATAAGCTGGAAAAACGCGTAGCTGAAGAGCCTGCCGCTTCTAATGGCAATGCAGGCAATCATGTAATAACCACTTACCTGAATGGTTATGTATATGAGAATGATGTATTACAGTTTTGGGGTCATGAGGAAGGGCGTATCAGACCTGTAAGAAATCCGGCTGCGGGTAGTGTTACCGGTTATGGCTTTGATTACTTCCTTAAAGATCATCTGGGTAATACCCGTACTACATTAACAGACGAAGAGAGCGGGGTTAAAACCTACAGGGCCACAATGGAGGAAGCTGCAAGAAATGCTGAGGGGGCTTTATTTGAAAATATTCAGGAAACAGAATTTGTCAAACCCGGCGGTTTTGATACCGATCCGGATAATGTCCGGGTAAGCAGGTTATATGGTAAGGTGAACAACAATAAGCGGTTAGGACCAGGCATTGTACTAAAAGTGATGAGAGGGGATAGGTTTAAAGCCAGAGTACAAGCCTGGTATGATGCACAGGTACAGCAAGGCGTAGAAAACGATCCCAATTATAATATCATCGCATCTATTGCATCGGGTTTGGTGGGAGGTGCCCCAGCAGGGGGAATCCATAGCAGCAACCCGGTTACATTTCAGAACAGTGTATCCGGAGCCATTGGCGCGTTTATGGGTATTTATAACCCGGACCCCGGAACAACAAGCAGGCCTAAAGCGTATTTAAACTGGATATTACTGGATGAGCAGCAGCTAGAACTGGTAAACATATCCGGAAACAGCGGCGCTGTAATTGTGCCGGCAATATCGGCTAATGCCATAAAGTATCCCGTTCAGGCTGCGGGAGGTGATGAAATTCAGGTGCAGCGCAATGGCTACCTTTATGTATATGTGTCGAATGAAAGCAAAGGGGATGTTTATTTTGATGACCTGATAGTGGAGCATACGGCCGGGGAATTACTGGAAGAAACCCATTACTACCCATTCGGACTAACGATGGCTGGGATATCTTCCAGGGCTTCACTGTTTGGAATTCCGGAAAACAAGATAAAGTATAACGGTATCGAGCAAAACAATGACTTCGATTTAAATATGTATGATGCCTTCTATCGTAATCTTGACCCTCAGATTGGAAGGTTTTGGCAAATAGATCCTAAGATTGAACAAGGATATGAAAATGTTTCTACATATTCTTCCATGCACAATAATCCAATCTTAATAAGCGATCCTTTAGGTGATTTTGATGATTACAAGTTGAAGCAAGACGGGAATATTGAATTAGTGAAGACAACAAATGATAAGACTGATAAACTATATGCAACTGATCAGAATGGAAATGTGAATAAGGATAAATCTATTACCGTTCAAAAGGGAATAATAAATAATGTACAAAATAATCCACCTACCAGCGAAAATCCAAATGGTACTACTACATTGGGCACAATATCTAATAAAGCAGTGGCGAACAGCGTGTTTAAGTTTTTGGCAGATAATTCCTCTGTAGAATGGGGCATGATTTCATTTGGTCAGGCAGCCACTGGCTCAGCGGTCCAGGATACAAGGATAACCACTAGTCATGATAAGAGTAGTAACAGATCATTAGGCTATCTTTTGGATAAGTATGCAGAAGAGGCTAACGAGTCCGGGCGTTTAATTTTCGAAGTAACTCATAGCCATCCTGCTACTCCAGGCAAGATTGTTGACTTTCCTTCAGGATTTCACAGAGATGGATCAACAGCCCCCTTAGATGGGGATCGGTATAAGGCTGCCCAAATAGAAGTTTCTTACAAAAAAAATAGAGTATATTTAGGTGTGTATGACGTTGCTACACAAAAGTATATTTGGTATAATTCACAACGATTCATCCGAAAATAGCATTATCAAATGAAAGCCATTTGTTTGTTTTTTCTAATTGTGGTGGTAATAGCCTGTTCAGAAATTAAAAATGAAAATTCCTATGATGTCCCCATGCTCAGTGAGAAAATTAACGCTTTTATCAATGCTAAAAAGTGCTTTGGTGAGAACACTGATATTTTGTTCGTAAATCTTGATGTGCAAAGAGATACTCTTTATCTGGATATTGCAAATACCTATCCAAATCTTAAAGTAATGCAATTTGTTTACGATACAACTATGTATGGAGTACGAACTTTGTTTCTTGGTAAAAAAATTAAAGGATTTTACAAAAAATCATCAAATAATAACTTTCCTTCTGATATTGTTGAGATAAATAAAAACCAACGATGGCTATTGGAAAGAGAATTTACAAATTGGTACTTTGTGTATTATAAGGGGATATTAATTAGAAAGTCTCTTGGATGCGATGCCGACACATTAGCTAAGTAGGGGAAGAATATCGAAACTCTTGTATGCAAAGCAAGAGGTTAAAAACCGTGAGTGGATTACCTGCATTTTTTCTGTGCCTGTGTTGGTTTTGAGGCGGGGACAGTGTTATATAACATGTAACTGAAGGGTGGGTGGCGTTATGGTGCTGGCAGGCGTATGCAATAGGGCATTCAAAAAAAGCCCCGGTTACCGGGGCTTTTTTTGAATGCTTGCGAAGAAGTAACTGAAAATCCGGAAGTTAGTTGCAGGCTCAATGATATGATGAGGGATGGGGGGAGAATGCATAAAATTGTATTTTCTAATGCAGCACTTGTGAGAGCTGCACAGATTCACCCTTAATAATTCTGTTGCAGCTTTTGCGGGGTGGGCGATGTTGGCAGGCGGGAAGTACTAACTGGCTTACGGGAGCGCCAAGTCATATCCGAACACCAAGGCTGGGAGATGATGGATGATAGGTTACCCCAACCCCTCCCTTAACTCCTTCACCGCCTCATAAATCTTATTATAAATAGTCCGCTCAGATAGCCCGGTTACCCGGGCTATCTCTGTATACGACAGTCCTTGGTAAAACTTCAGCTGTATCAGCTGCTGCTTACGCTCCGGCAGGCGGCTGATGGCTTGGTTCAGGTGCTGCTGTATATGCAGGTCGTTTTCGCGGCTCAGGTGCAGCAACTCGGGCGAGGGAGAGGTATGTATATGCAGGTGCTCATCGGTAAGCGGCTGCTCCGTTGTGTTTTGTTTAAACAGGCGTCTTTTAAATGCGGTGGTAATATAGGTAAGCGGGTGCGTTATGTGTGCCAGCTGGTGGCGCTGCTCCCATATCTGCATAAACTGCTGGCTCAGGGCGTCTTTTACTTCATCCCGGTCGTCTGTTATCTGTAAACCTATTGCCAGCAGGTACGGAAAAAACAACCGGTACAGGGCGTAAAATTCTTGTTCCCCCTGTCTGGATACGAATACACTCCATAACGCCTTTATCTCTGCTGCTTCCTTCGCTCCCATGTAAAAAGGCGGATTTTTGCGCGAAACTAGCCGCGCAGGTGAACGGCGGGCTTACGATATCAGGAAAAAAAGCACTCCGGCAATTGTTCCCGATTTCGCAAATGGATCGGAACGGCTTGCTGGTATTGGATTGTAGCGAATGGCTGACGCAAACATGACAAAGCGCTCTCAAAATGCCAGGGTAAAAAAACGTGGCTTGCTGCTCTATTCAGCAAATCATTTTCATGCAGGCTCCTTCCTTACCTGAGGATTTTTTAATGAACGAATCTTTTGTGCGCTACTGCCTGGATACAGCTACCCCGGCAGAACATAGTTACTGGGCGGTGTACCAGCAGCAACAGCCGCACCTGCAGTCTGCCATGGCACAGGCGAGGGATATGGCACTGGCCATGTACCAGTGGGGGCAGCAGCAGGAAATTACAGCCGCACAGCAGCAGTTGCAGCAACTTATGCAACAGGCAGCATTACCACCGGTAAGGCCATTACACCCGGTAAAAAGGCACTGGCTGGCATGGTCTGGTGTGGCAGCGGCTTTAGCGCTGGCAGCCGGGGCGTGGTGGCTGGCTGTACGTACACAACCGGTGCAATGGATAAGCTTGCAGGCCGGTACAGGTAAGGTTACGCAGTTTACGCTGCCAGATAGTTCGCGCCTCTGGTTGAACAGCAACAGCCGCCTGCGGTATGCCAAAGATTTCACACACAACAGACAAATCATACTGGACGAAGGGGAAATGTTTTGCGAAGTGCAATATGCGTTGCAGGCACCCTTTTCTGTTACCACCGCTTCCGGGTTGGTGGTGCGGGATATAGGTACGGCCTTTTCGGTAAAAAGCTATCAGGCCCTGCCGGAGGAACAGATAAAAGTTACCGATGGGGTGGTAGCGGTGCAACAGGCGCTACAACAACTGCCATTGCAACTGCGCAAAGGCAGCGGCCTGGCGGTAAACCGGCAAACGGGTAAAACCACAACAGAAGCGGTGCAGCAGGGTGATACAGAGTGGATCAACGGCCGGGTAATGCTCAACAACGTTACGTTCCGGGAGTTTCTGCTGGTGCTGGAAAATCATTATGGCATGCCCGTAAGGGTTTCTGATGCGGCGGTGCTGAACTGCCGTATCTCTGCCAGCTTTTCAGCGGGTGAACCCATACAGCAACTGCTCGATAACCTGAAGCTGATCTATGGCATTGACTACACCATTCATCAAAACCAAATCAGGCTGCATGGCAAAAAATGTAACTAAGCATAGCAGGGTAAGGTGGATGTTGCTGCTGGCGGCCTGCTGGTGTTTCCTGCAGGCGGGGGCACAATTAACCGGCAAACAAACCCTCTCGTTTACGATAGAAAACGGCTGGCAGTTGGATAAGGTGCTGATGGAGCTGTCGCGCCAGTCAGGTGTAAACATTGCTTTTAACCCGATGGAGCTGAAGCAGGTTGCGGTAAAACCACAAAGCTTTACGGCTACCAGTCTCGAAACTATCCTCAACAAAATACTCGGCGCTACACCATTCACCTGGCAACTGCAGAACAGCCGGCTGGTGGTATTCCGTCGCCTGGCTAAACCGGTTACTTCGGCTACAGATCAGTTGCTGCATAATCAGCAGGTACCTGCTGTAAAAGCATCGTATGCGGTTAGTGGTGTGGTGCGCAATGAAGAAGGCAAACCTTTAATGGCAGCCACTATCTGGTTACCGCAATGGAATCAGTATTATATCACAGATGCGGCGGGGCGGTTCTACATCACCGTAAAAGCAGCTGAAAGCCTGGTGCTGGAAGCGGTATATGTAGGCTATAAGCCGGTGGCTATTGAGTTATCAGGGGTAACCAATGATACCCTGCTGCCCGATATTCAGCTGAAAGAAGTGAGCCTGCGTTTAAAAGATATTGCTGTTACCGCCGGCCGCAATTTTGAAGGCAGTTCCAACTCTTCTTTTATCATCAGCCGCGAGGTAATTGAGCAAACGCCTGCGTTGAGCCTGAACGATCTGCTGGGGCAGCTGCCCAACAAAATGGTACCATCGCCTTCGTTGCAGAATGTACAAAACCTCAACCTGCGTTCGGTGTTTCAGGCAGGCGATAAAAATCCTTTTCAGTTAAACAATGCCTTTGGCATTGCCATCGTAATGGATGGTAATGTTATTTCCAATAACCTCAACATGCAAAGCTATAACCCTGGTATGAGCGGGGTGGGTAGTTCTTTTGTAAAAAGTGGCAACGGATATGGCTTGTCGGGTTCGGGTACTACATCCTATACAGGCGATTATACCTATGGGGGTATTGATCTGCGGCAGATTGCACCGGATAATATTGAAAGTATTGAAGTGGTAGCCGGGGTGGCTTCTGCTAAGTACGGCGATTTGAGTGATGGGGCTGTGATTATTGAAAGACAGGCGGGCGTATCCAAAGGCAATGTGCGTATGCAGCTGCGGGATAACGCTACCAGCTATAGCTTTTCCAAAGGGTTCCGTTTGTCTGAAAAAGCGGGTGTGCTCAGCACCAGCCTGGGGTATGTAAGTTCTTATGCCGATGCGCGGGATAAGCTGAAAGCCTACCGCCGTATGAACAGTAATGTATCGTATACCAATTACCTGGGCAAGGCAAAGCGGTTGAAAATGACGGCTATTGCCGATTACTCCCGCAATCTGGATGGTATCCGGCAGGATCCGGATGATCTTACTGCCACCCGGGTAAAATTCGATTCTTGGAATGGTTCGCTGGCGGGCCGGTTCAATTACCGGGTAAATGGGGGCTTCATAAAAGATGTAAGTGTAAACCTCCGGTACAGTCACAGTCATCAGTACTCGTACCGGGAAGAGTTTATCAATAACTCCTTTGTGTTGTATACCCATGCTACAGAAACGGGTATGCACGAGGGTATTTACGACAAAGGCATTTATACCGCTGTAAGTATTATAGATGGCCGGCCGGTGAATATTACCGGTACGGTAGATGTGGCGGCGGCTTTCCGCACCGGCAGGGTAACCCATGCGCTGAGTATGGGTGCATCGTATAACTGGGGTAAAAACATGGGTAAGGGGCAGGTGGTAGAACCCGGTATGCCGCGTACGCTGGCTGCCAACAGCACTACTTCTCTGTCTGCAGGCCGGGCAGAGCGGTATTACGATTTCAGCAGGGTAATTGCCCAGAAAGATATGGGTTTGTATGCCGAGGATATATTTAAAGTGCGGGTACATAACCGCTACCTCAATGTACGCTCAGGCATCAGGCTCGATGTGCAGAATGGTTTTCTGTCTGCATCGCCGCGTATCAATACTTCATACGAACTCAGCCGCAGGCTGCGCGTGGGGCTGGCTTATGGTATCTTCTTTAAATCGCCTGCCCTGGCACAGCGCTATCCGGGGCCGGTGTTTAACGAAATTATGGTGGCTAATTTTTACAATGGTAAGGTGGAAGAAAGCCAGAGCCTTATTTATCTGTACCGGTTTAATCCGGTCAACAACCAGCTGCGCTCGTCCCGCAACCAAACGCTGGAGTTTTCTTCCCAGTACCGGCATAAAGGCTTTTCAGTGGGTATGAACGCTTATGCCAAATGGGCGGATAATGGTATTACCACCGTTACACAACGGCAAATACAGGAAGTGCCGGTGTATAGCGCCCAGTACCAGCCGGGGGCCAAACCTGTGCTTACGCAAACAGGTACCAGAAAGCACAATCTGCAGTATTATGCTTTTGCCAATACACTTACCTCCAATTCGCAGGGGGTAGAGCTGATGGGCACTTCCCCGCAGGTAAAGGCCATGGCTACTTCTTTCTCGCTCAGTGCGGGTTTTACACGTACGCATTATTTCGACAGGGCACCCAGTTATAGTTCTGTTACCCAGGATGGGCCTACGCTTACCATACCCACCTTTGGTTATATGGGCCTGTATCCGCCGCGTGAGTATACTACTTATTTCAGCAGCGGACGTTTTACCTCTGTTACACACGTGCCCCGTATCAGCCTTATACTTCAGTTTACGGCAGAATGTATGATTATGCAAAAAACAGTACGTGCGGCTTCGCAGGGTATTCCTTATGCGTATTATAACAATGCGCAGGAATATATACCTATTACCAAATTCAATCCTGCCGATCCTATGTACGGGCATTTGTATAAACCGGAATCAGAACTGAACGATCAGAATGTACCCCGTATGGTTATGAACTATCACCTTACCGTAGGCAAGGAAATCCGTAAAAAGTTCCGGGTATCGTTTAACGTGTACAACGTATTTAATTATCAACCTTATTATATCACTTCTTCGGGTACGTATCAGTACCCCAACACAGCACCCACTTTCGGGGCTGAACTATCTGTAAAACTGTAAATACAATCAACGAATGAAAAAAATGATCTGGTGCGTGTTGCTGCTGGCGGTTGCCGCGGTATCGTGCAAAAAAGACAACGAGCGCACGGGTATTACACCGGTAAACCTGATAGTGAAATTATCCTACGGGTTAGATTCCAGTAAATATACGCTGCCGCTGGCAGGGGTAACTGTGCGTATTAAAAATACGTTCACCGGCAGTACGCAAACCTTGGTAGCGGCCGATTCGGGTATTGTTCACTTTAACGGCATTCCCGCAGGCGCTTATGATATTGATGCCGTTATGGCTTTCAGCCCGGCAGGATACATGCAGTACACCGGTTTGGAAGTAAGTGATTCTATTACGTTCAACGGATCTGATAAAAACAGGCAGATCAGCATTGGTGCCAATCAGGTTATTAACCTGAACCTGGTGGCGGGTACTACCGGCGAATGGGTCATCAAGCAGGTGTATTATGCCGGCTCTGATACTAAAAATGGCGCTATTTTCCGCGATCAGTTTATTGAAATTTATAACAATACCGATCATGCGCTGCTGGCCGATAGCTTGTATGTGGCACAGCTGTTTGGCCGTCAGAACAATACAGAATCTGCCCACTACCTCCAGGCAAACAGGCAGCTGGACTGGAGCAAATCGAAAGATATGCCGGCTGGTATTGATGCCAATAACGACTATGTGTATGCACGTAATCTGTTAATGGTGCCTGCTACCAAACGTATGGTACAACCTGGTGAAAGCATTGTAATTGCACAAACGGCGCTTAACCACAAAGCGCCTTTTACCGGTGCAGATGGTGAAACTATCACGGTATTAAATCCTGCCCTTACCATCGATCTCAGTGGTGCCGATTATGAAGCGTATTATGCGCCGTATCTCCCCAATCCTTATCCATCCGATATAGACAATCCCGGCGTGCCTAATATGGAAGTGATACAGATGGATGGCAGAGATCTGGTTATTGATAACCTGGGGCGCGACTCCTATATCATTTTCAAAGTAGATGCTTCGCAGAAGGTAACAGAGTGGCCGCGTTACAACCTGCCTAAAATAGCGGCATTAGGTTCTACAGATAAAAAATATATGCAGGTGCCTGTAAAGTATGTGATAGATGGGGTGGAAGTAATGCAGGCTGCTGCCAGTGCCCGCGCACCTAAAAAGCTGGGCGCGCTTATTGATGCCGGTTTTACGTTTGTACCGGGTGGCAGTTATTCTTCCCAATCGGTCATCCGCAAAACAGCCGGTATGGTGAATGGTGTGCGTAAACTGAAAGACACCAACAACTCAACAGAAGACTTTGACTATTTCAGCATAGCAAATCCACGTGGTTTTAAATGAAACAACTGATTTTTTTAACCGCATCTTTATTATCGGGTTGCTTTGTCCTGGCGCAGCAACCCGATTCTGTAGCCATACAGCTGGCGGGCGATTCTGCAGCGTACGCCGTATACCGGTTTGCACAGCTGTCGCCCGCTTTTATTCAGCAGGGTATGCCACAGGCGTTTAATCATGTAAAGGTGGGCGTACTGCATACCAGCGGTGGTTTGGCAGCCACGCAGGATGCTTCACGTACCCAAAGCGTGCAGGCAGCTACAGATGGTAAGGTGGTACTGGGTAAAGTACACCTGTGGGGTGCTTTTGCTTTTGAACGTACAGCAGAAGACAGCACCCGTTTTGCCCACCAGACGCGTAATATTACCGCTGCACCTTTCTATTATGGATCGCCGGGTAAGGTGCATTACCAGCGCAAGGTGTATAAAGCCAACGCTATGCTGCTGCGGCCGTTTTTCAACAACCGGCTGCCACTGGGTGCCGGTATTGATTACCGCATAGGCAACCACTTTTCGGTAAACGACCCCCGGGGAAACATTACCGAGTTTGAACTGAAAATGAACGCCACGGCAGGGTATACACTGGTTAAAAATGTTACAGCAGGTGTACAGGGTTATTATGGTTACGGGCAGGAGGTGTTGAGTATAGGGTATAAAAACCCGCAGTACCGGCAAAGCCCGCTGTATCCGCTGTATCAGACCTACGTAATTAACGGTTATGGCGAGCCGGAGTATCAGCCTAACGATCTGCGTTACCGCACCGCCCGCCAGATGCGCGGGGCAGGGGGCACGTTACAGTATAAAGTCGCGAATAGCTGGTTAGCACTGCATGGCAAATGGGAAAAAGAAGAACAGAAATACCGCGATCAGAATGCCACAGGGTTTAACGAACTGGCAGTGTATGATGTGCATACCACACAACTGAACCTGTTATGGAACAGAAGAGGCCCCCACAATGGCCTTACTGCACAGCTGCAATGGCACCAGCAGCGGGGTAAAGATTTTAACCTGAAATACCAGGCCAACAATTACCGCTACAATGCCTTTAGTTATACCGGTGCCCTGGCTTATACCGTGCACAGCACTGCTGCTACGTTTAACTATGGCCTCCGGGCCCAATATAGCAGTCAGCAACGTATCGATGGTATTTATGCCAACCATCTGCGGTACGTACGTGCTTCTGTAACACCCTCCTGGGGTGTTAACTTCCGCACTGCCGGTAAACTCAACTGGGGTATAGGTGTAAACGCGGTGTACGATAAAGCGCTGGATCATACCGCCAATATCTCTGCCATTAATGTGAGTTATTTTACCCGTGAGGTGATGTATCATGATTATTATTATCAGACTGCCGACGTTGCAGGTGGTGGGTTAGGTATACACATCAACCATGCTTTTGATGGCTTTAACGCCGGTATAAAAATCAATGCCAGCTACCGCCGTGCCCTGCAGTGGAATGGGCGGGAATGGCCGCAGGCCCTGTATCCCGGCAGGGATCGCTTTATGGCAAATGCTGCGTTGGTTTTCTTTTTTTAAAAGGTATTTTACAGTGGTATGAAAAAGATAGTGATCGTTATTCCGATAGTGCTTGTTTTTATTACATTATGCTCCTCCCGGGTAGCACGTTATTACGCTGCCGAAACTGATTCGTTGCGGTTGTTGTATGCCAGAACCATTAAAGAATGGCCGCGCCCCACTATAGACAGTGGGGTGGTATGGCAGGAAATGCAACCGCTGCCTGCAGAAAACGCCTGGGTAGCGGGTATGAACAACCCCGAGGTACAGCTGGGCTATAAACTGTTTTTTGATCCGCGTTTATCCAGCTCCAATCAAATCTCCTGCAGCAGCTGTCACCATCCCGATCTGGCCTGGGGCGATGGTAAAGTGGTATCTGTGGGGCACGATCATTTGCCCGGCACCCGCAACACGCCATCGCTGCTGAACCTGGCCGCACACAAACAGTTTTTCTGGGATGGGCGTTCGTCCTCGCTGGAAGATCAGGCTATTAACCCGCTGGCCACGCATCACGAAATGGATATGGATGTGCCGCTGCTGGCTTCCAAACTACAGGCTATACCCGGTTATGATTCGTTGTTTAAAGCCGTATACAAAACCAAACACATTACCATAGATCATATAACCGCTGCGCTGGCTGCGTTTGAAAAAACACTGCAGAGCCGCAAAAGCCGGTTCGATTTGTTTATGCAGGGCAAATACAGCGCCCTCAACACCGAAGAAATTAAGGGGTTACACCTGTTCCGCACCAAAGCCCGGTGTATGAACTGCCATAACGGCCAGTATCTTACCGATGACCAGTACCATAACATCGGCCTTACGTATTACAAACGGAAGTATGAAGATCTGGGGCTGTATAAGGTAACCCGCAAACCGGAAGATGTAGGTAAGTTCCGTACCCCTTCTCTGCGCGATCTGGCTTATACCGGCCCGTATATGCATAATGGGTTGTTTCCTAAACTGGAGGGCATTATTAATATCTACAACAGCGGCATGCAGGTTAAACCCAAACCGGGTATGGAAAACGATCCGCTGTTTCCGCAAACGGATAAGCTGATGCAGCCGTTGGATTTGCAGCCCGATGAAAAAGCAGCGCTGGTGGCGTTTTTACAGGCCATGAGTGTGCAGCCTTTCCGCATGAAGCGGCCGGAATTGCCTGAGTAAATACCAACAGTATTTTGGGTTTTCCGGTCATGCCAACCAATGGTTTGTAGGTATACGTTGGAGAAAAAGTATGGTGATAATGAAAACCTTAAGGCGTAGGATAATAAAGGATACTATAACCGGAAATAATATGCACAGGATAAAACTGGTGATTATAGTTGTTTTACTGCTATTGTATGGTATTGCGGATATTTATTTTCTTTCTTACTACTCAGGCAGTTTTTCGCTATTCCGGCTTGTGAATCCTTTGCTGGAGTTCATCACTTATTATAATCTTAGCCAAACAGTATTCAGCATATTGTTTCATGCTCCGGCTATTGTGTTACCCGTATGTTTGTGCTGTTTGATGACAAAGCGGGTGAGGCGGTACTATATTGTAGCAGTTATTTTTATTTTGTTTGTACCCTCTTTAATAAACGCGTAAAATAAAGGTGAACCATACGGCCGGATACCGGTTTTTATGTAGGCACTTCATTTGTTGCGGATACTTTTGTTACAGGTAAATTTTATCCCATGGCAGGTAGCTGTTGTACAACAACTACCCGGCATGGGATTTTTTATGGATAAGAGGTTATCGGCCCATAATAGGTATAGTCCATCTGCTTTAGTATATACCCGTTCTGGTCTTTTATCAGTTTCAGGCGCATGAAATTATCGTATTCGTAAAAAGTGGTTTTGCCGCTGGCATCTGTTTCACTGGTAATACCTGCGGAAGGCAGATAGGTATAGGTAAATACCTGGGCGCCGGGCAGGCCGGTTCTTATTTTGTTTAGTTCAGTTCGCAGCTGGCTGTCGGTATATTGGCCGTTTGTGTTGTTGAGAATGGCCATGTTTACCAGACTGCTGACTGTTGCATAGGTGCTGCCAGCTACTTTGGCTACCGGATAGGCATTGGAATAGCCGTATAGGTACACATATTTTACATCATCCGGTTTTTGCTGTTCCAGCGCGTTGCCTTTGATATCGTACTGATTAATAAGTAGTCTTGTTTCAGGCGTAAGTGTGGTGTATCCTCTGGATATACTTTTCAGATAAATGCTTTTGCCTGTATGCCATAAATCGTGATTATAAATCAGTTGTTCTGTAAGCTGATTGTTTCGGTAGCTCTTTATAGTAACCGGAACTTTTAACATGTTCCTTGCCCGCATGGAATCGTAAACAGCAGTACCGGTAAAATTATTAGCATACGCAAAGGTCGTTTTTAAAGTGCCGCCTGTACTGTTGTCACTTTCTTCCTGTGTGGGGTTAAAGTTTGCAATGCTTTCAAATAATGTTTTTTTCCACGTGGTAATCACTTTTAACGGACTGGCGTTTTCATACATCTTCACTGTGTCCTGTTTGTATTTTAAGCGGTAAGGCTTATAGTAGTACACATCAAAATAGGCCTGGCTTCTTCCGTATACGCCTGATGATAGCAGCTGGTCAGCCTCGCAGGTGGTGTAGGGCATTACCTTAATGTTTTTAATAGCTGGTATGCTGGCAACAGTATCATACAGGTATACCGATATTTCTTCCCGCAGTTTAGCCTTCCCGGCGTTATAGTAAGTTTTCCGTTTGGGCAGGCCTTCTTCCCAGCTGTTAAATACCGAAGTGAAGGGAGGTACACGTAAAGCGGTAAAATGTTGCGGCATGGTAAATTCATAGTCTATCTCACTTTGGTCTGACAGTATTTCTCTGGCTTCCGGATAAATTACATAGCTCCCTGCCGAAATGCCGGGAATGTTTTTGGGGTAGGTGCTGCGGGAAGTAATAGGGCAGGCATTAGTGCAGCCCGGAAATGCATTCGGGCTCAGCCTTTCTACCGTGTATTTAACCATCTGATAGTCGTAAGTTGGTTCTGTTAACAGAATACCGTTTGATAAAGTTGAATCTGTACGTTTATCGTAGTTATAGTTTCGGACGATATTGTTGAGATGGTTTATCCCATCGTGCTGCGTTATCCTCTTAATGCGTAGTCCGCCTCCAGGCCATCTTTTGATGGGTTTGGTGGAGTCATATCTGAGATAAGCAAAATTCAGATAGCCAAAGTCAAATGGCTCAGGTGTCGTTCCTCCAATGGTATAGGTGCCCGGCTCCAGAAACAGCGTGGTGCCTCCATAAGTATTGGTGTTGGAATTAGTGGTGGTTGCTGTGTAGATGCGCTGTCCATTGGGAGCGTTTATATACAGTGTGGTAGAAGGGGGCATTGAAGAATAGGAAGTGCAGTTGGTAGCGTTTTCACCCTCCATGCAGTTACCGATGCGGAATGCCACATCTACCGACTGTGCATAAGGAATGGTGATCGTCTTTTCTAAAAAGCTGTTACCACTGTTAGATACCGTTACACTCTGAGAATTAAATACCGGAATGTACATGTAGGGTGGCAATGCCCCCACCATCACTGAGCTATAGTCGTTCGCTTCAAAATCAAACTGCGTGTATCCGCCGGTGGGGTAAATAATTCTTTTTAATACCCCCGACCGGATTTGTACAGTGTCAGTTTCCCGGTTGGCTCCGGGAATATATACCCCATTAGGATTGATATAAGCAGGTATCAGCGTGGTATTGTTTTTAGCATTGTAAAATCCCCAGTGATCCTGTGCTTTGCTGGTAATTCCTTCGGCAATATTGTTATAATATTCAAACAGATGTTGTTTTTCAACAGCATTCAGGCGACCTTCTTTTACACCTGTCAGTTTTAGCTTGTAACCTCCGTTAAAATAATCGTAAACCAGGTTGGTTCTTTTCATCTCTTGCCCCCATGCATTCAGTTGTATAATGGTATCTATCTTTTTATCATCACAATCAGTACGGTTGCCATAAGCAAAACGCAGGCTTCCCTGTGTGCCGGTTATTGAAGTAAGCAGTACGCCGGCTATTATCTGATTTTGTGTTCTTATAATGGTTTGGTTAGGAAATTGGGTCTGGCAGGTGGTATTGCCGGGTGCAGTTTGTAACAGCGTAGTGGAATAGTCTGCATTGTTATGGTATACATGACCTGTATATTGGAAGGTGATAGAGTCGCTGTTGTTGGGAAACAGTATTTTAGAAATATACCAGGCGGTAGGCGCAAATATTTCAGAGTCTCCAATGTCTGTCTGCGTGGTTTCAACAGCGCCGAACAGGTATTTATAACCATTGTCGTCTGTAATTTCAAACGCATTGCCGCTTATGGTGATTTTGTAGTTGCTCAATGGCAATGTCTGAAATCCGGTACCCGTATTAATAAACCTGCCTCCCCCGCCTGGCAGGTTAAAAGTGTAAATGTCCGATTCGCCATCGTTCTCTCCAATGGCAAAGTACCGGATGCTATCGGTATAAGGTTGAATAGCCTGGCCGTTGCCCAGAGGCAGGGCATTGTATGTATAGTTAAATCCTTTTCCATGCTCATCGGGTAACCCTACTATACTTCTGGTAATTACGCCTCCTGTATTCATACTCCAGCCAAACCCCACCCGCGAAGCTGCAGTTTGAACCTTTATATCAGAAGCGTCATATTGCAATACAAGGGGGATGGAGAAATCTTTGTTAAATGCTACATTAAACAAGGGAATAGAAATGTCAGGTTTCCCTGAATACAATCCTACCGGTACTTCTCCATAACGAGCAATAGCTGCTGCATTGGGAGGGGGAATAACCACATTGGCGTTTAATGGCGCCAGATTCTGAGAGTTTACTGATAATGAGAAGAATAGAACAGATGCTATAAAGGCCGTGCGCTTTAATATCAGGTAAAGGGTAGTCATGGTTAAGGGTTGGTCGTTGAATTTAAAATAAATGTAATTTATTTTTTGTATATTGCTGTAGTAACCTTAAGCAAATACTTATTCCTTAAAAAACACTTATGCAAAAAATAATACAACCTGTTTCTCTTTTATCTATTTAATTATCACGGTTAATAACACAGAGTCAGTTACTGTTATGTCCTTGTTAATCAGTGATACATTGCTTCAAAAAATATTTATGAAAGAGAAACAGTTATACCTTGTTATATTGGTAATTATTTTTTTTTATAACAAAAATATCCGCTCAGGTAAAACCTATAGCAGAAACGTTGCCCGTTGCTCAAACAGTAGCTGCCCGGCCCGCGGCTTATGCTTCTGGTCTTCCATTAAATTACGTAAAATCCTGGACGCCTCTTCGGCCAATTACTACAGAAGCGGATGTGGTGTCTTCTTCCAGAACCGTCAGGGAAGTAAGCAGAGCTACTACCTATGCAGATGGACTGGGCAGGCCTCTGCAAAATGTTAACTGGCAATTTTCTCCTGCCAATGGCTCCGGTCAGAGTTTTGATGTGGTTACTCCTGTTGTGTACGATGAGTTTAGCCGTGAGAAGTATAAATACCTCCCCTATACAGCTGCCTCTGCTAATGGTGATTTTAAAACTACTCCTTTTGCGGAACAGGGCGCGTTTATGACGGCTCAGTACCCTGGGGAAGAGGTGTTTTACAGCCAGACTAATTACGAAGCTTCTCCATTAAGCCGGGTATTGGGTATTATGTCACCGGGCAACAGTTGGTCGGGTAGTAGCAGGGGCGTGCAGACGGCTTATGAATGTAATGCTGCCAATGAAGTACGTATATGGGCCATTAGTGCCACATCCGGCGCTGTTCCGGTAAGCTCCGGTTATTACAATAGCGGTGCTTTGTACCGGACTGTTACAACTGATGAGCATAGCAAACGGGTGGTGGAATATAAAGATAAGCTGGGGCAGGTAATTCTGAAGAAGGTAGAAATTACCAGTGGCGCTGTTGTAACAGCCTTTGCAGGATGGCTGCATACCTATTATGTATACGACGATCTGGGTTTGCTGAGATATGTTATACAGCCCAAAGGGGTGGAGCAACTTAGCGCCAGCTGGGTGTTTGATGCCGCTACCTGGGCTGCCAGTAATATAGCTAAAGAGCTTTGCTTCAGTTACGAATATGATAACCGAAATCGTATGATTATTAAGCGGGTGCCTGGTGCCGGTGAAGTATATATGGTGTATGATGCCCGTGACCGGCTGGTGATGACGCAGGATGCCAGAATGCGTGCCGCGCAACAATGGCTGGTAACACAGTATGATGAGCTAAACAGACCTTTCAAAGCCTATTTATGGACAAGCGCTGCCGTTCGTACTACACATGCTGCTTCTGCTGCCGGTAGCATCAATTATCCTGGTGTAGCCTCGCCTGCGGATGGCTATCTTTCTGTAACATTTTATGATAATTATGATTGGGTAAGTACTTCTGGTAGTGGTTTAACAGCTGCCTTTGCTTCCGCTGAAACTACCGCAGATTTTCTCACAGCTTCCGATGCAACTTTTCCTTATTCGCGTGCTATTACGCCTGTTACAACTGTAAGGGGCATGGTTACCGGTACGCAGATAAGGGTATTGGGAACTTCTCAGTATCTGTTCTCGATTAATTTTTACGACGATCGTGCGCGCCTTATTCAAACTAAAAGCACCAATATAAGCGGTGCTACCGATATCGTAACCAACCAATACAGTTTTGATGGTAAAGTGCTTATGGCCAAAGCCTCACATAGTGCCACGGGAATGACGCCAGGTACGGTAAAAGTGATCACGAAGCACGATTATGATCATGCCGGCAGGTTGCTTTCGGTAAAGAAGCGGGTAAACAGCGGTTCGTGGGTTACCATAGATACTTTATTGTATGATGCAGCCGGGCAGCTTTTAACAAAACAACTGGGGCGTAAAAAACCGGGGGGTGTGTACAATAATCAGCCGATAGAGACGCTTACATACGCTTATAACATCCGCGGGTGGTTAACGGGTATTAACAGGAATTACGTAGCCAATCCTTCCGGAACAAGCAATTTCTTTGGGGAGGAGTTAAGCTATGATTATGGCTTTACGCAGAAGCAGTACAATAGTAATATAGCCGGTGTTACATGGTGCAGCCGTAACGACCAGCAGGTGCGATCCTATGGATATACTTACGATGCAGCCAGCCGTTTACTAAAGGCTGATTTTACCGAGAAGATCAATGCTACCACCTGGAACACTTCCCTGGGCCGGGACTACACTACCGTTATGGGCAATGGCACAGACGCTGCCCAGGCTTATGATGCCAATGGCAATATTTTACGGATGCAGCATTACGTTACGCCTTCCACCAGACTTGATGATCTTACTTATAATTACGATTTTTCTATTGGGGGAAATCGTTTAAAGCGGGTTACAGATGCTTTTAACAACCCGGCCAGCACCCTGGGCGATTTTAAAGAAATTACCGGCGGACAAACACAGGATTATGACTACGATGGCAATGGTAATATGGTGTATGATTTAAACAAAGGCATCAGCAGTATTGCCTATAATCATTTAAACCTGCCTTCCTTAATTACGGTTACCGGTAAGGGTACTATTGCTTATACCTACGATGCTGCCGGTAATAAGCTTAAAAAGGCTGTAACCGATGCCACTAACAGTAATACGGTTACCACTACCACCTACATAGGCAGTTTTCAATATGAGAATAACGACTTAAAGCAGCTGGCGCATGAAGAAGGCCGCATACGCCGCAAGCCTGATGGCAGCTACGTATACGATTACTTTGTAAAAGACCATTTGGGTAATATCCGGGCTACGCTTACCGAGGAAGAAACGGTTGCTGTTTATCAGGTGGCTACAATGGAACCGGACAGTGCTGCGCAGGAAGAAACCTACTACGCCAACCTGTCGGAAACGCGCGCGTTAAAGCCGGCCGCTTATCCGGATAGAGATTCTGCCAATAAATATGTGGCAAAACTGGATGGCAAACAGAATAAGCTGGGGCCATCGCTATTGCTGAAAGTAAATGCCGGTGATAAGATTAATATACGGGCCAAAAGCTGGTATCAGCGTAACGGAAAAAACGAGGATCAGTCGCTGCCTTTTACGGGGGCTGCTTCCGGTTTATTGGGTAATGCTGTAGAGGCAGGAATACTTCACAATGGGCCGGTTTTACAGGCAGCCTCTGGTGCTAGTACTATTTTACCGGGCGTTTTAAGCTTTTTACAAACACGCGATGCGCAGGACGAGAAAATAACGCGTAAACCCAAAGCGTATCTCAATTGGGTGCTGCTGGATGAAGATTTGAAACCTGTTAAAGAGGATACGATAAGGAAATCACTTAAGCAGCCGGAGTATGCAGGTTTTCAACGTGTTGGGGAGGAGGGGGAGCTTTCGCAGCATGTAAAAGAGGGATGGGAGGTAGAAAAGAGTGGGTACGTATATGTATTTACGAGTAGTGAATCTGCGGATGCCGAGGTGGTATTTGAAGAATTAGGGGTAACTTCCATACAGGGGCCGTTGCTGGAAGTGGATCACTATTATCCGTTCGGATTATCTATAGCTAACATATGTAGTAAGTCCGAAGGGAAGCTATATAATAAGGCAAGATATAACGGCATCGAGTTTAATAAAGATATAGGTTTGAATAATTATGAGGCGTATTATAGGATGCTTGATCCCCAGCTGGGACGTTGGTGGCAACTAGATCCTAAACCAGATCATTCAGTAAGTTCATATTCATCTATGGGGAATAATCCTATAATGAATATGGATTTTCTGGGTGATACAATGCGAGGAGTGAATGAGAGTTCGGGACAGCGGATGCTAGCGGCTCTTCATCAAAATTTCAGCGGCCTGCGGGGTACTGAACAATTATTGAAACTATTTACAATGGGCAGTGATAAGGTTTCTTTGTCAATGATAGATGAGAAAGCGTTTAATGCGGCTATAAGCGGATTGGATAAAGATGTTCAAGCTTTAGCTACAGGTTATTTCAATGTAATAAATTCAACAAGCACGCAGTTTGCAGCTATTATCGATTCCAGGAACGGAGAAACTGTAGACCTGTCTCAGGCAAAAAACATAGATAAAAGTTTATTTTCATCAATGGAGGGATTGGACGGTGCGAAAATACAGGGTGGGAAGTCTATAAATTGGGGGCCAGATGGAAGTCGAAACGGACAAGGATTAGTTGCAATTAATATAGCGAATACTACTAAAATTGAGGATTTGACTACTTTTTCGGGAAGGTCTGCTTCATTTGGCCAGATGCTGCATTTTCCTTAAACCATGAAATGATTGGTCATAACCTTACCTCGGAAGTTCGATGGGGAGATGGGTATACTCAGAGAAAAGGCGCTATTCAGGTCGGTGCGACTATGAGTGACAACATTTATCTTAGAGCACATGGAGCTCCTTATTACAGGAATGGTGCTGATCATAATGGAAATGTTCCAATGCCTGCTAATTCTGCCAACTCTATTCCTGATCATTTAAAACCTAAGAATTAAATGTATAAGCTTTTTGTGCTGCTATTTACTGTTTTACTTTTCTTAAAATCCGGGATTGGGCAGGAAGTTTATTCTTGTGATACTAGTCGGAGTGAATTTGAAGAAATCGTTGGCAAGGATATGCAAAATATTATAGGTTCTGGTGCCGCTACCTGTCTTAGTCTATACGAAGGACAACGTGGATATAGTTCTTCCTGGAGTTTTGTTTTTTGGGTTAATAAACGTGGGAAAAGTATAAGTCGACTGTATTACAACGTACGATATGTAAAGGGGAAACTGAGATTTAACAAAAAGAAATCGTTCTTAAAGACGGATTTGTCAATTGACAAGCTCATACTTATTGGTAAAGAAATAGCTCAGGTTCCTGGTGATACTTTGAGCGATTTATCTCATGATCATGTGTTTAGAATAGATGCATATCTGGATGGAAAGTCTGCTAAGATTCAGTTCTGTGAAAAGCAATGGTTATTCTTTACAAGTAAGATGCATGACAGATATTTTGATGATTTAATTGCATATTTAAGAGGTGAAGCTGATTGCTTTAGTAATTGATGTAGTATCCGGGATAGAGCAGCGTTTAATAAAACATGCTCATTGTAAACAGAGAGGTAGTATACGTAAATTATGCTTATACCTTTTTGCATGTATTTTAAGCTTGGGATGTTCTTTTAATAAGAAAAGTGATGGGGATAGTGCTAATAAGCCTGTTTCCTTAGTCAAGGATAGTGTTCAGGCGCGTGACGTAGCTATAGCTGCTTTTGATGAATATGCTTCACAGTCTAAGGATTCTGTAGTGAAATATGGTTTGCGTAATCTGAATGACTCTTGCACTAAATACATTTATGGTATTAATGGTCGAGATGTGGTAGATACTTTGAGCGGCATTGTTGTAGCTCAATGTAGTATTAAAATGGTTGGTTTTTCTTTGAATAATAAGAAATGCAAATTTGAGTATGCTATTTTTGTTCACGATTCAGTTCCTGAAGTGTTTACTTGGGCAAAGCAGCCTTTAATTCATGCTTTCGAATGCGATATGATTACTCAGAAAATAAACAAAGCTTTTCTGGGACAACATTTTTCTTTTACTTATAAGAAAGATCTGGATAAGTGGTACAAGCAGTCGTTAGAAGAGAGCAGAAAGACTGATTTTTTTAAAACTGCAAGCTTGCATCCGGAATTCATAAGGCTTGTGGGAATTGGTGAGTGAAACTAGAACCGGACAGTGCTGCGCAGGAAGAAACTTATTACGCCAACCTGTCGGAAACCCGTGCTTTAAAACCTGCGGCTTTTCCGGATAGAGATTCTGCCAATCAATATGTGGCCAAACTGGATGGGAAACAGAAGAAGTTGGGGCCATCACTGTACATGATGGGCCGGTGCTACAGGCGGCATCCGGTGCCACCCCTATACTTCCTGGGGTGTTAAGCTTTTTACAAAAGCGTGATGCGCTGGACGAGAAAATATCGCGTAAACCTAAAGCATATCTTAACTGGGTGTTGCTGGATGAAGATTTGAAGCCTGTTAAAGAAGATACCGTAAAGAAGTCACTCAAACAGCCGGAGTATGCAGGTTTTCAGCGTGTTGGGGAGGAAGGGCAGCTATCCACGCATGTAAAAGAGGGTTGGGAGGTAGAGAAGAGTGGTTACGTATATGTATTTACGAGTAGTGAATCTACCGATGCTGATGTGATATTTGAGGAATTAGGAGTTACTTCCATACAGGGGCCGCTGCTTGAGGTGGATCATTATTATCCGTTTGGATTAAATATTGCGGGAATCAGCAGCAAGGCTGAGGGTAGGTTACGGAATAAGTTGAAATATAATGGTAAAGAGCTGCAGGATAGAGAGTTTGCTGATGGTAGTGGGCTGGAGTGGTTTGATTATGGAGCCAGGATGTATGACCTGCAGGTGGGTAGGTGGTATAGTTTAGATCCATTGTCAGAGAAAATGAGAAGGTATTCGCCATATAATTTTGCTTTTGATAATCCTACCAGATTTAGTGATCCTGATGGAATGGCACCATTTGATCATGTTTATTATAATAGTGGTGGCGAAGAAGTTCATAGAATTAAAGATGGAAGTAAACGTATAACTCCGGTAGTAATACATGAGAAAAGTCAGGCATCATTTGATGCAAAGATAAAAAGTGGAGGTGCGACAGTTGAAGATTTAAAAGGTTTTGGCTATACATATGACACAAAGGCGTTTTCGAAATTTTACACAGATAATGAAACTAAATTTCAGGCAACATCCGTTGGCGGGGTATCACTGACGGGGGCAGATAAGGTATTAGTAGACGGAAAAGTAACCGATAAAAATAGCCTTTATTCGGAAGCCACCGGCAATACCGTTCTAAAAGACGGTGTTGTGACTGTTGGGGAAAATCCTGCAAAATCGGCTTACTCCATGACTGGTTCGGTTTCGGATGCTGGCGATGAACCAGGGGCGGTTGGGGCGGTACACCTACATCCAACTTCTGGCACTATGATGGTGCAAATTGAAAGGGGAGCTTCCATATATCAAAGGGAAATAATTGGCGGGCGGCCATCTCCCGGGGACTATGACGAACATCAAAGAAAATTTGAACAGGCAGGCTCGCCTGCAGGACTTTCCGCGATCCGTTGTAGTTGATAAAAAGTATATCTACCTGCATAATTCAGGGGCATCTAATACAATAAAAATTCCAAGATTATGACAAGGTATTGTTGGATAATATTTTTAATTTCTGGTTTAGGACATGGCTGTGATAATCAAACCAGAAATGATGGCAATAATAGGAATGCATGTTTTGTTTATCCTAAGGAAATAGATAGCTTGCATTTACAGGAATTATATGACAGCGCCAGATGGTATGTGTATACGTGGCACTGTGATGGTATATATAATGCTGGGAATAAGGTGTCAAAAAATATGTCGTTTGGTGAATTGCCTTTAAAGTTCAGAGGTGTGTCTTTGAGAAAAGATGTAATAGAAATAAACTTTTATTTTTTCGACGAAATTGAAATGCGTTCGATATTGACTAGTATGACAAAGGATAATAAGCAGTTTTTGTCGGGTGTTGCATTTGATGTTAAGACAAGGAAAAGAGTCTATATGCTTTCACCTTCTGGGTTTCATGCTGTTGAAAAAGGAAGCAATACCAGATACGATAACCCTCTGCAGCCGGAGGTTTTGGACTATATAAAAAACAACTTTGGTAAGTTAAATATCTGCTTTAGGGAAGAGGTCGAACGCAGAGGAGTAATGTCTTTAAAATAACCGGATTAAACGAGCTTTATTGCTTCATCCCTCGCTCCACTCCTTCACCGCCTCATACATCTTATTATAAATAGTCCTCTCTGATAGCCCGGTACCAACGTTCAGATTGAGAAAGGTTTTTTTGTCGATCTTTATAAAGTTTATGGTGGTCACCCTTCTGGAATCCCGGGAGAAGGGTCGGGAGATTATCAGGAGCATACAAGGTCTTATCAGGCTGGCCAATCAAAAAATGGAGTTCGGTCAATAGTATTAGATTCAAAGAATATTTATTTATATAATTCCAGTCCTAATCAAACAATTGTAATTCCGAGATCATGATGCGTTTATTTTCTTTTATCACCTTATCGCTTTTTTTAGCGTGTAGCTCGCCAAAATCTGAGAAGGATTCTGCATATTCAAAACAGATAGATAGTTTACAGGTCAGGGATTTATATGATAGCGCCAGGTGGTATTTATACACGTGGAATTGTGATGCTCTTTATAAGCCAAAAGAAGATAGCCTGGTTAGTAAGCCTTTGTCTGAAATTGATTTGAAATTGAATCACCTCGTGGTTAGACATGATACTTTAATCTTGTTATTTGATTTTGTAGACAAAGGAAAGGTTATACTGGCTGGAATGACAAGAGATAACCGACAGTTTGTGTCAGGAGTTGGGTTCAATATTGGAAACAGGAAGAAAATATTTATGGTTGATTCTAATGTCTATTTTTCTCATAAGGATGATCCTGAAAGTAGATATGTAAATCCTCTACAGCCGGATGTTGTCGGATTTATAAAAAGGAATAGCAAAAGGCTGAATCCGTGGTTTAGGGGAGAAGCTGAACGTAGAGCTGTGATCTGATTATCCTGTGTATGTCCGGAGTTGCCTGAGTAGTGTATCAGATGGGACGAGGCTATCTGTTATGTAAACAAAGCGGGCGTGAAGATGCCCGCTTTGTTTTTTTTAATCTGTAAAGCGTGTCCATTGCCTGCGCAGCAGCCATCGTATATAAAAAGCATACAAAATGCTGGCTGCCATGAGCGACAGGGTATTTTTTAGCCGCTTTTCCCATTTGTTGATGCCGCTGTAGCTGTAGGCTTCCTGCCATATACCAGCTGCTATGAGCGCGAAAAGTAACATGCTTACAAACAGAATAACACCAAAAGATAGATTATGCACCCTCAATATAACTTCCGTTATTATGAATAAAACAAAAATCGCAGACGTGTATATGTTAAACCAGAGGACGGCTGCATAAAATAAAGCGCGCCCTGCATAATCTCTCCACACCGGGAAATCAGATGGCATACGGTGTTTCATAAAATGATCTCCCAATGCAATTAGTAATCCTCCTGTTAGCGCAGCTACCAGTATCTCAAGCGTATTTATCAATATTAGTTTCAGTCCCGTTATCAGCATTTGAGCTCCTGTTTAAGTTGTTCCAGTGTAATTTCTTTTTTCAGGTATTGTTCCAGTAGTTCAAAGTTAATCCGGGCAACGGAATCTGTTTGTTTAGCAGCAACGCCTTTATTATCGTTGATGAATTGTGCAAAGTTGTCTATAATCCCCCGCCATAACTTGTCTGCGTCCTGATATCCGGTGGTAGAAAATAGTCCTTTAATTCCGCTTGCTAATGCAATGGCATTGGTAGTGTATTTGTCCATACCGCCAATATAGAAATAGCTGGAGCCGCTACCATCAGACCAGGTGCCAAACCTGCGGTTACCGCTTACCGGATGTCCGCCATCTAATGGGGTTTTCATAGTCGTGAATGTAAATTGATAATGTTGTGTTGCGGTGCTGGGCGAAGTATAAGAGGACTCTATCACCGTTCCATCCAGTGGCATGTTTATATGAACCAATGCACCGATAGAATTCTCATAAGGAGCGTTCCATAGCTGCGTGTCGTCCACACCGTTGTGTACATAAGGACTGAAATTGACAATGCTCGGCCTCTGGATAAAATCGTTGATATGCAAACGGAAGTATTCCAGCAGTGTTTCATTGGTTGCAGTTACCTTATTGATTTCCGGCATGGTAGTGATTTTTATCGGGAACATATCCGAATTGGCTACCAGCGAATGCGTTTGGGTAAGGTACTGGAATGCAAATGTACCATAAGTAGCATGTAAGGAATTGACCCTGTTTATTACCTGTATCATAGGCTGAAATTCGTATAATTGCTGAAAGAAGGGGCCATGCTGCTTCACATGCTGTAGTTCAGGGCAGGCGAGCAGTAAGGTTGCGTCTGCATTTAATGCCTCTTCCAGTTCATTCAGGCGTTCATAGTAATAGCCGTTTTCATCTTTCAGCAGGAATTCTCCACCACTGCCGGGCAGTATGGGGGTAACTGGCGGGTCCATGTAAACTGGCGGCGGTTGAGGGCCGATAGGCAAATGCGGATCCAGCCAGGGACTGGGTACGGTAGACCCCCCCCCGCCGCTACCGCCGGAGCCTCCTCCGCCGCCGGGCAGTGTTGAGCCTGGTGTGGTTCCTGTGCCTCCGCCATTGGTGGCATCTGTTTCCATGATAGTGATTACCCATTTACAGTCTTCTGTTTCGTAACGGCAGTCCCCCGCTACGCGCCTCAACTCACCACATCCGGTTTGTACATAACCGATACATTCATATACGGCTGATACAGTAGTTCTTGCATTCCGCTGTGCCGGCGATTTTATCAGCGGATGAAATGTGCGTGGCAACCTGTGGGTAGCGTTGTCGTGATTGAATAACCGGCCGTCCACCACTTTAAAGGTGGTATCGCCAAATATCCGGTAGTGATGATACATCAGTTGTGTGGCCACAAAGGTTGCATTGAAGGTATGGGGTTCGTTGCCAAAGCCGTATAATTCGTAATCTTTGGCCTGAATATGCATAAACTCAATGCCTTTACGCGTGATACGGCAGGCCAGTAATGCTTTTACTGCTCTTGCTGCTGAATCAGCAAAGGGCAGCATTACCAGGGTGTCGCCGGCAGCGTTTACTGGCATTACAATGACTTTATTCCAGACTGCCATTCCGTTTGTCTGAATAATGCGGTCCAGAAAATGATACTGGTTTTCCTGGGTGGCAATAGCATCGGAAATGCGTTGCAGTACAGGTGGGTTACCCTCAGGTACCGTGAGGAATTTGCGTACTGTTTCCGGGGTGTCGTTGCGGTTACTCAGGTACTCCTTTTTGGAACAGGAGTTAATAAGCAGTGCAGTCAATAATACTGCACATCGTAGAAGTGTTCTCAGGTAATGCATGGTTATGGTTTTGATCAGGATATTCTAACGGGTGTTGGTTTAATTGCAGTTTGCAGCAGGTTGGATGATGTAAAAGTAGCAGATGTATAAGGCATTTAAACAGGTGATAAAACGGTATATTGCTCCGTTTTTTCACCGGGTGATGCCGGGTGTTCGGTAATAAGATATCTTCTTTGTTTGCAAAAAATAGGGAGGATAAAGTTTTTTATATATATTGCTGTAGACAACCTGATGCATTGTATGCACTCTTTAAAAAACACTTGCTTTCTTACTCTGAAATGTGCGTCTGGCCTGTACAAAAGCTTTAAACACAACCTAAACACTTATATATGTTGCTATATCTTACACACATGCGAAGGCTGATGCAAAACAACTTTGCCCTGTCTGTTGTCCTGCTTTGTATTACCACTGCCGGTGCACAGGTAAAGCCTGTTACAGAAAGTGTACCTGCTGCACAAAGTGTGGCCGGCAAGCCGGCTGTTTATTCCGCAGCCATACCACTGAATTATGTAAGAACCTGGACACCTGCACGTCCTTTTACTGCTGAGGCAGATGTAACTGCTGGCGGTAGAACGGTGCAGGAGGTGGCACGTACTACACAATATGCAGATGGTCTGGGCCGGCCGCTACAGGCCGTAGCCTGGCAGGCATCGCCCGCCAACACGCTGGGGCAGAGTTTTGATGTGGTGGCACCGCATGTGTATGATGCGTTTGGGAGGGAGAAATATAAATACCTGCCGTATACTGCCACTACCAACAACGGGGTGTTTAAAACCAGCCCTTTTACAGAGCAGGAAACATTTATGGCGGCACAGCATCCCGGCGAGCAGGTGTATTACAGTATGCAGCAATTCGAAGCTTCTCCCTTAAACCGTTTACTTACCGGTTATGCCCCTGGCAATAGCTGGGCGGGTAGTGGCCGGGGGGTACAAACGGCTTATGAAGTAAATGCGGCCAACGAGGTGCGTATGTGGTCTGTAGCAGTTTCTGCAGGTTCGGTTCCATCCAGTTCCGGCTTTTATCCGGCTGGTGTTTTGTTCCGCACGGTGGTTACCGATGAACATGGAAAAAGGGTGGTGGAATACAAAGATAAAACGGGACAGGTGGTATTAAGTAAGGCAGAGGTTACGGCTGGTGCGGCGGTAACTACCCATGTGGGATGGTTGTGTACCTATTATGTGTTTGACGATCTGCAATTGCTGCGGTACATTATTCAGCCCAAAGGTGTGGAGGCTTTAAGCAGCTCCTGGGTGTTTGATGCCGGTAGCTGGCAGGCCAGTAATATTGCAAAAGAGTTGTGCTTCAGTTATGAATACGATAGCCGCAACCGTATGGCCATAAAAAGGGCGCCGGGTGCGGGAGAAGTGCATATGGTTTATGATGCAAGAGATCGCCTGGTGTTAACGCAGGATGCTAAAATGCGTGTGGCTCAGCAGTGGCTGGCAACGGAATATGATGAGCTCAACAGGCCGGTTAAAACGTTCTTATGGGGTAATGCTTCCTCCCGCGAAACGCACGCTGCTGCAGCGGCGGGCAGTAGCAGTTATCCGGCTGTTGCCAATCCGGCAGATGGCTATTTAACAGTTACTTACTATGATAACTATGATTGGGTGGCAGGGGCTGGAAGCGGTTTGGCAGCAGCTTTTGCCAGTGGTGAGGCTTCGTCCGATTTTATGGCAGCTTCTGATGTAACCTTTCCCTATCCGCGAAGTGTGGCTGCTTCTGCCTCGGTTAAAGGGCAGATAACCGGCGTAAAAGTACGGGTGCTGGGTACGACCCAATACCTGTTCAGTATCAATTATTACGACGACCGTGGGCGTGTAATACAGGTAAAAAGCACCAATATCAGCGGTGCCACCGATATAGCCACCACGCAATACAGCTTCGACGGCAAAACACTTATCACCAAATTATCGCACGGCGCTTCGGGCACAACACCGGGTACAGTAAAACTGGTTACCCGGCAGGACTATGATCATGCAGGCCGCGTGCTCAACATTAAAAAGCAGCTGAACAATGGGGCATGGGTTACGGTAAGCAGTATGACTTATGATGCCGGGGGACGGATGCAAACCAAACAGCTGGGCCGCCAGAAACCGGGTGGTGTGTATAATAATTCCCCGTTGGAGACACTTACCTATCATTATAACATACGCGGCTGGCTTACGGGCATTAACAAAGATTATGTGGCCAACCCCACCGGCTCCGGTAATTATTTTGGTGAGGCACTGAACTATAATTATGGGTTTACACAAAAGCAGTATAACGGCAACATAGCAGGCATTACCTGGTGCAGCCGTAACGATCAGCAGGTGCGGTCTTATGGTTATACCTACGATGCCACCAGCCGTTTGTTGCAGGCCGATTTTACAGAAAAGATCAACGCCACCACCTGGAACACTTCCCTGGGGCGCGATTACACTACCATTATGGGCAATGGAACAGATGCCGGTCAGGCGTATGATGCCAATGGCAATATTTTACAAATGCGTCATTACGCTACACCGGGTGGTTTAATTGACAACCTTTCCTATAACTATGAGTTACCTTCCGGTGTTAATGGCAACCGGTTGAAAAGCGTAACTGACGGCGCTAACAACCCTGCCAGCACATTGGGTGATTTTAAAGAAATCACGAGTGGGCAGGCGCAGGATTATGATTATGATGCCAACGGTAATCTGGTATACGATCTCAATAAGAACGTTACCGGTATTACGTACAATCACCTGAACCTGCCGTCTCTGGTAACGGTTGCGGGAAAAGGCAATATTGCTTATACCTATGATGCCACCGGCAATAAGCTCAGAAAAACAGTTACCAATAATGTGAATGGGAATACCGTTACCTCTACTACCTATATAGGTAGCTTTCAGTACGAAAATAACGATCTTAAACAGCTATCACATGAAGAAGGTCGCATCCGCCGTAAGCCGGATGGCAGTTATGCCTATGATTATTTTGTAAAAGATCATCTGGGCAATGTGCGCGCCACCCTTACGGAAGAAGAAACAGTAGCTGTTTACCAGATAGCTACCATGGAAGCAGACAGTGCGGTGCAGGAAGAAACCTATTATACCAATGTGGCAGAAACCCGTGCCGTAAAACCAGCGGCTTATCCCGATACCAGCAGCAGTAACCAGTATGTGGCCACACTGGATGGCCGGCAGAAAAAGCTGGGGCCATCTATATTACTGAAAGTAAATGCAGGCGATAAAATTAATATCCGTGCAAAAAGCTGGTATCAGCGTAACGGTAAAAACACAGACCAGTTATCGCCTTTCACTTCGCTGGCTACCGGTTTATCTGGTGGTGGAGGCATAGAAAGCAGTATGTTGCATAACGGCCCGGTGGTACAGAATGTATCGGGTGCGCTTACGGTGGTGCCGGGTATACTCAGCTTTTTACAAACCCGTTCGGCCAGCGACGAAAAGGTTTCCCGTAAACCGCTCGCTTATGTAAACTGGGTATTGCTGGATGAAGATCTGAAACCTTACCCTAAAGATACCCTCTCGAAATCTTTGCATCAGGCAGAATACGCCGGATTTCAGCGGGTGGGTGAGGAGCAGGAACTGAAGCAGCATGTAAAGGCAGACTGGGCTATAGAAAAAAGCGGTTATGTATACATTTTTACCAGCAACGAATCTGCCGATGCTGATGTGGTTTTTGAAGAATTAGGGGTAACTTTCGTACAGGGGCCGCTGCTGGAGGTTGATCATTATTATCCTTTCGGTTTGGCCATCGCTGGCATCACTTCTAAAGCGGAAGGCAAATTGTACAATAAATTCAGATATAACGGTATTGAGTTCAACAAAGAACTGGACCTGAATAACTATGAGGCCTTTTACCGTATGCTCGATCCGCAGATAGGTCGTTGGTGGCAGGGCGATCCCAAACCCACGCATTCCGTAAGCCCCTATTCTTCCATGGGTAACAACCCTGTACTGAATATGGATTTCCTGGGCGATACCATGCGGGGTGTAAACGGGGCTTCGGCAGAGCGTATGCTGGCGTTGCTGAAACAAAATTTCAGCGATATAAAAGGTACGGAAGCCCTGCTGGGGTTATTTAAGATGAGCAGCGACGGCGTTTCTATGGCAGGCATTGACGCCAAAGCGTTTGATGCTGCCATAGCAGGGCTGGACGAAAGTACACAGGCTTTGGCCCAGGGATTTTTTACGGTGATTAATTCTAAGAATACCCAGTTTGCGGCAGTGATTGATTCTGATAAAGGAGAGAAGGTGAATTTGTCGGAAGCTAAGAATATGCAAAAGGGGCTGTTTGATGACAAACAGGGAAAAGATGGTGCCTATATTGGAGGCGGAAAAAGCTTGTATTGGGGGCCGGACGGAGGCAGATCTGGTCAAGGCCTTGCTTTAATAAATCTTGCCAGTAAAGAAAACGTAAATGGGGTTAGAACTTCTGACGGAACAGAGGTGCCTTATCCTGTTAGTGCTGCCTTTTCTTTAAATCATGAGATGATTGGTCATAATCTTACTGCGGAGGTTAACGGGCATCTGATGAACTTTCAACGCGCACCAATTATAGGTAAAGGTGCCATCAATAGCGATAATATTTATCTGAAAGCACACGGAGCTAAGTTGTATCGTGATGAAAAAAATCATAATGGCGGTCAATTGATGGGCAAAGAGGCGGCAACGGCTGTTCCTGAACATTTAAAACCTAAAAATTAATGAACAGAATCTTTCTATTATTCTTCTTTCTGCTTTTGGTTTCTGTTGATGTCAGGAGCCAGCAACAACGTGCCTTCTCCTGCGATACTGCCAGAAGAGGTTATGAGCAGTATCTGGATAAGGAGGTGCAAAAAATCGTTGCTGCGGGGGCCTCTGTTTGCCTTAGTTTATTTGAGGAAGGGCGCGAAAATGCAGATGCTTATGCTTTGGTGTACTGGATTAATAAAAACGGCAAACGGCAAAACCGGTTATATTATAACCCGGATTACGAAAAAGGGCAATTCACCGGCCTTAAGAACAATTTTCTTTCAAGGCCGGTGGCTTTTGATAGTCTGTTACAGGTGGCGCGGCAAATTGAAGCAATACCAGGCGATACCATGAGCGTTATGTCTATGGATCACATATTCCGGTTGCATTTCTTTCGCAATGGAGCGCACCAGGTAGTTCAGTTTTGTGAAAAAGAGTGGTGGAAGCACGGAGTGGGCGCGTATGATAAATATTTTGAGCAGTTGGTGTTTTACCTGAGAAAGAAAGCGCTGGCCTATACCGGATTGCCGGGGTAAGAGTGTTTTATATGAACAAGCCTCTTTTCTTTCATTGTTGCTCTTCGTTACATTATTGCGCTGCTTAATTTGCTGAATAGTCCCGTCAGATGGTTTTTTTTAATGGGACTATTCAGCAAATTTTTATTCGGATGAACAGGTTTTTACTTCATGAAGCAGGCCATCCTTTAACCTGAAAATGATGATGGAGGCTACATTGGGGTTTGATCCGGAAACAGTAGCAACGTTTACATAATATCCATCAGGGGCACTGTCAAAGCCAGTCAGACTTTCATACATCCTGTGATGAATATTATCAGGGTAAAAATGTACCGAAATATACTTAAAATAGGGATTGGAGTAGCCTAATTGAAAGGGCCCTAAAGGTGCGGAGCCGAAGGAGGAAGGAGTGGCTAGTTTTTCACACATCTCACTTAATGATGTACAATAGTAGTACAATGAATAAGAATAAGAACTGCCGTCTAAAGGATTATAAATGCTTTCGATCCAGGGCGGCATTAAAGATGAATAACAGACACCATTGTCATTAGCATATTTTTGTGCATGGAGGCTGATGCTATTAGATGCTTTTCTATCTGCATCTTGCTGAGAAATGTCGGAGGTGTATGTGCCTGCCGGAACACTGTATTTTATGGGGATGGTTTTTCCCGGACTGCAGTTCACGCTGGTAAAAAAGTCATGTTTTTCCAGGTTGTAGAAAGTTGGCCAGCTGGCTTGCAGGCAAACCCCATGTTGATTAGCATATGCTTGTCCCTGATTATCTATGTCGTTTTGCGTCATTTCGTCAGCAGCGGCCTGAGAAAAAGTGGAACTAAAGGTATTGGCGGCAACTGTATAGGGTACAGCTGTACCGTTTTGTCCGGCCGGGCAATTGTCTTTGTAAAAAATGCTTGTCTTTGCAGTGTTGTAATAAATCGAACTGGTGGGGCCGTTAGTAAGTGACACCCCTACCTCGTATTCCATTTTTTTTATAATATACTGATCATTGTCTTTTACATGAAATAACCTGTTTTCTGAATCATATTCATAGTATATAGCCTTTCCACGCGTATCTGTTTCACTGGTCATACCAATTAATGGCATGTATTTATAGGTGTTTATTATTTTGTCGCCCAGGTGCGTGTATAGTTTGTTTAATTCATCCTGCATCTGCTGGTCAGAATAAGCGCCTGCCGCATTGTTTAATACAGCTGTATTAACAATACCGGTAGCTGTAGTGTAGCTGGTTCCTGTAATTCTTGCTACCGGATACTGCCCCTGATATCCCCATAGGTAGGTTTCTTTTAATCCGTTTCTTGAGTCAATTTCCAATAGGTTTGAGTTTGGGTCGTACGCAAGAACATGTTGGATCGGCTCTAAAGGGTTATTCAGGGTCGATCCTTCAATCCATTCCGGTAGTACCCTGTTATTTCCCCAGTCTTTATAGGTGGTTACGTTAGTGGCAAGCAATGCCTGGTTGTTATAGGTTTTGGTAATTAAGGGTTGAGATATCCGATGCTGGTCAATCAGTTTTTGCTGGGCAACCGTTGGTGAGCTGATGTCCTGGGCATATTGGTATTCGGTAGTTATTACCTCGTTTTTACTGTTTATAGCTTCTGTTTTTCTTAATTGTACGTAACTGTCTTCTGTGTAATGATATTTTTCAACTTTTGTCAGTGCCCCTGAAGAGGATAGGATTGTGGTGGTTTGTTCCGTTTTTCTGAAGTCGCAGGATATGTCCTGATACAGGTTGACGGTATAGGATGCTTTCAGGTCAGGTCTATCCAGATCAGTTAAGGCTACAACATAATTGTTGAACGTTTTTTCGTTGAATTTCTGGTATAAAGAAGAGGTTTCTTCTTTTAACTGAAATTCATTATTCTCAAATATGAACTTTTTCTCCCCAATCAAAAGTCCACTTCGCCATCCGTTTGTGTTGGAAGAGGGTGTAGTAAATAAAACCGTTCCCTGAATGGTAAAGGGAATAGGGTCCGCATCTGTGGCAAATGCGCGCTCTGTGGCTCCTGTTATCTCTCCGTTTGCATCTTTTTCCAGCTCTGTTACGTAGTTATACAGGTGATTTGATTTTCTGTTACTGTAAATGGTATTAATGCTTGCGGATGATAAGGTGTAGGTTTTTACCCCCAATCCTTTATCAAAAAAACGGGGTTCTGTGGTTTCTACAATGGATGAGTTGGCAGAGGGAAACTTTGCTGCGGCATTATAATAGATTTCTCTTGAGCGTGCCAGTTTGTGTCCATCGTAATCTCTGATGTATTTCACCCGTGCACCGCCGTATAATTTTTTGTTTACACCGTAATTGGGTTCGTAATGAATGGTGGTATAGCCTTTTGTAGGATAGGTTATTTTGGTAAGCATGCCCAGATTCACATAGTTGGCTACAGGAAGGCGGTTGCCGAAGAAGCCTTCCCGGGTAGCCAGAAAATCAATCAGCGACTGTGGAATGCCCTCGGGTGACCCGGTTGTATTATCCGGGTTTACCAGCAGGCCCTTATTGTTTATTTGTCCATTATAATAGCCATAGTAATCCTGTGCAAAGGACAGGCGTTCAGGTAACAGTTCGGGATTTTTGTATTCAAATGAATAAACCTGTGGTTGGTTTATGCCATTTAACCCTTTGCCTTTCATCGTTACATTTTGAAGATACTGTCTGCCATTGACATGAGCGTGGCTGAATTCAATGGTCTGAACAACACTATTATTGCTGTTTACAACTTCTATTTTATCAAAGCTGAGGGGCATAACAGAAAAAACCGGACTAACCTCATAGGGGTTATCATATACTATACCACGCGTTACAGGATCGGGTCGTACACCATTGAACATGAGTTGAAAGTCGAAAGGAATATACAGTCCGGACGGAAGTTGGCTGCTGGTGAAATTAACGCGGGTTATTTCAGATGCGTCTGGCTGCTTCACAATAATATTACTCACCGTTTTAGATCTGGCGAAGTTTCTCCAGTAAGTAATACCACTGTTCTCCCATTCGTAGTCATTGTTATGCATTTCTGCCTGTTGCGTAATGGAGGAGGTGTATTTGTAATAGTTGTCGATGTAATTAATGGTTATTTCACCTCCGGAGTGGGTTACCAGTTTCTTTAAATAAAAAGTGGTGGTGTTATCAAATACCTGCTGTAACCCGCTGCCTGTATGGTGCATTTGCAATGCGCCTGATATTCCATTTACCGGGGCAACCGTAAAGCCTATCTGAAATATTCTTTCTGCGTAGTGCTGTCCGCCAAATTCGTATCGGGTTCCGTCGGGTGTGGTAACGGTAAAAACGAGTATATTATTAAAATCTATCAGTTGCAGGTTGGGGTCGTTTAACACCGGAGGTGGTTCATTCACTAGTGCTACTTCTATATGAACTTTGCTGTCACTGACTGCCTGAGGTTGATTGTTTTCATCAAGATAAAACGTTCCTGAATAACCATTGAAATTAAACATGAACCAGTCTTTCTGCGTATCTACTCCGTATTTCTTTGGACTGGCAGCATAAGGGATGTTTATATTGTTTCCGGTGGTACCCAGTATCTTTTCCCGGTTCCAGAAAGTACCTTGTTCATCTGGTAAGCCGCGGATAACACGTGATATTGCCCCTCCTGCCTGTAAGCTCCAGTTCATTCCTATGCCATTGTAATTGTCATCCATCTTTATTCCATTTGAATAGTAGTTGAGCGACAATGGCATTTGCAGTTGCCCCAGTTTAATAGTATACAAAGGGAGCGTGTAACTCATGGCCCCCGATGCATAGCTTATTGGTAAGTTGCCATGTCTGGCAAACTGGTAAGAAGTGGGGGATGGGGAAATGATATTGGATAAATGGCTTTCCTGGCTGTTGGCTGAAAGTTGAAGAAACAGTATCATCAGGAAAGTACAGATTTTAATAACGGAAGCATACCACGGTTGTGGTGTACGCAATGAGAAAGGGCGCATAGGCATTTAGTTTTGGATTTAGGTGTTATAAATATAAGCATTTAATATAAAAGCCTTAATTGCTGATTGCATTAAAATACCTGGATTCGGGTATTTTTTTGCTTCAAATCATAATTAATTTGCATAATCACTATTCATATGTAATTCACTGCTAATGAAAATTTGCCGCCTGCTTTTTTGCGCCTTTATCCTGCAGTTTTATGCGTTTTACCCTGCAGCTGCACAAAAAAATGATACACTGGTAGGTGTTATAGATGACGCTTTTGATGTAAATCCGCTCGGCACCTATAATCATATTATTCCGCTCAACATTCCGCCTGGTGTAAATGGATTGGTTCCTTCGCTCAATCTCGTGTATGATTCCCGGCAGGGGATGTCTGAGCTGGGATATGGCTGGTCATTAAGCGGGCTCTCTACCATTACCCGTTCCGGCAATAATTTCGCGCAGCACGGAAGGGTGAATGGTATTCGCTTTAATGCTAAGGATGCCTTCCTGCTCGATGGTCAATTCTTATCCTGCGTGGAGAAAGTGAATGGCAGTGCCAATTCAGTGTACCGGACCGAGAATGAGAGCTTTGCCATCATCCGGGCCATAGGCGCAATCCCGTACAGTCAGGCATCACCCGAATATTTTGTGGTGAAGTATCCCGGTGGATTAACCTATTACTATGGTCTGTCAACCCAGTCAAGACAGGCTGTATCTCCCCATCCGGGAAAAACAGAAGTGCTTGAATGGCATATTTCAAAAATAGAGGATAACTATAACAACTATATTGAGTTTGAATACAGCCTGCAATCCGGCAACACCATACGGGTAGAATCTATCAGTTATACCGGAAACACCAAAGCAGGTCTCCGGCCTGCCAGCAAAATTTTATTCAATTACGAAGATGGCGCTGCTAAAGTCAAAGCCAATGTCTCCTTTCTGGCCGGCAGCAGCTTTGAAAAGCCTGACAGGCTCAGTTCCATTCAGATGCAGACCAATGGCAGAAATACCAGATGCTACTTCTTTGAATTCGATCCTGGCACGCATCAGCATCTGGTGCAGATAAAAGAGTGTAGCGATGTCATGGGCAAAAGTTGTATTCCTGCTACTACTATTCAGTGGAACAGGGATAGTGCTTTGCAATATGCCGGTGCTGAAACAATCAATTATCCTGAAGCGCTGGGGGCTAATACTTTTCTGAAGGATCTGAATGCCGACGGCGAAAAAGAGTTTATCAAAGTAAGTAATGAAAAGGTAGGTGGTAAGGATTCTGTTTCGCTACATATTTACGCACGCAAAGGGAGTGTATTTGCCTTGCAGAAAAGTGTACGGATTGCCGGCGGGCCATTTTTTAACGTGAATGATATTCTGTTTCCTGATCTCAACGGAGATCATCTTGCCGATATTGTAAGCGCTACGCTTGTTTTCGTTAACAAAAGCACACTGTCTGATTTCCATTTCATGATGGATACCTGCTTTCCATGTAATGGTGCTCTTTTCAATCCCTATCGGGAAAGAAAGGTGGTAGATATGAACGGAGATGGTAGGGATGAAATTATGATCAACGCATCCCTTAGCGTCAATTACCGGTTTGAGTTTTATGGTCTGAACGATCAGCATAAATTTACGCAACTGGGAAGTCTGGCTTATTCACTCCCTAATGTAGTAAGGCAGTTAGAGGGTGATTTCATCGCATCGGGAAAAACAGGCCTGTTGCCGCTTATGAAGGTGAGTAATATGCTGGCCGGACCACTGTTTTACGCAGATAATACATGGCCGGGAAATTTTAATATAGAAGCAGACACCATGACTTATGTTTTGCCTGCTGTATTTACAGAGGCCCATGTGGCTAATATGAAGTTTATTGATATCAATGGCGACGGCTTATCCGATCTGACTATTCAAATGCCTTACCAACCTTTACAGATCTGGTTATTTAATGGCAGAAATTTTACTACAGCAACAGCTATTCAACCTCTGCCGGCGTTACCGCCTGCTACCAGAACCTCCTTTGGATATTTTACATCCACTACCTTCCTGCAGTATCTGGTTGCCAGGGCTGATAATGATGTACAGGTGTACGATATCATTGTAACCGGTGCGGGTTCGGTAGATTTTGTAAAGTCCGCTACTCCATTCAAAGATGTGGCTGGTCTTAAGCTTTTTACAGATTGGGATAAGGTGAGCTTTGAAGATGTTAACTGGGATGGTATGCCCGACCTGATAAAAAGAGGGGCATCTGAAACCCGGTATGTCGCACTTACTGCGCATAACAATACGGTGAAGTTGGTAAAAGATGGCTTTGGTAACGTTGTAACTATTCAATATACAGGGCTGGGTGATAGCGCCGCTTACTCATGCGACTTCACTCCATTGCGTAGTAACTATTTTCATTACCGGGGTTCATTTCCTATAGTGCGTTCTATATCCTATTCCAATGGTGTTTTAACAGATGGTGAGGGCTTAAATACCGTGCAGTACCGCTATAAAAACCTGATAGCAGAAAAAACAGGCAGGGGGCTGGCGGGATTTCAGACGGTAACAAAAAGGCAAAAGGAAACCGCTATTGAATTGGTTCATGAATATGCGTATGAATTTCCGCTAACAGGCAAGCTGCTGAATGAAACCAGGAAACAAAATAATATTCCTTACTTTCAGCAGGAAAATACATGGAGCTTCCAGTTATACCGCAAGGGTAGCGAATACGATGAGCAGGCAGATAGTTCTGTAACAGCAAAGTTGCTGCCTGTTGAAGCAACGCTGCTTAAAAATAAGTTTCTCCAATCTAAAGCATCGGATAGCAGAACGGCATTGCAGCTGCTAACTGCTTTTCCCGATAATATCGACTACAACGTTATTAAAAATGACTCATCGGCCATAACTACTGCCGGTGCACAACGCTCTGCCGGTGTGGTACTTAAGTCTATAAGGCAGTTCAGCCTGTCGCAACTCACTTATTGTCCTTTGTTGTCGTCGTCCCGCATCAGTAAGTATGAGCTGGATGGGCAGCTTATTTCACGGGTAACCGTTCAAAACCAATTCAACCGATATGGTAATACCACCCGTTGTGATATTGACTTTGGAGAAGGAACTGTATCCACTACCGAAAAAACATTTGTTCACTTTAACGCCAATACCACACCTGACGGAACTTATATCATAGGGCTGCCGGTTACGGAGGTTACTTATGTCAGAAATCAGAAAATCAACCAGCAAACAGCCAAAAGAACAATAGATTGTGAGTACAGTAAAACCACCGGCGCCCTGGTAAAAAAGATCCGCCAGAAAGCAGATCCCCAGCTGCGGCAATTGGTGGAATGGAAGTATGATGAAACCGGCAATGTTGTTCTGAAAAAATCGTACAGAGATGCGGGTAAACCTGTTGTGGAAACCTTTACCTATAGTGAAGATCGCCGTTTTGCCACCGGTTTTACCAATGCAATAGGTTTTGTTACTACACGGGAATATGATGATTACACCGGTCGTAAATTATCAGAAACCGACGCCAATGGCTTTAGCATGCGTTTTCAGTTCGATAAGGCTGGAAATCTGGTTAAGGAGATATTTCCTGATGGAAATTTTGCCTCTTACAGGTACCGGTTAAACGATGGCGATTTACACGATAAAGATAAAATAGCGTATTGGGTAGCAACACAATCAGGTAAAGAGCAGGCAACTATCCGTTGTTTCGATCTCAAAGGCCGCTGTGCTGTTTCTACCTTTCCGCTGGTAGATGCAGAAGAAGATGAAACCGGTTCCCGGGCAAAGGTGGCAGTAAAAGGGCAGTCGTATGACCGGCAGGGTAATCTAAAAAATGTTATCAAACCCTGTTATGCTTACCAGCAGATAGAGGGCGATAAGGTGGATATAGAAGAAGATACCAAACAGAAAAAGTTAAGTACAGTATATGAGTATGATATGCTGGGTAGGGTAACAAAAGTGATGAATCCCGATCAGAGTTATTCCACCATCGTTTACCAGGCTAACAGTAAAACCGAAACCAGTTTCAATGGTTCTAAAAAAACAATTATATACGATGCCAAAGGGCAGGTTATTGAAATCAGAGATGCAGCAGGTCATAGTCTGAAATATCAGTATGATCTCTGGGGCAATCTTTCAAAAATTGTTCAGCCCACTGGTACCATCGATATAAGTTATGATCTTATAGGCCGTAAAACGCGGGTAAAAGACCCTAATGCCGGCATTATTGAATATACTTATGATGAATTTGACCGGTTGCTTACAGAAACGACCAACGGCAAAAGAACCATCAGGCTGGAATACGATGCGCTGAGCAGAATTTTACGCAAAATTACCCCGGAAGGTGTTATTGAATGGAGTTACGATCAGTCTGTAAAAGGAAAGGTAGATCGTATCAGAGATAGCAATGGCAATATTACAACATACGGGTACGATCATCTTGGCAGGCCTGTTCAGCAGATTCAGATCATCAACGGCGTTACCTATACCTATACTTTTGGTTATGACTCTTTATCAAGGGTGATATCCAAAACATATCCTTCAGGTTTAACGGTATTATCGTTGTATAAAAACAATGCCCGGGTAGGTATAAAGGTACAGTTACCCGGTTCCACGGTAAAAGAGATATGGCAGGCAGATGCCATATCTGCCACAGGTCAGTTATTACACAGCAGGGCAGGCAATGGTGTGGTTACCACTTATTCTTATGATGAAAGAAACGATCTGTTAAACGGAATCAAAGCGGTGAGTACCGGCAGAAATACGCCCGTTACTGTTCAGCATCTCGCTTACCGGTTTGATGGCGATTATCGTATAACCAGCAAAGCAGATTCTGTATTCAATATAGCGGAAGCCTACGGTTATGATGTTGTTGGCAGATTAACACAGCATTCCATGCATCGGAACAATACCGGAAGTACATGGCAGTTTGAATACAATCTTTCCGGCAACCTGCAGCAAAAAGGCGGTACAGGAGTGTATCAGTACGATCCGGCTGCCAATCAAAGAGTACGGTATATATACAACAATGGCAACAAAACACATGAATTTTCGTACGATGACTACGGTAATCTCATTGCTGATAAGGCAAAGCAGCTTTCGCTTGATTACACTTATTTCAATAAACCGCGGCATATAGAAACGCCCGTTACACAGTACGATATAGGGTATGGCTGGGATCAGTCGGCCACCAATACCGTGCTGAAAAAAGACCAGCATATATCCCGGGAATCTGTTCACCCTTCTGCTGATTTTGAAATCATCCGCTCCAACGGCAATACCAGCCGCATTCATTATCTGTCAGGTGGGGGAGGTCTGGTAGCTGTTGTAACCATAACAGATTCGGGTAGCGGCAGTTTTACCAATATTGCTTACGTACATAAGGACCATCTGGGATCGGTGTATGCCTTAACCGATAGCGTGGGCAATCCATCAATTGCCTATTATTATTCCCCTTTCGGAGAAAGGCAGGTACTGCCCTCTTACAAATACAACGACACTACTTCATCCATCGCAAAGGGATATACAGGTCATGAACATCTGGAAGCATTCGGATTGTTAAATGCCAATGGGCGTTATTACTTTCCCGAAACAGGGCGTTTTCTTTCTCCCGATCCTTTTGTGGAAGATCCTGCCACTTTACAAAGCTTTAACCGCTACAGCTACGTGCTCAACAATCCTGTTAATAATGCCGATCCTTCCGGCTTCTGGTCTATCAGAAAACCATTCAATTTTAAAAAGGAAACCAGGGCCCTGAATCGTGGAATTAAAAATATAGGCCGCGAGCTGGGGCAGGCTACCGATAAAGTATCCCGTTTTCACCAGGATATTTACAACGAAGGAGATCGCTTCCTGGACAAATATGGTAAGCAGGTTGTGATTATTGCGGCAGCAGCTACCATCACCTACTTTACCTGCGGGGCAGGCACAGCTGCTTTCTGGGGTGCCGTTGGTAAGGGGGCATTGGTGGGCGCAGGTATCAGTGGTGGTATGACGGCGGCACAGGGCGGAAATTTTAAAGAAGTAATGAACGCGTCTTTAAACGGCGCCATGAATGGTGCGGCCGGTGCAGCTATGTTTTATTCAATAGGTTCTGGTTTTGAAAAACTGGGTAAAGAGGGCCTGAATCCCGAGCTGGGGTTTGCCGGTAAAACGGTGGCGCATGGAGTTGGAGGTGGTATTAGTTCTGAAATTTCAGGTGGCAACTTTCAGCAGGGCTTTATAGAAACCTCTATTGTACACGGCCTCAGCCCTGTTAACGAAAGTCTGTTTGGGTTACATCCCGATCATAAATTTGCCCGCATAGCCTTTTCCGGGTCCGTAGGTGGTATTGCTGCTTATGCATCTGGTGGTAATGTTTTGTCAGGCGTTACCACCGGCAGTTTTTCCCGCTGGTTTAATTGTGAGGCACATTTGCCGCCAACAGACAATCCCTTATATCAATTTCTTGATCCTGCTTACGAAGCCTGGAAATGCGACCAGAAAGTAATCAATCCCGGATTCAGAAATTCTAACCTGGAATTTGAACGGGGCGGAGGGGCTATGGAGTGGGGAGACGCTCTATTCCCGATTTATGAACAATGGCGAATGAAAGATGCCAGAAAGCAGGAGTCGGTGCCTCAGCAAATGAAGGTGCATTGACAACGCCCGGAGGAAGCCTGTAAGTCTTCCCGATGATAAGTAGCATACTCAGGAAAGCGTAGACTATACTGCAACCGTTACTCATCCAAAAGAAAGTAAAGTGAAGGTTACTAAACCGTTGTTTTTACTTGTAAGTATCATGCTCTGTTCAGTTGCCAATGCGCAGAAAGGGCTTCTTCGTGAAGAAACAGGGGCGTCCTTTACACAAAGGGAGCCACTTGTTTATTCACCGCGTTCTCTGTTTAGTGAGGCTACCATTGCTGCCGTAACGTTTGCCAACGGGCAAAAGGGGGTGGAACTGGCACTTGTCAAAGGCAGAGGCAAAAAATGGCCTCCCGTGGTAGATCTTGCAAAGATGGTTATGAAATCAAATCAAACGGAGGTTGTTACCACCACTTCTATAAAAGATTCCGGCAGTTTTAAGGCTGATAAAAGTATATACAGGTGTGCATTGTATAAGCTTACAGAGCAGCAGATTCAGTTGATCAAAAATGCGGAGTACTTAGAAATCATGTTTACTGTTAACAACAAGCCATATGCTATCCGCATTAAACGGCACTCACTGGAAGCTGTGAAAAAGTTATTTGCACCTCTTTAAATAAGAAGCCCTGCGCAAACAATGCCTCAACAGAAGCGTTTTTAAACATTCTGACTGCGTGGTTATTCTGGTAGATTCCTGCGGGCGGCACCAGGAACAGGTGCACCACCAGTAAGGTAAATGGCTTCAGGGCTAATGCCACCAGGCTGGCTCATTTACAAAAGCAACCTTTACAGCAGGTACTATCTACCTGCTTTACTAAAGATCATCGCATAAAATCCCAATATAAATCCTGGCTGGTAGAGTTGGTGTGGTATTGTTACCCGCATCAGGTAATGGTGCTAACGCTGCCTGGCCAAACGCCTTAATATCTATTGGAAATTCCGCTTCCGGTCACCTTTATATCTTCGAATACATTTGATTAATAAAATATATGTGATGTTTTGTTACGCGCTCCTGATTGCGCGTATTCTGAAAATCAGCCATTTATATTACTTTTTAAGGCAAGCACTTTATCTGTTGTAACGTCAATGGCAAAGGCGAAGAGGAAAATATTGATGAGCTCATCGGTGGTGCCTATAAAACCCGGGGCATAATATTTATAGGCAATCATGCATATAATCAACGCCAGTAATATCGTCTGCAATAAGGCATATATCCACCAGTTTTTTGCAGCAGCCTGTTGTAATGTTTGTATGGTTTCAAGCGAGAGTATTGTTGTTTCGTAGTATCCTTCGGCGTCTGGCTGGTTTGCAACGGCAGGGGTGGGGGCTGCGCCGGCTTGTTGCGGGCCGCCAAACCTTGCCTGTGGTTGCTGCCAGGTGTTCTGTAACCGGGCGGCGGCAGCGGGTACCTGAGAAAAATTGTGATTTTGTTGTGTTTCAGAAAAAGCAGCTGACCAGGCAATGTAGGCAGCCTGAAACGCATTCATTTGTGGACTGTTGTCAGCTATAAATCCGGCTTTAAAGGCTTTTTCTGTTTCGTGGCATATGGTGGCTAAAGCAGCCTGCACATTGGCTTCCAGCGTGTTTGCCCATAATAAAGATTGGCTTGTTGTTGCTGTTTCCGGGGCCGGTGGTTGCGCCAGTAACCGGTTAATTTCAGCGAGTACGTTGCTGATTAAATCCGGTATTACGTTCAGGCCGGATGGGTATAACTGGCCGGCAGTTCCCAGAGCAGTAACAAGAGGTGTTATTTGTTGGGTATAGGATGTTACAAATGTTGTTGCAATTTGTATAATGCTATTAAGTCTGGCACTAGCAGTTACTGCGTCGTTTTTTGATAATGCAGTTACGGCCATATCGTATTTTGCATACGCTTCCTGCAGGCTGGTGGTAATATATGGTTCCCGGTCCTTTTTTTCAAAAAAGGAACTCATTCCCTGCAATTGAGTGTTAGCAATATTCATGCGGGTTTCCCAGTCTGTTTTTAATGCCGCATAGTCTGTTGTTGCTTTGTTTAATGCCTCTTCAATGGCCTTATTCCTTGCTTTCCATCTGCCCGGGCTGGCTGTAGTTAAAAGCAGCAGTTCTTCCATAATTGTTTTTACTCCTTTTTTCAGCTTGCTGTCTTCTATATTACTGGTTGCCCTCCTTATTTTTTCCATCACCTCATACAATTTCGTTTTGGCGTTTTCATGGTCTTTTTTATCCTGCAAAAAATGCCGTATACAAAAACCTGCCAGTAAGCCCGCCAGTATTAGTATTACAATCCAGCATTTACTACGTGTTTTTGTAATTTCAACAGGTACAAAAAGGGGGGCTACCAGTTCCGGGGCACTCACTTTTATTTTGCCGCGAGTTACTCCCCGCGGTAGATTAGCAATTGCTTCCTTATTGAGGCTGTATTTAAGAGAAGCATTGGTGTTGGCTTCAGAAACGTAGGGCGTTGCGGGAAACGTTAGTAGCTGCTGCTGGCCAGGCAATGTAAGCCAGAGGGCCATTTGTAAAGCGGCTACCCTGCTTCTACCGCTGGTTTCTGTAATATCAAAATTACCTTCTTTTATATCACTGTCTGAAATGTGTATGTATACAGTACTTACGGTATCCAGGGTAGCAAAGGGTCTTATCAGGCTAAAGGGAACATGTATGGTGGTGCCGCCGGGTCTATCTGTAAATGCAACAAGTCCTTTATACGTACCTGGTTGCCGCAACTGATCTGTTTGTATAGTAAATAGCAGATAGGGGTTTTCTCCTTTAATAAGCATTAGTCTGCAACTTGTCATATAAATGCTGTCAAAACAGTTATTTAACTGCATAAAAACCGGATAGTTATATTTAAGCGCTACCGTCTTCTGCAGTTTTTTTTCCAGCTGTAGTGGAATGGTTAGTGTTTGCTGCTGTGCCGTTGCTTGTATAGAAAATGTGTCGGGTACTGCAAAACGTATCTGGGCTTGCAGTATAAGTATACAACAGAGGCTTATTAAAAGCAGGGTGATTTTTTTCATAAGAAATTATTGTTTGGTGAATGTTAAGTCGGTACTGCCATAGCAGGTGAATACAAAGGGCGGCGGATTACCGCATTGTACCAGGTTACTGTTAAATAATTGAATGGCATCGCCTAAAGGCACGCCGTTCAGCAAACTTCCGGTTACTTCTTCCACAAACCGGGCTGCAAGGCCGGATGTAATATCGCATTCAGTACCCACTATGGCACATGCGCCGGATGTCCAAAAGCCTCTTACTATAGAAGCAGGGCCTGTTACGTTCAATTGTGCTGATGAGCAGTTTATAAGCAATACCAGTGGCAAGGGGGCATCTTTCCATCTTTTCTTCGTGTAATAGTAGTTAAACAGTATTTCTTCATAAATCCATTTATCCTTTGGAATGGGGGTGCTGTTGTTCCACTCAGATGGGGGAAAGGTAAGAATACGGGGTTCTTCCGGTTCATTGGCTTTTAGCTGGGTTTCCATATGCCCTACAACAATCAGCATCACTGGTCGCCTCTGGTTGTCCCATAACCAATCCATCAGGTTCATGGTTGGGTTTACCAGTACTACCTGGTCTTCTCTTAGTTGCGCATGCTTTTTCAGGGTAGTGTGCAGGCGGTCTGTATCGGGGTCTTTGGAATTACAAACGAGAAGTATGGAGGAATTATCGGACAGTTCTATTTTCCGGTGATTGTCAGAAGGGGTGTCTCCTGTAATAATCTGTTCTATCTTATGTCGTAATCCCCAGAAGCCTTCCACACAAAATACTTCTGTATCCGGATTATGGGGGCACCCAAATCCTTTTTTGTTTCTGAAGGCAGCATGCTCATCCGGTGCAAATGGCCGGCCCATACATACCGGAAATGCTGCTTCCCGTGCAGCGTCTTTGTACGGAAGTATGTAGTCGTATAAAAGAGGCCAGGGAAAGGCATTGTTCATGTTATGTCTTCCTATCTGTATGTTTAGTGCGTGCTGCTCTCTAACCAGGGCAAGCGCGTCTCTCAACTGCTGCGTACCTCCATGTAACTGTCTTAATAACCGCTCTCCGCTACGCGCCATTTTTTTTATGGCCTGCAAAAAAGCATCATCCGGCGGGGTGCCGGGTGTTTTACGAAATGAGAAACGTGCATACCCCTCCGGTGTAAAATACAGGTTAGTGAGTAACTGGTTATGGGCTTTCTGCGCTTCTTCAATCATCTGCGGGGTAAGGGCATGTACCTCACAGGTAACATCGTCTTTTTTTACAAACAGGGTATGCGTGCCGCCTGCATCTTTGTTCATGCCTATATACAGGTCTCTGGCAGGCATTTCATCCAGATTGGTAAATTTTTCGGAGGTGGCCAGATCTGGTTTAACACTCAGGTTTTTCGAAGAGGATGCATCTTGCTTTTCCCGTATTATACCTGCTTCCAATATAAAAGCCTGTAAAAGGCTGTTTTTGAAAAATACACAAATGCGTAACTGCGCTTCCGGAAGGGCAGGTGCCACCAGTAAAAAATCTGCCTTTTCAGATGCGCCCAGTAAGGGCAGCTTTACCTGTTGAAGGGCGGCTGTTTGCAGCCTAAATTCTTTTGCAAATACTACTATGTCCAGCAAATGTCCTTCTTTGTTTTCAGGGTCAGGTAACAGTGGGTCTATCGCCTGCACCAGCCCCTCCACCAGGTTCTCCTGTAGCGATTGACCAATAAGCACTGTTAAACGATAAGTTCTGCCGGTATAAAGTGGTTTGCCGGCATCCACCGGCGTAAATGTTAGTGTGTCTGTAAACTCATCTAACATTACATTTACCCGCCGTTCCTGTTTTTTCCGCAGCAGCTCAAAAACGTCCCGGTTGTTCACCAACTCCTGCCAGGCAGTTTGTATATGTTTTATATGGCCCATTTGCTCTGTAAGGCGTTGTTCGCAAAGGGAGAGGTTGGTAAAGCCCATAAACCCGCGCTTAGGAAAAAGTGCTTCCATGCCGGAAAATGAATCTGTTTCCGATTCCCGCTGTAACTGAAGAAAATTACGGATTTCAAAACCGGCGGTTGAATCTTCATTTACCCGTGTAATAAAATCCATGTTGTTGCCGGGATGAGTGGTGGCAGCCAGGTGCTGTATTTTATTCAGGTAGGTGTCAGCGGCTGTGCTTATGCGTAGGTAGTGGCCAGATTCCGGAGAGCTGTATACAGTTATTTCAGGGTAGGGAACTGACGATTGAAAATCATATTGCAGCAGAATTTCGGGTAGCGAAAAATCTTCCAGCAGCCGGGTAAACAATATTTTCAGCCAGTCAGCAGTGGCGGTAGGTGAAATGTTTTCCAGAAAAATGAGGTTAGTTGCGGGCAGTTGCTCTTTTAGCTTAGGGGTGGGCAGAAAATCATCCGGATAGCTGTATAAAACAACTATCAGCCGGGGCAACCGTCCGGGTTCCTGCAGATAATGCAGGTAGCTGCTAAACGAGCCAGCGGCCAGTATCAGTATATCCAGGTCCGCTTCCCAGGTGTAGTAAGTACGTATTCCGGAAGATTGAACACTTTCGTTGTGTAATCCGGGAAGGCTTTTCAATACGTTTTGTACCAGTTCTTCATATTCCTGAACAATGTTTATGTTTAATGGTAAAGAAAAGGGGGCATCAACAGCGCCCTTTACGTACTCCATTACTATAATTTCGTTGTTATACTGTTTAAATATTCCGGGGAAAAAACTGCCTGCTATATGCCGTGCTAAAAATAAGGGAAGTCCTGCGCCAGCAATAGAAGCCGGAAGCTCCAGATATACAGAAGTGGGAAATATGCTTTGCTGCCCCCCTGTATTTCTGAACCGGGGTTCCATCTGGCACATTTCAGCAAAAAGAATATCTGTTTTTACGGGTATGTAAATGTTGTCATGAAGCCATTCAGCAGCAACCCTGCGGCTTTCGTCCCTGGTCTCACTTTGTTCATTGGTGGTACGGCCCAGGCCATCTTCATACAATAATAATAAACGATCGCCTGCTTCCTGTATAGAAAGCTTCACCCATTTGTTTTTTTCCGGACTTTTCATACGTTGGTGTTTATCATAGGTACTTTGGGCGAAATGATTATCTTATTACGGAAGTCCTGTAACTATATCGTAAGCTTTGGTTACTTAATTTGTATATGGGTATATTTTCTGAGTGTATCTCCTGAGGCGGCTACTGTTTTCGCCTCCACTCTGAAACTGCCGGTTACATGGGCAGGATTTTTTAAGGTTACGCTTACTTTGTTTTCTGTAGAATAACCCATTTCAGGTAATACCAGGCTTTCGCTACCTGTACCGGAAACCGAAAACAATACCTGGCAGGGGTCTGTAACAGTTCCTTTAAAAGGAGCGCGTAATAAACCAGCTGTAATAGTGGGGTTAGTAAGCGTATCAACTACCGTAGTATCTGCGGTAAGTAATAATACATCCGGTAGCGCTGCAATAAATTGTATACTGGTATCCACCTGAACAGATTTTGTTTTAGCAGAAAACAGGGCTCTTCCCGGAGTTCCGCCTACTATTTCTGCTATAACTTTTCCGTAGGCGTCTGCTGTTAAGGTATCTGCTGTTTGTTTGTTGCGAAACGTTGCATTTTCTACCGTTACTATAATAGATTTGGCGGTGGCATCTGCCTCTGCATTTACCTGTATATATATTGTTGCCACTGAGGAATTGTCTGCTTCAACGGTGGTATTGGTAATGCCCGATATGCTGAGTATGCTATTAATGGCTGTGCCTCCTGAGTTTCCGGTTGTATAAATTTCATCATCTTTTTTACATCCCGTAATTAAAAGGCAACCGGATAAAAGCTGCAGTATTAGTTTCATGCTGTATTACTTAATGATGATAAATGAGTTGCATGCCGATTTATATCCCTGTTTACTCGTGGCTTCCAGGCGAATACTACATCCGGTGGGCAGGTTTAGCCCGCCTGTATTCATACTTATGGTAAAGGTTTTCTGAAGTGTTCCGTACGTGAAGGGAAAAGCCGCGCTCCATGATATGGATTTTACTTTTGTTCCTTTGTCAATCAGATAAATTTGAAAGCCCGGGTCTACATAAAGTTCCAGGGTTACATTATTGTCTGCCGCAGCATCCGCTATAGCTATCCAGCTTATTGTTACAGAGATGGTACCGTTTGCTACGGTGTTAGGGGTTGCTTTCAGTTTGGAAATATCAATTGCCATATTTTAATGAATTATTGGTTATTAAATATGCCTGTGAACACTCCGGAGAAAATTTCTTTTAATCCAATGTCTACAGAAAAAGAAACAAAAGGACTTAACGATGTGTGATAACGGTCGGCGTTAAAAACAGGAGAAGTGTCATACCGGTAATGAACAAGTGCTCCCACGTTAAACCGCGCAAACCGCCATAATCTATTGCCAACCCCTATTACCAGCGCCTTATCTCCTATAAAACCTTTTCTTACATTGGGCTTTTCTATAGAGCTAAGTGTTAGCCCTATCAGAAAAGAAGTAGTGGCGGCAATCCGGTCCCATCCTGTGTAATACCGTAGCGGTGTTTGCTTGTTTACTTCTCTGAAGTAAATGTTAAATCCGGTATAACTGATATATCTGTCTATACGCGCAGCATAGCCTGCAATTCCGGCATCCAGTGTTATAAACAGCCGCGCATTGGTTACAAAATCCAGTTCAATTAAAACCGGCGTTACCGTAAAGTACTCTACATTGGGTAAAATAATATTGTTGATAACCGCATCCATAAATGCAGTTTTTCCGTCAATTGCATCATCAGCATAATTAATTAATCCACGTATAACGCCCTGGCTCACACCTGTTGGAGGCGTGTGAAATGCCTTTTCAATGTTGCTTACATCATTCACCAGTTTGTCATAATCTGCATTACCTGGCGTTTTTTCAATCTGGCTCCAGTTGCTCATTGCCAAATCAGCGGTAAATGTATTCAGAGCAGTAATTATTTGGGCAGCGTTGCTATCGCCGGTCACCAGCGGGGCTGCCCGTAAGGTAGTTACCTTATCCATCAGGTCTATGTGGCTTTTACAAAACTGCAATAGGTTTTCCAATGGCGGAATAATGTCAATTTCCTTCCAGATATAATTGGGGTCTATTTGCTTTACAGCTTCTTTAAAATAAGCTACCAACTGTGTTTTGCTGTTGGCTAAAATAGTGGCATAGCTGGGAACGGGGCCCCCTGCTGCCCGCGCTTTCTGTTCTGCCTGTGCACGTGCTGCCAGCAGTTGTAACGCCGCCGAAATGTTTGCCTCCCGGGTAAGTGCTGTTTTCAGGCTGCTAAACTGAGCGGGTGTTAGCGGCCCCGGAGCAGAGGCTTTTATTGAAAAGTCGTATTGTTTTGCGGGCGAGCAGCCCGGTATCACAAATTCTATTGATGTTAAACCGTTTAATGTCTGAGGAGCTTCCGGTACAATAATGTTTCCGTTTCTTTCTGAAACCGCTACGGAAACCTGCTTTACAGTGCCGGGAAGATTAATGATTTTTAGTGTGAATGGAATGTCAAAAGGGATTTTTACTGAGGTGCTCTTTTTAGTGAAATCAACTTCAACTATACTAAGCCCGGTGGTGGATGTGCTTTGAGATTGGCTATTGTTGTACACACATAAGGCAGCAATAGCAAATGCTATATGTAATAGATGCTTCATACAAATGCTTCTTACAGGCGCATTCAATGCATGAAAAGATTTTTCCTGCACAGATGCATTCTTAAATGATAAATAATGATATTATGTTAATAAGGCGGGGGAGATATGCTAAGCACGTTAGTCGTTATTCACGGCTCAATATTACTAATCTCTGTTCATTTATGCAAGTTGAGCGTACTGAAAAAATGTAAAATACCTGGTATCAGGTATTTTATTGAATAAATGGTTAAACTGCGTTAGGAAGATGCCGGCTGGTATAATGCGCAAAGTAAAAGAAAGCGCCCGGAAAGTTTCCGGACGCTTCTTTGTATTGGTTTTTCAGGCAAATCTTTGCAATCGTTTACTGCTTTATTATTTATTAATGGGTATTATAAACATGCCATGCCTTACGGCAGCAGCCGGAATCATACATCCCATTCTATTGTTACTACAAAATAGTTAGCCGGTCGGAATTTCTTAGGACTGTTGGAGAAGTGCAGCCTGTAAATGAGGCTGGTTCATAACGCTGGTGTAAGCGTTTGCTAATACTAATTTGAATAAAATATTAGTACTGGCCAATTAAAATTGTGGTTCATTTTTATCTTGCCTGTGCCACACCGGCTTTTCCGGATCGGCTACACTGTCCCACATCCGTTAAAAAACGGTACCCCCTCCGGTGGTTTCACCAGCCCCTGTCTTTTGTTCCGCTTTTACTTATTTGTTAGCTTTAGTACACCTGCTAACACCCGCTATACCTTTTTTTACAGCAACCATGCAAAATCATCTCCTAAATATCTCTTATGAAAAAACAATTACTATTACTGTCGGCAGCCTTGCTGCTAAGCACACTTATTTTTGCCCAGATAATTGTTGAAGACTCTATTAACATCAGCCGTGAACGATGGCGGGATAGTACTTTCCGCATCAATAAACAACTGGTGCCTACGGGCTTACTACTGGAATACTCTATGGCCCCCTTTACATCCCTGCAATACAGTGGTGGCAGCAGTGTGGATACCATAAAAAGTGGCAATTATATTTTAATGCTGCACAATCTGCTTGGCTTAAGTAAAGTAAATAACAATGCCAGCCTGCAGCTGACTGATTCTTTGTATGTACGGGCAGTTACTTACTATCAAAACACGAAGGTGATCCCTTTTATTACCCTGTTTAAAAACTACAATACCATCCGTAGTACGGCATTAACAGAAGGGCTGTTTACTGTAGCGCCAGACAGTGTGGGGCTGCTGGATGTGCCGGGGCGTACCGTGTCTCCTTACAATACCAACCAGCTATTTGCTCTGGCTCCTTATATCAGCGATATAGAAGCGTTCGATCCGCTTGCATTTGCTTTTCCTGCTAACTTATGGGAAACAGGGGGCATTACTGGTATGACGGTTGATTTTGGCGATGGTGCCGGCTTCCGTACCATTACCGCAGGTAGTACCGTAAATGTTTCATATGCAACCCCTGGCAGTAAAGTAGTTACCGCGCAAATGGTATCAGGCGCGCAAACCTTTACGGCTAAATGCCAGTTACATCTTAGCCGGCCCACTGTTTTTGTTACTCCCAAATACAATTGGAAGGTAGAGGAACCTCCCGTATATCGTAACGATGCAGAATACTTTGGTACGGCTATCGCGGCAAAACAAATGATTTTTTTTACAGGTGGAATAAGTGGGGCCAATGCATTTGTAGAAACCAGTTGCGATGATGTTTTCGACAAACCTGTTATTGTAGTGGAAGGGCTTGATCCTACAAAAGCACTAACCCCGGCCGTTATGCGGGCACGGCTGAACAGGAATGCTTTTGTAAGTACCATGCTTTCTTACGGGTACGATTTTGTGTTTGTTGACTTTAATAATAACTCTTCCTACATCGAAAATAATGCTAAGCAACTGGAAAAAGTAATTGAACTGGTAAACGCTAATAAAACGGGCAACTTCAAAAGCACCGTTATTGGCTATAGCATGGGCGGGCTAATTGCACGATGGTGTCTGAAAGATATGGAAGACAGGGGCCTGCAACACAACGTAGAAAATTATATAAGTTATGATGCGCCGCACCAGGGCGCTAACATACCACTGGGGATGCAATATATATTCTCCGAAATGCTGAATGATATGCCCTACCTGGCCTGGTTTGGTGGCGATTTGGGTGGTGTGTCAAATAGCTTTTCAAGCCCTGCCGCCCGGCAGATGCTGAATATGCGTGCGGTACAAAGCGGCAACCCCTTTCTTCCTTATACCACCAGCATAGATCCGTTAAGAACCGCTTTTGCGGAGAGATTGAAGGCCAAAGGCTATCCGCAGCAAACGCATAATTATGGGGTGGCTTTTGGGCGTGGTGATAATGTGCCGGGTAACAAAAACGCCGGCAATGGCAGGCAGTTTACACCCGGCGATCCCTTTGGCCCGGGCACTAAAATATTTGAAGGGGGCGTTACCTTTTTACTGGTTAATTTTTCCAGTCAGGCTTATGCCTTACCGGAAAATAATACCGATTATATAGCCCGTTATCGCTTTTACGGGGTAACCATCCGAAGAATATTCGGTATCCCCCTGCTGCCTTCTATTAATATTAAAGTAAGGAATTTCAGAATAAGCAATCTTTATTCCTACGATGATGCGCCTGGCAGCTATGGTAATACACAAGATCAATTTGTAACCTCACTTAATGCCGGTGACAACAATGGCTTTGCCGGTGATGCCAGTTATTTTAATCACAAGGCACACAACTTTATTCCTACTGTAAGCGCTTTAGACTTGCAGAATCAGAATTACGGCCCTGCGGGCAACTACCTCAGCACCAATTTATACGTTAATGTAGATAATCAGATTACCAATACTTCTGGCATAACAGGAAATACATTTATCAATGCAGGCCTCTCACCATTTGAGGCAGCTATTACGGCTACGTCCAACATTACCGACGTAAATAATGATCACAATGGCGGAATGTCCTGGCAGGTTACTAACTTCCTTTTCCGTAAACTACTAAATACTTTAAACCCAAATTACGATTGTAACACCACCGGTTTCTGTAATCTTACCCCTGTTATTAATGGTAACTATTACATATGTTCTTCCGGTGGGTATACTGCTACCAATCTGCCCCGCGCAATTACCATCAGCTGGCGCAGCAAGTACGGTTATTTTTCCATCAGTGGTGGTCAGGGTACACCATTCATAACGCTTAATAAGGTGGCTGACGGGGTAGATGTGCTGGAGTTAACCATTACAAACGCCTGCGGCATCAGCAGAAAATTTGAGAAAGAAATTAAAGTAGGTGGTACCCCTGTTACATTTTTGCCATATGGGCCTGCCTGCAGCTTTCCTATTACGCTCTGTGCTAATCCCATACCTGGCAGTACCTACCGCCAATGGACGTTGCAAACAAGCGGTGGCACCACCAATCCATCCACCTCCTCGTGGTGTATTAATCTTAACTCCTCTACGTTACGGGCCACCTTAAACACAGATAACGAATGCGGTTTTGTATCCGGTTCACAACGCATTTACCTGCAGCCTTGTGCATTTGGTGTATCACCCAATCCGGCGCAGAATCATATTACCATTACTGCAGAAAATAACACGGTCTCTTCCGCTACGAAAACCGCAGACAATGGTGTAGTAACAGAACCTTTGCTTATTAAACGCATTGTTATATATGATGCCAGTGGCAATCTGCGTAAAACCATACAATGCTCAGGCGTCAATAGCAGGGAAGAATTGAATGTAGGTAACTTAAACAACGGATTTTATATAGTAGAAATTCAAAGTAATCAAAGTACTGTAAGGAAAAATCTGATTATACAGCGGTAATCCTGAATGGTCACATAAAGCAGGCTATCTCCTTTTGATAAAACAACGGGAGGTGGCCTGTTTGCATTCCGGGCACTGTCAGTTGTGATTGTAATGCTTTAATGCCGGCCTACAGCAGCTTTGAGCTGTGTCTTAATGGAAAAACTTTGTCTCCGGGCCAGCGAAGCCATTTTTTAGATTGCCTGCGCGTTATTAATGAATCACCTGCCACATTCATTTACAGAGGGGAAAGCAGGCACAATTTGTCAGCCCGGTATAGTACTAAGCTGATAATGAGAAATGATACGCGGGTTAGTGAGGCTGAGGCGCGAATATTAAACCAGCAGTTCAATGAACGTTTGTTCATGCTGGGCCAGGTTTAATATAAAAATCCCGTGCGCATCAGGCCCGGGAAAGAATAAAATCCGCAAACAGGGCGATACCTGTCTGCCAGTATAACTGTTCAGCTAAGATCAGATAAAATAGCACACCTTCCGTGGCCTGAATAAAATGCACAGGAGTTCCCGGGTATACCTATACTTTCCTGTGCTGCCGCGGTGGCTTTGCTCTCCGCCAGGCGGTAATTTTTTTCAGCAACATCGTTATCACAAAACTTACTACTGCCCCTACCACCGCCAGTATAGCTGTTTTAGCAAGGTCTGTACCATTTACAATAGCTACCAGGTTCAGCAGGTTGCCGCCGGCAAAGCCGGCGGCGGTTACTCCTTTGTCACTGCTGTTCATGGGGCAGCTCCTCCCATAGCTGTTTTACTTTGTCTTCTACGGTGGTTTGGCTTACGGCCGATAGTACGGCACCTGCAACGGCTATATAGCCTGCTACCTGGGTAATAATACCGGGTAGTGGTGTTTTAATACCTGCTATGGCTGCACTAATGGTTAGCAGCGCCAGGCCTATCAGGCGCAGCTTTTTAAAAAATACCGGCGTTGGGGCCAGCGCTCTTTGCGTAATACTGGATAGTTGGTTCATGGTGTGTTTTTAGCGTTTAATAATTGTTTTTCAGATAAGGTTTCCTGCTGGCTGATAATGCGTAGCCATACCTCTTCCTTTTTTGCCAGTGCGGCGTACACAATCTTTAACAGCTTTACAAAAGGCGCTCTGGAAAGGTTGCCACAACCCGGCGCGGTTAAGGTGGTTACGGGCGATATACAGCCCTCCAACTCGGCCATGGCGTTGTTGGCCGGGTGTATCAGTATATGGCTGCGTTTAGGTACGCCTGTTATCAGCAGGTGGTCGCCATGGTTTTCACTGTTCCGTTTTTTTATTTTATAGCTGCCTTCCGGTATACAGGAAATTTTCGTCTGGTTGTTTTTATCAGGCAGTTCTATGGTAAAGCAAAAGGGCTTGCCGTTGAGCATAAGTGTTCCGTTCGTACCATTTTTATAGTAGGTACGGGTAATTAATAGTTCCATACAATTTTGTTTAAGAGAAAAAGAAAACCGGCAGGGCAGGTGCGCCTGCCGGTGATGGTGTAGAGGGCTGGTTAGCCGCCAAACAGGGTAAACACAATGTCGCTTTCCTGGCCAATTTCTGTAGCATTGTCCCAGTAGCGCGCCAGGTATTCCCTGGTTTCGGCCACGCCTTCCTGTTGTAAAGGCCGCTCATCTTTAAACGGCGATACCGAGGTGCCGCTTATCAGGGTATCCCAGCCATGGCTGCCTTTCAGTCGGCTGTAAATGGTAATGCCCTTCTGGCGCTGCTTGTTAAAGCTGATGGCTACATAGCCCACTTCTGTTTTCAGCTTTAAGGTAGGGCGTAAGGGGCTGCGGCCGGCGTTTGACTGTGTGCCGATAATACCCAGTTCCCGGCCCATGTTTTCGGTATACAGCGGGTGGCGTTTAATGGCAATGGCCAGGCTCACCAGTTTCTTTACGTCCCGTTTGCGTAATACTTTTTTATACGCAACGGCTTCCTGCTGCTCCTGTTTTTTTACAGCCGATTTTTCAAAGCCGTCTTCTATTATCTGGGCGGTGTCTGCTGCTTCTGTAATAGTGGCGGCAGGTAACTCAATCTGTGCGCCTACCGTTGCAATCTTCAGCCTGAAGTTGGCTACCCATAGCACCAGGTCTGCGTCTGCTTTAGGTATAAAATGATAGTATGCTGATAGCATAAATAATAATCATTGGTTTTAATAGTGAAAAAAAATGTTGTGCCGTAAAACAGCGCACAACTGCTGAAAAGCGCTGCACATCTGCCCGTTGTTAGTGCAGTTGTGCCATTTTTCCGGTTAGAGGCGCCGCATAAAATGGCAGTACTGCTAAACAATATGTCACCTGTGCGCTTTTTTGTGTGGCTACTGCGCTTTTGCGCCGCACTACTGAAAACAAAAGCGGCAGTAGTGTCCGGAAAAAACAGAGCAATGCATTTTTTTGTGTGGTTACTTCTTTTTTTCCGGTTGGCTGTGCGCAAAAAATGCGTGCAGCTGCGCTTTTATTTTGCAGTGCTGCTTTTTCTGCTGTTGCTTGTGCGGCTTTTTTGCGCACAGCTGCTGCATAAAAAATCAGTTGTACTTTTTTTCTGGTGGTTACTGCGGTTAATAAAAGCAGTCATCCACTTTTTTTGTACAGCTGCGCGCTTTTTTGTGTCAGTAGTGCGGAAAAATGGGGCAGTTGTGCTGCTGTTTTTTTCGTAAGCCACTTGTTACGCAAAAGGGGGTATATAACCCGGGGCACTGCTGCTGTTTCCTGTACAGTATCCGGCAAAACAGCGGGCAGTTACCACCGGGCGAACGGCCGTTCTATACTGCCCTCCCTTGTTGGTACTGTAAAATTGTATCATGCTGTACAGTATTCCATAACAGATTATCTGCAGACACACGGTAATGCAGTAAATACGCGGCTATTTTCCTTAAAAAAATTTTCTAAATACTATCGTAAAAAATGTAATGTATTTTATTGTACTGTTTGTCAATCCTTTGCGGCGGGTTTATACAGGTTTTGTATCCGGGGTATCTCTGTTTTTATCCCGCGTTCCTTATCCGGTAAGTGTTTCAGCAATTGCCGGCAATAACTGGTCTGGTGCTCGTTTACGGCAATCAGGTATTTTACACGGTCGGTATTCAAATGTTTGGGCTGTGCATACTGTGCAAAGTTGGCGGCATTTACCGGTTTGCCCGAAAAACGGATAATGCTGCTCACGCTGCCCAGCATGGCTTCCAATGGATCGCCGGGTGGCACAATGGTTTGCAGCAATAGCCGGAAAGCCCAGGCGGTATCGTACATGTTGGCTTTCTGAAAATCAAGAAACAGATGAGGCGAAAGGGGAGCTGTTATCAGTTGTGCTGCGGCATAGTCAAAAAACGGCGCCAGCTGCTCCTCCATGCCCGGTTTGCCGGCATCCGCACAGGTTGCCGGCAAACCGCGGTGTTGCAGTGGCGCCGTTTTAACGGTATATATGGCCTGGTCTAGGCGCTTTTTTTTTCAGTAAGGGTTCCGGCTTCCTGTATCGTGTTTTTTATATGCCGGGTATACCATATGCTAAACTGCCCGGTGTTACAGCGCAGGGCCAGTAAGGTAGTAATAACATGTTCCTCTGTAGCCGGTGTTATCTGGTTGTTCAGTAACTGCTGCAGGTGCGTTATCAGTTGTTGGGCATACTGCCACTGGCTGTAAGTAATTACCTGCCCGGCCGGCGCCTGTATCAGTACCAGCGCTACTTCCAGTGCCATGGCAACAGGTAGGGTAAACGCCAGTGTGGTAAAACTGTTTTCTATGGCTTTATAAGCACAGGCCATCAGCGGGCGTTCTCTGGTTACAAATGCTTCCGGTAGTTTGCAGTCCGGCGGCATATGCGCTTTTAACCATCCTGCGCCCAATGTATCATACAATTGTAGTACCTGTTGCAACTTCGCGTTTACAACAGTGGGCTCTGCTACAGCGCGTTCGGCTTGTTTGGTTAAAAAGTCCAGGCTGCAAACCACATAGGGTATGTATTCCTGAAACAGGGCGGTAATGGCCGGATGGTTAGGGTGTTCTTCTGCTAACTGCAATAACTCATTGCAGCCCTGTGCCAGTTCCTGTAAAGCATTCGTGGCGTTTTTCTCATAAACACATCGCGTAACCGTGTTAAAACTGTTTTCAACTTTTTCAATGAAGGCAGCGCTGCTGTTTGGGAAATTGTTTAACATATTTCGGTTTAGTTTTTTGAAATGAAGCAGTGTTTGTTTTATTCAGTAGTCAAAATTTTATATAAAGGAATACCTCCCGGAATGCCCGCATTCCGGCTCTCTCGCACGTTTGTAGGATATGTGAATTCTACTTCTTACAAAAACATTGTATATCTACAATGTTGTAACAAGTACCAGGGCAGCTTTAGCCAGGATGATGGATTATAGGTAGCTAACAGGTAGCTGATGCTTTTTTTAAAGCGATGCGAATATAAATAAAATGTTATCAAATTAACAATCGTTTGTTTGATAGCTGAAATTTTAAGGTGGTTCCTTTTCTGCCGGGGGCTGTTCCTGCTTGCCGCTATCCTTTTTTGTTAATTGGGGTAAGCCGGGCTTTAGCAGCAGGCGTTAACAGTAATGAAAAAAAACGCCTTATTGGTATACGTGCTTTTCTGCATGCAGTTGGCTGCGTTTAGTCAGCACGCTGTAATACAGGGTAAGGTGTGCGATAGTGTTTCCCTTTCTGCTGTAGAAGGGGCAGATGTATTATTACTGGCACCCAAAAGCCATAAGCCCCTGTTGCAAACCCGCACCGGCAGTAAAGGTTTTGTATTTAAAAAAGTACCCGAAGGCAGCTATGGGCTGGTAGTGCTGGCTATGGGGTTTGTACATGATACGCTGCCGGTGTGGGTAAAAAGTGGCGATACGCTAAGGCTGGCCATAGCGCTGCGCCCGCAGGAGAATGAATTAAGCGATGTGGTGGTAAAAGCGGCTCCACGCCCGGTTTCTATACGGGGCGATACGCTTTCTTTTAACGCAGCCGCCTATGCGTTACGGCCCGATGCCCAGCTGGAAGATCTGTTGCGGCAGCTGCCGGGGGTAGAGGTAGATAAAGATGGCAATATTACCTACATGGGTAAGCGGGTAGATAAAATTATGATTAACGGGCAGGAATTTTTTCTGGGCAATACCAAAAGCGCCAACAGCCTGCCGGCAGAAATCATTGCCTCTATTGAAGCCTTCAGCACCCGGTCTAACGCAGCTACATTCAGTGGCATCCGCGAAAACAGCGAAACCCATACGCTGAATATAAAAACCAAAAAGGGGATGGAAGAAGCCTGGCTGGGCAGTGTATATGGCAGTAAGGGGCAGGATAACAATTATGCGGCTGGCGGCACCCTTACCAAACTGGGTAAAGAACTGATGCTGAAGGCCAACCTTATCACCAATAATATCAACAACCGGTTTACCGGCGTGGAAAGCAAAAGTTATACCCCGCAGGCAGGCCTGCAATCTACCACTGCCTGGGATGTGAATGTGATGAAAAAGTGGGGTGATAAACTTACCGCTAACCTGGCTTTTAATGGCAACGATGAAAAAACAGAGGTGCTGGAAAGCGCCGGCCGGCGTACTTTTTTAACCGATTCCAGCCTGCAGGAAAACCGGCAGGGCCATAGCCTGGTAGCTGATAAAAAATACCCGTTCAACTTCCGGCTCACGTATAACGCCAATGAACGGAATCAGTGGGAATTGGCTTCCTCCGTTACCTATAACCAGGCAGGCAACCGCCGGGAAGATACGGCGGCTATACAAACCCTGCAGCACAGCGGGGCAGGGTATACCAGCAGCCGTGTGCAAACACGGAATACGGATGAGCAGGAGGGGATAGGCATTACCAATCAGCTGGACTGGCGGCATCGTTTCGGCCGCCCCGGCAGAACGCTGCAATGGTCGCTCAGGCAATCTTCGCAAACCGGCAACAGTACCGGCAGCTTGTATTCATTGCTTAACGGGTATGCCCCCACCGGCGCCCTGCAGCAGCAAACATTCGTACACCAGCAATACCAGCAGCATACCAAGGGGCAGCAGTATGGTAGCGTACTTACTTATACGGAGCCTTTATCTCAATTATACAGCCTTTTACTGGCGTATAATGTTATTACATCAGTACAGCAGAACGATAAAGCCAGTTATGATTACGATAGCCTCACCGGCGGTTTCAACACGCCTACCCCCCTTACCAGTAACCGGTTCCAAAACCGGAATACCACCCATATGGTAGAAGGGGCTTTTGTTAGAAACGAGCGGAAGTTTAACTATAACCTGGGTTTGGGCTGGCAATACAGCCTTTTTAATAATATCAGTTTTTTGCCCAACCGGCATATCCGCCAGCATTTTACCAACCTGCTGCCCAAAGCCAGCCTTAACCTGCTGCTGCGTAATGGCAAAACGTTCAGCCTTAACTATTTTGGCTATAGCACAGCACCTGCTATAGATCAGCTACAGCCGTTGCCCGATCTCAGTAATCCGCTTTTTGTAAAATCGGGCAATCCAGATCTCAGGCAGTCTTTCCGGCACTCTCTGTCTTTAATGCTTAATACGGTGAACAAGAAAAACTACAACGGGCTTTCTATGGGCATAGATGCCAGTTTTGTCCGCAACCAGATTGTACCCTCCATCACGCTGTTACCGGGTGGGGTACAACAGCAGCAGTTTGTAAATGTAAACGGCAATTACCAGCTGGGGGCAGCGGCGGTGTACAGTTTTGGTTTTGCCGGAAAACAGGGAAAGAAAAACCGGGGCAGCCTGCAGAGTATTGTATCGCATGGTAACGATGTAAGCCTGATTAACGGCCGGCCCAACCATACCCGCAGTTTTTCCTGGGCCGAAAACTTAAGGCTCAGCTATAGTTTGGGTACCAAACTAATGGCTATTGTAACCAGTGGCAACCGTTTTACCCTCTACCGCTATTCCTTAAGTCCGCAGCAGAACACCCGTAGCTGGAACCACAATGCTACGCTCTATCTCAACTATGAATTACCGCTGGGTATTACGCTGCAGAGCAGTTATACCTGGCTGCGTATGGGTACATCGGGGCTACTGCCCGCACAATCCAGCAGTGTGCTTAACGCCGCCATTTATAAACGCTTATTTGCCGGTGGCAAATGGCAGCTGCGGCTAAGCGGGTTCGATTTGCTGAATGCCAACCGCAACTTTACCCAAAGTGCGGGGGCCAATTATATATATACCCGGCAAACCAATCAACTGCAGCGCATGTTGCTGGTGAGTTTGTTGTACAATTTTAAAATTTTACACGCTTCAGAAAGGTAATCAGGCGGCCTGAGGCTTCAGTAAGGCCTGTGTTTCTACCTCCAGGTGCATGGCTATTCTTACCAGGGTGGTGTATTGCATATTAATACGGCCATGCACATATTTATTAATCTCACTGCGGTCAATGTCCATGGCGCTGGCCAGGGCCTCCTGGCTCATGTTTTTTTGCTTCAGTAATTGTAAAATACAGTTGGCTATTATTTTAAGTACACGGCGCAGCCGGTGGGATATCATTTTGTCTGTAGGGGCCAGTTTGCGCTTTATAGCGCTGGCTGGCAGGCGTAGATGTTCAAACACGGGCAACTGCACAGCAAAACTCACTTTTATCAGCGTTAACAAATCTACATTGGAGGCGCCTCTTTCTACTTTTCCTAAATGGTTATAGTGTAAATTACATAAAGCCGCCAGTTCCTTCTGGCTTAGCTTTGGGGTCAGTTGTTTTCGGGTGGTGCGTATCTTTTCACCTGTTGGCTGTAGTTCTATCTCGGCGCGTATTTGTTCCGGAGTCATCCGGGCAATGTGCGCAGTGTTGGGTAAATTGTTGTTGGGTTTTGAATGTTATTTTAAAGTGTTCATTATATTCGCATATAGTGTAGAAAAATCTTTGGCACATTTGATGTTAAACGATTAGTTTTAATATTTTAACGGTGCAAACACCGTTTTTTAAATCCATATCCGCTGAATTTGGCAAGCCTTTTAGGGCAGTTTCCTGTGACAATGCCTTGATGAATAACATGAGATCGTAATGATAATCGGACGGATCATTTATGGATAGTGATACAGAATTAGATATACAGTTGGATAAACAGCTGCTTGCCGGCATAGCTGCCGGTAATGCAGATGCGTTCAGCCGTTTTTTTGAACTGCACAAGAAGCGGGTATTTGGCATTGCGTTTAAAATGACCAGATCGGCAGAGTCTGCGCGTGAGTTATCACAGGAGTTTTTTCTGAAATTATGGGAGAAGAAGGGGGATGTGGTTACGGTACACAACCCGGGTGCCTATGTGTATATGAGCGTATATTACCTCAGTATCGACTTCCTGCGCCGCAAGGGTAACGAGCAGCGGGTACTGGAGCTGAAAAAGATGGTTACCCGCGATTATACCAACGAAACACAGGAGTGGTTAGATGAACGGCAGCTGTTGGCTTATATTCAACAGGCCGCCGATAAACTTACCGGTCAAAAAAAGCGCGTTTTTGAAATGCGCTATGTACATCAGAAGTCTTACGAAGAAATTGCCGAGGCCCTTAAAATAAGTAAGGTAAGTGCGCATACCTATTTTTACGAAGCCCTGAAAGTCATCAGAGCGTATATTGATACTGCCCTGCCCGGGGCAGGTTTACTGGCCCTGTATTTTATCCTGCAGGATTAGTGTGTTAATTCCAGATAGCGCCAGAACAGCCACATTATCAAAATAGCAGCCACTGCTATCAATAACCGTAGCGCCAGCTGCCCAGGCGTAAAATGGCTGTGCTGCTTTTTCTGCAAGGGTACGTAGTTGACGGCTTCTTCACCTGGTGGCGTAACGGTGGTTTTCAATACCTTAATCAGTGCATCCACCTCACTGTAATCCATCCATTCTTCCGGTATTGCGGGCGCACCTGCGCCTGCCTGCTGTTCGTGTTCGGCAAGCAGTTTTTCCTGCCGCAGCAGAAATATCAACTCTTCCGCCAGCTGTGCCTGTTCAAGTGGGGGCATGTAGCGGGTGTTCAAACTGTCTAAGGTAAAAAGGGCAGCAGGCTTTGTCATATTCCGCTATTTGGCACTGATGGCGGTGTTGGTTTGTTGTTGCTGTAGCTGCTGACTTAACTTATTGTTTTCTTTTTTATAAAACAGGCATAGAATAAGGGTGCATTTCATGGCCAGCCAAACTGCAACAAACAGCCACACCCATCGTTTGTGTATCCGGATGGTAGGGTTTTTTACTTCGCTGTACACATCTTCCACGGAGGAAGTGCGGCGTTTGTTTTCAGGTAACGCAATGGCAAGGTCTGTTGACCGGGCTGTTTTTATCATGGTATCGTTGTTGAAAAAACCGGTAGTAATAAAATTACATTTTTTCCGGCTCAAAAAAAATATTTCAGATTTACCATAGAGATTGCTTTTCCCCGTTCGTCGTATTATTTATACGAAGTCACGTACCTGTTTATATGAGCATACAAGAATTACTCGCAGCAACGGAAAATAATGCGGAATTGGTTGATTTGATTTTGTGGGATCGCTATGTCGGTTTAACAAAACAAGGCAACGCCCGCATGCAGCAGCTGATGCAGCAGCCCGGTGCGGAGGAAGCTTTTTTGCTTTGTGAATATTATCTGGATACAAATGCACTTCCGGAACAGGAAGAGCAGCAGCAATTATTATTACTGCGCAAAGAACTGCTTGAGAAAAGCGCTGCGTTGCCCGTATTTATCACTACTCCGGAAACTCCTGTCCATACCACGCGCGTAAAATCAGTGATTTTCAGGCAGTGGCATTACTACGCCGCCGGTTTTGCCGCTGCGGTAGCAGGCGTTTACTTCTATTTTCAGCATCCCATAACCACGCACAAACCCGTTACTAAAGATGTTGCTATAGTAGCACCTGCCAAAGATGTAGCGCCGGGAAGAGACCAGGCGGTATTAAGGCTGGCCAATGGCGATACGGTATTGCTGGGTACCCGGCAGCCGGGCAATATTGCTACAGAAGGCAATACCCATGTAATACAAATGAATGGCGGTATGTTGTTTTACGAAGCCGCCTCCGGTAATGCAGCCTCAGGCACGGCTATGGTGTATAATTCCATTACCACGCCACGGGCGGGCAAATATGCACTGGAGCTGGAAGATGGCACCAAAGTATGGTTGAATGCAGCCAGCTCGCTGCGGTATCCGGTAGCTTTTAATGGCCGGGAAAGAGTGGTGGAGGTAAGTGGTGAAGCTTATTTTGAGGTGGCAGCCAACGCCCGCAAACCCTTTATAGTAAAAGCGGGCAAGCACACGGTACATGTATTAGGAACGCATTTTAATATCAGTGCTTATCCGGAGGAAACAACGGTAAACACTACGCTGCTGGAGGGGTCAGTGAGGGTAACCAACGGGGAGGTAGCTCAATATCTGAACCCTGGACAGCAAGCTCAGGCAAGCAATGGTGCGTTTAACATCAAACTGAATCCCAACCCCGACCTGGAAGATGTAATGGCATGGAAAAACGGTGTTTTCTATCTCAATGCCAGCAGCCTTAACCACCTGATGCTACAGGTTTGCAGGTGGTACGATATGGATGTGGAATATATCAATGTAAATAAATCAGCAGGGCGTTTCATGGGTACTATTCCCCGTGATGTACCCCTTTCTCAGGTGTTATACCTTTTGGAGCTTACGGGCAGCATTCATTTTTCAGTAGAAGGAAAGAAGATTTTAGTCAGACAATAACCAAACGTACCACTATGCAAACTTTTGCCCCATGCCATCCTGATGAGATGGAAGCTATTCTTATGCAGTTCAGGGAAGGAAAAGAAGAGGCTTTAAAACGGATTTACAGCATGTTCGCCACCAACCTCCTGTTTACCGCCAGGGGCATTGTAAAAAATGAACAGGAAGCCGAAGACATTGTGCTGGACGCCTTCAGCAAATGCTGGCTTAAACGGGAGTGCTTCGAAACCCTGTACAAGATTAAATGCTACCTGTATGTGGTAATTAAACATGCCTGCTTTCATTATGTAGACAAGCTGAAAACAAAAGCGAGCAGCCACCGCGAAATTTTTTACATTTCAGAAGAGGCAGATGGGTTTGTGCTGGAGCATATGATTAAAGCGGAAATGGTAGAACGTATTCACAAAGAAATTAATCTGTTGCCGGAGCGTGCCAGAACCATGCTTAACTGGCTGTATGTAGATGGGTTAAGCAACACCCAGATAGCGCAGAAAATGCAGATTCCGGTGGAGCATGTACGCGTAAACAAATCACGCGCCCTTAACCAGTTGCGCCAGGCGCTGAGCGGCAAACTGGCCTGATAGCAAAATTCTGCAACGGCCATTGGCAATCGTAAGCTAATTTTAAGGAAGTTTTTGTTTCTTTCTTCCAGAGAAACGCTTCTTATATAAATAAAATTACTCAATCATATGCCAATACTTATGAGAAATCAACCGTTGCAGATAGATGTAAATACCCTGATTTGCCTGCTTACAAAGGAAAGAGAAGGTAGCCTTGGTTCAATAGAGGCAGAACTGCTTACCGAATGGAAACAGGAAAATCCGGAAATAGCCAGCAGTATCAACAGCTGGAATAATGTAGCTGCTTTACAAAAATTATTAGAACAATATATTGCTGCTGCCGTTCGTGCGGAGGCCTTATGGCTGAAGCTGCAGCAAAAAGTGCAGACAGAAGAATTGTAAAACAAGTTCCCGCTGTTTTGGCGGATGTTCCTGTACAATGCTATGGCCATGAGGTAAATTGCCTGTATGGCCATATTTTTCCTGCGAAAAAACACAGATGTATTATTGGTGCTTGTGCTGTTTGTATTGTTGTTGCCTGGTTGCCACCAGCAGCGTACACGTACAGAAAAAGTATTTGCCGGTAAACAGCTGATGTATCAGTTGGTGCAGTTAGATAGTATTCCTATGGTATCGCCCTTGTTTTATACAGAAGGTTTTTTTCGGGTACACAACCATCGCATTTATCTTTTTGATTATGACCATTGCAGTGTACAGGTTTTTGATACAGCGGGGAATTTTCTGGATACTTTGCTTACAGAAAATACTATTGGTGAATACCGTTATGGCGGTTTTACGCCGGATGGCAGTATTTACCTGCTGGATAAAAATAATCAGATGCGTTTTTTTGACAGCACGGGCAAGCAGCGGGGGCAGCCTGTTGCACTTAACTGGCAGCGATCCAAATTAACTTATGAAAAAGAAGAATATACTGCTATTGGCACTTATAGCATCGATATTCAGGAGAGGCCATACGATACGCGCTGGTTGCCTTTTGATGCACAGCAGCGGCTGCTGATTCCGCTCTGGATTTCACCTCATATCAATAAACAGTTTAACCGGTACCGTTGGCAATCTGGCTATTACCAACAGGCGGCATTGCTGGGTGCGGTGCAGCTACCGGCTGCTCAGGTGCAGTCTGTATTCTGTAAAAGATCCTCCCTATATACTGCCGTGTTTAATAATATTCCCGATTTTGATTTTGGAAGCGCAGATGTGCGTGATGATACCATCTATGTAAGTGAAGCCATTGATTCTGCTATTCATGTATACGCACCGGATCAAAGCTATCTGTACTCTTTTGGGCGTCAGGGGCAGCATATGAATCAACAATATCCGCAAACTACAAATGAAAAAAAAGATAGAGTTGCCAGTTCAAAAGCTTTGTCTGAAACGGGTTATTACTATCACATTTTCTGCGATCCTTCCTCCCGCCTGGTTTTCCGGTCGCATACCACCCAAAAAGGATCTGGAAGCGGTTTGCAGGTATATCAGCATGGTGTGCTGGTGGCGGAAGCGGCTGTGCCGCAGCGTTTTAATGTGATTGGTAAAATAGGCGATTGGTATTATGCGGATGGAATGGTGGGTGGGTATAACCGCTTGTTAGGTGTGTTTCGTTTTCAACTGTTGCGGCGCTCCCTTTAGCGGTAACATGTGTTCCCTTTTGAACGCATTTCAGAGTGGTATTTTATAAAAATTACTACTCTATTATGCAACAGGCCCTTACCGTAAATCCGGTTAGTTTCCGGCAGTTTGTATTTGTACATTATAAGCAGCAGTTGTTGTTCTCTATACTGGGTATGCTTACGCTATTTATAGTGTACAAAATATTGTATCCATTTCCCGATACTTATGTAGATTCTTTTCATTACCTGAGCCTTGCGGAAGATGGTAATTATATTTCCGTATGGCCCATGGGGTATAGTTATTTCTTACGGGCAGTCCATTTTATTACTCCTTCACATTTGTTTTTGATAACAGTGCAGTTTGCATTACTGCAGGGTGCCTGCCTGTGGATGGCTTTTACGCTGTTTTATCTTTTTCAACCAGATGAACGCCTGAAGAATGCTGTATTAATATTTCTGGTGTTTAACCCCATGAGTTATTACTTGGCCAATCTTATTTCCAGCGACGTTTTTTTTGCCGCACTCAGTGTGGCATGGCTTACTATTCTTGTTAAAATGTTATATGAGGCCCAATATTGGCATATTTTGTTGCAGGGGCCGCTGCTGGCTTATCTTTTTTTGGTGCGCTATCAGGCGGCTTATTATCCTATAATAATGATAGTAGCTTTGTGGCTAGCGCCTATTAACCGGGTATGGAAAGTGCTTTCTGCGACAATAGGCGTTTTATTGCTGGTATGGATAGTAAATACTACCCTGCAAAAAAACCTGCGGCAGTATGGCAGAAAGGAATTCTCAGCCCAGAGTGGCTGGATTCTCGCAAGCAATGCCTTGTTTATGTATCCTTACATACGGATAGACACGGCAGCTTTTCAGGGCGAACGTCTGCAACAAATGGATCAGGTGGTGAGTACATATTTTAAAGCGAATGATTTAATGCAGCATCCGTTTTACCCTTGGGACGGTCCTCAGTATATGTTGGGGGGGCGGGGGGCGGTTATGTGGTATCATCTGGCTACGGTAGAAGAGGCTGCTCAGCCTGATAAGCCGGTGTTCTGGTTGTATAACCGCATGGGCGTGCATTGGGCTAACTACGCTAAAGCCCTAATAAAGCAACATCCCTGGGCATATGTGCAATATTATCTACTGCCTAATGTAATTACTTATTTTCTGCCTGTAATTGAACAATTTACGGTGTATTCTATGGGGCGTAATAAAGTGCCCACACGGGTAGCCCGTTGGTTTGGCCGGAAGGATAGATATATATCAGCTGTATGGCCAAAGGGTTCTTATTATTTGCTATGGGGTTTTCGTCCGCTATTTCTGCTGTTAAACCTGGTATTGCTGGTATGCGGAATTCAGCTTTTAAAAAAAAGAAAACAAATTCAGATGCATCCTGTACAACAGAAAATTCTGATTGTGCTAGGGTTGGCGTTTGTGGGTAATGCGGCATTGTTGATTATCTCTATACCTGTTATGCTGCGCTACCAGGCATTCGCCCTGTTTCAGGGTGTTTTACTGCTACTGGCTATCATAGCCGTATTGCAAAAGAATGCTAAACTAAACGAAGTCTTGTTTCGGCCGCAGAACTAGCTTTTTCCTGCAAAGAAGCAATAATCGTGAATAGACTGATGTTTTATAGAAGTGGAATGAAGATATTGAATTCAAATATAATATGGTAGTGCCTATCAGTTGTGATAAAGGCTCCCTTATGGAGGATTAGCGTCCCTGGAAAATGAATTTGAAGTGCTGTATTTTACAGTGTTATTTCATTTCGATATTTGTCAGATATTTACAGGTAAAGTTTCTTGTTTCACTTTTTGATACTTTCTCTTCTTTTAACAAATAAAGGAACCGATGATCAGGTATGGATTTATATTGTTTGGGTTAATAGCTTTTAGTTGTGGTATTGCACAAAGAAAAATCATTGATTTTGACACAATTGAAAATTGGGAATCTGTTTCCAGTACAGCAATTATAAGCAATAATGGGAAGTACATAATTTACGGTATTGAGAAGAATAATGGGAAACAACTATTGTGTGTGAAGGCGGTTTCTTCCCGGTGGAATAAGAAATATTCAGGCTGTTCGGTAAAAGCGGCCGCTTTTACACATGATAGCCGTTTTTTGATATTTAGCTGTGGTAAGGATAGTGTTGGAGTTCTACAGTTGGAACAAGACAAGTTATATTATTTGTCTTCTGTACAAAAGTGGGAAATGGTTCAGAAAGGCGGTAATGAGAATTTGGCATATATCAGCTATGATTCAGTTGGAACTCGTTCGTTTATTCTGATGGATCCTCTGATGAAAACTATGCACCGGATTCCAGGGGTGAAAGACTTTTGGGGTAATAAAGGGAAAGGGCAGGTTTATCTGAGTTTTCAAAAAGAGGATGGAATTGGATGGTGTGATATATTATCTGGTCTTGTTCAAACTATCTGTTCTGGAAAGAAAATTTCAAGTAAGGTCGCGGACGGTAGTGGTAGAAAGCTGGCTTATACTGTCGAAGTAGATGGCGGTAATTTACAATTATGGTTATACGACGCACGAATAAATACCTCTACACTGCTTAGTTCTCTAATTCCCGTATTTAGTGACAGTGCTGTGTTTGCCGGCATAGATGGCTTTAGTGCTAATGATAGTGTATTATACATTGGATTACAAAAGTCCGCTGTAGATTCTTCAAACAGTTTGACGGCTGCTTCAGTTTGTATTTGGGGTACAGAAGATATGTCGGAGCCAATTTTTCGATATTGCAAAGATCTTCCCAGTCAGCGGACCAATAAGAGTTATGCTGCCATGCTGCTGTTACATTCTAAAAGTTGTATCAGGTTGGCGCAGGGAGATACTGTTATAAGTCAGCCAGACCAGCGTAACAAAGATTGGTTTATCAGGTCTGTGTTTGTAAACGAAGGTAAGGTTACCGGTTCCTGGAGTGAAATAATATCCGGTAATACCGGAGAAATGCGAGTTCTGACGAATATTTTGCCGGACATTGATGCGAACTTTGTGACTATATCCCCTTCAGGGAGGTATGTTATGTATTATGATAAAACTCTAAAAAGCCATTGTAGTTATGATATATCGGAGCAGGTTACAAGACAGGTAACTGCATCTGTTAATAATGAATGGGGGGTGCCATCCGAAATTGATAGTAGCGTGGTTTTAGTACCTGAATATTCCGGCTGGCTGGGGGGAAGGGAAGATAAGGTGTTTGTTGGAGATGGATATGATATCTGGCTTTTAGATGCTTCCGGTAAGCAAAATCCCATGAATGTGACAAGAGGGATTGGAAGGCGACGGCATTATGTGTTTAATATTACAGATCAAAATAGTCTCTTATACGCTAAAGAACAGCCATTGCTGATAAATGCTTTTGATAAGAGTTCAAAATTATTTGGTTTTGCATTTCTGATGCCTGGACAAAAACTGGATACTGCTCGTTTGATATTGCAGCCTTATTTCTATTTCGCTGCTCCCTATATGGATCTTGGAGTGATGAGAACCAGTTTTTATCCTGTAAAGGCTACTGCTGCTGCTGTATACCTTGTTCAAAGGATGACAGCCAGTGAATCTCCTAATTATTACACTACTACCGATTTTGTAAATTTTTCTTTGCAGTCAGATGTTTTTCCTGAAAAAGTGTATTCTTGGGGAACTTCAGAACTAGTACACTGGCTTACACCCAATGGTAAGAAAGTACAGGGGCTTCTTTATAAGCCTGCAGGGTTTAATGTAAACGAAAAATACCCTGTAATCATAAACTACTATACAAAACAGTCAGATGCTTTGCATGTATTTCGCCGACCGGAGATGATGACTTTTGATGTTAACATTCCGTGGTTTACGAGCAGAGGTTATCTTATATTGAAAGCAGATATTGATTTGAAAACAGGTAGTCCTTCGGAAAGTGCTTTTCAGTGTGTTAATTCGGCGGCAGATTGGTTATGTTCGTTAAGTTTCGTTGATAAAAATAAAATTGGATTAGAAGGGCACAGTTTCGGCGGATATGAAACCAATGCGATTGTAACCAGGACAAGTAGATTTGCAGCAGCAATGTCAGCAGCAGGAATTAGTGATCTGGTTAGTTTTTATGGTGGTTATAGGCCAGGCTATTATTGGTCTTTGCAGAGTGATGTTGAATTGCTAAGTTTTAAAATGGGAGGAAGTTTGTGGCAGAATCGTGATGGTTATTTAGATAATTCTCCCATCCTCGCTGTAGATAAGGTGACAACTCCATTGCTGATTATTCATAATATTAACGATCTAAACGTTCCATTTACCCAAGGGGTCGCTTTGTTTATGGCTATGAGAAGATGCAATAGAAAGGCCTGGCTTTTACAATATGACAGCAGTAAGCATCTCGTTAGTAAAGGTTTAGAAAGTAAGGATTACACTCTGCGTGTTACTGATTTTTTTGATTGCTACTTAAAGGGAAGGCCAATGCCACGGTGGATGAGTTCAAAAGAAGATGCACAGTTTAAGCGATTTTTTTAAATTAAGGATATATGTCATTCACTTTTGTTTGAACATAAATTGCCTCCATTTCGAAGATGCTATTTGTCAGACTTCATGTTATAGCCCAATGCTTTCATTGTAAAAATGAAATAATATTTCCTGGGATTAACTTAAATAACTCGAGGTTATGCCGTTTTTAGAAATGAACTTTTGGGGACTGTGCCACTTTGCACTTATCGAGAACAATAAAATAGAATATGGCCCTATTCCACAGGAATGAGTGATATTCTTAAGTGTGTCCGTTACGGGCGCAAACTCTGGTGGGTAAGTCCTGAATGTGCCTTGACAATGGGAAGCGTTAACCACTGGCAATGGGTCTCAGTGAGGAAAAATTGGGCTACGCACGTAAAGGCTAATAGCGAGGTGTTCAAAATCATATACTGAGACAATTGAGCAATAACTGCTTAAAGTAAGAAGGCTTCACAAGTCTACTCGACATCGTAAAGCCTTCTAAACTGTTTATGTTTAATGAACCACCATATGCTGAACGTAACATACGTTGGTTTGAGATGACAGTAAGGAAAGTAATCCCTTACATCCTACTCGATTTTGCAAGTACTAGTTGAAAATTGTGTAGTACTTCCGGATACAATCTTTAGTTTCTGCTTGTGTGATGGTCGCGTAGTTGTACTGATAGCCTGATAATGCGCTTGTGGTTACATAGCCCAAAGCGTCAGTTGTACATACACCGTCACGGTTTTGATCTAAAAGAATGTGTGCGCCGGTAACTTTACTGCTTTTTAATGCAAAAGCGCCGCCAATAGCAGCGATAGTAGCAACTGCTGATAATACAATTTTTGACTTGTTCATAACTAAGTGCTTTTTTGATTCCAAAAAGCTAAAGTTGTTTATTAAAAAATTGCCTACTCTTTTCACTGGTTTTCGGTAACCCAGGTTAGTTCTCTGATGCATCATAAGATTTAACAGTCTAAAATTAACTGATACGGGTGGCTGGTATGGAATATTTATGTGTATGAGCAGGTACAATCTGGCGAGCAATGTACTCTATATGCATCGTATGTTGAGTTAGACACAGTAGTTTTTCAGTATTCCCGTTTTGTTCAGATGAATCGGGTTGTTCGAACCTGTTTTAAAGCAAATGACTTAATGTAGCACTTTATCCATAGTATTTGGGAAACATACTAGAAGAATGAAGGCATGTTCCAGCCGCAGAATCAGGCTGTTCCTGCATAGGAGAAAGAATAGCGGAAATTGTTGCCTGCTAAAGATGTAACAGATGAAAAAAACTGCCATTATAATAGGAGCCGGCCCCGCCGGATTAACCGCCGCTTATGAATTGCTCACCCGTACTGATATTGTACCGATTGTACTTGAAAAAGGCGGAGATATTGGTGGTATTTCCAAAACAGTGAATTATAAGGGAAACCGGATTGATATAGGAGGACATCGCTTTTTCTCGAAAAGCGACCGGGTAATGAACTGGTGGCTACAGTTTATGCCGGTGCAGCAAAGTGGGGAAACGGTAGAGATTACCTATCAGAACCAGAAAAGAAATCTGGTGGTTGCAGGTAAAGAAGCGCAGCCGGAAGGGGATAGGGTTATGCTGGTTCGTAATCGATTGTCGCGTATCTATTTTTTAAGAAAATTCTTCTCCTATCCTATAAAGTTATCCTTAGATACATTACTAAAGCTGGGGCCGCTTACTACGCTTCAGATTTTGTATTCTTATTTGCACGCACGCGTATGGCCTGTAAAGAATGAGCAAAGCCTGGAAGATTTTTTTATTAACCGATTTGGTAAAAAGTTGTATCATCTTTTTTTTAAGGATTATACCGAAAAGGTATGGGGCGTATCTTGTAATAAGATATCGGCTGAATGGGGGGCTCAACGCATCAAAGGGGTTTCTATCAGTGCTGCTGTTGGACATGCGCTGAAAAGCATGTTTCCGAAAAAGAAAATGGACGAAGATATTCATCAGAAAGATGTAGAAACCAGTCTTATTGAGAAATTCCTATATCCGCGTCTGGGGCCGGGGCAACTATGGGAAGAGGTTGCCAGGCAGGTGCAGGAACTGGGAGGCACCATTCTGTTACATGAGAATGTGCAATCCATTGAGGGAGATAAGGGGAGGGTTATTTCTGTAACCACTTTTAACGATTACAGCAAAACCGAATCTGTTTGGGAAGGGGATTATTTTTTCAGTACCATGCCTGTACAGGAACTGATAGCCGGGCTGGATGATGTGGTACCCTCTGCTGTACAGCAGATTGCAAAAGGATTACAATACAGGGATTTTATTACTGTGGGGGTGTTGTTGAAAAAATTGACCGGTAAACTGGAGGATACCTGGATTTACATACAGGAGAAAGATGTGAAAGTGGGCAGGCTGCAATTGTTTAATAACTGGAGCCCTTATATGGTTAATGATCCGGATACCATTTGGGTGGGTATGGAATATTTCTGCAACACTACCGACTCATTCTGGCAGCAGCCAGATGAAGTGATTAAACAAACCGGTATTCTGGAATTGCAGAAAATGGGGCTGGCATTGGCTTCTGATGTACTGGATGCTACGGTATTGCGGATGGAAAAAACCTATCCTGCTTATTTTGGCACCTACGAACGTTTTGAGGAGATAAAGCATTTTACAGATCAGTATACCAATCTTTTTCTGGTAGGACGAAACGGTATGCATAAGTACAATAACGCCGACCATAGCATGCTTACTGCAATGGTGGCCGTAGACAATATTGCTGCGGGTATTACCAGTAAAGAGAATATCTGGAGTATTAATACCGAACAGGAATATCATGAGGAAAAAGCGGATAGCAAGGAACCTGTGGTAAAAGTGATAAACCCTACTTCTACTAAAACTTACGATTTTGCCAACGCTGAAAAATAGCCATATGCAACAGTTTGCTTTTGCCAAACCTTTATTTTATTACCGGCAGCATCGGGTTGCAATGATTATTATACTGACATTGCTGGTATTGCAGTTTATAGCATTTAAACTGCTATACCCACATCCGAATTTTATGCCTGATTCATATGGATATCTGGAGTCTGCCCGTAATAATGAGGTGATTAGTACATGGCCTACGGGATATTCCCGTTTTTTAAAGTTATTAAGTGTTTTTTCACGTAACGATGTGGTGCTGGTTTTTATACAATACTTTTTTCTTCAAGGTTGTATTTTATATTTTTTATTTGGTACAGCTCATCTGCTTGAGTTGAAAAAGGGGTGGTTATATTTTCTGGCTTTTTTGTTTACACTTAACCCCACCGCGTTGTTGATTAGTAATTATGTGGCGTCTGATGCGCTGTTTATTGGTGGTAGCATCTTATGGTTTTGCCTGATGTTGCAGTTGCTGATGAAGCCGGAGCGATGGATGGTATGGGCGCTGGTCGCAGTTTTGTTTTTACTCTTTATTGTACGTTATAATGCAATTTATTACCCGGTAATAACAGTGGGAGTGCTTTTGTGTTCCAGGCTGAACCGGGGCATTCGCCTGAAGGGGGTAGGGCTGATAGTGCTGGTGCTGGGACTGTTTGTGGTGCAGAATTTATGGGAGTACAAAAAGCTGACCGGTACTGCACAGTTTTCTCCGTTTGGCGGCTGGATGCTGGGGGGCAACGCATTATTTATGTATAGCCGGTTGCCAAGGGATACCGCAACACCTCCAAAGCAATTTGCACGTATGCACGCGCTGGTAAATCACCATCTGGATTCGCTGGATACCGTAAAGCACAGGCCTGATTCTATGATGGGAATCTATTATATCTGGAGAGGGCCACAACGTATTAATATGGACAGGAAGTATCAGGGGGATAGCACTGCATCGGAACTAAAGCGCTGGGCTACGATGGCCCCCTTTAATCAGGCTTATGCCAGCTGGTTGATAAAGAAGCATCCGACAGCTTATGCCAGATATTTTATGCTTCCCAATGTAGGAAATTATTTTACGCCACCCGGTGAGTTTTTAGATGTATACAATCAGGGCAGAGATAGTGTCCAGCGGGTCGCCCGTATTTGGTTTGGATATTCGAATGGTTATGTGAAAAACTTTTCCAAGCACCTGAAGGTAACCGGATATGTTGCTGCACTGAATACCTTGTTTAATATACTGTTTTTAGGTGGGTTACTTGGTTTTCTACTTTTAAGCGGATTTAAGGCGCCTGCTGGTTCCGCAGTGCTTAACAGGTGTCTTCTGCTGGCAACTATAGTTTGGCTGGGTAATTTTCTATTCAGTGTAGCCTTGGCCCCTATCGTATTCCGTTACCAATTGATGGCTATGGTGCTTTCAGCTTTTTTTGGATGTGTGTTAATGAATCTGCTCTACCGCATGAGCAAAGATGAAGCAGCCAATCGTACTGCTGTAACTCATTTGCAACCTGCTTAATATTAACATATGATAACTGTACAGGATATAGAAATGCCAGCCGCTTACCGTGAATGGCTGGTTCAGAAGCATATGCCTTTTGCAGACAAGGGAATATATATTCAGGTAGGAGAGTTGCCGGCTATTACTGGTTGGATGCTGGAGTTGAGTGTGATTGCATTACAGCTGGATAGTTTTATGAACAAAATGCTACCCTTTATTGCGGATGAACGTGTGACTTTTATTTTGCCTGTGGAAAAAGAGGCGGCGGAAGTGCTTATAAGGGCGGGGGCGGGGTATGCGCAGGCTGCCCGTATTATAGTGCTTTATTCAGTCCGTCAGCAGGAAATAGCAGCATTGGCGGAAAAGCTAATATCGCTTACTGAGGAGTTTCGTTCACCACAGATACCTGGCACTTGCTGGTTGGGAGGATGCGTATATGTACGATACGGCCCCTTTCGGGTAATGCAGGAGTCTGCTGAAGCTTTTTCGGTTCCCAAAAATGTATCCTGGCCGTTTGGTGTCAGGAGGCCTTCATCCAATAGTTCCGGTAAAAAAACACTGAACAATACCTATCGGATTACGGAGTTGATCAAGCATAACCCTAAGGGAGATGCGATGAAAGCAATATATTATAAAGGTTTTTTTCGGGTAGGCAAATGTTTTATTAAGCAGGGGCGGATTAACACTTTTATGGATCCTGTTGGCAGAGATGTGCGGGACCGCCTGAAATGGCAATATCAATTGCATCAGGAATTAGAGGATATGAAAGGTTTGCCAAAGGCATTGGATTTGTTTGAAGAGGATAGGGATTGCTATCTGGTAACGGAATTGATAAATGGATATCCGTTTACACAAATGGTGCATGGTGCTATGTTATTTAATACATGGGCAGGAGTGCCGGATAGAAGCCGGCAGCAAATATTGGGGGTGCTGCTGCAGATTGTACGGTTGGTTGGGGAGATGCATGCGAGGGGATATTTACACCGGGATATTGCTCCGGAAAATTTTTTGATAGTAAATGATCAGGTATTTATGATAGATCTGGAGCTGGCCTGGAACAAACGTACCGGACAGCCATCTCCTGCATTTATATTAGGTAGTCAGGGATATATGTCGCCTTCTCAGGAGGCTGCTCTTATACCGGTGGAGGAAGATGATATTTATGCATTGGGAGCACTGATGGTATTTACTTTTTGCAGCTATCAGCCGGCCAGAGTAAATGAAAATCTCATCGAAATGCAACAGCGTCTGCATTATTTTACAGGGTCTTCAGCATTGGCTGATTTGGTAATTGCCTGTTTGCAGCCTTTAGCAGAAAAGAGGCCTAGGCTTTCTGAAATCGAAGGTGGGATAATTGGATACAGCAATCTGTTGTTGGCTGGAAATATTTGGGAAGCCAATTCTGTAGAAGTGAACGGATTGCAATTAAGGAACTGTGTACAGAGATGTCTGAATGCAATCAATAGTCCTTTAATGGCCAGCGAGGAAGGCATATGGTGGTCTTTGCCTCGTCAAAATCGCCTTAGGCAGGAGCTTTTAGTGCAGCGGGTAAGGACTGTATATCCTGCTTTTATAGATGGTATTTCAGGGGTATTATGGGTATTGGCTGTGGCTGAAAAGGCGGGGTTAGCGGCTGGTGAACGCACCCGCTATCAGACTAATCTGGAGGTGCTGAAAACTAAGTTTTTATATGCCGGTAATACCGGGCATGGATTGTATGAGGGACTGGCAGGACTGGGGGTTGCTTTATCGGCAGGTATTAAAGCGGGTTTTATATTGGATGATGCAACTGCCAGGCGGGATATCTTGCATTGTCTTCAGCAGGATGTTACAGGAGTTGATGTGGCGGTCGGTGTTTCCGGCCATGGATTGGCTGTTTTATGTTGTTTGTCGCATCTTGATCCGGATAAAGCACAGGAATTACTGGAGAGCGACATAAAATATTTATTGCAGGAAGCGAGCCACTGGAAGGGAAAGGGTATTGGAGCAGGCTTTTCAAATGGACTGGCAGGTGTACTTTACTTTTTTTGGACCTACCTGCATTGGTTTGAGCATGCTGAGGTACGTAAATGTGCTATATCAGGCATGGAACGGCTGCAAAAGTTACATCGGCAGGGAATTGAAAAAGACCTGTGGCTGGAAGGTTGTACCGGGTGGATAAAAACATACTTGCGGGCTTTTCAGATTACGGGTGATCCGGAATACAGACGAATGGCGGAATCTCTACTTGACAGAATACCATTAACTATTGGTTCAAATTCGTATGGTTACTTACAGGGCGTATGGGGCCTGGGAGATGTGATGGTTGAAGCTGTAAAAGTTTTGAAAAGAGAAAATGATAAAAAGCGCGTGGAAAGTCTGGTTGGCCGTACTGCATGGCTTTTGTTTAATGATACGGAGAGCGAAGCCTATTGGGTTTTACAGACGGGAGATGCGCCGGTGGCCGGGGGAGTGTCCGATAATGCAGGCGGGCTTTTTTTTCTGTTGCGGGTTCTTTATCCTGACTCTGTAAGTGCTTTGTTTGACCCGCTTTAAAAAATATCGCCTTTGTGGTTTCATTTTTTAATGTAGAACCTTCTTACAAAAAATACTAACATCCGATGATCAGATACGGCTGCATTTTATTGGCGTTGCTAAATTTGGGTTATTCCAACGCTCAAAAAAAAATAGTTGATTTTGACGCCATCGATAATTGGACATCTGTTTCCCGTACTGCTGCTATAAGTGGCAATGGAAAGTATATGGTATATGGCATTAACAAAAATGGAAAAGCTAGGGCGTTAAGGATAAAAGCAGTTGAGGGTGCGTGGAACAGGGAATTTGTAAACTGCCCGGCGGCAGGTGCAACTTTTACAGGTGACAGCCGTTTTGTGGTGTTCAAGTGTGGCAAAGACAGTCTGGCGCTTCAGCAATTGGGCCTGGATAAAGTGTATTATCTTTCTGCTGTACAAAAGTGGGAACTGGTTGGGATAGGAGATAGAGAAAGGTTGGTGTATATAACTTACGATTCTGCCCGGAATCCATCATTAGTACTACTTCATCCCCAAACAGGAAAGTCGCACCGTATTGAAGGAGTGAGAGATTTCTTTGGGAATAAAGGGGAGAATTCCGTTTTTCTGGATTTTATAAAAGATGACAAGCTGGGATGGTTAAACACAGAGTCGAATCAGGTACAGGTGATTAATTCCGGAAAAAAGATCAGTAACAGGGTTGTAAATAGCAAGGGTAATAAGCTGGCTTATTTGATAAAAGCAGAAGGAAGTTCGCCACAACTCTGGTTATATGATGCCAAAACAAACGCTTCAGCCCTGCTAAGTTCTGATATTCCTGTTTTTAAAGATAGTGCTGTGTTGGTAAATATAGATAGGTTTAGTGGAAATGACAGTGTATTATATCTGGGTTTACAAAAGCCTATGGCGCGTTTTTCCTCAGGAGATAAACAAGCAGCAGGTGTTTGTATCTGGGGTACGGAAGACGTATCTGATCCGGTCTTCAGATTTTGTAGAGATTTACCGGAAATGCCTGAAAGGAAGGAGTATGCCGCTATGTTTTTATTACAGCAGAAGAAATTCATCCGCCTGTCTGAGGGCGATACTGTTGTTATTAGGCCAGACAGGAATAATTATGACTGGTTTATCAGGTGTGTATCCATTGAAGGAGGACAAATTACGGGGCGGTGGAACGAGCTTGTTTCCGGAAATACGGGTGACAGGTGGAAACTCGATAATCTGAGACAAAATATACGTGGTGATTTTATGAGTATATCGCCTTCCGGAAGATATCTGGTGTATTATGATCGTATATTCAAGCAACATTGTAGTTATGATCTTTATGATCAGGTTACCAGACAAATTACAGCATCGGTGAACAACCAGTGGGCTTTGTTACCTGATCATGATAGCGGCGGAATTTATGTGCCCGACTATTCGGGTTGGCTGGAAGGCAGCGAAGAATTGGTATATATCAGTGATGTTAGTGATATATGGCTTCTGGATGCTTCCGGCAGGCAAAAACCTCTGAATGTAACCTCTGGAATAGGCAGACGCAATCAGTATATATTTAACATGGTGAATAATGGTTCTGGTAAACGAATAGGTAAATCTGCCATATTGTTGAGTGCATTTAGTAAGAAATCCAAGTCTATGGGGTTTGCTTTTTTGGCACCAGGGAAACTGCTGGATACCACTCGTTTATTATTACAACCTTATTTTTACTTTGTAGCACCCGGGATGGATATCGGGGGCTTATATGTTGGTTTTGATCCTGTTAAAGCTACAGGTGCTTCTGTGTATCTTGTGCAGAGAATGACAGCTAGTCAGTCTCCTAATTATTTTACCACTACAGATTTTGTAAATTTTAAACTACAGTCAGATCTGTTTCCTGAAGCCCAATACGATTGGCCTGCTTCTGAGCTGGTAAGTTGGCACACACCGGATCACCAGGAGGTACAGGGAATTCTATTCAAACCTGCAAGCTTTAATCCCACTAAAAAATATCCGGTAATTATTAATTATTATGAAAAACAATCTGATGGGCTGAACGTATTTCGGGAGCCGGAAACGATGACTCATGATGTAAATATTCCATGGTTTGTAAGCAGGGGATACCTTGTGTTAAAGGCGGATATCAAATACAAAACGGGGCGTCCTGGCGAAAGTGCCTATGAGTGTATTAATGCTGCGGCTGATTTGCTTTCCACCCTTCCTTATGTCGATAAAGAAAAGATAGGCCTTGAAGGCCACAGTTTTGGGGGGTATGAAACCAACGCTGTTATTACCCGTACAGGTAGATTTGCGGCAGCTCTTTCAGCTGCTGGTATTAGCGATCTGGTGGGCTTTTATGGGGACTACCTGCCTGGTTTTTATGTATCTCTGCACAATCTTGTGGAGTATTTTTGCTTCAGAATGTCAGGAAGTCTTTGGCAGAAACGGAACGATTATCTGGAAAATTCTCCTATACTGGTTGCGGATAAAGTGACTACTCCTTTGTTGATAATGCATAATATTAAAGATTTAAATGTTCCTTTTACGCAGGGGACTGCTTTATTTATGGCTATGCGCAGATGTAAAAAGAAAGCATGGCTGCTACAATATGATAAAAGTAATCATTTAGTTAGCAAAGGGGTAGAAAGCAGAGATTATACGACCCGTGTAAGCCAGTTTTTTGACTATTATTTAAGGGGGGGGGCGTTGCCACAGTGGATGGAATCTAGGGAGGATGCGCAGTTTAAGCGGTTTTTGAAATGATTTGTTTTTGATAGCAAATTCATTTATATGCTAATTCTTGTCCGTCTTTTTATTTAAAACAACTGTTGCTAGAGATGTATGATAATTGAGAAAGGAGGTGATTAGATAAAAGAATGGCTCTGTGTTTATCTAGATAGCGCCATTCTTTGTTTAGTATTTCTTATGGATGAGAAAGGTAATAGGCTCGGTTGCACAACTTGAAGTCGGCAGCAGTTATGGTTACATAGTTGTAAAGATATCCTTGTTGATATATCGTACTCTTGAAGCCAATAGCTTCAGATGTACAAACGCCATCTCTGTTCTGATCTAAAAGTATGCGTGTACCCATGGTTTTGCCAGTTTTTAAAGCCAAGGTGCCGCCAATGGCTGCGATTGCTGCAGTGATGGATAGAGCTATTTTTGCTTTGTTCATAAATAATGATTTTTTGATTCAAAAAAGCTAAAATTGTTTATTGATGATATAGAATATGGTTTTTTATACAAGTGTAGATCCATATTTTTAAGTTTAAGGATGAGCCAGATAATAGGAACTTGAACATAGTTTGCTTTCAGCAGCCGTTGCAGTTATATAGTTGTAAAGATAACCTGATTGAAATGTTGTGCTTTTGAAACCCATGGCTTCTGTTGTGCAGATTCCATCCCGGTTTTCATCCAAGAGAATTGCGGTGCCATCGAATTTGCTTGTTTTTAAAGCCAACGCGCCCCCTATGGCTGCGATAGTGGTAGCAGCAGACAAGATAATTTTAGACTTGTTCATAATATGATGCTTTAAAACAAAAAGCTAAGGTTGTTTAGTGAAAGATATTTACTCTTTTAACTGGTTTTCGGTAATCCTATATTCTACTCAGATGTGTAGAAATATTTGTAAATGAAATAAATTTTTAAATGGTGCTGGGGTGGAATAGTTCTGATAAGTTATGGTGCACTGGGTTTTATAATAAAGTATTGTTAGTTTATGCGACGTGTTGTGTGATGAGTTGAATGGCTATGTTTCTTGTATAGAGTCACATTAATTAGCATTAGGGCGTAATTAGTTAATAAGCTTTTTGACAGGCGTTACTCTCCTGTTGTGTTAGTGTTACATATCTATACAAAATTTAATAGAAAGAAGTTTTTAGCTGACTATTGATTTAGTGTTTCTGGTGCACACCGGTAGTATTTTTTTTGACAGAATTTGAATTCCTGTTCTGTAATGGTAGCATAGCCATAGTTGTAATAATATCTTTCGATTAGTAAAATATGGGTAGTGGCTATGCCGACGCCGCAGGGTATGTAACAGTAGCCAGGAGTGAAGTCGTTGCTTAGGTAAAGAGAGCCTTCCTGCTTTTTTTTAAGTGAAAAAAAGGCCCCTAAGCACGTTGTTCCTGTTAAAAGAAATATATATGCTCTTGCTTTTTTCATTTGATGTTCGTATCACATGCTTAATTGTGAAGGTTTTTTTAGTAAATACTATTATTAAATTAGGGGTTAACTAAGTAGTATTTTTTTGCGCATTGCTTTTCATCTTCCGATGTTGCAGTTACATAACCTAGTACATAGCCACGCTGATATGTATTGCTTACGAATCCTGTTTCCTTGCTTGTACAAACACCATCCTGGTTTTGGTCATATAGGAACTGGTAGCCACTAATATTTCTGAATTTTAATGCAATAACTGTACTTGTTATGGCGAGTGCCGCAATGCTTGTTAGTGCAATTTTTGATTTTTCCATGTCTTTTTGATTAGAGAGGTGAGGGATAAAAATATTGCTGGCAGCGGTTGAGAGGAATAAGGCTCTATTCCTAGAGGATAGAGCCTTATTAATGGAATACTATGGAGTAATTTGATAGTAAGCTCTGGAGCAGTCTTTGCTTTCTTGCTGAGTTACAGTTGCATAGTTAAATAAATAGCCTTGCTGATATGCGATGCTTTTGAAGCCCAGAACTTGAGTGGTACAAGTTCCATCTTGGTCTACGTCAATCAGTAAAGGGGTGCCACTAAACTTGTTGGCTTTCAATGCAAAAGCGCCGCCAATAGCAGCAATAGCAGCAACTGCTGATAGAATTATTTTTGAGTTGTTCATAACTAAACGCTTTTTGATCCAAAAAGCTAAAGTTGTTTAATAAAGAATGGCCTACTCTTTTTACTGGTTTTCGGCATCTCCATATTAACTCCCCCCGATGCATCTAAGGTTTTAACATTCTAAAAGTAGCGGCTATTTGAATGTTAGAGTGGAATAGTTAGATGAAATATTGGTACACCCTTTTTTGTTATGCTTATCCTTTCTGTTCCTTCTTAATCTGAAGCCCAAATGGCAGGATAATAAAACTATTGGAATATGAAAATAACTGCTGTATTTAAAAAAATGCTCCTACTAATTGTACTGGCCAGTTCTCAGCAACTTCTTGCCAGTCAGTTTTTTACTATCTCTGTAAAAAAAGTGACTTTTAAGCAGGCAGCCATCGAGATAAAGGCGAAAACCGGTTATGTTTTGCTCTATAATGAAGAGCAAACAGGGATGCCTTCAGGCATCTCAATTCAGGTAAAAGACGGAGATATCGATGAAATAATGCATCAGTGCTTATCTGGCTTACCTCTTTCTTATGTCATAGCAGGTAAAAATGTGGTGATAAAGGCAGAAGCCTTTAAAAGGCTTATACGACAAACAGATGATAAGGTCTTGTCTGGCTATATATTTGATGAAATCGGTGGGCCGCTGGGAGGTGCTACTATAGCCGTAAAAGGGAAGAAAATGGTAACTGCTTCCGCCAATAATGGCAAATTTACACTGGCGGGTGTTTCAATTGGAGATGTGCTTGTTGTTTCTTACGTAGGATTTGCTACTCAGGAGGTGGCAGTTTTGAATTTCGACAACAAAGTGATCAAACTTAGCATATCTAAAAGTCAACTTGATAACGTAGAGATAATTGCCTATGGCTCTACTACAAGGAGGCTGAGTACGGGCAACAGCTCGTCTGTTAAAGCCGCTGATATTGAAAAACAGCCGATTAATAACCCTTTGCTTGCCCTGCAGGGTAGAGCAGCGGGGGTAGTAGTAACGCAGTCCACCGGTATGCCTGGCGCTACTTTGAATGTAAGAATTCAAGGTACCAATAGTTTGATGGCAGGTAATAACCCCTTTTATGTAGTAGATGGCGTGCCTTATACCTCTGCGTTGCTTGCTACCAGCGGTGGTAGTGGTATTTGGGGTACTCCACAGGGAAGACTTGCCGCTGATGGCTCCAATATACCATCGCTTGCAAATGAAGGCAGCGGGAATCCATTTTCTTATCTTAATCCAGCGGATATTGAAAGTATAGAGGTACTTAAGGATGCAGATGCAACGGCCATATATGGTTCGCGGGCGGCTAATGGAGCCATACTTATTACTACAAAAAAAGGTAAAACCGGACAGACGCGGGTTGACTTTAACCTGAAAGCGGGTTGGCAAAATGTTGCTAAAAAGCTGCAGTTGTTAAATGTCCGTGAATATCTGGATTTGAGGAGAGAAGCGAAGAGGAATAGTAATGAAGCCATATTGTCAACAGACTATGATTTAAATGGCACCTGGGATACAACCAGAGCAACAGATTGGCAAAAGGAGATTTTTGGCAATGGTGCAGGTTATTTTGATGGCCAGATAACAGTGTCTGGCGGTAACAATAGTGTGAATTACCTGATTGGAGGCGGAGTGCAGCGGCAAACAACAGTGCTGCCGGGTGATTTTTCTGATAAGAAAGCATCGATGCATTTTTCGCTTCGTTCCAGTTCTGCCAATCAACGGTTTAAAATACAGTTAAGCAGTAATTATATGGTGGATAATAACACCTTACCCACTATAGACCCTACTGCATATGCCATTAGTTTAAGCCCCGTGGCGCCCGCCTTATATAACGCTGATGGTAGCCTTAACTGGGCGTTGAATAGCAGTGGAAGAACGACCTGGCCGCTGGGGCATCCATTCGCCGAATTAAATAATAAATTAAGGGTGAACGTAAATAACTTGGTTAGCAGTTTGGTGCTGGGGTATATGGTGTTACCCAATCTGGAATTAAAAACCAGTATGGGATATACTTATATGCAGTCAAACGAAATTGCTTCTTCCCCATTATCTGCTAAAGAACCAGCTTTGAGAAATAACAGCTACAGGCAGGCCACTTTTACTTATAATAACATAACAAGCTATATAACAGAGCCGCAGCTTAATTACAGGCTTTCTTTAGGGAAAGGTAAGCTGGATGCATTGGCGGGGGTTACGATTCAGCAGAATAACAGCAGAGGGCGTTCGGTAACAGGGATGGGGCAGATAAGTGATAACATGATGGAAAATCTTTCTGCGGCAACTTCAATATTCTCCAGTGGTGAACTGGCTACTAATTATAGATATAATGCTTTCTTTGGGAGGTTCAATTACAATTATCTGGACAAGTATATTGTTAATTTTAACGGAAGACGGGATGGTAGCAGCCGTTTTGGGATAGATAATCGCTTTCATAATTTTGGATCTGTAGCAGGCGCATGGTTGTTCTCAAATGAAAGTTTGATACACCTTCCCAAATTTTTAACTTTTGGAAAATTGAAGGCCAGTTATGGTACAACGGGAAACGATCAGCTTGGTGATTATACTTATATGGATTTATACGGCGCTTATCCGGTTGGCGTGCCTTACCAGGGAATTCCTTCTCTTGTTTCCAATGGTCTATTCAATAGCAAGTTGCAATGGGAGATAAACAAGAAGCTGAATATGGGTTTAGATCTTGGTTTTTGGGGTGAGCGGATTTTGTTGGGGGTGAACTACTCCAGAAACCGCAGCAGCAATCTTTTGCAGAGGGCGCGTTTACCTATTACTGCCGGGTTTCCCTCGGTGATTGCTAATTTTAACGGGATAGTACAGAATACCAGTCTGGAGGTAACGCTTAGCACAGTCAATTTTAGGACTAGTTCTTTCAGCTGGAATACTAATTTTAATTTAACCCTGCCTAAAAACAAGCTGGCTTCCTTTCCGGACAGAGATAAGCTGACTAATTTTAACTATCAGCTTGATGGTCCTTTGGGCGCGAGAAGGGTATTACGTTATGGTGGAGTGAATACGCAGACAGGGGTTTATATGTTTAAGAATACACAGGGTGACCTTGTTACTGCTCAGGCAAATGCTGATTTTGTATTTGTTAATATGCAGCCAAGATTGTATGGGGGATTAGATAACAGTTTTTCATATAAAGGGATAAGGTTAGATGTATTATTTCAGTTTACAAAACAAAATGCACAGCGATTTTTGATGAATGACCTTCCCGGAAGAAGCCTTGTAAACCAGCCGGTGTCGGTATTAAACAGATGGAGAAAGCCGGGAGATATAGCACTTATACAGCGTGCTAGCAGCGCTTTCATTAGTAATCCTATTACCCTTACCGATGCTGCATTTGAGGATGGCTCTTTTATCAGGTGTAAAAATGTGTCTGTTTCCTGGGAGTTACCTGCGAAATGGATATCTGTTATGAAAATGAATAGCTGCAGGATTGCCTTAAATACCCAGAATTTATTTACCTGGACAAAGTATTCCGGCATTGATCCCGAATCAGGGGCATCTGCATTGCCGCCTATGCGGGTGTTTGTGCTGGGAGTACAGGCTGGATTTTAATTGTTTAGTAGTACATAACATCATTAATTATGAAATTGTATAAAAATATTCGTTTCTGTGCAGCTCTTTTATTATTGCTTACTTTGAATGGGTGCAGTAAACTGGTGGAGGTAGACGTACCTGTAACCTCTGTTACAGGGGAAAGTGTTTTTGCTTCCGGAGAAACAGCAATTGCATTTGTTACAGGTATCTATGCCAAAATGGTGGAAGCGCCGCCAACCGGCACGGGCATAGGTTCCTTATCTCTTTTGCCCGGCCTGAGCGCTGATGAGTTTGCCTTGCTTGCAGGCCAAAGTGATGCTCTGTTACAGGCATATTACAGAAACCAGCTAACAGCTGATGTTACCTCTAGCAGAGGACATTTTTGGACAATACTGTATCCGTATATATATACGACAAACCGGGCCATAGAAGGTTTGAGAGACAGCAAAACACTGGATAAGGTAATCAGAGAGCAACTGCTGGGTGAGGTTTTGTTTCTGAGGGCTTTTTGCTACTATTATCTCGTGAATTTTTATGGAGATGTTCCTTTATTGTTAACCTCCGATTATCACCAAAATGGAACTGCGTCACGAACTGGGAAAGAGGCTGTTTATAGGCAGATCGTTGCCGATTTAACAGATGCTAAAAGTTTGCTGCGTAACAGATATCCGGAGGCCGATCTGATTTCAACGTCTTCTGTAACGGCCCGTGTAAGACCTGTGAAATTTGTTGCGGCTGCTTTATTGGCCAGAGTATATATGGATCTGAAAAGCTACTCCCTGGCTGAAAAGGAAGCACTGTCTGTAATTGGTGAAGGTGGGCTTTATGCACTGATGCCTTTAGATGATGTATTTACATTGAACGGGAATACGAATAGGGAATCTATCTGGCAGTTGCAGCCTATTGAAATTGGGAAAAACACACAGGAGGGATGGCTATTCAACTGGCCATCCGGATCGGGGCCTTCAACTTTTACTGATTATCCGGTGTTTCTGACCGATCTTTTATTAAACAGCTTTGAAGCCGGCGATATGAGGAAGGAGAAATGGGTGAAGACGGATACTGTTCAGGGAATTGCCTATTCACATCCGTATAAATACAAAAGTGCTGCGTTAGGAACTGAGGTTACGGAGCATACTGTTGTATTCAGATTGGCAGAGCAATATCTGATTTGTGCTGAAGCACGTGCAAGGCAAGGTAATACTGGTGGAGCTGATTCTATGTTAAATGTTGTTCGCAAACGTGCGGGGCTTTCTGCGATTACTTCATCTGGTATGAGCGAAGCTGTTACCTCTGTTATCCAGGAAAAGCAGATTGAACTATTTTCTGAGTGGGGCAGCCGATGGCTTGATTTAAAAAGAACGGGTTTAGTTGATCAGCGGATGCAGACGGTTACCCCTTTGAAGTCGGGAGAAAGCTGGCGATCTTTTCAGCAGTGGTATCCTGTGCCGATGTCTGAAATATTGGCAAACGCAGGACTCGCAGGGCAGCAAAACGATGGTTATTAATCATCTAACTATATCACATCATATATTTCGACTATGAAATTAACGATAGTTTTTGGAGCGGCAATATTGTTTTATATTACGGTAAGCTGTAAAAAATCCATTCCGGAACCTGAGCAGGTTGCAGCATTGAATGTTGTTAATGCTGTAGTAGGGGGAAAACAGATTAAACTGAATAGTTGGTTAAGAGACAGTGCGCGTGCCTATAATTACAGAGCCTGGGGGGTAACTGCAGGGGAAAGCCGTAAAGTATATTTATACCCGGTGGGAGATTCATTGAAGCCATATTACAACCAGGCTCTAGCCTTGAAGAGCGGACATTTGTATTCATTGTTTTTATGTGGGCAGCCAGGGGCTGTGGATACGTTATTAACTGATGATGCCATCCCTGATTTTTACACGGACAGCAGCATGGGTATAAGGTTGATTAACCTTTCTTCAGGGAAAAAGACATATTCAGTCACAAGGGCATCTAACGTGCAAAATCTCCTTTTTTCCAATATTGGGTACAAAGCCCCTACGGACTTTGTAAAACTGTCGCTCCGGAGTCCTGTGCCTGCTTCTGCTGTAACTTTCCAGGTGAGGGATGCATCTAATAAAATATTAGCCAGCTACACTTTGCCGGAAAACGCTAATTCCACTTATGCCAATGTAGGCATTCGTAATGCACGCGGCCGTAATCTGACGCTGGTTATAAGAGGGGCAGAAGATGCCGCTCAGGCTGCTAATGCCATAGGCTTATTCCCGGTTCCACATTACTGATTATTGGTATAGACTTGTTCCTTAATATGGTATGTAGGTATTCCCTTAAGCAGGGGTTACTTACATACCTTTCTTTTTTAACAATCTAGCTATGCCGTTATCTGAAATAAACAATTTACTCGGTAATAAATATCAGATTACTGAAAATGGTGTTGCGGAAACATATAATTACCTGACTGCCAGTTTTATAAATGAAAACGGTGATATCTCCAATTGTATCATTGTTTTTGGAGAACCGGATAACATTGCGGAGTATTACGACCGTTGGGTAAGAATTGCCCCGAGAATACAATTGCCGGAGATAGTAGACTCCTTTTTGGAGAATGGAAAAGCATACCTGGTAGTAGGGGATACTGCAGATGCTGATTGGGCTAATGCTATCCACATTGTTTTTGGTCATGCGGGTTGGTGGCTGCTGCCTTACGAAAACCAAAAGCTGTTGCTAAGGTATATTAAGGAAGTGCTGATGATTCTCCAGAGTCTGGAGGCTATGCTGGAGCCCGTTTTTGTTTCTCCGGATCTCTTTGGGCTGCACAATAAGAAAATACATTTAAAATTACTGCCGGATGAAATGCTTTGGAACAGGCAGGACTTGTTTGCACAGAAACAGAATAGTTATAATCTGGCATTAATGATTGTTCATTGTTTAACTGATCTTGTTCCGGTTAAATTAGATTATCAGCATCCTGTTCGTTTGCGTAGGAGTTTATTGTATTTTATTGCAGACAGCGAACTTGTGGATGTTTTGATAAGATGTTTGAGCCCGGATAATGGAGGTTTGGTTTCGCTGCAGGAACTATTTACTCAGGTTTTTGCTTTTGAAAGACGGGTAGCTGCGGGAAAGTTTTCTTCTGATGTGTTTTTTTTTAATGCCTCTTTTAATTTTCTGGAAGGCCTGGAGCAGTTGGTGATTAAAAGTTTAGATGAGATTGCCACCTGTGGGCAGCAGGAACGCAGGACTGGGGCTAATGGGTTTGCTAATTCTTATGTAGAAAAATGTTTTCTTCTACATAAACTTACGACTATGATTTCAGTACCGGTTGAATATGCCGAAAATAAACACGGTGCTGACAAATTCTCCGATGCAATGGATGTTGCGTCTGGTGTGGCAGGAGCATATTTATATACACTGGCATGCTCAAGGCAAGGCGATGGACAGGAAATTAGCACAAAGACAGAGGGATATATTAATAAGCTGATTGGCAGTCAGTTGGCTGACGGAAGCTGGGATGGTCTGACTATTGGAAGTAGAAGTTCGGCTGCAGCTTTTTGGAATGGTGTTGCCGGAATAGCTTTTGTATTATGGTTGGAATATAGGGTTTCCGGAGAGCAACATGTATTGCTGGCTGCCAGACGAGCGATGGATTGGCTGAAGAAACAGGCTGTTTACAAAGATGGACATGTTTATTGGTATAGGGCCGGGGGACGTTTGTTGTTACCCGGTTTTGCTGGAGGAGTAGCAGGCATAGCTTTTACTTTCATTGTGGCTGCTGAAGCAACGGGAGATGCTGATTACCGGGAAGTTGCTGAAAAAAGTTTAATGGCTTTGCCGGACAGGATGTATATGAACAGGTTTGGATATTTAAATGGTTTGGCGGGCCTGGGTGATGTTTATATGGAAGCCTGGCGTGTTTTTAATAGTGCTGTGTGGAAAACAAGAGCTCATACAATAGCTGAAACATTGTATTATACCAGTAAGTTAAATGAAAGCAATTCTTTATGGTGGTCAGGGGATGACGGTAACAGCATTTCCAACAATAGCTTATTTACAGGAGACGCGGGGATTCTTTATTTTTTATTGCGGTATTTACGGCGGGATGTAAGCCATTTGTTTGAGCAATAATTGAGGACTGCCTCTTTTTGCTGTTTAAAAGAAGCAGTCCCCATTTATTTATTAGCGTGCCAGCCAGGTAGGCTCTCCTTTTTCCATCTTTTTCAGCGCTTCCGCAAAGCTTTTAATTTCTGGTCGCAGTGCTACTGCTTTTTGTTGCCATTCGATTGCCTCCTTATTGCGTCCGAGTTTAAATAATAGGTTTGCATAAGTATCTATATAGCCTGCATTCAGTTTGCCAGCTTGTTTTTCTTCTGCATCAATAATGTGTTTTTTTGCAACCATAGCTGCTTCTTTTAATATTCCGGTGTCGTTGACGTGAAAAAAAATGTCGTACCAGATTTGGTTATTCGCCATGGCAAATCCCCATTTTTCAGATGGAGGGTTCTTTTGGATACTATACAGCTGACTTTGTGCAAGCTTATTCCAGTCAGGCTTTGTAATTTTATACCAGTTTTGCTGGGCAATATTTATCAGGTTATCTGCATTGGTTGCATCGTAGCGTTTTGTAATCACTTGCTTCATTTTATTCCAATCCGGATTGTTAATTATCGGTTTGTTAAAATCATTGTTCTTCACAAGCATTGCATTAATCTCTTTTTCAATAGCGCCGCTGGCAATGCCTGCCGATATCCCTTTTGCCTGTAAAAGGGAGTCTGTTATTTGTCCGTTTTTTTCCGGATAAAACAGAGTAAATAGCTTTTTGTCGGAAGTTAGCAAATAAGGCCCGGTAGCGGCCAGTAAATCAAGGTTGTATAACGCAGCACCGGTAAGCGTAGGTATATATTTTTCTATGCAATTGCGGGCCAGCGAGATAGCTGTTTTAGAATCCCTTGTGCGTTCTGCTTTTCGGATCAGGGAAGGAGCCAGCGTATAGTCTTTTTTTCCGGCTTTCCAGTCGGCTAGCTGGCGGGCATATACCCGGCCGCTATCTGCAGCCGTTTGCATAATTTCAGTAAAGGTTGTTGCCCTTTTCGCACCGGCCTCCCGGTATACGATGTCTCCGTCCGGCGCTATTATCAGGTAAGAAGGATAGGCTGTTACGTGAAAACGCTGACGTATCTGACTAGCCTCCGAATACCAGGTTTTAATTTCCTGACTATCGTTGTCTGCGGTATCCATCTGGACTTTTACCGATACAAAATTCTGATTAACAATTGCCCCAACCGCTTCCTGAGGATAAACTTCTTTATCCATTTTTTTGCACGGGCCACACCAGGTAGTATAACAGTCTACCAATACCAGCTTATTTTCTTTTTTTGCTTTTTCCAGTACTTGTTTCCAGTTAAGGCCGGTAGTAAATTGGATGCCTTGTGCGGCTACTCCCATAAGGGCGTATAGGTAGATACTTCCTGTTAGCACAAAAACTTTCTTCTTCATGTTTTGACTTTGACGTTGATTCGTCAGAAGTCAGGAATACACGAAGCGTAACGTTGAATTAGGGTGTTTGTTTTGCCAACGAAACTAACGTATTCAGACTGGACTGATTAGGTATAATAGAAATTAGTACTTTATCCGCCGAGTAAACCTGTTGGTACGGCGTTCCCTTTGGCCGAAAATGATTGAAGAAGCTTCGGGCAGTATCTACACCCATGGTTATATAGGGGAAGTTTTGTAGCTGCATGGTGCGGTACAAAAAACGGGTTTTGCTAAAAGAACCGGAGGTAATAAAATAGAACCGGAGTTGCTGCGCAGAATCACGTTTTTGAGTGATTTCGATCAATTCTGCCTGGCAATGGCTGCAATCTGGCTGAAAATAACTTAATACAATTGGTGTGCCGGTAGGAATGTTTTGTGAATACAGGGTGGTAGCGCTGTCCATCAGCAATAAGCTAAAGGGGGGTATAGGATCACCAGCTTTTGGGGGTATACCCTTGACGGTACCGGTAGAAGCAACGGAAATAGCGCCCACAATAAGTATGAGAATTACCGTACCCATGCTGCCGTATAAGAATTTGTGCGCTCGATAAAAAAGTGGCCGTTGGCTGTTTTTTTTGTGCAGAATAAGTGCTACCAAGGCCAGCAGCGTAAATGCAATATTGAATATAAGATGCTGCGTCCAGTTCATATTTTCCAATATGCCACCACAGCTGCACGGAATATCGGATGCGTATTTGAGTATGTAAATGATGTATACAGTAAACCCCATCATAAGCAGAAAGCTGCCAAACAAAGCTGCTTTACGGGTACGATGTATAAAAAGCAATATGCTAAGCAATATTTCTGTAGCTGGGGTGATCCAGGCAACAATGCCGGCAAAGCGTTTAAGGGGTGATTCCTGTAGCTGTTCCGTAAACTTTTGATAATCGATCAGTTTGCTGAGAGCTGCATACATAAACAGCAGTATATACAGCAAACAAATGATTTCAATAATCCACTTTTTCATGTTGCCGGCTGCTAATATTCGTTTACTGCACTGGTATCGTTAATTACCACCTGTTTAATGCTGGCGATGTTGGCACCAATAGGCTTGCTGAATATAGGGTAGCTGCGCAGGCCAGCTTTCTGCAGCAGGTACTGCATACTTACCCGCAGCACGCCCATGCCATATACCACGCTGCGGCTGAAGTTGATAGATGATGCTTCGCGGAAGTATTTGGTAGGACAGGTGATTTCAGCAATATCATAGCCATGGTAAAACACCTGTGCCAGGAATTCATTGTCAAATACAAAATCGTTCGAATTTTCGTGAAAGGCAATGTTTAACAGCACATCGCGGCGGTAAGCGCGGTAGCCGGTATGGTACTCGCTCAGCTTTTGCCGCATAATGGTGTTTTGACAGCGGGTGAGAAAACGGTTGGCGATGTATTTATACAAAGGCATGCCTCCCTTGCGGGCGCCACGGCCCAGCATGCGCGAAGCCAGCACCACGGGGTATACATTATTGGCTATAATAGTAACCATGCTTTCGATAAGCGTAGGGGTATACTGAAAATCGGGGTGTACCATAATCACAATATCCGCCCCTATTTCCAGCGCCTTCTGGTAAATGGCTTTCTGGTTGCCGCCATAGCCCATATTGGTTTGCTGCCGTACAATATGCTTAATACCCAGTTCGCGTGCCAGTGCTACCGTATTATCGGTACTGGCGTTATCGCCCAGTATAATTTCATCTACCAGTGACTGGTTAATCTCTTCGTAGGTTTGACGAAGGGTTTTTTCAACATTGTAGCCGGGCATTACCGCTACTACTTTTTTACCGTTAACCATATCATTCCTTTTTTTAAAGGTAGCAAGGGGCGGCAGGGCCGGGTGGAACAGCCAACAGATATTGGGGGGCAGTTGCCGGTAAAACAGCAAATTTAAGGTAGTTATTTTGTTATGCTTTTGAACTTTGGTACTTATTAATGTACCATATGAAAGGATTAACGAATAAAGTGGTGGCCCTGCCGGGAGGTTTGGGCGACCTTGGCTATGCTACAGCCCTGCGACTGGTACAGGAGGGATGTAAGGTAGCCATACTGGATATTGATGCCGGTAAAGAACACCTGGCCACAAAAGCAGGGTGTGCTTTTGTACAGGCCGATATAGCTAACGAAACACAGGTACAGCAGGCCTGCGAAAAAATACGTACACAACTGGGGCCTATAGATATACTGGTAAACGCCGCTGCCTGTTTTGTGTTTAAAGGCGTGGAAGCTACGGCGGCTGACTGGCAGCAGATACTGGCCGTAAACATACAGGGCACCTCGCTGATGGCAAAGTATGCTACAGAACAGATGAGGGCAACGGGCAAGGGCTGCATTGTCAATTTTTCATCGGTAAGTGGTTTTGTGGGGCAGGCTAATTTTGCTACCTACAATGCTACCAAGTTTGCCATACGTGGCTTAACCAAATGCTGGGCGCAGGATCTGGCCCCAATGGGCATACGCGTAAACAGCATTTGCCCGGGTTACATTTATACCAGCGCCTTTGTAAACAGCTGTAAAAAGTTAAATCTGAACATAGAAGAGGAAGACAAACGCGCTGCTGCGCTGCATTTGCTGGGCAGGCAGGGACGCCCGGAGGAAGTAGCCAGCGCCGTTGCCTTTCTGGCCAGTGATGAAGCATCCTTTATAACAGGCAGTGACCTGCTGGTAGACGGAGGCTACCTGGCACGATGAAAACATTATACTATCCGCAGTTTGATGAGCTGGTGGTTACCGAGCAGCCGGTACCCGAAGTGGCTGCCGGTGAGGTGCTGATGGAAGTAGCGGCCTGCGGTATCTGCGGCAGTGAGCTGGAATCGTTTGCGCACCGCAGCGCCAAGCGTACACCGCCTATTATTATGGGCCATGAGTTTTGCGGCGTAATTGCGGCTACCGGCACAGGCGTAACGCAATACCACACCGGTGATAGAGTGGTAAGTAATGCACTGGTGTTTTGCGGGGAATGTGACGCCTGTCGTGTGGGCGCCACCAACCTGTGCCGGAAGCGGCAGGTATTCAGCATACACCGCAATGGTGCTTTTGGCCAGTTTGTAAACGTGCCGGTAAGCAGCCTGCTGCCCTGGCCCGAAGGGGTACCGGCAGAACAGGCCTGCCTGGCAGAACCACTGGCAAATGGGGTGCATATGGTAGCGCTTACAAAGCACGTGGCTTGTAAACGCGTGCTGATACTGGGCGCCGGCCCTATTGGGCTGATGGCCCTGCAGGCGTTTAAGGTACTGCGCAATGCTACCTGTTATGTATCGGACATTAATACACAACGGCTGAACACCGCCCGGCAACTGGGCGCAGCGGATACGCTGAACCCGGTGGAGGATGACCTGCCCCCACGCATACGCGAAATAACCGCCGGAGAAGGCGTGGATATAGTGGTAGATGCCGTGGGACGTATGGTTACCACGCAGCAGGCCGTGCAGGTGGTACGGCCCGGCGGTGCCGTGGTGCTGATAGGCTTGCAGGAAGATGCAAAAGCCATCAGCAATTACGACCTGATTGTAACGGAGAAAATGGTAACCGGCAGTTATGCCGCTACCCAGCAGGATATGGCCACGGCTTTGGAAATGATTGCCAGTGGGGATGTGGATGTAAGCAGCTGGGTGCATACCTACCCGCTGAGCGATGGGGTAAATGCTTTTAAGGATATGCTGCACGCGAAAAACGGCCATATAAAATCAGTTATTATACACGGATTACAAAACGAACAGCTATGACAAAAGGGAAAGTAGTGATAACCGACTACGGTTTTAAAAATATAGACAACGAAATGCGGGTATTGCAAACGGCCGGTTACGAAGTGGTAACCGCACAATGCAAAACTGAGCAGGAAGTGATACAGGCGGCCGCCGGCGCCAACGCGCTGCTGGTGCAATGGGCCCCCGTATCGCCGGAGGTAATCAACAGCCTGGACCAATGTAAAATAATAGTACGCTACGGCATAGGGGTAGATAATATTAACCTGCCTGCAGCCGCACAGAAAAACATACCGGTATGCAACGTGCCGCAGTACTGTATTGATGAAGTGGCAGACCATACGCTGGCGCTGGCTTTATCGTTATGCCGGCAGCTGACTGCCACCCGGCAGCAGATGGAAACACAGTGGAAGATAACACCGCCTTACCCGATGGAAGCGTTGCGTTACCGCATGTTTGTAACCGCAGGTTTTGGCCGTATTGCACGCGAGGTGATGGCTCGCGCCAGAGGGTTTAAATTTAAGCTGGCAGCGTACGACCCCTATGTAAGTGCGGAACAGATGGAGCAACTGGGCGTTACCAAACTAACACTGGAAGAAGCGTTAACACAGGCCGATGTGCTGAGCCTGCACCTTCCACTGATGGAAGATACCAAACACCTGATAAATGAAAATACCCTGCGCCGCATGAAGCGCAATGCCATTGTGGTAAACACTTCACGGGGCGGGTTGATAGACAACTACGCGCTGGCCACTGCCCTGGAGCAGGGCCTGATAGCCGGAGCAGGGCTGGATGTGTTTGAAGCAGAACCCCTGCCTGCAGAACACCCTTTACGCAACAGCCCCAACGCGGCCCTTACCTCGCACACGGCCTGGTACAGCGAAGCCAGTGTACCAGCTTTACAGCAGCTGGCAGCAGAAGAAGTACTGCGCGGACTGAAAGGACAGGATTTGTTAAACCGCGTAAATTAAAGCCATATGTACATTATTGAAACCTATTCGTGGGCGGTAGCTTGCGCGGTAATAACCATGATATGCTGGGGTAGCTGGCCCAATGCCCGCAAGCTGGGGCGCAGCACCTGGCGGTTTGAATTGTTTTACTGGGATTATGTAATGGGGGTATTGCTGGTGAGCAGCGTGATGGCCTTAACCTGGGGCGCGCATGGCACCCAGGGCCGGAATATATGGGACGACCTGCAGCTGGCCAATACCAGCGCCCTGTTATCGGCAGCAGCAGGCGGGGTAATATTTAACGCAGGGAATATATTGTTTATGGCGGCCATTGCATTTGCCGGCCTGGCGGTGGCTTTCCCCGTAGGGGCGGGCCTGGCCATGGTGCTGGGCATACTGGTAAACTATATAGCCGTACCGGCAGGCAGCCCGTATTTTTTATTCGGTGGTATGGTATGTATTGTACTGGCTATACTGCTTTCCGCAGCAGCCTATCGCCGGCAGGCGCAGCAGCTGAATAAACCACCGTTAAAGGGTATACTGCTGGCGATAAGCGCCGGTATACTGTTCGGTTTTTTCTATCGTTTTATAGCCGCTTCTATGGCTACGGATTTCAGTAACCCGCAACCGGGGCTGTTAACGCCTTATACGGCGGTATTGTTTTTTGCCATAGGCACGGTGGTAAGCAATCTGTTGTTTAACACCCTGCTGATGTACCGGCCGCTGGAAGGCAAACCGGTGCGTTACAGCGACTATTTCAGCGGAAGCCTGCGCGATCATTTTTCGGGCTGGCTGGGTGGCGCTATATGGGGCCTGGGCATATCGCTGAGTATACTGTGTGCCGGTAAAGTGGGCTATGCCGTATCGTTTGGCCTGGGGCAGTGTAATGCCATGATTGCTGCTATATGGGGCGTATTTGTATGGAAAGAATTTAAAAACGCACCGGCAGGCACCAACCGGTTGCTGTACGGCATGTTTGCCTGTTATATGATGGGTATACTGCTGATTATTGGTGCCAGAGAAAATTAATGACTAAAACGGACATACATGAAGATTATACGTTTTTTAAATGAGCAGGGAACCGTTGAGCTGGCAGGATACTACAACAACGATTATTATATACTGGAAGGCGATTTGTTTAATTATACACGCACCAACCGCAAAGCGGTGGTGAAAAAACTGCTGGCCCCCCTGGAGCCGGCTGCCATTTTATGCATAGGCCTGAACTATAAAAAACATGCGGAAGAAAGCAACCTGCCTTTTCCGCAATGGCCGGTATTGTTTGTAAAAGGCAACAATGCCTTACAGCACCCTGATGAGCCCATTGTGCTGCCCCGTTACCTGCGGAGTGATGAGGTGGATTATGAGTGTGAACTGGCGGTGATTATTGGCAAACGCTGTAAGAATGTAACGGAGGAAAACGCGCTGGATTACGTACTGGGCTATACCTGTGCCAATGATGTAAGCGCGCGCGACTGGCAGCTGAAACGTGGCGGCGGCCAATGGTGTAAGGGTAAGTTTTTTGACACGTTTGCACCGCTGGGCCCCTGTATTGTTACCACGGATGAAATAAAAGACCCCAATACGCTGGAAATAAGCACTATTTTAAATGGAGAAAGAGTGCAGCAGGGATATACAGAAGATATGATATTTAACATACCCGCCCTGGTAGCATTTGTAAGTGCAGGCACTACACTGGAGCCGGGTACGGTAATACTAACGGGAACACCGCAGGGTGTGGGCATGGCTGCCAACCCCGCACGCTGGCTGAAAGCAGGCGATAGTGTAACCATCAGCATCAGCGGTATAGGCGAGCTGACCAATACCGTGGTAGAAGAAACAGAACCTATATACCAATAGCCATATGAACATCATAGACCTTACACACCCGCTGGAGCACGGACAGGATACTTTTCCGTGGGACCCCAAACTGAGTATTGTGCCCCATGGCAATACCCGTACATTAAAATACAACATTACGCAGATAAGCATGAGTACCCACCAGGGTACCCATGTAGATGCGATATATCATTTTCTGGATGAGGGTAAAACCATTGACCAGATGCCACTGAACTGGTTTTTTGGTCACACGCACCTGCTGCGCATACCCAAAGAAGCCGGTGCGGATATAACGGTTGCCGATTTTGCACCCTATGAGGCTTTGCTGAAACCGGGGGCACGTATTATATACGAAACCGGCTGGCACCGGGAATTTGGTAAGGAGCATTTTTACAGCGCCTTCCCCAGCCTTACGCAGGAAGCCGGGCGTTACCTGGCAGATAAAGGTATTCGCTTTCTGGGCATGGATACGCCTACGCCCAGCCGCGACTGGTACGAGATGCACCACGATATATTGCTGCCGAAAGAGATTGTGATAGTAGAAGCCCTGGCCAACCTGCACAACGCACCGGACGAGTTTATATTCGCCGGCTTTCCTTTAAACATCAAAGGCCGGGACGGATCGCCCATACGGGCGGTAGCTTTTACCGGCGGCTTTGAGGGCGTACCTGCCTAACCCATAATTGTAGATACCATGCCTGTACATAACACAAAAAATATTTTCTTTTCTGCCCTGCTAACCCTGTTTACGGCCCTGAGTACAGCCCAGGTAAAAGTGGGGCAGCTGCTTACCGAAAACCGTATAAACCCGCAGGGGCTGGATATACAGCAGCCGCGCTTTAGCTGGCAGCTGGAAGGAAAGGAACAGAACCTTACACAGACGGCTTATGAGATAAAAGTACTTACAGGTGGCAAACCGGTATGGAACAGCGGACAGGTAAAAAGTGCACAGAGCGTGCAGGTAGCTTACCGGGGCCCTGCGTTGCAGCCAGGTACCACCTACGAATGGACGGTACGGGTATGGGATAACGCAGGCCGGGTAAGTACATTCAGCACCCCGGCCTTTTTTACTACCGGACTGCAGACCACCGCTGCCTGGAAAGCCCGCTGGATAGAACCGGGCTACCAGGAAGATACCCTGCTGCGGCCCTGCCCCATATTCCGCAAACAGTTTACCCTTACGCGCAAGCCGGTAAAGGCCGTGGTATACATAACCTGCCACGGGGTATACGAAGCGCAGCTGAACGGTGCAAAAGTGGGGGATGCTTACCTTACACCAGGCTGGACCAGTTACCCCAAACGATTACAATACCAGATGTATGATATGGGTAAAACCCTGAAACAGGGGGAGAATACCCTGGAAGTGATGCTGGGCAATGGCTGGTACCGGGGCGTACTGGGTTTTGAAGCGCTGGAAAATACCTATGGCAAAACGCTGGCGCTGCTGTTACAGGCAGAGCTTACCTACAGCGATGGAACAAAAGAATATATTACTACAGACAACAGCTGGCAAAGTACCACCGGACAGGTGCAGTATGCCGATTTTTATAACGGGGATATTATTGATTACCGCCGGGAAAGAGCGCCCTGGGGCGCGGTAAAGGAGATGGATTACGGGTTTGGTAACCTGATAGCTACGGTAAATGAACCGGTACGCAAACAGGAAAGCTTTACGCCGGTAAAAATATGGCGTACCCCTAAAGGGGAATTGCTGGCCGATTTTGGGCAGAACCTGGTGGGGTGGGTAACGGTGAAAGTAAGTGGCCAGGCAGGCGATACCATACGGCTGGACCATGGAGAAGTGCTGGACAAATACGGCGAATTTTACAGAACCAACCTTCGCAGCGCCCGTTGCAGCGATATGTATGTGTTAAAGGGCAACGGAACGGAAACACTGGAGCCGGTATTTACTTTTCATGGTTTCCGGTACGTGCGGCTGAAAGGCTTTAGAGAAACAGTGAAGCCCGAACAGCTTACCGCCAGTGTTATTTACTCAGACCTGCCGCAGACCGGCAGTTTTGAATGCTCCAACCCGTTGCTGAACCAGCTACACCATAACATTGTATGGAGCCAGAACGGCAATTTTGTGGATTTGCCTACCGATTGCCCGCAACGCGATGAAAGAATGGGTTGGATGGGGGATGCACAATTATTCAGCCGTACTGCCGCCTTTAACCGGAACGTGAACAGCTTTTTTACGCGCTGGCTGGCGGATATAGCGGCAGACCAGTTTGCAGACGGAAGTGTACCGGTGGTGGTGCCCAATATTCTGGGTGGTTTTGGAGGTGTGGCCGGCTGGTCTGACGCGGCTACCATTATTCCCTGGAATATGTTTGAGGTATATGGCGATAGTCAACTGCTGGCAAAGCAATACCCTTCTATGAAAGCCTGGATAGATTTTATGGATAAGAACAGCACCGGTTATATGCGAAAGGAAACCTTTCAGTATGGCGACTGGCTTTCTTTTACCACCGAAGGGGCAGCAGAGGTAAACAAATCGGCCGTTACAGACATAAGCCTGATTGTACAGGCGTATTATGCATGCAGCGTGCAACTGCTGGTAAAAGCGGCCACGGTACTGGGGCATAAAGAAGACAGCATCCGTTACACCCAACTATTACAGCAGGTAAAAGAACTGTTTGTACGGGAATACGTTACCCCGGGCGGCCGGCTGGTAAGCGCCACGCAAACCGCCTATGTGCTGGCGCTGCATTTTGATCTGCTGCCCGAAGCGCAGCGGGCAGTGGCGGCAAAAAGACTGGTAGACAATATCAGAAGTTATAAAAATCATATTACTACCGGCTTGCTGGGTACTTCTTATATATGCCATGTACTTTCCCGCTTTGGCTATACCGATGTGGCGTATGACCTGCTGCTGCAGGAAACCTATCCTTCCTGGCTGTATCCCGTTAAAATGGGCGCTACCACTATATGGGAACGCTGGGATGGGATAAAAACGGACAGCAGCTTTCAGCACTGGCATATGAACTCGTTTAACCATTACGCTTACGGTGCCATTGGCGATTGGATGTACCGCGTAATGGCGGGTATTGGAACGGACAGCGTGGGTGGCGAAGGGTATAAAAAAATAGTAATAAAACCACACCCCGGTGGGGGACTGGATTATGTGAAAGCAGCGCTGCAAACCTATTACGGAAAAGTGGCGGTACACTGGAAAAGGGTGAATGGTACAATAAAGATGGAAGTAGCTATACCTGCCAATACTACGGCTACGGTGTATGTGCCGCAACGGGATGGGATTACTTACGAAAAGGTATCTGTAGGATCGGGCCATTATCAGTTTGAATCGAAATAAATGAAAAAAATACTTACCTATATAACAGCCCTGTTGCTGGTGTTTGCCGCGCAGGCCCAGGACAGGGTTTGGCAGGGTGCCTGGATTACCGGCACGGAAGATACTGCCGTACACGAATCGCCTTACTTTAGAAAAGGGTTTACCCTAAATAAAAAGGTAAAAAAGGCCACCGTATACATGTGCGGTGTGGGGTACCATAAGCTATATATAAACGGCAGGCCGGTAACCGACCGGGTACTGGAGCAGGGATATACCCGCTACGACAAACGCCTGCTGTATATAACCTATGATGTTACCCCGCTGCTGAACAGCAAGGCCAACTGCCTGGCTGCGGAGCTGGGGAATGGCTGGTACAACGTGCAGAGCCGCACTATATGGTTTTTTGACAGGGTAGGCTGGCGGAAAACGCCGCGGATGCTGCTGAATATGGATATTGTATATGCAGACGGCAGCCGGGAAACACTGGTAACCGACAACAGCTGGAAATGGCGTACCGGCCCTATGCGTTTTAATGGCCTGCATGCGGGAGAAGTATATGATGCACGAATGGAAATACCGGACTGGAATACCATAAAGTGTAACGAAACCAGCTGGAAACCGGCTACTATAACCACCTCGCCCGGTGGTAAACTGGAGCCGCAGCCGATGCCGGGGGTAGCGGTGATTAAACGTATACACCCGCAAAGCTGCCGGCAGCTGGCTGCCGGGCGGTGGTTGTTTGATATGGGGCAGAACTTTGCCGGTGTGGTTACCCTGCGTGTAAAAGGTACAGCAGGTGATACGGTAACCCTGCATTTTGGTGAGGTGCTGAACCCGGACGGTACCATGAACCGGGAGCACAATGCCTCGCAGATGGCGGGCTTTGAACAGTACCTTCCTTTTCAAACCGATAAATATATATTGAAAGGCGGGGGCGTTGAAAGTTATACCCCCCGGTTTACTTACCACGGCTTTCAGTATGTGGAAGTGCATACCAACCCGGCTGTTACCCTGGACAAACAAAGCCTGGAAGGACTTTTTTATAGTACGGACTTTGCAGAAACAGGAACCTTCAGCAGCTCAGACACCATGCTGAACAAGCTATATACGGCAGCACAGCAAAGCTACCGGAGCAATTTTATAAGTATACCTACCGACTGCCCGCAACGGGAGAAAAGCGGGTGGACAGCCGATGCCCATATTGCCTGTGAAATGGGGTTATGGAACTATGCTGCTGCACCAGGTTACCGTAAATGGTTACGGGATGTGCGCGATGTGCAGCTGGAAGATGGCAACCTGCCGGGCATTGCACCTACCTTAGGCAGGGGGTACCATTGGACGGGCCCGGACGATGATGGTTTTGGACCTGCCTGGGGTAGCGTACTGCCCATTATAAGCTGGTACCTGTATAAGTATGAGGCGGATACAGCAGTACTGGCAGAAAACTATACCGCCATTAAAAAGATAGTGGACCGGCTGGCCCGCCGTGCTGAAAATTATATTTATTCTACCGGCTTTGGCGACTGGCTGTGTATACAGGAAACGCCGGTGCCGCTGATTTCAACGGCCTACTTTTACAACGATGCCCGGCTGCTGAGCCGCATGGCAGCTATATTGGGGAATGCAGCAGATGCTACCACGTACGGGCAGCTGGCAGACAGTGTGCGTGCTGCCTTTAACGCACGCTTTTTTAACCCGGCTACCGGCCTGTACCGCGATACAACGGTTACGGCCATCAGTTGTGCGTTGTTTTATGGCCTTTGCCCGGAAGAGCACCGTAAAAACGTGGAAGCCAGCTTACAGGCTGCGGTGCTGCAAAGAAATTATCATGCAGACTGGGGCATGCTGGGTACCAAATACATACTGCATACATTAAGTGATGCCGGTTATGCCACTACTGCTTACCGGGTGCTGACCGATACGGGTTTTGCTGGCTGGGGCAACCAGATGGCGCGGGGCGCAACCACCCTGTACGAGGATTGGAAAGGAGAGTTTTCGCGCAACCATGCCTACGGGGTAGATTATGCCGCCTGGTATTTTACAGCGCTCGCCGGCATACGCCCCGATGAAAACAAACCGGGATTTAAGCATTTTACGGTGCAGCCCGTTTTTCCGGAAACATTGGATAAAATAGAAGTAAGCCATGACACCCGTTATGGCGCCATACGCGTAAGCTGGCAGCGTAACGGAAAAGAGATAGAAGTAAAAGTGACTGTGCCGGAACAAACCACGGCTGGTTTGCGGCTGCCCGGTAATGAGCAGTTGCTGCAGCCCGGCCATTACCGGTTTACGGTGAAGGGTTGATGGCAGCGGGTGCCTCATTTTACTGATGAGGCACCCGTTTCCTTTGCCGCCGTACTTTCCAGTATATATTGTGTAAACACCAGTGCAAAGGCTATTTCGATAGTCATAATAAATAACTGGTACCGTAGTACGGGACTGGAGGCGGTGATGTTAAAAGCAAAATCGGCCAGCCACAGAACGGTTACTGCCAGCAGGCTGTAAAACAACGCCGGTGATAAACGCCGGAAGCTTTTAAGGCAGTAAAAACAGATACACGAGAGTACAAAGAAATAATGCACAAAGGTGCTGAGTGCCGGATAGATAATAAATAACTGTGTGCGGAAATTGATGAGGCTGTGGTGTACCCGGAGGGTGGTAAGCTGGTACCACCGGATGGCAGGGCCTCCTATGGTATCGCGCTGCAACGAAAAAGGGTTATAGGCATCTACCAGCACCTCCTGCGGCGGATTCATATAACGCATAATGTTGGGCACGATAAAATACCGGAGAAAAGCACCCGGGTGTTTTTTAATGATATAGGTGCCATAATCGCCATACAGCGGACTAATGGGCGCAAACTTTACAAAATTAAGATTCATACGGTCTTTGCCATAAATACTGAACATATGCTGTATCAGGGGGGAAGGTTGCATCCACATATAAAAACTGCCCCAGGTAGCATCGTTGGTAAGCACATCTACCTTATAATGTGGCCCGTTAAAATAGGCCCGCACCCGGTTATCCAGCGCCTGAAAACGTGGCGGTACCGCACTGCTATCGTTTCTGTATACATTTTCATAAATATACAGCGCATTGCTGGCCATTTTCCAGGAGCCGAAAGGGGAGAATGATGCTACCCCGTAATCTTTTTGCATAGCATGCGTGGTGTACGCTATAAAACTACCCAATACCACCAGCTGCAATGCTATACCCGCTATAACAATTCCCTTCTTTTGCCGGCTGAGTAAAAAAGCCAGCGTACCTACCACCGGATAATACAAGGCATTGTAACGCACCGTAAACACTGCCAGCAACAGCAGGGCGTGGGTAAATAGCATATACGGAGCCGGCCGGAAAATAAGCCAGATGAGCTGGGTAAACCAGAGCAGGCTGAGGGTGGTAAACAATATATCGGACAATATAAGGTTGCTCATGAACAGGAAGATGGGATTGAGCAGCAGAAACAGGAACAGTACTATAGAAGTGATTTTATGAAACCCGAACCAGTAGCGGAGGGTGAAAAAGAAGTACAGCAAGGCAAGGTTAATAATAAGATACTGCACCACCAGCACGGCGTAGGCAGAAGAAGAGCATACATGTACCAGCCGCAGAAACCAGGAATACCCGATGGGCCAGGGCCCTACGCGGGCATGGTTAACGGCACCGATGATATAATAATAAGAATCGAATATAATATTGGGATGCGGATAGAAGGATTTAAACACCAGCCAGCTGATAGTAAGCACCACCGCTGCAGTGTACAGGTACAAGCGGTTGGAACGATGGAATACAAACTGTGAAAAGCTGGTAAACTGATACGTGGCTGCGGCCTGATGCAGACCCGGGCTGGTGGTTAACATTGTTGTGTGCTGGTTTGCGGTAAAATTATCAGGGCCTTTGTATTAATCGGGAACACCTCACCGGCAAACGGGTACAACCTTTTGGGTGTGAAGTGTACCCGCGGGTTACAATGCCTGCTCCCCCGGAATGCATACCAGGTGGTTACTTTTAAAACAACATGGAATACACACTGACTATTGCGGAAAAGAAGGTGGAAACACCGGATACGGTTACCATCCGCTTCAGGCAGCCTGCTTTTAAGAAAATGAAGTACCGGGCGGGGCAGTACATTACCGTGATAGTTACCGTAAACGGCAGAAAGTACCGGCGGCCTTATTCCATTTCTTCGGTATACGGATTAGATACTACTATTGATATAACGGTAAAGGAAGTGCCGGGTGGTGTGGTTTCGGGCCATATTGTACGCCACTGGCAACCCGGTGATAGTATTGCTGTAATGGAGCCGATGGGCGATTATCTGCTTCCGGAACAAACGGACGGACATACGTTGTATTGCTGGTGTGCCGGCAGTGGTATAACCCCCAATTACGCTATTATAAGAGAGGCCTTGCACAACCGGCCCGCACTGGAACAGATAGTGCTGGTATATGGCAACCGGCATTATGGTACTACTATTTTTAAAGAAGAACTGAACAGCTTGTTAAACGCACATGGGGAGCGTTTGAAAGTATATCATGTACATTCCCAACCCATAGCAGGAGAAGCCGCGTATTACAACCGGCGTTTGGATAGCGCCTGCGTAAACCGCTTATTGCAACAGGGGCAGGGCCCTGCGTTACATTATATATGCGGCCCGGCAGCCATGACACAGCTGGTACAGTCAGCACTGACAGAAAAAGGAGTAGCGTGTGAACAGGTGTTTACCGAAAGCTTTGAGAAATACGATACCGCTGCTTTGCCGGATGGAGTGGTAGCTGCTGCTGCCATTGTGCAGCAGCACGATATAACCCGGCAGCTGGCGGTGGCGCGTGGCAGCAGCCTGCTGGATGCCTGCCTGGATGCAGGATTAGATATAGTATATAGTTGCCAGGGTGGCAGCTGCGGATTGTGCACGGCCCATGTGCTGCAGGGCGAAGTGTTTACCACACAGGCACCCGGTTATGGCCGGGAAGGCGATAGCTGCCTGCTGTGCAGCAGCTATCCGTTAACAGAACAATTATCACTTCAAATACCATAAACTCATGAAAGTTGTATTGCTGGCCGGCGGACTGGGCACCCGTTTATCGGAAGAAACGATAGTGAAACCCAAGCCTATGGTAGAAATAGGAGGTATGCCCGTGCTGTGGCATATTATGAAAATATACTCTGCACATGGCTTCAACGATTTTGTAGTATGTCTGGGATACAAAGGGTATGTGATTAAAGAGTATTTCGCCAATTATTTTCTGCATGAATCGGATGTAACCATCAGTCTTAAAAACAACTCCGTACTGGTGCATGATACGCATACGGAACCGTGGAAAATAACTCTGGTAGACACGGGCTATAACTCTATGACCGGCGGCCGCATCAAGCGCATTCAGCAGCATGTGGGCAACGAAACTTTTTTGCTTACCTACGGCGATGGCGTGGGAGATGTGAATATTACAGACCTGGTATCCTATCATAAACAGCGTAAGAAATTCTGCACCGTTACTTCTGTACAGCCCTCGGGCCGCTTTGGTGCCCTGAACCTGGCCGATGATGACAGTGTACACTCCTTTATGGAAAAACCCCGCGGGGATGGTGCCTGGATTAACGGGGGATTTTTTGTGTGCGAGCCCAATGTGTTTGACTATATAGAAGGGGATGCCACTATATGGGAGAAAGAGCCGATGGAGCAACTGGCAGGCGAAAACCAGCTGGCGGCTTTTAAACACAACGGCTTCTGGAAGCCGATGGATACCCTGCGCGATAAGCATGAACTGGAGCAGGACTGGCTTTCTAATACAGCACCCTGGAAAATATGGTAGTATGAGCTTTAACCGTTGTTTTGAAAACAAGAAAGTACTGATTACCGGCCATACGGGCTTTAAGGGATCGTGGCTGGCCATATGGCTGCAGCAGCTGGGCGCGCAGGTGTATGGCTATGCGCTGGACCCGCTTACGCCCGACGATAACTTTGTGCGCTGCAACCTGGCAGGATATATACACCATACCACCGGTGATGTAACGGACCGGCGTGCATTGCAGCAGGTGTTTGATACGGTGCAGCCGGACATTGCTTTTCATCTGGCGGCGCAGCCGCTGGTACTGCTGTCGTACAACGACCCGGTAAATACTTTCAGCACCAATATAATGGGGGTGGTTCATTTTCTGGAAGCGGTAAAACGCACCCCTTCGGTAAAAGCAGCAGTAAACATAACCAGCGATAAGTGTTATGCCAATAACGAATGGACATGGGGCTATCGGGAAAACGACCCGATGGGCGGGCGTGACCCTTACAGTGCCTCTAAAGGCTGTGCAGAGCTGGTAACTGCCTCTTACCTGCATTCGTTTTTTCAGCACAATGCCTGTGTGGTGGCCAGCGCCCGTGCGGGCAATGTAATTGGCGGGGGCGACTGGGCTGCTGACCGTATTGTGCCGGATTTTTTCCGCGCGGTAAAAGCCAATAAATCCATGGTGTTACGCAACCCGTATGCCACCCGGCCCTGGCAGCATGTGCTGGAGCCGTTAAGTGGTTACCTGCACCTGGCCTGGCGCTTACTGGAAGAAGGGCAGGCACTGGAAGGCGGCTGGAATTTTGGCCCGGAAGACAACGCCAACTACAGCGTACGTTACCTGATAGAGGCACTGGTGGCGGCCGGCGCCAAAGGCAGCTTTGAAATAGCCGGAGAAGCCGTAAAACCACATGAAGCTACTTTTTTAAAACTGGATATATCTAAAGCCGTAAACTACCTGCAATGGCGCCCGGCGTTGAGCTTTCTGGACACCGTGCGGTTTACAGTACAGGGCTACCAGGCAGAAATAACAGGCAGCAGCAACCTGCTGGCAGAACGGATAAAACAGATACATGAATACACGGCACTGGCCAGATTGAAAAACATTAAATGGGCCCAATGAAATTTGAACCAACAGATATAGCCGGCCTTACCGTAATCCACTACCAGCCGTTTGCAGACGCGCGGGGTGGTTTTGTAAAAACCATACACCGCGAAAGCTTTGAGCAGGAGGGCCTGGAGTGGCAGTTTGCCGAAAGCTATTTTTCTATATCGGCCCGGGATGTAATACGTGGTATGCATTTTCAGGTGCCACCACACGACCATGATAAGCTGGTGCATGTGGTAAAAGGCAGTATAATAGATGTTGTGCTGGATATAAGAAACGATGCACCCACTTATGGCAGCTGGGTAGCCACGCTGTTAAATGACGAAAACCGGAAAGCCCTGTATATAGGCAAAGGGCTGGCACATGGCTTTTTAAGCCTGGAGCCGGATACGATAGTGGAATACCATACCACCACTCAGCAGCACAAGGCCTGCGAAGGGGGCGTGTTATGGAACTCGTTTGGGTATGAATGGCCGGTAGCTGCACCGGTATTATCGGAACGGGATAAAGGCTTTGCCGCATTCAGCCACGCACAAACCTGGTTTGCATGAACATACTGATTATAGGCGGATCGGGCCTGGTAGGAGGGAACCTGTACCGGGAGCTGCAGAAGCAACCTTTTGTACAAAAGTTGTTGGCTACCCACATTAGTTTTCCGGTGCCGGAAACGGTGTTTCTGGATCCGCTGGTGAATATGTCGCCGGAGATTAGCGCCGCCCCCTGGGATGTGATTGTACATACCGGTGCGCTGACGCATGTAGACCGGTGTGAGCAGGACAAGGAGCTGAGCTATGCCCTTACCGTGCAGAGTACCCTTAACCTGCTGCAACTGGCTGCCACCAGTAACGCCTTGTTTGTATACCTGGGTACAGACTATATTTTTAACGGAGAAAACGGCCCCTATGCAGAAGACGATGCGGTGGACCCGTTAAGCGTATACGGCCTGCATAAGCTGGAGGCCGAAACAGCAGTGCGGCAATACAAACGACATCTGGTAGCGCGTATTACCAATGTATACGGAGCGGAGGTGCGCAACAAAAACTTTATTGCTGCCATGCTGCAACGTTTGAAACAGGAAGAGCGCCCGGAAGTAAAAGCACCGTATGACCAGTATGCCACACCGGTAAATGCTGCGGACATAGCAAGGGCGCTGGTACTGCTGATACGCGACGGGGCAGAGGGGGTATACCACCTGGGAGGAACGGATTATGTATCGCGTACGCAATTGCTGCAGCGCATAAATGTGTATTACAATAACCGCATACATATACAGGCGGTAAGCACCGCTGCACTGGGCCAGGCGGCTAAAAGGCCGCTGCGCGGCGGATTGCTGAGCGGCAGGTTTATGGCCGCTTACCCGCATTTTACATTCACCAATATTGATGACTATTTAAAACACACCTGATATGCCAGTATACGCCGACCAGACCACTGATTTTAAACTGCATGTGAGCCGGCCTGTAGTGCCAGGTAAAGACTATATACCTGTAACCGGAAAAATTATAGAAGCGGATGACCTGCTGCTGGGAATGGAGGCAGTAGCCGATGGCTGGCTGACAGCCGGCAGGTTTGCGAATATATTTGAGAAAGATTTCGCTGCTTATTTTGGCGCCGCCAGAGCCTTGCTGGTGAACTCCGGTTCCTCTGCCAACCTCACTGCTTTTTATACTCTTACCTCACCCAAACTGGGCGACCGTGCCATACAACCGGGCGATGAAGTGATTACGGTGGCAGCAGGTTTTCCTACCACGGTAAACCCGCTAATACAATTTGGGGCCATACCGGTTTTTATTGACGTGGATATTGCTACCCATAACGTACAGGCTGATTTAATAGAGGCAGCCGTATCGCCCCGCACCAAAGCCATTATGATGGCACATACACTGGGTAACCCTTTTAACCTGGCAGAAGTGATGCGTGTGGCGCGCAAGTATAACCTGTGGGTAGTGGAAGATGACTGCGACTCGCTGGGCGCTACCTACAACGGACAAAAAACAGGCACCTTTGGCGACCTGAGTACTTTTTCGTTTTACCCCGCGCACCATATTACCATGGGAGAAGGCGGCGCTGTACTGATTAATAATCCGCAACTGGCGAAGATTGCAGAAAGCTTCCGCGACTGGGGCCGCGATTGTTACTGCGAACCCGGTAAAGACAATACCTGCGGCTGCCGCTTTGCACAGCAGTATGGTAAACTGCCTTACGGCTACGACCACAAATACACTTACTCGCATATCGGCTTTAACTTAAAAGTAACCGATATGCAGGCTGCCATTGGCGTATCGCAGTTTAAGAAGGTAGACCGCTTTGTGGAGAAACGCCGCGCCAATTACCGCGCTTTATATGAGCGCATGAAAGCATTTGAAGCGTTTTTTATACTACCGGAACCTACACCGGACAGCGACCCATCGTGGTTTGGCTTTTTGCTGACTTTGCGGGAAGGCGATGCCGCAGACAGGCATATGCTGGTACAGCACCTGGAGGCAGAGAAGATTGGTACCCGTTTGCTGTTTGGTGGCAACCTGCTGCGCCAGCCTGCCTATGCAAATACACCACATCGTGTGGCCAGCAAGTTAGACAATACAGATACGATAATGAACCAGAGCTTTTGGCTAGGTGTATGGCCGGGACTGGATGAGGTGCATTATGATTATATAGCTGACGTGATACAGCGATATATACATTCGTGAACGGAAGTGAATTCATAGGTTAGCAACTTCAGCGTAAGACTAATCCGAAAAAGAAAACTGTTTTTTAAGAACGGGTATTTACTAAACGTACATTAATAAGATGCGTGAGTAGAAAAAAAGGGGGATGGGGATGAATAATATTTTATGTTTTTTACCGGATGCGGTTAAACTTTTAAACAGGTATATTACACGATATACCTGTTTTTTATGGCAGATAATGAGCCTGAACAAAAAGAACAAAAACTGCACGGCTATCTAATCCCTTGAAAATAAGTACAGGTGATTGTTTTTTGTGATGGAAAAAACAGATGATTATTAAAAGTATGTGTTGTTTTTTGTTAGGTTTCAGGCGGTTGTAACATTCTGTAAGTGTTCCGGTTCTTTCAAGGATTAGATAGCGGGAAACCCCCTGTCTGCATATGAGTAAGCATAAGTTGCTGATTGTTGAAATTATTTGCTGCCTGTTAATTGTATTGTTTTTGTATGCCAGCTTTACCAAGCTGCTGAACCCTTATGCGTTGCGGCATGACATGCTGAACCAGCCTTTTCCGCGCTGGTTTAGCAGGCAGCTGATATGGGCAGTGCCTGCTGTAGAGATAGTATTGGTAATATTACTGGTGTTTGAGGTAACCCGGAAGATTGCTTTATGGGGCGCCCTGGTGTTGTTGTTGCTGTTTACTGTGTATACAGCGTTAGTGTTACTCCATTTTTTTTCTTACGTACCCTGTGGCTGTGGTGGCGTAATACGCAATCTGAGCTGGCCGCAGCATCTGGTGTTTAACCTGTTTTTTACAGGTATAACCGCTGTAGCCATAGTGCTAAGACGGAAGGTGCAAATGCATTAATTGTCCGTACTCTTTATTAACCATAAAAATTGATGACGATGAAAACAATGAAAACAACACTTGTGTTGACCGCTCTCGTATGTGGCACCTTTGGCGCAATGGCGTTTGAAAAAGTAAAAGCACCTTGTGAAGCTGAGCAGCAGTATAGATATACCAGTGCTGCCGGCTTTCAGCCTGTTTCTGACACCTATTATTGCGCTCAGGTAGGGGTAGGGAATAACTGTACTTATTATAAATCAAGTGAGGTTCCTGCTGTGTATACAGTTTGTGTTGTCGGTGTGTATACCGATCCTGGAAAGTAACTGTAATTGGATATGACGGGGAAGGTATTACCTTCTCCGTTTTTATCTTTCATTTTGAGTAATGCCACTTCTTTGAATGACTTCGTCTGGAATGGGAAGGGTGTATAGTTTGCTGCGTGGTGGTAAAATAATGAGTTGGTTGTTGGTAAAACGTTTGGGTTGAATGTTATAGCCCTCGCTGTTTAATCTTCTGATATCGCTCCATCGAAGCCCCCGCATGATTAATTCTTTTCTCCGTTCTTCTAAAATTAACCTGAGTGCAGCTAATGCATTATCGGCTTTAAGAGGTGTAAAGGCACTGTCAGCAATTCTGTTAATCATCAATTTGTTTAACCATGTTATAGCAGCCTGTGTGTTACCTTCACGTGCAAGGCATTCTGCCCGGTTCAGATACATTTCATCTACTGCCAGGCCGGTGTATAAAGTTACATTGGAGCCATCGTAAAAACCTTTTCTTCTGGGGTAGGTTTGGAATAGGTTAAAGAAGATGTATTTTCTTAAGTCAGCATTGCTGTAAGACCGGTAAACCAGGCTATCGATAAAAGCCATACCTGCCAAAGGTTGTATGCATTGGTATTGAAGAGAAGGGATTCGTGCATTGTACATGTTTTCAGGATTGATTACCCTGAACGGCATGCTACTGGAATGGGAGATATCGATGTTATAGTTGATAAGAGAATCATGCAGCTGCAGAGAGCTGTCCGCGTACAGGCCAGCCTGCGGATAGGAGCCCATGGAAAGATATACCCGGGATAGCATGGCATAAACTGATGCTTTGCTGGGACGGTTGCGGATGGTGCCTGGCGTCGCTGTGGCTACTAATGAAGCAGCCTGTTTAAGATCTGTTGTAATTTGTTGATAGGTTTGAGATAGGGAAGCACGTGTAATTGCTTCGTGAATATCGGATGATAGTTTTAACGGTATACCTGAATTTTGGCTGGCATTGCCACTGTTGAACGGAGGGGCAAATAGCTGAGCTACATTAAAAAAGGCAAAACTCCGTTTGAAGAGTGCTACGGCTTTTACGTTATTATAGTCTGCAGGCCTGTCTGTAATTGATAAATGGGCAAGTGCTTCTAAAACTACATTGCAATAAAACACCTGCTGATAGGGAGTATTCCAGTCGTATATATCCTGCGTACCTGCATAAATATCTCTTTCCCATAAGTAAGTATTGCGTTCTAAGATGGAACGTAGTGGGAGATAAGAGTCTGAGAAATAATAGTCATCTGCTGATAATTCTCCCAGACCACACGACCGGTCCATGATGGTTTCATTATCCAATAAATTATAACAGTCATCCAGCGTGGAAGGAATAAAGACATTATTGTCTGGCATCTCGTTTAATAAACTCTTTCTACAGGCTGGACTTGCGAAAAGCAGGCAGATCAGGAACAGTGTTATTTTGTTCTTCATTGCTTAAAAATTATAGTTAATGCCAGTGGTGCAGGAAAGAAGGGCAGGGAATACCCAGACGTGCGCAGAACCATGAGGGACATAGTCTGGGTCAATACCAGAGCGGTTAGCGCGCCATAAAATCCGGACATTATTTACATAAGTGTATATCGTGAATTTTTTACGTGATGGTTGCCAGGTGAGTTTAATGTCCTGCAATCTTATATGGTCTCCGCGTTCTACAAGCTCATCTGATACTTTATAAAAGTCATCTCTGTTTCCATCAAAGGGATAAATCAGAGCTGGTATGTTTGTGAAATTTTCATCTCCCGGTTTTTGCCAGCGTTGCCGGTATTCCGGATGCCCGGCACTGTTGTCTGCAATAATACTTGAATAGTTTAAACCGGGCTTTCGGAAAAAGTAGCCTGTTTTAAAGGTGAAAAATAAGGATAGTGAAAATTGTTTCCAGCTAATATTATGTATGACGCTGCCGAAGGTGGTTGGGTTGGTAGGGCCTTGATAATGGATGTTTTGTATATTTTGAGAATTGTAAATATTTATATAGTCGGTAGAGCGGGCTCCATTTAAGACACCAACGGGATTGCCCTGATCATTCAACCCCAGGTAAGGAAGGCTGTATAATGAATAGAGCGGCTTGCCTTCCACAGGATTTAACTCGATTGGTGTGAGGTAATTGGCAACAGATGGCTGTTTACGTGTATACTTTTTCACCTTGTCATTATTGTAACTGAGGAGAATAGCGATATTCCATTGTATATTACCTTTAACCGGGATTACATTCAGGGAAAGGTCGATGCCTCTTGCTTCTGTGCTGGCAGCGTTACCTGTATAAGTAGAGAAACCTGTTGTAGGATCTGCTGTTGCGGGGCCTATAAGATCAGAGCCATCTTTCTGATAAAACTCAAAGCTGCCATAAATGCGCTTTTGGAGCATGGAAAAATCTACACCCAGATTTATGATTCTTACTTTTTCCCAACCAAGATTAGCATTAGCGGGATTAGTAACTGTGCCGGAAAAAGACCCAAACCTGTTGGTTATTTTGGTTCTTAAGGCGGTAGTAAAAGCAGAAAGTCTGGTGTTGACATTGCCGGTATATCCCATAGTAGCCCGCAGTTTTAACTCCTCCAGCCAGTAGTTGCGCGGATAGAATTTTTCATTACTTATCAGCCAGCCTAACCCTGCTGACCATAAGGGAACACCTTTGTTGTTAATGTTTGCGCCAAACAGGTTAGACTCATCTCTGCGGAGGCTGGCACTGGCGAAATACCGGTTACGGAAAGTATAGTTGTTGCTGATGAACCAGGATAGGAAATTGTTATTTAATTGTTGCCGGGAGTTGATAAAAGGGATAGTGGAAGCTGTTCCGGTAACATAATTGCGATAAGCAATAGTATAATCTACCGGGATTTCTTTTTGAGTAGTATAATTGTATCCATATTTACGGATGGATGTAATTAGCGCATCCATCATTCGTATGTCATAACCGGCGATAGAGAAAAGACTATGTTCTTTCCCAAATGTTTGCTGGTATTGTGCCATCAGACGGGTGTTGTGAGAATTCAGATTTGATATTGCTTCATTCATTATTCCGTCTTTAGGGATGGGATTACTAACTGCACCATTAGCCGGATTGATTTGGGAATAGGTATTGATAAGGTTACGTGCTTCAAACATGGCCAGAGAATAATAATTCCGGGTTCTTTTGTTACTGGTGCTATATTGATAGCTAGCAGATAATTGCAGGCCTTTTATTAGTAGGTAGCGGGCCTGGAAGTTCAGACGGCCTTCATTTAACCGGTCTGTATTGTTTGCATTATTAAGTTGATCAAGCGGCCGGAATTTCCAATCTATTAATTTGCCGCCACCAGCTGTATCTGTATACATTCTTCCGTAACCGAAGGGTATAGTGAGTGCCTGTTTGTTTGAGTGAGCAAGCGCCAGATAAGGCCAGGGCATGGGGGAGTTATCGTTGTTTGCTTTGGTCAGACTTTGTGAAAGGGATGCTGCTGTATAAATTTCCAGATTCGTTTTGGGAATGCGGATGCTATTGGCTGCATAGAAGGTATACCTGTCGATGCCATTTCTTTTTAGTTCCTGCTGTTTTTTATTGAAACTGGCTGATACATAATAGTTGTCGTGCGAGGTTCCTCCTGCCACGCTTAGACTGTATTGCTGATTAAAGCCCTTGCGGTAATAATATTTGTCTAGATCTGTTCTGGTGTCTGTTGTTGTCAGTTGCTGCATTTCTTTTGCGGAATCCAGGCTGCTGAGCAGTCCCTTTTTGGTTCTTACCATAATCTCCACAGCAGGGGAGAGGACAGTGCTGGGCGCAATGTTGTTGTAATGCCCATTATTCATTAGAAAGGTTTCTATTTCAATGTAATCTGCAGGAGCAAGGGCTGGGCTATAGTATAAATCAGGCTGTTCAGAAAGGGTATAATTGGTAAAAAGCTTTACCTGTGGTTTTTGAAAATAGTGGCCTTTTTTAGTAGTGAATACAATTACGCCATTGCCGCTGAGGGCGCCCCAGATACTGGCACTTGCGGCATCTTTTAGTAGGGTTACTGATTCAATATCGTTAGGGTTAATATTGGCCAGATCGCCATCGAAAGGGAAGTTATCCATGATGATCAATGGCTGAGGACTGGAATTAATGGTGCTTCGCCCACGAACAGATAGTGTGCCCTCATTAGCGCCGCTTCCAAACGGTATGTTTTTAATAAACTGCATACTGCTCATCATACCCTCCAGCCTGTCCAGTATATTAGGGAGAATATTTCTGTTCACCAGTTGGTTGTCCATCACTGCAAATGAGCCGGTAGTGCGGTCTTTATTCAGTTGCTGATAACCGGTGCTGACTGCTACCGTGTCCAGCGGTTTGTTATCAATACGTTGCAGAAGAATCTGTAATACTCCATTGCCGTTTATTACCCGATGATAGGGAAGATAGCCTATGGCATTCACCTGCAGGGTTTTGCCGGGTGTAATGCGGGTAATAGAGAAGTGGCCGTTGCTGTCCGTTATCTGTCCGCGTTGTACATCCTGCAATTGCACACTGGCACCTTCTATAGGAAAGCCTATGCTGTCGCGGATATAACCACTTACCGTATAATATATTACAGTGTCTTTTACCTGCGGTGCCTGTTGCTGCTGCGGGGTGATAACAATTTGCCCGGAAATATATTGATAGACAAATGGGCGGTTGTGTAGCAGCAGCGCCACCCATTCGGATACTGTTTTTTCTGCACGCGGAATATTGCCGGTGGTATAAGCTTGCAGCAGGGCGGGAGAGAAGGTGAAGCGGACGCCGGATTGGGTTTGTAGCTGACTGAAGGCATCTGCCAGCGGTATGTTGTTGAATTGCAGTGTTATTTTCTGATGGATGTTTTGCGCGTATACGGAAAGGGAGGCATGCATTGCCAGCAACAGCAATGGGATGAATAGCAGTGTTTTGGCCTTGTGGCTAGGTTTCCATTTCATGCGGCGTAGATGCTTGCTTCCTGCCTGCAGGAATAAAAGAAATACAACAAGCTTTTTGTGTATAGCAATGAAATAGAAAGTTAATGAAAAATGTTTATACATTTTGTTCCGGGCAAACGAATTTGCCCGGGAACAAAATGTATTCCCCGCATGGGATGTTTTCAATTGGAACGGTGTAAATAAATAGGTTAGCAACCGTACCGTTTTTAATGAAACTTCCTGTGGACACAGAAAATCAGCTTTAGTCAGATATCTTCGTTTTTAACCAGAAAACAAAGTATATAAATAAGATACCTGAACCAGGAAAACGGGGGATGGTACGGTGAAAAATATTTTTATTTTTTGGAAATGACTACCTGTTGGCCGTTGATGTGGTAAGTGGTGCCGGTGGCGGCGCAAAGAATATCAAGCATTTGTAAAAGTGTGGCGTTGCCGGAAAGGGTGGTGCTTACGGTAAGGGTAGCAATAGCGTTAGTGGCAAACTGAATGGTTACGCCGAAGCGGGAGGAGAGGCGGTTGGCAATTTGCTGCCAGGTAAGGTTGTTGAAGCTGAGTTCAGCATTCAGCCAGCTGGTAGCTTTTTCCTCTGTTGTTGTATAGGCGGTAAACTGATTGCCTTCAATACTGGCTTCCAGACCCTGGCTGGCGGCTAGTACCTGCAGCAGTTGCTGGCCTCTTTCTACTTTTACTTTGCCGGAGGTAACGTTAATGCTTACCTGTCCGGAATTGGGCAGCGCGGTTACCGAAAAAGTAGTGCCGAGTACAGTGGTGTTTACCTTACTGGTTTGTACGATAAAGGGTTTGCCTGCATTGCGGGCAACATCGAAATAGGCCTGTCCCGTAAGTTGTACGCTGCGCTGAGATTGTCCGAATTTTTTGCTGAAACGCAGGGCAGAGCCTTTTTGCAGAATAACGATACTGCCATCGGAAAGCGTTATATAGCGGTCGGCGTTATCTGCGGCAAGTGTAACAGTACGGGGAGTAATGGTGAGCAGGGTAATAACGGCTGCAGCAACAGCAGCGGCAGCAGCACTGCGCCAAAGCCATCGTTTTTTTGTTATGCTTTTTGCTTTTGCGGCTTCTTTCTGTAGCAGCCTTTGTTCTATGGCCTGCCAGGTGGGTAATGCAGGAGTAGCTGACTGAGACAGATAAGGTTGTGCCGCTTCCTCCATAAATGCATCTATGGCAGTTTCCTCTTCCTGATTCAGAAGGGACAGCAGTTCTCTGGTTTCCGCCTCGGTAGCGGTATTGTTGTTAAAAGCGTTCCATAAATACTGAAAACGCTGTTTCTCCTGTTGCATACAATAAAGTTAAGCTTCTCATGCGTTTGTTTTGTCCGTGGGATGCCGAGAAAGTAAACTGTGTATGGCGCCGGGTATGCTGTGCATGCATACCTTTACGAAAAATACCGGAAAGCGTTATGCCCCCAGTAATTTGAAATTAGTACGAAGATCGTTTAAGGCATTGCTGAAATGCGATTTTACGGTTTCTTCCGACAGCTTCATTTCAACGGCTATTTCGCGGTTGGTGAACTTTTCCTGTTTTTTGCGCACCACCTCTTTCCGTTGCGGAGTCAGCTGCTCTATACTTTGATTGAGTAGGCTGATGGTTTCGTTTTCATGCATTTCCTGGTACGGATTAACAGCCTTTGGGAGGCGGTCGGCAATATTTACAGCAATGCGCCGCTGGTTGTTACGCGCTTCTATAAACCGCAGAATCATATTGCGGCATAGTTTGCGGAAATAAGCCGCCGGCTTTTCTGCATACAGCAGATGATCCCGGCCGGTCCACAGTGCTTCAAAACTATCCTGCGTAAGATCACGGGCGGTTGCCGGATCTTTAATCATGCCCAGGAAGGTGTAATAGACTGCTTCTTTGTTCCTTTCGTACAAAGCGCCCAGTGCTGAAAGGTCGCCCGAGGCTACTTTTTTATAAAGCAGCTCTTCTGAACAAAATGGAGTAGTTGCCACGTTACTATTGGTTTGTTTGCGTATAGTTATAGATGTATAGAGATACCGTTTGATTAATTTAAAATGTTTTTAAAGGTTGGTTAAGGGAAGAAGGCAACGGTTAGGTTGCAAGCATCGGTATAGCTAAGATACTATTTTAGTATAGATAAAATACAATAAAAAGGAGCATATATAACAACAGTGTGTGTAATAGATTTTGATAGAAAAACTGTTATGAAATGTATGTGAGCGACTTATGTGTAGTACAGGTGTGACGTGAAAATAGCACTTTTCTGCCTTTTTGAGAGAGCAAGCTGATGTAAATAACTAATTAGCAATCCTTTTCATCAGTTGTTCGTTGTTAGCTATCTTTGCTGCACCTTAAACTTTTTAAAAGACAAAATATGCGGAAACGGCTGTTATTTCTGCTAAGGGCGGTGCTATTTCCCCGCCTGAAGCTAAAAGCTTTCCTGTCAGTTTCAGTAAACTCTGCTGTTCTGCCGTTTTATTACCCTATTTCCTAAATCATCTCTCCTGTTATGAACAAATTTATTGTATTGATGATCAATGCGCTGGCATTGGTTGGTTTTCGCAGTTATGCGCAGGTGGATATTCAAACCGGGTCATCTGTGTGGTCGGTACCGGTATATTCGCACAGCGATCCTAAAAGTGGTCTATCTCACGCGGTAAGTCTGGATTATAGCTCTGGACAGGGCATTAAAACAAACCAGGTGGCCTCCAATGTAGGACTGGGCTGGTCTTTATCAGCCGCCGGACAGGTGGTACGTATGGTGAACGGTTTACCGGATGACCAATATAATCCGGAGCCGGAAGTAGACGGCATGGACGATTATACAGCCAGCCATAACATTTATGGGCAAACCAACGCTGGTTTATTGGCGAAATACTATCCCAACGGGTACCTGTATAAGAAGTATGACATAAACTATCTGCCTTTGCAGCAGGCTTTTCAGGCCAGATTTAAGCAGGGAGAGCATTTTGATTATATGATTGCGCCTAAAGCTGCGGAGGATACCGAGCAGGATATGTTTATGGTAAACCTGAACGGAGCCTCCAAAACCTTTGTGATTGGAAGGGACTTTACAGTAAGGTATACTGACGGCAGTTTTTTGCAAACGCACATTATAAAGGAGGAGAAGACAGATCGCGGTTTATACAATCAGAATATACAAACCAAGATACTGGGATTTGTGATAACCGATGAACATGGAGTAGAATATACCTTTAATAAGTACGAACTGGAGGAATTGCATGAAGTAACCGATGTGGGCCGTTTTTCGAACGTAAATAAGCGGCATAAGCCCACGGGAAAGTACGTTATTAATAAATGGGTGCTGACTTCTATACGTGAGCCTTTTTCGCAGCGTGAGATACAGTTTGAATATGAAACCCAGCATTGGGAATATGTAACGGATATTATACTGAACAGGGTAGGAGAACCTATGCGTGGGGAGAAACCGGAAACACAACTGGTGAGGGGTATTTCATCTCTCATTTGTAATGCAAGTACTTATACGCAGGTGTTAAGTGCTGTAGTTTATCCGGATAATGTAAGAGTGCAATTGCACTATAATCCGGTATTGCGGGCAGATATTTCAGGTGCTGCCGCTGTAAGCGGGATTGAAGTGTTTTCAGGCAGCACACGGCTGCGGAGGCTTACTTTGGATATGGGATATTTTTCGGGTAAAGAAGTGCTGGATGCGGCAGTGGTGCCTGCACAGTCGTTAGATGCTATTAAAACCGCAGGGTATTATTATCGGGATGATGTGCTGGATATTTATCGTTACAGACTTGCTTTGCTGAAGGTACATGTAATTGACACCTATGGGGTGGACGAGGAGCTGCATGAGTTTGAATATTATACAGGGGCGGAAAGTGCAGATGCAGGTGTTTGTGTGCCCGGCCGCCTCAGCTTTCGACGGGATTTTTCCGGCTTGTATAACAAGAGCATGGATATTGCGGTTTCGCAGCAGTGGGGCACCACTTTATTTCCAGTTAATTATAACGGCAGGCATTTTGACGATACAGAGGAGGCTAAATGCGGATTGCTGAAATCGGCCCGGAATCCTTTGCGTGGTACTACTGTTTATAAATACCGTACCGATTACCTGGCTACTATACCCAGAAATGCAGTATTGGTGGATGAAGTGAGGCTACTGGATCTGGATGGAAGAGAGGCACAGGCGAAAGCTTACGGTTACCCTTATCCGGTAGCTTCCAGCGGTTTTAGCAGAACAGTGTACAATACCAATCTGGGCCCATCGGTTAATACCAGTTTGATTGGCCGTACTTACCATTTGGTATATAATAAGGATGGAGATCGCCCTTTTGTTGGCCGGTATATTTTGTATATGGCCCCCAGCCCTGCCGCTGCAACCCTGCAAAGCCTTACCAGCAGAATTATTACAGAGGCACTGACCCCCTATCTGGGTTCTATAGGAGGGCAACTGGCCGGGCAACTGATTGCCAATGTGTTGGGGGGCATTATTGATAGTTTGTTTGGCAGCGATACCGCTGAATTTGAGCTTATTTCAACAGGGCCTAATGTGATATGGGATTATAACCCGCTGCCGGTACTGATGTCGGAGGTAACAGAGTACGAAATTGTAAATGGAACAAAATATGCCGCAACGGCTTACAGGTATAAGAGTAGCCTGGATGTATGGATGGAGTCGTATGATATTAACAAATTTCCTATTGAAAAGTATGATTATCCGTACTCTGGTAAGCAAATGGTAGAGCCGGAGCGGCTGGGACACTTGATAAGTGTTACCAAACTGGACAGGGCAGGAGAGGTGATTTATGAAAAAAAATACGATTACAACTACCAGAAAGAGGTGTTGGACAACAGCTTTAAGTCGGTAAAATATGGTGCTACACGATATTATTCCGGTGCCTTTAATATGTCGCCTCAACCGTATGACAATGGCACCATTAACAGTTCATGGATGGTGGCGGATGCCTATAATTGTATGGTTGGTCATAACTTTATGGTAGATGAAAGCGAACGTTACCTGAAGCTGCCTGATGGCCGAAACAGCGAACCTGCCAGAGTACACCATACGTACAATTCCAGCAATAATTTGCCTAAACGGTCGTACCGGATAAACAGTGATGGTAAATGGAACGGAAGTAGTATGTTTTATGCTTCGGACTATTGGGATACTTATACCGGAAACACTATTCTGCAGCAGATGAAAGGCAGCAATATGCTGCGGAGAACAGTAGCTGTATTAACCTGGACGAGAGCTTCGGCCACAGCTCCGGTATTTCTGGTAACGGGCGTAACCCTTACTGAATATGATGCTGTTACCATGCGGGAAAGTGTGGTAAAAACCTACCCGCTTACCGCTCCGCTACAGATAACTGAGGAACAACTGGATGAATTTGATGCCTTTACCTTACCTGCATGGCTAACGGGTAGTGGCATAGCAGCGTCTGTAGACAGCAGAAAAGTATATAAGAACTTTATGTTGTCTGAAACCTGGACGCGCAATAACACCAGCTGTGTTACCATTAAATATGATGCGGAAACTTTATTGCCTGCTGCGGCTGTTGAAAACGCGACAGATGCAGAAGTTGCTTACACCTCATTTGAACACAGCGATAAAGATGGCTGGCAGTATAATAATACCGGTATTACTACAGGTGGGCTTATGGGCTTTTTTGCTTTTAACCTGCAGACCGGTACGTTAAAAAAAACAGAATTGAATGCTTCCAAAACTTTCCGTGTTACTTTATGGAGCACTGATAACAGCACACTTGTGAACGGTGTTGCTGGTACTACTCTCTTTAGCAGACCGGGATGGGTACTGCTGCAGTACATGGTTACCGGACAAACACAGGTAGTGATTTCAGGTACAGCTACTATTGATGAAGTGCGGTTGCTGCCAGCTAATGCGCGGATGAAGACTTTTGATTATGATGGCGGAACCCGCAAGCAACGTGCTGAAAATGATATGAACAACCGGGTGGCTTATTTTGAATACGACGGCTGGCAGCGGTTAATTGTGGCGCGTGATGAGAATAAGGATATTATTAAGAGATATTGTTACACCGCCGCTGGTAAGGAAAGTGCCTGTAAGGAGCCGGGTGAATATGTGTCAGCAAAGTGTGAGCATGTGTATGCGAAGCTCACGTATGAGAACCATTCTTATTCGAATGGCAGGACGTATGCAGATATTGTGGTGCGCTTTTATGCAGACCAAGCCCGCCAGCAACCCTGTGCGGTACGTGACCTGACCATTAGCTGGACGAATAGAAATGGCTGCCTTACCGTACCCTCTCTTTTTGGGGGCTCGAGGACAGTAAGTGGATGGTCTGTAGTATTGGGTAAAAGGGTATTTGTTGGACAGAGTACAGGAACCTGTCCTACCTGTCCGTCCGTTTATTGTGATAATCAATATTTACTACAGGCGGGAGCCGGTTATGATGTAGTATACTAAAGTTTAAATGCAAACACAGATATATATGAAAAAAGTGTTGGTATTGTTGTTAGTGATTTTGGGGGTAAATGCCTCCGTTGCACAAACACCTTCTTCTGTTACAGAATGGAGTATAAAACGACAGGGAGTTAAGCTGCCAGATGATGTATTGCAGCTGTCTCCGGCAGACGGAACAGTAAGTGTAACGTATAAAGACGGCTTTGGCAATAAGACACAAACGATAGTGAAGAGAGGGAGCCCGCAACTGAAAGATGTGGTAAGCTTTAGCGTATATGATGATAAGGGCCGCGAGCCCAGGCAGTATTTGCCTTACGTGGCCAATACCAATAATGGTTCCTTTCAGCCGGATGCACCTGCCAGCCAGGCTCTTTTCTTTAACAATTTGTATGGTGGGGCGGGATATGCTTATGAGGAAACCGGATTTGAGCAGAATGGACTGGCGCGGGTTAACAAGCGATCGGATGCCGGCGCAAACCAGGTAGGTAGTGAGAGGGGGCGTGAGATGTTATACGATTTTAATACCAACGCTGAGGAAGTGCATATATGGCATATTGGCAATGGTGAAAATAACCTGCCTTATACCGGTGCCAGCGAATGGTTTGGAGATGGGGTATTATCAAAAGAAGTGGTTAAAGATGAAAAAGGAGTTAAAACCATTACTTACGCCGATTATCGTGGCAGAATTCTGTTGCAGAAAGTACAGCTGGAATCGGGTACAGCTTTAACCAATACACATGCCGGCTGGCTGTGTACTTATTTTGTGTATGACGATTTTGATCAGCTGCGTTATATTGTATCACCCAAAGCGGTTGCCTGGCTACAGGGTAATAATTGGGCAATGACTACAGGAGTTGCTGACGAGCTTTGTGATAAGTACTATTACAATGGATATGGTGATATTGTGGCCCAGCGTATGGCTGGAGGAGGATTGGTGGAAACTGTGTATGACAGGAAGAGGAGACCGGTATTTGTGCGCAGTGCGCTGGATAAAGCGAGAGGACGCTGGAAAGTTACTTTCAGCGATGAGCAGGACCGGCCGGTTATAAAAGGTTTTATGGTGAGTGCATTGGAAAGAACCGTATTAGCGGAACAGGTGGCAGCTAAAGAGGTTACCCCTGTTGCTATGTCGGCTGGGGCTACGGATAACAGCGGTGCGCTGGAAAGGCTACGGATAGCATTGAGAGAGCAGGGGCGGCTGAAATATATAGCTGGTGAGGAGATTACGATAGAAGCTGGGTTTGAGTCGGAACTGAATGCGGAGTTTGAGGCATTTATTGAGAAAACAATTCCTGCCGGTACCGGCCAACAGGTGATGGTAGCAGGTAATTTTATGCCCTCCAATACCCAGCTGACAACATTGGAGGTACATTATTACGATGACTATTCTTATTCGGGGGCAAAGGCTTTCAGTAGCAGCTACCGGTTTGCGGCTACCAATGATTTGAACGTAATGCCTGTGACAAAAACACTGCGGACACTGAATAAGCAAACAGGTGTTCAGTACCGGATTATTGATGACGAAGATTATACTACGGATGGTTTTATTACTGCCACCACTTATTATGACGAGCGGGACAGAGAAACACAACAGCTGGCAGATAATTATCTGAAGGGAATGGATGTAACTACTTTGCAATATAATTATGCGGGGCTGTGTTTGGGAGTTAGTGTAAACAGAAATGTGCCTGGTACTTCTGTCCGTGATTTTTACGAAGGTTCAGCTTATGTATACGATGACGGCGGTCGTATAGTGTCGGTGGCTAAAAGTTACAATACTAATACCTGGAAGCGCGTGGTGGCCTATAGTTATAATGCGCTGGGGCAACTGTCGCAGCAGGTATTATCGCCTGATTACAACAGTAATGCTGGTATTGAAACCCGCGATTTAACCTATAATGTAAGTGGCACACTTACCGGTATTAACAAAAATTATGTAACAGACCAGTCGGTATCTTCACAATGGAGCCGTGCTTTTGGCGAAATAATAGGCTATGATAATGGAGAAAATGGTATTTTTTCAGCGGCCCGTTATGATGGTATTATTGCAGGCAATGCATGGAAAAGCCAGGGGGATAATAAACCAAGGCGCTATAACTATGAATACACCAATGCCGGCGCTTTAAGTAAGGCTTTATTTACCCAGAAAGAGAATCCCGGTTCAGGTATCTGGGCAGCTGATAAAACAGACGCCTCTATGCCGAAGGCTACGTATGACGGAAACGGTAACATTACCGCACTGCAGCATAGGGGAAATTTGCCCGGCAAGGGTGCGCCTGTATTGATTGACAATCTTACTTATCAGTATGATAAACAGGAGAACAGCAACCGTTTAACGGCGGTAACGGATGCAGTAACCGGCAACGCGAATGGTTCAGTGGGGGATTTTGTAAATGGAACAGGAGTACCTGCCGTACAGTATACGTACGATGACGCTGGTAATCTGATAAATGACTGGAATAAAAATATCAGGGCTGCCGGGGAAGACGGTATAAGGTATAATATACTAAACAGACCCTGGAAGGTAACCAGGCAGGAGAAAGCTACCCTACAGTATGTATACGATGCTGCCGGTAATTTGCTGGCAAGAAAAGTTACCAATACAGCGGTTAGCCCTAATACAGTGGTTTGGAAATATTACCTTGATGATCTGGTGATACAGGATAATGTTCCGGTATATTTTCGTAACGAAGCTGGCCGCCTTCGCATAAGTCAGGCAGCTAGCAGTGCTGCTGATGCAATGCCGGCACTGACTATTGGTGGAAATGAGGAATTACTGATAGACGGGAAAGCTGCTTTTTATGATTTTTATGTAACTGACCACCTGGGTAGTACACGTGCGATATTAACAGAGGAAACGCATGTAGAAGATCATATGGCCACCATGGAGCTGAGCAATACCACCCGCCAGGCATATGAAGAGCGCGTGTTTGGTCAGGTAACTGCTGCGGGAGAACCCGCTGCTGCCAATGAAGTTAAGAATACGCGCAGAGATATGCCGGTGGCATGGGGCAGCCATTATAATGATGCCGGTAATAAAAAAGCCAGCATGCTGAATAAAAACACCCCGGTAGGCCCCAACATGCTGCTGAAAGTAATGGCGGGGGACGAGCTGAATGTGCGCACGGACTATTTTTATAACGAAACCCCCACGGGTACAGATAACGGGTTGCCGCAGATAGTGCAATCGCTGATAGGCGCCTTTAGTACCAGTGCGCCGGCCATTGAGGCGGGAGCAAAGGATGCTGTGGCCCAGCTGCAGGCTCAGTTGCTTAATTCGGGAGACCTGCTGGCTTATGCCAATAACCCGGATAATAATATAGCAGGCTCTGCTGCACCGAAGGCTTATCTGAACTGGCTGTTTCTGGATGAAAATTTTCAACCAGTGCCTTACGATGCCACATCAGGAATGGGTAGCGGTGCCCAACGGGTAACTGCCGCCGGAGATGGACAGGCTCCGCTTGTAAGAGCGGGCATTAAGGTGCCGGCCAACGGTTATGTGTTTGTATACGTAAGTAATACCAGTACTACCAATGTATGGTTTGATAATTTTACGGTGAGACATACACGCGGCCGTTTGCTGGAAGAGCAGCATTATTATCCTTATGGATTACAGATTGCAGCTATCAGCAGCAAAGCTTACGGTAAACTGGATAACCGTTTTGGCTTTCAGGGATTGTACAGCGAGTATGAGCCTGAAACCGGCTGGAATAATTTTCAGCTACGTGATTATGATGCACAACTGGGCAGGTGGATGGCCGTGGACCCGTATGCACAATATGCAAGTGGATATACCGGTATGGGAAATAATCCGGGAGGACTGGTAGATAAGGATGGGGGGATGACGCATGCAGGCGGGGGAGCTGGTTCGGTGGTAGGACTTGTAGTGGGCGCAGCCATGCCGTATGTAATAGAAGAGGTATTCAATGTAAATATTCAGTATAAAGGGCTTTGGGTTGCAGCAGGAGCATTTTTAGGTGCTGGTGTTGGTTATGCTTTAGGTGAAACCTGGTTTCCGGAGGCAAGCTATTCTGCAGGTTTCGGGGATAATCTGGCAGCTTTTTACAAAGGTGTTTTTGGTGCAAATGAAGATGATCAGGTAAACTTCGGATCTTTGTTCAAAAGTACCAATGGCGGCGGCAGAGCAGCTGTACCTGATGTTTGGGGTTGGGTAGGTAATGTGACCGGTGGAATTTCGGATATATTTGCGTGGCTTAAAACCATTAAGTTACCATCTATACCTGTGAAGGAGATTGTAACACCCAAAAATTTTCTCCTGGAGATTTACTTTAAGAAGAGTACTTCTGACCTGGATGATAAGAAAAATAATAGTAAAAAACTGGATCGTCAGATAAGAAAATTAGACCGGATACTGACCGGAAATAAAACAGTTACTGTGTTTATTAAAGGGGGATTGAAGAAGGCGGATGATGGTAGTGATATAGAAGCTCCGGAAGGTACACCAGAAGGCGGTGACTACTACTATAAATATAGAAGTGCAACCGAGTTGGCGGAAGACAGGGCAATTAAAGCACGCAAGCTGGTTCAACAACGTTTGATTGTGCTTTATGCAGACAGGATTAAAATTGAAGGCGGTTATGAAACCGGTGATTGGAGAGCATCAGGAAAACTTAAATATTAAAAAGGTATGAAGTGTAAATGGTTAGTTATGGTGGCAATTTTAGTATTGCCATATTGGAGCCTATATGCCCAGCCGCGTTTTGATTTTTACGGAAATATGGTAGTGCTACCAGTTTTATCGTCTGCAGATGAGCAGGGGCTTGTAAACGGAACGGTACCTGACCCGGTAAAAAAAATGCTGCTTACCGGGCAGGAGAGTTTTCACCTGGGGGACTGGAGCACGGTACTTTTTTTAAAAAAATATGTAGCGGCACAGTTACCTGCAAAAACGAAAAATGAACAGGCAAAGGCATTGTCTGCCTTGCTTTCGTTGGCTGGCTTGAATCACGCAACCGCCAGTAGAAAAGATGGTACTCAGCAGGTATTGGTGAATGTAGGCGGAACTTTTTATTATAGTGCGCTTACTTTAAAGCAGGATGGGATGAGGTTAATAGCGCCGGAAGTGAGGTTGGATGAAGATGTTCAGGATATCACCCCGGTACTGATGAAAGGAAAAAATATCTGTTTAGATGCTCCTGCTCCGGAACTGAGCGGCAGCGATTACCGGCGGAAGACCTGTACCTTTTTCAATATTGCTACGGATGCAGAAGACAGTATTGAGTTTCGTTATTCTCCGCGGTATATCAATTTTTCCCATGATTTTCCTATGAGTATCAGGGGCGATGGATATAAAAATTATCCTGTAAGCGCAGGCTTTAAGAGTAGCCTGTTTCAGGCGCTGGATAAAAAGATTGCAGTATGTAAGAATAAAACCGACAGCATGCGTTTTGTGCTTCGTTTTGCGCAGTCTGCCATAGAAAGCGGGGATAACGAAGATATGTTTGGGTATGCAGGATACCCAAGTTACCCGGAGCATACACTCAGCCTGGCTGAAGGAGATTGTGATGATAAGTGTTGTTTATATGTATTTCTGCTGAAGAAATACTTTCCTGCCCAGGCTGTTGTTATGTTGTATTACAAAGAGCATCTTCAGGTAGGCGTGGCAGATACTATGTTTGATGGCGCCACCGAAGGATACGTGCTATATAAGGGCAGAAAATATATGGTGGCTGAAACCATGGATAGTGTGGGCGAACTTGGGACTGTTTTTAATACGCTGGGCCAGCCCCTGGCTATTTATGAGGAGTAGAGAAAGGTATAGCAGCTGAAAATAGAATGATTAGAAAAAAAGGCGGGCCCTGGGAACAGGGCCTGCGTGTGTTTGGACATGACTGTAGTGCCTAAACCGAAATGGCACCACAAAACGTTGATACGGTTATGATTATATCATGCCCGTATTGGGTAATTGTTTTTTGTTGCTTCTTTTATGAATAAACTGATGCACCATGGTATACAGTATAGGTAAAATGAGCAATGTTAAAACGGTTGAGGTAACCAGCCCTCCGATAACAACTATAGCCAGCGGCTTTTGTGTTTCGCTACCAATGCCGTGACTGGTGGCAGCAGGCAGCAGGCCAATGGCAGCCATAAGGGCCGTCATTACCACGGGGCGTACCCGGCTGATAACCCCATTGCGTATAGCCTGATGCAGCGGCATTTTGGCTTCGAGATTTTTACGGAATACACTGATGAGGATAACTCCGTTTTGTATACACACCCCGAACAAGGCTATAAAACCAATACCGGCACTGATACTAAAGTTCATACGCGTAATGTGCAGGGCCAGAATGCCCCCTATTAACGCAAACGGTACGTTAAGTATGGTAAGAATAGAATCTTTTACATTACCAAACGTAATAAACAGAATGAGGAAGATGGCCAGCAGACACACAGGCACTACGGTGCTGAGGGTTTTGGTGGCACGCTGCTGGTTTTCGAATACACCATTCCACGTCATATTATACCCCGCCGGCAGTTTTACGGCAGCGTTTACTTTGGCCTGCGCCTCTTCAATGGTGCTACCCAGATCGCGCCCGCGGACGCTGAATTTTACCGGTATATAGCGCATGTTGTTATCGCGGTATACGAAAGCCGGGCCCGTAAGGGTTTGAATATGTGCTATTTCACTTAGCGGTATTTTTACCCCATCCTGCGTGGGTATCATCAGTTGTTCTATTTCTTCCTGCGTATCGCGGAAGTCTTTCTGGTAACGGATGCGGATATCAAACTTACGTTCTCCTTCATACAGCTGGGTAGCTGCTTTGCCACCTACTGCCATTTCAATAACATTCTGTGCATCGGCCGTGCTGATGCCGTATAAGGCCATTTTCTGCTGATTAAGACCAATGCGGAATTCGGGCTGCCCCAGATTGCGCAGTACGCCCAGATCTTCCACGCCTTCAATTTTACCCAGCACACTTTGTATGTGGGTGGCCAGGGTATCGAGCGTGTTAAAATCGCTGCCGAATACCTTAACGGCCAGGGAGGCGGGAATACCTGCTACTGCTTCATCTACGTTATCGCGGATGGGTTGGCTGTAATTGAGCAGCAGGCCGGGTATTTTACTCAGCTGCTGATTCATACTGTCTATCAATACCTCTGTGCTTACGCCTTTACGCCATTCGCTTTTAGGTTTGAGATCTACCCCTATTTCTACGTTAAAGAAGCCTTTGGGATCGGTACCATCGTTGGTGCGGCCTACCTGGGTAAGGGTATGCCTTACTTCGGGATAGCGGCGGATAATGGCGCTCATTTTATCGCCTATTTCGCGGCTCTGGTTTAAAGAGGCGCTCATGGGTAGTTGTGCTTTTACCCACAGGGCACCCTCATCCAGATCGGGCAGAAACTCGGAGCCGAGAAACTTAAAGCTGAAGAAGGATACCGCCATGAAAGCAATGGATACCAGCAGGCTGGCTTTGGGGTATTTATACGTACGATCGAACAGATTACGGATACCGTTTTCGAAAAAGCTGACAACGATGTTGTGCTTTTCGCGCACGTTTTTGCGCAACAGAATGCTGCTGAGTGCGGGTACCAGTGTAAGGGTGAATAATAAGGCACCTAGCAAGGCGAAGCTGAGGGTGTATGCCAGCGGACTGAACATTTTACCTTCTACCTTCTGAAAAGCGAATATGGGTATTAAACAGGTGATAATGATAAGCTTGCTGAAGAAGATGGCCTTACCCATTTCTGCACCTACCTGTTTAAACAGGCCCAGTTTGGCCAGCTTGTTGAATTTTTCCATACCCACCTGCCGGGCTTTATGATCCATAGCCACAAACAGGCCCTCTACCATTACCACGGCCCCATCTATGATAATACCAAAGTCAATGGCGCCCATAGAAAGCAGGTTGGCGCTCATGCCTTTTAACCGCATACACATAAAAGCAAACAGCAGACTGAGCGGAATGATAATGCTAACGGTAACGGTGGTACGCCAGTCGGCCATAAACAGCAACACAATGGCGGTTACCAGCACAATGCCTTCTACCAGGTTGTGTAATACGGTATTGGTGGCAAATTCCATGAGGGTAGTACGATCGTAAAAAGGAACAATTTTTACATCTTTGGGCAGAATGTTGTTATTGAGTTCTTCTACTTTGGCATGAATGCGTTCCAGTACCTGCGCGGTGTTTTCGCCCTTGGTCATTACCACAATACCTTCAATTACATCGGGGTTTTTATCCAGTGCTACCTGGCCCAGGCGGGGCTTGCCGGCTTCTTTTACGGTAGCCACATTTTTTACCAGAATAGGTACGCCATTTTGTTTGGTAATGATAACGTTTTCAATTTCATCGATGCGGTTTAGCAGACCAATACCGCGTACCACATAGGCCTGGCCATTGCGTTCAATTACATCGCCCCCTACGTTGATATTGCTTTTGGCTACTGCATCGTACACATCCAGCGAACTGAGGCCGTATTTGATAAGATAGTTGGGGTTTACGCCAATTTCAAAGCTTCTTTCCTCGCCGCCGAAACAGTTTACATCGGCAATGCCGGGAACGGATTTAAACTGCCGGTCGAGCACCCAGTCCTGTATGGTATACAACTCTCTGATATTACGGGTATTGCTTTTAAGCGTATACCGGTACACCTCGCCGGTAGGGCCGTAGGGAGGCTGTATTTCGGGCTTAATACCATCGGGCAGGTCTACGTTCATAATACGCGCCATTACCTGCTGGCGGGCAAATGCATCATCTACATTATCGTCAAATATCAGCCGTACATAAGACAGACCAAAGGAAGAGGTGGTGCGCAGGTTTATTTTTTTCTGTACACTGTTAAGCACCGTTTCCATAGGAATGGTAACGAATTTTTCTACTTCTTCCGCACTGCGGCCCGGCCACTGGGTAATAATAATAATCTGGGTATTGGTTACATCGGGGAAGGTATCTATGGGCGTGTTTCTATAGCTGATAAAGCCTATAACGCCCAGTACTGCTGTTAAAAAAAATACCAGGTACCGGTGCCGTAGTGAAAAATGGATAATATTTTTAATAAACTTGTTCATGTTGGCAGGGTTTAATTGTTCTGCAATTGTTCAAACAACAGCAACTGGTTTTTGGTAACTACCAGCTGACCGGGCGTAACGCCACTGCGCAGGTAAGTAATGTCGCCCAGGGTACGCAGTACTTCTACCGGCGCCACCTGCATGTCTTTTTTGCTGTTGAATACTACTACAAAGTCTTTTCCGTTCTGCTGTACCAGCGCAGCAGTGGGAATGCTGATGGCGCTATCGGTACCGGCATTGGTTACCTGTACTTTGGCAAACATTTCCGGCTTCAGCAACAACCCCTCATTAGGCAGGTTAATGCGTACACGCATAGCTTTATTGGTAGGATCGAGCACCTCGCTTACCTGATCTATTTTACCGGCAAAGGTTTTGCCCGGATATGCCAGTGTGCTTACCTGCACGGGGGCACCCTGCTGCACTTTGGGTATATCGGCTTCAAACACATTGGCCCAAACCCATACTTCTTTCATGTCGGAAATAGTAAACAGATTATCGCCCATATCAGGACGGATATAAGCACCTGAAGTAACTTTCTTTTCTACGATATAGCCATTGATAGGAGCGGTAATGCTATACACGCCGCCTGGCTGGCTGTTGCCGCCGTTGATGCTGAGGATGGATTGTATTTTTTGTTTGGCGGCTTCTGCTTTAAGGTAGGTTTGCCGGGCTTCGGTATACTCCCTTTCGCTGGAGATGCCACTTTTGTACAGGGATTCTGCATTGTCCAGCTGCCGTTTGGCAATAGCCACATCTGCATCGGCGCCCGATAAATCGGCATAGTTACCGGCCACATCTGCGCTTTTAATAACGGCTATCACCTGTCCTTTCTGCACTTTATCGCCCAGGCTAACTTTGGTTTCCATTACCTGACCGCTGCTGTGCGGGAAAATTTTAACCACACTGTTTTCATTAAAGCTTACCTCGCCGCTGAGGGTTAATGCATCATCTATACGGGCGCTGCGTACGGTATCCAGCTGTATCATGCCGGCCATAGTATCGCTGAGTTCAAAACCGGTGTTTTTTTGCTGAGGTTCCTGTTTTTCCTTACAACCTGTAAATGCTGCCGCGGTAATGATGATGGCGGGTATAAAAATAGTATATATAGAAAAAGGCTTTTTTTGACTGTTGCCTTTTACCTGTTGATTTATGTAACGCATATTGCTTGAGTTAGAATGAGTATTAAGGTGCTGCTGGTTGTTATTGTACCACATCGGTGCCTACGGCATAATTCAGGTCTTCGCGGGCCATGGCCAGGTTAATCTGCTGCTGTATAAGGCGTTGTTGTACAGCAGTGAAATCGGTAAAGAAATCGATAAACTCCGGCAGGCTTACCTGTTTTTGCGCATAGCTGTTGAGCATGTTCTGCTGCATTTGCATATAGCTGCTATAAAACTGCTGCTGTGTACCGCTGTTTTGCTGAATGGCCAGGTTTAACTTATGCCAGGCATTGCGAATATTGTTCTGCAGTTCCATGGCAGCATCCTGCGTAATAGCCTGCTGCTGTTTAATACTGTATTCTGCGTTTTTAATATTACCCTGGTTGCGGTTAAACAGCGGAAGCGGCACGGAAATGCCAACGCCCCAGTAGTTATAAGCCACATTACTGTTTTTATCGAAATTGGTTTGCACCGTAACATCGGGCACGCGCAATGCTTTCTGGTAGGCCAGGTTCTGCTGCTGAAGCAGGGTTTGTGTTTGCTGTAACTGATAATAGGGGTTATGCTGCTGTGCGGTATTGATAAGCGCCTCTACGTTATCGGGCAGGGAAGGAGTGACGCCGGAAAACAGCTGGTTGCTTTCTGCCGGTTTTACAAAGCTGCCGTCTTTTACCTGTAGCAACGTGCGCATATCGGCCTGTGCATCAGCCATATCTTTTTCCAGATCGGTCATATCCTGCTGCAGGGTAATTACCAGCGCCTGAATACGCAGATAATCTTTCTGGGCGATGTTGCCCAGTTGCAACTGGGCTTTCATTCCATCTGCCAGTTTGCTGAGTTGTGCAAGCTGATTCTGGTAAATGGCTTTGCCGGCAAGAAGCCTGGCAACGGTATAATAGCTGGCATGCAGCTGGTAACGCAGGTTGCGCAACAGATTCTGCAGCTGCCATTCGCTTACTTTACTGTTGGTTACCGCCATATCTATCTGTTTGCCGCGTTTACGTGCGGTATAAATAAGCTGCTCCAGCTGTACGGCATACTGGCCCATAGAAGTACCATCGTCCAGCCTTTTGTTATAGGGCAGCCACAGGCCGTTGGCAGCTATTACCTGGTCGGTGGTTAATACGGGGTTATTCCACAATTTAGCCTGCTGTATCAATGCCTTTTGGGCATCCATATTGTAATGGGCGGCGAGTAGCTGCAGATTGCTGTCTATAAATCTTTTTTCAGCCTCTGCCAGGGTGTACCGCAGGGTATCGGGGGCAACGCCCTGCTGTGCTGCTGCATGGGGGCTGTGCAGCAGGCCACAGAACAGTAGCGCCAGCCCTGCAAATAGCGGGGTGAACTTTTTGTTCATTATTGTTAATGTTGGGTTTATGAAATGAGCAGGGCGGGAAAGCCGGTTATAAGGGCTTGCCATAGCGCTGCGTTACCTGTTACCGGCGCTGCATAGCGTGCATGCGGGCACCAGTGATAGAAGGAGGATGCGTAACACCTGTAACAAACTACGTACAAAAGCCTGTAAGTTATATACCTGTGTGGTTACCACATAGGCTTACTGTGCAGACCATGACTGTTGGGATGGATGATGTATTACCTCCGCCTGATTTAAGCTTTAGGAGGCGGGGGATTGATTTCGCGGAAGAAAAGGAAATTATACACTTCGCTGAGCGGATGCAGATAGGTTTGTTTGGGAACGTTGAAAACGCGTTGCGGCTGCAGATCATCAAACGTGATCATTTTAACCGGGGCGTGTTTGTGTAGTTGTAAGGCAGTATGATCGCTGTTCTGCTGTTTGTACTCGGGCAGGGCGCCTTTGTGTTCCAGCACTATTTCAGCTACGTATTCAACAATGGAGTTGATTTCGTTTACCTCGCCAATGCTGTGTTTGTGGGTTTTGAGGGGCTCAAAGTCCTGCATGTAAATACTCAGGTTGAGTATTTGCAGTGCTACTGTAAACAGCAGCAATCTTGCTATATGAAACTTGATACCTGTCATGTTCAAAACACGGCACAAGTTTACATCGGAAATTTGATAAGACAATGTTAACGGGGAGAGAATTATCCTGTTTAAGGTGGTTTTAATTCCGCCCCCCGTTGTATGGTTGGTGTATTAACTCAGATAATTGCGCTCATCTCTGTATTCCTTTCTGATGCTGCTGGGCGTTTTACCGGTTTTGCGGGTAACCGCGCGGGTAAAACAATGCCTGTCTGCATATCCTAATTCGTCACTGATGTCTTCAAAGGTTTTTTCGCTGGTTTTAATCAGAAACACGGCATACTTCATCAACTGATCTCTTATTTCTTTTTCCAGCGAAACACCATACAGGGTGTAGTACAGGCGCGTAAGGTTTTTGCCGGGTATGGCATACTTACTGGCAATATACTTAATGGTGTGTATGTGTGCATTGGGCTGTGTGCGCAGCTGCCACCTCAGCTCCTGAAGCTTGGTGTACTCATCAGGCGGCTGCACGGGGTGCAACTTTGCGTCTGACAGGTATTGGCGGTACAGCTTTTCCAGCAGGGTTCTGATGTCGAGTGTGGCATAGAACGGATGCGGCGTAAGATCTGTAAGCTGCTCCAGCACATGCTGGGCTTCGTACCCCATGGTAGCAGCAGACAGCGGGTGAATAACCGTGCCGTTGTTCTGCACGCGATCCATTAACTCTTTCGCATGTGTGTTGTGTTCTGCAAACTCTTCCAGAAAAGCAGGTTGTGTTACCACCACCAGCCATTGATGGGTACCGGCAGGGAGATGAAACTCCGTATCGCCTTTGGGAAAGAAGAATTGCTGATAAGTTCTTTCCTTTAACGGATGCCGGGTGTTGTGCAGTTGTACTTCTGAATGCCCCTCGAGTGTGCAGTGTAGTTGTGCAACAGGCTGGTCTGTACTGATACGCATAGATACAGGCTGTTGAACAATAAATACGAAATGATACACCGTGAACTTTCTGGACTCAAAAGTTTGTGATAAAATGGTGCCGCTGTTAAAACGCTGGCTTTCCATAGACGGAGTCCATGGCAATTTGTGTTTGGTGCTAAGATGGCGGGAGGGATCCGTCTTTTTTCCTTCCTCCGGCAAACCAAACCGGTAGAATGTTACTTTCATAGATATTGACAAAAAATGTTTTGGTCAGCCGCATCATTGGTTAGTTGATGCCGGATTGACCGGTGAATAAAGAAAACTGTGAGCCTGAACTAAAGCTGCCCTTTCACGGTAAAGGGATAGTAGTCATAGGGGATTTGTACCTTTAAAATAGTTACTTTTTTATAACATTCAAATTAAAATTAACGGAACTTATTACCGGTTTATTGTAACAGTTGCTTAACAACTATGTAATGCTTTCAGAAACTTATAGTTAAGTGAATATTATGTTCTTTAAAGGATATAGAAGAAAGTGTGAAATTTTACCTACAGGTAATTAAAAAGCTGCTCCGCAGGCGGTAACCGTATGTTCCGCCGTTAAAACTGACGGTAACGGAAATTTGATGCAATGGCTGCTCTGTACTCCCTTATATAAATGCGTGCCTCCGGGTGCGTAAACAGTGTGCTGTTATACCTGTGGCTCACGGTGTCATGGGTAAACAGCCCTGTCATTTGCCTTCTTCCATCCCTTTGTCTGTGGGATGTTTTTATACACCTGCCTGCCCTGGTTGCCCTGTGCTGAGAGCATTCCGGCGCGGCAGGTTTTTTGGGAAAGGCAGGTAAAATGTGCACATTTTCTAGCTATAAATACTCATTTTTTGCAAAAAGGCCACCTGGGCATTAGGGGGGAAGTAGTGGTTTTGTCTCTATCAGCAGATGGAATTTATCTGTTAATAGAACCCTTTTAGTCTTATGAGAAAATTTGTATGCGGAACCTTACTGCTGGCAGCAGCTATTGCCGGTACCACCAGCTCCTGCTCTAAAGGAGACAGCGGACCTTCGGTTCCCGATTCACTGAAAGTATCTTTGTCGGCCACTACGTTATCCGGAACCGGTTTTGACGGGGTAACCGTAACGGTTAAAGACCGGTCTGGTGCAGATGTAACCGGTGCCGTACAGTTATACGCAGATGGCGTAAAGTTTACCGGACCGGTATTTTACCCCGACAAGGTTAAAACCGTGAAGATCAGTGCCCAGAAGGGCTCCGTGCCATCGAACATTGCAGAGGTGGTAGTAACCGCCCCCGAAGCATCGCCCTTTACACAGAAAATTCTGGTAGAAGATTTTACCGGTACCTGGTGTAAATACTGCACCAGGGCTGCGGACATACTTACCAGATATACCAGCAAACAGCCGGCATGTATTTCGGTAGGTGTACATGGGGGAAGAGCGGGTGAACCCTTTACTTATCAATATCTTAATACGTTTATGGACCGGTTTGCGATAGATGGATTTCCCTGGGCTGTGTTAAACCGCGACAGCAAATGGAATGAGAACCCCGCTTTGCTGGATGCTGCCCTTAAAAAATGGGCGCCGCTGGGCCTGGCCATTGAAAGTAAAATTGAGAGTGGCAATATTACCGGCAAGGTAAAGGTGAAGTTTAACCTGACTACCAATGTAGATATGCGCGTGGTGATTATGCTGGTGGAAGACAAGCTGGTGGCAGACCAGGAAAATGCTTACGCCGAGTATGGTACAGTACCCACTATAAAAAATTATGTGCATACCAATACGTTGCGCAGAATTGCCAGCGATGATGTGTTTAGCGGAGACCCCATACCTTCAACCGCTGTAACCAAAGGCAATGTGTGGGAAAAAACATTTTCTCTTTCAACTACCGGCAGAACAGGTATTGGAACGGATTATACCGCCATACCTGCCAACTGTAAAGTGGTGGCTTTTGTGCAGTACGGACCAGAGAACAGCACAGGCAGAAAAGGCGCTATTAACGTGCAGTACACCAACGCGGGTGATACCAAAGACTTTGATTAAACATTTTCTGAATTACGGGTAGTAAACGCTCCTATGTCATTAAGAAAGCATCGGCTGAAGTGTAGCCTGCTTTCTTAATGACTCATTTATTTATGATAGCAATATGAAAAAGTGTGTTCAACTGCTGCTGGCATTGATGCTGGTGCTGGGCCATGCGTATGGCCAGGAAAGCTTTCCTTCTGTAACTGTTAAAAACCTGCAGGGAAAGGATGTGGATTTTTCTAAACTGATTGGGCAAAGTGGTGATACAGCAGTGATTGTAAGTTTCTGGGCAACGTGGTGTGTACCCTGTGTAACGGAGCTGGATAATATTAATGATGTGTATGCCGACTGGCAGCGTACGAAGCCGTTGAAACTGATAGCCGTGAGTATTGACGATGCACGTACCAGCCGCAGGGTAAAGCCTTTTGTGGCTGGCAAGGGATGGCATTTTGATGTGTTGCTGGATGAAAACAACAACCTGAAACGTGCTATGAATATTACTGATGTGCCTTATGTGATGATTATCAAAAACAATAAGGTAGTGTATCAACACACCGGTTACGTGGCCGGTAATGAAGACGAGTTACTGGAGAAGATTAAGAACCTTTAAAAACAATGGATCTGATGAAAAAAGTTTTGTTTACGCTGGCCCTGGGCGTTTGCGGAAAGGCAGCAGTTGCACAACTGGACCAGCTGACAAAGGGCCATTTAAGCGGCAGCTTTGAAAGCTATACACAATACTACCGGAAGGATGAAAAAATAGATGCTATTCCACCGCCTGATAAAATAGGTTCTAACAACTTTTTTAAACTGGACTATACATACCGGCAGTTTACCGCAGGGGTACAATACGAAGCGTATTTACCTGCGATACAGGGCTTTCCTTTCAACAGCACCAAACAAAACCGCAGCGAAGGAAAACTGGTAAACCGCTATTTCAGATATGCGGGCGAACGTTTGAGTATTCAGATAGGTGATTTTTATGAGCAGTTTGGTAGCGGCCTGGTGTTCAGATCGTGGGAAAACCGGCAGATTGGTATCAACAATGCGCTGGAAGGGGTAAGTGTGCAGGCAGAGCCTGTTAACTTTCTGAAACTGAAAGTGGTGTACGGGCGTCCGCGCAAATACTTTGATTACGCAAATGCGCTGGTAAGAGGGGCGGATGCGGAAATAAACATGAATGAGTTGTTTACTAAAAAACCTTCGGGTAATGTGAATGTAACCGGTGGTTTTAGTTATGTAAGCCGTTATCAGGAATATACAGGTACGGCTGATAAATTTCCGGCTACGGTAGATGCCTGGAGTGGACGCATGAATATTGATAAAGGCAATGCCTCGCTGGGAGTGGAGTATGTACATAAGGCTTCTGACCCGCATACAGCTAACGTATATAGTGATGAAGCGGGAAAGGCTATTCTGATTAACGCGGCCTATACTGCCGGTAAGTTTGGTGCTAACCTTACCTACCGGGGCATGAGCAATATGGACTACCGTAGTGAGCGGGAGGCCACTGGTACTGTGCTGCCGGTAAACTATATACCTGCTTTAACGCGCCAGAACGACTACCTTACCACCAATATTTATGTGTATAACGCACAGGTGGCAGGTGAGGCCGGAGGGCAGGCAGATGTGTTTGTAAACCTGGGCTCTTCTAAACTGTCACTCAACTACTCGCAATACAGCGCCTTAAACAAACCCGGTGCTATTTTAAGCCCGGGTAAAGAGTTGTATTTCCGCGATGGGAGCCTGGAATGGAAAAAGCGCTGGAACGCCAAATGGCAGAGCATACTGGCTTACCACTATGTAAATTATAACAAGTATATCATTGAAGGAGGGGCGCATGAAATGGTACAAAGCCATATTGGCCTTGCCAACATTTTATATAAGTACTCGCCTAAAAAGTCGGCCCGGCTGGAGCTGCAGCATTTATATACCAAAGAAGACAGAGGCAACTGGGCTGCTGCGGTTACCGAATGGACGTTTGCACCTATGTGGAGTGTGTATGTAAGTGATTTATTTAACTACGGCGTAACTGATACGCATTATTACAATGCAGGCGGCAGCGTAATGAAAAACGGAACACGTTTTAGCCTGGCATACGGCCGCCAGCGTGCGGGCCTGTTTTGTGTAGGAGGTGTTTGCCGTTATGTACCTTCGGCCAGCGGAGTTACCGCTACGCTTACCGTTACTTTTAATAATTAAGAGACAGTAGTAATAAATACCCCTTTTGATGTACGGGCAGTATCTGTAATAAGATGCTGCCCTTTTTTATAAACCACTTTCGTGTGTGGAAAGCCATGCGGCATACTTTGCTTTGTAATGATCCCGGGTGGCGGTATCTGCCAGTATAATATCCATGCCGCCATCGTAGGGTGCCAGCAGGCACTTGTGCTGAAAGGAGACAAAGAATGCAAGCAGTTCCCAATTAGCAACATCTCTGAGAATAGCGTTGTGCTGATGCGGTTGCCAGTTTAGTTCTGTAAACATGGGGAGTGCAAACTGACCTTTACAATAATGCTCCGGGTTGAACTCGTACAGGTTAATAGGAGCCATTTGGCTGAATGTGAAGTGAGTGATGGACGTTACCGGTTCTTCTGCTGCAGATGTTGTATCATTTTCCTGGGAGTGGGTATACGTTACCATTAACAAGGGGGCATCACAACCCACAACATCTGTAATAAGTGTATTCTGTCTATGTAACAATATTTCCCAATCTTCCTGGTCGGCGGCATAACGCTGAGAGTTGGGGAGGCTGTGAATTCTAAACCATTTGTCTGGCAAGGCATCTCTGAATGTATAATATAATGGAATTGTTTCAGGCCATGTGGCCTGCCATAAGGCGTTGAACGCTTCTACAGTCATAGCGTTTTTTAGAGGCAAAAGTAATGGCTCTATGTTTGTTTTTCAAGGTATAGGCGGAGCTAAAAAAAAGCCGGCGTTTCAATTTGAAACGCCGGCTTTTTTATTTCAGTAATCTAAATGCTGATTAAGAAGCTTTTTCAGTCTGCACTTTCACTTCTTCAGATTTACCCAGTGGTTTGTTTTTTGCCAGATCTAACAGAATTGGCGCAGCCACAAAGATAGAAGAGTAAGTACCGGTGATAACACCGATTAACATAGCGAAAGAGAAACCGCGGGTAACTTCGCCACCAAAGATAAACAGGATAAGGATGGTGAGGAATACGGTTAAGGAAGTCATTAACGTACGGCTCAGTGTTTGGTTGATGGCGCGGTTAATAACTACATCTTTCGCTTCACCTTTCATCAGTTTCACATCTTCCCTGATACGGTCGTACACAATCACGGTATCGTTCATAGAGAAACCGATAACGGTTAAGATAGCCGCGATAAAGTGCTGATCTATTTCCAGCGGGAATGGTACTACTTTACGCAGGAAGCTGAATACAGCCAGCGTAACGAATACGTCGTGCAGCAGTGCTACAACGGTACCCACAGAGAAGCGCCAGTCGCGGAAACGGATAAAGATGTATAAACAGATGGCGATGATAGCCAGCACGGTGGCTTTGGTAGCGCCCTGTTTCAGATCGTCTGAAATGGTAGGTAATACGGTTTGTGAGCTTTGCTTGTATTTAGAAGCAAACTCGCTGTAGGTAATACCTGCCGGTAAGTGTTTGCTCAAACCGCGGAACAGGGTTTGTTCAACAGAAGAGTCTACGTTATTACCGGTTTCGTGAATTTTATACGCGGTGGTAATGTTCAGCTGATTGGCTTTGTCTACTGTTTTAATAACAGGGTATTCGCCAAATACTTCTTTCAGATCATCGCTTACTACCTGTTGGTTAGGTACTTTGTCGAACATAACGGTATAGCTACGGCCACCTTCAAATTCAACACCGTAATCGAAACCGTAGAAGAAAGAGCCGATACCCAGTAGTGCCACTACAATAGAGATACCGTAGGCTACTTTGCGGTATTCAACAAATTTGTAAGCAGCATGCTTGAACACTTTTTGTGAAACACCGGTAAAGTATTTAAAGTGACGGTTTTTGTTGGTGTAGATATCTGAAATTAAACGGGATACCATGATACCACAGAACAGGGATAACAGGATACCGATGATTTGCGTGGTTGCGAAACCTAATACCGGACCTAAACCAAAGTAAGCCAGAATAATAGCGGTTAACAGGGTAGTTACGTGCGCATCCAGTACAGGAGCGTAAGAACGTTTGTAACCATCGGTTACTGCATTCTGATACCCTTTACCTCTGGTTAATTCTTCCTTGATTCTTTCAAAGATGATTACGTTGGTATCTACCGCCAGACCAATGGTTAATACCAGACCGGCAATACCAGGCGCTGTAAGCGTAAAGCCCAGTGCACTTAAGATACCGATGGTAAATAACAGGTTAAGGATAAGCGCAATATTAGCTACCCAGCCAGCTGTGTTGTAGTACAGCAGCATAAGGGCGAAGATTACCAGGAAGGAGATACCGAAAGACAATGCACCACCTTTTACAGCTGCATTACCCAGGGTTGGCCCGATAATTTGTTCCTGTACAATTTTAGCAGGAGCAGGCAGTTTACCTGATTGCAGAATGTCGGCCATATCCTGTGCTTCTGTTAAAGAGTAGCTGCCGGATATTTCAGACTGACCGTTAGGGATGGCTGTATTTACAAAAGGAGCGCTGTAAACTGTGTTGTCCAGTACAATAGCGATAGGCTTTCCAATGTTTTTGGAAGTCATATCAGCCCAGATTTTGGTACCGATAGGGTCCATTGCCATTTTAATAGCAATACGGCCTTTATCGTCGTAATCCTGACGTGCATCGCTTACATTCTCACCTTCCAGACGGGCGTTACCGTTATCCAGGGTTTTAACAGCATACAGCAGCACTACGTTCCTCATTTTAGGATCGTCGCTGTCTATTTTGCCGTACATAAACTGCAGGTTAGAAGGGAATTTGTTTTTAACGATATCCATGCGCAGGTATTTACCTACCACACCGGAATCTTTCAGCATAACATAACCAATATTGGCAGGATACTGAACGCTGCCGTTCTGTGCACGCTGTGGTTGTGCCAGCGCAATGCTTGTGCTCAGCGGAGCATCTTCAGGCTTAACTTTAGAAGTATCGGTTTTAGCAGTAGCTGCACCGGCTTTGCTGTCAATATCAGATAAAGTACCGGTAGAAGCAGTATCTGCTTTAGCTACAGCGGTAGTGTCTGCAGCAGCATAGGCTGTAGCAGTTGCGGTAGTATCAGCAGTAGTGGCTTTAGTGCCTTTCAGGTACTCTGACAGTGCTTTTTCAGCAGCGGCGTAAGGCTCGTATACCTCAGCTATATTATACAGTTCAAAGAACTGCAGGTTGGCTGTAGACTGCAGGTAGTGACGTACCCTTTCCGGATCATTAATGCCTGCCAGTTCAATGGTGATGATGCCTTTAGCCGGATCGGGGTTAATGGTGGGAGAGGCCACACCAAAACGGTCGATCCTGGTACGTAAAATACGGTAGGTATTATTGAAGGCGGTAGTAGCTTCTGCACGCAGGTAGTTGAGTACAGTAGCATCAGACGCGTCAAACTTAATTTTGCTGTTACTTTTTGATGCAAAGAAAGGCGCCAGTTTTGCGCCGGAAGCGTTTTTCTGAAACTCTTCACTAAACAGAGAGATCAGATCTTTACCACTATTGGCCTTGCGTGCAACAGCAGAATCCAGCGCTTTGTTAAAAGCAGGGTCTTTACTGTTGTTAGCCAGAGAACGGATAAGACCATCCAGACCTACTTCCATTGTTACACTCATACCGCCCTGCAGATCCAGACCCAGCATCAGTTCTTTCTCTTTGGCACTACGGTAAGTAGTAAGGCCGAGGGGACCAACTTTGGCATCTTTAGAGCTGTCGAGCAGGTGCTGTAAATGTTCTTTCTCTATCTCCTTTAATGTGTCGGAATAAGCTGACTGTAAAGCCTTATCCGCCGGATACTTTACTTCCGGTTTTGGATAATTGGCGTTTAACCACTTTCCAGCCTTTGCTTCCATTGTGCCTTCATGGCTTTTTACAATCCATGTAAACGACAGTTGGTAGAGACAAATCAAAATCAGCGCAATCGTAAAGAAACGCACCAAACCTTTCAGTTGCATACTTATAAGGGTTTTCTAAATTTTAATGGCGGCAAAGATAGGGGAATTCGGGATTATTGCACATCTGCCAACTTTATATCAAAATACAGGACAGAGTTTGCGGGAATTCCTTTCTGCGCGGTACATCCGTAACCGAGGTAAGAGGGAACAATTAATCTGATACTTCCACCTTTTTTTAACAGGGAGAGCCCCTGTTGCCATCCATCAATAAGATTGGTCATTTTTATAGTAACCGGTGTGGTAGACTGATCAAAAACAGAACCATCCAGCAAGGTGCCGGTAAACTGCACGGATACAGTAGATTGTGCATCGGGTATTTTACCGTAACCACTATCCGTTATCTGATAATACAGGCTTGTAGGGAGGCGTGTATAACTGATTTGCCGGCTTTCGCAAAAGGCCTTCATGCGGGGCTCTTCCGTTTCCGGCGCCATAGCCTGGCAGCCCTGATCGCTGTTTTTAAGGCAGGAATAGCCCAGCAGGCAAATTGCAACAGTTAGAATGGTATGGGGGAGGTTCTTCATTCGCTCGTTTTAAACGGAAACTAGTTTTCAGACTGTTCCGGGTGTCCGTGTGCTGCTTGTGCAGCTTTTTCTTGTTTATGTTTTTTGGCCATCAGCTCGCGGTACTGCTGTTCGTACATATCCCATTTGTATTTTTTGTAAAAAATGGCAATAAACACGGCAATGGCTGCCACAGCAATGGTAAGTACGTTTGGATTAAACTGGCTGTTGGCCACCATGTTGGCCCTTTGGTACCAGCCGGAACCCAGTGATAGCAGAATTCCACCGCCAAACAGCAGCCCCACAGGCAGCCCTACAAAGAGCTGGCGCATGGTTTTTTTCTCTTTTTCCCGGTTTTCCTGCCACCAGATAATGAACTTTTCTTCCCGTTGCGTAAGCATGGTGCAAAGATAACTGATTCAGGGGGGCTATTTGCTAAGTGTTGAATATTAACTATTTTGGCAGTCTTAAACCTGGTACCTTGAATAAATACAACAATATCATCCGCGATTTTTTACTGCAACACAAGCAGTTGACACTGGGTAAAATAGGCAGTTTTACGATTGTAAACGAGCCTGCTGCCGGTGTTGATGCCGGAAATGTAGTTTTTGTGGCTGATAAAAAAGCGGAAACCAGCAGCGCGCTGCTGGATCAGATAGCGGAAAAGTCTGGTAAAGGCCGGGGATTGGTAGCAGCGGATCTGGAATCGTATCTGGAGCAGATGCGGCAATTTATTAATATAGGCAAGCCTTATGTTATTGAAGATGTTGGTGTGGTATCGCTGAATAAAAGCGGTAATTATGAATTTTCCCGTAACGCAGCCACTCTTTCACTTACATCGCCTGTAGGGCAGGCGGCAGAACAACATTTTTTGCCGGAAAGTACCGGAGGCACTGCACGCACCGGTAAACGTAATGGTATAATGGGGCTGGCGGCTGTTATTATATTGCTGGTACTGGCAGGTGTAGGATATGGTATATATAATATGGCGCGCAATGGTAAAAGCAACACAGCCACAACTGATACGGAAACTACAGAACAGCCTGCCACAGATACCCCTGCTGCCGCCACTTCAGCAACTGCCTCCGGGGATGGAACTGCCGTGAACCCCGATACTACAGCAGCAATAACAACCACAACTGCAGCACCAGCAGTTACCACTGCCGTATCCGGAGACAGCGCCCATTATCGCTTTGTGTTTGAAACCACTGCCAGTAGTGAAAGGGCACATGCGCGTACGGCACAACTGAAATCTTTTGGCGACCCTGCGGGTTTTGATAGCAGTAAACAGGAAGATGGCACTTTTAGTTACCGTTTATTTCTGCGCCAGAAAATAGCGATAGCCGATTCTACAAGAGCAAAAGATTCTGTTCAATTATATTTGAGTAAGAGCGTGAGGCTGGTAAAAGAATAGCTCTTTTACAAAAGAGTAACATATTTTTGTAATATGAAACTCTTAAAAACAACCTTTATCTGGCTTATAGCCTGCGCTTTTTTTGCATGTAGTAAAAAAGAAATTGTAACCAGCACTCATTCTGGTACTGCCAGCGAATTTAGTTTTGACTGCAGAGTGCTTCTTCGTTCGGATCAATTAGCTGTTATTGAATGGGATGAGCCAGAAGTACCATTTACTTCGATCCGATATGATGTTTGGGTTAACGGTATACTTGTTCGTGAAAATCTGGTAACGCTTACAGACACCCTTACAGGGCTTTCACCAGACAGTATTTATGACGGAAGAGTAGTTGCTTATAATGAGAGTAATAAAAATGAAAATGCCAGTGACAGCTTTCATCTTGGAAAAATAGAAGGGTTTATTTATTATACAGATAACGTTGCTTATAACAGGATATACTGCATTAATATGTATACCGGTGCCCAGCTTTGGGAGAAAAATAACTACGATATAAGTAGCATGAGCTCCATTGCCCGGCCTGTTGTAGTAAATGACACTTTGTTTACCTGTTCGGGACGTCAGGTGGCTGCTATGAATGCCAGAACCGGCGTGTTGTATTGGAATACCAAGGTAGATGATATTCACAACAATAATTTTCTGGTGTATGAAGGTGGGGTGCTGTATGTTAACGGCGACTTTATGGATAACACCCTGTTTGCCCTGAATGCCAGCAATGGGAATACAATCTGGTCGGCTTTAATTGGCAGACCTAATACGTCTCAGGCACCTCTGTTTGTGAAGGGGGATAAAGTTTTTTCTTCGTCTGGTTCGGATGGAACTATAGCGGCATTTACTAAAACTACCGGCAGTTTGCTGTGGCAGTATACAGCCCGGCGTTCTGATGATGTATCGTATAATCCTGTTCAGATTAATGCTAATATGTACACATGGGATCAGTTATTAATTGTGCAGAGTTCTAACGGATATTTACAGGCGATAAATCAGGCAACCGGAGCAAGGGTGTGGGAACGTAAAGTAAGTGGTGTAAACTTTTCCGCAAATTCTCTGGGCTTTTATCAGAATTATTTACTGGCAAGTGGTAATGAGGGAAGCAATGATGGGTTGCAGACGGCGGTATATTGTATTCAGGCGGAAACAGGAACGATTGTGTGGCAGAAAACAGGCACGATGGGAGGTAAATCTTTGACACAGGGAATTCTGATGAACGGAAATGCCAGAACTTATCTGAACGGCAGCGGTTTTGTAAGTGCAGTGGATGTAGCTACAGGTAATGTTATCTGGGACGCCCCGTATGTTGGCGGCGGTCTTGTGTACGCCGAAAACGAATTGTTTGTATCCAGCCCTGCTGTTAACAGTATTACGGTATATGATGGCTTTACGGGTATCAGCAAAAGAACACTTCCGTGGGAACAGTATACCACCAGTACTTCTACACCTGTTGTAATGGTTAACAATAAAGCGTATTATCCTTTGACCAGCGGAATGCTGAAATAAAATATAAAGTACTCTGTTAAAAAAAGAAAGCTGTCTCTATATGTTTAAAACATTGGAGACAGCTTTCTTTTTTATAAGATAATTGTAAATTGGCAATTGCCAACTCACCACTAATAATCCATACCACCCATACCAGGAGCAGGAGCGTGGCTGTGTGCAGCTTCAGGTTTTGGCTTATCAGCAACCACACACTCGGTGGTTAACAGCATACCAGCAATAGAAGCAGCGTTTTCCAGCGCTACACGGCTAACTTTAGTAGGATCGATAACACCTGCTTTAAACAGGTACTCGAATGATTCGGTACGTGCGTTGAAACCGTAATCAGCTTCACCTTCACGGATACCTTGTATAATGATAGAACCTTCCAGACCGCAGTTGGCTACAATCTGACGCAGTGGCTCTTCCACAGCGCGACGAACGATGTGGATACCGGTAGTTTCATCAGCGTTGGCGCCTTTTACTTTATCCAGAGACTCAACGGCACGGATATAAGCAACACCACCACCAGGAACAATACCTTCTTCAACAGCCGCTCTTGTAGCGTGTAAAGCGTCGTCTACGCGGTCTTTTTTCTCTTTCATTTCTACTTCTGTAGCAGCACCTACGTACAGTACAGCAACACCACCGCCTAATTTAGCCAGGCGCTCCTGTAATTTTTCTTTATCGTAGTCGGAAGTAGTATTCTCGATCTGAGCTTTGATCTGATTAACACGGGCAGTGATATCAGCTTTTTTACCTTTACCACCAACGATGATAGTGTTGTCTTTGTTGATAGTGATAGATGCAGCCTGACCTAAAGAAGTGATATCAGCAGCATCCAGTTTGAAGCCGGTTTCTTCGCTGATAACAGTACCTGCAGTTAACACCGCAATATCCTGTAACATTTCTTTACGACGGTCGCCGAAACCAGGTGCTTTAACAGCAGCTACTTTCAGTGTACCACGCAGTTTGTTTACTACCAGGGTAGCCAGCGCTTCGCCTTCCAGATCTTCAGAGATGATTACTAAAGGACGGCCGCTTTGAGCCACTTTTTCCAGAATGTGCAGGATATCTTTCATAGCGCTGATCTTTTTATCGTAGATCAGGATATAAGGATTCTGCAGATCTGCTTCCATTTTCTCGCTGTTGGTAACGAAATAAGGAGAGATATAACCGCGGTCGAACTGCATACCTTCTACCACATCAACAGTAGTATCGGTGCCTTTAGCTTCTTCTACGGTAATAACGCCTTCTTTGCCTACTTTAGCCATTGCTTCGGCAATCAGTTTGCCAATAGCATTGTCGTTGTTGGCAGAGATAGTACCAACCTGCTCAATCATTTTATTGTTGTTGCCAACATCTTTTTTCTGGGTAGCCAGGTTAGCTACGATAGCCTGAACCGCTTTGTCAATACCGCGTTTCAGATCCATCGGGTTTGCACCAGCAGCCACCATTTTCAGGCCTTCGCTGATGATAGCCTGAGCCAGAACAGTAGCAGTAGTAGTACCATCACCTGCAATATCAGCAGTTTTAGAGGCTACTTCTTTAACCATCTGCGCACCCATATTTTCGATAGCGTCTTCCAGTTCAATTTCTTTAGCAACGGTAACACCGTCTTTAGTAACTGCAGGAGCGCCGAATTTTTTCTCGATAACCACGTTACGGCCTTTAGGGCCCAGGGTTACTTTCACTGCGTTAGCCAGGGTATCAACACCCTTCTTCATTTTATTTCTTGCTTCGATGTCGAAGTAGATTTGCTTTGCCATAGTTATGGGAATTAAAAATTCAAACTTTTAAATTCAAAAATGTAAAGAACAGTCGTTTTTTGACCTTATACTTTTCAACTTTTGACTTCGCAATTAAACGATTGCCAGGATGTCACTCTCACGCATAATCAGGTATTCAGCACCTTCGATGGTGATTTCAGTACCTGCATATTTGCCATATAAAACTGTATCGCCCGCTTTAACAGTAACTGGTTCATCTTTTTTACCGGTACCGGCAGCTACTACAGTACCACGTTGTGGCTTTTCTTTAGCAGTGTCGGGGATGATGATACCACCCGCAGTTTTTTCTTCGGCAGGAGCTGGTTTTACGATCACCCTGTCGTGAAGAGGGGTAACATTGAGTTTTTTGGTAGCCATAATGTATCTGTTTTTTAAAATTTTTTGACAAAAGGATGTTAACGATTTCTGTGCCGGGGCGCAAAAACAGGTCAAAATTACATTTTTGGTCTGTTGCCGGGCGATAGTAGGGTAAAAATGCTGCCAGGTTTGTCGCAAATACCGGTTATGCTAAGGAGGATGGTGACAAGCCGTCAGCCTTATTGACATACAGTATGTCAATTGTTTTATACGTAACGGGTAATCTGCTATCTTTGCCGCCTTTAAAGTTCTTTTTTCATGATTAGCAGAAGAAATATACGGGTGAAGGTGATGCAACTGGTCTATGCCCTTGAGGTGATGGACGACGAAAAAGCCAGAAAAAACCCGGTGCAGGCTTTATCGAAAAAGCTGGAAGAGTCCCGTGAATTGTTTGTTTACCTGCTACATTTTATTACCCAGGTGGCGCAGTACGCCGAAATAGATGCCAAGCACAGAGCATCTAAACATCTTACTACCAAAGAAGATTTGAGTGTTAACACCAAAATTGCCGGCAACGAGCAGTTATGGAAAGTGCTGGAAAGCGGTACTTACCGTAAAGCCGTGGAAACCACTATGCCAGGAAGTGTGGATAGTGCAGACTGGATTAAAAAGATGTATCTGCGTTTGGTAGATACGGAAGATTACCAGACTTATATACAGGTAGATAACCGCGACGATAAACAGGCGGAAAAAGACATTCTGCGTTTTATTTTTACCGATCTGATGCTGCCTGACGAAGATTTTTTATCTTTTGTGGAAGAGCATTTTACCAATTGGGATGATGATGCGGAAATGATGAGCCAGCTGATGCCGGCCTACCTGCAGAAATCTTCTGCCTATGACCTTACCGATATGATGGGTACGGAAAAATGGCAGTTTGCACGTGATCTGTTGAATACCGTGCTTGAGAAGGGAGAACACCTGCAGGAACTGATAAAGCCCAAGCTGAAAAACTGGGATGCAGAACGGATTGCCCAGCTGGATATGATTCTGATGCAGATGGGAGTGGCAGAGTTTCTGTATTTTGATACTATTCCGCCCAAGGTTACTATTAATGAATACATTGATATTGCCAAGGAATACAGCACCCCACAGAGCGGACAGTTTGTGAATGGTATACTGGATGGTATACACAAAGAGCTGGTGGCAGGTGACAAAATGCACAAAACCGACTTTAAAAAATAAATAACCGATTGAAAATGAAAGCGCTGATTGCTGGTATGTGTTTAGCGGTTGCGGGTATAACTGCCTGCAACAATTCTTCAGGCTCTGCCAAAGGCGGGGGAGTAAATGCTGCAGCAGAAAAAACGCAGCAGGATACGGCACATTTTACCACTATACAATGGGTTGACTCGCTGGTAGAATTGGGTTCTCTTACCATGGGAGAAAAATCGGAGGTGAAATTCCGGTTTAAAAACACCGGTTCGTACCCGCTGGTAATAGCCAATGTGGTAGCGGGTTGTGGCTGTACCATTCCCGGATATACCAAAGAACCGGTACCACCGGGTGGAGAGGGCATGGTAACCGGCGCTTTTGATACCAAAAAATCGCATCCCGGTAACCTGCGTAAAAACATTATGGTAACGGCCAATACCCGGCCGCGCCAGCAGTTTGAACTGGTATTTACCGGAACTATTCAGGACATCAAGTAAAACAAAACGGGCAGGTATTGCCTAAAGCAATAGATTTGCACGAATTTTCAATTTTATACAATTAACGCTCATGTTGTATTCAGTATTATTAGCAGCGCCACAGGGCCAGGCGGGAAGCCCTTTACCAACCTTTATTATGATGGGTGGTATTATGGTGGTTTTCTATTTTTTCATGATTCGCCCCCAGGCTAAAAAAGCGAAAGAGCAGAAGAAATTTATTGATAACCTGCAAAAGGGTGACAAAATTGTAACCATTGCCGGTATACACGGTACTATCAACAAAGTAAACGACGATAATACCCTGCAGCTGGAAGTAAGCCCGGGCAGCTATATTAAAATAGAAAAATCTGCGCTGAGCCAGGAATGGACTACCGCTATGCAAAAAGCAAACGCAGGTACTATTGCTGCTGCAGACAGCAAATAAATAATTATTTACAGGTAATTACTTGTAATTGGGGAACAGCTGTATCAAATGCATAATTTTGATACAGCTGTTTTTTTATATCTGAAAACAACCTTAAATCTTATAGATGAAAAAAATTGTACTGCTGTTAACAGTGATTTTTGCTATGGCTTTGAGTGGAAGCGCTCAATTTACCACTACTAATCTGGATTATTTTACTACGGTTACTTTTCCGGGAGGATACGCTATAGGCGACTATGTTGAATTTGTAAAGGCTAATCCGATGAGTGCGTGGGCCTCAGGCAACTACGAAATTTCTATTACCTACACCCGGGGCAATATGGCAGCCGCAGCCACGTTCCGGGCCAGTCTTTCTCATTCCAATCCTGCAGTCTGGCGTGAAGCAGGAAAGGTGAATAGTAATAAATATCTGGGAACATCTGCCAATTTTACGATTGATTGTAATACCGAGTACACTAATCCCCGCTTTAGAATAAGAGCTATTGGTACAGGCGGGGTGCTTACCGATGCACAAGTGGTTTACATCCGGGTAAGATCTGTTAACCACAACCTGGCCTGGACTACCTTAAATGTTACAGGTAATGATGTTACGATTAATAAGTTTTCGCCTATGACGGATGAATGGAGCTTATATGTTGGTACTCCTTACTCCATTGCGGGTGCCAATCTTGCTATCAGTGCTATAGCTAATGGAAATGTGGGATTAGGCACTGCTACGCCAGCTTACAAACTGGATGTAAACGGCACGGCTTATGTTTCAGGATCAACTATTTCAGCCGGTCAGGTTACGGCCATGAATGGTACAAGATTGAAAGCTACCAGTGGAAATGGTGTACAGATTACCGGGGCAGCTGGTATAGGTATAAGAGGAGTTGGTACCAATACAACTGCCGGATATGCTGCTATTCAGACGGCTTATGATAATGTGAATTTTTTATGCCCGCTAACGTTACAGGATCAGGGAGGCAATGTATTGATTGGCAAAACCACACAAACCAATGCTAACTATAAGTTGGATGTAAACGGAATCATTCGCGCCAACAAACTGGTTGTAAATACTACCGGTGCTGACTTTGTATTTGAAAAAGGCTACCACTTACCCTCATTAGACTCCGTAGAGCAGTATGTAAAGGCCAATCAGCATTTACCGGGCATAACGCCCGCTGCTGAAATGCAGAAGGAAGGTGTTGAAGTGGGAGAACAACAAACTAAGTTGTTGCAGAAGATAGAAGAACTTACCCTGTATATTATTGAGCAAAATAAGAAAATTGAAAAACAAGGCGCACAGCTACAGCAGCAGGGCGAAGAAATCAAACAGTTGAAAGCAAAGCTGAAATAGAATAGTTTTGTCTGGCCCAATTTAACAGGGCATCTGTATGATACTGAAAGTGGGACTTACAGGAGGCATTGGTTCCGGTAAAAGCACAGTTGCCGGTATATTTAAAGTGCTTGGCATTCCGGTTTTTGATGCTGATGCGGCTGCTAAAGAAATAATGGCTAAAGACGAAGAGTTGCAACAAGCTATTATGCGCACCTTTGGCGATGAAGTGTATGCAGGCGGGCAGTTGAACCGGAAGCTGCTGGCGGGTATTGTTTTTAACGATGCCTTTAAACTGGAACAGCTGAATGCATTGGTACACCCCGCTACTATAAAGGCTGCTGAACAGTGGATGCAGCAGCAAAAAACACCATACGCAGTAAAGGAGGCAGCTTTGTTTTTTGAAGCCGGAACGGCTACCGATCTGGATTATGTAATTGGGGTTTTTGCGCCCAAACCATTACGTATACATAGGGTAATGAAGCGGGATAACGTAACACGGGAAGAGGTGCTGGCCCGTATGAGCAGGCAGATAGATGAAGATATTAAAATGCGGTTGTGCGATTTTGTGGTGGAGAACAATGAACAGGAACTGCTGATACCGCAGGTGTTGCAGGTACATGAAGCATTAATAAGTAAAGCCGGGAATTAATTACCCGGCTTTACTATTTTATAACACCAGCGCTTCAGCTTGCCTTCAAAATCGAAAGGGGTGGTAGCACGGGTAATGTCTTTTATATCGTTAGCCCGTACGTTTTCGGTATCCAGTATAAATTTGGTATAGTTGGTACTGAAGTATAATACACCGCCTGGTGTAAGCGCATATAGCACATCATTAACTAACTCTGTATGGTCTCGCTGTATATCCAGAAAGTCTTTCATACGCTTGCTGTTGCTGAAGGTGGGTGGGTCCATCACTACCAGGTCAAACTCCCCCGGTTTCAGTGTTTTCAGGTACTGCTTTACATCCGCATGTACAAAATGAAACTTTGCAGGATTGGTTAATGCATTGGCCGCAAAATTATCTTCTCCCCAGCTGAGGTAAGTTTTAGATAAATCAACAGATGTTACAGAAGCAGCATTACCGGCAGCAGCATATACCGAGAAAGAGCCGGTATAGCAGAACAGGTTTAACACCCGTTTGCCTTCGCATTGCTCCTGTACCATTTTACGGGTAATACGATGGTCGAGAAACAAACCTGTATCCAGATAGTCGGTAAGGTTTACCAGAAAGTTCAGATTGTTTTCCTTTACAGTAAAGAACTCTTTTTCGCCTGCGAGTTTTTCGTATTGGTCCTGCCCGCGGTGGCTCATGCGTTTACGCTGGCGTACATATATATGATCGGCCGGAATAGCCAGCACACGGCTTATAACAGCCAGGCACTCATCCAGCCAGGTTTCATGTGCTTCGTCATCCATTCCATGCCTGCGCAGGTATTCAGCAAGGTATACCTTGTCTTCGTACAGCTCAATACAAAACGGAAACTCCGGCAGGTCATGATCGTACACCCTGTAACAGGCAATCTGCTGGCGTCTGGCCAGTTTGCCTGTGTGTTTGTACACCTTTGTCAGCCGGTTTTCGAACATGATTAATTTAGACTCCATCGGGCAAAGCTAATTAAAGTTCCCTGAAACAGGTGGTAGGCTATCGTTCAGCCGGTTTGTATGTTTGCACCCGTTTGCCATAGGGGGGCTTATTGCAATAATCTACGCTATAGCAAAACAGTTATTCTTATTTATAACCAGATTTGACAGAACACAACCCGATCTCTTATGACCATGAACACAAACAGCAGGCTTGGCCTGGCCGTTGCCGCACTGTGGGCAGCAGGTATTGCAACCGCTAACGCTCAGGATTTTCCCGGACTCAGAACCAGCAATTACGCAGGTGTAAACAGTGTATTTTTTAACCCGGCGGCTATTGCTGACAGCCGTTACCGGTTTGATGTAAACATGCTGGCTATTCAGGCCCAGGCAGGTAACAAAGAGGCATCTTTTAAACTGTCGGGCATTGGCCATTCATTCAAGGGCGATAGCGCCATCAGCGCACAGTTATTTGGTAAAAACAATGGTAAAGCCAATGGCCTGGCCAACCTGGCTTTACACGGCCCCTCAGTAATGTTTAACGCCGGAAACAAGTACAGTTTTGCGGTTACCACACGCAGCAGGCTGCTGATGAACTTCAGAGACCTGGATGGCAGGCTGGCCAGGCAGATTATTGATAAAGACCTGCCTGGTACACAGTATCCTTACACCATTTCCTCTAACGGCAGCATGCGTATAAATGCCACCGGGTGGACGGAATTTGGTGCTACCGTAGCGCGTGAAGTATTGGATAAAGGAAAGCACTTTGTAAAAGCAGGTATTACGGTAAAATACCTGGCAGGCACCGGTAATGCTTATGTAAACGTTACCGATTTTAATGGCGTAAAAGAGTTTGATGCCAGTAAAGCAGGTTCGCATCTGGTAAACACTACCGGGCAGATAGGCATGGGCTTTTCCGGTGTTAAAACGGATGGTTTTGAAATTGGTGACCTTACCAAATTCAACAGCAGTGGTATTGGTGCCGATCTGGGCTTTGTATATGAATTCAGACCCGACTACGAAAAGCTGCACGAAGATGCGCAGCGCTGGAACGACAGAGTGAACAAGTATAAACTGCGTGTGGGTGTGGCAATAACAGATATTGGCCGGCTGAAGTTTAACCCCGATGCTGACAGAAGCGGCAACTACGATATTCATATTAAAGGCAGTGAATGGTACGATCCTAACGAACTGAAAGGCGTGGAGGTAGATAACTACAGCGAATACTTCAGCAGCCGCAACCAGTTTTTTACCAGACATGCCAACACGGAAAAATATAGCGTAAGCCTGCCTACGGCCCTGCATGTAGATGCAGATTATTATATTGAAAAAGGGTTTTATGTAAACCTGGCTACACAGTTAAGTCTGGCGGGCAACAAAACCAAAGTATACAACAGCACTTATTACAACAGCGTTAGCCTTACCCCACGCTGGGAAAAGAAAACCATAGGCATATACCTGCCTTTGAACTACAGCCAGCTTACTAAATTCAATGTAGGTTTAGGCGCGCATCTGGGCCCGGTGTTCTTTGGTTCGGGTAGCATTTTTAACTTGTTGTTTGGTGGCAGCCGCCAGGCAGATGCTCAGTTTGGTATTCATGTGTACGGGCTGAAGAAAGTAAGTAAGAAAAAGAAAGTGGTTACAGAAACAGGTTCGGTTGCCGCTCCCATTAATTAAATACATTTCCTTACACAAAGGCCGTGTCAGCAATCTGATGCGGCCTTGTGTTTGTATCGGGTTTTAATTGTGTTCAGGGCTTGTTTTATTCCAGGAGCCCACCATCAGGCATTTTGCCATGAATGGGGATGATTTTACTCATCAACGTGTTACCTGCCGATAACGTGTTGCGCAAAAAACTGGTATATGATTGGTGGTGCTATCAGCAACAATCTATAACATGACGCAACCTGAAGAACACTGCCTCTGGTGGCAGAAAGGCATTATTTATCAGATTTATCCCCGTTCGTTTCAGGACAGCAACGGAGATGGGGTAGGAGATATTCCCGGCATTCTAAAACGGCTGGATTATCTGAAATGGCTGGGCGTAACCGCTATCTGGATATCGCCCCTGTATCCTTCGCCCATGGCCGATTTTGGCTATGATATATCCGACTATTGCAATATTCATCCATTGTTTGGCAATCTGGCCGATTTTGATAAGCTGGTACAGGAGGTGCATGCAGCGGGAATGAAATTGATTCTGGATCTGGTGCCTAACCATACTTCTGACGAACATCCCTGGTTTGTTGAATCCCGCTCCTCACGCGATAATGCGAAAAGAGACTGGTATATATGGAAAGATGCGCGGCCGGATGGCTTGCCGCCTAATAACTGGCTGAGTATGTTTGGAGGTGGTGCATGGGAATGGGATGAAACCACACAACAGTATTATTACCACGCTTTTCTGGTAAAGCAGCCCGATTTAAACTGGCGTAACCCGCAGGTGCAGGAAGCCATGCTGCAGGTAATGCGCTTTTGGCTGGATAAAGGGGTGGATGGCTTTAGAGTGGATGTAATGTGGCACATGATAAAAGATGAACAGCTGAGAGACAATCCGCCCAATCCGGCTTATCAGCAACATATGGCAACGTACGAGCAATTGTTACCGGTATACTCCACCGACCAGCCCGAAGTACACGATATTGTAAGTAAAATGCGGCAGGTGCTGGATGGCTACGACGATCGTATGATGATAGGGGAGATATACCTGCCCATAAGCAAACTGGTTACTTATTATGGCGTAGACAATAAAGGCGCACATTTGCCTTTTAACTTTATGCTGCTGAACATGCCCTGGAATGCAGCAGAAATTGCAGCTGCCATTGATTTGTACGAAGGGGCTTTGCCACAGAATGCCTGGCCCAACTGGGTGCTGGGCAATCACGATCAGCCGCGCATCAGCAGCCGGGTAGGGCAGCAGCAGGCAAGGGTAGCTGCGTTACTGTTGCTTACGCTGAGAGGTACGCCCACCATTTATTACGGGGAAGAAATAGGTATGCGGGATGTACCCATTCCGTTTAACGAAGTAAAAGATCCGCAGGGGTTGAATATGCCGGATAAAAACCTGAGTCGTGATCCCGCCCGTACTCCTATGCAATGGAGCAATAGCGAATACGCCGGTTTTTCCGATGCTGCACCGTGGCTGCGGCTGGATAGTGGTTTTAACCGCACCAATGTTCAGCACCAGAAAGAGGAACCACTGTCTGTACTGTTATTGTATAAACGGCTTATTGCGCTACGGCAGGCGCAGCCTGCACTATACCGCGGTCGTTACCAGCGGGTATATTCTGATACGCAAATGCTGGCTTATCTGCGCGAGGAAGAAGGGGCCCAAAGTTATCTGGTAGTGCTGAACCTGAGCCACAGACCCTGTTATTTTACCCCCGCTTCTGTTGTTATAAAGGGCAAAGTAATATTGGCTACCTCGCCGGAACTGGAAGGGCAGGTTATCAGCAATACCATTAACCTTGCCGGAGATGAAGGGGTAATTATTGAACTGGATACGCTTTAACTACTATAGATAGATAACATATGAAAACTACCAGGCCATACACTTTTACGGTATGGGCACCACAAAAAAAAAGCATGCAGCTGCATGTGGTATACCCACAGGAACAGCTATTGCCTATGACAAAAAATGAGTCGGGCTATTTTGCCATTACCCTTAACAATGTGGCGGAAGGAACACGCTATTATTACCAGCCGGAAGAAGGGAAAGATGTGCCTGACCCCGCTTCTCACTACCAGCCGGAAGGTGTGCATGGCCCTTCTGAAGTAGTACATCATACCTCATTTGCCTGGGAAGATGCGGGCTGGTGTGGTTTACCGTTTAACCAGCTGGTGCTGTACGAGCTGCATGTAGGCACTTTTACACCGGAAGGTACTTTTGAAGCCATTATACCCAGGCTGGATTATCTGGCAGAGATAGGCGTGAATGCGATTGAGCTGATGCCGGTGGCGCAGTTTCCAGGCACGCGCAACTGGGGGTATGATGGTGTATTTATGTATGCGGTACAAAACAATTACGGCGGGCCGGAAGGATTGAAAAAGCTGGTAAACGCCTGCCATAAAAAAGGTATTGCCGTGTTGCTGGATGTGGTATATAACCATCTGGGGCCGGAGGGGAATTATCTGGGTGAATATGGCCCCTATTTTACAGGCAAATACCATACACCCTGGGGCGATGCCATCAATTTCGACGGTGAATGGAGTGATGGGGTGCGGGATTTCTTTGCCGATAATATTACGCATTGGTTTACACATTATCATATAGATGGTTTGCGGGCAGATGCCATACATGAGGTATACGACCGCGGTGCAGTGCCTTTTTGGGAATACTGTTACCACCGCGTGCAGTGCTTGCAACAACAGTTAGGCAGGCCATTGTATATGATAGCAGAAAGTGATTTAAACAGCCCACGGGTTATTAAACACCCGGAAGCCGGAGGCTTTGGATTTACCGCGCAGTGGCTGGACGATCTGCATCATGCCCTTTACGTTTTGCTGCATGAAGAGGGGCAGAAGCATTATATAGATTTTGGACGTATGCAGCAATTGGCCAAAGCCTATAAAGAGGGATTTGTGCATAGCGGGGAGTGGGTGCAGTTTCGCAACCGGCGGCACGGAGCATCTTCTGCCGGTATACCTGGTAGCCGGTTTGTAACCTTTAGCCAGAACCATGACATAGCTGGTAACCGCCCCAATGGGGAAAGGTTATCTATGCTGGTAGATTATAAACGGCTGCAGCTGGCAGCAGCAGCTGTGCTGCTGGGGCCTTATGTTCCGTTATTGTTTATGGGAGAGGAGTTTGGGGCAACTACGCCTTTTTTCTTTTTTGCCGACCACTCCGATGAGCAGTTGAGACAATCGTTACGGGAAGGCCGTAAAAAGGAGTTTGAAGCCTTTCAGTGGGATGCAGAGCCACCGGATGCTTTGGATGAAAAAGTGTTTGCCGACTGTAAGCTTAACTGGCAGCAGCCGGAAGCCGGCGAACACCGTTTGTTACTGCAATGGTATAAAGCGTTGATTCAACTGCGCCAAACCAACCCGCTGTTTCAGAACCTGAATAAAAACAATATAGACATAACTGTTTTTGCAGATGCAGGTTTGGCTATGCTCCGGCAGGATGATAAGGGATGGGAGCGTATACTGTGTTTATTTAATTTTTCTGATGCACCTGTAAGATATACGCCTGCCGATGATTACCAATGCATAGAAAAGCTACTGGACGCTGCAGAAGCGCAATGGCATATGAATGTAACAGATGATGATGCACCGCTTACAGGTACTGCGGAGAAAGGAATTTTGCTGCCCGGGTGCAGTGTGCAGGTTTTGCGGGTGCAGTTGGCGGGTGTAAAGTAAACGTGCTGATGATAGTAAAGTATTGCCGTAAGCAAAAAACAAAGGCCGCTCCTGCAAAGGAACGGCCTTATACTATGTAAATAATTATATACTATTTCAGCTTAGCCAGTGCCTCTTTAATGCGTGCCCATGCTTTTTCAATGTTAGGCAGGCTGTTGGCAAAGGAGAAGCGAACGCATTTAGGCTCGCCAAAAGCATCACCCATTACAGAAGACACGTGTGCTGTATTTAACAGATACATGCTAAAGTCGGCAGAATTGGTGATGGTAGTTGTACCATCAGACTTGCCAAAGTAGTAGGAGATATCCGGGAAAATATAGAATGCGCCTTCAGGCTGGAATAATTTGAAACCGGGAATATCTTTTACCAGTTCCAGTACTCTGGCTCTTCTGCGTGTAAACTCTTCTGTCATTTCTTTAGAAGGCTTCAGATCGCCTGTTAAGGCTGCTACTGCTGCTTTCTGGGTAATAGAACAGGTTGCACTGGTCATCTGGCCCTGAATTTTTTCCATAGCCTTAGCTACTTCCACGTTAGAAGCAGTGTAACCTAAGCGCCAGCCAGTCATGGCAAAGCCCTTACTTAAACCGTTAATTAATATAATACGGTCTTTCAGCTCCGGAAACTGCGCAATGCTTTCATGCTCGCTAACGAAGTTGATGTATTCATAAATCTCATCAGAGATAATGTAAATGTTGGGGTGTTTGGCAAAAACAGCAGCCAGTGCTTCCAGTTCGGCCTTGCTGTAAACAGCGCCGGAAGGGTTACAGGGCGATGAAAACAGGAACAATTTGGTTTTAGGCGTAATAGCCGCTTCCAGTTGTGCAGGGGTAATTTTAAAGCCGCTTTCCAGTGAAGTTTTTACTTCTACCACTTTACCACGGGCAATTTTTACCAGTTCAGAATAAGTTACCCAGTATGGCGTAGGAATAACCACTTCTTCACCATCATCTACTACCGCCAGAATAGCGTTAGCCAGGCTTTGCTTGGCACCGGTTGAGGTAATGATCTGCTCGGGTTTATAATCAAGGTTGTTGTCGCGTTTTAACTTGGCGCAGGCTGCTTCACGCAGGTCCAGGAAACCCGCAACGGGCGTGTAGTGGCTCCAGTTGTCGGCAATGGCTTTTACAGCCGCTTCCTTCACATGTGCAGGGGTATCAAAATCAGGTTCACCCAGGCTCAGATCAATTACGTCTACGCCTTTTGCTCTCAGCTCACGGCCCAGTTTGGCCATTTTCAATGTTTCAGGCTCGTTAAAACGTTGCAATAACGAAGATAGTTGCATAGCTTATTTCCAATTTGGCACCAAATGTAAGCATTAAGCAATTGTTTTCTTTTAAAAACTATCTATATGCAAGGTAGTTTTTTTGAAAAAAATTGACTGTTTGCCGCTTTATATTGAATAAAAAGCTATTGTATGGCTATCTCCTGCGCGTCATCAGGCTGTCTATACTGTGCAGAATACCATTTACCGTAATCAGGTCTCTGGTTTTCAGCCTGTACAAAGTAGTATCCGGCCGCGTAACTGCCCGTATAGCGGGGGCGCTGGCACCAAACCGGCTATCTGTGGCGGTAACCAGCACCAGCGTACTATCCAGCCCGGTTTTAACCATATTGCCGTTAATAAAATCGTGAGACATAAGGGTGGCATTGGCCACATAATGCTGCCGCACCATGCGCGAAACAGAATCGGCTTTAATAAGATTGGTATCTCTGATGGTTACATCTGTAATACCAATTCTGCGGAAGGCGTTGTTGGTAGGGGCAAATACCGTAAACTGGCTACCGGTATTAAAAGTGTCTTTCAGCAGAATTCTTCTTGCTGAGTCGCGGAAAACAGCAGCGCTGAAAATAGAGAAGGTTGTATCGGCCGTAATTACATCATAAATTCTTTTTTGTGGTGGTATCAGTACAGAGGTGAGCGGAAGCATAACCCCGTTGGCTGCTGCAAGGTAGTTAGCCGATACGGGAATATTGTTAACGTAAATGCCATCGTTTCTGTTGGTATACAGGTAATAGCCGGCGCGTGTTTCTATTCTGCCCCCTGCTGTAAAGTTGGCCGGGGTAACAGTTTCGCCTACCAGGTGGTAACCGATTAAAACAGACAGGCTGGTTGTATCCATACTGTTAATAACAGCTTCTGTAAACCCCGCCCTTTCAAAAGCCGAATCATGCGGTACAAATGCAGTTACACTGGGTGAGTTGCTTAACAGCGTGCTTTGTCCGGTTCTTTCTAAGGCCCTTACAAACAAAGAATATCCCCTGTTTTGCTGACTTAAAATGGTTTGGTATAAGGATTCTTCAGGCGGTTCGGCCAGTTTGTTTTTACAACCTGCTATTGCCGCAAAAGCAACAGCGGCGCTCAGAACGGAATACAAAAACTGCTTCATTAAAACGAAGATATTAAACTTTTCAGCTTTACTATTAAATAACCCACCCTTAACAGTAGAGTAACAGAAGGGTGCGTATTTGAGCCTGAAATTAAAACCAACTTCCATGTTATCCATTGCTGAACAATTGGATAAGCTGCTGTTTGCGCTTATCAACCAACGCCTCAGTGTAACCTGGCTCGATTCCTTTATGTTACTATTGCGCGAACCACTCACCTGGGTACCGTTGTATGCCGGCGTGCTTATATGGGGTTTTAAAAAAATGCCTGCACAGGTATGGTGGTTTCTGGTGTTTAGTGCCGCCACTTTTGCTATTACCGATTTTAGCAGCGCCAGTTTGCTAAAGCCGTGGTTGCAGCGGGTGCGCCCTTGTTATGATGATGCGCTGGCAGGTACTGTACGCTCGCTGGTAGGTTGCGGAGGGCGTTATTCTATGCCTTCCAGCCATGCAGCCAATCATTTCGGGTTGGCTATGTTCTGGTTTTGCAGTGTATTACGGGTTACGGGTAAACGCTGGCATTGGGTGTGGGTATGGGCATTTATGATAGGCTATGCACAGGTATATGTAGGCAAACATTTTCCGGCAGATATTATAATTGGTGCTATACTGGGTATGCTGGCCGGCTGGCTTACATTCCGGATATTTGACGTGGTAATTACGGGATATAAAAAAGGACAAACCACATTTCCGGCATGATAGGTATACCTGTTTCTCAACGTGTTTTTCAATGTTTACTGCTGATAGCTGTTTTGCTAAATGCCACTGCGCTTTTCAGTGATATTCTGGAGCCAGACGGGGCTTTGTATGCAGCTATCTCCAAACGTATTGCTTTAACGGGCGACTGGATTAACCTGTATGGAGATGGGCATGACTGGCTGGATAAACCGCACTTACCTTTCTGGCTGGCAGCCCTGAGTTTCCGTTATCTGGGCATAAGTGCTTTTGCCTATAAACTGCCTGCTTTTGTTTGCTGGCTTGCCGGCTTGTATTATACCTGGCGCCTGGCGCTGGCATTGTATGGCCGGGCGGTGGCGCAGCTGGCAACGCTTATATACGCCACTGCCTTACATGCCATACTGGCTAATTTTGATGTAAGGGCAGAAGCTTACCTAACCGCTTTTGTAGTGGCGGCCATTTATTATTTGTACCGTGCAGATGAGGCGGGCAAACGCTGGCTGTATTTACTGGCGGGTGCTTTTTGCTGCGCGCTGGCGGTAATGACCAAGGGTGTTTTTGTACTTATTACCATTGGCGCGGGCCTGGCGGTGTACCAGTTATTTACCCGGCAATGGAAATGGTTTTTGTTATACTGGTGGGTGGTGCTGGCGCTTACCCTGGTGTTTATACTTCCGGAGTTGTACTGCCTGTATGAGCAGTTTGATAAACATCCGGAGAAACTGGTGTTTAACCGCACGGGTGTATCGGGCATCCGTTTCTTTTTCTGGGATAGTCAGTTCGGGCGTTTCTTTAATAGCGGCCCTATAAAAGGAGAGGGAGATGTATTCTTTTTTCTGCATACGGTACTGTGGGCGTTTTTGCCCTGGAGTATTTTTTTATATGTGGCTGTAGTGCAATTGTTACGGAAAAAAATACCGTTTCAGCCCCGCCATTGGGTAGCAGCGGGTGGCGCACTGGTTAGTTTTCTGTTATTTTCTTTGTCCAGCTTTCAGCTGCCCCATTATATAGTTATTGTGTTTCCACAGCTGGCTATGCTTACTGCTGCCTGGCTGGTAAGCCTGAGTACACCAAAGGCAATTGCCCGGGTAAACGGAATTATTACCGGTTTGCTGGTACTGTTAGTAGTACTTATGCTGGGCCTGGCGGTTATAAGCCGTATGGGCAACACGTTTTTACAAATAACCTGGATACTGGTGGGGGCAATTGTTGCCTTATTGGTATACCGCAAGTCTGGCATTACACAGGTAGCAATAAAGGGTACTGCTTTTGCGGTGCTGCTGTTTGTTTTTATGAACCTGCTATTTTATCCGCCGCTGATGCAATACCAGGCGGGTATGCAGGCGGGTAAATGGTTGCGGCAGCATGGGGCAGGTAGCAAGGCAGTGCTTTTCCGTTGTAATATTTATTCTTTTGAAATGTATGCGCCGGCTATACCCGAACGGGCAGCAGATATGCAGCAGCTGGATAGTTTATGTGCAGCTACGCCCGGCGCAGATTGGTATATGTTAGTACCACAGAACGAGGTAACTGCATTGCAAAGCAATACACTGCATATACAAAAAGTGGCCTCATTTGGTGGCTTTCATATCAGTCAGCTTACCGGTGGGTTTATTAACGCAGCTACACGTGCGCAGCAACTGGAGTATTTTTACTTATACCGTGTTATGGCTGCAAAGTAACGTTTCAGCCGGTTTGCCGTAGCTGATGTAAACGTGCATGTTCATTTACATAGCACTGATGTATAAACACTGCTGAATGGTTCATCTTGTCTGCTATGTGTTCAAAGGAAAGTTTTTGTGTATGGCGTAACTGAAACACGCTCTGCTGTATCAGCGCCGGTACCGCAATCGTTGTGCTACCTGCAGGTTGCGCGGCTTTTACTGGTGCTGGGCATTCCAGTGCCCTTGTTACCTTTTGTAAAAAGTCCAGCGCCTGGTGCATTTCAAAACACACCCTTCCTTGTGGCAGGCGTAATAAAGCGGCTATACGTTTTATGGGAATACCCTGCAGGTAATATAACGTCATTGCTTTTTGCCGCAATGGAGGCAAATAGCGCATCAGGGCTTCCAGAAGCGTTATTCTTTCTTCTTCCAGTAATTTTTCCTCCCATTGTTGCTGCTGGCTGTACCAGTCCAGCGTTTCCTGGTTGCATTGTTTCATAGTAGTTTATGTAGCAGTCAAAAAAAGCCGAACGGTTTAACGGAAAGATATTGGATGGGAAACCAGTAGTTTATACAGGTTTTTGTAAGGCATTTTTTTGTTTTAAATGCCCCTGATACAAATATATGTAGATTAATCAGAAAAAGTAAGCAAAATTGGTCTTTGTGATAAATAAAATTTTACCCATTGAGGATTATAAGATGACGCCTTATGTAATGAAACACTGAATTTATTAGCAAGTTTTGTCCCATGGCTATCCATATAGGGCAAATTATAAAGTCTGTGGCTGAGGAACGCAAAATGGGAGCTACCGAACTTAGCCAGCATTTAAACACCTCACGCGAGAATGTGTACGACATTTATCGCCGTGAAGCCATTGATACGGCCAAGCTGCTGCAGCTATCCGTTATTCTCAAATACGACTTTTTTGAGCATTTTTATCAGGAAGAGCCGTTGAAGGCCCTCCGCAACGATATTGTTACACAGCAGCAACAGGAAATTGAGGCGCTGAACAAGTCGCTGGCAGAATGCAATAAAACGCTGGTGCTGTATGATGAGTTGTTTTTAAAGAGTAAACGGGTAGATGAACTGGAAGAGGAAAAAGCCCGTTATTTCAGACCCAACGAAACCACCGATACTGCCGGTAAAGAAGGGGAGTGAAAAGCACATATCTAAACTAAAGAACGTACGTTTGTGTTTTAAAACCTTGTATGTCCCACGAAGCGATTTCGGTTTTTGATATGTTTAAAATTGGAGTTGGCCCTTCCAGCTCTCATACCCTTGGCCCCTGGCGCGCTGCGCAGCGTTTTGTTTCCACTATTCAAACCCGTTACCCCGGTATTCATCCTGTTTCTGTTCAGGTATTACTGTATGGCTCGCTGGCTAAAACCGGTAAAGGGCATGGTACAGATGTGGCCGTGCTGATGGGCCTTAGCGGAGAAGATCCGGTAACGATTGATGTAAATTCTATTAATGATAAAATAGCGGCTATTGGTGAGTTGCACCAGTTACATTGGGGGGCACAGCATTGGATAGCCTTTCATCCGGACACGGATGTGCAGTTTCTGTTTAACGATTCGCTGCCTTTTCACCCCAATGGTTTGTCTTTTCTGGCCACTATGGAAAATGGCGATACCATAAGCGAAACCTATTACTCTGTAGGTGGCGGCTTTGTGGTACAGGAGGGGGAAAAAGCCTCTGCCGCTGCCAGCGTAGACCTGCCTTTTCCTATTAATACCTCTGATGAGCTGTTGCACTGGTGTATGAAAACCGGCCTTACCATTAACGAGGTGGTAATGGAAAACGAAAGTGCGTGGCGAAGTGATGCGGAAACGCGTAAACGTGTACTGCAGATATGGTATACCATGCGCGATTGTATTTACAGGGGTATTCACCAGCAGGGTATTTTACCGGGCGGGCTGAATGTGCGCAGGCGGGCGGCCGATCTTAACCGCCGGCTTACCAAAGGCGCTACGTATACCGATTTTGACAGCTGGCTGGAAGTAATACGCCGCGGAGGCGCCAGCTTTCAGTATATATTGGATTGTGTAAGTTGTTTTGCGTTAGCGGTAAATGAAGAGAATGCTTCTTTTGGCCGTGTGGTAACCGCACCAACCAATGGTGCAGCAGGTGTTATACCGGCGGTATTGCTGTATTATATAGCCTTCTGCGATGGAAATGAAGAAGACAAGATTATACGCTTTTTACTTACGGCTTCTGAAATAGGCAGCATATTTAAAAAGGGCGCTACCATTTCTGCTGCTATGGGCGGTTGCCAGGCAGAAATTGGGGTATCATCTGCCATGGCGGCAGCTGCGCTGGCAGAAAGCCTGGGCGGTACCCAGCGCCAGGCTATTATGGCTGCTGAAATAGCGATGGAACATCACCTGGGCCTTACCTGCGACCCTATAGGCGGCCTGGTACAGGTACCCTGTATAGAGCGCAATACCATGGGGGCTGTAAAAGCCATTACCGCTGCACAATTAGGCTTACAAAGCACGCCCGATTTTGCCAAAGTATCGCTGGATAAGGTAATAAAAACAATGTGGGATACGGCGCTGGATATGAACAGCAAATACAAAGAAACTGCCGATGGTGGCCTGGCCGTACATATTCCCATTAGCCTTAGTGAATGTTAGCGCTGAAAAAGCGGCATGCCTACACTGAGGGTAAGCGTCTGGTTGCGTATATTCCTTTCCGGATGGCCATAAAACTCTACGGAAGGGGATAACGCACGGGAATACTGCAGGCCGATATTGAATTTTTTAAGCTGGTACTGCACATTCAGCAAAAAGCGCCTTTCCGAACTTCTGATATTATACATACGCCCCGCAGCAGTTGCTGCAACTTCTTCTTTACTTAAAAGGGTGCTGGTTACACCGGGCGCTGTGGTAGCGGGTACAAGCTGATTGTTATTGGCATCGGTAGTGCGGGCCTCGCGCTGTACCAGTGTTTTTTGCAGAAAGGCAAAGCCGGCACCGGATGATACTGCCAGATTGCGCCTTACCGCCACATCCATAGTTACCGGCACCTGCATGTAAAAAGCCTGTTTAACCACATCCTGATCTACCCTTGCAATGGCACTGGCTGCATCTCCGTTACTATTGGTTACAGGTGTAATGGCTTCGCTTTTTATCTGCCCGTTAAGGCTGCCGGATGATAATACGGAGAAACCGGTGGTAAAGCTGATGTTTTTACTTACGTGAACGGACGCCGTTACAGATGGGTAAGCAGGCAGGTTGTACATCATGTTACCGGTGTTGTAATATTGGCTGGTAAGGTTATGATTCAGCTGTACTACCAGTGATAATAAAGGCTGTTTGTTTTTCAGTGCTGCTTCTGCGGCGGTGGCAGGGGCTGCTTCGGGAAAAAAGAGCAAAGGCAGCCGTTCCGGTATTCTTTCTGCAGATACCGGTAGTGTACCGGCTTCAGACGGCAGGGCTGTATTAACAGGCATAGGCTTTATATCTGTTAAAGCCAGTAAAGTATTCACAAAGCTGCTATCTGTACCGGCTGTTTCAGGTATAAGTTTACCATATGCCGGTATAAGTGCAGTTGCCATAGTGGCGGAATGCCGGTTTAAGTGGGCGCCGGGTTTATTGCCAGAAGCCATAACAGGCATAAAAGGGGAAGTACCGGTACCTGCATAGGCCGGGTTAGGAAGTGGATGAGCAGTAGCAGGGCCATCTGCATAAGACAGTTCAGGCAATACAGTACGGTGGCTGTCTGTTAATAAAACAGGCATACAAAACAGAATACCCAGGCAGGCTGCAGCCACCAGCATAAATAATATGCGTACAGGGCGCACAGGTGCGGAAGGAGGTGCCTCCTGCGGCAGATGCTGGTTAAGCATTTGTACCATCTGCTCCCATCCCTGGTTTTCTAGTTGCTGCAGCTCAGGCATATTTCTTTTTTAAAATGTCCTGCAATCTTTTTTTTCCTTCCATTAAGTGCCAGCGCGAAGTGGTTTCGCTGATACCCAGTGCCCCACCAATTTCTTTGTGCGAAAAGCCCTGCATCAGAAACAGACGGCATACTTTACCGGTTACCTGGGGTAGCAGATTAAAGTAATAATCCATATCGCCTTCGCGTGCCGGAAGTGGCTGAGAATAGTGGAGTGTATTGGTTTCGAGCTCGTTAATATCTGTGGTTTGTATTTGTGTTTTGGTTTTACGGTAGTGGTCTATGCATACGTTCCGCAGAATAGTTTTACCCCATGTTTCAAACGAAGCCCGGGAAGCGTCATAGTCTTTCAGATGCTGAAATATTTTCAGAAAGGCTTCATTTACCAGGGATAAGAGTGTCTGGTTGTCGTTGGTAAACTCTTTTGCCACGGTATAAAACAGGCCAAAATACTCCCTGTACAGCTGCTCCTGCGCTGCGCGGTTATTTTCGCAACAAAGCGTAATAATATGTGACAGGTTTTTAACGCTCACAACACTCCGGCGGAATTTATTTTACCAGTGTAACTGTTTTAACCACAAAAGCAGTTGAATCCAGATAGCGCAGCCGTAAACTATCGTTATTTACCATCAGCAGCTTCATGCCGTACATAAATTTGTTTTTGGTGCCTGCAAACAGCATCGAGTCGCGGGCTATTTTCAGGCCCCATACGCCTTTATCGTATGGAAACACGGTGGTATCGCAGCCGCCAAACGTACTGTCTTCAAAACTGTACTGGTTGTTAAGGCTAAAAAAAATATGTGCGCCGTTAATATGGCAGTTTTTACTTATTACACTGTCGCCTCCGTTATGTGCCGGTACTTTAATGTCTTTAATCTTCCATTCATGCGCGGCAATCAGCTGCAGGGTGGGGTCTACCGGGTAATCCTCTGTTTTGGTACTACAGGCGTTTAAGCCGGCTAAAGCGCCCATCAGCAGTGTGGTAAGTGTGTAAGTAATCGTTTTTCTGTTCATATTCTTAACGGGTTCAACTATTCCTGCTTCTTTTACGCGCAGGAACGGGTTAACGTTGGGTGAATGCAAAAAATAATCAGCGGGGAACGGTGGCCTTAAAAATAAGCGGCCGGACTACACAAAGGTAGCCCGGCCGCAACATATAAGATGCACCTGAAAAGGTGTTAGTTGTAAAGCGGATTTACTTCCAGCTCGGTTATATCTATCTCACTGTAGTTTTTAATTTCGTTATACAGCGTATCTCTTTCAACCGGTTCTCTTTTCGCCTGTTTAATCAGCGATACCAGTTGGGCGGTAGAAAGGGCAGGGGTTTGCTCTTCGCTGCCGGCCATAGAGTAAATTTTAGTGGTATCGTCAATAGTGCCATCCAGATCGTTTACGCCAAAGCTCAGTGTTAACTGGGCGTTCTGGCGGCCCAGCATAGGCCAGTAAGCTTTCAGGTGCGGAAAGTTGTCCATATACAAACGGGCAATCGCATAAAGGCGCATGTCTTCCACTACCGGGGTTTCTGCTACATGGCTCATATCGTTATCGCCATTGCGAAACTTTAACGGAATAAAGGTGTTAAAACCGCCGGTTTCATCCTGCAGGCTGCGCAGGCGCTCCATATGGTCTACCCGGTGCCAGTATTGTTCCAGGTGGCCGTACAGCATAGTGGCATTACTGTGCATGCCCAGGTTGTGTGCCGCACGGTGTATATTCAGCCAGCCATCTGCATCCACTTTATCGGCACAAATCTGGTCGCGTATTTCTTTGTGAAATATTTCAGCACCCCCGCCAGGTAAAGATTGTAAGCCTGCGTCGTTCAGCACCTTCATGCCTTCCTCTACACTTAATTTAGCTTTGCGGAACATGTAATCCAGTTCAACCGCGGTAAAGCCTTTAATGTGCAGGTCGGGCCGGTGCTGTTTAATTTTCTGCAGCAGTTCTACAAAAAAGTACAGGTTCATTTTAGGGTGTACACCACCTACAATGTGTACCTCGGTAACAGGCTTGCCATCGTATTTTTTTACAATGTCCAGCATCTGGTCTATAGTCAGTTCCCATCCTTCCTCGCGGTTTGCGTACAGGCGCGAGTAGGAGCAGAAATGACAGGTGAACATACATACGTTGGTAGGCTCAATATGAAAATTACGGTTGAAATAGGTTTTGTGGCCGTGTTTCTGCTCTCTTACCCAGTTGGCGAGTGCACCGGCAAATGGCAGTGATGCTTTTTCAAACAAAATAACACCCTCCTCATAAGAAACCCGGTTGCCTGCCAGAATTTTTTCTCCTATCTGTTGTAGTTCCCTGTCTGTAGTAGCAGCTACTATCTGACGGGGATCCGCGCTTGTTGAAAACATAGTCTGCTTATTTGGCTGTAAAATTAGTCATTTATTGCTTTAACAGCTTTGTGGAATAACTATGATCGGTATAATACAGCTTTACAATATAAATACCAGTGGCGCAATGCGCAATATTTACCGGCAGGTAAGCAGGTGCGGTACCTGCCAGGTAGTTTTTTACCGCTACCAGCCTTCCCTGCATATCATATACACAAACACCGGTAAGCTTTTCAGGTATCTGATAGTGCTGTATTACAAAGTTGCCGTTAACGGTGGGGTTAGGCGTAATTAAAAAGCCTTTCTCCTTCAGCGCAGGTAATACTACTTTGGTTTTGATGTTTACATTGTCAATGTAAATGTTGTTGCGTCCGTTAGATATGCTTCTGAATACCACCTGAAAATTACCGGAAGCAGGAAGCAGATTGGTAAGATTAATGGAATCTCTGCGGTAAGCACCGGTATCGGAAGGCGTAAACGGTATGCCTGATGAGGTACCGCTGACGGTTTGCAGTTCCAGTCCGGTTTTTTTGTATACGCTCTGGTAGGTTGCCCCACAATCGCTGGTAACCAGTACCTGTAAAGTATCAGGCGTGCCCGCCACAGCACTGTAACCGGCAGCAACATCAAATAAAAGAAACAAGCTGTCTACCGTACCATACTTTACCACAGGGGTTCTTAGTTCATCTGTGGCATTGCTGTATATATAACCAAAGTTGGTCATTACCGCCGCTGCTGTATCACTCAGCTGCGCCAGTGTAGCGGCCTTGCGTACTTTTTGCCAGGTGGTTTTATTGTCCGGGTTGTACACGCCCCAGCTTTCAGGAACAAATGTACCCTCAAAGCTTTCGGTAAGGGGGGCGTTTACTATACCAAATATAGATATGCCTTTATACAAAGTATCGTTAGAAGGTTTGCCGTCAGCAGTATTGTTTGGTTGGGTAACCCAAACTGTTACGGTATGCTGTCCTGTACCGGAAGCGGTTAATGCCGGCAAGGTAATAAGGGTGGTATCACCAGTAACCAGGTTACCTGTCCATGCCTGTACAGCGGGCGCATTATTGTCCAGCTGATAGTGTATGCTGGCGCTGCTGAGTGCCATCCGGCCTTTGTTGCTTAAAGTGGCAGCGGGGTGTATGGTAAAGGCGTTGCACAAAAAGTCTTCTGCATATACATTTTGTATAGTGGCATCTATAGCCGTTAAAGACACTTTGGATACATCAATACTATCCAGGTAAAGGTTGCTGCCTGCCCCGCTCATGTTTCTGAAACGGATAATCATTTTTTGTCCGCTTACCAGGTAAGGGGTAAGGTCTACGGTATCACGGCGCCACTGGGCAGAATTAGGAATAAAGCTACTGCTGCCGGTACCCGATACCGTAGGCAGCGATGGTGGTGTTTTGCGGTATACCACAACAAAGTCGTTACCGCAGTTATTGGAAATGGCTACTTCCAGCGCATCATAGAACGAAGTGCCCCGGCTTCTGTAAGCTACGCTGAAGGTAAGGCGCGAACTATCGGTATCTGTATCAAAGTCAATAGGAGGCGTAACCAGATCGTCCCATCTGCTGCGGGTATTAGATGCATTGTTAATTACAGCAGAGCCAGTGCCGCTGGCAGCTGCATTGGTGCTGCGCGTCCAGGTAGTGCCATTGTCCGGATTAGAAATATACCATCCGGCAGCCGGAAATGTGGCAGATTCAAAATTTTCGGTAAAAGGAACTGTTACAGATGCATTATTAATATATACTATTCTTGTAAGCGTATCATTAGCAGTATAACTATCACCGGTGTTGTTAGGCTGTGTGGTAAATACAGTAAGTGTATGGTTACCCGTAATGGCGTTTACAGCCCCCAGGTCTACCAACGCATCGCTACCCACGGCCAGGCTACCGGTCCATACCTGGGTATTAACAGTAACGCCATCCAGTTGAACAGTAAAAGTGGCACGGGTAAGCAGGCTGTTACTCAGGTTACGGAGGCGTGCGGTAATGGCAGAACCGTTGCATACCACCGGAATATTCAGTCCGCTTCTTATACCTGGTGTTAAAGTAACCAGGGCGGCATCGTTTACACCAGCAGGCGGAATATCTGTTTGCGAGTTAGCCAGCGTACTCCGGTATACTGTAAGCGCATTTTCCATACGGCATATCTGCCCGGTAGTAAACATACCGTAGCTTACATCGTAACTATAATCCATATAGTTCTGGTAGTTAATGCCTGGTGCAGTGGTGTTGCAGGCATCGGTAATGGTGCCTGCCAGTATTCCGTCTGAGCTGTTGCCCTGGTTGGGGGTATCATCTGTACAGTTTACAGGCAGGTCGTAGCCGCTCTGCGTATCGAAGTCGCTACCGTTACAGGCCCCGTCATCATCACCCCATATATGATAGAGATAAAAGAAATGCCCCGTTTCGTGTACCAGCGTACGGCCCAGGTTGTAGGAAGGCGATACATAGGCGGGGTTATTGCCAAAAGCTATATAGTTTACCACAGTGCCCTGCTGGCGCTGGGGGGTAGTGTATGGAAAAGTAGAAACCCCCAGTACACCATCGCTAAAGCGCGTAACCCATACATTATAATACCTGCTTACATCCCACGCGTTCATGCCGCCGGTGATGTTGGCTTTTACTTCGTTGTACGAATTAATGCTGTAGGTGGTACTGCTGGTTTTACGTTCAATGCCACTGGTAAAAGCGCCCAGGGTATCGGTACGGGCCAGCAGAAAACGGATACGCGTATTACCGGCCCGGGCCAGAAATGCAGCGGGTAAAATGCTTTTGTCTGCATTAATGCCGGCGTAATCTATATTCAGTTTTTCAATCTGTTCATACACATCCCGGTCTGTTACCAGCTGCGGGTTGGGTAGCACAATATGCACCACTACCGGTATTACAATTTCATTGCCTGCATTGCTGTAAGGAGAACTGCCTGTATTCCGCGTTGCGGTAAGCGTGCCCGATGCAGCGCGTTGCAGATAGTTCTGGTATTTTTGCTCCCCTTCGGCTTTCCATTGTGCAGCCAGTTCGGGGTGTTGTTGCAGTGTGGCCTGCATGGCCTCCATAGTGGCACAGCGGCGGTGTATAACCGTATCTGAGTTTTGGGAATAAACGCCTGCGTACATGAGTAATGTACTGCACAATGCCAGCGCCCGCTTATACAAAAGCATAATAGAATTTAATCTTTAAGAGCCAAAACTAACCTCTTCTGTGGCCTGAGCTTTTAAACTTTTTTCCGATGTAAATTCCTTTGTTGGGTACTCTCTTGCTTACAAATTCAGGTTAGCGTTAGCTGGTTATGATAGTTGTTATATTAGTATACCTGCAATGGTTGCTGATAAGTAAGAGGCCAGGGTACCGCATAACAATGCTTTCAGCCCCAGCTTTGCCAGGTCTGTTCTGCGCCCGGGTGCCAGCTCGCCAATACCACCTATTTGCATACCCACACTGCTGAAGTTGGCAAAACCACATATAGCAATACTTACAATCAGTAATCCTTTGTCTGTTAAAACCGGTACCGTTTTATTGGTCAGGTTTTGAAAAGCTACAAATTCGTTGATAGAAAGCTTCTGGCCCAACAGCGTTGCTACACTATTTACATCGCTGGTGGGTACCCCCATAGCCCAGGCAACCGGGTAAAAGCATTTGGAGAAAATATAGTTTAAAGTAAGATCAAAATCAGGATTGAATAAATGGCCTGTCCAGGTTAACAGCGCATCCAGCACAGCAATTACCGCAATAAACCCGATAAGCATGGCTATTACGTTCATGGCAATTTTAAAACCATCACTGGCACCGTGCGATACGGCATCAATTACATTGGTGTAATTGCTTTTTACTTCCAGCTTTACCTTACCCATGGTCTGGCTTTCTTCTGTTTCCGGAAAAACAATTTTAGAAATTACCAGTGCACCCGGTGCCGCCATAAGGCTGGCAGTAATCAGTTTAGGGGCCAGGTCCAGGCCGGCTGCGGCACCCATGTTGGCGTATACCACCAGTATACCCCCTGCAATACAAGCCAGGCTACCACTCATAGAAGCCAGCAATTCGCTGCGCGTCATACCCTGCAGGTAGGGGCGTATCATTACCTGGGCTTCTACCTGGCCAACAAAAGCACTGGCCACGTTGCTCAGTGCTTCTGCACCGCTTACGCGCATAATAAAATTCATGGCGCGGGCTATTACCGCCACAATACGTTGCATAATACCAAAATGGTAAAAAATAGCCACCAGCGCACACACCAATATAATAGTAGCTGTAACGTTAAAGGCAAACACAAACCCACCGCCTATATAATTACCCATAGTGCCATCCGGCTGCTGGGTAATGATGCCGCCGTATACAAACGAAGCACCCTGGCGGGCAAAATGTTCCAGGTGTTGCATGCCGTGCCCCAGCGCCTGAAAAAAGCGGGATACAGGTGGCACCTTAAATACCAGTAACGCAATAATTATCTGCAAACCAATACCACTTACTACCAGGCGGTAATTAATACGTTTTTTATTGTTGGAGAAGAGATAAGCAATACCGAGGATTAAAACAATACCCATTATTCCCTGAAATCGTCCCATATGCAAAATAAATGTGTTGTAATGGCGATGAAGGTAGGTATATTTGGGCTTCCCATTGCCATTATGAGAAGAATTATTGCCTGTATCGTTTGTATACTAACTGTTACCAGCCTGCGCGCACAGGATTCTGAACCCCTTCTTTCCCGTCTGAAACAGACGCTTTTACAAGCCCCGGAATACGACCGCATAAAGCTGCGTACCATCGATTCGTTAAAACAGCAGTTGCAACAACCCGGTAATCAAACCCCACCCGCAGCGTTTACCATTTACGCCCGTTTGTTTGAGGCTTATAAGCTGTTTCATTACGATTCAGCCTACCATTATGCCCGTTTGCTGCAACAGACAGCCTGCCGCATGAAAGACAAAGGGCGGATTGCCTACGCGCGTATTCAGCTGGGATTCACCTTGTTATCTGCAGGCATGTACAAAGAAGCAGAAGATTCTCTGGCCAATATGTATATTCTGGCAGAGCCGGACAGCATTCAGGCGCTTTACTATTCGCAGATGGCCAGGTATTATTACGATCTGGGCGATTTTGACAACGATGCCTATCATAAACCGGTGTATATACGAAAGGGGGATGTGTATATTGACTCTGCCACACGGCTGTTTCCCGAAGATTCGTTTGACAGGTTGTATCTGCTGGGCCTGCGGGCTATAAAAGCAGGCGACAAAACGGCGGCTCAGGAGTATTTTGGCCGCATTATTCACCGGCCTAACCTGTCCGATCATGAACTGGCTTTATCTACTTCCACCTTGTGCGATATTTATGTGCGTAACAACCAGCCCGATTCGGCCATTCAGCTGCTGGCCCAGGCAGCCATTGCCGATATACGGTCTGCCACCAAAGAAACTTCTGCCACCTTTATACTGGCGCAGCTGCTTTATAAAAAAGGCGATGTGCAAAATGCCTCTCTGTGTATTAACAGTGCTATAGCGGATGCCGTGTTTTACAACGCCCGCCAGCGCAAGGTGCAGGTTAGCTCTATTCTGCCATTGATTGAGGCCGAAAAACTGAGCGCGGTAGAAAAGCAGAAGAAAAGCCTTATTACCTATGCTGTGGCGGTTACCCTGCTGTTGCTGGCCGTAGTGGTGCTGGCGGTGGTGGTAGCACGGCAGGTGAAAAAGATTAAAGCCGCGCAGCAGGTAATTGTGGAAGCCCGGGATAAAGAACATGCGGTGAACGAACGGCTGGCAGAAACCAATGAACGGCTGGCTGATGCTAATAAGATTAAAGAAGAGTATATCGGGTACTTTTTTAATGTAAATGCGGAGTTTTTTAATAAAATGGAGCGGCTGAAACAGTCGCTGGAGCAAAAGATTAACGACCGCAAGCTGGATGAAATCCGCTTTATTGTACATCATAATATTAACCTCAAAAAGGAAAAGGAAGAACTGCTACGGCATTTTGATCAGGCTTTTCTGAAGCTGTTCCCCCGGTTTATAACCGAGTTTAACGCCCTGTTTAAGCCCGAAGACCAGGTGGCGCTGAAAGAAGAGGAGTTGATGAACACCGACCTGCGCATATTCGCCCTCATTCGCATGGGCATACACGACAGCGAGAAAATTGCCCATATTCTCCAGTACTCCGTTAACACCATTAATACCTACAAAACCCGTATAAAAAACAAATCTATTGTGCCTAACGAGCAGTTTGACCAGCGGATTATGGATATAAAAACCGTATAAAACGGTTATATATGTAAATTCTTAATGTTTTTGCATTCTTCTGATAATGATGTAGTTATATTCTAATGGCTAACCATATACGCCAATATTTCTTATACACGGGCTATATAATTTGCTAACGGCTGGTAGTAGCTCGTTCTTTGACTACACAAATTAACCTTTTAACCACTTACAGTTAAAACCTACTGTTTTATGATGATGCGATTGCTTGAAAGATTGCTATGCAGTCTTGCATTCCTGTTGCTGCTGCAACCAGGATATGGCCAGAGCGGCACCCTGCAGGGCACCGTTACCGATGCAGGTGGCGCTCCTTTAGAGGGGGCTACCATTACCCACAAAAAAACGGGGCGCACTACCTTAACCAATGCCGCCGGAAAGTTTATCCTGAATGTATCTGAAAACAACGCCGTTATACAGGTGTTTTATGTAGGGTACGAAACACAGGAACTTGCCGTAAAAGCGGGGGAGAATGCAACCATTAAATTAGCGGCTTCCAATGCCGCGCTGGATGCTGTAGTGGTAGTGGGTTATGGAACTGCCAAAAGAAAAGACCTTACCGGGTCTGTGGCCTCGGTAAAAGGGGATGTGATTAAAAACCAGCCGGTAACCAATGTAACCGAAGCGTTGCAGGGCAGAACCTCCGGTGTGGAAATTATTAAAAATTCCGGCCAGCCGGATGCCACGCCTACTATTATTATCCGTGGTTTATCTTCCCTGCACCAGCCATCTCCCTTGTACATTGTAGATGGGGTGCGTGTACCTGGCGACAACATTAATATACAGGATATTGCCTCTATAGATGTATTGAAAGATGCCAGTGCCGCCGCTATTTATGGTTCGGCCGCCGCAGGCGGGGTAATTGTAATTACCACCAAAAAAGGATCGGGTACAAAACCCACTGTAAACTTTAACGCGCGCTACGGCATTACTACGCCTAAGCTGGTACACCTGCTGAACAAAAACGAGTATATCCGTTTACAGAATCTGGTGCAGCCTAAATATTTTGCAGGCGCCACCCAAACAGATACCCTGCCCGATACAGATTGGGTAAAAGAGCTGTATGGCAATGCCACCGAGCAAAACTATAATCTGTCTGTTTCCGGTTCTTCCCCTTCGGTTAACTACCTGGCTTCGGGTTTTTACAATGCACAAAAAGGTATATACATTAAAAACTACTCCAACATTGCCGGTGCGCGCGTAAATACCGATTTTAAGCTGGGCGATTATATTAAAATAGGAGAGCAACTGGCGGTATCACAACGTAAAACTGCACCGCCGGTAGGCAGTGAGGCGCAGTTGCACAATGCCCCTTTCCGTACCTTACCTGTTATACCGGTACGCAGAAGAGATGGCAGCTGGGGCGTAGTGCCTCCCGGTTACAATGGGCTGGCGTTTGGTGGCCCCAACCCGGTAGGCGCAGCAGAATCGGCAGATGCCATCAACTTTAAAAACAATTTCCAGGGTAACGTATATGCCGAGGTAAAACTGCCTTTGCACCTTACTTTCCGCACCAACCTGGGATATACGTATTATAATGAAACGCAGGATTATTTTCAGGGTGCTTTCAACTTTGGTACTGTTGTAAACAACATCAATTCGCTTAATAAAATATCTGTGGTAAGCAGCCAGGTACTTACCAACTATGTGCTTACCTACGATCAGACTTTTGGCAAACACAGCCTGAATGTTATTGGTGGTTACGAGCAAATTACCAACAAGTTCAATAACATCAACGCTACACAAAGTTATGTAGGCCTGCCCGGTTATTCGTTTATACAAACCACACAGTCTTCCAACACCCTGTCTGGTAAAAGCGATAACAATGGATTGATTAAATCGGTATTCGGCCGTTTAAGCTATAACTACAATAACCGTTACTATGTAACCGGCTCTTTACGGCGCGATGCCAACTTTACCGTGTTTGGGCCCGATCGTCAGCGCGGTACTTTTGGTGCGGTATCTGCGGGCTGGAACATGAGCGAAGAAGCATTTTTTGCACCGCTGAAAAACTCGGTAAACCTGTTGAAAATCCGCGGTAGTTATGGTACACTGGGTAACAGTGCTATTAACCCATATACGTTTGCTGCGTTGTATACACAATTCTTTGGGCCCAATGGTTTAGGCTCGCTATCCGGTGCTAACTTTTCTCCCGGTGGGCCTTTAAGTATTGGTAACACCGTAAGCGCTATTCCCAACCCCGATCTGCATTGGGAAAGCATTTACGAAACCAATATTGGCGTAGATGGGGAAGCTTTACAGGGTAAATTATATTTTACCGTAGAGTGGTATAAAAAAACTACCAAAGACATGTTGTATGCCCTGCCGGTAGCACTCAGCAGCGGTATTACGCAGCCTTACTTTACCAATATTGGCCAGGTGGGCAGCAAAGGGGTAGATGTGCTGGTTGGTTACCGCAGCAAGGCAGGTAAGCTGAATTATGATGTTAGCGTTACAGCCGGCTTTAACGCTAACAAAGTAGATAACCTCAGTGGTATTACCACCGATGCGTTGTTTGATGGTTACAACTATTATAATAATGGCGATGCAGGTTTTTCTATTATGCCTAACATGCCGCTTACCATTACCAGAGCGGGCTTACCCTTTGGCTCTTTCTACGGCTATAAAGTGCTGGGCATATTTAAAACCGATGCAGAAGCGCAGGCCAGCGCACAGCCCAATGCCAAAGCGGGCGACCTGATTTTTGCACATGATCCTAAAAACGGAAATACCTTGTCTGATGCAGACCGCCAGGTAATTGGCAACCCCAACCCTAAACTGGTGTATGGCGCCAATGTACGGCTCAACTATCAGGGTTTTGATATGGCTATGTTGTTTAACGGTGTGGCAGGCGTGGATATTTACAATGGTGTAAAAGCCTACGAAATGTATCCCTGGGCAGATGGTAATACTACTTCTAAAGTATTCAATGCCTCTTTTCTGGGCAGTAACGGCTTAACTGATCAGCCACGTATAGGTGTTAAAAATCCGGATGGTTCACTGGCTATGGACCCTAACAAAAACTACACCTCTGTAAACAGCTATTTTGTAGAAAGCGGTGCTTATGTAAAACTGAAGAACGTACAGCTGGGCTACACATTTGCCAATAACCTGCTTAAAAAAGCCAGCATTAAAACAGCGCGTGTGTTTGTAATGGCCAATAACCTGTTTACTATTACCAGCTATTCCGGTCTGGACCCTGAGTTGGGCAGCAGCTATTCACAGGCAGCACAGTCTGGCTTTGTAGGCACCGGTGCGGGTGTTACCACCCGCGGTGTAAACGCTGTGTCTCAGTATCCGCAAACGCGTATTTATTCTGTAGGGGTTGACCTTACTTTTTAATTGAACCTATTCAAAATCATTATATGATAAAGCAGTTATCACTATTACTCATGGGGGCGGTGCTGTTATTCGGCTGCCGTAAAGATCCTGCGCTGGTAAGCCCTACGGATAGTTATGCCACCAACGTATATCCCAAAACACTGAGCGATCTGAACAGTGTGCTGGCTCCCTGTTATTCCAACCTGCGCGATCCCAATCTGTTCGGCTTTAACCTGTCGCCCAAAGCGCTGGCCAACTGTACCCATACTGCCAACAGCTCGTATGGGGGAGATGCCTCGTGGAATGAAATGACCAATACCAACCTTACCATTACCAACCAGTTTGTGCTGGGGGCCTGGACATCTTTTTATACCGGCGTAAAAAACTGTAACGCCACCCTGGCAGCAGCAGATTTTTATGCGGCCAATTATGCAAGGGCAGAAGACAAAACAGCTATAGACCAGGTACGTGGCCAGGCATTGTTTATGCGGGCGTATTACTACTTTAACCTGGCTGGTTATTTTAACGAAGCCTATATTACCACTACAGGTGGCGGCGATAAAATGGGCCTGCCTTTATTTGATAAACTGCCTGCCAGCCTGGACAGTACACAAAAGCCAAGGGCAACGGTACGCGCCACCTGGGATTTGATTATTAACGATCTTACACAGGCTGCCACATTGCTGAAGGGCAAAGTATGGACGGGTGATGAGCAGGGCCGCGTAAGCGAATGGGCGGCCAAAGGCCTGCTGGGTAAAGCCTATGTATTTACGCAGGACTGGGCCAAAGCCAGAACCGTGTTGCTGGATGTAATTACCAACAGTGGTAAAACCTTAATGCCTTATGCTAAATACCGCGATGCTTTTATAGGTATTTCTGCCAATGAGTTTAACGAAGAATCGTTGTTTGAATTAAATATTGATGAAGACTCCAAAGGCAACTACGGTGTATATGGCAACACCCCCAATGCCACAGCTATTACCGGTTTAATATGGCCGCCGTGGGCTTTGGGTAATGATGGCACCGAAGGCAATGCCAACCCGCTGGGGTATGGGAATGAGTTTTTGCACGATCAGAATGTACTGCGTTTTGGTTACCAGGCAGGTACCTATACATTGGTAAACAACCCCGCTTTTGATGGTTCCAAACCTGCCGGTTATACCAACCCGCAAAAAGTAATAGACCCGGTGTACAAAGCCAAAGCTTTACTGGTGCGTACTGCACAAACGGCCGACCCGCGGTTGTATGTAAATGCCCTGCAGCCCTGGCTGGATTCGGTAAAGTTTGATGGTAAAAACTGGTATCCGGTATCTAAACCCAACTTTCTGGCTTCTACAGCCGGTGCATATGGCTGGAGCTTCCGCAAGTATGCACCCAATTTCAACAACATTAACAACACCGGCCCGGCCGATGCCTGGAACCAGTACCTGCTGCGCCTGGCAGATGTGTATCTGCTGTATGCCGAGGCCAGTAAGGGAGCAGGCGATAATACCACTGCCCTGGAATACCTGAACAAAGTAAAACGCCGCGCATATGGTTACGCCATCAACAGCGCTTCACCGGTAGATTATACCAGCCTTACCGCTACTACCAGTGCAGCTGCGGCCGGCGATCCGGTACTGGGTAACAACCCGCTGTATTACGAGCGTTGGGCCGAGTTGTTTAACGAAGGGCATTGGTGGTTTGATCTGTGCCGCTGGCGCATTGGTAAGTCAGAAGCCACTTTCTACGGCACTGCTTTAAATGTAAACGGACCGTTTCAGTGGAACGATGCCAAATCTTACACCTGGCCTATTCCTTTAAATGAATTGAACAGCAACGGTAAAATAGCCGGGCAGCAAAATCCGGGTTATAAATAGTAAACAGCAGCGAAGTATATGATGAAACTGAAGAAGGCCCTTCCCCTGGTAGCAGGGCTGGTGCTGTGGCAGCATGCCGCAGCACAGCCCCCGGCTACTGCGGTTACAGCGGCCATGGGCAATGTTCGTATGGAATTTACACTGGGCAGGCAGGGCAACCCGCAATATGCCGTATGGCTGGGTAGCCAGCCGGTAATACTGCCTTCCGCGTTAGGCTTACAGCTGCAGCAGCAACAGTTGCAAAAGGGTTTTGTAATACAAGGTATTGACAGCACTGCTACAGACAATACCTGGCAGCCGGTATGGGGCGAAACGCGTACCATACGCGATCAGCACCGGCAACTGACCATACACCTGCAGCAACCGGCAACGGGTATACTGTTGGATGTGGTGTTCAGGGTATTTGCCGATGGCGTAGGTTTCAGGTATGCGTTTCCCCGCCAGAAAGGGTTACAGCACTTTGTGGTAACAGATGAGGTGACTGCCTTCCGCCTGGCAGGCGATCATAAGGCGTTCTGGATTCCGGGCGATTATGATACCAACGAATATGCGTATACCACCAGTAAGGTAAGTGCTATTGACAATAGCAAAATGGTGCATGCCAGTACAGATATTGCAGTAAGGGTGGTGCCGGATAAACATGCTGTGCAAACGCCGCTGATGATGAAGTCGGCCAAAGGTATTTACCTGAACATACATGAGGCTGCGCTGATCAACTACCCGGCTATGCAGCTGCATGTAAGCACTGATTCGCTGTTGCTGCGCGCAGCGTTGGTGCCCGATGCCCTGGGGCATAAAGCGTATCTGCAGGCACCCTGCCATACCCCCTGGCGTACAGTAGTGGTAAGCGATAAAGCCACGGATATACTGGCTTCGAAAATGATACTGAACCTGAACGAGCCTTCCAGAGCGGGGGATAACACTACCTGGATAAAACCCATGAAGTTTGCAGGCGTATGGTGGGAAATGCAAACGGGCCAGAGTACCTGGAGTTATGCCGCAACAGCAGACAGTACTGATGCCACAGGCGCATTAATTGCCAGTGGCAAACATGGCGCTAACACCGCCAATGTAAAACGGTATATTGATTTTGCCGCTGCCAACGGTATTGCTGGCGTGCTGGTAGAAGGCTGGAACGTAGGCTGGGAAGACTGGTTTGGTACCTGGAAGGAAGAAGTATTTGATTTTGTAAAACCTTACCCGGATTTTGATGTGCAGCAACTACAGCAATACGCTGCCGCCAAAGGTGTGCAGCTGATTATGCATAACGAAACCTCCGGCGCTGCCACCAGTTACGAACGGCAGATGGATACTGCTTTCCGGTTTATGAACCGTTTTGGCTACCCGGCCGTTAAAACCGGTTATGTGGGCCGTATTGTGCCCCGTGGCGAACACCACGATGGGCAGTGGATGGTAAACCATTACCAGCGTGTAGCGCAGAAGGCATTACAACACCAGGTAACCGTAGACATGCATGAGGCTGTACGCCCCACAGGGCTGCACCGCACCTATCCTAACTGGATGGCCAGCGAGGCAGGCAGGGGTAATGAATACAATGCCTTCAGCAACGGTAATGCACCTGAACATGAAACCATATTGCCGTTTACCCGTCTTATGGGTGGGCCTATGGATTATACGCCGGGCATTTTTAAACTTAAGGGTTATGCCGCAGCGGCGCCAGACAGGCAGGTACATACCACGCTGGCCAAACAGCTCGCCTTGTATGTTACATTATACAGCCCCTTACAAATGGTGAGCGACCTGCCGGAAAACTATGCCGCACACACAGATGCTTTTGAGTTTATTAAAGAGGTGCCGGTAGATTGGGATGATACCCGCATAGTGGAAGCGGAGCCGGGCGATTATATTACTATTGCCCGTAAAGCAAAAGGAAATGATAACTGGTTTGCAGGTGCTATTACCGATGAAAATGCACGTACTGCAATCATTCCACTATCTTTTCTGGATAGTAACAAACAGTATGAGGTTACCATTTATGAAGATGCTGCCAATGCACACTGGAAAAACAATCCGGAGGCGTATCATATCCGTAAGGAGAAGGTAACGGCGCAAACACAACTGCGTATACAACTGGCAGCAGGTGGGGGAGCGGCAGTAAGCATCCGGCCTTTATAAGGGGTTTATACATTGCATTACATAAAAGGGGCTGTATCATCTGTTTCAGATACAGCCCCTTTATATATATGATTAGCGATTGGTGTTATTACTGCTCTACTGCCAGCTGTACATTGGGCAGGCGGCCATTTACCGATTTTAAACGGCCCGCTTTTTCCGGATAAAAATTATCGTAATAATCCAGCTGCACGCTACCGGTAGTTTTTAGTTTGCCGCTTTTAGCAGCGTTGAACGAATCGTAATAATCCAGGTTCAGGCTGCTGACCGATTTTAGTTTGCCTGTTTTTTCTGCCTGAAAATTATCATAGTAATCCAGCACTATACTGCCTACCGATTTTAGTTTGCCGTTCTTTTGCCCGTCGAAGTTGTCGTAATAAGTTATCTCTACGTTGCCTATCTTTTTCAGTTTACCCATCAGCGCGCCTTTAAATGCATCGTAGTACTCAATAATAATATCGTTTACAGATTTTAGTTTGCCGGCTTCCCATTCGTGAAAGCTGCCGTAATAATCCAGTTCTACAACAGCAGTGTTGCCTGCATCCAGCTGGTATTCCAGGCCACCTTTACTGTCAATAAAAAAGGTAATATCACCGGTAGTAAACGAAAAGGCGTTAAGCGTTTCACCCCGGCGGCTGAGTGCTATTTTCATACCGGTAAAGGTTTGGGCCCGGGTGGTACTGTAACAGCACATAACAAGTGCTGCCAGTAATACAGGTTTGTAGTTGATCATGATTGGTTGCTTTTTCAGCGTTTTACTGAATAAAGGCAAATATTGTGCAGCAGCTTCAAACGCTTTGTTAAACATTATATAATCAGCTTATAGCCCCTGCCTCTCACGTTTACAATAGCAATACTGCTGTCGTATTTCAGGTACTTACGCAGTTTGGTTATGTACACATCCATGGTGCGTGCATGAAAAATGTTGTCTTCACCCCATATCTGCAGCAGGGCAGTTCTGCGGTCCAGCAACTGATTCTGTTGCTGAAACAGCATCTGTAAAAGATCTGCTTCCCGTTGCGATAAGTAAAATACTTCTCCGTTATGTATCAGCTGCATGCGGGTATAATCAAACTGATAGCTACCCATAACGGTTACCTCCGCTTTTTGAAGGGCAGGTAATTCGCCGGGTGTATATACCCTGCGCAGCAGTATCTGCAGGCGCATAATCAGCTCTTCCATACTGAAGGGCTTTTTTATATAATCATCGGCTCCCGCCTTTAACCCGTTCAGTACATCTTCTGTTTGGGTTTTAGCGGTAAGAAAGATAATGGGTATGCGTGTATCAATAGCCCGTATATCTGTTACCAGCGATATGCCGTCTTTTTTAGGCAGCATTATATCTGCAATACAGGCATCCGGCTGCCATTGTTTGTACAGGCTCCAGGCCTGCACGCCGTTAGAAGCTACTGTAACGGAAAAACCGGCACCTTCCAGTGTTTCCTTCAGTATCATGGCCAGTACCTGTTCATCTTCTACCAGCAGCAGTTTAATGGTTTTCATAAAAAGGAAATTCAATAGAAAATAAAGTACCCTGCCCGGGCTTGCTGCTTACCCTTATGGTGGCTTTGGCCTGGTCTGCCAGTTGCTTAACATAGTTCAGGCCCAGCCCAAAACCCTTTACATCGTGCAGGTTGCCGGTAGGTACGCGGTAAAAACGGTCAAAAAGATAAGGAATGTATTGTTTTTCTATACCTATGCCGTTATCCTGTACCTGTAAACGCCAGCCTTTGCCTGCGGGAATAGCAGATACGGATATGTCTACAGGTTTATGGGAATATTTAATGGCATTATCTGCCAGGTTTATTAATATGGTTTCAATAGTGCTCACCGGAATGGGCAGCGTAGTCTGTTCTAAACGGTATTTCAGCGTCATATTTACTTCCGGGTTGCCCGAAAAACGGAACAGTACCTGCTCTAACAGTTTATACAGGTTTGCTTTTTCAACTGCCGGGCCAGCTTTGTTTTCCATGGAAGCTATAGTAAGCATGCGATCTATATTGGCATCCAGCTGATCCAGTACACTGCGGTTGGCCCGCAGATAACGGAGCGCTTTCTCTTTATCATCAATATGTCCAAACTCATCCAGTGCCTCGTGGGTAGAACGTAATATAGACACAGGGGTACGCAGCTCGTGTGTAATGTTACTGATGAAGTTGTTTTTCATGGCATCCAGCCGTAGCTGCCGCCGCAGGTTGTAAAACATATAATACAGGCAGCAGCCGGTTAATATGATTAATATGCCGGAGAAGATAACCGATGGCAGTATTTTTTTGAACACGTGTATGTTTTTGCCGGAAAATGTGGCAACAATCAATGGCGAGTAAGCACGATGTTCTTCAGGAGCTGTTATAGTAGAAGGCCCCAGATATTTAATAGTTTCGTCCAATTCTATCCGGGTCAGGATAAAATCCAGCCGTATGTCAGATTTTTTCAGTTCTTCTTTAAATATTTCTCGTATTACAGGCAAGTCTCTCTGAAAATTGGTGTTGGCCCTGAATAATTTTCCTCCCAGCAGCATATGGCTATCATACGTGCGTTTATCTGGTTTAATAATGTTACCGTTATCATCATACGTTAAGCTGTCAATATGTACGTATACAATATCCTTTTCCGTAAAACCTTTTGGAATGCTGGTTCTGTCTGATACATACTTATTAATAGACATGAAAAGCGCGATAGACGCATCGGAAGTAAAAGTGGATCTGGCAGAAACAAAAACGTTCCATAGCCAGTATAGCTGAAAGGCTGTAATCAGTGTAGCGGTAATCAGGGCCGAAACAAACGCCAGCCTCAGTTTTTTCCTCATAACACTCAAATATACTTCCGGCACTGCTGAAAAGCGGGTAATTAACAGTGATTAACACTGACGCCGGAGAAAAAAGCTTTTAGCACAATTATATAGTGGTAAACATTCATATTTTACTTTCTTAGCAGTTTGTGGTATTTTTTTGACCTGAAAAGTGCTTTATTTGTCTGCGGAACGAAAATTTTCCTGTGAGTTGCCGCCTGGGCAAAGATGGACAAGACTTAACTGCATAATTACATAAACATATTTTCGATTGAATAACTGTATGCCCGGTAAGGCCCATGCTTACTGCGTAATACTGTTGTATATATCTATAGGCTGATTTATACCATACAAACCTAACTGTGCCGCAATGAGGAAGATTTTTGCTTCATCTCTTTGTAAGAGAACCCTATTGTCTGTATGTACCCTGGCAATAACGCATTTTGTACATGCCCAATGTTCGGGTGTGCCTGCTGTGCATGGCACTTTTGTTATTGATAACCGTGTGCCTACCAATGTGACTACAGGTACCTTTCACAGTTTTAACGATGCGTATAACCATATAAAATGTGGTATTGACGGGCCGGTAGTGTTTAATGTGGCGGCAGGTTCGGCAGTATATACTGAACAGCTGATAATGGATGCAGTTGCCGGTACTTCTGCGGTTAATACCATCACCTTTAACGGTAATAACAATGTAATCAGTTATACGGCTACCGATGCTACGCAACGTGCGGTAATACGGTTGTACGGAACTGACTTTACGCGGTTTCATCAGCTGACGATTAAGGCCGGCGGTACGGGCGATAGTGAGTATGGCTATGCGGTGCAGCTGGGTAATGATGCGGATGATAATATATTTTCAGGTTGTAGCATGGAGGTATCGCAATCTTCACCACTGGATAGTTACACCGGTGTGCTGATTGCCGGTGGCAATGATATATGGGATATGGGCGATGCCGGTTGCGACCGCAATCAGCTGCTGAACAATACCATTACCGGCGGTAATATGGGCATTGCCATTACCAGTACAGCAACAGATGCCAATACCGCTAATATTATTAAAGGCAATACCATTCGTGATTTCTATAACTATGGTGTGTACGCGGGCACCGGTAACAATGTGCTGGTAGATAGTAACAACATCAGCCGCCCGGCCAGAACCGATGTGGCGGATGGATATGGCGTATATGTTACCGGCACACAAACGGGCAGCACTGTTTCCCGCAACCGGGTGCATCATCTGTTTGCAGGCATGGCCGCAGGTAGTGATGGGTTATCTGCCTATGGTGTTTATTACGACTTTGCAGAGCTGAATGGTGATAACCGTGTGGCCAATAACCTTTTCTACGGTTTTGACTGTGCGGGTAATGCTTACGGTGTGTATAACAACTTTACCGGTAACCTGTTAATTGCACACAACACCATTGCGCTGGATGGGGCTTCTGCCAGTGGCGGTAACCTGGCCGCGGGTATTTATCTGCTATCTGTGTTAACAGATGTTACCGTGGTAAATAACATTGTGGCAGTATCACGTTCAGGTGGAGGTAAAAAATATGCGCTTTATCAGAGTAACCGCAGCGATGGTATAGTAACGGGATATAACGATTATTATATAATGCCTGCTGCTGTAAATGCTTTTACCGGCTACTACGCCGGGGCAGATGTGGCCACGCTGGCAGATTGGAAAACAGCTTCCGGTAACGATGCACGTTCGCTGGCAGCAGATCCGCTGTTTACAGATGCGGTAGCTGGCAACTTTTTGCCGGTAAGCGCAGCGCTGGATAACAAAGGGTTCTTTTTAAAAGTAAACACAGATATTACCGGTGCGGCGCGCAGCAGTACTACGCCCGATATGGGTGCATATGAGTTTGTACCTGTTGCCTGCCCGGCTACGTTAACAGCGGGTAATACGCAGGTATATGGTGCGCCGGCCTGTGCAGGTGCTTCCATAGGTTTAAGTTTGAAGGGCTATAACCCGGGCAGTGCCATTACTTATCAGTGGCAATATGCTGCTACTGAAACAGGTACTTACGCCAATCTGGGTAATGTGCTTACCAATAGTGCAGATACGGTTATTAAAGCAGCTTCGGTATTGTATTACCGCGTGCAGCTTTCCTGTAACAGCAACACCGTATGGTCGGCCCCGGTGCTGGTAAATATTAATGCAGCACTTCCGGCAGATACCTATACTATTGATAAGAATGCAGCCCCCGGTGCCCCTAAAACCTTTCATAGTTTTAACGATGCCAGAATGGCTATGGCCTGCGGTATTGCCGGCCCGGTGGTATTTAATGTAACCGCGGGCAGTGGTGTGTATGAAGAGCAGCTGGTGCTGGATTCTGTACCCGGTGCTTCGGCGGTGAATACCATTACGTTTAAAGGCAATGGCAACACCATTCACTACAGCAGCAGCGATGCGCAGAACAAAGCAGTAATTAAACTGGTGAAGGCAGATTATATTATACTGGATAGCCTGGTGGTAGATGCAGATGGCAGCGGATCGTACGGGTACGGTATACAGCTGTATGATGGTGCAGATTACAATACGGTGAAAGGCTGTACCATTATAGCCAATACCAGCAGCATAAACGGACGTAACCGCACCAACCACGCAGGTATTGTGGTTTCTAATGATGAAACTTCTTTTAACGGCTTTGGTGAGGGCGTTCCTTCTACCGGCAACGTATTTACACGCGACAGTATTGTGGGTGGTGTGTATGGTGTAGTAATAGCTGCAGGCGATGGGCTGGCTGTTAACAATACCATCAGCAATTGTATTATGGAAGATGGCTACTCCGGCGGTATCCGCGTAAGCTACGCCACGGGCACTATTATCAGCGGTAACCGTTTATCGCGCCCACACAGCAGCAATCTGGCAGATTATGAAGGTGTTTCTGTGGATATGAACGATCATGTACAGATTACCGGCAACCTTATACGCGATGTGTACATGGGGGCTCCGGCTAATTACAGCAACGCTATAGGCATTATGGTGCAGAACAGTGCACCCAATACTTCCAATACGGCTTCGCTGGTGGCCAATAACGTTATCTATCTTACAGAAACCAGTGGTAGCATGCAGGGCATATACGCTACTTACAGCGGCAATACCAACTATTATCACAATACTATTATACTGGATAACAGCAGTACCGATGCGGGCGGCGATATGCAGGGTACCTTTTTTGAAGGCACAGAGAATATTCAGTTTAAAAACAATATTGTAAGTGTTACCAGTGCAGGCGGTAGCGCTAAAACAGCTTTTTATATCAACAGTGGTCTGGTAACAGCCGACCGCAATAACTATTACGTTAACAAAATAGCTCCGGCATCCATTGCCAACTATCTGGGTGTTTCTATGCTAACGCTGGCAGAATGGAAAGCTGCTGCCGGGCAGGATGCAGGTTCGGTAAGTTTTGATCCGGCTTTTGCCAACCCTGCTGCGGGTGATTTTACGCCGGCCAGGGGGCAGATTGATAATATAGGCACCCCGTTGGGTATTACGCATGATATTACAGGTGCGGTAAGAAGTACCACTACGCCTGATGCCGGGGCGGTGGAGTTTGCGGTAGCACCTTGTAACGGCGCGCCGGTAGCGGGTACAGTTGTATTGTCACCTGCCGGTGGTGTTTGCCTGGGCAGCACCATCAGTATGCAGTTAAATGGAAATTCCAATGGCGGTTATTACCTGTTTCAGTGGCAGAGCGCCCGTGCCGCAACAGGGGAGTGGACAACCATCAGCGATTTTATTACCCAGCCGGATTTTAGCACAGAAGTTAACTGGAATACCTGGTTCCGCTGCCGTGTAATCTGCGGTGCAGATACGGTGGCTACCACACCCGTTCAACTGCAACTGAATGCGGTAATGCCTAAAGGAATATATACCATTAACCCGGCATTGCCATCCAGCTATCCTCCCGGTCTTGGTGCCAACTTCCAATCTGTTACGGAGGCAGTTACTGCATTACAGTGTGGTATTGGCGGTGCTATTACATTTAATATAGCACCTGGCACTTATACAGAGCAGGTTACTATTCCCCGCATACCCGGTGCATCTGATACCAGCCGTGTTACTTTCCGCGGTGTGGCAGGTAATGCAGCCTCTGTAAAAATTGAATACACAGGTACTTTTGATGATAACCATGTAATAAGGCTGGATAATGCAAGCTATGTTACGTTTACAGATGTAAGCATTACTTCCCTGGCCGGGCCGTATGGGCGCGTGGTGGTGCTGGCCAATAATTCCGGTGCAGACAGCATATTAAATTCCGTACTTACCGCACCTGCTGTTACCTCGGGTAATGCCGGTGGGGTGTATGCCGAAAAGTTATCGGGCAGAGGTGATGTAATTAAGAATAATACCATTACCGGTGGCAGATATGGCGTATACCTGGAAGGTAAGGAGTATGGCGCATTTGCTTCCAGCCATGTAGTAGAAGACAACCGTATTTCCGGCTTCTATACCAATGGGGTATATGCTACTTATCCCACCCATCTGGTAGTAGGCAATAACCAGATTTTGCTGAAGGGTACTATGGCTGCTACCGCCTGTGGTATATCTACCGATGGGGCAGATTCTGCCATGCAGATTCTGCATAACACCATTACCATCGAAAATACTACGTCTACCATCAGGGGCATGCTGTTTACATACGGTTATATGGAGTCTGCCGGCTGGCACCAGATAGCGGGTAATACCATTACTGCTATTAACAACAACACAGGCAGGGTGCATGGTATTAACCTGAATGCTGTACAAACCGCACGACTCATCAATAACGTAATCAACATTAACACTACCGGTACCGAGGCTTATGGCATTAGTTTGTCTACCGGTTCGTACCAGTTGTACAATAATACCGTGCAGAACATGTCTGCCGGCACCGGTACTGCCAACGCAGTGCTGTTTGCTTCTGCTTCTATAGGTTTGGAATGCGTTACCCGCAATAACATTTTCCGCCATACCGGCGGTGGTGCGGTAATGCGTGCCTGGGAGCCTTCTTTTGTTAACAGCGATTACAATACTTTGTATACCACAGGCGCTGTACTGTTCCGCACAGGCAGCTCCGGTGCAGTTACTTATAACACCTTCCAGGCGTGGAGAGATGCTACTACCTGGGATTACAACTCGCTGTACTACCAGCCCGCGCTGGTAAGTACTACCGATCTGCATCCCAAAACAGATGCGCCGGAAGTATGGGCTATTCACGGTCGTGGGGTACAGATTGCAGGAAACAATAAGGATATCAACAATCAGCCACGCCCCGATATACTTACGGCCGGGGTGCCTGATATGGGGGCTTACGAGTTTATGCCTGCGGCATTGCCTGTGGTACTTACTGCTACACCTGCAGTGCCTGTTGCCAACAGCAACCAGTTGCTGATGCTGGGTACAGATACGGTTGCCCGTATTCGCTGGGGTGCTTCGGTGCCTGCTACAGTTACGGCCCGCCGGTATTCCGGTATAGTGCCGCCTTCTTTGCCGGCAGATGCTAAGTATATGTATTTCTATACCGACATTAATACCGGTGGTGGCAACTATGCTTATGATATAGATCATTATTATATTGACTCCTGGCAGGGCTTTGTTCCTAAGCAGAAATATATTCGCCTGGCTAAAACGGATGCTGCCGGTGCGTGGAGCCTGAGTGGCAAAGGCACGGTGAATGAAGGTGACAATATTTTATACGATAAAGATCTGACCAGTCTGCATTTGTTTACCGGTTTGTTCGATTCGGTGGCACGTGCGCAGGAACCTCCTGTAGTAGTGGCTGCTGCGGATACTACTAACCTGGGTACCCGTTTCTGGACCAGCTATCCGCTGAACGATTTTGGCAGCTATGGTACCCATGCTATGGTATTATACCTTTCCGCAGCAGATACAGATGCTGATGTAACCGTGAAGATACACGGTACCACCTGGGTACGAAACTACCATGTACCGGCAGGTACGGTAGTAATGACAGATGCAATACCGCGCAGCGGATCTGCCGATGCACGTTTGCTGGCTTCAGGTGTATACGACCGTGGTATCAGTATTGTAAGTACGCAACCCATAGCGGCCCATACCTATACCTACACCTCCTCCGGTGGTTCTATGCTGCTGCCGGTGGGCGCATATGGGTACGATTATCAGGCCCTGATATATAAGCAGGTAGGATCGCCTGGTTCGGCGCATTCCTTTGTAAACGTAATTGCAGAGTACGATAGTACCATGATTGAAATAACCCCTTCAGTACCTGCGGTAGGGCATCCGGCCAATGTTCCGTTTACGGTACTGTTACATCAGGGGCAGGTGTTTCAGCTGCTGGGTGAGTTTGTAGCTACCGGCGATGCCAGGGGGTACGATCTTTCCGGTACGCGCATCCGTTCCATTAAAAACGAGCATGGCAAATGTTACCCTTCTGCAGTATTCTCAGGCAGTTCGGGTACTTCTATCAGCTGTAAAGATGAAGCAGGCAATACGGGCAACTTTATCTACCAGCAAAACCTGCCTTATCAGGCATGGGGCAAAACGTATCTTACTGTACCCACTTACAGCGGCGAAATCAGCAGAAAGGTGAAGAATATTTACCGTATATCGGTGAAGGAGCCAGCTACCGGCGTAAAAGTAAATGGCAATCCGCTCAGCATAAGCTTGCTGGTAAACAACAGTTATTATGAGATAGAGAGCACAGAGATGAATTACATTGAGGCAGATAAACCCGTAATGGTAGCGCAATACATGCCTTCTATAGGTAATTGTGGCACCGATTGGGGATATAACGATGGTGGCCCGGAAATGATCTATCTAACCCCGGCAGATCAGGGTATTAAACAGGCCTTGTTTTTCCGCAATAACCAGGGCGATATTGTATCTAACTATGCTGTGGTGGTGGTGCCTGATGCAGGTGTGGCTTCGCTGCGTATTGATGGCCGTACCAATTTTGATGAAACTTATCCGCATAGCATGCCGGGTTATACCGTAGTGGTAAAACGCTGGGATGCAGAAAGAATACAAAGCGCTATTACCTGCGATACCACCTTTAGCGGTATTACCTACGGGGTGGGGCAGAATGAAAGCTATGGTTATAACCTGGGCATCAGCCGCATCCGCGCGTTGATTACCGGCAGTACCATTACCAAAACCCTGGGCGTACCAGGCAATACAGGTAACACTACCTGCGCCAGAGCGCCTGTACGTTTTTATGTAAGCAGCAGCCTTAAACCTGCTTCTATAGAATGGAAATTCAGTAAGGTTGAAGGGCTTAACCCGCACGCAGATAGTTTGCAAACTATTCCTGTGCCTGTGGATTCTGCGGTGGTAAATGGCAGATGGATGTACCGTTACAGTGTAAATGATGATTTCCGCTTTACCACACCGGGTACTTATTATGTGCCGGTGGTATTACGCGGTACCGATATAAGCAGTTGTGATAATGCCCTTGATTTGTTTATCAGAGTAGTAGTTACGCCGGCACCGGAAGCAACTGCTTTTACAGTCAGCTTTCCGGGCTGTGCCAAACAGGAAGCAGCGTTCTCTGCGTCTGCTACCACCAATACCGGCGAAACAGTAAAAGCCTGGAAGTGGGCCATCAGCAACGGACTGGGTTATACCACGCAGCAGTTTACCCGTGTGTTTGATACAGCAGGTACCTACACGGTACAGCTGCAGATGATTACGTCCGAAGGTTGTGTGGTGGATAGTGCCAAACAAGTTACCGTAAAACCATTGCCTGTTATAGCGCTGGCAGAAGATACGGTTATTGTATGCCCTGGTACTACCGATGTACAATTTGCTGTAACAAACCCTGTAAGCGGCACCGTATATAACTGGTATACCAGCGAAAGCGGCAGCACCCCTGCTACTACCGGCGCCACTGCCAGCTTTAGTAATGTTACTGCCAATACCATCTGGTATGCTGATGCGGTGGCAGATGGCTGTACCAGCACCCCGCGTGTAAAAGCTGTGGCACTGATAGCAGTAACGCCGGATGCACCGGTGGTAACGGTTGATTCGGCCGGATTGAATGTATTACGTTTTGCCTGGTTACCGGTAACCAATGCAGTGTATTATAAAGTATCGGTTGATAACGGTGTTACCTGGATAGATCCTTCCTCCGGCCCTGCAGGGCTTACCCATACTATTGCCGGGCTGGTACCAGGCACTTCCGTAAACATACTGGTACGTGCATTTAACCAGAACGGATGCGTATACAAAGAAGGTAGTAAGCAGGGAGCGGCCCGCAGCGGTAAGCTGTTTTTACCCAACTCGTTTACGCCTAACGGAGATGGATTGAACGATTTGTTTCATGTACAGGGTGGGGAGGGTGTAAGACAGTTCAGGCTGCTGGTATTTAACCAGTGGGGAGAGAAGGTGTTTGAAACCTCCGACCCGGGTAGTGGCTGGAACGGTATGTATAAAGGCAGGTTACAGCCCTCAGGCGTATATATATACATATGTACCGCAGTAATGGCCGATACCGGTGAAAAAACAGAGAAGAAAGGATCGCTGAACCTGATTCGTTAGGGGTGGCGGTGTTCACGGCCGGGCAGCATTGCTGCCCGGCCGTATAAATTATGCTATAATGAAGTATTCAGTAGTTACCGTGCTGTTGCTGCTAGTAATGGCAGCCGGCGCTGATGTGTGTGCGCAGCAACGTTTAAGCAACAAAGGAAAAGATTTCTGGGTAGGCTATGGTCCACACCAGTTTATGGAATCTATTTTGTCCGATACGGATGGGGCTATCGGCGCCCAGGAAATGGTGCTGTATTTAAGTGCAGAACAGGATGCAGATGTAACGGTAACTATAGATAGCTCAGGTCTTAACCACCCTTTTGGCGAAAACTGGTCAAAAACCTACCACGTAAATGCCAATCAGGTACTGATGACGGATAAGATACCCAAATCGGGTATGTACAATGCCACGCTGCATTCTGAGCCGGTAAGTGCAGGGTGCCCGGATTGTACCAACAGCGAAGGTTTGTTTACGCGCCGCGGTATTCATATTACCAGTACCACGCCCATTGTAGCGTATGCGCATATTTATGCGCAGGCCACCAGCGGGGCTACCATGCTTATGCCGGTAGAAACCTGGGGGTATACCTATACTTCCCTTAACAGTAAACAAATGCGGAGTAATAACAGCAACACCTGTTACTCCTTTATGTATGTAATAGCGCAGCACGATAACACGGTTATTGAAATTATTCCTTCCGTAGATACCCGCAATGGCCACCTGAAAGGTGTTCCTTACCGCGCCACGCTGCAAAAGGGGCATATTTATCAGGTAATAGGTGCACCGCTCAACAGTAAGCTGCCTGTAAACAGTTGGGGAGAGGAATTGACGGGTACTACGGTACGTTCCATTGCCAATGATGCAGGTGGGTGTTACCCCATTGCTGTGTTCTCAGGCAGCAGCCGTACAGAGAACCCCTGTGGCGGGCTGGAGGGCTTACGCGTATATGGTGGTGATAACGATATGCAACAGGTATTTCCCCGACAGGCATGGGGCAAGCGGTATCTTACCGCACCCACTTCCGAAGGCGCCAGTTCTAACCTGTTTATGAATAATATTTATAAAATACAGGTGCAGGATGTAAATACCGTAGTAAAAAAGAATGGTGTGGTGTTGCCGGTATCTTCTATGATAACACCAGGTAATTTCTATTATTATGAAAGTAGTACGGCAGATTATATTGAAGCAGATAAGCCGGTAATGGTAGCGCAGTATATGTCTGGCGGTTGTGTGCTGGATCAGATGGGCGATCCCGAAATGTTCTACATCAGCCCCATGGAACAGGGCATTAAACATGTAGGATTTTTCAGAAACAATCTGTTCCTGATCAAATACAATTACCTCACATTGATTATACCCGACAAGGGGGTGAGCAGCCTGAAGATTGACGGGAAAGTGGATGACTATAACTACAAATACGCGCACCCCAACAAACCCGGTTATAGCGTGGTGGTAAAACGATGGGTGGGTGGGCAGGCCCAGTGTATTGCAGAAAGTGATTCTGCTTTTACCGCTATTACGTACGGCCTGGGTGGTGCGGAAAGCTATGGTTATAATGCAGGTACTTACATTAATAACCTCAATGCCAGTGGCAGCCTGCGTAACGAAGCAAATACAACTTCTACCATAAATGAATATACCTGTGCAGGTACGCCGGTAGAACTGAGCCTGAAAGTGCATGGTACACCGGCTACACGTATTGAGTGGAAGCTGAGCAGTGTGCCGGGCATCAGCCCTGCGGCAGATGTGGTGCAAGCTGCACCCGTACCGGCTGCCACCGAAGTTACAGATGGCGAAACCTTTTATACGTATCGCCTGCCGGGCACGTATACTATCAGCCAGCCGGGTACTTATATACTACCTGTGCTGCATACCAACCCTTCCAGCGAAAGCTGTAACCAAACAGATACTATCCGTTTAGAGATAACAGTAAAACCCCGTGTTACACCGCCGGTGCAGATACAATACACCGGTTGTACGGGCGATACGCTGCATTTGAGAGCAGCAGCCACATCCGGAAACGGGTACACCTTTAACCGGTTTACGTTTACGTTTCCCGGCCCGCATGTACGCACGAACGAACAAAAAATTGATACGCTGTTACCTGCCGGTAGCTATGCCCTGCAATACCGGGGCATTACCACAGAAGGTTGTACAGCCGACAGCGCTTTTACCGTTGCTATACATGAAAAGCCCGTTGCTGCCTTTGATACCGAAAAAGACATCTGTCTGGGTGAACCTTCCACCTTTACAGATAAGTCGGCAGGTAGCGGCGTTGCATTGTCCCGATGGACCTGGTTGTTTGGGGATGGTATTACTGCGGAATATACCATGAGCAGAAATATCATCCGCAGCTACCAGCGTTTTGGTAACTACCTGCCCAAACTGGCGGTAACAGATGTAAATGGGTGTGTAAGCGATACTTTTTCTATGCCGGTGGCTGTACATGCTGTGCCGGATGCAGCTTTTACCCCACCAGCCGCTATATGTATGCCCGGTGCAGCTACCTTTACCAATCAGTCTGTTATTGAAGATAATAGCGCACTCCGTTACACATGGAATATGGGCGATGGCAGCGCATCGCTTACCACACGCGATGTAAACCATACTTATGCCGCATCCGGCAGTTATGTGGTAAAACTTACCGTTACCAGTACTGCCGGCTGTACCGATGAGGCTACCCATACTATATCCCGTTTTTATACACAGCCGGTAGCTGCGTTTACTATTGCTCCGGAACGGGTATGTCAGGGCAAAGACCAGGTATTTACCGATGCCAGCACGGCAGCCGGTAGTACCGTTACCGCCTGGAGCTGGACGTTTGGCGATGGAACCACTGCTGACACCCGCAACCCCGTAAAACGCTATACCGCTGCAGGTAACTATGCAGTAAAACTTACGGTAACCAATGCCGTAGGTTGTACTTCTGTTGCAGCCAATGGCAATGCAACAGTATATGTGCAGCCGCAAATAGATGCCGGTCCATCCTTTACCATATTAAAGGGCAATACGGTAACCCTGGCAGCTACCGCCCAAAATGTGGCAACCATGGATTTGCAATGGACACCTGCGGCATTACTTACCGGCGCCAATACATTAACCCCCTCACTGGTGGCCACAGAAACAGCCACATACACCCTTACCGCTACCGGTAAAGTGGGTGGTTGTGTTACTACAGACCAGACAGAGGTGTTGGTATATACTGCCGTAACGGTACCTAATGCCTTTACACCTAATAACGATGGCATTCATGATACCTGGGAAATACTGTACCTGGATGGTTATCCGGGTAGTATAGTACAGGTGTTTGACCGCTATGGTCGTCAGGTATTTATAGGGCAGCCCGGCCAGAATGTTGCCTGGAAAGGCACTTATAATGGTAAACCGGTGCCTACGGGAACTTATTATTACATAGTTGACCTGAAGAATGGGGCGAAGAAAATGACAGGTTCAGTAACAGTAATAAGGTAATTAATCAGGTATCACAATCACCTTGGTATGGTCACTGGTGCAGGTACTTCCGTTTTTCTGGATGCTGACGGAAGCTTTTACCGTGTAGCTGCCTGCGGTAGTGTGTATGTTGTGTGGATGTGGTAGTGCTTTCAGCTGTAGCCCCATCGCCGTAGGTCCAATTGACAGATGTAAACGTATGGGAGCCCGAATAATGTACCTCCAGATTTACAATTTTCGGGTTGTCTGCATTGGCCACTGTTTTTAAGCTTACAAAAAAGCTTTCACCAATGCAGTCAACAGCACTTTCCATGGCTTTTTTGCATCCGGATAGAGGAAAAAAGGAAACGATGAATAGGGCGATCCAGATTATTGCAGTGTTTTTCTGTTTCATGTTATTTCAGGTTTTCTGGTTATAAGGTGTTTCCGGAGTGTTCTGTAAGCTAAAATACTGCATTAAAACTAACGTAGTTGAAGTCTGAACCTTATCCGTGGACTGTAAGAAAGCAGGTGTACTATTGTGCCGGAAGTACGTTGGAAAGTTTGCAATGAAACTGCGAAAAGATGCAGTGCAATAGAGTTGCCACTAAAACCTGCACCCCACCGATAATCTCGCAAACGGATACACCTCCGATATATTGGACTTCCCTTTATAAAAACCATTCAGCGTAAACTGCCCCACACCGGCTGCCAGCAGCAGATTTTTGGTTACATAAGCCCGTACATCTGCACTAAGCGTATTTAATATATAAGAACTTTTACTGCCATTTACTGTGGCAAAGCGGCTGCCTTTGTAATTCAGTTCTGCTTCCAGCCGGTCGCGGAAATTAACTATGGTTTGGGCGGTTACGTGTATGCCGGGGCCGTAGTCGTAGTTGCGGCCTTCGCCGTAGTACAGGTATTTGTCGGGTACGGCGCCCAGCACTACTATGCCACTGCCTATTTCGGTGTATACTTTGGTGCGGCTGCGTTTGGTCCAGTTGCTCAGTACTTTCAGGGTAAAACTCTGGCCTCCGTATTCAAAGGCGTTGTTTTTAATAAAGTCATAGTTCATGGTAACGGAGTACAGGTGGGTTTGACTGCTGTCTTCCCGCAGGGGCCATGTTTTTAAGGCGCCGGTTACCTGTACGTTATTCATGTAGGTGCTGTCGTTAGCTCCGGCTTCTACGGTGGCGCTGAAATGTTGAAAGGGCGTGTTAGAGGGTTTAAACCGGTCGCCATATTGCAGGCGCAGGCGAAAATAAAGTTCGTTGTTGCCGCGGGTGTTTTCTTTTAAACTGCGTATATCAAAATGCCGTATGCCAATGTTAAGCCAGGTGGTTAAGGTGGAGCTGCTGTCTGCATAACCATAGCCGTATACCCGGCCCCACTGGCCATTGATGATTCGGTTTAACCCGTTCAGCGGGTTTACCAGTAAGCCCATTACTTCCTGAAACTGTCGTTTTGCGCCACGGGCGCGGGTGTTCACTATTTTGTTAGAGAGGCGGTAAGTCATCTCGCCCAGCGATATGCCGCCTAGTGCGGTATTGATTAAATCGTTAGGGGCGGGGTTATGTGTTTCGCCCGCTACTTCCCATAAAAAGCTGCCTGCAAAAGCGGCCGGGGCACTTTGCCAGAAGTTGTAGCCGTTGCTGCGGAAGCTGCTATAATACAGGTTGCCGTGGTAGGGGTGTGCAAACTGGTTGGTTTTAAAATTATTGTCATCCCATTCCCAGCTGGAGGGTTTCAGGTTATGGCCTATGCTCTGCAAGGTGATTTTTGAGAATTCAGCCTTACGCACAAAGTGGTTCCAGCTCCAGGGCAGCAGTTCCGTTATCAGTAACTCGCCCGAAGCACGGAGAAACCGCTTTTTGGGTACATAAGCAGAATCAGCAGTTGCCTGCGCGGTGGCAGAAAAACTGAATAGCACAAAGGGCAGTATGCGTAAAAGGGAGTAACCCATTAATGAAATATTTTATCGTAGTTTTTTCTCAGAAACTTTGGTGCCGTAAAACGTATACCGGCAAACAGCTGAAAGAATACATGGCCATCTGCTATCAGCGCACTGGATAAACCCTGTGCTGCGGTGGAAGAGGTGGCGGTGATATAAGCTCCTAAAAAATAGCGGTGGTGGTTATAACCCATGCCTATGCGTCCATCCCACTGGTAAATGGGGCCCTGCATATGATCTGTCTGTTGTTCAGACTCTATGCGGGTACGTAGTTTGGTAAATGTGTACCCGAACGATGGGGTAAAGCTGCCATTAAAGTAAAGCGCTTTCTTCACCACAAACGTGTGCTGGTAGCCTGCCCCCAGCAGCGCGTGAAAATGATTGCTTTTTTGGGAAGAAGCTGCCATAGGCGTGCGGTTATCTATTATCATGTAACGATAACTGATACGGGGAATAAAAGAACCTGCGCTTTTCAGCTGCCGTTCGGTTTGTGTGGTAGCGGCCTGTAACGAAAGGTGTGGGTTTGTATTATACCCTATCGATCCTTCCAGAGATTTAACCACCATATCCGGTATCTGCAGATAAGGATCGCCGGGTTGCCAGTTGGGCCGGTAGTCTTTGGTGTTTTGCAGATAATAACCTTTGTTGTAATTGTAATAAATGTCTGCAAACCATTGCCGGAAGTTAAGGGCGGTGCCCAGGCCTATGCCTTTGGTGCGCCCTTTCTCTTCATCGTCGTTGTTGCCTGGCAAAAAATGCGGAATATAGTTTACATAAAAAGAGATAAAGCGGTAGTTGAAATAAGCGCGGAAAAGCTCGTTAGGATTAGGTTCCAGTACGTTTTTAAAATTATCTCCTTCTGCCACCAGCGCTTCTGCGGTATTAAGGGCTGCCAGCTTTATCACAATCTGGTCGTCAAAGCGTTCTATCCAAGCGCTGTCTGGTGGGCTGGCTGCTGCAGTGCTGTCCTGTGCCTTTGCGGAGGTAAACATAAAGGCGCAGAACAGCAGCGCCGGCATCAGTATGGTTATGGTTTGTTTTATTCGGTGGTGCTGCACTTGGTATTCTGTTTGGTTTGCTTCAGTTTTACATCGGCAGAGTTTTTAGTAATCTCCTGTACAGATACATCATTGGCCCATACTACATCTACATAAGTGGTTTTGCCTTCTTCTACCTGAATGGTAAACGGTGCCGATTTTTTGCCGTTAGATAAACCGGAGCCTTTGGCAGATACGGTATGGCTACCGGCGGCTACGCTGTGGAGCGAATAGGTTTTGTTTTTGAGCTTACAGGCCAGACTGTCATCTATGTACACTTTAAAGTTTACAGCCGAACCTACATAACCGGTGGCGCGTATAAAACAAATAGTTCCTGTTTTGCTTTGTGCCCAGGTGTGGTTGCACATAAGCATGCCAACGGCCAGTAAGGCCATAAGTAAGGGCTTTTTCATAATTGACGGTTTATTTTATTTAGTGTATAAAGGACAGCGTTTAATCAGATACTCCAGCGTGTTTTTATAGGCATCTTCTGTTTGCCAGAAAGCTTTACGGTTCTGGTTATATACTATCTGTGCTTTTTCGTTATAAATTTTCAAATCCATAACGGTTTCGTAGTTCTGTTGGGTGGTAGAATAATTACTACCGTAACCGGTTTCTTTTTTATCGTCGTCTTTCTTTTTGGTGCTGTAAGTGCTGTTGCCATAAGTTGTTTGGGTGGTATGGCGCTGGGTAATGGTACCATCTATAATGTACTCCACGCCCAGCAGGTTACACAGGTCGGCCATGGTGTAGTTTAATATAGTAGAACGGTTAATGCCCGCTTTGGTAAGTTTTACGTTAATAGCGCGGGGGCTTACCACGGTGTAAGTTCCGGAGTGTTTGCTCAGCAGGTCGTAACATTGATTCTGTACACTTTCACTCACTTCCTCTGCCAGTGGCTGCCCATCTTTTACATAGCCAAACGGCAGTATGGCAATTTTATTATGCGGGTCTTCCGTGGTGGAGGCAGCAGGCTGTGCGGAGGCAGCAGGTTGTGCAGGAGTGGTGGGGGCGGCAGCGAAGGTTTCTGTACGGCCACTGGCAAAGGTAATTTTTAATATCTCCGTTTTTTTAATACTATATACCAGCTTTTCGCCGGTATAGGTAAAACGGATGGTACTGTCTGTTATTTCCAATACCTCACCCGTAAGAATGTCGCCGTTGGATTTTACCACTACATCGTGTTTGTGATCATTCTGGCTGTAAGCGGTAAATAAAGCAGTTACCAACGTAATTACACAAAGAAGTTTTTTCATAAGAATTGCGTGGTTATAATTTACAGAGGTGTCAGACTATGAAAATACATTATTTAGATGAAAGTCGATATCATATCTGCCATATCCATGTTTTAGCGTTCAGATTTGTGGAGTGAAGTGGAACATAACAGTGAAAACAGTAAATTGAAGTATCAAACCGCAACCATTCATGAAAGCCATTCCACGTTTGTTTTTGCTGTGTGTGTTGCTGGTGGCAGGCTGCCTTGCTACCGTACAGGCGCAGGATACCAGCCACCATGCGGCCGATTCTGTTTATATAACACCCGAAGGTGATACCGTTTCTTCCGCCTTTGTAAAAAGACTGTTGCGCTTTGCTGCGGTAAGCCGTAAGCGTAGTGTGGCTGACAGGCAGCGGGATAAAGCTGTTATGTTGCAGGATGATTTGTTTGAAAACTTAAAAAAGACCATGCAGCGCACACGAACCTATCTGCACAGTGGTATAGATACTGCCGGCATCAGTGCCGATCTTACCCATGTGGAAAGATGGTATACAATTGCGGGTGATGGCATTTTTGTAAACGGGGGCGTGGTGCAAACCTACCGTAATCTGGCCTCTTCTTATAACATGCTGCTGGTGTTACAAAACAGGGTACAGCAGCATAAACAGGAACTGGATAATTATCAGCGCCGCCTGTCGCAGTTCCGTTATCAGCTGGATTCTTTGTCCAGCGATCCGGTGTTGTTTGCTTTTCCTACCGATTCTGCGGTACTTAGTAAATACGTGCAAAAGCTGATGATGGTGGCGGTAGAGGTAAATCCTGTGGATAGTACCATTGAAAAGGCCATGAGTAATGTGCAGGCACTGCAGGCAAAAGTGAACATGCAGGTGTACCGCATTGAAAGCGCAAAGGATGAAATAGAAGTTTATCAGCGTACGCTTTACCGCACCAATTTTGAGAAGGAGGTAACGGCTTTGTGGGAGCCGCCTGCTGTTGACCGCCCTTTACAGGAAATTATTGCTGTTTCGTGGAAAAAAGGGTGGCTTACACTGCGTTTTTACACCGAAAACAATGCAGGGCTGGTGGCGTTGCTACTATTGCTGGTACTGCTGTCTGCCATTTATATCCGCTCGCTGAAGAAAATTTACCGGCAGAAAAACCTGCTGCGGAACGATTTTGCGGGGCAGTTGCTATTGCGTTACCCCGTACTATCTGCCCTCATCATCGTACTTAATATATTTCAGTTTTTATTTCCCCAGCCACCGTTTGTGTTCAGTGCACTGTTATGGGTAGTTAGCGCAATATCACTCACCCTGGTGTTCCGGGGTTTTATTACCCGTTACTGGATGCGCGTATGGGTTATTATGTTGTTGCTGTTTCTGCTGGCCTGTGGTAACAATACTATTTTACAGGCCTCGGGGCCGGAGCGGTGGTTTATGGCGGCACTGTCGCTGGCGGGGCTGGTAACGGGCATAGCCGTATGGGTGAAGAAGCAGCACCGGAGCGAATTGAGGGAAGGATGGATAGTGTACTTTATCGGCTTTCTGGCATTGCTGGAAGTGTTGGCCCTTGTGGGTAATTGCTTCGGGCGTTATAATATGTCTAAATCGCTGCTTACCGGCGGTTACTTCAATGTTATTATCGCTATTATGTTTTTGTGGACGGTGCGGCTGATTAACGAGGGGCTAAGCCTGGCTTTTGAAGTGTATTCCGGTCAGGATAGAAAACTCTTTTATCTCAATCCGCAGCGGGTGGGTGCCAAAGCGCCGGGTTGGTTTTATGTGTTTATGATAGTTGGCTGGTTTATTCTGTTCGGGCGTAATTTTTATGCGTTCCGGCTGGCTTCGCGTCCTGTTAAAGATTTTCTGTCGCAGGAGCATCAGGTGGGCGATTACAGTTTTACTATTAATACGCTGTTTCTGTTTATTGGCATTATGGGGGTATCGGTAATTGTGTCGCGTATTGTATCGTGGTTTGCTTCCGACAAGCATCTGGCCGGTACCGGTACCGGCGGCAGAGAAGATAAGCCTGGCCTGGGCAGCTGGCTGCTACTCATCCGCATTGCCATTATCAGCCTGGGTTTGTTTCTGGCTTTTGCAGCGGCAGGCATTCCTATGGATAAAATTGCCATTATACTGGGTGCACTGGGTGTGGGCATTGGTTTTGGGTTGCAAACACTGGTAAACAACCTGGTGAGCGGGCTTATCATTGCTTTTGAAAAACCGGTGAATGTGGGTGATGCGGTGGAAATCGACAACCAGGCCGGTACTATGAAATCTATTGGTTTCCGCAGCAGTGTTATCGCCACCGGCGACGGGGCCGATCTGGTAATGCCTAATGGCGATCTGCTGAACTCGCACCTGATTAACCGTACACTGGGTGGTAATAAACGACAGCTGACCCTGGTGGTGGGCGTGGCATACGACACCGATCTCCGGAAAGCGGAACAACTGCTGAAGGAGGTGCTGGAGGCAGACGACCGCATTCTCAGATATCCTGCTCCGCTGGTATTGTTCAGTGAGTTTAATACCAGCGCTATTGATGCAAAGCTGCTATTCTGGGTAAAGCATTCTAATGATCCGTTTCTGGTAAAAAGCGAACTGATTGTGGCTGTTCACCAGTCGTTCCAACTGAATCATATTTCCATTCCGTTTCCGCAGAGTGATGTGCATATTGCGCCGCGGCCACCGGCGCCAGGCGCAGCGTAACGGCAAAAACGCGTTGTTTCGTTCTCCGGAAACGGCGGCTTATCCCCTAAAAATACTCAGAACCAGGTATTTTCCGGTATTCAGGCAAGGGCGTTATTTGTGAGATTACCAATGCTCTGTTTGGAATGACTAAATATTTTCTGCCGATACCCCTTTTCGTATTGGTTTTCAGCACTATTGCGTGGGGCCAGCAACGCACGCTGGGTATGCTTGCTATTCCCCCATCTCTTGCCAACGGTAAAGAAGTAAGAGCGTATACCGGTGCCCGTTTTTTTACCATGGGTTATGTGCCTATGGTGGGCGATGCCACTGTGGAGCCGGGCAGCTGGGATGGGTTTGAAGATAAAATCCGCATCTGGCTAAAGCTGAGCCTCAGTTTTAACCGTTCCACCAAATTTGTGATATATAAGCAGGGGGGCAGAGAGGTGCAAAAAACCATTACAGGTGTGCCGGATGATGATGTGCAGATGAGTGCACTGAGTGTACGCATACCTGTTACTTACAAAGGCACCACCCTTAAAACGCTGGAATTTCACTTTGGATATGGTAAGCTGGGCAATTTAAAATCACAAACAGATTTGTTTATACCTGCTTCGCTGCTGAAGAGTTACGATAAGGTGGGTACGGCCACCAAAATTGCTGGTGGTGGAAAGGAAGATATTACCGCCATTTTTAACGGGCTGGGTTTTGGTAATATGACGGTTACCCATTTTGAGTATTACAATTTTGGTGAGCGGCTTAATTCAGAAACCAATGCATTAACAGAAGCAGAGGTGGCTGCCAGAAAGAAGGCGGAAGCCGATAAAAAGAAGGCTGATGATGATAAACGGAAGCTGGAAGAGGAGGAGAAAAAAAAGCAGCTGGCGGCAGATGAGGCAGCTAAGAAGAAGGCTGCCGCCGAAAAAGCGGCCAAAGATAAAAGCGGCACCGGTACTACAACTACCGCAGGCGCTGGTACCGGCACAGAGCTTACTATCAGTTCCGGCGGCAGTTCGGGTGGCGCATCTTCCGGTGGCGGCACTACAGGCGGTAAAACTTCCGGCGGCACAACAAGTGCTTCCGGTCCGGAGTTTGGCAAAGGCCCTGATGGTAATTACTACCGCAAAGGATCAGATGGTAAATACAAACAAATCAGCACAGAAGAATACCAGCAATTAAAACAACAGAAAGCGGCGGCTGCCACTGGTGGCAGTGCATCTGGCGGGCTTACCAAACAGCAGCAGGATGCGCAGCTGGTAGCTGCTACCCAGCAAAAGCTGCAGGCCATGACCGATGATTTTTATGCCAAACAGGCAGAATCGCAACGGAAGGCAGAACAGTTTTCCGCTAACCTGGCCCAGTCGTTTTATGCCGCAGAAGCCATTCGCAGTGGTAAAGCCAACCTGGCCAATGCCAGCAGTCTTACCGGTAATTACAACAGCGTGGAAGAGCTGGAAGCCGAGTTTGAACAGAAATACGCTTCTATAGCCGGTGAGGTAGAAAATATTGCCAATGCACGTAACCAGCAGCTACAGGCTACCTACAATGCGTTTTACAGCGATGCAAGTGCGCAAAGCCAGGCTATTGGGCAGGCGGCCACCCAAATAGGCAGTTACCTTAACAACATGCGTGCAGAAAAAGAAGAGCAGCGGGCCAAAGAAGAACTCCGTCGCCAGCGGGAACAGCAGCTTGCCCGCATAGAAGCCCGCAGAAAAGAAGCGCTGATTCAATTACGCAAAGGCTTTTTTAACGAGTTTCCGGATGGCGGTGTGCCTTTGTCGGGCCATAAGGTAGTTACCAACGAACTGTACTTCTTCTCCTACGTGTTTGATAAAACTAAAATAGATGCAGGCCCTGCCTCGGTAAAAGTATCCAACGTGTTTCCCATTGCCCGTTATGGCGATGGTACCTGGCCGTTTAAAACCAATGTGGTGGCCGATGTAAAAAAAGCTGCCTCCGGCGAAGGGCCCGTAACGCTGGTGGGCTATTATACTACCAGAGAGATGGCAGATAACATGCGCACCTCTTTTCTTAACCTGGCTTCCAAAAGCAAGATTACCGTGAGAGACATTGCTTATAAAGGCAAAAAGTCTTCTGGTGGTACTGCTACTGATTTCTGGGGCAACGGCGCTAAAAAGTCAACAGGTGATAGCACGGAAGCAACTGTGCCGGTAAAAAAGAAGGCAGACGATGATTTCTGGCAAACCGGTGCTGTGAAGAAGGCGGCTGCCGACACTACCAAAAAAGCGGTAAAAAAAGATGATTTCTGGAATAACTAACAAGGGGGTAATATGAAAAGGTTTTTATTAGGGTTGCTGCTTACAGTAACCATGTGTACGCAGGTACACGCGCAGGCAGCTATTGCCAAACTGAAATATGAGGAAGCGGAAGAGGCATTTGCTGCCGCCGACTATGCAACTGTTTTAACAAAGCTGGAAGAAACCGAAAAGATACTCGGTGCGCCGAATGTAAAAACGTTGTACCTGCGTATTGTAGCGCAGTCAAAGCTGCTGAAAACAGAAACCTTTGTTGATGTGGAGCAGGTGCTGGAACTGAGAAAAGCCTGCCAGAACTATCTGGTGAAATACGAAAATGTAGAAGGAATAGAAGAAAAGTATAAAGAGATTTATAAAATATCGGAACTCTATAAAGCATTTGACATACCCGAGCAGGCATTGGCCAATATAGCTAAAGGCACTGCTTCGGTGGCCGATCTGGAAGCGGTGGGCGATGCTTATTACTTTGTGGAATACTACACCCGCGCAGCGGAATATTATAAAAAGGCAGCCGCCAGAAACAGTGGACTTGGCATGGCACGCCTGGGCGATTTTTACTTATCGGGCATGGGGGTAAAAGTGGACAGCGTGCAGGGTAACACATGGCTGGATAAAGCTATTGCTGCCGGCCATCCGGATGCTTTTCATACCCGTGCTTTCAGCTACCGTTATGGGGGGCAGGGGGTACCTAAAGATTCCCTGAAAGCGCAGGAGTTTTTTAAAAAGAGTTACGAAGCTGCCATGGCGCAGCCAGAAAAAGGCAATGGCGAATATTTGTATTATGCCGGCCGCGCGCTGGTGGATGCGAAAGGGGCAGATACCCTTACCGGAGTAGAGTTGCTGCAGAGAGCAGTTAACAAAGGATATAAAGAAGCCCAATATCGCCTGGGTATCATTTATATTACCGGAACCATGGTAGATCAGGATGTAAATAAAGCAGTACAACTGCTTAACCGTTCAGTTGCCAAAGGTTATATACCTGCCATGCAACGTATGGCTAGTATTTATAACAGGGGCCTGGGCAATATTTCTCAGGACTTAAACAAAGCGCTGGATTGGTTTGAGAGGACAGCAACACAGGGGGATGATTACAGTGCGTATATGGCAGGGGTAATGTATGCAGATGGAAAAGGTGTTACCCAGGACTGTGCAAAAGGAATTGCCTGGTACGAGCTGGCCGGAAAAAGGGGATATGTGAATGGCTACAATGTTATAGGTAATACATATTACTGGGGTAGTTGTGTTACAAAGGACTATGCTAAAGCGGTAAGGTATTACGAAAAAGCAGGGGCCGAAGGCCACGCTGCTGCTATGAACAATGCGGGTAATACATATTTTGCCGGGGGCAACGGGCTTACACAAAACTATGCTAAGGCGGCTGAATGGTATTTAAAAGGTGCTGCCAAAGGCAATGCCTGGTGCATGTATAATTATGGAAACATGCTGTACGATGGCAAGGGTATGACTGCCGACCAGGCCAAAGCTGCAGAGTGGTATGAGAAATCTGCCGGTTTAAACAATACAGACGCTATGGATAAACTGTACAGTATGTATTACAACGGCATTGGCGTAAAAAAGGATAAAAAGAGAGCGGAAGACTGGCAGGCAAAATCAAGCACTTTAAAGAGCAGAGAATAGTAAAATAGCTATGATTTTTTTAAAAAGTATACGTAAAAGCATTGTTTGTTTGTTATTGCTTGTGCTGGCCTTACCGGTACAGGCGCAGGAAACCATTGCCCGTTTAAAGTATGAAGAAGCCGAGGAGGCTTTTGCTGCGGGTAAATATGAAACCACGCTCGCTAAACTGGCAGAGGTGGAAAAGATGCTGAAAAGTTCCAATTCTAAAATTCTTTATCTCCGTATTATGGCCCAGGACCAGTGGTGGAAAAGTAAGCCCACGCCTGATCTGGAACTGATAGCCCGGTTAAAAAAAGACTGCGGTATATATATGGCTAAATATGAAAATCAGGAAGGGATAGAAGATAAGTTTCGCGATGTATACCGGTTGAGTGAGGCGCTGAATATTTTCTCTGTATCGGAACAAATGATTGCTAACGCCGGTAAAGGTGTGTTACAGGATATGGAGCAGCTGGCATTGTCGTATGAACTGCTGAACAACCATGAAAAAGCAATCAGCTGGTATACCAAAGCTGCTGCTGCGGGCAGTAGTAATGCCATGGTAAAACTGGTGTGGTATCATGAAGAAAGATTGATACTGAAAGGGGATGTGGTAAAAATGCACGAACTGCTGAACCGTGCCATGGCAGCAGGCAATGCACTTGCCTACGGCGTAAAAGGCAGGTTGCTGCTTACCGGGGTAGGAAGTGATATGGATACCGTTAAAGCCAATGAGGTGTTTAAACAGGGGTATGAAATAGCGTTGCCTGGTGCGGAAAAAGGTGATGTGGAAAGTATGTATGCTACAGGCGTAATTCTTGCCAACAGCGATATACCTGCACCTGTTGGTGGGGTTACCTGGCTGGAAAGAGCAGCGGAGCAGGGCCATGCCGACGCACGTTATGCAGCAGCCTGCTTTTACAGTTCCCGCAAAAGGCAGGACAGGCTCGATTCTGCCAAAGCCATGTACTGGTTTGAACAGGCAGAGCAGCATCAGGACAAGCGGATATACACGTGGTTGGGTAATATGTATTATTACCGCGCTGGTGTGGTAAAAAATAAGGCACGGGCAGAAGCTTACTACCGTAAGGGTGACTCCTGTGGGGATGCGCGTTGCGCGCGTAATCTGGGTATCATGCACTTTAACCGCGATGTTGCGGAACGTTCCGATGAAAAATCAACCACGGCGCTGTTCAACAAGGCGGTGCAGGGAGGTTGTTATAATGCATATGTATGGTTGGGTGTTATGTATCTGCAAGGAACGCATGTAAGCATAAACTATCCGCAGGCGGCAGCTTATTTTCAGAAAGGCGTAGAAGCAGGAGATGCCAACTCAATGGTATTACTGGGCTGGATGTATCAGATAGAACGGGTAGATGGTACGGCCAATTATGATAAGGCGATTGAACTGATGCAGCAGGCCATAAATAATGGCGAAGGGCTGGGCTGGGGATATCTGGCTGATATATGGATGAACAAGCGAAAGGGTATACCGGCCGATTATAACAAGGCGCTCCTTTACTATTTAAAAGGTGCCAGCCTGGGCAGCCCTTATTGTATGGGGCGCATGGCTTATTTGTTTGAGAACGGCGATGGTTTCCGTAAAAACAAGCAGGCTGCCGCGGAGTGGACGCAGAAATATAACCGGCTTAAAGAAAACTAACAACAACTCCTCAAAAATTACACAGGATGAATATGAAATGGCTGCTGGTACCGGCCCTGCTAGTAACGCTGCAGGCGTCTGGCCAGGCTACGCTGGCGAAATTAAAGTATGAAGAGGCAGAAGAAGCCTTTCAGGCAAACGACTATGCTTCGGCTTTAAAAAAGCTGGAAGAAACAGAAAAGCTGCTGGGCAGCAGCAATGCAAAAATTTTATACCTGCGTATCTGCGCGCAGGCCGGGCAGTTGAAAACAGATGTGTATCTGAACCTGGAGCAGGTTGCCAGGCTGCGGAAAAACACCACGGAGTACCTTACCAAAAATGATGGGGTGGAGGGCGTGGAGGATAAATATAAAGACGTATATAAAATTTCTGAGCGTTATAAAATGGTGGCATTGCCTGAACAGGCTTTTGCTAATATAGCCAAAGGCAATGTGGCCGATATGGAGGCAATTGCCCTGGCCAATGAAGACTATAGCAACTTTCCAAAGGCTTATGAATGGTATAGCAAGGCAGCCGCCCGGAATAGTGCTATGGCGTGCGCCCGGCTGGCCTATATGTGTATGGATGGATATGGTACAACAGCCGATGCAGACAAAGCACGGGAATGGATGGATAAGGCCATTGCAGCCAACCACCCCAGTGCTTATTATACCCTTTACCAATGGCTCAGCACAGGAAATAGCGGGTATGCAAAAGATTCGGTAAAGGCCATGGAATACCTGCGCAAAAGTTATGAAGCGGCGCTTCCGGGCGCGCAGAAAGGAAATGTTCATATGTTATTTTACGCCGGAAGGGCTTTGCTGGAAGGGCCGGAAGCTGAACGCCGGAAAGGATGGGAGCTGCTGGAAAAAGCAGTTGAAAAAGGCGATTACGATGCGGCGGAACTGCTGGGTATAAGAGCGGCTGATGGTTTGTATGTTACAAAAGATGAAGCCAAAGCGGCAGAGTATTATACACTGGCTGCGGAAAAAGGATCTTCCAGTGCAGAGTACCGCCTGGGCGAACTGTATTACGTGGGTATGGGTGGGGCACCCGATTTTGAAAAGGCCAGAGAATGGTTTGAGTTGTCCTGCGACCATGGCCAGATGGCTGCTGCCTATATGCTGGGCGTTCTGTATTACAAAGGTATGGGCGTAACGGCCGATAGGGCACGGGGGATACAGTATCTGGAACTGGCTGGCAAAAGAGGTTATCCGTCTGCCTGGGTAACCATAGGTCAGTTATACTACCAGGGAGCAGGCATTGCAAAAGATTACGCCAAAACCGCATACTATCTGCAGCAGGCTGCCGAAGCGGGCGATGCAGAGGGTATAATGCAGCTGGCGCATGTATACAGCGAGGGGGGGAACGGCCTTACACAGGATTTTTCCAAAGCTGCATTGTGGTATAAAAAGCTGGCTGACAAGGATAGTACAGAGGCCATGTATTTATATGCCAGGCTTATGTATGAAGGCCATACGGGTAAAACTTCTGAATCCATACCCTGGTTTACCAAAGCGGCTGATAAAGGGCATAAGGAGTCTATACAATATATGGTTGAAATGTACAGCAATGGCAAAGGGGATGTGAAGAAAGATAAAAAGCTGGCTAAAGAATGGCAGCTGCGTTTAATGGGCAAAGACCCCAAAGAAAGAGCACAAAAATTGACCGGCCTGTTACAGGGGATCATGTAAACTGAAACAAAAGTCTGATTAAAAATAACGCTGATCGCAAGGGGGAGAATACACCAGCCACCTGTCTTTAACAAGAGGGTGGCTTTTTTATTTAAATGTAATGATTGTCCTGTTTTTTGTAAATTTGAGATATGCAGTTACAAGTAGAAATAGGATTTGATCAGTTGGTACAGCTGGCAAAACGGCTTCCAAAAACACAGTGGAAGAAACTGAAGGAGGAAGTAGAAAAGGAAAATGTGGCAACATCTGGTGTCTCAGAGCTGGAGGAGTTGTTACTATCTGCTCCTACTTTTACTAAAAAACAACTGGAGGATATTGAAAAAAACAGGAAAGCTATTAACCAATGGCGAACAAGATAATTCTGGCAGACACTTCTGTTCTCATTGATCTATTCCGGAAAACCAACAAAGAAAACTCCCTATTAGTATCCCTTGTCCGATTGGGCTATAGTTATTCAATTTCTGCTATAACCGAATATGAAATATACGTAGGTGCCGGATTGGGCCAACTGGACTATTGGAATACATTTCTTCAAAAAACATCTGTACTTGCTTTTGATAGCGAGGTGGCAAAAGTGGCTAGTGAGCTCAACAAACAATTGAAGAAAAAACGGAAGTTAATTGATGCAGCAGATCTTTTTATTGCTTCCACGGCTATTAAATACAGACTACCACTGGCTACGTTAAACAGAAGACATTTTGAGCGGATAGATGGCTTAATCATTTTTGACTGATCTGCGAAAATATTGTTATTTCCACTTTGGAGATTGTTGCCCTAAAGCTCTCACAGTACATTTACCCGACCTATAGCAGATAACTATGAAGTTGTACAATAAACCTTTGACAAACCTTTGCGCTATACTACTTATAACCTGTGCCTCGGTTAGCGCACAAACTCCTGTTGAAACGCTACAGGCACAATACAACGGCTGTATAAAAGCCGGCCGCAATAAAACAGAATGTGCCAAACGCTGGTACCAGCAAACAGATAGCCTGCTGCAACTTACGTATCAGCAATTATGGAACCGCTGCGATAGCGCGCAGCGCTCCAATCTGGAAGATGAGCGCGAGGAATGGATGGAGCGGCGCAATGCGTTTTTTGAAGTTACCATGGCCAGATTCAGAAGAAGCAGCCCTGATGACCCTGCTGAGATGTTTGCTTCCAATATCGGTTTCATTAACAAACATATTGCTGAACTGCAATTATCTGAACCAAAGCATTATTCTCCGGAACTTTTTCAGGTAGGCATTAACGGTAAATATGAGCTGCCGGATGATCCGGGGCGGGAGGAGGATGATGACTACGTACGCAGGCTTACGGTAAGGGTGGAAGATGATGGGAATGTATTTTTTAAACTATTTATGCGTTCTGATTATGGCGGAGGAAGCAGGGCCATACTTTCTGATGTGCTTCCGCTGAAAGGAAATACCGGCGTGTATAATTACGACGCAGTAGGCGGCACCTGCAGCATTCGTTTTATCTTTAAAAGAAGGGGCGTGGTTGTTCAGTTAAATACGCCGGAGCCGGGTGTTAACTGCGTGTATGGGAGTAATATGCCCATTGATGGCTTTTACCGGCGCATATCTGCCAAACGCCCTGGTTACAGTGCTCTCTAATTTTAACTTACACCTAAATCATTGCTATGTCTTATATACAGGAACTGATTACTGCCTACGATTTGTTACCGCATCCGGAAGGAGGGTATTACAAAGAAACTTACCGCAGCGTGGAAACCATTGCAGGTATGGGGCTACCGTTCCGCTTTACCAGTCCGCGGCCTTTCAGCACCGCTATTTATTTTCTGCTGGATAAAGGTAATTTCTCTGCCTTCCACCGCATCAAAAGCGATGAGTGCTGGCATTTTTATGCAGGCCAGACCCTGCTGGTGCATGTAATTCACTTTAACGGCACTTTGGAAACCGTAAAACTGGGCAGCCGGATAGAAGAGGGCGAAGTATTTCAATACGTGGTACCCGCCCGTTGCTGGTTTGCCAGCGAACCCGCACCCGGTACGGAGTATGCTTTTACCGGATGCACCGTGGCGCCGGGTTTTGACTTTGCCGATTTTGAACTGGCCGCCGCAGAGCCGCTGGCGGCACAGTTTCCGCAGCATGAGGTATTGATAAGGCGGTTATGCCGGTAATAGTCAGCCGCCGTATACTACGCTGGCAACAAGGCTACGATGCCCTATATTTTCCTTGCAATTGTTATACATAATCGAATATTCCCGTCGCTCGGGCTGCAGTGGTACAGCCAATGGCCTTTCGTCTATAAATGGAGAGGTAACTCCGTAACCAATATGTATAAACTCCTCACCCGGCTGCCGGCAATATACAGCTACAGTATAATGGTGGTTCTTATTGAAATAGATGTATACTTTGCTGTCTGCTACTTCTACTTTTATATTGGGGCGTAGTGCTGATACATCAACAGCATACCCCTTGCACTTAATGCCCAGTTTGGCTATGGTGCCCACATCTTTACTGCCCTGACGTTTTATAATGGTGGCAACATCCCGTATTCTCTTTATAGTGCTTTTTTCAAGTGTCTCCTTATGGCTGGTAGCAGCTTTGGAGTCAATTTTTTTCTGTTCTGCGTCAACAATAGCGTTTATGTATTCCATTACCTCCTGTTCGTGAGCGGTAATGGCGGCGGGGCCCAGGCTTGTGCCTGTTTTCAGAGCAGCTTCCCGTATGTTTTCCACATAGTTTTGAAGCCATAGCAGCCTCTCCACATCAGATTTTGGAATAAAATCCTGGTATTTTTTCATGTTTCTTGCCATATAGATAACTGTTATGTTTGTTGAGTGAACTTCCCCGGTCATCGGGGAAGTTCTACGGTTTACGCAAAACACTTCCGCGATGACTGAGGAAGTGTTTCCAGCCGTAAAAAACACTTCCCCGGTAAGGGAGGAAGTATTTTCTGTCACCGGAAAAACTTCCCCGATAATGGAGGAAGCTTTTCAGGCCACCCGAAAAACTTCCCCGGTAATAGCGGAAGTGTTTTCTGCCACCGGAAACACTGCCCCAATGATGGAGGAAGTTCTTCAGGCCATAAAAAACACTTCCCCGGTTGACGGGGAAGATTTTCGGGTAATAGCATATACTTCCCCGAAAATGGAGGAAGTGTTACCAGTGTGCCGGCTTGTTCTTTTTCTCAACGGAATACTGTACCCACGCAAGCCTGCAGTATCTGCAAAGAGCTGATGGTTACTTCAGTGGATATATAGAGGATTTTAAAATGGCCGTAGTAATGTCTGCGGCTTTGGAAGTTTACTGCTATAAATGTATACAGGAATACAGACAGGTAAAAGAGAACTATTGATAAAAAGATGTTAATGTCTGCTGTTATGGAGCATGTCACGGCATACACAGCAGGTACCAGGTAGCATCCAGCAGGCTGCGAAAATGAGCAAATACCACCATCAGGCGGGTGTACTCTTCACTTTCTTCATCAGCATATTGTTCCCGTTCTTCCTCTGTATCCCATTCCAGTTCTCTTATTTTACTTTGAAACTGTATCTGGTATTCTGTGCCGGTAACAGTTACCAGTGCGTCGTATAAAACATTTACTGCATGTTTAAGGGTGATGCTTTTGAGCAGGTCTTTCAGATTCCGGTGGGGTATCTGGCCCGCAAAGTTCCAGTTCACTGCTTTTTGTTCATGCATATCCCTGCCAAACAACAACCAGCATTGATCAAAAAAGTACAGCAAAAAGCCGAAAAGTGCGGCATGTTGCTGCGCCTGTTCTTTTTCATTCCGGGGTGGGGTTTCTTCATCTCCCATCAGCCAGTGCCTGGTGGTGCGCATGGTTTCCGGTAGTTTGTTAAACTCCAGAATTACATTTTCAGGCATCAGCTGCAGCCAGCCTATCGTCTGATCTTTAAAATCCTCTACAGATTGTAATTGAAACAGGTGGGTTAATACCAGTTGGGCCTGCTGTTTGTTTTGCGTAATACCAGCCCAGGCTTCGCCTGTAGTCTGTTCGTGTTTCATTTTCTTAGTTAAAAAGGTACGGAAATCCGGCTTGCAATATACTGATGCCTTCAACGGATACAGTATCGGAAATACCTGTGGATTACCGGGTATTTCATTGTAAATAGCCGAACGCTCTGGTAAGATAGTAAAAAAAATATTCAATTATGGGTGTTTGAATATTTTAAGCTTCGTTAAACCCATTCTGCTAAAACGCTTCAAAAAACGCCTGAACCAGCATTGCCAGCCAGTTTCCCACGGTGGCGCGCCGCCGGAGGGGTACATCCCGGAAATGTGTTAGCGTTATTTCAGGTAATAATTCGTGTAGTTGTTTGCCAATACTGGTGCCTTCAGGGCCAATCAGACTATTCCAGTCGCCTTCCGGTGCAAACCATTTTTTCATTGCCGGAACGTCGCTGGTGTCGCGGAATTTTAATTTCAACAAGCCCGTGTGTATGGCTTTGGTAAGGGCTTCAGCAGAAGCAAAATGAGAAGAACTGCCGCCGCTATAGCCGGAGGCTATTGTTTCTGCTGCTTCCAGTAATGGCAGCACGCGTTGGTAAGGGGTGGCAGATGATGACATTTGTTTTATTATAAATATAGTATGTTTCCATTTTGGTCAATGATAAGGTTTTGTAAAAGCGATGTATCGTTTGTTAATTGCCGTGCTGCCAGCAGTATCCCGTAGCGGTTGCTTTGCGCGAGCATCTTGTACGTTTTTTGGTAATAGCCTTGCACTGTGTAAAATCAGTATCTTCTTTGCCGGCCGGTTTACCCATTGTTTCCCGTGGTTTTGACCGGGCAGGGGCACATACGCCGCAGGTGCCTCCCGCATTACAGTATTTACAACCGGAGCAGTTTTTACAGGCTGTACAGGAGGCAGCACCTGTACACCTGCCTGCATGGTGTTTGTTGCGGCTTTCCGGTGTGCAGAATAAGCTGAATGAAAGAAGAACAGTAATAAGGGTTTTCATATGAATGTGGTTAATGATTACAGTTAATGTGTATAGAATAACTCAGGGAGGTGCCCTGAGAATGAAGGTATTTTATTTGTAGATTATTCTGAAGTATCGGGCCCCCGATTGTGCGGATTGTAAATAAGTTTTCGTTTACGGTTTCCCGTAAGAAAAACCGTTTGGTGCTGTATAGTTTTGATATATCATAAAGATAAGATACTGTATGCGTTTTTTTTTACTGAACCCTGTATTGACTGGTAAAGTGTTACTGCGTGTTTGCCGGTTGCTTTTCAAAAGAAAGAATCGCTTGCAGGTGCTTTATGTCAGGTATACGTACCGGTATCTTTTTCAGCAGAGTTACCTGGTTATTCAATGCCGGTGTAGCAATTCGCTCTGGTTATCTGTTGCAGGATACGGTGTTTTTGCCGGTGAGTATATTGTTTTAAACCTGAGTAAACTGGCGCATAGTCAGTTGCAGCTTACGGTACAGGGGTTCTTTACTAAGCGGAAGTATTATCTGGAGGTAGAGCCCCAGTGGCACTTGCAAACCCAAACATTTAAAACTGAAATGGCTGACTGGGCGATACCCGTTGCTTTTAGTACAGATATGAAACTGACGTATATGCCTATAAAAGTATGTTCCGGAAAGATAACAGGTGTGCCTGCTATAGCCATGAAAGTGCCACCAGTTGCTTATGTACCCGCCTTATTTAACCAAGCTGATTATATATGAAAAGAGACTACAGCAAAACTGAGAAAACCAATTTTGTAGTTCGTTTTTTGTGGAGGGCTGCCGGTGGTGACCGGTACTTGTTGGAACAGGCTACTTATAGCGACAGAGTAAAATATGTATGCCTGGGTGGAATTGTATTTGCAACAGGTGCTATGGCTGGTTTAGCCGGTGGATATGCCTTTTATACCATTTTTGAACCCAGAGGTTCTGCTATAGATGATGCGGTTAGCTTGCCTACCGTAATGCTTTCCCTGGTGTTTGGGGTTGTATGGGGACTCATGATTTTTAATATAGACCGATTTATTGTTACCAGTACCGGAAAAGGCGACGGAACGGAAGCTATTACCTGGGATGAGTTGAAGGGAGCATTACCACGGATTATTATGGGCGCTATTATAGCACTTACCATTTCGAAGCCTGTAGAGATAAGAATGTTTAAAACAGAAATTGACATTAAGCTGCGCGAGAAACAACTGGAGCAGCAGACTGCCTACCAGTCGAAGGTTGATTCGGTGTATATAGACAGGGAACGTAAGCTGGAGGGAGATTTTAAAGGAATTGAAGAGCAGAGGGCTGATTTGTTGGCGCGGATAAAGACTCTTGAAAATACACGTATAATAGAAACTTCAGAAGGACATGGAGGTAGGCCAGAGGGAGAAGGGCCTGTAGCCAGAGCTTTAAAAAGAGAGCAGGAAAAACTGGAGAATGAGTTGCAGCGGTTTGACGAATTGCATGCTGCGGAACTGGCCGATTTGAATAAACGCAAACAGGAACTGAGAACTGCTAAAGAAAAAGAACGTAACAATAACGAAAAAATTGCGAATGGGCTGGATGGATTACTGGAACGTATAAAGCTTGCACATGAAATAGCCGGCGCTGTTATTACCACTTTTATTACCCTGTTATTTATGGCTATTGAACTTACTCCGGTATTTTTTAAACTGATGCTTACCAAAACTCCCTACGACTATCTGGTTGAAAATCGTGATGAGCTGATTAAAGCAGAAAATGGCATAGAGGTAAGATATGATTATTATAAAGACAAACAGGGACTGGAAAGGCATCTGATTATTAATCATGAGGCGGAGCGTGTTGTACACGAAAAAATAATGGTTACTGATATACAGAAAGAGCTTACTGCTTATGCTGTGCGGCGGTATAAGGAAAGGGAAATGGAGAAAATTGATGCAAACCTGGATTCTTATATTCAAAGTATACAAGTAGATGCGTAAACTGAAACGTATTTATCTCACGTTGGCGGGAGAAGATAACCAACTGATACAGCGGTGCAACGGGAATGCGAAGCGGACTTTTGCAGCTATACGCATACTGGTACTTACTATTTTTCTGGGTTGTTGTATCAGTGCCGGCAGTTTTATGTTTTACCTTTTTCAGGGTAATAAATGGATGGTAGTGCCAGTTGGCGTTGTGTGGGCTTTACTGGTAACCAACATGTACCTGCTACTGCTGCATACGGTAACCCCAACGCTGCTGCCGGTAAAAAACAAACTGCTGGCCCGGGCCCGGTCTTTTTTTTCCGCTGCTATGTTGTTCCGGCTTCTTTTTATGTCTTTACTGGCCATTATTATAGCGCAGCCTATTAACGTATTGTGCCTGTCGCCCTTTGTGCAAAAGAGTCTGAATAAATATAAAACTGAATACAAGGGTGAAATGACCATTGCAGCAGATAGCGCGTTGGTGGCGGGGGAGTGCAGGTGTGGGCGGGACTTACACAGGGCTGACGCGGCAACGATAACAATGGAAACACGCGGGTTGATTGAGGCGAAACATGCCTGGCTATACCGTAAAATAGCAGAAGACTCGGCCCGCTTGTTTGCTATGCAGCGTATGCTGGATAGTCTTAAACATTGGCATGGTCGCTTTTCAGATCACTGGAAACATATCTCCGACAGCGTACGGCTGCAGCTGGAAGTAGCATTGATAAAGGAACAGCAGAGTCACGCAGCGTTTTTATTGCAGTTGCAGGGGATTGATTTGGTTGATGGGGGAGAGCAGGCTGATATGTCATATACCCGATCTGCTTTGCAGAACCTGATAGTTGCCAGAATGAATAACGACAAACGTTTAAGGGTGCTGATGGAACACAGTAACTTTTACATTAAGAGAAATCAGATTATCCTTAATGAGAACCCTGTTTCCTGGATAATTACCCTGGTGGTGATTGGGGTGTTTTTACTACCTATTTATCTAAAGTATTCCATACGGAATAAAGGCATTTTTTATGATGAGAAGGAAAGGTTGGAGCGTGATATGGTGCTGGAGTATTATCGGGATTTTAAAAGTGATTACCTGCTTGCGTTCAGGCATTGTATTATGCAATACAATACCCGCAGCCGGGAAAAAATGCTGCCCTGGCTGGAGAAGGTAAGAGATATACGCCCGGATGTTTATAGTAAATTGTTGCAGCAGCTGGAAGAGACGTTGAAGGATGATGTGGAGAAGTACGAGTATTGGGCAGATCATCCTTTCAGAACTGTGCGTAAATACGATGCCTTTCCTTTATCTGAGCAATCTGATTTATTAACCCTTATTTATCCTGCTGCACTGTGACGCTGTTAGTAATACTTATTGCGGCCTTGCTTACAGGACTTCTGCTATGGTATACCCGGAAAAAGGCGTCAACAGCTGTTACCGTGACGGATGCGGTATCTGTATCTGCGCCGCATCCGGACGTAAGATTTACCCGTTTGTCTGAAACAGAAGTAGAAACTGATCCGGAGACTGGCAGGAGGTTTAAACGGGTAATGATGGAAAAAGCTACCCCCAGGTACACCTGGTTACTGGGCAGGTTGAAAGGGAAATACTGGGCGGAAGCAGAGAACGGTTCCGGAGAAAGAGATGTGTTTGTAAAACATTATCAGTTTCATATTTATGAAGTTACTTTTTGGGTAAATGAAAAAGAAGGTGTCTCCAGGGGAAAGCCGTTTGCTTTTGAAGCAGATACCGGTTTTCCAATGCATAAACTACCTGCTACCATTCCCTGCCATGTAGTTTTTGAAGGTAATGCCAGACAATTTGGTGTAGTGCTTCATCAGCCTCAGTTTTCGGGTGTGCGTTTTGTGCGTAAGCTGCAACAGGAGGAAGGAGAGGAACTGTTTGGCACCATAGAAACAGAGGCTACCGGTTATATATGGGATGATGTAACAGAGGTAAACGAAATTATTGAGTTTTTGCCTGATATAGAACCCGTAACAGTGCAGGTAGATGACATTGCAGCAGCTGGCAGCGAAAGCCATGTGCGGGTGGAGAAGCAGGGGTGGCATAGGGGTAACGGTTACAAATGGCCTGCTTTGAATACCTATAGAAGACGGGGAGCAACGGATGACTTTTTTACCCTGCTGTTCAATGGTATAGGCTGGCTGCTGTTATGCCTGTTTGTGATTGCCTTATTGCCAAGGTTATTGTTTTTGCTGCCGTTGATTGGGGCGGTAGTGTTATTCCGCATTATTCCCGCTGTGTTTTGGGAATGGCTGTTGAAAATTGTTTTTGGCGTGCTGCTATTGGGGTGGATTGGCGTGCTGTTATTTGCTGGTCGTAGCAGCACAGGTGGCAAGTCTACTGTTCCTGCTGTGGCAGACTATGATAGTGTGGTTGCTGTTCCGGATCGGCAACAGGCTTTAGAAGACGCTGCTCCCGAAGGCAGACCTATAGATACGCTTATCTGGCATTATCGTAAATGGTATGATTATAAAGGAAAGTTGTACAAGGGGCGTTATTTTATCGCTGCGAGCGACTATCGGAGTGCGCGTGCGTGGAAAAATAAGATTGCTGTAACCGGATCGGAATGCAGGGCTTATGATTATATGTTATCGTTGCTCAGGCAGCACGATGAGAAAAGGTTAACGGGGTTGTATCAGATGTTTGATAGCATTAAAGCTGCTGGTAACCTGGATTCTTTAGCCTTTGCGGAGATGATGGTCACCTGCATACAACAGATACCCTACTGCCTGGTGCTGGATAAAGATTGTAATCCTGCTCTTTATTCCGATCCCTTTATCCGCAATTATCTACGGTCTGAAAATGCTCGCTGCGACAGTTACGAACGTTTTGGCATTAACACGCCGGTAGAATTTATGGCAACAGGCAAAGGAGACTGTGATTCGCGCACTTTATTATTATATACGGTATTCAGACATTATGGTTATCAGGTGGCGGTGTTGAGCAGCGAATATTACAGTCATTCATTGTTGGGTATTCATTTGCCATTACAGGGACAGGCATACTATTATAACAATCAGCCCTATTACTGTTGGGAAACCACGGCAGCAGGTGTTCCTGCCGGTGTGTTGCCCAAAGAGGTAGCAAACCTGAAATATTGGCGTTTGTCTCTTATTTCTCAATAAATAAAAACTATGAGCAGGATAATACTATTGTTTGTGTGTGGAATAGCTGCTGTTATAGCGCTTTTGCTGGCGGTTAGATGGTTAACAGGTAAGACAAGAAAAAAGATGGGGGCTGAAGAGGTAGTGGAACTGCCGCTGGCTATATGGATAGCGTGCATTGCCGGTACGGGTTCCGTTATTATGTACCGGGTGCTGGGGGCTGTTTCGGAAGCAATTGATATATGGATGAAACTAAAGCCCGGCGAATTTTTGAAAAGTATAGCCACCAGCTGCTGCTTAATGATTGGGATAGGAATGGGATGGCTGTTGCTGCTGGCTGGTATGGCAACGGGGTTGGTTTCGCTTGTGCTGGTTACAGGTACTAAAAAAGTGAGAAAGGCAGAGGCCGATCAACTGGCGTATGCTGTTATAAAGGGAATGCTGTTGCTGGTGGTTGGTGTGATACTGCTGCCGGTGATAGATGGGCTGTTGCAGATGTGTATGCCTTCTTTTAACCTTACTTATTTTCATTAACTTTTTTTGTGCAGCCGATTACTGCTGCCGGTGTTGTAAACTGTATGTGATTTATGAGATACGTAGCTGGTTTAATTCCTGCAAAAGCAAGGGTGTTGCCTGATTATTTTAAAGGAGATCATAAGAGAAAAGAAGTCCGGAAGCCTTTGAGGAGTGGCTTGTTATGGATGATTGGACTTGTTTTTCTGATAATAGCACTGGCGGTGTTGTATCATCCTTTGCTTTCGTTGCTGTTTGCGATAACAGGATTTGTTTTAATACCACCCGGCGCCCGTTTTTTAGAAGAGAAGCTGCGTTGCAGGCTTACCGCCGCGGTAAAAGCAGTTGTTGCTGTTCTGTTGCTTGCGGTGAGTATTCCTTTGATGGGCTATTACGTAACAGCAGATAATGTAGAAGCTCATACTCAGGAATTGTTGAAGAAAAAGGAAGCAATGGAAAAGGCTGTAGCCATGCAGAAAGAGCAGCAGAGAAAGGATAGTTTACATAAGGTGCACGAAATGCAGATGGCAGATGCTTCTTCGCTTTTTACATCCGGTAAATACGCTGATGCGCTTGTGAAAATAAATGCGTTATTAAAAGATTCCAGCAATGATGAGCTGTTATACAACAGGGCGGTTTGTTACAGTAAAACAGGGAAGGTACGGGAAGCGGTAGATGATCTTAAACAGCTTTTGGGAACAGGTAATAAGAAAGCGACTGCCTTATACAATAAGGTAAATCCGGTTCGCCGGAAAATTATTGGGTATTGCACGCGCTGTTGGGATGGCTCAACTTCTGGTGCCAGTGGCAGAGGAGCATGCTCGCACCATGGTGGTGTAAAAAACTGGAATGAACCTATTTATCAGGAATACAGACAATACGAGTAATATGAATGGACACGTATATCAGGTAAGGCCTTTATATGCAGTAAGTTTTTTTCAGAAGTTATTGAGGCAGCTGCCGGAGGAGAATGCGGTAGTGGAATTAAATAACCTGCTGGCATCTACACCTGTACAGGATATTTCCCGGCAGGATATTAAAAGTATTGAGGATCGATACCGGCTTTCTTTAAAAAAAGAGTTTGCGCTGAATCTGGAGGAGTTTTATTCGGTTTATCTGAATTACTGCCTGCGGAACAGTGATTTGAATAAAACGGAGCGGGATGAGTTGTATCACCTGGCAGAAATTTTAAAGCTGGAGGAACATACTTTACAATATCTGCATACAAGAATAGGGGAGCTTGTGTATAGAAATGCATTTGCAAAAGTTATAGCCGATGGCCGTTTAAGTAACGGGGATATGGAGCTTCTGAACAGGTTGCAGCATACGTTGCAGCTTTCTAAAGCGCTTACAGAGAAAATTGCTACAGAAATGAGAGCTGCGTTTGTGCAGGAGTATGTTTCCGGAGTGATTGCCCGTATGCGTTTTTCGCCAGCTGAAGAGCGTGAACTACATGACATTTCATCCAGCTTGCATGTAGTTATTCAGTTGAGCGAACAAACTAAAAGCAGGCTTCACAAGCTGAAGTGCTATTGGGCTATAGAAAATGAGCAGCTGCCTGTAGTACATACAACCGCTGTGCTTCAAAAAGACGAAGAATGTTATTTCACCTCTTCAGGTGTACGTTGGTATGAATGGAGGGGGACCAGAAATATCCCCGGTAGTTCTGACGTGTCAATGAATTTCAGAGAGATAAAAGCATGCTACTTTAATAAAACAGGCAACGGGCGTTTCAGCTATGGTGCAGATGTTATGAAGCTGGTTGATGAAGGCACTTTGTATGTAACCAGCAAGCGGATTATTTTGGCAGGCGGCGTAAAAAACTCCGTTATAAGGCTTGACGGCATATCGGGACTTATTGCTTCCCACGAAGGAGTTGAGATAAGAAAGTCGACCGGGAAAAATGCGATTTTACGACTGGGAGAGCAGGCTGATATGTTTTGTATGCTGCTGCAACGGGTGTTGAATGATGTGAATGGAATCATCCGGTAAAAAACATATTCTAAAATAAATACTGACTATATGGATTTTAAAGACACAATTAAGCAACTGGGCGATCGTATATTAAAGCACAGAGAACTGGTGCATACCGAAGAAGCTACCAAGCATTCATTTGTGATGCCCTTTTTACAGGCATTGGGGTATGATGTATTTAACCCGCTGGAAGTAGTTCCTGAGTTTGTGGCAGACCTGGGAATTAAGAAAGGGGAGAAGGTAGATTATGCTATTATGAAGGATGGCCATCCGATTATTTTAGTGGAATGCAAACACTGGTCAGCTAATCTGGATCCGCATAACTCGCAGCTGTTTCGCTACTTTCATACCACTAAAGCCAAATTTTCTATTCTCACCAATGGTTTTGAATCGCGCTTTTATACCGATCTGGACGAACAGAACAAGATGGACGAAAAGCCGTTTTTTGTTTTTGATCTGAACGATATCCGCGACAATCATCTGGAAGAGCTCAAGAAGTTTCACAAAGCTTATTTTGACTCAGAAACCATTGTTTCTACCGCTAGCGAACTGAAATATGTAGGTCAGCTGAAGGCGCTGATGCAGGGTGAGTTTAATAACCCCACGCCCGATTTTGTCAGGCATTTTGCCAAACAGGTGTATAATGCCGGTATACTTACCCAACGCGTGCTGGATCAGTTTACCCAACTGACAAAAAAGTCTTTTCAGTTTTATATCAATGATCTGATAACCGAGCGCTTAAAATCGGCCCTGCAAAAAGAAGAAGTGGATCAGGCTTCCATTGCTGCACTGGAGAACCCTGTTGTGGAAGATGACGAAAATAAAATTGTAACAACAGAGGAAGAGCTGGAAGCATTCAGAATTGTGCGGTCTATTCTCCGCCAGCATGTGCCCGTACAAAAGGTTACTTATCGCGATGCACTTTCTTACTTCGCTATCCTGTTTGATGATAACAACCGGAAGCCTGTCTGCCGCATGTATTTTAATACCAGTAGAAAGTATATCGGGTTATTTGATGCGGAGAAGAATGAAACGAAGAAAGAGCTGAACTCGCTGGATGATATTTTCTCACATGCCGATGCGCTGGTGCAGGTAGTGTTGAACTATGCGCCGAAGGGTGGGGAGGCTTAGGGGATAAATCTACCGGTTAATAATGTTTAACCGGTAGATTGCTATTATTGTGTTATTGCATGAGAGATAGCAGTTCTGATTTTTGTAAACCAACAAAGGTATCCAGGTCAACAGTAATATCATCCAGAATGCCTGTTATATGGTTATTTATAGATTGATCTCTATATAAGCTTATTACGCTGGTAGCTGAAGATTTAAGGGGTTCGGTTAAAATAACTTCATCATCGGGCTCATCAATAAATTTGTTTCGTACTACATAACCTTCCGTTGCCAGATCATACAAAGTTTCAAAATTTTCGGGTTTGGCTATATTGAAGCAGGCTGTAAAATAAGAAAGCTCGTTATAGTAATAAGTATATTTAAGGCCTGTTGTTGTTTCTGCCAGAATTTCGTCCCGGAAAGATCGTCCTGAAGTTAAATTAAACGGTGTGAACGGAAGATTTGTTTGAAGCAGGTGCTCATTCACCTGGGTCAGGTAACAAGGGCCGGCTGCACTGCAGAATAATTGTCCATAAGAGTCAGTATCACACCCGCCCTCTGATATTCCACAGCCAACACATCTGGCTGAAGATTTTACTAAATTGTGCATAGGGTATTTGTCCGGACTTTGATATAAAAGCCTTCCCAGATAATGATGTTCTTTGTCTGTATCTCCAACTGTTGAATTTTCTTCGCTTTTAAGCCATATAATAGAAGGGGAGAAGGTAAAGTCATTTGAGTAATAACCCAATCCTCTGAGGTCAGCATAGGTTATTTTCTGGCATAAACCGTTAACGTCTGCTTCTTCAGTAGAGCTGCCTGCGGTTACTTTAAAATAGCGGTGAAGAAAATGGCTGTCATTCTCGAAAAACATGCTGATACCTTTAATACTGCCGTATTCTGTTTGGGTAGTCTCCGAATCCATATACAGGGTTATTGAGTAGGGGGCTGCCTCAATCTCCTGTATATCGCCTCCCACATTGGCCTTTAAATCGCTCAGGAGTGTTTCTATTTCATAGGAGGGCATGTTATAATAAGTAAATAGTTCCTCAGTGGATGAGGTTGGGTACAATTGAGACGTTGTTTTGGCTGCTTTATCATCAGCAGGCGCTTTCAGGTAATGGGCTGTAGAAAATGTTCGTCCTTTGCCCAGCAGTAAAAAACTTTGATAATCGTTCTTTGCGTCGTTTTTCCCGTTTTTGTTACAAGATAGGGACAAAATAAGTGATCCCAGGAGGATAAGCAGGTTTAGGTGAGTCTTTTTCATAAATATTGTTTTTTTCAATATACGAAGGCTATAGCAGATTTCAGCTATAAATACGTCTGAGTTCTTTACAAATAGCCCCAGGCTTCTGGTGGTTTTCCACTATTTTGTTGTTAGGGTGGTTTTTATGAGTGTTTTTACTCATGCAGGAAATAATTTTACCCTGATGCGAAATGTGCGAGGCGTATACCAGTTAACTGCTTTATTTTTCTGTTTTTTCTTAAATTTTGAAGGTAAGGCTCAGAATTTTTCCAATACGGGAAAAGAATTCTGGGTGGGCTACGGTACCAACTCGTTTTTTTATACGCAGGACGCTAATTTAAACAAACAGGAAATGGTGCTTTACCTGAGTACGGGAGATAAACCGGCGAAGGTAACGGTGAGTGTACCGGGCACCAGCTGGAGCAAGGCTTATACAGTACCTGCACATTCTGCCATTTCTACCGATCCTATGCCCAAAAACAGCGCAGCTGATAACGGGGCCGATGCACGTTTGACCGGTGAGGGGCTTTTTCAAAAAAACATTCATATTGTAAGTGATGTGCCTATAGGGGTGTTTGTACACACCTATGGTAACTTTTCTTCCGGTGGTACTACCTTGTTACCGGTTGAAACTTATGGCTATACTTACTTCTCATTAAATACCTCGCAGGACTATACAAACAGCTACTCCTACTTTTATGTAATTGCCAGTGAAGACAATACCGTTGTGCGTATTACCCCCTCACTTGCTACCAAAGGCGGCAGGGCGCGCAATGTGCCTTTTGATGTTACGCTGAAAAAAGGAGAGAGCTACAATGTGCTGGGGGCTCAGCAGGCGGGCACCATAGGCAATGATATGTCGGGCAGCAAAATACAGTCTGTACCTGGTACAGATGGCAGGTGCCACCCGGTTGCTGTTTTTTCCGGCAGTAGCCGTACCGGTATTTGTATGCTTGTTTTTAATGACAACAGTGGTGGAGACTTTATTATGCAGCAGGTGTTTCCGGCCAATGCCTGGGGTACGCAGTATCTTACCGCGCCCACTTCTACCACGCTAAGTACGGGGTTGCTGAATAAAAACAGGTTTCGTGTGTTTATAAAGCAGCTGGGCACAAGGGTGTTCAGAAATGGCGTTGCATTGTCAGGGCTTCAGAATAACAGTTATTACGAGTTTGAGTCGATGGTGGGAGAGAATATTACTGCTACAGGCCCTATTATGGTAGCGCAGCTGATTTTATCAGGTTTAGGCTGTGGATCGCTGGGGGCCGGAGACCCGGAAATGATTTTTCTCAGCCCAATAGAGCAGGCTATTAATAGTGTTGCCTTTTACAGTACCAGCAAAGAGGCGATTGATAAAAACTATCTTACGTTAGTGATTCCCGATAATGGGCTTGCTTCTCTGCGTATTGATGGAGGTACGGCATATGATTCTGTATATGCACATCCGGGGCTGGCTGGTTATAAGGTGGTGATAAAAGCACTTCCGCTTACACCTATGCAGCATACGGTTGCCAGCGATTCAGGTTTTACCGGCATTACGTACGGACTGGGACGCGCAGAGAGTTATGGTTATAATATCGGGTCGTACGTAAACAACCTGGCCGCAATACCAGAAATTAAGCCGGATAACAGCAACGAAACATACAGTTATGTATGTACCAAAACACCGTTTCATTTATCGGTTAAAACCATTTACCAGGCTACTGCCATTACCCTGCATTTTAGCCGGGTAACAGATATTGTACCTGCTACAGATGTTACAATTACCAATCCCGTTCCATCGGGTACTGCCGTTATAAAAGGTAAAACGTATTATATATACGACTTGCCGGATAGTTACACGTTTACCAGAGGGGGAGAGCATGTGGTGCCCTTATCGGTTACTGCGCCATCTATTGATAATTGCAGCCAGAGTGAAATACTGAATATTACTATACCGGTACATCAGGGGCCGGGCGCTGATTTTACAGCGCCATCTGTTTGCGAGGGTGAGGAGGTTACTTTTAATTATGTACCCAAAAGCCCGGACGCTGGTTTTTCGCAATGGCTTTTTGGAGATGGTACCAGCAGCAAGGTATTAACGCCGGTGAAGAAATATGATGATGGCGGTACTTACCAGGTAACGGTGCAGGTAGTGCGGGATTATGATGGCTGCTGGGGCGATACTACCAAACCACTGGTGATAAAACCGGCACCCGATGTGGCTTTTCAATTGCCTGCACGTATTTGTATGCCGGGTGGCGAAGCCACTTTTACCAATAGTACTACTGTACCGGGCAATGCCAATGCGGCTATTAGTTGGCGCTGGCAGTTTGGAGATGATGGTATGGCTACTACTAAGCAGCCTGTTTACCGGTATGCTGCGGCGCGTGATTATACGGTAAAGTTATACGCGGCTTCTGCCGGCTGTGCAGATTCTCTGTCGCTGCCGCTTCCGGCATCTGTATTTGCCAATACACCTGTGCCGGATTTTATGTTGGCTGATACAGCGTTTTGTTCCAACGGAGCCGCCGGCTTTACAGATAACAGTACTTACGATAAAACCCTGCCAGCCACCTGGGCCTGGCAACTGGGCGATGGTACTACAGGCACCGGCAGCAATGTTACTAAAAACTATACCCAGGCTGGTACCTACAATGTATCTATGGTAATAACTGCAGGCGGCTGTACAGCCGAAGCGGTGCGTAAACCGGTTAGGGTTTATAACCCGCCGCGTGTAGATGCGGGTGCTGAAGTGATTATTTCGGCAGGGGAGAAGGCTTTGTTAAAAGCAGTAGTAAATGAGGCGGATGCAAAAATAGCATGGTCGCCAGCAGACCAGCTTACCGGGGGCAATACTTTGCAGCCCGTGGCAACGCCCATGCTGGATCAGTTGTATTATGTTACTGCTACCGGTAAAGCAGGGTGCAGCAGTAAGGATAGTGTATGGGTAAGAGTATACAATGATATAAGGGTTCCGAATGTGTTTACCCCTAACGGAGATGGTATCAACGATTTCTGGGAGATAAAGGGGATGCAATCATACAGCAGGGCCACACTGGATGTGTACAACCGGTATGGGCAGCTGGTATATCGTAAAACAGGCGGCTATGGTACGCCGTGGAACGGAACCGGTACAGGAGGCAATTTGTTGCCTGCCGGTACTTATTATTATGTGCTGCAGCCGAATGCTAATGGCTACGGTAAAATTACCGGCCCGGTTACCATTATCCGCTAGCAGGCTAGCGGTTTTCCACTATTTTCTAATCAGGCTGGTTATCAGGATATGGCCGGGGCTATGTTAAGATAATTTTATGTTTTTAACCAATTTAATAACTGCTATGCGAAAACTTTTACAGGTATTTCTGCTTTTAGTGCTTATCGTTTCTTACGATAGTGCGCGTGCCCAGATCAGTCCTTTGACAGGGGCGTACACTATTAACGCCGGCCAGGCAACCGGCGCCAAAAACTACCAGAGTTTTGAAGAAGCAGTACAGAGCCTTGCTTTAAACGGCGTTAGCGGCCCCGTTGTTTTTAATGTGGCACCCAACAGCGGCCCTTACAACGAGCAAATTAACCTTAATCCTATCAACGGCACTTCAGCAATAAACACCGTAACCTTTTTTGGCAACGGTAACCTTGTAAACTTTATTTCTACTAACGCCTCCAATAAAGGCACTGTAAAGCTGGATGGCGCAAAGCATATTATATTCGACAGCCTGAAAGTGGCTTTTACCGTTACCACTGAATTTGAGTTTGGTACCGGCTTTCACCTGTTAAGAGATGCGGACAGCAATATCATTCGTAAATGTGAAGTAGAGGCAGGTATGCTGCCAACAGTGGGTTACGTACAAAACTATTATGGTATTGTAATTGACGGTTCTGACGATCATTCCGTTGGCCTGGGTAACTGCGATTACAATATTATTTCCGGTAATAAAGTTACCGGTGGTTACTATGGCATATGGGTAAGTAACTGGGATCAGAATATGGAGGTTATTACCACTGCCAACAACAACCAGATTATAAATAATACAGTGATAAGCCCGCGTAATGCCGGTATTTATCTGATGCGTACCGATAACACGCTGGTTCAGGGTAATACTATTACCGGTTCACTTACCGACTGGAGTTTTAGCGCTATTAATGCGAATGAAGGTTGTTTTGCTACGCATATACTGGAAAACCGCATTCATGGTTTTAAGAATGCAGATCCTACTGCTTCGTATAATTTTAATGGCATTAGCTTTTTTGGTTGTAAGGCGGCACCGGGAAAAGAGAATGTGGTAGCCAATAACCTTATTTATGATGTTGATGCCAACAACAATTTTCGTGGCATTGAAGCCAATTACCTTATAACAGGCCTGAACGTATATAACAACACGTTTTATGTAAATACAGCCGCTGATAAAACAGTTACAGGCTTTTACTCAGATGCTACTGTTGAAGTAAACGGCAGCAATATTCAGATAAAAAATAATATTTTTTCGCTGTCTAACAGCGGAACTGCGCGTGCATATGGAGCGTATTTTGAAAATGCGCTTACTATGTGCGATATAGACAGGAACGATTACTATCTGGTAACGGCCACTGCCAACAGAGCCACTCCCGGATATTACAAAGCAAACTATAATACGCTGGAAACCTGGCGTACTGCTACCGGCTTTGACTTGTTAACACGTTCTATTGACCCTGTGTTTACAGATGCAGCGGCGTTTAATTTTAAGCCCACCGCAGCAGAACTGGATAACCGCGGCGTATACGTAGGCGTGGCAAAAGATATTGCGGGTGTAAACCGGAATACCAGCTTTCCTGATCCCGGTGCCTATGAGTTTGGAAGCAGCCCCTGTACTACTCCGGTGGTTGCCGGTTCTACCGGTATTTTTCCCGGAACTACGGTTTGTGAAGGCTCAATTGTAGCGCTGGATCTGACGGGTAACTCAGCAGGCGATGGCCAATCGTACCAATGGGTAAGCAGTGCTACTGAAAACGGTGAATATACCAATCTGGACGGTGCGTTGCAATCCAGTGCACATACTTTTACAGCAGCCACTCCGGTTTATATTAAGGCCAGGGTAACCTGCGGTACCGATACCAAACTTTCCGATGCGGTACTGTTGAATGTAAATCCATTACTGTCTGCCGGTATTTATACCATTAATAACCAGGTACCTACCGGTAACCGTAATTATAACAGCTTTGCAGATGCTATACGTTCTATGGACTGCGGGATTGCGGGCCCTATACAGTTTGAGGTGGCGGCAGGTAGCGGCCCTTACACAGAACAGATAACCATTCCTAAAATTAAAGGTGCTTCTGCTATTAATACAGTAACCTTTAACGGTAATGACGCTACCCTTACCTACGGTGCTTCTGTAAGTGCACGTAAGGCTACGCTGGTGTTAAGCAATGCTTCGCACACAATTATCAGAAACCTGAACATAGCAACTACTGCTGCTACTAACGCCATTGCTATTAATATTACCAATAACTCTGACAGTAACGTTATACGCAAGTGTACTATCAGCGCTCCATCGCTGAATGCATCCAGTATAGCTTGTATTGTGTTCAACGGCGGCCCTTCGGGTTCTATAAGCAGCGGTGCTTCCAACAGCGATTATAACGTAATTGACAGCAATATTATTAAGGGTGGTTATTACGGTATTTCTATGAACGGATCTGATTTTGCTGGTGGTGCGGCATGTGCTGTTAACAACTCCTTTACCGGTAACACCATTCAGGATTTCTTTTATTATGGTTTTTATATGACGTACAACACCAACACCCTGCTGGAAGGCAACGATTTTAGTCGCCCTAACGCAACTGCGGGTGGTACGGTGTACGCGGTATGGTACGGGCCTACGCTGGTGGGTGCCAATGTAAACCGGAACAAGATACACGACCTGTTTGCTAACTTCCTTACTTCTACCGGTACTGCTTACGGTATTCGTGTGGCTGGCGCCAATGCACCGGTTGATAAGCCTAACATGATTACCAATAACCTGGTGTACAACTTCCACGGAACGCCTACCCAGTACGGTATTTATGTACAAAGCAACAGTGAGAATACGAAAATTTATCACAACACCGTATCTATTGATGATACCAGTGCTACGTTTACAAGAGGAGGGGCCTGTTTTTATCTGAACAACGATGCCCCTGGCATAGAATTGAAGAATAACCTGTTTACCATGCGCAGAAAGGTATCTGCCAGAACCTATGCCATGTATATAAACAGAGCCACGTATCAGATTGTTTCTGATAACAACAACGCGTTTATTGATCAGAGTTCCAGCTTCCTGTATACCGGTTATCTGGGTGGTACTTTATATAAAACCATGGATGACTGGAAAGGTGCCGGTTTTGATGCCAACTCATGGGGGCTTAACCCGGGTTATGCCGATCCTGCCAATGGCAACTTTAAACCTACCGTAATGGCTTTGGCTAATAAAGGTGCTGCTTTAGGTGTGGTAAGAGATATACTGGGTACGCGCCGTAACACCAATACACCCGATGTAGGTGCTTATGAGTTTGCGTGTGAATACCCTGCCAAAGGTGTTGCTAAAGCAGATTCCATAGCAGTGTGTGAGGGTACAGCGGCTACTTTTGAGGTGAATGCCCCGGCAACAGGTGCCAATTACCTGTGGTACGATCAGGCTTATTACCCAGGCTTTACCGAAGGGCAGCAGGTGGGTGCGGGTAACACCTTTACCACGCCGGTTATTCCCAGAGATTCTGTAATCTACTATCTGGAAACAGTTGCTGTGAATGGTTGTGGCGATGCACAGCGCCATCGTGTAAAAGCAGTGGCCCTGCCTAAATTAGCCCAGGCGCCTGTGGTACATACCGCAGCTGTTACCGGCGAAACAGCCACTTTTGCATGGGATGCAGTACCGGGTGCCAAAGGGTACGAAGTATCCAGAAACTACATTGATTTTACCTTGCCCAGCTCCGGCGCACAGGGCCGTACACACGTAGTAACCGGCCTTAATGGTGGTGATACACTGAGCCTGGTGGTAAAAGCAACTGCAGACCTTACCTGTCAGGCTATTGTTTCTGACACTGCTTTTGCACGTACACTTACTTATAACTTCTTTGTTCCAAACATGTTCTCGCCTAACGGAGATGGTAAGAATGATGAGTTCAGAGTATATGGCAATACCATTGCTTCGTTAAAGCTGATGGTGTTTAACCAGTGGGGAGAGAAAGTATTTGAAACTGCTGACAAATTCCAGGGCTGGAATGGTACGTACAGTGGTAATCCGTTACCGGTAGGTGTATATGTGTATGTAGCACAAATGACATTTACCAACGGCTCTGCCCAAACCAGCAAAGGAACCGTAAGCCTGATTCGTTAATCGCCAAAACTATTTGTTATGAAAAGGAAACCGAATTATCTGATACTGCTGCTGGCTGCCTGTATAGGCGGCACAGCGGTGAAAGCACAAACCGATCCGCATTTTTCTCAGTATTATACATACCCCCTTTGGCTGAACCCCGGCCTTACAGGAGCTATTGATGGCGATTACCGCGTTACCGGTATTTACCGTAACCAGTGGAACAATATCAACAATGGTTTTTCAACGCCGGGTGTTTCTGCTGATATGGTTACGTCTAAAAACATTAACCTGGGTGTAAACCTGATGAACCAGACCGCAGCAGGCGGCGCTTATAACTACCTGAATGGGTACCTGAGCGTAGCCTATACCGGTTTCCGTTTTGGCAAAGAGGGCAACCAGCGCATCAGCATTGGTATTACCGGTGGTGTATTAAACCGCCGTTTTAACCCCTCTAAGTTCCAGACCGGCGCGCAGTGGGATGATGTAACCAACAGCCTGAACCTGAATATTCCTATGACGGATATTCTGGCAAAGAATGCTGCCATGGCGTTTGATGCCGGTGCCGGTGTAATGTATTTTGATGCAGCCCCTGGAAAAAAGGTAAACCTGTTTGCAGGCTTCTCTGCGTATCACCTTACACAACCGGATGATCCGTTTATTTCGGGTGGCGTGGGCCAGAAACTGCCGGTACGTTATACACTGCATGGTGGTGCTAAAATCAACCTTTCTGAAGTGGTAAGCGTTACGCCCAACCTGTTGTATATGAAACAGGGTAAAGCGGAAGAGAAAATGCTGGGTGCTTACGGACAGATAAGGGCTTCTGAAACCACCGATTTTTTACTGGGTGCCAACGTACGTCTGAAAGATGCGCTTTCGCCTTATGTAGGTGTATATCATAAAAACATGGTATTGGGTGTAAGTTATGATGTGAATACTTCTGATTTGTCTAAAGTGGCCGGTAGCGCCAACAGCTTTGAAATTTCATTAACCTTTACGGGAAGAAGAGGTGTGAAAACAGATGCCGTTCCGTTTGTATGTCCGAGACTGTAAGCATTCAATCACTTAACACTAAACTAATTTCAATGAGCAGTAATTATTCCTCCAGATATTTTATACTGGCTGCGGTGTGTTGCGGTGTACTGAGTGTATCGCAGGCGCAGTTTGTAAACAACTACAAAAAGGCGGCAGACGATTATTATGCAAAGGGCGATTTTAACTCCGCCGCTAAGTATTACGAAAAATATATAGGGCTGGCACCGTCTGCCAAAGGTGGTTATGATCCGTATCATATTCAGAAGCAGGGCAAGGCATCCGGCCAGGGCAATGCAGATGCGTTGTACCGCCTGGGCGAAAGCTATCGCCATCTTACCTACTATTCCAATGCAGAGGCAGCTTATAAGCAGGTTGCAGAAACCAATGCGGCCAGATACCCGCTGGCGCAGTACTGGTATGCAGTATGCCTGCGTGCCGGTGGCAAATATGCCGGAGCACAGCAGCAGCTGGAAGCGTTTCTGGCTAAGTATACTGCCAATGACGAATATAAAAAGCAGGCTACCCAGGAACTGGAAAACCTGCGTTTTATACAACAGCAACTGGCAGCCGGTGCGTCTGCCACTAAGCTGAGTAAGTTTGACAGCGGTATTAACCAGGAAGGGGCTAGCTATGCGGCTGCCTGGTTAAACGATGGTGGTATTGCTTTTACCTCTACCCGGGGTACTTATAATAATAGCCTGTATACCGCACCTGCAGTATCTGGTGCTGCTACTCCGTTAGCTATACCTGCTGCTGATAAAAAGCAACAAGGCGTAGCTTCTTTTACGGCAGATGGTAACCGTGTATTTTTTACTGCCTGGGATGCCAAAGCAGATGGCAGCAGAAGCTCGGCCATTTACACCAGCGAGAAAAAGAATAATGTGTGGGGGCAACCCGTGCAATTGGGCAATACCGTAAACGAACCCGGTTTTAACGCCAGGCAGCCACAGGTTACCGCAGATGGTAAATACCTGTTGTTTGCTTCTGATAAGCCAGGTGGGGCGGGCAAGTTTGATATATGGTATGCGCCCTTACAGCCCGGCGGTAAAGCAGGCAAGGCAGTAAATGCCGGTACTGTTATTAACACGGCAGGCAATGAGGAAGCGCCTTTTTACCACCAGGCATCTGGTAAACTTGTTTTTGCCAGCGATGGTAAAACCGGTATGGGTGGGTTTGACCTGTTTGAAGCCAAAGGCGCACCTGAGGCTGCCTGGGAAGCCCCGGTAAACATGGGCTATCCGGTAAACTCAGTAAAAGATGATATCTACTTTGTAAGCCGCCAGGATAAAGACCTGCTTACGGATGCTATCATCAGCAGTGATCGTTCTTCGGCCTGTTGCCTGGAACTGTTTGCAGTAAACAGGCCGCAGGAAGTAAAGGCCCCTGTGAAGGAAGAACCACCGGTAGTGGTTACACCAACACCAGTGCCTGAAGAAGCACCTAAGCCGGAAGTGGTGGTGGAAAACAATAAAGCCTTACTGCAACACGTATTGTTTGAGTTGGATAAAGCAGAACCTGATGAAGCAGGCTACAACCAGTTGAGGGCGGTAGCTGCTTACTTACAGCAACATGCAGACGTAAAGGTGGAGATTGGTGCCCACACCGATGGTACCGGTACCAGAGCGCATAACCTGAAACTGTCGCAGGCCAGAGCAGAAGTGTGTGTGAAATTCCTGGTAAGCGAAGGTATTGACAAGGCAAGACTGGTAGCGAAAGGTTATGGAGACTGCTGCCCGCTGGAAAAAGAAACCACGGCTGATGGCAAAGACAATGAAGCAGCAAGAGCCAAGAACAGACGTGTGGAAATGAAAGTGTTGTAGTTTTTTCTGAAAAACTGATTGTTGTTATATGTCCTTTGCTGTTGTACCACAATGGCAAAGGACATTTTAAATACGGGGTATATACAATGAGGCGTTCTGTAACATCTATCATAAGTGTACTATTGTTATGGCTTACTGCCGGTGTGCTAACGGCCAAAGGTCAGCTGGCCAGCAGCCGGGAAATGGATTTTGTGGTGGTTTATCCTTTTACCAATACAAATCAGGCCTCTATATACATATGTACCCGTGATGAGCCTGCTACAGTAACCCTTAATATACGTACAGATGCGGGTATTACTCCGCGTGTGTATCAGGTTGCTGCACGAACGGCGATGGAGGTGCAACTGACCAACCTGAGTACGATAATACTTTTTGCCGGAGTGGGCGTTTCGCATGAAAGGGTGTTTAACAGGTGTGTGGAAGTGCATTCCACCGCGCCCATTTCGTTGTACAGCCATTTTTATTCTCCTGATTATGCGGGCGGTACTCAGGTGCTTCCGGTAGATGCCTGGGGATTTACTTACCAGACAATGGATGCGCCTTACGATAACAATGGATATGTATGTGTGGCTGCCGCATTTGATGATACGCGGGTGGAGATTACTCCGCCTATTGACACGGAAGGAGGAAGACCTGCTGGTGTGCCTTTTACTGTTGATTTGAAAAAAGGACAGGTATATCAGATGTTAAGTTCCGCTGTTACGCGTACCGATAAAGGCGAACTTACCGGAACCCGTGTACGTTCTGTGCCGGGTGCTTCCGGGCGTTGCCAGCCTGTGGCAGTGTATGCAGGCGCTTCTTCTATGTATATACATACTGAGTATCCTTCTTTTGATGGCTCTTCCGATTTTGAAATAAAACAGATGACGCCCCTCACCAGCTTGGGCAAACGTTTTCTTACGGCTCCTTACTCGGCTTCCGGCAATAGCAAAACGTTTAATTATTCTATTATCCGCATTATGGTTACTAACCCTGCTACCGTGGTAAAAGTAAATGGGGTAGTGCAAACAGGGTTAATTAACAATACTTATTACCAGCTGATTACTAAAACGGCCAGTTATATAGAGGCAGACCAGCCAATAGCCGTGGCGCAATGTATGCTTTCGCGTTCGGAACCCAACTACCCGGTTTCCGGAGAGGGCGATGGTGAAATGGTAATGATTAGTCCGCTGGAGAATGCGGGCAAGGCTGCGGAGTTTATTAATACCTACCGGTTTGAAGTATTATATAATTATGTAACGCTTGTTATTCCTACAGAAGGGTTAAAATCGTTAACCATTGATGGTAGTAATACTTTTGATCATACCTACCCCCATCCTAACGCACCTGGTTATACAGTAGTAATAAAAAGATGGATATCGGAAGGCAGGTATTGTGCGGTAAAAAGCGATTCTGCTTTTACTGCTTTAGCTTATGGTATGGTTGGCTATGAAAGTTATGTGTTTGATGTAACCCGCATACATGTGCCCAAAACGGAGGTGTGGATGGGTGGGGAGGTAGGTGGCGGTATCACCAAAGCCTCTTGTATTAAAGATTCTTTTGGTTTTGTATTAAAAACGGAATATAAACCGGAGCGTATTGAATGGGCGCTGAAAGGCATTGCCGGCCTGGTGCCCAATGCAGCAGACGTTGTGCAGGTTAACCCGGTACCGGATAGTGTAGTAATAAGGGATGGATGGCCACTCTATTACTATACGGCACCCGGCAGTTTTCACTTTACAGCAGCAGGCAGTTATGCCATACCTGTAACGCTTACTATTCCTGTGCCGGGTGGCTGTTCTATTATTAAACACCTGGTAGATACCGTAAAGGGAAAGGCGCTGCCGGTGGCTGACTTTACAACGCAATATCAGGGCTGCCTGCCTTTTACCGCTACGTTTACAGCCGGTGCTGCGGGCGATACCAGCACGCTGGTGCAATGGAACTGGCGTTTTGGGGCAGATAAAGCCACTACGCCTGTTACCACTTACGGGTATAATACCACCGGTAAAAAAACGGTGGCGCTGGAAGTAACCAGCGCCAATGGCTGTAAGGCCGATACGGTAAAAGAGTTTACCCTTACACAGGGTGTGCCACCGGTGGCTGCATTTACAGTGCCGGCAACAGTTTGCCTGCCTTATGGTGCGGCTGTATTTACCAACCAGAGCACTTATGGCGGAAATATAAACGACCTGCAGTTTACCTGGCAATTTGGTGAAGGGGGCGTGGCTACAGGAAAAACACCTGAATACCATTATCAGTCTGCCGGTTCCTATAACGTAACGTTGATTGCTACAGCGGCGGATGGTTGTGCAGATACCGTATCGCATCCTTTTGCTGCATTTGCTTATCGCCCTAAGGCCGGGTTAAACGTATCGGCAACTGCCATCTGTATTAACAACAGTATTTCGTTTACAGATGCTTCTGCACCTGCTTCGGGTAGCAGCATACGGGCCTATAGCTGGCAGCTGGGTGATGGAGCTGTTTCTACACAGGCCTCGCCCGTAAAGGTGTACAATACGCCGGGCACTTTCACTATTATGCACCATGTAACCAGCAGCGATGGTTGTGTAAGTGATACGGCATCGGCTACCGTTACGGTATATGATACACCTAAAGTAGATGCCGGGCCGGATCAATCTATTATACAAGGCAGTGGGGCAGTGCTGCGGGGCAACGTGGTTGTAAACGGTGCATATACTTTTGAATGGTCGCCGGTTGCCACCTTAGTGTCTTCCAATACACTTAATCCTGCCGCCAGCCCTCCTGAAACACAGCGGTATTACCTGCAGGCCACCACTGGCAATATGTGTACGGCTAAAGACAGTGTGCTGGTTACGGTATTGCTATCTATTTTACCACCCAATACATTTACACCTAACGGTGATGGTATACATGATACCTGGGTAATAGAAGGGCTGCAAACCTACCGCAGTGCTACTGTACAGGTATTCAGCAGGTGGGGGGCTAAGGTGTTTGAATCGAAAGGGTATGCGGTACCCTGGAATGGAATGCAGAATGGCAACCCGCTGCCTGCCGGTACCTACTATTACATTATTAACCCCGGTACACCGGATAAACCACGGCAAACCGGAACAGTTACTATTATACGCTAAGGGCCGCAGGCTAGCGGTGTAAAGTGTATTTCAGGTTGTCGAACAAACGTTCTGCTAGCTTGCGGTCTTTAGTAATAATTTCACCGGTGCCTTTAATCTGAAACTTAAAATCCAGTTGCGAACCATAGTTTGTTGTAAGCTGGTGAGGAAGGGTAATATTTACCAGGTAAGTTTCTATATCACCACTGGCGGTTTTTACGGGGTTGGTAGTTAATGATATGGAAGATACTTTACCGGTAATACTGCCATACTCGGCAAAGGGGTAGTTTTCCAGTTTTACTATAACATTCTGGCCGGTTTTTACCTTGCCTGCTCCGGCAGAAGGCAGAATCATCTGCCCTATAATTTTGTCCTGAAGCGGTACGATAGTAAAAATGGCATCTCCGGATTGAATAAACTCATCATTGGTGAGGAACTTCAGAAACTCCACCTTGCCATTCATGGGCGATTTAAAAACATATTTTTGTTCCCATTGTCTGATATTGCCCATAAGATCGGTATAAGTAGAAATAAGCTCCAGCTTTACTTCCCGCTCTTTTTCTTCTTTTTGTATACTAACCTGTTGCAGTTGATTAATAGATTGCTGCAGTTGCTCACGCAGGTTGATAATGTTGCTGAGTGTTGATTCATGGGCGTCTTTGGCAGAGACTTTATTCATATGTGTTTTGTCAATCTCTGCTTCTGCCAGTATATGTTCGGAGAACAGGGTGGAATCCCGTTTATAAAACTTATTGGTAAGGCGCATGGTTTCTGTACTGTTCTCCAGTTTTTTGTGTGCTAAATCCAGCAGGTTTTGCTGTTCTGTTATAGATTGGCGCAATACTTCTTCCTGTTTGGTAAACAGGTTGTGTTTATAGAACGAAACGAAGTGTTCGTAAGCACTGAGAAAGGAGAAGTAGGCAGCATTCAGTTCGCCCAGTGAAACGGTACGCGGAAATGCTTCCAGGCGTATGTTGGGAGCGTTCAGGTTAAAGTTTTCGGCAAGCAGCTGTATTTTCTGCACATCTGCTGCCTGGGCGGCATTTCTGATAATGGCAATGTAATCGCCTTTTTTTACGGCGCTTTGCGAGTGAAAACTGTTCAGATAAATATTGCCGGAGCTGTTGGCTACCAGTTTAACCGGGGCGCTTTCTGCGTTAATGGTAATGCTGCCTGTAACAACATCAGGATACCGTATGGTAAAACCGAATACAGCAAGTAGTATTACTATAAACAATACCACCATACTTATCCAGAAACCAAACCGGTTGGGCATCCGGTCTATAATTTCCTGTATCTCCTCGGTTCTTGCTACGTTTTTTAATTCAGGCTGTTCTGTCATAGCTATAGATTAAACAACTGCTGGTTGTGTGGTGGGTATGGGGTTTACGCTGGTTATGAGGTCTGATTGTGATTGAACCAGCTGATAGTACCTGCCTTTTTTTTCTATAAGGCTTTCATGCGTACCCATTTCTGCAATCATACCATCCTGCATTACTATAATCTGGTGGGCCCTGCGTATGGTGCTTAGCCGGTGTGCAATTACTACCACCGTTTTGTTTTCAAATACCTTTTCCAGGGCAGATACAATTTTTTGTTCGTTAATAGTATCCAGGGCGTTGGTAGCTTCATCAAAAAAAAGATATTCCGGGTTTTTATACAATGCCCTTGCAATCAGCACCCGCTGTTTTTGCCCACCGCTTAGTCCACGTCCCATTTCGCCCAGCATAGTCTGGTAGCCCAGTGGCAGCTGCTCTATTTCGTTGCCTATGTTGGCAGCAGCTACAGCGTGTTTTAACCGTGTGTAATCGGTATGTTCATCATCCAGTACAATATTATTAAGAATCGTATCGTTAAAAATCTGTCCATCCTGCATTACAGCGCCACAGGTGTCGCGCCATTGTTTCAGACTTACATTGTTAATATTCATTTCGCCCATTTTAATACTGCCATACGAAGGGCGGTATAGCCTTAACAGTAATTTCAGCAGGGTAGATTTGCCGCTGCCACTATCGCCCACTATAGCGGTGGTTTTACCATGCGGAATTACCAGCCGTATATTTTTTAACACCAGCGCTCCGTTGCCGGTATATTGAAAAGAAACATTGTCCAGTGAAAGGCTTTTGTTTTCGGGAAGCGTAATGTTGTTAGTGCCTGTTCTTTCATCCTCATCTTCCATCTGGTGTATTTCGTTAAGGCGCATAAAGCTTATTTTGGCCATCTGGGCCGATATAATAAATTGTATAAACTGAACTACGGGGCCATTAAGCATACCAATAATAAACTGTGTGGAAAGCATTACGCCAAAGGTTATTTCTCCGGCAATAACAGCTTTGGCCGAATAAAAGGTAATGCAGAGGTTTTTAAGGCTGTCAATAAACTGTGCCCCGGCGTTTTGTACATTGTTTACAGATAGCAGGTTCAGGTTCACTTTATATAGCCGGGCCTGTATGCCTTCCCACTTCCAGCGTTTGGCCTTTTCGTAGTTGTTAATTTTAATATCCTGTATGCCTTTAATGGTTTCTACCCAGTAACTCTGGTTTTTAGATATAAGTTCAAAATATTCCCAGTCCAGCTTCTTACGTATTTTTAAAAAAGCAGCAATCCAGCCTACATAGAGTAAACTACCCGCCAGAAAAATAAAAAACATAAGGGTGTTGTATATAAGCAGTATTACCCCGAATATAACAAACGTGAGTGTGGAGAATAAGGTGTTTAAAGAGTTGTTCATAATAAACGAACGGATACGTTCATTATCGTTGGCTCTTTGGAGTATATCGCCAGTCATTTTATTCTCAAAAAAAGTAACCGGCAGTTTCATCAGTTTAATCAGATAATCGGAAATAAGCGCTATGTTAATGCGCGAGGTTACGTGCAGCAGAATCCAGTCCCGTACAACGTTAGAGAGTGTAATGCTTACAATAATTGCTATGTTGGCAATAAGTACCAGATTAATAAAGCTAACGTCACGCGTTTGAATACCTACATCAATTACTGCTTTGGATACGAAAGGAAGCAGGGCCTGTAACAGCGTTACAATCAACATTACCAGAAACAACAGTCCAAAACTTTTTTTGTAAGGGTAAAAGTAGTTGAGCATGTTCTGGAAAGTTTTCTTCCGCTCTGTTTTTTCATTGGCTTCGCGCTGCTTAAAAGTGGCTTGCGGTTCAAGCGCCAGTACCACCCCTTTTTTTTCTCCGGAAGCATACCAGTGTTCTGCAAACTCTTTGTGCGAATAGTGCATCAGGCCTTTGGCGGGGTCTGATACATAAATATTTCTTTTGCTGGTTTTGTATACTACCACAAAATGACTGTTGTTCCAATGCACAATAACGGGTAGCGGCATTCTTATGCACAAATCGTCCAGGGTGGCCCTTAATGAAATGCTTCTTAAGCCTATATGCTCAGCAGCGTAACTCAGATCCAGAAAGGATACCCCTTCCCGTGTAATGCCACATTTTTCACGCAGGTATTGCAGTGAGTAAAATTTGCCATAATGCCGGGCAATGCTTTTAAGGCAGGCCGGGCCACAATCCATTTTATCAAGTTGCCGGTCGCAGGGAAAAGAGGTGAACTTCATATATCGTGTACTTGTGGCGTTTAAGAATGAAGAGATTCGCTTACATAAATATCCCTGCTAAGCCCATGCATTTCCAGGTATTGGTTAAGCTCGTCATGGTTGCTGGTTTGTACTGCGCGTGTGTGTATGGAATGGATATCATCAATAATAGCCATGGTGGTGCGGGGGCTGTCAAGTAAAGCCGCCCAGCGAAAATCAATACCCCATCCGGTGCGCGATTGTATAAAAGTGGGCAACACCCGCTGCAAGGCTTCTGCTGAAAAACACGGCTGCATAATTTCTACAAAATTGGTGTAACGCAGCCGGGAGTTTGCCTGTTTTACGGTATGCTGGTACGACCAGTGCAGACGTGCAATAGCAGGTTGTGCTATAGCCAGTGTATATTGCTCCATATAGCTGAAGAGCTTTTCTATTTCAGCCGGGCTGATAAGTATGTCGTCATCCGGCATATAAAAATACCGGTACCTGTTCAGCAGTTCTTTATTCTGGGTAAGGTATTCGTGTATCAGCTGAAACTTATATCCTTTTGATGCATGGAGGAATGCGGTGTCTCCGGTATGTTGCTGGTAAGAATCGTCATATACAATCAGGTGAAGATCGTATGCAGGGTTGTTGTTAATCCAGTTGCGGTGCAGGCTGTTGCTGCCAACGGCGGCAATAATGCAGTTGCTTTTTGTGGCTGATGCGCCTGAGCGTGTTTTTACCGGGTGGTATAACAGCGGTTTTGTCATTTCTTCCGTTTCTATACAGGGGCGGAAGCGCATGGAAGAAAGCGTTTTTCCGGCAGCGGTATGGTACGATGCGGCATAAAACCTGTTGCTGCATCCGGCGGGTACAAAAGCGCCGTTACCCCCAAAATCGTTTATTTCAAAACCTGCTTTGTGCAGTAATGATGGAAGCAGTACCTCGTGGTGGCCCTGCCAGCCTGCCTGTAACGCCTGGTGAAGAAAAGCCAGTGCACGGCCGGAAATGCGGAATATAGGGTTGAACGATTTAAGCCGGTTTGCCAACGGAATATTATCTGCATTGGTATGCTGCAGGGTGGGCCACCAGTGCCATCCAGGTTCCTGCCTGTAAGTAGTGATGTGGCTGGCCATAAAATCTGCAGCCTGTTTGCGTTGTATAAAAAAACGGAAAAAGTTATCCCAGGTATCCCCATACCTTACATCATCTTCCACCAACCAGTAATACTGGTATCCCGGATTGGCCAGGTAATACTGTAGTACCGGAAAATGTATACTACCAGGTAATAGCTGGGGGCTGATAGGGGTGTAGTTGAGGCGGGAAAGAATAGCATCACTGAATGCAAATGGTGTTTCCTGCTGTATGTTTTCCGGTATATCCGGGGTGGATTGGTGATAAAGCAGCACTGTTTTATGCAGGGTATTGCTTTGTATTTCCTGATAGGCCTTCAGTGTGGCTGCATCATTTTTATTGGTAAGAAATAATATTACCTGATTAGGCGGTTGCGGGGCGTATTGCTTATGGGGTGCTGACTGTGGTAAATGGCGTGGTGCGTTTAATATATGCGCATCTATTAAATCTGTTGTTTCAGAAACATGTTCTGTATTAAACTTTCTGGCAAATAATGCTTTGCTTCTTTTTATCAGATTAAAGTGCCGGGGGTGAAAGGTGCGTGGGTGCAGATACGGTTTATCCCATTTAATCAGTTTCAGATTGTGATTAACAATATGACCTGTTATAAAAATTTCATCACTGTTGAGCAGCAGGGTTTGAAAAAAGCTTTCATCGGGAATAACCACCGTTTTGAAATAATTTACAAACGCAGGCTGCTCCTGAACCAGTTGTAATATGAAACGGGCAACCGGTGCCGGAAACGACCACCATTGTGAGCCACAGTAGATTTTCATTACTGCATTAATGCGCTCAAAATTGGGAAACCGTATGCACCCGCCACGGTCCCATTTTTTATGGGGGAGTTCAAAATGGCTGATGTAAATAGCCTGTTCATTGTTTTTTAAATAATGATAAATAAACTGCGGTTTCTTGATAGGATAATCATCGCCGCTTAATAATATAATACGGGTTGTTTGTGGAATGGTTTCCAGAATAAACTCCATACCGCTTAAAGAGGCCGCAACCATTTCAAAACTCCCCCAGCTGGTGGCATGCCGCTGGTTAACAAAGTAAACCGGTAGCGGGGTGTTACAGAATATACGGGTAAAAGGGGTAATGTCCGTTCTGCTGTCTATATGTATAGCAAAAGAAGCGGCGGTATGTTGCAGGGCGTTTACCATGCGCAACAGTTGGGTGGGGTGCTTATGAGCTAGTATGAGATAGGTGATGTGCATATGGCGTAATAGCGTTAAAAGGTAAACCGCACCTGCTTTCTACCAGGTACTTTTTAAATTTATGAAGTGTGGCAGCCGGGTATTGTTGGGCTAGCAGAGATGTGCCGGTTATTTTATGCAGCCAGTTACCCAGGCGGGCCATTTTTTCAGCAGCATTAAAATACCTGGCTCCATAGCCCAGATGAATAGCCATATGCAGGGCCAGTTCTTCTGCGCTGTGCGATACCTCTATTTTGTCAAGCTCTCTTGATAATAGCTGCATTACGTTTTCCTGCATTTGTTTTTGCTGCTGGATAGAATGGTTCTGGCCATGTACGCGATAATCCAGCAGGGGAAGGTTGAGATTGTGGATTTTATGGCTTTCGGCAATTCTGAACCATAATTCATAGTCTTCGCAGCTGCCAAATGCCGTATCGTATAATAAATCTTTGGCAATACTGCTGCGCATGGTAACCGCCGGATGGGCAAAGGGGTTAAAAAACAGCAGGCTTAGTTTTAGCATGTTACTGTCTGTTAACGGGCATATTCTGTTAACAGGTAAGCCTGCAGCATTAATAATATTGTGCTGGGCGCCGGTCATGCCATAGGCAACATGCTCTTCCAGAAAATTTACCTGCCTTTCCAGCCGGTCTGGAGTCATACGGTCATCTGCATCTATACGGGCAATATATTTGCCCTGCGCCAGTTGTATACCCTTGTTCAGGGTGGCGGTAATTCCTTTGTTTTCCAGGTTCTCTATATGTATAATCCGGGTGTCTGTCTGCTGTCTGATAATCGTATCTGTATTGTCGGCAGAGGCATCGTTAATAATAATCAGTTCAAAATGTGGGTAGGTTTGTCTGAAAATACTGCTGAGGCATTCCGGCAGGTACGTGCCTGCATTAAAACAGGGTAATAGTATGGTTACCAGCGGAAGGGTATGTGCAGTGGGGAGTTGGTAAGGCGTATGCCCGTTAGCCGGTTGCAGCAGTTGCTCATACAAGGCTACCGTTTCGCTGGTCATTCTAAGGGCAGAGTAGCGTTGTAAGGCTTGTTGCCGGGCATGGGTGGCAAGTGCTGCTGCTGCCTGGGTATTGTGTAGCAGAAAGTTGATTTTCTGTTCCAGTTCTTTGCCGTTAATCAGGGGGCCTTTGGGGGTAAAGCGTATATGCAGCCGTAGTCCGTTCCGGGTATTGATCATTTCCTGTAAGCCGTCTATGTCTGCTGCCAGTACCGGCAGGCCGCTCATCATCATTTCAATGGCTGTATAACTGCATTGCTCGGTAAAAGAGGGAATAAGCCCTATATCGGCCATAGCGTAGAAGTCGTACAAAGTACCTTTGCAAAGGTTGCCGGTAAAGGTAATATGCGTCCATCTGCCTGTAATAGACTGCAGCGCCTCTTTATAATCGCCGTAGCCGGCAATTACCAGCCGTACATTTTTAAAGGAAGGTTTAGCTGCCAGACGGGAGAATTGCCTGATAACATGTATAATACCTTTTAATACAGTTACCTTTCCCACATACAGTACTATTTTTTCATGGGGGGCAAATCCGTATTTTTTTCTCAGGCGCTCCCTTGTAACGGGGGTATTTCTTTTTAATTCCCCGGGGGAAATTCCATTGGGTATCACTGTTATTTTGCTGCTGTCTATATTATATAAACCGGTAAGCGATCGCCTGGCTGAATTGGTAACGGTAATAATATGGTCAATATAATCGTAACTCATCATTTCCCGGCGCAGCAATACATGGCCAATGGCTGTTTTCTGGTTACGGGTGTAGGCTTTGTTCAGTTGGTAAAAGGTAGGGTAGTCTGCCGCCAGCAGGTCGCGCCAGGGCAGGCAGTGGCATGTTAATACAATTTTTGCATCTGTTGCATTTTTTAAATGCCATCCTAAAACACAATGATTTATCCAGTTCAGATGAATGATGGCGTTTGGGGTATTGCCTATTTCATTAATAATTACCTGTGCTATAGAAGGGTGGGTGCCATTGTGCTCCAATGCCTTGTTAATAGTATGGGGAACATGCAGGTGGCTGATGTTGCCGGTAACTGATTTTGAAATGGCTTCCTGGGGGCATTCCAGCCATATGATGGTTAGCCTGAGCTGCGGGTTTTGGGCCAGCCGGGTGGTAAGCTGATGGGTGTAAGTGTTAAGTCCATTGTTGTTTAGCTGATTGTGCCGGTCAATGAAGTATACAGGTATCATGAACTACGGGTTAAGGTGTTGGTTGTTTAGCAGTTTACTGATGTGTTTGGTTAATGCGGAACGGGGTGTTGCTTTAATATACATAAAGATGCTTTTTTAAAAATATAAACTGAGGGGGCGTTTTCGTTTTTTTAGGGGGACATATTCATTTAAAAAAGGGGGTGAGCGTGGTTGTGAAAAATGTAAGTATATATTATCTAAGTTATTATATTCCTGAAGTTGTTTTTGTGCCAGGCTGGATTTGTTTTTGCAAATAATGTGAATATTATTATATTCTACATTTGTGATAATTTTATTAACCATTTAAAACATTTGTTATTTATGACAAAAAAAGTAAGACTTGCATTTGAAATGCTGGAAAGCGAAATGGAGAAGATTTCCGGCGAAGAATTATCTGGCTTTAAAGGGGGCGATGGCTGGGGCGATTGTGTGTTTCAGTCCATTTCGTTTGCAACTGGTTTGTCAGTAAGCCAGATTCAGCAGGCATACGCCGATCATATTAACACCTATGGCTGGTCTTCCCAAACAGCTTACAACTATGTAGGCATACAGGGTGTAAGCGGTTCTGATGTGGCCTGGCTGATGTCTCAGTACGGCTTATCTTCCGGTTATTACTCTACCGGAGGGTATAACACATCCTCATCCGGCGATGCGGGTATTCTTTTAATTGATCTGGATGGCAACGGAACGCCCGATCATGCCATCAATGTTACGGGTAATGCCAACAGTACCGGCTATTATACTTACGATGCGCAGTCTTCGTCCGGTGGTACTATTTCTATGAACGATCCCAGAATTGTAGGTTCTTACGGGTTTTAATCAGATGCCTTCGGGCATTTAGTACAATATAACCTGTACACGTTGTGTACAGGTTATTCCAACAACCAATGAACGTGAAAAAATACCAACACCAGCTTTTTCTGTTGTTGCTGATAACCCTGGTTTTCAACCTTGCCGGAAAAACACAGACAACAGAAAAAAAGTATGACCTTGATTTCAGTGGCGTTAATGATTGCAGCTGGGGTTGGCTATCCGCACAAAGTCGCAGTAAGTTTGTGTACAGCAATTTTGAGCATGGAAAGCCAGCCCTGAAAGTTTCTTACCGCGCCTATGGCATGGATAAGGCTATGCGTTTTTTACTGCTTAAAACTATTCTGCTGCCTGGCAATGTTAAAGGCAAAAAGTGCCAGGTGGCTTTACAGGCTGCTGTGCCTGAGGGCAAAATGCTTACCCTGTATATTACCACTATGGATGCTGAGGAGCGCCCTATAGTGAACAGGCAGCTTACCTTTTCGGGTAGCGCACTTCAGAAAAAAGCAGTTTCTTTTACTGCCGGCAACGATAAAGCTATCAGCATAGGTATTTACTATCAGGGTGATTCTATACCCCAACAGGTGGTGTGGTTGCAGCGTATACAGGTAACAGTTAATGGAAAAGATATAGGCAATAGCCCGGAGTATGCAGCACGGAAAGATAGTACTGCGGCAGCAGGCAGTTTAAGTAAAAGCAGGCTGGTGCCACTTACTGCAGGAAATGACAGCACGCTGCTTCCGGATATTTCAGACCTGAACAATAACAGACTGATTGGGCTGGGGGAATGCACGCATGGTAGTGCCACCATAAGAAGTGCTGCTTTTCAATTTATCAAAAACCTGATTGTACAGCAGCGGTGCCGTTTGGTGTTACTGGAAACCCCGATGGATGTAACCTTACTGTGGGATTTATATGCCCAGGGCAGTATTGGCGCTGAATATGAGCAGCAGATTACCAACGATGTGAAGATGGGGTTTGGGGATTATGCCCTTTTTATGGATTTTTTGCGTTGGCTGCGCAACTACAATATGCATACAGATAAGCCGGTGCACATACTGGGCATTGATTATGTTATAGCACCTCAGTTGTACCTGTTGGAGTACCACCACGCGTTATTGGGTTCCACAAACGGGAAGTGGTATCTGCAACAGATACAGGATAAAAAATACGACCTTATTTATAACCACGCACAGGCAGATACGCTTCTGAGGCAGAAGCTGGATCAACGCTTTTTTCAGTTATATCTTTCTTACCTGAAAAGTTTGCCTGTTTTGCAGCCCGGCATTCTGATGCCTATGCCCGATGAGCGGGATAGTGGTATGGCTAAGCAGGTGCAAATGGTTATGGAAACCCTTTTACATGCGGGGGAAAAGGCGGTTATTTATGCGCATTCCAGCCATCTTACCGCACTACCCACCAATCGTTTTAAGGAAACCTATTACCCTTTGGGGTATTATCTGAAGCAGCATTACGGCAGGCAATACTTTACTGTCAGTTTTCAGATAGCGGCGGGTTATTATACGCAGGATGTATGTTCCGGTGGTGGCGGACATAGTAAGGATACGCTTAAACCACCACCTGTGTATAGTTTTGAGTACGCAGGGCTGGCTACCGGGCTGCCTTATTTCTATTATCCATCTGCACATATTGGCAGTGGCGTTCAGGCTTTTTGCCGTATAGAGCGTGGCAGCAGATTTAAAAACTGGTACCAGTTTGCTTCTCCCCAAAAACGTTTTGATGCTTTTGTTTTTATCAGAAACAGCGAGCCTTTACGTTTTGTAGAGGACATGCCTGCTTTTTATACCGGTAGCCATATTTATAAACGCAGTCAGGCCATGAAAGCTGTTTTAAAAGAAACCGGAATTACAACACCCTGAAGTTATGTGCGGTGAATATGATTTTTTAATAGTGGGTGCTGGTTTGTATGGCGCTGTGTTTGCCCGTGAAATGACGGATGCGGGATATAAGTGTATGGTAATTGACAGAAGAAAACATACAGGCGGTAATGTGTACTGCGAACGTATTGAAGGTATACATGTGCATCGCTACGGGCCACATATTTTTCATACAAACGACCGGGGTATATGGGAGTATGTGAATGCCCTGGCACCTTTTACCCCCTTTGTGTATTCACCGCTGGCAAGCTATAAGCAGGCGTTGTATCACCTGCCTTTTAATATGCATACCTTTTATCAGCTTTGGGGGGTAACTACGGCTGAGGAAGCTGCTGCTGTTATTCAGCAGCAGATAACGGCAGCGGGTATACGGCACATACCGGCCAACCTGGAAGAGCAGGCCATTGCCCGGGTGGGAACAGAAGTATATCAGAAACTGATAAAGGGATATACCGAAAAACAGTGGGGCAGAAAACCAAGTGAGTTACCTGCCTCTATTATTAACCGTATGTGTGTGCGGTTTACTTACGATAACAATTATTTTAATGATACCTACCAGGGCATACCCGTTGGGGGATATAACGGCCTGATTGCTGCCTTGCTAAAAGGTATTGAAGTAAAAACCGGAGTGGATTATCTGCAATCGCGCGGGGAGTGGAATGAGAAAGCAAAACTGGTGGTGTACTCCGGTAGTATTGATGAGTTTTACGGCTATTGTTTTGGTTGCCTGGAATACAGAAGTCTTTCGTTTGAAGACAAAATACTACCGGTTCGCGACTATCAGGGCGTAGCGGTAGTGAATTATACCGATGCTGCGGTGCCTTATACACGTGTGATTGAGCATAAGCATTTTGAGTGGGCAGAGCAGGCGCACACCGTAGTAACTTACGAAACGCCCCAAACCTGGGAAAAAGGACGGGAAGCTTTTTATCCGGTAAATGACGCGTTTAACAATTGCAGGTATAAGCAATACCGGCAGCTGGCAGCAACAGATGCAAAAATGCATTTTGGCGGCAGGCTGGCAGAATACAGGTATTATGATATGCACCAGGTAATAGCTTCTGCCTTAAAAGCCAGCAGAAACTTTATCGGCTTAATATAAATCAGGCAAAAACAGTTTAAATGCCGCTATCGCCAGCACCAGTGCCAGCAATAGTTTAATGGTTTTTTGCGGAAACTTCATGGCCCCAAACCAGGAGCCCAGCAACCCGCCACAAAAGGCGATGGCTACATAGGCAGTCATTTCACTACTGAAGGAGATGCCTTTGGTTAACTGACCCAGCAGGCCGGCTACGGAGTTAACAAATATAAACAGTGCGCTGATGGCGGCTGCCTGTTTTTGGTTGGTCCAGCGCAGCAGCAATAACACAGGCGAAAGAATAACGCCGCCGCCAATGCCCAGCATACCGGATAACAGGCCAATTACAGCGCCTATCAGCAACAACCATACAGGAGAGGGTTTGGCAGTTTCATTCACCTCCATATCCCGGAAAAATAAAAAGCGGGCTACGGGTATCAGCAGAAAAACGCCTAACATCTTTTTATAAATATCATCATGTATCTGCATGGCCCCGCCCACAAAAGCCATAGGTACAGAGGCCAGTGCCAGTGGTATAAACAGCTGCCTGTTAAAATACCGGCCGCGGTAATAGAATATAAAAGAGGTAAGCGATACAAACAGATTCAGTAACAGCGCGGTGGGCTTCATTACAGCGGCCTGCACACCAAAAAGTGCCATCAGCGCCAGATAGCCGCTGGCGCCGCCATGGCCTACAGAGGAATATAAAAAAGCAACTGCCAGCAGTAACGGGTATATCCAGAAATGATTATCCATAATGGGGTAATAAATACAAATCGGTTATTTCATTTTCAGAAAAAGTGCGTGCTTCGGCAGGTAGCTCTACCAGGCAGTTGGCAACGGCAAAGCTGCGCATACGGTACGATTCCTGTGCGGTAAGTATGGTAACTTTTCCGTTAGCATATATGCCTTTGAGAAAGTGGGTAAGCGGGTGTGGTTTGTTGTGCGTTGCTGCCAGGGGTGCCTGTATTTTTTGCAACTGATCGTTATGGCCGGTATACCTGCGTAGCAGCGGCCATACATACTGATAAAAGCAGGTAAGCACCGAAGATGGATTACCGGGCAGACCCAGTATGGCTTTGCCTTCTTTTACGCCTGCATACAAAGGTTTGCCAGGGCGTTGCAGCACGCGGTGAAACAGTTGTTGTACACCGCAGTTTTCCGCAGCGCGTACCACATAATCAAACTCGCCTACGCTTACGCCGCCGGTAAGTAATACTATATCTGATGGTTGCAGTGCGGCTGCCAGTGCAGCAGTGGTGGCTGTAAGATCGTCTGCTACGTGGTGTACAGTAACGCTGATGCCCATTTCTGCCAGCAATGCCTGTATCATTACCGAAGAGGCTTCATATACCTGGCCCCAGGCAAGTGGCTGCCCGGGTGTTTGCAACTCATCGCCTGTAACCAGCAACGTAACTACGGGTTGGCTGTATACGGTTACCTGGTGAAAACCCATGCCTGCCAGAAAGCCAATGGTAGCGGGTGTTATGCGCGTGCCTTTGGGCAGCGCCAGCTGGCCTTTGCTTATATCAGAACCGGCGTGCCGGAAGTTATCGCCCTGTTTTAGTGCGGGCTGGTGGTAGCTTAGTTGTCCGTTCTGTTCCTGTGTTACTTCCTGCATTACCACGGTATCGGCACCGGCGGGTATAGGTGCACCTGTGAACACACGGGCAGCCTGCCCTGGCTGCAGGGTAAAAGGTGTGCTGCTGCCGGCAGGTATTTTAGCAACTATCTCCAGTGTATTATGGGTAGTGTAATCGGTAAAGGCAAATGCATAGCCGTCCATAGACGACTGATTAAAGGCGGGTATATCTACCGGTGCAAACAGATCTTCTGCCAGTATACAACCTGCTGTGGTGGCCAGTGGTTTAGCTACGGTATGGGGTGTAACAGGCAGCTGTGCCAGCAATGCTTTAGCTTCTGTTACGGATATGAGTGAATGAGACATGTTGTTTATATTAACCTCCAATGCTTATCATGCTTCTGTTAATTACCTGTTCTGCGGCCAGCTGCTGATATGGCTGCTGGTTCAGTTGTCCGCCCAGTTGCTCTGCCTTACCCAGTATATTGGTTTGTATCAGCGGCTCCAGCGGCTGCCCTGCGCGGAGGGCTTCCAGCAAATTGGTTTCATCCGCAGCAAACAGGCAGTTTTTCATTTTGCCATCGGCGGTAAGCCGCATGCGGTTACAGCCTGCACAAAAGGGATTGCTCATGGTGCTGATGATGGCAAATGAGCCTGCAAAACCTGGTATCTGGTAGGGTGTGCTGGTAGAGTGTGCAGGTACGGGCAGGGTAGTAAAGGCATACTGCTGTTGTATCAGTTGTAGTATCTCCTGGCGTGTAAACACCTGTGCGCCCGACCAGCGGTTGCCGGTAAAAGGCATAAACTCAATAAACCGTATATCTACAGGCACGTTACGGGTCCATTCTATAAAATCAGGTATCTCAGCTTCGTTAATGCCCTTCATTACCACCACGTTTATTTTCACCTGCATACCTTTTTGCAGGGCCAGCTGAATATTATCCATGGTTTGTGTAAAGCGATCGCGCCGGGTAAGAAAAAAGAAACGTTCCGGCTGCAGGGTATCCAGGCTTATGTTAATGCTGCTTACCCCGGCCTGCAGCAATGTTTCCATATGCCGGTGCAATAAGGTGGCATTGGTAGTAAGCGTTAGTTTTACAGGCAGCTGGCGAAGGCGCTGAATAATATCTTCAAAGTCTTTCCGGGCCAGCGGTTCGCCGCCGGTAAGCCGTACTTTATTAACGCCAAGTGTGGTAAATATGCGTACTATTTCCGCTATCTCCTGCGGTTGCATCAGTTGCGCTGTGGGTAAAAAGGGATAGTCTTCCTCGGGCATGCAGTACAGGCAGCGGAGATTGCAGAGATCGGTTAGTGAAATCCGTAAATAATCGTGGGGTCTGTTATATCGGTCTGTAATCATGTAATCGGGCTTGTCTTTTCTTCTTCCTCTATTAGTTTCCACCAGGCTTTGCTATCATCCACATCGGTAGCCAATGCGGGGCAGGCTACCTGTTCCACTTCGTTGGCCAGGGCTTCTATCAGATAGCGGGCACCTTTATCGCCCTGTAGCTGTAGTAAGTCTGTAAACAACGATTGATGAAACAGTGCCGGTACGCCCTGGCGCTCTGCATAATAACTGGCAGTTACCCTGGCGCCGGTTTGTTGCTGCCGGTGTATCAGGTTACGCAAATGTTGTGCGGTAAGGTAAGGCTGATCGCACAGCATAATCAATATATGTTGCAATTGCGGATGCTGTTGTGTAAGCCAGGCTACACCGGTACGTATAGAACTGGCCATACCTTCGGCATAAGCCGGGTTTTCCAGTACGGTTACCGGCATGTCCTGTAACTGCTTTTTTACCTCTGCAGCGTTGTTGCCGGTAGTTACGGCTGTGGCAGCAACCCCCAGTGTGCAGGCGGTACGCAGGGCATTACGTAACAGCGTATCGCCTTTATACATCAGTTGCTGTTTGGGAAAGCCCAGGCGTTTACTCTGGCCGGCGGCCAGTACCAGTATGCCATACGTTTCCAGCGGGTTGCTGATGCGGGTATGGCGTTTGTGAATGCTGCCTTTGCGGCTGCGCAACAAAGCGCCTTTGGTTTGGGCAAAAACGGTTTTTATTTCGCTGAGTATAGACAGTGCAATTTCTTCCGGCGTTTCTGCGCCTATGTCCAGTCCGGTAGGGCCATAAATACGTTGTTCCTGTGCGGCGGTTATCGTTATGCCTTCTTCTTTCAGTTCCTGCAACATCCGCTCACGTTTTTTAGCAGGGCCCAGTATACCTATATAAGGCACCTGGCTTTGCAGGGCCTGTTTCAATGCTGCCTTATCGTACGCATAGTTATGGCTCATCAGCAGTATGGCGGTATAGGCATCGGGTGTAACACTACCCAGCGGATTGGTTACTGCGGCAATATGTATGCGGCAGAGGGGGAAGCGTGCTTTACTGGCATAGGCAGGTCTGCCATCAACCAGCGTGGTATCCCAGCCCAGTGTATGGGCCATTTGCACTACCGGTAATATATCGTTGCCTGCGCCTGCTATTACCAGTGCCGGAGCAGGGTGCAGGTATTCCAGAAATACCTGGCAGGGGTAGCTGCCGCCATGTGCCGGTGTATAGCTGATAAAGGCAGAAGCCTGCATGGCAAATACCTGCGCCACATCCGGCAGCAGACGTGGCAGGCCAACGGGCAGTGGGCTGCCGGTAAATGGCTGCTGCTGATGGTTTACCAGCAGGCGGGTACCCTGCTGCGTATCGCGGCTGTTATCCGGGGTAAAAAAAGTGGCTATTACCGCTGGTGTGCGGCTGCTTACGGCTTGTTGCAGTAAGGCAACAGGGTGGTGCGTGCCGGCAGCCAGCGGCTCCAGCAGAATACGTATAATGCCGTTGCAGCCCAGGCTTACGCCAATGCCGGCGGCATCATCATCTTCTGTAGTATCGTAAGTAACCAGTGCAGGCTGCTGCTTTTGCATTACCAGCAACGCCCTGCGCAAAATATCTCCTTCCAGGCAACCGCCGCTAACAGCACCGGTGGTTCTGCCATCCTCCTCTATCAGCATACGTGCACCGGGGGCGCGGTAGGCCGAACCTTCAATATGCACCACGGTAGCCAGCACCGCTTTCTTTTGCTGGTGCTGTGCCTGCTGATATGCTTCTGTTATTTGCCTGATTTCTCTCATCCGGTTAACCCAGTAATATTTTATCCGGCGTAACAGGCAGGCTGCGCAGCCGTTTGCCGGTGGCGTGGTAAATAGCGTTTACAATAGCAGCAGCACAGCCTATAATACCTACCTCACCCAGGCCTTTGGCGCCGGAGGGGTTGATGTTTTTATCGGGCTTGTTAATAAAAGCCACTTCAATAACAGGTGCATCGGCATTTACTGCAAAGTGATAGCCTGCCAGGTCGTTGCCTATCAGGCTGCCATAGCGCTGGTCGGTTGCCTGCTCTTCCATCAGTGCCATACCTATGCCACCCACTACTGCGCCGGATATCTGGTTGGCAGCGGCTTTTTCGTTTACAATGCTGCCACCATCTGCCACGGTAACCATTTTATCAATTTTTACCTTGCCGGTTTTGGTATGTACCTTAACCCGGCAAAAATGCGCGGCAGAGGAGCAGAAAGCGTATTGCTGCCTTTCGGCACCGGGGCCTGAACTGGCTTCTACTTCTACTGTGGTAAGATTGTTTTTCTCAAACAGGGAGGTATAGGCAATGAAATGATTTCCGGCGGTTTGCCAGGAAATACCGGTATCGGATAATACAATATCTGCGGCCTGTGCATTCTTATACGTGTCATCCTGCGCAGCTGCATAACCTGCCAGCTTTTGCTTAAGGGCATTGCAGGTAGCAGCTACCGCACCACTGATAGTGGAGAGGCCGGTGCTGCCACCCTGGCTGGGGGCGGGCGGCAGGTGGGAATTACCCAGTTCTATTTTGATTTTGTTTTTAGCTATGCCGGTTTGTTCATGGGCAATGTTTTGTATGCCCGTGCCGGTACCGGTGCCAATATCCGTCATAGCGGTTTTAACCGTTATAGCGCCATCCCGCTGCATGGTAATACCAGCGCTGGCATTGCCACGTCCGGCATTCCACATACCGGTAGCCATGCCGTAACCTATAGCCCAGTCGCCTTCTTTATCCTGACCGGGCAACGGCTTGCGTTGCTGCCAGTTAATAAGCGCGGCGCCTTTTTCTATACACTCGTTTAAGTAGTGGGTTGACCATGGTTTGCCGCTTTCAGGATCGTGCGTAATGGCCAGGTTTTTTAAACGCAGGGCCACAGGGTCCTGCTTTAGCTGGTAACTCAGTTCATCCACTGTACACTCCACTGCAAAAGCGCCGGAGCAGTCGCCCGGACCACGCATCCACGTAGGGGTGCTCATGTTTAACGGCACCGTAGCTTGCTCGGTTTTTACATTGCTGATATTATATACCATGCGCGAAATGCGGGTAATGCCATCGTTAAAGCTTTCGTATACAGAAGTGCTGTGCCGGGCCTGATGCAGCAAGCCGGTAAAGCGGCCACCTGCATCGGCACCCATACGAACCTTTTGCCACGATTTTGGGCGGTAGCCCGTAAGCAAAAACATCTGCGGCCGGGTAAGCACCAGTTTTACCGGCCTGTTTACCTGCTTTGCGGCCATAATAGCAGCCAGGCAATGCGGCCATACACGCAGGCCGGAGCCAAAGCCGCCGCCTACAAACTCACTGAATACTTCAATATTATCAGCTGGTATGTTCCAGAGCCGTGCAAACGTACGCTGCACGTTATTCACCCCCTGGTTTTTATCGTACAGCTTCAGTTTGTCAGGGCCTTCCCAATGGGCAATGGTGGCATGCATTTCCATGGGGTTGTGTACCTCATGCTCAATGGTATATTCTGCTTCTGACTGATAGGGGGCATCGCGCCAGGCATCGGCACTGCCACGTTCTTTACCTGCTGCATTCAGCGGAACAGCGGCGTGGGCTTTATCAAAATCTACCTTAGCCTCTGTAGTGGTATATTCTGCAGAAATAAGAGAAGCTGCATAGGTAGCATCTTCCAGGGTTTCTGCAATTACCAGTGCAATAGGCTGCCCTTTAAAATAAATGTTATCGGTATGAAACACCGGCAGGCCAAAGCGGGATTCTTTTATTTTGGCGGCATCTGCCATGCCCGGTACCAGCGGTTTGCGGGTATGGGTAATAATATCCAGTACACCGGCTACCTGGCGGGCATCGGTAGTATGAATGCTTTTAATAGTGCCGGAGGCTATGGTGCTGCCCGCCATTACGGCGTAGCACATGTTACCGGCGTGGTACTCCGCAGCGTATTTACCGCTGCCGGTTACTTTGGCTACGCCTTCCACACGCCCTTCCGGTGCATTGGTAACAGCAGGTTGATTTTCAAAAAATCTCATACGGTGGGTGTTAAGCGTTTAAACAATTGTGAAGTGCGGTTTCAATAGCGCCCTGCAGCATGGTTACCTTATAGCCGTTGTGCGATAAAGGTTTGGTGCTGCGTGCGGCAATAGCTGCTGCCTGGCTGAAGTTGGCGGCAGTGGCCTCTTTACCCTGTAAAAATTTTTCTGCCTCGTGCCAGCGCCAGGGCTTGTGTGCCACACCACCGGAAGCCAGCCTGGCAGCCGTAATTTTTGTGCCGCTCAGTTGCAGGGCGGCTGCTACAGATACCAGTGCAAAGGCGTAAGAAGTACGGTCGCGCACCTTAAGGTAGGCGTAGTGTTTATGAAAAGCGTTGGCAGGTATTTCAACCGCCGTAATAAGCGCGTTAACAGGCAGGTTATTGTCAATTTCGGGCGTGGTACCGGGTAACCGGTGAAAGCTGGCAAAGGGAATGGACTCACTTTTGCCGCCGCTGCCGGAAACTACCACACTGGCATCCAGTGCCGCCAGGGCCACACACATATCCGAAGGGTGTACGGCCACACAGTGTTCGCTATATCCCACAATAGCGCTCATACGGTTTTCGCCTTCCAGCGCCCCGCAGCCGCTGCCCGGTTTTCTTTTATTACAGGGCAGGGTAATATCATAAAAATACGGGCATCGTGTACGTTGTAACAGGTTGCCGGCGGTGGAGGCCATGTTGCGTATTTGCGGAGAGGCACCAGCCAGTATGGCTTTGGCTAACAGCGGGTATTGCGACTGAATGGCTGCATGGCTGGCTATATGGCTGTTGCGTACCATAGCGCCAATGCGTATGCCGCGGCTGCTGGTTTCTATACCCGCGCTGAGGGCGGTGGTAACATCCAGCAGGGCATCCGGCTCTGCAATGTGTTTCTTCATCAGATCTACCAGATTGGTACCACCTGCTATATAGGCTTCACCGGCTTTTTTTCCGGAGAGTGCCTGCTTAATATCGTTGGGCTTGCGTAAGGTAAATGGTTTCATCGGGCTGCTACTTTTTGAATAGATTCAACAATACCGTTATAAGCACCGCAGCGGCAAAGGTTACCGCTCATAAACTCTTTAATTTCTTCTACCGAATGGGTATGGCCTTCTTTTACACAGGCCACGGCTGACATAATCTGCCCCGGCGTACAGTAACCGCACTGGAAGCCATCGCATTCAATAAAAGCCTGCTGCATGGGGTGCAGCTGATCGCCTTCTGCCAGGCCTTCTATGGTGGTAATGGGCTGGTTTTGTACCAGCGCCGCCAGGGTAAGGCAGCTTAATACCCTTTCGCCATTTACATGCACGGTGCAGGCGCCGCATTGCCCATGATCGCAGCCTTTTTTGCTGCCGGTAAGCTGCAGCTGTTCGCGCAGCAGATCCAGCAGGGTGGTGCGGGTATCGGCCTGTACCGTGTACTGCTTTTGGTTAATGGTAAGCGAGAGGGTGTTTACGCTTTTTGCGGGTATAAACCGCTTTTTTACATTTTTGTAGAAAGCTTTTACATTGCCCGGTATCAGGGCAACCGCTGCCGCCGCCATGGAAGAGGTGGACAGGAAAAAGCGCCTGCTGTAGGTTTGTTTTTCCATAAACTATCATCAATTCATTGGTTGTTATTGCAAAACAGGCGGCATACCGTTATTGTTGTACGTGTTGGCAGAGCAATAACGGTAAACGACCGAATGCACACAGAATATTGCGTGTTCTAAAACTACGCTACTTATACCACACCACCGCTAACAAAAACAAACAATTACTTATGATATTCAAACCTTTTTATGCATTTACAACAACTCATCAAAATGAATGGGCAGTTTGTTTACCCGTTTGCCGGTGGCGTGAAACACGGCGTTGGCAATAGCGGCGGGCATGGCTACCAGCCCTATTTCGCCCACACCTTTTGAACCCAGTTCGTTAATAAGGGTATCTTCTTCCTCTGCAAAAATTACCTCCAGGGTGTTTATATCGGCATGTACAGGTATATGGTACTCGCCCAGGTTGGTGTTGATGTACTTGCCCAGATGTTCATCCAGAATGGTTTCTTCGTGCAGGGCTTTGCTGATGCCCCATACCATGGAGCCGCTTATCTGGCTGCGGGCCGTTTTAGGATTGATGATTTTGCCAGCCGCTACAGCGGTAATGGCCCGGGTAACTGTAATTGTTTTCAGGTCTTTATCAACCTCTACTTCCACAAAACAGGCGCTGTGGGTGGCTTTGGTGTATTTTCTCAGCTTTATGGCATGGGGCATACCCATACGGGTGGTTTTAATGGGTTTGCCGTTGTTGGCAGCAATAATCTGTTTAAATGAAACCGCTTGCCGGGGTGTTTGCCGCAGGCGTATAGTGCCGTTGGTAAAAATCACCTCCTCCATACCGGCATTTTTAAGGGGGGAGTTGGGTATGGACTGCGCTTTTTTCAGCAGCTTCTTTTTCAGCACTTCTGCTGTTACCATAATGGCTGAGCCGGTAGAAGCTGTAATGGCCGAGCCACCCTGAAACATAGAAAAAGGCTTTTTGCTATCGCCATATTCAAACGTAACAGCTGCTACAGGCAGGCCCATGGCATCGGCAGCTATCTGCGTCATTACGGTTAAGGTACCGGTACCAATATCGGTAGTGGCATTGTGTACCACCAGTTTGCCTTCGGCCGTAATAATGGCTTCTACGCGTGCGGGAAACTGATAGGCATCCCATATGCCCGTAGCCATACCATACCCCACCAGCTTATTGCCACGGGTGGTAACGCCGGGGCGCCCATCTCTTTTAAACCAGTCAAACTGCGTGGCAGCACGCAGATAGCAGGTTTTCAGGGCCTTGCTGGTAAAGGGTTTACCGGTAGAAGGATCGGTTTCTGAATAATTGAGCAGCCGCAGTTGAAGCGGGTCTATTCCTATACGGTAGGCCAGCTCGTCCATAGCGCATTCTATAGCATGCATGCCGGTGCAGCCGCCGGGTGCCCGCATATCGATAGGTGTGTTGAGGTGTAAGGGAACCACCTTAAAATCGAACAGGGTATTGGGGGCGGGGTAAAGCTTATGGCTCCAGGCTACCACCTGTTCTGTATAGTCTTCAAACTGCGATGTTTCAGATACCGCCAGGTGGCTCATAGCCGTAAGTTTACCCGTGGCATCTGCACCAAAGCGGAGGTTCTGTAAGCTTTGTGGCCGGTGGCCCAGCGAGAACATCTGTTTTCTATCCAGTACCACCCGTACATTCCGTTTCAGATGCAGGGCAGCCATTACACACAGAAACAGCTGATACTGTGGCCGCAGGCCCGAACCAAAAGCCCCGCCTACAAAAGGGGCGAGCACCTGCACATTTTTGTAATGCAACCCAAACACGTTGGCAACAAACAGCTGATTGTTTATGGTGCCCTGTGTTTTATCGTATATGGTAAGTTTGCCATTGCCTTCGTAAATAGTGGTGGTGGCAAATAACTCTATAGGGTTATGGTGTTCGGTGCTGTGCCGGTAATCTGCATCTACCGTAAAAGCTGCATTGGCAAACGCTGCCTCAAAGTTGCCGGTTGGTTTGGGTGGCGGGGGGCGCAGGGCGGTGGCAAAGCCTTTTTTGGCGGGCCGTGCTTTTTCCGGGTGGTTTTGCAAACAGGTATCAAACGGCTCTTCTTCCCACACAAACCGGATAAGGGTGGCGGCGTAGCGGGCGGTTTCAAAGCTGGTGGCTACCACCAGCGCAACAGGCTGGCCGTTGTACAGAATATCAGCATTATGCAATGGTTTAAAAACAGTGCCGGGCGGGGCATCCATATCCGTATACTGCAGATCGAACCAGGCAAGGCCGGGTCGGTTTTTATGGGTAAGTACTTCCACCACGCCTTCCACTGCCAGTGCAGGTATGGTATCTACCTGTACAATACGGCCTTTGGTAATGGGGCTGTTTACTACATAACCATGCAGCAGACCGGGCACATTATAGTCTGCCGCGTATCTGGCGGTACCGGTAACTTTTTGTTTGCCTTCGATGCGGCTGAGGGGCGTGCCTACGGCGGGTGTTGTTTTCATAACAGAATATTGTTGATTATGCAGAAGGCTGTGCGCCGGGTAATTGTGTTTCAGGATGCAGGGCCATTAAGCCGTTGCGTATAATAGCTTTTTTGGCCAGTTCTATTTTAAACTGATTATGCGGGTAGCCCTGCGCACCTTCCAGTAATTTGTCCGCTGCCTGTGCAAAGCTTTCGGCAGTAGCGGGTTTGCCTTGCAGTAGTTGTTCTGCTTCCGGTATGCGCCAGGGTTTATGTGCTACGCCGCCCAGTGCAATACGGGCCTCTTTTATTTCGTTGCCTTCCAGCTCCAGTGCTGTAGCTACAGATACCAGCGCAAAAGCGTAGGAATGTCTGTCTCTCAGTTTCAGGTAAGAATAATGATGCGCAAACTCTTTGGCAGGCAGGTCAATGGAAGTAATAATGTCTCCCGCTTGCAGGGCGTTGTCTTTTTCGGGTGCATTGCCCGGTAAACGGTGAAAGTCTGCAAACGGAATGCTGCGTTTGCCTTGCTGCCCGGTTATCTGTACTACTGCTTCCAGTGCGGCCAGCGCCACACACATATCTGAAGGAAAAACAGCAATACAATGTTCGCTGGCACCCAGTATGGCGTGTATGCGGTTGTAGCCCTTTATTGCAGAGCAGCCGGTGCCTGGTTCCCGCTTGTTGCAGGGTACATCGCCATCGTAATAGTAATAACAACGTGTGCGTTGCAGCAGGTTGCCGCCGTTGGTAGCCATATTGCGTATCTGCGCCGAAGCGCCGGCCAGTATGGCTTTGCTCAGCAATGGATAGCGTTGTTCTATTAACGGGTGATAGGCCGTGGCGGCGTTGGTTACCAGTGCACCCAGTTGCAGGCCACCCCCTTCTTTTGCTTCAATGGTATGGTAACCGGGCACACCATTCAGATCAACCAGTGTTTGTGGATGCAACAGGTTGTATTTCCACAGATCCAGCAGGTTGGTGCCTCCTGCAATATACATGGCCTGAGGGTGGCGTTTGGTATGCTGCAGTGCTGCGGTAATGCTACCTGCAGTTGTATAGGTAAAGTTATTCATGGCTGTAGGTTTCTTTTACCTGCATAATAGCGTCTATAATGCCCACATTGGCGCCGCAGCGGCACAGGTTGCCACTCATCAGCTCTTTTACTTCTTCACGGGTGCGGGCCTTTCCTTCGTGCAGCATACCTATGGCACTGCATAGCTGGCCGGGTGTGCAGTAGCCGCATTGGAATGCATCATGATCTATAAAAGCCTGTTGCAGCGGATGCAGTTTTTCGCCATCTGCAATACCTTCTATAGTGGTAATGCTGCGGCCGTTTTTCATAACAGCCAGCGTAAGGCAACTGAGAATGCGTTTGTCTTCGCAAAGTACCGTACAGGCACCGCATTGCCCGTGGTCGCACCCTTTTTTGGTGCCGGTAAGGTGTAAGTGTTCCCGCAGGGCATCCAGCAGCGAAACCCAGGGCGCTACTGTTACAGTACGGGGCTGCCCGTTTACGGTAAATGAGATGTTCGTCATGGCATGAGTTATGGTTTCCGGTACAAAAAAATTATGCCGTGCTGCCATTGCCGCATAAGCGGCCGTTCCGTTAACTTTAATCAGCTTTTACATAACAAGGCCATAACATGAAAAACGCACGGGTATTATTTATACTGCTATGCGCAGGCACTTCTGTACTACATGCGCAATACACACCTGCTTTTCAACGCCGGGAAATTTCCATAGGACCGGAATATGCGATTCCTGTGGCAGCATTCAGAAAAGGTGCGGGTGTATTTGATGCACCCGGCACCAGGTTTCATTACGGTATTGGCGGCTCGGCTAAGTACCTGTACCGTATTAAGCCTGCTTATGGCGTATCGTTACAGGCAGGCGCAATACGATATCATTCCTCCGGACCGGTGCAGACTGTTTCGGGCGGCACTTTCAGCTTTACTGCTATACCGGTTAAGCTGGGTGCTGATATCCGGTATAAAAACCTTTTTGCAGAACCGCAGCTGGGGTTTACGTGGTTTTCTGATAACCATACCATGTACCAGAGCAGATCTACTACCTATGGTATAGGCGTTGGTACTTATGTTATTCCCCATGTAACACTTTCCGGAAATTACGAGCGGTGGAACAGAGGCGGATTTGCGGCCAGCCACTGGGGCCTTCGGCTGGCTTATACGCTTTATCCGTCAACGCCCGCTATGGCAGACAGCGGCAAACCGAAAACCATTGCTACCCCGCATATTCCCTGGTGGTATGATACCGAAAGTACTTACTGGAAAAAGCACCGGACTTTTAAAACCCTGGGCTGGGTATCGGTAGGTGTGGGGGTGCCAATTACACTGGCAGGGCTGGTTACTGCTATTGCCGCTATTGAAAACTCCCGTATACGCACTGGTACCTACGAATGGATGATAGCTTCGGGCGCTGCGGTTACGGTTTCGGCCGTTCCTTTTTTTCTGTTATCGCATCATTATAAGAAGAAGGCCAGGGTGGCGCCGTAGTAACTGCCAGGGTTACTTTAAAAAATAAATACACATGAATTTGTTTTTTAAATAGGAATATTAATATACTTTTGCCTTCATGAAACAACAACAAACATATTTTAGTCCCTTTAGCTGGTATCAAAGTGGTATCAGGTGGGCTATTGTATGACGTTAGTGATAATGTTTCGCAGAACCCGCCTGGTTATTGACCTGGCGGGTTTTTTGTTTTTACACGGGTTTATTTCCAATGGTAGAATGTTGGTCTCCAAAACCGAAGGTGCGGGTTCGGATCCTGCAGCCCGTGCACTATTTCTATGTCCGTAGGGAAGGAAATATAGTTTATAGAATGTATGATATGTGTCTGTAGCAAACATGGTGTATGCGCCGGTCTGAAAAACCGGAGATGTGGGATCGTTACCCAACTGACACACTCAATGCCCTTTCGTATAACGGTAATACGTCAGATTTTGGTTCTGGATATACAGGTTCGATTCCTGTAGGGGCAACCAGTTTTTAGGGGGTATATTCTGTAAGAGGAAGCAGGCCTGACTGTAAATCAGGTGCCGCAAGGCTCAGCAGGTTCGAGTCCTGTAACCCCCACAAAAGGAGAGTAGGCAAATGTTGGTTTGTTGCGGCATCCTGCTAAGATGTTCCGTGTAAAAGCGGCGATGGTTCGATTCCATTGCTCTCCGCTATTGTTTATTGAATTTGATATGTGTCTGTAGCAAACATGGTGTATGCGCCGGTCTGAAAAACCGGAGATGTGGGATCGTTACCCAACTGACACACTCAATGCCCTTTCGTATAACGGTAATACGTCAGATTTTGGTTCTGGATATACAGGTTCGATTCCTGTAGGGGCAACCAGTTTTTTAGGGGGTATATTCTGTAAGAGGAAGCAGGCCTGACTGTAAATCAGGTGCCGTAAGGCTCAGCAGGTTCGGGTCCTGTAACCCCCACAAAAGGAGAGTAGGCAAATGTTGGTTTGTTGCGGCATCCTGCTAAGATGTTCCGTGTAAAAGCGGCGATGGTTCGATTCCATTGCTCTCCGCAATAGTTGTTAACGCAGTTTAGCATAACGGTACTTAATGCTTTGAGCCTTTTCTGTAAAGAGCACCGCAATAGCTGTTTTCTCAAATCCGTTTGCAATGGTTAAAGCGGTTTCGCCTGCTTTGTTAATGAGGGCCGTGTTTGCGCCTGCCTGCATTAACAGCGAAGCCATTCTTACATCTCCTCTTGAAGTAGCTTCCATCAGAGCTGTGTTATCCAGTGCGTTTTTGGCATCTATCTTAGCTCCGTTTGCCAACAGTAACTTTGCAGCTGCATAGCTTCCGCTTTTGCTTTTTTGCTTTTTTTTGTTCATTATTGAAAAAAAACAAGAAATTGGTTAGGCTACTTGTATCAGTATAATTAATGAATGCTAATATTTTCAGATTGAACAGCGTTATTGCCTTGCTGGCACTTTTGGTAACGGTATTGCTGGCCGCAGGTTGTGCATCCCGCAAAAGCGTTTCTTATGGGGATATGGCAGAAATTGCCTGGAATGAGGATACTGTAAATACCTGTCAGCTTGTGATGTTTAAAACCGGTGCATTTACGTATGTTATTCCAACGGGTGTAGGGAATAGGCACAGGATGTACTATACTGGTAAGGTGTACAGCGCTTCTCACAAGGATACCATTTACCTGTGCTATAAGCACAATAAGGTGCCTCCGGGGTTTACCAGTTATCTCATAAGGGATGTTTCAGGTAGTTATCTGATTCAGAAATACACTAGTAAGGAAGAGCGATTGTTTTTACGCAAGGTGAACATATCAATGCCAGGCAGATAATAATTATCCAAACTCCTCAATCATTCTGGTAAGGGTTGCAACCGAACCGGGCCGGGCAATCACGGCATTCACCCCCAACATCAGCGCCTCTCTTTTAACATCATTGGTAAGGAGAGAAGAATAAAATATAATAGGGGCATTACTTTCAGGATAAGTTTTCCGGAACGACTTTAAAAAATCAATGCCATTAAGCCCCGGCATGTGATAGTCCAGCAAAATAAGATCGGGATTGTGTAAGTTGCAGGCTTTCAATGCATCTGCTACCCGTGTAACCTGTATGCATTCAAAGTAGGTTTGCGTACGGCACAGTGCCAGTAATACAAAGGTTTTGGTGTCCATATCATCATCCACCAGTAGCAACCGTTTCTTTTTTCCGGATAGTGTGTTATTCATAGAATGAATACTAACGGCAATAATGGGTAAAAGTTGCTGGTTGGGAACTGCCTGCCACAGTAAATGACCCCGTTTTCGGTAGTTCATGGGTGTATAGCGGTCAGCCCCGGGCAGGGAATAGTATTTGTATCGCCCGAAGGAGAAACATCAAATAAATCAATATGCTGGCAATGAATTACCGCGGTCCTTACCGCATACGTGCAGATTATAATATGCCTTACCCGGAAATATTGCACCCCAGAGATGCTATTATACGGGTTACCCGATCGTGTATCTGTGGCTCTGATCTTCATCTGTATCATGGCCTGGTGCCTGATACCAGAGTAGGTACCACCTTTGGGCATGAGTTTACCGGTATTGTAGAAGAGGTGGGGCCCGATGTGCACAACCTGAAAAAGGGCGATCATGTACTGGTACCTTTTAATATAGCCTGTGGCGGATGCCCCTTTTGCAAACAGGAGCTTTTTGGCAACTGCCACGAATCTAACCCCGAAGCCACTGCTGTAGGTGGTATTTTCGGCTACTCGCACACTGCAGGTGGGTATGACGGCGGGCAGGCGGAATATGTACGGGTACCTTATGCAGATATAGGGCCTGTGGTAATACCGGCTGATATGGACGCGGACGATGCGGTGCTGTTAACAGACGTTGTACCCACCGGTTACCAGGCTGCTGAAATGGCCGGTATTAAAAAAGGCGATACCGTGGTGGTATTTGGTGCAGGACCTATTGGTATTATGGCTGCGCGGTGTGCGTGGTTGTTTGGTGCAGGCCGGGTAATTGTGATAGATCATATAGAGTACCGGCTGGAGTTTGCGCGGCATTATGCGCCTTGTGAAGCATACAACTTCCGCTCGCTGGAAGATCCGGTATTGTTTATTAAAAAAACGACAGGTTATTTTGGTGCCGATGTTTGTATTGATGCAGTGGGCTGCGAAGCAGCCGGCAGTGCCATGCAAACCATTACCGGTCGTAAACTGATGTTACAGGCAGGATCGGCCACCGCGCTGCACTGGGCTATTAACTCCGTTAAAAAGGGAGGGATTGTTTCTATAGTAGGTGTGTACGGCCCCACTGGTAACCTGATACCTATTGGTAACGTAGTAAACAAAGGCATTACCATACGCGCCAACCAGGCATCTGTTAAACGGTTGCTGCCCAGATTAATTGAACATGTACAGGCTGGCCGCATTAACCCCAGAGAACTTGTTTCGCATAAAGTGCCGCTGGAAGAAGTGTCAGATGCCTATCACATTTTTTCTTCCAAACTGGATAATTGCATTAAAACCATTCTGGTTCCTCCTTCTGCACGATAAAAAATAATCATATGGAAAACATGTCTGAAGAATATGCACATATTAACGGATGGGGCGTAGATGCCGATCCGGAAAATGAACCAACTTATCCCATGAAAAAATACACCGGGGATGACCACCGGAGGTTAAATTATGAAAGGCCGCAACTGCAGCCGGAAACAGTGGAAGTACTGCATTCTAACGAGCGCCCGGGTGTAAGCGCCGTATTTGGTACTTCCGTACCGCCATCGGGTTTAAGCGGTATTGTACGGCGTTACTCCTTCAAATACAGTGAGGGCAGTTTTGGGCACTGGATACCCTTGTTGCTGGCTGACCGTATAAATGTAGTAGAAGGCATTATAGACGATTTTAAGAGAGGGCACATACCCAATATACTGGCCGAAAAAGGCTGGAAAGCCGAATGGAAGTATAACAGAAGCGGAGCTGTGAAAAAAATACTGGTGGCAGCGGCTGTTACAACTGCGCTGGTGTTATGGCTATCCCGTAAAAAGAAGAAAAGCCTGATATAAGAAAACAAATGCCTGCCTGCGGGCAGGCAATTTGTGTTTGGGATCAACAGACCCTTTGGGAAGGTTGTGTTACCAACGATATATAAAGCGGGGCTTTGTTGCCCGGCAGTTAACGCAGTTTAGCGTAGCGGTCTTTTGTATGCTGATCCTGATTGTTGAACAGACTTGCCACCGCGGTTTTTTCAAAGCCCTCTGCAATAGTAACAGCAGTTTCACCTGCCCTGTTTACAATGCTCATGTTGGCACCAGCCTGTAACAGCATTTCCGCCATTCTTTCATCGCCTCTTAAAGTGGCTTCCATAAGGGCAGTGTTACCCAGTTCGTTTCTGGCATCTACTTTGGCCCCGTGTGCTAACAATAATGTTGCTGCTGCATAGCTGTGGTTTCTGGCTGCTTCCATAAGCAGCGTATTGCCATAGAAGCTGGTGGTGTTGGCTTTTAAACCATAATGTAAACAGGTGGCCAGTGTAGTAGAGTCGTTCAGTTTTACAGCATCAAATACACCTAAAGTTTTTTGACTAAAACCGGAAACGCTTACTGCGATAGTGAACAGAGTGGCTAATAATGTAGTTTTCATATTATTTTATTTGTTGAACCGGAGGTGATTTTTATTGTGTAACCCCGCTGTTTATTTTGTTCAGATTTAATTACAATGCATAGGTACAACGTTTGTGATTTGTTACATACAGGGGCAAACGCACAAAGCCCCTCGCAGGGCTTTGTTGCATAAGTAACTTTTGTGATAAGTAATGTGTAACGATACTGAAATGTAATGGCTTATAAAGCCGGTGTTTACCCACTTAAATAAAGCTGATAGCCCGTTAAAATACGATCAAAGAAAAGCTAAACGCTTTTAGTGAAGCCATAGGGTGCTTATTTACTGTGCGTTTATCTTCAGGTTTATCTGAAATGCTTTAGAGGTAAGGTTTCCTTTTTTAGCAATTAACGTAATAGGATAGATGCCCGCAGTAGTAAAAGTAACCAGCGGATGCATTTCGGTAGTGGCAGCGGGGCCATTGGGGCCAAAGGTCCATTGCCAGGTATCTGCGTTGGTAGATAAGTTTACCAGTTGTACCTGCTGACCCACCACATAGGGGATAGGCTGGTAATTAACTGCAAAGCGTGCTACAGGATCGGTATTGGTTGCTACGGTTATCACCTGTTCATATGTAGCAGAACGTTCTGTGCCATTGAGGGCCACAAGGGTAATGGTGTGGTCGCCTGCCTGATTAAAGAGGATAGGAGTGGGCGTGGTTTCCGTATTTAATACGCCATCTACCCGCCACTCATAACGGTCTGCATTTACCGATTCGTTTTTAACAATAATAGTAGCAGGTGCCATAGAGCGTTGGTCTTTAAACAACCAGGAAAAATGCGCAGCTGGTTTGTTGTCTGCTGTAATCAGCAGTGTTCTTTTTATCAGACTGCTTTTGTTGCCACGTTTGGCAGTAAGAATAATATCATAGCTGCCGGCTGTAGTAAAAGTTACTTTATCTGGTGTGTGTTTAACAGAGGTTTGCCCGTTACTGAAGTTCCAGTGGTAGGTTTCGCCATACAGGGTTTTGTTGGTGAAAGTAATTTCAGCTGGCACCTTCTGGCTGCCTGTCCATTCAAAATGAGCAACGGGTTCGGTTTCGTCTATAGTAATAGTAGTACTGCTATGGTTTTTTTTACAGGATGCGCAGAGAATGAGCGCCAGAGATAAAAATAAGTTATGGGTTATTTTTTTCATAAAACTAAATTAGGAATGATTGTAAAGCCAGTACGTATGTGGGAAGGTGGACGTGCGTGAAATAGGGATGAATGGCTGAAATAAAGGATAGGGGGCGGATTGCATGTATTATAAATTACCTACATTTGAAAAGCCCTTTACCAACTAACCGGGCACTTAGTTATTCCATATGAAACCAATGAATCTGTTAGTAATTGCTTTCGCTTTTACGTTGCTTAGTACATCCTGTAACCGGAAGGAAACAACATCCGCCCCACTTCCCGATCCGTATCTTGAATTGTGGCATGGAGAAGATACTTTATACACTCCTGAAAATAACATGCAGGTGGCCAGCGTAACTGTGAGCGATAATAAAGTATTAACCGCCAGTGTTACCGGTGGCAAGGCATTTTTAAAAACGGTTGAGGCGGGAGGTGTGGATGTGGAGTTTACAGGTATTGATGGCCGTAAGGAAAAACTGAGGGTTTGGGTACGTGTTCCGTTTTATATGTGGAGAAGCCTGGTAAACCATGCTACCTACAAACCTCAGGTAAAAGTAAAGATAGCAGACGCAGCACTGTCTGCCGCTGTAACCAAAGAACTGACTGAAAAACTGGCTAAGCCTTATTACATAAACTTTAGAAACGAAGACAGCGCCTGGTATTTTAACATACCGGAAACGCAGCGTTTTACAGCCTGGTATTCCTATAAGGATTTGAGGTTTATATTGAAGGTAAATGGTGAAACCAATGAGTACAAAGTTCTTACGCATAAAGACCGTAAGATACTGGGGCTGGAGCAGGACCTTACTACCCGTTATCAGGCACTGCATCCGGGTAAGGGTGTGGAGTTGGTGGTAACCGTAGAATATGTGCAGGATCAACTGCCTCCGGGTTAATCAGTTATACCGTATTCAAATAAAAGCCACCTCAGCAACATAGCGGGGTGGCTTTTTTATACTCCCATATACTTCATCACGTATTCTCTGCTTATGCTCAGGTGAATAACATACCGCTCATCCTAAAAAATCATCGTCTTTTTATTTTCTAACAAATCCTCTTTTATCTTTGCGGCGCAACCTGATAAACATTAAATAAGTTATTTATAAATCGATATAAACCATGAAAAAGTCTTTATTGTTAGTAGCAGCTTTTGCCTGCACAGGCCTTTTTTCCTTTGCGCAAACCACTTCTTCTAAAAGCCAGCCATTAAGCTTTGGATTGAAGGCAGGTGTAAACCTGGCTACCATTACAGGAAATAACGGAGCAGGTGATGGTAAAAGCAGTCTGGTAGGTCTTAATGGTGGCGCATTTGCAACCTTTCATGTAAGCGAATCATTCGGCATTCAGCCAGAACTTACCTGGTCTACTTTAGGTGTAAAGTATAAAGGCACTTTCCTGGGTAGCAACTTTACCAGTAAGCAATTATTAAACTATCTTACTTTGCCGGTTCTGGCTAAATATACTTTCGCCGGCTCTGGTTTCAGTTTATATGCAGGCCCTCAGATTGGTTACCTGTTAAGTGCAAAGCTGAAAACAAGCAATGAAGATGGCAGCGGTTCCATAAGCAATAAAGACGCGTTCAAAAGCACCGATTTTGGCGCTGTAGCAGGGGTGGAGTTTGAAATTCCCAATACGCCATTGAATGTTTCCGGCAGATACCAGTTTGGCTTAACCAAAATTGGCGACAACACCGGTGCGGGTGACAATAAAAACGCTGCAGCTACCTTTACGGTAGGTTACCGCTTATTTTAATCTGCAAAGAAATTTCTATGATTCAGGGAGCTGTTCCGCATTAAACGGGGCAGCTCCTTTTTTTAAGTTAGGGGTAAACCAGGGATAAGTTCTATTATTCCCGTGGACTTGTTACTTTTGAACCAATTCACAATCACTGGTTCTGGAACATCTGTTACCCGATAATGAGCTACTGCTGCTGAGAGAAATTGCTGATGGTAATCAGGAGGCATTCCGGCAGTTATTTCACCGCTACCGGCATAAAGTGTATGCAGTGGCGCTGGATACAACGGGTTCTCCGGTGATGGCAGAGGATGTTTTGCAGGATATTTTTCTGAAAATATGGCTGCACAGGGCCCGGCTGAACCAAATTACCCACTTTAAAGCCTATTTGTTTACGGCTACCCGTAACCACATCATCAACCTGCTGAAAAAAGAGCAGCGGCAAAGCAATGCTTTACCGGAGCAGTTGGAACTGGCTGCCGGAGCAAGTGAATATGATGGTGAAATATACCTGATGGAAAAGGAATACGGGGCGCTGTTGCAGCAGGCCATCAGCCGTTTACCACAGCGGCAGGCCGAGGCTTACCGGCTGATACGCTTAGCGGGCCTGAAGCGGGAAGTGGCTGCGCAACAAATGGGCGTATCGGAAGATACCACTAAATCTCACCTTACCCAGGCGCTGCGGAATATCCGCGCTTTTTGCATGGCGCATCTGGACTGCATTATTTTTTTACTGCTGGCTCACCCTTTTGTTTAACACAGCTGTCTCCGGGTGAGACGATTCTTGTACTATCAACTAAACAAAGAAAATATGGAAAGGCCCAGGGCGGAATATCTTTTTCAGAAATGGGTGCAGCAACAATGTACAGCGGCTGAAAAGGCAGAGCTGCTTGCTTTGCTGGAAACAGATGAGACCGGTATACAGCAATTGCTGGACGAGTATATAGAAAAACGGGAAGAAAAGCCTTTACTGTCTGATGAAGCGGCAGAAGGCATTTTAACCGCTGTTTTTCAGGCAGAAGACCAGGGGGATAAAGTGGTGCCTATGCCTGTGGCAGCGCGTAAAACAGGCAGATGGCTGTGGTGGTCTGCCGCGGTGATGATACCGGCAGCCGTGGTTGGCTGGTTGCTGTGGAACAAACCCGCAGCAGAACCGGAAAAAACAACCGCCCAAACCCAGGTACAGCCGGGCAGCGATAAAGCAGTGCTGGTGCTGGAATCGGGCGAAGAAATAGCGCTGGAAGGGGGTAAGGAACAAAAAGGCGATGTGCCGGAGGGGCAGGGTTTTGTAATAATGGAGCAGGGCGTATTGAAATACAGGAATATACCTGCAGCGGTGCCGGATGGCATGCATACCCTGCGCACGCCGCGTGGCGGGAAGTTTCAGTTGCTGCTGCCGGATGGTACGCATGTATGGCTGAATGCGGCCAGCACACTGCGCTTTCCTACCGCCTTTACCGGCAGGGAGCGCCGGGTAGAGCTGAACGGTGAGGCTTATTTTGATGTAGCGGCCAATGCAGGCAGTGCTTTTTATGTAAAAGCCGATAGTATGCAGGTAAACGTGCTGGGAACCGGTTTTAATGTAATGGCCTACCCGGAAGAAGGGCCGGCAAAAACCACGCTGGTACAGGGTAGCCTGCAGGTGAAGCAAGGCCATAGCGCGGTGGTACTGAAACCGGGGCAGCAGGCAGAACCGAAGGCAGATGGAAAACTGCAGGTAAAAGATGCAGACCTGGAAGTAGCACTGGCCTGGAAGGAAGACAAATTCCGGTTCAGAGATGCAGATATAAAAACCATTATGCGGCAGGTGGCCAGATGGTATAACATACAGGTAAGCTATGAGGGAGATGTGCGGGGCAGACGTTTATCGGGTATGGTAATGCGCAGCAGTGGTATAAAGGACATGCTGGATGTGCTGGAAGAAGCAGGCAATGTGCATTTTTTGCTGGAGGATGATAAGGTAACCGTGCTGGAAGGAAAGAACAGATAATGGCTTATTTATTCATCATACTTAAAACAACGGACAACCCTTTTATGGAAAAATGACTTACGGTGAAATGAGCTTATAAAAAAGCCGGAAATGGTTGCGACCCATCGCCGGCGGTATTTCAGGCTCATTGCTTTAGACTTTGCAACATCTATATGTAATTAACCCAAAACTATTCGAAAGTTATGCACTTGATCGAACATGGCAAAGTGTTGTCTGCACTTTGTCGCTCAAAACTATTGTTGATAATGAAACTGACTGCGGGTTTAATACTGCTGATGTGTTTACAGGTGAGCGCCAGAACGTACTCACAAAAGATTTCTCTTTCGGCCCGGGAGCTTACGCTGGATAAGGTTTTGCATATAATAGAAAAGCAAAGCGGCTATGGTATTGTATATCCGGAAGAGCTGATGCGTAAATCGAAAACAGTATCGCTGGAGGTGCGGGATAAGCCGCTGGAAGAAGTGCTGAAAGCCTGTCTGGAACCGAATGGCCTTACCTGGGTACTGAAGAATAATACTATTATCATCCGCGAAAAAGCAATGCCGGCAGTAGCACAGCAACTGCAGCAGCAGGCTTTACTAATGGAAGCGGCTGCAGAAGAGCAGGAGATAAGCGGTGTGGTAACAGACGGGACGGGAGCGCCGCTGGCCGGAGCTTCGGTACAGCTGAAAGGGAAAAACATAGGCGCTGTTACCAATGATAAGGGCGCTTTTGAACTGAAGAAAGTACCTGCGGGTAGTTATACACTGGAGTTTGCATTAATTGGCTACGCCGCTTTTGAACAGAAAGTGGTAGTAGGCAAATCGCCGCTGGTGGTGAATGTAACCCTGAAGGTATCGGTAAACCAGCTGGATGAAACCGTAATTATAGCCTATGGCTCTACTACCAAACGTTTAAATACGGGTGCCGTAAGTTCTATTGGTACCGATGCCATAGCCAAACAAACCGTAACCAACCCGTTAACCGCTATGCAGGGCCGTATTGCCGGTGTGCAGATTACGCAGGACAATGGCTTAAGCGGTGGTGGTATACGTATGCAGATACGCGGACAGGGAACAGCAGCGGCTGGTTTTATTCCGCTGTACGTAATTGACGGCGTGCCGTTTACACTGTTTAATGGGGCTGCACCGCCCAGTGATGGACTGAATGCCTTTGGCATCAGCGGTGCCAGCGGCAGTATAAGTCCGTTCAGTGTTATTAACCCCGATGATATTGAGCGTATTGATGTGCTGAAAGATGCAGATGCTACGGCCATCTGGGGTTCTAAAGGTGCCAATGGTGTGGTGCTGATTACCACTAAAAAGGGTTCTAAAAGCAAAACCACCTATAATGTCAACTTTTATCAGGGTGTGGGTAAAGTAAACCGTTATATACCCATGATGGATACAAAGGAATATCTGGCTATGCGCCGGGAGGCCTTTGCCAATGCCGGTGTTACACCTACTACCACCAACGCAAAAGACCTGCTGGTATGGGATACTACGGCGTATACCGACTGGCAGAAATGGGCCATTGGCGGCACGGCGAATATATCGCACGCCTCTGTGGGTGTTTCCGGTGGTAACGCGCAGAATACCTTCCTGATCAATTCCTCTTACCACCGTGAGGGTACTGTGTTTCCGGGAAGCTATCATACCAACACTTTTTCTACCCGTGCTACTGTAGGCCATACCAGTGTGGATACTAAGTTCAATATTCGTTTAACGGCCAGCTATACCTATTCCGGTAACAACCTGCCAATAACGGATATCAGTACGCTGTATAACCTGGCACCTAACCTGCCCATATACAACAAAGACGGATCGTTAAACTGGGACCAGACCAACCCCACCGCGTACCTGATGCGTACGTATACCGGCAGAACTGATAACCTGATTACCGGGTTAGATATGAGTTACCGTATACTGCCGCAGTTGCAGGTGCGTGCCAACCTGGGTTATACCAACACGCGCTTACGGCAAACCAATGCTACGCCTGCCCGTTCGGTAAACTCTACGGCAACGGCTTCCAATACACTTACTTATGGCGATAACAGCAACGATAACTATATAGTAGAACCGCAGATAGAATATTCACCCAGAGTGGGTGAGGGCAAACTGCAGTTGCTGGCAGGTACCACTTTTCAGCAAACCCAGGCAACAGGTATTTCCTTAAACGGTGTGGGTTTTCCCAGCGAGGCGGTAATGAATGCTATTGGTAGTGCAGCGGCTGTTACGGTAACCTATAACAACTACTCGCAGGTAAAGTACAATGGCGTATTTGGCCGGGCTAATTACAACCTGCATAGTAAATATCTGATGGATATTACTTTCCGCAGAGATGGTTCTTCCCGTTTTGGACCGGGCAACCGCTTTGGTACTTTTGGCGCTGCCGGTGCAGCATGGGTGTTTTCGAAAGAAAACTTTATGAAGTCTGTTAACTTCATCAGCTTTGGTAAGCTCCGCGCCAGTTATGGTATTACCGGTAATGATCAGATACCTAACTACACGTATCTGGGATATTATACAGCGGCAAGTTCAACCTACAGTTATATGGGTAACAATGCGCTGGTACCCAGCAATTTTGCCAATCCGGGTTTAAAATGGGAAACCAATAAGAAGCTGGATATAGGGCTGGAATTAGGTTTCCTGAACGATAAGCTGATGGTGAAGGCAGACTATTACAGAAACCGTTCTTCCAATCAGCTGGTATCTGTTCCTTTGCCGGAGCAGGCAGGCAGCAACTCTTACTCCGGTAACCTGCCTGCATTGGTGCAGAACAAGGGTTTTGAGTTTGAAGTGAACGCTACACCAGTGATGACCAGAGACCTGAAATGGGATCTGGCATTGAACCTGGCATTTAACCAGAATAAGTTACTGGAGTTCCCAGGGCTGGAATATTCTCTTTACAATCTTTCTTATGTGATTGGTTATCCTATTACGGTTGCACAACTGTATCAATACACCGGACCGGATGCTACTACAGGTAACCCCACTTTCCTTGACAGAACAGGAGAAGGAACTATTAACCAGTACGACCGGTTACCTGCAAAACAGGGTACGCCTTACTTTGGTGGTTTATCCTCTACACTCAGCTGGAAAAACTTTACACTGGATGTGGCTTTTCAATTCAACCACCGTTATGGGTTCCTCAACAGTAACCTGGCTAATAACTTCAGTCCTTTCGGTTCGGCTACTACCAATCAGACGGAGCAGGTGCTGAACAGATGGCAGGCAGGCAAACCGGTAGATGCAGATGCAGTACCCAGGGCCAGTGCAGGTTCGGCAGGATCGTTATACAATTATTTCGGTAACTCCACTGCCAACTGGGGCGACGCTTCTTTCATTAAGTTTAAAACACTGAGCCTTACTTATAACCTGCCCAAGCAACTGGTAAAACCAGCAGGCTTTACCAATGCAGCTGTGTTTGTAAGAGGGCAGAACCTGTTTGTATGGGCAAAGCAGAAGTATACCTACGATCCGGAAACAACGGTACCGGGTACCGGCTTTGCGCTGGGCACCGGAACCTATATTGCTTTTCCACAGTTGCGTGTGCTGACTGCAGGTGTTAATCTTTCATTTTAAAAGAACAGGACAATGACATTATTCAATAAACATACATTTTCTGCACTGCGTTCGGGCGTACTGTGTGTAGCGCTGGGAGCGTGTTTGGCTTCCTGTGAAAAATATGTAGATGTAGATAAAGCGCCAAACATGCTGGATAACAGCAGTGTGTTTCTGGCGGATGGTACGGCTACCGGCGCGGTAATGGGTATCTATTCTTATTACAATACCACTGGTGCGCTGCAGTATTTTACTTTTGCAGGCGAACTGGAGTCGGGCGAAATGGAATACCAGCTGGCAGCTTCCACGCCTGAAATAAATGAGTTTCAGCAATCGGCCGTGCTGCCAACCAGTGGTACGCTCAATACGAATTTGTGGATGTATCCATACATGTCTATCCGGTCGGCCAACCTGGCATTGGAAGGGCTTACGGCTTCTACCACACTTACACCTGCGCTGCGCACCCAACTGCTGGGTGAAGCGCGCTTTTTACGGGCTTTCTTCTATTTTCATCTGGTAAACTATTTCGGGCCGGTGCCGCTGGTATTAAGTTCTGACCAGAACGCTACCGCTACCTTGCCACGTTCTTCTGTAGATTCGGTATACAACCAGATCATTGCCGATCTGAAAGAAGCCGAAAGCCTGCTGCCAGGTGTATACACCGGTAACTTTCGTACACGTGTAAACAAGTACGCAGCTACAGCCTTGCTGGCAAGAGCCTATTTGTATAAAGGCGAGTATGCCAATGCAGAAGCAGCTGCTACCCGTGTAATTGGTGCTACAGACGTTACCTATAACCTGCCTGAGCTTACCGGCGCTTTTGTTAACAGCAGCAATGAAATAATTCTGCAGATTGGTACTTTATTCGGCAGCTCGTTTATGGGCACCAACTACCGTACTACGGCGGCTTCTGGTATACCCAACTATTACCTTACCAAAGCAGCGGTAAGTGTATTTGAAACCGGTGATAACCGCCGTGCGGTATGGGTAGACAGTGTGGTAAACAACACTATACTTTACCGCCGTATTAATAAATATAAAGTAGCTACTGCCACGGCAGCCAGTGGCGGTAATGAGTACAATATTATGTTACGCCTGGCAGAGCAGTACCTGATACGTGCAGAAGCCCGTGCTAAACAGCAAAACATAGATGGTGCACAAAATGATTTGAATGCGGTACGCAACCGTGCAGGGCTGGGTAATACCCCTGCAGCTACAGAGGGAGATCTGGTGGCAGCAGTGCTGAAAGAGCGCCAGACAGAACTGTTTGGTGAAACCGGCCACCGTTGGTTTGATCTGAAGCGTACCGGTAATGCCAATACGGTAGTAGGCGCGCTGAAACCAGCCACCTGGAAAGCTACTGCTGTGTTGCTGCCGATACCTTTTACAGAACTATTGAAAAATACAAACCTGAAACAAAATGATGGTTATAACCCATAACTGGAAAAAGGCTGCCTGCCTGTTATTGCTGGCAGCATGTTGTAAAGGATATGCGCAAAGCGGTGCTGTAACAGACACCGCTGTTGCTGCACGTGGTGAGGGGCTGAAAAAAGTATACGATACAGAAGACCCTATACAGAAAGAAGCCGCTTTTAAGCAATGGATCAGCCGCTTTGCACCGGAACGTTTTGGCAGCGACAGACTGGTGTATGACTATGGCCGCAATGCCGTAGCCAATGCTTTTGCGCAGGTTGACAGTGTTGCTAAAGCGCTATATTATACCGGCAGCCTGGAAACGCCATTCTGGCGTGCCGAAGGCTGGTCAGGGGTGGCATCTGTATTGTTACGCAAAGGCCATACGGCAGAAGCGGAAAAACTGTATAAGAAAGCGGTACAGCAATCGGGTGAATTTGTTGCTATACCTAACCCGGATAATAAAGCCCGTTTTGCAGCTGTAGGCTATCCCAACTATTGCGCTGCGGTAGCGGAGATTGCTTTTAAAGCAGGGCGTTACGATACAGCGCTGGCGTATCTGGAACCTGCTTACCGTTTAAAGCAAAGCGATAATATTACAGAGTTGTATGCCAACACACTGGCAGCACTGAATCGTAACAGCGAGGCCTTACTGCTGCTGGAAAAAATGGTGAAGCAGGGCCGTGCTTCTGCCAAAAACGAAGCGCAGCTGAAACAGCTGTATACATTAGTGCATGGCAACAAAGCTGACTTTGCTACCTACGTTGCTGCCCTGCACGACTCTATGGCAGTATATGTAAAAGAGAAAGCCCGTGCAGCTATGGTACACCGCCCGGCGCCGTTGTTTACCCTGAAAGACCTGAAGGGTAAAACCGTATCGCTGGATGCACTGAAAGGTAAAGTAGTGGTGCTGGATTTCTGGGCTACCTGGTGCGGCCCCTGTAAAAGATCGTTCCCGGCTATGCAGCTGGCAGTAAACAAATATCAGCAGGATACCACCGTTCGCTTTTTGTTTATAGATACCTGGGAGCGTACAACCGATGCGGTTGCTGCAACAGCAGTAAGTAGTTTTATACAATCCAACAATTACACCTTTCAGGTGTTGTTAGATGGTAAAGACGCGAAAACGAATACCAATAAAGCGGTAACCGACTACGGCGTGAAAATGATACCCGCCAAGTTTGTAATAGATGCGCAGGGCAATATCCGTTTTGAGCTGGCCGGTTTTGACGGTAGCAACGAGAGTGCGGTAGCGGAGTTGTCAGCTATGATAGAGCTGGCGAAACAAGCTTCATAATAACTTCCCCTTTGTGTCAGATAAACGGAGCCGGAGCATTTGTTCCGGCTCTTTTTATAAAAGAGTGCTGATGGATTTTCCGTCAGCAATGCCTTAACACTGTTTTTTGCGTTGGTATATAAATACAGCCGGTATATTTGTTAGCATATAACCCATAACCCTCATATGCCGAAAAAAAGCGGTTCTCCTGAAAATGCGTCCCGCCTCACCACTGTAGCCAGTATTTTATTCGCGATTATATTTACGGCATCAATATATTTTGTTGTTACGGGCATTCATTGGCTTTCTGATAAGTTTGGAGGAAAAACTGCTGCAAATGATATGATGCAGCATTATTATAAAGTGGCAGCAGTAGTAGCCGATAAGCGCGGCCGATATACACAATTGGGCTATGAAATACAGGGGCGGGGGTATAGTTACACCGTCAAAGGAGGGGCGAAACTGGAGATAGGAGAATGGTATGAAGCCCGCGTGAGTACGATGGATCCCAATTATGCGATTGTTTATTTTGCCCGGCCTGTAATAGATACACTCAGGTTTAAGTTTCTTGTTACACAACCCATTGATATAGACAAAGGTTTTTGGTCGAAGGACTGGTTGGCGTTTAGTTACCAGGTGAATGGTATTGAATACAAAAGGGAACAGAAATATGACAAGGGTAAGCGGCCTGAGAATGTAACTAGGTTAAAGGTAAAATACCGGGCAGACAGAGCTGAGATTGGATACCTGGTTGAAGAGTAGTTTTTGCAAAAAACTGAATGCTTATGCAATATTTTTTTTCATTTCTGTTATTGGTTTTTACATTATTCAAATCTTTTACACTTCAGGCACAGTATGCAGTTGTGCGGGATAAAGATGGGTATGTGAATGTGCGGGAAGACTCCGCAGGAGATGCCAGGATTGTAGATAGAATTAGCAACCAGTCGCTGGTATGTGTATGGTTAAACGAGGTGAATGACTGGTCAGATGTGAGTTACATGAAAAATGGAAAAGAATATTCCGGCTATATTCATGCTTCCAGACTGGTGGCGGTTGATTCTATTCCAGGTGTAAAACTGCTTAAAAAAACAAAGCATACCGGAACTACTGCCGTTTTTCAGCATGATTCTATAAAGGTAACCATAGCTGTAAAGCCGTTTGTGGCAAAGGAGCACAAGTTTACCTACAGCGATAAAGCACATACATCGATTGCAAAAATTGATGGTAAACCTTATAAAGGAAAAGATGGCGAAATGCCCGGTACTGAATTCAAAAGCATTGAGGTACAATGGGGTAAAATGCGTTCTGTCTTTCCCGCATCCTGGATAATGAATATGTGTGAAATACGGGCTTCGGCCGCTACCATATACGTAGATGAGAAAAAGCAGCGTATTTATCTGGAAATGAGTTCTTTCAGCGATGGGGCTGGCTGGTATACCGTTATGTGGTTGTGGGAGAAGGGAGAGGTAAAATCCCGGTTAACATGGACGCCTTAGTAATTATTCCTGTATGCATATCCATAGCAACTGCATGTATGGTGCATGGATACTCCATACACGGAGCATAGATACTGCATAGGGAGTACATTAGATATGTATGAAGCAGGGTATTTAGACGTTTATACGTATTGTTGCAGCCATTCTTTTGCTGCTGCATCCGATGTAAAGCTTTTCATGGGTATGGGAGAGGGCTTTAATGCAAACAACAACTTCATAATAAACTGGGCCAGCCCCGGCTGCGATACCATAGCCATAGCTTTATAAATAACAGGTAGTTGTGTGGTGGCAAACTGCCGGGTGGCTTTATCGGGTATGGGCGATTTACACAGGTAAATTAGCAAAGCTGCCGGTTGATTGCCGGTAATTGCTTTTACTACTGATACATTTTGGGTAATGTTGGCAACGGTGCGTTTAGGTGGTTTAGACAGCGATACGAGTATGCTACCTTCCCACCAATAGGTGGCTATTTCACTTTCGTATACCGGGCGGTCAGTGGGAATAGTCATAGGTAACAAATATAAAAGAACTATATGAAAAGAGGATGCACCGGTAACGGGCATCCTTTTTCTGTATGCTTGAGTGCGTTTAATTTCTGGTTACTTTCACCTGATAAAGTACGGATATAGAAGCGCTGCTTTTATCACTGTTTTCGTACAGTTTTAATTCCTGCGTGCCTTCATCCAGTAAGGTGCTTTCGCCCTTGTCCAGGGCCATTATTTTATTAAGGCGGCCGGTGGTAATCTGGTATTTGCCATCCAGTGGCTGGGCCAGTTTAAACTCCGGCTTCTGCAGCAGTTCCCAGTCTTTCAGTTCTGAAGTAAAAGTGAGTATGTAAGTTGCCAGGCGGTCGAGTGTAATGTTGTCGCCTGCCAAAACAGTTTTAAGATCGGCAGAGGTGGTGCCTGCTTTAATGGAGAGTGCACTGTTTTCAGGAATATCGGCCAGCCTTTTTCCATTTACAGAACATCTGCCAAATACATCTTCTTTATCATCGCCCGGTGCTTCCACTACCTTGTTGCATTTAATGCCTTTGTATATAACGGCTATGTCAAAATGCGGCTGAATACAGCTTTGTGCGTTGTAGTTGGCAGTAGAGCGTACGCCTACTACCGCATCGGCATTAACTTTTTCCAGAATATACTGTATAGGCACCTCGCCGGTAGCGGCGGATAAACTTGCGGCACGGGTATCTTCTATGTAAGATTTAATGGCTGCCGGATCGTGAAATATTTTATTTCCCAGTTCTGCACTACCGCCCTGTACAAAAGCATGAAAAGAATTGATCTGCTGCTCAAACCTGTTTCTGATTTCCGCATCTACCTGCAGGCCGGCAGATACACCCAGATCGCCGGTGGTGCTTACGCCCAAACGTTCGCGCACGGTGGTTTTTACGGTTTCCAGTGTTTCTGACGATTTAATAAGCATGGTTATTCTGCGCCCATAAACAACGCTTCGTACCATTACGGCGGTGGGGTGTTGTGCAGCGGCGCCGGGGGCGGTAAAGAAGAGTGAGCGGTCAATTTCTTTCACTGTATAATCATACATCGGTTGCTCGTAGGTAAGCAGATAGCTGTACACTCTGCGGGAGGATGTATCGCTTACACCTACAGAAATGCCCTGGGAAATTTCAACAGGTACGCCCAGTTCTTCCAGTGGAATCATTAAACCAACGGTAAGGTCAAAGTTGGCCTGTAGTTGGGTAAGGCTGTTAACTTCCACTGCATTCATTACCAGGTAAGCAGGTATCTGTGTGCCAAAGCTTTTGTTACGGAGTGCGGTATGCAGCTCGTTGGTGTAATTAGAGCCGAAGGTAGTGGCGGTAAAATTCTTAATGTTTTTACTATCGTTAATAGAAATGCCAATGTTCAGTGGTGCGCGGCCGGTAGCGCTGTAGGCGGAAGGGCGGTTGGTAAGCAGGCTTTGCGCTTCTATAAACGCACCGGGGTATACAGAGGCAGGCAGTGCTCTGGTATAACTGTTAAATACCCCCACGTTCAGGTAATCCATATTATAGTTCTGCGATTCGCAAACGCTGCTGCCGTTGCGCTGTGTGGTTACGGCCCCAACGGTTTGTACCGGTGTGGCGCGTGGCGTCATGTTTACCACTACTTCACTTTTACCCAGCGATCCGGTTTTGGTAGCGAGTGTTTGTCCGCCGCTGGTGCTTACTTTTTTAGAGGTTTCTGCCAGTCTTTCAAAGTAGGCATTAAATGCGGGCCTTTTTATCAGCTGAAAGCGGCTGATGCTTTTAGCCAGCGGTGCTTTCTGGGCATGTAACGGACTGTTTAACAGCATGGTGCTGCATAGGGTGAGTGCTACACCCAGGGTAATTTTGTTGTTCATACGTAATTGTTTGGAAATGGTGATTGATTATAGTTAAGAGTGAAATGCCAGAATTAACGCATCATGCAGGCGAGGGTAACAATAGGGGTGAAAGTGGTGAACTTCCATTGGTTATCGAACACGCAACGCATGCCGTAGTTGATGATAACGCTTTTGCTGATGCGCCAGTCGCCGCCAAAGCTGATAGTATTGGGGTGTACCACATCCCACTTAACACTGTTGCCCACCACTTCAAAGCCATCTGGTGTACCAAAGGCGTCAGACAAGGCTTCCAGTGGTGTTTTAAGGCCTTTGCGTTCATACAGAAACTCAGCAAAGAAGGTATATACAGATCCGCCATACCGCAGGTTAACGCCCATGCTGAACAGTGTGTTGGCGGCTACTGCTTTTTGCGTTTGTTCTTCGCCGGTGCTCAGGTTCCTGAGTTGAAAATCCAGTTCTTCTTCATAAAAGCTGGTACGGAAAAGGCCGGATAGCAACAGGCGTTTACCTAAGCCTATACTGCCGTTGAGCCAGCCTGCATAGCCGGTGTTCCGGTTAAGCCGCAGGGTATGTAACGCGCCTGCACTGTCTGTTTGATAAGCGTATACCCGGCCAAAAGCCACATCAAGCGAAGAGGCGTTCCAGTGTTCTTTTACAAACACAGCAGCACGTTCGTTAATTTCCTGGTTGCGGCGGGTATGCAGGGTGTTCAGCTGTTCTTCCACACTGCTTATCTGCGTACGCAGTGCGGGTTTGGCCATAATATCGGTAGTGGTATCCAGCTGTTCCTGTGTTTGTTTCAGGCTGGCGGTTAAAGACTCTTTTTCCAGCCGGTATTTTTCAGTCAGATCCTGATACAGCTCCCGGGCCATCAGCGGATCTTTTTCTTTAAACAGATTGGCTTTAATGGCAAAGCCAATACGGCGGTCGTTGTTTTCATCCTGTACCGAGCCTATAGATACATCTACTGCCGCCAGCCTGCGCATAAAACGCCCTGCCTGCTGATACTTACCCAGATCGCGCCGGTTATAAAAGGCCTCCCATATGGGTTGCGACTGTATAGCCAGGTTGGGGCTGAGCTTCCAGGATTTAAAAGACCAGTCTACTTTAAACTCTTTAATATCTGCCGTGCGGTTAATCTGCGATGGGGTAACACCCATTACATCAAATACCGGTGAGGCAGGAATAGCCAGCTCTTTGGGGGTAAAGCGGCTGTTGGTACTTTCTTCCTGCGCCATCAGCGCCGGAGCGGCCAGCCAGAGAACAGCCGTAGCAGGTATTGTTTTCAGAAGGTAGTGCATGTTGTTTCGCTTGATAGAACAAAGCTATTTTGCTATGCAGCCCTGTTCAATACCAATACACAGTGAAAATAGAAGGTAAAAAATACCTGAAAGCAGGTAGTTATGTATTGCCGCCCCGGAATTAGATTTATAAGACAAATGAAACCGATGCGCGTAAAACCCCTTATTGTTTGTATGTCAGCTTTACTATGCATGGGCGGAAGTGTTGCTACGCTGCACGTGCAGGCACAACAGTTAAATGAAGACAGTATACGACGGGTGATTGCCGGTACAGGTAGCGACTCTGTAAGGGTATTGGCGCTGCTTACCCTGGGCAACTATCAGCTGAAACATAAAATGCAGGATAGTATTGGGCTGCATACGCTGGAGGAAGGGCTTGGGTTGGCAGGCCGTATTCGCTTCAGGCAGGGGATTGCACAGGGGTTGATGATAAAAGGCAGCTACTATAATAGCAAACATCAGCTGGCGCAGAGTCTGGATGCTTATGATGAGATGATGCAGGTAGCAGAGGATATACCCAACGATAGCATCCGCAACCGCCTGCAGATGATGGCTTATAACAATGTAGGTGGTATTTATAATGACAATGGAGACTTTCGCAACTCGCTTATGTACCGGCTGAAGGCGCTTGCCCTTGTAGAAAAATACACGCCTGGCAACTACACTAATCTGGCCATTGTGTATCTGAATATAGCCAGCGACTACCGGCAACTGAAAATGCCGGCAAAGGCACTGGAATATCTGGATAAAACCACCGCCTTTTTTCCAAAGCTGAATGAACGGCTAAAAATGGAGTATTACTATGAATACTATCATAACTATCTGGCATCGGGTAAGGCGGTGGTGGCCAAAGCAATGCTGGGTACCATTGAAGAAGGCTTACGCACTTTCAATCTCTCAGATTTTCAGAAGAAAGATTATGCGCTGATGCTGGCTAAACTGAATGGCATTTTTCAGCTGGAGTACGACAGAAATTACCCCCGGGCTTTGCAGTATTATCAGCGTTATGAAGCCCTGGCTAGGGAGCTGAAGCTGAAAACGGAAATTACCGAAAGTTTGTATCGTATTGGTGAAACCCAACTGGCAGCAGGTAATATTCCGGCTGCAATTGCCAGCCTGCAGCAGTCGTACAATATGGCAGCTGCCAACGGATTTAAACATCAGCTGATGAAGGCAGAGCTGCTACTGGCTGATGCGCATAAGAAAAACGGTAATGCTACAGAGGCAAACAACCTGCTGGAAAAGGCCATGGCACAGCGTGCAGAAATATATAATGAGCATGCTGTAAAGGAACTGGCATTTGCCGAGGCACAATACCAGAGCGAAAAGAAAAAGGCTGAAATAGCCGCTTTAACCCTGGCCAATACAGAAAAGGCTTTGAAGATTGCCAGGAGAGACCGCCTGCTGCTGGCGGGAAGCCTTATAACAGGGTTGCTGCTATTGGTGGTGGCCTGGTTTTATAACAGCAACAACAGAAGAAGAAAAGACGCAGAGCGCGCTGAAAAAGAGCAGCAGAAGCAAATTGTTTTTCTGGAACGGCAGCAACAGGTAGTGTCTCTTCAATCTATGATTAATGGACAGGAAACGGAACGTACACGTATTGCCAAAGATTTGCATGATGGATTGGGCGGTCTTTTTTCTACTATTAAAATGCATCTAAGCACCTTGCAGCATGAGGTGCAGGACTTACGTAGCTATCCGCTGTTTACCCGTAGCTATGAACTGGTGAATGATGCTTCTGATGAGGTGAGGCGCATTGCACATAATATGATGCCCGAGGTGCTGATACGTATTGGATTGGTGCCTGCGGTGCGCGAATTGTGTAACAGTATTAATGCCGGAAAACTTTTGCAGGTGAAGCTGCAGGATTATGGTATGGAGGAGCGTTTACAGGCTGCTACTGAAATTATGTTATACCGTATTATTCAGGAATTGCTGAATAATATTATGAAACATTCCCAGGCCACCGAAGCGGTTATTCAGTTTAACCGGGAAAACAATCAGTTAAGTATTACGGTGGAGGATAATGGATGTGGCTTTAATGTGGATGCGGATAGCGGTTCCGGCCGGGCAGGATTGGAATCGGTTAAAAGCAGGGTGAACTATCTGAACGGTTCTTTGTCAATTGACTCGCAGCAACAGATTGGCACTACTGTAATGATGGTGTTCCTGATAAATCACTAGCGAAAGAGCGCGGGTTGTTTATTATCTTGTTGTAATTATGATACCGATACCCATACTGATTATTGACGATCACCCGCTGGTGGCAGGTGGAATTGCTATGATGCTGCGGGACGTAACCTGGCTACAGGTGGCATGTGCCTGCACCAATGCAGCCGATGCGCTTAATTTTTTGAATGATAATACGGTAGACATTATATTACTGGATATAAGCCTTCCGGATACAGACGGGCTTACGTTATGTGCACAGATACGGAGGATGCATAAAGCGGTAAAAATTATAGGGCTTACTTCTATTAACGAAGCAGGTATAATTTCGCAGTTTCTTGCCCATGGCGGTAATGGGTATTTGCTGAAGGATATGGGGCGGGAAGAACTGCTGGAAGCCATTGATGCTGTGATGGATAATAAGGTGTTTTTGAGTAAGGGGGCCAATCAGAAGCTGCTGGAGCAGTTTTGCAGTACGGGTGATGCCCTGAAAAATGCGCCGGTACTTACCCGCCGCGAAAAGGAAATTCTGTTGTTGCTGCATGAAGGACTTAACGGGCCGCAGATTGCAGAAAAACTTTTTTTAAGCAGCTATACTATAGAAACACACCGTAAAAATCTGATGCAGAAACTGAATGTAAGCAGTACGCAACTATTGCTGAAAAAAGCGAAAGAATGCAGAATGATCTGATACTTAATGGAGCGTAAAGGAATGCATGGTTTTTAAAAACGCATTCCGCTGTTCGCCCCACTGAGGTATATTACAATGAATGGTTATTACCAGTAATTCCTCTTGTTGCCGGAAGGCTTTTACCACCCATTGCGCGTTGGCGCGTTTGTATTCCTGATAATATTCTGTATGGGTACTTTTAGGCATAATGAGAAAGTTGACCGCATCGGGCGGCAAGCCTTGTATTTCTGCCAGTAGCGCAGGTGTGGCATTTTCCGGAACGGTAATGTTTTCGTACCGCACAATACTTAGGGTACCGTAGTTTTCGGTAGGGTAGATGCTTACTATACTGTTTTCTTCCACACATTCCCAGTTGGGTGGATAGCTGATATGAAAGCCTTTGCCTTTATACAGTTTGTCTTTGGCTTTTTGTATAAAGGCAGGCAGAATAAGTAAGCTGATAAAAATAAAAAGAAGTAAAAGGTTCTGGTTCAGGTGTAACTGTTTAGCAGGTTATTAATCTTGTATTTCAATCCACACAGGTCCATGATCGCTTGTTTTTTCCCAGCCGCGTACAAAGCGGTCTACTTCTGCTTTCTGTAGCCTCGGTGCCAGTTGCGGACTCAGCAGAAAATGGTCAATACGTAAACCCGCATTACGGCCATACGCATCCCGGAAATAATCCCAGAAGGTATACACCGTTTCATCCGGGTGCAGTTTGCGTATGGCATCTGTCCAGCCCTGTGCTATCAGGTTATGATAAGCCTTGCGTGTTTCCGGGCGGAATAAGGCATCTTCTGTCCAGCGCTCGGGCTTGTATACATCTTTCTCTGTAGGTATGGCGTTGTAATCCCCGGCCAGCACCACCGGTACGCCTTCATTCAGCAGCTGCTGTGCATGCTGGCTGAACCTTTTAAACCAACCCAGCTTGTAATCGAACTTAGGGCCCGGAGCCGGGTTGCCATTGGGCAGATATAAACAACCTACCACAATATCTTTAATACGGGCCTCTATATAACGGCTTTGCAAATCTTCCGGATCATCGGGTAACACACGGCAGCGTTCTTCTATCTCTTCCGTACGCGATAAAATGGCCACGCCATTCCAGCTTTTCTGTCCGTGCCAGATGGCTTTATATCCCGCATCGCGGATAGCCTGCTCCGGAAACTTCTCCTGCGGCGCTTTCAGTTCCTGCAAACAAACCACATCCGGCTGTGTTTCTTCCAGCCAGCGCAAAAGCACCGGTAAGCGGGCGGTAATACCATTCACGTTATAGGTGGCTATCCTCATACTACACAACGGATTTTGGGCCAATATAGCTATAAATGGGCAAAGTGGTGTTGCTTAACGTACACGGCGGCTTTCAAGCAATTCTGCGTAAGTGTGGTTGATAGCGGTGTTAATTTTCCGGATGGTTAAAGAGCATCCATATTGTATGTAGATGTTATCAATAATTATGTTGTCATCCGGCTGTAGCCGCTCCAATGCGAGTAATGTTTCCCTATTATAAAGATTTCCAGGTTGTGGAAACACAAGTGGTGGTTTTCCTTTCCGGAGAATAGTTATGGTGAATTTTACCACTTTAAAGGGAATACCCTCCAGCGGGAAATTTTCCAGATCGGCCCGTAGGGCAAATTCGTTTGCCATAATTGTGGGGTTAGGCAAAGGGCGGATGCTAAACCTGAATACACAGGAGTCTGCGGACTTTTGCCTGGAGCGTAGAATTACGGTGCCGGATGTGTCTGAGGTATTACAGATAGTCCATATGTACCTGTTGCCTGAAGCGGTGGATATGTTACCTGTACTAACAGTGGCGATGTATGAACTGGCGGGTTTATTTGCAATGGAAATTTTGAATTCATTGTTAGCACCTATATATACAACACGACTGGCAGGGCTGTCTATGATAATCTGCGCGTACAGTTTTGTGGAAAATAGCGTGCAGATAAGTAGTAGGGAGGCGCTTTTATTCAAGGGCATTGCTTTACTCTAATATAGGGCATTTCATATGATAAAAGGGCGTCTCCACCAGGAGAACGCCCTTTTACTATTTTGTAATTACCAGAGAAGAGCAGCTTAGGCTTCTTCCGTTGCCTTGCTCACTTTGCGGTAAATAAACTCGTGGTAAATATGTCTGCGGCAGAACCGGTCTGGTATATCGGTTTGGCAAAGTTTGATATACAGGTTTTTAGGTACGCCGTAGTACTCATAAGTGCTGCCATCGGTAAACGTTATTTTCAATATCTCTTTTTCGAAGTTGAAATCCATTACCTGAGAATTGGTAATCATTTCTTTATACTCCGGTAAAGCCTGTTCAATGGTTTCCGGGGCAATGCTTACCAGAAAATGGTAGGCATTGATTAACACCTTGCTTTTTTCTTCCGCTGCCAGCTTTTCTTCTTCGCTATGGGCGAATTTGTCCGGATGCCACTCTTTCATCAGATTGCGGTAAACGGATTTCAGTTCTTTTAAATCAGCTTCCGGTGTAACCCCCAGAAGCCTGCGGTAGTTGGCTATTCTTTTCATTGCGGCTGCAAGGTAGTGCAACAAAACGGTGGAAAGGGCTGTAAGGAGATTAAAATGAGGTTATGAATGGAGAAATGACAGTTTTTTAACCATTTTAAGCCTGACAGAGGGATATGTACACAAAAAAGGCGCCTCCCGTTGAAGGGGAGACGCCCGTTTTTTAACAATCAAACCCGCAGGCTGTGCTTAGCGTACAGTTTGCGAATCTGCTTTAAAGCCTGCATCTATCCAGTTAATCAGGTCCTGGCAATGTAAACGGGTAAATTTATCGGTGCCGGGGCGCTGCATGCCGGTTTTCAGCAATTGCTGAATCTGACGCATTTCGTCTTTCAGCAGCGACATAATATCAGACTGGGAAATACGGTAAGTAGTTCCCGGTACAATGGTGCTGAACGGATCGCCTGCTACAAATACCTGATGCATAAAGCGGCCAACATATATTTTCTGCAGGTTACGGCGGTAGCTGTCTACATTCTTGCCTTCGTACAACTCTTTAAATATGCCTTTACGGAAGTCGCTGAGCATTTCGGTAAGGGTATATACCTTTTTGCCGTTGGCGTTTTGCTCCTGCCACCAAAGGCTGCTGTAACGGAAGCGTGTATTCAATGCTTCAATTATCTCGCGTTGAATAGTACTGAGTTCAATGCCAAAAGAAACGGGGGCATTGTATTCGTGAAGGCGGTTGAGTATATCATCATTCTTCAGCCACAAAGGAGTAGCAAACACCTGCTCGTTCAGAAAACGTACAGCATTTTTGCTTTTTTCGTAAGGGGCTACTTCAAACACAGGACCTGGCTGGCCTGCTACTTTGGGGGTATGATTTACGCCGCCTATGTTTTTAACTACATGCCCTACGTACCGACCGAACTGGCCCAGTAATTCCGCATAATGCCTTTGCAGATTGGCATAACCTTCATCAGGTCTGGTAGTCCAGTTAATCAGTTGCGGAAGAATTCTTTTCAGGTTTTTGATACCGTAGCTGCTGGCCAGTACGGCATCATCACCCAGATCTTCAGACTGGCTGCGGGCATCTACGGGTTCCATTTCACTGCCAAACCATAAACGGTTGTTTTTAGCCAGGCTGTCTGATACTATTTTGGTTAAAGCTTTCTTTTCTTCTGCTGCGGTTTTGTATTCCGGACGCAGACGATAACCCCACTCAATAGCCCACTCATCATAATCGTTTATACGCGGAAACAGACCTTTATCGCCAATATTATCTTCCGGCTGTGCCACGTAGTTAAAACGGGCATAGTCCATAATAGAAGGAGTGTGGCCGTGTTTTTCTACCCATGCTTTATCGCGCAGTTTTTCAACCGGCACGGTAGAGCTGGAACCGAAGTTGTGGCGAAGACCCAGCGTATGGCCCACTTCGTGAGAAGATACAAAGCGAATCAGCTGACCCATCAGCGAATCGTCAAATTCCAGTTTGCGCGCACGTGGGTCAACAGCTGCACACTGCATCATATACCAGCTGTGCAGTATAGACATTACGTTGTGGTACCAGAAAATATGGCTCTCAATAATTTCACCACTGCGCGGGTCGGCAACGCTGGGGCCCATGGCATTGGCAACGGCAGAAGGGCGGTAAATGATAGCAGAATGGCTGGCATCATCAATACTCCAGGTGCTGTCTTCCTCTCTGGAAGGTGCTTCTTTAGCCATGATGGCATTTTTGAAGCCTGCTTTTTCAAATGCTTTTTTCCAGTCGTTTACACCCTGCATCAGGTAAGGAACCCATTTTTTAGGGGTAACAGGATCAATATAGAATACAATAGGTTTAACAGGTTCCACCAGTTCACCACGCAGATATTTGTCCATATCCTCTGCTTTAGGCTCCAGGCGCCAGCGGGTAGCATAAATGGTATTGGATACGCCCTGCGGATCAGCATCAAAATCGCGGAAGCCCGTTGCAAAATAACCCACACGCTCATCCATAATACGCGGCTTCATGGGAACGGCCGGTAACAGTACCAGCGAGGAGTTCAACTCAACCGTGTAGTTAGAAGAAGTAGGGTTCATGCCCGCTGTATAGGTTTTAACCGCATGTATTTCTATGTTGGTTGAATAAGTGTGTACATACTCAATATAACTGCGGTCGTTTATCTGCGACCCCATACCTGCGCGGTCTTTAAACAGCTTTTTCTGGAAGTACAGAATGTCGTTATCGCTGTTTATAAATTCAGTAGCATCTACCACTACAGCAGAGGAATCTGGTTTAAGCGCTGCAATGGGAAACGCCATGGCTATAGCCTGTACGTTGTTCTTTTGTACGGCAGAGTACATAGCCTTACTGCTATCACCTGCATACTCAGAAAACGAAATACGGCGCATGAACAGCTTGTTAGACGGGCCTTTTTCAAAACGGTATACCGCTTCGCCAATCTGGTCGCCGGCATAACCGCTGGAACCATTGCGCATATCAGCGGAGGCTTTGGATACACGGGCAATAATCATAATCTCCCGGCCCAGCAGGGTATTGGGAATTTCAAAAAAGAACTTGTCGTCTTTCTGGTGAATGGTAAAATAGCCGGTGCTGGTTTTCATGCCCGCGGTAATCACATCCTTATACGGCTTCAGCGCATTAGGGGCTGCGGCATTTTTGCGCGTGCTGTCTGCACTTTTCTTAGTAGTGTCAACGCCTTTGCCCGGTGTGTTTTCCGGAGCGCGTTTTTTCTTCTGAGCTTCAGCTGCGTCTGTCAGCAACAAGGCAATAGCAAAAGCGCCCAAAGCTGCAAACCGTCTTCTTCTAAACATAATTGGTAGTATACTTGATTTAAACTTTTATTTTTTCAGCAGGGCGTAGGAAAACCACAGCCAACGGATATACCGCAGCTGTGGCTGGTTTTCATGGGGGAGGGCTATTTAATTATCTTGGATTTTGTTGTATTTCAGGGTTCAGATAGATGTACTTATCCGCTATGGGGAAAGTGTACCTGTTGCTGCCTGGCGCTAAGGTATAGGTGGCACCTTTAAATGTTCTGGTAACGGTAGATATGAAGCCGTCTTTCTGTAAACGACGTTGATCAAACCAGCGTATACCGGTATTCATCAGTTCCTTTCTTCTTTCACGCAATACCAGTTGCAGGGCTTCGCTACCATTACCGGCAGTAACATCGGTATAACCTGCAGTTGTATAGCGTTGCTTGCGCAGGTTGTTCAGTACTGTTACAGCGGCAGAGGTATTTCCTGCACGTGCCTCACATTCTGCCTGTATCAGCATCATTTCCGGTACGGTAGGGCCAGACATGTAGCCATTGTTAGCTATGCTGGTTTTGAAGAATACCCTTGTGTAATAGTTGGCCCAGGAGTTTACAAAGGTGCTGGGACGTGTTAATACAATGTACCGGAGGTCTGTTGCGCTATCTGCAAACACCTGCTTCAACGAATTGCTTAATGGGTAAGCATAAGCAGTAGATGCTGTTTTAAGCAAAATTACTTCCGGGTCTGCATGACGTTGAGGATAGCCGGTGAGTACCGATGTATAATTGTTTAAGTTAAGCAGAGTGCCTTGTAACTGTAAGGCCTTAGCTGCTGCCTCTCTGGCTGCGGTAAAATTGCGCATGTTCAGGTAAGTGCGGGCCAGCATGGCATAGGCACTTGCTTTAGATGCCTGGTAAGTATACCGGGCTACATCCGGTAGTTCAGCGGTGTTAACAGCTGCATTAAGATCGGCCAGTATCTGGTTGTATACGGTTTGTACAGAAACTCTGGTCAGATCTCCATCAATCAGATCGTCAAGACGCAACGGTAAACCTGGTGCTGTTGCGGCAGTAGCTGAATCGTACTGAGATGCGTAAATGTTTACCAATGTGTGATAATAGAAGGCGCGGTGTACCAGTGCAGAAGCCCGTATTCTAAGCTTGTCTGCATCGGTTCCACCTTTGCTGTTCATTACATTGGTAATAACCTGGTTGCTGTAATATACCGCTCTGTACATGGCAAGCCAGTCATTGTCTTCTGCATTGGTTCCGTCCGTAATTATTTTTTCCCCCCAGGTATACGCGTTGGCATTGGGTGTGCCGGCTACCAGATTGTTCTGCCAGTTGGCATCATCCATACCACCATCGTCGCTGGAATAGGTAAGGTAGCTGTATGTACTAAGCATAACGTTGGTGTTATTCAGCAGCCCATCGTAGTCCTGGGTTAATTCCAGCACGCGCTGACCTTCCTGGGTTATTTCAACGTATTTGCGGCATGATGCGGTACACAAGGTAAACGCCAGGCCTATATATAGAAGATGAGAATGTTTCATATTAACCTTGATTAGAAAGTGAGGTTTAAATTCAATGAATAGTTCACTGCTGGCGGCAGGTTATTGTAATCGTTGGTCATCACATAATCCGGATCAATACCCTCTTTGTTCTTACGCCAGATAATGCCCAGGTTAGCTGCTGTAAAGTTGATAGCAGCTGCTTTGAATACCGGCATTTTTTTCAGCATGGAAGAAGGCATAGCGTAGCCCAGTGTAACCTGCTGTAGTCTGATGTGACTGCCATCAGCTACGCTGATATCGGAGAGGTTATACCATTCTACGGTTTTGCTGTTGGCATTGCTTATGCCGGGTACATTGGTAATTGCCTCATCACCCGGCTGGCGCCAACGATTGGCCAATGCACGGCTGGTGCTTAAACGACCACTGAGCTGAGTACTGGTGGGGTAGCTGCCGTTGAATATTTCATTTTTCAGAAACTTATATCCCATATAGTAAGCCATTCTTGCGCTTAACGACCAGCTTTTGTATTGCAGGGTGTTGGTAAAACCTCCGAAAACTTTAGGGGTGGTACGTCCTACATATATCATGTCTGCTGCATAGGTGGTAGGGAAGCCTGCGCTGTTAATAACGGCGTCTTTTGAATTGTAAATCTGCGGCTGACCGAGATTGTTCAGGCCCGCCCAACGATAAGTGTACAATCCGTCTACCGGCTGGCCTGTACGTAGCTGAGTGGTGGTAGCTGCACCGGTTGTATTAAGCGGATAGCGGTTGTCTGTAATTTCATTGGTGCTGTACGCCAGGTTAAAGCTGGAGATAAACTGCCAGTTTTTACGGCGTATTACCTGCCCGGTAACACTAAATTCATACCCGTGGTTGCTCATGTCAGCTGTATTGTAGCTGATATCGTTAAATCCATAAGTACTGTTGAAGTTGAAGCGGGTGAATATATTGTAAGATTTTTTGCGGTAGATATCGAAGGTTATCGCTAACCGGCTGTTAAACAAGTCTGCATCTATACCGGCATTATAATTTTTAACTGTTTGCCAGGTAAGTGTAGGGTTGGCAAATCCGTTAATGCTGGCCATTGGTACGCTGGTATAGCTATCATTGCTAAGGGTAACCACTGTAAATGCAATGGCATCACGGGGAATAACACCGCCTGTGCCGGTAGAGGCTCTTACGCTGAGATTGTTAACCCATTTTACGTCTTTCATAAAGTCTTCGCGGGCTATATCCCAACGTAAACCGGCCGACCATAGTGGCGTACCACGCTGGCTGCGGCGTACGCCCAGCATACTATAATCTTCAAAACGGGCGCTGGCTGTTGCATGATATCTGCCCAGGTAAGAATAAGTAGCGTTTGACAGGTAGGAGAGATAACGCTGTCTGACTTTATAAACTGCATTGTCTGAATAACCCAATGTAGCGGTGTAGCCGTACATGGTGGTGTAAGGAACCGTAGGGTTAATGGTGGCAGAACTGGAAGTGATAGGGTCGTAACCAAACCGGGTTTGTTTGTAGCCGGTTGATTTCAGCTGTCTTATTTCAGTGGCAGCCAGTGCGGTAAGCTGGTGTTTACCACCACCCCATCCTTTGTTAAAGTTCAGCTGGGCACGCATGCTGTAATCTTCGCCGCTGCTGTTGCTGGTTTTGTATATACCACCTTTTGGTACATTGTTTACTGCTCTGCCGTTGGTGATAACAGTGCCGGTGTTTACCAGCTCACGTGTGGCCAGGCTTTGAAGATCCTGCAGGTTTACCTGATCTTCTATATTGCGTTGCAGTTGACCAGCCAGCTGAAGGTTTAGCCAGTCGGTAATTTTTCCTGTTAAGGAAACATTGGCACGTAAAGCTGTTTTGGTAAGGGTTGTGTTGTTGTAGTTAAGTTCGTCTACGGGGTTATATGTCCAGGACAGATGACCCAGGCGGGTAAGACTATCTGACACACGTCTTGTAAAGGAAAGACCACGCTGAATGGTGTTGCCATTAGCATCTACCAGCATATCGTAAGGCGAAAGACCCAGGCGCCCGGCGCTTAAGGCACCTAACGCAGCGGTGTTCATTACGCTTTTGTAATAAGTATAGTTGAGGCCTGTATTCAGTGTAAGTCTGTTATTAAGAAAATTATTGCTGGTATTGGAATTCAGAAAATAGTTTTCTCCGTAGTTGCTTTTGTATACAGGTCTGTTGCGGCTATAGTTGCCTGATATATGATAGCTTCCGTTAGCATTGCCACCTGATACAGCCAGGTTGTACTGCTGTGCGGTAACAGATTGCAGCAGGTAATCTCTGATCTGGTCGTAATTGCTTCTGCCAGAAATTTCTGCCAGAGCAGCTTCGCGCTGGTCAGCTGTTATTTCACCTCTTTTGGCGCGGTACATAATTTCTACAGCTTCGCTCTGGGCTGCGTATCGGTAATTGGTAGCAGCATCAAAATAAAAGTTTTTATCAAATAGTTCGCGCTCCAGATTTACGTAATCCGTGGTGCTCATCGCATTCAGATTAGAAAGCTTTGCGGGGGCCGATGCACTGTAAGTAGCGTTAAGGCTCACAGAGGTGGGAGCATTTTTTCTGCCTTTTTTGGTCTCTACCACAATTACACCATTGGCTGCCTGGGCACCCCAAATAGCTGCTGCTGCCGCATCTTTCAGAAAAGTAATGCTTTCTATGTCTGAAGGATTGAAAGAGCTTAAAATGGAATTGCCGGAATAAGTTGGTTGTGGAGGGGAGGTAGGGTTGATACTACCCGAAGTGGGGCCTGAGCTGAAATTGGTTGCCTGAATATTGGTAAGCTTCTGGTCTATGTAAGGGAAACCATCAATTACAATCAGAGGGGCCGGAGAGTTGCCGGTTCCAAAGGTGCTGATACCTCTTACGGTTATTTTGTTATTCCGTACATCAAACTGCACACCCGGTACCTTACCTTCCAAACGCTCCATAATGTTTGGCGATGGTGTTTGCTCAATATCTTTAGCAGTAACCACAGCAAAGGAACCGGTAACGCTGTTCTTTTTCAGCCTTTGATAACCGGTACTCAGTACCACTTCTTCCTGCTCCTGCTCTGTTGGCTGCAGGGTAATGGTAATAGGAGCGTTGTTGTTTGCAGGGTTGGCATAAGCCCGCCCCATGTTGTAGCCCACATAAGTGGCTTCTACTTTGTAGCGTCCGTCGGGCACCCCTTTAAAGCTGAATTCTCCTTTGGCATTGGTTTGTACTTTCCAATCCAGCGGGTTCAGTATTACGGTTGCGCCTTCCAGCGGCTTACCCTCTCTGTCTGCCACTTTGCCGGAAATGACATAGTCTGCGGGTGCTGCCTGTAAAGGTGTATAATTATCATCTGTAGCACCGGCTGCTTTCCTTTCTTTAATCAGTACAATGTTGCCCTTAATTTCATAAGAAAGATTAAGCCCATTCAGGCACTTATCTAAAGCCACGGTAAGAGGGGCATCTTTTACGGCCACAGTAATCAGCGGCGCTTTGTCCAGCAATTGCTGGTCCCAGAAAAAGGAATAGCCGGTTTGTGCCTTAATACTGTTGAACGCCTGTGTTAACGGTATTTGTTTGGCAGATAAAGTTACTTTTTGTGCATAGCCACGCGCGCTTACCTGCTGCAGGCACACAAATAATAATACGATACTTAATCTCATAACCAGTGCAATTTTTCTCCGGAGGGGCGACTGCAATACAGTACGTACGGAATTCCGGAAATTTTCGTTTGTTGTGAACAAACGCCCGCTCAATAGCCGGCGTTTGAATAACGCTGCCAGTTTCATAGCTTTGTTGTTAGTTGAGGATGTTAAATAAACAGTCTTTTTACTCGAAATGCCTTGTTTAGCGTAAACGCCGCAACATCATAAGCCGGGAGCAGGTAGGAGCGCTCCTGGTTTTTTTATGCGGTACGCCCGTTGTTCTCTCAATGTTTGATAATCACCATGTAAATCTTCCTGTATTACGGGGGTTAAATAATCTATTTTGCTGACGAAACATAGAGTTTGCTGCCTTCCAGCCGGCAACGAATGCCCTGGCTTTGCAGCACCTCAATTATATTGGATAAGTATACTTTACGGGGATCGATAATGCCACCATATATACCCTGTGGTACGGTGCCTTCATACACCACTTCCACATCGTACAGTCTGGTAATTTGCCGCATCAGTGCTTTTACATCCAGTCCGCGCATATCCAGCGAACCGTTTTTCCAGGCAACTGCCTGATCAATGTCTGCATTGGGTACCAATGTGGCCGTATTGTTTTGTACAATCAGCTGCTGGCCGGGGGTAAGCAGGTATTCCTGTACCCGCACTTTACCTTCCAGTAAAGTGGTTTTTGCAGCAACTTCATCCGTATAATCGTTTACATTAAAGCTGGTGCCCAGCACTTCCACGTTTTGCGAGCGGCTTTGTACGCGAAAAGGTGCTCTGGCATCAGGCTTTACTTCAAAATAGGCTTCACCCTGTAATTCAACCCGGCGTTCATTGGCAGCAAAGCTTACCGGATAACGGATAGAGCTGGCTGCATTCAGCCATACTTTAGAACCATCCGGCAGTGCCAGCTGAAACTGACCACCGCGCGGGGTAGATAAGGTATTAAACTGTAACGGTGCATTGGCAGTAGTATTGCTACCTGTGTAGGTTAAAGCATTGCCTGCACCTTTTTGTATGTTAGCGTTGCCCTGTGTGGCCAGCAGGCCTGCTGTTGCGCTGTCCAGAGGTATGGTACGGCCATCGGCCAGTGTAAGCATGGCTTTATTGCTTACAGGGGCTTTGTCTGGTTGTTGTGCCAGTGGCCGGCTGGCTGGCTTATTATAAAAAAGCCAGGCGCCTGCTGCTACGGAAATGACAACCGCAGCAGCGGCCGCAATACGTGCGAAAACGGGGATACGACGTATGTTGGCGGGCGCAGACTGGCTGTGTAAAATATGGTTGATTACCGGTTCCCATTCCTGGGGCTGGTAATTAGAAGGAGTTTGTTGATTTTCGAATACCGGCAGCAGCATGTTTTCCCAGGCTTTGGTGTCTGTGGATTGCTGCAATGCTGTCATCAATTCCTGCGTTTCCGCTTCGGAAGCTGTATTCTGAAGGTATTTATGTAAAAGTTGCTGTATGTAGTCTTTATTTTCCAAATTGATTTGCAGTTCTCTGGATATAAAAACGCACAGGGAGACAGGAGGGACCGTTCTTTCTAAAAAAATATTTCTGTTAACAGAAATAGCGGAATAAAAACATCCAGATGTTGCTGAATATACTGTTCTAAAAACTTCACGGCCAGCACAATCTGGTTTTTTACCGTGTTTTGAGACATATTTAATTTTTCTGCTATTTCTGCGTGTGTCAGTTCTTCCTGGCGGCTGAGGCGAAAAATCAATTGCCTTTTGGGGGGCAATGCTGCAATAGCGGCATGTAGTAGCTGCTGTGCCTCTCTAAAGCTCACTTTCTCCAGTACATCATTGGTGGCAGCGGCAGAAAAAGGCTGTTGCTGTAACCATTTCCAGGCGCTGGCCTGTTTACGTAAATAACTGATGGAGAGGTTAGAAGCAGCGCGGAATACCCAGCCGGAAGGGTTTTCCATCAGCCCCAGTGCTTCGCGGTGCATCCACACTTTTAAAAATGTCTCCTGTACTATTTCGCGGGCCGGTTCTTCCAGTTTTACTACCTGCATGGCAGCAGCAAACAGAGATGGGGTAAAGGCATGGAATAAAGTCCGGAACGCCTGTTCATCACCGGCAGCCAGGCGCTGCCACAACTCGGGTACGGTATTTAAATGCTCGCCGGACAATTACGCGCTATAAAAGATTTTTGTAGTGCTGTTAACCTGCAAGTTAACTGTTTTTACGCAATACCGTCAGGCGCTCACGGTAGTGAATGCTTCCAGCGCTTCCGGGTTTAACAAAGTAATATTTTTACCATCGGCCTGTATCAGGTTGTCCTGGGTAAATTCGGTCATCAGCCGGAACACCGTTTCGTAAGTAGTGCCTGCATAAGAAGCTATATCCTGCCGGCTGAGGTTAATATTTATATGGCCTTCCGAAGTAATACCAAATTTTTTATGCAAACGCAGCAGTGCGTGTGCCAGGCGGCCTTTTACCGGCATATGGGCCAGGTTACGCATGGTTTTTTCAGATTCCTGCAGCTCTTCTGCGTAAAACAGCATCAGCTGAAACAGATAGTCTGTGTTGGTTTTCAATGTGGAATAGAAAAACGCTTTTTCAATATAACAAACAGTGGTAGCTTCCAGTGCGGTAGCGGTAATAGGATAGTGTGGGTCGTTACCAAATCCCCGGTGCCCGAAAATATCGCCAGGGGTGGCAAAGCGCATAATCAGTTCTTTATCGGCGCCCCAGTGTTTATGTATTTTTACAGTACCCTCATATACAAAGTAAATACCCTGCACGGTGTCGCCCTCTTTAAATATTACTTCGCCCTTTTTAAACTTCAGGTTCTGGCGGTGGGCTTCCACTGCCGGCAGCCATTCTTTTAAACACAGCCGGCAAAGCTGGCACTGATCCATGGCACACCCGTCTTTACTTTTCTTCATACCATTCAAACTTGCAGGGTGAAATTAGGGTATTCCCTGTTATTCAGCTTGCTTTGTTAACGGCAGTATAGCTGGTTATAACAGAATTTACCTGTGCGGGCAGGCTGCCTGCAGCCAAATGAACCACTTCGCCTACTATAATAATAGCCGGATTGGTAAAACCACCGTATTCTGCTTTAAAAACAATGTCTTTTACGGTACCTGTAACCATTCTTTCGCGTTCCGTAGTGCCATCCTGTATAATAGCTACAGGGGTAGATGCCTTTCCGTTTGCGGCAAACAGGTCCATAATCTGCTCCAGCTTACTCATGGCCATTAATAATACCACTGTGGCGGAAGATTGGGCGGCCAGTTGTACATCAGCCGAAAGATGGCCCGTGCGGGTAGTTCCGGTGGTTACCCAGAAGCTTTCTGCCAGTCCGCGGCAGGTTACCGGTATCATTTGCGATGCGGCAACCGCAATGGCGCTGGTAATGCCGGGTACTACGGTAACCGGTATGTTATGGCTACGCGCGCAGTCAATTTCTTCCTGTGCACGGCCAAACACAAAAGGATCGCCCCCTTTTAAACGCACTACGTGGCCATAGGTAAGGGCGCTTTCTATAATTAACTGATTAATAGCCTGCTGCGATAGCGCATGGCAGCCAAAGCGCTTGCCCACAAAAGTGGTTATGGCATCCGGTGCAGCGTATTGCAGCAGCTGTTCATTGGCCAGTGCATCATATAATATCACTTTAGCAGCACGTAAAGTTTTAACCGCCTTAAGGGTTAAAAGGTCTGGATCGCCTGGACCGGCGCCTACCAGAGAAAGATGGGGAGTAATTGCAGTTTTCATATTAACTAAAAAAATATTTAATGTTTTGGTCAGGTATTTTATGTGAATTTAAAATATTTCAACCTAAATTTATGACATAGATCATGTTTTTATTTTGTTTTCGATTGGTTGTTCTGGTTTATGTGTTGTATGCAATAAAAATATATCTGACGATTGCCTGTCATCTGACTATTCTTTTTCAATAACCAAAACTGTTTATATGCGTATTGTTGTTATTGGTAATGGAATGGTGGGATACAAGTTTTGCGAAAAACTGACTGCCAAACTGCCTGCCGGCGCTGCCGATGTTGTTGTTTTCGGGGAAGAGATTCACCCTGCGTATGACCGCGTACACCTTAGCGAGTTTTTTTCTGGTAAAAATGCCGCCGATTTATGTCTGGCGGGCACCAGCTGGTACGGGGAAAAAGGAATTGCCCTGCATCTGGGCGATCCCGTACAACGTATTGATCTGGTAAATAAGACGGTACATTCTTACAAAGGGCTTGCGGTACCTTTTGATTACCTGGTGCTGGCAACAGGCTCAGCGGCATTTGTACCACCGATACCAGGCGTAGAAAAAGAGGGGGTGTTTTTGTACCGCACCATAGAAGATCTGGAAATGATGACGGCATACGCGCCCAAAGCGCGCCGGGCAGCGGTTATAGGTGGCGGTTTGCTGGGGCTGGAAGCAGCTAAGGCGCTGCTGGACCTGGGTATTGCCGACACCCATGTAATTGAATTTGCCCCCCGCCTGATGCCGCGGCAGATAGATGAAGCAGGCTCAGATATGCTGAAAGACCGTTTGCAGCAACTGGGCTTAACCATACATACCAATAAAAATACAGTTGCCATTACGGGAGAAGAATGCATAAACGGGATGCAGTTTGCCGATCATTCGGTGCTGGACGTAGATATGCTGGTTATTTCTGCCGGTATTAAACCGCGGGATGAGCTGGCGGCGCACGCCGGCCTGCAGACAGGGCCCCGGGGTGGTATTGTAGTAAACGACAAGCTGCAAACCTCGCATCCGTTTGTTTTTGCCATTGGTGAATGTGCTTTGCATAACGACTTTATATATGGCCTGGTAGCGCCCGGCTACGAAATGGCAGAAGTGGTAGCCACCAACCTGGCAGGGGGCGATAAATCCTTTACCGGTTTTGATATGAGCACCAAACTAAAACTGATTGGTGTAGATGTGGCCAGCTTTGGAGCGCCTTTTATAGGGCCCGGTCAGGGGCGTACACTGGTATGGCAGGATACCATTAAAGGGGTATATAAAAGAATAAATACCACACCCGACGGCAAATATCTGCTGGGAGGCATACTGGTAGGGGATGCAGCTGAATACAATATGCTGCTGCAAACCGTAAAAAACAAAGTGGTATTACCGCCCGATGCCAGCGAAGTATTGCTGGGTGCCAGAGGAGGCCAGCACAGTGGTGCAGGCAGCGGTGTTGCCTCTTTACCGGATGATGCCTTGATATGCAGTTGCGAAGGCATTACCAAAGGTGCTATTGCAGGCCTGGTACAGGAAGGTTGTGAAACCCTGGATGGTATAAAAAAGAGCTGCAAGGCAGGAACCGGCTGCGGTGGCTGTGTACCTATGGTTAAAGATATTATTGAGGATACGCTGAAAGCGCAGGGAAAGCTGTTGCGTAAGATGGTGTGCGAGCATTTTGCTTACTCCAGACAGGAACTGTACGATCTGATAAAAATGAAAAAGCTGTACAGCTACGATGAGGTGCTGGATGAGCTGGGTAAAGGAGATGGCTGTGAGGTGTGTAAGCCACTGGTAAGCTCGGTGCTGGCCAGCTTGTGGAATGATCTGGTGCTGGCTAAAGGCAATGATACCGCACAGGATTCCAATGATCGCTTCCTGGCCAATATTCAGAAAGGGGGTACTTATTCTGTGGTGCCCCGTATACCGGGCGGAGAAATTACACCGGATAAGCTGATGGTAATTGCCAGTGTGGCAAAGAAGTATAATTTATATACTAAAATAACCGGTGGTCAGCGTATTGATATGTTTGGCGCCCATGTAAGTGATCTGCCGTTGATATGGGAAGAACTGGTGGCAGCTGGTTTTGAAAGCGGGCACGCATACGGAAAAGCGCTTCGCACGGTAAAAAGCTGTGTGGGCAGTACCTGGTGCCGGTTTGGGTTACATGATAGTGTGAGTTTTGCCATAAAAGTGGAAGAGCGTTACCGTGGCTTGCGTGCGCCGCATAAGTTTAAATCGGCGGTATCGGGCTGTATCCGGGAATGTGCCGAAGCGCAATCGAAAGACTTTGGCATCATTGCTACGGAAAAAGGATGGAACCTGTATGTATGTGGTAATGGTGGTTCCAAGCCCCAGCATGCACTGCTCCTGGCTGCTGACCTGGATAGTGAAACCTGTATAAAGTATATTGACCGCTTTTTAATGTTCTACATTAAAACGGCTGACCCGCTTACACGTACGGCCACCTGGCTCAACAAAATGGAAGGTGGTATTGACTACCTCCGGAATGTGGTGGTGCATGATAGTCTGGGCATGGCAGAAGCCTTTGAAGCTGAAATGCAGCAACTGGTGAATAACTACAAATGTGAATGGAAAGAGGTGGTGGATTCGCCCGAACTGCGCAAACGCTTTAACCACTTTGTAAACGCTCCAGGCGAAAAAGATCCGCAGGTGCAGTTTGATGGCATGCGTGATCAGAAGCGCGCCAGAGAATGGAAGTAAACCATTGTTACTACTTATTTACCTACGCTTAAATTATTACTCATGTCTGTTAACAGCACACAGCAAATTACCTGGTTTATGGCATGCACTACGGCCGATGTGCCTGAAAATGGTGGTGTATGTGTAAAATATCAGGAAGATCAGATTGCTTTATTCAATTTTTCGCGCAGGGGCGAATGGTATGCTACACAAAACCTTTGTCCGCACCGGCAGCAGATGGCCATAAGCCGTGGTATGATTGGCTCGCAGGGTGGGGAGCCGAAGGTGGCCTGCCCGTTTCATAAAAAAACTTTTTCGCTGGAAGACGGGCGTTGCCTCAGTGGCGATGATACGTGCAGTTTAAAAGTGTATCCCGTAAAAGTGGAAGGCAATCATGTATATATAGGCATTAGCGACGACGAGGCATTATCGGAAGTACTGGCGTAAAAGTAAAGCCCGGCAGGTGGCAGCCTGTCCGGGCTTTTAGGTTGCAAACAAGCGTTACTCATTTAAACCCGATCAAATGTACAGTAAAACCAAACTACTGCGGGCAATACTTTGCGTATTGCCGGGGCTTTACCTGTGCGCACCCGCGCGGGCGCAATTACAGGTAAATGCACAGCTGAGAACACGAACCGAGTTCAGAAACGGGCAGGGAGCGCCGCTGGCCAAAGGGGCTGATGCCGCTTTTTTTACTTCGCAGCGCACCCGCCTGGGGCTTTTGTACAACGCCTACCGGCTTAAGCTGGGGCTTACCGTGCAGGATGCCAGGGTGTGGGGGCAGGATGCCTCAACTATTAACCGCACTACTACCGCCGACAATAACGGGTTGATGCTGCACGAAGCCTGGGCAGAAATACAGTTAACAGATACTATTATTAAAACCAGCGCCCTTACCCTGAAAATAGGAAGACAGGAACTGGTGTATGATGATCAGCGTTTGCTGGGCAACCTGGATTGGCTGCAGCAGGCAAGAAGGCACGACGCTGCTTTGCTGAAATATGAATCGGCTGCCTGGAAGCTGCACGCAGGTGTTGCCTTTAACCAGAATAAGGAAAATGCTGCGGGCACGGTATACAACAATACACCGGCGGGCAATAACGCGGGTAACACCAACGGAGGTGCTATTTATAAAAGCCTGCAGTTTTTATACGCAGGCAGGCAATGGGCCAACGGAAGCGCTTCATGGTTGCTGCTGGCCGATCAGTTTAACAAATTTCATTACGATACTACCGGCACGGTTATTACCAAAACTTACGATAAGGGTGTGTGGAATCGTGTTACCACCGGCTTTTATTTCAATAACAGCTTTCAGCAGCTGAATGTAACTGCGGCAGCCTATTATCAGCTGGGTAAAACCAATGCCGGGCAAACATTGCGTGCCGGTATGGTTAATCTGGCGGCAGCCTGGCAGTTTAGCAAAAAGCTGTCACTGACAGCGGGCTTCGATTATACATCGGGCGGTGTTAGCGGTTCTGGTAATAGCAAAGCTTTTGATCCCTTATATGGTACGCCGCATAAGTTCTGGGGATTTATGGATTATTTCTATGCAGTCAATGGCTTTGGCAATACCGGCCTGCAGGATTATTTTCTGAAACTGAAATGGAAAGCCAGTGCCCGTGGTGTATTAGGATTAGATGTACACCAGTTCAACAGCGTGGCAGCAGTAGCTGACCCCACCAAGCCGGGTGCTAGCAACAAAAACTTTGGGCAGGAGCTGGATGTGATATACAACTATACTATTACGCCGCAGATTGGTATTGAGGCCGGGTATAGTCACTTTTTTACCACCAGCACACTGGCGGCTGCAAAAAATATAACCAATGCCAAAGGCGGGGCTGACTGGGCCTACCTGATGGTGAATATTAAACCTGCCTTTCTTTTCAAATAATTAAAACGGATAACCATGGATTACAAAAAACCTTCAGAAGTAGTAGGAATGCTTATACAGTCGGGCGTAGATAAGACAAGGCTGTCGGCTTCCGATTTATGGATACGTGGAATATTGTCCGGCGCCATTCTGGGTTTTGGTACCACCCTGGCAGTAACCGCTACCACCCAAACGGGAATGGGTATAGTAGGGGCGGCCATTTTTCCGGCCTGTTTTGTAATAGTGGTGCTAATGGGCTTTGAGCTGGTTACGGGCAGTTTTGCGGTATTGCCTGCTGCTTACTTCGATGGCCGCATTACGCTGAAGAAGATGCTGAAAAACCTGGCACTGGTGTATATGGCCAATCTGCTGGGTGGTATATTATATGCCGGTTTATTCTGGGTGTCTGCTACCAGTACCGGGCATAGCGGCGGCAATGCAGTAACTGCAGCCATTGTAAAGCTGGCAGAAGCTAAAACAACCGGGTATGCCCAATATGGCGGGGCGGGAATATTCACTGCTTTTGTAAAGGGCATTCTGTGTAACTGGATGGTAACAATGGGTGTGGTAATGTCGCTCACATCCACCTCCACCCTAGGCAAAATTCTGGCGGCCTGGCTGCCGGTGTTCATCTTTTTTGCACAGGGGTTTGAGCATGCGGTGGTAAATATGTTTGTAATTCCTGCCGGTATGTTACTGGGGGCAAAAGTATCTGTAACGCATTGGTGGCTCTGGAATCAGTTGCCTGTTACGCTGGGTAACATTGTAGGAGGGGTGGTGTTTACCGGCCTGGCCCTTTACCTCACGCACGGTAAAAAAACGGGCAGTTTGACTGCCGTACACGACGCTGCTGCTTAATAGGGTTTTATAAACAAAAAAGCCCTCCGCCAAATGGCAGGGGGCTTTAACCCATCATAAATATGATTACAGGTGAGCCTGTATTTTTTTGTCTAATACAGATTTAGGTACCGCACCAATCTGCTTGTCTACCACCTGGCCACCTTTAATAAACAGGATAGCAGGAATAGAAGTAATACCGTAGTTAACACTAACGTTAGGGTTATTATCTACGTTTACTTTACCTATGTTTACTTTACCGTCGTATTCTTTAGCTAATTCTTCGATAACTGGTCCTATAGCACGGCAAGGTCCACACCACTCCGCCCAGAAATCCACTACTGTGAGTTTGTCGCTATCCAGTACCGTTGACTGGAAGTTTGCGTCTGTCAGTTCTAAAGCCATATTAATCGTGTTTTAATGTTTATTTCTATACAATCGAATTGTCAAATTTACATCCAAAATCAATTGGCTGCGCTTTTGACTTTTCCACCGGGTGTAGATAATGGCGTTGTGCCATTGAGGCAGAAACAGACGAAAAACTGTCAGTCAAACCCCTATTTTTGCGGCTGAATTACGCAATATGACCCCTGAAAGGAGAGGAAAGCTGCTAAACGCGTTAAATAAGCGCCAGCCGGATTTAGCAGTAGTACTGGAAAATGTGGAAGACCCCCGGAACGTAACGGCCGTAATGCGTAGCTGCGATGCGGTTGGCATACAGGATATCTATATCATTACAAATCAAGGCCCCCGGCCCGAAAAATACTCGTTTGTAAGCGCCCGCAGCGCCGATAAATGGGTAAATCTGCACCATTTTGATAACCTGGAAGCTTGTGTGAAAGTTTTACGAAGTAAATATAACCGCCTGCTCACCACCAGCCTGGCCGATAACTCCGTAGAGATTTATGAGGTAGATTTTACGCAAAGCACCGCCCTGGTATTTGGAAACGAGCGGAGAGGGGTAAGCGCCGAAATGTGTGCGCTGGCCGATGGTAACATTAACATTCCCCAGGTGGGCATGCTGCAAAGCCTGAATATTTCCGTAGCCTGTGCCGTATGTATTTATGAGGCATTCCGGCAGAAAAAGGCGGCGGGGCATTACGACCAGGCTGCGCTGGAACCCGCCCGGATGAATGCGGTGTGGGAAAGCTGGACAGAGGGCTACGAAACGGCTAACTGGGATGTGGAGGAATAAGATAGCTTTTGAATAAGCAAATTGTTGTATAACACAAAAGCGTCCCGGTTTTCTGAGACGCTTTTGTGTTTTTACGAACTTATATAAACCGGGATAATTACCGGGATTGTATAGAGGATAAAGACCATTTTTTTTCTTTGGCCACACCGGTAACTACCACGAACAAGGCTATTACGCACCAGGCCAGTAACTGCCAGGTTACCATTGACCATCCGCCCAGTTGCCAGCACTGCAGACCTGAGAAGGTGCCAACAGCACCACCCATAAAATAGATGGTCATGTATGCCGTGTTAATACGGCTGTGAGAAGAAGCATCCAGTGTATAAATAGAAGTAGCATTGGTTACCATCATGGCCTGTACGCCAATGTCCAGCACTACTACCGATACTGCCAGAGAAGCCACAGAGTAAGGCAGTAGTTTCATGGCTATAATGCTCAGTATCATCAGGCCCAGTGCGCAGGCTTGCGACAGGGCAGGGTTTCTTTTATCTGCCAGTTTACCAAATACCGGCGCCAGCAGCGCACCACCCACGGCCAGCAAACCAAACAATCCAATGGTATCGGGGCGGTAATGAAAAGGAGCGTTACTCAGGTGAAAGGTAAGCGTTGTCCAGAAACTGCAGAACATACCAAAGGTAAGCGCACCCAGCAGCGCCGTACGTTGTAACATGGTAAAGCGTTTTAACTGGTAAGCGGTAGAGCGGATAAGGCTGGCATAGCTACCCTGAAAGGCAGGCTGCACACTGGGAAAGCGGTAGCGTGTTATTAGCATTACGCCGGAAACCATTACGGCCGCCATACCATATACAAAACGCCAGCTGAACCATTGGGCAATAAAACCACTGAATACCCGGGCCAGCAATACGCCCGAAATAACACCCGTAAACACAATGCCCACGTTACGGCCACGGTTTACAGGATCTAACCCTGCTGCCATGGGCAGTATTACCTGGGCGGCTACCCCCAGTAACCCCAGCAATGCGCTGCACATATATAACAGCGGTAAAGAGGGGCTGAAAGCTATGCCGGTAAGTAATACCACCAGCGCGCCCTGCAGCAGCAGTATCAGTTTTTTCTTGTCCATTTTATCGCCCAGCGGTACCAGAAAAAACAGGCCAAGCCCATAACCCACCTGTGTAAGAACAGCAGAAAAACCTATTTGCTTTTCGGTGGTTTGAAAGGTAAGGGCCATTGCTTTCAGCAGGGGCTGATTGTAGTAAATATTGGCTACGCATATGCCTGCGGTAACAGCCATTAATAAGATAGTGGATCGGGAAACAGATGCCTGCATATATTGGATTAATCAAATGATATAAAGCGTGCTTATTCCTCCTGGAAAAAGCTATTCAAATGCAGGCAACCGGTATGTAAAATGGAAAAAAGTAAGTGTGAATTACAGAGAATCCATAGCCAGTGCGGCTATAAGCGCGGTATAAGTATTGCGCTGATCGGTAAATAATTTACTGGGATAGTCGGGTCGCATAAAGAAGGGCGAAGATATATCTTTTATCTTTATCACATGAAACAACTGTTACTGGTAGCACTGGTTTTATCTATGGCGCTGGCCAGCCAGGCGCAACAGCAGATTCTCCGTGTAAAAATGGACGATGTACTGAAGATAGCGGAAGAAAGTGAAGTGCCTGTTATTGTAAATTTCTGGGCTACCTGGTGCGGGCCCTGCATTCATGAAATACCCTGGTTTGAAAAATATGTATACGCCAGTGAAAAGCCGGTGAAGCTGTTGCTGGTAAGCCTGGATTTTAAAGAAGATTTTCCGGCTAAGATTGCTGCCTTTGCTAAAAAGAACAATTACCGCTCACAGATAGTATGGCTGGAAGAAACCAATGCCGATAGCTTTTGCCCTAAAATAGATTCTACCTGGGAAGGGGCTATACCTGCCAGCCTGTTTATTAATAAAGCCAAAGGCTACCGTAAGTTTTTTGGCCGCCAGCTAACAGATCCGCAGTTTAAAATAGAACTGGAAGCACTGCTGAAATAACGGGCTCCCGTAAGGGTAGTTGATTAACACAGGTGTCCATATCCTAAACATTCTTAAATTAAACCTTTCATATGAAGCTAATGCGCGTTTCTGTTGCGTTATGTTGTATGGGAACCCTGTTTTATCTGGGATGCCAGAAATCAGCCTCCCTTTCTACCGATCCTGGCCCTTATACTCCCGAGCCGGGAGTGGCTACTATTTCAGGTCGTGTAACTGATGAGCGTAAAATGCCCGTAAGTGGTGCTGTAGTAAAAGCGGGTGCTACAGGAATTGCTACCACGGATGTGGATGGACGTTTTACCATTAAAAATGTAAGCATTGACAAAAAGGCCGGTGCTATAAGGGTTGAAAAAGACAGCTTTTTTACTGGCGTTAAAACCCTGGTGGTAGGTGCGGGTAATGAAAATAACGTAGCTGTTCAACTGTTAAGAAAAAAAGTAGCAGGTACATTCAGCGCTGCTTCAGGCGGCACAGTAACCCTTCCGTCCGGTGGTGGCAAGGTGGCGTTTCCGGCTGAAGGTGTTATGAACGAAGCCACCAAAGCGGCTTACACGGGTACGGTTACTACCAGCGCTTTTTTCTTTGATCCTACTGCGGCCGGTTTTGAAAATATTATTCCGGGTGCATTGCGTGGCCTTGATAGTAATAACCGCGAAACCGGCCTGCAATCGTTCAGCATGATTGCAGTGGAGTTAACAGGCGCTAATGGCCAGAAATTACAACTGGCTGCCGGTAAAACTGCCACCATTACTTTTGCCATACCGGCAGGATTACGTGCTCAGGCACCTGCCACCATTCCTTTATGGTATCTGAATGAAACGACGGGCTTATGGAAAGAAGAGGGGAGGGCTACCAGACAAGGCAATACCTATGTAGGTACGGTAACACACTTTTCTTACTGGAACTGCGATGCGCCTTTTGAACTGGTAGACTTTTCAGCTATTATCAAAGCGCAATCGGGCGATCCGCTGCCCAATGCCAAAGTGGTGTTACAGGCTACCGGTGCAGCCGACAGTCTTAGCATTTATGGTTCCGGCTTAACCGGGGCAGATGGCTATACCGGTGGTAAAGTACCCGCCGGCCGCACACTGAAAATGCAGGTGCTGGATAAATGCGGTAACCTGCTGTACTCAAAAATAATAGGACCGTTTACCGGCAAAGCCGATCTGGGTAACGTAACAGTTACTTACAATGGTGGTATTGTTACCTTTTCCGGTACAGCGGTTAACTGCAGCGATGCACCCATTACCAACGGGTACGTTACTATTACGCTGGATGGCGCTGTAAACCGCGCAACTGTTACCAATGGCAGCTTTTCGTTAGCTATACCACGTTGTATAAGTACGGCTGCTACAGCCAGTGTGGTAGCATACGATCTGGTTGCGCTGGCAGAAGGCACTGCTAAAGAGGTGGCTGTAAACGGTACTACAGTAAATGCCGGTCAGCTGAAGGCATGCGGTACCTCACTGGAGCAGTTTTTTACCTATTCTGTAAACGGGGTGGAATACAATTTTACAGCGCCGGCAGATTCTATGTATGCAAGGGTATACAAGTCTAACACAGATTCAATTGCCGATATTTCGGTATACAGCTCCTCGCCTTATACCAGATTATCCGGTAGTTTACGTGCAGCATCCATGCAACCGGGCACTAAAACTTTCGATTATTTCTCTTTCTACAGAGAGGGCGGTTCTTTTCAAACAGGTAAAGTGCTAACTGCTACCATTACCGAAAACAGCAAATATCTGGCGGGTACTATATCCGGAACAGTAGCTGATTCTTCCAATGGTAATCAAACTTATTCAGTAACAGGTAAGTTCAGAATGAAACGTCAGTAGCAGGATGTTTTCTACAGCCGTATAAAAAGCGGGTGCATCAGTGGAATGATACACCCGCTTTTTATTATCAATAACCTTCATCAAATGCTTTATTAAGACTGACGCTTGATTGTGCAGCCTACTGATTTGCTTTCTTTAACAGTAATGGCTTTGCCTCCAACCACTTCGTCAATAGCAGCATGCAGGTGCTGGCGGGTTACGGCGCTGGCATCGGAAGGGTTATCATCAATAGCGCCTTTGTATTCCAGGGTGCCTTTGCTGTTAAACAGAAATACTTCCGGTGTACGGGTTGCACCAAAGGCATTGGCTATTTTAGAATCGGTGTCAACAGCATAATACCAGTTGTACTTCTGATCGGTAGCATACTTCTTCATGGCATCATAAGAGTCAGCTTCGCTACGTTGTGCCTCGTTGGAATTGATAATAATAACACCAATGTTGTTTTTCTGCGCATAGGCAGCTATTTCGTTGGTACGTGCCTGATTTTTTACCACGTAGGGGCAGGTGTTGCAGGAGAACATTACCAGCAGGCCGTTCTTCTTTTTAGCATCGTCTAATGATATTTCTTTGCCGCTTACATCTTTCATTTTAATAGTGGCTGCGGGCAGTGCACTGCCTGGTGTAAGCGAAGTAATGTTTTGTGCGAATGTGGCAGAGCCTGCAATTACAGCGGCGGCCAGCAATACGAGTGTTTTTTTCATTGTATCTTATTTTTAGTTTATTGTTTCAGTTTGCTTGTTTGCCTGTTTTATGGTGGCTGCCTTCAGCAGCGTAATGCTCACGTTCAATTCAAAGCCAATCAGCAGAATGAGGGAGTTCAGAAACACCAGTAACATAATAATCAGCAACGTACCAATAGAACCATATACTTTGTTGTAATTGGAGAAGTTCTGCACCCATACGGAAAAGCCATACGTTACCAAAATGGTTAAAAAGGTAGCGAAAAAAGCACCGGGCGACAAAATTTTCCAGCGTTTTTTTACTGATGGGGCGTAACGGTAAATAATTCCAATGCCGTAGAGAAACAGAAACACAATTACTACCCAGCGCAGGCTGCGTATCAGCCATTTTACTGCTTCGCTGGTAATGTTAAGGCTGTGCATAATAAAGCGGAACAGCGTGCCCTGGCCCAGTGATATTAACAGCGTGCCCAGAATAAGAAAAATAACCAGGGTGGTAAGCCGCATGGCCCGCAGGCGCTTGTTTATAAAGTTGCTTTTATAGCGGTGTGGCAACGAGCGGTCAAAGGTGCGTATAATGCCCATAACCGCGTTGGAGGAATAAAAAATGGCCAGTATAAAACCAACCGACAACAAGCCGGTTTTGGGCTTGTTGAAGAAGTCGTCCAGAAAAGTAATTACTAAGGTACGGGTTTCGCGGTTGGGGGTAAGATCGCGCACAAACCGGAATAACTCCTGCGAAATCAGTTTTGATACCGGCAGGTAGGGTAGTAAGGTGAACAGAAAGATACAGGCAGCAGGGATAGCCATGATAAAGTTATACGAAATAGCTGCTGCCCGTTCGCTCAGGTTCATTTTGTTTACCTGTTTAAAAAAATAGCGCATTACATCATACAAAGGAAGCCCTTCCATACCGGGTAATATGGTACGGCGTGTTTTGTTTTTTACATATACAACAGGCTTTGTGTTTAATATAATACGCTGTAGTTTAATCATCTTTTGATACCTCTTTGGTCTAATCCTTTGTGATAAGCTTTTGCATAGTCAAGGTGCTCTGCGTAAGTAGCGCTGAAGTGGTGAGTGCCATTCATTTCGGCACTGGCCACAAAAAACAGGTATTCAGTACGGGGGGCATCCAGCACAGCATCAATGGTAATTTTAGAAGGGGTACAAATGGGGCCTGGAGGTAATCCTTTGTTACGGTAGGTGTTGTAGGGAGAAACCACCTGTGTATGTTCGTTGCTGATGCGGCGTATAGCAAAATCTTTCAGTGCAAACTTAACGGTAGGGTCTGCGCCCAGGTTCATGCCTTTGGCAATGCGGTTCATGTACACGCTGGCAATTTTACCTTTTTCCTGGTTGGCATTGGTTTCTTCTTCCACAATAGAAGCCAGCGTATACACCTGTTCGGTGGTCAGGTTTTGATTAGTAGCTTTCTGGCGGCGTTCTGAGGTCCAGAATTGCGCCTGTTCTGCCAGTAAACGGGCCAGTATTTTATCCAGGGGGGTGCTCCAGTTAAGCACATAAGTGTCGGGTATTACCAGCGTCATTACGGTATTGGTATCTACACCAAAAGCCTGTAATGAGTCGTTACTGTTGAGAAAGCGGATAGCAGTAGCCGAATCTACCCGGAAGTTTTTGCCAATAACACGGGCCAGATCTTCACGGGTTCTCAGCTTATTAATTACCAGGCGTGCAGGTACCTGCCTGTTATTGCGAAGCATGCGAAGAATGGAGAACAGGCTTTGCCCTTTGGTTATTTCAAAGCGTCCGGGTTTTATCTTCTGCCATACATCCAGACGGGCAGCCAGTGCGTTAAACAGGCTAACGTTGCGTACCAGCTGTTTTTCTTCCAGCTGTTGTGTTACTTCCTGCTGTGCAGTTGCCTTTTCATATACGAGTACGTACTTACTCTTTTCATCAAATTGTGTTGCGGAAGTAAAAAACAACCAGCCGGTAATACCAGCTGCCAGCAGCAACAAAATGAATAAAAAGGCGAAAAACTTTTTCATAAATAAGATTGGTTAGGTGGGGATTTTTAGGGAGGCCAATATAATAAAAAACCCTGTCTGCTTTACACAGACAGGGTCTATAAATATTTATCTGTAAGTTTTCGTTACTGGTTTGCGCTGTCGCCTCCAGCTGCCGGAGCAGGTGTAGCAGGTTGAGCCGCAGGAGCACTGGTTGTAGTGTTCACTTTCTGCAGAATAGAGCTATCTGTTGCAGAAGTTGAACCTTTCATAAATACAACAGATACCAGGCAAAGAATACCAATAATAGCCGCAAACAGCCAGGTACCTTTTTCCAGTACGTCTGTAGTTTGTTTTACGCCCATAAACTGGTTGCTGATACCGGCAATATTACCGGACAAGCCACCACCTTTCGGATTCTGCACCAACACAATAAAGCCCAGGATTACAGAGGCCAGTACAATAAGAATGAAAAAAAGAATTGTCATAAAAAAAGGTTGTTTTAAGCAGAGGGCGCTTCTTATTTTCCACTCAGCTTGCTTGTTTCTATTATTTTGGAGGCAAAATAAGCAGTTTTAGCCGGATTCAAAAAACTTAATTTAGAATACAACTGAATTGCTTTATCGTGTTTGCCCTGTTTTACCAGTACATCTGCCATAGATTCGGTAAGAATTTCTCTGGCTTCTATAGAAAGGGCGGCAATACCCTTTACTTCCTGCTCTTTACCAGGGTCGGTACCCAGATCGTTCGGATGCGGGTTAATACGACGCATCTGACGCAACCAGTCAGTAAACTTCCTTACTTTTTTACCCAGTGTATCGTCTGAAGCGGCTTCAAGTACTTCTTCCAGGTCAATACCCTGAGAGGCGAAGTAGTCAATCATATATGGCTCCAGACCAAAAGGCAGCTTAGCAGCATTGTCTACCGGCTTTTTGAAGGAAGCAGCCGAAGAGGATAGCATTTCTGACAGACGGGAAGGAGAGAAATTACTTTCTTCTGTACCGGGTTGCTCTGGTCCGTCTGTATTGTCGTCCAGCGGTGGCAGATTGTCTGAAGAATTGGAAGTTACTTCTACAATACCAGCGGCGGCATAATCCTGATCTGTTGAAGCTGCTGGTGCTTCTGTAACAGAAGTTTCAGCAACAGGTGCTTCAGGAGCAGCGGAAGCTGATTCTGCCAGCTCCACAATATTTATAGATTCCGGTCTGGCTACAGATGTTTCATCTGTTACCTCTATTACCGGAGGTCTCGATAAACGATAAGGGCCAGATGCGCCATACTGTTCTGCGTCTGTAGCAGATTCAACAGCAGGAGATGCTTCCTGTACCGGCTCTGCCGGGGCAGGATAAGCAGTAGCAGCAACCGGTTCTTCCTGTTGGGCTATTACTTCAATGCTCTCAGGCGCGCTGGTTGCTTCTGTAGCGGGTGCTGTTTCTGCAACTGCTGCTTCCGGGGTTTCTGTAACCTCCGGGGTAGCTATTGTAGTTTCAGGCACAGCTTCAGTTACTGTTGTAACAGTGCTGTCTGCTACAGGTAAGGTGGCTTCAGGCGCAGGTAAAGCTGTTTCCGGCTCTGCTGCGGGCTGAGTGCTTTCTGCTGTGTCCTGGTATGGCTGCTGGTATATGGGGTTGGTATACCAGGGATCATATACCTTAGGCTGCTCTGCTACCGGTTCCGGTAAAGGAGCAGGGGTAACAGGCGGCGGCGTAAAACGGTTTTCCGGTTCAGCAGGCGCATAGCGGTCCATGGTTGGAGCCTGCGAATATTCACTATTGTCAGCCGGGGTATAAGAAGACGCTGGTGCGTATGACTGCTCAGACGGCGTATAACGGTCTATTGTTGGCGGCGGCGCGTAATCATTTACAGATGATGGAGGCGTATACGACGGCTGGGCAGGTGCCGGAGTTTCTGCAGGGGCTGGTGCCGGTGCAGAAAAACCTTGTGGCAGGTATGCAGAATAGGCGTCGTTAACAGACGATGCTGCGGGAGTTGCCTGCGATGGTGCCGGCGTTTCTGCCGGTTGCTGGTAAGCCGGGTTGGTATACCAGGGCTCGTATGTTTTAGACTGCTCAGATGCAGACTCCGGTGCCGGTGTTGCAGCAGGCGGGGTAGGCTGAGCAGGGTTATATGAATCGGAAGGCGTATAGGAAGCGCCCGGCGTATAGGATGATTCTGGCGTATAGGAAGAACCGGGCGTGTAAGAAGACGCGGGCGTATAAGCTGCATCAGACGATGTATGGGACGCTGCCGGAGCATACGGAGATTCCGGTGCCTTTGACGTTTCCGGTGCATACGACGAGCCAGGCGTATAAGAAGACGCCGGGTTATAAGATGATTCCGGTGTATAGGAAGTTCCGGGCGTATACGAAGATGCGGGTGTGTAACCTGCATCTGGTGTATATGCCGGTGGCGTAGCAGCAGGCGGAGTGGCCGGAGGCGTGTTGCCGCTTACTTTAGACAATACATCCTGCTGTGGCAGATAAGCTGCATAAGAGTCATTAATGGATACTGACGGTGCAGGTGCGGCAGGTGTTGCCGGTACTTCTGGTGCGGGTGTTGACGCCGCAGGAAAAGCAGGCTCTTTATGAAAATCCGGATTGTTGTACCAGGGCTGATTCTGTACGGAAGCAGCGCTACCCACTTCAGGGGCAGGCGTGTAGCCGGGAGGGGCATACGGGTTGCTCTCAAAAGAAGCAGGCTTTGGTGCTTCAACCGGTGGCGGTGGTGTATAAGATGGTGTTGCCGCTGGTGCCGGTGTGTAAGCCGGTGGCGGAGTATATGTATTAGCAGGAGCGGGAGCAGGCTGGTTATAGCCGGCATCGGGTTGCGCCTGTAAATGTTGATCTAACCAGAAGGTGTTGGGGAAAAACAGCGCCGTTTTCTGTAGCTGGTGGGTAAAACCAGGATGGTTTACCTGCTTCATTTTCTGTGTAAGCAGTAATTGTGCTACTGAAAAAAACGGTTGCTCGTCTGTAATGGCCAATAACTCGTCTACCGTAACCTGACCCAGGTTAGGCTTGCCCGTAAGCAAATGCACTATTTTATCTTCTACCAGATTCATCCGCAATAATAATTGTTTTTAAGAGGCGCCAGGTTTTCGACGCATGAAAATACTATTTACCTGTTACCAGTTTGAAAAAATCCGGTTGAAAATTTCATCTGACATGTTTTTCACTATCTCGTTCATCAGACTTCCTTCTGCCTGCTGGAGGGAAAGAGAGGCTGCAAAATCAAAATCGCGGCTGATGTCAAACTCCTGAGTTTTGTTGTCAACAGTATTTTTAAATACAATATGCGCGCCAACTGTTAAACGGTTGGTGGCGGCCTGCTGGCCGGATATACCGGAGGTGATTACATTATAATTGGTTATTTGTCCGCTTACCTGGTAGTGCGCATCATCGTTCTGGGTACGGGTAAGTTTGGTATAATTACCCACTTTCTGGGTAAAAGCGTCTGTTACCAGGGGGGCCAGCTGGGCATTCACATAACGGGCCTTGTTTTCGAGCAGACTTATTTTAATAGTCTTGATTTTGTTATAGTCGATAGACACATCCCGGAAGGTATACACACCACAGGAGGGGAGCAGGGTGGTTAATAATAGAAGCGTAAAGGCTACCGGCAGCAATGCCAGGCGCATTTTGCCAATGAAGGTTTTTTTGTTGGGGGATTGATTCATCTGCTTTTATTAATCGGTTACTACTCTCAGCTGCAAACTAACAACTACAAAACGACATTACAGGTCTTCAATATTATATTCTTTCAGTTTCCGGTACAAAGTGCGCTCACTGATGCCCAGGTCGGTAGCCGCATCTTTACGTTTGCCTTTGTGTTTCTTCAATGCCTTCACTATCAGTTCTTTTTCCTTGTCCAGTATATTCAGCGATTCTTCTACTTCTTCATGATGATGAATTTCATCGTCGTGATGGTCGTGCGGCAGTATTACCGGGTGGGAAGAGGCTGGTATCATGGCAGACTGTGCTACCGGGCTGGAAATAGCCGGCGACTGAAATACGGCAGCAGGCAAATCGGTTGTATGGCCGGCTGCGTAGTCGTTCATCAGCGATTCTTTGGTGTAACTGGCTACATTACCTGCCATACTGGGGTTCTGTAAAATTTCCAGAAACATCTTTTTCAGTTCGGTAACGTCCTTTTTCATATCAAAGAACAGCTTGTACAGTATTTCCCGTTCGTTGGCAAACTCTCCACCTGTACTTCCCTGTGCGGCAGCCAGTACCGGTAATCGGTTCTGGTTTTTTTCGGGCAGAAACTGGCGCATTTCTACCGCGTTCAGCACAGGTGTTTTGCTTAATACCGAAACCTGCTCCGCTATATTCTTCAGTTCCCTTACGTTGCCCGGCCAGGGGTAGTTCACCAGCAGATTGCGGGCTTCTTCATCCAGCTGAACGGGGTTGGTTTTATAGCGTTCTGCAAAGTCCACCACAAACTTTCTGAATAGCAGAGGAATATCTTCCCTGCGGTCTTTCAGGGCCGGTACCCGTATAGGTACGGTGCTTAAACGATAATATAAGTCTTCGCGAAACTTTCCGTTCTGGGTAAATTCCAGCAGTTCGCGGTTGGTGGCGGCAATTACCCGTACATCGGTTTTCTGTACTTTGGAAGAACCTACGCGGATAAATTCGCCGGTTTCCAGTACGCGCAGCAGGCGTGCCTGGGTGCCAATGGGCATTTCGCCAATCTCATCCAGAAAAATGGTACCACCATTTACGGTTTCAAAATAGCCTTTACGGCTGTCTACCGCTCCGGTAAAAGCGCCTTTTTCGTGGCCGAATAATTCCGAATCGATGGTGCCTTCGGGTATAGCGCCGCAGTTAACGGCTATAAATGAATTATGCTTACGTGCGGATAATGCATGTATGATTTGTGAAAACGCCTCTTTACCTACACCGCTTTCGCCCACAATCAGTACACTCAGGTCGGTTACTGCTACCTGGGTAGCCACGTTGAGTGCATGGTTTAAAGCCGGTGAGTTGCCTATAATGCCAAATCTGTTCTTAATGCTCTGTACATCCATGCTAAAAAGTTAAAGGTCACTTTTGAATATGTCCCAGCAGGGTAGCCTGTGTGCTACCGGTAACGGTTACCATTACGTAGTCGCCTTTTTTATAACCGGCATCTCCTTTAGGAAATACCACTACCTTGTTGCGGCTGTTACGTCCCATCCAGTCCCTATCACTTCTCTTGCTATCCCCTTCAATCAATACCTTAAAGGTCTGGCCCAGGTCGCGTTCATTGCTCTCGCGGGAGAGGCGGTTCTGCAGATTTACTATTTCGGTTAACCTGCGTTTTTTTACTTCTTCCGGAACATCATCCTTATAACGGCGTGCAGCCAGGGTACCCGGGCGCTCGCTGTAAAAGAACATATAGCTCATATCATACTGGCTATACTCCATAATAGATAAGGTATCCTGATGCTCTTCCTCTGTTTCGGTGCAAAAACCGGTTATTACATCGGAGCTGATACCACAGTCCGGCATAATCTGCTTAATCTGATCAATCTTGGCCATATACCATTCGCGGGTATACGTACGGTTCATCAGTTGCAGAATGCGGGTGTTACCGCTTTGCACCGGCAGGTGTATGTATTTACAGATATTCTCGTACTTAGCCATGGTGGTAAGTACTTCTTCTGTAATGTCTTTAGGATGGGAGGTACTGAAACGTACCCGCAGATCGGGGCTGATAAGCGCTACCATTTCCAGCAGGCGGCCAAAAGTAATAGCATCGCCAGTGGCGTTTTGGGTGGTGGCTTCAGCAGCTTCATTTACCCAGTAGTAGCTGTCTACGTTCTGTCCTAACAGGGTAACCTCTTTAAAACCACGGTTAAACAAATCCTGTGCTTCGGCTACAATAGAAAAAGCATCGCGGCTGCGCTCGCGGCCACGGGTAAAAGGCACTACGCAAAAGCTGCACATATTATTACAACCACGCATAATAGATACAAAGGCAGAAATGCCGTTGCTTTCCAGGCGTATGGGAGAAATATCGGCGTAGGTTTCGTCGCGGCTCAGTAACACGTTTACAGAGCGCTGGCCGGTTTCGGCTTCTTCAATCAGGCCGGGCAGGCTGCGGTAGGCATCTGGGCCTACTACCATATCTACCAGTTTCTCTTCTTCCAGAAATTTGGCTTTCAAACGTTCTGCCATACAGCCCAATACCCCTACCAGCAGGCCGGGTTTGTTTTCCTTGGCTTTACGGAATTCGGTAAGGCGTTTGCGAACGGTTTGTTCTGCCTTTTCGCGGATAGAACAGGTATTCAATAACACCAGATCGGCTTCCTCCGCATTGCGGGTAGCACCGTATCCCTCGGTATTTAATATAGAGGCCACTATTTCACTATCGCTGAAATTCATCTGGCAACCATAACTTTCTATGTAGAATTTTTTCCTGTACAAGGTGGGGTCATTAACAAAAGGAGCATAGGCTTCACCCTGGCGGCTTTCGTCATGAACTTTTGCAGTTAAATCCAACATTTCCATTCTCTTACATTTGGTTGAAACGCAAAAGTAATGAAAAGAGCGGAAGTGTCAGTTTGGCAGTTTGTTAACAGTTTTTTTTTGGTTGCGGAAGCTATATTTGCAAGCCTTTTATTCCCCCGTTCGCAAACATGATGAAATTTAAAATCTTACCCGTTTTAGGTGTATTGTGTTCATTTTGGGCTTCTGCACAGGATATGATTGTGCGTACGCTGCCTACAGAGGTGTTCCGCACCATTACACACGACGCCAAAGATACCAGCAGCTGGAAGTGGAAAAGAGGGGGGCAATTCAACCTGAACCTTTCGCAAGGCTCGCTGAGTAACTGGGCAGCCGGGGGAGATAACTTTTCTATGGCCTTTAACAGCTACGTAAATTATTTCATGTACTTTAAAAAGGGGAAGCATAGCTGGGATAATAACGTAGATATGTATTTCGGGTATATTCAAACTTCCAGTTCGGGCAGCCGGAAAAACGACGACCGGTTAGATTACCTATCCAAATACGGTTTTCAGATAGATAGCCTTAAAAGATTCTTTTTATCAGGACTTTTTAACTTCCGTTCTCAGTTTTTTGACGGGTATTCTGATAACAAACTGGCCTCTACTTTCCTTTCTCCGGCCTATGTTTTATTTTCTTTGGGTATGGACTATAAACCTCTGCCCAATTTTTCAGTCTTTCTATCACCATTAACATCCCGTGCAACTATTGTTGCCAGTAAACGGCTGGCTGAGCTGGGGTTATATGGGGTACCAAAAGGTAGAAGGGCTATTAATGCGTTGGGTGCGTTTTCATCTATTAACTACTCCAAAGACATTGCAAAAAACGTGTCTTACCGTGGAAGGATGGATTTGTTCTCTGATTACAAGAATAACCCCTGGAATATTGACTTGTATCTGACCAATTATTTTACTTTCAAGATCAATAAATACCTCTCGGCCACCTATAACCTGGACATGATTTACGATGATGATGTAAAACTGTTTGGAAAAACAAAGGATAGCCCCGCATTGCAGGTGAAAAGCCTGGTGGGTATTGGCTTCCTTTACAAACTGGCCCCGGTGGCACATCAGTAACCGTTATCAGGCTTAACCCGCCCACCGTACAGCACTATCATAGTACATGATAGCATGCACCGTATTTGCTGCACAACGGGATCTCAACCTTTAAACGTAGTTGTGTGAGATTTACTTTGCCATTCGCTTTTTGTTTGTGCGTGTCGGGTGCTTATGCCCAGCAGCCTGAAACCGAAACCACTGCTTCTTCCAAAAAGAAAAATGTGGGCCTTATTGTAGGCAACCTGGTAGATACGGTGAACAAAACACCGGTTACCTATGCTACCGTGCGCCTGCAACTGATGGCGGATACGTTGCAGCAGAAAAGTGTGGTGAGCGATAAAAACGGCTCTTTTGAGCTGGATAAAATAGCATTTGGCTATTACCGGTTAAAAGTAAATGCCATTGGTTATTCACCATTGGTAATGGACAGCATTCATGTACGTGAAGAGCGATTCGACTTTAATCTGGGCGATATTAAGCTGGGTACCAGTGCTTCCGCTTTATCGGAAGTAATAGTTTATGCGGAGAAGCCGCTGATAGAAAATACGGATGGCAAAATTACCTATAACGTAGGGGAGAGTGCGTTAAGCAATGGTTCTTCCACAGCAGAGATATTAAAAAACATGCCGCTGGTAAGCAGCGACCCTAACGGTAAAATGCTGCTGCGGGGCAAGGAGCCTAAAATATTGATTGATGACAAGCCGGTAGATTTAAGTGCTGAGCAATTGCAGGACTTACTGGAAAGCCTGCCCGGCGGTTCCATTGAAAAGGTAGAACTGATGCTGAACCCGCCGCCGGAATATGCTACCGAACAGGGTGGCGTAATTAATATTGTTACCAAAAAAGGCCGCATTGGCTGGGTGGGTAAAACCACACTGGCTATAGGCAGCCGCAACGAGGGCAACCTTTCCGGCAATCTCTCTTACCGCAACAAAGGTTTTTCTTTTACAGGTATTGCGGGTGTGGCGGGTAGTAAATTCAATAGCACCAGCTATTCCCGCCGGGAGAATATGTATGCTGACTCCTCCAACTACCTGAATACAGATGGCAGCTCATCCAGTAAAAACCTGCGCCCTAATGTAAGGTTACAGGTAGATTATGAACTGGACAAGCGAAACCTGTTGAATGTGGTATATCAGGGCAACCTGAGTGATGTGGACAATAACAGCACCACCCAGTACACCAACCTGAGCGCCGGCAAAGTGGTTACCCGTGCCAGTACGCGCGATAACGCTACCGCCAGCAATAATACCGGACACGGCTTTAACCTCAGCTACACCCATAAAGGCAGCAATACGGCCGAAAAACTGCGCATCATTGCCGGTGGTAACCTGAACCGGAATACCAACAACCGCACTTTTTTTCAGCGCTACCTGAATACCGATCTTACCCCTTCGGGCAACGATTCGTTACAGCAACAGAACAGCCGCAATACCAATAATAATTACAACATACGGGTAGATTACAACAAGCCGATGTTTAATGAGCGCTCTTCTATTACCACAGGTGCTACCTGGAGCGATAGCAGGTATCATAACCTGCTGGACACCCGTTTTCTCCGTAAATCAGACAGTAGCTTTGTTGACAATGCAGGGCTGAGCAATGACTTTACTTACGGCCAGCGCATATTTACCGTACGTGGCGGCTTTACACTGGCTTTTCCTGCCGAATGGAAACTGATTGGTGGAGTACAGGCAGAATATACCAGTTTTGATTTTGATTTCAGAAGGGGCAATACACTACCGGTAACTCATTCTTACTGGAACTATCTGCCCAACCTTACGCTGCGTAAGGAGTTTGACCGCACACTTAACACGGCATTGGTATACCGGGCTTCTATACGCAGACCAGGCATGGGCGAGTTAAACCCCAACATAGACTACGGCGACCCTTATAACCTGCGCTATGGTAATCCTTATCTGGACGCCTCACTGGCGGATAATTTTGACTGGAACATCAGCTGGATTAAGGGCAAATACTATATCAATGGTTCACTGGGCTTTAATCAGGTAAAGGATGTAATCAACAGCATCCGCACGCTGGTAGATGATGGTAAAACCGAAACCACCTACCGTAACATCAGCGCGCGTAAAGAATATGAATCAGGTTTATGGGGTGGTTACACCATCAGCCGTCAGTTACGGGTAAACGCCAGTGTGAGCTATAGCTATAATGTATATGACGAAATAGGTAAAACGTTGTATAAATACCGGGATGGAGGTTCGTTCACTTCTTCCTTTAACTACAGCTATAATCCAACTTCAGTACTGCGCTTTGAAGGTAATGCCCGCTATAACACCTACGCCGATCCGCAGGGCCGCTCTAAAAGTAATATCTCACTGAACCTGGGCGTACAGCATAAGTTTTTTGAAAAACGACTGATAGTGCAGCTGAATGTGATTGATCCGTTTTCTACGTTGAAGAACACAACCTATACTTACGGCAGTAACTACTATCTGGAGAGTTTCCGCAGTACGGTAACCCGTAACTTCCGGTTGTCGTTTACGTATCAGTTGAACAGAATGGTGCAGAAGAAAGTGAGTGATAAAGAAATGAAGGCAGCAGTAGATAGGGTGAGAGGCATTTAGGGCCTTTCACCTAATAAGAAAAAGGCTACCAGTGTATATTTTTGGAAAGCTGAAATTCACAGATTAAAACTTCTGTATCTGACTCAAGGAGGACTATTGTATATTTCTTCTTATAGGAAATGCATTTATATCCTATAAGTGCTCTGCCAGGTTCCCGACAAATGGCATAACGTTTCCGTGAATCAGCAATTTGTATTAAATAGTCGTATATGGCGTCGGTAAATTTTTCAGCTGTAGCTATTAGTCCATGTGATTCTATAAAAAAAGCTATGGCGGCAATACTTTCAGCGGCAGACTCTTTAATGGTTATTTGTCGCTTGCCCACTTTCTAATCAGTTTTTTAGAGTAGGCTTTCGCTTCTTCAAGGGATAAGACTTTTTCAGATTTTGTTTTTAACGCAGCTTTTTTTTGCAGTTCTCTGTAATCTTCTTCCGGAACTACAACGTATGATTTATTATCGATAACTAATGTGTTCATCAGAAATGCTTTTAGTAAAGTTAGCAAAAAAAGATATCAGAATCCTTTCTGAACTACGCCTCTTGTATGGAGTTGCTCAGAAAGGGCTTCTGATAGCATATCGGTATAAGGCAGGTGTAAACCTATTGTGCTACAGGGGTTCCTTTAGGCAAACGCGCAGCCAGCCAGCTGTCTTTTGCCGGTACCAGCCATTTGCTTTCCAGTTCCTGCTTAGTGGCGGCGAGGTTGTTGAAATAGATAGTATCGGGGCTGATAAAGCCGTTTTGTACGGCGTAGCCGATTTGTGATAGCGGCAGCAACTCTACTTTGTCTTTTACAACAAAGGCCAGGCTCTGGCGGTCGAACATGCTTACTTTAAAGCGTTCTTCTATCGCTTTTATTACCCGAACAGAGCTATCTGTGCTGCATCCGCTTACGCCTGCGGCGGTTTCATCGGCCATCAGTACCACAAACTGACCAAAGAACAGGTTGCCGTAACCTTTAACGGGTGTACCGTGGGTATTCCAGCTGGCAACAAAGTCGTGTAATAAGGTTTCTATTTCTAATGCTTCCGCAATGCCAAAGGGGCGGCTGGACTGATAAATCCATACGCGTGAAGAGGCATCGAAATTATCGGGAAGCAGGTGTGTGTAGTTCCAATTCATGGTACAAAGATAACTTATTGACAAGAAAAAAGCCTGACGATGGTCAGGCTGTAATATTTATAACATGCTGTTGGCGGTTAGTTCATGCTTTCAGCAATCATCTCTGCAATATCGTACACTTTTACTTCTTCTTCCTTCTCATCCAGTTTCACACCATCCGTCATCATGGTATTACAGAAAGGACAGGAGGAGGCGATTACCTTAGCGCCGGTTGCCAGGGCTTCGTTAGCGCGGTCTGTGTTAATGCGGGTTTTACCGGGCTCGTCTTCCTTAAACATCTGCGCACCACCGGCACCACAGCATAAGCCGTTTGAGCGGCAGCGTTTCATTTCTACCAGTTCACCATCCAGTGCTTCCAGCACTTTGCGGGGCGCCTCATAAATATCGTTGGCGCGTCCCAGGTAGCAGCTGTCGTGAAAGGTAATGCGTTTGCCTTTAAAGGCTCCACCTTCTTTCAGGCGTATTTTGCCCTCGTTAATCAATTCCTGTAAAAGAGTGGTGTGGTGAATCACCTCGTAATTACCCCCCAGTGCCGGATACTCGTTCTTCAGCGTGTTAAAGCAGTGAGGGCAGGTGGTTACTATCTTTTTAATCCCATAACCATTGAGCACCTGTATGTTATTATAGGCCATCATCTGGAACAGGAACTCGTTGCCAGCCCTTCGCGCAGGATCGCCGGTACACGCTTCTTCTTTACCCAGAATCGCATATTTCAGACCTACTTTGTTAAGAATAGTGGCAAATGCCCTGGTTATTTTTTGGGAACGCTGATCAAAACTACCTGCGCACCCAACCCAGAAGAGTATATCGGGAGTTTCACCAGAGTTCATATAATCGGCTACAGTACGTACGTCCATAGTTATAGTTGGGAGTTTGTAGTTGGAAATTTGAAGTTATATTTTTGAGGATGCATCTTCATGTGATATAAGAGTTTGCCTATTTCCGTTGATTGCTCAGTACAATACTTATAGTCTGTTTCTGATATATATAGGCAGTGGAAAGCAAATTCAATCCATGTTTGCGTTTCCGTATTCTCCATATCGGCATCGGTAATCTTTGCTTTAAAATGTGCCGGATAATCTCTCTTGCCATATCCTTCAGCCAGGTTTACACAAACCGACCTGGAAGAGCGTCTTACCTGATCGGTAAGGCTATATCTCTCTTCCTTTGGAAATAGCTTACTCATCTCAAAAATCTTCATCGCCAGCTCAAACGCTTTTTTGTAAACAATCAGGTCTTTATGATTCCCCATAAGGCAGCAATTATAAAATACTCCCAATTCCCAACTACAAACTCCCAACTCAATTTTCACTTATCCAACGGTCGCGATCGTCCGGGGAGAATTTCCACGGCGCAAAGTTGTTTTCAATGTTGCTGAACATGCCATTCCATTCGGCAGGGGCGCTGGAAGCTTCCATTACCAGGTGGCGGCGCAGTTGCAGAATAATATCAAGAGGGGAGATGCTTACCGGGCATTCCTGAACGCAGGCGTTACAGGTAGTACAGGCACGAAGTTCTTCCTCAGTAATATAGTCGTGAACTAAAGATTTACCATCGTCTTTGTATTCTCCATTTGCGTTGATGTTTTCTCCGATGGCTTCTGCACGGTCGCGGGTATCCATCATAATCTTCCGGGGGCTCAGCTTTTTGCCCGTAATGTTGGCCGGGCAGGCAGCAGTACAACGTCCGCATTCGGTACAGCTATAAGCATCCAGCACGTTTTTCCAGCTCAGGTCCATCACGTCACGTGCACCAAAACGGGGCATTTCTGCAGGGGCCTGATCGGCAGGCGGAGCCAGTTCGGGCTGCATCATGTACAATACCTCTTTCTGTACTTCGGGCATATTGTGCATTTCACCCATCGGTTTCAGGCGGGCAAACCAGGCATTGGGGAAGGCGAGTACAATATGCAGGTGTTTGGAATACGGCAAATAATTAAGGAAGGCCAGAATGCCCAGTATGTGCAACCACCAGCAGGTTCTTTCAATACCTTCCAGTGTGCCGCTGCTTAAACCGGCCAGCATAGGCTGAAACAGAGCGGATACCCGGAAATTACCGGTAACCGCTTCCCCATAGTGGCTGTAGCCACGCTGCTGTAACAGGGTATCAGCTGCATTCATGGTCAAAAACAGCGTCATCAGTACAATCTCAGTAATCAGAATGTAGTTGGCATCGCTGCGGGGCCATCCTGTTAAGTCACTGTGGTTCAGGCGTTTTACTTTTACCAGATTCCTTCTTACCAGAAAGATGGCGCAGGCCAGTAACACACCGGCGGCCAGTATTTCAAATGAATTGATGAGAACATTATAAAATCCGCCCAGTGGCTCTGCAAACAGGCGGTGTTTGCCCAGAATGCCATCCAGCAGAATTTCCAGTACCTCCGCATTAATAATGATAAAACCGGCGTATACCACAAAGTGCAGTACGGCTACCAGCGGATTGCGGAACATTTTCTTTTGCCCGAATGCGAGCAGCAACAGGTTGCGCCAACGTTTTTCCGGCTGATCGTTTAACGGTTCGGGGCGACCCAGCATTATGTTTCTGTATATCTGCCGGGATTTTTTACTGAAAAGTATAATTGCTACAGCCAACACCACAATAAAGGCTGCTTCCTGAATAATATGCATACGGCAACTAGGTTGTTGTATGGCGCTAAGGTAACTGATTTTCTGCTCGTTAATGGCTGTTTTTGCAATATGTAATTTGCTATTTGTGAATTGTAGCTTTATTTTGCGGCACATCAGCCATTAAAAACCACCGGATGGGGAACAGAAATTACGTACTGAATAAGGCCACTGCCGAGCAAAAAATGCAACGGATGGCGCTGGAAATTGCAGAGCAACTGAGCGAAGATGAGGCACCGCTTATTATTATAGGTGTGCGCCAGAGCGGTATGGTACTTGCTGAAAAAATAGGCGCGCTGGCAAAGCCGTACCTGAAAGCACCGGTACAGGTAATTTCTGTAAGTCTGGATAAACACCAGCCCACAGACGTAACGCTGAGCGAACAGGTGGATTTTACCGGAAAAAACGTAATTATTGTGGATGATGTAACCAATAGCGGCCATACCTTATTATATGCACTGAAACCGCTGCTGGCTTATTTTCCTAAAAGAATACAAACACTGGTGCTGGTAGAACGCATGCACAAACATTTCCCCATAAAGGCGGATTATGTGGGTTTATCGCTGGCTACCACCGAGCAGGCGCATATACAGGTAGAGGTAGAAAATGGCGAAGTGCTGGGCGCTTACCTGTAAGCTGTTAAAAACGGACATTGGTACTTTCAATTATAATCGTGAAATTGCTCACCGCATAAAAAAATAATCTGATATTTTATGGACGCAAACATCCAGGCTAAAGTAAACGAATGGCTGAACGGCAGCTATGACCAGGCAACAAAAGACGAAATTACAAGGTTACAGAAAGACACGCCGGATGAACTGGCAGATGCTTTTTACCGCAACCTGGAGTTTGGTACCGGCGGTTTGCGTGGCATTATGGGTGTAGGCACCAATCGTATGAACAAGTATACGGTAGGTATGGCTACCCAGGGTTTTGCCAACTATCTGCGTAAAACCTATGGCGATCAGCCTGTTAAAGTGGTAATTGGTCACGACAGCCGTAATAACAGCCGTTTTTTTGCAGAAACCACCGCCAATGTGTTTGCAGCCAATGGTATTCAGGTATATCTTTTTGAAGCCCTGCGCCCTACGCCGGAACTGAGTTTTGCTATTCGTACCCTGGGTTGCCAGGCGGGTGTGGTTTGTACCGCATCGCACAACCCTAAAGAGTACAACGGCTATAAAGCTTACTGGAACGATGGTGGCCAGTTGGTTCCTCCCCACGATAAAAATGTAATTCACGAAGTAGAAGCCATCAGCAATGTAGATGAGGTGAAGTTCACTGGTGGTGAAAGTTTGATTACCCTGATTGGTAAAGATACCGACGAAGCATACATCAACATGGTGAAAGGCCTGAGCGTGTATCCGGAAGTAATCAGCAAACAGCACGATCTTAAAATTGTATATACACCTATCCACGGTACAGGTATTATGCTGGTACCGGCGGTGTTAAAAGCATACGGCTTTACCAATGTAACCGTTGTGGAAGAGCAGGCTACTCCGGATGGTAATTTTCCTACGGTTGCTTACCCCAACCCGGAAGAAGCGGACGCTATGGCTATTGGTTTAAAGAAAGCTAAAGCACTTGACGCGGATATTCTTACGGGTACCGACCCCGATGCGGATCGCGTAGGTGTGGGTGTTAAAAACCACAAGGGCGATTGGGTACTGATGAATGGTAACCAAACGGCAGTACTGGCTTTTGCATACGCTATTGAGGCGCGTAAGAAAAAAGGACTGGCACAGCCGAACGATATGGTTATTAAAACCATTGTTACTTCTGAAATGATTGATGAAGTAGCAAAACAAAACAATATCAGCTGCTATAATGTACTTACCGGCTTTAAATGGATTGCGGAGCTGATTAAAGAGAAAGAAGGTAAAGAGAACTACGTTATTGGTGGTGAAGAAAGCTTTGGTTTGATGACCGGCGATCAGGTGCGTGATAAAGATGCGGTAAGTGCCGTGGCTTTATTGTGTGAGATGGCTGCTTACGAAAAAGAGCAAGGCAGAACACTGTACGATAAACTGATTGAGTTATATATTCAGTACGGCTTCTTCTTAGAGCACCTGATAAGCATTACCAAAAAAGGTATGCGTGGCCAGGAAGAAATTGCTGAAATGATGCAGAGCTACCGTAACAACCCACCTGCTACCATTAACGGATCTGCGGTGGTGCAGTTGCTGGACTACCAGTTACAGGTAGGTAAAAACCTGAAAACCGGCGAAAGCTGGGATATTACCCTGCCTAAGAGCAACGTATTGCAGTTTGTACTGGAAGATGGCACTAAAATTTCTGCCCGCCCTTCCGGCACCGAGCCTAAGATTAAATTCTATTTCAGCGTAAACACTAAACTGGCCTCCAAAGATCAGTTTGATGCTACGTATGCTGAGCTGGAAAACAGAATCAAGGGTATTATTACCGATATGAAGCTGAAGTAATCCGGCAGTGATATGATATGCAGGCCCGTAACAGGTTTTCAATACTTGTTACGGGCTTTTTGCTATAGTACTATCCTCCAAAAACCACGCTAACAATATCACTGAACTGTCCTGTTTCAACCAATGTACTGGCAAAGCGGCCCATGTATTCCCGGCGCTCTGGTTGTAACGGAATGGCCAGCGGGCGCTTGTCTATATAGGGCGAATCAAATCCATAGCCTATCGGTTGCCATTCCTGCCCCGGAAAGCGGCAATAAAACGATACATTAAAAAGGTGGTTTTTGGTAAAATGCAGCTCTACTATATCACTCACCACTTTGGCTTTAAAACTGGGTTTCAGCAGGCTTTCATCAATTGCTTCATTTTTACATTTAATGCTCAGTCTGGCTATGACACTTTCATCTGCCCCTGAGCGTTTTAAAACCATAGCCATGGTGCGCATGCGGAAAATGGTTTTGCGCTCCAGTACCCGTTTCAGGCTATTGGCTGCTTTAGATTCAATTTTCTTTCTTTCCGCATCTTCGAGTGCCTCAATGTAGGTGCGTATTTCATTCTCCAGTTCCGTTATTTCATTATCGTTCTTATACGTATTACCGGTGCGGGCTACCGCTTCTCTTATACCACTCAGGAAATTTCTGCACCATTCCAGCTTTCCACTATCTGTTTTAGGAACAAAATCAGCATATTTTCTTAACGTCATTATTTTATTCAGGTGTTTTATTAAAAAATAAACACTTCCTAAAATGTTCGGGAAGTGTTTTGTATGTTTTCACGTTACCGTTATTTTCTTTTCTGTTACCTCATTTTTCTTGTTCGTTATTGCTTTTCTTCCTGGGGCTACTGCGGTTTATGGGTTGGCTACCATTATTGTTATAAAACGCTTCCCAAATATTTCAGGAACTCTTTTTGTACTTTTTTCAGTAACGAACACTAAAAATGTGGCAATGAAAATTTAAAGAAAACACTTCCGTAAAAGTGTAGGAAGTGTGCCGGTGAATTTTCCGTTACCGGAAAAATTATTTCAGCGCCCAACATTTATAAATAGTGTTCCTGAAATGTTTAGGAAGTGCCTATGGTAAGTAGCAGCGTTCCTGAACATTTCAGGAAGTGTTTTTAAACAATGAACGTACTTCCTGAAGTTTTTTGGAAGTGTTTTAGTATTTAGCAAAGCAACCCAAAAACAAATTGCACAAACACTACAAACATTTACACAACTATTGTTTTTCTGTGTATTCTCCGGTTTTTATTCAGTAGTAACAGCTGGTTGTTACGGAAGAACAAACAACTGCTCAACAGTACCGGATATATTTTCTGCCGATGCAGGCTTTTCCGGTAAAGCACTGCAAAATATTGCCAAAGAACTTTTGGTTTTAAATGGACTTGAGTAATGGATTTTAAAACAACTGCGGATGCAGTTGTAGCGTGCGGGAGTTTTCTCTGGCAGTGAAAATAAACAATTTAATGTTTTCAGAAAATTTTGTGCGGTACATTTTAATTAAACCAGAATACCGGATTTTCTTTTTATGTAACCATATAGTTTCCTATTTTTGATGTGTAACTATATGGTTACGTATTTTGTAAGGTTTATGGAAGTAAGAAGAGATGTATTTCAGGCTATTGCCGATCCTACACGCAGGGCTATTATTCAGCTGCTGGCACAAAAGCCCCTGAATCTGAATGCGGTAGCCGGGCAGTTTGACATAAGCCGTCCGGCGGTTTCCAAACACATGCGTATACTAACGGAGTGTGGTTTGGTGGTTGTAGTGAAGAAAGGCCGGGAGCATTATTGTAATGCCAATCTGCAATCGTTACAGGAGGTGCAGGCCTGGGTAGCACAGTACAGCGAATTCTGGAACCGGCGGCTGGATGTGCTGGAAGACCTGCTGAAACAAGACAAGGATAACGCTAACGTATAAACTGATAAGCCATGGAAAAAATAAGTATTACGCTGGAACGTATTATGGCTGCTTCGCCGGAAGCGGTATACGATGCCTGGCTAAAGCCGGAATGGTTGGGCAAATGGATGTTTGGCCCGGCGGTGCGGGAAGAGGAAATTCTACGCCTGGAAAACGACCCTGTAGTGGGCGGTCAGTTCTCTTACCTGGTAAAGCGGGGTGATGATATTATTAACCATGTGGGCACCTATCTGGCGCTGGTGCCCGGCAGGCAATTGAGTTTTACGTGGGGTATAGAAGGGGGATCGGTAGATGAGAGTGTTGTGAATATTGAATTGTTTACTACAGCCGGCGGATGCAGGCTGGTGCTTACCCATGAACTGGCAGCAGACTGGGCAGATTATGCGGGCCGTACCAGAGAAGGCTGGACGTTTATGCTGGGTAAACTGAACAGTGTGTATCTGGCAGAAACCGATATACCACGCGTTACCGCCCAGATGCTGATACGCAAACCGGCAGCGGAGGTATATACCGCATTTGCAGATCCTGCTGTTACCCGGCATTTCTGGTTTACCCATGGAAGTGATATACTGGAAAAAGGCAAAACGGTTACCTGGACCTGGGAGATGTATAATGTATCTACCAACGTATATGTACGTGAGGCGGTACCCGGCAAAAAGATAGCGATTGAGTGGGATGAACCTGCTACCTATGTGGATTTTGAATTTCGTGACCTGGGAGATGATACTACTTATGTGGTAATTACCCATTATGGTTTTAATGTAAGCGGGAGCGACCTGATAAAGCTGGTGGCTGATACGGCAGGTGGCTTTACCACGGTACTGGATGGCCTGAAGGCCTACCTGGAACATGGATTATTACTAAACCTTATTGCTGATAAGTTTCCCAAAAACGCTGTGCAACATGGAAAATAAGAACAATAGTTATGGACGTTTCATAGCAGATGATACGTTGTATATGGAAAGGGTATTACCTGGTACGCCTGAAAAGATATGGGCTTATATTACTGAATCTGACAAGCGTGCGCTGTGGCTGGCAGCGGGGGAAATGGAGTTATGGCCGGGTGGTAATGTAGCATTGCATTTTTATCATAATAATCTGAGTCCTTTACCAGGTGAGATACCAGCTAAGTATAAAAGCATGGAGAACGGAGCCGACCTGAAGGGGAAGGTGCTGGTGTGTGAGCCGCCGCATATATTAAGTTTTACCTGGGGTGATGAATCGGAGGTAACCTTTGAACTAACGGCTCAGGCAGATGCAACACGGGTAGTGATTACTCACCGTAAACTGAAGCAGGATAAAGCGAATCGTTTAAGTGTATCATCCGGATGGCATACACATATGGCGATACTACTGGCACAGCTGGAGGGGAGAACGCCAGACAATTTCTGGCAATTGCATGCAGGGCTGGAAGAGGCGTATGTACAGGTGTTGTGAGAAAAATATCATATACCTGATTAATTGTCAACATATTACAACTGCGCTGGCCAGGCTGGCGCAGGCTTTGTACCTTTGCAGGAGATATGAGAAAGTATGAAGATTTATACAGGCACAAAGGCATGCGTAACCAGCTGGTAAGCCTGTTACGTGAGAAGGGTATTGTGGATGAGGGTGTACTGGAAGCCATCAACACCATTCCCCGGCATTTCTTTTTAGATTCGGCTTTTGATGCCATTGCCTATGAAGACCGTGCTTTTCCTATTGGAGAAGGGCAAACTATTTCACAACCTTATACCGTAGCCTATCAAACCCAGTTGTTACAGATTAAAAGGGGTGATAAGGTGCTGGAAATAGGTACCGGCAGTGTGTATCAGGCCACGGTGCTGGCACAGATGCAGGCACGCGTTTACACAATTGAGCGCCAGAAGAATTTGTACGAGCACAACAAAGGCTACGTGTTCAAGAGCAAGTATCCCAACATCAAATTCTTTTATGGAGATGGGTTTGAGGGATTGCCTACCTATGCACCGTTTGACAAAGTTATTATCACTGCCGCTGCTCCTTTTATTCCACCCAAGCTGATTGCACAACTGAAAGTGGGTGGGTATATGGTTATACCGGTTGATGAGGCCGATGGCAGTTCACAGCGTATGCTGCGGATTACGAAGGTGGGAGAGAATGCTACTACGGAGGAAAGCTTTGATTTGTTTTCCTTTGTGCCAATGCTGACCGGTAAGAATGGATAAATAGAGGTTTTTATTATAGTAACAGGGCATTCATCAACCAGTGAATGCCCTGTTGGTTTTTTACAATGTAATGCGCAGTGTAAAGAAAGGGTAGGTTTGTTATTTTAATGTTGCGCGTGCTATTGCTTATTGATTTTGTGCTGGCAGAGAATTTTCTTAATAAAACAGATAAGTTTTATAATTTTCCTGTTCATATACAACGTTCACATACCCAGCCCTTAGCTATGTTAAAACATGCTTTCTTTTGTTGCTGTATTCTTATGGCTGTTTGCTGCCAGAAAAAGGATACCGTTTTATTGCCCGATGATCCGGCTGTTATTACTGTTCCTGGTTTACCGGATTTACAAGCGTTTCATATAAGCATTACAGAAAGGGGTTCCACTACGGCTGCATTTCAATGGAATGAAGCCGGTGATTACCAGAGCGATAGTGTAATATATACGCTGGAATTAAATGGAAAAACAATTGTAACCGGCTTACAGAAAACCGAATACCGGTTTACGGATCTGGAGCCTGCAACAACTTATACTTTAAAAGTAAAGGCATTGGCAGGAAAGGCACCAGGCACTGTGTCCACTTCCTTTCAGTTTACAACAGATGATGGTTATCTGAAGTTTGCAAAGTCGTTATTTACCAATGTATCTCCTTACGATCTTGTGGCTACACCCGACAACGGATATGTTGTTTGTATGTTTTATGGTACCCGAAATGCACTGGTTGTTGCCCGGTTGGATTCGCTGGGAAACGAAAAGTGGCGTAAAATGTATCCTTACCGGGCAATAGGAACCAGGATACTGGCAACAGGAGATGGCTATGTTATAATGGGCTCTTCTTATCTGCTGAAGCTGGATGGAGAGGGAAACACCATGTGGTACCGGGAGTTTAATTATTCAGAAGTTGCCTTTCAGTCTTTTATCCGGGCTTCGAATGGAGATTTGCTGGTAACTGGTTTTGATCAGGGACTGAACAATCCTAAAATGTATATGATTGCATCTGTAAGGAGGTTGAATGCCCAGGGGGAGTTAAAATGGCGTAAGACATACGGTACCACCCTACGCAACCAGGGCAATGATATCATTTTTGGCAAAACAGAAGATGAAATATATGTATATGGCTCCAAAGCGCTGCCGGTTGCAGGATGGGAAGATGGTAACACCCAGCGCTGGTTGTTCCGTATTGATGGAGCGGGTAACTTTTTGTGGGAGGCTGATTATGGAGATAGTAAGTATGATTTTTCAACCAGCCTGATCAGGGTGGGAGAACATTTGATATTAGGCGGCTTCAGGTTGGGAATAGGGCAGATTTCAGAAAAGCGTATTATCCGTACAGATTTGTCGGGCAATGTGATAAATACTATTCAGGTAGGTTTGGATGAGTTTTACGGAACTATTGTAAAGTTACTACCAACGCCCGATAACGGATATATTGCCTGTACCTGGGAGGGAAATTATAGCCGTAAGGCTATGCTATGGAAGTATGATGCATCTGATAAAGTGGAATGGTCCGGAACATACCTGGGTAGCAATTATGAAGCCATGGCCCGCTCAGTAATACAAACAGCCGATGGTGGATATTGCATGGCTGTATCTATGTCGGCCGGCTATAATATCAATTCCGTATTGTGGTTATTAAAACTAAATCCTACAGGCTTTTATGAATAAAATATACTTTGCAGCATTAATAACGCTGTTGTTTTCCTGCAAAAAACAGACTGATTATATTTCTGTGCCTGTAGAAGCACCCGGTTCTCTCACTGTTTTAACTGTTAACCCGCTTGCCCTGAACAGATATGTGGTAACTTTTTCTGTAAAAGCAGATTCTGGTTATTCTTATGATGAATATGGTTTAATGGTTTCGCGTGATTCTATTAATAGTATGGCTGCTGAGCGGGTGTATAGTATGGGTAAACTGGAAAAGTTTACACAAAAAACAGATAGTTGTGTAGTGGATTCTCTGTTGGCTGCTACTATTTACCATATGAAAGTTTTTGCCAGAAAGGGTAACAAGTTATACCTGAGCAGCGGAAAAACACTGGTTGCCCGCCCATTTCAGATAACTGCTATTGGTGGTGGCCAGAGTTCCACGCCTATGGCTTCCCGTGGGCAATGGCTGGAGATTGTTACTACATTTAAAGACGTTCAACCTTCCGTTATAGACTCGAAAGTGAAGATAGGAGGGCTGGAAGCAAAAGTAGCAGCAGAGCTGGATAATACTCTGCTTGTAATGGTACCTGATTTGTTAATGCCGGGTAAAAAGAGTATAGAGATTGAACGGAATGGTTTGCGTTTGGTAACATCTGACACGCTGGATATTCTGAAAGGACGTTATACTGCGCTGAATGATCTTCCCTTTGACTACCGCTCTTCTTTTGGTGTTTGTCAGATTGGAAATACCGGTTACTTACTGGGAGGTGCCAATTATGCCATGACGTATCCCACCGGCCTGCATAATGATATGCTTACTTATGATATAACATCTGACAAATGGAGTTGGGGTAACTACCGTAATTATCCCGCCAGCTTTATTAAAGAACACGATATGTATGCGGTAAATGGTAAAATTTACTGCATAGCCGGCCGTGATACTATGTTATATACTACCGAATTTCCTTCCAGTGGCAGGGTATACGAATTTGATCCGGCTACTAACCGCTGGACGCAAAAAAGAGATTTTCCTGGAAGGCGGCGGTTTGACCCCACAGGGTTTGTAATAAATAATAAAATTTACATTATTGGGGGTAATAGTAATGGCCCGCTTACAGATGTGTGGGAGTATAATCCTGCTACCGATGTATGGACGCGTAAAGCAGAATTTCCAGGCACTTCTGTAATCTGTTCCGCTATGTTTAATTACGGAAACAAGATTTATATGTTTGGTGGGTATTTTCCGCAATCGTTGGTGATTAATGATTTCTGGGAATACGATTTATCAACAGATAAATGGAAGCAGCTTGAGTTGAAAGAGCCCATTAAAGAAAGATATCGGTCTGTTTGTTTTACAATAGGCAGGAAAGGGTATATGCTGGGAGGGGTGTATTATGGATATGATGCTTTCGGTGGAGGCGAGTATTATATGTCTGATAGCTGGGAGCTGGATCTGGAAACTTTACACTGGACACGTATTTCTGATTACGCCACGCCTGCTATGCCTGCAAACTTTACTCACTTTTTTGCAAAATCTGCTGCTTTTGTAAATGGCAACGCTGCTATTATTTATGATAAAGGGAAAATGTTCCGGTTTACTGCGGACTAGATAACATATGAGGAGGTTGCTTATTTCCTATACGCAATCTCCACACTCACCACCCCCTGCTTCACCATATCAATCGCATTGGCCGCAGCCCTGCTTAAATCAATAAGCCGGTTTCCGGCAAATGGTCCCCGGTCATTAATGCGCACCGTTACGCTTTTACCGTTGGCCAGGTTTTTAACCGTTACCATGGTGCCGAACGGAAGCGTACGATGTGCGGCGGTGAGCTTTTTCTGGCTGAATATTTCCCCGTTGGCGGTTTTGCGGCCGTCGAACTTATCGGCATAGTAGGAAGCCTTTCCGGTTTGTTTCGTCATTTTACCGGAGGAGCTGGAAGTGCTGCCCGAAGTTTTTCCACCGGTGCTTTTTTCAGGAACGCTTTTGCGGTGGCAGGAGCTTACGGTGACTAATAAACATAAACAGGCGCTGACAAGGATAAGGGGTTTCTGACGCATGGCTGCAAAATACATTCTTCCGGCATACTTTTTTTATCTGATTCGTAAAAAACACCATGGGAGAAGCAGCCATCCGGCTTTCTCATAAAGCTATACTTGCCGTACACCGCAACTATGAAGAAGCCGCCTCCGTAGTAAAACTGGTATATGTAAACGACAATCTGCCGGGGATTGTCCGTGTAAAAAAAGGCAAAAACTTCAGTTATCTCTATCGAGACAAACCTTTGACAGATGAGATGCAGCTGGAGCGCATCCGTAAGCTGGCTATTCCGCCAGCCTGGGAGAATGTGTGGATATGTGCGTTGCCTAACGGCCATATACAGGCTACCGGTAAAGATACCCGTAACAGAAAACAATACCGCTACCATGCACTATGGCAGGTGGTGCGCAACGAAACCAAGTTTCATCATATGTACGAGTTTGGGAAGGCATTACCGGCTTTACGGCTACAGGTTGAGCGTGATATGGCCTTGCCCGGATTGAGCGAGGCAAAGGTGCTGGCTACCGTAGTAAGCCTGATGGAACGTACGTTTATACGGGTAGGAAACAGTGAATATGAAAAGCTGAACGGATCGTATGGGCTTACCACGCTTAAAGACAAACACGTACAGATACACGGCAGCGAAATGAAGTTTGCTTTTACCGGCAAGAAAGGAATTGATCATGAGATTACACTGAAAAACCGGAGACTGGCCAAAGCGGTGCAGCAATGCCGGGATATACCCGGTAAAGAACTGTTTCAATATTATGATGCGGAAGGTAACCGGCATCCGGTGGATTCCGGCATGGTAAACCGGTATATACAAGCCGCTACCGGGCAGGATTTTACGGCCAAGGATTTCCGCACCTGGGCTGGCTCGCTGCTGGCGTTACACACGTTGTGCGCGGCGGGGGAGGCACTGACGGAAACGGAAGGAAAGCGTGCGGTAAATACTATGCTGGATGAAGTGAGTAAAAAACTGGGTAATACCCGCACCGTGTGTAAAAAATATTATGTGCATCCCGGACTGATACAATTATATCAGGATAAAAAGCTGCAACGTTATTTAAAGGAACTTGACGATCTGGAGGAGCCGGACGAAACTGCTGGGCTTACCGGGGAAGAGGAGGTGCTGATGAAGGTGCTGAAAGCCATTAACAGGGGAAATGGTTCTACAGAAGAGAAGTTAAAAGTCAAAAGTAAAAATTAAAAATGGCGGAGTGGGATGTGGTAGGCTTTTTGAAATTTGATTGAGTATTAATGACTTTTAAACCGTAAACACTATGAAAAAGATCCATGTAATGAGTATTGTGGCCATGATGATGGCCCTGAGCAGCTGCCAGATAGTAGGTGATATATTTAAAGCCGGCGTATGGGTGGGTATTCTGCTCGTATTTGCGGTGGTGGCTGTTATTGTATGGCTGTTTTCGAGGGGACGCAAATAATTCCGTATATAGCAACGTATGTAAAAGAAACGTCAGACGACCGGTTCGCCTGGCGTTTTTTATTGAGTATCGGGCATTTATGGCCTTTTTAGGGTATAACAATGTCTTAAAAAGTGCTAAACTACTAAGTGTTAATGTCTTTTTAGTGCCCGAGAACTTTCTGAAACGGCTGTTTGGATGTACCTTTGCGCAATGGATAACGATAGCGATATACTAGAGCAGCTGGCGGAGCGGGAATATGAGTACGGTTTTGTTACGGATATTGATATGGAAATCGTTCCTGCCGGCCTGAACGAAGATACCGTTCGGTTCGTTTCTGAGAAGAAGAATGAGCCTGAATGGTTGCTGGAATGGCGGATGAAAGGATACCAATCCTTTCTGAAGCAGGAAATGCCCCATTGGCAAAATTTCGAGATGCCGGAAATGGATTTCCAGAAAATCTCCTATTACGCAGCTCCCAAAAAACAGGCTAAATACAGCAGCCTGGATGAGGTAGACCCTGAATTGCTGCGCACTTTTGAAAAACTGGGCATTCCTGTTAACGAGCAGAAGCACCTGGCGGGTGTAGCAGTAGATATTGTGTTTGACAGTGTTTCTGTTACCACTACCTACAAAAAACAACTGGAAGAGCTGGGTATTATTTTCTGTTCTATCAGCGAAGCGGTTCAGAACCATCCTGACCTGGTAAAAAAATACCTGGGTACTGTGGTGCCGCCGTCTGACAACATTTTTGCCTCTTTAAATACAGCAGTATTTACAGATGGTTCTTTCGTGTACATTCCCAAAGGGGTGCGTTGCCCTATGGAGCTGAGTACGTATTTCCGTATTAACGCGGAAAATACCGGCCAGTTTGAGCGTACGCTGATTATTGCCGATGAAGGCAGTTATGTAAGCTACCTGGAAGGTTGTACAGCGCCTATGCGCGACGAAAACCAGCTGCATGCGGCGGTAGTGGAACTGATTGCGATGAAAGATGCGGAAATCAAGTACTCTACTGTACAAAACTGGTATCCTGGCGATAAAGATGGTAAAGGTGGTATTTACAACTTTGTTACCAAGCGTGGCGCCTGCCGTGGCGAGCGTTCTAAAATATCCTGGACACAGGTGGAAACCGGTTCAGCCATTACCTGGAAATACCCGAGTGTATTGTTACTGGGTGAAGGCTCTGAAGGCGAGTTTTACTCTGTGGCCGTAACTAATAAAAAGCAGATAGCTGATACGGGTACTAAAATTCACCACCTCGGTGCTAATACCAAAAGCCGTATCATCTCCAAAGGCATTTCTGCCGGTGAGGGACAAAACAGCTATCGTGGTCTGGTACAGATTGGCCCTAAGGCTAACAACGCACGTAATTTTACCCAGTGCGATTCGCTGCTGATAGGCAATAACTGTGGGGCGCATACCTTTCCTTACATTGAATCTAAAAACAATACCGCCATGCTGGAGCACGAAGCTACTACCAGCAAAATTGGAGAAGACCAGGTGTTTTACCTGAACCAGCGTGGTATTGACCAGGAAAAGGCAATTGCCCTTATTGTAAACGGTTATGCCAAAGAGGTACTGAACCAGTTGCCGATGGAATTTGCAGTAGAAGCACAAAAATTATTATCCCTTACGCTGGAAGGCAGTGTAGGCTAGTTAAACAAAGAATGAGGACAATGTTAGTTATAAAAGATTTACACGCGAGTATTGACGGTAAAGAGATCTTAAAAGGTATCAACCTTACTGTAAACGCAGGCGAAGTGCATGCGATTATGGGACCCAACGGTTCCGGTAAAAGTTCACTGGCAAGTGTACTGGCTGGTCGTGAAAACTATGAGGTAACAGGTGGTGAGGTGTGGCTGGATGGCAAAAACGTACTGGATATGAAACCGGAAGAAAGAGCAAGGGAAGGTGTTTTCCTGGCATTTCAATACCCGGTAGAAATTCCCGGTGTTTCTAATATCAACTTTCTGAAAACCGCGCTGGGCGAAATCAGACAACACCATGGCTTACCTCCGTTAAGCGCGAAGGAGTTCCTGGCTATGACCAGGGAAAAGCAGAAACTGGTGGAGTTTGATGCCAAGCTGGCCAACCGTTCTCTGAACGAAGGCTTCAGCGGCGGTGAGAAAAAACGCAACGAAGTATTTCAGCTGGCTATGTTACAGCCTAAGCTGAGCATTCTGGATGAAACCGATTCCGGACTGGATATCGACGCTTTACGTATTGTATCGAATGGTGTAAACAAATTACGCTCAAAAGACAATGCTTTTGTACTGATTACCCACTATCAGCGCCTGCTGGATTACATTGTTCCTGATGTGGTTCACGTGCTGTATAATGGCAGAATTGTACGTTCCGGTACCAAAGAACTGGCGCTGGAGCTGGAAGACAAAGGCTACGACTGGCTGAAAGAAGAACTGAGAGTAAGTGAATCCATTCAATAATTATTATGACGAATCAGGTAGCTACACCTTTATATAATAAATTGTCCGCTGCGTTTGAATCCCGCAACGCAGCTGATCTTACGCCTTTGCGGGAAGCGGCTTTTGCCAAATTTAAAGCCAAAGGTTTTCCTTCTGTAAAAGAAGAAGACTGGCGTTTTACCAGCCTGGTGCCTTATCTGGATGTGGACTTTAGCGTAACTGCTGAAGCTGCCGGTGATGCAGGCATACAGCAGGCAGTAGATGCGGCAGCCATTGAAGGGCTGGAAGCTTACCGCCTGGTGGTGGTAAACGGCCGTATTCATTCGGGTTTATCGGTACTGCCGGAGCCTGATGAAATGCACATTGGTCCTTTACAGGAGGTGATTAACACCGATGCATTCCGCGCGCATTTTGAAGCGGAAGACCATACCGGTGGTAACTCCTTTACTCAGCTGAACACGGCATTTTTTACCGATGGTGTTTATATTGAAGTGCCTAAGAATGTATCTATAGAAAAGCCGGTACACATTATTCATGTGAACACTGCTTCTGTACCTACACTGTTTCACCCACGCCAGGTAATTGTGGTAAACCGCAGTGCCGGCGCTGTATTCCTGGAAACCTCTGTATCACTGCATCCTAAGCAGGCTATGTTTTTTAACAATGTGCTGCAGGTGATAGTGAAAGAGAACGGCGAATGCACGCATTACCGTATTCAGGATAACGCTCCCGGTGAAAGATGGGTACACCATACACAGGTAACCCAGCACCGTACCAGCCGTTACAGCAACTATACCTTCAGCCTGCCGGGTGCAGACCTGATACGGAATAACCTGGAACTGAAACTGGATGGTACTGCTACAGAAAGTCATCTATACGGCCTTTACCTGGCTGCCGGTAACCAGCTTACCGATAACCATACAGCTATTGAACATATTCACCCGGCCTGCCAGAGTACCGAGCATTACAAAGGCGTACTGCTGGACAATGCCCGTGCAGTGTTTAACGGTAAGGTGTTTGTACAGCGCGAAGCCCAGCAAACCAATGCCTACCAGCAGAACAATAACCTGCTGATAAGCGATAAGGCAACGGTATATGCCAAGCCACAGCTGGAGATTTTTGCAGATGATGTAAAGTGTAGCCACGGTTGTACTATTGGTCAGTTTAACAACGAGTCTCTGTTCTATTTACAGAGCCGTGGCATAGGAGAGGAGAGCGCCCGCAAACTGCTGGTAGAAGCCTTTATGTTTGATGTGACAGACAAGATAGAACACGAGCCTATCCGCGAACATCTGCAGGAGCTGATTCATCAGAAGATGACAGCAGCCATGGCAGCTGGTGCGTAACTACAATTACTCTTTTGAATGTATATAGTGGGGTGTTGTATTACAACTCCCCACTTTTAAATTTATAGTATCATGGATATAGAAGCGATCAGGAAGGATTTCCCCATACTGGATACGAAAGTATATGGTAAACGACTGGTATACCTGGATAACGGCGCTACCACACAAAAGCCAACGGCTGTGCTGGAAGCACTGGATCATTACTATAAAACGTATAACAGCAACGTGCACCGTGGTGTACACCTGCTGAGCCAGCAGGCTACCGATGCGTTTGAAGCGGCCCGCACCAAAGTGGCTGCGTTTATTAACGCAAAGCATACGTACGAGGTAATTTTTACCAAAGGCACCACCGATGGAATAAACCTGATTGCCAGCTGTTTCGGCCGCGGTTTTTTGAAAGCGGGCGACAGCATTCTGATATCGGCCATGGAGCACCATTCTAACATTGTGCCCTGGCAAATGATCTGCGAAGAAAAGGGCGCTACCGTAAAAGTGATTCCGATGAATGAAGACGGTGTGCTGCAAATGGATCAGCTGCCGGCTTTACTGGATGATACGGTTAAACTGGTAGCATGTACCTATGTAAGTAACTCACTCGGTACCGTTAACCCCGTGCGTGAAATTATAAAACAGGCACATAGCAAAGGCATTCCGGTATTGCTGGATGGTGCGCAGGCGGTACAGCATATTCCGGTAGATGTACAGGAGCTGGATGTGGATTTTCTGGTATTCTCCAGCCACAAACTGTATGGCCCTACCGGTGTGGGTATACTATATGGCAAAGAAGAATGGCTGAATAAACTGCCTCCTTACCAGGGCGGTGGTGATATGATTAAGACCGTTACGTTTGCCAAAACCACCTATAACGATCTGCCGTTTAAGTTTGAAGCCGGTACGCCGGATATGAGCGGAGCAGTAGGTTTGGCGGCGGCGATTGATTATGTAACGGCTATTGGCCTGGACAATATTCAGAAAGAAGAGCAGGCGCTGCTGGCTTATGCGCTGGAGCAACTGACCGCTATTGAAGGCCTGCGTCTGGTGGGTAAATCGCCCGAACGTTCCGGCGTTATTTCCTTCCTGTATAAAAACACGCATCCGTTTGATGTGGGTGAACTGCTGGATAAACAAGGTATTGCGGTACGTACCGGGCACCATTGCTGCCAGCCGGTAATGGATTTTCTGGGTATACCCGGAACGGCGCGTGCTTCCTTTGCTTTTTACAATACAAAAGAAGAAGTGGATATACTGGTGGCTGCCCTGAAAAAGGCTGCGGCTATGCTGGACTAAAAATGTGTGTTATGACGATTCAGGAAAAACAGGATGAGATTATAGAAGAGTTTGAGTTGTTCAGCGACTGGATGGATAAATATGAAAATATTATTCAGATAGGCAAGGAGCTTCCCATGATTGAAGAGCAGTATAAAACCGAAGATCATTTGATAAGAGGCTGCCAGAGCCGTGTGTGGCTGCATGCGGAATACAAAGACGGTGTGATTAACTTTACGGCCGATAGCGATGCGGTAATTACCCGCGGGCTGATTAGTCTGGTAGTAAAGGTGTTATCGGGCCATACGCCCAAGGAAATTGCCGGAGCTGATCTGTATTTTATAGACAGTATTGGCCTTACCAGTCATTTATCGCCCACCCGTTCTAACGGCCTGCTGAGTATGGTAAAGCAGATAAAAGCGTATGCTATTGCTTTTCAGGTACAGGAACAAAAATAACAGTATCATGAACGAAGTTACCTTAAGAGATAAGATAGAAGATGTACTACGTACGGTACATGACCCCGAGATACCGGTAAACATATTTGAACTGGGTTTGGTGTATGGTATTGAGATAGGAAATAACAATTCAGTACAGATTATCATGACCCTTACAGCCCCTGCCTGCCCCGTAGCAGGTGATATTATATTTGAAGTGGAAAGCAAAGTACGCGCTGTGGAAGGTGTGGGGGATGTGCATGTTCACCTTACTTTTGATCCGCCATGGAATAAGGAAATGATGAGTGAGGAGGCGAAGCTGGAGCTGGGATGGTTATAAATTCAAAGTAGCATGCTGCGTTCACCTGCTTTATTACATGATCTTTCAGAAAATTTTCATCGGCCATATATACGGGCGGGGATGTAACCTGTATCCATCCTATCAGTGTAATTGGTTGTGTAAGAATGTACAGAAAACCGGCTGTTAAGCCGGTTTTCTGTTGATGGTTACTATAGTTTTAGCCTTATTGCTTCAACAGGTTGTTTAGCTTTTGTTCAAGTGTTTGTAAGCGTTGTTCCAGCAATTTGTTATTGTTTTCCAACGCTTGTTTTTCAGCTGCCTGTGCCTGCTTCTGATTGTTCAGTTCTTTATGCTGAGAAATAATATAAAGGGTGAGTTCTTCAATTTTCTTCAGCAATGCAGCCTGGTTACTGCCCATATCTATACCTTCTTTCTCTACTACAGCGGCGGAGGGTACATCTGGTAAATGTTTGTGCTGCTGAATATATTGTTCCAGCTGCGGCAGCGGAGTTAAACGGTAAGAAGAATCAAATATATAATCAGGCCATTTGTCATAAGGCTTTACTACTATTTTGGTAAATAGTGCAGCACCATTCACGGCAAGCTTGTAGCCGGTTGGTACTGTTTCGGTGCCTATAACAAGTGTACCGTTATTGGTAAGCTTCATTCTAACAGGTGAAGTAGTGCCTGTTCTGCCAGTTTCAAAATAAATATTCCCGGCAATAGCAGCTGACAAGTGCAGATCGTTATAGCTTTCCACTACACTACTTCCAGCATGGTTGGTAACGGCATAGCTGGTACCTGCTGTACCTGCAACAAGCCTGGAGTTAGTATTGCTGGTGTTGTGGACGGTGATGAAGTTGTCTCTGGCAGCAACGTTCTCGATCATATGAAATCTGGAAACAGGTGCACCTCCGCCAAAATAGCCCAGTGAAAGTCTGCCCTGAACATTAATAGCATCTGTTGGAACAAACTCCTGAACATTGGTAACATCCTCATCTCTCAGCAGTGCAAAGGACTCTCCAGATGCATATCCGGTAAAGGAGAGACTATATACGGTGGAATTGTTTAAAAATTCAAGTGCCAGATACGTTTCATTATTGTAGGTGAGAGAAACGAGCCGTTGTGCCTCAAAATGGCTCATAATGCTTCCTCTGTTAAAGTTATAAGCGGTGGCTGTATTTACTTCCACCGATATTTTTCTGTTTCCGGCAGATACGCCGCCTCTTATAGCACTTATTCGCCCCATTACATAAGATTCAGGCATTAATGTACCTGTATACATTTTATGAAGCAACAGATAGTTAGGCCCCTGAGAATCTTCTGTTGACCCCGGGATGGTTCTATTGAGGAAATATGGCCGATTACTGATAAAGTTGAATGTGGAAGCGTTGAATTCCAGCGGAAACCGGGCAGTAGTTGTTCGGTTAAGTGAATTGATTCGGCTTACCCCACTGGAAAAGTATAATTCCAGCCCTTCGGAGCCTGTGGGAAAATTATTGGAGCCATTTATTTTTATTGCATTGCCGGTTACGTTGCTGCCGGCAGCGGTGGTTACATCTGTTAAGGTTTGGCTGTGGCCGATGTTATATAAAAGTAAACCGAATAGTAGTAGTGAGGCTGCTTTTGTCATACAGTGTATTGATGGTTGAAAATTGTATTTACCCCAAAAATAAAGCAACCACCGCTTTGGGCAGTGGTTGCTGAAAAATTGCATACAGATATTATCAGGAAGCCGATGGTGCTGCCGGAGCTTCTGTTTCTACTTCCACTTTGGGCGGTATCAGCTTATACACTACCGGCGTAACAATACGCGATAACAATGTAGAGCTGATTAAACCTCCTATCATTACTATAGCCAGTGGCGATATCAGCGGGTTGCTGGAAAGTGCAATAGGCAACAGCCCACCAATAGCAGTAAGCGTGGTAAGAATAATAGGCAGGAAGCGTATTTCACCTGCTTTTTCCACGGCTTCCATCAGGCCCATGCCTTCTCTGCGTAGCTGGTTGGTAAAGTCTACCAGTAGTATGGTATTCTTTACTTCAATTCCGGCCAATGCTACAATTCCAATGGTGGCCACGAACGACATAGAATTGCCTGTTACCAGCAGGGCCAGTACGGCGCCCACAATACCCAGTGGTATTACACTTAATACAATCAATGTGCTTTTGAAGGTTTTAAACTCCAGAATCAGTACCGCAATAAACAGAAACAGGGTTACCAGAATGATGCTGCCAAAGCCTCCGAACGATTGGTTGCGGCTTTCTATTTCGCCACCCATTTCGTAGGTATAGCCTTTAGGTAGCTTCATTTTGTTCATCTGCTCAATTACGCTTTGTATTACCCGGTCGTTGAGGTAACCTTTTTGTACAAAGGAATTGACAGATACGGTTCTGTTTTTATTGTGGTGGTTGATTTTAAGCGGAGAGGTTTCCAGTTGCAGGGTAGCCAGTTGCGATAAGGGAATGGCCTGGCCCTGGCTGTTGTTTACATACAGGTTATCAAAAATGGTAAGGTCCGGATAAGACGGGCGTGGGGTGGTAAGAATGATGGCATAATCATCTCCATCCGAATCGGGGTTGGTAAAAGTGCCTACATTCAAACCTGCTATGGCCATACGTACGGTGCGGCCTATATTTACGGTAGGTACGCCCAGGGCCTGTGCTTTGTCTTTATTAATCTGTACGCGTATATCTGTTTTCAGGTTGCGTACCGGGTTGTTGGTGTAGAGGGTGCCTGGTGTTTTAATCAACATATCCTCCACCTTTGAGGCCAGCATACGCAGGGTATCCAGATCTTCTCCCTGAAGGCGTACTTCTACCGGCGAAATAATGGGCTCGCCCTGCTCAAAGTCTTTCACTTCTACTTTGGCACCGGGGTAGGGTGTCCATTTATTACGCAGCAGTTGTATAATCTCCTGCTTTTTATCGGTACGTGTATCGGGGTGTAACTGTACAAACAGCTCTGCAAAGTCCGTACGTTCGTTTTGTGTAAACACATTATAGTAAATGCGTGGGTTACCCTTGCCTACGTTGGTAGCAAAGTATTGTACTTCGGGCATCTTTTTCAGTTCCTTTTCAATCTGCCGGGCAATGGAATCTGTATAGTGCAGGTTGGATTGCAGGGGGGCAGATATATTAATAAGGAACTGTGGCTTTTCTGAGGCCGGGAAAAGGCTCATACCTACCACCGGTATTAACCGTAAGGCTCCTGCGAAAATTACTACGGCAACAATGATGGTGATAATGGGATGGTGCAGTGCCTTATCCAGCAGTTTTGCATAACTGCCATGAATAATCTTTTGCAGACCACGCATAAACAGGTTGCCTTCTGCATGGGCATGGGGCTTCAGCAGTTTACTGCTGAGGAAGGGTACTACGGTAAGCGCTACTATCATAGATGCCAGCACGGAACAGATAACGGCTACCGGCAGGCTGCGTATAAAATCGCCGGAAGCTTCGGGTAAAAACATCAGTGGCATAAAGGCTATAATAAGGGTGGCGGTGCAACCCAGTACGGCCATACCTATCTGTTTGGTGGCTTTAAGCGTGGCATCTAACCGGGAATGCCCTTCGCGCAGCCAGCGTTCAATATTTTCCACTACCACAATGCTGTCATCTACCAGCAGCCCCAGTGCTACTACAAAGCCTACAATGCTTAACTGGTTAAGGCTGTAGCCAAGCAGACTGGTCATTACAATACCTATAGCCAGCGATAGAGGTATAGAAAACATTACTACCAGTGAAGCCCGGGTGCCCAGCGGCAACAGGGTAAGTAATACCAGGCCAATGGCTATCAGAAAGTCTTTACCCAGCCCGCCCAGTCGGTGGTTTACATTCTCTGCCTGATCGAAGTGCAGTTGCAGGTCTATATTGGCAGGAAGTGATTTTTTAAATGCTTCAATTACCGGCAGGTAGGCTTTCTGTACCTGAGTAATGTTTTCGCCCGACTTTTGTGCGGCTACCACAAACACACAGCGGTGGCCATTGAGGCGGGTAATATCAGTTTCCGGTGCGTAATCGAAGTATACAGCAGCTACATCTTTCAGCAGTATGTTTTTACCGTTGGCAGTAAATACTACGGTGTTTCTTATCTCATCAATATTCTGATAGTTGCCGTTGGTTTTAATATTGAACGATTTGCTGTTCTGGTTAACGTTACCACCGGGTATATTGGCTACTTCGCTTTGCAGGGCACCGGCTATATAGTTAACAGGAATGCGTAATTGCGCCATTTTTTCCAGCTGCATATCCACACGGATAATACGGTCGGGCAGGCCTGCAATTTCTACGTTCTTTAGCTGCTTAATCTTTTCCAGACCATCCTGCAGGTCTTCGGCTGCTTTTTGCAGCTTCTCCCGCGAGGCATTGTCTGATACCAGCCCTATCTGCAGAATGTTCACATTGCTGGGGTCGGCTTTCTGTACCTCCATTTTATAAATGTCAGCAGGCAGTTCGGCCCGCACGGCATTGGTTTCGCGTACCAGTTCCTGGTATTTGTCGTCTACATTACTGCTGTAACGATATTCTACAGTAAGTACCGCCAAACCATCGCTGATGGTAGATTTGATGCGTTTAATATTATCCAGACCATAGATGCGTTTTTCCAGTGGCTTTACCACCAGGTCTTCCATGTCTTTGGGGCTGGTGCCGGGGTATACCACAATTACCGGAAAGTTGGGCGCGTTCAGGTCCGGATCTTCCGAGCGGGGCATGTTTAATACGGTAGTAACACCCAGTGCTATTACCATTAAAACCATAATGAGGGTGAACTGGTAATTCTTTACCGCGTAGGCTGAAATTTTCATGGGCGTGCAGTATTATTTTGAATAACAATAGGGGAGTGGTCGTTGAGGTAGGCATTGCCGGAAATGATCAAGGCTTTTACGCTATCCAGTCCGCCGGTAACAAACACCTTGTTGTTGGCAATACCGCCCAGCGATACTTTCACTTTTTCGGCAGTTTTGTTATCATTGGTCACAAACACATAGCCTTCGTTCTGATCGCCATCCAGCAACGCATCGTAAGGTATTACCCAGGCGTTTACTGCCTGGGAAGGGGTGATGGTAGCTTTGCCAAACAGGCCCGATGCTATAGCGTGGGGTTTCTGCTGTAGTTTCAGCTGAATGATAAAGGTGCCACTGGTGGCATCAACCCCTTCTGATTTTTTAGATACCGTGGCGGGCAGGCGCTGACCGGGCAGGGCGTCTGTTTCTATGTACGCCTTATCGCCAGGTTGTATGGCAGCCCATTGTCTGTCGCTTACCCCGGCTTTCAGCAGCCATTCACCCTGGCGGCCACCGTTTACCATTACCACGGGGGTACCGGGGCCAACCACCTGACCTTCGTTGGCAAACTTGCGCAGTACATAGCCGTTGGCAGGTGCTTTAATTTCAGAATAGCTCTGATTAAATTTAACGGCGCTCAGTTGCTGGCGTGCCACATCCAGGGCGGTTTTGGCGTTCTGCATCTGCTCCAGTGTGGCCACACTGTCTTTATACAAACTGCTGGCACGCGCATAATCTCTTTCTGCCTTTTGTAAGCCCAGCGTGGCCTGTTCTGCCTGTGCATTCACTTCTGCCAGGTGCAGTGTGGCTATTAACTGGCCTTTGCTTACTGCATCGCCTTCTTTTACATAAATGCGGTTAATAACGCCGCCGTTTTTAAAACCCAGGCTGGTTTCATCGTCGGTGGTAAACTGGCCGGATGCAAAAATATCCTGCCGGCTGTCTGCCTTTTCCAGGCTCATTACCTGAACGGGAATAGTATCGCGGCCGGTTGTTTTTTCAGCAGCGGGTTTGTTGTTGTGGCAGCTGCCTGCGGCAGCAGTAAGGGTAAGTAAAAGTATGGCTGGCTTCATATAAAGCGTTTTATTTATTGGTAACGGAATAGGAGGCGGTTTCTCTTTCCAGGGCGGCAGCGGCAATCAGTACTTTGTACCGGTTAATGGTTACGGCCAGCTGCGCACTGGTAAGCTGGTTGCGGGCATCAACAGTTTCAATAAAAGTATTGGTGCCTGCTTTGTAACCTTTGTCAATTAACCGGTAGTAAGTGCCGGCAGCTTCTTGTTGTTTCAGAGAGGCCTGGCAGGTGCGCCAGGCGGCTAACAGGTTATTGCGGGCAGCGCTGCTGCTTACGGTAAGCTGTTGTAACAGCACCTCTTTATTCAGTTGCGCGTTTTTTATATCTAATTCTGACTGCCTTATTTTATACTGATTGCGGTTGCCGGCAAACAGGGGCATGGACAATTGCAGACCTGCCATATAGTAGCGGCTCTGGCCATTGAACTTCCAGTTTTGCGCCTGTGAGCCCAGATCCAGAAAGCCGTTAAGCTTAGGTACCGCATATTGCCGGTTCATTTTATCTGCCGTTTGGTTAAGGGTAATCAGTTGCTGAACTGTTTTCAGCTCTTCCCGGCCGCTGATTACCGGGGTATCTGCCAGCATACGGGTGGCCTGCGCCAGGCTTTCATCTGTGTTTAAGGCAGTATCAATAGTAGCGGCAGCATCGCGGTTCAGTAGTGCGTTAAAGTATAAACGGGCATTTTCTGCCTGCTGCTGTGCACTGGTAATCTGTGCCTGTATGCCTTCGCTCTCGCTTTCGGCTCTTAATATATAGGCATGCAACCCTTTGCCATTTTCCAGCAGTTTTTCATTTACCCGTTTACTTTCCTGCGCCAGCTGTTGGGCGCTCTGGTAAACAGATACGGCCTGTGTGGCAGTGAGGTAGTTGAAATAAGCGGTTTTAATGTTTTTTACCAGCTCGCGGCGGTAGGTGGTTATTTCATAATCCTGCAGGCTTACCTGCTGCTCCTGAATCTTTTTATTGTAGCCGATATCGGTGTTGATGATGGGTACGGTAGTGCGTATTTTACCATCGTAAAAGTTCTGTGGCAAAAAGTTGATTCTTTCGTTCTGCAACATGGGAAACTTGCCCGGGGAAGTCAACTGGTTTAAGGTGGAATACACCGGATTCAGCAGATCACCCAGGGGCAGGGGAATATCCCGGCCACCATCGGCTGTCTGGTAATCGAACATAAAACTGACCGTTGGCAGGTACAGACTTCTGGCACTTTTCAGTGCGTACATGGCTTTTTCCAGCGAAATATTCTTTTGCTGCAGTACCAGGTTATGTTCAAATCCTTCTGTTATATACCTGTCCAGCACCGTTGTCTGGGCCTGTAGCAGGCGACCCGGCAGGTGAAGGGCAAAAAGGGTAAAGAATACTAAAACTGCTTTCATTGTTAACAGTGTTAAGTGATATGAAAAAAAATTAACGCTTCGACATCAGGGTAATCAGACTCTGGAAAGTCTGTTCCATGGCCTGGTCAGGCTGTGGAAAAATGTTTTTGGTATGGGTAATATGCTCCAGATGGCCGCTCAGGTGCATAGATACCAGCCCGTGCATGGCAGACCATACCAGCATAGCCGCTTCATGCGGTTGCTGATCTTTAAAATAACCTTCCTGCATACAGGCTTCCACCGTATTAATCAGTGCGTAAAATGCCTGTTCGCCTTCATCCCAGTCTTCATCATGACAGTGATTATCAAGGTATTCCATTGGTTCCTTTAAAATAAACATCAGCCGGTAATAATCTGCATTTTCTACTGCAAACTGCATGTAAATGCGGCCCATGGCTTTTAACCGCTCAAAGGGCGATTCTACCTGAGCCAATACGGCAAACCGGCTGTTGAGCAGAAAAAAGCCTTCGCTGTGCAGGGCATGCATCACATCACTTTTGTCCATATAGTACAGATAGATAGCGGTGGGACTGATGCCTATAGCAGAAGCTATTTTGCGCATAGAGGTGGCCTCGTAGCCATGTTTCAGAAACAGTTCCCGGGCTGCTTCCAGTATTTTCTTTTTCAGGTCCTCTGCAGGGCGGTCTGTCTTCTTTACGGTAACCATGGTGCAAACATAGGTTAACGGTGTAAAGTGTGCAAAAATAAAATGATGAACGGTTGATGGCGGCTAACGGCTGTATGTTTTAAAGCAGGTATTAAGGTGACTTAAGAAAGGTTTAAGGCATGGAAGGCGGGCAGCCTGATATTTTTGTAATGATTTATGATACCACTTATAAAACATAACACCGCTGCATCTTTTTACGGGCCCGAACTAACGATTGCATCTGACTTATTTTACTTTTTCAGAGAGAATGCTTCTGCCATGTGGATGTATGATATAGAAACGCTGGCGTTTGTAGAAGTGAATGCGGCTGCTTTACGTGTATACGGTTATACGCGCGAAGAGTTTTTGAAAATGAACCTGTTACAAATACGGCCTGAAGGAGAAGATGAGCTATTGAAAGCTTTTTTACAATTGAATCCGGATACCAGACAAAAGCGTACCGGTACCTGGCGGCATCAGAAAGCAGACGGTAGTATTATATGGGTGGATATTGTTTCTTTTCCGGTAGTGTTTAACGGCAGTAAGGTAAAAATGGTTACCGCGCGGGATGTTTCGTCGGAAAAGGAAGGCAGGCATGCCGGTTTTCACCCTGTTTTGCAGGGAGGTGAATCCATTGCGGATGAAGAGGATGACGGTTTAACAGAACACCTGGCAATGGCTACCCGCATTACCTATAATACCGTATTGTTTTTAGACGCCGATGGCCATATACAATGGGTGAATACCGCTTTTACGGCACTATACGGCTATACACCGGAAGAGGTGGTGGGTAAAAAGCCGGATTTGCTGCACGGACCGCTTTCCGATGCAAAAACCACAGCCCGTATAAGAATAGCGGTGTTACACGGCAAAGCTTTTAAAGAAGAGGTGGTGCATTACACCAAAGGGGGAGCGGAGCGCTGGATGCTGGCAGCAGGCCAGCCGGTAACCAACCGGCAGGGCGGGGTAACCAGGTATCTGGTAGTAAACACGGATATTACAGAGCAGAAGCAGAAGGAAGCCAGGGCAAACCAGGCAGCGCTGCGTTTGGAAACGCTGATAAATACCACCCATAGCCCGCATTTGTTTTTTGATAAACAGCTGCGGTTACAGGCATATAATAAGGCGGCGTGCGAACTGGCGCAGAAAGCGGGTGTATTGCTGCGCCGTGGTAAAACGGTAGATCAGGTAACCCGCATGGTTACTGCAGAAGATTTTAATAAATACTGCCAGCTGGCTTTGAGCGGCGAAAATACGCTTAACCGCGAGGTGGAAATGGTAAAGGGGGAGTTATGGCTGCTGGTAAGTTATATTGCTGCGCGGGATTGCTTTGGTAATGTGCTGGGCATTACTTTTTCGGCACTGGACATTACCGCGCGCAAGCTTTCGGAAAATAAAATACAGAAGCAGGGGCTGGTATTAAATGATATTGCGTGGAAGCAATCGCACCTGGTGCGTGCGCCCCTGGCCAATATACTTTGTATGGTAAATCTGCTACAGCTGGATGCCAGCGATAAAACCCTGTTACAACACCTGCAAAAGGAAAGTGAGAAGCTGGATAGTGTAATACGGGATATTGTGCTGCAGTCTTCTAACGTACACAAGTAGCGGTGCTGCCTTATCTGTACAATGCTTCCTCTATCTGTAACATAAAGGTGGCCAATTTAGCCACATTACTGCCATTGCGCTGATGAAACGGATACTCCTTCATACCCTGTTCGGTAATCACTAATAATAGGGATGGTGTGGCTACAGATTTTGTGCTAATGGGTAAAAAACTACTCATTGCTATTCCTGAAAGCATACCTGCCGGTATGCTTAGGTAAAAAAAGGATGAAGCGAAAAAATAGCCGGCTATACCACCTGCCAGCACGCCGGCAAATTGATACCACTTTCTTATTTTGCCCATGTATTGCGCCTTTTTAAGGTTGTATTGTTCATAATCGTCTACTATGCTAACGCCTCTTATCTGTCGCAGTTGAATGCTTTCTGACGATTGTTTGTAGTTTATAATCAGTCTTTTATTGCTTAAGGTAGCACTGAAGCTTTCAAAGTTGTACATAATAAATGTATGCTCTTTGGCCAGGCGCTCAGGGCTGTTGTGCGGTACGTGGTGCATCGTTTTCTTCCTTGTCTGTGAATAATATTTTCAGCTGGCTTCCGGAAGATATTGGATAAAAAGGCGGCTATCGGAGGAATGGGATTTTGGTAAAAATAATGGCTTTCGTTGTCATAAACAAGTGTGTATAAACAGGATGCTTCCGGCTGGCATGATTTTTTGGTTTTATGTAGTCACGCTGCTTCTTACATACGACTTTTAGAATTATACATACACAATTAAAACAATCGTACGAATCTATGAATCACGAAACATTGCCCGCACAGTTTACCATCCATTATCAGGGAGCAGAACTTCCGGTTACTACCAAATGTGTTGCTTTTAAACAGTTTATTATTAAGCTGGCTAATGGCAAGTTAACCGAAGTGTTTCTGGTTACGGATAAGCTGGGTAAAGTATGGCATGAGGCGTTTAAAGGCGAAACCTCATTTGCAAAAGAACTGGGAACGGCTATAGAAGCATCGTTAAGTATTATTCAGCAGTTGAATGCTATTCTTAATTTTGATCAGAAGCAGCCTAAACTGCTTCAGGCAAAAGCAGCAGAAGCATTATTGCATCGTTAAGTTATAGATGTCCTTACAAAACGTTGCATAGTTGCTGTATAATTCGGGTTTGTCTACGCAGGCACTGGCTCCCATTTGCATGGCCTGGGTTTTCAGAAAATCCGGAAAGGATACGGACATAATAATTACGGGTATTTGCTGAAGATTTTTGTTGCTTTTCAGTTCCTGTAATATTTCCAGTCCGTTTTTACGCGGAAGATTGAGAGAGGTGAGTATCAGTTGTGGCGGTTGTTCCGGCTGAATGAGGTGCATGAGTTCGTCGTAATTATCCACGAACCCGGAAATCCGGAAATACCGGCTAAAGTGTTCTGCCATCAAATCGCATTCATCCGTATCATCTTCAATGATCAGAATTCGTTTTTTTTCGGAATGTGCAGTATCCATAACTATTGGTTTACACGTTAAAGCTATTTAATTGCTACTGCGTATATAGTTAGGGATGTGCATTTTAAGTGGCTTTTATAGGCGAAGCGATGATCTTTAAACAAAGTTTAATAAAAAGGGCCTTCTTTATTTTTCTTTAAGCTGGTATTAAACCGGTTAAGAAGATAAAGAAGGCCCTTTTGTATGTAGCAGCTATCTGTTACAGGTAGCTGAGGTTGGTTTTAGGTGTAAGCGTAAGCAGGGTTTCGTACATCAGCTGTATGGTAGATTCGATGTCTTTTTTGTGCAGCATTTCCACCGTGGTGTGCATATAGCGCAGCGGAATGGAAATGAGCACAGACGGGCAACCATCATTGGCATACGCAAAGCTATCTGTATCGGTACCGGTGCTGCGGCTTAAGGCGCGCAGTTGAACGGGAATGGATGCTTTCTGCGCCACATCCTGCACCAGATCCAACAGTTTGTTGTGTACTGCCGGGCCATAGGCCAGTGACGGGCCTTTGCCGCACTGAATATCGCCTTCCACTATTTTATTTACCATAGGCGTATTGGTGTCGTGCGTTACATCGGTAATAATAGCTACATCCGGTTTAATACGTCTGGCTATCATTTCTGCACCACGCAGGCCAATTTCTTCCTGTACGGCATTTACAATATACAGGGCGTAAGGCAGTTTCTTTTTGTTTTCCTTCAGCAGGCGGGCTACTTCAGCAATCATAAAACCACCTACGCGGTTGTCCATAGCGCGGCCGATATAATAATCGTACGCCAGTTCGTCAAACCCTTCTTCGTAAGTAACTACCGAACCAATATGAATACCCAGTTCCTCTACCTCTTTACGGTTGCGGGCACCACTATCCAGAAACAGGTTTTCTACCTTGGGCTGCGGTTCTTTATTGTCGTTGTTGCTTAAACGGGTATGAATGGCAGGCCAGCCGAATACCGCTTTAACGGGCCCTTTTTTACCATGAATCCATACGCGTTTGCCGGGGGCAATCTGGTGGTCTACACCGCCATTGCGCTTCAGATAAATCAATCCCTGATCGTTAATATAGTTTACAAACCAGCTGATTTCATCAGCATGGGCTTCTATCACCACTTTAAACGGAGCATCGGGATTAATTACGCCTACAGCAGTGCCGTAAGGATCGGTAAAATGTGTATCAATATAAGGCTTCAGGTATTGCAGCCACAGTTTCTGGCCGCTGCTCTCAAAACCTACGGGTGAGGGGTTGTTGATATAGTTTCTGAAGAACTGCAATGATTTTTCTGTAAGCACACTCTTCTCTTTGGTAGCTTCTTTTTTTTCTTTCGCCATGTCTTTTGTGTTTTAATCGTGCCTTGATGCGGAAAAATGGCTTAACCGGCACCCGGCCGTGAATGATTTGCAATATAACATTTAATGCAGGAATGCAAAACGCCGCAGTGGTTAAGCCGCGGCGTTTTGGGAATAAGATGTATATAAATCAGGCTCCGGCAGGAAGCTTATCTGATAATAATGGTAGGGGAAATAATGGTATCACTAACGTTCTTTGCCTCGTCTTTAATCCAGAACTTAAAGTAACAGGTATCATCCGGTCCGGAGTTAGCCACGCATTTTGGCGGACTTTGAAAAGCGTATTCCACTTCCACATCCAGATCTTTACGGGAAGTGATATTGTCAGGGATGCGTAATGAATCTATTACCTGTGCATCGGCGCAATGGCGGGAAACTTTTTCGCTGTAAACGCGGCTTTCGCCTCTCAGGTCGCCTTCTTTATCGGTTACCTGCAGGTAAAAAACAAGGGACTGGTTAGACATTACCAACTCGCTGTTTACTGATTTAAACTTCAGTTGCGGGCGGGTGGTAAACTGGTCCTTTTTACAGGCTATTGCAACTATCGTAACTGTTATAATCCCAACTATCAATACTTTTGCTTTCATTTTCCTGACTTTCATGCCAAATTTAGATAAAACAATCAACATATTTCAAGATACATTGTCGCTGCCGGATGCTGCTTTGCAGCTTTTTAACATTCAGTACCAGCGCAATCCGGTATACAAGCAATGGTGCGATACGCTGAAGGTGGCGCCGGAAAATGTTCAGGATATTACGCAGATACCCTTTTTGCCGGTATCTTTTTTCAAAACCCGCCAGGTAGTATGTGGCAGTTTTGAGCCGGAAGCGCTTTTTGAAAGCAGCGGCACCACCCAAACGGTTAACAGCCGGCACCTGGTAAAAGAGCTGGCTTTGTATGAGCAGAGCTGCGTGGCCGCTTTTGAAAGGGAATATGGAGCTATTGCAGAATGGTGTGTTATTGGCCTGCTGCCTGCCTACCTGGAAAGAAAAAACTCTTCCCTGGTACATATGGTTAACCAGTTTATTGCTATTTCTGCTGTACCGGAAAGTGGCTTTTATTTATACGAATACGATAAATTGTATCACACCTTACAGCAACTGGAGGCCCGCGGGCAGAAAACATTGCTGATAGGGGTTACCTTCGGCCTGCTTGATTTTGCGGAGGCGCATACCATGCAGCTGCAACATACGGTGGTAATGGAAACCGGCGGTATGAAAGGGCGGCGGCGGGAGCTTACGCGGGAAGAAGTACATGGTTTTTTAACAGAACGGCTGGGGGTACCCCACATACATTCAGAATATGGAATGACGGAGTTGTTAAGCCAGGCCTATTCAAAAGGAGCGGGATTATACCGGTGCCCGCCGTGGATGAAAATTGTGGTGCGTGATGAAGAAGACCCACTGCTGGTGCGGGAACATGGAAGAGGGGTAATTAATATTATTGATCTTGCCAACAGAGACAGCTGCGCTTTTATTGCTACAGATGATGTGGGTATTGTGTATGAAGATGGCAGTTTTGAAGTGCGGGGAAGAATGGACGTGAGTGATATAAGGGGATGCAGCCTGCTGATGGTGTAGTGCCCGATGGCTTTGTATTGACTAAGACTTGTTATATGCGTAAATTATCTTGTATCCTTATCCTGTTGTTAGCGGGTGCAGGCCGCCTGGCCCTGGCACAAACCCGCACTGCTTCTTTTGTTATTACTGCTTATGGCGCCAAAGGCGATGGCAAAACTGATGATGCAGCTGCTATTCAGAAGGCGATTAATGCGGCTTCTGCCGCTGGTGGCGGAACGGTAGTGGTGCCTTCGGGCCGTGTGTTTATGGCCGGACCTTTTGACCTTAAATCTAACGTGGAATTTTATGTATCTGCCAATGCTACGGTGCTGGCCAACCCCAGCGAAAAAGTATATACCCGCAGTGCTTTCCGCGATAACAAAGGGGAGGGCACGATATGGATTGGCGGTGAAAAGCTGAAGAATGTATCCCTCAGCGGCACGGGTACGCTGGATGGCAACGGTATCAGCTTTATGGGTGCAGAGCTGGATGACAGTTATGTACTGAAGCCTTTTAATGTAGTAGATCCCCGCCCGCATTTGTTAACTATTGTGGGGGGCGAAAACATCCGCATCCGCGATCTGCAGATACGCAACTCCGCTTACTGGACTGTTCACCTGATTGGTTGTAACGATGTTACTATAGACAATATTACCCTACTCAACAGCTTAAAAGTGCGCAACAGTGATGGTATTGATCTGGACCACAGTAAAAACGTACGCATCAGCAACTGCTTTATAGAATCGGGCGATGATTGTATCTGTTTAAAAAACCGCCGGGAGTATGAAGAGTTTGGTGCCTGTGAAAACATTACGGTTACCAATTGTACTATGACCTCCCGTTCCTGCGCTATTAAAATAGGCTCTGAAAACATGGACCGCATCAGCCATGTGGTTATCAATAACTGCATTATCCGTGCAGCCAACCGGGGCATTGGTATTCAAAACCGCGATGAGGGTACGGTTTCTCAGGTTATCTTCTCCAATATTATTGTTGAATCTCATTTGTTTTCAGATGTGTGGTGGGGCAAGTCGGAGCCTATTTATGTAACGGCTTACCGCCGCGCTACAGGTAACCATAAAGATGCCGGCTGGCGTTTTCCCAAAGGGCAGATAGAAGGGCGTGTGGGCCTGGTGAGTGATATTACTTTCAGTAACATTAAGTGCACCGGAGAAAACGGGGTATATGTAGGTGCTGAATCGGCCGATAAGATCAAAAATATTGTGTTTGATCAGGTAGATATGACTATACAGAAAACCACGGCCATACCTGGCGGCGTGTACGACCGCAGGCCTGCACAGGTAGAAGGTTTACTGAAAGGGCGTACCTCTGGTTTTTATCTGGATAAGGCTGCTGATATTATTATCCGCAACAGCTCTGTTACCTGGGCTGGCAAGCTGCCGGATTACTTTGGGCATGTACTGGAAAGCCATGATGTTACCGGCATTGTTACCGCCAACCTGAAAGGCGAAGCTGCGTTTCCGGGTAAACTGGAAGCTGTTAAAGATTATACTGTTCATCCCTAAAACTGAATAATGGGCATTCTTAAGTTTTACTGGCTTACGGCCTGTGCAGGCCTGGTATCTTTTGCCGCTGTGGCCCAGAGCCGGAATAGTGTATCGTATGTAGATCCTATGATAGGGTCGGAGGGTGAAGGCAATGTGTTTGTGGGCGCGTCCTGCCCGTTTGGTATGGTAAAACCCGGCCCGGATGTTAGCCGGGCTTCCAACAGTGGGCATACACCCGATATGGCTACGCCCCTGTATGGGTTTAGTCAGGTGCATGTAAGCGGTACCGGTGGTGGCCCCAAGTATGGCAATATACTGGTTATGCCTTTTGCAGGTGAGTTTGGAGAGATTAACCAGACATCGCCCCGCGCCAGCGAAACGGCTTCTGCCGGTTACTACAGCACCGTGTTATCTAAATATGGTATAACGGCAGAACTGACTACTACTGCCCGCGCTGCCTATCACCGGTATACGTATACCAATACCGGGCGTAGGGCTTTGCGTATAGATGCAGGCGAGTTTCTGGGCGAACGGCCGGTACCGGATTCGCGGGAGGCCCAGCAGTTCGTGGGTTCTGAAATAGAAGTGTTGTCTGCCACAGAAATAAAAGGCTACAGCCGTATACGCGGTGGCTGGAACAATGGCCCTGCTTATACGGTGTATTTTTATGCGGTACTGGATAAGCCGGTAAGCAGCTTTGCTACTTATAAAGGAAAGCGTTTACAGGAAGGGGTGAAGGTGCAAAGCGATGAAGGGGAAAAGACCGGCGCGCTGTTGTACTTTGATGGTGCCGATGTGAAAACGGTGCAGGTGAAAATAGGGATATCTTTTGTGAGCTGCTTAAAGGCCAAAGCGCACCTGGAAAAGGAGATTGCGGGTAGCACTTTTGATCAGGTGCTGCAACAGGCGCAACAGAGCTGGGAGGTGTTGCTGAAGCGCATACAGCTGGATGCTTCTACCCCGGCTGATCAGCTGAAAATGTTTTATACAGCGCTGTACCATACCATGCTGATGCCGGCAGACCGTACGGGTGATAACCCCGGCTGGACATCTGACCAGCCTTATTACGATGACTTTTATGCTATCTGGGATACGTTCCGTTCTTCCAATCCGCTGATTACTTTATTATCTCCTTCGCGGGAGGTGAGTATTGTAAATGCGTTGCTGGATATATACCGCAGGGAAGGCTATATGCCCGATGCCCGCAGTGGTAACAGCAATGGCCGTACGCAGGGAGGCTCTAATGCGGAGGTGCTGATAGCGGATGCGTATGTAAAGGGATTAAAAGGTATTAACTACAACCTGGCGCTGGAAGCGATGCTGAAAGATGCCACGATACCACCAGGCGGCAATGAAGAGAAAGAGGGCAGAGGCGGCTTAACAGATTACAATACACTGGGCTATGTATCTAACCAGTTTGTACGTGCTGGTAACCGTACGCTGGAATATGCTTATAACGATTACTGCCTGGCCATTGTAGCCAAAGGCATTAAAAGAAAGGGCGAATACCAGCGGTTTATTCAGCAGAGTAATAACTGGAAAAACCTGTGGCGGCCTGTTACCGACCATGGTGCTACCGGTTTTATTATGCCTAAAGATGCTGCGGGCCGGTGGATTGACAGCATACCCTGCAGCGAAAGCAACGGGCGTATGAGCTTTGTACATTATTCGCCGCTGGCGCAGGACTGGCCCATTTGCGTGTGCTGGTGGTGCGGCTTTTTTTACGAAGCCAGCTCCTGGGAGTACTCGCTGTATGTACCGCACGATGTGGCTTCTCTTATACAATACGCCGGTGGGCCTGCTGCTTTCCGTAACCGGTTAGATACCCTGTTTGAAAAGGAATATTATAATGTAGGCAATGAACCTTCTTTTTTAACACCTAACCTGTACCATTGGATAGGCCGCCCGGATTTGAGCAGTACACGCATACGGCAGATAATTGCCAAACATTATAATAGTTCTTATGCGGGTATACCGGGTAATGATGATTCCGGTGCTATGTCGTCCTGGCTGGCTTTTCACATGCTGGGGCTGTTTCCCAATGCGGGGCAGTCGTACTACCTTATCAATGCTCCGTTTGTAAAGCAATCTACCCTGCACCAGGAGAACGGGAAAGACTTTACCATTACGGCTAAGAATTTTTCTGCGGCCAATACTTTTATAAAAGCGGCCTGGCTGAACGGGAAACCCCTGAATCAATCCTGGCTGGAGCATGAGGAAATTGTAAAGGGCGGAGAGTTGGTGCTGGAAATGGACAGCAAGCCGGGAGATTGGGGTACGAAAGTGTTGCCACCTTCTATGTCGCTTGACCCCTTATTGAATTAACATAAATAACCCTGATTTCTGATTATGAAGTATATAATCTTATTGTCTTTTTTACTGGTGCCTGTATTGAGTAATTGTCAGACTAATGGCCCTAAAATAACACCCAGATCTGTTGCTGATACAACGGTTTTTCCTCCGGTAAGCAGAGCCTGGTCTTTTTTTGAATTCAGAAGGGTGCTTGAGAAAATTATTCTTAGTCAGCACTATCCTAATATCATGATTAATATGTATGATAACAGGGAGCTGTTGGAGAAAGTGACTGATATAAAAAATTACTGGTTTTTTAGTGATACAGGTTATACATACCAGGAGAGGGGCGACATGCTTAAAGAGTTATTGAAGCTAGCTCTTAAATGCAATGATAATTATTATCAGGACGGAAGAGTGTTTGAGGGGCGATATGACAAAGACAAAGAAATGGTTGCCTTTTCCATTCTTTACATGGCGTTTGCAAAAACGCTTATGGAATTAGCAGAGGCAGAGCGAAAAGCCTATCCTAAACTTGTACCTAAGAATTCGCTTGGTATAGATATGATGCATGATGGTTTAGCTAAAATGGCGGATGGTGAATTGTTAATACTGGAAAAGTATTCTTCCTTTTACTATGAATTATCTTTGTGTAAGTTAGCGGCTGCAACCGGTAGTTTTCTTTCCTTTGTTATTACCCGGATGCCTCCGAAGCAGCGGATTGAATTCAAAGGCCGAATGACCCAATTAGCGATGACACATAAAGCTGAATGTGTAAGAACTGCAATGCAGCAAAAACGCTAATACTGATAGTGCCAGCCTGGCCTGTTGTAATAATAAAAGAGAAGCCAGGCTGGCATTAGTATCATTCACATCGGGGGCCGGTTTACTCACAGTAGTAAAACTTCCTGATCCCGGTTTCCTCAGCTTTACTGTCTTCAACCCGGTAACTGATAACAAATTCTAGCTGGCCAGCTTCGTTGTATTCATTACGGTAAGTGGCTTTTGCCATTACCACATTTTGGTAAGGATCAAACGATTCAACGGAAACCAGCTGGTGTTGTTTGTCATACATTTCAATTGTTTTGGTCTTTACATCAAATCCGGTTTTCTCCGGGTACTGTTTATCAAATACCGCTATGGCCCAATCGGCCTGCTCTTTTCGCAGCATATCGTAAGCAGCGGCCATGTTATAGTATCCCAATACCCAATCTATGTTAGAAATGAGTGCAGTTTCCTTTGTTAAGGCTTTACCCTGCCATCTGTTCTCTTCTGTTTTATGCAAACACATGCGTCCATCATATCTGCCACGAAATTCAGTTTTCTGCAGCTCGTTGTGGCTGTTATAAAAGTAATTTTCCTGGTGCGCGAGGTATTGCGTATGCTCATGCTTCAGAAATTTCTGCTTTTCAAGTAATACATCGCCGTTCCCATACACATTAATAATCTGTTCCTGAAACTGGTTGTCTCTGAGATGGGTTATTGACTGCAGCAGATTTTGCCGGTATCCAAACTCGCTTCTCAATGTAACACCATCACTGGTTGTTCTGGTTTCCGATTGCTTAAGTCCGTTATTATACTCGTAGTGGATAGATGTTTTTGTGTTATACTCAATGTCATTACTATGCTCTGCCACCAGCATTCCATGCTGGTATGTAAACCCGTGAATGTGAGCTGCCTGTTTAATGGCATGCCATCCGTTTGTTTTTAAAATTGCATGCCCTTTTTGTATAAAGGTTTTATAAGTGTCTGTGTTTGCCTGGTATCTGATAATCCGATGGTTCTCTCCGTTGTATTCATACACGCTCAGATATCCGCTTTCACCTGCTTCTGTGGTATAGGATTCTAATATTCCGATAATCTTTTTTTGTTCATTGTAGAATATTTCTTTTCTGGTAGAGGAGTAGTCGTCCCGGTAAATTTCTTTGCAAAGGGTCATATGGTATATTTGTTACAATGTATAATAAATATATCATCTAATGGTAGTGTGCGGGTATTTACTGGTTGCAGCATTTGTATAAAAGAAAAAACCAGCAAATAAATTGCTGGTTCTGCTGTTGTGGGTATTATTCTGACTAAAGCTATAAGAAAGGGGGAAATGCTGTTATTATTAAATGTATATATAATTGTTCAACAGGTATGCCAGAAAATTACATATTGATTATAATATAGTTGTGTTTTTTTAACACGGTAATCTCCCAAATAGAGAAAAACAGGTTTCAAAACGGGATTATGTTTTACGCCTCAACGTAACACCAATAAAAATTTCATTCTTTTCTTCAGATGACAATTTCACAAAACGCTCATACTGCTTTAGTACATCTGCAACAATTTCGTTTTTGGCATACCTGCTGCAAACAGCATCGGAATTATAAATATAAGGCTGGGAACAATGATATAAAAACATTCCGGAGTTTGTGGCTATGGCTTACTTACGCAATGGTTAACTTTGCCGTATGATAACAGGATTGTATGAAACACATATTCATGTGAGTGATTTAGGTAAAGCGGTTACGTTTTATACAGCGGTTGCTGAACAAGGCTAAGCAATTTCTGGAAGAAAACCGACTGCAGCCGTACAACTTTCTAAAAAACGGCACCACTGAGCCGATGGTATTTGCCTGGATGCCCGCCGTGGCCATTTACTTTAACGATGCGGATGGTAACCAGCTTGAGTTTATTACTTTGCTGGAAGGGGCCGGGAAGCCCGAAATGGGCGTTGTTACTTATGAGCAATGGCTGGAACATAACTAACAGGGCAGCCAGGGCTTTCAGTTGTATAAAGCTGTGGTTGGATGTACTATCTTGTACCATATTTAATTGTGCCATAAACAGCATATAAAATGAGATGGATTACACGTGAACGCCCCAAAATAGACCGGATAGCCTGCCCGTGGCTCATTAAACGTTTTATTGATGCCGATGCCGAAATTATTTACGTTCCGTATAATGAGGTCTTAAAACATGCTGAACAATTAAAAGCAACTCCTTTTGATTTACCGGGCATAGAGTACACTCATTATAACGATCAATGTACTTTCGACTATTTTCTGAAAAAGCACCAGTTGAATGACCCTGCATTAGACCGCATAGCGGCTATTGTTCGCGGGGCTGATACCGACAGACACGATTTTTCATCTCAATCCGCAGGTTTGGAAGCCATATTTTCCGGGCTGGCTTATAATATTAAAGACGATCAGGAGTTGCTGACTCTTGGTATGACCATCTATGATGGACTGTATAGCTGGGCCAAACACCTGCATCACCTGAAACATACACAAGGTGGCCCGGTGGAACAAATGCTATTAGAAGTATTTAATAAGTACATCAAAAATAGCGGTTCCAATAAGGTACCCGCCTGGGCTAAAGAACTGAAAAACCTGATTCAAGACCAGATAGACACCAATGTAAGCCTTAGCCTGAAAGAAGTATCCAAAGACCTTGACATGAACCCTTCTTACTTATCGAGGGAGTTTTCCAGGTATTTTGACAATCTTTCTTACGGGGAGTATATACGTAAAATAAGAATAGAACGGGCAATTGAGCTGCTTACCCATTCCAGCTATGCACTTACCGAAATCGCTTACCTGACCGGTTTTTCTGACCAAAGCCATTTTACCCGTATTTTTAAGCAGCAAACAGGAAAAACACCCACGGAATACAAGAAAAAACTGCAAAAAAGGTAAAAACTATCCCAAGAGTCAATTCTGTTCTATTTCAGGCAGTTACAACTTAATAGCATTGCATATTATAAGTTTTATTTAATGCAACGTTATATGAGAATGGTAAATTACAGGTATGTAGTAACAGTATTGCTCTCTATGGTTTTTGCCCGTAGCGCCTATGCACAAGCACAGGCTGTCATCTATCCCAAAATAACCGGATATGTAGGTGTTATTCATCCCATTGTCACCTTTAGTAAAGATGGCACGCATACGAATTTTGACGGGGCGTATGTTGGCGGGCTTCCTACCGGTATCAATATCTGGAAGAGCCGGAGAATCGGATTTTCTTTTGAAGTAGTGCCTTTTATAAGGGCCGCCGATGGCACCAGTAAAATGAATAACCTCTTATTTCATCCGGGCCTTTTAGTATCTCTGGGACACGGTTTTGTACTTGCCAACCGGTTGGCTTTTGAAACATCAGGCCGGTACGGCGTTACTCCTGTATTAAACAAGGTGATTGTAAAAAAGAAAGACTACAGCTATTTTATCGCCCTTCCGGTTCCAGCCCGTTTTGGTAATAATCAACCAACTGCTGTGGGTGTGGGGTTTCAGTTTGGCATATCCTTTTAAATGGAAAGTAATGGAAAACAACATTAAAGCTACCTATAGCCTGAGGGAACTGATAGTGTACTTCTTAAAACTGGGTACATGGGGATTTGGTGGCCCTGTAGCACTGGCAGGCTATATGCACCGCGATCTGGTAGAAAGGAAAAACTGGATTAGCGAAGAAGATTACCGCGAAGGGATGGCTCTGGCCCAACTTGCACCTGGCCCGTTGGCTGCACAGTTAGGCATCTATATAGGATATGTACATTATCGTTTATTGGGAGCTACACTGGCAGGACTGGCCTTTGTTTTTCCGTCTTTTATAATGGTAGTCATACTTGGTTTTGTTTATATGCAGTGGCAGGGTATCCCGCAAATGCAGGCGGTCTTTTATGGTGTTGGCGCTGCCGTAATTGGCATTATTACCCTTAGTGCCTGTAAGCTGACCCGAAAAAGTATTGGCAGTGACAAATACTTATGGGGTATTTACCTGGTTTCTGCTGCTTATACAATATGGCAGGAGGATGAAAATATATTTTTATTCCTGAGTGCTGGTACTATTTACTGGCTATTAAAATCGCCCCCGCAATCTTTCAGGCTTTCACAGGCAAAACCCGGGGTTACAAAGGCCATTGGATTGCCTATGTTGCTGAATATATCCGTAAATACCTCCGGTCAAACCTTGTGGCAAATATTACTTTACTTTACCAAAGCAGGTGCCTTTGTATTTGGTAGCGGCCTGGCTATAGTGCCCTTTTTGTATGGCGGTGTGGTAAAGGAATATGGCTGGTTAAATGAACAGCAGTTTACAGATGCGGTAGCTGTGGCCATGATTACTCCCGGCCCTGTAGTTATAACAGTGGGTTTTATCGGTTATCTTATCGGAGGCTTCCCGGGTGCTTCTATTGCGGCCTTTGCAACCTTTTTTCCCTGCTATCTGTTTACTGTTTTGCCAGCGCCTTATTTCAGGAAATACGGAAAGCACCCAGGTATTAAAGCATTTGTGGATGGCGTTACAGCAGCGGCCATCGGGGCTATTTCAGGGGCAGTTATTGTATTAGGTAAACGCACTTTTACAGATGGCTTTGCTATTGGTATCGCTTTATTCACTGCCGGTATATTATGGAAGTATAAAAAGGTGCCGGAACCACTCATAATCCTGGTGGCAGCGGTAATAGGATTGATAGTAAAATCAGTTATTAATATGAGTTAATGAATGTGGGAGGAAGAGGTAAAAGCGGGAAAACCGGAGCGTGCTAAAATAAAAAAGGGCTTGTAAGTATTTACTTACAAGCCCTTTTAGTGCCCAGAACTGGTGCCGTATTTTGTTGTTTATCAGTTACTTGTGTAATGTGTTTGTCATTTGCTTGACAACACACACAATTACCTGGTTATTTTAAGAACTCTCAACTGTAGTACTTCTACCATTGTGACTACAAAGATAGAATAACTATGCAAAATGTGCCGATTTTCACCGCTTTATTATGATTGCATCTGGTATTGAAGTCCTGTTTCTACTTTTTTTTGTTATTGGAAAACGAATCACATGCAGGTTGAAATTAATGTCTGTTATAATTGAATCCGTAATAATTTCCCCTATTCTCGACATGGGAATTATTAAAATTAAAACAGTTGTGATATACGCAACTTACAGTCACAGGCGTTATCCGAACTCCCAATACTGTTAATAATAAGTCCCTTATACTCAAAATTGTTAAAAAGGTTTTCACACCTTCTAACTGCTTATTGTTAAGTCCAATATTCGAAAATGGTGGGAAAATTCGCTTACCTACGCTCATAGCTTCGATTAAAAATTACAACCTATTAGTTGTCCGAAAAGTGATTTTTTCGAGGTTTTGAGATATTAAATAGCTACAAAAAATAAATCCCCCCATTATGAATGCTACGCAGTTTTTTTCGTCCAACGCAATTCCTTCGCTTGATATGGTGAAAGTGTACTTTAATCAGAAGGCTCTGCCTGAGTTGATCAGGGAAGGCGCTCCTGTCGTTTGCTCTGTATTGAAGGTGAACAACAAGCTGTGAAAATCCGCGTTTTCCCCGATCATAAACGATGGTTGCCCGATGCAGGTGTGGTAATGGATACCTTAACGGAACAGATAGCCATCCGGGAACGTCAGCAGCGGGCGCAGACTATTCTTACGCACCAGCCCTCTTCCCGTAGCCAGCGCATCAGGCATTAACATTCCGTCAATCTCTTCAGTACTACCGGCCACTTCCCGCGTATTTCACTCATCATTCATTAAAAGAAAATAAGATGAATCAGAAAAAATCAGCTGCCCTTCAGGCGGAAACAATCCTCTTCGGGCTGGGTTACCTGTACAGTTCCTTTATTACTGCAGAAAATCCTTTCGATATCCGTTGCGATCTGGAAAAAAAGATAGATACACTTCTGGATGATCCACGTTATAAGGGGAATGATAAGGTGGTGCGCTTTTCTGTTTCTCTACAGGGTTTGTTGGGGAATAAAAAAGAGTTAAGTCGGTGTAATAAGATATTTTTTGAAGGGGGCAGGCTGCATAGCTTTTCTCAACTTCGTTGTGTCACTCACTTCAGCGTTCTGTATTCTCCCTGTCATGCCTGTTGGCATCATACTGCAGGGATTCACAGATTTTTCTTTTGTTGTTTTCCTCCATACCCACTGGTTTTTACATTTCGGCTCTTATGCATCATGCTGCTGCCGGAGCGGACGTTATAAATATGGCGGCTTTGACCGGATAATTATTCAGGCCGGATTTTACAGCTTCAGACAAAACAACCCAGGCAGTCAGCTAACGTAACCTGTGAACCCGTACATCAGGGAATATTCAGACTGTCAATTTTTTTTTATCCCGGCTAAGGGATTGTCTTGAATTGAATGGCTATACTGTAAAGAAGCATGTCATGTCTGTACAGGAACAGAGTAATCGGATCATAGAACTGGCCCGGAAATGGACAACAGGTACAATCAGTAATGAGGAAATTGCTGAATTCAATGCCTGGTACAATGATTTTGATGACACTGTACTGGAGGAAGAATCTGAAGAAACAGTTGCAGAACTGGAAGCCAGGTTATATGAGGCAACGGTAGCACAGGAAGGAATCAGCAGGCGGAGTATCCATCGCATAAGCCTCTGGAAGTGTATTTCGGTTGCGGCTGCAGTGATCGTACTGGTCATTGGTGCGTGGATGCTCAGAGACAGACTTTCAGCTGAAAACCCAGACCGGAATACCGGAATTTCCCAGGCATTGCCTTCCGGCGGAAACCGTGCGGTATTGACGCTGGCAAACGGGAGGCAGGTGCTGCTGGACGAAGCGCTCAAAGGAGAGGTGGCTGTGGAAGGCGCCAGGGTTATAAAAAATGCGGACGGTTTGATTTCTTATGAAATAACAGCAAACGATCGCAAAGATTCTCTGGCTGTTCATACCGTAAGCACACCGAGGGGAGGCCAGTTCTCCGTGGTGCTTGGGGACGGTTCCAGGGTCTGGATGAACGCAGCCACTACATTGCGTTATCCGGCGCGATTTACAGGCAATAAGAGAGAAGTGCAACTGGATGGGGAAGCGTATTTTGAAATCTCTGCTTCTTCTAAAGCTCCTTTCAGTGTTATCACACCTGATCAGCGGGTGGATGTATTGGGTACCGGCTTTAATGTTAAGGCATATAAGGACGAGCCGGGTACGTATACTACTTTGATGGAGGGAGCTGTAAAAGTAAGTGATCAGAATAAACACAATGCCGTGCTCAGGCCTGGTCAGTTTGCGGTAGCTGGTAAAGACGGTTCTTTTAATGCAGGCGCACCTGCAAATGTGAAGGCAGTGCTGGACTGGAAGAATGGCGAGTTCGTTTTTCCGGGAGAGCCGCTGGAGAGTGTTATGAGAAAGATAGCCAGGTGGTATGATGTGGAAGTAGAATACAGCAAAAATGCGGAAGAACTGAAAACTGAATTGTATTATGGTTCAGTATCCAGATGGGGTGATGCAAGGGACGTACTGGATGTGCTATCTATGACGGGCACCGTTAAATTTTCCATTAACCAGGGTACCACCCGCAAAAAAATTATAGTAATGAAATAATAACTGCAATGAGTAAAAAGCGTACCTCAACGGCTATTGAGGTACGGCAAAAGAGCACAAAAAACGGATGTTGACCGATTTTTCATTTAACTCTTCAATCAAATGTACAAAACTAACTCTTACAACAGCACGGAATATCGTATGTCCGCTGCCAGGGGGATATTCATCCTCGCGCTGTTTTTTTTGTTTTCTGTTTCTGCAAAAGCGCAGAACAATATATCTATTACTGTTAAAGGGCAGCCAATGGCGGCTGTACTGGAGCAGCTGAAAGAGAAAAGCGGACTCCGCATTCTTTATAATGGACGGACAATTAAAGACTGCCGGCCCGTGACGGTAAAACTGAGGAATGTAACGATTGAACAGGCGCTGAACGAAATATTTACCGGACAGCCGGTAAAATATACCATTACCCGCGGGGTAATTGTTGTCAGTAGCAAAGCGGAGGGCAATTCTGTAACCGAAACGGTGGGCGGACCTGCCGCCGCCGCTCCAACCATTTCGATCAGCGGCACCGTATCCGGGGTGGATAACAGGCCACTTCCCGGTGCTTCCATTACGGAACAGCTGACCGGAGCCGTTACAGTAACAGCTGACAATGGTGCGTTTATGGCGATGAATGTACCTATTGATGGACAGCTTATTTTTTCTTTTATTGGCTATGAATCTGATACTATTGCTGTAAACGCTAATCAGATTTATGCGGTGCGGCTGAAGCCGGCAGCTAATAAAATGGAAGAAGTTTTTGTTTCAACCGGTTACCAGAAATTAAGCAGGGAGCGTGCTACAGGTTCCTTTGCAAAGCCTGATATGAAGGTGTTTGAGGAACGGACCGGCAGTATGGATGTAATTTCCCGTCTGGATGGACTGGTGCCAGGTTTAACGGTTGTTTCCGGAACTTCCGGGGTAGTGAACACCGGCGGAGGTGCTAATAGCTCAAGGTATGGTAACGGCAACACTACGCAAAAAAGTCTTGTCAGGGGCCAGAGCAGTGTGGCACTATCAACAGACCCCCTGTATGTAGTAAATGGGTTGCCTGTTGTTGACTTTAATACAATTAACCCTAATGATATAGCTGATATTTCCGTGCTGAAAGATGCAGCTGCCACGGCTATATGGGGTGCGAGGGCCGCAAATGGAGTAATAGTTGTTACCACCAAATCCGGTAACAGGGGCAGCAAACTTAAGGTGAGCTATAACGGATTTGTCAACTTTATGGGCAAGCCGGACCAGGGATATTCCAATGTAATGAATAGCAGTCAGTATATCACGGTAGCTAAACAATTGTTCAATCCTGTTCAGTTTCCTTATGCAACGCTGGGTACCTCTTATGTGGCTCCCCATGATCAGATTATGTATGATGGTTACAGAGGGAAGCTGACCGCTGACCAGGTAACTAAAGCGCTGGATAGCCTCGCTGGGCTTGATAACCGGTCTCAGATCCGTGACTTATTTTTCCGGAATGCTTACACGGCCAATCATACTTTATCCGTGTCTGGCGGGTCCGCCAACTATGCATTTTACGGATCTCTTGCCTACACAGATATTCATGCTTTCGGTGTGGGACAATCTGATAAGACATACCGGATAACCCTTAACCAGGATATGACCATCACAAAATGGCTGAAGGCATCTTTATTCACCAGCCTGAATAATACTGTGCGTAAGTCTGTGAATTTACCCGATTTCAGCAATAATAGTTTTATTCCTTATCAGTTATTTCAGGATGAACAGGGCAGGAGTCTGAAAATGAATTTTGTTCAGGGCCTTACACCGGAAACACGGGCAGATTATCAGGCCCGCAGCAGAATTAATCTGGACTATGATCCCGTTAGCGAGAGAAATGACGGATTCAGCCGAACCAATAATATTGCTGCCAATATCACAGGAGATATCACTATACAACTGATGAAAGGCCTCAGTTTTCAAGGCACTTATGGCTTTCAAAAGGCCCCGGGAACTACGTATGATTATATGGATCACGATGCTTACCGTGTAAGAAGGCAGGCATTGGATTTTACGGTGGCGCCTTCCGCCGCTTCTGTGCCGGTATATTATCTGCCGCTTACCGGCGGAACGTATACGCAAACATACAATGAACAGCGCAGCTGGACAGTCCGCAACCAGCTGATCTATAACACCCGGCTGCGAAACAATAAGGATCGTTTATCTCTGCAGGCAGGCCACGAGGCCAGGGAAACGTTCATGTATGGTACCAATATGATTACGAGGGGCTATAATTACGATCTGCAGACAAGTCCTTATATAGATTACGGAGTGTTAAGCAAGGGAATTATAGGTGCCGTGTCCAGCTTTCGCAGTGTGCTTTCTGACCAGACAATGACAAGACACGAAGAAACATCCAGATATGAATCTTATTTCGCATTGGCTGGTTATACTTATAATGATAAGTATAACCTGGATGTAAGCTGGAGAGTTGATCACAGTAACTTATTTGGAGCCAGTACGTCTGCTCAGAATAAGCCTGTATACAGCATCGGTGGCAAATGGAATATGAGCCGGGAATCTTTTTTACAACCGGCTAAATGGATAGACAACCTGGCTTTAAGGGTTACTTATGGTATCACGGGCAATTCTCCCTATACCGGTTCCGCAGCTATCGATGATATTCTCGTGGTTGAATTCCCCATGAATCCCGCTGTAGCCGGTACAGGCGTACGCGTTAATCTGCCGTCAAATCCTTTGTTAAGCTGGGAATCCACTAAAACGTACAACGCCGGTCTGGACTTTGCTGCAGTAAAATCCAGGATCAGCGGAAGTCTTGATTTTTATTATAAGAATACCACTGATTTGCTGGGTTCAATGCCGGCCAATATCCTTACCGGGTACTATAAAATAAATGGCAACATAGGGCAACTGGTAAATAAAGGCTTTGAGGCAATGGTGAAATCTGTAAATGTAAGAGAGCGTTTGTTTGAGTGGAATACAACGCTCACATTCAGTTACAATAATAATAGGCTGGTTTCCTATCAGGGAGCATCACCTGCTCCTACAACTGCAGCAGAGAAGGTGAGTGCTTTTTATCTGAAGGGGTTAAGGATGTCGCCGCTATTTGCTTACCGGTATGCGGGGCTTGATAACGCGGGTAACCCTCAGATCATTAAAGCTGATGGCAGTAAAACATCCGGCCCCAATGCTGCTCAGGTAGATGATGTGGTGTATGCAGGAACCACTGTACCGGTATTCAACGGTGGTTTTTCAAACAATTTCCGGTTTAGGCGTTTTTCACTTACCTGCAACATGGTGTATAACCTTGGCCACGTAATGAGAAAGGATATAAATTCTTTCTATACAGGCCGGATAATGGGTAATCCGGGAACCTTTACGGGCAACCTGCATCCGGATTTGCTGAAACGCTGGCAGAAAGCCGGAGATGAACTTACTACCGACATACCGGGATATGTTGCCTCAGAAAATCCTTTCGTTTCTACACGAAACCTGGATTACTACAGGTATGCCAATACCAATGTAGTTAGTGCGTCTTATATAAAGCTGCGTGATGTTACGCTTTCCTGGCAATTTCCACGGCAACTGCTGGATAAGGCGGGAATTGCGTCGGCGTCTGTGTATGTACAGGCAGGAAACTTTATGGTGTGGAGGAAGAATTCGCTCAATATTGATCCCGAGTATCACGACCTGAGTTCCGGAATCCGTTTCATTCCTCCCTATAAACACACGTATAGTGTTGGCCTCAACGTTAATTTTTAATCCCATGGTTACAGTTATGTTACGATATATGAAAACTATTTGCACAACGCTGCTGCTTTTTGCAGTTGCAGCATCCTGCCGGAAAAGTTTCCTGGAGATTACTCCCAAAGGAAATCTCATTGCAACTAAGACCGCTGATTATGACCTGCTGATGAACAGTGTTAATATGTACGATTATACATTTGGCTTTCCGGGTCTGGTAATGGGCGATGATGTGGCGGCGGAAGAAACTGAATTCCAATACTCCCTCGCTACCACAAAGTCAATGTTTCAATGGCTTGCTGATGTTTACAAACCGACGGATAACCCGCGCGAGCTGGCATCTCTGATGGCGAACATCTATGCGTGCAATAAAACTGCTTCTGAGGTGATGTCTTCTTCAGAAGGTACTGAAACGCAAAAACGTGCGTTGAGGGCAGAAGCGCTGGCAAACCGCGCATGGTTGAATTTTCAGCTGATTAATCTGTATGCAAAACCCTATGTTCAGGCCACTGCTGCAACTGATCCTGGCTTTCCTGTAATTACAACCGCTGATGTAACCCGAAATGATTTTTCCCGCGGAACCGTTCAGGAAATGTATGACTTTATTATCAGCGATCTCAATGCTGCCATACCCGACCTGCCGGTTCAGAATGCCATTCAGACAAGGATGTCACGTGCCGCTGCAGAAGGATTGTTGGGGAAAGTATACGTGTATATGGGAATGCCTGCTGAGGCGCTAAAACATCTGGATAATTGCTTTTTGGCAATCAGCTCCTGGGCAACAGCCCCGTCACTGTATGATTACAATGTAACACTGGCAGCTGGTGGCAGCTTTTTGCCTATTACTTTTTTTGGCCCGAAATATCCGGGTAATACGCCTTCGGATATGAAAGAATGTGTGCTGGCCAGAACCGCTACTGGTGGATCGTCTACCGGCACGGGTACAAGCAGCGACGGTCTTGTGTTAAGCCATGAGACACAGGCGTTATTTAAGTCTACGGACCTGCGGTTACAGTTGTATTCCAATAAGTTTTCCAGCGGGGCAGTCATTTCTGGTGGAAGAATCAGAAAATATGCGCTTAAATATGTATTCATCGGCGTACAAATGGCAGAACTGTATCTGTTGCGTGCAGAAGTAAAAGCACGGTTAAATGATCTTCCAGGTGCTGTTAGCGATGTGGAATTTCTCCGGAGCAAGCGCATGCCGGCTTCAGACTCGAAGATTGAATCTGCAACCGCAGGTGATCAGTTTGCCTTAATCAGGTTCATTTTTGAGGAAAGGCAAAGGGAGTTTGCACAGGAGGGGTACCGCTGGGACGATATGAGGAGAATGAGTGTTGACCCCGTTTTTCCTTCGGTAACCCATCAGCATACTTTGTTCAGAACTACGGGTACACAGGATATATATACACTTAAACCTGAGCGGTTGGTGATGAAGCTGCCACCGGTGTTGTTACAAAGCAATCCTGCATTCCAGGATAATCCTTAATGAAATAAAAGACAAAATAATATGGTAGAGAAAATTCACTGGTGCAGACCGGGCAGGAGAGCTATGCTCAGAAAAATCATGTTTTGGGTTGTGCTCATTCCCCTTGGAAAAGAACTGCAGGCTCAAAAGGCCTGCAGTATAAAGGGAAGATTAGGGGCGGATCAGAATGGGATGGTATTTATATCTGTGCAGAATGCAGATAACAGTTATACCAAAGATTCTGCAGCGGTTAAAAACGGTATTTTTTATTGGGAAAAAAAGATCGCAGAGCCCTGTCATGCCAGTCTTGTGTTGAACCCTGATAAGAAGGGGATGGGGCTTCAGATGGATCAGCAGGAGCTTTTCCTTGATCCGGGTGTGGTGGCAGAGTTGAGCGGTAATGCCGGGTTGACTGGTTCTGAAGTGAAGGGAGGTCCCTCTCAGCAGGAATATATGACCTTAATGGGCCAACTGAAATTGATTGGCGATGAAGGAAAAAAACTGGATAGTTTGTACCAGAAGTATACGCTGGAGGAAGATGAAGACAACTTAAAGCAGGTAATGGAACAGGGTTCGAAGCTTACGAAGAAGAGAAAGGATGTACAGCAGGAGTTTATTAAAACACATCCCGAAAGCTTTGTTGCATTTATTCTCTGGTTAAGAAAAGTTGCGCCGGCAGTAATCGATGTGAATAAAGTAGAGCCTGAATTTATGCAGTTTTCTGCCCGGATCAGAAACTCTGCGACAGGTAAGGCATTGGCTGGCAGAATGGAAACTGCACGGTCATTAATGCCCGGAAAGCTTGCTGTTGATTTTTCATTACCCGATACAGCTGGTGTTAAAGTGGCACTTTCCTCGTTCAGAGGAAAATATGTTGCCTTGTGTTTCTGGTACCGGAATTTTTCTCCTTTTGAAAGTTTTTCCTTTGCGCTTAACAGAATATATAAGCAACTGGCCGGTGATAGTCTTCATATCGTATCTGTGTTCTATAATGGCCCCGGACCGGAATGGAACGCAATTCTCAGAGATGCAAATATGAACCGTTGGACAAACCTGATAGACAGGGATGGTATAATAAACAACAGGCCGGTGAGTACCGTTGCGAAAGCTTATGATCTGAGTTTCGGCCTGATACCACAATTGCATCTGATTGGTCCCGACGGCCGTATCATACTCAGGGACATAAATATGGCAGTTGATCCTGTTGGTGATATCAGAAAAGCAATAAATAAATAGTTATGTGTGCATTGTATAACCGGATTGTCCGTCAGCATTGCGTATTGGCCATAGCGTTGGTATTCATTACTAATCTGAATGCGCAGCCTCCACAGGCAGCAGCTACTGTGACAGATACACCGAAAGTGATGCAGGTGCCTTTTGTTAAGCCTACAGAAGGCGTCATCGGGCTGGTCCCGATGACGCCCTTTCAGAAGCTGCAATTTGAAGTTAACCGCGCACTGGTGCTCGATTTGCCGGATTCTGCAATAGCCGCAGTAGTAAAGGATTCCACTCATGCAAGGGCGGAAGCATATCTGATGCTGGCGAAGTATTATTTTCTGAATGGGCAGCATATGCAGGTTGCCAGAGATTTCACGGAAAAGGCGTTTTACGCTTCCGGCAAACAGCAGGCGGCAGCGCTTACAGAAGTTCAAAGAAAAAATGCTCTGAAGGGCTGGAAGCTTACCAACAGAATGATGGGCTTTATACTTGCAAAGCAGGAAAAATTTGATTCTGCCTGTTATTATTTCAGTCAGGGTACCGATTCCATTAATGGAACAGTACTGTCGGGTTTACCTGATGATCTGTACTATGTGGCCGTTGCCAGTTCGGGAGATTACAAAGCAGTGCATTCCTTTATAACCGCACGTATCGTTGCCGGGGATACGGCTGACTATCTGCGACGGTCACTGGCAGCCATTTTCAGAAGAGACATCAGTAAGCAAGGCCGCTCATTCCGGTTGTATTATGATTCTCTGGCAGCCCTGGCGGCAAAAAATGAAGTCGCCTGGGAATCGCCCTATGTGGCTGCTTTGAGACGCGACATGCTGGATTTGCCTGGTCCGGCGTTCGTTTTGTATGATTCTTCCGGCCGCGGGCTGAGTGCGGGCGATCTGAAAGGAAAGGTGGTGGTGATGGATTTCTGGGCAAGCTGGTGTATCCCCTGTCTGGCATCGTTCAGACCCCTGCAGTCAGTGATTGATAAATACAGAAATGACAGCAACGTTGTGTTTCTTCTGATTAATACCCATGAGAAGAAGGCGGATATCGTTAGCTGGATTGGACAGTACCAGATAAAACGGGGATACCACTTTTCTATATGGTATGATAAAGACCATAAAGTATCTGATGCGTACAATGCTTTTCCGCTGCCTGCAAAAATTATACTGGATAAAAATGGGGTTATGCGGTTTAGAACGATAGGCTTTCCGGGCGCAGAGCCATTTGTTAAGGAACTTATTACAATGATTGAACTTTCCCGTAAACCGGAATAGACTATGAAGTATTTTATCTGTTTTATCATACATGTGCTTATTGCCGGGATGTCTGCCCACGCGCAGGGTTATTATCTGGACGAAGGGGAGAAAGTGGCGCTGTATCCTGATGTAGAGTGGATTAAAGGGAGGGGCTTTACTGCATTTGATTCGTCCAGAATATACATTATTGAGCTTTGGGCTACCTGGTGTAAGCCATGTATTGAGGCAATGCCTCATCTGGATACATTAAGTACAAAATACAGACAGAACATTGTATTTATTGCACAAAGCGTTATGGAGGATGATATAAAGAAAGTAAGGAGCTTTATAGAGAACAGGTGGCCTCATTATACGCTCAATTTTGCCTTCGCAGGTGGAAGTGGTAGCGACTTTGATAAAAAATGGCTAAAGCCTTCCGGTACTTCTGTGCTTCCGAGAACATTTGTAGTTATGAATAACACGCTGGTTTGGATAACAACACCGGCAAGTATTAATGAGTCCGTTGTTCAGTTGCTGCTCTCCGGAAAATTTACTATTAACGCCGCTATGAAGCTTCAAAAAGGCGGCCGGGAGGTTTTATTGACGCAAATAATTGAATAATTAATGAACTTTTATTTATATAGGGCCTGCCTTGTTGTAATGCTGGCGGTTTCAGGCATGCTGCATGTTTGCTCACAAGAGCTGATGTTGGATTCAAAAGTGCGGACGGGCCATCTGCCCAATGGCTTCTCTTATTATATCCGCCACAATAATTCGCCGGAGAAAAGGGCTTTGTTCTATCTGGCCGTGAAGGCGGGTTCCATTCTGGAAACACATAAGCAACAGGGCCTCGCTCACTTTGTGGAGCATATGAGTTTTAACGGTACTACCCATTTTAAAAAAAATGAACTGGTAGATTACCTGCAAAAATCCGGGATTCGTTTTGGCGCTGACCTGAATGCTTATACAGGATTTGATGAAACAGTGTATAAGTTGCCTGTTCCCTCAGACAATCCGGTACTTGTGGCAAAGGCTTTTGAGGTAATCAGAGACTGGGCTCAGGAGGCGCAGCTGGAAACAGCAGAAATTGATAAAGAAAGAGGGGTGATACTGGAGGAGAAACGATTGGGCAAAGGTGCACAGGAGCGAATGCAGCGGGTGTACTGGCCGGTTATATTGAATCACTCCCGCTATGCTTACCGCATGCCTATCGGGAACGAACTGGTATTAAAAACATTCCGTCCGCAGGAAATCAGGTCTTTTTACAGGGATTGGTACCGGCCTGATTTGCAGGCAATCATCATTGTGGGAGATGTGGATGTGGATTTGATGGAGAAGCAGGTAAAGCTTCTTTTTTCCGACCTGAAAACTACGGCACGTCCGCGGGAAAGAACAGCTTACCGGATTCCGTTGACAGGGGAGTCACATTTTGTAAAAGTTACAGACCGGGAAATGGCATCTACCGAGGTGCGTGTTTTGATAAAGCACCAACGTGCTGCATTGAAAACCGTAAATGATTATCGTGCCTGGCTCGTAAGGGAAATATTTAACCGGCTGATGGCACAGCGTCTTTATCGCCTGAATATGTCTGCCACAGCTCCTTTTATCAAAGGAGAAATAGGCGTGGAGGAGTTTATAGGTGGTCTGGACAGTTACTCGCTGAATCTTTCTGCCCGGCCCGGAGCAATTGAACAAGGGTTTAAAGCGCTCTGGCTTGAAAACAAAAGAGCAGTGCAGTTTGGTTTTACAGAGGAAGAGATTGAGCGTGTTAAAAGGGATTATCTGACGGTAATGCGCGCTGCGTTCCTGGAAAAGGGAAAGCAATCTTCTGATGTGCTTATGAACGATTATCTCGGTGTGTTTCTTCATGAAAAAGCTGCGCCCGGGATAGAGGAGGAGTACCGCATTTCCAAGGACATGATACCTGCTATTTCCTCAAAAGAGATTTCGGAATATGCGAAGTCTGTGTTTTCTGCGGCCAACAGGGACCTGCTGTTGCTGGCGCCTGAGAAAGATGCTCATTTGCTGCCGGATAGCGCTGCTTTTGTAAGATGGATGGCAGAGGTGGAAAAAGCTGACGTTACGCCTTATCAGGAAGAAAAATCTGCGCTTGCTTTACTGGACAGTTTACCTGCACAGGGGGAAATTGTTAAGCAACTGTATGATGACACAACCCAAATAACTACACTGATACTTGGTAATGGTGCAAAAGTTATTCTGAAGCCGACTGCTTTCAGGGATAACGAAATACTGATAAGCGCTTATGCTGCCGGAGGAACTTCTCTTTATAGTGACAGTGACTTTCAGTCGGCTACAGAAGCCGCAAATATTATCCATTCATTTGGTGTGGGCAATCTTGATCAGAATGGCATACAGTCTTTTATGGCAGGTAAACAAATCTCGGTCAGCCCATTTATCACGGAGCGGGCCCAGGGAATCAGAGGGGCATCAACAAAAGAAGATCTGGAATCTGCGCTGCTTCTGATGCATGCTACATTCACAAGCCCGCGTATGGATACTACGGTCTTTAATGGAATGATGGCAAAGGCAAAAGCTTCTATGATGAACCGCTGGATGGATCCCGGACAGAACTTCCAGGATTCGGTATTAGCGGTGCTGGGAAAAAACAACATCAGACGTACGGGGCCTTCGCTTAAAAAGCTGAAACAGATACGTCCGGAAAGATCTCTGAGCATATACCGGGAAAGGTTTGCCGACGCTTCTAACTTTACGTTTCTGATAGCGGGGAGTATAAACGTAGACAGCATTCGCCCGCTGGTGGCAAAGTACATTGCCTCTTTGCCGTCGTTGTACAGGTTTGAACAGGCCCGTGATCTGGGTCTATCCATGCCGTCCGGTGTTATACGAAAAACGTATTACAGAGGATTAGAGAATAAAGTGGCTGTGAGAATAATTTACTCAGGTGCCTGCGATTTTACAATAAAAAATGCCCTGCACATTTCAGCGCTAAAAGAATGTTTGCAGATAAGACTGCTGGAGAGGCTACGGGAGCAGGAGGGTGGAGTATATGCCCCTGCCGTTTCCGCGAATGTTTCCAAACTGCCATCCGGCCGTTATAGCATTTCTATCGGATTTGGCTGTTCCACGGAAAATGTGGAAAGGCTGATTGCAGCTACCCGGGAAGAGGTTAGCCGCATGGTGCAGTATGGACCATCCAGAGAAAATCTGCAGAAGTATCAGGCAGAAGAACTGATGCTGAATGAAACGCAACTTACATCGAACGCTTTCTGGATGGGGTACCTTGAAAGGCAGGTGCAGAACGGAGAGGCGTTTGGAGAGATATACTCCTATCCTGAGATTATAAAGCGCATAACGCAGAAGGATATACAGGAAACAGCTGTTAAGTGTATGAATGGCTCCAACTATATGCAGTTTGTGCTGATGCCTGAAACTGAAAAGAACAATAATTAAATTTTTTGAAATGAAATATATATGCTTGTTAATGCTCGGTACGGTTACAGCTTTTCTGCAGTTATGCGCACAGCCTGGATGGTTGCATAAAGATTTATCTGATGATAGTTTGTTTGGAATCAGTACGCAAAAAGCATACAACTTACTGAAGGGGAAAAAAAGCACAAAGGTGATAGTAGCAGTCATTGACTCGGGTGTAGATACTACTCATGAGGATTTGAAAAGCGTTCTCTGGGTTAATTCCGGAGAAAAAAAAGGTAATAAAAAAGATGACGATGCTAACCTGTATGCGGACGATGTAATGGGGTGGAGCTTCCTGGGATCAGAAAAGGGCAATGTCCATTATGAAAATCTGGAAGTAACGCGTATGCTCCGGAACGCCAATCCTGCATTTGCTGTCAGGGGCCAGGTTCCGGCAGATACAACCGGCCTTGCCGCTTACCGGCAGCTGCGTATGCTGTACAACAGGAAATGGAAGGAAGCCAATGCAGCCCGGGCACGGGCGCTTGATATCGGCGGTTATTTTGATAGTATCTGCTCCCGCATCGGAAAATCTCCTTTCAGTCGTGACGATATTGCAGCATATGAGCCCCGGAATGAGGCCGAAGTTGGCATTAGAGGAATGATGATGGCTGCTTTTGATGAGGGTTATACGTTTGAGGAGTATCGTAAAGAGGTGGTGAACGACAGGCTGGAGGTGGCAGACAGGATGCTGAAGTACGCGCTGAATATGGACTACCGGCCGCGTTATCTGGTGGGGGACGATACTGCCAATGTGGTAGAACGTCAATATGGTTGCGCTGATGTTAACGGTCCCGACCCTGAGCATGGTACCCACGTTTCAGGTATTATTGGTGCAGGCAGGCTGAATGGGAAGGGGATAGACGGTATTGCAGACAATGTTGCCCTGATGACGATCCGCGCTGTGCCGGATGGTGATGAGCGGGATAAAGACATTGCCAATGCTATACGCTACGCCGTTGATAACGGTGCCCGCATTATTAATATGAGTCTCGGGAAGCCGCTTTCTCCGGATAAGAGGGTAGTAGACGAAGCCGTTAAGTATGCGATGGGCAGAAATGTATTGATTGTGCACGCAGCTGGCAACGATCATCTGGATCTTGATGTGAACGCCAACTTTCCTAACAGGCGGTATGCAGCTGGTGGAGAAGCCGGAGCATGGCTGGAAGTAGGAGCTTCGGCTTCAAAAGACAGCACCAACCTTGTAGCGTCTTTTTCAAATTACGGTAAACACACAGTAGATGTTTTTGCTCCGGGTACTGCTATTTACTCCTGTACCCCCGGCTCGGGGTATGCCTATCACGATGGTACCAGTATGGCCGCCCCCGTTGTGAGCGGGATTGCCGCATTGATAATGGAATATTTTCCCACACTGACTGCATTACAGGTGAAAGACATCATTATGCATTCTGTAGTGAAGCCATCTCATGATCTGATGCTGCGCGGAAGCCGTGTTGATCTTTCTTACCTGTGTATTTCAGGAGGAGTGGTGAATGCTTATCAGGCAATCAGGCTTGCATCTGTTGTTGCAGGTAACAGCGGGCGTTAACGCGCCGCTTTACCTGTATGAACAGAGGGTTTGGTTGTTGTAAGGGGATTCCGGATTACGCTTTTAATGCAGAAAGGCATACGGCAATAATATCCTCAAACACCTGTTTACCGGTATTGAATTTAACAGTTACCCGTATTCCGTTTAATGCATTAAAAACAAACCGTGCCAGTGCTCTGGCGGAATGTCTGGTTGTGATGGTGCCGTTCTCCTGGCCTTTCTTTATGACTTTCCGCGCAGCAGCATCAAAGTCTGCCATAATGTTGTTTACAATGTCTGCCACTTCTGTGTCAGACGCCGCGAGTTCCACAGCAGTGTTTACCATGAAGCAACCTTTAACAGAACCGCTGCCCAGCGCATCTGCTTTTACCGATTCAAAAAGCATGCGCAGCCAGGCTTCTGCATCCGGGGTTTCCGATGCCTCTTTCATGGTGCTGTCAAAGCGTTCTGTACGGTATAGCCTCAGTGCCTTTATAAACAGAGAGTGTTTATCTCCATAGGTATCATACAGGCTTGACCTGCTGATAGCCAGAGATTCCGTAAGGTCCTGCGCTGACGTGGCATTATATCCCTTCTCCCAGAACAGATTCATGGCATTGCGTAACACCAGCTCTTCGTCAAATACTTTACTTCTTGCCATATTACTGATTTCGGGAAACGAAAATAACCCCTTAACCGGAACAATTGTTCCGGTTAAGGGGAAAAATTAACCTCTGAATGGTTCGTTCACGGTAACGGCGCCGTCTATAACATATTCAGTGCCGGATATAAACGAAGCATCATCAGATGCGAGGAATACAGCAAGTTTCGCAACCTCATCGGGTTGTGCATAGCGTTTAAAAGGCATTTTTTGTTTCATAAAAACATCCATTTCTGCAATTGCGCTCTCCGGAAAACCTGCTTTCGCAGAAAGTGCGGTATCCACCATGCTGGGTAGTATGGAGTTGACGCGTATTTTCTTCCCCGCCAGTTCAATAGCGGCTGTACGGCTGTACGCGTTCAACGCTGCTTTGCTGGCTGCGTAAACGGCTGTTCCCGCCCCTACTGCGAAAGCGCTTACAGAAGATAAATGAATTACAGATGCGCCGTTGGCAAGCAGTGGAATAAATTTTTCTGTGGTAAATATGGCGCCTTTGAAGTTGACATCCATGATGCGGTTATACGAATCCTCAGTAAGGCTGCCAACAGGTTCTGCAAAGAATACTCCTGCATTTACAAAGAGTATGTCTACCTTACCATAAAGGTTCCTGACTTTTTCGGCAAGGGCTTCTGTTTCCTTTACATTAGCTGCATCGGCAACAAAACCGGTTGCATGCTCACCGAGTTCTTTTACTGCTGTATCAACCGCCTGCTGATTACGCCCTGTAATGATCACCTTTGCTCCTTCTGAAATAAACTGTTTTGCTGTTGCATATCCGATTCCGGAATTACCACCGGTGATCACTGCGATCCTGTCTGTAAGCCTGCCCATGTTGATTTTTTTTAATAATGGAATAAACGTTCCGTAAAGTTAGTGTAATTGGAATGAATGTTCCGTTATTGTTGTGGAATAATTATCAAACGGATGGGGGCTGGCTGGCTTTTATGCCGAGGTGTATCAGCTGTGCTATCTGATTGCGGATGAGATGGTATTTATAAGCATAGGAAGATTTAGTTTCCTGATGCATTTGCACGAATATCTGCAGCGCCTCCCGGAACTGCCCGGCGGTGATGTCGATGATACAGGGCTCTTTTTTTCTGAAAACCTCCAGCTGTGAAATATTTTTTTTCATGATCACCGGCAGAAAGTTCTGCTTGAACACGCAGATATATCCGCTTTGTACAGGCGCTGAAACTTGTTTGCCAACTGATACCTGGTTATGCTGATAGCTGATACACAACTTGTCTCCGTCATTGGAGAGCCAGATGATAAAACTATTGCGTACGGCTGTTTGCCAGGCTTTAAAGGGAATAGCAGGATATTCTTCCGGTTTAAAAACGGCTAATCTGGTAAAAAGCAATAATCCATCCCTGAACGGATCATTGCTTTTGGGGAAAGAAGTATTCATAAAAGACTGGTTTTACTTTCTCTCTTTATACAATACCATTCCTGCATGGTACAGGATACCGTTTTTAAAAACGCCATCAGCGGTAAAACCGGTATCATCTTTATAGTCAATTTTATTACCACTTACACGGTACGATCCCTGATAAGCGCTTTTCCGGTTCCCGCGGGCTTCGTCATAGCGGTTGCCGGGCAGCAATTCATGACGGATATAGCCATCGGCGGTTACCCACATACCGATATACTCCTTTGTAGATTCTATGGTCTGTTTGTCATTCATAGTAGTATTCTTTACAATGCCGGCAGAAAATGCGATCTGATCTGTTTGTTTCATAACGTTTGTTTTTGTTGTATTCAAATGTGATAACACAAAATTACTGCAGTTGTCAGGAGGCATGTTTGTAAGAAAATGACAAGAACTTACATAATTCAAACAATAAAAATTAAAAAACGCCAATTGTCTGGTTTTATAATTTTGACCTGCTACATAACTCATCATTATGACTGTTACAGAAACCTTAGAAGAATTTTACCGGCACAAGTTTTCCGGTACGCCATCAGACATTCAGCAGGAGATAGGGGACTTCAACGTCTTTGATATTGAAGAAACAGTAACCCCCGGTGGAGAAGTAACCATAAAATATGCAAGAAGGGACTTCTACAAAATCAGCCTCATCACCGGAGAAAACCTGTTTCACTATGCAGACAAAACGCTGCATGTGAAAGGCAGTTCATTGATGTTTTTTAATCCCAGAGTACCCTACCGGTGGGAAGCGGTATCAAAAGAAAACAGCGGATACTTCTGCATTTTTAAAGACGCATTTTTCGTGGAGAAGCTTAGAAGCAGTTTCTGTGATCTTCCGATGTTTGCTATAGGTGGTAAACCCTCCTATATACTGGATGAAGAACAAACAGCTTTTGCGGCGGGTATTTTCAGGAAGATGATAGCGGAAGTAAATTCCGGATACCGTTTTAAACAGGACCTCCTTGTAAGCTATGTAACGGAACTGATTCATTTTGCTATGAAAATGGAGGCCACTGAAACGCTTTTCCAGCCTAAGAACGCGAACGGCCGTATCGCTGCTGTTTTTAATGAACTGCTGGAGCGGCAGTTTCCCATCGCTTCCACCAGGCAGCGGTTTGAGTTGCGGTCTGCAAAAGACTATGCAGATCAGTTGTGTGTTCACGTCAATCATCTGAACAGGGCGGTTAAAGAAACGACCGGTAAAACAACCACTGCACTGATTGCGGAACGTCTGGCCTGCGAGGCAAAAGCATTGCTGAAGAATACCGACTGGCCTGTGGCAGAGATAGGGTATTGCCTCGGTTTTGAAGAGCCTGCTCATTTCAATACTTTTTTTAAAAAGCTCACAGAAACCACGCCGTCAAGGTTTCGCAACGCGGGTTAATCAGCCGTGCAGAAGGCCGGTGCCGCTCAGGCAGGTGCTGAAGCCGGAGATCAGTTCCATTCCCGTTTCCTTGCGGGGATGGAACTTACCGGGCACCCGTACCAAATAGTTGGTATCTTCGCAGGGTGTTGATGCAAACAATATGTCCTCTTTAGGTACCCTCAGTGATATAGAACTGGCTATTCGGCTTAAATCCGATGACGAACCGGCGTTTAGTGAAATCTACAGCCGGTACTGGGACAAGCTGTACATCATGGCCCGCAAAAGACTGAACGACAAGCGGGAAGCAGAAGAGGTGGTACAGGATATTTTCAGCAATTTATGGCGTCGCAGAGATCGGCTGGAACTGCAGAAAGGATTCAGTCATTATTTCGCCGCTGCTGTTAAGTTTGAGGTAATTAACCGGCTTGCCAGAAGGGCGAGAACAGGGGTAGTTGCTTCTGCGGATGCAACCGGTTATTCCGATATACCCGACATGGCAACGCTTCATACATTAGATTTTAACGAGTTATACGCCCGCTTCCAGGAGGCAGTTAATGAGCTTCCGGAAAAGTGCAGAATTGTTTTTCATCTGAAGCTCGAACACGGGTTATCCCAGAAAGAAATTTCCCGGCAGATGGACATCTCTGAAAAAACCGTTGAAGCGCATCTGGCCAAAGCAAGGAAAAAGCTGCGCGATGATCTTGGTAATATCTCCTCTTTTTTTCTTTGATTTTTTTACCCCGGCTAAGGGATTTTCTGTTTTTTACTGGCTGTAATGAAAGTGCAGTGGATGCATACCGTGAACAGGAACAAAAAGTTCTTTGACATTGTAATTAGTAATGAGCAGTTCTCCCGCAATCAACGATACATTTATCATGAACCGGATAGCAGTGTGCCCGGAACTGAGGATATAGCCGCCAAAAAAATGGTGCGGCAAAATGCCGCACCATGCTGTACTTACATTTTTTCCGGTGCAAGCTGTTTCAGCAGACCATAAAAGTCAAAATAGGAATCAGCGCGGAGGATGCAGCCGTCTTTCAAAACGTACACATCGCAGAAGTTTACCTGCATGGCTACTCCGGAAGGTTTTAATAATCCTGCGGGTGAATGGAAGTCACCTTTATGGGTGCCTCTGCCAATGCCCTGTGCAATAACTGTGTTGCCAAACGCAGTCAGGCTTTTTACTTCGCAGGTGGCATCCGGAAAGATACCGAACCAACTCACCCATGGGTCAATGATAGCATTTTTACCTGTTGTGGTATAGTTAAACGGAACATCCAGCCACTCACTGAAATCTGCTCCGAGATTCTGAATGTAGTCCAGGTTTTTATTGTTTACCGCATCATACAGGCCCTGGATAATCGCTGCATTGGAAGTACCTGCCGGGCGCTCTGTAACCTCAGTAAGCATCTGCGCGGAGAAAGGTTCTGTAAGCCATCCTTTGGTATCGCTTACAAATTTTTCCAGATGCGGGGTGTTGCAGTGCTGCTCAAAGGCGGCTGCATTTTTCCAGCTTTCCCGTACGTTAAACTGTAAAGGCTCATCTTCTGAACGGAAAATTTCATAGGCAATGATGCCGGGTTCATTCACGCTCAGGCGTTGTAGTGTAAATAGTGAGGCCTGTAGTGCATCGGCTGATTCCTGATCTTTTGCTTTTAATGTAACAAAGGCTGTTTTCATGTTATTGAGATTTAATGTTGGTAATGATGCGTTTAGTTTTTGCCGTAAATACTGTAATTCACAGGATACCAGGTATAGCGGTTATCTGATCTGCTTACTCTGCCCACACCTGGAAAGGAGATGTGACTGGCTGCAACGAGATAGCCGTTCTGCGCAGCATCGCTGTATGCCTGCTGCCGCCGGGTAACTGCCAGGGTTTTGTCAGAGTCATACGCTACGGTAATTGCCGGATTGCTGAACTGTACGGCTGCTACATGGATCAGATCACCCCAGAATGCCATCTTTTCTTCCCCGTCCCGGAGGGTGTAGATGGTATGTCCCGGTGTATGTCCGTTATACGCTACAGCTGATATGCCGGGGAACAGTTCAGTGGTGGAGTCAAAGCTATGCACCCTGCCTGCCGTTAGATAGGGTATCACCGCCTGATAGCCCGGTCGGTTTAAGCGGATGCCCCAGGTATCGTCTGCACGCGGTGTGGCATGTTGCTGCCAGAACGTAAGATCTTTCTGATGAATATGCAGCGTGGCATTCGGGAATGTTCGTCCGCTGGTATCTGACAATCCGCTTACATGATCTATATGAATATGTGTGATAAGAATGTCTGTGATATCTGCAGCGTTGTAGCCTGCATCGCGGAGATGCTGCAGCAGTTTCCCGCATCCGCTGCCCAGGTTTGAACCGGCACCGGCGTCAACCAGCAGTACGCGGGTGCCGGTATTGATCAGGTAGGCGTTGATAGATGTTTCTGTCGTGTCATTCAGGAATGCGCTGTGCAGTAACCTGCTCACTTCAGTGGAGTCAGCTTCTTTCAGAATGCTGTGCACATCGGCCGTGAAAGTTCCGTCGCTGAGGGCCACTACCTCAAACCTGCCAACGCGGATTTTGTAGTACCCCGGCTGATTCAGCGGTTTCCGGGCATGACCCCAAAGGCAGGCTGCCAGGAGGAGACAGGATAAAAATGATGATTGTTGTTTCATACAAAGAATTGTGTATCGGGTAAAGAAACTGCTGGTGGTATGGGTTGAAAAGCGCACCCGTAGCGGCTGTCACGGGCGCGCTGTCTGGTCATCCTGCCGGTACTACCAGGGTTGCTCTGTGGGCAGTATAAATATTTCTGATACGTTTACATGTTCGGGAGCCTGCAAAGCATACAGTACACTCTGTGCAATATCTTCCGGAGTCAGAAAGGTCATTTGTCTGGAAAGATCATCCATGTTCTTCCGGTATTTTGCATCCGTGATCTGATCATACAGCTCTGTTGCCACGGCACCGGGCTGCAGCGAAGTAACACGTATCTTGTACTTCGGAGCCAGTTCCATCCGCATGATATCAGAGAAGGCTGCAACCGCATGTTTGGTGGCGCAGTAAACACTCAGGCCGGTAAACAGTTTTCTGCCGGCTATGGAAGAGAGGTTGAAAATGTGGCCGGAATTCTGTGCCATCAGGTAAGGAAGAACCGCAGCAGTAGTGTTAAGTGTGCCCTTGATGTTTACATCTACCATCTTATGCCACTCATCTACTTTCAGGGTTTCCACATCAGATAAAGGCATAATACCGGCGTTGTTCACCAGAATGTCCATCTTTCCATACTTCGCGTACAGCGCTTCCACGCCTGCTTTAACAGCTTCCGGGTCGGTTACATCCATTTCAATAACAATACCATCTCCGCCCGCTTTGATGATGTCCTGAAGTATGCTGTTCAATTTGCCGGTACGTCTTGCAGCAAGGCCTACCCGTACACCGTTGGCAGCTAACAATCTGGCTACTCCCTCGCCAATACCACTGGATGCGCCGGTAATCAATGCAACTTTAGATGCTGTTTTCATAATTTATGGTTTTAATTATTAATGATGTAAAATTATCACGGGTCTGGTGCTACTGAATTATATCGTTCAAACGGATAATTACGAATTTCAAACAATGCTGTTCTGCCGGTAATAATCCGCAGATATTGCATCTATTGCAGCAACGGAATATCGTGGTTGATTTGCAGGAGCAACGAAGTATCGTTGTGGGGTGGGAAGGATATCATTAAGGCAGTTGGTTTTCATCCGGTTGTAAATATGGCATGCTGCTGGTGTAAGCGGAAGCTTTACCTAAACAGACATATCTGTCACGATGGAAGTACAATCTGATTATGTTATCCTGAGCGGAGGCAGTGGTATTGGTTATGCCTTTGCGATGCATCTTTTGTCAGAAAATATCGCTTTCACCCTGTTTGTTCAGTCGGATGAATATGTTGCGCAGCAGCTACGCTGTTCTCCGCTGGTATCGCTGGTGTATGGCAGTTATGAAGATCCTGTAGCACTTACGGGTGCTGTAAGGCATAAGAAGTATGTTTTCATGGGCCGGTGTTCCCGGCGCCTGATGCCCCTGAAGCACTATGCAATTCTAATGGCAAATATTATAAGTATTGCGGTACGGCACCGGTTGCTGCTGATTTACCCCGGTAATATATGTCAGTATGAGGGTGGTATGCTCATTACAAAGAAGACATTGCCGCGGCCGGTAACAGCGCTCGGAGATCTGGAAACCCAGATGGAGGACCTGTTATTACAGGCGGCCGTTGAATTACAATGCCGGGTAATGATTGTGCGTATTCCCGTGTTGTGGGGACCCAATGCAACGGACAGGGAGATTGAACAACTGTTCCTGCCTGGCAGAAGAAAAATGCCTGTGTGTTTTCCGGTAAATGCGGATGTGCTTATACCGTTTGCTTATGCCGGGGATGTGGCGGCATTTATTTTTCGTATGATTCAGATAGATGCTGCCCTGCCGTTCCGGGTGTTTCACTATGCTGGTGGTGTCCGGCTGACAGTAAGGGGATTCCGCGACCTGATAAGCCATGTTACCGGTATAAAAAGAAAGATAATTGTACTCAGCAGCTGGCAGATATATCTGCTGACGCTTTTTTGCCGGAACCGGTTGGCTGTGAGATGGCGGTTGAATTGTTTCAGTACATCGTATCAGCTGCATGCCAGCCTGGAGGAAGAGCAACCTGTTTTGCAAAACAGTAGTTCCTGGATGGAACCTGTACGGGAAACGATAAAATATTACAGTGCGCATTATGACAAATCACAGAGGTAACAGGAATGAATGTATTATGTAAACATAACGTATATCAATACCGCCAATGCGCCGGAAGATGGTTGCCGGTGCTGATGCTGCTTATGGTGTGCTGTGCGGCCGCATTTGCCGGACCGGAGATATTTATACCCGGAACGCCCGCAAAGAAACTAAACCGCGACTCTGTACAGGTGGTGGCACTGCTGAAAACTGCGGAACAGTATTATGATACCGAATGGAACTACACGAATAAAAAGAAGGTGGATAGTGCATTTCCTCCTCTGCAGGCGGCAATCAGGCTGGCGATGTCTTCGGGCATCACTGTGCTGAAACATCAGAGCTTGGTGGCAGCCGGAAGATTTTTTTTCAGGTGTGATAAAGTTGACCGGGCCAGCCGTTTTTTTACAGCAGCCATACTGGTGGACAGTGTTGCCGGAAACGACAGTCTGAGGGCGGAAGCCTGGTTTAAGTTTGCAGACCGGACGCCGCTGCTGCCGCCTTATCTGGATGTAAAAAAAGATCGTTATGAACGGGCATTGCAGTTATTTAAAAAAACAGGCCGTATACATAAACAGGTGGAAATTCATCAGCGTCTTGCCGATATGCTCATTTCCACCGGCAACATTGCAGAAGCCCGTAAGAAGCTGCTCTGGCTATTGTCCGTTCAGCAATTTACCCGGGCAGCGGCCCTTGCAGATACGTACCGGCTGCTGGCTACAGTGGAGTCGTCCGACGGCAACTATAACATTGCTATCAGCAACGGCATGCAGGCGCTGGCCCATGGTAATAAAGATATTGATCCGTTTACTGCCTCCCAGCTGAACGGTAGTTTGGGTACCTGGTATCAGGTGCTGGGTGAGAACGAAAAATCGCTGCAATACCTGAGGGCAGCACTCAGTTGTTTTATGGCCGGTAAGAATCCGGACGTACACCAGCGCTTTGCAGTATATACCGTACTGCGGCAGATGGCACACTGTATGGTTTTGCAGGGGCGTAAAATTGAGGCCCTGTACTTTCTGGACAGCTGTAATGCCATGCTGTATCCGGAAACCGATTACGCCCGCCAGCAGATTGCAGGTGCAAAGGGAGATTGTAACAAGGCACTGGGTAATTATGCTGCAGCGGAGGATTACTATCTCACATCCATTAAGCTGGCGCTGCATAATGACAGGGCCGGCAACATTCAACTGGAGTATTTTCAGCTGGCTGATCTGTATACGCGCTGGAATAAATTCAATCTGGCCGCCATATATATCAGCCGCTTTCTGGTGATGAAAAGCGATGCCTCCGGTGTCTCCAGATTAAGGGATATTGAGTTTATGCGTTTCAGAGCGGATTCGGCAAGCGGCAATCATTTTTCTGCAATTGCCCATTTCAGGGCTTACAAAGAATTGCATGATTCCATTTTCTCTGCACAGAAAAGTAAACAGATTGAAGAGCTCCGCATGCAGTATGATGTAGCGCAGAAAGAGCACAGTATAACACTGCTGAAACAGAATGAAACCTTACAGGAAGGACGTCTGCAGAAAGCGGTGATGGAGCGGCGGCTGATTTCCGCAGGGCTGGCAGTTATATTAATGGTATTGATTTTTATGTTTCTCGATTCCAGGAAGAAGAAGCGCATCAATGCTGTACTGAGTCAGCAACAGCAGATGATCTTTACGAGGAATGCCTCCCTGCAGAATCTGATCAATGAAAAAGAGCGGTTACTGGAAGAGAAGAGTCAGCTGATCAGGGAAAAAGAATCATTGCTGGTGGAAGTGCACCACCGCGTAAAAAACAGTCTTCAACTGGTAAACAGCCTGCTATATTCACAGGCCGTTCGCTTAAAAGATGAGAGCGCCATACGTGCTTTCCACGACAGCAGGCACCGGATTCAGTCTTTGTCTCTGCTGCATCAGAAGCTGTATATGTCCGAAAGCCTGCAGTTTGTTAACGTGCAGTCCTATATCGGCGAACTTATATTGTATCTGAATGATGGTTATAACAAAGATGACCGGGTACGTTTCCGCATTCACATAGCCGATGTGGAGCTTCCGATACAGCAGGCAATACCCATAGGTCTGATTCTTAACGAGGCAGTTACCAATGCCGTTAAATATGCTTTTCCCCAACAGCCGGAAGGGCTAATTGAACTGACTTTTTCCGGGAATGAACAGGGGTATACCCTTGTGCTGCGGGATAACGGAATCGGTTTCCCTCCCGGGTTTGATCCTTTACGGGCAGATTCTTTCGGCATAACGCTGATCAGGGGTTTCTGTGATCAGCTGGAGGCAAACCTGCAGATAGTATCGGATAATGGTGTATGTATTACTATATTTTTTAACAGGGATGCGGATAAAGCCGGGATAGAAATGATTACAGACATTAATCAGTTAAATGAAAAACAATGATGGGTGGAATTCTGATTGTAGAGGATGAATTTGCTGTTGCAGACCAGCTGAAAGGCGTGCTGGAGACGGCCGGTTATCAGGTATGTGGCATTGCTGTTTCGGTAGCAAAAGCGCTTTCACTGATGGAGAGCAGTCGTCCGCAGCTGGTATTACTGGATATACAGCTGAAAGGAACAGCCAATGGCATAACGCTGGCACACCAGCTTCATTCAAAGTGTATTCCTTTTATTTATTTATCTGCTAACTCCAGCGAGTCGGTTCTCCGGGAAGCGAAGCTTACCCAGCCTTACGGGTTTCTGGTAAAACCTTTCCGCGAAAAAGATCTGCTTGTAGCAATCGATATTGCGTTATTCAGGCACCAGAAGAGTACTGAGTACAAAACCATGGAACTGAACAGTGTAAGGAAGTCGCTGCGCGATATTAATCTCCTCACTGAAATGGATGAGCGTATACCGGGAAGTGTTCCTGAGATACTGCAGAACATTGTACCGTTTGATTACTTTACCTGTTTGAAAAACGAAAACAAAATGCTGCGTATTCAGTACCCCGGCTATCTGCGTACTGACTTCCGCGAATACCAGCGGCTGGGGTTTACAGAACTTTCCAATATATCGGGCCACCAGAAGGGCGTACTGAAAGAACTGAGCCTGGAGTCGCCCGCATTAAACAATCCGTTTATCCGCACCATGGCGGATTTCGACGGGCTGGCCCGCAGCAGCAGCCTTGCCGGGTTTTACTCCCGGTTTTTCCGGCTGAAATCATGCCTCTGTTATCCGTTGTTGATGGCGGACGGAGACATTCAGGTGATGTGTTTTTTCAGTAAAACAGGAAATACATATCAGCAGGAACATATACAAAAACTGGATGTGGTAAGGAGTCATCTTGAAGCTGCGTTCAGCAAACTCTTCGCGCCTGTTACCGGCCGGCAGTTGACGCAGAAGCCGCAAGCCGGCAGTGCATCTTCGGTGTCCGGTAGTTCGTTTGCAGGTATTGTGGGCCGGAGCTCAGCCGTGCTGATGATTTTTGATCTGATAAGGAAAGTTGCGCAGCGGGATACCTCTGTGCTGATACTGGGGGAAAACGGTACCGGCAAAGAGCGGATAGCAAAAAGTATACATAGCCTCTCTGCCCGTAAAGACCGGCCCTTCATCATTGTTAACTGTGCTTCGCTGCCCATTGACCTGATAGAGTCTGAACTGTTTGGTCATGAAAAGGGCGCTTTTACCGGCGCTGCCGATACCCGCACGGGTAAATTTGAGATGGCAGACGGAGGCACCATCTTTCTGGATGAGATTGGCGAAATGCCTTTAAGCGCCCAGGTAAAGCTGTTAAGAGTACTGCAGCAGCGCGAAATTGAAAGGGTGGGCGGAAGATCGCTTATCAGGGTGGACATCCGCGTGATTGCTGCAACAAACAGAAATCTGGAGAAAGAAGTGGCATCCGGCAGATTCAGAATGGACCTGTATTACCGGTTAAATGTTTTTCCGGTAACCATGCCGCCTCTGAGAGACCGGAAAGAAGATATACCGCTACTGGCGGAGTACTTTCTGAAACGTCAGCAGGAGCATGCCGGTGGGGAGTATCCTTATGAGATTTCGCGGGAGGTCATGAGCCAGTTGCTCAGTTATGACTGGCCCGGCAATGTGAGGGAGCTGGAGAACTTTATTGAAAGGGCTGTTGTAATGACCAGCGGTTATTATATTGATAATCTTTCTTTGCTGAAGGGCGACTTTTGTGAGGAGGGGAGTGATCGCCGGCGCATCAGAACCATGGAAGAAAATGAACGGGAACACATTATCCATGTTCTGAGGCTGTGCGACAGTAAAATATATGGTCCGGGTGGAGCAGCAGAACTACTGAAGATACCCCCAACCACACTGGCATCTAAAATGAAGAAACTGGGTATAGTAAAAGGTATTGGTGTATAGCCGGGAAGCCTCTTCCGGCTGATGTAATACCTGAAGGTGTAACAGAAGCAGGCGGGTGAGCATGAATGCTTACCCGCCTGTTGCTAAAAGGCAGTAAAGCCACCGTCTGCAACCAGCTCCGCTCCGGTGATGAAGGAGGCTGCGTCACTCGCCAGAAAAAGAACGCTCTGAGCAATCTCGTACGGGCTGGAGCCTCTGCCCAGCGGAGTGGCGCCCAGTGCCATTTCCTTAAATGCTGCAGCGCCCTGCATGTTAGCAACCATCGGTGTTTCGGTATAACCCGGATGAAGGGAGTTGACACGGATGCCGCGTTTTGCCAGGTCTATGGCAGCTCCCTTTGAAAGCATTCTTGAACCCCCTTTGGAAGCCGTGTAGGCATTGCCGCCTGCATTTCCCGTGATACCTGCTATTGATGATACATTGACGATTGATGCACCTGCAGTCATAAAAGCCTGTGTGGTTTTGATGCCCAGGAACTGGCCGGTAAGATTTACGGCTATTACTTTGTTAAACTCCTGCAGGGTTCTTTCTTCAAAAGGAATATCCAGATTGCCGGTGATTCCCGCATTATTCACCAGAATGTCAATTCTGCCCCACTGCTCCATGGCCGTTGCAGTTACTTTCTGCCAGTCTTCTTCGCTGGATACATCATGCTGCAGCCGGATGGCATGTCCGCCCTGTGCGATGATAGTGTCTGTTACCTGTTGAAGAGAAGTGCTTTCCACATCTGTCAGTACAACGGATGCGCCTTCTCCGGCAAATAATTCTGCAATGGCAGCGCCGATGCCGCGACCTGCACCGGTGATGATAGCTACCTTACCCTGAAGTGTACTCATACAATTTTAAATATCTGGATGTTTATTAAATAAGCTGCGCCCGCTCGCCGGCACATCGTTTCTTTAGTGTGGAAAAAGTAAAGCCCGTTCCGTTCTTGAAGAATTTGCTGAAATGGGCAATGTCATCAAAGCCCAGCATAAACGCCACCTCTTTCATCGTGATGTCTGGCTGACTGAGTTTTCTTTTGGCTTCCTGCAATATCCGCTGGGTGATATGATAACGGGCAGACTGTCCTGTGGCACGTTTGATCATCTGGTTCAGATAGTTCGGTGTAACGCAGAGTTCTTTTGCATAGGCGTTGACCGATTTTTTTTGTTTGAAGTTGTACTCCAGCAGCAGGAAAAATTTATCTGTCAGCCCATACTGAACCTTTTCCCGGATAGTAGGAATAGAACTGATTACCTCCCGCTGAAACAGTATCAGATAAATGCGCAGGTACCTGTTTAACAGGTCCATCCGCTTAAGTCCGTGTTTCTTCATTTCCCTGTCTATCATCGACAGAATATCTTTCATTTCTTCCGATGACTCTGCGTCCACAGCAAGCGAAGGGTAGTTGTGAAACTGAGTATAGATATATCCGTCCGGCTCATAATCATGCAGATCTCTGTGTGTGGCCAGAAAGGATTCTGAGAAGGAGAGCAGATACCCTTTCGTTCCGGGGTCCAGCATCAGTTTGTGGCTGTAACCCGGTGCCACACAGTAGATGGTGTTTTTACACAGTTCGTATTGTTCATAATTAATGCAGTGTACGCCGCTTCCTTCGGTTACATAAATCATTTCAAAGCTTTGCTGTTCATGGATAGCGGTGTAAGTGGTATGGTTGTTCGCCTTTATCCATTCCAGTGTCTGCATTTCGAAATATACTTCGGTGCCATGGATGTTTCTGCTGCCAGGGAATGCAATGGTATTCATAAATGATATTGAAATGGTTATCGGAAAATATGTACTCGTTGGCCGGTATATGCAAAACAAAGGCCCGGTTTATAACCGGTTGAAACCCAGTGTTTGTGCATTGTTTAGTGTTTCTACCGGAACGATATTTCGTGCCGGGTGGCATCTGTATGCAACGAAATGTAGTTGCAGTAAGGGTTATGGAGCATTGTTGGCTTTTTAAATTAAAATGATATGTACAATCTCTGCCTTGTTATGTATAAGGGGGTACCTGCTGAATGCGGATACATTTGCAGCCTACAATCATCTATAAAATAAAAGACATCTGCTATGTCAAAGAACGGATTAGAGGCGCTGCTGACGCCGGATAACTGTGCATTGATACTCATAGATCACCAGCCTTTTCAGTTTGCAGGCTTAAGAAGCCATGATACGCAAACGATCATCAACAATGTGGTGGGCCTGGCAAAAAGCGCCAAAGCCTTTGGTGTACCTGTTTTGTTAAGTACCGTGCTGGAATCGCGCGGTGGTTTTCTGCTGAAACAACTGCAGGAGATATTCCCGGATCAGAAGCCGATAGACCGTACGTTTATCAATACCTGGGAAGATGCCCGTGTGATTGAGTGGGTAAAGAATACAGGTAAGAAAAAGATTGTGATGGCTGCGCTGTGGACAGAAATCTGTCTGGCCATGCCGGTGATTCAGGCCCTGGGCGAAGGTTACGAAGTATATATTGTAACGGATGCTTCCGGTGGTGTAAGCCTGGAAGCGCACGAAATGGCGGTGCTGCGTATGGTACATGCCGGTGCGGTTCCCATTACCTGGACGGTATTTGCTTCTGAGCTGCAGCGTGACTGGGCCAGAACAGCAACAGTAGAAGCGCTGGGGCAGATGCTCGTAGATCATATGGGTAATGTGGGTACCAGCCTGTTATGGGAACAGCAGTTACTGGCAACAGAGCCTGTTAAATCATAAGCGCTCCACTTCTGGTTGTGTGATACGCTTTTTTTACGCGGATAGCCACCAGCTGCGGTTGGTGGCTTCCTTATGTTAATCAGATGCTGACTATGAATGATAATATAAGACGAAGCCTGAACCTGTTAACCGGACCGGAGGTTTCCGATGCTGATTTTGCTGTTTTAGCAGCACTTATCCGGCGGAGAATGTTGCGTAAGAAGCAGTTTCTGCTTTATGAAGGTATTCCCGGAAGGGACATTTATTATGTGGTAAAAGGTGCGCTTAGAAAGTATAGCATTGATTCCGCAGGTACGGAACATGTATCTGATCTGGCACTGGAAGATGCCTGGATGTTGGATGCCGGTGGTATATTCAGGGATGCACCATCTGCATACTACATAGAAGCGCTGGAAGACTCCGAAATCATGGTGTTGCCGGCAGATGAAATCAGGATATTGGCTGGTTGCACATTATACTTTTCTCACCTGTCCGGAGCATTTGCCCTGTACAGTTATCTGGCGCTGGAAACCAGGATGAAGCTTCTGCAGCATTTTACTGCTATAGAACGGGTGGCTTACCTGATGGAGTATCATCCTGTTTACTTTCATCGCTTTCCGCAGAACATACTTGCCGCCTATATCGGGATAACACCGGCCACTTTCTGCCGCGAGCGGAAGCGGTTGCTGAAAGGCAGAAGTGTTTTTGCTTCATCGTTGATGCCGGTATAACAACCTGCCGCCAGACGGCGGCCGGCAGGTTGTTTTGAACTGTTTCAGAAAGGTGCATCCATGCCGCCGTCTACCCGGAAAGTAGTGCCTGTTATAAACCGGCTTTCATCGGATGCCAGATAGGTTACCATGCTCGCTATTTCTTCCGGCTCCGCATATCTGCCCAGTGGTATACCTGCCGCAAAAGCCTGTCCTGATGTTTGTGTAATGCCCAGGTCTTTTTCAATATCCTTCATCATTCTGGTATTAGCCTGACTGGGGTGTACCGTGTTGACCCTGATTTTTCTGTTTGCCAGCTCCAGTGCAGCAGTACGCATAATACCCATCACCGCATGTTTGGTGGCTACATATCCGGAGGCAAAAGGGGAGCTGCCGAAACCGCCGATAGAAGAGGTAATAATAATGCTGCCTCCGTCTGCCATAACAGGTATGGCGTATTTCAGCGTGAGAAAGGTACCCCGTACGTTTACTGCATACACTTTGTCAAATACCTCTGTGGGATACTCCTGCACAGGTTTCATAATGCCCTCTATTCCTGCGTTCGCAAACACTATATCAATGCTGCCGAATTTTGTAATGGTTTCACTGATATATCTGGCAGCATCTTTTTCGGAAGAAACATCCGCCACGCTATAGGAAATGTCCGGTGTGTTGAATTCCGCTACGGTTTTCTGTAACTGCTCCTCCTGTATATCTACGATCATGACTTTCGCACCTTCTGCTAAAAACCGCTGTGCGGTTGCTTTTCCAATTCCTGCCGCGCCGCCGGTAATCACGGCCACTTTGCCTGTAAGTATATTCATACGATTTGTTTGATAAGGCAAAGCTATCTGCCCGGGCATGCGCAGTGGTTGATATGAAGTATGAAAAGCGGTTGATTTGTATCAATCCGTTTTCTTAACAAGGGTTATTTAGCGGCAGCATGGAGAGTTGCAATTTTACATCATCAAATCAAACAAAATATTATGCAAACGAACACATGGACAATCGACCCCACACACTCTGAGATTCAGTTTAAAGTAAAACACCTGGTGATTACTACTATCACAGGTGCCTTTACGCAGTTCACCGGCAATGTAACGGCTGGCGACGATTTTCATGCCGGTGAAGTATCTTTTGACGCGCATGTGAATTCTATTTCCACTAATAATGCCCAGCGGGATGAACATCTGAAAAGCGCTGATTTTTTTGAGGCAGACAAGTATCCGATGATCTCGTTTAAGTCTACCTCTTTCAAAAGGATCGGCGGGGAAGACTTTGAACTGACCGGCGACCTTACCATCAAGGATGTTACAAAACCGGTGGTGCTGGATGTAACCTACGGCGGTGCCATGAAAGATCCCTGGGGTAACGAAAAAGCAGGCTTTGAACTGAAAGGCGTACTGAACAGAACAGATTTTAATCTTACCTGGAACGCGGTAACAGAAGCAGGTGGTTTGCTGGTAGGTGAAGATATCCGCCTGCTGGCTAATATACAGCTGACCAGAGGATAGTACTATACCAAAATGTTATATTATGAAAAGGTTTGAATGTGGTGTGCTGGCCTGGAGCTTACTGGCTATTGCTTCATTGGTTATGTTTTCTATAACACTGGCTTTGCATCACAATTAATGAAACAGATTATTGCAGCCCCCCCGCTGCATCAGGTAAGAATGCGCTATCACAGGATAGCTGCATTCTTTTTGTTTGCTGAGGTGCTGCATTCATTATTATTTTGTTACAGGGAAGTAAGTTGGTTTTACCCCAATAAAAACAGCTGTAGAATTCTACAGCTGTTTTTATTGTCGGTGACCTGCAGTGATAGCCGCAGATTATTTACTCAACACCTGCTTCCGTACGCGGCTCAGTGTTTCAGGAGTGAGCCCCAGATAGGAAGCGATCATTGTCTGCGGAAAACGTTGTAAAAAAGCAGGATAAGATTCCATCAGTTGTACCAGCTTTTCTTCCGCGGTCAATATCAGGCTCGCTTCAATTCTGCTTTCGGAGGCCGCATAACTTTTTTCATCAAGAATCTGTGACATCTTAATAAACAGCGGGGATACATCTTTCAGCCGCGAAAGCTTCTCGTTGGTAGCCACCAGCAGTTCCGTATCCTCCACCGCATCTATATTGTAGCGGGAAGGGCGGAGCATCGTAAAACTTTCCCGGTCGCTCATCCACCATTCCTCTATGCCGAACCTTACTATATGCTCGTTGCCTTTATCATCAATCAGATACTTGCGCATAGCGCCTTTCACAATAAAGCCCATGTACTTGCACACACTGCCTTCGTGCAGTAAGTATTGTTTTTTCTTTACCGTTTTGGTGGTAAACGCATCTTTCAGGTGGTTGAATTCTTCATCAGACATAGACGCTCCCGTAAGTTTGTCAATGTAATTCCTGAGAAAATCATGCATGCTTTAAACAGATTGTTTTTTCAAATATTGGATGGTCCCGTATTTGTTATCGAAGAAATCTTTGTAGGCTTCCGCAATTTCAGAATAGCTGTTCATTACAAACGGCCCCTGCGATACAATGGCTTCGTTGTAGGCTTCTCCGCCAAACAGGAATACATCAGCCGGGACGATATCCGGGTTCTCCATTACAAACTCGTCCCCTTCGTTCCCAAAGATAGCAATTTTGCTTTTCCGCAACTCTCTGCCGTTCAGGATTATTGTATTGTCGGGAACAAAGGCAGCAAACTCGTTTCCCGTTCCGGCCTTCCACCGGAATGTAGATTTGGCCTGTATCCGCAGATGATAAATAAACTGATGGGTATAGGTTTTTACAGGGGAAGAGGTGCTGCCGAAACTGCCGAGTAACACCCGCAACGTTCCTGCTTCACCCGGTAAAGGTATTTCCGGAATGTCTTCTCCTTTTACTGACTGGTATTCGGCTGCTTCCCGTTTGTTGGCCGCCGGTAACGTGATCCAGAACTGCAGGGAATGAAAAGTGCCGCCGCCCGCAGGCCCCGAGGGCTGTTCGTCGTGAACGATGCCGTTACCGGCTTTCATCCATTGTACGCCGCCTTTGTTAATAATATCGTGATGGCCTTTACTGTCCCAGTGTGCCAGCTGACCATTTAATACATAGCTGAATGTGGCAATGCCGCGATGCGGATGTGCAAAGTCGCCGTTAGGTATCTGTGCTGTGGTATCCGCCAGGTCAATAGGATATATATGGTCCAGAAACACAACCGGTCCCACGGCTTTTTTTTGTGGCATAGGTAATAAACGGTTCACCAGAAATTCACCTACTCTTTCGTTTCTGCCATTATTTACGGTAAGGATGCTCTTTTTCATATCTCTTATATATTATTTATAACAACCAAAATTGAGATAACCGGTGAGCGGTACCATTGGTCTGGCTTAAGTAATACGCTTGATGTAAATCAACTCATTTTGATGTGATAGGTCATTCGGCACCTTTGGGCACCGGGGTAATTTTACATCGTAATCAAAAACAAAAAACATAAAAGTATAATTATGAAAAAGTCAATCGGAATCATCGGCGCAGGTAATATCGGTAAAACAGTAGCCCGTCATCTCGTAAATGCAGGGTTTTCAGTTACTATCAGCAACAGCTCCGGTCCGGAAAGTCTGGCAGGTACTGTAGCGGAACTGGGTAACGGTGCTGTAGCCGGTACTATTCAGCAGGCAGCCGCTGCTGATATTGTTTTACTGGCGCTGCCATGGGGTGCGGTACCTGGCCTCGCTGGTGTTACAGACTGGACTGATAAAGTAGTAATTGATGCCACCAATCACTTTATCACTTTTGCGCCCGATTTTCAACTGGCCGATCTGGGAGGCAAAGCTTCTTCGCAGGTAGTTGCCGGTTATGTGCCTGGTGCAAGAGTGGTAAAATCTTTCAATACCCTTTATTTCAAAATACTGGAAAAGAATCCGCAGGAGGCCGGCGGTCGCAGGGTGATGTTCTTGTCAGGTGATGATGGCGCGGCCAAAACGGATGTTGCCGCTGTAATAGATGCCATTGGCTTTGCTCCCGTTGATCTGGGCGATCTGGCCACCAGCAGCAAACTACAGCAGCCTAAGCAGGCACTGGCTTCATTAAATCTGATCAGATTGTAATTACTGCCATTAATCAATTCAATCATTTACAAATACTATAAAATTTATCGTTATGAAATACGCAACAGTTTTAGCACGGGTATTATTCTCTTTAATCTTTATCATGTCTGGTTTATCTCATTTTTCAGCAGGTACTGTACAATATGCAGAATCTCAGGGCGTGCCGCTGGCTGCTTGGGTGGTGCCCTTTTCCGGCCTCATGGCTTTGGTGGGTGGGCTTAGTATTCTGGCAGGGTTTCAGGCCCGGATTGGTGCTGTTCTGATAGCGCTGTTCATTGTGCCGGTATCCATATCCATGCACGCTTTCTGGAATGTAACTGATCCTATGATGAAGCAGCTGCAGATGATTATGTTCATGAAGAACATGTCTATCCTGGGCGGAGCCCTGCTGATTATGGCTAACGGTGCAGGTGCCTGGTCCATCGATGCATGGCGCAATACCAGCGCTAAGGTTGCCCGTCCTTCTGCACTGGCGGTGTAGGTAGTTAGCTGGTCATTTATACGCAAACAGGCTGTATCTGCTGATGCAGCCTGTTTTGTTTTTAACCGCAGTTTTTTCCATTGTTTTGCTTAGGTTTCTGTACCCGGAAGCAGGAAAAACAGGAGTCTTGTTTTTTTCGTTCTTCCGGCAGCAGCGCAGGTGGCATCGCCTGTTGTGTCACTCACTTCAGGGTTCTGATCCGGGTTCAAAGCATTGGAAGTTTCGTTGTGTGAATTATTCTCAGGCCTTATTCATTCTTTCCACTGCGAGAGCAGGTAATGCTGTGTTGCCACTCTGACCGGATAAATTAAACTTCAGCGCTGTAATACGCCATGAACGCTGACTGTATATAAGTTCCACATCATAAGTTCCTTCCACAGTCCATCTTTCTACGTTAATAAAATGGTCTGCCTTGCCGCTGAAATGAACACTGGCCGTATATTCGTTTTCGCCCATAGAAAAACCACTGAGCTGATGCCGGGTGCTGTCAAAGCCTGGCAGAAAACCGGCCCATATGGTAATAATCTCATCAGGGGTAAGCCAGGTCGCCGGTGCGCCGTTCATAGAAGAATAATCCAGCAGCACTTTCTCATCAAGCGTGGCTGCTACTTTTTCCCAGTTTCTTTCATCCGCACCGGTGAAAAGGTGTTGTATCTGCTCAATGATTTCATAATTCATGGATGAGTGTTTTATCGTCTCTGAAATTAGCAGTTCCCGGTAAGAAAACACAAACCATTTTATTTTAATGATAGAATAATGTCTGCTCCGTTTTTTCGTTGTTAGAGTTGTATAGTCGAAACAGGAATAAAATCGTCCTCTATGATTACTTCTCAAAACTTATTTTTTCTGGCAACAGACTTTGCAGAATATAGTACAACAGGTGTTCACTTACTGTATTCAATATCTGCTATTATACTTATAACCGGTACAGTAAAGCTGGTATCTGTGTGGAAGAAGGGGAGTGCTGACTCAGGCAGAATCTTCAGCTCGTGGATTGCTGCCGGTATATTCCTTTTCATTGTGGCGGTGTTATTAAATACAATACCGGAAATGATGTGTAATTGCAGATGCCCTGTACACGGGTGATGGGCGGCGGTTATTCAAAACCGGCATTTTCATATTTCACCGCAGGGCTGACAAGCTTATCCATCTGCTGCTAACGCACTACTCTGTCTGAAGCGTCTTTGACTGGTTTATTTCTTTTTTCGTGTTACCTCTTCTCCACAACATACACCGGCTTTGAAGATTCAGATATGCGGAATGTAAGGTTAATCCTGCCGCCGGTAGCTTTGGTGGTCTTAGGTACCTGGTGTTCATAATGGTTCTGCAGGGACGCACCCATCAGCAGAAAGCTGCCGTGTGTCAGTGGAATATTCAGTTGCTGTACAGTCTTATCGGTTTTGTGCCTTACTTTGAACAGGCGTGTAGCCCCGAAGGTTACAGAAGCTATCTCATGGTGTTTGCCATCTTTCGGCAGCGTATCACTGTGCCACGCCACGGAGTCGTTACCATCCCTGTAATAGTTCAGCAGTACCCGGTCGAACTGTATGCGGCTGGTTTGTTCTACCTGCTCTTTAATCTCCAGCAGAGGCTTTGTCCAGGCATTGCCGTTGGCACCACCATAATATGCGGTCAGACGTGGATCAGGCACTATCCGGTCATATATCTTCCTTTCCCGTTGCTGCCAGGGAGTGGTGGTTTCCAGCAACCGGTAGTAATGGTCAGAGGCAGCTTTATCATAAAACTGCTCCCACAGGCGCAGCTCAGCACCAGGCAGGTTAAAGTCTGTATATCTTTTCTTCCCCTCGTCAAACAGCGCCACATCGTCAAAAAGTAACATAGCCCGAAGATACGGATATTTCTGAAATGCTAAATAAGTTAGTTTTCTGTGTTTTTTACAAAAAGCGGCTACTTTTTTACAATGACCAGGTGCTGGCAATCAGATATTTTCAGTTGCGTTCAGGTGATCGAAGTTTGTGTGTGGAGTGATCTGTCCGGCCTGCTGGTATTAAGGTGACGGACAGATAGTTCTTTTTGGCATTTCGGGAATGAGATATGGCTGTGTCAACGGTCATGTAATATACCTGGCGAAAAATATTTTTCTGTAAAACCGGACACGGAATTGGCTTTTTTGCATTCAATAGTAGTAAAAGGATTTGTCGGGGGGATTTAACGGTAGCATCTGGCATCAGACCTTCCTGGATTCCGGAGTTGCCCTACAGTGGGACGCGTGCCCTTATTTTCAGATATGGTGACCCTGTCCTTTCGCGCTCAGACCGGCAGAATAGTTTTGGCTCACAGTAAATGATAAAAAAACTGGTAGGTATACTATGTTAGTACAACAACAATCTAACCAACAGCAGGAGCCGGAAATCTTCTGCATGAGCTTCCGGAGGTTCAGGATACTGGCAGTAAATCCGGGTAAAAATACCTTCCGGCTTATCGCAATGCTGGTAGGCGCTATCATGAGCCTTACCTGGACGTTTGTCCTTGTGGCACTCGCTTTGCGTAACTGATTTTAATTTTGTTTCTATGTTTAACCTTACAGATAACGGATTATTCCTGGGCAGCCTGGCTCAGCGAAAGCAGCCGCCGGCAAATCTTTCCATTGTGCCGGTTACGGATACAGTTTACCACGCATTCCTTGCCCGGTGCGCTACCAGTGAAATCACTCCGGATATCATCCTGTTTGGGCTGGAAGAAGCGCAGAAAGAAAATGCCTGTCTCCGTGCTCATTTTCCGGAGGTGGCAGACATCTATTGGATGGCCGGCCGTTCCGGACAGGGGGATGAGTGGTTTATCAGCCCGACTACAGGAACTGTGTTATTTTATGACCATGATACGGGTGAATACACGTCTGAGGGCTTTACTGATCTGGCTGTAAGTTTTGACAGCTTTCTACTACTGGCTCAGGTTCTCTGCCAACTGGAGCAATTTCTAGATGCAGCGGAACCAGATTTGAATGCATTGAAGACTGCTTTTACCAAGGAGCTGGATACTATCCGCAGTGGTCTGGCTGGTGACTATCCCTATAATTATTTTGATTAGCTGCAACATTTGCTGTAGTATCCGGTCAGGTAAACAGAAAATGTTTTCGGAACAGGCGGATTAACATTGCATGGGACTTTCTGAAAACAACTTTAGCTTTTTAGTATTATCATATCAGCCTTTGTTTAAGAATGCTGCTATTTATTGTTGCGCATTTATTTTTCTATACTTCTTCTTTATGTGCTGTAAGATGCCTGCCCCTGTAGTTAATGTTTGTGCAAACTCGTGCAGCGGAATTTTATCGTTTTTAGCCGTACCCGGCGCTGTGCATTTTGTAGGTGCAGCGCATATAAACCATTTTATTACTGCCGTATTTGACTTTTCACTCTTCGGAGTGAATCAGTGTAGAGACGGCTTAAAAACGAAATCTATGAATAATAGAAAGAAAAATCTTATCTGTAAAAGCGCCGGTAAACATGGTCATAAAATCGCCGGGCCTGCTACATTGCCAACCTACCTGCTTGTTGCCCAATATTCCCTTTTAAGGTACGGGTTGTCAGTCGCTGTTTTATTGCTGTTAGCTAAATGTGGTCCGGTAGCATTGCTTTTCATGCTGAAAATGCTTATGCGCAATAGCGAATAGTTTTGTGTCTATATATTGTTGTTGTGTCCCGGGCTTTTGTTGCCTGGCTCAGCTAGCCTGCATTGTTAAAAACAACATCCACCGAATGAATAGAGATAGCTTTCGTTACAGCGCTTTTAATCATCCCTGGATCAGTGACGTCCAGTGGTAAGAGGATTACATTTTCAAGTTGACTTAAATCTGTTTCCTTGTCAGGATTCCGCATAGTTGGTATCACATTCCAACCTTTTTGCTGAAAGAATATAGCCGTGGCTTTTCCCATTCCGGTAGATGCACCAGTGATAAATATGGTCTTTTTCATTTTTTCCTCTATTGATGACTGTATATTAATTTATTACTCGGCAGCTAGTTTAATCGAATAGCTGTGAACCAAACTTTTTCTATACTTCAGGGCTGAAGAAAACGTCAAACACGTATGATCCTTAAGCACGAAAATGGAATCCGAAGGGAACACTATTAACACGTGATTTCCCTTGCACATGCATCAGTTAATTGATAAAACGGATGGTAAGTTTCGGAGTATACAGATTCCGGAACTTACATCATATAGTACTTACCTAATATGACCAACAAGAGGCTGTAGCAGCATAATACCCGTTACTCATTGATCGGTAAACTTCCAATACAAAAAAGAAAAAATCAAGGCTATTACAACTTCTATCAACAGCCAAAGAAGCTGCTTACCAAAGAATCCATCCAGGGCAAATCCGATCAATCTCGCCATAATAATACCAAAGGTCAACGTTGCCAGTATTGCCCATGCTGTTGGTCCCCATTGACCCCAGCGCTGAAAGACAGTCAGGAAAATACCAAACCCGATAAGTAGGCCCCACTTGACCCTGTTTTCTATCATCTCATAACCGGTATATTGGGACGCGGATGGACTTACCAGGTGGGGCTTGAACGACAATACAATGCCGACAGCAATTATGATCAGACCTGAAGCTTTAAGTGTTAAATTCATTGCATTACCAATGGTTTCGTAGGATCGATCAGTATCCCAGTTAGTATTGAATCGCAAAACCTATCATTGAACGTATGAGCAACAAATAGGTTAAGTGAAAAGATGTCATAAAAATTAAAGATAGGTCTTTTCCATTTTTCTAATGATAGCGGCTTCGGCTGTCTCACCAACGACAAATGCTACGGCATTCATGGCGCCTCCTCTATGTCGACTGCTCTATGCAACCGATGGAACCGGATCTCCATGCCGATGAAATTTTTTAGCTGGACGACTTCGCAGAAGCAATCCGCAGATCCGGAGGATAAGGCTCGTGCCGGGATAAGCGATACTCGCGTGAATCGTTAGCCTCATCATTTTTTACCATATGGTAAATGCTTGCCCTGAAATTATTGTGATCTTTATTATATGCAAGAACTCCTTGATTATTTACAGCAATTCGATACACTAAATGAACAGCAGGCGGAACTGGTGACCAGCAAAGCCAAACTCCTCGAACTTCCGAAAGAGGCTTACTTTTCCGAAGCAGGCAAAGTGCCAAAGCAGGTCGGCTTTATTCTGGAAGGTGTACTTCGGTTTTGCTATTACAATAATAAAGGTCAGGAGGTCACCCACTATTTTGTCGGGGAAGGCCAGTTCATCACAGATTTTCCAAGATTTGAGGCGCAGATCATTTCGGCTGAATACATACAGACCGTCACCGGTTGCAAACTACTTGTATTTACGAGGGAAGACTGGGACGAACTACTGGCGACGATCGTAACCTGGGGCGCCATAGAGACCAAAATGGTAAAAAAATGCCTGAACGAATCCATTTCCAGACGTAGTCCGATGGTCTCCAATGATGCTACCGAGCGTTATTTATCATTCCTTGAAAGCTTTCCCGCTCTGGCCACCCGCATCCCGCTGGCCTATGTCGCTTCCTATGTCGGCGTTACCCAGCAATCGCTCAGCAGGATCAGAAAAAATCTGCGTTAGCTCATTTTTTACCATATGATAAACGGTTATAAGTAAAAGATTTCAACATTTGTGTAAATGGTAACAATGAATAAAAAAGTCGTACTGATCACAGGGACCAACAGTGGGTTCGGTTGGCTGACCGCTCAAAGTGTTGCAGCCCTTGGGCATAAGGTCTATGCCACCATGAGAGATACCACAGGTAAAAATGCGGAAAAGGCACAGGCCTTGTCCCGGGTGGAAAACGTTACCGTGGTGGATCTTGAGGTGACCGATGAAGCAAGTGTCAAAAAAGCTTTCGACAGCATTATCGCCGCGGAAGGAAAGGTCGATGTTCTGGTGAACAATGCGGGAGCAAGTATGTTCGGCGTAGGAGAAACGTCCACCCCCGCCGATCTGCAGCGCATGCTGGACATCAACGTAATCGGTCCGTGGCGACTGATGAAACTGGCTATGCCCGGCATGCGTGAACGGTCTGACGGTCTGATCATCAACGTGACCAGCGGTTTTGGACGGGTCAGCTTCCCGTTCTTTACCATGTATTGTGCTTCAAAGTTTAGCCTGGAAGGACTGAGTGAGGGCCTTTATTACGAGCTCAGGCCCTTGGGCGTTGATGTAGTCATTCTTGAACCGGGCGGCTTTCCCACCGAAATGGGTTCAAAAGTACAGGCGGGTACTGACATCGCGGTCGCCGAGGGCTACAAAGCGCTTGACGATTATCCCGGAAAGATATTTAGCGCTATCGGTCAGCTTTTTGAGACCCATAAGCCGGATCCTCAGGATATCGCCGACGCGGTGGTCAAACTGATCGGCGCGCCGAAGGGTGAGCGACCGGTAAGAACCGTGGTCGACCCGACCACCGGGCAGTTCATCAGCGCCATCAACAAAGGCACGCAGATCGAATTCAACAAGACCATGGAAGCCTACGGACTTAGGGAGTTGTTAGCCTAAGCCGCTTGTCATTACCGGTCTTGATCCTTTTGTGATCCCCGGTGCTCGTCCGGTAAACGAACACCGGGGCAGCATATTTACAACGACCTGCGGCATAAAATTGTAACAAGGTCAGATTCTTAGCAGACGTGTGACAAGTGACGTGTGTAGTCAGCAGCTTCGCAATGTTGCAAATAGCAGCGATCTCTTTAAGTCAGTCGTTGTATTTTGATGTTTTCGATTTCGTGCGTTGTTGAATGCGGTAGATTTACCATACATCATCCTTACGGAGGGACAAAGCATCTGTCATTTCCTGTGCAAGTTCGTCATCCGGTTTAGGTGAAGAGATGCGTTCCGGCAACTTTGCATTCCAGTCATTCAATGCGTCTGCCGGAGTTGCTCCGCAGCCCGATACACCCGCCTGCGGATCAGGTCCGATAATAGCGCAATAATCTGTTCCATCTTTATATACTGCAGGTCGCAGTTCTTTTACCGCCTTTGGGAGGTTGTCATTTTCATAATCCACAGAAATGACTTCCAGACCATCCAGATTCATCGATTCCATAATATTATTATTTTAGGAGGTGGTGATACGCTTTTTGCCGGTATGCTTCCCATACGGATCGGCTGACTCTCCGCTATTCCTGTTTTCGGTAATTTTTTTCTTTCTGACTGTTTTCTTACCCGTCACTTTGGCCGGCGCTTCTGAGAGTACCCGGGCTACTTCATCGGTCTTCCGTGCAATCTCCCTTACCACGTCTTTTGCTTTTTTATCCTTACGGAACCCTAAAAAGGTGGCAGGCTTGCGGATGCGGCCTGATTTTGTCCAGGTAGCAAAGCTGAAATTGGCCACCAGCTGAGGTTTTACCCAATGTATCACTGCGCCTTTCGTGTCCAGTACCTTATTTACAAAAGGGCTTTCGCCGGTCTCCAGTGCTTTCAGTTTCTTTAATATACCCGGCATTTCTGCTTCCTTATATCCACCGCCTGAGCGGCCGATCCATTCCAGTTCGCCGTTGTTGTATGCACCGAACAGCAGACTGCGGAAGGCCCGTGATTTATCTGATTCTGCCCATCCGCCTATAACAAACTCCTGCCTTTTCATGGTGGGTGTTTTCAGCCAGTGATAGTTTCTGGCTCCCGGCTCGTACAGGCTGTCCCGCTTTTTAGCTACGATGCCTTCCAGGTTTCTGTCCAGCATCTCCTGATATAATGCCAGGCCGTCATCAAATGATTCACTGAACAGAAAGCCTTCTTTTCCGTCCACCAGTTTCTTTAACGCTGCTTTTCTATCTGTGAGCGGCTTTTCCATCAGGTTTTCACCATCGAGCCACAGCAGATCAAATACAACGTAGGTAATGCCGGATTCCTGACCATTAAAGCGCTGCAGGGCGTCAAAGTCTGGCATGCCTTCTTCATTGAACACTACTACTTCTCCGTCTATAATACAGTCTATACTAAGTTTCCGGAGGGCGCGTTGTACAGGTGGATACTTTGCCGTGTAATCCAGCCCGCTGCGTGACTGCATCGTTATGTTTTTTCCTGTCTTATAACTTATGATCCGATAGCCATCCCACTTGATTTCATACAGATAACCGGGGTCGTTTACCGGCTCTCTTGTAAGTGTACACAGCATCGGCTCTATCTTGTCCGGCATAGGTTCTCTGCGGCTGCGTTGTCTGGATTTCACTGCTGGCATAGCTGCTGTTTGCAGAAGCAGCCAAAATAATTGTGCCTGGGAGGGAGGTGTTTTGCGGACTTTTACGGCTTTATGGAGCTGTGGTTGTGTCACTCACTTCAGCTTCCTGGTCTTTGTGCAGCTTTTCCGTGTCAGAACCGGTTCTACTGGAGCGATTAAAATAAAAAAGGCGGGAGAGGACTTAAGCTACCCAGTTACATATTCACTTTTTCAATTCCTCTGCCAATGGCTTCAGATAGTGGTGTTACCTGGCCGTTTTCTTCCCATTCTGCATCATGATTAAGCCGCAGGATGTTATTTCTGAATGGGGTCAGCGTTTCTACCAGGTATTCCATGGTGTTGAGGCGGTGAATGTAAAGCCAGGCAAGGAATGGGGTGTCTTTATACTCATATTCTATAATCACAGGATTCTTATACATCATAATATCAGGTTGTCTGGCATTACGAATGTACAGATCCCTTGTATGTCACAGCTTAGCAAAAGATTAAATGTCGATAGTATTTTCGCAGGTCATTACATATAGGAAATGAAAAAATTCAATTCAGGTGCGTGGGATGCTAATATAGTTAGTATTTTTGCCGGGATGCCTATCTATCGTGTCACCGTCATATTATTCAATGGAAAAGGTACTGTTGTTCTGAGGCAGTATGAGGAGGACGTGGATACTGTATTCTGGTATCTTGAAAAGGTGGTACTACATAAATATGGAGCGCACACTGTCAGAGAATTTGAGGTGGTTCAACTCAGTAAGCATAGTGTGGCAGGTAGAAAATTTAATGAATACCTCAGCAGAAAGAACGCTCCCGCGATGAGGGTACGTAACATAGCAGAGATTAAACGTATGGGCCCCCGCTGGTACCAGATTAATCCATAAGAAACCGGCTGACCGCCGGTTTCTCTTCTGGTTGATATGGAGATTCTGACTGAGCGCTTTACATACAGTTTTCCGTAACAACCCTTTGAAGTGCAGGGAATCCGGGGCGTTGCTGATACTGCTGTTTAAAATTACAGCTTATATCAGGCATTGGGAAGTCTTAATACATACTGAATAAAATGAATGGACATACATTTGTCCCCCTGATATGAAAAATAGTGTTAGTGTTATTTTGGAACGGATAGAAGGCAGCGCTCTTTATTACAGTATATATACGCTCAATATGCCCTTTGGGCAGGGCGCCACTTATCACTTCAGCGACAACATTACCATGTTGGTTGTGGATTATAAAGAACGTGGACAGTATCTGTCACGCTTTCTCGATCAGAGCCGTAAATATCAGTATGCTGCTTCCGGCATTATCAGGGTGATAGAGGATGAGGCTGAAAGTGCATTTATCCTGAATGGTGTCGAAAACCTGATCAGAAAAGGCCGAATCACCGAAAGTAAGGTGTTGAAAAATATTCTGCTGCTGGAAGAAGATGCCAGCCTCTTTGATGGCGCTGTTTCAGCCAACTGACTTTGTTCGTTTCCAGGTAGCAGGAGCGAAGGTGTTTGCACCACGTAGCAAGCTCCTTTTTGCGCCAATTGTACATATCCAGGCTTTTTCGTGAAAAAGCAGCTTCCTTCGTGGCGCCATAGCAGCCTTTATGCTTTAAAGGGTTTCCCCTTTTTTCCTGTTTCCGGGGATTTTGTTGCCTTCAGGAAGTATTAGCCCTGTGCAGGGCAGAATAGAGAACTGAGGGTAAGAAAGCTTTTTATAAGAGAGGCAGGTCATCTTTCAACAATCTTCACAGAGAGCCTCTGTTTACTTCATCCTGTAGTTCATCCTTTACTTATAAACGCGATACCTGGTACAAATGTGGGTTCTTTTAGGCCTGCTCAACAAGAATGGCAGGACTTTTACTGAAGGGGAATTTTAACCTGCTTTTGTATGGTTTGCTAAATTAATTAGTTTGGATTCAGGGTATGAATAGATGCCAAAAAGGCCCGCTATTGAACACTTTAAATAATGGGGTAGTTGCTTGCTTGAGTAGAGATTACTGCTTGTTATTCTGCTTGTCATTTGCTTGTCAAAAAATGCGGTAGGAAGCGGACAAAACAGTTGAAAAATGACAATCGTAAAATAAAAAAGCCTTGCAAGTCAATGACTTACAAGGCTATATGGTGCCCAGAACTGGATTCGAACCAGCACACCCTTGCAGGCGCTGCGACCTGAACACAGTGCGTCTACCAATTTCGCCATCTGGGCAGGTAAAAAGAAACTTAAAAACTCAGGTCTAAAGAACTAATCCCTCAGAATCAACCCGTTGTGTTGTCGTTGGGAGTGCAAATATAGAATTGTTTCTTTTTCCACCAAAAAATAGATGCAAATTTTTTAAAAAATCAGGAAACGGTAAGTGCCGCAGGTTTTACCGCATTAAAACAAAGGTGCCGTTCAACCGGATGGGAAGGTTGTGTATATCATAGCCTGATAAAGTATATACATAAGTGCCCGGAACACATGAAACACCATTGTGTCGTCCGTTCCAACCCTGGGTAACATTGCTGGTGCTGAATATGGTTTGTCCCCACCGGTCATACACCATAAACCGGGCATTGCTGATATAGCCTTTTACGGTTGGCCGCATTACATCGTTTTTTCCATCGTTATTGGGGGTAAACGCGGTTGGCATGTACACTTCTGTTTTATCTAAGGCAATAATGCTGATGGTGGCAGGCAGACTTTCGCAACTGCCTACTTTTAGCTGTACGGTGTATTGCTGATCGTTTTGTATGTTGTTGATGATGAAAATTCCCTTGTTGTTTTGTTGCGATGGTTGGGCCTGGCCAATGGCAGTTAGCCAGTAAATGCCCGTCTGGGGATTTTTTGTTTCCAGTGTGGCGCTGCTGGTTTTGGGTATATATAGGGGGGTAGGGTATTCGGGTTTCTGAAATACTTTGCTGTCGTTTTTTACCTGCCAGGGGCCCGCTTTTGCAATGCAGCCGTTATTGTCCTTCACCTCCAGATTGTAATCGCCCGCTGTTACGTTTATCAGGTTTTGTGTAGCAGCAATTTCGCTTTGTTGTGCATTGTACCACTGATACCGGAAAGGCGGTTTTCCGGTACCTGCTGTAACTGAAACGCCGGTAATAGAACCTGTGCTTCCGTTACAAACATCATTGGCTATAACAGGCCGCTGCTGAATCCGCGGCTGTGTAAGCGTATCAATAACGGCATGGGCAACAGTTTGACGGCAGCCTGCCGCTGACGTAGCCGTTAAATAATAATTGCCTTTAGACACCTGATTCAATTGCAACGTTGTACCGGCAGACGGGTAACCGGCAGCAGCACTGTCTGTCCACTGAAAAGTGTAGTTAGCAGCGTTGGGAAAATTGAGCACATGGAAGTAGCCGTTTGCCAGGCCACAAAATGCATCCTGCTTCTCATATTGCAGTGTACTTGTATTTACCGGTGTATTTTGGTAGGGTATAGTGAACCAGGGGGTAAGAATAGTATCGCAGCGTGACTGGTCTTTGTATTTCAGCCTGTATTTTCCTGCAGGTACCTGTTGTAATGCTAAAGAAGAGGATACTATTACGCCTGCTTCACTTATCCATTGTGCAAAAGCTGCTCCTGTTACATTTTCTGCGGTAATATTCAGAATGCTGCCATCGCGTGTGTTGAGGCAGGTGGCAGCATGTATGTTTACCCCTGCCGTTTTAAGTGTGGGGCCGGTGGTGTTTACCAGTGTAAACAGCACAGAACTATCCCGGCAGCCTTGCAGGGTATCAATAGCATAGTATTTAAAACTACCGGCTGGCAAACGGTCTATATAGGAGGTTTCGCTAATGGTATCTCCGGCTTCATTTTTCCAGAAAGACATTACAGAAGGAGAGCCATTGGTTACAAATACACCAGAGATAATACCGCTGAACTGCCCGCACGAAGGGTTGGATATATTGGAGTAGTCTGAAATTACTTTAGGGCTGCGGTCAATTAAAGTAATGGTTGTATAACGGCTTATAGAGGCTCCGTTAGTTAGAGTGGCAGGTACTGCATATAGCGAATAATCTCCCGGCCCTGCATTCAGCAAATCAATGGTTTTTGATACGGTGTCTCTGCTGTTGTTGAACGTTTTAATCCAGAAGAAGCTTTCAGCTCCCTGTACCGTAATACCTGTTATACTTCCGTTAAGCAGTCCGCAGGTGGGGTCGGTTACTTTAATTTTACTGTCATCAAAACTGGGTTCGGAAACCGTGCTTGTATGGCCTTCTGCTTTACCGGTTACTATAAATGTTTTGGCTTTGGCTGGCAAGGAAAATATAACAAGCACGAATAACAGCACACTTTTGGCTTTCAGCATGGGCATAGGGGGATTACAGGGATTTAGAATGCGGGATAAATATAGGCATACTGATTGAAGTATACACCTGTATGGCCGGGTATTATAAATTTATTCGGCCATACAGGTGTATGCCGCTGCATTTGGCATTAATTCCCTTTCCATGAGAAAACCTGCCCGGCAAGTATTTGTAATTTGTTTAATGTAATGCCGGGGCGTGTGGTTAGTAGCTGATTTTTACTGAACGGTACATGGTGTTGGCGCCGAAGCACCGCACTGAGAAATTCTGCAGAGGGTGACCAGGGTGGTTGCCGCATAAACAGCATAGGTGCCGGTGCCGGATTTGTCGTTAAGCTGCTTGTGCACGGCGCGTCCTATAAAAAGTTTAGCCATGCAGTTGGTGGGCAGCCCTTGTAAGTCTTCCGGTGTAAAGGTATACTGTCCGTTATCTGGTACACGTATTGCGGCGTACAAATGTCTTTTTTCAGGTGGCGTTTGTGGTGCCCAATAGTCGGTGTTTAATTTGAATTCAGGGTCGTATTCAATAATAATAACAACGCCATTGGTATTCTGCGGATCGGCGTTCCACTGTATAGGAGTATTATAGTTTTTGCTGTAAACAGCCAGGATAGAACTGCCCATGCTATCGGTGTAGAAAGGTGTGGCAGTTTTATTAAAGCGTATGGTAAGGGGAATGTACAAGCTATCGGTTGCGCCGCGCGTAGGCGAATTGGCAACACCATAATCGGGATTAAGGGTTACCGGTATTTTTTTACCATGAAAAACACTATAGTCAATATACCCCGAAGCAGACATGGCGCTTCCTATGCCCGTTCTGCTTGCAACGGTGTCTACAAAATAAGTGTTGCCCCCGGATAATCCGGACTGCAGGGTAAGACCGGCAAATAATACCGTGCCGCCCTGGCGTACATCTCCCTTCTGATCGTAAAAAGCACCGTTGGCTGTTAAGGGCGTAAGAGAAGTGAGGGTATCGGTATTGGTATTGGCAGTTTCGGGTGTGGTAACGGAGTTGCCGGTGGTAAAACCGTACAAGGCAAAACTGCCATTGTTGGGTGCGGAGGAAAAGTTATAATAATCCAGAATACTGTTTGAACCGGTTGTGGATGCCGGAAAAGATTTTTTGGTATTGTCCGGATCAAACAAACTGTCTCCTTTTTCGGTTTTGGAACAACTGGTTAGCAGTAAAGAGGCGAGTAATAGTTGTACAAGTGGCTTCATATGTAAAAGGGTGGTAAGGTGTGTAGTTTAAGTAATGGTAGTTATTTATATGGGCAAAATAAGTAATATGGAATGGTTCACGTTAATGAGGGTCTTAAAAAATCTGTTAACATTTATGCTGCCAAAGCAGACCCGGATTTGTTTCCATACGATTTTACATACCGGGAATCAAAATAGCAGTGGCGAATAGACCTTTTTTCTCCTTATTCTTTACGCAATCAATGTATTCAGCAGGGTATCCATGTGATGTTTTACGTGTTGCTGAAATGCCTCCGGAGTCTGGCCGGTATGTACTTTAAAGAACCGGCTAAAATAGGGACGATCTTTAAAGCCCAGCAGCCATGCAATTTCTTTAACGCTGTTTTCGCTGTGAATAATCTGTCTTTTGGCTTCCAGTATCAGACGGTCGTGCAATAGTTGCGTACTGGTTTCATTCAGCACTTCTTTTAATACCTGATTCAGGCGTTTGGTGCTAAGGCCCAATTTATCGGCATAAAACTGAACGCTTCTTTCATTAATATAATTGTCTTCCAGTAACAGCAGAAATTCATAGGCACGCTTCTGATTAATATCCAGCGTGGTAAACTCTTCCTTCTTCATTTTAATGAGATGCAGAAGAAAGACTTTGAGCAACGATTTAATCATGGCTATGTTGCCGGAATTATCCCGGTATTCGGCTGCAAGCAGATCGTATACTTTTGTCAACCGCTCTACCATGTCGCTGGTAAGCTGCATGATGGTAAATTCACCGCTCAGGTTAAATACGCGGAATACATCTAAAGCAAAATCTTTATCCTGCTCCTCCAGTAACTCACGTTTAAAAGAAAAAAGAATTCCCTTTTTACCTGCTTTGTTTAACTGGTGCACCCGGTAAGGCGGCATCAGGTAAATCCATTGCCCTTTTACGGCTGCCAGTTCAGCAGTGGTTTTGTGTAAAGGATACTCATCCTGTAGCCATAGTACTTCAAAAAAGTCTTTCCGGGCGGGATCGTATAAGTAACCGGGTGGGCAACTGTCCAGGTTCCTGATATATAAAAGAGTGTGGTTCAGTTGTAATTGATGTTCATTCTCTGCCATGCCTGCTCGCTTTTCCAATTATAATAAGTAAAGGTACGCGGTACTGATTGGATAATTTTCCCATAACATGGTACTATGTTCACTTCTCTGCCGCCGGGTTTCCTGATTATCCAATGTATTGGGCTGATAGTGTAAAGCTGACAGCAGGTGGAGGAAGTAGTTTTGCTCTTACAAATATGAACCATGTTTTCTTTTGAGGATAGTGTTTTACAAAGCCGTTTGCAGGCAGATATGCATACAGTAGCGGAGGAGAATAGCCGGATTATTACAGGGGTATCTGTTGAAGAGGCAGTTGCCCTTACGCAACTGCTGTTACAGGCTAAAAGGATATTTGTTATAGGAGCGGGGCGCACCGGACTGATGATGAAAGCGGCAGCCATGCGGTTTATGCATCTGGGGCTTACGGTATATGTAGCAGGAGAAACCACTACGCCCGCAATAACATCAGGGGATGTGTTAATAGCTGCCTCCGGATCGGGCACTACCAGCTCCATAGTTAAAGCCGCTGAAAAAGCCCATGCAGCAGGCGCAATGGTGGCAGCAGTATCAACAGTAAAGCAATCGCCACTGGCTGCTTTTGCGCAGGCAGTGCTGGTGATACCTGCTGCGCAGAAACAGGATTTTCATGGAACAATTACGCAACAATATGCAGGTAGTCTTTTTGAACAAAGTGTATTGTTGGTAATGGATGCACTGTTTCAGAGTATGTGGACTTTAAGCGGTACACCGCCGGAAGTGATGTGGAAGCTGCACGCTAATATAGAATAATCAAAATAAACAATAGTATTATGGCAAAGTTACAAGTGGCAATAGATCTGCTTACTACAGAAGAAGCATTGGCGTTAGCGGGTAAGGTAGCCCCGTATGTAGATATTATAGAGTTAGGTACCCCGCTTATTAAGAACATGGGCGTGAGTGTTATTACGGCTATGAAGCAGGCGCATCCTGATAAAATTGTATTTGCAGATCTGAAAACTGCGGATGCGGGCGAGCTGGAAGCGGATATTGCTTTTAAGGCAGGGGCTGACCTGGTTACGGTTTTAGGTGTGGCAGGTAATGCTACTATTGCAGGTGCAGTAAAAGCTGCTAAGGCACATGGCAAAGGTGTGGTGGTTGATACCATTGGCGCTCCTGACCGTGTAACAAGAGCGAAGGAAGCAGCAGCGTTAGGAGCAGAGTTTGTAGAACTGCACGCAGGACTGGATGAACAATGGACTCCCGGATATTCTATTCAGGTATTGATAGATGAGGCTGCTGTGGCCAACACGCCGGTATCTATTGCAGGTGGTGTTAATCTGCAGAATGTACAGGCAGTGGTAAAATCAGGCGTTAAAGTGGCGGTAGCCGGCGCGGCTATTTATGCAGCTGCTGACCCTGCTGCTGCTGCCAGAGCATTACGCGAAGCAATGGATGCGGTAAACTAAAAGCGAAAGAAAGCGGCCTGCCCCTATAAGGGTGGGCTGCTTTTATAATGCGCTTACAACAAGTCTGGCTTATTGCGGAAGCCTGAAAAAGGCCGTTCCTGTTTGCCACAGTTTTTTGAAGTACAGAAAAGTAAGCAGCGGAATGGATAGAACGTTAAGGTGGTTGAGGTGGTATGCTGCTTCAAAATTCAGGTGCATACAGGCGGAGATGCCTCTTAATACCCCGCAACCATAACAGCTGTTTCCGGTAATATTTTTAAAAAGGCACAAAGTAAAGTGCTCATTCCCGCTGTGGTAGTTAATTTGAAAAATCAGCAGGGGAATGAGCAGCCATACAGCAAACAAAAGCTTATCTCCTAACGAGGAATCTACCCTGGCCATCTTTATAGCTTCCTACAATAATCATGATAAGATCTACCAACGCCCAGATACCGCAACCGCCTAGTGTAATTAACTGAGCAACGCCAATACCGGTTTTTTTGGTGTAAAAGCTATGCACTCCAAAAGCGCCCAGGAAAAAGCAAAGCAACAGGGTAGTAAGCCAATCGTAACCTTCGGAAGGATCTACATAGTGGGAACCTGTTCCTGATTGGGTTGAATAGTTGTTTGTTGGAACTCCGCATTTAACGCAAACAACAGCTTTGTCGTCAATTTGTGCTCCGCAGTTTGAACAAAACATAATAAGGGTTTTAAATTTTGGCGCATGATAAGAATAATTTCTTACATGGTAAAATAGGAAACGTGCTTACCAACAATGGATTGGTGCCCCCCAAAAAAAGCATTATTGCGGGTGTTAGTGCAAAATTATGCAAGCACTGCTTCAAAAAGCAGCCGCCTCCAGGAATGAAGGCGGCTTGTTGTATCTGTCTGCTTATATGCGAATGAAAGTTATTCCTGAATACGACGGAAGTCTACATTGGTTACACTAATACCCTGGGGGCTGAAATGTCCGGCAGAAGCGTTGCACCCCAGTTTAATTACCAGGTAAATAGTACCGCTGGCGCCAAAGGTTACATCTACAGTTCTGGTGCCGCTGAAGGCTGTCCAGGTGCCCCAGTTAATAAAATTCAGTTTCTGGTTATCGCTATAATCCTTACCATCACCGGGTACGCTTTGGCCAAAGTATACCTGAAACCAGGCATCCTGTGTTACCCCGTAAGAGGCGTTGGTGGTAAAGCGGTAGGTTTTATTGGCTACCACCTGTACTGCCTGGTAAATACCCCCGTTTACAGAAGCGGTAGTGGGGCGGGTGGCTGTAGTAGCGGTGTAGGCATTGTTGGCCAGTGTCCAGATTATTTTGGTTGCATTGGCATCATACTTACCCCAGAACTGATCGTCTCCGGCATTCATTTTACTGCCTTTGAGCAGGTTGTCGTAGGCCGCATCGTTTTTGGTGGTGGTAATACTTACCGGCTGGGCACTGTAGAGTTTACCTCTTTTATCCAGCGCCTGCATTTTAATAGTATAGGTGCCTGCCAGCGGATAAAAAATGGTATCTGTGGTTTTTCCCATGGCAGCTCCGCCGCCTTTGCCCACATCCCAACGCGTACCCACGCAGTCACCTTTGGTAGTGTTGGTAATTACAAATTTAGTGTCGTTGCCTGCTACGGGTGTTACGGTAAAAGTGGCTGCCAGACTATCTACGGGTGCATATACTTCGTAACTGCCGTTAGATTCTTTGGTACATCCGGTAAGCACCAGTGCGCCGGTGGCCAGCGGTGCTATGGCGGATATTATTTTGTTAACTATTGATAACTTCATAATCTTACTATTAATAGTATTTGTGCTAAGCTTTACTTGTAAGGATTACCAACCGGTATTCTGCTGCCATCCGGTTTTGGTTATTTCGGCCTGTGGAATAGGGTACCAGTTCATTTTAGAGGCATCATACACTCTGTCTTCCAGCTTGGTTGGGGTATATACAAAGTTGGAACCGTTAAGGGTTATAGTAATGCTTCTTACAGGTTGTGCAAAAACGTTGGCTTTTTTCCATCTGCGCATATCCCACCAGCGGTGGCCTTCAAAGCCCAGCTCTACCCTGCGTTCGTGCACAACAGCATCAGCAGTAACATCTGTTAAGGCAGGCATGGTGCTACGGGTTCTTACCCTGTTAATAGCCTGTAGTGCCGTCATGCCATAGCCCTGTGGGTCTGCAGCGGCACCATAGGCATTCAGCATGGCTTCTGCATAGTTTAACAGTACCTCAGCATAGCGGATATACAACCACTGGTGGGTGGTAGTGGTATTGTTAAGCAGGTCTACACTCTGGTTAACGTGCTTGGATAAATAATAGCCGGTTTTGGTTGCATTCAGTTTGGGCTGGCCGCTGTTGCCACCAATGTAGGTTTGAATGGTGGTGGATTTAAAGGAGGTGCCGTTGGTTACCACGGTGGCAGCCAGGCGTGGATCTCTGTTGGCGTAGGGGCTGGATGCGTGGGCTATATTATTCCAGTCGAACGGAACTGAGGTGGAGCCGGTTTTTACTTCAAACTCATCCACAAAGTTCTGGCTGGGGGTAAGGCTGTTACCGTTGCTGCCTTCAAACACAATAGGAAAGTTGTTTCTTTCCAGGCCGTTCTGGGCGCCATGCCTTCTGAAAAAGATGGCTTCTGCAGAAGATACGTTAGCGGCACCGGACAGGTTGGCATAAGAGGCATCCAGGTTAAACACGTTCATGGCTATTACCTCATGGGCGGCGGCTGCTGCGTCAGCCCAGGTAAAGGTAGAACCGGCTTCTTTATACAAGGGGCTGGCTGCATATAACAATGCTCTTGCTTTAAGCGCTTTAATGGCGCCGTAAGTTACCCTGCCGCTTTCGTACCAGCTGGTGGCGGAGTTGGTGCGTACGCTGTCCGGAATAATTACTGCTGCTTTATCCAGTAAGGAGGCGATGTATTTAAAGCACTCATCTACGGAGTTTCTTTGTAAGCCCTGCCAGGTTTCCGGCTTGTTGTAATCCAGCGGCTCATTAATAATAGGCACGCCACCATAACGTTTTACCAGTTCAAAGTAAAAGAAGGCTTTCAGAAAATGACATTCGCCCTCCATAAACTTCAGATTCGAAACAGCTCTTTTATAAGCAGTGGAATCGTTGTTTACAATACTGTTGGCGATAGACGATAAATCAGCCTCTCCTTTATGTTTCAGAAACAGGTTGGCCTGGAAAATGCCGTTAAAGTAGTTAGCCCATACGCCATCCGGGTTGTTAAACTGGTTCCATACGCCATAGTTGAATATATGAGAACGGTTGCCTACAAAGGTATGGTACGCATCATCTGTTGCGGCTTCCATGTCCAGCCAGGCAAAGCCATCGGGCAGGTAGCTGTATGCATTCCATACAATACCCTGTATATAATCGTACCTTTTATACATCAGTTCAACCGGCATATCGGCGGGTATCTTTTTTACATCCAGATAGTCCTTCTTACATGAAGCAGCACCGAAGGCTGCAATCATGACAGCTATGATGATATAATGATTCTTTTTCATCCTGTAGAATTTCAAGTGTTCGTTCTAAAATTTTGCCTTGATGCCTGCGGTAATGGTTCTCATTAAAGGATAACCCATAGACAGCCGCTCCGGCTCCAGCCCGTCAATTTTGGTGCTGAGCAGGTTGTTACCGCTTATATACACCCGCAGTATATCAAACCGCTTCAGAAACTTTTTAGCGGGCAGGGTATAACCCAGCTCAGCACTGCGCAGTTTAAAGTAGTTACCGTTGCGGAGCCAGAAATCGGCCTGCTGCTCGTTGTTGTTGTTGGCCAGGGTGGACAAGCGGGGCGAGGTGGCGGTTGCCGCTGTTTCAGGCGTCCAGGGGTTACTGGAAAAGGCAGTAATGTTGTTGTTGTTGGCTAAAGGATGCGTATAGGTAAACGCTTCGTCCAGCAGGTTTACCGTTCTGTTCATGATGCCTTGTACAAACGCATCAAAATCAAAACCTGCATATTTGAAACCGATGTTAAAGCCAAGCGTCATCTCAGGCAGTTTGGTAAACCGTAGCGGGGTTTTATCGTAATCGTTAATAATGCCGTCGCCATTAATGTCTGCATACTTCAGATCGCCGGGGCGTACCTGACCGTAAGTTGATTTAACCACCCCAGCTGCCACGTTGCCATTGGCATCAAAATCCGCTACCTGATAAAAGCCGGCGTTCTGCAGGCCTCTGTACTGGTTAATTCTGTAACCTTTCTCGTACAGGTAGTCATAAGGCTGTGCCTCCTGAGATCTTCTGGTTATTTCGTTACGGGCGTAGGCTAAGGTTGCGCCACCATAGTATTCAAATCCGGTTGTGGTTTTATCGCGATACTGCAATGAAATTTCTGCTCCTTTATTGGTGGCTTCCCCGGTGTTGGTATTTCTGAAGGTAAAGCCGGTGTATTGAGGAACGCCTACCGGGGCTTCCAGAATACCTTTCCGTTTTTCTGTAAACACATCAATGGTTGCAGTCAGTTTGTTCAGCAGTGTTATGTCTACGCCAATGTTAGCACTTTTCTTTTCTTCCCATGTAAAGTTGCTGTTAGGGTAGGCGCCTTCTGTACGGCCGCCGTACGTGGTATTGGTAGTACCCAGTATAATACCGCCGCCGCCAATGCCCCATTTTTCAAACAGAAAGCGGTACGCTTCGTTGGTGTTACCGGTAATGCCGTAAGAGCCTCTTACTTTTAAAAAGCTGATGACTTTATTGTTGGCCAGAAAAGCTTCGTTGCTGGCTATCCAGCCTAAGCCCAGCGCAGGAAACAGGCCGTAACGGCTACCGTTCTTAAAATCGCCGGAACCTGCATAGGAAAAGGAAAGGTCTGCTACATATTTCTGACTGTAATCATAGGTAACAGAGCCGCGTAAGCCCTGCTCTACTACAGCATATAATTGTCCGTCGTGCGAGTAGCCAGAGCGGGTGGCCTGTAAAAAGCCTGTAAAAGTATGTTTGCCAAAAGTTCTGTCGTAGTTAAAGCCCAGCTGTACAGCGTTTCTGTTCCAGTGGTCGTTACCGGCATCGGTAATACCCTGGCTTACAGCACCCAGTACTTTATAGGTTACGTTGCCGTTGGCATCTATCACCGGGTTATCATAGGCATCTTTGGTTATTTCGTAAGAAGGTACGGCAAATCTCTTTTCCAGTATGCCTACATACAGGTTGCTGTATGAAATACCACCGTGTAAGGATAAGCCTTTGGTAAGGGCATCGAGTTTCTGTTCAAAACTGATATTGGTTTGCAGGCTTCTTGTATGAGAACTGTAAACACCGTTTTGCCTTAATAGCTGCACAGGGTTGAAGTTGTATACCGCATTGTTACCCCAGGTGCCGTTCAGGTTCTTTACCGGAAAGGCAGCAGCAGGAAGACGCAACAGGTTGGCAAAAAGCTGGGAAGCAGTAAAACCGGCAGGTGTGTTACGATCTTCTGTAATACCGGATACGGTTGCTTTTACCGAAAGGTTTGCATTCAGCTGCACATTTACATTTGCCCGCAGATTGATTCTTTTGAATTTAGCATTGGTACCAAAGTCTTTGTTTACCGCATCGGCGTCTTTGTAAGCGCCTTTAAAATCGGTAAGACCACCCAGTACAAAAAAGCGGGCTCTGTTATTACCGCCTCTGAAAGAAAGATTGTAATCCTGCGTGGCAGAACTGTTGTTGAGCACCTTATCGTACCAGTTTACATTCGGGTGAAAAGGATCATCGCTTGCTTTATACAGTTCGGGATTGTAGTACTTAATGGGCAAGCCATCGTTCTTTAAAGCCTGGTTATAGGCAGTAACATAACCATAGGCATCCATTACTTTAGGCATGGCTATGGGGCGTAAGTTGCCATAACGGGCATTCAGTTCTATTTTGGTTTTGCCGTTGGTGGTACCTTCTTTGGTACGGATGCTTAACACCCCTGTGCCACTGCGAAAGCCATACACAGCTGCCGCTGCGGCATCTTTCAGTACCGTAATGGTTTCAATTTCGAAAGGTGATAGGGCGGACAATGCATTCAGATCTACCTGAAACCCGTCCAGATAAATAGCCAAAGCATTCTCTGCCACGTTCCAGCTGCTCTGGCCGCGTATGAACAGGAAAGGATTGTCATATCCGGGCTCACCGGCACCTGCTTCTACAGATAACCCTGGTATTCTGGCCTGTAAAGTATTCAGCAGGTTGCTGGCATTGGTTCTGGACAGTTCTTCACCGGTAATGGTAAAAACTGCACCTGTGGTACGCCATTTTTTTTCGTTGCGTATGCCCATGTCAACCCTGTTCTCTGTTACGCGTGTAGCCGCTGCCAGCGAATCGGCCAGTACGGTATTCAGCGTTTGTGCCTGTGTAGCCGTAGCTGCGGAAAGCAGCAATAGCCCGGCAAGAATATGTTTGTTGTTAGATTTCATTTTTTCAGCTTAAACGTTCAATAAACTCTTTTACCATCCCGGATTCTGACCATCCCAGTTTGCACCGCCTAAATAGCGCATACTTACTTCCGTATAAGGGAAGGGTACATAGTAGTACCTGGCCGGGTAGGTTCTGGCGCCGTATGAAACCAGCGTCCAGTTCAGGTACGGGTTGGTAGGTTTGGGCGTAATGCCGTTGGTAGAGGCGGTTACCGCAAAACCATTGAAGGTTTTGCTTAACACTACATGGGCTGTTAACCAGCGGTGTAAATCGTTATACCTGTGGTCTTCAAAAGCCAGTTCTACGGTACGTTCGTTCTGAATAGCTGCTCTGAATGATACCTGATCGGTAAGGGTGGTGGCATCTTTATCCGGCATACCTGCCCGCTGGCGTATAAGGTTCATATACAGGAAGGCATCTGCTGAGGGGCCATTGTATTCATTCAATGCCTCTGCATAGCTCAGATAAAATTCTGCCAGGCGAAAAACAGGCCATGCAAAATGGTTGTCGTTGTTGTTATCCACACGGGCTACAAACTTGGCACATTCCACGGCACTGCCGGTGCCATCGCCTGCGTTGGTATCATCTGCCAGGCTGCCTTTGGCATAAGCGCCATCTGCAGATTGCCTGTAATACGGCAGAAAGGTTTTGCCGCTGTTATACCACTGGCCACCCCAGGCAAGGCTCTGATAAGCGCGTGGGTCCAGGTTTAACCCTTCGAAATAAGCTTTGAAGTCCGTACCTGAAGGCGTAGCCGTCCATTTGGTACCATCTCTTTTCTCATATACCTGTAAAAACTCAACCGGTACATTGTTTTTAGCACCCCAGCCCATCATGCGCACTTTAGAAGAGTTGTACCGCCCCCAGTCTGCCCAGCCATCTTTATTAGCATCGTTGTGGTTGTAGGTGTTTACCAGTATCATTTCAGGGTTGCCATAGGTGCCGGTAGTACCAAACACGTTGTTGCAAACAGCTTCATAATCACCTAAACCGGCGTAGTTATCTGTTTTGGCAGTGGTAAGGGGTTTACCTGTATTGTATAAAGTAACCCCGGAAGCACCGGCTGCGTCAATAACCGCTTTAGCGGCATCTGCGGCTCTTTTCCAGCGTTCTTTGTTGTAGCTGGTGTAACATAAAACAGAGTCTCTGGCATCACCAAAGCGGGCGCCCGTAACACCTGCCTTCATATTGTCAGGTGTGTTGTACAGCGGGCTGGCAGCATACAGTAATACTCTTGCCTTCAGCGCCAGTGCAGCAATACTGGTTACCCTGCCATAGTCGTTGGTTGACCGGCCGGGGGGCAGCAGGGCAGCAGCTTCATCGCACCAGCTTACCAGTGTATCTACCACAGTTTGTACAGAAGAACGGGGAATGGAAATATTACCATCACCTAGCAGCACATCTTTTACCAGCGGTATGCCGCCATACAGGCGAAAAGCACTGTAGTGCGCCATAGCACGGCAAAACAAAGCCTGGCCTTTTACATCGGTTTTCCAGTCTTCGGTAGCATCCGTTACCGAACCAATGTTTTTTAATACCAGGTTGGCTTTGCGTATTGCTTTATACCAGCCGGTAAAGGCAGTGGCAGCGGTATTGCCGCGGGATGTAATGGGGCCTCTGTCTATGCTGTAGGTAGGGGCCATACCACCTGCTATATAATATTGAAAGTTTAAGTTGCCGGCTACCCAGGCAGCACCGGGCAGCAGCAGGTGTACCTGATCGGTAAGTACATCTTCACGGCTGTCGCCGGAAGCATTCATTACAAAACCGGTAGGTATACACCAGCCATACATATCGGCTACGGCATATTGCGCCTGCCTTTGTGTATGAAAAATAGTATCCACTGTAACATCGCCACCCCTTGGCTTTTCCAGAAAGTTTTTGGTACAGCCTGTTATCATACCCGCCGTACCTATGGCGGCAACAAGCATTAAAGGAATATATAATTTTTTCATTGTTTTTCGTTTTTCTGTTCTACAATCAGAATCCGATATTAATACCTGCGTTATAAGTGCGGGTAAGCGGATAACCCATAAAGCCCATGTTTTCAGGATCGCCCCATATCTTGTTCTTATTCCAGGTATACAGGTTAAATCCGTTTACATATATGCGAACAGAATTCAGGCCCGCCCTGCTCAGCAGCCCGCGTTGGAAAGTGTAACCCACTTCCACATTTTTCAGGCGTATATAAGAGGTGTTGAGATTGAAGAAAGTATTCTGATAAGCCTGGCGGTTATAGGCGGCAATAGGGAAGGCTATTTTTTCACCCGCAGCATAACGCTCCGGTGTAAAGCGGTTCCAGTCTACCTCAAACAACGCCTCAGTAGTACCGTTAAAGTGCAGGTTGGTAGCAGGCATTGGGTTGGCGGCTACATTGGCAGCACCCTGCAGTAACACAGACATATCAAAGCCTTTGTAGTTAAAACCAAAGCTTACGCCATAGGTAATCTGCGGAATATTGGTATAGCCCGATCTTTTGTAATCTCTGCTGTCAATAACGCCATCGTAGTTAATGTCCGTCATTTTAATATCACCTGGCTGTAAAGGCACGTTGCCAAAAGCAAGGTCTTTCTGGTATACTACCTGTCCGCCGGCGTTGGTGTACGTTTTACCATCGGGGCCTTTTGCGGTAACCGGCTGCGATAAAATGGGGTTATTGGCAGCATCTACTGCATACAGTTCGCTCCAGGAGGTGTACAGTCCATCGGCTTGTAAATAAGAGCCCTGGCCAATAGGTTTGCCTGTTAATGCCTGGTATTCCAGTCCGGAAACAATAGGTTCGTCGCGGAAAACAATTCTGTTTTTGTTGTTGGCAATATTGCCTTTTACCCAGTAGCTGAAGTTTTTACCACCTTTATCGCGGTAAATAATTTCCAGCTCGTTACCCCAGTTTTCTACCTGGCCTAAGTTGTAAGGGGGCAGGTTGGCAGATACAATACCGGGAACAGTGCCTTTGGAAGAAAGAATGTCTTTCCGCTGCTCTGTAAAATGATCGAAAGTAATGGCCACCTTTTCTTTAAACAGGTTTATTTCAAAACCAATATTGGCTTTCTGAGAGGTTTCCCAGGTAACATTGGGGTTGCCCAGTTTGCTTTCGTAGGCGCCCTGTATATTGTTGCGGTTAGAGCCGTACTGACCAAAGTAGTATCCATTCATTACCGCACTGCTGTATGCCCATACATCGGGCAGATACATATAGCGGGTGCCACCCACTACATCATTACCTACTTTACCTACCGACCCTCTTATTTTTAAGAAAGTAACAATGTTGTTTTTGGGCCAGAAGTCTTCTTTACTGGCCACCCAGCCTGCTGAATACGCGGGAAAGTAACCAAATCTTTTGCCTTCGGGAAAGTTTTCAGAACCGTTAAGGCCCATGTTAAACTCTGCCAGGTATTTGCCCTTATAAGCATACGTAACCCTTCCTACCAGGCTCTGATAGGCGTGGGGCAGGTTATAGGCCAGGTTAGGATCAAACTTTTTGCTCAGGTTGGCCATAGCCAGGCCTGAAAAAGCATGATCGCCAAAGGTGCGGTTATAGTTCAAGGCGGCTTCTGCATACCAGGTACGCCACTTGCCGGAATACCAGTTTACAAAACGCTGCGAGGGCGCTTCGTTATTCATCTGCACCCATATAGGGTTCAGTTTGTCGCCGTTGGGGTTGGCGCGTACCGTCCAGTATACAGGAAACGACTGGCCGCCGGAAGTGCTGGAGAAATAGCTGTCGTACGAACCTCGTACGTTGGCGGTAAGGCCTTTGGTAATAAAGTCCAGCTTATGCGTTACCCGAAGGGCGGAGTTAAGTGTACTGTTGTTATTAATGTTATACTGGTTACGCATGGCCAGGCTGTACAGTGGGTTAAACTGCTCTGCCGTCTGGTTCCAGATAAATACAAATTTTCCATCTACATACCCGGGCGAGCCCATGGGGTTGGTCCACATCAGGTTTTTCTCATAGTTATAGCCATCGTTGTTCATGCCTGAAATCTGCACAAACTGGGTTCCTATATCTACGGAAACTTTCAGGTTGTCATTTACATCAAAGTCAAAGTTACCTCTGAGGTTGTAGCGGTCTTTTTTATAATCCATCTCACTGGAAAAGGGCATGTAGTCTGTTTTAAACAAACCGCCCTGGGTTAAATAACCGGCAGAGAGAAAGTACTTCATGCCTTTGGTACCGCCGGTAATGTTTACGTTGGCCTGTACCTGTGGTGCGCGTTTTTTGTAAATCTGCGATTGCCAGTCCTGATCGGGGTGAAAATACGGATCGTAGTACGGGTTAGGAGAGCCATCTGCCAGCTTAGGCGTATGTGCATTCTGATAGTATTTCAGATCTTCATCAGAATACTGCGGCGTATAACCGGTTTTTCTTTTGGCTACAAAGTTGGCCCAGCCATCTGCCCTGTTTGCCACATCTGCATCGTTAGCGTGTTGCTGCCAGTAGGTTTCCCATATCTGTTCATTGCGCAGGGTGGCGTATTGAAATGAGTTTACGTATTTAGGCTGTCTGGTAAACTGGTTGGCAGCAGCCTGTACGGTAGCGCTTACCCGTGGGGTGCCTTCTTTACCGCGTTTGGTATTGATAAGTATAACCCCATTGGCGCCGCGTACACCAAACACCGCCGTGGCACTGGCATCTTTCAGAATACTGATATTGTCAATTTCGTTAGGGTCAATATCGTTGTACGTATCGCGCACAATGCCATCCACCATAATCAGTGGTGCCGTGTTGCCGGTATAGGTACCCACACCTCTTATATAAAGGGTAGAGGCATCTGAGCCCGGTTTGCCGGAGCTTTGCACAGAAATAAGCCCCGGTAAACGGCCTGCCAGCGCATTGCTGATGTTGGCCACCGGCGACTGTACAATTTCCTTAGCGTTGATGGTGCTGATGGCAGCGGTAACAGAAGCTTTTTTCTGTTGCCCGTAGGCTACCACAATTACATCGCCCAGGTTGGCGGCATCGCTCCGCTGAAGGGTAATGGTAAAAACTGCGTTGCTGCCTATATTAATATCCTGTGGGGTAAAGCCCACGCCTGTAATGGTTAACGTTTTATACGTATCGTCAATATTCAGGGTAAAACTGCCTTGCGCATCGGTAAGGGTACCTGTGGAGGTTTTTTGTGTAGCCCGGGTTGCCGATACAGAAGCACCGGAAACAGGTGCGCCTTTGTCGTCAAGAATAGTTCCGCTGATTTTTCTGGTTTGTGCAAAGCCATCCTGCTGAATAACGATGGCCATAATAAATACCAGAATCCTGGATAAAAGCTGTCTTTTATTCATAATTCTCACGTGGTTGTTTTGGTAGTGATTAATAAAATAACTGCGGTAATACTGTTGCTAAACCGTTTAAACGGTTCGGGAAATTCAAATACATCGAAGGGGGCCGGATATACGTCCGGCAGGGATACCAGTAGTTGACAAGCATTTCGTTTTGGTTTTACCAGTTTTTTATGAAGGAGTTTCGTTGGCTAAACCGGGTGCAATTTTAGAAAATGTTAAGAAATTACAAAAAAGGGGAGTACGTCAAAACCTCTACAGACCAGAAAAATTAATTTGATAACCAATTGTTTATACTACGTCATTCAAAAAATACACTACACCGGTGCTTTCGTTTTTCCTTAGCAGTAACCTTTAGCGGTATCAATGTGGCTAACAGTACTTTTTTTACCGGGTGTTACCACTGCCGGCAATATTTGTTGATTTCGAAATTTCGGCGCCGTATGCTTCTGATAAGTGCGTTGCACAAACCGATTTGTTGGCGTAAAGGCTGTATCCGGCCTGCTATTTTAAAAAATAACTATCCTTTTTACTGCCTGGTTACCGTTTAAACGGGTGGGTTTAGGGCCACTTACCGGCAACAAATGTGCTTTTTTGCGTGGTAAGTGGCAAAATGCAGGTCAGCTTTTCCGGCAACTAAATTTTTTACGGAGTTGTTAGATAAAGCATACACATTATCAGGGATGTGTTAGAAACTGATTAAAGGAGGCAGGTACCTGTGTTGAAGGTTGCATGTAGTATTGCTGCTATACGAAAACTTGCCTGATATGGAACATCCTAAAACAATCACCTGGCTTTCAGAGGTAGGTATTACCGATCTGAAACTGGTAGGGGGCAAAAATGCCTCTCTTGGTGAAATGATCCGAAACCTTGGCGCCCTGGGTATACGTGTACCGGAGGGGTATGTTGTTACCGTGGAAGGGTACCGCCAATTTTGTGCGTTTAACCAACTGGAGCAGCGGATACGCGATCTGGTAAACAGTATTGACCATGAAAGCGTGGAATCGCTACGGCGGGTGGGGCAGCAGGTGCGGCAACTGATCCGCAACTCCAAATTTCCTCCGGCTTTAAGTAAAGAAATTACAGAAACCTACCGGGAGCTTTCCGGTCGCTACGGGCAGGATGCTACGGATGTGGCGGTACGTTCTTCTGCTACTGCCGAAGATTTGCCCGAGGCATCTTTTGCCGGTCAGCAGGAAACTTACCTCAATGTACGCGGCCCTGCTGCTTTAATGGATGCTGTAAGAAACTGTTTCGCCTCTCTTTTTACAGACCGTGCTATCAGTTACCGGCAGCGTTTTCAGTTCGACCATTTTCAGGTGGGGCTATCTGTTTGTATTCAAAAAATGGTGCGTAGCGATCTGGGTTCGGCAGGGGTAGCCTTTTCTATTGACCCGGAAACAGGGTTTGAAAATGCAGTAGTAATTAATGGTGCTTTTGGTTTGGGTGAAATGGTGGTGCAGGGTGCTATTTCGCCGGACGAGTTTATTGTTTTTAAAACTACTTTGGGCGAAGGGTACCGGCCCATTATTGAAAAGAAGTTGGGCCGGAAAGATCAGAAAATGGTATATGGCGACGACCCGGATGAGCGTGTAAAAGTAATTTCGACAGAAAAAAGCGCCCGTACCAGCTTTTGCCTTACAGAGGACAGTATATTGGAACTGGCCCGTTGGGTAACTGCTATTGAAAGCTATTATGAGAAGTTGTATAACCGTTTCTGCCCTATGGATGTGGAATGGGCAACAGATGGTTTAAACGGGCAATTGTATATTGTACAGGCCAGGCCTGAAACGGTTCAAAGCCGGAAGAAGAAGCATACACTTATTGAATACAGGCTGGATAAACCGGCAGCGGATGCTGTAAAAGTTATTTGTAAGGGTATTGCGGTGGGCGATAAGGTAGCGGCCGGAAAAGTGAATATTTTTTATTCGCTGGACCAGCGGGTAGAAGGCGATGCCTTCCGGGAGGGGGATGTGCTGGTAACGGATATGACGGATCCTGACTGGGAGCCGATAATGAAAAAAGCGTCAGCCATTATTACCAATAAGGGAGGGCGTACCTGCCATGCCGCTATAGTAGCACGTGAAATGGGGGTGCCCGCTATTGTTGGTTGCGGTAACGCTACAGATATACTTACGGCAGGGCAGCTGATAACGGCTTCCTGTGCCGAAGGGGAAGAGGGTATAGTGTACGAGGGAATTATTCCCTTTACCCAAACCGAAACAGACCTGAACAGTTTGCCCGAAATACAAACTCAGCTGATGCTGAATGTAGGCAGCCCTTCCCTGGCTTTTCAGTTTGCACACCTGCCGCATAAAGGCATAGGGCTTGCACGTGAAGAGTTTATTATCAATAATTATATAAAAGTGCATCCATTGGCGCTGTTGCAGCACCGGCAACTGAGCGATAAAGCGCTTTCCGATACCATTCAGGAACTTACAGCAGGTTTTGCCAGCGAGCGCGACTATTTTATTCAGAAGCTTTCTTATGGTATTGGAAGAATAGCAGCAGCTTTTCATCCTTACCCCGTAATTGTGCGGTTTTCCGATTTTAAAAGCAATGAGTATTACAACCTTCCAGGTGGAAAGTATTTTGAACCCCATGAAGAAAACCCCATGATTGGCTGGCGCGGCGCATCCCGTTACTATTCCGAAGCGTTCAGGGAAGCATTTGGAATGGAATGCGAAGCCATCAGCAAGGTACGGTCTGAAATGGGGTTATACAATGTGGTAGTAATGATACCGTTTTGCCGTACAGTGGAAGAGCTGCTGGAAGTAAAAGCGGTAATGAAGCACTACGGGCTGGAACAGGGGAGGGATGGCCTGGAGGTATATCTGATGGCGGAGCTGCCTTCCAATATTCTGATGGCACGGGAGTTTGCGCAGCATGTGGATGGCTTTTCTATTGGCAGCAACGATCTTACACAGCTTACGCTTGGATTAGATCGTGATTCTTCGCTGGTGGCGCATTTGTACGATGAGCGGAACGATGCGGTGCTGCGGTTGATTGCCATGTTAATAGATGCGGCCAAAGAGGCCGATATTAAAGTGGGTATATGTGGCCAGGGACCATCTGACCATCCGGATTTTGCGCAGTTTCTGGTAGAACGGGGTATTGATTCTATTTCTGTAACACCAGATTCGGTTATTAAAACAGTAAAGGCAATATATGCAGCCGAAAAGCGTGTATTGGCCGGTACTACTGTATAAACAGGGGGATTTTTGAGGAGGAGAGGGCTGGCTTTTGCCGGCCCTTCTGCCTTTAAAACGATATGTGAGGGAAATCTGATAACTTTGGGCTGTGTTATTCCCTGCTTAATTAGTGTCCGAACCATCCACATATGATGATTACCCTATTGTAAAACGGCTACAGCAAAATGAAGAAGCTGCGTTTACAGAAATTTATCAGCGTTACTGGAAGCTTTTGTTTTCCGTGGCGGCTAATAAGTTAACGGATGTATTTGAGGCAGAAGAAGTAGTACAGGATGTACTTGCCGATTTATGGATACGGCGCCATACACTTGCTATAGAACATTCTCTTAAATCATATCTCGCTGCTGCTGTTAAGTTTAAAGTATATACCCGGCTGGCGAAACGTTACCGCCAGGCAGAAAGGGAAGCAGGCCTTACCACACCGGAGGTAGACCATTTTTCTCCGGAAGAACAACTGCATTACCGGCAGTTACAGCAGGAATTGTTCGAACTGGCCCAGCAATTACCTGAAAAATGCCGGCTTATTTATCAACTGAGCCGGGAAGATGGCCTTTCTAACCGGGAAATTGCGGAAAAACTGTCTATTTCGCAGAAAACAGTAGAAACGCAAATTACCCGTGCGTTGAAAAAACTCCGTTCCGGTTTTAAACTGCTGCTTTTCCGCTATTACCCCGCCTGAAAATATTTTTTAACGGTTTGTAGGGGGAATCTCATTTTTCTGAGACATGTGTGTAAACTAGCTACTCATGCCTGAGAAAAAGGAATTGCTTTATTACTACCAACTGGCTGCAAAATGGGAAAACCGTACCATTACTGCTGCAGAAATGCAGGAGCTGGAAGCGTGGTACCAGCAAAACCAGGACCATCCTGTAATTATTCCGGCAGAACTGGCAGTGAGTGAAGAAGCACATCAGACACAACTTTTACACAAAATATACCAACAGGCCCATCTGCATCAGGCTGAGGCAACACCGGTAAAACGTTTACCGCAGCGTTGGCGTTGGGTAGCAGCAGCCAGTGTACTGGTGCTGGCTACAGGCGGTTATTTCTGGTTTAAGGGCAACCCAACACCTGCCCCCCAGGTAGCGGTGGCGCCGGCAAAAGATATTGCACCCGGTAAAGAAGGTGCTATACTTACGCTTGCTGATGGCAGCACAGTGGTACTGGATTCGCTACAGAACGGATGGGGTACCACCCAGCAATCTGCAAATATTCAGTTACAAAACGGTCAGCTGAAATACGAGGCCCAGGCAGGGGCGTCCGCAGCAATAGCTTACAATACGCTCAGTACCCCCCGGGGCAGACAGTTTTCTATAGCCCTGCCCGATGGTTCCAGGGTTTGGCTCAACGCAGCTTCTTCTATTACTTTCCCTACTTCATTTACCGGTAACGAACGGTTGGTATCTGTAACCGGCGAAGCTTATCTGGAAGTGGCTGGTAGCGCCAAATCGCCCTTCCGCGTACGCATTAACGATAAAACTACCGTAGAGGTGCTGGGCACCAGCTTTAATATTAACGCTTATGATGATGAGCCGGTAATAGCTACTACGTTATTAGCGGGCCGGGTACGTGTAAATACTGAAGCCAGGGCGGCATTGCTTAAGCCCGGGCAGCAGGCGCAGATAACCCCGCAGAGCGCCCTTACCGTTAAACAGGCAGATGTGGCTGCGGTTACCGCCTGGAAAGATGGCCATTTTATTTTCAGCAATACAGAATTAAAAGAATTAATGCGCCAGCTGGAACGCTGGTACGATATAGAGGTTGCCTATAAACCCGGTGTGGAGCAAATCATGTTCTCCGGCGATATGCAACGCAGTCTTACATTGATGCAGGTAATTAAAGGGCTTGATAACATGGGTGCCAGATTTAAGCTGGACGGCAGAAAGCTGCTGGTTACCCCTGCATCGTTATAAAACACAACCCCCGATTCTTATATAAACCAACCGGATTTGCGGCCGCATTACCGGGCGGCTCTCCTATGCAACTACCATAACATATTTTATTAACCAAAACTGTTGCAGGTATGTACGTTTGTTTTGATTTAAAGGCCTCTCCGGAGAAAAAGTGTAAACCGAAATTCCGGAAAAAGCTGCTGGTATTGCTTTTTTGCCTTGGCTATGGCGCCAATGCTGTAATGGCACAGATACATTACAGTGGTAAGGAAGTAAAGCTGGATAAAGTGTTTGCTGCGGTGAAACAGCAAACCGGGTATTCCATTATGTACAATCCTGACATGGTAGAAAAAGCAAAGCCGGTTACCATTGAAGCGCATGATATGAGCGTGGAGGCTTTTCTTACACAGGTATTGAAAGGAAGTGGCCTGGCTTACACCATTGAAAACAAAACCGTATTTATAAAAAAGGCGGAAGCGCACGACCACGCTGCACACATGAATACCGGTGGTTTAAAGCTTACCCGCATTTATCAGCTGGAAGGTACCATTACCAATGCCAAAGGTGAACCATTACCTGCAGTTACGGTAGCGGTAAATGGTACTACCAAAGGAATGGCTACAGACGACAAAGGCCACTTTGCACTGGAAGATGTGCCGGAGAACGGTACGCTACGTATAGCTTCTGTTGGTTATGAAACCATACTGGTGCCTGTTAAAAGCTGCGCCGCCAATGGCAGCCCGGCTGGTGGCATTACCTGTGCTATGCCCGATCATTCGCACGTACAGATTACAATAGTAATGAAGGCGGCAGTGAACGAGATGACGGATCTGTTTCTGACTGCTAACACCGGTTACCAAACCTTATCTAAAGAAAGAATTACCGGCGCTGCGGATGTAATTACCGATAAAGAGCTGAACGCACACCTGAATACTTCCTTGTCTGCTGCTATTGAAGGTAAAGTAGCAGGCTTAAGCATGTACAAAAATAATCCTGTGATAAGAGGGGTGGGTACTTTCAGAATACCTGCGGATGGTTCTTCTGCTTCCACACCACTGTTGGTAATAGATGGGGTAGTAACAGAAGGTACTTTAGATCAGATAAACCCTTATGATATAGAATCGGTAACTGTGTTGAAGGATGCTGCTGCTGCTTCTATTTATGGCGCGCGTGCTGCGAATGGTGTAATTGTATTAAGTACCAGAACGGCAAAACGTGGAGAAACACAATTGAGTGTGAATGCAGATTATTTTATAACAGATCGCCCGGATCTGAGTAAGATGCATTATGCCAGTACCAGCGATATGATTGATTATGAAACGCAGGTATATAAATATAACCTTAGCAGATATGCTAATAATACTACCTCCCTTTTTAACTCATACGGTACGTTGAATAATGCCACTACTTATTATTCGCCATTATATGCGTTATACAGAAACGAGGCGGAGAATAAAATTACGGCCAAACAGGTTGATAGCACGCTGAGCCAATGGCGTAATAATGATTATATGGCGCAGTTTCACGATCTGGTATGGCGGCCCGAGGTGCGTAAGAGGCTAAACATGTCAATCGGGGCTTCTTCCGATAAAAGCAATACTTATTTTTCATTGAACTACGATGGCAACCAGCTGCGGATGAAAAATAACTACAATGATAATTTTAACCTGTACTTTAAAAACAGTTATAATTACCGTAACTGGTTTCAGTTTACAGTTGGCGGTAATGCCGGTTATACACGCAGTGTAACTACCCCTACGGAATATGATAACTATTTTCTGCAGCCACGGTACGATAGAATTGTTGACGATGCAGGTAACCGGGTAAACACAGATTATATTAATCTGGCAGATGGGTTCAGCTCCAATGTATATATGAACAGTGCTACCGTAGCTGCCATGCAGGCGAACGGTAACTTTAAGCCGGTATACTTTAATATTCTGGATGAACTGGAATATAATAAAACCAAAAAGCAGAGTCTGCGCCTGCGGGCATTTGCTGATGCTACAGCCAAACTGTTACCCTTTCTGAATTTCAGTACCAGATTTCAGTACGAACTGGCTAAAAACGAAACGGAGTTCTACAGCGAAGCGGCTTCCTACAAAATGCGTTATTTATACAATACTATGACCAGCTACGATGCTGCTACTAAGGTGTATAAAAGAAACGTACCGGATGGTGACAGATTGTATCAGTTAATGCAACAAGGCAGAAACTTTACCTGGCGTAATCAGTTCGATTTTAATAAACGTTTTACTGCAGCCCGTGCACAGCATGAGGTTACTGCAATAGCAGGTATGGAAGTAAGGGAAACATTTTCTCCTGTTGACGTAAGTTCACTTCGTTACGGATTCAATCCGGTAACATTGGGAAATGCCAATACAGACTGGCTTACGCTGAGTGAAACCGGGATCAACAGTTATGTATCTGGTAAAGGCGCTACGCTTTCTTATACGCCGGGTAAACAATTAGCTGAAACCAGGCATCGCTTTGTATCCTATTATGGAAATATGGGATATACTTTGAATGGCAAGTACAACCTTACCGGAAGTGTGCGGGTAGATGTGGCTGACTTTTTTGGTGGTGATCCCAAGTACCGTTACAGACCATTGTGGTCAGTAGGTGGTGGCTGGAATATTAACCGCGAAGACTTTATGAAGGGTATTCATTGGGTAAATATGCTTAAAATGCGTGCTACCTATGGCGTAAGTGGTAGTGTTGATCAGTCCAGCTCTCCTTATGTAACTGCTACTATCAGAAATGATAATCTTTTTAACAACCTGCAGTATTATAATATAACTTCTTATCCCAACCCCAAACTGCGGTGGGAAAAATCTGCTACTGTTAACCTGGGTTTAGATTTTGCTTTATTTAATCATGTAGTTACCGGTAGCCTGGATATGTACCGCAAATACAGCTCTGATTTATTTGTCATCAAATCACTCGACCCTACCGTAGGTACTACCTCGCAAACCATTAACAATGGAGCTATCAGCAACAAGGGTATTGAGTTGGCGGTAAACTATAACTGGCTGCGCAAGAAAGACTTCCAGGCTTCTTCTGCTGTAACCTTCGCTTATAATACCAACAGAATTGTAAATACCGAAAGGTTAAGCACTACCCCAGGCGTATACATCAGTTCTCCTGCTTATTACTTTATGGCAGGTACACCGTTAAACTCGGTATATGCTTACCGTTATGGCGGTATGGTAAAGGGCGTGCCCTATGTGCTGGATGAAAAAGGTGCTGCTAACGTAACGTACGATGCGGATGGTAATCTGGTATCTCATAAAGTAATTAACTCTGTAGATGCACTGGTGCGCATGGGTACGGTTGCTCCGGTGTGGAGTGGTTCATTCCGTCAGAGTTTTGCTTATAAAGGCTTTCAGATAAGTGCCATGTTTGCTTTTTATGGCGGGCATAAAATGCGCAGAGATGCTACTGATTTCTCCGGCTATCTGCAAACGGATAAGGATATTGCCAACAGATGGACTACGGCTAATCCAAATTCTGATATTCCGCGTTTTCAGGTGGATTATGCAGAAGCTGTAAGAAACTCAGCCAACGATTTATCTTCTTATTACCGTTATTCCGATCTGAATGTGGTAAGCGCTACTTCTGTGCGTATGCGTAACCTTTCTCTGGCTTATGCATTACCTGCTAAATACAGCAGACTGATAGGTATGAAAGGGGTAAGGCTTACTGCACAGGCAAACAACCTGTGGCTATGGTCTGCCGCGGGAGACGATCTTGACCCGGAAACAATGAGCCTGAACAGTCCTACACGCACGCTGCCTACCTCCAGATCGTTCCTGTTTGGACTTAACGTTAATTTTTAATACCGTAAACAGTACATCATGCAAAAGTTATTATCCTATATAGCTGTTGGAATTTTTCTTACTGTATCTGTAGCCTGTACAAAGTATACGGATATTACGCCAAAGGGCAGACTGGTGTTGGAAAATGCTGAGGAATATTACAATCTGGTCAGTCTCCCTAACAGGGCTTACCCCACTAACCAGTTTTATTTGCTGGCAGATGATATGTGGTTAAAAGAAAGCACCATACTATCTGCTTCTAAAAATCTGACCAGTATTCACTTTCTTTTCGATTCAAGCGAAACAAGGTTGAAGTATGTATCGGGCTTTACGTTATATAACCAGGCGTATAACTATATCAACCGTTGGAATATGGTTATTACACTGGTGGGCGACAGTAAAGGCGAGGAATCAGTTAAAACCCTGGCGACCGCAGAGGCAAGAGTGTTACGCGCATTTGATCATTTTGTATTGGTAAACACGTTTGCAAATCATTATAATCCTGCTACGGCTGCTACTGATGGTGGTATCTGTATTATGGATAAATATGATCTGGAATCTGTTCCAACCAAGTCTTCTGTAGCAGCAGTGTATGCGTTTATAGAAAAAGACCTGGAGGAGTCTATTCCTTATCTGCAGGTAAATCCTAAAGATATATACCATCCATCTCTGGCTTTTGCCTGGGCATTCAAAGCCAAAGTGCATTTGTTTAAGAAGGAGTTTGCAAAGGCTAAAGAGGCAGCGCTGAAAGCCTTAACGTATAATAACAGTGTGTACGATCTGGTAGAGTATACCAGACTGGGTGGTCCTTCTAAAGTAAATGTTCCTGCCGGTGTTAACCCGGAAGTGCTGAGTTATATGTATATGACAGGCTATACCGAAATGAACTTTCTCAATTATGTAATTACTACTGAACTGAAAGATTTGTTTGGTAAAAATGATGCACGGTACAATCTATTTTTCGCGACATCGGGCTCTTATGTAGATGCGGGTAGTAATACGGCCTTCTGGAACGTGAAGAATACTGCGTTCTTTTATCCTACAGTGGGTATGAAATCGCCTGAAACCTGGTTGATGCTGGCGGAGTGTTATGCCCGTGAGGGAAGCCTGAAAGAAGCAATGGATATTATTAACATGCTGCGTAATAAGCGTATTACTGTTGCATCAGAAGCTACGCTGGCCGTGCCTGGTACCATACAAGAAACCATGAGCATTGTTATTAATGAACGTAGAAAGGAACTGCTGTTTGGCTTTAACCGTTTGTGGGATTTGCGCAGGCTGAATACAGAGCCGGATTATGCTAAAACGGTAGTACGGAAATTTCCGGTAGTTACTACCAGTGTGCCGCAGCAAACGTATACACTGCCTCCCAATTCAAGGCTGTACACGCTGCCTTTTGCGCCGGATGTATTAAAGCTGAATCCGGGCCTGACTATTAACACAGGCGAGGAAATTCCGTGGTAATGGGCTGACAGGTAAAGACGACTAAAGAAATAAAACGATATTACTACATGAAGAAATGGATGACGGCTCTTACCCTGTTACCAGCCATAACGGTGCTGGGGCAGGAGAAAGAGAAGGCAGTACAAAAGGATTCTGTACCGGTGGTGAAAAGCACCACCGGCTTACAGGCCTACGAAAAAGTGATAACAAAGGCAGCGCTTACCCGCCAGGGCATGTTTACGGTGCATCTGGTAGATAATAAGTATTACTTTGAAATTCCTGATTCCTTACTGGGGCGTGAGATACTGGCGGTAACTCGTTATGTAGCTACACCGGAGCAAACACAGAGTTATGGCGGCGAAAAAGTAAATGAGCAAACCCTGTACTTTGAAAGGGGGCCGCAGAATAAACTGTTTGCACGCATTAAGGTATACAGGGCTACGGTAAAAGATACCACGGAGGCTATTTACAAGGCTATGCAAACCTCCGGTGTTACTCCTATTGCTGCTGCATTTGACATCAAATGTATTCATCCGGCCAACGGTAATGTGGTAATTGAGGTAACGGATTTCTTCAGAAAGGATAATAGCATTGTTGCTATGCCGCCGGCTGAAAAAACAGAAAAGAAGCTGAGTGGTTTTATTGATGATCGTTCTTTTATCAACTCCATCCGCAGTTATCCTATTAACGTGGAGGTAAAAACTACCAAAACCTTCTCTGTTTCAACCGGTGCCAGTGCGGCAGGCAGTGCTGCCGGTGCCTTAACATTTGAGCTGAACACCTCTATGGTGTTACTGCCCAAAGTGGCTATGCGCAGAAGGTTGTTTGATAACAGGGTAGGGTACTTTGCATCCAGATACTCGCTGTATGGCGATGATCTGCAGGAGGTAAAGACCTACGATTTTATTGCGCGTTACCGCCTGGAGCCAAAGGACGAAGAGGTGGAGAAGTATAAAAGGGGAGAACTGGTTGAACCTAAAAAGCAGATTGTATATTATATTGATCCTGCTACGCCTAAAAAATGGCGGCCTTACCTGATGGCTGGTGTAAACGACTGGCAGAACGCGTTTGAGCAGGCCGGCTTTAAAAATGCCATCGTGGCCAAAGAATGGCCGGAGAACGATACTGCCATGAGTATGGAAGATGCCCGTTTTTCCGTTATCCGTTACTTTGCTTCTGACATACCTAATGCTTACGGGCCGCATGTGAGCGATCCGCGTAGTGGCGAAATACTGGAAAGCCATGTAGGCTGGTATCACAATGTAATGAATCTGGTACGCGACTGGTATATAATTCAGGCAGGTCCGCTGGATGCCCGTGCGCGTAAAATGGAATTTGATGATGAACTGATGGGCGATCTTATCCGGTTTGTATCCAGCCACGAAATAGGGCACACACTTGGCCTGCGCCACAACATGGGAGCCAGCAGCCAGACGCCGGTAGAAAAACTGCGTGATAAGGCATGGGTGGAAGCGAACGGGCATACGGTGAGTATTATGGACTATGCCCGATTTAACTATGTGGCGCAACCGGAAGATAATATTGGTAAAGCGGGTTTATACCCCCGTATTGGTATGTACGATAAATGGGCTATTCAGTGGGGGTATAAAAATATATTCAATACTGCTGATGAATATGCTGACAGCAAGGTGCTGAATAAATGGATTGTTGACAGCCTGCGCGCCAACCCCCGGCTCTGGTTTGGCGGTGAGGGTAAAAACGAAGACCCGCGTTCGCAAACAGAGGACCTGGGCGATGATCATGTTAAAGCCAGTGATTATGGCATTGCCAACCTGAAACGTGTGGTAGCTGCGTTACCGCAGTGGACAGCGGAAGAAGGAGATTTGTACAATAACCTGGCCCACATGCATAAAAGGGTAGCCAGTCAGTATCTGCGTTATGTAATGCACGCCATGAAGAATGCGCAGGGTGGTGCTTATGTTACGGAAAAGAGTGTGGAGGAAACGGGTAATGTGTATACGCCCATTCCTAAAGCAATAATACAGGCTACTCTTGATTTTATGGGTCGCCAGGTAATTATGCCGCCGTTATGGTTATATCCGGCTGCAATTACCGGCAAAATCAAAACCAACCCCATGGAGGATATCTGTTCTATACAGAACAGCCTGCTCAACAATCTGCTTAACCCAGGTATACTGTATACGATTATGCAAAAGAACCTGGATAACAGCAACAGTTATACGGTACCTGCTTATCTGACTGATGTTAAGAAAGCGGTATGGCGCAAATTTACCGGCAACAATGCACAGGATGTTTACCTGAGAAATGCGCAACGTGCTTATGTAGACAGGTTGGTGATGATTTTAAAGCCCAAATCGCTGGAGGAAGGCAAAATGCCTACCAATGCGGAAAGAAGTGATGCAAGATTATATGTAAGAATGCACCTGACACAACTGAAAGGTGAGGTATTGCAAATGTCCGGCACCAGTTCGCTGGAAGTATTGCATAAACAGGATTTGATTCAACAGATTGATAAAGCCCTGAACCCTGATAAAAAGTAGTTTGTCTGGATTGTGTATGGCCATTCGTAAAAACGGATGGCCTTTTTTATTGCATCGCTGATACTTTGAAAAACAAAGAATTGTGTAATTGGCTGTTTAGTTCCACAGGGTGCCATCCAGGCCCACTACCGTACCCAGCCACAGGGCAATTACATAACCGATAACACTTACGAGAACCGCTATTAACTGTTGCCAGGTTCCCTTACGCCCCCATATACTCATGAAGTAGGTGAACGCACCTCCTCCGGCTCCCGCCAGTGGCACAACAATCATAGGGCGTATTTTCCAGAACTCCGGCCAATCGGGATGTGCTTTTACCGGCAACAGAAATATAGAAATAAGCACAAAGGCAATGCCTGCGCCTACCAGCATGTATCTGATCAGTGAGGGTATGCGAACAGGGTGCTCCGCAGTGTTGTGGTTTGTCTGTTTCATGGAGTTTGTTTTTATGCGTTGATATTTTGTTTGAATAAAAGCACTTCGTGTTTCAAAGTTAGGGGCTGTTGCTTTGTATTGCAAAGTTTATTTCTGCAATTGTGTTGCAACGCGTGCTGTTTGGGGGAGGGGCAGAGAGCAGGGAATTACCGTAGCGGAAACTGCAGGCGGAAGGAGCTGCCGGCGCCTGGTTTACTTTTTACAGTGATAGTACCGCCGAGTAGCCTGGTTAAGGTTTGTACATAGTTTAGGCCAATGCCAAAACCTTTTACATTGTGAACGTTACCTGTGGGTACGCGGTAAAAACGGTCGAAAATATAAGGCAGATTGGCAGAAGCAATGCCAATTCCATTGTCTGTTACTTCCAGTATCATACTGTTGTTTTCAGCTGTTACCTGAATATTGATAGTGGCGGGTTTGTTGGAGTATTTTACGGCATTATCTATCAGGCTGGCAACGATTATTTCCAGCATATTACCATCCATATGCACTTCTTCTACAGGCAACTCATAGTGTAGTGTAATTGCAACATGGTCCTCCATTAAAAACTGTTGGGTAATGGCTGTGAGCAGTTGCAGCAGATTGATTTGTGTGGGGGTGATTACAGGGGCGTTTTCATATTTTGCTATCTGCAGAATGCGGTCAATGTTTTTGTCCATCTGATCCAGTACCTGCCTGTTGGCGTGCAGGTAGCGCAGGGTACGTTCCGGATTGTTAATGTATCCAAATGTGTCAATGGCTTCGTGTGTGGAACGGAGTATGGTTACAGGCGTACGAAGCTCGTGTGTCATGTTGCTGATGAAATCGTTCTTCATACTATCCAGCTGTTGCTGTCGTCTTATAACGCGCAACATATAAATCAAACTACCCGTGGTAAACAGTATTAAGGAGAAAGAGATGCCAATGGGCCAGGCATTTTGTTGAATAAGGTAGGGGGTGGGGTTTGAGAAGCTGGCGGTAATACGGGTTTTATTTTTATGGCCATTGAGAATAGCAGATGCCATGTGTTGAACGGGCGTGGTAACGAACGTATCCCTGGTTAATATTACCGGCATATCTATTTTGTGTAACCGCAGCTCCCGCTGGTACCTGGTTTTCAGTTCCTCCAGGTTAAAAGGGGGCTTTGGGGCATTACCTGCCATGTTGACTACCATTTCTTCTACCGCATCGGGGTTGCTCATCGATAAAAGTATTTCGTGTATGGGGTGCATTGCAGCGGAGTCGAATGGATTAAAGCTGCTGTGCATGCCTCCATCCAGCATAATGCGTATTTCTCTGTTATGATATTCGTCCACGCTTTTTTGTAGCAGGGAAGATGCTGTAGTATAAAAATTATTCTCTGTAATAGTCCAGGTTTTATACAGCCATATCAGCTGAAAAGCAGTGATGCCGGTACCTGTAAGCAGTGCAGTTAGTAATACCAGCTTAAAATGTTTGTTCATACAATGTCAAATATATCTCAAACGCTGAACCCTGTAACACACTTAACACTGATTAACACTCATTAAAACTGGTTAAATGCCCGGCGCAGTGCAGCAGAATAGTTTTGTAATATTAAAATAGTTATCATGAAGCCCTTTCTGTTTAGCTCACTGCTGTTTTTACTGCTGCCCTTATGCTCCCGCGCACAACAGCCGGCAATAACCCCACGTGGCATGGCGCTTCCCGTTGTAAATATGGAAGAGGTAGAAACTACACCTGTTGGCACCCGCGTTGGAGAGGTAAGTGTAACTGATGTTTCCGGTAGAAACTGGCAGTTGAACCGGTTGCGTGGTAAAGTGGTGTTTTTATATTGCTTTGCGGTGGATAGCGCCATAAATAGCAATACTGCTGCTGAGCTGAATGAGCTGGTTGAAAAGTTTGCTGATTCTGCTGCTGTTTTTCTGGCGCTTTCGCCGGACAGGTTTTCTGAAATGGCACAATGTGGCGGCAACGCTTTCCTGAAATGTCCGGTGGCTTATCAGCAGAGCGAAGCATTGGAAAAGCTGGCAATAACTACTTTTCCCGCAGTGGTGGTATTGAATAAGAAGGGACGGATTGCGGCATGGCAGGATGCTACGCATTCAGGGATTGTTAAAGAGCAGGAAGCGCTCCTTTACAAACTGCTTCGAAAATAATTCTGCGAAAAGCTTTGAAAGCTATTGGTTTGTAACAAGCTGAACTGTATCTTCGCCGCCCTTCCGGTTAAGGGGGCAGGTTCCAGAGCGGCCAAATGGGGCGGACTGTAAATCCGCTGTCTTTCGACTTCAGAGGTTCGAATCCTCTCCTGCCCACAGTAAGTTTGTAAACGCATGAATACAGCATTCATGCGTTTTTTATTTTCGGTAGGGGTGTTATGATGCCAGGTGTTTGTTAAAGCCCCATGCCACCAGTTGCTCATACGCATCCCATACATCTTCCGGAATATCCTGCGGTATCTGAAAGCCCTTAGCCGGATAAATACGTATACGTTGCAGATCACCCACCATAATGTTAATCACTTTTTCCAGGGGAATTTCATCGTTGGGATAATCAGCCAGGGTTGTCTGTGGGGAGGTAACCAGCAGTTCTTTCTCCGGCCAGTGCTTTTTAAAGGTGGCATAGCTTCTTCTTTCCATATAGGGCTTCTGTACCAGTAAAAAGCGGTGCGGGTTGAGGCCCTTTTCATGCAATAGCTTTTGGGTAAAAAGAATGTTTTCCCCGGTATTGGTGGATTGGTTTTCTATCAGAATGGCTTCGGCAGGCACGCCTTTCTGCAACGCAATCTGCGCAAAACGATCAGCCTCCTGTTCAGTCCATACACCTTTGGTAACATTGCCCAGGCCGCCGGAGAATATCACCAGTGGCGCCAGCTGCTTCAGGTATAACTCCGCAGCCCTTTCTGCCACGCGCAGGTCATGGCTGCCCAGCGCCAGAATGCAGTCGGCAGGGGTGAGTGTGTGGTTCATATGATGGTAATCCCACAATTTTTGCGCTGCCGCCATTATTTCGCTTGTAATCATGCGTAAATCTAGTAGTTGTCAGGCAAGCAGTGAAATCAATAGTTTAGGTATGCCTATAGCTATACCCATACCATAAAACAGATCCAGCCAAAACATGCTGCCCAGTGCGCCCAGGTATATAAAGCCCACTATAGGTGTAGCCAGTAGTTTAAATAACCAGGGTGCATCCGGCCGTTTAACGGTTTCCCATATTGCATTGGCATCTCCGGTGCTGGGGAATGCATGCATAGCGATGGAAATACCCAGATAAAGCAGTATGTAATGGTAAAACATAGCATTACCAAAGCTGAATACAGGTAACGATGCAGGTAGTGCTATAACTGCGCCCATAATAGTGTTAAGTAAAAAAGGGCCTGTGCTTACAAACAGGGAATGCCAGTGGTTATTGATTTTTTCGTGCAGTACGTATCCGGCAGGGTTGGCTGCCTGAAAGTAAACTACTTTAAATACCGGCACTTTGCAAATGCGGCAGCATAACTGATGGGCCAGTTCATGTACAATTACACCGGGAAAGGTGAGTACGGTAATAAATACTCCTGGAATAAGCATGGTATTGCGGTATAAGGGTTGTTAGAATTGTTCTTTGTGATTGATAACGTCGGTTACATATTGCGCATAATCGCTGGTGGTTGAATCGCGCAGTAGCTGGTTCACCAGTGCATCCCGTTTGGCAGGCTGGTGGTTGGCGTGCCAGGCAAGGGCCATAGTGGCTATGCAATAGCCATCGTTTGGAAACTGCTTACAGGTTTTTTGAGCCAGTTCCATTCCTTCACGCAGATCTCCCCGCTGTAACAGAGCCCTGGCCTTGCCAGCCAGTGCATAGTAGTTTTCACTGTTCTGATACAGCAGCTGATCGCAGTAGTACAAGGCTGAGTCAAACTGACGTATACCTCTCTTGGCACCAATGCGAAGGATATTTATCTGGTTAATGTCTTTGGCTACTGTAGCTGCTATCTGTAACAGACTGTCGCAGCTTTTGTACCTGTTCTGTTTCAGCAGGCGTTGCGAATAAAGCATCAGGGCGAATGTTTGCTTTGGGTATTCAGCAAGATACCTCACCAGGCTGCTGTCAGGTATCTTATCTGTTGTGCCCCAGGTAGCGTATAAAGCATCCATCGTTTCGGGTGGCATGTTGTCTCCTGTCTTTTGCGTAAGCAGGTTGATCTCTTCCACCAGTTCGGTGTTGTCCATGGTTCTGCCACCAATAATCTGGTTGGTCTTATACAGTTGCGCCAGGTTCTGATTGTGGTAAGAAGCTATCATCAGATGCGCCAGCGCCTCTGTGTAATCGGGCTGATATTCCAGTACCTGGTGCAGCTCTTTTTCTGCTGTAGCAAAACGGCGCTCTTTTTCTGCTGCAATTGCTCTTTTCAAATGAATGCCCGTTGAAATCTGCTTTGGAACGCTAAGCATGGCAAACACCAATACAACGGCTATACCTGCGGCAAACAGCTTAATTTTATTGGGTATGGGATAGCGTATAAAAGCAGTACGGCAGTTGCCACATAGCGCGTGCGTGTAACCAGGTATTACTTCAGCCGCTCCGCAATTGATACAGGATGGCTGCTCCGCAGGGGAGTGCTGGTTTGTGTTGGTTAATTCCATAAGAGTAAAAGGTTGTTGCTATAAAAGTAGCACATACGGATAAAAAAACAGACAATCTGTTTGATATTAAAAACATTCTCCTATATTTGCAACCCGATTGAAACGGAATATAGTTCTTATTTAAACGGATTACCTGCCCAGATGGCGAAATTGGTAGACGCACTGTGTTCAGGTCGCAGCGTCCGCAAGGATGTGCTGGTTCGAATCCAGTTCTGGGCACCTGATAGCCCCGCAAGCTTTTGCTTGCGGGGCTTTTTATTTTGTAGTATGCATATGCTAACAGTTCAACGATCACATCTTTATGCGATTGCCCACCCCATTTACCCGGACTACATTTGCCATCCTTGAAACAGTTAACAGAAAAAACGATGGAAAGCGCGGAAGATGCGCTGCTGCAAATGGGGGCCGCAGCTTTACGCAAAGCAGCGATCAATGCACAGGCAAAAGATTTTTTATTGAACCATAAAGAATTGTTTTACCTGGTAAAAAAAGCAGCAGACCGCTACATAGGCGGAGAAACACTGAAAGAGACGGTGCAGAAGGCAGGCGAACAGAACCGTCTGGGATTTAAGTGCTCCATTGAATACATGGGCGAAAATGCCAGTTCACCGCAAGAGGCTTCAGCAGCCATGGAAGAGTTTGTACGTATATGCCATACCATTCGTGCGCAGGGCCTTCACTCGACTGTATCGCTGGATCTTTCGCATATTGGCCTCGGTATTTCCAGGCAACTATGTCTGGAACACCTGGATCAGATATGTACCGCTGCGCAATCAGATATAGAAGTGATCATCAGCGCAGAAGATTGTGGCAAAACAGAGGATGTATTGGCTACTTACATGGAAGCAGCCAGACTACACCCACAGCTGGCCATTACCTTACAGGCTTACCTGCATCGTACGGCAGACGACTTTCAGACCCTACTAACATATCCCGGAAGGATACGTGTGGTAAAAGGTGCCTTTGATACACCCGAAGGCCTTTCTCTTCCACGTGGACAAAGGCTAAACGAGCTGTATCTTCAATATATAGATACCTTATTGAGCACTGGCCATGATTGCTCCATAGCTACACACGACCTGCATATACAAACGGAAGCCAGAAAGCTGATAGATCTGTACCAGCCATCGCACGCACAATACGAGTTTGAAAGCCTGTACGGCATACAAACCGAACGCCTGCTAAGCCTGAAAGCAGACGGCTATATGACCAAGCTTTATCTGGTATATGGTAAAGAATGGTATCTGTACCTGTGCAACAGAATTGCCGAGCACCCGGTAAACCTGTTTCAGGCATTGGCCGATATAGTAGCCTGATTTTTTTCTTACAACCAATAAATAAAAACGGACATGACACTAAAACCGATGGCAGCCCTGATTGCAATGGGTACCCTGGTACTAACAGGATGCGCTAAAAACAAAGAAACAGAACCTGTAGCGCCACCTCCCGCACCTGGTAAAAAAGTATATTTTCTGCTGGACAAAGTGGAATATAAAGATTCAAAGAAAACAGCCTATTTCGATTACAACCCGGATAGTACTGTTAAACAGATTTTACACGAATCTGAGGTTTCCCTGGCAGAGGTAAATTACACTTACACTAATAAGAACCTGATACGCGTAGAAGTGCCTGGATCGGTGTATGTAACCAACTATGGCTATACCAACGGCGTTATGAGCCATCTGGAAGGTTCGCAGAATGCAGGCGGTGGTCATAGACTAGAGTATGACTACAATACCAACAAATCACTGAAAACGATGCGCCATTATAAAATAAATGAAGCCGGACAACAATTACTGTTTACCAGCGCCTACCAGTACAGCGCAGATAACCTGCTGGAAAAGGTAACAACAGTTGCGGCCGGTGCCAAACTTACCTGGACACTTGAAAACTATTCTGACAGCTGCAGTATTGAACCCAACCTGTTTATCACCGGCAATGGTCTGGATGAAATGTATGCTATTTACAATTATCCTATGCTATCTTACCTGCCAAAGCTTCCAGGCAAAATAACCCTTACCAGAACAAACGGCAACAATGCGCCATTCATAGAAAAAATATATGAAAACGCATGTACGATCACTCATAAGAAGCTGGAAAAAATGAAACTGCGTGTAACATATCCGGGCTCAACTCCCATTGTCAGCAACGAAGAAGTGATATTGCACTACAAATAGTATTGTTCGGTCATCTTTTTGTGAACCTTGCCGTCCTTGCTTTCAGGAACGCGATTACAGCCTCTTCTGAGTCAAAGCGGTTGCCGATGTTCACAAAGTTTTTAGCCAACACATCGTATCGCCCCGCAAGCAATAACAGGGAGACCATGATGATATCTATCCTGCTAAAGACCACGGCGTTATTATCCCCATAATGGTCGATGGTCTTTAGGAAATTTACGGGGTGTTCTGTCCAGTGCATCGTTGGTTTTAAATGATGGGAAATATGATAGCCATCATTCCAGCATATCCAGTTATACCTGCTGTTGATGCAATTCATGCTATTCTTGTAGCAATTACCCGGATCTGCCTGATCAATAAATGCATGCTGACCCCAGTTGCCCAGCATGGCTATCAGGCGATAAAAGAAATAGGGAAAGATTAATACACACAACGTGGCCTTTAGATTAAAAATGCACAACAGCAGTGTTACACTGATAAAAAGCACTTCACCCCGTATGGCGCTATACATTAATTTCCTCCTGTTCTTTCTCTTGAAATATGCCGCCAGATCATATATGCCGGTAAGCATAAACCTCATCAGGTACAACAGGAAATCTTTCAGGGAATCGCGTTGGTAGAACATGGTGGAACTTTCGTCCTCTTCGAGGTTATTTTCAGCATGGTGCATTCCAATATGGTGTGCATAGTAGGTATCGGCCATGTGTCCAAAGAAGGGTGCGATCACATAAGGAAGGATATAGTTCAGGTAATCATACTTTTTCTTAAACAGCGTACGATGTGCTGTGCTATGGAACATCAGTGAAAAGCGCCCGATAAAGAAAGCTGCAATCATGAACATATAGCTGATTGCTGCTCCGGTCCAGTACCATCCTTTCAAAAGATTGCTGAACAATAAGAAGGCATAGGGTACCATTACCATCACAATAACAATAGTAAAATAAATGAACGGTAGGTCCCTTTCATCCCGGATAAGGCGTAAAAAGAAATGGTCCAGGCGGTTATAGTTGCGCGGTCTGAAAACAGGGTCAGTCAAAATAATGGGGGCAGGTCTCATAACTCTTCTTTTTTCCGGTGGTTTTAATAATAGTGCAAATGAAGCCTCAATAATTACGATTGATGTAGGAAACCAAAGTGAAACGGGCAAATTACCCGTTAAAGCGGGCAGGGTACAAGCGGCAGATATGGGATGTTGTACCCAAAGAAATTTAACAGGTTGTTTGGTCCGCCTTATATACAAAACTGCCTGCTTCCTCATGTTAGTCTGTAAGGCAACAAAGGGGAATGGCTATCTTTGGCGCATGTCGAGGCATTATTGGATCCCTGGAATTATCATCTCACTTGGAATTGGCCTTGCGGTGGTTCCTATAAGAATGACAGGTAATGACGTTCATTCCGGAGGACTTTTTCTGGCTGCCCGCACATTCAGATATACTTTCACTGCCGGTATACTTTCTTTTCTTCTACATCTTTGGTTAAACAGGAGATTTCTGATTCCGAATCGATGGCGATACATGGGTTATCTGATGAAGATAATTTTGGTTGCCGTAGCCGTCTGTCTTATTTCGGCGCTGATCGATATTGTTTTCAGCAGGTTGGTAAAGAACCCTTCATTCAGCATTGCCAGAGAAGATCTGAACTTGTTCCTGATCGTTTCCAGAGCTTTACTCATTAGTGCGCTGCAGTTCTTTATCGTTTTGTATTTGCATGTACTCAGTGAAAGCCAGCGGCGTAACCTGGAAATAGAGAAGCTTGAACGGGCACAATTGGAGGCTAACCTGTCTAACCTGAAGGAGCAGATGAGTCCTCATTTTCTGTTCAATACCCTTAATACTTTAAGTGCGATTACCCAGGATAGGCAAGTCAAGGAGTATGTCTCTGAAATCGCCTCCGTTTACAGGTATATGCTCATTCACAACAAATTGAGCCTCGTTCCGTTGGAGAGTGAGTTAAGTTTCATCAAATCCTATCTGCACATAATCAGAACACGGATGGGCAGCGCCATTGTAATTGATATCAACGTGGATGAAAGATGGATGCAGGCAAAAATACCGCCACTTACACTACAGCTGTTGCTGGAAAATGCCATAAAGCACAATGTTGCTTCAGTCAGCAATCCTTTGCGGATTGTGCTATACAATGATGGGGCTCATCTTGTGATCAGCAATAGTTTGAATCCCAAAAAAGCCTCATACTTGTCAACGGGAGTTGGCTTACACAATCTGATGACCCGTTACCAGCTTTTGTTTGCCAGAAACATCACCATAGAAAAAACAACAGCCGGTTTTACTGTTAAGTTGCCAATTATAAACCATGAAGATTCTGATCATAGAAGATGAAATAAATGCCGCAAAAGAGCTGGAAAGGATTTTGCTTGAGCAGGACAAATCAAATGAAGTGCTTGCCATTCTTGATTCTGTAGAAGCAGGCATTGCGTTTTTAAAACGAAATAGTTCGCCTGAACTGATCTTTTCTGATATTCAACTGGCAGATGGAATGTGCTTCGAAATTTATAAGGAAGTTCCTGTAAACAGCCCGATCATTTTTTGTACTGCGTATGATGAATACATGCCTGAAGCTTTTGAAACGAATGCGGTCAGTTATCTGTTAAAACCTGTCACAGAAGTTGCGATAGCCAAAGCAATGGAAAAATTTAAACGGCTGAGGTTTGCTTTTGAACCAGCTGCTGCAATACAGTCTATTGAGAAGTTAAGCAGGGATTTAAAATATACCTATAAAAAGTCATTACTGGTAGAGCTACGTGAAAAGATTATTCCCCTTCCGGTAAATGATATAGCTTATCTGTATCTGGAAAATGCGGTGATTAAAGTTGTGACCCTTAAAGGTCAGCAGTATTACATAACGTCTACCCTCGATGAATTAGAGCGAATGCTTAACCCTGAGTCATTTTACAGAGCCAACCGTCAATTTATTATCAACAGGCTTGCCATTGCAAGCATAGATAGATTCTTTTCCAGAAAGCTTGTTGCCAGGCTTGTTATGGAAACTCCTGAAACCATTGTTATCAGTAAGGCAAATTCCTCTGATTTCCTGAGATGGCTGGAAGGTTAGATGGTAGAAATACAAACACCAATCATTGGAGAATGCAGGTTTCACTGAAAGGGCCTGATAGTGATGCCAGACGAATTATTATAGAATTTAGCAAAGACCAGATAACAAAGGCCGATAGCATAGAAGAGGTTAGCAGAAACGGCGAGATAGTAAGTGTGTGAACGGATTATCAATCAACTTATGCCGGGTTTGAAGGGGCTTTAGGGCGTATTTTCATCAGAAAGGAGTAGCCGGCAAGCCATATCATTCTTTTCCGATACTCAATAAGTACTCCGTTGGCAGGCGAATAGTTTTGTTTCTACTGCCTGCTGTATTTACTGATGCTAATTTCTTACTACGTTATATAAAGTCTGGTTTACCACATGCTCATATGGCTGGTTGCATACCGGTGATAAGTTAAAGAATGTTCGTATATCAGGCCTTTATGCGCCTGTGTTATTACCGGGTACTGATAAATTACTGTTTCACCAGTTCGGGGGCTTAGTTTGTGCTAACTAGTTGTGTATGCGCATGGTTGTGGTAAATTTTGGCGTTCATGAACTGCGCATGCACATGGTGGTGGCTTAACCTGGCGCCAGCGGTTCACGCATGCGCATAGTTTCACTATAACCTGGTGCCAATGAGTTGCTCATGTATATGATTGCGGACCAAAGTGGCACCAATCAATTGCCCAGACATATGTTTGCGGGCTAAAGTGCTATCAATGGGCAGTACATGCACATGTTTGTGCATGTACCTGGTGCCAATAAGTTGCTCATATACGTGGTTACGGCCGGGCCTGGTGTCAACGAATTACTCATGCATATAAATATATCCTTCCGGCCCCAATGAATAATATATGCATATGATGGTGGCGCTCCGTGGTGTCAACGGGTTGCCCATGCACATGGTTGCGGCCTAAGGTGGCACCAATGGATTGCCCATGCATATGTTTGCGGGCTAAAGTGGCATCAATGGGCGGCCCATGCATAGGGTTGTGCATGTACCTGGTGCCAATAAGTTGCTCATGCACCTGGTTACGGACGACCTGGTGTCAAAAAATTGCTCCTGCACATCAAGTTGTTGCAGCCTGGTAGCAATCAGTTGCTCAGGTATATCAGATTTTACCTGCCTGGCGTTAATAAAATGCCCTTGTATATAACTATTCATGCGCCCTGTACGAACCATGAACGGGTGCATCAACAAGGTTTCGCCGGTTAGCTTAACGGGTAACAGTCAGGCATGGTTTTCAGGCGTGGTGAAAATAAATTATATGCTATGTTGACAAACGTACGTTTTTTACACATACCTTTATCCGGAGATGAAACTGCTATACAATACACCTTACTTTAGCGCATGATGCCTGCCGTTGACATATTACATACATGGCTACAGGCATTGGGATGGATGCTGGTTCATTCTCTTTGGCAGTGTAGCATACTGGCTTTGCTGGCTGCGTTAATAATATCACTCACAGGGCAACGGGCTGCGTTTCATTACCGGGTGCTGCTACTGGCATTTATTGCTTTTATTATAGCCTGCGTCTGCACTTTTGTTGTGTATGCGGGGCAGGCGACTTATAACGGGATAGCGGCAGCAGGTGTTTTGCCAGGTTCAAACATAGGCAGGGCTGTTGCGCAACATACTTTCACAAGCCTTATTTCAACTTATGCACCGTTACTGGTATGCTGCTGGTTTCCATTTTGCTGTTATCGGCTGATAAAAGGCCTGGGGGGATATCTGTATGTACATCGCTTGTGCAAACAAGATGTGTTTGGTGTGTCTGAGGAATGGAATGAATGCTTTGCCAGACTGGCGCAGCAGATGGGGATTACTAAAACAGTAAGGTTGCTGGAATCCGGAGTAATGAAGGTGCCTGTTTCTTTCGGTTTCTGGAAACCCGTCGTTTTAATACCGCTGGGCATGTTGTGTACTTTACCACCTGAGCAGGTAGAAATGGTATTGCGCCATGAGCTGGCGCATATACGCAGAAATGATTATCTGGTGAATCTTTTTCAACTGGTTGCGGAGGCTGTTTTTTTCTTTAACCCGGGGCTGCTATGGTTGAGCAGACGGCTTAGAGAAAAAAGAGAGTTCTGTTGTGATGATGCTGCGCTGATTGGTACCCATGATAACCAACCTTATTTACAGGCATTGATTTATTTCAGTTCCCTGTCATTGAAGGCGCCGGATGCGGCAATGGGCTTGCGTGGCCAGTCAGGTCAGTTATACCGGCGTGTAACAAGAATACTGGCCGGTAGTACAGCTGTTAAGTCAACACCGGCTATGGTATGGTTGTATACAGGTATAGTTGCTGTTTTGTTGTTTGCAGGTGTATATATCAGTACCGGTAAGCAGCCTGTGCGCAATGCAAAAGCTGCTATGGTAACTGAAGTGCCTGTTACAATGGACAGTGCTATGCTGGCCACACTTACAGGAGAGTTTAATACTACTTACAAAAACGCACATTATGTTATTGGTGTTGCCAAAAGCCGTATTACGCATCTTACTATTAATGGGCAGGTTATTCCGCCGCAGCAGTGGCAGTATTACAACAATGCCTTTGCCGCAGCGGTACTTGAGTTTAAAACGCATTTAGAAAAAGCAAAACCCATATTTCCATCTTCAAACCAACAGCCTGTACAAGGTAGTGATATGATGCAGGTTAAACTTTAATAAAAATACTGTCATTTATTGCAACCGCTTTTACGTCTGCAACAGCGGAAGGGCGGCGCATTGCCAAAACTTACTTAAAACAAGCGAAATGAAAAAAAACTGCTTAACACTGTTCCTGCTTATACATTTAATGCTTCTGTCAAAAACAGACGCACAGTCTTTAACGATTATTGAACAGGATTATGAGCAGGCGCAGCAGCTGGCGAATCAACAACAAAAGTTACTGCTGATTGATTTTTATACCACCTGGTGTGGCCCCTGTAAATTGCTGGATAAAATGGTGTTCCGCGATACAGCCGTAAGTAATACCATTGCCGGTAACTATGTTGTACTGAGGTACAATGCTGAGAAAGACAGTGTGTATAAGCTTACACAGAAGCATCACATAGGTATGTATCCCTCGGCGGTGGTATTGAACACGCAACAGCGCGTTGTATATCAACAATACGGAACAGGAGGGCCGGAAGAAGCGCTGGTAGTTAACTATATCGCTTTTCTGAATAAGGCAAAGAGCATGGACAGTGCTGGCTACTATATACCAGGTGTTGAGGCATCCACGCAGCTGGCATATCCCGCGTTTTATTCCCATTACATAAACCGTGTACAGGTAAGGGAGGCAGAAAAGCAGGCTGGTAAATACTGGGATACACTTACCCATCTGCAACAGGAAATACCTTTTAAAATATTCTGCTATTTTGGGGGTGGCAATAATAAGTGGAACGATTACTTTCTACAGCACCGGGCAGAGTTTCTGCATTTGTACGGCGAAACAGATGTGCTGTTTGCTACGTCTATGATTGTTGTTGGTAAAGTGAATAGTGCACTTTCTGCACTAAATCGTCCGGGGTTTGATTCTGCCATTCAACTGGCAAAACTATATCTGAATACCTCAGGCAATCAGCGGTATACAGATATGGCAGAGCTGCGGATGTTGCAGGCAGAGGGTAAATGGGATATGGCTTATAACAGGCTGGATACATTGAAAAAGCAGGAGCGTGCCACTTCGGAAGATATTGTTCGTTTTTGCCGGAATGCCGTAAGTAAATGTGAAAATGAAGCGGTGCTTAACAAGCTGATTTCATGGATGCAAAATATTTCAGAAAGCAGTTCTGATTATGATAACCTGGAATTGTATGCCCGGTTGCTGTATAAAGCCGGCCGCAAAACCGGGTCTTCAGCAATGATGAAAAAAGCGATAGAGGTTGGTAAAAAAAACAACATCAATACATCAGAGGGTGAAAAGTGGTTAGCTGAAAATTTTTGACAAAAGCCAAATGGCCGGTAGCCATGAACCTGGAAGGGCTTGATATTGGTGATGCCTGATCTTATTGCTTTAGTATCACCGTTTAAATGTAAGAATACCGATATTGTTTGCCTGATCTGCCCTTCCTCTTAGTACCAGTGCATTGGAGGTAAGCGTGCGTATAAAAAAAGTGTCGGTAGGGATGCTGCTGGCAGACAGGTAATACAACAGTGTGGAGTCATCTGCCAGTTTCTTATAACGGAGCCTGGTAGAAATTCCCCGTACATTGGCAAAAATAGAGTCTTTTGTAAATTCCCAGTAATCTCCGGGGCCAAAATATACAACGTATTCCTTCAGCGTATTTCTTTCAATGTGTTTTTCGGAAACCTGATTCCATTTAGCCACAAGGGTAACCTCATTTGAGGGTGGTGTGGTATCGTTATTGTCATCTTTGCTACAGGCAGTAAAGGTGGCTGCGGCAAGTAAAAAGGCGCATGCTATGTGTCGGGTTGTCATTGTCATACTCCTAAATTAAGCAATCAATGGAAATTTTACCTTTATTTGCCAAAACGGCCGTTTCCCCCATTGAATATTATACCGTTACATAATGAATATGACGTGCTGCACCGGGTAGCATCGGGAGATGAGACAGCTTTTGAGCAGCTTTTTCATCATTACCGCAATAAGCTATACGCTGTTGCGGCGGCTATTACAGGCGTGCCTGCCGTGGGGGAGGATGTGGTACAGGAGGTTTTTTTGAAAGTATGGTCGCACCGGCAGCAGCTGCCTGAGGTGCAGAATTTCACTTCCTGGTTGTATACCATTACCCGGAATCATATTTACAGTGGCCTGCGTAAGGTGGCTTACGAGTACGATTTTCTGCAGGAGGTGCTTCAGCAGGATGCAGATTCCACCTCCCCGGTATTGCAGCAGGTAAATTTTCGTGAACTGCAGAACCGGCTGCACCGGATAGTATCGGCACTGCCACCGCAACAGCAACGGGTATATCTGCTAAGCCGGGAAGCGCATTTAAGCTACGCTGAAATTGCTACGCGCTTACAGATTGCGCCTTCCACCGTAAAATCGCACATGATGGAAGCGTTGCGTACCATCAGGCAGCAATTGGCCGATAGTGGTGTGCCGGTAACACTGCCGGTGGTAATCATGGCCGGGGCGCAGTTCTGGAATTAATGCCTGAAAAAAAGTTTCCGCTTCACTCCACCTGTTGGCTTTTCCGTGCGTCTGTATAGTATAAGCCTGTATTATGGACCCCGATAGCGCGCGTTTGCACACATTATTTCATTTGTACACCAATGCTACCTGTACCGCTGAGGAGCGGCATGAATACCTGCAACTGGTAAAGCAGCAGCAGTATGCTGATGCGCTGCAGCAACTGATACAGCAACAGCTGGAGCAGACAGATGCTGAGGGGGAGTTGAACCCTGCCCGTGCGGCGGTTATATTACGCAGCATTACCGGCGGGGGGGCGGGTGGTAAACGTATTGCGTTGCGCAGGTGGGCGCCCTGGCTGGCAGCGGCCGTATTGCTACTGGCGGCGGCAGGTGTGTGGCTGGTATACGATGGCAAAGAGGAGCAGGGCGGGCAACCGCCGGTGGCAGATAACAATGATATACAGCCGGGTGCCAACAAGGCGTTGCTTACACTGGCAGACGGTACGGTGGTGGCGCTGGATAGCGCCGGTAACCAGGTGATACAGCAGGGGGCAGTGGCCATTCGCCAGCAGGCGGGTAGTTTACAATATGATGTACAGGAAGGAAAAGCAGCTACCGGTACTAACCTGTTAACCACACCGCGTGGCGGCCAGTTTCGTATAGTGCTGCCGGATGGAACAAAGGTGTGGCTGAACGCAGAAAGCTCTATTAAATACCCGGTTGTTTTTGCGGGAAAGGAAAGGCGTGTAACCGTTACCGGCGAAGCTTATTTTGAAGTGGCTGCACGGGCTGATATGCCTTTTATGGTAGATGCCGGCCGCCATACAGCCTTACAGGTGCTGGGTACCCGCTTTAATATCAACAGCTACGATAATGAGCCTGCATTGGTGGCTACACTGCTGCAGGGTAGCATAAAACTGATGCAGACTTTACCGGATGCACCTGCGCCGTTAATACTGCGGCCCGGTGAACAGGTGGCGGTACAGCAGCGGCCCGGTAGTAAAATGCAGGCCGATACTGCCCGTGTAATGGCCTGGAAAAATGGAGTGTTTAATCTGGATGGCGTAGATATAAAAGAATTGATGCGGCAGTTGGAGCGGTGGTATGATATACGTGTGGTGTATGCGCAGCAGCCGCCCGATATCCGGCTTTTTGGAAAAATAAGCAGAAACAAAACCCTTAATAACTTTTTAAAAGCGCTTGAAGATTATGAAGTGAAATTTAAAAGACAAGGTAATACACTGATTGTATTACCGGGAGCATAAAAACAAAAATCCGTTGTGGGGTCGAGACCACAACGGAAGGCAGTTGGCTCTTCCAAATCGTTTTTGACACACAATTTATTTAAACCAAACTAATGCAATTTATGCAAAAAGCTGCTTTTTGCAGCGGCCGGTTTATGTCCGGTTGGCTGCCTTCCAAAAAACTGCTTATGGTGATGAAAATGATTTCTTTTCTTTTGTTGGTATGCTGCTTACATGTATCTGCCACAACAGCATCGCAAACCGTAACCCTGCAGGGTAAAAACATGCCCCTGCAAAAGGTGTTTGCTGCTATTGAGGCACAGGCGGGTTATTCGGTATCGGGTAATATGGCTTTGCTGAAAGCGGTAAAGCCGGTAACAGTGGCCGTACGTAACATGCCGGTAGATGAATTACTGAATCTGGTGCTGGAGAACCAGCAGATAGGTTTTCATATTGATGGTAAAGACATTGTGCTGTATCGCAAACAGGCGCAGGCCGATATGTCTGCTGCGGTATTTCAGGCACCACCGCCACCCGTACTTATAAAAGGGGCTGTGGTAGATGCAGCGGGTAAAGTGCTGGCAGGCGCTGCTATTCGTGTAAAAGGGCGTAATGCGTCTGCGGTTTCTGATGAGCAGGGCTACTTTACTATAGAAGCCAATATAGGTGAGGTACTGGTGGTGAGTTATATAGGCTATACCAGTACGGAGCATACCTTAACCGGCACACGTAACGTTGTAATAGCATTGGCGCAGCAGGTTACTGCTATAGAAGAAGTGGCTGTTAGTGTAAACACTGGCTACCAGAGCATTCCGCGTGAAAGGGCTACGGGCTCCTATGCTATACTGGGCACCGGAAAAATTGAAAACAAGCTGAGGCCCGATTTAAGGGCGGCGTTGGAAGGGCAGGTAGCAGGGCTGGTACTGTCTAAAGACGGAAGTATTGAAATGCGCGGCGTATCTACCTTTAATTCGGGTGACAGATCACCCCTGATTATTGTGGATGGTTATCCTATTACGGGTGGGCTGGAAAGTATTAACATAGATGCGGTGCAGTCTGTAACCGTGTTAAAGGATGCGGTAGCCGCTTCTATTTATGGTACACGCTCTTCCAATGGTGTAATTGTAGTAACTACCAAACAAGGTAGAAAGGGCGAATTGAATATCGGTTACCGCGCAACAGGTGGTATGGTGCTGAAGCCCGATCTGAACTATCTGGCCAGAGCCAGTGCTGCCGATTATGTAGATGCGGAAATGGAGTTATATGAGCAGGATGCCAATAGCTACCTTACGCGTTATCATGCTTACGGTTATTTATCAAGAGTGAATTACCTGATGCTGGCCCGCTCACAGGGATGGATTCCGGAAGCGGATGTGGATGCAGAAATAGCAAAGCTGAAGAGCAATGATGGATTAGGACAACTGGAGAAACATCTTTTCCGTAATCAGTTAAGCCAGCAGCACAATATCAGTATTTCGGGCGGGTCTGATAAAAGTCAGGTAGCTGCCAGTGCAAAGTTCATCAGCAACCGGGGCAATACGTTATATACCCATGATAACCGGGTGATATTTGATATCCGTAACGACTGGAAGCCTGTTAAAGGGGTAACCGTACGCCTGTTGTCAAATATTAATTACACTACCAGTGCGGAACCGGCACGTTCGGTTACCAGTATGCTGGAGTATTATTCCAACCTGCTGCTGCATCCGTACGATCTGGTGGTGGACCCGGCTACCGGACAGCATCAGGATATATTTGCAACCAACCCGCTGAAAATATCCCGTTACGGTGCTATTGCCGGTTTAAAGCCCATGCAGTATAATCCCCTTAACGATCTGGGGCAGGAAATGACCCGCAACCAAAACCTGCAACTGCGGCTGGGTGGCAGTATAAACGTGCAGATTGTAAATGGACTGAACGTAGAAGCAGGTGGTACCTGGATAAGAGGGAACGGTTTCAGCAGGTCGGTTTACAGTCAGCAATCTTACCAGATGCGTATGGCTTTTAATGATGCTACGTCTGCTACTAACCCTTCAAAGCACTACATTCCGGATGGGGATATGATACAGGAATCCCGTTCAGTAAACCAGGCATATACACTCCGTACGCAGGTGAATTTTAACCGTACATACGGTAAGCATAGCATTATAGCTATAGCAGGTGCCGAGTTGTCGCGCTATGTAAATGATGACAACACATACCCCACCCGTTTTGGCTATAACGACCAGGCTGGTACCTTTGCCACCTTTAACTATGCTGACTACAATGCCGGTTTATACAACGCAGATATGCTGCGTATGCATCCGCTGGCACCGGTTAACATAGGCAGCTACAGATACCGGGATGATCGTTTTACCTCCTGGTATGCCAATGCTTCTTATGAATTTGACCGCCGTTTTCTGGTAAGCGGTAGTATGCGTTTAGATCTTACCAATTTCTTTGGCACCAATCCCGATTACCGGTACAAGCCGTTATGGTCTGCTGGTGGTACCTATAAATTATCCAACGAAAAGTTCTTCCATATCAACTGGATGAATAAACTCTACCTCCGTGGCTCGTATGGTTTGAATGGTAATATCTCGTTGAACGCGGGGCCTTTTCTTATCGTAACGCCGGGTACTTTTAACAGCCTTACCGGTGATATTGCGTATAGCATTACTTCGCCACCCAACAATTCACTGCGGTGGGAGAAAACATTAACTACCAACCTGGGGGCGGATATGGCTTTTGCCAACTCCCGCGTTAACCTGTCGGTAGATTATTACCTGCGTAAAAGCAAAGACCTGTTATCGCCCGATTTTATCGATCCTACCATTGGCTATACCTCGCTGCAACGCAATGTGGGCCGTATTAATAATAAAGGACTGGAAGTGTTGCTGGAAGGGGATGTGTTGCGCAGGAAAGATTTTACCTGGAAGCTCTCTGGTACCATGGCGTATAATAACAATACCGTACAGGAGTTTAATGTAAACTACCAGTATGGCAGCGATTTTATGACTTCTGTAAACAGAAAGGGGTATGCGGCCAATGCCTTGTTCAGCTACCGCAATGCAGGGCTGGATGAAAATGGCAACCCGGTTTACCTGAACAGCAAAGGACAGAAGGTGGATGGTGGCGATATACTGGCAGATGATGTAGTATACAGTGGTACTTTACGCCCTAAGTTCACCTACGGTTTAACCAATACTTTCCGTTACAAAAACGTGGATATAGCTTTTATGGTTATTGCCAAAACCGGCAATGTAATGCGTAAATGGGCGTATGATGGCGGCAATATCAGCCATGAAGATGTGGCTAAAAGATGGCGTAAGCCCGGTGATGAAAACAACACCATTTACCCTATGCTGTCTGCTTTTTCCATGAACTCGTTTTATTTCCCGATGTCTGATGTGTTTGCAGAAGATGCTGCTTTTCTGAAGCTGCGCGATGCTTCTGTTACGTATCATTTCAACAGAAGCTGGTTAAAGCAGGCGGGTATAAAAGAGGCCAGTGTGATTGTACAGGGCCGTAACCTGCTGATGCTTACGCGTAACAGTGGTAAGCGTGATCCGGAAGGGGTGGAGCTGGAAAATCCTGGTTCTCAACAGGCCGAACTGGGTTTTACGCCGTTTCGTCCTATGCCTGAATTTTATCTGGGCCTTCGGGTTGATTTTTAACTTTAATACTCACTGTCATGCGTATATCATACCTGTTACTACCAGTGTTTATACTGGCTGCATCGTGTAACAAATTTCTGGATGTAAAACCCAAAGGCAAGCTCATTCCCACTTCTGTAGCGGAGTATGCTCACCTGCTGGATAACCCGGATGTGGTACAATATCCTTTTTTAAACAACAACAGCCAATCCATGCTGGCGTATATGACTGATAATATCAGTTTGTCAGAAGGTATAGGCAAAGTGTATTATAAAGCCAGTAACTCGCCCAGTATTGATAATTACTACGGCTATATTTTCCGCGCGCCTTACCGCAACCCCTCCATCAGTGCGCCGTTCTGGGATTGGGGTACTTACCGCTCTATGAAATACTTTAATAATGTTATTGACGGTATACATAGTTTAGGTGATGCCGCTGCCACGGCAGATGCACAGGCGGTACTGGCACAGGCTTATACCAGCCGGGCCTGGAGCTATTTTCATACTACCATGGTGTACGGGCCTGTATACCGGCCGGGGGGCGATAACAGTGCCAAAACCATCCCTTATGTAACCAGTAGTGATGTAAGCCTGGCAGCTCCGCCATTATCCACACACGAAGAGGTTTTTCGCAAGGTACTGGCCGATTTACATACGGCTTTACCCCATGCACCTGAGGTAACCAATTTTCCTTCACGCCCCAATAAAGCGGCTACCCAGGCTATGCTGGCTTATTACCATTTGTTTACCGGTAAGTATGATAGCGTGGTGTATTATGCAGATATGGCCTGGAAAGCTTCGGCCGCCCAGGGGGCAGATAAAGTACTGTATAATTTTAATGACCTATATTATACCAACCCTGCCAATGAATTAACCAGTGGCATTATAAGCCCGGATAGTAAAATGAACCTGCCCAACAGCCGGGAAATACTGCTTTTCCGTGCGCCGGATAATTCGGCAGGGCGTGCTTCGGCTTCCTATCCTTCGGATGAATTTATTGCGTTGTTTGATAAGGATACAGATTTGCGCTATAAATATTACCTGTTACAGGCACCCGGTTACAAAACCACTACCGGCGGTGTTAGTTACGATGATGGAAACAAAATACAATATTACCGGGGCGTGTTAACGCCGGGCTCAACTGTACCGCTTAAGTTTCAGATGACTGCAGGCTTTACCTATCCTGAGTTGCTACTGATGCGTGCAGAGGGGTATGCCCGAACCAACCGCATCAGTGAAGCTGTGGCCGATCTTAACCTGCTGAGGCGCTACCGTTATGTTACCGGAACACCCGATCTGGCTTTGCCTGCCAGTGCAGATGAAGCGATACGGCTGGTACTGGAAGAGCGCCGCCGCGAGCTGCCGGTAGGGCATTTGAAAAGGTTTATGGATTTAAAAAGGTTTTGTCTGGAGCCGGGTAAGCCCTGGGCTAAAACCAAAATTGTACACGAACTGGGAGCGGAGCAATACGAAGGCACTATAGACTCGCCTTTGTTTACCCTGCCCATTGCCAACAATGTACTCAGTTTTAACCCGGAATGGGGTATTCCGTTAGATACCCGCCCTTTTAATTAATCACAGAAAATACGGTTTATATGATGCGTTTTGTATCCCTTTTTCCAAAACTGGCAGTAGCAGCCGCTTTTGCCATGCCCGGCACTCTGTATGCACAGGCAGACTCACTGGTATTAAAACAGTGGAAAGCAGAGCAGAAAGTGCTGTGGGCCACCTACAAAGACAGTACAGAAGAAACCCGGCAACTGGCCGAAGAAAAGATAATGGAAGCTTTCGTAAGCAACCATACAACCAGCGAGGTTAGTCTGGATGTAATAAAAGAGTGCTTTTTTCCCATAGCCAAAGAGGCAGGCTATATAAAAGGGCTGTTTGCCAAACTTGCGCCACAGGTGCAGTCTTCCGCCAAAGGAAAACAGGTTACAGAGCAGATTGCCACACTGGAAAAGACGGCTGTTGGTGCCATAGCGCCCGATTTTGAGCAAACCAGTACAGAAGGGAAGAAGGTAAAGCTGTCTGATTTTCGTGGTAAATATGTGCTGGTTGATTTCTGGGCCAGCTGGTGTAAGCCCTGCCGGAAAGAAAACCCGTTTCTGGTAAAGGCATATGATACGTTTAAAAACCGCAATTTTACCATCCTGGGCATATCGCTGGATATTACAAAAGAGGCCTGGTTACAGGCTGTAGCGGAAGATAAGCTTGCCTGGATGCAGGTAGCGGAAATTGAAAGCAAAAGCAATTCGGCAGCAGATCTGTATAGTATACAGGCCATTCCGCAGAATGTACTGATAAATCCTGAAGGAAAAATCATTGCCAGAAACCTGAGAGGCGAACAGGTGATGGAAGCGTTGAACAGATTTATACCGTAACAGATTCAGTTAGCGCTAAGGGCCTGCAATCGTATCTCCGGTTGCAGGCTTTTTTGTGCAGTTTACGATAATCCAAACAATCTGCGTAAGGCCGATTTGCTGTAAGGCCCGGCCGGTGCAGCAGTAGTAGTGCTGATACCATGCTTGTGTTGCGCCAGTGTGGTTATAGCAGATCTGAGCCGGTGGCTGTCGGAAATGCCTTCTAAAGCCGCGGGGGTATCATCTGTTTGCACACTTACCGAAATGCCTGCTTTGGCACCACGGTCAATCAGGCGTGCTAACACCCTGCCTGCTGATTCTTTATCCAGCAATAAACTACCAAACTCGGCACATACATCTTTTAATGCAGCAGCCGGTTTCATTTGAACACCTAATTCAAAAAAGGGCCATTTATGGAAGGTGCCGTTTTCATTTTCCTGCCATACTTCCAGAATGGGATTGACCATGAGGGGTACTTTTTTTTGCAAATATATAGGGGAAACGTGGTTTTGACGTAGTGAATCTCTGTTTAATACCTGTTTTCCCGCCCGTTACAGGTAAGCGGGTTAAAAACGGTGCAATAAATATTTGCGCATTCCATTTACCCTACTTACTTTGTAGGATAAATAATAGCCGCGCAATCCGGCGTACATAAAACACATTCCATATGAGCCAGCAACTTCGCTTCGAAACCCTGCAATTACATGCAGGACAACAGATTGATCCTACCACCAAATCAAGGGCTGTACCTATTTACCAGACATCTTCTTACGGGTTTGATAATGCCGAACATGCGGCCGATTTATTCGGGTTGCGTAAGTTTGGTAATATCTATACCCGTATTATGAACCCTACTACCGATGTGTTTGAACAGCGCATTGCAGCATTGGAAGGGGGCGTAGCTGCATTGGCTACCAGCTCGGGCCAGGCGGCGCAGTTTCTGGCGCTTACCAATATTTTACAGGCGGGCGATAACTTTGTAAGCACTTCTTATTTATATGGTGGCACCTATAACCAGTTTAAAACCTCTTTTAAGCGCCTGGGTATAGAAGCACGGTTTGCAGAGGGTGATGATCCGGAAAGCTTTGTAAAGCATATAGATAAAAACACCAAAGCTATTTATCTGGAAACCATTGGCAACCCCCGTTTAAATATTCCTGATTTTGAAAAGTTTGCCCAACTGGCTAAGGATTACGATTTGCCACTGGTAGTGGATAATACTTTTGGTGCAGGAGGTTATTTGTTCCGTCCGCTGGAACATGGCGCTAATGTGGTAGTGGAATCGGCCACCAAATGGATTGGCGGACACGGCACCACCATTGGCGGCGTTATTATAGATGGCGGTAACTACAACTGGGGCAATGGTAAGTTTCCACAGTTTACCGAGCCTTCTGAAGGGTATCACGGCTTAAAATTCTGGGAGGTGTTTGGCGAGGGAAATCCTTTAGGATTGCCCAACATTGCCTTTGCCATTAAAGCACGGGTGGAAGGTTTGCGTGATCTGGGGCCCGCGCTCAGTCCATTTAATTCCTTCCTGTTATTGCAGGGGCTGGAAACTTTATCGCTGCGGGTACAGCGGCATGTGGATAATGCACTTACGCTGGCTACCTGGCTGCAACAACATCCACAGGTGGAATTTGTGGAATACCCTGGCCTGGCAGATAATACCTATCATACGCTTGCGCGTAAATATCTGAAGCATGGGTTTGGAGGCATTCTTAATTTTGGCATTAAGGGCGGCAAAGAAAAAGCCAGTCAGCTGATAGATTCTCTGAAGCTGGCCAGTCATCTGGCCAACGTAGGGGATGCGAAAACACTGGTAATACATCCTGCCTCTACCACACACGAGCAGTTGAGTGCTGAAGAGCAGGTAGCAGCCGGTGTAAAACCCAACCAGGTAAGAGTAAGTGTTGGTATAGAACATGTTGAAGATATTAAGGCCGATTTTGAACAGGCCTTTGAAAAAGTTTTTGCAACCCATCTGGTAGCCTGATAAGCAACCAGTAGTTTTTCCTCAGCACTGAGGACTTTTTCCTAAGCAACCAGGATTTTCTCCTCGTTGCTTAGGACTTTTCCTTAAGCAACCAGGAATTTTCCCTCAGTGCTTAAGACTTTTTCTTAAGCAACCATTACCTTCCCCACAATGCTTCCCATCTTTCCTTAATAATCTTAGTCTTTTCCCTGAGCCAGGGCAATTGTTTTTCAATTGCTTACATGTTGTCCTTGCGCACTTCCCATTTTTCTCTCAGCAACTTCAAAAAATATTTCAGACGCATTCAGGGATAATGCATTTTCAATTGACCTTGTTGTATAGAAAGCAATCTGCCTCATGCAACAACCGAACTCTCAGGAATATTATCAGGAACTGAGCCGTAAAAGGCTGGAAGGTACGCTTACGCCGGAAGAGGCGGAAGCGCTGGCGGCCTGGCTTAACCAGGATGATGAACAGCCTTTAGAGGTATCCGCTGCTTTTGCAGAAAGTTATGCCAGTCATGAGGAACGTCTTTTCCGGAAAATAGCCGCACAAACTATCCGGCCCAGGCCTGTGTACCGGCGGCTGGCAGTAGCAGTAAGTGCTGCGGCTGTGCTGTTGCTGATGGCAACGGGCATCTGTTACTTTTATTTCAATACTACGCCTGCTAAGCAGCAGATGGCCGGTGTTAAAAACGACCGTTTGCCGGGAACCAATAAGGCTACGCTGATATTGGCGAACGGGCAGGAGATACTGCTGGATAGTGCGGCAGACGGGGCCCTTGCCGATGAGAGTGGGGTAAGGGTGATAAAGCTGGCTGGCGGACGGGTGGCTTACCAGGCCGATGGCCAGCCGGGAACCGTAGCTTTTAATACACTGGTAACACCGCGGGGTGGGCGCTTTCGTGTGCAGTTGCCGGATGGTACGGAGGTATGGCTGAATGCTGCCAGCCGTTTGCGGTATCCCGTCTCTTTTTCCGGGGGGGGAAGAGTTGTGGAACTGGAAGGCCAGGCATGGTTTGAGGTGGCGGGCAATGCCCGCCAGCCTTTTACAGTAAAAACCGGTGGAGCGGAAGTGCATGTGCTGGGTACTCATTTTGATGTGATGGCTTACGCTGATGAAAAAGCCATCCGCACCACCCTGGTAGAAGGAAGTGTGGAAGTAACAGAAGGTAATAAAGTAAGAAGGTTAGAGCCCCGCCAGCAGGCGGTGATTGACCGCGGGCAGCATTCCATAGCGGTACAAACGGTGAATGTAGATCATGTACTGGCGTGGAAAGAAGGATTGTTTGTATTTAATGATGTGGATTTACATACCATTTTGCGTGAAATAGGCAGGTGGTATGATATTGAAATTGTGAATGAAGCGGGGGTAACTGCTGAGTTGTATGGAGGAAGCATTAGCAGAAGCAGAAACCTGAAAGATGTATTGAACCTGCTGGGCGCCTATGGAAGCCCGCATTTTACCATTAACGGACAAAAGTTAGTGGTATCGCCTTAATAAGTATGCAATGCGCGGGAATAAAGACGGAGGTGCTGGAAACACCTCCGTTGTATAGTTCCGGCAATTGAATAGTGTGTTAAACATGGATGATATCTCCGTTTGAGCGCAGCGATATTATCCTTTCCGATCACCAAAACATAACAAATCTATGCATTTTACCACTAATGCAGCAGCTCTGCGTAGGGCAGAGCTATTAGCCAAAATTTTACTGGTTATGAAGATGATTGCTTTTTTGATGCTTACCGGGTTGTTACAGGTAAGCGCCAGAGGCCTTTCACAAAAGGTTACCTTATCGGTAAAAAATGCTTCTCTGTTACAGGTGTTTCCGGAGTTAAGCCGGCAAACGGGCGTATCCATTCTGTACAAGGAAGCTTTTATGAAAGAAACGGCACCCGTTACCTTTCAGGTAACAGGCGGTAGTTTACAAATGGTGCTGGAGCTATGCACCCGTAACCAGCCCATACAGTATAAGCTGGAAAACGGTAACATCGTTATCCGGCGCAAGGTGGCAGAAGTATTTCAGGCGGCAATGCCGGCAAAAGATACGCCGCGTTTTACCGTTAGCGGTAAGGTGGTTGATGAGCAGGGTACCCCTTTATCCGGCGCTACGGTGTTAAATAAAAATACCGGTAAGGCTGTAGCTACCCGCGATGATGGCGGGTACAGGGTAGGCGCCGATATTGGCGATTCTATCCAGTTCAGCTTTGTGGGATACCTGCCGCATACAGTACTGTTTAAAGAGCAACTGGTAATGAATGCCGTGCTGGAAGCCGAGAGTGGTAGTATGAAAGATGTGGCAGTGGTGGGCTTTGGCCGTCAGAAACGCATCAGCCTCATAGGTGCGCAATCTTCTATCAGAACAGAAGATTTAAAAATTCCTGCTGCTAACCTCACCAATGCTATCGCAGGCCGGGTAGCAGGGGTTATTGGCGTGCAACGTAGCGGTGAGCCGGGTTTTGATGGATCACAGATTTATATAAGGGGTATCTCCACTTTTACCAGCAGCAGCCCGCTGGTGCTGGTAGATGGGGTGCAGCGTACTTTCAACAATATAGACCCGGAAGATATTGCCAGCTTTACCATTCTTAAAGATGCTTCGGCAACGGCAGTATATGGTGTGCGGGGGGCCAATGGTGTTATACTTATTGAAACAAAACGTGGCAAGGCCGGCACGCCACAGGTAAACCTGCAACTGAACCAGGGTATTACACAGTTTACCCGTGTGCCGGAATTTGCAGATGGGGTTACCTATCTTAAAACGGCCAATGAGGCATACCGCAACAGCAACCCCAATGCCATGCAGTTATATAGCGATGAAAAAATAAAAGCTACTGCGGAAGGCACTGATCCGGATTTGCATCCCAATGTAAACTGGATTAAGGAAATGTTCAACAAGCATGGGTATAACAGAAGGGCGAACGTTAACGCCAGCGGTGGTTCTGAAAGAGCTACTTACTATCTGTCTGTGGGTTATTACAATGAAACCGGTTTGTATAAAACTGATGAACTGGCACAATACAACTCAGCCATCCGGTTTACGCGGTATAATTTTACCAGCAACCTGAGCCTGAAACTGTTTAACAATACAAAGGTGGACTTTGGTGCGTCCGGCTGGATTTCTGATGCCAACTACCCCGGCCGTGGTGCGCAGGATATATGGAATGCTGCTTATATTATGCCACCTACCATTATTCCTGTCAGATATTCCAACGGGCTTATACCACAGGCACGTGGCGAAGAGGCAAACCCGTACGATATGCTTACGCAGAGTGGCTATATCAACAACACCCATAGCCAGTTATGGTCTAACATACGCGTAACGCAGGATATGGGTAACCTGGTAAAAGGATTATCGGTATACGGCATGTTCTCGTTTGATAATTATAATTATCATCAGATATCGAGAACCAAAACGGTAGATACCTGGTTTGCCACCAACCGCGATGCTGATGGCAAGCTGGTGTTTGAGCAAACACGGGTAGGTACCAGTTATCTGGGATATAACCGCGCAAACAGCGGCAGCCGGCAGTTTTACCAGGAAGTGGCAGTGAATTATAACCGTAGCTTTGGTAATGGTGCGCATGAGGTAACCGGTATGGTGTTGTATAACCAGAGTGATGCTACCGATGCTTTTGCGGCTGATTTTATCAGTGCCATTCCCAACCGGTACCAGGGCATTGCCGCAAGGGCTACTTACGGCTACAAAAGCCGCTACCTGGCAGAGGTAAACCTGGGGTATAATGGTTCCGAAACCTTTAGTAAAGAATCGCGTTTTGGCCTGTTTCCTTCTTATGGTTTGGGCTGGGTAGTGTCTAATGAAGAATTCTTTCGTCCGCTGGCATCTTCTGTGCAGCTGCTTAAGTTCCGCGGGTCTTATGGTATAGTAGGTAACAGCAGTATCGGGGGCCGCCGCTTTGCTTATATCTCTACCGTAACACAGCGGGATGGGTATTCGTTTGGCAGAAGCTCCGGCAATACTTACAGCGGTTTGGATATAGGTGATTATGCAGTAGATGTTACCTGGGAGCGTGCTGCTAAAGTAAACCTGGGTATGGAACTGCGTAGCCTGCGGGGCGCTTTATCGCTCACGGTTGATTTTTTTATGGAAAACCGCACGGGCATATTCCGCCAGCGGGGCGATTTGCCTAACTACACCGGTATTTTAAATGCACCTTTTGGTAACCTGGGTGCCGTGCGTAACAGAGGGGTGGATGGTACGGTAACCTATAACAAACAACTGGCGCGCAACCTCAATTTTGAAATGCGTGGCAATTTTGTATGGAACAGGGCTATTGTAAAACAGGATGCCAACGCCCTGTGGCCTTACCCCTGGCAGCAGGTGATAGGCCGCAGGCTGGGCCAGCGTTTTGGCTTAACCTCGCTGGGTTTGTTTGAATCGAAAGAAGATATAGCCAACAGTGCCACCCAAACCGGCACCATACAGCCCGGTGATATAAAATATAAAGACCTGAACGGCGATGGTAAAATTGATAACTACGATAATGGCCCTATCGGTTCCGGTTCTATTCCTGAAATCGTATACGGCTTTGGTCCTTCTTTTTCCTGGAAAGGCTGGTCGGCAGGTGCCTGGTTCAAAGGCATCAGCAATGTAGATATCTTCCTGAACGGAGAAGGCATGCAGCCTTTTCAGAAAGAAGGTTCCAGGGGGAATCTGTTCAGCAATATCAACGACCGTTGGACACCGGAGGGCAATAACAAGCGACCCTGGTATCCCAGACTTACTTATCCTTCTACTTCCAACTCCAATTATTCCAGCAGTGACTGGTGGATAAAGAACGGGGCGTTTTTACGTATACAGAATGTGGAGCTCAGCTATACCTTTTCTAAAAAGCCCTGGCTGCGCAAATTGGGTATGAACAATTTTCGCCTGTATGCCATTGGCTACAACGTAGCCACTTTCAGCAGCTTTAAGCTGTGGGATGTGGAGCTGGGCGATGGCAAGGGCGCGCAATACCCGCTGTTAAAGACATTTAGTTTTGGCATTGACTGCCGTTTTTAAATTGAACAGATTATGAGAAAGCATACTATTTTATATTCTATTGCTATAGTGATACTGTTTCCGGCAATGCTGTGCTCCTGTAAAAAGTTTCTGGATCAGGTGCCGAACGACAGGCAAACCATTGAGGAAGTGTTTCAGAAGAAGGGCCCCTCTGAAAGCTATCTGGCGAATGTATACAATTATGTAAGAGATGAAAGTGATCAGTGGAATGGTAACCCGTGGACGGGTAATGTGGATGAGGTAAATATCGCCTGGGCCAAGTGGACTATTTATCAGGTGAACGTTGGCAACTGGAACCCCGGCGCTTCGCATTTCTATTTCTGGCAAACGTATTACAATGGTATACGCTCTGCCACGTATTTTATCAGCCATATTGATGGCAACAAAGAAATACTGGCACTGGAAGGGCAGCGTTTGATTGATCAGTATAAAGCAGAAGCCCGTTTTCTGCGTGCTTATTTTTACTTTATGTTGTTGCGCCAGTATGGCCCTGTGGTGCTGATTGGTGATAATGAGTTGCCTGCTGATGCGGCTGTAGCCGACCTGCAATTGCCACGGAGTGCCTATGACGATTGTGTAGATTATATCAGTACAGAGCTGGATGCGGCTGCAGCGGTGCTGCCCACAGTACCTGTTGCTGACCGTGATTATGGCAGGGCTACCAAAGGGGCAGCGTTAGCCATAAAATCACGCCTGTTGCTGTATGCGGCCAGCCCCGCTTTTAATGGCAATACCGGTTTTGCCGGGTTTAAGAATATAGATGGAAAGCCTTTTATTGCGCAGACCTACGATAAAGAAAAATGGAAAAAGGCCATAGACGCCGCCAAAGCAGTAATTGACCTGCAGACTTATAAACTGTATGAAGATGCTTCGGGTGATCCGGTTAAATCGTATCGTGGTATACATCTGGCACCATGGAACGATGAGTGCATTTTTGTACGCAAATCAAACGGCCTGTGGAACTGGGATTATAACTGTTCGTTACGCTCGGCAGGTGGCTGGAATGGTGTTTCGCCTGTGCAGGAAATGGTGGATGCCTATTTTATGAAAGATGGTAAGCTGATAACCGAATCATCGTTATATACCGAAGATGGGTTTACCAATAATGTATACAATATGTATGTAAACCGGGAGCCCCGTTTTTATGCTTCGGTATTGTATAACGGTGCGCGTTACAAAGGAGGGGCTATTACACAGGATTCTATTACAGTAAATATGACCTACTCAGGCAGGGATGGTAAAAAGAACGGGGGAGAAGACTATTCTCATACCGGTTACCTGGTGGTAAAAAATGTATCTCCCGAAACCAACCGTATAAACGGCGAAAGCAACAGCCGCCCTTATGTGCTGGTTCGCCTGGGTGAAATTTATCTCAATTATGCCGAGGCCCTGGCTGAGTATGGTGGTAATGATGCAGAAGCATTAAAATACCTGAACCTGATTCGCAAGCGCGCAGGCATACCGGAATATGGCAGTGTGGGGTTGCCGGCGGTTACAGGGGCTGCCCTTGTTGAAAAAATACGGCAGGAACGGCGTGTGGAGCTGGCGTATGAGTGCCACCGCTGGTTTGATGTGAGAAGATGGAAAACCGTGGCATCGGTAATGGGCAACCTGCATGGAATGGATGTAAACAAAGATGGCAATGATTTTTACCGCCGCGTGGTAGCAGATAATCATTTATGGAAAGAAGCATACTATTGGTTTCCGCTGGCGCAGTTTGAAATGGACAGAGGCCGTAAGCTGATACAGAACCCGGGCTGGTAAATCCGGGTCAAAAAGGTGGCCGCATGAGCACCTGTATTCATAAGCATTAATATGAACAACATGATTACACTATCTCGTAAAATAGAAATCTTATGTATGGCTGCACTGCTTTTATTGTCAGCCTGCGAAAAAATAGCCATACCTAATGATGAGCTTACACCGGGTTATAACAAGGTGTACAGCGCAGCTGCAGCCAGAAACCCCAACCGTGTTACCATTAAAATGGCAGATACGGTGTACAAACTTACCTATGGTGCCAGTTACGGCGGCTATGCAACGCCCGCTGCTGATATTCAGGTGCAGTTTGCTGTAGATAAGGAAAAAGCGCAGGCTTTTAACGTTGCTAACAATACACAGTACGAGTTGCTGCCTGAGGGCTGTTATCAGATGGGGCAGCTAAGTTCCGTTATCCCGCAGGGTGGAGTATCTACCAGTCCGCTGGCCATCAGTATCAACCCCACTAAAGGTATGGAGCTGTTTAAGGAGTATATAGTAGCGGTAACTATTACAGCGGTAAAAGGAGAGGTAGCTATTAACGAATCGTTGCAGACTGCTTACTATGTAGTGAAGGCATCGCTTGACTTTTCTGACTTTCCGGAGTTTGACAGAAGTGGCTGGAAAGTATCGGGTGTATCCTCTGAAGAGCCCGCGGAAGGGGAAGCCAACGGTGGCCTGGGGCTGCATACTATTGATGGTAAAGCAAGTACCTTCTGGCATACGAAGTGGGATGGTGGGTTTGGTACACCGCCACACTGGCTGGCGGTAGATATGGGTGAGGTAAAAACCATACACGGGTTAAACTTTACCGGACGCCAGAGTACTAACAATGGCAAGCCTAATATAGTAGAAGTAGCGGTAAGTGATAATGGCACCACCTGGACGCCGGCAGGTATGCTTACACTGGCTAATACCAATGCACGGCAGCAATTTTTTGTGCCTTCGTTTCCGCAGGCGCGGTATTTCCGTATTACAGTAGCTGCTAACTATGGTAACGTAGAGTATACGCACCTGGCTGAGCTGGGGGCTTTTTAATATGTAAATTCAGCAACACTCATGAAGCATGTTTCGCGTTTTCTGCTATTGTTCTTTTTGTTTTCTTTCGGTTTCATTCATTCCCGCTGCTGGAGCCAGGAGCGGGAGGAGTGGGAGAATGAGTTGATTTTTGGAGTGGGTAAGGAGGAGTCTCATGCTTCTTATATTCCTTACCCTTCTGTAAGCAGCGCACAAAAGGATACCTGGTATTCAGATACCGGTACCATAACGCACTCGCCCTGGGTATTATCTCTCAATGGCAACTGGTGGTTTAAATGGGTAAAGCACCCGGATGAAAGGCCCCGCGATTTTTTCCGTAAAGATTTTGATGCCCGGGCGTGGAAAACCATTCCGGTACCTTCCAATATGGAAATGCAGGGCTATGGTACGCCAGTTTATACCAATATTACTTATCCGTTTAAAAACGATCCGCCTTATGTAATGGGAAAAGTACCGGATAACTGGACGGCAGCAAAAGAGCCTAATCCTGTAGGCTCTTACCGCCGGGAGTTTACGGTGCCGGAGAACTGGAATGGGCAGCAGATATTTGTACATTTTGATGGCGTAATAAGTGCCATGTATTTATGGGTAAACGGGCAGCGTGCAGGTTATAGTGAAAACAGCTTCAGCCCGGCTGAGTTTGATATTACCCCTTATGTGCAGCCCGGCAGCAACAGCATATCTGTTCAGGTATTTAAATACAGCGATGGAAGTTACCTGGAAGATCAGGATATGACGCGGTTCAGTGGCATACACCGCCGGGTATATCTGTTTACTGTGCCTAAGCTGCATGTGCGCGATTTTTTTGTGCATACAACGTTTGATGCTGGTTTTTCCACTGCCCGGTTGTCAATCGATGCTCAGGTGTTGAATAGTGCTACCGCTGCCAGTAGTGCTGCCACAATAGAAGCGCAGCTGCTGGGGGCAGACGGAAAGCCGGCTGCTGCATCCATACAGGTGCCGGTAGGGGCTCAGGCGGCAAATGAACGGTTGAGGTATACGTTAGCTGGTACGGTAGAGCAGCCCCGGTTATGGTCAGCAGAAAAACCTTATTTGTACACCCTGCTGTTATCACTTAAAAATGCAGATGGTAAAACCATGGAGGTATTACCGGTAAAAGTAGGCTTTCGCAAAGTAGAAATCCGCAACAGTCAACTGCTGGTAAATGGCGAGCCGGTATTACTGAAAGGTGTTAACCGGCATGAAATACACCCTACACTGGGTAAGGCAGTTACTCCACAGAGTATGTTGCAGGATATTCTGCTGATGAAGCAGCACAATATAAATACCGTGCGTTCCTGCCATTATCCTGATGATCCGGTATGGTTAAAGCTTTGTGATGCCTACGGCTTGTATATTATAGATGAAGCCAACCATGAAACGCATGGACACCAGGAAATTGCGCGTTACCCCACCTGGCAGGCGGCTATTGTTGATCGTACCGTTCGGCTGGTTGACCGGGATAAAAACCACGCCTGCGTTGTTATCTGGTCGCTGGGCAACGAGGCGGGCAGCGGTAATAATTTTGTTACGGCAAGCAGGGTGATGAAAAATATGGATACCTCGCGCCCCATTCACTATGAGGGTATGAACGAGGTGGCCGATATTGAGTCTAATATGTATCCTTCTGTTAACTATCTTATCCAACGCGGCAAGGCCTCCTCTGAAAAGCCCTATTTTATGTGCGAGTATGCGCACGCTATGGGTAATTCCGTAGGTAACCTGCGCGAGTACTGGGATGCAATAGAAAGCCATAAGCGGCTGATAGGTGGATGTATTTGGGAATGGGTAGATCAGGGCATCCGTACGCCTGTACCTGGCGATAACACCGGTAAAACCTATATAGCCTACGGTGGCGATCTGGGCGATGAGCCGAATGATGGAACGTTCAGTATTAAAGGGCTGGTTAGTTCAGACCGTCAGGTGAAGCCGGCCCTGCTGGAAGTAAAAAAAGTATATCAGTATTTCCGCTTTACAGATGCTGGTATAAGTGAGGGGCGTATAAAGATTACCAATTGTTACGATTTCCTGACAGCTGCATCTTTTGCTTTCCGCTGGTCGCTACTGGAGAACGGGCTGCCGGTAGCAAAGGGTGTAATCACGGCAGGAAATCTGGCACCTAACGACAGTGCCATATTCACGTTGCCGCTTAAAAAGTATAAACGTAAAGCCGGTGCAGAATATCAGGTTACTATAGAGGCCAGTCTGGTTGAAAAGCAGCTTTGGGCCGGTAAGGGGCACGTGGTGGCACAGGAACAGCTGATGATACCTGCCATAGCTGCCAGCGCTTCACGTGCAGCGGCCACAGATGCACCTGTGCAGTTGCAGCAAACTACCAGCGAGGTGCTGATAACCGGTAAACAGTTTCAGGTAAAGTTTAATAAGGCAACCGGCAGATTATCGGAGCTTGTATACGGACAGAAGAAATACATTGATGGTGTTGATAATGGTATTGTGTTTAATCTGTACCGGGCTATGCTGGATAACGATCATACCAGCGACTGGGGGCAGCCTTATGATACCCGGAAGCTGGGGCATGACCACCCCACTTACACGTTAAAAAGTCTGGATGTTACCGAACAGCCTTCACAGGTAATAGTACGTACAGCTATTCGTGCTAATACCTCTTCCGGTTTTGGGGTGCAGGTGCAGCTGGATTATACCATACACGGTAACGGCCATATTGCGGTGGCTGCCACCTTTACGCCAGACAGCACGCAACAGTTTATTAACCGTTTAGGAGTGCGGATGGCGTTTTCAGAAGGACTAGAACAGGTGAAATGGTATGGCAGAGGACCGCATGAGAATTATATTGACCGCAAGGAATCTGCTTTCATAGGCGTTTACAACCGTTCAGTAACGGATATGACTGAGCCTTATGAAAAGCCGCAAGGCATGGCCAACCGGGAAGATACACGCTGGATACAACTCACTGATACCCTTACCGGTGATGGTATTGAAATTAAAGGTGATGGTACCATGAGTTTCAGTGCCCTGCATTATACCGATCAGGAGCTGGGCAGGGCTGCGCATTTTTATCAGTTACAACCGGTTAAAGAAACGGTGCTTACACTGGATTACCGGCAAATGGGATTGGGTAATGGCAGTTGCGGCCCTATGCAGTTGCCGCAATACCTGGTACCTGATACTACCGGGCGGTTATTCTTTACCATTCAGCCTTTCATTAAAAACGGCAGATAAACAACAGCATAAACAACAGGTGGTTAAAACCTGTTCTTAATACTTTTAACGCCCGGCTGATATGGGTTTCTACTGTTTTTTCAGAAACCTGCATCTGCCGGGCTATTTCTTTCTGGCTATAGCCTGCACTTTTAAGTTGATATACGATGCGGCATTTTTCAGGCAATCTGGCCACGGTTTTATCCAGCCAGTCTTTCAGCTCATGATATTTCAGCCATTCTGCCGGCGCAGATGTGTTTGAGGTATGTTGTTGCCAGGTTCTGGCACGGTCGCGTTTGGCCATTACATTAATAATACGGTATTTTACTGCCACCACCAGGTAACCGTCCAATGCTTCCCTTACGTTCAGCTGCTGCCTGCGCTGCCATATATCTACAAATACATCCTGCACCAGACACTCTGCTTCTTCCGGACTCTTCAGTTTTTTAGCCGCCAGGTAAAACAGCTTATCCCAATAGCGCCGGTATATTTCCCGGAAAGCATCGTGGTTGCTGTTTTGCAACAGCAACAATAATTCAGTATCTGAAAGTGAGCATGATGGCATTAGCGGGAGAATAATCTGCTTCTAAATTAAAGAAAGATCATGTTAGATAAAACAGTAAAAATATCTTTTTTAATAATTAGCTAAATCGTTTTTAATAAGGTATAAAGGAGGATTGCATTACATTTTTTCCGGAATGTGTTGTCAGGCGGGCGGCATAGTGCTGCCATTCGGTTGGATATGGTGAATGTTTATTAGTTATCTTGCGTATATGACCCGCCTGGCCCTTCACCCTTACTGGCTGATTGTCATTGCTTTATTCCTGTTCCCGTCTATAGTGCCGGCACAGTTACAGGTAAACGCAGTCAGTAGTACACCCAGCACCTGTGCTAATAACGGCAGCATCACCATTGACGCTGTTACCGTTTCGCCCCCGCTATTATTCAGTATTACTGCCGGCCCCGTTCCTGCGCCGGTGCAAACAGCCTCCGTTTTTCATTCTCTTCCGGCAGGTACGTATACCGTTACCATTTCTGATGGGGCAGCGAACACAGTAAGCAGAAATGTGGTAGTAGATGGTAATTATCTGCCACCAGACCTGCAACCTGTAAATATTCATCCCTTCTGTAATGGCGGCAGCGATGGACAGATTGCAGGTAACCGCGTAGCCGGCACCGGCCTGGCGCCTTTTACCTGGCAGTTAATGGTGCCGTCTCCGGTGGTAACACCACCACAGGCCAGTGATACTTTTAAAAGCCTGCCCGCTGGTGATTATACCATCAGGCTTACTGATGCGTGTGGTGGTTTCAGAACATTCATAACCACGCTTACCAATCCGCCGCTTTCCAATATGGTGTTCTTTGTACCGCCACGTATAGCTATAACCGGGTGCGATTCTGCCATGTTATCGATGAGCCTGCATGCTGATGCGTGGCGCTTTCCGCTTACCTGCACTTTTGTAACAGGCAGCGGTTCTTTTACTACCCGTTCACCCACTATAATAGACACCTCCGGTTGTTGCGGTTATATTACCCTGGAGCAGTTGTTGCCCGGTTTTACTTATGGCGATCAGGTGCAGGTAACTATTACGGATAGTTGCGGGGCTTCGGTAGTATCGCCCACCTATACTGCCAGGCCTTTTTCTTTTTGTACGCAGGTGGCGCAGTATTTTGCTGACTGTGACTATAAAACATCCATCATTTTCAACCTGAATGGCGGCGCCTGCGAAGTACCGGGTACAATAGGTACTTACTTGAAAGCGCCGGTGAGTTATGTGGTAACAGACGCAGCCAATGCGGTGCTGGCTACCGGTTCGGAAACTGGCTTTCCGGGTATCGGCGGCTATCCAATCATAAGTAGTTTTACCGTAAAAGACCTTCCTGTTAATAATACCTATCATATTGTTATTGCTGATAGCTGTGGCCATACAACAGAACGGGATTTTTATGTGCCTGCAGCAGTAACGCCCGTACCTGCTATATCTTCCCTTCAGATAGTGCCTACTGCCTGTGTGGATTCTGCTGCTTTCGCTTTTTTGTTTGTAGAGAATTTTAAAAAGGAACCCAGGCTGGTATTACTGTCCGGGCCGGTAAGAATGGGCAGTACCAAGGCAGGATATGCATATGAAAGTAATTATGTGTACCCCGATACGCTTGCCCCTATGGGTTTCGGGTATAATAATTATCGCTTTGATATGAGTAACCTCTCTGCGGGAACGTATCAGTTTAAGCTGATAGACAGTTGTGGATCGGAGGTGTTTGATCATATTACCATTGCTGAAACAGAAGTGACAAATCTGAGCCATCGGTTTACTTATCGTAAGGGGTGCCCGGGCGATAATAAACTCTATTATAATATAGCCGCTTCTCACGGTAACATCCGTATACGAAACCTTACCACGGGAGAGGAGGTGTATAAATATTACCAGCCGCAGGATGCTACTGTTTTTATAAACGATTCTGTTTCCAATCTGGCTTCCGGCCGTTATGAACTTGCTTTTACTTATGCTTCTGCTTACGGTGTTTCCTCACCCATTAACCACCTGCCGGTAGACTGTAAGGTAATAACAGATACGTTGGTTATTGAAGGGTATCAGACACCGGCAATATTGATAAATAACTATGTACAATGTAAAACCAATACCTATCTGGAACTGGTAGCGGATAGCAGTAAAGGGGTGGCCCCTTTTAGTTATGAAATTATCAGTGGCCCGCAGGTTTTTCCGGTACAGAGCGGGAATCTTTTTGCTGCGGCAACACCGGGAACGTATACCGCCCGTATTTATGATGTATGCGGTAATGCTTCCACCACAGGTGTTACGGTTAGCGCTATTTCTTTTCCACCCATAGCAGAGCGTACGTTTTCGTGTAACAGCAGGCAATTAACCTATGGGCGGTCGGCTTATTATACTTACCGGTGGACAACTCCCGGTGGTGTTACCTATGCCACGGATACACTTACCATAGATCCGGTAACGCCTGGAGATACAGGCGTCTACACTATACAAAGGGCTACAGATATCAATGGCTGCCGCGATACGTCGTATACCACCTATCATCTGCAGCTGAAAAATGTGTATACACAAAACATCAGCCTTTGCCCCGGACGTTCCGTTACCGTTGGCAGGCATTCCTATAACATTGCCGGTGTTTTTACCGATACATTGGTAAGGCCCCTGCTGTGTGATAGTGTGGTGGTTACCCGCATTACACTTTTGCCTTATAAGCGCGATTCGGTGCGTTATACCATGTGCCCGGGGCAGCAGTATCCTTTTAACGGGCGTACTTACAGCGTAGCCGGTGTTTACAGTGATACCCTGGGTACGGCTACCTGCGATAGTATTGTTACTTTATTGCTTTCTATAAATCTGAAACGCGATTCCATTGTGCGGTCAACCTGTGCCAACATGCCTTACGTGTTTAATGGAAGGCAACTTACGCAGCCCGGTATTTATCGCGATACTTTGCCAACAGCCGGCTGCGACAGTATTGTGGTGTTAAATCTATCAGTACTTCCGGTAAAGCGCAACACCATAAATATAACCATCTGTGCGGGCGAAAGCTTTCAGTTCAATGGATTACTGTTAACGGAAGCAGGTGTTTATCATGATACCTTGCCCACGGCTACCTGCGATAGTATGGTAGTATTGAATTTATCAGTAACGGCACCGGTTATACAGGTGTCGGCTAATGCGGATACTGTAGTTGTTGGAGGTAGTATACAGCTACAGGCCACGCAGGCAAACCAGTATAGGTGGGAAGGGGGCGGAGTGGTTTTTAATAATCCGGGTATTGCCAACCCTGCTGCCACGCCTTCGCGTTCCGGCTGGATTACGGTACATGCAGCAAGCGACCCCGAAGGTTGTCCGGTGAGTGATTCGGTATTTATAACCGTGCTGTCCAGGGCTACGTATTGTGCAGACGCTTATATCTACATGCCTACCGGCTTTACACCTAATGGCGATGGGCGAAACGATTGGTTCCGCGTGGTAGCGCAAAAAATAACCCTCAAAAGCTTTCGCATTTTTAACCGGTGGGGTGAGCAGGTGTTTACTACTAATGATATTGCCACGGGATGGAACGGCCGCTATAAGGGCGAAAGGTTGCCAGGTTCTTATGTATATATGGTTACCTATACCGATTGTATGGGCGTGGTAAAAATGGTTACAGGAACTATAACATTGCTGTTGTAGGGGAGGTGCCGGGGTGGTAATTATTGATTATCTTCATTTTTTGTAGAAGATCATCATGCGTAAATTTCTGTTTTTAGCGGTAGCTGCCTGTTGGGGCAGTTGCTTTGCCCCCAGCCTTGCCCAGAAACGTTCACAGCCGGTAATGCGTGAACTGCCGCTCGATTCCATTCGTTTAAGCGATCCCTGTATTCTGGCAGATAAACCCTCAGGTACGTACTATATGACCGGTACGGGTGGTATGCTCTGGAAAAGTAAAGACCTGAAAATGTGGACAGGGCCGCTTAATGTGGCCCGGCCGGATACCAATTCCTGGATGGGGAAACATCCTATGATATGGGCAGCTGAGTTGCATGCCTATAAGGGCAGGTATTATTACTTTGCCACCTTTACCAACCGTGATGTTAAAATTGATACCGTTAAAGGCAATGTGATTGAGCGCCGCGCCTGCCATGTACTGGTGAGTGATAAGCCAGACGGCCCTTATGTGCCGATGAAAGATGCGGTTTATCTTCCTGCCAATATGCCTACGCTGGATGGTACCTTCTGGGTAGATACAGACGGTAAGCCCTATATGATATACTGTTATGAATGGTTGCAGAACTGGGATGGTACCATTGAAAAGATTGCCCTGAAAAAAGATTTAAGTGGAACTACGGGCAAAGCAAAGCTGTTGTTCCGCGCCAGTGAAGCGCCCTGGAGTCGTGAAAAAGATGAGCGGGGTAAAATCATACCTAATAAAGTAACTGACGGCCCCTGGTTGTTCCGCACCCAAACCGGAAAGCTGGGTATGTTATGGACCAGCTGGATATTTAATGTATACACGCAGGGTGTAGTGTATTCAAAAAGCGGAACATTAGATGGTCCGTGGATACAGGAGCCGGAACCCATTACGCCACCCAATCACGGCCATGGTATGCTGTTCCGCACCTTTGAGGGCAAGCTGCTGATGTCGGTACATAGTCATCGTGAAGATAAAGACGGGCATTATATCCGCGTTCCCCGTTTGTTTGAGGTAGACGATAGCGGCGATAAAATTAAATTAGGCCGGTGTATTAACCCTCCGGCTGCAACCGCTGATATTTTTGAAAAAATTACCGGAGAAAAAAAGATCAGTTCTTACCACGGATTTGAGTGTGCTGACTTCAGCTTTATGGGTCGCTCCTGCAAGGTAGTGAAGCCGCGTAAGGTAGCGCCCGGTGCGCCATGGATATGGAACTGCCGTTTCTGGAATGTAGAACCTCAAACAGAAAAAGCGTTGCTGGATAGTGGCTTTCATGTAGCTTATTGTGATGTAGCGGAACTGTTTGGTAACCGCGAAGCCGTGGATATCTGGAATGCGTTTTATGCCAGACTAACACAGGCGGGCCTGTCTGAAAAGGTTTGCCTGGAGGGCTTTAGCCGCGGTGGTGTTTATGCCTACCGCTGGGCTGCTGAAAATCCGGAAAAGGTTGCCTGCGTATACGCAGATGCACCGGTGCTGGACCTGAAAAGCTGGCCGGGAGGTAAGGGTGCCAGCAAAGGCGATGCAGGCTCCTGGGCTGCCTTTAAAAGTGATTTTAACTTAACTTCTGAAGACGCCGCCATGGCATTCAAAGGAAACCCGATAGACCTGGTACCCGAAATTGTAAAAGGAAGGTACCCCATGCTGCATGTGGTGGGTGATGCGGATGATGTAGTACCTGTAGCAGAAAATACCGCGCTGTTTGAAGAGAAAGTAAAGCAGGCTGGTGGCAACATCACCGTAATACACAAGCCAGGCGTAAACCACCATCCTCATAGCCTTGGCAATCCACAGCCGATTGTTGATTTCATAATGAAAGCCGTGCGTTGATATTTTATTGCAGCTGTTATTGTATAGGAAACAACCTCGGGTCAGGGTAGGTGTATTGAAAGTCCAGATCCTTTACAAAAGCGTCAGCTGATATAATTCTGCCTGCAACCGGCAGTGCCGGAGTACTGGTAAGCTGCTGCTGACAATGCATTACCTCGTCTTTGGAAGGGTGTAGCGGTGCTACAATATTATAAGTTTGAGCGGTAGTTTGTTGCTGTATCATTTTCTCCACTGCCAGGCATATATCCTGATAGTGTACATGGTTAACCGGTTGATCTAAACCGGTTACTTGATACTTACTGAAAACCCGGTTATCACCCATAAGTCCGCCCAGCCGCAGTATGTTTACCTGCGGGTAAAAGCTCCTCACCAGTTTTTCCACGGCCAGTATGTTGGCCGTGAGCATTGCTTCCGGCAGGCTGTTTTCTGTTATCAGCTGCGGCACTTGCGGGTAAACGCCTATAGAACTCATCAGGAACAACTGTTTGTTGTATGCACCAAGAAAGTGGTGAAGATGATGAAAGCGGTTGTTTAGCTGTTCTGTGGGCGTGGATTTTGAAAAAGGCACGGTTATGATTATCGCATCCTGCTGCGCTGCTTCTGCCCAGGCTGCAGTGGGGGTGTATACCTTATCATCTGCAAAACGGGCAACACTTGCCGGTATACCTTCCGCCAGCAGTGTATTGCTTTTTTCTTCTGAAGTAACAGTTACGTTTATCTGATACCGATGTTGCAGATGGTGTGCCATTCGCAGGCCCAGCCACCCGCAGCCGATAATTCCTACTTGCTTCATGCGTCAAAGGTATTGGCAGGCAGCGGTATGGCAAAAAGGTGTGTATTGTTTCAATTGGCTATATTAGTGGACTAAATAGTTTGCTATCGTATGTTAGAACGTATTATTCCTGCCAGTGGTGAAAAAATGCCTGTAATAGGTATGGGCACCTGGCAGAGTTTGAATATATCCGGCGCTGGTGCGCTGCAAAACGCAGCACAGGTAGTGGAAGCCTGGGCCGGAGCGGGCGGGCGGTTAATAGATAGCTCGCCTATGTATGGTAAAGCGGAGGAGGTAATAGGGCAGGTTACGGAAGGGCAGCCTTTTGCTGACAGGCTGTTTTACGCTACCAAAGTATGGACTACCGGTGCTAAAGAAGGCTTGGCGCAGATGGAAGATTCTTTCCGGAAAATGAAGCGGCAAACGATTGATCTGATGCAGATACATAATCTGGTGGACTGGAAAACGCATCTTCCACAGCTGCGCCGCTGGAAAGAAGAGGGCAGAATACGTTACATAGGCATTACCCATTATACCGATGCCAGCCACGAAGAACTACGCCGTATAATAGAGCAGGAACCGCTTGATTTTGTGCAGTTTAATTACTCGTTACTGAACCGCCATGCTGAGCAGTTTTTGCTGCCCGTAGCGCAGGATAAAGGGGTTGCTACACTCATTAACCGGCCTTTTGGCGAGGGGCATTTGTTAAAGCTGCTGGTAGGCAAAAAACTGCCGGAATGGGTTACGGCACAGGGTATCCAAAGCTGGCCTGACTGCATTCTGCGCTATATAATTGCGAACCCGGCGGTAACCTGTGTAATTCCCGCCACATCTGTGCCGGAACATGCGCTGAACAACGCGCAGTCAGGAGCAGGGCTTATACCGGATGAAGCCTTCTGTAAAAGGCTGGTAGCCTATATAAAGGAAGTGCTTTAGCCATCCCGGAACTACAGCTTTGTAGCGGCATGATTTTTTATAATACACATTATCCTATGTATTTAAAAACAAAGAATCATGTCAGACAACAAAGTAAACATCGGCAAACAGGACCGATTGAAGGTAGACGCCAAAGATCCTGGTGAAGTTGAATACCTGCACAGGCAGTTTCCGTGGTTTAACCACCAGAAAATTAAAGATGCTATTAAACGCGCCGGTCCCTTTCGCAGAAATATAGAAAAGCATCTTGCTGGTGCCGGAAAATAAATTCCAGGCAGTGCTGCTGTAGAAGCTATTGCATAAAATAACAGGGGTTATCTGTTTGTATTCTATAAGCAGATAACCCCTGTTGTATTGTTGGGTATTATACTTTACGGAATATAACAATGCCGTTGTGGCCACCAAAGCCAAACGTATCACTCATGGCTATCTTTACAGGATGGTCTATTGCTTCCCGTGTAACAATACGCATATTGGCTGGTATGGCGGGGTCTAATACTGTTGTATTGATGGTAGGCGGTATTACCTGGTGTTGAATGGCTTTTACAGAAGCAATGGCTTCAATAGCACCTGCTGCACCCAGTAAGTGACCGGTCATTGATTTGGTTGAACTGATATAAGGCGAGGTGTTGCTGCCGGTAATACGGCTCAGTGCCTGAATTTCTGATAGGTCGCCAATTGGGGTAGAGGTGGCATGTACGTTAATGTAATCTACCTGTTGTATAGTAATGCCAGCCTCTTTCAATGATCTTTCTATGGCTTTGGCGGCACCCAATCCCTCGGGATGTGTGGCCGTCATATGGTACGCATCTGCTGTCATGTCGGCGCCGGTTACTTCCGCATAAATAGTAGCGCCCCTTTGCGCGGCATGTTCGTATTCTTCCAATATCAGCGCGCCTGCGCCTTCACCAATTACAAAACCATCCCTTTCCACATCAAAAGGCCGGGAAGCTTCCTGTGGGGCATGGTTACGTGCACTCATCGCTTTCATGGCGCTGAAACCACCTACCGAAGCGGGTGTAACCGGCGCTTCTGAGCCTCCTGTTACAATTACTTTTGCCTTACCCAGCCGTATATAGTTAAAGGCATCCATAATGGCTGTGTTGGAGGTGGCACAGGCAGATACGGTGGTATAGTTAATACCCATCAGCCCGTGGCGGATAGAAATCATACCCGATGCCATATTGGGAATCATCTTAGGAACGAAGAAGGGGCTGAAACGTGGCTGACCGTTACCGGTGGCATATTCGCTCACCTGCTGCTCAAAAGTTTCCATGCCGCCCTGGCCGGTACCCCAGATAACGCCTGCATCAAACGGGTCCATCTTATTAATGTCGAAGCCTGAATCGGCAATAGCCTGTCCGGCGGCCGCCAGTGCATATTGTGTAAAGGTGTCTGTACGTTTCAGTTCCGCTTTATCCAGCAGATGGCTGGCATCAAAGTTTTTTACTTCGCAGGCAAACTGCGTACGGAACTGCGATGCATCAAAATGGGTAATAGGGGCTGCGCCGCTTTTGCCGGCAGTTAACCCGGACCAGAAATCATTTACATTGTTTCCCAGAGGAGTGATGGCACCCATTCCGGTAATTACTACGCGTTTCATTGTGTATTGTTTAGTAGACTAGTCTGTCTGTTTGTAGTGTAAAAATTAAATAAGTTTGGCGGCAGCCTTGCGTGCCTGTTTTAGTGGCTGTATATTTTTTTGTATGGTGCTGCTGATGGTAGCGCCCTCCAGCAGTAAAAAAAGTGTTTCTGTAAGCAGCTCTCCGGGCAGTACAGCGTTTTCTTTTGCATGCAGCTGTGCCACCTGGTTTATAATAGCCTGTTTCTGCTTCTCTTTCTGGGCAGCAACCAGGGAAAAAGCGGAAGCGTCTGTTTTTTCCAGTTCCGCACTTATTTTCATAACATGGCAGCCCCCAAACGATGTGTGGTATTGCCTTTCAATACGGTAATCAAATAAGCCAAGTATTTTCCGCTGTGGATTTTTCAGTGGTGCCAGGTAGGCAGTAAGCTCATTTACAAACTGTTGTCCCATCTCTTCCAGATAAGCTGTTAGCAAATCTCTTTTAGAGGGGAAATGATGGTACAGCGATGCGCGTGCAATACCCGCTTCCTCAATAATCTGATTAATGCCGGTACTGTTATATCCCTGTTCGTAAAAAAGCCGGGTGGTAACATTGAGTATCCGGTTTCTGGCTTCGGATTCTTTCATAGGGTAAAGATAGGTAAATAAATAGACAGGTCTGTCTATTTGTGTTTTTGCCAGGTTTTTGCCTATAAGGGCTTTTTTATCAGCTGTAGCTTAGGGTGTTTTCAGGTGCGCAGTAAGTTGCATTTTTTTAACGGTGCAATATTGTCCAGCATTATAGGCGAATCTTCCATTGCAACTGGCTTTAGGTGCAGCTTACTTTTAGCTTACTGTTTTTTCTTTTCGCCAACCGGGGGCGTAGGGAAAGGGCAGTATTGCCAAATGAAATCATAACATAACCATTCATCAATGAAAGCCAAACGATTGCTACTAGCCTTTGGGCTATGGCCATGCCTTGTGTACACCGCAACCGCACAAAATCCCGTAGTAAAAATAGATTTTGATATGGCCGGAAGAACTACCGCTGAGGTAACTGAGTCAGGGTATACCCCCTGGGTGGTGGATGAGGCCACTGCTGACTCGCTTACGGTAAACGGTGTAAAGTTTGTTTTAAAAAAAGGTACAGCAGGTACCAGCCTGGGAACCGACTGGTATAAAGCAGGCGTACAATCGCCCAATTACGCACGTCTGGTTTGCGATGGCGTTACTGTAAAAGACGGCAACGCCGGGGGGCAGATAGAACTGCGTATTAAAGGCCTGCCTGCCGGCCAGCATACGTTGCTTACGTATCATAACAACGTGCAGGCACCCACCAATAACTTTAGCCCCATAGATATACTGGTAAATGGTACGCTGGTAACCAATAACCTGGTGCCTACCAACCGGGTGTTGCAAACCTCCGCTGCCCGTATCTCTTACCTTACCATAACAGCGCAGGCTAATACAGATGTGGTGGTGCTGTTCAGAAGTGAAACCTCTGGTGCTGAAACCATCAAAAATGTGATTATTAATGCATTGGAACTGAATACGCCCAACCTTACACAACAGGCGCGCCTGCCGGTGCCTGCGCATGAGAATGAGCATCTGGAAACTGCTAATGGTAATTTTGCCCTTGGCTGGACATCAGGCCCGGGCAACCCCACGCACAATGTATATTTCGGTACCGATTCTGCTTCGGTGGCCAACGCTACCACATCCTCTTCTTTGTATAAGGGTAATAAACCCAATGGTACTACTACGCACGCGGTAACAGGTTTGTATAGTATGCTTACGTATTACTGGCGTATAGATGAGGTGGTGGGTTCTGTGGTAACCAAAGGCAATGTATGGATGTTCCGCAGGGCGCAGAAGGCTTTTCCGGGTGCAGAAGGGTATGGGCGTTATGCACGTGGCGGCAGGGGCGGTAAAGTGGTGGAGGTAACCAACCTGAATGATAATGGCCCGGGCAGTTTGCGTGCGGCTGTTACCAACGATATTGGCCCCAGAACCATAGTGTTTACTGTATCAGGTATTATAACGCTGAACTCCAGACTGGTACTCAGCCAGCCTTATGTAACAGTAGCAGGACAAACTGCGCCGGGTAAAGGCATCTGTATCCGTTCTGCACCATTTGGTTTTACCGGTAACGATGTGGTAGTAAGGCATATGCGTTTGCGGCTGGGCGCCGGCGCTACTTATGATGGTATGGGGCTAACGGGTGCCAACTACAGTATTATGGATCATTGCTCTGTCAGCTGGACGATTGACGAAGCTTTCAGCTCCCGTAATTCCCGTAATATTACCCTGCAGCGTACCCTTATTTCAGAGGCGCTTAATGCGGCCGGCCATCAGAATTACCCTTCCGGCACCGAGCACGGGTATGCTGCTACTATCGGCGGCGATACCGGTAGCTTTCATCACAACCTGCTGGCCCATTGTTATGGCCGCAACTGGAGCCTGGGTGGGGGATTAGATGGCAACGGATATTATGCCGGTAAGCTGGATATTACCAATAACGTAGTGTACAACTGGGGTTCGCGCGCTACCGATGGTGGGGCCAATAAGGTAAACTTTGTAAACAATTACTATAAGCCAGGGCAGGGTACCACTTATTTCAAAGCCCTGAATGCACAGCATGAGGCCGTGGGGCTGGGTATGCAGCAGTATTATTTTGCAGGTAATGTAATGCCCGGCTATTTTGATGAAAACAGCCAGAGCAATGGTCGCGTGGCTTCAGGCCAGTCGGTATCTTATACCACGTTTGTAAGTGCACCTTTCTTTCCTTCTAATGTAACTACACAAAGCGCTAAAACAGCCTATAAGCATGTTTTGTCTGATGTGGGTTGTTCGCAGCCGGTATTTGATACACATGATGTACGCATTGTGAACGAAACCCTCAACGGTACCTACACCTATACAGGCAGTGTAACCGGCAAAAAAGGTTTTCCGGATCATCAGTCAGACGTGGGTGGTTACGAAAGCTATCCTAACGTAACGCGTGCATCCGGCTGGGACAGCGACCATGACGGATTGCCCAATTGGTGGGAGAGTATTAAAGGCACCAATGTAAACTCAGCCTCCGGCGATTTTACGGACAGCAATGCAGATACAGATGGAGATGGTTACACCCAGCTGGATGACTATCTGGAGTGGATGGCCAATCCGCATTACAGCACGGTAAATAATGCACCGGTAGCAGTAACGCTGAATCAGCTGTCTAAAGGGTTTACAGCTTCTCCTTCTTACAGTGTATCCGGAGCATCGGGTGGTACAGTAACGCTGGCCTCCGGTGTGGCTACGTTTACGCCTTCTTCGCTGGGGCTGGGCTCGTATTCGTTTACGGTATCGGATGCAGAAGGTGCTTCTATGACACGCAAAATTCATATTCTTAATACGGCTACTGCAGTTGCACTGGCAGCAGCACCGGCTGTTAAAACAGAGCATGTGGAAGCAGGTTTTCACGTATGGCCGGTGCCTAACCAGGGCGATTTTTTTGTATCGCTTAAAAATGTAAAACAAACCGGCAAGCTGCTGGTATATGATGCGGCGGGTAAAGTAGTGTTTAGCCGTACCATCAGGCCTGATGAAAACGTTCCGGTGCATCTGGGCAACGCCGGTGTGTATATACTAAAGGTGTTTGGTGTGGAAGGCGATGGTGCTTTGTACACCCGTAAAGTACTTGTGCGGTAACGGATTGTTCAGAACCCTTATTAAAACTGTTCCGGCATCTGGCTATACCATGCATAGCTCATGCGCTGTAATAGCCGGATGCCTGTGAACAGATTATGACATGGTACCCGTTTGTACCTCGCCGTTGGGTTGGTAGCTGGCTACTATTACCCCGGTAGTGGAAACCACAGAAGAAACCAGTTTCCATTGTTGCGCCTGTGTACCTTCTGTAAATAGTTTTTTTCCTGTACCCAGCGTAACCGGAAAAATCCAGTTATGCATAATGTCAACCAACTGATGTTTCAGCAGGGTTTGCACCAGCTTGCCGCTACCCCATACCAGCAGATCGGGGCCGTCCTGTGCCTTCAATGTCTTTACAGCTTCTGCTACGTTTCCTTCCAGCAGTATGGAGCCATCCCAGGAAAGATGTACGGGTGTGGTTGCTGCCACATACTTATTTATACGGTTAAAAAGATGGCCGGTAGGGTCATCATCGTGGTTGGGCCAGTAACCGGCAAATATTTCGTAGGTGTGCCTGCCCAGCAGCAGGTCATATGGAGCAGCGGTGTGGCGTGCCATGGTTTCGTTCATTACATCATCCCAGTGCAGTGCACCCCAGCCACCCCACGGAAAGTTGCCGCTGGTATCTTCTTCCGGTCCGCCTGGTCCCTGCATTACGCCGTCCATGGTTAAAAACGTGCATACAATAATCTTTTTCATAGTGTATTTGTGATTTACTGTGAAGTTATGCACTGTAACAGCAGGCCACGGAGGGTAATCCGGACAATGTTAAGGGGAGAAAACACCAACTGACCGGCAGCCGGCATTTGTAATAAGTACGCCTGCATTCTATATTTGCTATTGCTTACAGGTGCAGCACCTGTTTAAAACAGACACAATATGAGTAAACATCCGTATGTCATCTGCCTGATGATGACTTCCCTTGATGGTAAAATTCTGGGAGATAAATGGGGCGATAGCCCGCAGGTGCAGGCATTAACAAAGAGTTTTGAAGAAGTGCATGAAGCCATTGGTAACAAAGCATGGATAGTGGGCAGAACCACTATGGAAAAAGACTTTACACATTTTGCAAAGCCGGTATACAAGGAAAGCACACATCCTTTGGATAGAAACGATTTTGTGGCAACACGGAATGCAAAGTCTTTTGCCATAGCGGTAGACGGGCAGGCAAAACTAGGCTGGGAGAGTGCCACCATGCTGGGCGATCATGTAATTACCATTCTTACAGAAGTGGTGCAGGATAGCTATCTGGCGCATTTGCAGCAGATAGGCGTGTCTTACATTTTTGCCGGTAAGGATACCGTGGATTTGTCTGTGGCACTGGAAAAGCTGAAAGCTTTATTTGGCATTGAAACGCTGATGCTGGAAGGTGGCGGACGTTTAAATGGCAGCTTTTTGAACGCCGGTTTAATTAATGAATACAACCATGTATTGCTGCCACTGGCAGATGGCCGTATAGAAACCTCCAGCGTGTTTGAAATAGAGGAAAAAGACAGGCAGTTTAACTCCACGCTGTTTTCGCTGGAAGAAGTGAAACGGATAGAGAACGATGTACTCTGGTTGCGGTATAAGTTTACCGGGCAGGGATAACAAGGTTGCCCGGCTACCGTGGCCGGGCTTTTTTTTGTATTGGTTTCTACCTATATTTGCCCGTATGGCACATCCTTTTACAGATAATCTGCTTTCGCCTCCTTCGCGTTTCTGTTAACCAGGTCCGCATAGTGTTGCTCTGATCTTTTTCCGGAGAAATTCTTCAGGACCTTTTTCTGCTATTTTATTACTTACACTTTTACTGAATTGTATTGACATGAAAAGGTCTTATATCTTTTTGCATATAGCTGTTTTACTGGCCGGGCTAACCGGTGTATTTGGTAAGCTGATTACCCTGAATGAGATTGTGCTGGTATGGTATCGCGTGTTGCTTTCCTTTCTGATATTGTGGGCAGGTTTACGCTTGTTTAAAAAGTTTGAACAGTACGATAAGGCTGCCAAACGAAAGCTGATGCTGAGCGGTTTGTTGCCTGGCCTGCACTGGGTATTCTTTTATGCAAGCATTAAGTATTCCAATATATCTGTAGGCGTGGTGTGTTATTGCTTAACGGCTTTTTTTACAGCTATACTGTCACCTGTGCTGGGACGTAAAAAGCTTTCTGTACAGGAACTTGTATTAAGCTGTTTAACGGTAGCAGGCGTGGGGCTTATCTTTCATTTCGATACCTCTTTCCGGCTGGGCATCGCATTGGGGGTAGTTTCTTCCATACTGGCGGCGGGCTATTTTCTGGCCAATGAAAAGCTGGTGAAAGATTATAATGTGTATATGATAAGCTATTACCAGATGGCAGGGGCTACGCTGGCAGTGGGGCTGTTGCTGCCTTTGTGCAGCCTGCTGTACACCCGTACAGTTTTTACCCCTTCCGTGCCCGATCTGGCTTATCTGCTGGTGCTGGCGCTGTTTTGTACCATTGGGTTGTATACGCTGGTAGGGGAGGCATTGAAAAAACTCTCTGCTTTTACCGTAAACCTCAGCTTTAACCTGGAGCCTGTGTATAGTATTATACTGGCTATGCTGCTGTTTCATGAGAATAAACTGCTGAATGGTTCCTTTTATGCGGGCCTGTTGTTAATTGTATTGTCTGTGGTTTTGCAGATGTTGTTATCTGCCCGTAAGCGTGTTCACAGATAATCAGCTGGTTGCAGGGTAGCGCTGTCCTGATAAGGGTTTGCGCTATCCTGTTCTGTCCTGAAATAAATCAGAAAAAATATATAGTACACTATTGTTTTCTCATTTTATATGCTTTCTTTGCTAAAAAGTACTGTTTCTGCCATCTGAAAAGTCAAACCAAAACTCCCCCGTCAGTTAACCATTCAAGTAAAAGAAAACACAACTCCATTCAATGAAAGCACATGTTAAAATGCCTGCTGTCTTTGCTGTTGCATTGACCGGCATACTCTTCGGTTGCTCCAAACAAAGCGATGTCAGCGCTGATGAAAATTTACTGACGCCTAACACTACAATGGCTGCTGTTGCCGCTACCTGCTCTGCCCAGGGCTGGGCCTCTCAGAACGGAGGCACTACCGGCGGTGGTACAGCAACGGCTACTGTGGTTACTACGTATGCTGCTTTAAAAACTGCTATTCAAAACAGCAGTGTAAAAATGATTCAGGTTAATGGTACTATTACAATACCTGCTGCCGGTCGTATTTCGTTTCAGGATCAGAGCGGAAAAACCATTTACGGTTCATCCGGCGCCAAACTGGTATCGGCAGATCAGACTGCATCTGGCTCTGGTATCATCTATATGAAAAGATGCAACAACATTATTATCCGCAATCTCATATTTGAAGGGGCGGGCGCCTACGATGTAGATGGTAATGATAACCTTACGGTAGATGCCTGTAACAATGTATGGGTAGATCACTGTGAATTCAGAGATGGTGTAGATGGCAACTTTGATATTAAAAATGTGAGCGATTACATCACTGTTTCCTATTGTAAGTTCACATATCTGAAAGCGCCTAAGCCTGATGGTCCCGGTGGTTCAGATGATCACCGTTTTGCCAACCTGATTGGCTCAGGTGATGGCGCTACAGCAGACAGAACCCACCTGAATATCACTTTTGTACGTTGCTGGTGGGCAGCAGGCTGCAAAGGCAGAATGCCACGCGTGCGTTTTGGTAAGGTGCATGTGGTAAATAATTATTTTAACAGTACTGCCAGCAGTAACTGTGTGCAGGCTGGTTTTGAAGCCAACCTGCTGGTAGAAGGCAATACGTTTGAAAATGTAACCAAGCCTATTGATCTGATGAGTAACAACTCTACTGCTGTGCAAAGCAAAAACAATGTGTTTACCAATGTTTCCGGTAATACTTCCGGAAATGGGGTAAATGCGTTTACGCCGCCCTATAGCTTTACTATATTGTCTGCGGCTGCTGCCAAAACTGCCGTAACAGGCTCCGGTGGTGCAGGCGCTACCTTAAGTGGTAACAGCTGCACTTCGTTTTAATGTATAATGGGGGAGCGGATGGAGGTTACAGAAACAGAAAGGGGCGTCCGTTATGGAAGCCCCTTTTTTGTTTAGCTGATATCGGTAATAGCAGCAATCTTGTCTTCGGCAAATCGAAAAACCGACCGGCCTGCTACATGCAGTTCATCTCCTCTGCGCAAGCCGCAGGGTAAATCAACTGCCAGTACGGCACAGTAGGCAATGTCTACTTCTGTATGCGTTTCATAATGCATAAAAGAAGTTACTTTCTGGTGTCTTTTTTTGAAGCACCTGGCTGTTTTCTCAGCCTGTTCTTTAAATGCCGGTATTCCTTCCAAAGACATATCTATGCTGCCGTCAGAAACATTTTCGAAGGTAAAACGGGTATCGAGGTCGGCAAGCATAGCGTCGATGTCAAAATGATTATAAGCCTTGATATACCGGCAAATCATTAGCTCGCGCTGTTTCATCGTTAGAATTTTGCTTACTCAATATAAGCAATCCGCACAATTTCTGCAAGTGTTGCTGGTTGGTGGTGCGCCGCTGCTGCGTTATCTGTTGTTTTTCAATAGTTTTTTGAAAAAAGGTTTCAGCTGGGCCGCCATAATCCGGTGGTCTGCCACATTGGGGTGGCCGGTGCATCCATGCGGCTCCATGGGTGCAAAGTAGAATACGGCTACTGGTTTATTGTTGGGGTAAGCTGCATCAATTTCGCTTTTAACTGCCGCTATGCATCGCTTCAGTAATTCACCTTCTGCATTTTTTACCATAGGGCTGGACAGAAGGGCAATGCGTGCCTGAGGGTAATGTGCTTTTACCTTTTTTACAAAGGCTATGTAATCTGTAACAAATCGTGCGGAATCAAAAGACGCCCGTGGGGTACCGTCGCCACGGCTTATATCGTTAGTGCCCAGTGCTATGCTTACAATAGCGGGTTGCCTGGTGGCAAAGTTCCAGGTGCGTGTGCCCTGCTCCTGAAAATCCAGCTTATCATATACCTGTGGCATGTTGGGGCTTTCACGGTTCCAGGTACGGTAAATGCCAATGCCGCTAACGCCGGAAACCATATAGCTTACATGTAATGCCCTTGCTACGGAAGGTCCATAGGCCATGTAGCCATTATGCTGATCGTGATACTGCCCTGTACCGCAGGGTATTTCTGAGGCATCCGCTGCTGCGCCGCAGGTAATGCTGTTGCCAATAAATTCAATCAGTGGGCGCTCAGGTTCTTTTACTGTAGCTATGCCATTGGCTGCTATTTTAGTAACCAGCAGTGCGCCCGTATGCGCTTCTGTGGCTTTGTATATACATAGGGTATGTTTGCCTGTTTTTGCTGTAGTAATAACAACCGGAGCTGGTGCGTTGCCTGTAATGCGTATGCGCTTCTGATACACACCATCCATTTCGTACTGCATATAGTTGTATGCCCCTGCGTTATCCGCAGCCAGATAAATAGTGCAGGAGGTGCCGGTAAAGCTAAAGCTGAAATGAGCAGCAGAACTGATGAGTGCCAGTTGCTGGTTGTTGTTAATGAACGTGCGCCCAACCGGCTGTAGCTGGCTGGCATACAACGTGTCGGCATTGCTGGTGGCACTACAGAGCTGTGCATATAAAATAAGGCTGCCCAGGGCAAGCAAATGTATTGGCTTCACGCTTGTGAATTTAAGTGGTTCAAAATGCAAACCTTTAGGCAACTAACCAAGTATCCGGCAAATAAACAACAGGAAAGGATAAAATAATACAGGTTGTTATCCTTCAGTAGTATTGCTACGTGCATTTTGCTGGTAAGCGGAAGGCGACATACCAAACTGTTTCAGAAAACTGCGGCCGAAGGTGGTTTGCGAGGTAAAGCCCACCATGGTGGCTACCTCGTATATTTTATAATCATCTGCAACCAGCAGTTCCGCTGCTTTTTTTAAGCGGGTAAGGTTAATAAGCTCGTTGGCCGTGAGGTTAGAGATAGATTTGATTTTACGGTACAGCGTTGGGCGGCTCATGGCCATAATCTTAGCCAGCTTTTCTACATCCAGCTCTTCATCTTCCATATTCCCGCAGATAATCTGATTCAGTTTTTCCAGAAACAGTTCGTCTGAGCGGGAGTGGGCCATGCTTTTAATATGTATCAGGGGCGATTGCGCAAAGTATTCTTTTATCTTATCGCGGTTGCTGAGCAGGTTGGCTATCTGTACGTGCAGGTACTCGGGCGAAAATGGTTTTTCTATATACGCATCTGCACCCAGCTCCAGCCCATGAATTTTAGATTGCAGGGTATTGCGTGCTGTAAGCAGTATTACGGGTATATGGCTGTATTCAAAACTGGCTTTAACGGTACGGCACAGCTCAAAGCCATCCATCTCCGGCATCATCACATCAGAGATAATCAGCTGCACGGCCTCATCCTGTAATACTTCCAGGGCCTGTTTGCCATGCAGGGCTTTCAATACATGATATTTTTCTGAGAGGTCGTCGGCTACAAACTCCAGCATATCCGGATTATCTTCTACCAGTAATATAGTCGCTTTCATGGCATCATTGGTTAGTGGGTACAGATGAATGGTTTTTACCCTGTTGTAACAAAGGTAATTGTAATGAAAATATATTAACGCCGGTGGCGCTGTTGCTGATGCTTATTTGCCCGCCATGCAGTTGCGCCAGCGAGCGGGATAAGGTAAGGCCTATGCCGGTGCCTTGTTCAGAAGCTGTTTCGGGCATGCGGTAGAAAGGCTCAAACACCTTTTCGTGCAGGTGTTCGGGTATAGTAACCCCATCGCTCTGGAAGTCGATACGGAAAAAACTATCTGCTGCCTGTACTGCGTGCAGCGTAACAATAGCCTCTCTGCGGGAATACTTAATGGCGTTGCTGAACAGGTTATAAATAATTTTTTTAAAAGCATCAGTATCTATAAAAGCTTCCACTTCCCGGGGTGGGTACTGTATGCGGTAACGTAGCCCTTTTTCTTCCGCCAGTGGGTTAAAGCTGTTATAGGTTTCTTTCAGCAGTTCTGATATATTGGTTTGTGTAAGGTTAAGGCTAAAGCCATTCATCTCCGTTTCGCGAAAGTCCAGCAGCTGGTTGGTAAGGTCAATCAGCCGGTTGGTATTGCGTTCCATAATTCCCAGGTAGCCGGCAATGTCTTTATTGCTTTCCGCTTTTTTCAGAATCTTTTCCAGTGGCCCTTTTATCAGCGATAAAGGCGTTTTTACTTCATGTGCCACGTTGGTAAAGAACTCAATTTTAGCCGTGAGAAATTCTTTTTCTTTGGCAGCTTTCAATTGCTCGTATTTTCTTTTGTTGCGGGCTTCGGTGTATTGGTGATAAGCCAGTAGTATGTACACCAGCCCAAAGGCACTCAATAGTATGTATATAAAATAAGCCCATCCGGTAGCCCACCAGGGTGGGCGTATTTCAATGGCCAGGGTGGCGGGTGTACTGCTCCAGCGTCCGTTGCCCGCAGCAGCTTTTACCTCAAACAGATACTGGCCGGGGGGAAGGCCGGTAAAAAATGCTTTCCTGTTCTGGGTAAGGTATACCCAGTCTTCATCCAGCCCATTCATACGGTAGGCATAGGCCGTCATTTCCGGGGCGGAAAAACCCAGAGCTGCAAAATCGATGCTGATGGTGGACTGGTCGTGCGGCAGGCTGATGCTGCCGGTATAGCTAACCGATTGCTGTAGTGGCGAGCCGGGTGTGCCTATACTCAGTTCCTGGTTAAATACCTGTATGCCGGTTATCAGTACCGGCGGTGTAAACGGGCTTTCCGTAAACAAATCCGGCTGAAACAAGGTAAGGCCCCTTGCGCTGCCGAAGTACATTTTGCCGCTACTGTCTTTCCAGGCAGAGTTAAAGTTAAACTGATCGCTCAGCAGGCCGTTGTTGGTAGTGTATACGGTGAATTTGCCGGTGGTGGCCGATAGCATTGCCAGGCCTTTGGAGGTGGAAATCCATAGGTTTTTACGGCTGTCTTCCAGTATGCTTAATATATAATCCGTAGGCAGGCCGTCTGCAATGGTATAGGTGTAAAAGCTGCTGTCTTTGGGGTTCCAGCGGGCAAGGCCCCCTTCGGTGCCAAACCACAGTTGCTGGCGGCTGTCTTCATAAATACTGTTTACACGGTTATCCGGCAGGCAGATTTTGGTGCCAGGCTTGTAAATAAGGTTGCCTGTAGCACCTGTAAAAGGATTATAAAAGCGTACGCCATTGCCGTAGGTGGCTGCCCATACGGTACCGTCTTTAGTTTCTTTTATAAACGAGTACCAGTTGTTTACCGGCATATCCGGCAGCGGTATAAAAGTGCGGCTGGCAGGTTCAAAACGGTAAGCGCCAATAGTGGTGCCCAGTAAAATCTGGCCTATATGCGTTTTTGTAATGCAGTGTATAAAATTGCTTTGTAATTCGCCGGGGCGGTTGCCTTTAGAAAAATGCTGTATAATTTTTCCTGAAGCAATATCCATAATATCCAGCCCATGTTCAAAAGTACCAATCCATAAACGGTTGCCATCTGCCAGCAGGCCGTGAATATTGGTGTAAGCTATGCTGCCTTGCTGCCCTGTGGGCAGATACGTTTTCAGCTGGCCTGTTTTTACATCCAGCCGGTTCAGTCCCGCGTCTTCGGTGCCTATCCATATATTTCCATACGCGTCGCCCGTTATTTCCCGCACTACATTACCGCTGAGTGAGTTTTTGCCGGGCATGGGAAACAGCTTCTGAAAATCGGCATGTGGTACGGGGTAGTAATTGGCTCCGCCAAAATAACTGCCTGCCCATATACCGCCTTCCTTGTCTTTACAAAAAGCGTATACGGCATTGTCTGAGAGGGAGTAGGGATTGTTGTACGCCTTTTGTAAATTAATATAATGGCGGGTAAGCAGGTTGTAAATAAATATGCCCGATTCAGATGCTATCCATACCAGGCTGTCTGATACGCGTAAAAAATTTCTTACAAATACATCGGTATTGTTTTCATGCGTAAGAATATCGGTATAGGTATACGCTGGCAGGTGCAGCATTTTAGCGCCCTGGTTAGAGGTGCCTACCAGCACCCGGTTGTTATCTACGGCATACACCCTTTCAATCCAGCGGGAACTTACAGCAGGGGAGTGCGAGAACATTTCTGTGGTGCGGAAGGTGTTGGCGCCTGGGTTATAATGTTTAACCAGGCCTTCGGGTGTGCCCAGGCAAAGCGTATTATCGGGCAGTATACATAGCGAGGTAAAATAGCCAAACTGTGCGGGTGTATATAGCACCAGTTGTTTGGCGGGCAGCTCATACCGGTACAGGGTCTGGTTCATAATAAACCATACATTGCCTGTAGCATCGGTTTTTATGTCTGATACAATACCGGTTAACTGCTCCAACAGGTTTTCAAAGCTTTCCGATACGGCATCGTACCGGTAAATGCCTTTATCGGTACCTACCCATAGGGTACCGTTACTGCCTTCCTGTAAACAATGTATAAAGTTGCTGCCAATGCTTTTGGGGTTGCCGGCGTGGTGGCGGAATATTTTAAACCGGTAACCGTCAAACCGGTTCAGTCCGTCTTTGGTACCCAACCATATAAAGTGACTGCTATCCTGCAACAGGCTTATTACGGCATTGTTGCTGAGGCCGTTTTCCACCTGGTAATGGCGGAAGTTATATTGTTGCGATACGCCTGTTTTTATCAGAAAAAGGGTGATAAGCAGGCAGATAATAATCGTTTTTCTCAATGGGCCTCACTGTTATAATAGGATAAATGCAATCGTTTTACGAAGATAATGGTTTCCGGTTCCGGTAACAGGTAAATACCCGTTTGAGCAGATTTGATGAAACTATGATACGGAATGAGGTATGTGTTTGAACGAAAGCATGGAGTTTTATGTTGTTATTGCGATTGCGGGAAAAGTGCGTTTGCCGGGGTGTTTGCCCCCCACTTAGTTTGTCATCAAGTTTAGTTTAAACAACTGCCATATGAAGGAATCCATTGTACAGCGAAGGAATCTGTTTACAGGCTGGCTTTATGCCTTTCTGTTATTAATGCCTGTTTTGTTACAGGCGCAGGACGCCGGTAAGGTTACCGGTACAGTTACCAACGATAAAGGTAGCCCCGTTTCTGCCGCTACGGTTGCCGTAAAAGGTACCACGCAGGCGGTAGTAACAGACGATCAGGGCCGTTTCAGTATCAGCGCCACCAAAGGCCAGGTGCTGGTTATTACACACGTAAGTTTTGCAGAAAAAGAAGTGACTGTGGAAGACATGCGGCAGTTATCGGTATTGCTGGTGTCTAAGGCTGATGCGCTGGAAGATGTAGTAGTAGTGGGTTACGGCTCGCAACGTAAAAAAGACCTTACGGGTGCGGTTGCCGTGGTAAACCCTAAAGAATTAAAAAAGGTATCTGCCAGCGATGTGGGGCAGTTACTGCAGGGGCGCACTTCCGGTATTACGGTTACCAACGATGGCCAGCCAGGTGCCATGCCCGTCATTCAAATCAGGGGTACTACCACGTTTGGCAACCAGACACCGCTTTATGTGGTGGATGGTGTAATGCTGCTGAACCCGCCGCGGGACTTCAGCCCTAATGATATAGAAAGTATGCAGGTACTGAAAGATGGTACTGCTGCTGCTATTTACGGTGCCAATGGTGCCAACGGCGTTATTATTATTACCACCCGCCAGGGTAAAAAGAATATGCCGATGAAAGTAGAATACAGCGGCTATTATGGTGTGGATAATGTAGCGCAGAAAATACCGGTAGCCAACCGCGTAGGCTACCAGATGCTCAACAACGAATCGCAGATAAACGGCGGGCAAACGGTAGCACCGGCTAACGACCCGCAGAACCCGAAGTATATAAACGATGTGGATGTGGACTGGCAGAAGGAAGGTTTGAAAACCGGCCACCGTACCAACCACAACCTTAACCTGAGCGGTGGCGGCGCTAATGCTACCTATAACGCTTCGCTGGATTATTTCAGGCAGCAGGGCACTATTGTGGGTAATGGCCCGGATTATACCCGCTACACAGCCCGCTTTAACCTTACAGAAGAAAAAGGCATTTTCCGCTTTGGGCAATCGCTTTCTTACACCCACTCTAAGGAAAACTCGCTGACGTATCGTACCGATGTGCTTACCGGTGGCAGGCCCCCGCTCATCAACGATCTGGTTATTAATATTCCTACCATGAAGGTGTACGATCCCACTATGCCCCAGGGCTATGGCGGCACACAGTCCGATCTGCAAAGAGCGATATCACTGAACGTAGTGGCGGTGAACAACCTGTTTACCAACTTTACCGAGGTTGACCGTGCGTTTGGTATTATATGGGGCGAGGCACAGCTGCTGAAGCTACGTGGCCACAGCCTTAAATACCGGCTTAACCTCAGTTACGATAAAACAATTGCGCGCGACTTCCTGTATCAACCCGTATTTGATCTGGGTTTCTTCTTCAAGCAGGGAATCAGCCGGCTGGATGATAACTCCCGTACTTATACCAATGCGCTGGTAGAGAATTTCCTTACCTATGATATGAATGCAGGTAAGCATACACTGAATGTAGTAACAGGTACCAGCTATACTAAAAACACTACGCTGAACCGTTACTCACATGCTGAAAACGTAGATCCTGATTTTACCGTGCTGGATAACGGGGATAATAAAACCACTGCCGGTAACCAGTTCGATTATAGCTTTTATGGTGTGTTTGGCAGGTTGAACTATAGCTATGCAGATAAATACCTGCTTACTGCCAACTTCCGCAGAGATGGTTCTTCCCGTTTTTCTAAGGTGAATAAGTATGGTTACTTCCCTGGTGTTTCTGCCGGATGGCGTGTAAGTAAAGAAGCGTTTATCAAATTGCCTTCTTTCATCAGCGATCTTAAAATAAGAGGTGGATGGGGCCAGTTAGGTAATGCCAACATCGGTAACTACCTGTATCAGGCTTATCTCAACCCCAATATTGTATATAACTTCAATGGCACGCGTGTAATTGGCGGCCTGCAAACGCAGGTAGTAGATCCTAACATTCAGTGGGAAACCAAAACCACTACTAATATTGGTTTTGATGCGGTATTACTGGATGGTAAGTTTGATGTTACTGCTGAGTATTACAACAACAAGAGCACCAACCTGCTGGTTGATATTCCTATTCCCACCTCAGTAGGTTCTACCAATACCAGTGTGCTTACCAATGCGGCCTCCTTACGTAACTATGGTGTGGAAATAACCGCAGCCTACCACCACCGCAAAGGGGCGTTTACGTATGATATCAGTGCCAACTTTACCACTTTAAGCAACCGCGTACTGGAGCTGGGTGGTAACCGCAGCCAGCGTATTGTAGGTGGTTTTCTTACCAGAGTGGGCGAAACCATGGGGCAGCATTATGGCTGGGTAACTGATGGAATATTCCAGAATCAGGATGAAATTAACAAACACGCTTTTCAGAATGCAGGTACGGCCCCCGGCGATTTCCGCTTTAAAGATATCAGCGGGCCACAGGGAGTGCCGGATAATGTAATTGATGCGTACGACCGTACCACACTGGGCAACTCTCTGCCTAAGTACAACTTTGGTATCAATTTTACAGCCGGTTACAAAGGTTTTGATTTTACCCTGTTTGCTTCCGGTGCCGGTGGTAATGTAATCAACAGCTCGCTGTACCGCGCATTAATGCATACTACGGATTATATCAACTATCATGAAGATGCGCTGAACCGCTGGACGCCACAGAACCCGGGCAACGAGTATTCCCGCCTGGCAGCCAACGATCCTAACCAGAATGGCCGCGACAGCGACCGTAAAGGCTGGTTGCAGAAAGGTGATTACCTGCGCATTAATACGCTGGCGCTGGGTTATACGCTGCCTAAAAAACTGTTTGGTGCAGCTGTACAAAGCCTGCGGGTATACGTTACTGCGCAGAACGTGTACACCTTTCAGGGGTATAAAAGCTTTAATCCTGATTTTGCCAGAACCCGTGTATGGGAGCCCGGTTTTGATGCCGGTTCTTACCCCACACCGCGTACCATTATGTTTGGCGTACAGGCTGCTTTCTGATTTTTTGATTACCACGGTTTAAAAAATGCATAATGAAAAAATTATTATACTATATATCGTTATCGTTGCTGGCCACAGGTTGTGACAAAAAGCTCGATCTCGTAAACCCCAACGTACCTACTATTGAGGTGTACTGGCGCAATGCCAACGATGCGCTGGCAGGTACCAACGCTATTTATAACAGTTTAATACAGGATGGTACCTACATGCGTATGTACCCGGCACTAAATGATGGCCGGGGCGATGATTTTTATGGCGATAGCCCCTGGGGTGATCTGGTGCAGATAGGCAGCTTTATAATACCTACTACATCCGGCCCGGTTGCATGGGTATGGGGTGCCCATTATCAGATGGTGTGGCGTGCCAATCAGGTGCTGGCCAATGTACCCGGTATTACTATGGATGAAGAACTGAAAAAGCGTTTGCTGGGGCAGGCTTATTTTTTACGCGGGCTGGCCTACTTTAACCTGGCCTGTATGTATAAGATAGTGCCGGTGGTTACTACGCCGCCACCTTCTTCGGCTGATTTTTATCCGGCCACTGCTACAGAAGAAGTGTTGTGGAAACAGATTACAGACGATTTTAAAGCGGCTAAAGACAGGCTGCCCAATACTTACCAGGGCATCAGCGGGCCGGATGCAGGCCATATTGGCCGGGCTACCAAAGGCGCTGCCGCCGGTATGCTGGGTAAAGCCTATCTGTACCGTAAAAACTGGCAGGAAGCGGCTAACGAATTTCAACCCATTATTGCCGGTACATACGGCACTTATTCGCTGATGGCCGATTACCGCGATAACTTTAAAGAGATTAATGAGAACAATGCAGAGTCGTTGTTTGAAGTACAGTTTGGCCAGCCGGATCAGGTGGGTGGTACGGTAATGAACTATGGTGGCGAGCCCAATGCCAACTGGAAACAGGTAAGCAGCACCGGCCGTACCTATGCGCAGGATGGTTATGGTTATTCCGACTTTTTGCCCAGCCGCTGGATTTATAACGAGTATAAACTGGAAAAAACCATAGATGGCAAAAGCGATCCGCGCCTGCTGGCTACTATTGCTTCTTACGAGCCGGCAGATAATTCCACTACGGTATATGGTAATGCCTGGCCACATGCACAAACAGCTATCTATCCCCGTAAGTATACCCACGATGGTTTAAACTGGCCGGGTAATGATGATCAGGAAAACTCCGGCATCAACTACCGCGTGCTGCGTTTTGCAGATATATTGCTGATGCATGCCGAAGCACTGAACGAGCTGGACCGTACAGCAGAAGCCTATCCTTTTATTCAGCGTGTACGTACCCGCGCCAAACTGCCTGATCTGGCCACTGCTAAGCCGGGTTTAAGCAAGCCGCAGATGAGAGATCAGCTGGCGCATGAAAGAGCCCTGGAGTTTGCCATAGAATCTATCCGTATCAACGATATTATCCGCTGGGGATGGTTGTATGATGCTGCTAAACTGGCAGAGCTGAAAACGCACGACAACGACTTTAATACCTGGAGGGCAGGCAAGGAGTACTTACCTATACCACAGGCTGAACTGGATGTGAATGTGAATCTGAAACCCAATCCTGCCAACTAAGCCGTATTTGTGCGTGCATTAAAAAACAAATTATGATTGCTGAAATAAAGAAGTATAGCCTGATCGCAGGCCTGGCATTAACATCATTGGGCTGCCGTAAAAATGCGTTTGACGATTTGAATATGACAGACCCGCCTGTGGTAAAAGTGCCTTTCAATATCAATAATATCAACGATACTTATGAGAGTGTAGCCCCGCTGGAAATGAGCCACCAGTGGGGGCCTTACAACGTACACGACCCATCGGTTATTAAAGCGGGCGACTGGTATTACTCCTACAGTACCGATGTGGCTTTTGGCGCAGCGGCACCCGCAGGTATACAGGTACGTAAATCCAGAGATCTGGTGGAGTGGGAGTTTGTGGGCTGGGTGTTTAAAGGCCTGCCAGCCATGGGCTCGCAGTTTATTACTGCTAATGGCGGCACACCCAATGCAGGGTTGTGGGCGCCTTATATTTTGAGGGTGGGTAATGAGTACCGGCTGTATTATTCCCTTGCCTCCAATGCCTTCCGCGTAAGTGCTATTGGCCTGGCTACTGCTACCTCACCCGAAGGGCCGTGGACAGAAAAGGGGCTGGCGGTTACTTCTACAGATGGTTATCCCGGCACCAATGCCATTGACCCTACCGTGGTGGTTACTCCGGCAGGTGAGCATTGGATGGTGTATGGCTCTGCCTGGGATGGTTTGTTTGAAGTAAAGCTGAACCCTGCCACAGGGCTTGCTGCCACTACCGGCGATAAAGGTAAACGTGTAGTGCGCCGTGGCAGAACCAATGGCATGTATAACGGTAACCTGGAAGGGCCGGAGATTATTTATAACCCCGATACGAAGAAGTATTATCTGTTTGTTGCGTACGATTGGTTAAGCACCAAGTACAATGTACGCGTATTCCGCAGCGATAAACCGGATGGTCCGTTTCTGGACTGGAATGGGGTAGATGCAGATAATCAGGCTGATAATGGCCCAATGATACTGGCACCCTATAAGTTTTCCGATCATGGTGGCTGGGCAGGTGTATCGCATTGTTCGATATTTTCTGATGGCAGCGGTAACTTTTTTATGGCACACCAGGGCAGGCCTGCGGTTAACCGTGCGTTTATGGTAATGCATGTGCGCAAAATATTCTGGACACCAGATGGCTGGCCACTGGTATCGCCGGAGCGTTACGCCAACGTACCTGATAATGCCGTAACAGCGGCAGAAATTGCAGGCGATTACGATCAGGTGGTACTGGGCTATACGGTAGTGCCAGGTTACGAACTGGAACAGCAGGACCCTCAGTATTCCGTGGCGTTTAACAGCACGCTGAATGCGGATGGTAAAATTAACGGCGCGGCCAACAATACATGGGTGTACAATGCTCCCTGGCTGGAGTTGCGCTGGAACAACGGGCAGTTTATTGACAAGTTACATGTATCGCGCGAGCGTGATTGGGAAAGTAAAAAAACTTCCACTATTGTACTTACAGGTTTTAATGGAGGTGGTACGGTTATATGGGCTAAGAAGAAATAATAAAATAGAAGAGATATGCGAATTTGCTATGCTGTTATAGCTTGTGTAGGTGTTGCTGTTCATGGTCAGGCACAAACTTCTAACGCTTCTCAAAGCGCTGCTGTGCTGAACGCAGCCGGGGCCGGTAAGGCCCCGGCTGTAGACACCAGTTTTGTAGCAAAAGGCAACCCGGTAATACAGCATAAGTATACGGCCGATCCGGCTGCGCTGGTGCACGATGGCCGTGTATATGTATATGCAGGGCACGATGTGGCCCCGCCGGGTAAAGAGTTTTACGAAATGCACGAGTGGCTTTGCTTTAGCACTACCGATTTTGTAAACTGGCAGGAACACCCCAGCCCCTTGAACGTAAAGCAGTTTACCTGGGCAAAGGATGATGCATGGGCATCGCAGGTAATAGAGCGCAACGGAAAGTTTTACTGGTATGTAGCGGTAGAGCATGCTACGGTAAGGGGTAAAGCCATTGGGGTGGCGGTAAGTGATAGCCCCACCGGTCCTTTTGTTGATGCGCGTGGTTCTGCACTGGTAACGAATGATATGACAAAAGCTGCCACCATCAGCTGGGATGATATTGATCCTACGGTTATTATAGACGATGATGGACAGGCTTATCTGTTCTGGGGCAATACCAAATGTTATTATGCAAAGCTGAAAGAGAATATGACGGAGTTGGATGGCGATATTCAGGTAGTAGATTTGCCTGCATTTACCGAGGCTCCGTGGATACATAAAAAGAATGGCTGGTACTACCTGTCTTATGCTTCGGGTTTTCCGGAGAAGATTGTATATGCTATGAGTAAGAACATTCACGGCCCCTGGCAATACAAGGGTATCCTGAATGAAATAGCAGGCAATAGCAATACCAATCACCAGGCTATTATCGATTACAAGGGTAAATCGTATTTCATTTATCACAACGGAGCTATCAACACGCAGGGCGGCAGTTTCCGCCGCAGCGTTTGTGTAGATGCGCTTCGTTATAACCGGGATGGAACCCTGCAGCGCGTGGTAATGACCTCTGAGGGTGTTACGGCGGTAAAGAAATAATACAATCACATGATTAAACGAACAGGAATGAATGGTAAACATGTATTGCTTGCGGCTTGTATAGCGGCTGCCGGTTATGTGCAGGCGCAGCAACAGCCGCCTGTGGTGGTTAAAGCAAATCAGCTGGTATCGGAAGTGCAGCCTACCATGTGGGGTGTGTTTTTTGAAGATATTAATATGGGTGCTGATGGTGGTATTTATGCAGAGCTGATTAAAAACCGCTCGTTTGAATTTTTAAAACCGCTGATGGGCTGGCAGGTGCAGCAGGATTTTTTTGATGAGGGTGCTTTACAGGTATTGAACCGGTTAGAAAAAAATACGCCCAACCCCCGTTTTCTGCGTGTGACTAAAAAGGCCGCCGGTGGTAATCTGGCTGTTACCAATGAAGGATTCCGTGGCATGGGCATTAAAAAAGGCCTGCGTTACGATTTTTCTTTGCAGTATCGCCAGCCTGCTGCCGGCCTCAGCCTTTCGCTGGAATTGCTCAATAACGAAGATAAAACCATTGGTACTGCTACTGTGCAAACCCCTGCTACGGGCGAGGGCTGGCAAAAAGCAGCCGTAAGTTTTACAGCATCGGACAGTGCTTCCAAGGGCCGCCTTCGTATTACATTTACGGGCAGCGGTAGTATGGATCTGGATATGATCTCCCTGTTTCCTGCTGATACCTGGAAGGGCCGCCCCGGCGGCATGCGTGCGGATATGGTACAAAAGCTGGCTGATATGAAACCCGGTTTTATCCGCTTTCCCGGTGGTTGTATTGTAGAAGGGTTCGACCTCAGCCAGCGCTACCAGTGGAAAAAAACCATTGGTGCGTTAGATGAGCGCCAGTTGATTATCAACCGCTGGAATTTTGAGTTTGCACACCGCGCGGCACCAGATTATTTTCAAACCTTTGGCCTGGGCTTTTTTGAATACTTTCAGCTGGCTGAGGATATTGGTGCTGCACCTTTGCCTATACTCAACTGTGGTATGGCCTGCCAGTTCAATACCTCAGAGCTGGTACCGCTGGATCAGCTGGACCCTTATATTCAGGATGCGCTGGACCTGATTGAGTTTGCCAATGGCGATGTAAATACCACATGGGGTAAAAAGCGTGCAGCCATGGGACATCCCGCACCTTTTAACCTTACTATGATGGGCGTGGGTAATGAAAACTACGGCCCGCAATATGTAGAAAGGCTGCAGTTGTTTATGAAGGCTATTAAAGCAAAATATCCTGATTTTAAAATCGTAACCAGCAGCGGAACCGATCCGGATGGTAAACGATTCGACTATCTGAATACCGAACTGCGCGAAATGAAGGCGGATATTATAGATGAGCACTATTACCGCAATCCCTCCTGGTTTCTGGCCAATGCCGGCCGGTACGATAGCTACCCCCGCAACGGTGCTAAAATATTCGGCGGTGAATATGCAGGCCATAGCGATAAGGTAGTAGATGGCAAAAGACAGAACAACTGGCAGGCTGCAGTGGCAGAAGCTGCTTTTATGACGGGGCTGGAGCGCAATGCGGCGGTAGTACATATGGCTTCTTATGCACCGCTGTTTGCCCATGCCGATGGCTGGCAGTGGACACCCGATCTTATTTGGGTAAACAACCTGCAATCGTACGGTACGCCCAGTTATTATGTACAGCAACTGTACAGTCTTAACAAGGGTACCCATGTGGTGCCGGCATTGTGGAATGGAGAAGCAGTGAAGGGGCAGGATAGTTTATATATATCTGCTGTAGTAGATCAGAAAAGCAAAGAGATTATTGTAAAAATTGTAAATGCTTCTTCCCGCACACAAACGCGTGATGTAGTGGTGGAAGGCGCTGCTAAACTGAATAAGACCGTTTCGCTTACCACCCTGGGCAGTGAAACCTTATGGAGCATCAACTCTTTTGAGCAGCCGGAAGCAGTGAGCCCTAAAACCACTAATATTACCCTTACCGGTAAGAATAAACTGAATTATACAGCGGCACCTTATTCTTTTGCAGTGCTGAAGCTGAAAATGTAGTGTTTTTAACCAGTAAAGCAGGCGCCGCGGTCAGTTGACTGCGGCGTCCTTATTTTATGCCGGGTTAGTTTTAATTTTGGGGTATGGAAAAACCTGATATCCCACGGCTGCAACTGGAGTCCTTTGCACATTTTAACTATAAGGTTCCGCTGCTGCAGGTGCAGCATTATCCTGTTAATGCTGCTTATTTTACCATCGAAAACCGCGATAACTATCCGGTTATAGATTATATATCACCCAACCGCCGGCAGTTCTATAAAATTTTTCATATGACTTCCGGTACGGGTGTGCTTACCATCGGGCTGCATCAGTATGAAATGGGGCCGGGTGAAATTGCTTTTCTGCATCCGGATGAAATCATGTCCTGGCAAACCACTTCTCAGGAAACCGGCGGGCATTTCTGCCTGATACACCCGGCGTATTTTGGGCACGATGCAGCGCATGTGGCACAGCTGTTCCGGCAGTATCCATATTTTCAGCCATCGCAGGCCGTAGTGCAGTTAACGCCGGAACAATCCACTACTGTTAACGGTTATTTTGAGCAGATGCTGAAAGAGGAGCGTGGGCCGAATGACGATAAAAAGCAGGCAATTCTGTTGCATTTACAAATGCTGCTGCTGGAGGCTAAAAGGGCCGGAAAACAGCTGGCACAGGTGCAGGTAACGGAGCAGTTCGGGCATATCTACGGTTTTTTATCTCTGCTGGAATCTGCCTTTCAGGTAAAAACACCCGATGACACTATTAAAATAAAAACAGCTGCCGAATTTGCTGGTCAGCTGAACGTTCATCCCAATTACCTGAACGCCCTGGTGAAAAACCACACCGGTAAAACCCTGCGGGAGCATATACTGGACCGGCTGCTGTACGAAGCCAAATCGCTGCTGGTGCAAACGGATTGGGATATTAATACCATCAGCTACGGACTGGGCTTTTCCGGCCATGCAGCTTTTACTTCGTTTTTCAGCAAAAAAGCCCAGGTAACACCCACCGCTTTCCGTAAAAACGTAGCGGCACCCGCCCATCTTTGAAATTCGAACATATCCCTGTTATTGGCGTAATAACCCGCCGGGCATCCCTCAGTTACTTTGTACCATCAATTACAAAACAAATAATTTATGGAAACGAAGAAAGTATGGCTGGTTACCGGCGCCTCTAAAGGATTAGGACTTACACTGGTAAAAGCATTATTACAACAAGGATACAGCGTAGCTGCCACTACCCGCGATGTAAAAAGTCTGCAGGAGGAAACGGGTGCCGGCAACGCGGCATTGCTGCCTCTGCAGGTAGAGCTTACCGATAACAAAGCCGTAGCCCAGGCGGTAGATGCTATTATAAATACTTTTGGCACTATAGACGTTGTGGTAAACAACGCCGGTTACGGACAGCTGGGTACACTGGAAGAACTGAGTGATGCGGAAGCCCGCGGTAATTTTGATGTAAACGTATTTGGCGTAATCAATGTTATCCGTAATGTGATGCCTCATTTCCGCGCAAGAAAAGCCGGTGCGTTTTTTAATATATCCTCCATTGCCGGCTTTCAGGGGGCATTTCCAGGTTGGGGTATTTACAACGCCACCAAGTTTGCAGTAGCCGGTTTAACCGAAGCGCTTTCTGCCGAAGTAAAATCTATGGGCATCAGCGCTACCATTGTATATCCCGGTTATTTCAAAACCAATTTTCTGCTAAAAGGCTCGCTGCGCCTGGCACAACACCCTATAGCCGATTATAAAGAAGCCAGAGAACTGGAGGTAATACACGAGCAACAGGTGGTAGGCAACCAGCCCGGCGATCCTGAAAAGGCTGCTAAAGCGCTGATTCAGGTTGCTGAAAGCGGAAATATGCCCTTGCATTTATTCCTGGGTTCAGATTCCTATAACATGGCAAAAGGTAAAATAGAAGCGTTGCAGCAGGAACTGGCTGCGTATGAGAGTGTGAGCGTGAGTACTGATTTCAAATAGTAATACTCCCGCAATAGTAAAAATGCCTTTCATCTGATAATAACCAGTAAAGCATGGTGTTTAAGTTGAACGGTGAAATTAATAAGGCTAATGATATATATTATAAATAACGGCTGGGGATGTGTTTTGTTTTGGACGGAGATACAGTTATAGGTGCTGCTGAATAAATGGAAGAGTTAAAGCCGGGGAACCCCGGCTTTTTTGTTTGTATACATCGTTACCACATCCGTCTCCAGGCTGTTTGACAATTTGGGTTATTTACCTTTATTTTCGAGATCATAACTGCTGTGTTGTTAAACATGATGCAGAGGTTTATTGCCAGGGCTGTAGAGTTATTTTTAGATTCTATGAAATTACATTACCGGTAAGGGCCATAACTCCGTGTAAACGCAATAGCCTTCTGCAGGTAATAGCTGTCGGTAATTAAACGGCCCAGTGCATCTGCTTTGTGCAGAATTTCTATTTTATCTTCTAAGGATGCTTCATGTATAAGAAGCTGTTCGGCAAGTTCGCGGTTAATAAGTGCTTTTACTGAATCTATGTAAACGTTTCTTCCGGCAATAAACCTGCCGGAGGTATATAGGGGTGCGTTTTGGGCATACAGCCAGCCATCATAGGCGCTATAGCCTGCTATTCTTTTGTAAGTGTGTCCAAAGCCGGTGCCGCCATGCATGAGCCTGTTTTTAATGCTGTTGATGGCTCGATAAATTTCTGCCAGCCTTTTAGCGCGCGCTTTGGACTGTGGAGTCATTTTTTTACTCAAAAACCAGGCGTAAATAACATGATACTCATCCTGACCTCCTTCGCTTCCGAATGAAATTTGTTGTATGTGGCCCGAACTATCTTTAAAGCTTTTGGCAATGCCACTTTGTTCATAGGAGCTATCCGGGGGAAGGGGCGGATACCGATAAAGAGTAGGAAAGTAGTCTATCATATTGTTAAAGGTCTTTCCTTCGTAAGTGCTATAATCGTCGGCATCTATTGGTAGCTGAACTGTTTCTGTATGTACATGCAGATCTGGCCTGGGCGTGGCTACGGCTAAAACCAGAGGCGGGGCAGCAGGTGCTGCCGTGTCAGCTTTAGTTGGAGTGTCTGGCTGGGAAGTATACACGCAGCCTGTTGTAAGCAGAACTGCCAATAAGGTAAAGCGGTGCATAGTGTTTAATAATATGGGTAAGTTAAGGTATTCCGGCCCATTTCCACCCGTTTTCGGTTCATCCCCCCGTTTTTCCGGTTCATCGTTTTTCACATTTTCTGCCGGTTGGGGCGGGTGACATTTGTGTCCGGTAAGGTGAAAAAAGCCTTCCGATGATCGTTGTATGAGGAATCGTCAAATACTGTTTTTATTATCATCCGTACTTGTATGGGCGCTTTTAAACGGCTGCCGTTCCGGCGAAGCCAATACCGGGGCGGCGGCTGCGCCAACGCCTGAACTGCCGGTGCTGGCGCTGGATACTACCAGTGCGGTAACCGTGCGTGATTACGCCGCTATGCTGGAAGGAAAAGAGAATGTAGAAGTAAGAGCGCAGGTAAATGGCTACCTGGATAAGATTTTTGTAGAGGAAGGCAGTTTTGTACAGGCGGGGCAAAACCTGTTTAAAATTAACGACCGCCCTTATCAGGAGCAACTGAATAAGGATATAGCGGCCTTACATGCCATGGAAGCGGCACTGGCCAACGCCAGCCTGGAAGTGGATAAAATGAAACCACTGGCCGAAAACAAAGTGGTATCTGATATACAGCTGAAAACAGCGCTAACATCGCTGGAAACAGCTAAGGCCAACGTAGAGCAGGCTAAAGCAACCGTAGCGGCCTCGCGTGTGAATGTAGATTTTACGCTGATTAAAGCACCGGTTAGCGGGTATATAGGAAGAATACCGCGCCGTGTAGGCAATCTGGTGAGCAGTACCGATGCTGCTGCGCTTACCACGTTAAGCGATATCAGTAAGGTATACGCTTATTTTTCTATGAGCGAGAACGATTTTATCCGCTTTAGCAAAGGTGCTTCAGGCAGCAACCTGCAACAGCAGTTAACGCACATGCGTCCCGTATCGCTGGTGTTGTCTAACGGCGAATTGTATCCGCATAAGGGGCGTATTGAAATGGTTGACGGGCAGTTTAATAAAACTACCGCTGCTATCAGTCTGCGCGCCACCTTTCCTAACCCAGCCGCTTTTTTACGCTCCGGCAATACCGGTAAGGTTCGTATTGAACAACTGAGTACGGGTGTATTGCTGGTACCGCAGGCAGCTACCATGGAAATGCAGGATAAGCTGATGGTGTACCAACTGGCAGACAGTAATAAAGTAAAACGCCAGACCATTGTTACCGGTGGCTCCAGCGAGGGCAATTTTATTGTAACGGACGGATTAAAGGCGGGCGACAAAATTGTAACCGCAGGTATTGAAACCATTATGGAAGGCGCTGTTATTAAGCCGGCAGCCAACAAACAATAAGCTTACAACATTATGCTCAATAAAATAATACAAAGGCCTGTGCTTGCCACAGTGCTGTCTGTAATACTGGTAATACTGGGTATAGTAGGTGTTACCCGGTTACCGGTTACCCAGTTTCCGGATATTGCTCCCCCCAGTGTGGTGGTTACCGCCACTTTTCCCGGCGGTAACGCTGCCACAGTACTCCGTTCGGTGGTAACCCCGCTGGAAGAGGCTATTAACGGGGTGGAGAACATGACTTATATACAATCTACCGCCAGTAACGATGGTACGGCTACCGTATCGGTGTTTTTTAAACTGGGTACCAATCCGGATCAGGCGGCGGTAAACGTACAAAACCGTGTGGCGCAGGTAACCAGTCAGTTACCGGCTGAGGTGGTGCAGGCAGGGGTGGCTACCACCAAACAGCAGAACGGTATGATTATGATCCTTGATATGTATAGTGAGGATAAAAGCCGTTATAACGAAACCTTTATTCAGAACTACGCCAAAATAAACATTATACCCGAACTGAAGCGTATACCCGGTGTGGGCCAGGCGCAGATATTCGGTGCCAAGGATTATTCCATGCGTGTATGGTTGAATCCCGCGCAACTGGCAGCACACAACGTAACAGCCACCGAGGTTACGCAGGCCATTCAGGATCAGAGCCTGGAAGCCGCGCCCGGTAAGTTTGGGGAAGGTGGTAATGAACCACTATCGTATGTAATTAACTATACCGGTAAGTTTAACCAGCCGGAGCAGTACGAGAACATTGTAATACGTGCGGCGGCAGATGGTTCTGTATTATACCTGAAAGATGTTGCCCGTATTGAACTGGGGGCAGCCAACTATACCACCGATAACAAAGTAAATGGCGAAGATGCAGTTACCATGGCTGTATTCCAGACAAATGGCTCCAACGCCAACGCTATTCAGGTGCAGATACAGGAAGTGATGAAAAAGGCAGCAGCCAGCTTTCCCAAAGGCATGGGTTACCATGTAACCATGAGTACCAAAGAGCAGCTGGATATTTCTATAGATCAGGTAAAACATACGCTGATAGAGGCCTTTATTCTGGTGTTTGTAATTGTGTTTCTGTTTCTGCAGGATTTCCGTTCCACGCTTATTCCGGCCATTGCAGTACCGGTATCGCTGGTAGGCACATTCTTCTTCCTGCAAATGCTGGGCTTTTCTATTAACATGCTTACGTTGTTTGCCCTGGTGCTGGCTATTGGTATTGTGGTGGATGATGCTATTGTGGTGGTAGAAGCGGTGCATAGTAAAATGGAACGGACGCATTTGCCGGCGCGGCAGGCAACCATGAGTGCCATGAGCGAGATATCGGGCGCTATTGTTTCTATTACCCTGGTAATGACGGAAGTGTTTTTACCCGTAGGGTTTATGGAAGGGCCTACCGGTGTGTTTTACCGGCAGTTTGCCTTTACACTGGCGGTAGCCATTCTTATATCGGCATTTAATGCCCTTACGCTCAGCCCTGCTTTGTGTGCGCTGTTTTTAAAAAACAACCACGCGGCAGGTACACATAACGCCGGCTTTAAGCAACGCTTTTTTAACGCTTTCAATAATGGCTTTAACGCCATGACGCGTAAGTATACCGGTGGTATTAAAACCATGATCCGTTTTAAATGGATAAGCCTGGCGGCACTGGCGCTGGTTACCCTGGCTACATTATGGATGATGAACCGTACGCCTAAAGGCTTTATTCCCGAGGAAGATCAGAGCTTTGTAGCCTTTTCGCTGGCATTACCGCCGGGTGCCGGTCTGGACCGTACCACACAGGTATTGAAACAGGCTGATACGTTGTTGCGTACCATACCCGCGGTAGAATCATCCACTACTATTTCGGGCTTTAACCTGTTAAGCAACAGTTCCAGCCCGGCTTATGCTATGGGTTTTGTAAAGCTGAAGCCTATTAAAGAGAGAGGAGATGTGCAGGATATTCAGGCCATTGTAGGGGTAATGAATCAGTTGCTGGGCGGTATTAAAGAAGGCACCTTCAGTGTGTTTACCTTTCCTACGGTACCCGGCTTTGGTAATTTCAGCGGTTTGGAATTGCAGTTGCAGGACCGTACCGGAGGCGCTGTTGAAAAATTCAGCGAAACGGCTAACCGTTTTATAGGCCAGATGATGGAGTTGCCGGAAGTAGCTATGGCGTTTACCATGTTCCGGGCCGATTTTCCGCAGTACCAGCTGGAAGTGGATGCGGTAAAAGCCAAACAGCTGGGCGTAAGCGTAAGCGATCTCATGAGTAATCTGCAAACCAGCTACGGCAGCAGCCAGGCGAGCGATTTTAACCGCTTTGGTAAATACTACCGGGTAATGGTGCAGGCAAGCGCAGAAACGCGTAACAACCCTGCCAGCCTGGAAGGCATGTTTGTAAAAAACAATCAGGGCAATATGGTGCCCGTAAACAGCCTGGTAACGCTTAAACGCGTATACGGGCCAGAAACCATGAACCGTTTTAACCTGTTCAACGCCATTGCTGTTAACGCAATGCCGCGCCCCGGTTACAGTACGGGCGATGCTATTAAAGCGGTAGAGCAGCTGGCAGCCACCAAACTGCCTGCGGGTTACAGCTTTGAGTGGACGGGCCTTACCAGGGAAGAAAAAGAATCGGGCAGTCAGATGGTGTTCATATTTGCGCTGGCCCTGGTGTTTGTATACTTTCTGCTGGCAGCGCAGTACGAAAGTTATATACTGCCACTGGCCGTACTGCTTTCTATACCCACCGGTCTGCTGGGTGTGTTTATAGCCATTAGCCTGGCAGGTATTGATAACAATATTTATGTACAGGTGGGCCTGGTAATGCTGATTGGTTTGCTGGCTAAAAACGCCATATTAATTGTGGAGTTTGCGGTGCAGCGCCGTAAAGCAGGCAAAACACTGGTATCCGCAGCTATGGAAGCAGCTAAGCTGAGGCTGCGGCCCATTATCATGACCTCGCTGGCTTTTGTGGCTGGTTTGTTACCGCTTACTACGGTAAAAGGGCCGAGTGCACAGGGCAACCACTCCATCAGTATCAGTACTGCCGGTGGTATGTTAACCGGGGTAATACTGGGTGTATTTATTATACCGGTGTTGTTTATTGTATTCCAGTACCTGCAGGAAAAAGTATCTGGAAAAAAGCAGGAGAAACCTTCGGGCGATATAGATGTGAAAACAGCACATGCGTAAGTAAGATTCAAAAAAAAGAAAATGAATAAACTGATATATGCAGCGGGCTGTGTGGTAATTGCGGCGGGCCTGAATGCCTGCCGCGTGGGGAAGGAGTTTTCCAGACCCGCTACCGACATGCCTGCACAGTACCGGGGCAACACTGCCGCCGGTACCGATTCTGCGGGAATAGCCGCTTTGCCGGTACATTCCTTTATTAAAGATGCGGTGCTGCTACAACTGATAGATAGCGCCCTGGCTAAAAATTTTGATGTGCAGATAGCGCTGAAGAATATAGAAACGGCCGGGCAAACCCTGCACAATGCAAAGCTGGGCAATCTGCCGGAGCTGAACCTGCAGGTAACGGCCACGCGTAACTGGCCTTCTAAAAACAGTTTAAACGGCTCGCTGAGCGAGCAGTTTATAGGCACCCGGTATATGGATGATTACAGTGCCGGTTTAAACCTTACCTGGGAGGCAATTGCCTGGGGCAAAATAAGCCACCTGAAAGAAGCGGCACTGGCCGATTACCTGCAAACTGCCGAAGCGGCCAAAGCAGTAAGAACCAGAGTGGTAAGCCAGGTAGCGCAGGGGTATTATAACCTGCTTATGCTGGATACCCAGAAAGAAATAGCACTGCGTAATGTGGCTTTAACCGATAGTACGCTGCGCATTATGCGGCTGCAATACAGCTCGGGCCGGATTACCAACCTGGCTATTGAACAAACAGAGGCACAGCTGCGCGTGGCGCAGGCACTGGTGCCACAGATAGAGCAGCAGTTAACCCTGCAGGAAAATGCGCTGCAAACCATGGCCGGTGCTATGCCGGGTACCGTGGCCCGTATACACCTGCAGCAGGTAACGGTTGATACGGTTGCAGCGGCAGGCGTGCCTGCTGCACTGCTTACTCACCGGCCCGATATACATGCGGCAGAACTGGCGGTAAAAGCAGCCAATGCACGGGTGGGCGTGGCAGAAGCTTCCATGTATCCTGCCCTGAATATTACGGCAGGCGTAGGGGTAAACTCCTTCAAAGCAAACAACTGGTTTAACATACCGGGCAGCCTTTTTGAAACAATAGGGGGCAGTCTCACCCAACCTGTATTTCAGCGCAGGAAATTGCGTACAGACTGGGAAAAGGCAAAGATTGACTGGCAGAAGAGTGCTATCGAATTTCAGCGGTCGGTAGTAACCGGGGTGCAGGAGGTGAGTGATGCGCTGGTGAAAATAGAGAAGCTGCAGCAGCAGTCTGTTTTTACCAGCCAACGGGTAGAGAAGCTGAAAAGTGCTACCCAAAATGCCACCCTGTTGTTTCAGAATGGTATGGCTGATTATCTGGAAGTAATTACGGCACAAAGCAACGCGTTACAGAGCGAGCTGGATCTGGCCTCGCTGAAAAGAGATCAGTTGAGCGCCACGGTAGAACTGTATCGTGCGTTGGGCGGTGGCTGGAAATAGCTAACGTAGTTAATTGCTATCTTTAACAATGCTTGCCATAAATAATGCACATAGAAAATGACAGAGTTTCGCCCCGGAAAAGACAAAACGTTTAACCGCAATTACCGCATTGTAATTGTACCGCTGGTGTATGTGGTGTATACTGTTGTTTTCTATGTTATTAACCCCTTTAGCAGGTACTGGACTTTTCTGGCCAACGCACCTGCAGAGCGGTTGGTGCTGGAGCTTTTTATAGGGCTTATTATCAGCTGGCTTATTACAGAAAGCAGTCTTACCTCTACCCGCTGGCTGGATAAGGTAATGCCCTGGGAAACCTGGCCCCTGCGCCGTTTTTTTACTCAGTTTGCAGCAGTGCTGCTGGCGGTATTTATATTTTTGAAAGCATTTGATTTTGTAATTATACGGTTTATAGATAAGCCGGCTGAGTTTACAGAAGAAGATCAGATGGAAGAGTGGCAGTTTGTGTCGGTATCTATGCTGGTGGCTATTCTCCTTAACTCAGTACATACTGGTAGCTATTTTCTGCGCCGCTGGAAAAACTCTATGGTAGAGGCTGCGCAGCTGCAACTGCATGCCGCCGCGCTGAAAGAAACGGCTATGCAGGCACAGCTGCAATCATTGAAACTACAGCTGGATCCGCATTTTCTGTTCAACAACTTCAGTACACTATCGGTATTAATTGAAGAAGATGCCCGTTTGGCTACGTCCTTTCTGGAAAAGTTGTCGCGCGTATACCGGTATATGATCTCCAACCTCAATAACGATGTTATAAGCCTGCAGCAGGAGTTGAATTTTATTCAGTCTTACATTTTCCTGATAGAGATACGCCATGGCGAAAACGTAATCATTCAAACCAGCGTATCACCCCACAGCATGGAAAAAGGTATTCCGCCTATTACGCTGCAGTTACTTATCGAAAACGCTATTAAACACAATATTGCCTCTGCACAGCAGCCTTTATATGTCCGTATTTATGACGATGCAGAGGGCAATCTGGTAGTAAGCAATTCTATTCAGCTGATACCGCATGCACTGCCGTCTACCAGGCTGGGGCTGGCGAATATTAAAGAGCGGTATGCACTGCTTTTTGAAAAGGAAGTAATTGTGGAAGAGGTAGATCAGCAGTTTGTAGTTAAACTGCCATTAGTTAATCTGTAACCCAACCAACATGCGTGTAGTAATTATAGAAGACGAAAGGCCCAATATATTACGCCTGAAAAAGCTGCTGGCAGAAATAGATGCCACTATTGAGGTGGTGGCTACGCTGGATACGGTTACCGGCAGTGTGGCATGGTTTCAGGAAAATGAAGCGCCGGATGTGGCGCTGATGGATATACGTATTGCAGATGGTTTAAGCTTTGATATTTTTCCCAAAGTACATGTGCCCTGCCCGGTTATATTTACCACTGCGTATGATGAGTATGCGGTAAGGGCTTTTAAAGTAAACAGCCTGGATTACCTGCTAAAGCCGGTTGAGAAAGATGATCTGCAACAGGCACTGGCAAAAGTGAATGTGGCTAAAGAGCCGCAGGATGCCAATGTATTGGTACAGCAACTGCTGGAACTGGTGAATAAAAAGCAGCCTGCGTACCGCACCCGGTTTATGATACCCTTCAGGGATGGGTATAAAACGGTGAATGTATCGGAGGTTGATTTTATTCACTATTCGCATACCATTACTTATCTGGTATTAAAAGATGGTAACCAGCTGCCCATCAGCCTTACCATGGAAGAACTGGAAGAGCAATTAAACCCCGAAGAGTTTTTCCGCGTAAACCGCCAGCATATTATTCATGCCGGCAGTATAGATAGTATTCAAAACTATTCCGGCAGCAAGCTGCGGATAGTGCTGAAGCGCGATCCGCAGCGTGAAATAATGGTTAGCCGTGAAAAAGTGCCGGTATTTAAGGAGTGGCTGGACAAGTAAGGCTGCAGACTAACTGCTTTCCAAACCGCAATACACATTGCTGAACTCTTTTTTAGCCAGGTCGCTTTTGTGTATTACAAAGTAAATTTCTCCCGCATCCCAGAAGTTAAAACCAGGGTTATTATCGCTGCTTACGCGTAGTAATACCATCCAGTCTTCCGGCTTGCCTTTCAGCTTATCTACTGCTTCCGCTTCGGGGTTGTCGTGCTGTTTAAATACATAGCTGTTTATACTGTGCGCAGGGCGGGTATTGTTGGGGTATAATGCCTGTTTCAGGGCTTCTGCTTCATCGGGGTCGTCTTCCAGTTCGTTGTTCCAGGCATGCGGTATAGAAGGGTACTTTGCTGTATCCGCCATCCAGGGGGCATATACACCGTTTTGATCGTACACGTCTTCTTCCGTAATGGTCAGTTCCCGTGCACTTTGCAGCGTGGCTATATCACCATCGTAATACATTACCAGCGGATCTGACTGTTCCTGGTCTTTGATAAAGAAGTACAGGATGCCGGTGCGGGGCAGGTACTGTTGCAGGGGTGCAACGTCTGCGCAGTTAATCTGCGCTATAAACTGCCATGCTTTTTCTTCCCCGTCATGCGTGGTAAAAAACGGGTAGCCTACGCCGGTGGGCAGGTCGGGCAGTCCGCCAAAGCGGTGCTGGCCGGTACGTGCATAATCGTCTTCGGCTACGGTATAAAAACCTACAGCTGCACGTGCCTGCGGTTGTACAGTGGGCAGCAATGCAGAGGTTTGGGCGTTTAGTATTTGCTGTAAATCAGGGTGCTGCTGTGCTTCGTATATGCTGTTGTTCCAGGTAACGGTGCCTTTGCCGTCTGCACCCTTGTAAGTATAATCCAGCAGGGCCATTTTCTTTTCTGTTTCCAGGTCCAGCCGGGCAATATTTTCAATACCGGCTGGCAAATGTTCCAGCGGGTTGTTTTGAATGTTCAGCGATTTCAGATTTTTATGCGTAACCCAGCTGGCGGGTACAGTACTTAGCTGGTTATTGTCCAGTACCAGCCTTTCCAGTGTTTCCGGCAATCCCGGCGCTATAGAGCCCAGCTGGTTGTTGTGCAGGTACAGGCGTTTTAAAAGCGGCAGTTGCAGTATATATGGGTGCATGCCCTCTGCCTTACTGCCGGAAATGTGTAACTCTTCCAGTGCTTTCAAATCACCAATCCATTCAGGTATGTGGGTAACATTTCCTATGCCCGATAGTGTGAGTTGTTTCAGCCGCTTCAGCTTTCGTATGGCTTTGGGTATTTCGGTAAAGCTTTTTCCGTTTTTAAAATAAACCAGCAGGTTTTCCAGTTCAGTTAACGGGCGTAGTGCTGCATCCACCGCATCTGCCGGCGGGTCAGTCAGGCTTAGCCTTGTAACCATTGTTGCCGGTGCAGTATCCAGTTCTTCCAACTTTGCAAAGGTGTATTTACTCCAGTCCAGCGCTTCCTGCGGAATGCGAACTGCCACTTGTATGGGGTATCGTTCTTCGCCGTAGGTATTAGCCATATAGCCTTCTATACCCAGCCATCCCTCTTTCAGGGTAACCTTGCCGTTCAGGTCCAGGCTGTAGTAAAAGCCACTTTTCCACAAAGAAGAAATATAGGTATCATCGCGACTGTTCTGGTAGGTGAATTGGCCGGTAGGTACGCCAGCTTCGTATATCTGCTTAAAACTAAAGCGCAGGTATACTTTACCATCCTCGTAATCATTCAGAATATCCGGGTGATTTTCATAGTCCGGCGCTTCGCCATTTATTTGTATGTTCAGCGATCCATCCAGCTCATATATATGTACCGGGTTGTCTTCGTCTAACGATATTTGAAAGGTTACATCGCCTACGGTAAATCTTTCTTTTCCATCGGCTGGTATTTCAAAGGAGGGAATCTCCGGAGTACCGGCTTCGCCATCTGTTTCGTCATCATCATCTTCTCCAAACAGGGCAGACAGTGCGTCTTTCTGCTTTTTCATGGCCGTCCATGGGTTGCCAAAGTATTGCAGGCTCTGCCAGGTCTCATCAAACAGCGGTTCGTACCTGCTGCGCTCTCTGGCATAACAGTCAGCTGTAATCAGGTATACAAACTCACTGTTTACAGGCACCATTCCAAAATAGTACAGAAAGCCTTCTTCCGATTGTGTTATGCGTATGGTACTGGTGGCTCCTGCAACAGGTAATGTTTTGTCCTGTACAATATTTACAATGCCACGGGCTTCCAGGCAGCTGTTTAAAAAGCGTTCTGTAAGGTCTTTGCCTTTATACTTGTCAAAGTGGCTTACTTCATTCAACCCCACAATAATAATAGAGGCATACTCATCCTTTTCAAAATGTTCTCCGCGGGCACTTTCCCAAATGGTTCTTACACTTTCATAAATGTCGGGGAATTGAACAGAGAGTGTTTCTGTAGAGGCTGTTTTCATACAATTACATAGGTGCTGGTTAACAATAGGGGTAAAGATAAGGGTTGAACAGCGTTTATCATGGGCTTACACATAAGCCTTTTGTTAAACAAACACCCAACAAAAAAGCCGCCGGTGCTATACCGGCGGCTCTGGATTATGTTTGAAACATTATTTCTTCTTCAGCCATTGATACACTGTTCCGGCAACAAGGCCACCGGCAGTATATAAGGCTATGGTTAATGCTTTTGTTTGCGGCGTAGCGCCGCTGTATTCGGGGTTCAGCTTCAGCTTGCCCGGCAGGGCTACGGCGGCAGTACCTGCCACAATACCCAATACGCTGCCGGTGAGTATGCTGCTGCCGGGTTTGGTGCCTACCAGCGCATAATAAGCCGCATTGGCTGCCAGGTCGCCCGCCAGGGTGTAGTCATATAGTTCATCGCGCGAGGGTAGTTCCATATCCGTAGCGGCAAAAGCTTTTTCCATGGCCTGCATACCCAGCTTGTCCATTTGTGGCGGTTGCGATGCCCGTTTTTTTACCCATTGGTGTAATAAAGTAAGTGCTCCGGCCCCTGCAAGGCCGCTGATGAAAGATGGAATTAACTTCATAAGTTCGCTTTAGGTATGTACAGGCAAAAATTGGTCCTGCGTCTATAACCGGAACATAAATTTCTGTAAAAACATATACACCATAGGTCGGTTATTTTATCAGCCTTCTTTCTGCAAATAAGAAAAACTGACAGCTATATACCGTCAGAATTTCGCACTAACAGCAATGGCATTGGGGTTGATAAGCGGTTACTTAAAAAGTGAACCGATGAATCACATGCTGTTGCCTTTGAGTATACTGTGTCTGATTATTCTACTGCTTATTTTTTTGCTGAAAAAGCTACGCCAGCCCTACCTGGCTGCGTATATACTGGCGGGTGTATTACTGGGGCCACATGTAACCGGGATGTTTACCAATACAGAACAAATTGCCCAGGTAGGGGAACTGGGCGTGTTGCTGCTGATGTTTTTTCTGGGTATGGAAATAGATATACCCGACCGTAAAGCCCTGCTGCTGCCCCCGCTGATAGGGCAGGGGGTAAAAACAGCGCTCAGCTTTGTTTTTGCCTTACTGGTGGCCTGGTTAATGCAATGGAACTGGCCTGCCATTATACTGCTTACTGTGCTGCTTACGTTTAACAGCACGGCGGTAGTAAGCGATCTGTTGCGGCGCAATGGTCTTTTGCAGGCACCTATAGGTCGTACTGTATTAAATATGTTATTGCTACAGGATATTATGCTGGCACCGGTGCTTACGTTGTTTCAGCTGATGGGCCATCAACAGGTGGCAGCTGGCAAGCTGCTTTCTGCTATAGCAGGTTCTGTATTAATTTTTCTGCTGCTGCGGGCCATCCGTAACCGCAACCTGTTTCAACTGCCATTTTTAAAAGAGATGGATCAGGATCATGATCTCCAGGTTTTTATGGGGGCAGTAATTTGTCTGGGTTTTGCGGTACTGGCCTCTGCCATAGGGTTATCGGGGCCTGTGGGTAGTTTTGCTGCAGGTATTTTTATAGGCCGTATGCGGGCTTTTCACTGGCTGGAAAAAGTACTGCAACCTTTTCGCGTGTTTTTTGTGGCGTTGTATTTTGTATCGGTAGGGTTAATGATAGATCTGGCTTACCTCAAAACCCATTATCTGCTGGTGTTTACCATTACCATGGTGGTTATGTGCAGCAACAGTCTTTTTTCCGCACTCACTTTTCGCCTGCTCCGGTTTCCCTGGCACAGCAGTTTTCAGGCAGGGGCACTGCTGTCGCAAACCGGCGAGTTTGGTATACTGGCGGCATCTGTGGCATTTAGCATGGGTATTATAGAAGAACCTGTTTTTAAAATATGCGTGGTGGTAACCGGCCTTTCGCTGTTATTATCTACCGTATGGACCAGTCTGGTGGCGCGCTGGCTGCGCGGACATTACCGGTTGTGAGGCAATTTGCCCGGTAATGAAACTTGAGTATATTTGATAATACCCACAACCTTAATACTACTTAGCATGACTGATACGGGCATTACAGGGCTGCTGCTGATTATGGCAAACGTTGCCTTTTCGTACAAAGGCTTTACCAATAAAACGTTTTTTAACGGGTATAAATTTGAGGTAGACAGTATTCTGATACACAAAGATTATAAACGCGTTATTACATCCGGGTTTTTACATGTTGGTTGGATGCACCTTATTTTCAATATCATCAGTTTGTACGTATTCAGTGGACTTATTGAGGAAAGCCTGGGTGCACTAAAGTTTTTAATCATCTATTTTGCCAGTTTAATTGGTGGCGGATTACTTTCCTTATTGGTTCACAGAAATCATGGCGATTACAGTGCTGTAGGTGCTTCCGGGGCCATATGCGGGGTTATATTTGCTTCCATTGCAGTATTTCCCGGGCTGGAAATCGGTTTTATCGGGCTTCCTTTTTCTATTCCCGGCTGGTTATACGGCCTTGCATATGTGTTATATTCCATCTACGGCATCAGATCTAACAAGGATAATATAGGACATGATGCTCATTTAGGTGGTGCATTGGTAGGTATGCTGGTTGCTTTATTGCTTGAGCCTTATGCGCTGGCAGAAAACTTCCTCACCATTTTAATTATTGCACTTCCCACCGTCGCTTTCATTTGCCTCATTATTACAAAGCCCCATATTTTACTGGTAGATAATTTCTATTTTAAGGCGCATAAACACTATTACTCTATTGATCACAAGTACAACGAAGAGCGAACGAATAATCAGTTGGAAATAGACAGAATTCTTGATAAAATAAATAAAAAAGGAATGAATGGTTTAAGCAAGGCTGAAAAGGATAAGCTTAAAAGGTATTCCCAAAACAGCTGATCCTTCTTCTCAACTATCCGTTCTCAAACTTTTTACGGGATTAGCACAGGCCGCCTTCACGGCCTGAAAGCTTACCGTACAAAGCGCAATTAATACTACCAATCCTGCTGCCCCGCTAAACACCGCCCACCCGGGTGTAATACGGTAAGGATAGTTTTGCAACCATTTTGATGCTGCCAGCCAGGCAATGGGTACAGCAATCAGCAATGCAATTATTACCAGCTTTACAAAGTCTCTGGATAGGGCGGTAACAATGCTTTGTACCGAAGCACCCAGCACTTTGCGTATGCCTATTTCTTTGGTGCGCTTTTCGGCAGATAATACAGATAAGCCAAATAATCCTATACAGGAAATGAATATGGTTAGGATGGCCCCAAACAGAATAATCTGTTTCCAGCGTGCATCAGCTTCGTAGCTTTTTAATACTTCCTCTTCCTTGAATACATAACTGTAAGGTGTAAAAGGGAAAAACTGTTTAAACTGCTGTTGTATGTACTTCAGGCTGTTGGTGGCTGTACCCGGTTTTATTTTAATATAAAAGGTGCCATAACTGTTGGCATTGTTCATGGTAAACAGTTGCGGGCCTATTTCCTGGTTAAGCGGGGCGTAGTGATAGTCTTTTATTACACCTATTACCTGAAAAGTTTTGTTATCATGAAAATTGAAAATAACAGGCTGGCCAATCGGGTTCTTCCATCCGGCTTGTTTTACAAACGCTTCGTTTACTACAACAGATTGAGCAGAATCGGCAGGGTAGGCGGTGGAAAAATTACGGCCCTGTACCAATGGTATCTGTAGTGTGGGTATATAGGCTTCGTCTACGGTTTCCCATTCAAAGGCTATGGTTGAATCGTTGGCCAGTTTTGCACCTGTTTTCCAGTTGCCGCGGTTTTTGGGCGCCACAGATACTATGTCTGTGTGCTTCAGCAGCTCTGTTTTAAAGGTGGCCGCTGCCTCATGCGTCATATCATTTTTGTTCACCAGTATCAGATTGTCAGCATTATAACCCATATCCGTTTGAGTAAGAAAGTTGAACTGGGCATAAATGATAAACGTAGCCATAATAAGAAAGGAGGCAAGCGTAAACTGCAACACTACCAGCAATTGCTGCAGATAGTTTTTACCTTTAAGGGTAAACCGGCTGTAAAGCGTTTCAACCGGCCGGTAACCGGAAAGTACCAGGGCAGGATAAAAGCCTGCCAGCAAACCTGTAAGCACAAACAAAGCCAGGTAGCTAATAACCAGCCTTACATCCAGCAGATAGGTGATGGATAATTTTTTATTGGCAAGATCATTAAACACAGGCAGCACTACCTGCGCCAGCGCAATGGCCAGCAAAAAGGCGATGGCACATAACGTAAAACTCTCACCCAGAAACTGACATATCAGCTGTTGCCTGCCACTACCCACTACTTTGCGAATACCTATTTCCCGTGCACGCCTTACAGACCGGGCCACGGTAAGGTTTACAAAATTTATACAGGCTATCAGCAGCACAAACAATGCTATGCCGGAGAGTATGGTAGCATACATGGGGTTACTGGCATTTTGTAATCCGTTCTGGGCCGGCAGTGTTTTACTCAGGTGCATTTCTTCAAACGGCTGCAGCAAATAAGTACCCATTCCTACACCGTTGCTACCTCCACCAAAACGCGCAATCATAGCGTTAAAGGTTTCGCTGGCATCCTTTTTATAAAACCGCTGCATCTGGCTGGCAACGTTATCCGGGTTGGCATGTTCATCCAGCACTACAAAGGTGTTGAGATAAAAAGAAAACCAGTTTTCATTGTTGCCGGCATCTGCCTCTGTTTCGCGAAAAGGCAGCAGCATGCGGTATTGTATAGAAGAGTTTTGCGGACAGTTTTTTGTTACAGCTGTTACCTTATAGGGTACAAAAGCATCGTTTTGGCGCATCATCAGCACTTTGCCTACAGCATCTGTAGTACCAAACTGTTTTTCTGCCTCTGCCTGGGTAAGTACTACTGAGTGGGGTTGCTGCAGACAGGTAGTTGCATTGCCTGCTACCACCGGAAAAGTAAACACGCGTAAAAAGTTGGAGTCTACATACAATAGTTCCCGGCTTTCCACATCGGCATCTTTCTTAAAATCTTCCTGACCATTCTGTATGCGTACAAAAGATTGTATACCAGCCACGTTCTTTGTAAAGCGGGGACCCTGTAAAAGCCCGGTGTGCGCGGCAAAACGTTCCTCTCCGCCACGGGCTGCTTTAGATACAATGCGGTACAAGCGCGGACCTTTGTGATGAAAACGGTCAAAACTCAGTTCATCTTTTACATATAGTAATATCAGCATGGTACAGGCAAGGCCAATAGCCAGCCCTGCAATATTGATAAAAGAGTACACTTTATTACGCAACAGGTTGCGTATAGCCGTTTTAAAATAATTTCTGAACATAGGCGGTGGAAAGCCCTTGCGCACCAATGCCTATGCCAAAATGTAAGGTGCTGATTGCTATACTGTTAACTGGCGTACTGCTGCTATTGCTGACCGGTAGCGTACACCTGGTGTACGGTGCCGCGCCATTGAAGGTACCTGGGCTTACAGTTGGGGCATTCCTTATGGTATTGCATAAATTGATTCCAGATAAGCTATGGATTCAGGAGTACTAAACACATATTCGTCAATTCTTTCCGGTACTTCTATCAGGCGTTTGTTAGTACCTGATATCTGAAACAGTTCATTCAAAATGAAGAATATTTGTTCATGTCCTTCCCAGTCCCATAAAGATTCATATCCAATGGAAAAAGCGTGATGTTTAAAATACACATGAATAACATGTTCATTTGCTTTGTTACCCATGCTGGTGTAACAGATGGCTCCATCCAGTACGCCTTCGCATTTCCGGGCAATTCGCTCCAGCAGCGGGGCAAAATGGGCAGGCATAGGATTGTAAGCGCCATCGTACTGCCATTCATGTAAATGAACAGTGGCGTACATACGGTCAAATATGTAACCTAAAAAGGCTTCTGGTTGTATTTCTTTGGCGCTGGCGACTACCTGGTGTAAGTTCGCGTCCGCTGTATCAGTAAAAAAGCCAGCCAGTCTAAAATCAGCTATAATATCTTCTACTGGTTTATTTTTTATGGTTATCAGTGTGGTAAAGGTGCTGGCTAAGGTTTTGTCGGTTACCAGGTGCAAATGGTTTTCAATAAAATCGGGCCGGCCCGTTTGCTGAAAGGTTTTCCAAAGTAAAAAGGCCGTTTTTTTGCTGTTAAGCCCTGCATGCGAATAGGCCTGAAGTATTTTTTGAAGCAACTGGTCGGTTACCAGTTTTTTGTCCAGGTATGGAATTTCCGGCAATATAAAATTTTCATGTTCGGTTAACATGTGCTTTATCAATTTGTCCTCATAAGCTTTTCCTTTAAGCCGGTATAGTAATAATGTTATTGGTTTTTCAAACCATTCGTTTGTATACAATACTTCTGCAAAATTAATGAGCCTGCTATCTCCAAACTGCGATAGCAGTTTGATGTAATAGTTTATCCATTGGTAATCCTTGCCTTTTACTGTACCTTTCTTTTCATCCAGCGGTATCAGTTTTTTTTCGTAGATAAGTTGAATGAGAATGCTTGTCTTTTCTCTTACTTCAGCGGTAGAAAAATAAGTATTGGCATAGTTAAGTGCTTCCATAAGGCTCTTCATTGGGGGAAGCGTTTTACTGCCCGATAGTATTTTTTGTATACATAACTCTATACCCGCTGTAAGGTGCGCATTTGCCAGCCGGTAATAAAACCAATGTCTTTCCGGGTTATCATGCTGTAAAAACCTGCTTTCAATTATTTCCTTATATCCCTCTGTTTTCATCGTGCCTGCCAGTGCAACGGCGGTGTTTTCTATTTCTGCCACTTGTATGGCGTTATATATCTCTTGTATAAAAGCTTTTTTGTATTCGGGGTAACGGTTCAGGAAGTATAAGTCGGGATCTAAATGATGCAGCAAGGTGGCTTTGTATTTATTGGGGGCTGTTTGTAAAAAATGTACAATTGCAGCCAGGGCGTCCGGTGCCCGCTCCAGATACTGATAGGGTAAGTCGTTGGCATTAAATTCCTGATCATGGTAATAGGGGTGACTGGCAGATTGCTCTTTATTCTCCTGAATCCTGAACCAGATATTTTCAATTTCCTGCGGCGTTTCCCATATCATATGTAACGTGGTAACGTCATTCTCAGTGATGCTGATCTTCTTCATGGGTGTAGGTGTGATAGGCCTGTAAGGGCGGGTTGGTTTTGCGCGAAAGATAGCGAAACTGCCGGAATAATGGTTTGCAAAAACGGTTATGCAATTATTATTCCCAAGCTACAGGTATCATAAAACGTGTACTTATTCCCGCGTTATTGTATACCAGTTAGCCACCTGGCGCAGCGTACCGGCTGTCATCTTCTGGCATGTTTTCTGAAACTTCTGCCGGTAAACTCTATGTCAAAAGCATCAAAACCAAAACAGGCAGCGGTTGCCGAATCCGACAAATCCAACAAAGCAACACCTCCTTCCACTTCAGACGAACAATTACAGGAATTATTTATGGATGAACTGAAAGACATTTACTGGGCCGAAAATCAACTGGTAAAGTCTTTACCGGTAATGATAGCCGCCACCGAAAATGCAGAACTTATCAGTGCCCTTACCAGCCACCTGGATGTAACAGCGGTACATGTAACCCGGCTGGAAGAAATTTTTACGCTGCTGAACGAAAAAGCGCAGGCAAAAAAGTGCGATGCCATGGAAGGACTTACCAAAGAAGGGGAGGCAGTTATAGAAGATACAGAGCCGGGAACGGTAGCGCGCGATACGGCTATTGTTACTGCCTGCCGCAAGGTAGAGCATTATGAAATTGCAGCATACACCAGCCTGCATACACTTGCCGGTAAACTGGGGCTGCCAGATATAGCTGAACTGTTGCAGCAAACACTGGCCGAAGAGCAGGAGGCCGATCAGAACTTATCCGTTATAGCTGAATCAATTTAAAATAACCTATATGCCATCAAAAAAGCCCGCAAGGGATAGTGTGTATCCGCAACCTTCGGATACTGCTGCGGTTAACCCGCATAATGCCAAAACAACAGATCTTGCACCTGACACCGTTGATGCATCCGGTGCGTATATGAACACCAATCAGGGCGTAAGAATCAGCGACGATGAAAATTCGCTCAAAGCGGGTAGCAGAGGCCCTTCGCTGCTGGAAGATTTTATTCTGCGGGAGAAGATAACCCATTTCGATCATGAGCGTATACCCGAGCGTGTGGTACATGCCCGCGGTTCCGCGGCACATGGTGTGTTTAAAGTATATCAATCGCAGGCGGCTATTACCAGCGCTGCCTTTTTACAGCATCCGGAAGAGGAAACGCCTGTTTTTGTGCGCTTTTCAACCGTAGCAGGCTCGCGCGGTTCTACCGATCTGGCGCGTGATGTAAGAGGCTTTGCTGTTAAGTTTTATACACAGGAAGGCAACTTTGATCTGGTGGGCAATAACATGCCCGTGTTTTTTATACAGGATGCTATTAAATTTCCCGATCTTATACATGCGGTTAAACCAGAGCCGGATAACGAAATACCACAGGCAGCCTCTGCGCACGATACGTTCTGGGATTTTATATCGCTGATGCCCGAGAGTACCCATATGGTAATGTGGCTGATGAGCGACCGCGCTATACCCCGCAGCTATCGCATGATGGAAGGTTTTGGTGTACACACTTTCCGTTTTGTAAATGCAGAAGGGGTTTCCAGCTTTGTGAAGTTTCACTGGAAGCCGCTGCTGGGCGTACATTCCGTAGCGTGGGATGAGGCGCAGAATATATCGGGCAAAGACCCTGATTATCACCGGCGCGATCTGTGGAATGCCATAGAAAGCGGTAATTTTCCGGAGTGGGAACTGGGCATACAGGTGGTGCCGGAAGCAGATGAACATAAGTTCGAATTTGATCTGTTAGATCCTACCAAGATTATTCCTGAAGAACTGGTACCTGTGCAACGTATAGGTAAGCTTACGCTTAACCGTAACCCCGATAACTTTTTTGCTGAAACAGAGCAGGTTGCTTTTCATGTAGGCCATATTGTACCGGGTATTGATTTTACCAACGATCCGCTGTTGCAGGGGCGTTTGTTTTCCTATACCGATACACAACTGATACGGCTGGGCGGTCCTAATTTTCATGAAATACCTATTAACCGCCCCGTTGTGCCGGTATACAATAACCAGCGCGATGGTTATATGCGCCAAACCATAAACAAGGGTAAAACCAGCTATAGCCCCAATAGCCTGGGTGGCGGTTGCCCCTTTATGGCGGGCAAAATGCAGGGTGGCTTTACCTCTTATCCCGAGCGTATTGAAGCGCATAAAATACGGGAGCGCAGCCGCAGTTTCTTCGATCATTTCAGTCAGGCAAAGTTGTTTTATAACAGCCAGTCAGAGCCGGAAAAGAATCATATTATAGATGCCTTCAGCTTTGAGCTGGGTAAAGTACAGGCTGTACCCGTACGCGAACGTATGCTGCGCCTGTTGGCAGAAGTGGATAGTGGCCTTGCTGCACAGGTAGCTTACGCCCTGCGTTTGCACATACCTAAAAACAGTGAAGAGCCTTTAAATAAAAGCATACCGGCCGATGCTGACCCTGCAGCCTATCAGCCGGAGCATAAAGAAAGTTCATTGCCTTTATCTGCGGCGCTAAGTATGGCCAACACCATAAAAGAAACCATTCAAACCCGTCAGGTGGCTGTGCTGGCAGCAGATGGGGTAGATGGCAAAGCGTTGAACACCGTTAAAAAAGCACTGCTGGCAGCTGGCGCTGTTGTGGAAGTAATAGCACCGCGCCAGGGGTATGTACTGGCAGAGAACGATGAGCATATACCTGTTGATAAAAGCTTTTTAACCGGCGCCTCTGTTTTTTACGATGCGGTATATGTGCCCGGTGGCGTAAACAGCGTGGCTACGCTGGCTGCGCACGCCGATGCGGTGCATTTTTTAAATGAGGCCTTTAAGCACTGCAAAGCCATAGCAGCAGATGCTGCTGCGCAGCAGGTACTGGAAGCTACTTACTTTTATAAAAAACTGCCGGAAGATAATACAGAAGAAACGGTACTGAGGTGTGGTGTGGCGGTGCATGATAAGCCGGCTAAACTGGCTGATCTGTTTATACTTGCCATAGCACAGCACCGGTTTTGGGAAAGGGAGGTGCCACGCAAAGTGCCTGCTTAATACCTTATAAAATATACTGTACAAAACGGGGGCTATCTGTAAAGGGTAGTTCCCGTTTTGTTAATGTGGTTTACCTTCATCCGGCTTGCCCGCATCGCCGTTTTTTACCACATAAAAGTGTGGCGACATAATATCAATACCCGCCTCTTTAAACAAATCCAGTATCTGCTTATACAGGTCTGAGTAAATAATGGCCTGCCTGTTAGGGTGTTTGGTATAAGCGTTTATTTCGTACGATACGTAAAACTCATCCAGCGAGGCCTGTAGTACAAATGGTGGTGGGATGCTTTCTATCAGCGGTGTGGCGCCGGCGGCTTTAATCAGTAACTCGTGTACCCTGCTCCAATGTATATCATATCCCACGGTTACGGTAGCATGTACAATTAAACCTTTGTCCGGTGCATCACTGCTGTAATTCACCGTATGGCTGTTCATAATAGTGGCGTTGGGTATAGATATAATTTCGTTTTTAATGGTGCGCACACGCGTAACCAGTAACGATTTTTCAATTACATCACCCGTAACATCGCCAATCTTTACCCGGTCGCCAATTTTAAAAGAGCGCATATAGGTAAGCACTACACCCGATACAATATTGCCCAACGCACCGGCAGACCCGAAAGTAAACAACACGCCCATAAACACCGATACGCCTTTAAACACGGGCGAGTTAGAACCGGGCAGGTAAGGGAAAATAACAATAAGCATAAAAGCCAGTGCCAGCACCCGTATAATCTGATAGGTAGGGGCAGCCCAGTCGGTATAAAAGCCGGGCAGCCTTAATACACCCGTTTCCACTTCCTCTTTTAAAAAGCGGATACCTTTCAGTACCAGCCTGAACACAAAACAGATTACCGCAATAGTTACCAGGTTGGGCAGGTAATGCCAGGTACCCAGGATTATTTTACGCAGAGGAGTTAGAAAAGAATTCAGCAGCGAATCGGCCAGCTTGCGCGTCCACGGAAAAATGCCAAACAACAGCAGCAGGGTTATATAAAACACAATCAGCAGTAGTATCCACCTTATCACAGTAGCGGCGCCGTTAAAAAAACTCACGGCCCTGTCTTCATTAAATATCTTATACCCGCGTATACTAAATCCCTTAATGCGTTTGCCCTTCTCCGCAGTAATTTTTGCTTTTATCCAATGCAGGGCTTTGGCAGTGGCATATATTATCAGTATCAGCACCGCTATAATTAATATGCTCAGGGCAATTTCACGGGCAATGGTTTGCCAGCTGGTGGCCTGGCGGTATGCTTTTATGGCTTTGCTAATGCGGGCCTTGTATAACTGCGCCAGTTCTGTGGCAGACTTCTGCACCCACAACGCATCGTTTGCTGAAATGCCCAGCAATACCTGATCGTTATACACCAGGTCGGTAGTGGCATCGGAAGTGATTATGGCCATAGAGTCGGGCTGAAAAAAGTAATCTTTGGCCAGCTTCTCTATTCTTTCGGCAATGGCTGTTGCCCGTTCGCGGGGGAGAAACTGCCCTGCCGGTCGTATATCACCATCAGTGTATCCTGAAAAAAAATAACGGGTACTCCTTTTACAAATCTTCGTAGTGAATCAATTTTTTGCTTTTGCTGCACCAGTTGTATAGAGTCTCTTCTTTGCAGTATAGCCAGTTCCTGCAATAATTCAGTTTTTTTCAGGTTATCTGTGAGCCGCAGGCTGCTGATCTGTTGTTCCAGCTCTGCTTTTCGTACAGAATCTGCTATGCGCAGGGCTGTCATCTGTTGCAACTGTTGCGATTTCTGTACCAGTAAGCTGTCTTCCCGGTTGTTAATAGCCTGTCTGGAAGTGTCTTTTTGTGCGGGTAATGTGTAGGGGAATGCAAGGCATAACAGTAAAAGAAATTGCTTCATGGCGTAAGGGGGTTGGTAAAAGAATACTGTAATACAAGCAATTACACATTTGTGGCGTTATTGTTCAAAATATTGAGCTATATAATTCCTTAGTTATTTATCGCCTTCTATGAGAGCATTTCGTTTTTGTATGTGCGGAAGCATGATACTTTTGTTGTGGTTGTGTTTAAGTATTTTTACTTTTCCTGATACTTTCATAAACTACTTAACTATAGAAAGAATAAATGGCATTTCAATACGATAAATCCTGGGAGATTTTCACAACTATTCTTGATTCAAAATCTTCTGCAAGGCAATCCTGGACAACATTTCTGGATTGGCACCGGCAGCACTCCCCAGAAGTTTACTGGTGCAAACTCAGCGACATTGCAATTGAGGAAGATCTGACTCATTTTGAAAACTGGTTTACCGCTCTGGTTACTGCTAGCCCTGTTCCTGAAAAAGTGGTGGCCATTTGGATTGGGCTGCTCAAGGCTTCCCATGGTGATAACTATGAAGTTCCCGTCATGTATATGGGGGGCGCTAATAGTTATGATGAAGAAGATGGGGAATGGGCGTGTGATCTTAAATATTTACCCGATAACAGATATGCTCAGCCTGCCTCGCTCCGGCAGATAGATGAACTTGCAAAAACAGACAAGGAGAATTATGTGTTTTTAGATTGGATACTTCCCCTTGCCTATTGTGCGTTTATTCTTGACGAAGTTTTCAGAACAAAGATTGACAAGAGACTTTTTTTACAGCACACTAACCAATTATTTATAACGATAGGCCATGACGGTGGTGATTTTGTTAATCTAAGCCCGCTTGAGTGCTAAGAAAACAATTATTCTTGAAAGCAGGCTTGGAGCAGGGAAGTTCTTCGTTTTTTGCGTTGACCGGTTTTTCTACCATTATGCCCAAATATTGCACCTCATCCTCACAGCTATCCATTACGTTTGGCAATAAAGCTTGCCAAAAATGAAAACAAAACTACACGCTTGTTTCCTGTTGCTCTTTTCAGGTATATGCAGCTATTTCCCTGCCGTGGCCCAAAGGCCGGAGGTGAAGATAGATATGAACATGTCTGGCCGGCCATTGCCGGAAGTAAATGAGCCGGGTTATACGCCCTGGGCCATTGCCAATGGCGGCCCTGACTCACTTAATGTTAATGGTGTTCAGTTTGCGTTTAGCAAAGGTGCCAGAGGTGCCGTATTGGCCATGACGTATTATAAGGCGGGCGTGCAAAGCCCTAATCTGGCCCGTTTAACCTGCGATGCCTTGTATGTAAAGGATGGCGATTTTGCGCTGGCTAGCGAAATTATCCTTACCATTAAAGGGCTGCCCGCAGGTAAGCACACGCTTACTACCTATCACAATGCAACGGATAATCTTACTGCCGCTACAGTTTGCCCTATGGATGTGTATGTAAATGATGTGTTAAGGGTGAATGATCTGATACCCACTATACGGGTGTTTAAAGAAACAGATTGTGCCGCAGTAAACCTGGAAATTACAGCCGAAGCGGGTAAAGAGGTGGTTATACGGTACAAAGCAGAAGAGAGCGGGCCGCAAACGGTAAAAAATGTGTACATCAACGCCATACACTTAAATGTTATTAATGCGGCCCTGCTGTCGCGCACTCCGTTTCCTGCCCATAAAGAAGAGCATCTGGAAGCACCGGGAAATGCTTATGTATTGCGTTGGGAAGCAGCCCCCTCCGCATTATCGCACGATGTGTACTTTGGTAAAGACTCCGCACAGGTAGCAGATGCTGACCGCAATTCCCCGTTGTTTAAAGGTAATGCACCGCGCAGCGATTCCTTTTATGCGGTATCGAAGCTCTATAGCATGGATACCTATTACTGGCGGGTAGATGAGGTAGATGCTGCCGGAACGCACAAAGGCAACGTGTGGATGTTCAGAACCAGGCAACTGGCTTTTCCTGATGCGGAAGGTTACGGCCGTTTTGCCAGGGGCGGAAGAGGCGGCAGGGTAGTGGAAGTAACCAACCTGAACGATGCGGGGCCGGGAAGTTTAAGAGAGGCTATTACGGCCGATATAGGCCCGCGCACCATTGTGTTTAAAGTAGCGGGTATTATTACGCTTACATCAAGGTTGGTAGCCAGTCAGCCTTATATTACCATAGCCGGACAAACTGCACCCGGCAAAGGCATTTGCCTGCGTGGGGCGCCGCTGGGTATAACGGGTAATGATAATATAGCCAGGCATCTGCGTATGCGTTTAGGGGCAGGCCCCACCTACGATGGTATGGGCCTTACCGGGGCTAACCATAGTATTATAGACCATTGTTCTATCAGCTGGACCATAGATGAGTCTTTCAGCTCCAGAGGCGGAAAAAATATTACCCTGCAGCGCACACTTATTTCCGAAGCCCTTAATGTGGCCGGGCATCAGAATTATCCTGCGGGCACCGGGCATGGCTATGCGGCTACCATAGGGGGCGATGTGGGCAGTTTTCATCATAACCTGTTAGCCCATAACCAGGGCCGTAACTGGAGCATGGGCGGCGGGCTGGATGGAAATGCTTTTTATTCCGGACGGCTGGATATAGTAAACAACGTAGTATATAACTGGCAAAAGCGCACTACCGATGGTGGCGCTATGGAGGTAAACTTTGTAAATAATTACTATAAGCGCGGCGCTTCCTCTACCACCAGAGTGGCACTTACAGCCAATCATGAAGGAACGGGAAAAGGCAGTCAGCGGTATTATTTTGCCGGCAACGTTATGCCTGGCGTGTTTAATGAAGCCAATCAGGAAGCAGGGCGTAATATCTCCATTACCAATGGTGCCATTGTTAACTGGGAAACATTTGTAAATGCACCGTTCTTTCCTTCTTATATTAACATCCAGCCTGCCTCACAGGCTTACAAAAATGTGCTGTCTGATGTAGGGTGTACGCAGCCTGGCCTGGATAATCATGATATACGCATGATAAACGAAACCAGAGATTCCACTTACTCCACTATAGGCAGTAAGAGTGGTTTAAAGGGCCTGATAGATCATCAGGATGATGCAGGCGGTTACGGGAACTACCCCGAAGTAACGCGTGCAGATGACTGGGATAGCGACCATGATGGTATGCCCGATTGGTGGGAGGTGGCCAAAGGCACCAACCCCCATTCTGCATCCGGAGATTTTTCAGAGTCGAACGCAGATACGGACAGGGATGGGGTAACTCAACTGGAAGCATACCTTAACTGGATGGCTATACCCCATATCAGCGAAAAGGAAAACACCCCCATGTATCTGGATTTGAAAACACTCTCTGCCGGTTATACCGCTTCTCCGGTTATTACCGTGCACAACGCGGTTAATGGCAGCGTTACAGTAAATGCAGGTGTTGCCCGGTTTAGCCCATCACAAAAGGGGCTGGGTGCTTTTGCATTCACGGTTACAGATAGTGAAGGCGCTACCTTTACCCGCACGGTTAATACTTACAGCGGCAGCAGCATAGATAAAACTAATACCGCTATTACATTTACCGGCATCCGTAAAGATGCTGCTACCGTAGCACTGCGCTGGAACACAGAAAATGAATTTGAAACTGATCATTTTGAAGTGGAACGCAGTTTTACCGGGGGCAACGATTTTGTGCAGCTGGGCGCCGGCATACCTTCTAAAGGTGTTGACGGCAGCAGCGCCGCCGCATTAAACTATGAGCTGATAGATACCAACGGCCATGCCGGGAATACCTGGTACCGCCTGGTGCACAAAGACCGGTTGGGTAAAATGCGTGTTTCAGATGTGCAGATTGTACGTGGTACGGGCTTCCCCGGCGTACATGTGTGGCCGGTACCCAACAGGGGCGATTTTAATGTACTGGTAAACAGTACCAAAGAGGAATGTTTTTTAAGAATATACAACCTCCTGGGTTGCGAGGTGGCGCGCTATCAGTTTCCCGCCCAAACCCGCCAGCCGGTTCATCTTAGCCAGCGCGGACTGTTTGTGTTAATGGTAACCAGCAAATCTGGTAAGCTTGTTGGCATAAACAAGGTGCTGGTGTATTAGCCGGTAGCATAAAACAGGGCAATTTTATTATCATCCCTCTGCGCCACCGCAGGGGGATTTTTGTTGTTTATACTTTGTTATATAAGAACAGCTTTTCTTAAATGGTTAACAATCAGCGGTTTTGATGGTAGTGGTTATGAAATTTAGTTGTGTGGGGATGATCGCTATAGCTATGGGAGTGATCGCTACATATGTGGGGATGAATCCCATAGCTGCTAAACTGATCGCCACATATGTGGGGATGAATTTCACAGCTGCTAAACAGAACGCAACATATGTGAGGATGATTCCCATAGCTATAGGACTGATCGCTACATATGTGGGGCTGATTTCTACAGCTGTAAAACTTGCCGCTACATGTGTAACATGCTTCCAATTGCTATAGGGATCATCGCTACATATGTAGGGATGATCCCTATAGCTGCTAAACTGATCGCCACATATACAGTGGTGGGTGTGTTTAATAAACTGTGTAATCTGTATTACGTGGTTCAGAATCTGGCTGGTTATCTTTTTTTTGTGGCTTCAGGTGTAAATTTCGCTGTATTAGCTTCAGGTAGGTTTTGTTGTAGCATTTTATTGGGAATTGATGAAGCAGTTCTTCTGGCTGCTATCAATGTCGTTGCAGCATTCTTTTTACCAATACCTACTGAATGAAATCTTTTCTGTTTGTAGCCTTCCTTACTTCTGTTTTATGTTCTCATGCTTTTGTTTAATGCAGGAATCTATGAGGCTATAACAAGGATGGGAATGTGTGATATTTCTAATGCGAATTTTCCCTCAGGAAAATAAATTGTACCAATTAGTCTAATACTGTATATCTTTGTGTACCAAATGGTACAAAATATGAAAAGACTGGACAATAAAGTGGCCGTAGTAACGGGCGCTTCGAAAGGAATTGGTGCAGGCATTGCTGAAAAGCTGGCTGCGGATGGTGCAGCGGTAGTAGTTAACTATGCAGCGGCAAAGGAAGATGCTGAAAAGGTAGTAGGCAAAATTGTAGCCAACGGTGGCAGGGCGGTAGCGGTGCAGGGTGATGTATCAAAAGCGGCAGATGTAGACCGCCTTTTTGCAGAAGCAGTGGGGCAATACGGTGCTGTTGATATACTGGTTAACAATGCTGGTGTTTACCAGTGGAGTGCACTGGAAGATTTTACAGAAGAGTCTTACCACCATCAGTTCAATATCAATGTGCTGGGTGTACTGCTGGCGTCTAAAGCGGCTGCAAAAAACTTTGGCAAAAAGGGTGGCAGCATTATTAACATCGGTTCTGCCGTATCCAGCGCCACGCCTGCGGGCAGTGCAGTTTATACAGCTACTAAAAGTGCAGTAGACGCTATTACGCGCGTGCTTTCAAAAGAGTTAGGCCCTAAAAATATCCGGGTAAATTCAGTAAACCCCGGTATAGTGGTAACAGAAGGTTCAACAGCTGCTGGTTTTATAGGAAGTGAAGCTGAAGCGGGTATGGTAAGCACTACGCCCCTGGGTAGGGTAGGGCAGCCGGAAGATATTGCACTGGCTACAGCCTTTCTGGCCTCGGATGATGCCAGATGGGTTACGGGCGAGTTGATACTGGCCAGTGGTGGATTGCGGTAATCAGTTGTTGTTTTTATTTAATAGCTTTGCCGGCAACGGGCAAAGCTATTGTTATTATATGCGTTCAAAAGATTTTGATGAAACGGAGGTACTGAGAAAGGCTATTACCATCTTCTGGAAGAATGGTTATAATGCCACATCCCTGCACGATCTTATCGATGGCCTGGGTATAGCCCGCTCCAGTATTTATCATGCTTTTGGCGATAAGCATAACCTATACATAAAAGCGCTGGAGCAATACCAGCAGGATGGTACCTGCCGCATGCTGACAATATTAGACACAGCTGCCACGGTAAAGGAAGGGGTGAAAATGTTGCTGGATGCGGTGGTTGCCAACGCAGTTGCGAAAGGGAAACCCAAAGGCTGCTTTAAAGTAAATGCAGAGGTAGAAGTGGCGGCGCATGATAAACCCACCAATAAACTGGTTTGTGAAGATAACCGGATAATTGAAGATGCAGTATGTGCCTTTATTAAAAAGGGGCAGCAAAAGGGTGAAGTGGATGCAGCTAAGGATGCAAGGGCGCTTGCCCGCTTTTTATGTACTACCGTAACCGGTATGCAAGTGTATGCAAAAGTTACCGGTGATAAGCAGTTTTTTGAAGATATTGTAGCTACTGCTTTATCTGTGTTTGATAAATAAGTTGCCGTTTGTGCCGGTATTGACTGAAAATACTACCTTTTTTCAGGGGGGGCTATTGTATGTATGTTATAAATAGTCAACTTTGCCTTCATACATAACGATTGACATGAATTACCAGCAATACCAGCAGTTATTTGATGATATTCTGAGCAGTAAAAATCTGCAGCCTCCCTATAATGATAGTGCGTATTTTAACTACACAAAGCTTAACCGGTCGCGCATGAGCCGCTGGGATAAGCAGGCACAATTGAATGAACAGCTGGTGGCGCAAATAATACGTGTAAGCGCTCTGCAGCACTGGGTTATTATTACCGAACCCTGGTGTGGTGATGCTGCCCATGTGGTTCCTTTTCTCATAAAGCTGGCGGCCTGCAATCCACTTATTACTTATGAGATACAGCTTCGCGATCAACCTCCTTTTCTTATTGATCTGTACCTGACAAACGGTAGCAAAAGCATACCTAAACTGATAGTACGTAATGAAAGCGGGCAGGATATTTTCCATTGGGGCCCCCGGCCGGCAGGTGCGCAGCAGGTGATGAATAAGTTTAAAGCTGCCGGCGCTGATTTTGAAGCCACGAAAATTGCGTTGCAGAACTGGTATAATGAAGATAAGGGAGCTGAGCTGATGCAGGAGTTAAGTAGCTTTTACCGCTAACCCGAAATATTTAAATTTTTAAAAGCACTTTTTGGAGCATTTGAGCCAGTTGAGTTAAAATGGAAAAATGCAAACAGATTTTACTATTTTTGTTTATCCGGTGTACACCATCCCGTACTTCTTATAAAGGGCAGTAACGATGAAATGATGAACAGCGATACCTCTTACGAGCTGTTTAAACAACTGCCCAATGCGGTGCTCAGTTATTATCCCGATGCTGCGCATGGTTCCTTTTTTCAATATCCGGAACTGTTTACCCATGAGGCAAATTTTTTCCTGAATCAGTTTTAAAAATCTGTCTGGCGTTTCTTACTCTGTTAACAGGCAGCTGTAGTAGAGGCCTGTGTGGTGTTTATACTATCCCGGCAGCCAATGTGCTGCTGTATAACAACAATAGCTACTTTTGAATGGTGAAAGTATTTAACAACTTAACAGAATACAACCGGTACCTGAATTTGAGTGCCCCTTTGCATTCATTAATGGATAGCAGGGTTTGCAAGCAGGCCATACCCAACTTTCCGCAAACCAGCGGAGAAATACAGGTAAATCTTTTTAAGATTGCTTTGAAGAAGAAGTTTGCCGGGGAAATTAAATATGGCAAACACCAGTACAATACGGAGGCGGGCCTGATGTTGTTTAGCGAGCCCGGGCAGGTGGTATCCTGGGATGCACTTACCTTTTGGGATGGTTATGCTTTTGTATTCCATCCCAACCTGCTTAAAAAACACCCTGTTGCCCATAAGGTAAGCCGGTACCGGTATTTTAGCTATGAAGTAAGCGATGCACTTTTTATGATGCCGGAAGAAGAAGAAACCATTACATGGCTTTTTACAAAAATTCATGTGGAGCTGATGCACAAGAAGGAGCAGGCGAATATAGACGTGATATTGTCGCTGTTAAACGTAATACTCACTTATGCGGAACTGTATTACGAAAGGCAGTTTAGCGAAAAGCCTGCTTTTCAGCAGCCGGTAGCTGCCCGGGTTAAACTGGCGCTGCAAAGTTATTACAACAATCTGTCACAACCGGTAAAAAGGGTACCCACTGTTTCTTCATTAGCAGCGGAACTGAATGTTTCTCCTGATTATCTTACTGAAATGGTGCGGAAGGAAACCGGCAGAAGCACTATGAACCTGTTACAGGCTTATGTAATGGAACAGGCAGAAATACTGCTGCTTCAAACGGATATGAATGTAAGCGATATTGCATACCGGTTAGGTTTTGAAAGCGCTTCTTATTTTTCAAGGCTGTTTAAGAAAATACGCGGAGTGTCGCCGGGTGAACTAAGAAATCCCGGAATTGTTCAGTAACATCCCTGATTTGTTATATTCTGCGGTAAGAGCTACAGCTAATTTTGATACGCAAAATAGCCTGTATGATTTTTACAACAAACAAAGTAAGTAATGCTTATTGGAAAGTAAGCATAGATAATCCGCCTATCAATCTGTTTGATACAGATTTCTCCCGCCAGTTGATGGTGTTAATGGATGAAATGGAAGCCAATGAAAATTTACAGGTGGTTGTTTTTGAAACAGCTAACCCTGACTTTTTTGTAGCCCATGTTGAACTGCTGCACGCCAACGATTTTCCTAAAGGAACGGGTAAAACCGGGCTTTCCATTGCCTGGCCGGATATTGCCAAACGTATAGAGCAGGCGCCCTTTGTAAGCATTGCTTCCATAAGAGGAAGAGCCAGAGGTCTGGGCAGCGAATTTATACAGGCTTTTGATATTCGTTTTGCCAGTAAGGAGAAAGCATTTTTTGCCCAGCCTGAAATTGGCATTGGTGCTTTTCCGGGGGGTGGTGGCCTGGAGCGTTTGCATTTACTTACTGGTAAAGCCAGGGCTTTGGAAATTATATTAAGTGGTGATGATTACAATGCCGGACTGGCAGCGCAATATGGTTGGGTTAACCGTGCTATTCCCGACGCGGAACTGGATGGTTTTACAGACAGGTTTGCTGCAAGAATTGCTTCTTTTGATAAGCAGGCTATTGCCAGTGTTAAGGCTATTATGAACCGTAACGCAACCCTTCCGGTAAATGAACACATTATGGATACACAAACGCAATTTTTTGCCGCGTTGCAATGGAAGGAAGCCCGGGAGAGAATAAAGATGTTGTTTGAAAAAGGATTGCAGCAAAACAGCGATGTGGAATTGAATCTTGGAAAATATTTATAGTCCCGAAACTAAAGAATATGAAAGCAATTGTATTAAACGGTCCGGGTGGAGTAGATAAACTGGAGTACCGGGATTTGCCCATTCCGGAAATTGCCGCCGGTGAGGTGCTGGTAAAAGTAAAGGCCATCAGCATTAACCCTGTGGATGTAAAAGTGCGTGAAGGCTATGGGGTGTATGCCGCAGTAAAAAATGCGAATCCGATAATTTTAGGATGGGATATTTCGGGTGTTGTTACGGAAAGCAAAAGTGATTTGTTTAAGGCTGGTGATGAAGTATTGGGTATGGTAAATTTTCCGGGGCATGGAAAGGGGTATGCTGAGTATGTTGCCCCCCCCGCAGTCCAACTGGCGCTGAAGCCTGCCAATTTTTCTTTTGAAACTGCAGCGGCTACTACGCTGGTTGCTTTAACTGCCTGGCAGGCTTTGGTTACCAACGGTAAAGTGCAGAAGGGCCAACGTGTATTAATACATGCCGGTGCAGGTGGTGTTGGGCATATTGCTATTCAACTGGCCAAACACCTGGGGGCTACGGTTACGGCCACTTCCTCTGCAGTAAATAAAGATTTTGTATTAAGCCTTGGTGTTGACAGGCATATTGATTACAATGGTTATAACTGGAGTGGCCAACAGCCTGAATATGATTTTGTACTGGATACGGTAGGTGGAGATAATGTAGCCAATTCAATAGCAATAACGAAAGCGGGAGGTGCTGTTGTAAGTATACCTTCAGGTATAAGCGAGGCACTGGTTAGCTACGCAAAGGAAAAAGGGGTACATGCGCAGTTTATGCTGGTGCAATCTAATGGTGCTGATATGCAGCAAATTGCCGGACTTTTACAGCAGGGCATTTTTAGGCCCCATATAGCACACGTCTTTTCTTTTGAACAAATGCGCGAAGCGCATTTGCAAATTGCCACTGGCAAAACGGTTGGTAAGGTAGTGGTGATAGTTTAGTATATGAATTAAGAGGGGGCATTCAATCCCCCCTTGATTCATTCTTGTTTTTTGCTAACAGGTATTAACTATGTGCTGCTACAGCTACTTCTTGCCAGGTTTTCCAGGCATTCAGTTTTTCCTGATATACGCGTTGGGTTTTGCTATAGCCTATTTTGTCCAGAAAAGGCGCAGCGCGGGTTTTCAGCATCTATCAGTTTCAATATAGCCGGTACCGTTGCTTCTGGCTTACCATAATCTTCCTGTAAAAGGCCCTCGGCGTTGGCAAGGCCGTTTTTAATACCATCGTAAGCTGCAATAGCCTGGCTTTGTACGGCGGAGGCGCCAATACCGGCAAACATTAATAGAACACCGGCTGCTGCATAGCGATAAGCGGCTGGGCGAGATAGTAAGCGAGTTTGGGTTTACAGATGAAAGTCATTTAAATAAGTTTTTCCGGAACAATAAAGGCCTTAGCCCTAAGGCTTTCCGGCTGCTGGGTACCAGCTATACATAATAAACCTGTGTAACAGCAGGCGGTTTTCTTACTTAATTACATGTACCTGTACGGTTTTGTTTTAGGTTTGGTGGCATGCTTTTTTTATTAATAATTATACGGATATAATAAAAAGGACCAACCAGATCCAATAAGCAAAAGTGTGGTGTAGCAGCCATGCTTTTGTGTTTTATATATCCGGCATGTATAAAATGGTGAGTGGCCGGCTTAACAGTTGCTGCTTGCAGTAAATTACTTGTTATGTATAAAAGAGTTATGTTGTTGGTGTTGCTGTTTTTACTGCCTGCCGTTGTGTTTGCCTGCCTTTATTGTAGCAGGCAGGTACGTAATGCCATAGCAGCTACGCTTGATCAGCCGGGACTGTTTATTATTCTGCTGCCTTTTATAATATTAAGTGTTTTAGTGGGTGTGCTGGCTTGGCTGAGCCTGAAAAAACAACACGATGGTTATAGATCGGCCTGTGCTGCTGTGGTATTGGGTATAGGACTGGGCGGTTTTGTAGATGGAATAGTATTTCACCAGATACTGCAGGTGCATGAAATGTTATCGGCCAAAGTAGCAGCGGATAATTATGTAGGTAAAAGCGTGAATATGTTCTGGGATGGAATTTTTCATGCTTTTTGTTTACTGATTGTGCTGACCGGTATAGTACTCAGCTGGAAGCTGGCAGGTGCCTCCTACGCATACAAACGCAAACGTATACTTGGTGGAGGGTTATTGTTAGGCTGGGGGGTATTCAATTTATTGGAAGGTATAATGGACCATCATTTACTGGGGCTGCATAATGTAGTACAACGGGCTGGTACATCGTTGCCGGATTATTTGTTTTTAAGCTTTTCGGTGCTGCTGGTAATGGCAGGGTATGTATTTGTTACCAATGCTAACACAAAACCTGCTACACAAGGGCGTAACAGATAGGTTTTACACTTAAACTGCTATATAACCGCCTGCACATAATCAACAGGGCCATAAGGTTGCGTTGCTGATATTGCAGGCGATGAAAAAGTGGGTTCTTTTATTACTCATTGCAGCAGGTACTATGCCTGCGTGCAAAAAAAAATCTGTATCAGGCAGGTCTGGTGTTGTAAATATCAACTCCCCGGCGTTGTACATACCTGCGGAAGGTAGTTCCTTTTTAATACAGGTACAGGCAGAGGGTGCCTGGCAATGGGTGGCGCTGCCGAAAGATTTAATGGATAAGGACCTTAAGTTTGAATAAAATGTTGCCTCAAAAACCTAATCTTATAGTTTCAAAAACTTCATTTGCCCCGGTTTCTAATACAGATACCGTCATTTTGATTCTGGGCAGCATGCCAGGTGATAAATCGCTGGAGCTGGGGCAGTATTATGGACACGCCAGGAATAGATTCTGGAAAGTTATTTCCACCATAACCGGTAATGATGTGCCTGTTACGTATCCCGATAAAATAGAACTGCTGTTCAGGTTAAACGTAGGTGTTTGGGATGTAGTTCATAAAGCTAACAGACAAGGAAGTCTGGACAGCGCTATCAAAAACGAGGAACCTAACGATCTGGATGGCTTTATTGCCCGTCATGAAAATTTAAAAGTGATAGGGTTTAATGGAGGGAAGGCAGAAGCACTTTTTAATAAGTATTTCGGCAGAAAGGAGGGTGTAAAATATGTATCCCTACCCAGCACCAGTCCCGCAAATGCGGCAATTGACTTTGATAGTATCTGTAAGAAATGGCAACGGATTTTACATTATTAGCTGAGCATTATCTCCTTACAAAAAGCTGAACGGAAATTAATATGATTCCCAGGCCTCCTGTTATAAACGCCCAGTAACGGAACGGGATAAGGTAATGGGTGCCAAAATTCCGTATCCTGACCAGTTTGTCATAAGTACATTCTTGACGCCAAAATAAGAAATAAATGTAGCGTACTATGCTTTTTCACAGTCGCGGGTTATCGGGTTACTGCATTATTAGCCTGATAATGAGTGTTAAAGAGCCCTTTTGGCGCAATTTCCGCTGTACACCCTCATTTTTCTGGCACAGGAATAGTGGTTTAAAACAGTATAACCTAAAATTAAACACTATGATAGACTGTACCACAACCGACACCGCAGAGCGCGTGAAAATAAACAAAGACGACCCGGAAGAGGTGTCTTTTATGCACCGCCAGTTTCCGTTAATGCATGAACAGCAGATTCTGGAAGCGATTGAAGAAGCAGGCCCATATAAAGATGAAATTATGAAGTATCTTACCTGTAGAAAATAGTTGTTACAAAGCCGCCACATGCAACACATGTGGCGGCTTTGTGTTGAAAGGTTTACAGTATGTTTTCCTGCACAGCCTGATAAACGGTTCTTACCACCGGTTGAAAGCCCAGGCTGCGGGCCAGCGAGGCGTCTGCGTGCAAATGCCATGGGTTTTGTAATGGTTCGGCAGAAGAGGGCATTTGCGCGCCTGTCAGTTGTATCAGTTCATATACAGAGGTGGGGGCTTCATCTGTAATATTTACAATGCGTTTATCGAATGTGCCGGCCAGGGCCATATTTACAGCGGTGGCTATATCGCGGTGATGAATGGTGCTTATTTTAGCGGCCGGATGCCAGTTACCTGCTGTTACATGCCTGGGTAGCATTTCCAGGTGCCCATCCCCATCGCCATACACAAAAGGAAAACGGAGGACAACCCAGTTCAGTCCGCTTTCTCTCAGTGCCTGTTCGGCGGCAACCTTGCTGGCAGGATAAGCGTGTTGCGGTTCAACGGCATCTTGCTCACTACCAGGGTGTGGGTTGTTGATATTGTATACATGCGATGTGCCTGCAAAAATGAAGCGGGCGTCCGGCGCGTGTTTCTTCGTGGCTTCAATCAGATTGCGTGTACCTTCCAGATTGCTTTTCCAGATGAGGTCTGTATCCTCTGTACGAAACACCGCTGCCAGGTGTATAATGGCAGATACCCCTGGCAAGGCCTGCGCCAGTGATGTGGCAGTAAACAGATCGCCTGCTATGGCCGTAACCCCGGCCGGTACACTTTTGCCACTGCGCACCAGCGCACGGCAGTTCCATCTCTGCTGCTGTAAACGTGGCAGCAGCCTTGCGCCCACCAGGCCGGTTGCGCCGGTAATAAGTATGTTTCCTTGCTCTATGCTCATAGTAAAACTTATTTGTTGCAGGCAAAGCTCGCAGCAATCATGCACGGCAGGCAGGACGAAAACCGGCAGGTTCAGGACAAATCCTGAAAAAAGGTAGCCACTGTTTTACCGGTTGTTTTTTTAAACAGGCGGGAAAAATAATCAGGATCGTTAAAGCCCAGTTCAAAGGCCAGTTCTTTTACCGAAGTGTGTTGGCTGTAGTACATGCGCCGCCTGGCTTCCAGCATCAGACGTTGGGTTAAATATTCTTTGGGCGACTGGCCTGAGTAGTGTTTTACCAGTTGATACAGGCTATCTGTGCTAATAGCCAGCTCTTTTGCTATCTGCTTTATAGAAGGGTGAGTGGTAAGATTGTTTTCTATAAACAGTTTGAATTTTATGAAAGCGGACAGCTTATGGTCCGCTTGTTTTGCTTCATTGGCAAAATAGGCGGCATTCATTTCGGTAAGCAAACTGTTCAGGTGGGCCAGAATTAATTCTGCATCTGTATCTGGTGTGCTTAACAGTGCCAGCAGCATTGTGTAAATGTTTTTTAGTCTGGCGGCAGCAGCGGGAGAAAAGCGTATTTTTTGCTGGTTAAGCGGATTAAGCAGGAAGGCGTATTGCCTGGGTAACCGGGAAAGGCAATAGTCATCAAAGCCCAGTTTATAATAATGGTTACCCTGTGTAGCGGAGGTTAGTTGCTGTATCTGATGTGGCAGTGAAAAGAGCAGTTCATGCTTTTCAATGTTGAATGTTTCCAGATCAACTGTATACCGGCTATGCCCCTTTTCCATAAACAGAAAAAAGTAATAAGGCAAACGATGTATAGAAGGGTGTTTGGCTGCAGCCTCCGGAGATAACTGGCCAAACCCCGGTGTTACCATCCGTATGGGAAGCTGATTGTGCTGGCTAAACCATTCGGGTAATGGCGGGGTACTGTGCATGTTTGTTGATTATCTGGTTGGTAGTAAAATCAGCTTACGGGCTCTCCTGATAGAAAATTATAGGTTATTTCTGATATACGAAACTTTTAAGGGAGGTGTTGGATGCTTGCTGAATAAAGTATCCATTTGTAAGGCTTTTTTGTTTTGGTGCTATACTTCAGGATAGCGCTATCTTTTGTATAGTAACTGCCCCGTAGCTTTGTAACTATGGAAATAGGAATAGACAGCTTTGCCAGTGCCATGTACGGCACCAGCACCCTCAGCAGCGTAGATGCTATGGAGCAGTTACTAAACCGTATTGTGCGTGCCGATGAGGTGGGCCTGGATGTGTTTGGTATAGGAGAGCATCATCGAAAGGAATTTCTGGATTCTGCCACCGCAGTTATTCTGGCTGCTGCGGCTGCCCGTACCAGCCGTATACGCCTTTCCAGTGCCGTAACGGTACTGAGTGCGGCAGACCCGGTGCGCGTGTTTCAGCAGTTTGCCACGCTGGACCTTATTGCCAAAGGCCGGGCAGAAATGGTGGTAGGCCGTGGTTCCTCGGTAGAAGCTTATCCGCTTTTTGGCTTTGATCTCAACGATTATGATGCCCTGTTTCAGGAAAAACTGGGTTTATTATTACAGATACGCGATAACGAATTTGTTAACTGGTCCGGGAAGTTTCGGGCGCCGTTGCGTAACCTGCCTGTTTATCCGCGTCCGGCACAGGACAAAATGCCGGTATGGTTGGGGGTAGGCGGTACGCCGGAATCGTTTATAAGGGCCGGTGAGCTGGGGTTACCCTTAATGGTGGCTATTATAGGCGGCAATACGGCCCGTTTTCGCCCGTTGATTGATTTGTATCGCCAGGCGGGTGCCAAAGCAGGGTATACGCCCGATCAGTTGAAGGTGGGTTTACATTCGCCGGGTTACGTGGCAGAAACCACCGAAAGTGCTGTAAATGAGTATTATCCCGGTTATGCGGAATTGTGGACACGGTTGGGCCGCGAACGTGGCTGGCCACCGGTAACCCGTACACAGTTTGATCATTTAGCTGGCCCGCAGGGGGTACTGGTGCTGGGTAGTCCGCAGCAGGTGGCTGAAAAACTGTTACGCCACAGCGAGGCGCTGGGTGGTATAGACCGGTTTACTTTTCAGATGGATAATGCGGGATTAACGCACCAGCAATTGCTGCATTCTATTGAACTGATTGGCCGGCAGGTAATTCCGCTGGTAAACGCGGGCAAATAAGCTGTTTGAATTTTACACCTTTCTGTTTGTTTTACGCAGTTGTTTGCTGTAAACAAATGTTCACCTTTGCTTATACAAAGGACTAAACAATGGGCGAAATAACTTTTCCCGATAAGGAACAACTATGGATGCCGGGGTACCTGCAGCGCGAAATGGGGCAGTTTAATGTATTTCCCATAAGCAATGCGCCCGGTAATTACGTAAACTGCCAGCCTTACAACAGAAAAGGATTTTACAAAATCAGTCTGCTGAATGGCCATACGCGGCTGTATTATGCTGATAAGAACCTGGAAATTAAGGAAAGCGGGCTGCTTTTTTCCAATCCGCAAGTACCTTATTCGTGGGATCATACGGAGGATGCACGGCCGGGGTATTTTTGTGTATTTACCGAATCGTTCTTCGATAGCCGCCAGCAGGTAAAGGATTATCCTGTTTTTAAACCGGGCAGCAGTCCGTTGTTTGAATTAACGCCGGCGCAGGTGGCAGAGGTGAGTAGCGTGTTTGAAAAAATGCTGGAGGAAATTGATACAGATTTTGTGTACAAATACGATGTGCTCCGCAACCTTACCTTAGATCTGGTATACAAAGCGCTGAAAATGCAACCCTCAGAAAGTGAAGCCTTTGCCCCGGCCAATGGCGCTGTGCGTGTTGCTTCGCTGTTTACAGAGCTGCTGGAAAGGCAGTTTCCTATAGAGTCGCCTGCACAGACCATCCGTTTACGGTTTCCGGCGCAGTATGCTGAGCATTTATCCGTACACATTAACCACCTCAACCGCTGCCTTAAAACCATAACGGGCAAAACCACTTCGCAGCTGATAGCAGAGCGGATGATGCAGGAGGCACGTATACTGTTGCAGCATACTGACTGGAATATTTCTGAAATAGCCACGTGCCTGGGTTTTGATGATCTGCCACATTTTATCAACTTTTTTAAGAAGAATGAAGCAGCTACTCCAAAGCATTTCCGTAGAAATGCGTAAAGGTTTTTAGTTCATATATAGTTAAACCGGTGCTGTTGCTGCCGGGTGTAAAAAGGGGCTGCGGGCCCCTTTTTTTATGCAGGTAAGCGTGTGGAACGGGATGTTTGATTTTTGCAGTTTTCGGTTTGGAATGCACAATAGCTAACTGTATTGCCCGGATTAATTTTGATATATCATAAAAACAATTAGAAATGGCAACGGAAAATAGTAATACTCAAAAGTACATAGGAATGTGGGTTACGGCCGATAGATATATACGGCAGGAACTGCTGCCCGGTGGCCGGTATGATGAAGCGCGTGGCAACCGGCAAAGCGCTTACACCGGCAGGTACCAGATAACAGGAAACCATATAGCGTATTGGGATGATACAGGCTTTACGGCAGATGGCGAGTTTACAGACGATAACACCCTGCAACACGGCGGATACTTTTTTTACAGAGATAATAATTAAAAACATATAAAAAGTATAACAATGAACAGATACAAAAAACTGCTGGCGCCATTAACATTCAATAATGGTATTCAAATTCAGAATCGTATTGTAATGGCGCCTATGACCACCTGGGCAGGTAATGATGATTTTACCGTATCGGACGAAGAAATAGCCTGGTACCGGGAAAGGGTAAACGGGGTGGGAATGGTAATAACAGGTTGTACGCATGTAACGCCGGAAGGGATTGGTTTTACCAATGAATTTGCAGCTTATGACGACCGGTTTTTGCCGGGCCTGAAAAAGCTGGCCGCAGTGGCCAAAAGCGGTGGCGCGCCTGCCATATTGCAGATTTTTCATGCCGGGCATAAGGGCATTCCAAATCTCAGCCCCGGTGGGGTAGTGGTTAGCGCCAGCGATGTAAAGTCGGAAATAACCCCCTTTAGCGCACCAGACCTTATTGCCCCCCGCCCGCTGGAAGAAAAGGAAATATGGCAGATTATCAAAGCTTTTGGTACTGCCACACGCAGGGCCATAGAAGCCGGCTTTGACGGAGTGGAAATACATGGCGCACACGGCTTTTTGAATCAGAACTTTCTTTCGCCTATGATAAACAAAAGAAAAGATGCCTGGGGTGGTTCTATTGAAAACAGATTGCGTTTTTCTAAAGAAGTAGTACGGGAAATAAGAAGGGTAATAGCCCTGTATGCAGACAAGCCTTTTATTACAGGTTTCCGCATTTCGCCGGAAGAGTCTGCCAGTGAAGGCTTAAGACTTACAGACAGCCTTACCCTGGTTGATATGCTGATACAGGAACAGGTTGATTATCTGCACTTTTCTTTATTTCATGTATTGCAGCAGCAACCGCTGGATAGCAATACCAGCAAAACGATTACGCAGGTTATTACCGCCTATGTTAATAACCGCATACCGGTAATAGCAGCCGGGCAAATTACCACGCCAGCGCAGGCGGAGCAGGCTATTGCGGCAGGTTTGGATATGGTAGCCTTAGGCAGGGCGCTGTTAATTAACCCCCGCTGGGCGAAATGGGTAGGTGAGGGGCAGGAAGATAAAATAACCATGGTGCTGGATGCAGATACTGCCGCAGAAAAGCATATTCCCGGTAATATGATGGCGTATGTGCATAAGGTAAAAGGTTGGGTAGCAACGGTTGAGAAGCAGTTGGTATAACTGTGATAAGTATAATTTATTTGATTTTTGTACGGTATTGGTATGTTAATGTTTTTTTAAGGATGAAAAGTGCTCTTATTTAAGGTTTTGAAATCCAATTCAGTGGAAATCAGAGATAGAATTCAATAATTCTTATTTCGTATATATTAAATAACACTTATTTGATTTTAATTATAATAAAGTAAAACGTAATCTTTTCTTAAGGCGAACGGGTGATAAAGCAGATAATTTGCATTCATAAATAATTTAATAATGAAAAAAACTATTTGCAAGATTGTATTCGCCACTGCTGCTTTAATGGCTTTTCATGCTACCGGCCATGCACAGGCTTCTGCCACAGCAACTGCTACTGCTACAATTGTAACACCTATCAGTATTTCCAAAACGGATAATCTGAATTTTGGCAATGTGGCTGTACATGCTACCACCGCAGGTACAGTAGTACTGTCGCCCGGTGGTGCACGTTCGGCAACCGGCGGTGTAACACTGCCTGCTACTCCAGGTACTGTGGCTGCCGCTTCCTTTACCGTATCGGGAGAAGGTAATTACACATACGCTATTACCCTGCCTTCCAGTGCCCTTACTATTACAGATGGTACCAATACCATGACGGTTACTGATTTTACCAGCACCCCTAACGGTACAGGTACACTGTCGTCCGGCACACAAACCTTAAATGTAGGTGCTACCTTAAACGTAGCAGCCGGCCAGGCCGCGGGCGTATATACTTCTGCTGCTCCTTTTACTGTAACAGTAAACTATAACTAAAATGTTATGGCCCGGAACCACTGGTTCCGGGCTTTTTTGTACAACTTTTACTATAACTATATGAAACATATTGCTATACGGCACATAGGCCGCACGGCCGCTTTTTTACTGCTGCTGCCTTTACTCTGCCGCATTACCGCTACCGCGCAGGGCAACCTGCTTATTACCCCCAGACGCATTGTTTTTGAAAACGATAAAAAAACACAGGAACTGAACCTGGCCAATACCGGAACCGATACTGCCCGTTACGTAATATCTATGGTTGAGATGCGGATGAAGGAAGATGGCTCTTTTGAGCAGATTTCCCGGCCCGATTCGGCCGGGAAGTATGCAAGCGACTACGTGCGCTTTTTTCCGCACAGTGTAACACTGGCGCCGAATGAAGCGCAGGTGGTTAAAATGCAGGTGCTGCGCACAGCTGCCATGAAGGAAGGCGAATACCGGTCGCACATTTACTTCCGGGCTGTTCCGCAGGCTAACCCACTGGGCGAGGAGCCTGTTGCTGATGCCGGCAGCGGTATTGCGGTTCAGCTAACGCCGGTTTTTGGTATTTCCTTACCCGTAATTATACGTAAAGGCCCATCTGCCACTGAAGTAAAACTGGCTGATGTGCAATATCATACCCCTGCCGAAGGCAGCAACAGTAATGTAAGCATGGTGTTGCGCCGTTCAGGAAACATGTCGGTTTACGGGGATGTACTGGTTGATTTTACGCCGGCTGCCGGCAAAGCGGTACGGGTAGCAGAAGTGCGTGGGGTGGCCGTGTATACCAGTACAGACAGCAGAAAGCTGGTGGTAAACCTCGACCAGCGTAAAGTAAACGGTTATGGTAAAGGCACCTTCCATATTTCTTATGTATCTGCCTCTTTGCCCGCAGAGAATAATGTACTGGCCCGTACTGAGTTACTGATGCCTTAAACAATGCGCCATGCCTTTGAATAAGCTTCTTTTGCCTGCCATATTATTGCTATGTTGCCTGCCGGGCATAAACCTTGCCCAAACCAGCTGGACGGGTGCTGTAAGCAGCGCCTGGAATGTGAGTGCCAACTGGACGGCCGGTGTACCCACAGCTGCTGTGGATGCATTTGTGGGCAACGCAGCCTTTACCGGCGGCTTTCAGCCCGTAGTATCTTCCAACGCTGCCTGCCGTACTTTAACCGTAGGCGATGGCGTGGTAAACATTACGTTAACCCAGAACAAGGGGCTTACCGTGGCCGGAGATTTTATTCTCAGTGCAGGTGCTGCTTTTGCACAAAAAAGTAATAACCTTACTGTTAAAGGCAACTGGAATAATTCAGGTACTTATACTACTACCAACAACAATGCAAAAGTAAACCTGGCAGGCGTGGTGCAACGTATTACCGGTGGCAGCATTACTGCTTTTCGTAAGTTAACCATAGGCACCGGCAGCACCGTAACGCTGGGCCAGCACATTTCTGTAGCAGGCGCTTTAGCCGTAAGCGGTATGCTGGTGCCGGAAGAGGCTTCCGGTACCTGGCAGGTAACCGGCAATGGTTCCGTTACAGTAAGTGCCGATGGGGTGCTGACAGTAACTGCTGCCACGTATGCCGCCAACTATCCCGTATCGGGTACGGTTACCCTTGCTGCGGGCAGTACCGTGGCTTACGCAGGCACGGCAGATCAAACCATACGCAATAACCTTACTTATTCCACCCTGCGTGTTAGTGGTGGTGGTACCAAAACGGCAGCAGGTAACCTGAATGCCTTAAACTCCACTACGGCTGCTGCAGGCAGAATTGAAGTATTGTCGGGCACTTTAAATCTGGCTGCTTTTACTGCTAACCGCGGTACTGCGGTTACGGGCGGCAGCCTGGTAATTGCCAATAATGCAACGCTTAAAATAGGAGGCACCAATACGCTGCCTGCTGCATTCAATACCCGCTCGTACGGTTTAACCAGTACAGTGGAATATAACGGTGCCGGCCAAACGGTGGCAGCAGAGGCGTATGGCAATCTTACCCTGTCTGGCTCTACAGGTGCTGTGGTTAAAACCATGCCTGCCACCAGCTTTGTAATTGCCGGTAACTTCAGCAGCAATGCGGGCACCGCCACCTCAGTAAGCTATACCGCCGCTGCCGGCATTTCCGTAGAAGGTAATGTTGCCATAGGGGCAGCTACTACTTTTAACGGGGGCAGCTTTGTACACAACATCAGTGGTAACTGGGTTAATAACGGCACGTTTACCGGTGCTGCCAGCACGGTAAGTTTTGTAAGTGGTGGCAGTACTATCAGCGGTACCGGTATACATAATTTTTTTCACCTCAATTTTGGTGCAACCAATATAACAGCAGCGGCAAGCAGTAGTATTACAGTAGCCGGTAATTTATCCACTTCCGGTCCGGGCACGTTTACGCATGGTGCCGGTGGTACATTTACCTTATCAGGTGCCAGCCGTACTATTACCGGCCAGGGCATTACGCTGGATAACCTGTCTGTAACCGGTAATGTGGCTGCGGCTACTACCGTAACCCTAACGGGTAACCTGGCCGTGAGTGGCAGTTATAACGGTACGGATGGCAGGCTAAATGCCACCGGTACCGGCAAAACCTTATCCGGTGCGGGTACGCTGGTGTTTGGTACTTTGTCTGTATCCGGCACAGTAACTACTGCCGTGGGTTTTACAGTAAACAATACGCTGGAAGTGCAGGGTAGTTTTACTGCCTCTGCAGGTACGGCCATTTTTACCGGTACCGCCTTATTAAATGGTACTGCCAATTTGTTTAACGTAACGGTTAACGGCACCTCGCTGCAGTTATCTTCTAACGCAGTGCTGGGCATAGCAGGTACTTACACACTTAGCAGTGGTACGCTTAATGTAGGCGCTACCAGGCCCAATACGGTTAATTACAACGGAGCAGGAGCGCAGAATATTACAGCCGGCACTTACGATAACCTGCTGCTATCTAACGGTGGCACCAAAACGGCGGCCGGTGCGGTTACGGTTAACAGCGATGTTACTATTGCAGTACCAGTTACTTTTAATGCCGGCAACTTTGTACACAACATAGCCGGTAACTGGGTAAACAATGGCAGCTTTACAGCATCGGGCAGTACGGTTACGTTTAGCGGTAGTGCCAATACCAGTATTGCCGGTAACAATACCTTTAATACACTTACCGTAAATAAGTCGGCAGCTGCTACCACCATAACACTTACCGGCGCTGTATCAGTTACCACACTTACTATGACGGCCGGTACCGTTAAAACCGGCAGCAACATACTTACCATTACCGGCAACAGAAGCGGCAACGGTATAGTGCTGGGTAATATTAAACATCAGCACCTTTTTGTGCCCGGCGTGGCATATGCCTATGAAGGGCCGGATAACACACTGGCTTTTGTAGGGGTTACCACAGCCAGCTGGATAATGATTTCTGTAGCCACAGGCCCGGTGTCCGATTTTCCGCAGGGTGCATCCATTAACAGGGTATATACAGTCAGTTCCAATACTATAATCGATCTGGCTATAGTTAACCTGCGTTTGCATTATGAAGATGCCGAACTGAATGGTAACACCGAAAGCGCTATGGGGTTGTGGAAGAACACCGGAACGGGTTGGGTTACATCCGGTAAAACAGGCAGCAGCACTGCTGCAAACTATGTGGAGCAGACTAGTTTGTCGGGTGTTGTGGCCAGATGGACTTTATCTGATAATGCCAATGTGGTGCGCTGGAACGGAAGCGTAAGCAGCAGCTGGACAAACGCAGCCAACTGGACGTCTGCCCAGGGTACGCCTTCTCTGCCACCAGGCAGCAACGATATTGTTGAACTGGGCACTGCCGCTTTTGTTAACCAACCTGTTATCAGCACTAATGTAACCGTTAAAAGTATTTCTTTCGGCAGTGCGCAGGCAGTTAGCCTGTCACTGGCTGCCGGTGCATTAACGGTTCAGGGAAATATAACGGGTAGCTGGGCTGCCAATACTACACACAGTATTCAAACCGGTGCGCAGAATATGACGGTGAATGGCGATCTGGTGCTGAGTGACGGTGTTAACGGGCACAGTATTCAACTGAATGCCGGTGCCGGAACTATCACCATTGGTGGTTCGCTGCAACTGGCTGGCGATGCTTCGTTTACCTGCACAGGTTTAACACAGGTTGCCATAGGCAGCAACTTTCAATATAGCGGCGGTACTTTTTCTGCGGGCAACAGTACGGTTACTTACAATGGAACGGGCACACAAACAGTAGCGGGCGTTAACTACTATCACCTGGCTGTTAACAAAAGCCAGGGCACTGCACTAAGCAGCAACGCGGTAACGGTGCAGGGTAATGTAAACGTACAGGCAGGGGAGCTGGAATTAAACAACAATACTACTATTGCCGGAGATATAACCATTGCTGCCGGTGCATTACTGAGAGCGGGTAATACCACTATTTCCGTGGCAGGTAACTGGGCAGGCGGTGGCAGCTTTATGCCGGGCAGCAGCACGGTTGCTTTTACCGGGGCAGGTACACAAAATATAGCAGCCTTTACCTTTAATAATGTTACCATTAACAAGCCAGGTGCCGTGGCAACACTTACCGGAAATATAGTGTTGAACGGCAACCTGGTTATTACTTCCGGCACCTTTAACATGGCTACCTATACAGCCAGCCGCAGTGCGGCAGGCGGGTTGCTTTCTATGGCTGCCGGTACTACACTGCTTACCGGTGCATCCGGCGGTTTTCCGGCCGGTTATGCCAGCTATTCACTGGCAGCTACCAGTACCGTTCACTATAATGGCACCGTTGCCCAGCCAGTGGCAGGTATTACTTATGGCCACCTTAACATCAGTAACAGCGGTACCAAAACACTGGCTGCGGGCTGCACAGTTAATGGTGATGTTGTTGTTGCAACAGGCAGTGTGCTGAATGCCGCTGCTTATACCATGGCTTTGTATGGTAACTGGAATAACAGCGGCAGCTTTGTACCCGGCACCGGCACCGTTACGCTGAATGGTACCGCAAAGTCTGTTACCGGCAATACTACTTTTAACAGGCTTACTATTTATGGCAGCTATGCTGTGGCGGGTAGTGATATAGTATATAATACCCTGCTGCTGATAGCAACCGGCGGTTCCTTTGATGGTGGCAGCGGTAGCGCTACCATCAATGGCGATCTTACCAACAACGGGGCATTAGTAAGCAATGGTGTTACCACTTTTTCCGGAGCCGTAAAACAAACCATCCGTTTTGTAAACGCCGTTACTGCTAACTCCGGAGGTGTAATTAATTTCAATGGCACTGTTTCGCCGGTATTAAATTCCACCAGTGCGCCTGTGTTTGCCACCTTAAACATAAACAATACAGCAGGCGTTAACCCCAGTGTAGGCTGGCTGGTAGGCGTGGCATGTAACATCAGCAGCGGCGCTGTTTTTAACGGCGGCGCGGTTACCCATACTATGCTGGGCAGCTTTACCAACAACGGTACCGTTACCAGCAGCGGCATCCTGTATTTTAATCCTTCCACTGCACAACATATTCAACTTGCCGGTACTGCATTTACCAGCACCGGTACGGTTATACTGGGCGGCACAGCAGCTTTGGCAGTTAGCGGTACGGCTGCTGCCTTAAACCATGTAACCATTACCAACACTGCAGGTGTAACACCTGCCGGTGGGCTTACCGTAAATGGTAATTTCAGCATCAGCAGCAACGGTATATTTAATGCCGGCAGCAACACCTATATGCTGAATGGTAACCTGGAAAGTAACGGTACTTTACAGGCAGGTACTTCGCAGTTTGTAATGGCGGGTGCCAATGCAGAGTTTGCTGCCAGCACCAATACTGTTTTTTACGACTTTACAGTAAATGGCGGCCTGCTGCTGAATACAGATTGTAAAGTGGCCCGCAACTTTACCAACAACGGAACAGTAGATGCTGCTGCCGGTGCGTTAAGTATGGTGGGCGCCACTACTTCGGTTATCAGCGGTACAGCGGCTTCTTTTGCGCTGGCCCAGCTGGACATTAGTAAAGATGCAGGCGTAACTGCCACACTGGCCCGTTCCCTTACGGGCATTACCGATGCAGGTATAACAAGCGGTATACTGGATGCGGTTACTTATACGCTTACGCAGGATGCGGCAGGTGGTTCGCTTACCATAGAGGGTAATGCCCGGTTAATTATACGTGGCACCAATACCCTGCCCGTATTCAGCACGTACAATGTAGATACCCTGAGCACTGTTGAATATGCCGGTGGGGTACAGGCTGTTTCTGCAGCTACCCCTTACGGCAACCTGGTACTATCGGCCGCCGGTAATAAAACCGCTGCGGGCATACTGCATATATTAAACGATTTTACCTTATCTAACGGCAACTTTATTGCAGGTAACTATGCAGATACCCTGCGTGGTAACTGGAACATGACCGGCGGTACCTATATTGCCACTGGCAATACCTTTGTACTGGCGGGTGCAAAACCACAGAACATAAACACTCTTACCGCTTTTAATAATCTTACGGTATACAAAGCCGGTAGTGTGGTAACCTTATCCTCGCAGGATACGGTTACAGGCACACTCCGCTTTATAGCGGGCCGCATTAAAACCGGTAACTACAAAGTTATATTACCGGCAGGTGCTGTTGTTACCGGTGCTGCACAGGCAACCGGATGGGTGTATGGCAAGGTGCAGAAATACGTAACCAGCGGTACCGCTGTGGCGCGCACCTTTGAAACGGGCGATAGCCTGTATTATACACCGGTTAGCCTTACCCTGGCTACCGTAACCGCTGCCGGTTATGTAGCGGCAGATTGTAATAATACAGACCACCCCAATGCCACCGCAGGCAATATGAATACGGCCAAAAGCATTAACCGGTACTGGAGCCTGGTAAATGCGGGCATTACTTTTACTACTGCCACCGTGGGGGTTAACTGGGCTGCTGCCGATGTGGATGCGGGTGTTACTGTGGCCAACCTTAAAGTGTATCTGTATAACGGAAGTGCCTGGGTGCTGCCTTCAACCAGTGGTATAACAGCTGTATCTGCACAGGGCAATGCTATTACCGTTTTGGGCGCAATAGCCGTGGGGGAGTTGATAGTACCCAATACCTGGACGGGCCTTGCCGGCACCAACTGGCATACCACGGGCAACTGGTCGCTCGGTTTTGTGCCGCTTACCAATACAGATGTTATCATACCTTCCGGTGTTACCAATTATCCGCTGGTAAGTGCAGATACTGCTTACGTAAAAAATCTTACCCTGGCTGCAGCAGCCACGCTTACCATTAACGGTAATGTGCTTAAGATAAGCGGCCTTATCACCAGCAATGGCAGTGTGCTGGCAGGCAATGGTGGGGTGGAAATGAATGGCACTGCCGCACAAACTATACCTGCTGCCTTGTTTGGCAGCAACCAGCTTAAAAATCTGGTAATAAACAATACGGCAGGTGTTACCCTGGCAGGTAGCTTACAAATAGGGGCTATGGTAAAAGTAACTGCAGGTACATTCCATACGGCAGGTTTCCTTACCTTATTATCCACTGCAGCACAAACAGCTTTTATAGATGGCTCCGGCGCAGGTGAGGTAACGGGTAACGTAACCATGCAACGCTATCTGGCTTCCTCCTTCGGGTATAAATACATCAGCTCGCCGTTTCAGGCAGCTACTGTTAACGAGTTGGCAGATGATATCAATCTCTCTGCTTCTTTCCCTTCCCTGTACCGGTACGAGGAAAATCAAACCACTTCCGGCTGGGTAAATTATACCAATACTGCAGGTGTGCTTAATCCGTTACATGGTTATGCTGCTTTTACAGGCACAGCTACCACGCCCAAAACCATTACCATGGCAGGGGTAGTAAACAACGGAAATATTACTGCAACCTTTTACAATAACAACCGCACGTATACACAAGGCTTTCAGCTGGTGGGTAACCCTTATCCTTCGCCCGTTAACTGGGATGAGGTGGGTGGCTGGGTGCGAAACAATATTGACAATGCAGTTTACTTCTTCAGCGCCGGTACCACAGATGCTTACTCAGGCACGTACAGCAGTTATATCAACGGTGTTTCCAGCAACGGTATTGCGGGCAGTACCATAGCCGCCATGCAGGGCTTTTTTGTACATGTATCTGATGGCGCTTATCCGGTAACAGGTTCGCTTACGGTTAAAAACCAGGCAAGAGTTGCGGGTACCAATGCCAGCTTTTACCGCAAAAGCAATGCGCGTGGTGGTGATGAGCCGCTGATACGTTTATCAGCGGCTTTTGAAGGCGGAGCTGCGGTACCAGACGGGCTGGTGGTGTATCTGGATGATTCTGCCACAGCTGCTTTTGATAAAGAGTGGGATGCGCTGAAGATGATGAATACGGCTGCCGACGTGCCGAATGTATATAACCTTACACCAGATGGTCAGCAGCTTTCTATTAACGGCATGCCGTTGCCAGATACCTCAGTTAGCATACCGCTGGGCTGCAAGGTGGAAAAAGCAGGTACGATACAACTGAAACTGAATGGCTCCAGCCACTGGCCGGCGGGCATGTATATATACCTGCGGGATAAAGCCACGGGCACTTTACACGATATGTGGCTGAATAATACCTATAAGGTAACACTTGCGGCCGGTACTTATGAAAGCAGGTTTGCCCTGGTGTTCAGCCGTACCAGCCTTAGTGGCGGTAACGGCAATCAGCAGCCACCGGTAGTAACCCCGGCTGCTGCTAACTGTAATGCGCAAAGTGATGGTGTAACTATTACAGCCAGCTACCAGCTACCGGCGGGTATAAAAGGCTCGCTGGTGGTAACCAATATAATGGGGCAGGTAATGAGCAGGCAGGATATAAGCGGCGCAGATAAAGTAAGTTTTGGCGGCCAATGGGCAGCAGGGGTGTATATAGTTGCTTTTTACTATAATGGAGAGCGACATTGTTTTAAACTGTTAACCACTAAATAATGAAGTGTACGGGCGTTGGTGTATGTATAGTGATATTGCTGTTTTGGGGTAACACGCTGCATGGGCAGGAGTTGCCACCCAGGCCGGTTGCCATTTATGTAAACCCTGCGCAGGGCCTTATACTCGGTGCTTTTTTTCAGGGTACTACGGGGGGCAGCGTTATTGTATATCCCGATGGCTCGCGTTCTGTAACCGGCGATATTATACAGGCCAATCTGGGCATACCCTTTTCGCCTGCCATATTTGAGGTAGAAGCCAACCGCGGCACACTCATCTCTATATTAAACGGGCCGGATGTAACCCTTACCGGCAGCAACGGCGGCACCATGACGTTGCATGTTGGCGCTGCCAGCACCGGAACGCAGTTTGTAAGCACCACCCAGGCCCCCGCACGTACCCAGGTGCGTATAGGCGGCACCCTTACCGTGGGCAACCGGCTGGCTAACCCCGCAGGTACCTATAGCGGATCATTCAGTGTAACCTTTATTCAGGAATGATAAAAGCAGGGTGCATAAAAAGGTTATGGAAAAAGCTGCTGCCCTGTATGCTGCTGTTTTGCTGCGGTATGGCAAAGGCGCACCCTGCGCCTGTGTTTGATGAAATTACCATGTACGCAACAGTGCCCGGTGTGGGCAGCATGGAAGTACCCGCTGTTATATATAATGATGTGCCTTACTTGTCTGTAACGGCTGTATTCGATTTTTTGCAGATTAAAAACACCCTGTCGCCCCGTATGGATTCTATCAGTGGCTTTTTTATACATCCGGCAGCAGTATATCAGATCAACACGGCTGAAAACTATATCTGGTTTCAGCAAAAGAAAACAGCGTTGCATCAGGATGGATTGATACGTACCGATAATCATATTTATCTGCGGCTGGATTACTTTGAAACTGTATTTGCCCTTAAATGGAAGTTTAATTTCCGCAGCCTTTCTGTAGTGCTGCAAACAACACTGGAGTTGCCGGTAATGCGCCAGATGCGGGAAGAGGCCATGCGTAAAAATCTGGACCGCTTAAGGGGAGAAGAAAAAGCAGATACCACTATTCAACGGCAGTACCCGCTGTTTGCCGGGGGTATGGCAGACTGGAATGTAATTACCACACAGTACTCCGATGCACCGGCAGATACCCGGTTAAGCCTGGCTATGGGGGCCGTGGTGGCAGGGGGCGAAACCAATGTGCTGCTTAACTACAGCAACCGCATCCCTTTTACAGAGCGTCAGCAGTTTTACCAGTGGCGGCGCGTAAACCAGCATAACCGGGTGTTTAGCCAGATAATGGCGGGTAAAATTTTTCCGCAGCAAACCTCCTCTGTGTTTATGCCGGTGGTAGGGGTACAGTTTACCAATGCACCCGCCACTTACCGCCGCTCCTTTGGCAGCTACCGGCTTAGCGACCGTACCGAGCCCGGATGGATGGTGGAATTGTATATTAACAACGTACTGGTAAACTATGTACAGGCAGACGCGGCGGGCTTTTTTACTTTTGATGTGCCGCTGGTGTATGGCAACTCCCTTATTAAATTACGATACTACAGCCCCTGGGGCGAAGAACGTTTTCGCGAACAGAATATCAATATCCCTTTTAATTTTCTGCCACAGGGCCGGTTAGAATATACCGTAAGCGCCGGTGTGGTAGAAGATACCGTTGGTAGTAAGCTGGGCAGGGCCGTGGTAGATTACGGACTGGGACGGCGTTTTACCATAGGCGCCGGTATGGAATATCTTTCCTCTGTACAATCCGGCTCAAAAATGCCTTTTTTGCATGCCTCCCTTATGCTAACCAGTAAAATTATGTTGTATGGCGAGTATACACATGGGGTAAGAAGCAGGGCGCTGTTGAACTACCGCCTGCCTTCCGATTTACAGGTAGAACTGAATTATATACGGTATGCACCTGGGCAAACCGCTATTAATATTACCTACGAGGAAGAAAGAAAGCTGATGGTTGCTTACCCGTTCCGCAAATCAAAAATTTCTGCCTTTACCCGTTTCAGCGCGTGGCAGGCGGTGTTGCCTGCTGTAAAAGGCACCGGTTTACAATACACTACACTGGAAGCCCTTTTCTCCGGTGTGGTATTGGGGGCCAGCGCCAATATAACCACGTATGCTTTGTACACACAATCGCCCAAACCCTATGTATACACTAACTTTTCTACCACTGTGCGGCTGCCATTGCAATGTTTGTTTACCCCGCAACTGCAATACGAATATGCGGCTGCTAAACTGATAAGCGCCAAGGCAGAAATTGGTAAATACCTTACCGGCAGGGGGTATATAAATATGTTTTACGAAAAGAACTGGAAAAGCAGTTTTGAAAGTGTAGGCATAGGCCTGCGGTTTGATTTTTCTTTTGCACAAACCGGCGCATCGGTAAGGCGCAGTAATGGTGCTACTGCATATGTGCAAAATGCCGGCGGCAGCATTATGCCGGGCAATGGAACCGGTAGCATACAAACCGGCAACCGTTCAGTGGTAGGCCGGGCCGGGATGGTACTATTACCTTTTCTGGATAAGAATGGCAACGGAAAGCGCGATGCCGGAGAACCCGCAGTGGCCGGGCTGGGCGTAACTATAAATGCAGGTACAGTAAAACATAACTATAGTGATACCAGTATACTGGTATATAATCTGGAACCCTATGCTGCCTATCTGGTAAGGTTTACAGAAGCTTTCAACAGTATAACCCTGCATCTTGCTTACAAATCCATGAACATTATGGCAGACCCTAACCTGTTTAAAAGAATAGAAGTGCCGGTAGTGGTAAGGGAAGAAGTGGCGGGTTCTGTTGTAGTGGAAGAAGGCAGTATACGCAAAGGAAAGGGAAGAATAAAAGTACAGTACTTCCATGAAGATGGAAGCCTGGCAGGGCAGACTGTTACAGAAGCAGATGGTTTTTTCAGCTTTAGCAATGTTGCGCCCGGCAGGTATACTGCCTGTTTAGATGCCGAACAGCTTTCCAGACTGGGTATAACGGCAAAGCCGGATAAAATAAGCTTTACCGTTGCGGCAGATATGGAGTTGTTGGAAAGCGTTAACCTGAAGTTTGTCATCCGGCAGTAGTTCGTTTTTGTGAATATTAATAAAAACAATATGTGTGATTGCGGATTTGGTGTTCCTTCTTTTTTTGAATGTTCCTGTTGATTTTTCTGTTTTCTTCTGCTTGTTTGTGAATATTTTCCTAAATTACATACATAATATAGTAATGCACATTCTGGCTTTCAACTAACTGTTTTATACCAAAACGTCTTTACAATGCACATGAGAAAAAAAACGCCGGTTAGCGTAAATCCGGGCTATTTATCCGTTTCATTATTCCAACGTTTTCTTTCGCTTTATAGCAACCATCTGCCGTCAGCTACCTGAGGGTATACCTACATATTACCTGTTTATTCAGGCTTTTAGTTCTCCTTTTTAAATATGATGCAAATGAGAAAACAGTTATCCATGCTAATGGGTCTTTGCGTGCTGTTATTGATGGCAGCAACCGGGGCGTTGGCCCAATCTAAAGAAGTAAAAGGAAAAATAACAGATTCAAAAGATGGCACGCCTATACAGGGCGCTACGGTACACGCCAGGGGTGGTAAAGCCTCTGTAGTGTCAGCTGCTGATGGCAGTTTTAGTATTACGGTAGATGCCAGAACCCGGCAACTGGAAGTTACTTATGTGGGGTATGCTGCGCAAACAGTAGCGTTAAATGGTGCCGCACCTGTTACGGTTAGCCTGGAGCAGTCTGGCGAAACTTTAGGAGAAATAGTGGTGGTAGGCTACGGCACCAAAAGCCGGCGCGATGTTACCGGTTCGGTAGTAAAAGTGCAGAGTAAAGATATTGCCAATACACCCGCCACCAGTTTTGAAAGCGCCCTGCAGGGCCGGGCTGCCGGTGTGCAGGTAAACCAGCAGAATGGTAAACTGGGGCAGGGTATAAACATACGTATACGGGGTGCCAGTTCTGTTACAGCAGGTAACGAACCCTTATATGTGGTGGATGGTATACCTATTACTACAGACGACCTGAGCAGCACTATTGCGCCTACCAATGCACTGGCCGATTTGAATATGAACGATATTGAATCGGTAGAAATATTAAAAGATGCTTCTGCTGCAGCCATCTACGGCTCGCGTGGCTCAAACGGCGTGGTACTTATTACCACCAAAAAAGGCAAAGCAGGTACTTCTAAGCTGGAACTGGGTTACTATCATGGCAACCAGCGTGCTACCGGCAGAAGAAAGTTTATGAATGCTACCGAATATGTGAATTACTTTAAGCAGGCGGGGTTGGGTGCTGCCAAACTGGATTATGCGGCAGGTTACTTTAATACTTTGCAGGAGGCTATTGAAGATTATGAGTCGTATATCCCCAGTCGTTTTACGCGCTATGCAGCAGGTGAAAACACCTGGGAAACCGGTGCGGTAAATACTGACTGGCAGGATGAGGTGTTCAGAACAGCCCCCATATCGCAATACGATATGAGTGTTACGGGTGGTAATGATAAAACCAAAGTATTCTTTTCCGGCCAGTATCTGAACCAGAAAGGCATACTTATAGGCAACAGCTATAAAAGATATTCCGGCAGGCTGAACATAGAACATAAGTTGAAAAACTGGCTTACCGCCGGTGCCAACCTTAGTTATGCCCGCTCGTTAAACTACCGCGTATCTAACGATAATGCTTTTTCTACTCCGTTGCAGATTATTGCTTTATCGCCCATTACGCCGGTTATTGACCCGCGTACGGGTTTACTGAGCGGCGCGCTGGATCTGGCTACTGATGCGCCTAATACCAATTATCCGGTATACTATAATCCGCTGCTGAATGTAGACAATGCTTTTTATCATACACTGGTAAACAGAACCATTGGTAATGCGTACTTAAACGCCAACCTGCTAAATGGCCTTACCTTTCGTACAGAGCTGGGTATAGATCAGCTGAACCAGACAGAAGAAAGTTATTATGGCAAACTTACTGCACGCAACACCGGTGTAGCTAATGGTAATGGCACTTATGCTACCACCGAAATGCTGAACCTGAATACCAACAACTATTTTCAATATGCTAAAACATTCGGTACCGTGCACAGCCTGGATGCCACGCTGGGTATGAGTTATCAGAACCGGCAAATGGTGTACAGTACTGCCACGGGCGAACAGTTTCCCAGCGATGCTTATAAAACGCTGTCCAGTGCAGCTTCTAAAACAGATGCCAGCAGCGGCTCTACCAGTAACACGCTGCTTTCTTACTTTCTCAGGGCCAGTTATAAGTTTGCCAATAAATACCTGCTGGGTGTAAGCGGGCGCATAGATGGCTCATCGCGCTTTGGTACCAATAACCGCTATGGCTTTTTCCCGGCAGTATCAGCAGGCTGGGTGCTTACGGAAGAAAACTTTTTAAAAGGTGAAAAATGGCTGAGCTTTTTAAAACTGAAAGCCAGCTATGGTGTAACAGGTAATGATAATATCAGTGATTTTGCTTCCAGAGGGTTATATACCGGCGATGCTGCTTATGGTGGCCAGGCAGGGCAGAAGCCAGTACAGATTGCCAACCCCGATTTAAAATGGGAAACCTCTACCGGTGCGGATATTGGTGTGGAAGGTAGTATACTGCAAAGCCGTATAGGGTTTGAGGTAGAAGTGTACCAGCGTAAAACCAAAGATCTTATTCTGAGTGTGGAAGTGCCAGGTACTTCCGGCTTTTCTACCCAGTATAAAAACGTGGGTAACCTTACCAACAAAGGCATAGAAATAACCTTAAACACTACCAATATTCAAACGCGTAATTTCAGGTGGACTTCAACCCTAAACTTTTCTGCCAATAAAAATAAGATTACCAACCTGGGCGGCCAGGAGCTGGGTAACAGTGTTAACCGCGCCCGCGAAGGGGAAGCACTGGGTGTGTTTGTGGCCAGGGAGTTTGCCGGTGCAGACCCTGCTAATGGCGATGCCTTGTATATTACCAATACGGTTAAAGCTGATGGCACGCGCGACCGCGCTACTACCAACGACTATAATGCGGCTACAGACGTAGTAATAGGCAACCCTAACCCTAAGTTTATATATGGTTTTGGTAACACCGTAAGTTATAAAGGTTTTGACCTGGATGTGTTATTACAGGGCGTAAATGGCAATCAGATTTTTAACAAGGCAGGTACGTACATGAGTGCCAGCGGCAGCAATGGTTTTGATAACCAAACAGTAGATCAGCTGGCTGCCTGGAAAAATCCGGGTGATATTACCATGATACCTGAGGCGCGTTTGTTTTATCCCAATGGTACTGACCCTTCCAGCAGGTATATCAGCAGTGGTTCTTATTTACGTGTAAAAGCCGTAACACTGGGTTATAACCTGCCACGCACGCTGTTAAACCAGATTGGGCTGGATAGGGTGCGCGTGTATGCAAGGGCGCAAAACCTGTTTACCATTACGAAGTATGAGGGCTGGGACCCCGAAGTAAACTCCGACTACCAGGCTAGTAATATTAACCTGGGTAACGATTTTTACTCTGCCCCACAGGCCAAAACCATTGTGTTTGGTGTTAACATAGGTTTATAAACACGCAGCGTTCACTTTAAAGGAAGAAACATGAAATACGTAAAGAACTTATATATACTTTGTGCGGCTGCTGTTTTTACCGTTGCTGCATGCAGTAAAAAGCTGGATACCATACCCACAGAATCTATCAGCAACGAGGCGGCCCTGGCTACTACTTCAGATGTGAAAATTGCGATGGTAGGCGCTTATGACGATTTAGGTAATGCTTACCTCTATGGCGGTGATATATTTATACTGGGCGATTTGATGGCTGCTACTACAGAAATAAACTGGTCGGGCACATTTGGCGCTATGACGCAGGTGTATAACAAGGCCATTCCGGTTGATAACTCTTACATAGCCAATGTATGGCTATCGGGCTACCGCGCTATTAACGATGTAAATAATGTGTTATCTGCCTTAGATGTTATTAAGGATGAAGATACCCGCGATGACATGGAAGGGCAGGCAAAGTTTATACGTGGATCGGTATTGTTTGATCTGGTGCGTGTATTTGCCAAATCCTGGAACGATGGTAACCCGGCTGCTAATGCAGGTGTGCCAATTGTGTTAACACCTACCCGTTCTATTACCGATTCCAGCAAAGTACCCCGCGCTACCGTAGCGGCGGTATATGCACAGGTAATAAGCGACCTTACAGATGCAGAAACCCTGCTGCCGCCTACCAATGGCTTTTATGCCAGCAGCCTGGCTGCATCAGCCATGCTGGCCCGCATATATCTGCAGCAGGGCGATTATGCCAAAGCTGCCGTGCAGGCTAATAAGGTAATTGCCTCAAACGCATTTCGCCTTACTGGTACCTACGAGGCGGCTTTTCCCTTTCCGGGTGGTATGGCCGGTGCTGTGGCTAATACTACGGAAGATGTATTTGCTATGCAGATAACCTCCAGTTCGGGTACCAACGATTTTCAAACTTTTTATTCTCCGCTGGGCCGTGGTGATATTCAGATTGAAGATGCACACCTGAATTTGTATGAAGCGGATGATGATCGCCTGAATTTGTTTTACAACTCGGGAGGTTCTGTTTTTACGGGCAAGTTTGATAATCTGTATGGTAACGTACATATTATACGCCTGGCCGAAATGTACCTGATAAGGGCAGAAGCTAATTTCAGGCAAGGTACTGCTGTTGGCGCTGCACCGGTAGATGATATAAATACAATACGCGACCGGGCTAACCTTGCGCTTTATAACGCGGCAGACCTTACCCTGGCTAAAATACTGCTGGAGCGAAAGCTGGAACTGGCGTTTGAAGGCTTTGGCCTGCACGATGCCAAAAGGCTGCAGCAATCTGTAGGTAATATAGCGTGGAATGCCAACAACCTGGTGTTTCCTGTGCCGCAAAGAGAAAGGAGAGTTAACACCAATCTGTCGCAGAACGATGGATATCAATAAACCATAAATACAAACAGGTTAAAAAAGCTGCTTCCGTATCCCGGAGGCAGCTTTTTTTATGTGGGTATGTTTACGGCTGTGTTTGAATGATTAGCGGTCGTTTAAATTCTGTTAACATTCCGTTTAGGGTTTGTTGACAGCCTTCGAAACCAACGCTGAATAACTTTAAAACATCATTAACACAACCAGAACCTGCATAATTATGAACAAATCCTTCCTGCGCGGAGGGCTGTTACTCGCCACTCTGTTTTTACACAAACCTGTTATTGCCCAGCAAAAAATAGCGGCAGATAAAATGGACTGGTGGCACAAAGCCCGCTTTGGTATGTTTATTCACTGGGGGGTATATTCTGTACCGGCAGGTATTAGAAATGGCGGGCGTGTAGATGGGCTGGGGGAGTGGATTATGCAGGATGCACATATACCACGTGCAGAGTACGCTGCTTTTGCAAAGCAGTTTAACCCCGATAAGTACGATCCGGAAGCCTGGGTGCGCATGGCGCGCGAAGCTGGTATGAAGTATATAGTAGTAACCACCAAGCATCATGATGGCTTTGCTTTATTTAATACACAGTTTAGCAACTGGAGTGTAGTAAAGGCAACCCCTTACGGTAAAGATTTGCTGAAGCCGCTGGCCGAAGCCTGCCGCCGGCAGGGTATGAAGCTGGGTTTTTATTATTCCCAGGCAAACGACTGGTACCACCCCGGCGGTGCTGCTGCCTATGGCTATTGGGATGATACCCAGCGGGGCAATATGGATGAGTATATTGATAAAGTAGCTGCCCCGCAGGTACGCGAAATCCTTTCTAACTATGGTGATGTAGCTGAGTTGTGGTGGGATGTGCCCACGGGCATGACCCCGGAAAGGGCTGCTAAGTTTACTGCCATAGTACAGCAGCTGCAACCCGGCATTATAACCAACGACAGGCTGGGAGGCGATGTAAAGGGTGATATAACCACACCGGAACAATATGTACCGGCCACCGGTTTAAAAAACAGGAACTGGGAAACCTGTATGACCATGAATGATACCTGGGGCTATAAATCAACCGATCATAACTGGAAAACCAGTACAGAGCTCATCCGCAACCTGGTAGATGTTACTTCTAAAGGTGGTAACTATCTGCTGAATGTAGGGCCGGAAGCATCCGGTGCTTTTCCGCAGCCTATTCAGGATCGTTTACAGGCAATAGGTGCCTGGATGAAGGTGAACAGCGAAGCTATTTATGGCACATCAGCAAGCCCTTTTAAAAAACTTTCCTGGGGCAGATGTACGGTAAAATCAACCACCCATGGCAATACATTGTTTCTGCACATCTTTAACCGGCCCGCCAGCGACCAGCTGGAGATACCGGGGTTGCAGACAACTGTTACTACTGCCACCGCTTTAGCTACGGGTAAGCAGCTGCCCTGGAAAAAAACAACAGAAGGTTATACTATTGATTTGTCTGCCCTGCCGCAGCATATGGTAATACCGGTTATACGCCTGGAAACTACCGGAACACTGGCTGTGGCTGATTTGCCTGTTACGCAGGCGGCAGATGGCACGCTGGAGTTGCCTGCTGCCATGGCCGATCTGCATTCGCGCAGAAAGCAGCCGGATGTACGTATTGAAGGGGGAGAAGAGCAGAACATTGGTTTCTGGACGCATGCTGCCGACTGGGCATCCTGGCTTTTTTTTGTAACCACGCCGGGTACTTACCGTGTACAGGCAGAAGTTGCTACCCCTGCCGCTAACAGTGCGTTTGTATGGGGTATGGAAGGTAAGGAGCAGGCGGGGGCTGTTACCGCTACGGGCGATTATAATACTTACCAGCTTTTTAAACTGGGCACCATTACTGTTAGGGAACCTGGTAACTACCGCTTTGCTATTAAACCCCGCGCTGAGGGCTGGGAAGCTATAAATCTGAAAAAAGTAACGATGACTTTGCTTCCGTAAAACGGAGGCTGCCATAGAAAAAACAAACTGCTTTTATTTATTCACCAAAACACACTTGTCTTATGACGAAGTATTATGCTTTTGTTAGTAGAAGAGTATGCCTGCTGCTGGCTGTATTCTTTTGGTTACAGGGCACAGGTGCTGTAGCACAAACCAACGACATTATTGTTAGTGGCTCTGTAAGTACCGACACCAGCGTGCTGGAAGGCGTTACCATTACCGTAAAAGGTAACCCTGCCAAAACGGCCCGCACCAATGCTAAAGGGCAGTATGCTATTAAAGCGCCTTCTAATGGCACCCTGTTATTTTCTTTTATTGGTTTTGAAACAAAAGAGGTAGAGATAAGGGGCGAGAATAACATTAATGTATTGATGCAGTCTGTAGCCTCTGCACTGGATGGTGTGGCTGTGGTAGCCTATGGCACGCAGAAAAAATCGAGCATGGTAAGTTCTATTACCACACTTGACCCGCGTGAATTGAAAGGGCCTACCAGTAACCTTACCACCATGCTGGCCGGCCGCATATCGGGGGTTATTGCCTACCAGCGCAGTGGCGAGCCTGGGCAGGATAACGCTAACTTTTTCATCCGCGGCGTTACCACTTTTGGCTCAGGCAAAGTAAACCCGCTTATTCTGATTGATGGTATGGAATCTACCACCAACGATCTGGCCCGCCTGCAGCCCGATGATATTTCCGGCTTTTCTGTACTGAAAGATGCTACGGCATCATCGCTGTATGGCGCCCGGGGCGCTAACGGCGTTATACTGGTTACCACCAAACTAGGTAGGGAGGGTAAAGCGCAGTTTAATGTGCGCTTAGAAAGCTCTTTATCCGGCAACACCCGCAATTTTAAACTGGCCGATAATATTACGTATATGAAGCTGGCAAATGAAGCGGTGTTAACCCGTTATCCGCTGATTGCCGCACCTTACGCACAGGAAAAAATTGACCAGACCGCTGCCGGGGCAGACCCTTATTTATACCCCAGTAATAACTGGATGAAAACGCTGATTAAAGACAGAACCCTTAACACACGTGCCAACGTAAACCTGAGCGGCGGTGGTAAAATTGCCCGTTATTATGTAGCAGGTACTATGAATACGGATAATGGTATTCTTAAAATTGATAAGCTGAACAACTTTAACAGCAACATTAAACTGCGCAACTATTCCATACGCTCTAACATATTCATCAACGTTACCAAAAGTACGGAAATGGCTATCCGTACGTATGGACAGTTTGATGATTACCGCGGCCCGGTAGGTGGTGGGGCGCTTATTTTTGACAGGGTGCTGCATTCCAACCCTGTAAGGTTTCCGGCCATTTATCCCGCATCTTTTGCACCCAATATCAGCCACCCTTTATTTGGTAATGCCTTAACAGGTTCGGGCACCACCCTGTTTGAAAATCCGTACGCCAGGGCAGTATCCGGATATCAGGATTACAATACCTCTACCATGGTAGCGCAGCTGGATTTTAAGCAGGATTTTTCCTTTATTACCAAAGGGCTTTCTGCCACCTTTATGGCGTATACGCAGCGTTTTGCGTATTTCGATGTATCCCGCAGGTATACACCGTTTTATTATAGTTTCGCTTATGCACCCGGTACCAAACAGCCGGTGTTAAGCAGGCTTAACGATAATGGTACCGAATACCTTTCTTATGTACCCGGCTCTAAAATACTCAGCACTATTGGTTATGCCCAGGCATCTGTAAACTACAACCGCATCTTTAACAAACATGCAGTGTCGGGTATGTTAATAGGCACCATGCGCAGCCAGCTGAATGCTGCGGCCAACGATCTGCAAACCTCACTGCCTTACCGCAACCAGGGCATGTCGGGCCGCTTTACCTATGGCTACGATAACCGTTACCTGGCGGAATTTAACTTTGGCTACAACGGATCTGAGCGTTTTGCCAAAAACAACCGCTACGGCTTCTTTCCCTCGGTTGGGGTAGCCTGGAATGTGCACAGCGAAAAGTTTTGGGAACCCGTATCCGGTGTGGTAAACCGATTAAAATTACGCGCCACTTACGGCATGGTAGGTAACGATCAGATTGGCGATTCTACCGATCGTTTCTTCTACCTGTCCAATGTTAATATGAGCAACACAGCCAGACCCGTTGCGTTTGGCGAAAACTTCTCTAAAATCTATAATACCATTGCGGTAACCCGTTATTCCAATACTGAAATTGGTTGGGAAAAAGCGTATAAAACCAACATAGGTTTTGATGCCCGCCTGTTTAATGCCCTGGAAATAACGGTTGATTTGTATAAAGAGCACCGTACCAATATTCTGATGGACCGGGCGTATGTACCATCTACCATGGGCTTAACGGCACCCATACGTGCCAATATAGGTGAGGCAGAAGGCAAGGGTATTGATGTACAGCTGGATTATAATAAATCGCTCAGCAAAGCGGTATGGATTACCGGCCGCGCCAACTTTACCTATGCAGCCAGCAAGCTGCTGGTTACGGATGAGCCCGCGTACCCGGAATACTGGCGCTCGCGCAAAGGCCACTCACTGTCGCAGCAATGGGGCCTGATAGCAGAGCGGTTGTTTATTGATGATAAAGAAGTAGCCAACTCGCCCCGCCAGAACTTTGGCGAGGTAAAAGGTGGCGATCTGAAGTATCGCGATGTAAACGGGGATGGCGAAATAGAAACAGCCGATAACGTACCTGTGGGCCTGCCTACGGTGCCTGAAATTATATATGGCTTTGGCTTTTCCTGTGGTGTAAAAAACTTCGATTTCAGTGCCTTCTTCCAGGGCAGTGCCCGTTCTTCCTTTTTTGTAGATAATAACAGTGTGCAGCCTTTCAGGCTGAACGAAGGCAGCCAGAACGGACTGTTAAGCGCTATTGCAGAAAGTCACTGGTCTGAAGACAACCGCGATATCTACGCCTTCTGGCCACGCCTGAGCGATCAGACCATACAGAACAATGCCTGGAACAGTACCTGGTGGATGCGCAGCGGTTCTTTTCTGCGTTTAAAAACAGTGGAACTGGGGTATACCTTTCCTAAAAAAGGATTGCTGGAGCGGCTGCGCTTTTCCAACATGCGTATATACCTCAACGGTTCTAATTTCTTTGCCATCAGCAGCTTTAAACTATGGGATCCTGAAATGGGCGGCAATGGCCTGGGGTATCCCGTGCAGCGCGTGTTTAACGCCGGTGTCAATTTCGGATTTTAATATTTATACCACTGTAAACTTATATATATGAACCCGCTATCTGTTTTTTCACGCAAAGCACTGCTGTTACCGCTGCTGGCCTGCGGTATTACCATCAGCAGCTGCAGAAGATACCTGGACATAGTACCTGATAATATACCCACTATTGATAACGCTTTTAAACTACGCCAGGAAGCTGAAAAATACCTGGCAACCTGTTACTCCTACATTCCCGGCGAAGCCAATTTTGGCACCAACCCCGCCCTGGGTAGCGGCGATGAGGTGTGGCTGAGCCTCAGCTTCCGATCGGTAAGTGCATCGGCTATTAATATTGCCATGGGTAACCAGAACTCCAGCAATCCCTATATGGCCTACTGGAGTCAGTTGTACCAGGGCATACGCGACTGTAATATTTTTTTAGATAATGTAGACAATGTAGCCGATCTGGAACCTTATATGAAACAGCGGTGGGTGGCCGAAGTAAAATTTCTGAAAGCCTATTACCACTGGTATCTGCTGCGCATGTACGGCCCCGTTCCTGTAGTTGATAAAAACCTGCCCATTACAGCTTCTATTGAAGAAGTAAAGGTATTCAGGCAGCCGGTTGATTCGGTAGTAAACTATTGTGCCGCGCTGATGGATGAAGCGGCTAAAAACCTGCCCATGAAAATTACCAATACTATTGACGAGCTGGGCAGGGTTACGGTGCCCGTTGCTTTATCGGTAAAAGCACGTATGCTGGTAACAGCTGCCAGCCCTTTGTTCAATGGTAATACAGATTATACCAACTTCAAAAACCGCAATGGGGCAGCACTTGTTAATACTACTTACGATGCGGCTAAATGGCAGCGTGCTGCCACTGCCTGTAAGCAGGCTATAGACACCTGCCAGGCGGCAGGCATCAGCCTGTATCATTTTAACGAAGTAGGTACCGCATTATCGCCCACACTGAAGGTGCAGATGGATATCCGCAATGCGGTGTGTGGTAAATGGAATCAGGAACTGATATGGGGCGCCTCTAACAGCGCCGCTGGTGTGTATGAACAAAGGCTGGCCTGCCCGCGGCTCGATCCCTCACGCTCCGGCAACAACGATCCTTTGGGAGTAATGGCGCCAACGCTTAAAGTTGCAGAGCAGTTTTATACTAAAAACGGTGTGCCTGTTAATGAGGACAAAACATGGGATTATGCCGGCCGGTATAAAGTAACTGCAGTGCCCGCTGCCGATGGCGAAATTATGATGGCAGGTTACCCCACCGCTGCGCTGAATATAGGCCGCGAGCCCCGTTACTATGCAGATATAGCTTTTGACGGCGCCAGATGGTTTATGCAGAGCAATACCTGGAATGTAATGGCCCGCTGGGGTATGCCCCAATCGCAAAAGGGTACTGAATATTCCCTTACCGGTATGTTTGCCAAAAAGATAGCCAGCTGGAAGTATGTAATTAACGAAGGGCAAAGTTCTTCTACCGAACCTTACCCCTGGCCTATGTTTCGCCTGGCCGATTTGTATTTGCTGTATGCCGAGGCTTTGAATGAAGCGGGTAATACGCCATCTGCAGAAGCCTACCAATATATTAACCTGGTAAGAGAGCGTGCAGGTATTGCCCCGGTACAGGATGCGTGGACTAACTTTTCGCGCACACCTTTGAAGTATACCACCAAAACAGGTTTCCGGGATATTATACAGCAGGAGCGTTTGATTGAGCTGGCTTTTGAAGGCAGCCGCTACTGGGATCTGCTGCGCTGGAAAAGAGCTTCCGTTGAAATGAATAAAACCATAACAGGCTGGAACCTGCCCGAGGCAGACCCTGCAAAGTATTACCTGCCGGTAGTATTGTTTAACCAAACCTTTGAGTTGCGTAATTACCTGTGGCCCCTGGCTGACCAGGATATTCTGGTAAACCCCAACCTGGTGCAAAACCCCGGATGGTAGTATTTTAATTTAAAAATGCATGCAATGAAATTTTATATAAATACGGTATCTACTTACGGTGCTGCCTGCATAGCAGCTGCCCTTGCTTTTGCCGCCTGTAAAAAAGAGGAGCGTTCCTCGCTGTACAATGGGGCAGGTGCACCACAGCCACTGAAAACAGCAGCGGTAACCAACCTGCCCGGCAGTGCTAAAATCAGTTATTCGCTACCAGGCGATAATAATGTGCTGTATGTAAAAGCAGAGTACGAAATAAGGCCTGGTGTAAAACGGGAAGTAAAAGCTTCTTACTACGATAATAGTCTGCTGGCAGATGGCTTTGGCGATACGCTGGAGCATAAGGTTGCTTTGACGGTGGTAAACCAGGGCGATGAGCCATCTGCCCCGCTTATAGTTACTGTAAAACCGCTTACACCGCCGGTAATAGCCACCTTTCGCACCCTAAAGGTGCTGAACGACTTTGGTGGGGTAAGCGTTTCTTTTGCCAATGCGGCCAAAGCCGATCTGGCTATTATAAGCCTGCGCGATTCTGCCGGGGTTTACCGGATAGAAAATTCGCATTACTCGCAACTGGCAGCAGAAACCTACTCGCTGCGCGGTTTTGACAGTATGGTGTATAAAATGGGCTTTTATGTAAGAGACCGGTTTGGCAACGTATCCGATACGCTGAAGGGTGATTTTAAACCGCTGTACGAGAAGTTTCTGGATAAATCGCTCTTTCGCCAGGTTGACCTGCCTGGAGATGTAAAAGACGACTGGGGCCTGCCTATGCGTAACCTGTGGGATGGCATTGTTAAAGGCGGCGTAATAGGTGGTTTTTTTCATACCCAGTCTAAACCTTTTCCTATGTGGTTTACGTTTGATCTGGGGGTGAAGGTACAACTGAGCCGCATGACGGCCTGGCACCGCCAGGACCCGCCGCAGGACTGGGCATATGCACAAAACAATCCTAAAAAGTTTGAAGTATGGGGCTGTGCTGATAACCCTGCCGCAGATGGCAGTTTTACCAACTGGGTACTGCTGGCTACGCATGAAGTAGTTAAACCTTCTGGCCTGCCGCTGGGCCAGGTGTCGCAGGATGATATTGCCGCGGCTGCCAGGGGAGAAGAGATATCCATTCCTTTGGATAAACCTGCTGTAAAGTATATCCGCTTTAAAATACTGGAAACCTATACCAATGCAGCCTGCAATATTGCAGAAGTATCTTTCTGGGGGCAGCCCTGATTTCTTTAACAGAAAAATTAATTACGTATGAAATCAATGTATCTGGCAGGCGCTGTTGCAGTATTGTTATCCGCAGCGGTTAGCTCCTGCACTAAGTCTGACGATTATAAAGAGTTCCTGGAAAGCGGCCCGCAAATTTATCCTGCAAAGATAGATTCGCTGAAGGTAGCTACCGGCAGGTACCGCGCGGGATTATCGTGGATAGTCAGTTCCGACCCTTCTGTAGTAAAAGCCCGTATATACTGGAACAACAGATCTGATTCTATGGACGTGGCAATAGATGCTGCTCAGCGGCCTGATACGGTAAAAGCCATTGTAGCTGGTTTGGAAGAAAAGCCTTACACGTTTGAAGTGTTTACGTTTAACAAACAGGGCAACCGCTCCATTGGCGTATCGGCCTCTGGCCGTGCCCTGGGCGAAAGGTATGAAGAAGCGTTATTGAACTGGAGTGTGGTGCATAAGCAAATAATACCTGCGGCGCCACCTTATAGCTCGGCCCTGGTGGTATGGAGCCCTTTTTACCTGGATGGTATTGTGGGGGTAAGCGCAACTTATACCGATGCAGATGGAAACCAGCAAACGAAAGTTTTACCGGCTGATGCGGCAGCAAGCGCCACCAGCCTGTCTTTTGTTTTTGAGAAGTTTACACCCGGCGGCACACTTACTTACACCACCTTGTATTTGCCCCAAAAGCAGGCACTGGATACGTTGAGCGCTGCACCGGAAACCATAACCATACCGTAATATTTTCATAAACGGCCCTTTGCAGCAGCATAGCAAGGGGCCGTTTATACTTCATTAACAGGTGTCGGTAAAGCTTATCTATTATCCGGTTTAATGGCCGGCGTTAGCACTAACCTTTAGTATGTATTAACAAGCGCTACTCCATACTGCCGGTAACTTAGCTACTGTAACGAACAGATTAATTTATGAGGAAATTGTCTCTGGCAGCTATAAGCCTTTTGATGGCTTGCGCTGCCACATCTACCGCCCGTGCTCAGGCGCAGCAGGCTGCTACGCCGCTGTACACCTTACAACAGCAATTTGTAGACCTGCGTTTTGGAATGTTTATTCATTTTAACATTCCCACGTATGCCAACCAGGACTGGCCCGATCCTGAAATGTCGCCATCTGTATTCAACCCGCAAAAACTCAATTGCGACCAGTGGGCTAAAGCAGCGCTGAGTGCTAATATGACCTATGGTTGCTTAACTACCAAGCACCATAGTGGCTTTTGTATCTGGGATACCAAAAGCACCGGTTATAACGTAATGAACAGTCCTTTTAAAAGAGATGTGGTAAAGGAGTATGTAGATGCGTTTCGTAAAAACGGGTTGAAGGTAATGCTGTATTATTCTATACTGGATACCCATCATAAGCTGCGCCCCAATTCTATTACACCGGAGCATATTGCTATGATTAAAAAGCAGATTACAGAACTGCTTACCCAATATGGTAAAATAGAAGCACTGATTATAGATGGATGGGATGCTCCATGGTCGCGCATCAGCTACGATGATGTGCCGTTTGAAGAGATTTATAAACTGGTAAAATCGTTACAGCCCGATTGTTTGTTTATGGATTTGAATGGCGCCAAATATCCGGCTGAGGGTATGTTTTATACCGATATTAAAACCTACGAGATGGGGGCCGGCCAACGTGTATCCAAAGAAAAAAACAGAATGCCTGCGCTGGCGTGTTTGCCTATAAACGACTCCTGGTTCTGGAAAACCAATTTTCCGGAGAAGCCGGTAAAAGAGCCTGCTAAACTGATACAGGAAAATATAGATCCCCTGAACAAGGTAAGCTGCAATTTTATTTTAAACGTAGCCCCCAACCGCGATGGTCTTATAGACAGCAATGCTATAGCTGCCCTGCAGGAAATAGGCAATACCTGGAAAAACAGCGGCCCGCTGCCTGCGTTAACCAAAACAGATGCGCCCATTATATCGCACAACCTGGCGCATGGTAAGCCCACCAATTCCAGCTGGAGCTTTGATATGAATATTATGGACTTTGCCAATGATGATGATTTTGGCAGTTCCTGGACATCTAACCCCGAGGTACAACAGCCCTGGTACGAGGTAGACCTGCAGAAAGAGCAAGCTTTTAACGCCATTGCCCTTACAGAATCAAGACCCAATATCCGTGGCTACAAAATTGAATACTTTCAGTCCGGTGCGTGGAAGCCGCTGTTAAAGGGCGAAGCAGAAGGCCGCGTTAAAATACATCGCTTTACTACTGTAAAAGCCAGTAAAGTGCGTATATGGCTGGAAAGCTACCGCAGTACCCCTTCTATTGCAGAGCTGGGTATTTATAACGAGAAGAAATAGTTTTACTATCCATTAATGCTAAAAGGCCGGGTATGCAAATGCCCGGCCTTTTGTTTGCGTCATATTGTATTTCACTTCGGGAAATACCGGCAACACAACGGGAAATACAGATAACATAGTGGCCGGTACCCGTCTTTACTTTCGTAGTAGTATTAAAACGGAAACATGATCATGAAAAGTAAAGACCGGAAAACAGTACAAAGAATGATGGCAGCCACCTTTTGCCTCCTGGGCGCTGGTTTGCTACACACGGCGCATGCGCAGCATAAACAACCTGCTATGCAATCGTCTGCTATGGCGGCTGCAACAACCACAAAACAGGCAGCTGCCATGCTGCCAGAGAAGGCAGAAGATATAAGCCCTTTACTGTATGGTGAAAAAATACCGGTAACGGTGTTGCCCGATGTGCAGGGCAAAATGTTTGATGTAAACAAAGCCGCAGGCGAAAAACCTACCATACTGGTGTTTTACCGCGGTGGCTGGTGCCCTTATTGTACAAAACAGCTGTCGGCTTTGCAGGAGGTTGCGCCGGAGCTGGAAAAAATGGGTTACCAGCTGATAGCGGTAAGTACAGATGCGCCGGAAAAACTGGCTCAGTCTGCTGAAAAGGGCAAACTGGGGTATACGCTGCTGTCCGATGCAGATGTGGCGGTAGCCAGGCAGTTTGGTATTGCCTATAGGGCACCGGAAGGGTATTGGAAAATACTGTCTTCCGGCACCGGTGGTAAAGATGTTGACCAGTTGCTGCCCGTGCCTGCGGTGTTTATACTGGATAAAAAAGGCGTAATACAGTTTGAATATATTAACCCCGATTTTAAGCAACGTTTACAGCCCGGATTGTTAAAAGCGGCTGCGGGTAGTGTTGTTAACGCCCTGTAACGCAGGGAATGTTTATTTTGTACATTCAAATGTTATTACACAGGGAATGATAAGGGAATACAATGATAAGGCTACAACAGCCAGATTTGTAATGCATATCAATAACAAGTCTTTTACGGGTAAAGGGCTGGGGGCACCAGCCCCTTTTCCTGTAAATACCTTTGTGTACAACAAAGGCAGCGCGCAGCAGGTGGTGATTGATGAAATTGCTTATACCATGCCAGCGCGGTGTATACTGCCCCTGGTATACAATCAGCATTTTGTATTCAGCCATCCGGAAAACCTGATGGCTCTGCAGTTTAACCGTGAGTTTTATTGCATTGTAGATCACGATGTGGAAGTGGGGTGCGCAGGTTTTATTTTTTACGGTATTAACCATCCGATGTTTATACAGCTGGATACGGAAGAGGCAGACGAAATGCAGCACCTGGAAAAAGTGATTGGTAGTGAACTGTTGCGGAATGATAATTTTCAGGGGGAAATGCTGCGTTCGCTTTTAAAAAGGATAATGATACAGGTTACCCGCAAAGCAAAGGAGCAGAGTGAAGGTTACCGGCAGTGCAGCGATGACCGGATGGATCTGATAAGAAAGTTTTCGCTGTTACTGGAGATGAATTTTAAAAAGGAGCATGAGGTAAAGTTTTACGCGGCCGCACTTCATAAATCGCCCAAAACACTCAGCAACGTATTCTCCCTGTTAAAACAGCCGGCACCCTCGGTGTTAATACGTAACAGGCTGGTGCTGGAAGCCAAACGGTATCTGCACTATACAGATAAGTCTGCACGGGAAATTGCGTGGGAACTGGGTTTTGAAAGCCCGGCGCATTTCAGCAGGTTTTTTAAAACCTATGCCGGCGCTAATACATCTGCCTTCAGAAATGTATAATGTTGGATGCGCTGTTCATTTTGTTCAGACTGGTATTTATTGCTTTTTGCTGGGTTAATGTAACGCTGTAAAAAATAAAACCATATGGAAACTAATAATCCCAACGTTCCGCGATATTTATGCACCGCTGGATGGTTTTGTAGTGAACGGTGGTTTGAAGCTGAATTTATAATGCAACCCGGCCCGCGTATAGCAGGCGGGGCATAAAAAAGCCAGAAGCAATATCTGTAACAGGATAATACTTCCGGCCTTTTATTTTAGCGGGGCTTTTAGGGAATGCCCCGGTGCTGTATGCAATAAAATGTACTAGTCTTTTTTGCCGGTGATTACTTTAGCGGAATCCAGATGTTTCTGTAAAGTAGGTAGTGTAGTAGCAGCAAAGTTTTTCAGGTCTGCATCCTGTGCATCGGTAGAAGCTTTTTTAAACTTGTCGATGTCTTTGTTGTGGTCGCTCACCATCATGTCCATATAGGCTTTGTCAAACTCTTTACCTTTCTTTTTACCCAGGTCTGCTACATGCTTTTGTGCATCACTGCCCAGGCTGTCTGGCAATACAATGTCTTTACGTTTTGCCAGTTCTTTCAGTTTTGCATTTGCTTCGCCATGGTCTTTTACCAGCATAGCACCATAATCTTTAATACGCTGGCTGGCGGCATTGGTTTGTGCCAGCTTACCCATGGCTACTTCCATCATACCGCCATTGGCTGCTTCCACGGCAAAATCGGTAGAGGTTTTATCGGCTGGGGTAGCGGTAGAAACGGCTCCGCTGGAGTCCTGACTTTTAATAATGCTGTCGTTGGCGTTTTTCGCACTGTCTACACTGTCTTCGTTGCCGGTACCGTTACCGCAGGCGCAAAATATACCCAGGCCTGCTGCTAATAATAATCCGTTTACTGTTTTCATATTTTACTTTTTGGTTAGTATGCTCACAATTTCAAATGCCAGGCCAGGTTGTTTTATGATGCGTTACTGTATCCGGTTCCCCGGTTTCTGGCAGGCTGTGTTCGCGAAAATCCCCATTTGCCGTCCTGGAACGTGCTTTTGTCTGCGGTAGTTTTGCGTGCCGCGGTATAATTGTTTTGCGGTTTTTTAAAACTATAGATCATGTCAGACGATAAAACCAACCGGGGTACACAGGATGGCATACGGGTAGATGCCAGCGACCCTAATGAAGTAGAGTTTCTGCACCGGCAGTTTCCGGAATGCAGCCATGAGCAGGTAAGAGCAGCTATTGAAAAAGCGGGGCCTTTCCGTACAAAAATTGAAGAATATCTCAGGAATGAAAACCGCGGAAACACGTAAGCCTGCGCCTCAGCATACAGGTAGCCGGATTGTTGTGTTGCCGTTGCTTTTAAAACTGGCGGTTAGCTGAATGATTATCAGGCAGGAACAGGTGTTTCCGTCATGCTAAAGCAGAGGTCTTTTAACAACTGAGAAGATACGGGTTTAATCATCACATTCTGAAACCCGGCGGTAAGCAGCTGTTCTTCCTGTGCAAAGCAGTCTGCCGTAAGGGCAATAGCGGGTATGTGGCAGTTCAGGTTTTCGCGTATCATTTTTATGGTTTCCATGCCGTCCATATCGGGCATACGGGTTTCCATTACCAACAGGTCGGGCATGGTATTCTGTCGCAATGCCTCAATAGCGGTATAACTGCCTGAAACAGTAGTTACCTGGAAATGTGCGCCCAGTATTCTGCTGATGATAGTACAGAAAACAGGATCGTCATCTGCCACCAGTATGGTTTTGCGGTTATCCGCCGGGGTATGTGTGTTCATGAAAGGGGGTTGTTTAGTGCAATGTCAGGGTATTTACGCACACAGCTAACGGTTTCAGGCAAGCTTAAGCCTGTTTTAAGTAGCTTTTAATACGTATGTAAAACTGTTGGTACATTTACAGTATGTATGATGTGTTTCAGCAGTATCTGGATGATAAAATAGTATTAACGCCGGCAGAAAAGGAAAAAATACGCGCCTGCGCGGTGGTTAAAAAGCTACGCAAGCGACAGTACCTGTTACAGGAAGGGGATGTGTGGAAATACGATGCCTTTATTACGCAGGGTTGTGTGCGTACGTATTCTATTGATGAAAAAGGAATAGAGCATATTATAGGCTTTGCTATTGAAAACTGGTGGACGGGTGACCGCGAAAGTCTGCTATCCGGCAAGCCTTCCCGCTTTAATATTGATGCTATTGAAGATAGTGAGCTGGTGCTGTTTACCCATGCTAATTTTGAAATGTTATGCGGTGCTATACCCGCATTGAATAACATGGTAAACCAGATATTGCAGCGCAGTTTTATTGCCCAGCAAAACCGTATACAGGCTGCTTTAAGTTTTACGGCAGAAGAAAAGTATCTGCAGTTTATAGATAAGTACCGTGTGTTTGCCAACCGTATACCGCAGAATATGATCGCTTCTTACCTGGGCATTACGCCCGAAACGCTTAGCCGTATACGCAAACAAACGGCTAAAAAGTAGCGGGTGCTTACGTAAAAGCCGTGCAGTTGCACTTGATCTGCATCAAGTTCTTTCTTATTATACCTCAAGGGCCCGCCATGGCTGCTGTTTCATCTTTGTGCTGTTAAACAAACAATACAAACGATAAAATAACAGTTATGTCAAAAACTATTTTTATTACAGGAACCAGCACCGGATTTGGAAAGTTAACCGCTATTACCCTGGCTAACGCGGGCCACTCCGTTATTGCCGGCATGCGTAATACCGCCAACACAAATGCTGCAGCTGCTGCGGAACTGAATGCCATACCCAATATTGAAGTAGCGGATATAGATATTACCAGCGATGCATCGGTAGAAAATGCTTTCCGTACTGTACTTGCTAAATACGGCAAAATTGATGTGTTGGTAAATAACGCCGCGGTAAGTGGTTTTGGGGTGCTGGAAGGCTACTCGCTGGATCAGATACGCCGCATGTTTGAAGTGAATGTGTACGGCGTGCTGCGCACCATTCAGGCAGTATTACCATCTATGCGTAAAGAAAAAAAGGGCCTTATTATTAACATTACCTCCGGTGCCAGTGGCCATACCCTGCCTTTTATGGTGCCTTATCTGGCCTCAAAATTTGTAGTGGAAAGTATTACAGAAGGCTTACAGGATGAGCTGGCTGATTTTGGTATAGAAAACGTAAGCATTCAACCCGGTGTATACCCCACCGAAATGAACACCGGTGCCAAAGCGGGAATACATGCCGATAAAGCTGATTTGGTAGCGGAATATGGAGAAGCCGCCACGGCTAAATTCAACGCCCTGGGTGCTGCCCTGTTTGGTAAAATGGCGCAGTTTGAAATGAACCCGCAAACCATTGCCGATGGTATTCTCAACCTGGTAGAAATGAAGGCCGGCAGCCGCCCGCTGCGCTATCCACTGGATGCCATTGCACAAGGCACAGACAAGGAATTTATAGAAGCCCGTGCTGCTATTAAAGCCAAATGGCTGGCTGCCTACAGCAATTAATTTGCTGCTGTTTTCTCACTCCATATTTTATAGTTATGAATACACAATCAAATATATCCGCAGCAAACCTGCGTGGTACTATCAACGCTTTATTATTCAGTGTAACCCTGCTGGTGGCTCCGGTAGTACACGCGCAATCCCGCGCCTCCATTGCAGGCATCGATCATATAGGTGTAAACGTACCGGATATGAAGCAGGCTGTACAGTTTTTTAGCGATGTACTGGGCTTTACACCTGTTACACAAATTGGCCCTATACCGCTGGATAGTACCTGGAAAAGAATAAATCACATGCAGCAGGGCACCGGCCCGGTTACCATTAAAATGGTGCGGGCAGGAACAGGCGCTAACATTGAGTTGTTTGAGTATGCCGGCAATAAGGGCAATGCGCAACAACCTGGTGGAGATGATGCGGGTGCTACGCACATTGCTTTTTATACGTACGATATAAAGTCAGCCGTTGCTTATCTGAAAACCAGAAACGTAACGGTACTGGGTGAGCCTTTTCTCACACCCGTGGGTGATACAAAAGGGGAGAGCTGGGTATACTTTCTTACGCCCTGGGGTGCTAAGCTGGAACTGGTTTCTTATCCTGAAGGAAAGGAGTATGAAAAGAAAAATCCTGTAACCTTACTCTGGTCGCCCAAAAGCGTTACCGGAAAAATAAACAACCATAAAAAAGAAACCGCTATGTCAGCAACTGATATTACAAAACTGGTGGAACAACACATTGCCATCTGGAATGCGCAGGATACTGTAAAAAGAAATACCCTGCTGGCTGAGACCTATGCCAGTGATATAGAAATGGTAGACCGGCATTTTACCGCGGTGGGCCCGGAACAGATCAGCACTTTTATTAAAGGGTTACATGATAAAAACCCGGGATTTCAGTTCAGCCATGCAAAACCCATTGACACACATTCCAACATCGCCCGCCTGTTCTGGCAATTCGGTTCTGCTGAAAAACCAGCTGTAGTTACAGGGATGGATTTGTTTGTAGTGGAAAATGGAAAAATAAGCAAACTGTACGTGTTTGTGGATGAAGTGAAGTAGTGGTTATGCCGTTTCCTGTGAATCAGAAGAAAGCTGTCTCCTGCGTTTGTAAAAAATAACGGGACAGCTTTATTTTTTATGGCAGTTGCTGCGCAGCTTCTTTGGTATACCAGTTGAACGTTAGTTAGGTAAATATCTGTTTATCGCGTAAATAAATAGCGCAATTTTGCACCCGCAATAATCAGGCTTTTTAAAGGTATGGATGTAAAACTTGTTAGGGGTATGGTGCTGGCCATTTCTGCCGCCACACTCTGGGGGGTATCGGGCACTTATTGTTGCATTCGGAACCTTAATCGCTTTTTACGCCTATATGTCGGCCGTTAAACTCATCGGCGGGCAAAAATCCAGCCTGCTGGCTTCGGCAGAACCGCTGTCTGCGGCGGTGTTGGCAGTAGTATGGCTGGGTACCTCTTTTATGGTATTGGACTGGATTGGCAGCCTCTGCATTATTTCCACGGTATTTTTGCTCAGCGCCAGTGAGCGAAAGCAAAGGCAAACAGCCGGGGAGGGTACTATATAGTGTAAACTTTCTGATGTATATTGTATACACCATGCTTTTTAAGGAATATAAGCCCGCAGCACCTTTACGGGAATGGGTAGAATGTTACTGGAAGTTTATTATGCCCGCACGGCCGCAAGCGCCGTTTGAACCGGTTAAACACGTATTTCCACCGGAGGGCAGTTGTTCGCTGGTATTTATAAAAATACCAGCTATCTCTTTTCAGGCCATTCATTTTGTAGGGCCCTCTACCCGCGTGCAGCAGGTGCAGGTAATGCCGGAATCTATTAACCTGGGTATTCGTTTAAAACCAGGTTATTCGGGCTGTTTACATACCGCCCGGCCTTATATCTTGCAAAACAGCGGTATTCCGGTTACGGATATGCCTGCCTGGCAAAGTGAATTTTTAAGCACCCTTACCCTGGATTTTAACAGCCCGGAAATACTGGATGCACTGCTGCTACAGCACTGCCTGCCGCTGGTTGCCAGGCCCGATGAACGTATTGCCAGGGCGGTGGATGCTATTATACAACAGAGTGGCGATATTACACTGGAGCAACTGAGCCGCTTGTGTTTTATAAGTGAGCGGCAATTACAGCGTTTGTTTACAGAAAGCACGGGCATTAGTATTAAACGTTTTTGCCAGATAAGACGCCTGCGCCAGGCTATTATTAACCTGTATGTACAAGGCCGCTCCCGTGCGGATATGACGGCCGAACGTGGTTTTACAGATACCGCACACTTTTACAAATCGTTCCGCAACATTGGGGCTTACCAGCTGAAGCAGTTTCTGGAACATATTAATCTGATTGATCACCAGTTGCTATAATGTCGTTTTTGTACACTACTTAGCAACACCCGGCGGCTAAATTGCAGTAAAACAACTTGTATGAGAATAATCACCGCTTTTGTATCCCTTTTGGTATGTTCCCTGTTGCAGGCCCAGGACCCTGTAGCCGTACGACAGGAAAAAATGAGTAAAGTACAGTTTTTAATTGGCAACTGGGATGGGAAGGGCTGGATGCTGATGGATGGTAAAAAGGAATACTTTAACCAGACAGAAAAGGTAACCGGTAAACTGGACAATGCAGTAATAATAGTAGAAGGTACCGGCACGGTACCGGAAACCGGTAAAGTAATACACCATGCACTGGCCCTGCTGAGCTACGATGCTATGAAAAAGCAGTACCGCTGGACCTCTGCCACCACCCGTGTAGGTAATATGCTGGATGTGGTGCCGGAAGTAGAAGACAATAAGTTTGTATGGATGATTAACAGCCCGGTAGCAGGTAAAATAAAATATACTATTACGCTTGATAACGGCGATTGGCTGGAAAAAGGCGAGATATCTAAAGATGGTGGCCAAACCTGGGTACATTATTTTGAAATGCGGCTGCAGAAGAAATAAGCCTTACCAGCTACTTCCCGGAAGGGAAGCATGCATAACAGTGTAATACTATTGCCGTACGGTAACTTTGCAGCAAAACAGGTTGATTTGAACGGAGATAATAACAAACCAGAGTTTTGGGAAGCAGCGTTTACGCAAAAGCAGGAAATGTGGGGTTTTGAACCGGCGCACGCTGCTGTGTCAGCTGCTGAGTTGTTTGCCGCCCAAGGGGTTAAAAACGTACTTATTCCGGGAATAGGGTATGGCAGAAATGCCAGCATTTTTACCGCGCATGGCATGCAGGTTACCGGTATTGAAATTGCCGCCACCGCTATAGAGATGGCCCGCAGGCATTACGGAACAGGTATGACTGTTTACCACGGTTCTGTAACAGATATGCCTTTTGATAATCAGTTGTATGATGGTATTTTCTGCTACGCGCTGATTCATTTGCTGGATAGCAATGAGCGGGCAAAGCTGATCAACGACTGCTACCATCAGCTATCTGAAAACGGCTGGATGGTTTTTACAGTAATTACCAAAGAAGCGCCTACCTATGGCACGGGTACCCGAATAGGCGAGGAACGCTATGAAATGTTTGGCGGCGTAAAAATGTATTTTTACGATAAAGCGGCTGTGGAGGCGGAGTTTGGTGGTGCCGGATTACTGGAAATAAGAGATATTACAGAAAACTACCCCTTTTATTATATTGTTTGCAGGAAACAAACAACCATCCAATCCGGAAACAACTAACCCCGGTTTGGACACATACAGCCCCTGCGCCCGATGGATATTTGCATGGTACATAAAACAACAGATATGCAAAAGACCATTTTTATTACAGGTGCTTCTTCCGGCTTAGGTAAAGCCACTGCCCGCTTATTTCAGGCTAAAGGCTGGAAAGTTATTGCCGCTATGCGCAGCCCTGAAAAAGAAACAGAGCTGGCACAGCTGCAAAACGTTACACTGATTCAACTGGATGTTACCAACCCCCAACAGATTACAACCGCTGTTGCACAAGCCCTTGCGCAGGGTGCTGTGGATGTGGTGTTTAACAATGCCGGTTACGGACTTATGGGCGCACTGGAAGCGCTGAGCGATGAGCAGGTGGTAAAACAGATTGATACCAACCTGCTGGGGGTAATACGCGTTACGCAGGCGTTTATTCCGCATTTCAGAGAAAGAAAGCAGGGCGTGTTTATCAGCACTACTTCTATGGGCGGTTTTTTAACCTTTCCGCTACACTCCATTTATCATGCAGCCAAGTTTGGGGTAGAGGGCTGGAGCGAGGGCATGGCTTTTGAACTGGGGCTGCATAATATTCGTATTAAAACGGTGGCGCCTGGTGGCATTGCTACTGATTTTCTGGGCAGATCGCTGGACAAAAGTTCGCACCCCGGCTACCAGGAAATGGAGAACAAGCTGTTTGCAGTGGTGGATAGTATGATGCAGGCAGCATCTGCCCCCGAACAGATTGCAGCAGTGGTGTATGAAGCGGCAACCGATGGCAAGGATCAGATACGGTATGTAGCAGGGGAGGATGCCAAAGCTATGTACGCCAGGCGCCTGGAGATAGGTAACGAGGCATTCCGGAAGGAGATTGAGCAGCAGATTATGGGATAATAACCCGGTAGTTGTACATTGTAACCAGATAGGAACATGAAAACAATACATTCCATAACCGAATTTCAACGCCTGGTGTCGCTGCCAGATCCGTTGCATCCGCTGATTAGTGTGGTAGAGGTGGCGCAGATGCAGTTTACGGCAGCGGAGTTGTGGCAGCAGTTTTCGCTGGATTTCTACTGCGTATCGCTTAAAAAGGGCGTTGTGGGCAAGGTGAAATACGGGCAGCAGTATTACGATTATGATAAGGGGGTAATGACTTTTATTGCACCCAAACAAATACAATTGCTGGATGAGCCGCACCCGGATATGCTGAACCCCGGCCCGGCACGGGGTTATGCGCTGCTGATACATCCTGATTTTTTATATGGCCATCCGCTGGCGGCAGCTATTAAAAACTTCGGCTTTTTTTCCTATGCGGTAAATGAAGCATTGCATCTTTCCGAAAAAGAAGAAGCCTATATAGCAGAGGTGTTTCGCAAAATTCAGGAGGAGTGTGCGCATATTGACCGGCACACGCAGGATATTGTACTGGCGCAGCTGGATTTGCTGTTTAATTACAGCATCCGGTTTTACGAAAGGCAGTTTATTACCCGCAAAGCTGTGAACCATGATGTGCTTACGAAAATGGAGCAGTTACTGAATACGTATTTTGAACAGGACGAATCTTTAAAGCAGGGGCTGCCTACGGTAGAGATGGTGGCAGGAAAACTGAACCTTTCGCCGCATTATTTAAGTGATATGCTGCGTTCGCTTACCGGGCGCAGTGCGCAGCTGCATATTCAGGAAAAGGTAATAGAAAAGGCAAAGGAATATTTATCGGTAACCAGCTTGTCGGTAGCTGAAATTGCTTACCAGCTGGGGTTTGAATATCCGCAGTCGTTTAATAAGATGTTTAAAAAGAAAATGAATATATCGCCGCTGGAATACCGGCAGTCTTTTAACTAGCCGTTTACATGTATTAAACTGATTCGTTCTAAACCAGGTTGGCAATACAAAACAAAAGCCTTGCGGGTGCGTACCGCAAGGCTTTTCTGTTACAACAGCTGTGTTAAAAGTGGAGCCTGTAGACACAGCCTCCGTTTGCTTGTTGTATAAAACTGTTTACCGGTTATTGAAATCCATAACCGTTTTTAATAAGCCCGTTGGATTTGGCTACCGTTTCTGATGTTAAAGGCAACAGGTATCTGGGGGGCACGCCGGAGCTGAGATAGCTATCCGGATAGCCTTTAAATATATTGGTTGTGTATTGTGCTTCGTTAGCTACAATATTGGCACCCCACGCTGTTTTTTTATAACCGGCTGCTACCAGTGCGGCTGCTTCTGTTCCGGCAGGGTCAATATACCGGAACAAGCCCTGTATGGCCAGATTGCGGTTACCGGTTTTGGTGGTATAGCCCAGTGCTATCCACGCATCGGAATTACCGCGCCAGCCGGGAAAGCGAACCGGATAGCTGGGGTCGCCCTCTGCTACGGTGTTTTGTGTGGTAAGCATTTTGGTCATGCCAAGCGAATCTACATTTACTGCTTTGGTGTAGATATAATTAGAAATGGTATTGCCATTAGGGAAGGTGTAATAGCCTTTGGCTTTTAAACCGGCTACCATGGCAATTTGTGCATCGCGTATAGCTTTTATTTTTTGCGGCAGTTTGCCGGTGCGTATCAGGTCTTCCCGGCGGTAGCCTTCTCCTGCAAACTCCAGTTTTCTTTCCTGTAGTATGGCTTCTTTCAAAGCATCGCCTGCCAGGGGGGCAATGTAATTGGTTACCTTATCTGTTTGGTCGGCGGCAGCAAAAGCGCGTCCTCTTACCTTAGTTAACTCTGCCTTGGCAAGCCCTTCTTCACCCAGTTCTGCATACGCTTCTGCCAGCATCAGTATCACATCTGCCATACGCAGCTGCGGCCAGTTAACACCTGCCTGGCGTTGCGCAACGGTGTAAGGGCTGGGCATACGGCTTTCATCCCATTTGTTGCTGGGCAGTCCGCCTTTATCGCGGGATCCGGGGGTAAAGTCTACAATTACCTCAGAGGCACTGCCGGAGTTGGCGGTAACCGTAACCGTAGCATCGCGCCGCAAATCTTTAGGGTCGTAATCACCATAATAAAACGCCGGGTGCATACGGCTTTGGCCATAGGCTTTGTTGGGGTAGGAGTTGGCGCCACCGCCGTTAGAAGGGCGGCCAAAAGCATAAGGCCGCTCAGAAAACTGTGCCTGGGTTTCACCTATTTCGTACAACGATTCAGGGCTTACCACCAGGTTCATATTATACTGAAAGTTGTACTGGAATGGGTTGTTGAACCCCGCACCGCGGCTGTCGGTAGTAATCAGATACGCAGAACCTGCGTTATCCAGGCAAGCCTTCAGGTTGGTTTTGGCTATTTCATAATACTTTTTATAATCGGTACGACGCACATATTTCGCATTCCATTTTTCCGTACCAATCTGGCTAAAGGTTACGGCGCCATAATCCATATCGGTACGGCGTAAACCATAGCCACCTGCATACAGCGCCATTTTGCCTATAAGGCCATAGGCAAATGTGCGGGAGAAACGTTCTGCATTAATGCCTCCTTCGCCCAGGCGATACATACCGGTGGCTGCTTTCAGCAGGTTTTCAATTTCTCCATCATACACCACATCGCGTGAGGTAAGGCGGGCACTGTCTGTTTGTTCAGCAGTGGTAATAGTAGTTTGGAAATAAGGTACATCGCCAAAATAGCGCAGCAGGTTGTGGTAAGAGAAGGCACGGAATACAGCAGCTTCGCCATACAAATGCGTCCATTCGTTTACGGTGCCTGCTGTTACGGCAGCCTGGTAATCGGGCTTGGCACGTATAGCATCCATAATAAGGTTGGCGCGGTTGGCTATTTTGTAAAAGTTAGCCCAGGCATTGAGGGAACTGGCATAGTCAATAGAAATTTCCGTGGCATACAGTCCCTCCGGTACGTGCCGCAGCTGGGCATCGTACGTTTCAGGGTGGCATTCTGCATCGGAACCAACGGCATCAATATCGTAAAACAAACCTCCGTTGCTGGTGCGCCACAAATCGTAACAGCCTATCATTACTTTAAAAGTTTCGCTGGGAGAAGAGAATACAAAATCCTGATCTACCGAGGAAGGCGACTGCACATCCAGAAAGCTTTTTTTACAGGAAACGCCCGGTATCAGTATGGCCGCTATACAAAGTATTGGAATTATCTTTTTCATATCAGAAATCGTTTGCAGTAATTAAAATTCAACGTTTACACCCAGGGTAAAAGATCTGGCGCGTGGGTAAGCACCCCAATCAAGCCCTACGGTGGGGTACGATGCATTACCCTGGCTGATGTTAGTATTTACTTCCGGATCAAGCCCTTTGTAACCGGTAATGGTAAGTGCGTTAAATATGGAACCATATACGCGAAGCCTGCTGATGTGTATACGCCGGGTAATGCCTGCGGGCAGGCTGTAACCCAGTGTTACGGTATTCAAACGCAGGAAAGAGCCATTCTGTATACCCAGGGAAGATACCACCGGGTTTTCCTGATAAGGCAGGAAGGTGGTGGCATTGGCGTTGAGCGCATTCAGCGCAGCAGGGTCGGTTATTTTTACCAGCTGATTGTTCTGAATATCATACAACCTGTACGAGGTTGAGAGGTAGTTTAAACGGTTTTTATACAGCCCATCTTCTTTGCTGCCGGAGAAAGCAGCCAGGTAATTGGCGTTATAAATCTGGTTGCCATAACTCCAGTTAAAGTTGGCCGCAAAGTCAATATTACGGAAGGAGGCGTTCAGGTTAAAACCGCCGGTGTGCTTCGGCGTCATATCACCAATAATGCTTACATCTTTTTCATCTACCACACCATCGCCGGTAAGGTCTTTAAACTTAATTACGCCGGGGTGTGCTACCTGGCCGCCGGGTTTGTTGGCAGTAGTGCCGAATACGGTACCAATAATGCCGGAACCTATATCCGGGTTGTCTTTGCTTTTGTTCAGCGTGTACACGCCATTGGCATAGGTAAAGTCTGCCGGCGTGTACCAGCCATCATAGGTATAACCACGTACCTGGCCTACCGGCTTGCCCACCTGTAATATATAATCGCCGGTGTTAGGCTGTGTAACAGTTGAACCCCACTGCGATTTATACAGGCCGGTAATACCGGGTGCCAGTGCATCTATTTTACCTCTGTTAACGTTGATATTAAAACCTGCGCTGACGTTAAAATCTCTGCCGCGTACAATGTCGCCATTCAGGGTAAGTTCAATGCCCTTGTTACTGGTGGCGCCTATATTCTGGTAGGTTTGCGAAAAGCCGCTGATGGGGGAAATGTTGGTAATCATCAGCAGGTCTTTGTTGGTGTTTCTGTACACTTCAAAAGTACCGTTGAGGCGCTTATCCAATACGGAGAATTCTATGGCGATATTACGCGTAATGGCGCTTTCCCATTTGAGGTTGGGGTTGGCAATGGTATTAGCGGGGGAGTATGCACTTTGCCGTACTTCATTGATGGAATACTGGGTAAGGCCGTTGGAGGTCCATTGTGTTTTCCAGAGGTTGGCGCTGATACCATCGTTTCCCACGCTACCGTAAGACACGCGCAGTTTCAGCATGTTAATGGCGGTAACATCTTTCAGAAAACTTTCTTCACTAATACGCCAGCCCAGCGACATGGCCGGGAAGCAGGCCCAGCGGTTAGCGGGAGAAAAGCGGGAAGAGCCATCGGCACGAAGGGTGGCGGAGAACAGGTATTTATCCAGCAGGGAGTAGTTGACGCGTCCAAACCACGAGGTGAGGCGATTAGGCGTACCTGCATCGGAACTGTAACCATAGTTAACCACAGTGCTGCTTTGCTGATACTGATCCATCATAGCAAAAGCCCTGTCTGAAGAAAAGGAAACCGGATAGCGGTTGCCGAACATGCTGGTGCCTTCTGAGTTGGAATTGTTCACTTCCTGTCCAACTACGGCATTCAGGCTATGCGCCTTGCCCAGGCCGGTTACCTGGTAACTGATGGTATTTACCCAACGCAGCGCCCAGCCTTCGGCCGTGTTGATGGTGGCATTGCCGGAGAAGGTTTTTTTGCCATTTGCATCCAGATAGTTGTTATACACCGCGCCTGACCATATTTTACCCTTGTTAAAGTACAGGTTGTAACCCAGTTCTGACCGGGCAGTTAAGCCTTTCATGATGTTCCAGGTTAACGACATGTTAGAGCGCAGCGATCTTTCTTTGCCCAGGGGCTCGTAATCGCGCATCAGTTCTACGGGGTTATACCTGTCCTGCAATACCTGATCGTACAAACCCAACTGGGTGTTTTTGCGGTCGTCCAGCTCGCCCAGTACATCGGCAGTGGCAATGGGTCTGAACTGGTAGGAGGAAGACAGGATAGAACCCTTACCATTGGTGGTGCCTTCGTTGCCCATTTTCTGTATATAGGTATAGCGGGTATCGAAGCCCAGGGTAAGCTTATCGCTCAGTTTCTGATCCAGTTTAAAGGCCGCGTTCATACGTTTAAACCAGGAATTGATTTTCATGCCCTGGTTATCGTTATAACTGGCACTGAGAATATATTTGGTTTTGCTGTTGCCGTTGCTTACGCTGATGTTGTGGCTGTGCGAGAAGGAATTGCCATAGGCTTCTTTGGAGAAGTTTCTGGCGCCTACGTTGCGGTAATGCTCAATGCCCGCTGCGTTATTGTACTGCGAGGCAAAGGCACCAATGCCCCATAGCCTTTCCCAGGCATCTGCATAACTGTTGCTGATACTTTTTGCGTATTGCCAGTTGTAGGAAATATAGTCATAGGCATTCATGGTTTCCAGGTATTTGGGGGCGGTGTTCCACTGCAAAAAGTTATCGTAGCTAACGGTAAGCTTACCGCTTTTACCATTTTTAGTGGTAATGATAACTACGCCGTTGGCCCCTCTGGCACCATAAATAGCGGTGGAAGAGGCATCTTTCAAAATGTCGATGGTTTCTATCTGGTTAGGTGGTATATCAGTAATATTACTTACCGGAAAACCATCTACAATATATAGAGGTTCGTTACTCTGCGATATTGAACCGCCGCCGCGTATGCGGATGGAAACACCAGCATCGGGCCTGCCATCCTGCGTGGTAACGTTTACACCGGCCACCTTGCCCACCAGGGCCTGTGCGGCATTGGCTACCGGTACGGCGGCAATCTGTTTGCCCGATACGGAGGCTACGGAGCCGGTAAGGTCTTTACGGCGGGCGGTACCGTAACCAATTACCACCACATCGTTAAGGGCAGCGCTGTTACCCTTTAATACAATGTTTACATCGGGGCCGGTAATGCTTACCTCCTGTGTTTCCATACCGGTATAGCTAACAATAAGCATAGTGGTTTTATCAGGTGTCTGCAAACGGTAACTACCCAGCGAATCAGTAGTAGTAGCAATGCGGGTGCCGCGGGCAATAATGGTGGCACCCGAAAGGGCAGTGCCCGCCTCATCTTTTACAGTTCCCTTCACGGTTTTGTTTTGTGCACGGGCGGTAAGGCAGGTGCAGCAAAAAAATAGTAGCAAATAAAATGTGCGCATATAGCAATGATTAAAAAATGGCAATGAAGAATAAGGAAAAGCAGTTGTTAACAATCAGAGCGGAACGTGTGGCCCGTTGGTTTGGTCAAATCTATCGGATGTCAGTTAGTCTCATGGTTAATAATTGGCGCTTTAGGTTCAAAAACTGGTGTTCTCTGTTCTGATGAATGGTGGCTGTTGGGCGGCCTGATGGGAAAAAAGATGTGTAACATGGCTGGTTTGGTTTATTTGGTTTGTGTTCTGGCAGCTTGTTGTTTAAGGTATTCCGAAGGGGTAAGCTGAAACCGGGTTTTAAAGCAGGTGCTGAAGTATTTGGCATTGCTAAAGCCTACGGCATACGCCACTTCGCTGATGTTGCCATAACCGGCATCCATATATTGCTGGGCCCTTTTCAGCCGCATTTCCCTTACAAACTCCACCGGTGCCAGGCCGGTAAGTGCTTTTATTTTTTTATAAAAAGTGGTACGGCCCATGCCAATGGCTTCTGCGGCGGTATCAATATCAAAGTTTTCCTCACTCATTTTCTCCTCCACTATCTGCTTTAGTTTTTGCAGAAACTGCTGATCCTGCGAGGTTACCTGCGGCATATCGGGCGCTATGGTAAAGGGCGGCTGGTTGGTAAGCAGTTGTTGCAGTAATATTTTCCGCTGCCGCAACTGATTGCGGATAGCGGCCAGCAGCAGCGCAGGCTGAAAGGGCTTGGCTATATAATAATCCGCTCCGTTTTCCATACCCTCAATCTGGCTTTCCACTGCATTACGGGCCGTAAGCAGTATCACAGGTATGTGGCTGGTTGAGACGTTGTTTTTAATCTGCTCCAGCATGGCTATACCATTCATCTCCGGCATCATAATATCGCTCAGCACCAGATCGGGCAGTAGTAAACAGGTTTTTTCCCAGCCTGTTTTACCGTTGTCTGCAGTGGCTACCCGGTAAAAGGGTGTTAGCTGGCTTTTAATAAAACTGCGCAGTTCGGGGTTGTCCTCCACCAGCAGCAGTAAAGGCAGGTTTTCATCAGGCATACTGTCTGCTTCCGGTGGTGGCGGTGCTGCGTGTGGCGTGGGGACAGTGTGGGCGGGCACAGCGCCGGAAGTGGCAGCAGGTGGCTGTAAAGGGGGCAGGTGTAACTGCACCGTAAGCCCGCCGCTGGTATTGTTCCAGGCCTGTATGCTACCGTTATGCAGCGCTGTTATTTCACGGGCAATGGCCAGGCCTATACCCGTGCCTGCGGTATCGCTCTGGTTAGCGGTATTGCTTTCATAAAACAGATTAAATATCTGTGGCAGTTTGTCCTGGGGCACACCGCAACCTTCGTCTGCTACTTCCAGCACCGTAGTACCATCTGCATGCTGCCGGGCGCTTACGGTAATCTGTTTACCAGCGGGGGTAAACTTCAGCGCGTTGGCCAGCAGGTTATACAGTACGGTTTCCATTTTATCAGCATCTAACCATACTTCGGTACTATCCGGCACTGTGTGCAGGTGCAGGTGTATGTTTTTTGCGCCAGCCTTTTCTGTAAAATAAGCACTGGTGTGTTGCAGCAGTGCCGGCAGGTGTACGCGGCTAAGCAGCAGCGGGGTGTTGCCGCTTTCCAGCTTGCGCAGTTGCAGCAGCTGGTTTACAAAATGATTCATACGTGTGGCATTTCTGCGTATCACATCCAGGTGCTGCCTGCCTTTGGCAGAGAGTGCTTCCTGCTGTGCAAGTGCTTCTGCCGGGCCCTGAATTAAGGTGAGCGGCGTGCGCAGTTCGTGTGATACGTGGGTGAAGAATTGCTGTTTCATAGCAGATAGCTTTTGCTCCAGCGCAATGTTCTGGCGCAGCCGCAGCAGGGTTAACGCGGTGCGGCGCAGCAGCAGTATTATGGCGGTTGTAAACAACGCATACAGCAGCCAGGCCCACCAGGTTTTCCACAAAGGTGGCTGCACGGTTATCTGTAGCTGGCGGTAAGGTGCGGGGTTGTACAGGCCTGCGTTCAGCAGCTTTACCTCAAACACATAGCTGCCGGGGGGCAGGTTGGTATAAGTGGCGGCGCCTTCTGCTATTTGCGTGTTCCAGTTGTTTTCAAACCCACGCAGGCGGTAGGCATAGGTTCGTTCGTTACCCCAGCGAAAATCCAGCGCTACATAATGTATGCTAAGGTTATTGCGGTTGTGCGGCAGGGTTAGCTGTGTGCAGTAGTTAAGGGCCTGCGGCAACAGCTCATCGGCTGCACCGGGTTGCACCGCTGCACCGTTAACCAGTAAACGGGTAAGCGCCATGCCTGCCTGTACCGGTGTTTCGGTAAGCTGTTGCGGGTTAAGGGTAATATACCCTTTAATGGTACCAAATGCCAGTGTGCCATTGCGGCGGCTAACCACAGCCGCTTCTGAAAAAGCATAAGGTGGCAACCCATCGCCCGAGTTGTAACTGCGAAAGGTTTTTTGCGCGGGGTTAAAGCGGGTAAGCCCTGCCTGCGTGGCCACCCACAGGTTGCCCTGCGCATCCTGGGTGGTGCTTAACAGGTAATCGTTCGGTAGCCCGTGCCGTGTGGTAAGTACTTCAAACCGCAGCTGCTGCATAGGGGTGCCGCCAATAGCCCTGTTAAGCCCGCCACCTGCGGTGGCGAGCCACAGGTGGCCGTTACGGTCTTTATAAATATGCTGTACGTTGTTGCTGCCCAGGCTGGTGGAGTCGCCGGGTATTTTGCGGTAGCCTGCATAAGCCAGCCGGGCAGTATCGGTAGTGTTTATTACCAGCAGTCCGTCTGTAGTGGCCACCCACAGGTGGCCTTTGCCATCGCTGGTAAGGTGCCGTATTTTACCAAACCGGCTGGTGGGGTATTGCCCAAGGCAATGCTGATGGTGAATAAACCTTAGTTTGCCATCTTTGCCCGGTACCGCCAGGTTAAGGCCGTTTTCAAAAGAGCCTATCCATATGCGGCCCTGCTCATCTTCGGCAATTGTATAAATTTCGTTACTGCTTATGCTGGCTGCATCGGCAGCACTATGGGTGTAATGTGCCAGTGTATAATGGGTGGCAGCAGTGTTTACCGGTGTTGCTTTATACAAGCCATGGGCTTTGGTACCCAGCCATACGGCACCTGTGTGGTCCTGCATAATAGCATATACCTGCCCCAGGCCACCCGCAGGCATATTGGTAAACAAATCTGTTAACTGTTGCCCGGCAGGGCTATAAATGTACAGGTTGCCGTTTTTGGTGCTTACCCATAACCGTTCATGGGTATCTTCCAGCATGCCACGCACTTCATTGTCAGATAGCCAGGAGCTTGGCGCATGGGGTAAGTGCTGCCGGAAATTATCCGGGTGAAACGTGATTTTTTCCAGCCCACGCTCATCGGTGCGCAGCCACAGCAGGCCCTCGGGATCGTAGTACAGTGAATTTACGATATTGGATAGCTTGCGGCCTGCGGAAGAAGGATCGTTAAAATAATAAGCAATTTTATCTGCGGACGCATCGTAATAACCAAAGCCGCCGCCTTTCAGGTTTACCCATAACAATCCATTCCTGTCTTCAAATACTTTAAAGTGATCGCCGCTGTAATTACGACCGGCATTGTTGTGCTGCCGGTAGGTAGTAAAGTGTTTATTACTGGTGTTAAACCTTACCACGCCATCCTGCTCCGGCTTCATCCACAGGTTACCGTGGCGGTCTTCATAAATGCTATGCAAAGGGGCGGGCTGCTGCTGTCGGTAGCAGGTGGTATGGTTGTTTTGCAGCGTAGTAATATACAGCGCGCCATCGGCTGTGGTAACATATAACTGTTGCTGGTTATGGCTTACCTGTAACGCATTAATACGGCTATGGCATTGGTAAAGCGTGCTGATGGTGTTACTGTTTTTGCTGTAACAGATAACATGGCCACTGGCGGAGCCAAAGAACAGTGCCTTGTTTGCTTCGCCGTAGCAAGTGAGTGCGTCTGCATCTTTGGGCAGGTTTATATGCCGGCTGTAATACTGTGTGGCATTGCGGGGTGTTAGCCGGGCCAGACCTTTGCTGGTACCTACCCATATATTGTGTTGCTGATCTTCTGTGAAAAAAGTAATGTTATTGGAAGGCAGAGTACAACCTGTTGCACCTCCCTGCCGGTACAGGGTGTAGCCGGAAGTGTCTGCTCCGGTTGTGTGCAATTGTAGCAGCCCTGCTTCGGTGGTGGCTATCCATAGCTGTTTGCCGGTGGCAGACAATATGCTTTTGTAAGTGCCGGTATAAGGCAGGTGAGGGGCTATGGCAGATAAGGGACTGAATTGTTCCTGCTTTTTATCAAAGCGGTATACCTGCCCATCGTACGCTTTTAGCCAAAGGTGCTGATACAGATCTTCCGTTATCTGATCTATACGGTTGTGCTGAATAAGATTGGCATCGCCGGGGGAAGATTTGAAGGTAACAAAGCTTTTGCCATCAAAGCGGTTAAGGCCATTCCAGGTGGCAAACCACATAAAGCCATCCTTGTCTTTAAACATATAGGTTATCACATCGTGCGACAAACCATTTTCTGTGGAATAATGTTCCAGCTTACACCCGGGTTGTGCAGCGCAGGGTAGCGCTAACAAACAGGCGGCAGCCGTCAGTTGTACTAAATGCTTGATAGTGTGCTTCATACAGCGCGTAAAACAATCGTTATTTGCAATCGGTTGCATGAAGTTAGTGAAAAAACAGGATAGGGCAGGATACTAAAATATACTGCCGGCAGCACACTTACTGCCGGCAGTAGCAGGGTATTATATGGAAGGGGGATAGTGTTGTTTAATTCAGTTTATTCAGCTGCCATTGCTGATTATCGCCATTGGAAAAATTGTATTGCTGTACTACTGCGCCGTTGGCGGTAGAAGCATCTTTTACATCCAGCCCCTTACCGCTGTTGCGGTTAAGTATTTTGTAATAACCGTTGCCGGTGCTAATAATAGAAAACTGCTGGTTGGCGCTGCCTGCATAACCCCACTGCTGTATTACGGCTCCGTTAGCGGTAGAGGCATCTTTTACATCTACACACAAGCCGCTGTTTACATTAATGATATTGTAATAGCCGCCCCCCAAATCGTTAATAATAAATTTCTGATTATTGGTGCCTGCATAACCCCACTGGTGCAATACGCCGCCATGTGTGGTAGAAGATTGTTTTACATCCAGTGCTTTACCGCTGTGTTTGGCCAGTATGGAATAGGTGGCACCGGAAGTAATACCGGATACGGGGCCGGAAGAGGGATCGTTGATAATGGTATTGGGGTTCCAGTTATCGGTTACGGGCGAGCTGGCGTAGGTGGTTTTAAGTACGTTGGTATAAGAGGTATAGTTAGCTGCCTGTGCACTGGTTAATACCTTGCTCCACGATACGCGGCCGGAAGTGTTGGCACCGCTGCCGGTATTGCCATACTCGTTATACCGCGCAGTAGCATCATTGGCGGAGTTGCCCCAGTTGCTCCAGCCTGCTGCGGATATATTGGAAGGTAGTGCGCTGTTTACAAAAGCAGTAGCGGCATAACCACCCCATGTTCTGCCCAGTAAAGTAGATACGCCCGAAGCGGCTGTAACCGTGCAATTGTTAAATACCAGCCCATAGGTTACATAGTTGGCGGTGTTGGCAGCGGTAATAGCGGTGCCGCCATAGCTGTAAATACTACAGCCATCAAAAAAAGCAGTGGCCGAGCCGAAGATGAAATCGGTAGTGCCTTCTATATAACAGTTGCGCAGATACACGCGGCAGTTGCTGCCATACCAGGTATCCTGCCTTCCCAGGAAGCGGCAGTTGTTAAATACGGTTTTATCAGCCGTAATATTCACCGCCAGCGCCTGACCCACCGGCCCGGAAGAGTTTTCGAAAGTAATGTTCTGCGCATAAAAACCTTCGCCTTTAATAAAGGTACTGGCAGAGCCGGAGGTGCCGTAGCCGGTACCGGTGGCCGGGTTTGTTTTGCTGGAATAGTTATCGTACGTAAGTTTTACACCCGTGGTGCTTTCACCCAGCAGCGATACATTTTTCTTGTCTGCGGCAATGGTAAGCACTTCTTTATACGTGCCGTTTTTTATATTAATAACGGTGCGGGTGCTGCTGTTGGCGGCCACTGCGTTTAGTGCAGCCTGCACCGTGGTATAGTTGCCGCTGCCATCTTTGGCTACGGTAACAGATACTGCTGCTGCGGCAGCCACATTGGCCTGTGCGCCGGTTAGCGGAAGAGCGGCATTATCACTTAATTGCTGTTTGTTACAGCCAAACAGAGAGGCAGCAAGTATAATGGCTGCAAGCTTTGGTATGAGTTTCATAACTGATTTTATGATAGGTTATAAAGGAGCGCCGGTAGTGGTGTTGATGCCGGTGATGTTAGAAGAGCCATAGGTACTGGTAAAGGCATTGCCACTGCTTACGGTAATACGTGAGCCATTGGAAAAAGTGCCGCCGCCCGCAGTGGAAGCAGCGTTGATAGCAGATGTAATAGCGGAGGCATTGTTAGCTGCACCGGTGGAACCTCCGTAACTGGTAATAGTAAAAGTGCCCGATGGAATACTGGGGGTAGTTACCGCCGCCAGGGTGTTTAAGTTGGCTGCCGTTAAACCGGAGGCGCCGGGTGATGCCTCATCGGCCTTGCTGCAACCGGCTACTATAAAGCCGGAAACAGCAAAAGCTGCAATCGTTTTTTTCATAATACTGGTTTCCTGTAAATAGTAATGAATAAATACCCAACCGTGTATGGTTGGCAAGCAGCTCAAAACTAGCTGCCGTAACAGAAAACCAGGTTCAGGAATTGATGTTTATGGTTTAAAATCCGGTGATTGTCAGCGTTTTTTCAGAGATATAGTAAGTCCTGCGCCTATACTAAGTCCCAGCACATTTCTTTTATAGGGCGTTTCTTCATTTACCTGTTGCCGGGTACCTTTTTCTTTTAGGGTAGCACCGCCAAAGTTGGAGGTGAAGGAGGTGGAACCTACGTACAGACCGGGTTTTAAAGAAAAAAGCTGCCTCCTTTACCGGGGAGACAGCTTTTTTATCATCAGCTCTGTGCTTTTTTTTCCTGTAACAGGCTCACAGCGGCTTCAATATGTTCGGTGGCCAGCTGGTAAATATGCTGGCTGAACTCCGGATCGTCTTCAAACTCTTTGGAAATGCTTACGCCGGTAGCAATAGAGGCCAGGTCTTCTGCCAGGCCCTCTGCATCACTTTCCTGTATAATGCCAATCAGTTCTTTAACAACGGTGTATAAATAGATAGCAGGCACTACCGGGCGGTCATCTGCATAAATGGTATAGGTCCACGAAACGTTGTCTTTCGTAAAAACAACCTCAACGGTGGTTTCGCCGGGCACTTCCTCAAACCAGTCTTCCGCCTCACCCCAGTCTTCTTCAGATTCTTCTTCGTCAGTTTCCTCTTCGCTCTCTTCCTCCTCTTCTCCGGCTTCCTCTGTTTCTTCCCACTCTTCTGTTTCCCATTCTTCCTCTTCTCCTTCGGCCTCAGCATCGTAATAACCCTCTCCGGAATGCTCCGTTATCACCACCACTATCTTCTGTTTCAGCAGCTCCTCTGTAAATGCATAGCTAACCCTTGCACCGTCTTCGTCAATACAGGATACCAGTTCTATTCCTTTTTTGGCCAACAGTCTTTCCATGGAGTTATTTTTTGTGGCAATATAAGGCGAATCAAAGGAGATTCCGCGTTTTGACTACAAGTACCCTTAAACAGACTACATGCGTGCAGCAGCCCCGGCTGAACTTTGTTTCACTTTCAAAATTAAATACATTAGTTATGGCAGCGCAACAGGGTACAACAGGCAAAATATGGTTTATTACGGGGGCTTCCCGTGGTTTTGGACGTATATGGGCAGAGGCCGCGTTAAAGCGGGGCGATAAGGTGGCAGTAACAGCGCGTAAGCTGGAAAGTATTGCTGACCTTACAGAAACATACGGGAAAAATGTACTTACGCTGGAATTGGATGTAACCCGGCCCGAACAGGTAAAAGCAACCGTGGAGCAGGCACATGCTCATTTTGGCAGGCTGGATGTTGTATTGAATAATGCCGGCTATTCGCTGGTGGGTACTATTGAAGAAGGGGGTGCAGATGATATACGCGCCTTGTACGAAACCAATGTACTGGGGCCGGTGGCTGTAATTCAGGCCGCCCTGCCACTGCTGCGTAAACAGGGTGGCGGGCATATACTGGGCACTTCCAGCAACGTGGGGCATATTACTTTACCGGTAATTGGGTATTACTGCTCTTCCAAATGGGCTTTTGAAGCTATTCATGAAAGTCTGGCAGCGGAGGTAAAAGAGTTTGGTATTAAGGTTACTATTATAGAGCCGGGAGCATACGCTACGGAATTTGGCAGTGCCGCATCGCTGAGGTTTGCACCGGCTATGGATGAGTATGCTAATTTCAAGGCACGCTTTATGGAGGAGTTAATGAAACTGGAGCGCGGCAACCCGGAAGCTACACCCAATGCCATATTGCAGGTGGTAGATGCTGAAAATCCGCCGCTGCGGCTTCACCTGGGCAGCCACAACCTGCCAACTGTTCGCGCCGCTTATGAAGAGCGGTTGAAGACCTGGGAAGAGTGGGATGCGGTGGCGGTAGCGGCGCAGGGGCATGCAAAATAGCAATGCAGTAAATGTGAAGTATATTTGGTAAAGTATTCATGCTCATAGGGTTTATATAACTTCCCATGAGCATGCATTAATTGTTTCTTATGAGCAGCAGAGAAGAAATTCAGCATCATAATTTATCTACTATCGGAGAGGCGCACCGGTTTTTCGGACTGGCCAAACCGCAGCATCCGCTGATAAGTATCAACGTTACCAGCTGCTGCCAGATTCAGACAACATTGCCGCCTGGGCCACACGTGCTGGGCTTTTATAAGATATCGTATAAAAGAAGCAGCGGCAGCGTAAAATACGGGCAGGGACACTACGATTTTGAAGAAGGTAGTTTACTCTTTGCTGCTCCTAATCAAGTGATTGGAGGGGCTGGTGATGATTCTGCTGCACAGGAATTGCCGGGTTACACGCTGCTGATTCATCCTGATTTTTTATGGAATTACCCGCTGGGTAAAAAGATAAGGCAGTACGGATTCTTTTCTTACGCTGCCAATGAGGCACTTTACCTGTCAGAATCGGAGCGGGCTACCATTGTATCCATTTTTGACATGATACAGGGAGAGTTGAACAGCCGTATTGATGATTTTAGCCAGGACGTAGTGGTTTCGCAACTGGAACTGCTGTTTAACTACGCCAGCCGTTTTTATAAGCGCCAGTTTATTACCCGCAAAGTGGTGAATAATGATCTGTTGCAGAAGCTGGACGATTTGCTGGAGGTATATTTTAATAAGGACGTATCGCTGAACCAGGGGCTGCCCACGGTACAGTACCTGGCAGAGCATGTAAATCTGTCACCAGGTTACCTGAGCGATATGCTACGCTCGCTGATAGGGCAAAACGCACAGCAGTACATTCACAGTAAGCTGATTCAGAAGGCGAAAGAGCAGTTGTCAACCACCAGTTTAACGGTAAGTGAAGTAGCATATCAGCTTGGTTTTGAACACTCTCAATCATTCAGTAAGCTATTTAAGTCGAAAACTAATCTTTCGCCGCTGGAGTTTAGAAAGTCATTTAACTAACAACCATCATTGCATGTATACAAAATAACAGAGCCGGACGAAATCCGGCTCTGTTGGGTATCAGCATTAATCTGTTGCTACTTTATATGCCGGATCTTCCGGCAGGTTTACTTCAATTACTGATTCTGCATTTTTGAGTAAGGTACGGCAGTCTTCACTCAAATGGCGCAGGTGCAATTGTTTGCCTGCTTTCTGGTAACGTTCCGTTAGCTTGCTAAGGGCATCAATAGCACTCATATCCGCAACTCTGCTTTCTTTAAAATCTATTACTACTACTGCCGGATCGTTCTGTACATCAAACTTTTCCAGAAACATACTTACCGAGCCAAAGAACAGCGGCCCGAAAATTTCATAGTGTTTAACGCCGTTGCTATCGGTGTATTTTCTGGCGCGTATGCGTTTGGCGCTTTCCCAGGCAAATACCAGTGCAGCTATAATTACGCCTGCCAGTACTGCCAGGGCCAGGTTATGCAGCCATACGGTAATTACTGCTACCAGTATGCCCACAAATATATCAGCACGGGGCATTTTGTTTACAATGCGTAAACTCATCCACTCAAAAGTGCCAATGGCTACCATAATCATTACACCTGTTAGTGCGGCCATAGGCACTTTTTCAATAATGGGGGCACCCACCAATATAATAATGAGAATAGTGATTGAGGCTATAATGCCTGATAAACGGGCTCTGGAACCGGCGCTGAGGTTTACAAACGACTGCGCAATCATAGCGCAGCCACCCATGCCGGTAAAAAAGCCATTAACAATATTGGCAGTACCCTGTGCCACACATTCTTTATTGCCCCGGCCTTTGGTGCCGGTAATTTCATCTACCACGTTTAAGGTAAGCAGGCTTTCAATTAAACCCACACCTGCCATTACCAGCGAGTAGGGGAATATTACCTGAAGCGTTTGCAGGCTAAAGGGTACAGAAGGTATATGAAAAGGAGGGAAGCCGCCACTAACAGAGGCAATATCCTTTACTGTTCTGGCATCAATGCCAAAGCCCAATACTATGGCAAATATCACCATAATAGCTACCAGAGAGGCGGGAATGGCTTTGGTGATTTTGGGAAAGAATATTACTATTATTATAGTCAGTGCTACCAGGCCCAGCATGGTCCATAAAGCCTGGCCGCTTAACCACTCCATTCCGGTGGCGGTGTTTACTTTAAATTGCTGTATCTGCGCCATGAATATAATTACGGCCAGCCCGTTTACAAACCCGTACATTACGGGCTGGGGCACCAGGCGAATAAACTTGCCCAGCCGCAACACGCCTACCATAATTTGCAATACGCCTGCCAGTGCTACTGCGGCAAATACATATTCCACCCCATGCGATTGCATCAGTGCTATCAGCGTTACTACCGTAGCGCCAGCGCCACCAGATACCATGCCGGGGCGGCCACCTAAAACAGCGGTTATCAAACCCATTAAAAAAGCAGCATACAAACCGGTTAAAGGAGAAAGCCCCGCCAGTATAGCGAACGACAGAGATTCCGGTATCATGGTCATAGCCACGGTAAAGCCCGACAGTACCTCCGTTTTATAATCTACCTTCTGACGAAAATCGAATAAATTAAAGTAAGCCCTCATGAATGATAGTAGTTTAAAGCAAAAGCAGGCCGCGAAATTACTGCCCTGCGGCAGACAATGCCAGTTTTGCGTAAAAATCTTCCATCATTGCTAAGGTTGTAATACCAGTACCTTTTCTTTTACTTCCGCATCTGTTACTACAGGGGTTGTAAGGCCACTGAAATTATTAACGCCCAGGGTAATGCTTTTAGTAGCTGCCCCGCTTACCTGCAGGTAGCGGCTGGTTTCGTTTACCGGAAATGCATTGTAAATGTAGGCGCCGTTAACATTGTTCAGCTTAAGCGTAGGTACGTCTTTCAATGGCGTAAATGTTTTAACGCCATCCAGTACCAGATAGTTAACATTGGTAGCATTTACTGCGGCACCCAGCTGCGTATTTACGGTTACATTGTGCAGTTCAATTTTATTGGAATTGCTGATGGTAAAACCGGTTTTTGCATCCAGGTTAATATTGTTGAACGTAATGTTTTCAATAGGCATTTCTTCCAGTCCGTTAAGATAGGCAGCCTGGTTTACCTGGCCGGTAATGTTGCTGAAATGAATATTACGGAAGGCAGGGGTACGCTCTGTAACCGCTTCCACGTTGGTTTTGGCGTATTGCATATCCAGTACAATGGCCTGCTCCCGTATGTTTTTCATAATAATATTACTAACACGTATATCTTCTACCACACCACCTCTGCCACGTGCGGTTTTAATGCGGATGCCGCGGTCTGTGCCATCAAACACACAATTAGATATAACAATCTTTTTTACATCGCCCGACATTTCACTGCCTATTACCACCCCGCCGTGGCCGGATAACATGGTGCAATTGGTAATGGTATAGTTTTCCGCAGGTGCAGCCATTTTTCTGCCGGGTGCATCTTTACCGCTTTTAATGGTAATACAATCATCGCCCACACTGATATGGCAGTCGGATATATGTACGTTGCTGCACGATTCCGGGTTAATGCCATCTGTATTGGGTGAGTGTGGGTTATTAATAGTTACCGCATGCACGGTTACGTTTTCACAAAATTCGGGGTTCACTGTCCAGAACGGGGAGTTGCGTATGGTAATGCCCTGTATCAGTATGTTTTTACAATACATCGGCTGTATAAAGGGCGGGCGCAGAAAACCTCTTTTCATCTGCTTCGGATCATCGGGCAGTACAATATCTTTATTCAGGCCATCAAATGTAATCTGCCATTCAGAGCGGGGCTGATCCTGCTTGTAACCTTCTACAAAATCCCACCATTTTTTACCATGTCCATCAATAAGGCCTCTGCCCGTAATAGCAATATTCTCTGCTTTGTAAGCATAGAACAGTGGCGAAAAGCTGGTAACATCTACACCCTCATACCGGCTTTGCACCATAGGCAGGTATTGATTAAAATCATCGCTGAAGTGCAGTTCGGCCCCGGCATCTATCAGAATGGTGATGTTGCTTTTTAAATGTATAGGCCCGGTAAGGTACTTGCCTGCCGGAAAGTAAATGGTACCACCACCTGCTTTGGATGCAGCGTTAATGGCAGCTGCAATGGCAGTAGTGGCCAGCTTGCTGCTGTCGTTTTTAGCGCCATATTTAAGTACGTTGTGGTATTGTTGTGCGTTAGCGGTGGCTACTGAGATGCATAAAACCAGGGCCTGTGTAATTTTTCCAATTTTCATTTGCTTCATCGTTATTAGTGTGCGTTGCCTTACAAAAAGGGTTGCCGGTTGCGAAGTAAAGCAAGAAATTGGGTTTAAATAGTTTGTTAGGTGGATTTGGGTGTTTTTTAGCTTATAGCCCGGCTGGCGGAGTGGTAAAAAAAGAGCTGCCTCTTTGTTTCTACAAACATCGAAAGCAGCCTCCTGGATTAACTATTTCTTTGTACGCGTAGTAAAGGCCGGTTAAGCCTTATTATTATTAAAAGAAAGAAACGTCTTCTTTTCCTTTAGCCTTCATGCCATTGGGAAAACGAACAGCAATTTGCTTATCAACCGCTTCTGCTTTGGCGGTATTGCCCGCCAGCTCGCGGTAGGCTTTGCTTATCAGCAGCATCTCTTTTTCCGTAACATCGGGCAGGGTGCTAATGTAGTCTGCTTCGCGGTCAAGTACGGTGGGCAGTTTGCTGCTGTCTGCTACCTGCAGAATAGCCATAGCGTAATAAAAAATATGGCGTCTGCTGTCAGCATAATTCAGCAGTTCATTGTTCAGCCACATGCGGCTTACTTCCGGCTGTATGTAGGAGGAGTCTTCTACATACAGCAGGTACCAGCCCCTTTTGTATCAGCACCGGTGTACGCAAAGCACCCCAGGCCACGCGTGCAGTGGGTGCCAAACGGCCGCTTTTATCGCTACACAAGGTGGCAAACGTAAATTTTTCGCCTTTATCCGTTTTACCGCCTGCGCTAAGCACCGGCCATAAGCAGGTATCTGAATGGTTTCATAATGAATGATTTCAGTGTGCAAACAGGCAAATCTGGTTTTTTACCCCATTTATTTCAGAAAGAATTCCCAAAATACTGTTAAACGCCCCTTTCGTAAGGTTTAAATTGCCTGTGTTTGTTAGGCGTGGTATATTTGCGGGTTAAAAGCGTTTTTCTGCCATTACCGTCTGGAAGGATTGATTTCCAGGCAGCAAAAAGAAAGGGAAAAGCTGGTAAAAGGGGAAAGTTTATGCTAAAGAGGATGTTATTTTCGACCCGGACGATGGGAACCTTATTGTTGGTATTTGCCGTGTCTATGGCCGTAGCCACTTTTGTGGAAAACGACTATGGTACGCCTGTAGCCAAAGAGCTTATTTACAACAGCTGGTGGTTTGAAACGGTAATGGTATGGCTGATTATTAACTTTTTAGGCAATATTGGCCGGTACAAACTGTACAGAAGAGAAAAATGGCCTCTGCTGGTGTTTCACCTCGCTTTCCTTTTTATACTTATAGGTGCGGGTATTACCCGTTACATCAGCTACGAAGGCTCCATGCATATACGGGAGGGCAGCCGGGAAGAAAGATTTGTATCAGAAGCTACCTTTTTTAAAATTCAGATTTCGGACGGTAACAACGTACAAAACTATCAGGATAAAAAAGCCAGCTTTATTTCCGGAAACGTGCCGCTGTTTTTCAGGATGCTGAAACCGGGCTTCAGTGCTTCTTACAATTTCCAGAACGACAAGGTAAAAGTAGAGCTGCTCGATTTTATTGCCCGCGCGCAGGATTCTATTCTGCCGCAGCAAAACGGAGCCAAAGTGTTACACCTGGTAACTACCGATGATGGGCAACGCCAGAACATATACATCCCCAGCGGCAGCGTAAAGCAGGTGCAGGGGGTTGAGGTAGGTTATAATAAAGCCACCAACGAAGGCATAGAGATTACAGAAGATGCAAAAGGCGATCTGCAGATAAAATCACCTTTCGCGGCCAGATATATGGTAATGGCTACGCAGCAGGCCGATACTATTAAAGCAGTAAATGTAACAGAGCCTATGCGCCTGCGTGCTTTGTATACCTTTAATATGGGGCTCGCTTTTGTAGTGCCGGAGTTTCCGCAGCGCGGCACTATTGTGCATTACGAAGGGGATAAGAAAAAAGATGCTTTTGCGCCGGACCTGGTGGTGCTGGGTTTAAAGAGTAACAAGGCGGCCGATACCATTGCTTTTTATGGTGGCAGAGGTTTAACCGGATACCAGGCCAATGCCAGACTGGGCAATCTTAAAATTGCGCTGGGTTATGGTTCCCGCTATTACTACACGCCTTTCTTTATGTATCTGAAAAAGTTTCAGCTGGATAAATATCCGGGCAGTAACTCACCTTCTTCTTACGCCTCTGATGTAGTGGTTATGGATGGAGGTGCTGAAATGGAGCATCGTATTTTTATGAACCATGTACTGGATTACAGAGGATTCCGCTTTTTCCAGACCAGTTACGACCCTGATGAAAAAGGTACTATCCTGAGTGTAAACCACGATGTAAGTGGTACTATTATTACTTATGTGGGGTACGCTTTGCTGTTCCTGGGCATGTTTGTTACCCTGTTCTGGAAAGGCACGCGCTTTTCTATCTTAAACCAGCAACTGAAATCTATGGCGGCTAAAAAAGTAGTAACGGTACTGGCAGTGCTGTTGTCTGTACTGTCTGTTGCCCATGCACAGGCACCTGCACCGGCAGCCCCTGCGCAAGCCAACGCTGCAGAGCAACAGGTAGATGGTAAAAGCTTTGCCGCAAAAATTAATATTGATAAAAAACATGCAGAGGCATTTGGGTACTTACCGGTGCAGAATATTGACGGCCGTATAGAACCAGCCAATACCCTGGGGCTGGAAATTCTGAGAAAGTTAAACATGCACGACGACTACCATAACCTGGATGCGAACCAGTTTTTACTGGCTATTACCTCGCAGCCTTTTGAGTGGTTGTATGCCCCTATTATTAAAATAAACAAGAGGGGTGGGGAAGAACTGCTGAAGCTTACCAAAGCCAATGAGGAAGGCCTTACCTGTATTATGAACCTGCTAAAGCTGGATGCAGCGGGAGATGCCCATTTTCTGCTGGAGGAAGAGTATCACCGCTCTTTTGCTAAAAAAATGGCCGAGCAGGATTTGTATGATAAAGAAGTAATAGAGATTAACGATAAGATGCAGGTGGTGCAGGCATTGCTGAATGGCATGTACCTGCGTGTAATACCCCGTCCGTTTGATACCAATAATACCTGGGATGCCTGGAGCTTTATGCAGGCACCTAAAAACCAGGGCGAAAAGCTGGTACAGGCCTACTGCAAAGCAGTGCTGGACGCACGCACCAGTGGTAACTGGCAACAGGCAGACCAGTTACTGAAGCAGATTAAAGACCTGCAAAAAATACAGGCTTCTGCCATTATGCCTTCTGATGCCAAAATAAACTGGGAGGTACGTTTTAATGCCTGGAACCTGTTTTTTAAACTGATGATTTTTTACACGCTGGCAGGCACCCTGTTGTTACTGCTTTCTCTGGCAGGATTGTTTAAAAAATCGGCGCTGATAACCTGGGGCACCCGTATTACCATAGCTACGCTGGTGGTGGCTGCTCTGTTGCAGGCATTCGGGCTGGGGGTAAGATGGTATGTATCGGGCCACGAACCCTGGAGTAATGGCTATGAGGCGGTAATGTTTATTAGTATGATTGGCCTTATATCCGGCCTGGCATTGTATAAAAACCGCAACTCTTTTATTCCGGCAGCTGGTGCCTTAATTGCGGTATGCCTTATGGGCTTTGCGCATGGTGGTGCACAAATGAACCCACAGATTACGCCACTGGTACCGGTGTTAAAGTCGTACTGGTTAATGATTCACGTAGCTATTATTACTGCCAGCTACGGTTTCTTTGGTTTAAGCGCAGTATTGGGTATGATGGTGTTACTGCTGCATATAGTAAACAACAAAAAGAACCGCCACGTAATAGGCGAATCTATGCGCGAATTAACCATTGTAAACGAAATGTCGCTTACCATTGGTTTGTTCCTGCTTACCGTAGGTACCTTTTTGGGTGGTATGTGGGCCAACGAAAGCTGGGGCCGTTACTGGAGCTGGGACCCTAAAGAAACCTGGGCGTTTATATCGGTAATTGTATATGCTTTTGTATTGCACATCCGTTTAATACCGGGCCTGGGCAGCAAGTTTCTGTTTAACGCGCTGGCGCTGGTATGCTTCTCCACCGTTATTATGACCTATTTTGGGGTTAACTACTACCTGTCTGGTTTACACTCTTACGCCAAAGGCGATCCTGTACCTATTCCGGGATGGGTGTATATTACCATCGCTTTGGTGGGGGCAGTAATTGTAACCGCTTACTTCAGACACAGGCAGCTGGAGAATAGTATTGAGAAGAAGGTGGTGGCACCAGGTAAGTAAGATGCCGATACGTTTAATATCAGATATTTACAAAGCGCTCTCCGGAGCGCTTTGTTGTTTGTGCTAATCAGGTGCGATGTACAAGGCCTGACCCATAAATAATAATTGTGGAATAGTGTTATATTCGTGTGCAACCCTTAAATTTTTTAAAGCCATGCCTGTATTCCGCTATGTATTAACCATTCTGTTTTTCTTTGTTATCTGCCAGATTGCTCATGCCCAGCTTACAAAAAAAGATTTTAAACTGCTGCTGGATGGTAAAGCTTATAAACAAACCGATAGCATTGCTGTAAGTGACTTACTGAAAGTAAAGGAAGTGACAGGTAATTTTCCCTGGCTGCAGATAAAAGATATTACCATCTATATAACTATGCATAGAGACAGCGCAGTTCATGCTATTCCTACCATTTTGGGTATACGTGGTAATGTGATTACGGAAGAAGTCCGGCAGCAGTTTCGTAGGCTAAAAGCCACTAACCTTGTGTGTATATCTGTGGGGGCTACTAACAAAGCCGGGCAACCCATTGAAATCTCAGAACTGTTTCTAATTATTAAAAAGGAGGAGTGAGGTATAAGTTCTATGGCTGGCAATTAGCGTTTAGCATTGTCTGGCTGGGAATACGGAATTCCAGCGCATTATTCACGTATCATTTTTCTGTTTTTCATGGCATACTTTTTTTACAGTATTGGGTATAATGAAAAATACCACTGAAGAACATACAAAAGCCCGCGCCGTTTATTACGAGGCGCTGAAACTGTTACTGGAAAACGAAGTGCCTTTTATGGTGGGAGGTGGTTTTGCCTTCTTCCACTATGCGGGCGTTTTCAGAGATACCAAAGACCTGGATATTTTCTGTAAACCCGGCGAGTATGCCGCTATTTGTAAGCTGCTGGAAAAACACGGCTATACTGTTGAACTAACGGATGCACGCTGGCTGGCAAAGCTGTATAAAGGCGAATACTATATTGATATTATTTTCAATTCTACCAACGGCATTTGCACGGTAACCGATACCTGGTATGCCCATGCGCAGCAGGGTAGCTTTGACGACCTTACAGTACCCATTATTCCCGCAGAAGAACTGATCTGGGGCAAGATATATGTACAAAACCGCGAACGTTTTGATGGGGCAGATATCAACCATCTGATGCTGCGCTACGGACGACAGCTGGACTGGAAGCGCCTGGCTGGATATTTTGATCAGCATTGGCATCTGCTACTGAGCCAGTTATTGTCGTTCCAGTTTATTTATCCCGCTGATTATGCAGATATTATTCCCAGGTGGTTGTTTGATGAGCTGATACAAAGGGCACAGCAGCAGTACGATATGCCTGCATCGCAAAACAAAGTTTGTCTGGGGCCGTTGATAGATCAGACGCAATACCAGACAGACATTAAAGACTGGGATTATAAAGTAACCACGCTTAACACCGTTTAGTTTATGAATGCAAAAACACGTATTGCCGCTATTGCAGATATACATGTACAGGTGGCTGATAAAAATAAATGGACATCCTTTTTCCGTGAGGTATCTGAACAGGCAGATGTATTGATTATAGCCGGAGATCTTACCGATACCGGCGATGAAAATGAAGCCGGGGTGCTGGCAGAAGAATTAAAAGCCTGTTCCATTCCGGTAGTAGCAGTGCTGGGTAACCATGACTATGAAAAGGGCCGGCAAAAACTGATACGGCGCACTTTACAGCAGGCGCAGGTGCATGTGCTGGATGGAGAAGCCGTTACAGTAAAAGGTGTTGGCTTTGCGGGTGTAAAAGGTTTTGGTGGTGGCTTTGATAACTATATGCTTTCTATGTTTGGCGAAGAGGCTATGAAAGCCTTTGTACAGGAGGCATTGGATGAAGCGCTACGGCTGGACAGGGCGCTGGCGCAGCTGGATAAACAACCGGAGAGCGACAAGAAAATAGCCATACTGCATTATTCACCCATTAAGGATACGGTAGTAGGAGAGCCGGAAGTAATTTATCCGTTCCTGGGCTCTTCCCGGTTGGCAGAGCCGCTTATCCGCAGGCAGGTGGCTGCAGTGTTTCATGGGCATGCCCATGCCGGTACACTGGAAGCTAATCTTACCCCCGATATAAAGGTATATAACGTGGCCAGCCACGTACTGCAAAAAGCACGGCATACCAGTCCATTTTACGTATTAGAAGTATAAGAGTGGAATACAGTATAAAAAAGCCCCGGCAGTAACCAGTTGCCGGGGCTTTACATTTTATTGGCTATTTCACCAACGTTCCCTCACTTATTTCGTCCGTAGCGTGCAACACTATTTCATCGTCTTTTTGCACATCTCCGAATATCTCGGTAAGGTCATTTGTTTTCAGGCCTTCCTTCACATCAACCAGATGCGCTTTGCCATCTACCACTTTAATAATAAACTGGCGTTCTGTAGAGCGTACTACAGCATGGCCTGGTACCAGCATAGATTTGGCACCTGATAACAAAGGAATTTTTACTTCTGCATACATACCGGGTTTCAGCTCCTGGTTTTTGTTCATCACATCTATTTCCACTGCCTCAGAGCGCATGCTGGTAAGGGCATTGGCCGAGCGGCTTATGTGGGCGGTGTTTTCTTTACCGGGTGTGCTGTTGAATACAAAGCTTACGGTACGCTTCAGATCTACCTTATCAACATAGGCTTCGGGTATAAACACTTCCAGCCTTAGTTTTTGCAGGTGCTGTAGTACCAGCATAGGTAATTCGGCTTTGCCGCCGGGGCCTACCAGGCCGCCCGTGGATATATTACGCTGTACAATTACCCCATCAAACGGGGCCATAATGGTAAGATAATTAATGATATTTTTCATAGAGGTAACGTTAGATTGTTCAGACATTACCACGGCCTCATCGGCCTTCATGCGCGAGGCTGCCATATCCAGATCCAGCGGGGCCACGGCGCCTTCTTCGGTAGCGGCTTCTTTCAGCCTTTTATATTTTTCTTTACTGGCGGTTGCGTTTTCCTGTGCCTGCAGGTATTTGGAAGTTGCGGCCTGCATTTGCGATTCCAGTTCGGGCGCTTCCAGCCGCAGCAACACCTGGCCTTTTTTTACCTCCGTGCCTCTGTCTGCCAGTACCTCTTTTACAAAGCCGTTTACTTTGGCAAAAATGTTTACCTCATCATAAGGCTTTAACTGGCCTGGTAGTTTTACGTAGCTGGATAAAGGCTGTTCTGTAATTTTTCCTATTTCGTATTTACTGCCTTTTTCCTTATTGCTTTTACCGGTAAGGTCTACCGGTTTCTGGTTATTGTGGCAGGATATAGTGACGGCCAGCACAAAGGCGGCGGCTATGGTATAATACTGTTTCATGTACTTACTGGTTTACTGTGGATGAATCTGCTGTTGGTTGGTCTGGCAGCAGTGATGGCGATTTAAGAGTGGCTTTTTGCTGTGCCCAGGCAAATACCTGCGGCAATATCAGCAACGCTGTCAGCGTGGAGGCGGCTAAACCGCCAATTACCGCGCGCCCCAGAGGAGCAGATTGCTCACCCGCTTCGCCCATTCCAGAGGCCATGGGTATCATCCCTGCTATCATGGCAAAACTGGTCATGAGTATGGGACGTAGGCGGATGGACGCGCTGGTAACAGCGGCCTGTACAGCATTGCCGTACCTGTTACGCAGTTGTTCTGCGTTGGTAACAATCAGAATAGCGTTGGCTACAGAAACCCCCGTACTCATAATCATACCCATGTACGACTGAAGGTTAAGGGTAGAACCCGTTATCAGCAGTGCTGCCAGCGAACCCACAATTACAGCAGGAACGGTGGATAATACAGTAAGTGATAAAAGGAACGACTGATAGTTGGCGGCCAGCAGCAGAAAAATAACCAGAATGGCAAACAGCAACCCTGTTTGTAAACTGCCCATGGTTTCCAGCAACAGACCAGACATGCCCTGTAATTCTGCCAGCATACCACGCGGTGGTGCCGGAATCTCTTTCAGTGCCTTTTTAACATCGGCCGTGGCGGTGCCCAGATCTTTTTTATAAATATTGGCGGCTACCGTTACAAAGCGGCGTGGGCCTTTACGGTCGTACTCACCCGGCATATAATCAACCTTAAAGCTGGCTATGTCCCCCAGTACCGGGCTGCTCTGGCCCTGCACCAACGGAATCTCTTTCAGCTCATCCATGGTATTCATTACATATTCCGGTATCTGCACCTGCACCTGATAGGTGTACGATTTGCTTTCATCCAGCCATTGCACTTTTTCGGTAAAACGGCTGGAGGAGGTACTGGTAGTAACAGAGCGCGATATATCCCGCACGTTCAGCCCCAGTTGTGCTGCTTTTAAACGGTCCAGTGTTATAGATACCACCGGAAAGCGCAGGGGTTGCATTATCTGCACATCGCGCAGGTAAGGTATCTTTTTCAAACGGTCCACCACTTTGTTGGCGTAGTTTTCAATTTCCTTCATGTCTTTACCCGCCACCTGTACTTCAATAGGTGTGGCTGCCCCCTGGCTCATAATCTTTTCCGTCATATCGATCGGCTCAAAGTTGATGCGCAGTTCGGGCAGTGCATAGCGGATGTTTTCCCGCAGGGCATCTTTCAGCTCATCGGTATTTACTTTGTAATGCTCATCCAGGTTTACCTGTACCACGGCCTCGTGTGTACCTGTGTTAAACACATACAGGTTACTGATGCCGTAGCTGCTGGGTATAAGGCCTACATAGGCAGAGCTTACGGCTACATGGTGGTTTACCGTAGTATCTATAATGCGCAATACCTGGCGCATTTTTTCCTCTGTTCTTTCCAGCCTGGTGCCATCGGGCTCTTTAATACGCAGCTGAAACTGGCCGCTGTTTACAGCAGGCATCATATCTTTTCCTATCAGCACAAAGCCGCCGGCTGCCAAAGCCATTATCAGCACCAGGTATATAATCGTGATACTTTTTTTGCGTGGCACCATGCGCTGCAGCAGTCTGGTATAACGTGTTTTAACACGCTCAGACAAATCATTTTTTTCGGGGTGCTGCATTTCCTGTTGTGCATGTTGCTGCACCTGCTGCTGTTCTGCTTCATTCAATGCTTCGCCCGCGTGCGCATGTACCGCGCCATGGTGGTAGTGCTGGTATTTGTCTGCCTTTATCATCCAGTTCGCCAGCACCGGTACCAGTGTCTGGGCGGCAATAAAAGAAGCTATCATGGTAAAGCCTATGGATAGCGACAGGGGCAGAAACATAGCGCGTGGAATACCCGTCATAATAAACGAGGGGGCAAACACGGCCAGTATACACAGTAAAATCAGCAGCAGCGGAAAAGAAATTTCCCGGCAGGCATCGTAAATAGCCTGCTTTTTGTTTTTACCCATTTCCAGGTGCTGGTGAATGTTCTCAATGGCTACCGTACTCTGATCAACCAATATACCAATGGCCAGCGCAAGGCCACTCAGCGTCATAATATTAATGGTTTGCCCAAACAGGCCCAGCAGTAATACACCCGTTAATATAGATACGGGAATGGTGATGATAACAATAAGGCTGCTACGCAGATCGCGCAGAAACAGCAGTACCATTAAGCCGGTAAGCAAGGCACCCAGTGCGCCTTCGGTAATAAGGCTTTTTACAGAATTTACCACAAACACAGACTGGTCAAATTCATACGATACTTTTACATCGTCCGGTAACAGACTTTGTATTTCAGGTATTTTACTTTTCAGGCTTTGTACTACGGACCAGGTAGAGGCATCGGCCGTTTTTACCACGGGTATGTATACCGATCGTTTGCCGTTAATAAGGGCGTAATCTACCGTAACGTCTGACGCATCGGCTACGCGCGCCACATCTTTTATCAGTACCGGCACCCCGCTTTTAATTACTACCGGAATGTTGCCAAAGTCTTCTACATCCTTTATCAGCGAGTTCATGGTAGTTACATACATGGTGTTGTTGAGCCGCAGGTTGCCGGAGGGCGACATTACGTTGAATCTGGTAAGCGCTGCCACCACCTCATCGGGCGTAATGGTATAGCTGCGCAGCTTGTTGGGGTCAACGTTAATGGTAATAGAGCGGGAGTTGGCACCAAAAGGAGGGGGTGCACTAAGCCCTGCCACGGAAGAGAACATGGGGCGTACCCGGGTGGCAGCCAGATCGTAAATTTCCTTCAGGCTGCGGGTTTTACTGGCCAGTACCATCTGGCCAACCGGCAGGGAAGAAGCATCAAAACGTACTACCTGCGGTGGTATGGCGCCGGGTGGAAAAAAACGCATAGCGCGGTTTACCTGTAAGGCCACCTGGGCAGATGCTTCGGCCATATCGGTGCTTTCGTAAAAGCTAAGCTTAAGCATGGTAACGCCCTGTACATTTTTAGAGGTAATTTCTTTAATGCCATTTACATACAGAAACTGATCCTGCAAACGCGTGGAGAAAAAACCTTCCATTTGCTGGGCCGACATGCCCCCGTACGATTCAATAACGTACATGGTAGGCATGTTCAGCTGCGGAAAAATATCTATCGGAATTTTTATAGCGGATAGCACAGAAAAGATTAGCACACTGGCGGTAACCACCATCCAGGTAATGGGCCTTTTAAGTGCGGAGGATACTAATGACATAAGGGATTAATTTAACAGCTGTAAAAGATCTTCTACCCGGTTTTCGGCTACTGCTTTCTGAAACACAGCTTTGCAGTAATTGTATTTGGCAGTGGTATAATCCGTTTCTGCACGGTATAAAAGATTTAATGCCATGTTCAGTTCTATAATATCGGTAAGGCCGTTTTTGTATAGCGATAGCTTTTGCCGGTAGGCCGCCTGTGCGGCGTTCAGCTGATTGGGTATTTCTTCTAAACGGTGGGCCGCTGTTAACACTTCTGTGTTGGCCTGGCCAATGCCCAGCTGTAATAACGTATTTTGTTCGTTCAGCTTTTTCTGTGCATAAGTGCTCATGGCTTTTTGTGTATGCAGCTGCAATTGCTTTCTTTTTAAATCAAACACATTCCAGGTAATACCCAGCCCCACCAGGTAATTACCCCGCTCAAAACCAATGCCTTTGGATAGCGGGCGAAACTCATCTGCCGCGCTTACACTGGAGCCGCGGCCCCAGGCGGCTGCCTGCAACGATACTTTGGGGTTATAACTTTTTTTAACCAGCGCTTCTTTATCCAGGCTGTTCTGATACAGCGATTGGTAATAGGCAATGGAAGGATGAAGGGCCGTATCTGTTATGCCGGGTATTGTACCCGATAGCTGCTGCATCATCTGTTTTTCAATACCCGTATCGGCAACCAGTTTTTGCGGGGCAATGCCGCTGAGGGTGCCCAGCTGCAGGCGTATCTGCATTATCTGGTTATTAATTTCAATAGCCACCAGCCGCGCACGCGAAAGCTCTGCGGTGGCAATGCTGGTATCTACACCTGCTTTAATACCGCTTTTGGCCAGGGCAAGAATAGAACGGCGTATCTCTTCATTACGGCTGATGTTCTGTTGTTGTATAGCCAGCAAATCCTGCAGGCGCACCAGTTGCAGGTAAGCATCTATAGCATATGCCTGCAGTTGATAGCGGCTTTGCGAAAAGCGCGCTTCTTCTACGTTTACATCCGATTGGGCAACAGATTTCTGCGCATTGTAGGCGCCGAAATTATATAGTTCCCAGTCCAGCGAGGCAATGCCCAGGTTGGTTAGGATGGTGCTGGAGTTACCTGCCTCACGCACACGGGAATTGGAGGGTATAATACCAAAACCGAAATAACCACCGGGCAGGTTGTTATTGGTACCGGCATCTACCTGGTAGTTGAGTTTAAAAGAAGGCAACCAGTTGTAGCCTGTTGCATGCAGCTGTTGCTGTTTAACAGATACAGCAGCGGAGTCTGCAGCCAGTGAGGGGGCGTTTACCCGCATACCGGCCAGTAATTGCTGCAGGGTAACGGCGCTGTCTTGCTGCTGCGCCGTTGCCGCAGTCCATAGTAGTAGCACACAACCTGCCAGCAGGCTGCGTACCTTATGTTTGTATGGCATAACGAATTAAATAAGGTTGAATACCGGAAATAAAATCACAATCGCGCACTGTTTACCAAAACAGCACACGTAGGGGCACAGGAATGCTACAGATAAAAAATCAGATACTTAGCTTGCCGGTAAAAAGATAGGTTTTGGTGCCGGAGATACTGCTGTAAGCAGCCACGGTTACCTGCGGATGCAGGTATAAAGCCGTTTGTGTACGTGCTGCTATAAAGCGTGACGGTGTAACAGGCGGCAGCTTTACTATTTTCAGCTGCAGGCGCTCCAGAATAGCAGGAAGGGGCGCTTCTTCAAAATCCTGTTTCCGCTTTTTTACGTGCTTGTAAATGAAATATGCATTATCAGCTTCTGCCTGAAAATCGTGCGTAAGCAGTATAAACGTAGGTCTTGCCACCAGTACAAGCCCTATTAATGCTACCAGAAGTGATATGATATACTTTTTTTGCAAAAATGCTATTTGCCGCAAGATAACCTGTGAGATGATAAAAACATAGCTGAAGCTTTGATTTAACAAGAAAAAAGCACGGCTGCCAATAGTGTAGCAATACGCCTGTAAATTAGTTTTGGAGGAATGAATTAGTTTATCGTAATATTGCGATATGGGAGTTACGAAATCAGATCTTTTCACCAGACAGCAGAATGAGCTTGCCAATATGGCAAAGGCACTGGCGCACCCCGCCCGTATTGCCATTCTGCAATACCTGGTAAAGAAAAATGCCTGTGTGTGCGGCGATCTGGTAGAGGAACTGGGCCTGGCACAGGCTACCACATCCCAGCACCTGAAAGAACTAAAGAATGCCGGCATTATACAGGGAACCGTAGAGGGTGTAAGCGTTTGCTACTGTATTAATCCTAAAGTATGGACAGCATATAAGGAACTGTTTAACAGCTTTTTTAAAGAGGTTACGCTGGAAGGTGGCAAATGCTGTTAGCGTTTTTTTTGCGCACATTAATCGCAATATTGCAATGAAAGAATGAATGATTAAATCATGAAATCAGACAATGAATTAAAAGAACTGGTAAGGCAGAAATACAGTGAAATAGCCTTGCAGGATAAAGATGTAAACGCAGCTTCCTGCTGCGGAGCGGGCAGTTGCTCCACGGAAGTATATAATATAATGACAGATGATTACTCCGCTGTAGAAGGCTACCAGCCAGATGCCGATCTTGGTTTGGGCTGCGGTTTGCCTACTGCGTTTGCGCGCATTAAAAAAGGCGATACGGTAGTTGACCTGGGGAGCGGTGCGGGTAATGACTGTTTTGTAGCACGGCATGAAACGGGCGAAACCGGTAAAGTAATTGGTGTTGACTTTACACCAGCCATGGTAGAAAAGGCCCGTGCCAATGCGGAGGCCAGAGGGTTTAATAACGTTGAGTTTCGCCAGGGCGATATTGAACAGATGCCGGTAGGGGCCAATGTGGCAGATGTAATAGTAAGTAACTGTGTATTAAACCTGGTACCTAACAAAAGCGGCGTATTTAAAGAGATGCACCGGGTACTAAAACCAGGTGGCCATTTCAGTATATCGGATATTGTACTGGAAGGTGAATTGCCACCGGTAATACAGCAGGCGGCTGAAATGTATGCTGGTTGTGTATCGGGTGCCATACAAAAAAGTGCTTATCTGGAACTGATAAGCAGCAACGGCTTTACAGGTGTTACTGTTCAGAAAAGTAAGGCTATTGTAATACCAGATGATATATTAAGTGCTTACCTGACACCCGATGAAATAACCCGCTTTAAAAATAGTAACACCGGCATATACAGTATTACTGTGTATGCAGAAAAGCCCGTTGAAACAGCCTGTTGTGCTCCGGGATGTTGCTGATAAAACAATAAACAACATGATAAGAGTATTGGTATTATGTACCGGCAATAGTTGCCGCAGCCAGATAGCGGAAGGCTATTTAAAACATTTTGCAGCCGGAAAAGCCATGATATACAGCGCTGGTGTGGAAACGCATGGTGTAAACCCCCGTGCAGTGGCTACCATGCAGCAGGATGGTATAGATATATCAAAGCATACTTCTAACAATATGAATGAGTATGAAGATATAGCTTTCGATTATATTATTACCGTATGCGATAATGCAAAAGAACGTTGTCCATTCTTTCCTTCTTCTGCCCGGAAATTTCATTACAACTTTCCCGACCCTGCAAAAGCCACCGGAACAGAAGAAGAGATTATGGCACAGTTTCGTGAGGTGCGTGAGCAGATAAAAGCGTATAGCAAAGATTTTATTCAAAAGTATATAGAATAACATGAGTGCCGGTAATTGCAGCCCTGCGGCGGAAAGAAAGCGGCTTGGTTTTTTAGATCGGTATCTTACCCTCTGGATTTTTATGGCCATGGCCGCAGGTGTAGCCATAGGTTATGCAGCGCCCCAAACGGGTGCGTTTATCAACAGCTATTCTACAGGCAGCACAAACATTCCCCTGGCTATCGGATTAATACTGATGATGTACCCGCCGTTTGCCAAAGTAAAATATACAAAGTTAGGTAAGGTGTTTTCAAATGTAAAAGTGTTGTCTGTTTCGCTACTGTTAAACTGGGTGGTTGGGCCTGTGGTTATGTTTGTGCTGGCGGTTTTATTGTTACACAATTATCCTGAATACAGGGCAGGGCTTATTTTAATAGGGTTGGCACGCTGTATTGCCATGGTAATGGTATGGAACGAACTGGCAGGGGGCAGCCGGGAATATGCGGCGGCGCTGGTAGCAGTAAACAGCATATTTCAGGTACTGCTTTACAGCCTGTATGCATGGGTTTTTCTAACTGTTTTACCACCCGTATTTGGCCTGCCCGGCATGGTAATACCTGTTACTATGGGGGACGTGGCAAAAACAGTAGCCCTATACCTGTGTGTGCCTTTTGCTGCCGGAGCTGTTAGCAGGTGGATACTGGTAAGGTGGAAAGGGGAGGCGTGGTATAACAACCATTTTATTCCTGCTGTTTCTCCGGTAACACTGGTAGCGTTGTTGTTTACCATACTGGTTATGTTTAGCCTGAAAGGTGGTGCCATAGTGCAGATACCGGCAGACGTACTAAGGATTGCGTTGCCACTGGTTATTTATTTTGCAGCAATGTTTCTGCTAAGCTTTTGGGTGGGTAAGCTGCTGAAGGTAAAGTACGAAGAAAATGCGGCTATAGCTTTTACCGCCGCAGGTAACAATTTTGAACTGGCCATAGCAGTAGCTATTGGTGTGTTTGGTATTAACTCAGGCCAGGCTTTTGCAGGGGTAATAGGCCCACTGGTTGAGGTGCCGGCTTTAATTGTACTGGTACGTGTAGCGCTTTGGTTAAAGAAGCGTTTGCCGGTGTAAGGCTTATGGTTGCCTGGTGGTTTTTAGAATAAAATAGCCCACAGTAGCAGAAATTACAGAACCGCAAAGCACGGCAAACTTTGCCTGCGCAATTACATGCGCATCTTCAAAAGACAGCAGTGCCATAAAAATGCTCATGGTAAACCCTATACCTGCCAGCAGCCCGGTACCCAGCATATGCCGCCAGGTGGCTTGTTGGGGCAGGTGACTGATGCCTGTTTTAATACCCAGCCACGAAACCAGTAAAATACCCAGGGGTTTGCCCACCAGTAAGCCAACCACTATACCCAGCCCTAATGGGGTAAGCAATGCGCCGGGCATACCGCTATCGAACGTAATATTGGTATTACAGAAGGCAAAAAGCGGCACTATAAGCAGGTTTACCGGCTGCGCCAGAAAATGTTCCAGCCGTTGTAAGGGCGATGTTTTATTTTTTGCCGCAACAGGTACAAATAAGGCGGTGAGCACACCCGCAATGGTTGCGTGAATGCCGGAATGGTGTACAAAGTACCACAACAGCATACCGGGTATAAGATAGCAGAACAGGTTGTGCGCCTTTAACCTGTTAAGTATAAATAAAACCAGCGCCATTGCTGCGGCATACCCCAGATACTGGATATGTATTTCTCCCGCATAGAATAAGGCAATTACCAGAATAGCCATTAAATCATCAGCAATAGCCAGCGCCGCCAGAAACACTTTAAGCGAGGCGGGAACCCTTTTGCTTAACATGCCCATAATAGCCAGCGCAAAAGCAATGTCTGTTGCCATGGGGATGCCCCAGCCGCCGGCAGTTGCACGCCCGCTGTTGAATATAGCATAAATAAAAGCGGGTGTAACAGCGCCGCCAAGGGCACAGAGTACAGGCAGCAGCGCTTTTTTGGTGGTAGAGAGTTCGCCCGCTACTATTTCTTTCTTAATTTCTAAACCTACCAGCAGAAAGAATACAGCCATCAAGCCATCGTTTATCCACGACTGAATGGTGTAACGCAGGTGAATGTTATCAGATTGATAGCCGAGTTCGGTTGTAAGCCATGTTTGCAGCGAAGCGGAAAGGGGAGAGTTAGCTACCAGCAACGACAACACCACACAGGCAAAAATTAAGATGCCGGAGAATGATGCTGAGGTAATTAACTTTTTTACTATGCCTGGTCCGCTGTTTTTTTGCATGTATGAGGTTGTAAAGGATACGAATATGGGTATCTGCTGCCTGCCGGCAGACGTAATTGTTATCCGATGATGCCGCTATAAAAACGGTATAGCCGCAAAATAGAAAAAAGAACGCGAAAGTCTGTAATTCTTAATGGTTGGTTTGATTTCCTTTAGCGTTACGGCAGATATCACCAGTATCTTTGTGTGTTATTCATTCCGTTTTTAAAACAAATCACTAACAGATATGGAAATAACAAGAATAGGCTCGCAACCATCTGCCAAAGGGCCGGAAGATTGGTTTAGCGGTGCGGTAAGGATAGATCCACTGTTTGCTGCCAACGATGCACCGCGTGCCGCAGCAGCCAGTGTAACTTTTGAGCCAGGCGCCAGAACCACATGGCACACGCATCCACTGGGGCAAACGCTGATTGTTACCGCCGGTTGTGGCTGGGTACAGCGGGAAGGTGGCCCTGTAGTAGAAATTCACCCGGGCGATGTGGTGTGGTTTGCACCGGAAGAAAAGCACTGGCATGGTGCTACTGCTACTACAGCCATGACGCATATTGCTATTCAGGAAAACCTGAACGGCAAGGTGGTAGACTGGCTGGAAAAGGTGAGCGAAGAAGAATACCTGAAAAAATAAAACAGGCCTCCTTTTTTAAACAGGAACCCACCTTTCTCAGGACGGCACAGGACACAACTACATCTTCATTTATTATCTTAGCTGATTGCGGGGCTGTATGAAACCATTTTTCTCTGAAATGGATAATGCTGTTGCCGTTGATAAGTACTATCTGCGCCCGGTGCCGCAAACGGTTATTGACCGCGGTACAGAGGGGTATCCGCAAAACAAAGGATATTAGTACAATACAGAAAGGAAGAATTTATGAATACAGGATTTGTTTGCCGGTTTATTGCAGCAGCACTTGCCCTGCCCTTTATGGTACATGCACAGCAACCCGCTTTTACAGTAGTGGCCGGAAAAGCGAAGGCCAGCATTGTATACAGTGCGGTTGCTCCTAAACTGGATGCTATTGCAGCAGATTTGCTGGCAGAAGATATAAAACGCGTTACCGGTATAAAACCGGAAGTACTTACGGATATTACCCGTGCAAAAGGCGATGTTATTGTTATTGGCAGCGCACAATCGCAGTTGATTCAACAGGTGGCTGGTAAAAAGAAGGTCATGTTACAAAAGCTTGCCGGTAAGTGGGAGCAGTTTGGCCTTGCTGTAGTAGACAAACCCTTGCCCGGCATTACCAAAGCGCTGGTGGTAGCTGGCAGTGATGCCAGAGGAACTGCCTACGGTGTATTTACGCTGAGTGAAAAGATAGGAGTTACCCCCTGGTATTTCTGGGCCGATGCGCCTGTGCCGCCGCAGCAGCAGCTGGCCATTCATCAGCCAGATTCCTTATCCGCAGCGCCTTCTGTAAAATTCCGTGGCCTTTTTATTAACGATGAAGACTGGGGGCTGCAACCCTGGGCTGCCAAAACGTTTGAGCCTGAAACAAACGATATAGGCCCTGAAACCTACACAAAAGTGTTTGAGCTGTTGCTGCGTTTAAAGGCTAACCTGATATGGCCGGCCATGCACCCCGGCACCAAAGCATTTTTTCATTACCCGGGTAACGTTGCCGCCGCAGGTGATTATCAGATTGTAATAGGCTCCTCCCATGCAGAGCCTATGCTGCGTAACAACGTAGATGAATGGAATGTAAAAACCATGGGCCACTTCAACTACCTTACCAATAAGGATAGTATTTATAAATATTGGGAAGCGCGTGTACAACAAAGCAGTAAGGTAAATGCCATTTACAGCATGGGTATGAGAGGCGTACACGATGGCCAGATGGAAGGGGTAAAGAATATGAAAGAAGCACTACCCATTGTGGAAAGGATTATAGCCGATGAAAGGGGCCTGCTTAGGAAATATGTAAACAAGGATATTACCAAAGTGCCTCAGGTACTTACACCTTATAAAGAGGTGCTGGAAATTTACGATAACGGTTTAAAAGTGCCGGAAGATGTTACGCTGGTATGGCCGGATGACAATTATGGTTATATACAACGGTTGAATACAGATGCGGAAAAGAAAAGACCGGGTGGGGCAGGTGTATATTACCATGCCTCGTACTGGGGCCGGCCGCACGATTATCTGTGGCTGCCTTCTGCCAACCCGGCCTTAATGCGCGAAGAAATGGTTAAAGCGTACGATAACGGGGCAGATCGTTTATGGGTAGTGAATGTGGGCGATATTAAACCCATTGAATACAATACGCAGTTTTTTCTGGATATGGCGTATAACATAACACCATTTACCAAAGCCGGTTACGAGCGCAATTATCTGCAGGCCTGGTGTAACCAGGTGTGGAAGAACGATGCCGCAAACCGTATTGCCCATGTGTTGCAGCGCTATTATAGCCTGGCGTTTGAGCGCAAGCCGGAATTTATGGGCTGGAGCCAGACGGAACCCAGCACGCCTACCCGTTATAGCGGTTACAACCATTTCAGCTATGGCGATGAGGCACAGCGAAGAATAGATGCTTATGATAGTCTGCAGCAAGCTGTAAAGCAATTGCGTGCGCAGTTTGCCAATGAAGATGCTGCCTACTACCAACTGGTATATTATCCGGTGATGGGGGCTTCGTGGATGAACAAAAAGTTTTTGTACCGCGATAAGGCGTATATCTATGGCCGCCAGAACCGCATAAGCGCCTGCCACTACGCTGCCCTGTCACAGGCAGCTTATGATAGCATTGTACACGAAACGGTTTGGTATAACCAGCAGTTGAATGGCGGTAAGTGGCGGCATATGATGTCTATGGAGCCACGTAAGCTGGCCGTTTACCACGCACCGGTATTACCTGCATTGGCCATTGAAAAAGGCTATGGCTGGGATGTGGCACCGGAAAATTACGATACACTGGCTTACAGCGCAGCAAAGCCTAAAAAGTTGCCTGCTTTTACACAAGGGGTACAACAACGGTATTTTATAGATCTGTTTTTGCGCGACTCTGCCAGCCTGCCCTGGCAGGCGCAGAAAAATGCAGCGTGGATAACCTTGTCTGAAGAGAAAGGTACGCTGCTGCCACAGGGAGATGCTAGCGCAGTACGTATATGGGTAACGGTAGATTGGGCAAAAGCACCTGCCGGGGCTAAGATAGCCGGGAAGGTAGCGTTTGCTGCAAACGGACATACAGAAACTATAACCATTACGGGTGAAAGGCCTGCTGCAAATGAATACGCCGCCTATAAAGGCTTTACAGAGCAGAACGGTATCGTATCTGTTTACGCTGCGCATTTTACCGCTAACAAAGCCTCCGCAGTTGCGCAATGGAATGTGGCTCCGGGCCTGGGCCATACAGAGCTGGCTGTACAATCGCAGGTGAAGGGCAAGGCAGATACAGTAAATGTTGATAAATCTGCATGCCTTACCTATACCTTTTATTCTCTGTCTGCAACAGCGCCTGAACTGCGTGTATATACCTTACCCACACATGCTTTGAATAAAGATTACAAAATGCGCTATGCGGTAAGTATAGACAATGGCCCGCTACAGGTGACAGATTTTCGCACTTATGGCCGCAGTGAGGAGTGGAAGCAGAACGTATTGCGCAACTCCGCCATAAGAGAATGGAAGCTGGCTCCGTTAGCACCTGGTGAACATGAGGTGAAAATATATGCTATTGATCCGGGTGTGGTGATAGATAGATTATTGATTCAGTTTGGCGATGCGCCGGCAAGTTATAGTGTAATACCGGAAACGGTGAAGGAATAGCAGTGCGTGCGGCAGGTATTTGTTTCAAATCTGTAATGTTATCAGCAGTATCTACGATGGTGCTGATAAAAAGCCTCTGAAAGCAACATGCTTTCAGAGGCTTTTGTTTTACTGGCTTTGTTTCATTTTTGCGATGGCTGCCTGTTTCTGCTTTGTCGGTGTTAACCTGTTATAAGCGATAGGAAACATGCAGCATCATACGGTTATTGGCTTTTACAAAACCGTTTGCCAGGTTTTGCGATAAGGGTGTTTGCCAGTTGCCGCCCACTGAAAACTTTTGAAAGGCTGCTTCCAGGCCTGCGGTGCCGGAAAGTGCATAGCCGCCGGATACGTCTGATTCGTATTTGCCATCCATATCTTTCTGCGCCGTTTCGTATAACACGCCCGTATTAGGCGCTATGGTTACTGCCTGCTTTATTTTAAACTTGTAATACAGTTGTGCGTTACCGCTAAACTTGTTGCCATACTCATAATCGTAGTTGTTGGCGGTGTTTATCTTGTAATTCGCATTCACATTCATGCCGGCATCCTGTAAGCGTATATCGTACATGGCATTCAGCGTAAAGTCCACACTTTTGGTACCCAGCTGAAATATATTGGCTGTTTCCACACCGGGTTGTTTTCCTACAGGCTCATATTTTCCGGTAGGTAGTTTTACACCGCCACCCATCCATAAGGAGTGTACCAATAGTTTGCTGCCCAGTGTTTTTTGGGTATTAAAAAGCTGGTAGTAGCCGGTTAAAGCAATATCGCCAATACCGTTTTTAGTAGTTGTTATACCCTGGTTCAGCCGCTCGTTAAAGTTAAACGGTACAAACCCCATTACACGTATTCGTTTGCCAATATTCCAGCCGCCCCATACTTCTACGGTACGATAGGTTTCATCGGTGGTTAAATATGAGGTAGTGCCGCCGGCGCCTAAATGCGTACGCAGTGTTTTATACTGATAACGTACACCCACTATTTTTTTATTGAACTCCGGCAAAATGCCAATATAATAGCTTCCTACGCCACAGCCGCAGATATCACAGGCGTGAGCTTTTGTAAAGCCAATTGCCAGTAATATCAGGGCCAGCATAATACATTTCTTCATCGTCATCTGTTTTTATTGTTCAGCAAGCAGTTTGTTGGTAACAAACGTTTTATCATTCAGCGTATTTAAAAAGGCCAGCAACTGTGCTTTCTCTGCATCTGTTAAGGCAATGCCCAATGTGCCGTTCTGTTGCAGTAACGGATCCAGATTAGGGGTTTGCTGTACATTATCAGTATAATGGTTCAGTACGCCCATGATGGTTAAATGCCGGCCATCGTGCATAAACGGGGCAGTATAAGCCAGGTTACGCAGGCTGGGTACTTTAAACTTATACCTGTCTGTAGGTTGTAACGTTGCCAGGTAACGGCCCTCATCATTTACAGCGCTGATGCTTAAACCATTGTTGCGAAAGCTGTTGTTGCTAAACAGCGGTTCGGTATGGCAGTTGCTGCATTTTTGCTGAAACAGGGCATAGCCCGCCTGTTCCTGTTGGGTAAAGGTTACACCGCCCTGCCTGCGCATAACACTATCGTACTTTGCGTTGCTGCTGATGCACATAATCATAAACTGCGAAAAAGCTTTCATCATTCTGGCATTGGTAATGTCTTCTGTACCAAATGCCTGTTTGAATAAACCCGGATATTCGGGGTGTGCTTTCAGTTTACTGATTACGTTTTGTATGGTTTCATCCATTTCCACATGGTTGGTAATGGGGGCCACCGGTTGCAGATCCAGATCAAACACACCTCCATCCCACATATAAGCAGGCATCCATGCCAGGTTCATAATAGGTGGGGAGTTGCGGGTGCCCAATCGGTCGTCTATACCATGGCTTACATCGTGTCCGTGCTGCGTAAAGGCAGAGCTTTGTATATGGCAGCTGCCACAGCTGATGGTGTTGTTGCGGGATAAACGCGGCTCGTAAAACAGCTTACGCCCCAGTATAAAACCGGCCTCTGTAACCGGGTTATCCGCCATGCGGTATACCGGCTGCGGAAAATTGGCCGGTGTTTCAAACCCGGCAAAAAAGGTGCTGATAACATCTTTTTTACCACAGGCATATAATACCAGGCTTATAATGGCTATCCAATGTATTCGCTTCATACGCCTAGTTTTCGGTATGGTCGTGGTGGAACATGGCTGCATAGTTGTTGGCAACATTTAAACTGTAGGTGCTGAACATTATTTGTGAGTTATTGGCCAGGCTTACATTGGTGGTGCCGTTAAACACCTTCATTATATCTACCAACAGATGTATGTTCGCATTGCGGCCGGTTCTTACTTTAGCTACTCCACCCGCAGTCAGGTCCACATTGATGGTTTTGATGTTGTTGATAGTAGGTGCAGAATAGCCGCCAAAGCCGCCTACATGAAAGCGGAATTTCTGGTTGGCATCTACCGTGGCAGGAACGGCTGAAGAAGCACCTTCCATTTTAAAAAAAATATAACCGCTATTCCATGTCCAGTACATACCATCCATACCGCCGGTAGGGTCTAATACACCGGTTCTTTTGCTGATGTCCATGGTGCTGCGCAGGCTGTCTACACCCAATACAAAGCTCAGTTTGCTGTATTCGCCTTCCGGTACTTTAATGTTGGCAAAGCGGGTGGCGGCTTCACTTTCATTCACCAGAAAATAACTGCTATCGGGGTTAACGGTATAGGTGGTGCCGGCACTGGTGGTAACCTTTATGTTACTGATAAAGTATTTCAGCAGGTTTACGGAAAAGGTTTCTCCGACAGCATTTTTGTAGTTGCCGGTGCTCAGCTGCAGGTTGGCATCGCCCGCAATATTGTCAAATTCTATAGATAAGGGTGCCATGGTTTCCGGCTGGTAACCGGTGCTTTCTTTTTTGCAGGAGGCAATGGTAAGGAATAAGCCGGCGAAGAGTAACGTGTTTATAATGTAAGTGCGCATAACAAATAGTTGATCCTTTTAATAAGGAAATGAATAATGAATAAAACGGGTAAGGCATACGCAGGCACCAGCTATGTAGCATGCAATGCTGCTTACATAGTGGTAATGGATGCCGGTAAAAAATGGAATAAATAGCCTCAGGCGGAAGGAGGCCTGAATGGCGCACTTACATTACCTGCAGGGTAATGAGCCATGTAGCAGGTGGTATGCTGTATTTTCAATAGTTCCCCATCCGGAGGGGCTGGCAGTAAAAATGGTACCGGTTCAAAAATTTCTGTTTTGTTTTCCAGTTTTCTTTCCGGGTTCTCTTCGTCTTTACTTTCCTCCTGCTGTAGCTTTTTGTGTAACTGACATTTGCCGCCGCACTTGAGTTGTGGCTTGTTTTTGTTTTCGCAAAGCTTTTGGGCAATGTATTGTTGGTTGGCATAAAACTCCAGTACTATAGCGGTTCTGCTGAAGGTTTGCAGCAGAAAGGCCAGTAATAATAGTATGGATGTTATTTGTTTAGCCAATGTATATGGTTGGTTGTAATGTTACTATTGTGCTTTAAGCGTAACTGAAAAATAGCCTGTATATAGGCTTAATTGATTTGTATATTTTTCACCAGCCATCCGTGCCAGGCTGTTCGTTTTAATAATATTGGTTAAAAAGTATAACTAAGGGTGGCCCTTACTTCCCGTGGTGCCAGGGGTACATAGGCATATATACCCGCCGGGCGTGTCCACGCGCTGCCGTAGTTATACCGGTTAAAGATGTTGTTTACAATGGCATTTACTGCAAAGTGTTTACCTGCCCAGCCCAGGCCACCATCTACACGGAAAATATTGGCCAGGTGCAAATCTCCATCTGCTGAATAGCGGCCGGCTCTGCCACCCTGCCACTGATAGCCACCGCTTACGCTGAAGCCTTTTATTTTGCGCAGGGGCAAACGGTAGTTTAACCAGCTGTTTTGTATATGTTTTACCCGGTAAGGAGAAGGGAGGCCTATGTTGGCTTTATTGGCATCTTTAGAAATATAAGAATCGGTATACGCATAGTTGACTACCACATTCAATCCTTTCACAACTTCGCCCTTCATATCAAACTCAACACCTTTTGATCTGGTTTGGCCAATCTGCGATTGCAGGTTGGTTTGTGGGTCGGTAACGGTAATGTTATCCCGGGTAATAGTGTAGGCAGATACACTGGTGTTCCACCTGCCGTTAGCCCAGTCTTTTTTTACACCTGCTTCCAGGTTTTTTCCTTTCAGCGGTTTAAACACATCACCGGTAGCACTGATGCCGCTTTGCGGCGTAAAAGTCTGATCACGCAACACATACACCGATAGGGTATTGCATACAGAATAGCTGATGCCCAGGCGTGGGGTTACCACCACATCGCTTACCGCAGAGGCCGAAGCCACGGGTTTGTCTACGCTGCTGCGAGAAGTAGTAAGGCGCGCTGCTACGGTTACACGCAGCCGGTTGTTCAGCAGGTTCAGTTCGTCCTGCGCATAGGCTGCATAATAGCGGATAGCCTGTTTGTTATTGGCTATATCTTCCAGCTTACCGGTTTTTACATTGTCGCAGAAGGGCAGGCCGTATACCGGGTTTTTTACATTTAACGCATACACGGTTTGGTTGGCAGTGGGATCGCTCTGGCCGGAATAGGCCAGCATGTTTTTATAATTTACATCTATACCACCCAGCAGTTTGTGTACAATGCTACCGCTGTTTACCTGCCCGTTTACAAAAGCCTGTAGCGCATACACGCCGGTGTTAAACCGCTCATAAGTTACACGGCGTAATATTTCCTCCGGTTTGGTGGCATCGTACCTGGATATAAAGAAGTAGTTGCCATCCAACTGGTCGCGGGCAAAGGCCCCTTTAACGGTTAACTGCCATTTGCTGTTAAAGCTATTCTGGTAGGTAAGGAAGGCATTGTGCTCATTGGCTTTTACCGGCGCTTTATTAGGGTCGGTAATGCTGAAATCAACAGGCAGCGAGCCGAAGCCATAGGGAGAGAATACCGTCATCAGGTACTGTTTGTAACGCTGGTGCTGGTAAATATACTCTGCGGTAACAGAGGAGTGGCTGTTGATATTGTATTTCAATACCGGGTTTACAATGGCTTTATCGTTGAAAGCATATTTCTGAAAAGACTGTGCTTTCTGGCCTGCCAGATTTAAACGGTATTGCCACCGTTTTTTTTTATCAAAGCTGCCGTTAAAATCGCCCGTAAGCCGGTACAGATCAAAGCTGCCTGCCGTAAGGCTTACCTGGTTGGTAGTGGTGCTGCCGGGTTGTTTGGTAACAATGTTAAACGAACCGGCGGGGTCGCCTATAGCGTTTACAAAACCGGCCGGGCCTTTTATGTATTCCACTCTGTCCATTAGTGCCGCATCTTCCGGCATAGGGCCATAGTAAATCATAGATATATCTATGCCGTTGCGCAAGGTGTTTATACCCGCACCGCGCATATACATCAGCGGACTATAAAAATCTGCCGTATTGTTACGCATGGCACCGCTTACATTGCGCGTAATGCTTTCGTTAATGCTAATGGCTATCTGATCGGCCAGTATGCTTTTATCCACCTCCTGAATATTCTGCGGTAACTGCAGCAGGGCGGTGGATACTTTCAGGCTGCCGGATGCGTTGTCCAGTTTATAATTGCGGTAGTATCTGGAAGTAATGATAACATTATCCAGTACCTGTGTGGCTGTATCTTTTGCTACCCGCGCTGTATCGGACAGGCCAGGTTGCTGTGCTTTCAGTTGGGTGCAGCAGGCTACACCTGTAAGCATGAAAAAGTAGTTCCGGTATCTCATAAAAAAATGCATACAGCTATCTGTGCAGCCCGTTGTTACAGGCTGCCTGATAGTAACATCAATAAATAGGGATTATGCCTTTTTGTGCAGGCCGTTAAACAGCTCTATACGGGTGTCTTTTTCCGCGTACTTTATTACCATTATACGGTAGTAAAGGCGTATAACCTGCCCCAGCACAATGGCCACCAGCAAAAAGGTAATGTACGTCATACCCGTATTGGTAAGCGCTGCATGTGCCAGGTCAGTGCCATAGGCATATAACACCCATGCCACCAAAGCAACAGCAGTAAGCATGCTTACCTGTTTAATTTCAGCGTAGTAGTAATTGCGCTTCAGCTTGCGAAAGAGTATCCGGAATAAATATTTCATGGTATTTGCGTGTTTTAATTGCGAACGCTGTTACAGCATATTATACGGCTTTGTATAAAAGCGCCGTAGTGCTGCCGTACAGTAATCCGTTAAAAATGAAACCTTTGTAATTAGCAAATACCCGCATTGGGTGGGTGAAAGAAGGATGTGGACTGACCGGCTTCTGTGTTTTCTGAAAAGTGATGAAAGGTATTACCCGAAAGCGAAGTGGCTGTTACGGGAACGGTAGCGTAAAATGTTTTAGAGGAAAGCACCAGCGGCGCAGGACCTTTCTGATCGGGTAGTTCTTTTTCTTTCTTGTCTTCCGTGTTCAGCTTTTTGTTCAACTGACATTTGCCGCAACAGTTCAGTTTGGGCCTGTTCTTGTTTTCGCAAAGGTTTTTGGCAATATAATCCTGATTTACATAGAAGTTGACAACAACAGCAGCCCTGCTAAAAGTTTGTAGCAGCAGCACTATCATCATACATATACATGTAATCTTTTTTGCCAAATTGCTGGTTTCTGCCGCGAAGGTAGGGGAAATATCTGAAGGTAGGCTAATGCTTTCTTGTTGCTGTTATTCGTTTTTTATATTATAATTGTTTCCATAATCACTGCAGTTTTGAAACCCTTCGCCTTATTCCTGTTTTTTACATCGCTTGCTATATTCAGCCATAAAGGCTTTGCCCAAACACCCGGCAGGGTTTTGGGAAAGGTGCATGATTCTACGGGAACAGCTATTATCAACGCTTCTGTTACGCTGATAGCCGATAAGGATACCATTAAAATAAGAACCGGAGAAGATGGTGCATTTAACTACGCTAAGCTAAAAGGTGTGGGTGTGGTGGTAATTATTACCGCACCGGATTACGAAGCGGATACCGCCCTTTATTCCTTTGATAAAAACAGGCAGATTGATGTGGGTACGGTAATGCTGCGCCCTGCTTATAACGTACTGAAAGAGGTAATAGTAAAATCGAAACCCAACCCCGTTAAGATAATGCAGGATACGGTGGAGTTTAATGCCGCCGCGTTCCGGGTAATTGAAGGCGATAACGTGGCCGATCTGATAAAGCAGTTTCAGGGTGTGGAGGTAGATGATAGCTACAATATGCATTTTATGGGGGAGGATGTGGTGAAGATACGGGTAAACGGAAAGGACTTTTTTACCAGTAATGTAAAAGACTTTCTGGCTAAACTGCCTGCGGAAATAGTTTCGAAAATTCAGATTATTGACGACTATGGCGATCTGGCCAACTTTACCGGCATTAAAAGTGGCACCAGCAGAAAAATGCTGAATGTGGTTACCAAACCCGGAATGGACAGGGGCGATTTTGGCAGTTTTAGCGTAACAGCAGGCACTAACAAGCAAATAGGTACTGCCAACGAATTGAATATATGGAAGGGGGAGAAACAAACCGGCCTTGGCGGTATGTATATGCGGCAGGATAATGGTGCGGGCCAGAGTGAGAATGGCGGTTTTTCTGTTAACCACCGCGGTAAGCTGAGGGAGAAAGGCAACTTCAGCTTTAATTACAATACCAACCAGGGTAACAACGATTACCTGAACGAGCAGGCTGTGGAAACCGTCAGCAGTATTGGCACCTATTACAATAACTCTGTTAACCAGGGTAAATCATCCAACTCCGGCCATTCCCTGTATTCTGAGTTTACGGCAAGGGGAGATAAAACTTTTCTCAACGGAACTGTACGGCTGGGTTACAATCAAACGCAAACGCATAGCAATGTGCTAAACAGGCAGAGTGGTGTGGTAAAGCAGGATTTTAATAACCTTAGTAACAGCAGCAACCGATCGCCCGATATACACGCCGGTTTTTCTTTATCCGGAAAAACCAGAAAAGGAAAAGTGCTGACTGCTCATCTGGGTTTTTTCAGAACAGCGCAGTATTCCAGCCAGCTTATCCGTACCCAAACACTTTATTACGATCAGCAGAACGATCAGTTGCTGAAAGATTCGGTGCTGAGCCGGAATATAGAAGGCAGGGATGTATCGAAAGGGTTTGATTTCAGCACAAACTATACACTGATGCTGCATAAGGATAGTGTTAAAAAAAGCAGCAGTAATATGATGTTTCAGTATAGCATGGCACTAACCTCGGCTGAAAATACATCTGCTACCTATGTGCTGGATGCACCTGCTGTTAAGTATGGGTTTGTAGATTCGCTGAGTGCTGCGTTTACTTCCGTATTTGTAAAGCAGGCCATTGGTATTAATTACTATTACAATGCTGCCAAAACCAGAGTACTTATTGGGGTAACTGCCCGGCCGGTTATACTCAGTAATCGTTATGTATATCTGAACCAGCGCATTCATAACAACAACTTTAACTATGCTCCCAACTTCAGTTATAGCAGGGTGATAAACCAGGGTAAAACTCTGTCTGTATCTTACAACGGCGATAACAACAGTCCTTCTCCGGCGCAGCTGCAACCGGTGCGTAATACGCAGAACCTGCAGAATATTGTTATTGGCAATCCGGATCTGAAATCGTATTTCCAGCATAATGTAAGGGCCGATTACCGGTACGCGCCGGTTAAAACAGGCATTTCATATTTTGCATCGGCCAATGCGTCTGCTACGCAGAATGAGATAGTGCAGAATGTGATTATTATTCCCGATACGCTGGGCAGCTACAAACAGGAAACCCGTATGGAGAATGCCAATGGCTCCTGGAATGCGAATGGTAATTACTCGGTTACCATACCCATTCAGCAAAACAAACACTGGATAACTTATGATGGTAATATAGGGCTGAGTAACCGGGTGGTATTTGTAAACAATACCCGGTATTTTAATAAAGGCGTGGATATTTCCCAGACCATATCGGGCCATGTTAATCTCAAAAAGCTAAATCTATCCGGTAAGCTCAACTATACCCGTTCCAGCAATAACAATATTAACGGTGTACTCAGCAGAGCCGGTGCAGGCATGCCCGTTATGTTAAATCCGGGGCAGTTTGCCAGTACCAGCTTTTATACCTCGCAGCGGGTTACGGCAGAGGCGCGTGGCAGAATGCGCTTAGAAAACTTTGGGTTTGATGCAGATGCCAGCTATACCTATAGCGCCAATACCAATGCAGATGTTGCCAATGGCAACCGGTATCTTACAACAATAGCACTGGGGCTTAAAAGCGATGTTACGCTTAAAAAGCGTTTTAACATGAGTGTTGCTGCTTCCAAACGTATTAACACCGGCTATGCACTGGCCAATACCAATCCGTTTCTGCTGGGCTTTACGGTTGCCTATCAGATGCTGAAGAACAGAAACCTGCGGTTGGGTATTACGGGTAGCGATCTGCTGGCGCAGGGCAACCTGGTGGCCAGGCAGGTGTATGGTAACTCCATTATAGATTCCAGAAACAACGTAGTTACCCGGGTGTTTACCCTGGGGGCGTGGTACAATGTTTCCAATTTTGGCAAAGGGGGCAGGCATATACGGGTTGACCCTGATTAAAAAGTACGAAAGATTGATTCACGATTACCAACCGGCTACACCTGCAAGTTCTATTTTCGGCCATCAGCCATCGGGTTATCTGTATGGCTTTCTTAAATTGCAATGGAATATGAAAATTTTAAGTCGCCTGGCATTGTTGTCAGGTATGGCGCTTGCCACCACTACGCATGCACAACAGGTGCGTTATAATGCCATCAGCTCCGGCACACCGTGGACAGACGATCAGGGCAATGCGGTTAGCGCACACGGTGCCTGTATTCTCAAAGAAGGAACTACCTTCTACCTGTTTGGTGAAAGGCATACGGACACCTGTAACCGTTTTGCTGGTTTTAATTGTTATTCCTCTTCTGATTTGTATAACTGGAAGTTTGAGTCTATAGCCTTGCCGGTGCAGCCCTCCGGTAAAATGGGGCCAGACCATGTAGGTGAGCGGGTAAAAGTGATGAAGTGCCCGAAAACCGCGGAGTTTGTAATGTTTATGCATGCAGATACACTGGGCTATACCAATCAGTTTGTGGGTTATGCTACTGCCAGTACAGTCACGGGGCCATACACTTTTAAAGGGCCGTTGCTGTTTAATGGTAAGCCCATTCGTAAATGGGATATGGGTACTTTTCAGGATGAAGATGGGAAGGGGTATGTATTGCTGCACGGTGGCGATATTTACCAGCTGGCAGAAGATTACAGTAGCATCACCGCTATGGTACATAAAAACATGACGCACGGTTTTGAATCTCCTGCCATTTTCAGAAAAGACAGCCTGTATTATTTCCTGGGCTCAGACCTTACCGGATGGGAGCGGAATGATAATACTTACTTTACTGCCACTGCTCTGGCAGGGCCGTGGACAAAGCGTGGCTTTTTTGCGCCTGCAGGTTCACTTACCTTTAATTCACAAACCACTTTTGTACTGCCGGTTACCGGTTCAAAACAAACAACGTATATGTACATGGGCGATCGGTGGTCTTTTCCCCGGCAGGCAACAGCAGCTACTTATGTATGGCAGCCGTTGGTGGTAAAAGGCGTTGAGCTGTCATTACCGGTATGGCGTGAATCCTGGCAGCTGAATACCAAAACAGGCGTTGTTGCGGATTTGGTATGGAAGGGTACTACTATTCCCGTAACGGATAAAAAGCGCGTGCAGGAGTATGGCAGTTGGAAGCAGGTAAAAGTGGAGGGTGCAACCCTGCTGAGGTCGGATGTAAAAGAGGATTCGCTTGTATTCCGTTTTTCCGGAAAACGCGTGGCATTGTACGGATTATCTGATTCTACCGGTGGGTATGCAGCTATTATTATCCGCAATGCTGCCGGCGCAGCCGTTTGCAACGCTACGGTAGATATGTATTGCAAGTATCCGGTTAAAGCACTGACTTTTATAAGCCCTTTATTACCGGCAGCAAATTATACGCTTACGGTAAAGGTAAAAGGGGAGCATTGGTACTGGATGGATAAAAAGAAAAACCGTTTTGGTGCTAAGGGTACTTACATAACAGTAGAGAAAATAAAGATTATTGAATAATATGAGCAACGATCGCATGCAGGCATTGCTGGGGCATATCAGCCCCGCTGTGCTGAAAGGGAATATTCACCATTCGGTTTGCCGCTGGTGTTATAATTCGTTATCACTGGAGGAGCTGTGCCAGGTGGTAAAACATCTCGGCTTTAGCGCCGTTGATCTGGTAGGGCCGGAGCACTGGCCTTTGTTAAAGCAGTATGGTATTGACAGTTCTATGTGTAATGGCGCTGAAATTTCGCTGGAAAAAGGTTGGAACAATCCGCAGTACCATGCAAAGCTGATTGAAAACTATTCGGCCATGATTCCGCTGGTGGCTAAGGCAGGCTATAAAAATCTTATCTGCTTTAGCGGTAACCGCGATGGCATGGGAGAGGAGGAAGGATTGGTAAATGCGGCAAAAGGCTTACAGCAGGTAGCGGCCCTGGCAGAGCGGTATGGGGTAACACTGGTAATGGAACTGCTGAACAGCAAGGTAGACCATATAGACTACCAGTGCGATAATACGCAATGGGGGGTGGAACTGATCAACAGCATTGGATCTGAAAACTGTAAGTTGCTGTATGATATTTACCACATGCAGGTAGATGAAGGGAATATCTGTGCCAACATACAGCGCTATCATTCGTATATAGCTCATTACCATACAGCAGGTGTGCCCGGCAGGCATGAAATTGATGCATCGCAGGAGCTGAATTATCCGGCCATTATGCAGGTAATACGCAATACCGGCTTTACAGGCTATGTTGCGCAGGAGTTTATTCCCGCGCAACCAGATGCTATAGCCTCGCTGAAGCAGGCTATAGATATATGTGATGTGTAAAGTGTGTGCCGGGTAGAATACATTGCAGGGGAGCCGACAAAAGCCCATAAAATCCTATTCCCTTACCTTTACCGGATGAAAAACAATGCGGTAGATCAGACAAAGAGGCAGGCGATAAAGTGGTATCAGGTGATGATAGACTTTTTGCATGCAAAAATGTCCAGAGTACAATACATTATTTTTTCTGCGGTAGTAGTGGGGGTAGTGTCTGGTCTCATGGCTGTTTTGCTGAAAACAGCGGTGCATGAAGTACACAGCTGGGTTGAGTCTTTTAACGACAGGCGGTTGTTTTTTCTGCTGTTACCTGCTGCCGGTTTACTGCTTACTACGTTTGTAATTCATCGTTTTTTTAAAGGGCATATTGAAAAAGGCATTGCTATGGTGCTAAAGTCTATTGCCCGCCGTTCTGCTTATATTCCTACCCGCAATAACTATATTCATTTTATTACCAGCGCACTTACGGTGGGTTTTGGTGGTTCTGCGGGGTTAGAAGCGCCCATTGTTGCCACAGGCTCCTCACTGGGCTCTACCATGGCCAGGCTGGGTAAACTGTCTTATGCAGAGCGGATGCTGATGATTTGCTGCGGGGCAGCGGCGGGTATTGCAGCCGTGTATAATGCGCCTATTGCCGGGGTTATATTTTCTATAGAAGTATTGCTGGTAGATACCATGGTCAGCTATTTTGTACCGCTGATTATTGCAGCGGTAATCGGGGTGCTTTGTTCCAAAGTGCTGGTGGGAGATGCGCATTTGTTCAATTTTGTGCTCAAGCAGAATTTCAATTATTATAATGTGCCTTTTTACGTGTTGCTGGGCATAGGGGCTGGCTTTCTTTGTTTGTATTATGCACGCGCCTTTGGTAAAGTAGATAAATCTATACACCATTGGAAAATGGGGCCTTATTCCAAAGCGCTCGTGGGTGGTGGTTTGCTGGCGTTGTGTTTTCTGGTGTTTGCTCCTTTATATGGTGAGGGCTACGCAAGTATTACGCGGCTGGCAGATGGTACGCCTGCAGAAATACTGCCGGCAGTAAGCTGGGCAGATAAAATACCTTATGATTTGTTGTTACTGGGTTTTACCGGGATGGTATTGTTAATGAAGCCGGTAGCTGCTGCTATAACCATAGGCTCCGGCGGTAACGGCGGTAACTTTGCGCCTTCGTTGTTTGTAGGGGCGTTCTGGGGTTTCTTTTTTTCGCGCCTGATGAATGTTACGGGTTGGGTAGAACTGCCCGAAGGTAACTTTACGCTGGTAGGCATGGCAGGTGTTTTAAGTGGTGTAATGTATTGCCCGCTTACGGCTATCTTTCTGATTGCGGAAATTACCAATGGTTACGGGCTGTTTATTCCGCTGATGATTGTATCGTCTATTGCTTACTTTATTGTTAAACAGTTTGAACCTTATTATATGGAAACCAAAGCACTGGCTTTGGGTGGTCAGATTTTTACGCATAAGAAAGAGCATAACATTCTTTCCTCTATTCATGTATCTGACCTTATGAAAACCGGCGAGAAGGTATTGCAGCTGAACGACCGGTTTGAGCAGTTGCTGGCACTGATAAGAAACGCAGATGCCAATAACTTTGCAGTGGTAAACGATAAAAAGGAACTGAAAGGTGTTATTGACTTGAATGATGTACGCTCGCTGCTTGCAGAACCGGAGCAACATTTGCAAACCCCTGTTCAACAGTATATGCGGCAGCCGGAAACGATAATAGAAGAGGGCCAGCCTATGGTGGTAGTAATGGAGCAGTTTGATAAAAGCCAGGCGGCTTATTTACCGGTGGTAAATGAAAACAACATCTTTATAGGCTTTGTATATAAGTCTGCCTTGTTTCAGCAATACCGGGCACAGCTGGCTGTACAGCGGGATATTTATGAAGAATAGCCATCAGGCAGAACATATGGATAACGTTTATAAATTGTTAAAGCCTGTATTGTACAGGCTTTTTTCTTTTAAATTGTTGTTCTAATTATTGCCACATGAAACCCTTTACCTGCCTGTTAATTTACAACACCCGCAAGTATACTTTTTATGCAATCAGGCACCTGGTGTTACCGGTTTTAATAGTTAGTATGGTAGCCAGTGCCTGTACTTCTGAAATTTCAGAAGAAGAAATGGCGGCAAAAACAGTAAATATACAGGGGCGTTACAGTGAAAAAGAACTTTCCAGTATAAAGGAGGTTGCAGAGGCGGAATTGTCTAAATACCGGTAGCCTGCAGGGAATAAAGCCTTTCCTGAATCTGGAAGCCGGATATGAAGTTTTAAGGTTGTATACTGTTGTCGCGGATGATATTATCTACCGGAGCCACATCCTGCATAGTTCTGGATGGATACCTTTTCACATCAAACTTCCCGGTCCAGTCCGCATTCTTACTGTCGCCTTCCAGTATAGCCGTGATAGCGTGGCTGATAGTATTATTGGTAATAATACAGTCCGTAGCAGCTATATAAAATCCAACCTCCGTTTTGCCGCGTGCCATGCCATACATCAACCTGATAGCGGTGGGTACATCACTCATCTGGTTATGGGTAATGGTATGGTGCGATCCGTTGATTCTGATGCCACCGGTGCCACCTTTAAAAGTGTTGCTGTCCACCAGGCAATCATGCCCACCGCGCATTACCAGCTCGCCCTGGCAGTTTTCAAAGTAATTATGAATATACCGGTTGCCCGAGCTTTTGTTACTGATTACTTCGGGTTCGCCGTTGCATTGTATAAACCGGTTATCTCTTACTGTGGTAAAAGCCTGTTGATTGCCCAGTAAAACCGGGTCCTGCCCAATCTGTACGCATTCCCCTCCGTTAAACACGGGCCAGGTAACCTTTGCTTTATAGGCAAACTCATTATTGTCTATCAGGGAATGTAGCGGCACAGCTTCTTTGGTAACTTTTACCGATACATCCATGTTGTTTACATTATTGATAAAAGTGCAGTGGTCTATGCGGTTACCTGCTCCATTGCCGGATATCATTACCAGGGGCATAAACTGGCTTTTAGCCTCATTTCGCTGAAACAGGCAGCTGGTTACCCGGCAGTATTGTGCGCTTTCCAGTTCTATCAGCGTGGCTGTTTTACCCTGCGCCCGTAAAAGCTTATTATCTTCAAACACCAGCCCGGATAATTCCAGATAACTGCCGGTAATGGTAAAGGTGGTATTGTTGGTAGAGTCGCTGAAGTGCACACCACCTGGGGATTGTGCTTTAATGCTAACAGGCTTACCAGCCATGCCATTCCCTTTCAGGCGGCAGCTCCAGCCGGTGTATTTACCGTTGGCAATAATAATCTGATCGCCCGGTTTGGCTGCATTTACAGCGTTTTCCAGTTCGGCGGCGCTGTGTACGGTGCTGGTTGTACCTATGGCGGTTGAGGTAAGGCAAATGAATTGGGCAGTAAGCAAAATGCTTATGGCAGCTTTCGTTATCATTTTTCTAAGAATTGGAGCCTAATAATACAGTTTATTGCTGAGATTATGTATTTACTCTATAACACCCAGCTCCCGTAATGCGGAACGGGTAATCTCTTTCCGGCCGGTAAAAGTACTGGTTAAAATCGGGGCGTAGTATAGTTGTCTGGCTGTAACTATGTTTGCCTGTTACTGCTAACAGAAAAGTAAGAATGGTTATCCGCCTGAATAATGTCATGGTATGCGTATGTATAACGAATTTATACCCGGCAGAGCGAAGGGGATAGTACTAATGATTGGTTGGTGGGTTTAACTGAGCAGTAGCATATGTAAACTGTTTAATTGTGGTTACCAGTATTTTCCGTCCCGGTGGTATGACGGGGTATAGCCGGGAGGTGGCCACAGTGTTTCATCTTCTTCGTCATCGACTTTCCAATTATCTTTAGTAAGCATGATTATTATGAATATTATGGCAAGTATTACGCCGTATTTTATTGCTGAATTGATTCCCTGTTCTTCAGCCAGCTCATTTCTTTTCTTCAGGTTTAGTAAGTGGTTGCCCTTCACGCCAATGTCATATACCAGTAGAGAGTCTGCTTCGCTGGTATATATATCTATGGTATCGCCTTTCTTCAAATACTTGTCGGGTGCAGCGGTATGAAAGCTGAAATAATGATCATCACTGTTCCAGATATATCCTTTGTTATTATCTCCCGATAGCAGAAGGTAGTAATCCGGGGACGTGGTCTTATCGTGTTCCCTAACTCTTTTGCAATCTTCCTGTAGTACTATGTCCTGGTGTAGTTGCCAACGGTTACTGTTTAGTATTTTAGAGCCACTGAGTTTTATATACAATACCGGCATTGTAATAATAATTGCAGCTACCAGCGGAGTTGTTATCAAAATAGCTATTACATCAGGCTTTAACAATGCTGTTTTATTCAATTCCTTTCCTGATTGCTCAGGCAATGTTTCTTCTTTTTTCTTTGCAGCCCTCATTTCAGACAGCCGGGCAATAACTCCCATTAATGAGGTCAGGCTTGATAAGCCACAAATGGCTGCGATGAACACGCATACTGTATTCAACCCGCCTACGCTGCTGCCCATACCCGCATAGAAAGCACAGAAAAATGCGGATGATAAAAATGCCCCTATAAACTTCCATATTCCATTTATAATGGCTTTGTTGTATGCGGGGGTATTTTGAAGCTGTTTTAGTAATGCTGTTACTTCTTCTTCAGAAATATCATACAACCGGGCGGTTTCTTTAATGGCTTCATCATTCAGTTTTCCTTCCATTTTAAGCAAATGCAGGTAGCCGGATGCTTTTTCTGAATTGGTCATGGTAGGAGTAAGGAAGTTAAGGTTTAAAGGGGTGTTTGTTTATTACAAAGGTATGTTTTGGGATGAATGAAAACTACCTGCTTTGGTGGTTAACAGAAAAGGGCGTGAAAAATCTGCCACGGCAGTTATGGAAATTGCAGACTGCCTTCATCTTAATAGTAACCAAACCACTTAACATGAACATTCGTATACCCAATCCTTGTCACGAAGACTGGAACCAGATGCAACCGGAAGAGCAGGGCAGATACTGCGGTGTATGCAGCAAAACTGTAATGGATTTTACTGACTGGGAGCCGGATGCTATTATGGCGTGGTTACAGGAAAGGCAGGGGCAGAAAGTATGCGGGCGTTTTACAGCAGCGCAGGTAAACGGCGGGGAGGAACCGGCAGAAGTAAACTGGCCCAGGCAGATTGCTTTGTCAGCACTGTCCTGGTGTAAAAAGGTTGCCGCTGTAATTGTAGTGGTGTTTAGTGTAATGGCTTCTTCGTGCAATGATAAAACACCAGAGACGGGTAAAAAGCCGGAACCGGCGCGTAAGGTTTCAGATACAGACCTGACAGGTGTAGTATTAACACCGTTTACTGAAGTAAAAGATAGCGGAGTACAGGATCCAGGTCCGCCGACAACTTTTGTATGCCCACCATTTGCACCTCCGGTTGTTACCATGGGTACGCCGGCAGTAGTGGTGCCAGATCCGCCTGAACCCATGATTGTAGGGGAACTGGCTGTGCCGGACACGATGGTGCCGTTACTGCCGCCGCCACCGCCTCCGGTGGAGATTGATTCTGCTATAACCAGGCCGCTGGTGATGCCAACCGGGGTTAAACAGCATTCCGATTCACTGCCGGTCAACGGCCTTAAGCGGATTCCTTAATTTTTTTCAGCGGCACCCACCCGCTGGCCTCCGGTTTAGGTTTATATAGGGTAAACCGGATTGTTTATGAACAAAGGAACTGTAATACTTGCACTTTTGCTGCCTGTTTGTGCAGGGGCGCAGAAGGGGTATACTATTAAAGGAAAACTGAGCAAGGCAAATACGCCTGCAAAAGTATTTCTGTCTTACGCTGTGGGTGATACACGGCTGGAAGATTCTGCCGAGGTAAAAAACGGTGCTTTTGTGCTGAAGGGGCAGTTGCCTAATCCTGTACGGGCTGCGATTTATTTAAAACACGGCACTGCTGCATCCAATGCGCGCAGGGGAGTGGATGGTATAGATGTTTTTATTGAAAATTCAGTAATGACCATTAGCGGAACAGATTCTCTGAAAACGGCAAAGTTTACCGGTTCTGTTACCAATGACGATAATAAGGTGTTGAGAAATCAGCTGGCCCCCTTTTTAGCAGATGTAGAAGTGGTATTGTCTACCGCTGAAAAGATGACGCCGGAGCAGCGCAAAGCCGATACGGCGCTGATGCAATCGCTTCGTGCCAGAAGAAACAGAGATGTGGAGCAGATGGATAGCATCTTCAAAGCCTTTATTGCCAGTCACAGACAGTCATATGCCGCGTTGAGTGCTTTTCTGGAGCATGAAATACGCGGTAACTTTGATGCTTTTAAAGCAGACCGGGATTTTAAACTGTTTCCGGAAGCCATGCGCACATCAGACATCGGAAAAAACATCAACGCCAGAATACAGAAAGGGCTGAGTGTAAGTGAGGGCATTATGGCCCCCGATTTTACGCAGAACAACCCGGAGGGTAAACCTGTAAAGCTGTCTGATTTTAAAGGCCGGTATGTATTGATTGATTTCTGGGCAAGCTGGTGCGGACCCTGCCGTGCAGAAAACCCTGTTGTGGTAGCGGCTTACCAGAAGTATAACAGCAAAGGCTTTGATATACTGAGTGTATCGCTGGATGCCTCGCAGCAGGATTGGATAAAGGCGATAGAAAAAGATGGCATGCCCTGGGTGCACGTATCTGATTTAAAGTACTGGAAAAATGCTGTTGCCGTGCAATACGGTGTAAACTCTGTACCTACCAATTTTCTGATAGACCCTACGGGCAAAATCATTGCTAAAAACCTGCGGGGTGCAAAGCTGGATGAAAAGCTGGCTACCTTGTTTCCATAAATAGAACATAGTAACTATAACAGGCCGCCCAAAACGGAGTATTCCGGTATGGGCGGCCTGTTTGTTTCTACCGGGCCATTACAGCACCTCCTTCAACTTCTCCAATATATCCTTGCCTCTTAAATCCATGGCAATAATTTTACCGGTAGGGTCTATCAGAAAGTTTCTGGGTATGGCTTTTATGCCGTACTTGTTGGCACTTTCGGATGTGAGTGGGTTTAAGGCAGACAGTTGCTGCCAGCTGAGTTTATCATCATGTACAGCTTTTAACCACGCGTTTTTAGAGTTGTCCATAGAAACAGACAGAATGGTAAAGTTGCTGTCTTTATACGCATCATATGCATCTCTCAGATAAGGGCTTTCGGCGCGGCAGGGGTGGCACCAGCTGGCCCAGAAATCAACCAGTACATATTTGCCCCGGAAGCTGCTGAGTGCAACAGGGTTGTTCAGCGTATCCTTTTCTGTAAAGTCTGGTGCGGCAATGCCTACACGTATTTTTAAGGTATTATCCAGTTGTTTCCTTAATGCAATGCCAGATAGGGTTTGCTGCATTTTGGAGGAGAGTGTTAACAGTAAGTTGCGTATCTGCTCTGGTGTTTCAACCCGCAGCAAATCTGCACCCAGTAGTTGCAGGCTTAAAAAAGAAGCGGGGTGTGCTTTTACAAAACCGCTGTAAAACGCTGCCCACTTTTCGCGGGATAGTTGTACTCTGTTTTCTTTGGGTACCTGTGCGGTACCCAGGCTATCCAGGTATTTTACCATATAGCTGGTAAACACATTCTTCTGTGTAACCAGCATGCGGTAATCTACGTTAGTAGGGGTGCCACTAAAGTGCATGCTGTCGCGGAAGGCCAGTCCGTTAATGTCCAGTTTAACCGTTCCTTTTTCCAGGTAGCAATCGCCCACCATTTTCTTTATATACCTGCCGCCATGGGCCGTATCTCTGAAGCCTACAAAAATAAATGCCAGTGTAGGGTCGGGTTCTGCAAGTATCCCTCTGTATACAAACCGGCCGTTTACTACCGGTACCGAATCCTGTACCTCCAGCTCGCGCCAGTTGGCGGCAACGCACAGGTATTGCGGGTTGGGAATGTTGTTAATACGTCCCGTTATGGTATAGTGCTGCTGTGCCCTGGCTGCGCTGCCGGCGCAAAGGGCCAGCAGCAGCAGGGCTGATGTAATGGATTTCATATTACTCGTTCCGTGTTTTTAAAATGTCTGCTTAGTTGTATCCGGTATTCTGCTGGCCCGTCATGCCCGGGTTTAAGGCTATTTCGGTTTGTGCCAGCGGAAACAGCGCTTTATAGCTTTGCCAGGTACCACCCTTTAAAGGCGCATAGGCTTGCATTACGGCATCAATTTTACCCAGCCGTTTCAAATCAAACCAGCGGTGGCCCCATTCTGTAAAAAATTCCTTTCTGCGTTCCAGTAATATGGCGTTTACCATTTCGTCTTTACCGGTTACGGTAGTATCTGCCAGGCCTGCGCGGCTGCGTATGGTGTTCAGATCGGTGGTGGCGCTGGCGATGCCGGTAATATTGCCTTGCTGTGTTCTGGCTTCGGCGCGTATCAGGTATTGTTCTGCCAGGCGCAATACCATTTCATATTCAGTAATGGAACTGGTTACAGCGCCTGCTTTGTACTTATATGCATAGTAATAGGTTTTGCCGCCGGTGGTAAAATTCCCTATCCAGTTTTTATAACGTTTGTCACGCGTAGTATCGAAGGTGGCCATCAGGTTGGCAGATAAAGATACCGGGTTACTGGCGCTGGGTGCTTTGGTAAGCGGGAATATAAAAGACTGCCAGGTGTTTTGGGTAGTGGATATAGTGGGTTGCATGGCCCAGATGGTTTCTTTACTGTTTTTCAGAAACACGGTGCCGGGGTTATCGGTAACAAGCCCGTACAGGCTGTTGCTGATAACAGCAGACGCTTCTGCTTCTGCTTTGGCATATTCGCCGGTGTATAAATACACGCGTGCCAGCAGGGCCCGGGCGGCTGCTTTGTTTACACGTATACGGTCGGTACTGGTGGTTTGCATATCCAGCCCTACATATTGTTCTTTCAGCAGGGCTTTGGCTTCTGTTAAATCGGTTACTATCTGTTTGTATATTTCTGCAGCAGGTGTGCGCGGCAGCAGGGCATTGGTGGCATAATCGGTAGTTAGTACCAATGCGGCATCGCCATACAGGTTTACCAGGTAGAAATAGCAGAAAGCCCTTAAAAAACGACACTCACCCAGCAGCTGTGTTTTTACTGCGGGCGTTAAAGTGGTGGAGCCGGAAATGCCTTCCATAGCGGCGTTGGCCTTGTAAATGTATTCGTATAAACGGCTCCAGAACACCGTACCTGCTACAATGTTACCCGTAGATTCCAGGTTGTTGGTGTAATAGCTCAGCAGTTTCTGGCTGGCCTGAAACTCCAGGGTAAGGTTATCGGCCGTAAGGTCTGTAACCCACGATACGCCCGAAACACCATCGTCAATACTACTGGTATTTACTGTACGCAGCATAAAATTGGTATACAATTCTGTTAATACAGCAATGGCAGTATTATCGTTCAGGTACACGCTGCCGTTGGTTACGCTGGTAACCGGCGGGTCTACCTCAATAAACTTGCGGCAACCGCTGGTGGTGGCTAAGGCTACTGCCAGCAGGGTAACAGCGGTTAATGTATGGTTTCTGATATGGGAAATAAGCTTCATAATAAACATTTGAATAGTGCTAAAAAGTTACCTGTGCCCCAAAGGTGATTACGCGTAGCGGCGGTAATACCGATGCACTTTGCGTTTCGGGGTCCAGGCCTTTATATCCGGTAACGGTAAACAGGTTTTGCCCCTGCACATACAGCCTTGCCTGCTGCATGTATGCCGCTTTGGTAAAAGAGGCAGGCAGTGTGTAGGAGAAGGACAGGTTTTTTAACCGTACAAACGAAGCGTCCGTCCAGGTGGCGCTGTTAATAATATTACTGGCATACGAAAAGCCGGTACCCAGTGCGGTAATATTACCAGGGTTCAGCTGCTGTAAAGTGGCTGCTTCTCCGGCCTGCCGCCAGTAGTTGTTTAATACGCTTACCGGCTGGTTGCCGCTAACACCCAGTGTGCCAAACAGGCCTGGGGTAGTGTAGCCAAATTTGGTATCATCATACCCTTTTTGTCTGGTAAACTGCAGCAGAAAATCCAGCGAAAAACCTTTGTAGCTGAGTGTGTTCTGCAGGCCGCCATAAAAGCGCTGTGTTCTGTCTGTAATCTGAGTTTCATCCCGGTTAATCCCAGGTATTTCCACCAGTGTTTTATCTGGTTTTTCGTACCTGTATCTGCCGGTGGCAGCATCTACACCCGCATAGGCAAATGTTTTTACTATCTGTAGCGGTTTGCCTGTAATCAGCTGATTGGCATAGGAAGAAGTGGCCAGGCCCTGAAAGGCGATCAGCTTATTACGCGGAATGGTAAGGTTTAAGCTGGTTGACCATTTAAAGTTCCGGCTGCGGATGTTATCGGTGTTAATTACCATTTCTATACCGCTGTTTTGTACCGTAGCGGGAAAGTTTCTTAAAATGCTGGTAAAGCCGGTAACAATAGGCAGCTTATAGTTGAGCAGCTGGTTGCCGGATCTGTTGTTGTAGTAGTTTACATTCAACAGCAGCCTGTCTGCAAAAAAGCCCAGGTCAATACCTGCATTAAACTTTTTAGTTTCTTCCCATTGCAGGCCGGGATTGCTTAAACGGCTTACACGCAGGGTGCTGCCACCACCATACGCTACGGCAGGTGCAAAGGAGCTGTAGAGGCTCATGAACGAGTAGTTGCCTATCTGGTCGTTACCGGTGGTGCCGTAGCTTACCCGCAGTTTACCAAAGCTGATAAAAGGCAGTTGTTCCATCCAGGTTTCCCGGCTAAACAGCCATGCAGCGCCTGCACCATAAAAGGTATTAAACAGGTTATTGCTGCCAAAGCGGCTGCTGCCATCGCGGCGGGCAGTCAGGTTCAGAATGTATCTGTCCCGGTAGTTATAGTTTACCCTGCCAAATACGGCATTGTAATTATAGTTGTCCTGTATGGAGTTGGTAGGGGCTACGCTGGTAGCGGCGTACAGGTTATTCAACTGGCCATCGCTGCCAAAGCCGGTACCTGCTAATGCCAGCAGGTACGATTTGCTGTTTTGAAACGTGGTACCCAGCAGCACATCCAGTTTGCCATAACTTTTCTTCAGCTGCCAGGTAAGCTGTGGCTCTATAATCCAGTTGGTTACTTTTTTATCCGATACCGAAGCGGAGCGGTTGTTGTTGGTGTTGGATGGGGCACTGTATGTTTGCGGTGTGGTAACCAGCTCATCCGATTGCAGGCTGGTATACCCAAACGTGCTTTTGAGGGTAAGCGTGTTCCACACACGGTAGGCTATTTCGGCATTGCCCTGCGCGCTGATGTTGCTGCTTTTGTATTTGCTAACGGTATAGCGTATAGGATTGGTAAAGGTTTCAATACCGGAGGGCAGTGCGCCCCAGTTGAGTTTACCGGCAGAATCGTAGAGCGCCGGAGCGTTGGGAGGCGTTCTCATGGCCAGGCCGGTAAGGTCTGCGCCAGGCAGTTGATTGTTGTCGGTATTATAGCTGCCGCCAAACGACATTTTAAAGCGCTGGTCGGCAGAGGAATGGCTCATGTTAAAATGAACGCCGCCTCTTTTATAAGAAAAGTTGCCGGGCATTACCGTGGTTTCGCGGTGGTAGTTGGCACCCAGCAGTAACTGGGTGGTTGCATTGCCGCCGGTAGCGGTCATTTGCACATCACTGTAACCTGCTTTACCGCCTATCAGTTCTTTCTGCCAGTCGGTATACCGGTTCTGATCCCACCAGGTTAAATCGTAGTTGGTAGAAGTGGGGGTAGTACCTGCGCCTGGTACTGGCTGGCCTGCAATGGTATAGGCATCTTTACGCATGGCCAGATATTGTTCTGTATTCAGGTTCTTCATTTTCTTAGCCACTTCGCCATAACCCTGCTGTACGTTTACAGAAAGGGAGGTTTTGCCTGCCTTTCCCTTTTTAGTGGTAATTAATATAGCGCCGGCTGCTGCACGCGAACCGTAGATGGCTGTTGCATCTGCATCTTTTAATACGTCAATGCTTTCTATATCCTGCGGGTTAATAAACGAAAACGGGTTACTGTAGCCACCACCGGTGCCTGCGCCCGAATTGCCCTGTATGCCGCTTAAAGGGGCAAGGGTAGCCTGTATAAAGGGTACACCATCTATTACATAAAAAGGAGTAGTACCCTGGGCTATACTGCTCTGGCCCTGCACCTGAACCTGTACACCTGCTCCGGCAAAACCGGTGGACTGTGTAATAATAATACCCGGTACACGACCTGCAATAGCCAATAAGGGATTGTTTACCGGTGCTTTTTCTATATCCTTTGCCTTAACCGTGCTTACGTTACCGGTATTCATTCTGCGGCTGGTTTGGCCGTAGGCAATAATCTGCAGTTCATCCAGCATGTTATCACTTCTGCTGAGCACAATAAACAGGCGCTGCCCGTTTTTAAAACCTGCATTGTCTGCGGTAAGGGCAATTTCGCGGTTGATATAACCCGCGTACGTAATTACCAGTACTGCTTTTTCGTCCAGGCCGGTTAAAGTAAAATATCCATAAGCATCGGTAGTTGTACCGCGTTTGGTGCCTTTGATGGCTACTGCAGCACCTTGTAAAGGCGCGCCCGTGCTATCTGTTACCCTGCCATGAAAATCAACCGGTGGTGGTGGTGCTGCCATTACTTCTGCTACCGTTTTTTCTATAGCCGCCTGTTTTTGCGGTTTACGGCTGAGGATGATAGTGGTGTGCTGTATGTTGTAGTTTACCGGCTGGTTTTTCAGCACCGCTTCCAGAAAGCTTTGCAGCGGCATATTGCTGGCATTAATGGTAACCGGCTTTACATCTTTCATTACAGCACCATCGTAAAAAAACAGATAACCTGTCTGTTCCTTTACCTGGTTCAGCACCTGCTGCAAGGGCATTTCCTTTGCTTTCAGGCTTACCGTCTGGCTAAAGCCTCCGGCCCACACACTCAGTCCCATCATCAATAACACGGGCATCAGTTTCAACTGCATAAGCAACAGTTTTTTAAATTCCGGCACACGGCCACGTTGTTTCCGGCCGTGCAATACACGGCCTTTTCCAAATGCATTCAATTGCATAGTTTTGGATTAGTTTTGGGTGAACGATACTGATCTCAACAGTTGATATCTTTCATAGGCCCGGAACATCTGCCGGTATCCGGTTGCACCCGGATATCGGTTTCCTTAGCATTATTCTGGTGATTTTTCAACAATCACCGTTCTCTCTTCCAGCCGGCAATGCACGCCTGTTTTTTCCAGCGCTTCCAGTACCTGCTGTAAAGTAAAGTCGCGGCCTATACCTCCATGAAACTCGCGGTGCGGTGGCGGGCCTTCATAACGTATATCTACATTGTACCAGCGGGCTATCTGGCGCATTACTGCTGCCACATCTGCCTGTTCAAAACTAAACTGTCCGTTTTTCCATGCCAGTACAGCGCTTATGTCTGCTTTTGTATTCAGGGTAAGGGTGCGGTTGGCCAGGGCTGCCTGCTGGCCTGGCTTCAGCAATACGGGCATTACTATAGTAGCCGTATCTGCCAGTTTTACGCGTACACTGCCCTGGGTAAGGGTGGTGGTAACAGCAGCTTCATCGGTATAGGCGTTAATGTTAAAGGCAGTACCTAATACCTGCACCTGCATGTTGCCCGTACTTACTATAAAAGGCGCAGCAGGCTGCGGGGTTACCTCCATATATACTTCACCCGTTATTTCCACCTTTCGTTCTATGCCGGTAAAGGCTACCGGGTAACGGATGCTGCTGGCGGCGTTCAGCCATACGCGGGTACCATCTGGTAACACCAGCTGAAACTGCCTGCTGCGTGGCGTAGCAAGGGTGTTGTAAGCAATGGCAGTAGCGCCCGTTGTGTTGCGGTATTGCAGCTGGTTGTTCTGTAACAGCACGCTGGTGCCGTTTTCATCTGCCACTACACCATTGCCCAGGCTGTCCAGCGTTATCTGTTGCCCGTTGGCCAGGGTTAACACCGCGCCATTGCTGCCCGGTGTTATGGTTTGTACAGCAGTAATACCAGGCTGTTGACTGGTTTTGCGAAATGCAAACCACCAGGTACCTGTTGCCAGCAGCAACAGGCTTGCCGCCGCGGCCACCCGGTAAAAACGGCTGCGGGTAACCAGCGGTTTTACCACTGCTTCCGCTGCCATTTGTGTATGCAGCCTGGCCAGAATCCGTTGCGATACGGTAGTATCCGCAGGCTGTGCATGCCGCAGGTTTTCCCGGAAATCGCTTTCCAGCAGCGTACGCAATTGCGCGTCCTCTTCCGGCGTTAACTCCGGCTTTTGCAGTAGTTGTTGAATGGTATTTCCGGTGGCTGACAAAGTATTGCTTTTATACTGAATACACCGGTGTATTGTAAACGGGTAGGTGGGGTGAGTACTTTTTTTAAAAGTTTTTTTTACAGGCAGGTAGCCATCAATAATAGCAGGGTGGTGGCCGGCAGTTCCTCTCTGTGTTGCAGCAGCCAGGCACGTATGGTTTCCCCGGCTTCGCTCAGGTGATTTTTTACGGTATTTACCGATATGCCCAGCTCTGCTGCGGCTTCTGCATAGGTTTTCCCCTGCAGGCGGCAGAGTTCAAATACTTTCTTCCGCTTTTCGGGCAGCTGGGCTACGGCCTTTTCCAGCAGGTTCAGCTGGTTTTCTTTTATCAGGTAGGCTATATCGTCGGGGTCGTTGTGTTGCAGGGTGGCTACGGTTTGCTTCATCAGCCGTTCGCGTGCGTGTTGCCTTAACTGATTGAGTGATTTGTGGTAGCTGGTAAGAAACAGCCAGTTGGCTGCATGGCCTGCATCTTCAAAGTCTTTTCGTTTTTTCCAGAAGGCGAAGAATACCTCCTGCACCAGGTCTTCTGCCACAGCAGCATCGCCGGTAATCTTTACCACGTTCCTGTACACCGCTTCAAAGTAACGGTTGTAAAAGGTATCAAACGCTTCGTGACTATCCGCTGCCAGCTGCGCTAATAACAGCTTTTCTTCATATGATACGTGATTACTCAATAATAGCAGTTAACCTGGTCAAAGCTATTGAATTAGCGGCAATTATAACAAAACCTGACATCTCGCTCTATAATAACCGGTTGATTTGCTGCTTTCTCTCTATTGCATGAAAGTCTTACCTGGCGCTTACTGACCGGGGAGCTTATCTTTCCCGGAACATTGATGCCTGAATTGAAATGGAAAATGCTGCTTAAGCTTAACGGGGTTTAAGCCGGAAAAAAGGCATCTGAAGCCGTGATGCCACTTTGGGTGGCAGCCAATTCAGGCGCTTTAGAATTATAATGAGTAGTAGTAGCATATCAGTTTTTCTGGCTATATGCCGGTTGCAGGGCAGGGGCTATAGCAGTGTTTACCGTAGCGGTATCTGTTAGCCTTTTCACTGCCAGCAGCCAGGCGGCTGTGCGCAGCGTATCCCTTATCTGATCGGCGGTTTCAACAATGTCTGTAAAGTTTTTATGCAGTATGGTTTCCATGCGCTGAAAAATCTGTTCGGTACTCCAGGGCTGGTGCAGGGTGTTCTGTAACCATTCCAGATAAGAAACAATAATACCACCTGCGTTGGCCAGCAGGTCGGGTATTACAAAAGTGTTCTTCCGTTGCAGTATTACATCTGCCTCTGCATGTATAGGGCCGTTGGCAGCTTCCACAATAACAGGGGCTTTGATAGCTGCGGCATTACCGGCTGTAATTACATGCTGGGTAGCTGCCGGAATCAATACATCTACCGGAAGTGTTAATAACTCTCCCGGTAAAATTTCGTACGCATCATAATAACCATACAGCGAGTTGCCATTGCTTTCTGAATAAGCTATCAGGTCGGGAATATGAAAGCCTTCCGGATTAAACAGCGCTGTATCTGCATCACTAACGGCTACTATTTTTACTCCTTTTTCCCACAGGTATAAAGCTGTATGCATACCCACATTGCCAAAGCCCTGTATAGCTGCCGATGATTTTTTCGGGCGCTTTTTCTTTGCTTCCAATGCCAGCAGGGTAACCAGGCTTATGCCTTTGCCGGTTGCCTGTGAGCGTACACTGTTACTGTCGTTAGGGGTACGCTTGCCGGAGACTACTGCATGCAGCGAGGCACCATGTTGTAACGAAAATTCATCCAGCAGCCAGTCTGTAACAGGCGCATTGTTCAATACGTTACCGGCAGTATTATTACGGGTATGAATGTTGGCTGTAAGGGCGTTGATATAGGCTATGGTTACACGTTCTTTTTCTGTTTTCGATAACCGGGTGGTATCACATACAATACCCCCCTTGGCGCCACCAAAGGGAATGCCCGCCAGGGCTGCTTTCCAGGTAATACAACCTGCCAGAAACCGCGTGGTATCTTCATCTGTATCTGTGACATAATATAGGCCGCCTTTGGCGGGGCCTGCCAGGGTTGAATGAATAACATAGTATCCTGTAAAAGTTTCTGTGTTGCCATTATCCATTTCCACAGTAAAAAGAAAGCTGATTTCCTCAACGGAAGCTTCCAGTTCGTTTATAAACGAATCGCTGAGCTGCAAAAGGTTTGCAGCCTTTCTGAAACGGGCAGTGAGTGATTCATAGGCATTTCCGGTAACAACGGGTTCAGTCTTCCTTCCTGTGCTCATATTACTTAATTGTACGCGGTATGTAAGTGTATTATTGTCTGTATCGGCTACCGACAACACAAAGATAACCGCATTTTATATAAGTCTACTAAAAAGGTGGACAATATTTAAAAACAACTTTACTACGCTCCGGAAGATGGCCTGCTTAGCTGTTTGCCCGCCAGGGTTAAAGCCAGGTTACATTTCTGTATAGCCTCCAGTCTTTCCCATGCATTTCGCAAGCTTGCATCAGCGGGCCGGTGTAGTGGCGTTGGCTGCCTGCCGCTTTGCCAGCCTGGGCAGTACCAGCCCCTGACCTACAATGGTTAACAGCACTACTACTGTGGTAATGTAAATAATAGCATCCTTCATGGGGAAGGGGGCTCCATCGGACATAACATTAGGAAGTCCGATGGCCAGTGCCAGCGAAATAATGCCTCGCATACCAGACCAGCTGATGATAACGCTTTCTTCTATGCTCAGTAAAATGGAATCGGGAATAATTCTTCTGCCGGGTTTTACCTTATGTTTTTCGTAAGCATGTAACAGCTTTTTCCGGTTAATAAATACACTCCAGGTTCTTAATACAAGGGCAGTGAAAGTGATGATGATACCATATAAAGCATACCACAGCAGCTGGCTACCGGATAGCGCCTTAACCGACAGTGGCAGTTCAAGCCCTATCAGAATAAATATCAGACCATTCAGCAGAAAGGTGATCGTTTCCCAGATGGTTTCAGACTGTGCTTTTAATTTTTCCGGAAACCGGGAAGCGCTTAAGCGGGATAAGCTCATAGCCAGGGTTACCACGGCAATTACACCCGAGGTGTGAATTTTTTCAGCAATCAGATACGTTACAAACGGGGATAGCAGTAACAGGCTTAATATGCCAATGCTGTTGTGGCGGATGGCTTTTAATATAAAGCCTACTATTTTTGAAACAATAAAACCAATGATAAACCCGCCTGCCAGCAGTATTACAAAAGAAAGAGACGCTTTCCACAGCACAAATGCAGTACCTGTTAAGGCAGCAATCGCAAACCGGAAAGCCACCAGCGCAGATGCATCATTCAACAGGCTTTCACCCTCCAGTATGGTATTGGTAAGTGGCGAAAGGCCCATGCCTTTGGTAATGCCTATAGCAGCCACTGCATCGGTAGGTGCCAGTATAGCGCCCAGTACAAAAGCCAGCGGCCAGGTCATACCCGGTATCAGATAATAAGCCACTACCGCTATGCCTATGGTAGTAATAAACACCAGCATAAAAGCCAGCCTGGAGATAATATAGGAATTGGCTTTAAAATCGGGAAAGTGAATTTTAAAGGCAGCATCGTATAACAGCGGAGGTAAAAACAACAGGAATATAATTTCGGCGTCAATTTCCACGGCAGGCATTCCGGGTATAAAGCCTACCGCAATACCCACCACAATCAGCACTATGGGGGCGGCTACTTTTATCTTTTCTGCCAGTGAGCTAAGTATTACCATTATGCCAAGTAACACCAGTATAATTGTGTAATTCTCCATGCTTTTTGTTTCAGCTACTTTATCAATCGCGTCAACAAATTATCAAATACCGCTTTATCTTTTACAACGTTTTTAAAAAAAACATCATCTACCTGTTTAACGGTCTTATAAGCCTCTTTCAGTATTTGCGTGCCCTGGTCAGTAATTCTTAATTGTTTTGCGCGGCTGTCATTGTCATCTTTTACCCTTTCTATAATCTGTTTTTTTTCCAGCGTCATTAAAACTTTAGAGGTCATCATTTTATCGGTATTGACATAATCTGCCAGTTGCTGTTGGGTAACGGTTTGCTTTTCTTTACTCAGCCAGTAAAGCCCTGCCATTAATGAAAACTGCGTAAGCGTAAGCCCCATCTTTCCCAGTGCCCTGTTCATACTTAACTGCCATTGCATGGTTACCTGCCAAAGCAGGTAACCAGTGTTTTCCTCTGGTTGTTTATAGGAGAGTACCTGATCTTTTTTGGCCATCAGTCTTCTTTTGTTTCCTGCAAAGTAATGGCATAACCGTCAGGATCGGATATTACCAGTATTCTTCCAAACGGCGTTGGGTGAATATCCTTTACAATAGAGATATTAGTGCTATTTTGCTCCAGAAATGTATCCAGATTGCCTATTCCAAACCATACGGCTACTCCCCAGCCCAATAGATTGGCTTTTGAAAGTTCAATCATAGGTTTTCTGATGGCAAAAGCGGCCCCGTTTTTCTGCTCAAATACAATAGCACCGGGTGGCGATTGGGCAACCTGCTTAAAGCCTAAAACTTCGGTATAAAACTTTCCGGATGCTTCCAGATCACTTACCTGGAGCGAAACAAAACTGAGTTGCGTGGGATTGGACATCATTATTAATTTAGTAGTTGCGACTACTAAATTAGGGGTTTTGTTTATAACGCAACTTTTTTTTCCGGTATCAAGGCCCATAGCCCGGAGGTACCTTCCGTTTTTTTTGAAAGTAAATATTGTAACCCCGCTACAAGTCTATTTCCTGCAGATGCTTCAGCATTTCTATTTCCTTTTTCAGCAGCTTAAACATAAAGAAGGTAAATACCACCAGAAAGCAGCCACCCGAAATAACGATGTATAAGAAGAATCCTGTGGCGAAGGATTTTTTAAAAACCGGCAGCAGCAACAGGAAGCCCGTAGTGTAAGCAGCCAGTATGAAAGGTGTTACGGTATAATGCACCCGCTTCCGGCTTTTATAATACCCGGTCATCCGTTTCGTGTAGTTTTTTGAGTCTGTACGGATATCCATCCTCGCCAGACTAACAACACTCTGGCACTCTATTGCCAACCGTAGCAACAGCGACAGAAGCATCAGAAGCAGTCCTGTATGAAACCAGCTTACACCCACTCCTGTAAAGGTGGCTATATACCATACAAACAGCAGAATGCTTACTCCCAGTATGGCTATGGTACCATACTGCCGGGCTTTAATTTTCCGCGTATTTTTCTCTGCCAGCTCAATCAGCTTTTCCAATGGCGAAGCGGGTGCTGTTGAATCATTTTGCTCATTCCAGAGTTGCTGAATATTGTCGAATGATGTCATGGTTGTACACAATTAGATAGTTTCTTCTTAATACGGTGTATTCTCACCCGCAGGGTATCCCCGGAAACGCCGGTTATATCAGCAATTTCCGGGTACTCTATTCCTTCTAAAACCATCGTGATAATAATTCTGTCTGCCGCTTCCAGTTGTCCTATGCAGGCGTACATTTTTTTCAGTTGCTCTTCTGCAACAGGGTTATACTCCTGTTGTATGCTATCTGGCACATGCTCTGTAAAAACTTCCTTCTTTACCGATGGCTTTCGCGTGTGTAACAAACAACAATTAACGGTTATCCGGTAAATCCAGGTGCTTAGTAAAGATTCGTTGCGAAAGGTATCCAGGTGCTGCCATATTTTAATAAACACCTCCTGCGCCGTGTCGTTAGCAGCATGCTCTTCCCCTTTAAAATAGCCCCTGCACATCCGGAATACCTTTGCGTGGTGTTGCTGGTAAATGATGGTAAACTGTTCTTTTTTAGTCACGTTAACGCAGGCTTTCAGTTATTTTTGATAAGAACCATTCGGGCTGATCATACATAATAAAATGGCCGGCATTTTCTGCATAGTAAAATGTTTTTCCGGTCAGGTTGGCAAACTGTTCGTTATAGTTTTTTTCAACCACCGCTTTACCCATGGAGGTAGCAGCCAGAATAACCACCGGTGCTTTTATTTTAGCGAGGTCTTGCCTTATGTCCAATTTCAGCAGATCAACATACCCGTCTGCATAAGTAGATCTGTCTGCCTGCATCATCCATTCCACCACCTGACTTTTCTTTTCCTTGTTTAACATCATATAAGCTGTCTGTTGTTTGGCCGTTTCCCGGAATGCGGTACTATCCATAGCCTTTATCTGTTGGCTGTAAGGGTTGTCGTATACCATGTTTTCCGATTTGTAGCCCGGTACCATTAAAGCGCCCATGCAGGGCAGGGCATCTACTACTATTATTTTTTTAAACATTGCCGGTTCTTCTGCTGCCAGCCACAATCCCAGTGTGCCACCTAAGCTATGTCCTATAATAGTGGCATTCTGTAATTTATGTGTATTTACATAACTGATTACAGAATCTTTGATTTTAGGTAACCAGGGTTTGCCAATGGGCGGTACGCCTCCAAAGCCTGCAAACGTAAAAATGTGACACTCATATTGTTTGGATAATTCACCGGTAATACCCTGCCATACATCACCCGTACAGGCAAAGCCGGGGAATAACAGCACAGGACGGCCTTTTCCTATTACCTGCACATTAAATGCTGATTGTGCCTGGCTTTGTAAACTGCATAAAATAAATAAGATGCTGAAAAGGAGCGTTCTGTATTTCATACTATTCATTGTTTTCTTATTGGATGCAGCCTCCTTTTAATTGTTACAGGAATTTTGAAAAAAGTTTAAAAATGATTTGGGATAGCTTGTAAAAAAGAGGGTGCCTCATTTTTTTGAGACACCCTTTACGTGTTTTGTTACAAAATTGCTTTTACTTACGCCAGCGGTGAAGCAGTTGCTGCATGGCTATAGTAACCACTACACTTACTGCCGCCCCCAGTGCCGCCAGCACTATTGTTTTAGTAAGGTCTGCATTACTTAAGTTTGCGGAAACCGTACATAAAACGCCACCTGCTATTCCGGCTCTGGTATCTGTATTATTAAAATACTGATTCATGGGCTTTAGTTTTTTGTGTTCAACTCCGGTGTGTTTACCGTCATCTGGCTTACGCTGGTGATGATGCCACCCGCTACGGTAAGGTAGCTGGCTATCTGGGTTACCACAGCAGGAAGCTCCACTTGTGCCGCCATTACTGCGCCGCCGGTTGCGGCCATAAGCAAACCGATGGTACGGAGCTTTTTAAAAAATGGCGGTGTAGGCTGTTGTAAACGTTGCGCAATACTTGCGAGATTATTGTTTGTCATTTTTTACAATTTTTAGTGTTACCAGTTCTTTTTTGTTAATGGCAGCGGTTGCCAGTTTCAGCACCTTACGAAAAGCCGCGCGGGATGCATCGCCGCAGCCCGGCGCGGTTAACGTACTCACCGGTGCTATACAACCCCGTAGCTCTTCAAGGGCGTTATTGGCCGGGTGAATGAGTATCAGGCTTCTCCCTTCCACGGCTTCCAGTATCAGGTGGTTGCCGTGGTTTTCGCTGTATCTTTTTACCAGCCGGTATTCCCCCGGCGGTATACAGGATAGGCGGGAGAGGTTGTTACGCCAGGGAAGTTCAATGGTATAACAGATCAACTCATCATCCAGCTTTAACACCCCGTTGGTGCCTGTGGGGTAATAGGTGCGATGGAGTGTTAGTTGCATAGTATTTGTTTTATCCGGCAAATACTATGGTTTCTATCTGACTCATCTGTCCCACATCTTCACGCAGATTAAAGTACATAGCTGCATATTCTCTAATCTCAGGTTGCGTGGCAACTGTAAGCGGACGTGAGTCGATAAATGGTGACTCGTAGTCGTTGCCCAGACGTGTCCATCCATTGGTCCCTTTCAGGCGGCTGTAGATAGTTATACAGCTCATCTGTTGAAGGTTGAATGAAATTTCTACCTTTCCTTCAAAGGTGCGTGCTTTAATAACCGGCTTCAGGTCTTTAGGGTCATAGTTAACCACATAGCCTACAATGCCTAATGCGCTTCCCAGCTGTTCTCTGTAGTCCGGATGACGTTTCATAACTGCTGCGGCATCTGCAATCACCTGAACATCGGCTACTTTGCTTTCATTTTTTAAGCTTACAGCCTGCTCCAGATCTGCTCTTTTAGATTCTACTGCCTTTACGGCCATTTCAATGTTGAGTGCTGCTGTTTCTACTTTGGTAACTGCAGCAGCGTCCATGCCCAGTTGAGGGCCTATGATGCTTATTTTGTCCCCTATGTTACTGGCCCATACTGCCAATTGTGAATCTCCTCTGGGTACAAAATGGATATGTTGCTTTTTCATAATAAATGCGTTTTTGAATAATGATAAAATCATGTGTACAGCGGGAACAGGGAGTGCCTGTGGATTTTCAGTTTCTGCGCAGATACCGGTGAACCTGAAAGTCGTAAAGCGAGCGGCCGCTCTATCCGGCCCTGTTCGCTGCTGTGACGATGTAAAATTTCAAAATGATGTAAAGGTTACCAAACCTCACCCCAGGGTCAGAGTGGCTGAAATGCAGTGCCAGTGCGGAAAAAAAGTTTTAAAATAGTTTTCCGGTACAGAGGTTTTGGGGAGTTGTTTTGTTTATGTATTTGATAATTAGTTTGTTGTGTTTTTTGCGTTATCCTTTTGGACTGATGTGTGCCTATGCTCGCATTCCGGAACCCTTATCTGGTAAGGGTTTCAGGATAAGATGCGCGATAATTGTTGTATTGGAAGTGGCTAGGTTTTGTCCATTTCCAATGGTCGGAAGAACACTTCCGATGAAAGGGGGAGTTCTCCGGATGAGTGGAAGAGTACTTCTGATGATCCGAAAAGTTGTTCCGATGGCCCGAAGAGTACTTCCAACGACCGGAAGAGTTGTTCCGTTGACTGGAAGAGTACTTCCAATGGCCGGAAGAGTTATTCAGATGAGTGGAAGAGTACTTCTGAATACTGGAAGTGTTGTTACGATGACCGGAAGAGCGCTTCCGATGGATGGAAGAGTTGTTCGGACGACCGGAAGCGTTGTTCCGATAGATGGAAGTGTGCTTCCGGTGAGCGGATTTGTTGCCCGGATGGCTGGAAGTGTTGTTCCGATTACCGGAAGCGTTCTTCCAGTGACGGGAAGTGTGGTTCAGATAAGTGGAAGGGGGCTTCGGCGGGCCGGTAAAATACCTCCGCTGGCTGGGCGTACGTACTATTTTGTCAGGAACTGTGTTGTACGGAATAAAAAAGCTCACCCCATAACCCGAAGAGTTGTTCAGGATATCAGGTGAACTTTAGACTTGAAAGTGGGTGTATTATATAAGAGCGTGTTTTACATATTTTACTTCCTGCTGGTTTTTCCATTTTGTTGTTTGGTGGTTGGTTGGGTGCGTTGTCCTTTTACAGGTATCAGATTTACTATGCGCAGAAAATCATTACCAAACTCAATAAGCTTCTTTTTTATCGTAATAGAAATGGCTGCGTTGCTGGCTATTTGTTCCAGATGTTTGGTGCTGGGTATTACCGAGCCGGGTAAGCTGATTACCTGTGCCAGGATGCGGATACTGTGCGCTACTACTCTGTTTGTAGAAAACCCTGCTTCCGTAATAACTTTGATCCACCAGCCTACATATTCACCGTTTTCGGAGGTGCATAGTCTGGCTACGGGCTGTGCGTCGGCAGGCGTTTGCAGCAAAGCTGTTTTTTTCAGGTGTATCCACTCTGTTATCATTTCGGCCAGCGGTTTACTGGTGGTGTCAAATCCGGGCTGGCTGGCCTTGCGCCACGAATAACTACAACGTGCCAGGTTATGCTGATGGTTCCACTGATGTATCAACTCTGTTTTTTTCTGATGGGTTTCTTCCTGCGTCAGCAGTTCTTCTCCTAAATGCTTTAAATAGTGCAATAGCTCCCTGCAATTAATGTTCATAGCAACTGCTATCTCATACAGGGCAGAATCGGGTAGTTTTTTGAAACGCCATAACCTTACATTTAATAACAGAACCTGTGCGTATTCCACTTTGCTATCAGTATTGTTTCCCTTGCTGCTATGCCTTATCAGTTGTGATACGGGAGACAGTACGGCTTTAAGAAGCAGGTTTTCTTTGTCTGATTGCAGCAGATTGTGGTATGCTGCCTGCATATGCCGGATATGTGATTGCAGTCTTATATCAGGTATTTTTTGTCCGGCAGTGTAGTCGTCTGTATAAGCATCCCTGAAGGTGTCATGTACGTTCAGAAGACGTTCCAATACAGGCTGGTATACGCATTGGAGGTCGGGATGGGCGGTGTACAGCCGTTGCAGCGTATCCAGCAGGCGAATAACCATGGCTCCTTTTTGCCGCAGACTGGCTGAAAAACATTTACTCATAGAAAGCGCATCCCTTTCTGTTTCTGTTACCAGTCGCGCGCACAACTGGTTGCAGGTGTTTATCAGGTGGAGGTGCTGGTTGTTTTGCAACAATATTCTCAATTGCGAGGGTGGAGTGTTTTTTCCCAGTAGATTGTTTAGCTGCAGTAAAGTAATTGCAGGTTTCATAGCGCTGTTTTTTGTGATAACAGAATACGGTTGGAGAGAGTGTTATGTTATACAATAGCATAATAGCTGCGCCTGTTGCGGGGGTACGGCGTAGGTTTGTTAACGGAAATAAATATAACATGGCGGTAAAAATCCTATACCAGTAATGGGTGAGGGGGAAGTGAGGTACGGCGGTGCGATGAAAATACAGTTTTCATAATGCTTTTTTTAAAGCGGGTTAAAAAATAGCTGGAGTTATTCCGGTTAGCGGTGGTTTATAAATTGGATATTGGATATGGTAAACCGGACGGCCGGTTGCATTTTTGAAATTAGATAATGTTTTCTATAAATAATAGCCCGAAATGTTAAAATTGGTAATACGGTAAATACTAAAAAATATCTTTCAGCTGTTACCTGCCAATTCCCGCAACAGGTTGTAGGCTTTGTAATCTGTTATAAATGTGGAATAGAATTGCTTGTCCCGCTTATCGTAATAATATAGTTCCATAAGCTGACCAGATTTTTCTGTGAAGGCAATGTGCAGCCAACTGCTGATTTCGTGTGGGATATTCATAATGTGCTAAAGTTAGCTGATATCTGCATGGTGTGTCGGCTGGCAGACGCCAATTCGTGACACTATATTGCCAATTTTAGATATTTTACCCAGCAAACTTTTCATATTCCGCCCGGTCTAACACCGGGCGTCTTTGTTTTGCCCGACATTTATATACGATAATACTTGCTTATGAAAATTTCTTTCAGATTGCTGATGCCCTTGCTGGCGGTTGTGCTGAGTGTAAAAGGTGTTCAGGCACAATCAGGCCGCACAGTAATGGATCTTTCCGGTAATAACTGGATGTTGTGGCTGGATACGGCTGCCAGATGGCAGAACGATCAGTTGTATACTCCACCCGTTAATATCAAATCTCTTCCGGTAAATATACCTACGGGTGGCTGGGCAGCGCTTGCGGCAAAGCAGGCCAGAACCGTTCATTTGCCTGCTACGGTGGAACAGTTTTACTGGGGCAGTAATGGAAATGCGTTTGGTGTTTCGGGCAATTACCTGGGCGTATCGTGGTTTAGCACCAAAGTGGCAGTTCCCACTGCTTTTAAAAGCAAACGTGTTGTGCTGAAGTTTGAAAGTGTGCGTTTCAGGGCAGAGGTGTTTGTGAACAGGAAGCTCGTTGGATATGATCTGGTAAACAGCACGCCTTTTGAGGTGGATATTACCAACGCAGTAGTGCCAGGTACTTTGAATGATATAACGGTACGTATTACCGACCCGAATGGCAATTTTGATTGGCGCGACAGCCAGAATTTTATGTGGGGCGAATATCGCACCCAGCCTACGCACGGTTTTGGAGGTATTACCGGCAAGGTATGGTTGCAGGCTACCGATGCGGTTTTTGTGAGCGATGTTTTTGTAAAGAACAAACCGGAACCGCGGGAGGTGGAATTTGAGATAACGGCAGATAATACCGGTACAACCACTGTTAACGGCACTTATGAAATAAGCGTTGCCGATGCTAAAACCGGGCAGGTGGTGTTTACACAAACCAAAGCGGCTTCACTGGCTGCAGGCGCTACTACCATTGCAGTAGCAGCAAAGGTGCTTGCGGCAAAGTTGTGGGATGTAGAGCATCCCAACCTGTACCAGGTGCGTGTGCAATGGAAGGGAGCGAATGGTACAGCAGATGTTTACAGGCAGCGGTTTGGTTTCCGCTGGTTTGAAATAAAGGATGTGAATGGCGACAGGCAGTTTTACCTCAACAACAAGCGTATTGTATTGCGCACCTCCATTTCATGGGGCTTTTGGCCGGTAAATGGTATGATGCCTTCGGATGAGCTGGCGTATAAGCAGGTGGCTGCTGCCAAACGCCTGGGGTTAAATATGTTGAATTTTCACAGAACCATAGGGCAAACCAACGTGCTGAATGCAGCGGACGAACTGGGGCTGCTATATTTTGAAGAGCCGGGTGGTAACCAGTATCCCGAGAGTTTGTTTACGCCCAAAAATGAAGCGGAGGTAAAACAAACGAATTACTATCTGGCCGTGCGCAGTGAGAAGTTGTTCCGGATGATACGCCGCGATCGCAGTCACCCTTCGCTGGTTATTTACAACATGCATAACGAACGTGGTGCGCAACCACATGCACAGGATAATATAGAAATGCAGGCAGCACACCGTTTAGATCCTACCCGTATTCTTACCTATAACTCCAGCAACGGTGGTATAAAAATGAATGAGCCTGACCCCAGGTTTAAAAGGCATCTGCTGCCCAACGATACTACTTTTTACGACTATGGCTGGTTTGATCAGCACCATGCCGGTGGCCCGGGTGTTTATCATGATAATGTATATGCCAGCCCCGACAGGTATATCAAATACACCGATAAAAAAGATGAGATTGTATACTGGGGAGAGGAAGGTGCTATTGGTACACCACCACGCCTGCAACTGATAAGGAATGAGATATTGAAAACCGGTGTTAACATAGGATGGGAAACGGATGCTTATCTGAAATGGTACGATGCGTATGACCGGTTTTTAAAGGGCCAGGGCTTTTCCAAAGCCTTTCCGAATGTGGACAGCCTGACGCGCAAAATGGGCAATGTGGCTTATTACTATCAGGGCAGGGTAATAGAAAATGTACGGATAAATAATATCAATGATGGCTATGCGGTTAATGGCTGGGAAAGCATGAAGCTGGAAAACCATTCCGGTGTGGTGGATAACTACCGTAACCTGAAAGGCGATGCGGAGTTAATAGCCCGTTATAACCAGCCGCTGTATGTGGCGGTAAAAGTAAACCATAAGGTAGTGCCTGCCGGCAACACCGTAATGGCCGACTTTTATCTGGTGAATGAGAAAGACGTAAAAGGAGAGGCGGAGTTAAGAATTACTGCATTTGCACCGGATAACACCGTTTGTTTTACCAAAACCATGAATGTTACCGCGGCGGGTGGCGTTACCTATGGCCAGCTGCTGGTAAGTGGAATAACAATTCCGGTAAACAACGCAGGGTATACCAACATTAAAGCCCTGCTGTATCAGCAGCAAAAACAGGTGGCCGAAGGAGACGATCAGGTGTATGCCGTGCAGCTGAATAAAACGCAGGTAAGCGATCAGCTTGTAGTGGCAGATACCTCTGGTGTGTTACAGAACTATTTCAAGTCCATTAACCAGCCCTACACGAATTATGAGGGAGGCCGCCCAACCGGCAAGGTAATGGTAGCCGCAGCTATTCCCTTACCACAGGGCAACCCGCTGGTAACAGATATACTGGAATGGGTAAACAATGGCAATACACTGGTGGTTGCAGGTAATGCAGATTACTGGGCTGCTTTTCTGGCTAAAAAGGAAGTGATTGAAATGCGGGGTATACAAACCCTGGGCACTACCTGGTACGGTGGCAATTTCTTTGTTAAAGAACATGCACTGTTTGCAGGTCTTCCACAAAGCTGCGTATTCAATTGGGAGTATCAGTGCTTTGCAGCGTACAACAAAAGCCGCACTGGTATGCGCATGTTTAATGGCGAAACCGTGGTGGCATGTGTATCTGACCATAAGCAGGAAGTGTATGCTGCACTAAGTGTAATACCGCATGGCCGTGGAAAAATTATCCTCAGCACGCTCGATTTCATTTCCTGTATTGCAGGCGTGAAAGAGAAAAAGCGGGCAGAGGGCGATGGTGAAAACGCGGCTATGAACACCTTTAATGCGCAGGTGGGTAATCCGGCCAATGTGGTGGGGCAGCAGTTGCTGCTGAATATGTTGAAGGGGAATGAATAGATCGGGTAAATTTGTTACACTTATGCAGGAAGATAAAAACAACGTTATTAAAGCATATAACAATATTGCCGGCTGGTTTGCAGAGAACCGCTATACAGGTTTATTGGAAAAGCCTTACCTGGATATGCTTATCCACCACATAGGTAAAGGGGCAAAGGTGCTGGATCTGGGATGTGGAACAGGCATTCCTGTAATAACCTATCTTTTGCAGCAAGGCATGCAGGTGCTGGGGGTAGATGCCAGCCACAGCATGCTGGATATTGCCATACATAACTTTCCGGAGGTAGATTTTCAGCAGGCAGATATGCGGAATCTATCGCTGCATCAGAAGTTTGATGCCATTATTGCCTGGCATAGCTTCTTTCACCTGCCGCCGGAAGATCAGCCGCCCATGTTCCGCATTTTCAGCAATCACCTGAACCCGGGTGGTATTTTGTTATTTACCTCCGGTACAAAACATAGCGAGGTGCTAAGCTTTATGGGAGGTGAAAATGTGTATCATGGCTCTCTGGATACACAGGAGTACCGCGATCTGCTGGAGCTCCATCAATTTAAGATATTACAATACCGGGAAGATGATCCGGAATGTGGCAATGCTACTATCTGGATGACTCAGCTTGCTTAAATATGAACTTTTAAGAATTGCAGGAACAAACCACCGCATTGCCGTTTTAGAGTTTGTAAAAAATAAGCTGCCTGGTAGACACCGGGCAGCTTTGTATGTTGCAGTACGCTGTTAAAGGCGTACAATGGTAGTGAGATACGATAATGGATGCCGTTTGGTTTTCTGTTGGCTACATTTTATAGCCGCCCGGAAATCTGCCCATTACGCGCATAGGTACTTCTACAAAAGCCTGTGTGGTTTTAATAGCCTTATCTGTTACAACAGTAGCCTGTTGTATAGACCATGACTTTACTAAAGTAGTGTTGCCATGAGCGGCTTGTTCGGCGCTTATTATCTGGTTAAGTATGTTATTACTGGCTGGCTCGCGGAATAATTCACTGAGCCTGCCCACCAGTTCGCCGGCGGTGTTGGTTGACTCAACAGAAAACCAGCCGCCTATTACCTTTCTGCCGCCCAGGTTTTCCTGCTGCAGGCTGTTAATGTAAGGGCTCAATCTGTCTGGCTGGGTAAGATCGAATATTATCCCGCACCGCGTAGTATGCTGCAGGTTGTGGTAAATGGTGGCATTCAGTTCTACAATGTCAATTTGAATTTCACTGTCAGTGTTGTACCTTCTGAATAAGATGCTAGTGTTCATAGTAATTGTACGATTAATTTGTGAAGAGTGGAAACAATATTAATATGTATATACTATAAAAACGACTGTGAACAAAATGAACAGCCTGGTGAGCGGGTAAAAATTGTTAAAAAATGTTAAAGGGGGCTGGTTAGGGGTATTTCTATTACTTTCAGCTTTAGAACACTGATTACTTCCAGCACAGAGAACACACAGGGGCTTTCTATGGCTATTACGTGCTGATACTGGTTTGATATTGGGTTTTAAGGTGGCGTACGGAAGGTAGTTTCTGGCCCGGTTTATATAAGCCGTTGCGGATATTTTTCTCAATATCAGAGGTGAATGCTTCAAGCTTATATGCTTTCATTGACATAGGGAATTGGTGAGAAACAATAACACCTGTTACAGCCAGCTTTGCATGCTGTAATTATGCAGTATATGATCTGCAATATCGAAGCTTGCTGCGTTATTGCCGTTGGTAAATGCTATTACCGTCATGCCCGCACTTTTGCCCGCCTGCATGCCATGATAGGAGTCTTCAATAACCACGCATTCGTGTGGAGGTACATTCAATTTGCGGGCGGTGGTAAGGTATACGTCCGGGTGTGGCTTACCGTTGGCTTCGTTGGCGGCAGAAGACACCGCATCAAACAAATCAGCTATTCCCGCCCGCTTCAGACACAGGGGGATAAAAGACTCGGGTGAATTGGTTGCTAGGCCTATTTTAAGGCTCTGGGCTTTCAGCCGTAAAATAAACTCCCGGATATGCGCTATGCCACATTCTTCTGTCTCAATCAGTTCTATTACTCTGGCTACCACCTTTTGCTCCGCTTCCAGGAGTGTAACGCCATTCCAGGGATATTTTTCAAACCAGAACCGGGAAGCTTCTGAAACCGTCATTTTCTGCGTTAACCGGCAATGTTCTTCTGTAAGTACTACGCCCAGCGAGCTAAATATCTCCCGCTCAGCTACCGACCAAAAGCCTTCGCTCTCAATTACCACACCATCCATATCAAAGATTACCGCCTTCTTGTTCTTAAGCACCTGTTTCATGAGGGTCTGAAATATGGGGGTAAATGTACTAAGTAAGTAAATTGCAGGCTTGCTTAAACATTGCAAAAAGCGTATGGAGGTTAATATTAAAAGTATCTCGGAGGTGTATAGGAAATATCTGGTGCAAATCAGGTTTCTTGATAATCTGTGCTACACGGTATTGGGAAGTGATATTTCAGATGATGAGGAGACAGATATGCTACTGGTGAATGAACAAAATCAATGGGTTTTATTCAGGAATATAGCTGACTTGTTTGCAGTGCTGGCAGAGGGTGAGATAGGGTTTGACAAGGAAAATATGGCGAAATGGGTTACAGAACTGGAATTTGTTGAAAAAGATTGTTACGCCAGCTTTGACCTGGATACATTGTGCATGGATTATGACAGCTTTATTCAGCATGAAAACTGGCGCGAAGCGTGTCTGGTGTTGGGCTTTGTAAGAGATTTTGCTTTACAGGTGAATGATACCGGATTAACCCCGCTTTTGGACAGTAATGTGGTATTCGTATTTCTTGATGATATCAGTGAAATTGATTTATGGGATACAGGAAAACAGTTTGAGCCATCGCTTGTTTCCGATGACTTGCTCGAAAAGCTTATTTCTTTGCACGGTTTGCTAAAAGAGCGGGTAAGGATATGCTAAGCAAGTGAACATAGGTATATCTACATAAGAAAGCCGCTTCACACATGAATGAAGCGGCTTTCTTGTGCTACTTATAGTTTACTGCCTATCCCACCACAAACGGTCGGTAAGTCTTGCCGTTTGCTGCGGCTGCGGGTTAGACAGTTGTTCGCTTTGCGGGTATACCAACCTTCTCGGTATATCTGATAAAGCACCGTCTACCTTTGTCAGTGCCGGAAAGCCGGTTCTGCGCCAGTCGGTATAGTTTTCAATATTAAATGGATTGGCCAGTGCTTTCTCTTCTATAATCAACTGCAGCGCATTAGCGGCGGTAAGCGTGCGTGAAGCCAGGTACGTAGTGGCAGCTGCACTGTTGGGGTCTAAGCCTGTTCTGGTAAAGCCTGTTTTTACCGCATCTACGTAAAAAGGTGCCGCAGCGGCAAAGCCAGATTTGATTAGCGTAGCTTCCGCTTTCAGAAACAGTGCCTCTGAATAAGTAGCCATATAGTTGGTGGCATTTAAACCGCCATAGAAATCAGTTGGGTAGGAAAAAGCATCCAACGCCTGTATGGGGCTGCCTACTCTTCTGCCTCTGTACTGGCCGTCAAGCGCTGCCGGTTTTACCATTAGTGGTAAACGCGGGTCGTTACGGGTTTTAAAACCTTCCACAAAGGTTTCGTTCAGTACATAGGTACTTACGGGGTTAAACGTAATGCCCCAGTCGTTTTCCATACCGGCAGTACCTGCATAAGCCATGGCCAGGTCATCTGCGCTGGCGGTAAAGCCGTTTTGTAAAGCATTCAATACGCTATCTGCCTGTATAGCAGCGGTGTGGCCGGGTGCTTTGCTCAAATGCATGAAGTAGCGGGCTTTTAAGTGATACGCCAGCTTTTTCCATTTCGTCATATTACCGGCATAAAAGAAATCATCAGCACCGGGCAGAATAGCACTGCCGGTGTTAATGTCGGTAATAGCACTGGTTAATAAATCCTGAATTACTTTGTAAATGCTTTCCTGCGAATCATATTCAGGTTTCAGATTGGCGGTGCCTTTAAAGCCTTCCGACCAGGGCAGATCGCCCCAGAGGTCTGTTGCGGTGGCCAGTGTATAAGCGGTTAATATTTTGGCAATGGCCGTGTAGTTGGGCTTGTTGCTGGCCTCGGCTTTGTTCTGTAATATTTTCAGGTTATTTAAGCTGGTAACATAAAAGGTGTTGAACTCACCATCCATATCAGGGCTTAGCACCTGGTAGTTCCAGAAGCCGGGGTTAGGCTGCACGGGAGCAATTACCTGCAGAAAGTTCTGCGCCAGCGTGGCGGAAAGGCCTGCATACACGTTATCAGAAGTATTCAGTTCCAGTGGAGGCAGCAACAGCGATTCTGATACATCGGATGGCCGGTTGGGATCCTGGTTAACATCCAGAAATTTAGAGCAGCCTGTTAACACAAGCAATAACGACGGTATAATATATAATAGCTTTTTCATTGTGTTCAGTTTACAGTGTGGGCATGCGGTTAAAAAGTAAGTTTAAGCGAAAAGTTGAAGGCACGGGTAGTAGGCGTGGAGAAAGCATACACACCCTGTGTGCTGTTACCGCTGCCATAAGAACTTGCTTCGGGATCGCCGCCGGTAAAGTTGGGGCTGTGAATCCAGAGGTTGCGGCCGGTAACTATCAGCGAAGCCCCTTTAAACGGTGTACCTGCCAGTACACTGCTTTTTACGTTGTAACCTATGCTAACGGTTCTGAGCTTGATAAAAGTACCATCCTGAATGGTGGCAGAAAGCGGACGTGATTGCCAGTATTGCTGAGCAGTAATGCTGGTTTTGTTGGCCTGACCATCAGATTCTCTGATACCCTGTACCACCATGTTATCTCTGTTTACCGTGTGTATAGAGGTGCCGTTGAAAATGGCTGCCCCTTCCACATCATTCTGTACATCGCCGCCTTTTTTCATGTCCACAAAAAACGACAGGTTGAATTGCTTGTACTGGAAGTTGTTGTTGAAGCCTGCTAACCAATCGGGGTTTACATCACCTATAATAACGTTGTCGGTTCTTAACGGAAGGCCGTTATCGTCAATCATCAGCTGGCCCTGAGCATTGTATTTATCGGCCTGGCCTTTAAATATATTGTAAGGCTGGCCTACCGTAAGGCGGCCCAGTTCATTTACGCCATCCTGTATTTTCAATACTTTGTTGCGGATGCGGGTAAAGTTGAGGGTGGCATCCCAACTGAAGTTTTTGGTTTTAATGGCACTGCCGGATAACACAATCTCTATACCTCTGTTTTCAATTTCGGCGGAGTTAATGGTAGTAGCGCTGTAGCCGGTAGCATTAGAAATAGGTACATCGGATATAATGCCGTTGAACGATTTGCGGTAGAAGTACGAACCTTCAAACGTAATGCGGTTGTTGAAAAAGCGGGCTTCCACACCGCCTTCGTATTCCCGCAGTGTTTCGTTCTGCAGGTTGGGGTTGCCTACGGTTGTAGCCTGTAAAAAGCCGGGGCGATCGTTATACGGGAAAGGGTTGGCACTAAGGCCGGTAGCGCGTTCTGCACGCACAAAAGGCGTGTTGAGATAATAAGGAGGAATGCCATCATTACCCACCAGGGCGTAAGATAAACGCACTTTACCAAAACTGAGTATACGCGAAGGTTGCATCAGTTGAGTGAAGATGAAGCTACCGGCTGCCGATCCGTAAGGGTAGAATGATTTTGTTTTAGACAGTACCGAACTACCATCGTACCGGCCGGTTAACGACAGGATGAACATGCGGTTATAGTCTATATTGGCCTGTGCATAAAAGCCTACTTTCCGTTGCAGGTAGTTGCCTTCTGTAGAAGACAGTTTGGCCCCTGTTGACTGGTTGTTATAACCGGGAATAACAACGCCGTTGGCTATCAATTGTATGTTCTGGCTGTAGGAACTGTATATGTTATTACCCAGCAATACATCCATGTTAAACCTGCCTGCCTGTTTGTTGGCGCTTACCATAAAGTCGTGGTTAAACTGGCGGAACAGAATGGTCTGGTCCCTTACCTGTCCGGGTAATCCTATCGCGGGGCTGGCCTGCTCTACATACTTATCCTGCTCCATAAAAATATCCGCACCTACACGCTCTGTAACCGTAAGCCAGCTGGTGGGTGTGTAGTTCAACGTCATTACCGGTAAAAAACGGTTTACGCGGGAATTGTTGTTGATATTGTCCAGGCTCCACAGCGGTGAGTTACGGCCCAGGCGGTACATACGTGGTGTACCATTGCTGGCCAGAACAGGATAGGGGTTCCAGGAAACGGGCTGCACCAGTATTACAAACAAAGGCCCGTTGCTGGCACCTTCCGGTAAGCGGTTCTGGTTGCTGTTAGAATAAGCGAGCTGAAAAGTGGAATTGAAGTGCTTTCCTATTTTAGCTGAATACTTGGCAAAAATAGAATGACGCTTAAACTCATTCTTGGGTTGTAAGCCCTGCTGGTTTAAATAAGAATAGGACAGGAAGTAAGAAGAGTTGCTGTTACCGCCATTTACGCTGAGTGCGTTTTGGGTGGTTTTGGCTGTGCGCAAAAACAGATCTTCCGGGTGATAGGTTACCGCAGGCTGTCCGTTTATTTTTAAGGTATCCATACGTGGCCCCCAGGATTGGCCTGTTTTCTGATCCTCGCCGTTATAGAATACACCGCCGGTACCCTGTGCCCATATCCGCTGCCTCTGCGGTAAAATAGCTTTACCTACGGAGTAATCAGATGTAAAAGTGATAACCGGCTTTTTTTCCGCAGTGCCATTTTTAGTGGTAATCAGTATTACACCGTTAGCACCGGCAGAGCCATATAAAGCAGTGGCCGCCGCGCCTTTTAACACGTTTACATTATCAATGGTATTGGGGTCTATATCTATAGCGCGGTTGCTGCCTGCGCCGGCAGCACCACCACCAATATTACTGGTTTCATCGTTATTAATGGGAATACCATCTACTACAAACAGCGCCTGGTTATTACCGGTAGCAGATATGTTACCCCGTATAACTACGCGGGAAGAGGCACCGGCTGCACCGGAAGAGCTGGTAACCTGCATGCCGGAAACCTTGCCTGCCAGTGTGTTTACCAGGTTGGCTTCTTTGGTAGCCAGTATTTCATCGCTTTTTACTTCCTGTGTACTATAGGTAAGGTTGCGTTTGGCGCGTTTAACACCTAATGCCGTCACCACCACCTCTTCCAGCTGGGCGGCCTGTCGCTTCAGTACTAACAATAATGGTGTTGCACCTGTAACGGCCACTTCCTGCGTGGCATAACCAACCGCACTTATCACCAGCGTACTGCCGTTAGCAGCCTGTAGCCGGAAGCTGCCATCTTCGCCGGAGTTAACGCCATTGGTTTTGTTTTTAACATGAATACTGGCACCTGCTACCGGCTGGCCGGTACTGTCTTTAATGGTACCGCTTACAGGTACGGTATCCTGGCCATGTGCCAGCGTGGCACAAAAGAAAAAAGAGCATAGCAGTAGACGATACATCAATTTGTATATGTTCATAGTTCTGGGCTTTACAGTATAATAGCGTACAGATATAAGCAGCCGGTACCATAACGGTACAGACATCGTTGTTTAATGATTAATGGTAAGATTTAGGATGTGCCTTGGGGCAACGCAACCGATTTATAACTACTTCAAACCTAGTTATAAAGGCCACAGGGTTATAGACTTATTTTGACAAACTATGCACGGAAATTAACAGGGGGGCGCTTATCTTTAATTCGCTTACAGTATGCCTACAAAAAGTAAACATATTCCGGTACACACGCTGCCTTCGGGTGTAAGTGGCATTTTTATAGGAAGAATAGTGTTTAACGGGGTGCCGGAATCTAAAAATATAGTACGCTTTCACCGGGATGGAGGGCATTCTTTTATTCTGCAGGAAAAAGGGAGTACCCATATTGAAATTGACTTTCAAAAACACGTAATAAAGGCGCCGGCGCTGATTTATATTCATCCCAGCCAGATACACCGTGTAATTGCGTTTAAGAATGCTGTTGTTTCCAGCTGGATTGTCACTTCTGAAAATATTCATCCGGAATACCTGAAATGGCTGCATGATCTTTCGCCTGTAAAAGCAGTTTCTTTAAAACCCGATGTTTTGCCTGTTATTATTGCAGCCGCTTCTGTATGCATGCAGCTTTATGAAAGAAAACAGGAGAAGCTATATGGTGCTATTCTTAAAGACAGCTGCAACACACTGGTAGCATTGGCAGTTTCGCAGTACCTGGCGCAGGATAAGTTAACCAGTAAACTTACCCGGTTTGAGGTAATAACCAAAGCGTTCAGGCAGGCACTGGAGCAACAGTATGCCACTGTTAAAAGTGCCACGGATTATGCAAAGCAGCTGAATGTGTCCACGCCTTATCTGAACGAGTGTGTGAAAACCGCCACCGGCTTTCCCGTATCCTGGCATATACAGGAGCGCGTTGTGCTGGAGGCCAAACGCCTGCTGTATCACACGGATAAATCGGTTAAGGAAATTGCGGGTGAACTGGGGTATGATGATTATTCCTACTTTACGCGACTGTTTGCAAAAGTGGTGGGTATGACTCCGTTAGCCTTTCGCAACAAAAACCTTGATTAGTGCTATACTTACTGCGTATAGGCATTGCCTGCACTGTGCATTAGCTGTTCCTTTGTGCTGATTAAATAAGTACAAAAGTGGAATTATTGCAAACAGGTCATTTGCTTCGTAATAAAAGTGTAGCCATTGTGGGGGGCGGGCCCGGCGGGCTAACATTGGCCCGTCTTTTACAGCTTAAGGGTATACAGGTAAAAGTATATGAGCGGGATGTTAGTAAAGAAGTACGCGTGCAGGGGGCTATTGTAGATCTGCATTTTGATTCGGGTCTTCGGGTAATAGCGGCTGCCGGTTTAATGGATGCTTTTAAAGCCAGCTATATGCCGGGAGCAGATAAGTTTCGTTTGGTAGATAAAGATGGAAACATGCTGCTGGATGAACATGCGAAGGAAGGTAACCCGGATTTTGGTGATCCACATTTCCGGCCGGAAATTGACAGGGGAGCGTTACGGAATATTTTACTGGATGCGCTTATGCCGGGTACTGTAGTTTGGAATAGCCAGCTTACTGCAATGGAACAGGTGGGTGATGCCTGGCAACTCAGCTTTAACAATGGTACTGCTGCTGTTGCGGATGTTGTGATAGGGGCAGATGGGTACCGCTCAAAAGTAAGGCCTTACGTAACCAACATTAAAGCCCTTTATTCGGGTGCCACCATTATTCAGGGCGAGATAGAAGAGCCTGAAAAGGAATGCCCGGAAATGTATACCCTGTTGCAGCAGGGTAATTTAATTGCTATGGGGGCTGGTAAATCTATTGCAGCCCAGCCGAGGGGCGATGGCGGACTCACTTTTTATGCATCCTCTCTGTATCCTGAAAACTGGGTTAGCACCAGCGGCATCGATTTTAACAATAGCGAAGAAGTATATGCATGGCTGGAAAGCTATTACCAGGGATGGAGCCCTGTATTTCTCTCCCTTTTTAAAGCATGCACCCGGTTTGTTCCCCGGCCTTTGAACTATTTTCCTTTAGATCAGTACTGGAATGCCCAACCCAACATTACGCTTATTGGCGATGCTGCGCATTTAATGCCGCCATCTGGTGAGGGCGTGAATACTGCCATGCTGGATGCCTGGGATGTATGTGAATGCCTTACCGATGGAAAATATACGGATATACCGGCAGCTATTGCAGCTTATGAGCAGCAGATGCGTGCAAGGGCTGTAGTACTGGGTAAGGAAGCCCTGGACAGCATAAAAGATTTTGCCGCGCCTTCTGAAGAATCGGTTCAGGCGATGATACAGCAGCTGGGTGCGGGATAAATGCGCAGATTGAAAATGTTAAATGTTTTTTGGGTGACCTCCGGTGTTTGTGTTTTATTGGATTAGCTATATCTTTCGCAATAGCAATTATCAAGTGCCGGAATGAAAAAACGTTTATATGCTACCATATGCCTGGTACTGATGTTATGCATTGCCAGGGCAGATGATTTTGTGTTTACGCCGGTAAATGTTGCCCAGGGCCTGAGTGATAACCAGGTGCGTTATATACTGCAACTACACAACGGGCGAATGGTGTTTACTACCAGTGGCAATCTGAATTTGTATGATGGTGCGCGCTTCCACTATCTGCACCGCCCGCATTCAGGTGGGTATGAATTAAAAAAGTACGATGGTTTTTACCGCGTGTATGAGCAGGGGGATTCCCTGCTCTGGATAAAAGATACACACCGGCTGATGTGTGTGGATTTGCGCCGCGAAAAGTTCCTGCCCGATCTGCACCTGTATTTTAAAAGCATTGGCGTTCAGAAACAGGCAGAAGATGTGTTTGTGGATGCCCATAACCGCCTGTGGCTGGTGAACGGCCGCAGATTATGGCGGCAGGATGCGCCGGGCGAATGGGAGCTGCCGGAAGAAGCGGGTGCGTTACAGGATCTGGTGGCAGACGGGCATAGACTCTACCTCTTTTTCAGTTCCGGTAAACTTATTGCTTACGATTTAAAAACAACACGCAGGCTGTATGCCAGCGCTGCTTATGCCGATGCGGAAAAACCGCTTTTTGCCAGAACCTCCCTGGTGGTTACCGGAAAAGGTGGTTTTTATCAATTGCGCAACGGCAGCAAAGGAGGGTGTTTCTTTTTTGACACGAGCAAACGGATATGGGAGAAAAAACTGGAAACTGACTACACACTTAATACGCTTGCCCTGAAAGAGGGAAAGGCTTTTGTAAGCTGCCGCAGCGGCTTCTGGATAATTGAGGGGGCGAACGGCCGTAAGAACTATCTGCCGGAGTTGAAAACCGTGGATGGCAGCCTGATTAATACGGAGATAAGCACGCTGTTTTTTGACAGGCAGGGCGGCTTTTGGTTGGGTACGCTAAACCAGGGTTTATTATATTACCATCCGCAGCGATATAAGTTCAGCTACATAGGCCGCTCTTATTTTCCCGTGGCAGCAGGTAAGGATATTATTGTACAGGCGTTTGCCGGAGCGAAGGAAGGATCCGTACTGATAAAATGCAACACGGGTGTGTATCGCTTTACACCGTTGGCACAGGGCGATGGCCGGTTGGTAAGCGTGGGAAGTACTGCATTGCCTGAAGGCAACTGGACGCAGCAGGGTGTTGGTAATGGCATTACAGCCGTACATACTGATAGCCGTGGATGGACTTGGCGGGGAACGGCAGACGGGTTGAAGCTGCAGAAACCTGGTGAAAAAGAAAAAGTGTTATACACAGAGGATGGCCTGGCAAACAATTTTATACATGCGATACTGGAAGACCGTAATCACCAGCTTTGGGTAACTACGGGCTATGGCATATCCCGCATTGGCGTAGATTCGGTTACGGGCAATGTGCGGTTTGAAAATTACAATGTATTTGATGGTACCCTTACCGGCGAATATGCGGACGGTGCAGCACTGGAAGCCAGGGATGGCACGCTTTACTTTGGCGGAATAAATGGCTTTACGCTGCTTAAGCCCTATGATTTGTATGCAGCTGCTGCGCCCTTGCAACCGGTGTTAACCGGATTGTATTTGCGTGGTACCCAGGTGTTGACGGGTGCCAGGTACGATAACCGCACCGTTTTGCCTTTAGCGGCACCTTACACAAAGCAGCTGGAGCTTTCGCACGATCAGAACTTTCTGCGGTTTGAGTTTTCCGCTCTTAATTATCTGAACCCCTCCCGTACCCGTTACCGGTACCGCTTAGCGGGTGTAGATGCAGATTGGCAGGAAGCTTACGCGGGGGCGCAGCATGAGCAGGCAGATGGCGTGCTTCGCATTGCCTATACCAATCTTGCACCCGGTACTTATGTACTTTCCGTAATGGCTTCTGTAAACGGCGGGCAATGGAATGGAGGAGTTACAGAATTGAAAATAACTATTCATGCGCCCTGGTGGAAAACCACAACTGCTTATTTACTGTACGGTATATTTTGTTTGCTGGCTGTTGTTACTGCGGTGTGGTGGTACAACTATAATACCCGTAAAAGAATGGAACGCCTGCATCGGGAGGAAATTCTTCTGATACGTATACGCAACCTGATTGAGCAATGTAATTTGCTGGAAGCAGAAAAGAATACGTTGCCGGTACACAGTGGCACTGATAATATAGAAGAAGGCACCGATATGAGTGCGGCCGATGCGGCTTTTCTGGCCAGGGCTATGGAAATAGTAGAAAAGAACCTGGAAGAGCCGGGATACTCGGTAGAGGCGCTGAGCCGCGACCTGTGTATGGAACGTACGGGGCTGTACCGGAAACTGGTGGCGTTGCTGGATAAATCGCCCTCGCTGTTTATCCGCAATATCCGTTTGCAAAAAGCGGCTGCATATATTCTGGAAGGAAAGCTGAGTATAGGGGAGATTGCGGATAAAACCGGATTCAGCAGCGCCAGCTATCTCAGCAGGTGTTTTCAGGAAACCTATGGCTGCCGCCCATCAGAATATGCGGAAAAAACGAAAAAATCAACCTAGTTACCATTAGTTTCAACATGGTTACCAGCGCCTGCACAGGGAGGCAGATACCTTTGGTGTCATGAATAATCGCTTGACAATGAATGTACAATTATCAAAAACACTATGCCTGTTACTGGTAGTAACCTTATGGGGGCCGGTACAGAAAGCAAAAGCGCAGCAATTTACGCGCACGGCTAATGGTATTGGTTTTACCACGCAGGAGCTACATATAAAAGTGGATTTTTATGCCGGAAATATAGTGCGGGTATCTAAAACGCCCGTAGCCACATCCTCCGCCAAAGAAAGCCTCTCTGTTATTAAAACACCCGAAACCACCGCTTTTACAGTAAAAGAACAAGGGGGGCTGGTGGTGCTGGAGAGCGCTGCCCTGCGGGTGCATTGCAATACCCAAACGGGAAGAGTGTCTTTTCTGGCGTTGAACGGCCAGCCACTTTTTACCGAAAAAGACTATGGTGCTCAGTTTACACCGGTGAATGATGCCGGAGTGCCCGCTTATAATGTGCGCCAGGCATTTTTGCTGGATAAAGGAGAGGCTATTTATGGCCTGGGGCAAACCCAGACCGATAAAATGAACCAGCGGAATGTAAAGCTGTACATGCGGCAGTTTCCTTTGTATGCCTACATTCCCATTGTGCAATCCACCAAAGGATATGCGGTTTTCTGGGATAATTACTCACCCACTACTTTTAACGACAATCCGCAGGAAATGTCGTTCGACTCTGAAATAGGTAATTGTGCTGACTACTATTTTATGTATGGTAAAAGCGGGGATGGAAATATTGCACTGATACGGGAGCTTACCGGGCAGGCACCGATGTTTCCTTTATGGACATTCGGTTTCTGGCAATCGCGTGAGCGTTATAAAACCCAGCAGGAAACTATGGATGTGGTAGATAAATACCGCAGCCTGGGCGTGCCGCTGGATGGTATTATACAAGACTGGCAATACTGGGGCAAAGACAGCGCCTGGAATGCGATGGAATTTTTAAACCCAGGCTTTCCGAAGCCGCAGGAAATGATTGACCATGTACACCGCCGGAACGCGCATTTTATGATTTCGGTATGGCCGGGTTTTGGCCCGCTTACCCGCCAGTACCAGTATTTTAAGCAAAACAACATGCTGATTGATTTTGAAACCTGGCCACCCAAATCGGGCGCAAGGGTATACGATGTATTTCATCCGGAAGCGCGGCGTAAATACTGGGGCTATATGAATGAGCTGTTGTTTGCAAAAGGCGTGGATGCCTGGTGGCTGGATTCTACCGATCCTGATCATATTAATATTAAAGATGCGGACTTTGACAAGCCTACCTATCTGGGCAGCTACCGCAAGGTGCACAATGCTTTTCCGCTAATGACCAATGGGGGCGTATATACGCACCAGCGCCAGACCTCTGCTGATAAGCGGGTGTATTTATTAACCCGCAATGCTTTTGCCGGGCAGCAACGTTATGGCGCCAATACCTGGTCGGGCGATTTGCGCAGTACCTGGGGCGTATTTAAAAAGCAGATACCTACGGGTTTAAACTTTTCCATAACAGGCATACCTTACTGGAATACAGATATCGGTGGCTTTTTTCTGTGGGATTATGAGGGCGGTGTTGCCAATAAAGCCTATCAGGAGTTGTATACCCGCTGGTTTCAGTATGGCACGTTTACACCCATGCAGCGCTCGCACGGTTCTGGTGTTAGCAAAGAGATATGGTATTTTGGTAAAAAGGGCGACTGGGCCTATGACTCCGAAGAAAAATATATAAACCTCCGTTATGCTTTATTGCCTTATTTGTACTCCACCGGATGGCAGGTAACTAAACAGGCAGGTTCTTTTTTACGGCCTTTGTTTATGGATTTTAACAGCGACACTGCTGTACACAACATTAGTAACGCATATATGTTTGGCCGCTCTTTTCTGGTAACTCCTGTAACCGATGCTATGTATGTTACCGGCACCGGCGAAAAATGGAAAGACCCTAAAGAAGATTTTAGTAAAACAGGCAAACAGCCGGTATACCTGCCACAGGGTACGCAGTGGATTGACTTCTGGACCGGGCAAACGCTTAACGGCGGGCAAACTGTACAAAAAGAAGTGCCTGTTGATATTATACCGTTGTATGTACGTGCAGGGTCTGTTATACCTTTTGGCCCTAAAGTGCAATACGCTACGGAACAAAAATGGGATAACCTGGAAATACGTATTTACCCCGGCGCGGATGGTGAGTTTGTGTTGTATGAAGATGAGAATGATAATTACAATTATGAGAAAGGTAAGTATGCTACTATATCCTTTACGTGGAACAATGCCAGCCGTACACTTACCATTGGCAACCGGGAGGGTGGTTTTGCGGGCATGCTTACCAAAAGAAAGTTTAAGGTAGTAGTGGTAGGTGAGCAAAAAGGGGCAGGGGATGCAGCAGCCAAAGCGGATAAAACCATTACGTACAGCGGTAAGCTGAGTACGGTTAAGCTGTAATAGGGTATGCACACATGGTTTCCGGAACGGTGGTTTTAAAATAATTGCCTTTTTTTGTACCATGTTTACCACCACGGAAGACAAAGACATACCCCGCTATGCGTTTGAGCCCGATGCGGCTACAGGGCACCCGATGTTCCGGATTGATAAAAACCGTGAGATACGGAACTACCGCCGGTTAGACTTTTTTGTGCCGCACCGGAAGGATTATTATTTTCTGGCTTTTGTAAAAGTGGGCAGCAGCCGGCACTGGATAGATATGAAAAGCTATGTACTGCAGCCGGATACTTTATACTTTACGGTTCCGCAGCAGGTGCATCTGAAAGAAGATTCAGATGCACCGCTCAGCGGCATTTCTGTCTGTTTCAGCGAAGCGTTTCTGGCAGCAGCAGAAGGGCATTTTTTAAAAGAACTGCCACTGATACAAAATCCATTTAACGGGCATGAGCTGAAGCTGAATGCCGCAGATGTGGTATTTGTGGAAGATATGCTGGAGCGCATTTATACAGAATACCATACCGCCGGGCAATGGCAGCAGGGTATGCTGATGGCTTACCTGAAAGTATTGCTTATTTACCTGAGCCGCCTGTATACAGAGCAGTTTGCAGCCAGCGATGCGGTACCGGAAAAGCGGATACTGAAACAATACCTGGCCTATATTAACGAGCGGTATACAGATAGCCATGAGGTGGCAGACTATGCGGCTGTTATGAACCTTTCTGCCGGTTACCTGAGTGAGGTGATAAAAGCACAGAGTGGCAAACCACCCATTGCGCATATTCATGAACGGCTGATGCTGGAGGCCAGAAGGCTGCTGTTGCATTCTGAGTTATCAGTTAAAGAAATTGCTTTTGAACTGGGCTTTGAAGACGATTCTTACTTTAACCGCTTTTTTAAACGGCTGAACGGGCAAACACCTGTGGCGTACAGAACCGATACCCGAAAAATGTACCATTAATACCCAGGTGCGTGCCGTTGCAGGCTTTTTAGCGCCGGTAGCTTTGCTGTACAAAAGCAGTAAACATGAAAAAAGCACTGGTAACAGGCGCCAACAAAAGCATCGGGTTTGAAACTGCCCGGAAGCTGGCACAGAAAGGATATTATGTATATATGGGATGCCGGGATGCGGCAAAAGGCGCGCAGGCCGTTGCTGCTTTACAGGCAGAAGGGCTTACACAGGTAGAAGCCATACAACTGGATGTAACCAATGCGGCTTCCATTACAGCAGCACAGGCGTTGCTGCAATCAAAAATTACCTCACTGGATTTACTGGTAAACAATGCAGGCATCAGCGGCGGCTTTCCGCAGCCGCAGCGGGCGGCAGACTGCAATCTGCAGCTGGTGCGCGAGGTATTTGAAACGAATTTCTTTGGCGTTATTGCCGTAACGCAGGCTTTTCTGCCTTTGCTGAAAGCAGCAGCGGAAGCAGTAATAGTAAACGTTACTTCCGGCCTGGGATCGTTAACACTACACAGTGATCCTGCCTGGCAATATTATGCCGTAAAGGGTGCTGCTTACGGGCCATCCAAAACCGCGTTAAATGCCTGGACGGTGGTGCTGGCTTACGAACTGCGTGATACTACGGTGCGGGTAAATGTGGTGGACCCGGGTTATACGGCTACCGATTTTAACCACCATAGCGGGCATTTGTCTGTAACCGATTCAGCTGCTTTTGTAGTTAAATATGCTACCATTGATGCAGCAGGGCCGCATGGTAAATTCTTCAGTCATGATATTGCTGTCAACAATCATGAAAGCCCGTGGTAGGGTATGCTTATGCTATTTTATAAGCATTAAGCCATCAACATTCCCGAAAATGTTCTAGTTTGCCGGTTTCTACCCCCAGGGCTACATTGCAGTGAGCAGGCATACCGAACATATTGACCGGGAAATGGTACAACGCATTTCAGAAGGAGATGAACAGGCTTTCGCAGGCCTGTTTTATCATTTCGGCGCCATTATACATCCGATAGTATTGAAGATGGTAAAGGACCCGGTGCTGGCTGAAGATGTAGTTGCGGAGGTGTTTATGAAACTGTGGCTTATACGTACAAAGCTGCCGGTGGTGGACAATTTAGCCGGGTATATTTACCGCCTTGCCACCAATACCTCTATTAACCAGTTACGGCGTAATAAAAATGAAGACAAGGTAATGGCCCGTTTGTACCTGGATATGCCCGGAGAAAACAATGCGGTAGAACATAGTTACTCTGCCAAAGAGTTGCGGGCTTCTATTCAGCGTGCCGTTAACCAGCTATCGCCCCAGCGCCGCCGCATTTATGAACTGAGCCGGGAACAGGGACTGAGCAGGCAGGAGATTGCCGCTTTGATGCAGATTTCTGAATTTACCGTACGCAACCAGCTGCACAACGCCCTGCAGCAGATTCAGGCCAGCTTGCTGAAGGAATATGGTTTTAGTATTATGCTGCTGTTTTTTCTGAACTAGCCTGCTTTTGCCGTTTTGATTTTATATGCGCAAAATCTGCTGCGGTAGTGCCATACTCCAGCGCCAGCACCAATAAGATAGAACTGAGAAAGGTTATTTTTTGCATAACAGGTAAAGGCCCGCGGAAGGTGGAACCGTATAAAAACATGGTTATGTAATAAAGCAACATACAAACCACACAGGCACATTTTAGCCAGTGTAGTCTGGTTAGCATTACAAATACTGTAATGTAAAACAAGCTTACCAAAAGCAACGTACTGGCTATAACCACCATTAAATCGTGCAGGGGTGTTGCAATTAAACAATTGAACAACATGTTACCGGCGCCCAGATATTTAATAACCATAGCAGCGCCTTTGTTGGGTATTTTTTGAGAGAAGTGGACAAAGAATACTGCAAAGCTGGCCGATAGTAATATCATACCTGCATCTGCCCATACCCTGGCAGTATTAACCGCCCCGTTAATAGCTTTGGCAGCAAACAAATTGCTGATGAAGTTTTGCGACCATTGAAAGCCCACAGCGTTGGGATTGGCCAGAGAGCCGCCCGGATATACGGCAATGGCTACCAGCAACAGTGATACCGAAACGATGATTCCCGCCAGTACTGCATATTTTTTAAGCATCAGGTAAGTTTTAAAGGTTGTTTTACGCCAGTGAAACCTAAGTTATCACTTTTTTTTATTTTTTTTTCGCTCCGGTGGTACACCGGGCTTTTGGGTGTGTCTGAATAGATGACCAAACTATTTGTGCCTTGAACCAGCCGGAACTGATTGCATTCATTTTTAAAAAATATCTGGAGGGAGATACCTCCCCCGAAGTAATGACTGCCATAACACAGGTGCTGGAAGAGCAGCCTGACTTTGATTGGGGTGCACTGATGCAGCCTTATTTTGAAGCGGGCAAACCTGACCCTGCTTTTACGGAAGACCGCTGGGCAGCAGTGCTGCAGGGCATATTACAGCACCAACCGCAACAAAAAACGGCAGCCCCGGTGGTAACGTTGCGCTGGTGGCGTTGGGCGGGTGTGGCAGCGGTGTTGCTGCTGGTGGCTGGTACGCTGCTATGGCAGCCCTGGCAAAAGCAGGGCAAACAGCCGGCAACGGCTTTTACCGGAGTGCAGGATAGGCCACCGGGAAAAGAGGGGGCTGTACTTACCCTTGCCGATGGTACACAGGTGCTGCTGGATACGGTTAAAAACGGCGTGGTAGCTGCGCAGCAGGGTATGCAGCTGTTGCTACAGAATGGCCGCCTCCGGTATGCGGGGCAGCAGGCGGATAATGACCAGCTGGCTTATAATACCATTACCACACCCAAAGGGCGCCAGTTTCAGGTGCAGTTGCCAGATGGCAGTACTGTGTGGCTGAATGCTGCCAGTTCGCTCCGTTTTCCCACCAGGTTTTCGCAGCGCGAAAGAAGGGTGGAGGTGGCAGGTGAGGTATATATGGAAGTGGCGCCGGATGCGCAGCATCCTTTCCGGGTAATTATTAACCACAAGGCTTCGGTAGAAGTACTGGGCACCAGTTTTAATATTAAGGCATACGATAATGAGGCGGCTATACAAACCACACTGGTAACAGGAAAGGTAAAAATGCTGAGCGACCCCGGCAGTAAGGCGGATGAAGTGCTGTTACAACCAGGGCAGCAGGCGCAGCTGGCTGATGGTTTGTTGCATATACAACCGAACGCAGATATAAGCCTGGTGCTTGCCTGGAAAAATGGATTGTTTCAGTTTGATGGGGCAGATGTAAAAACAGTAATGCGGCAGATTGAACGGTGGTATGATGTGGAGGTGAAGTATGAAGGCCCTGTTAAGCAGATTGTGTTTCACGGAAAAATGGACAGAGGCGTAAGCCTGAAGGCCTTTATCGGTTTTTTGGGTGATTATGGCCTGAAAGCAACACTGGAAGGGAGGGTGCTAACGATTACAGAAAAGAAATAAGTGTATAAAATATTGTTGGCAAAAAAAACCGGAAGTGTTGGAGCCACTTCCGGCGGATGTTTGACTAACAAGCCAAACAGCGTTCTGAATCATGAAGTAAGAAAAACGTCTCGCGAAAGACTGCTTAATCATTAACCAAAACCTATCCCGAAGGTAATCGGGATGCTGCAATTATGCAAAAAAGCATTGCAACCGGCTGCCACGCCTCTGGTGGAAGGCGCCGTATTGTTCAAACATTTCTCATTATGAGACTGACTATTTTATTGCTGCTGGCTGCTATTATTACCGTACATGCCAAAGGTGTGTCGCAAACGGTAACCATAACCAGCCGCCAGGTACCCCTGAAAACTGTTTTTGCAGAACTGGAAAAACAAACCGGGTATGTGTTTTTGTATACCGGCGATATTTTTACCGGTACCAGGCCTGTAACCATACAGGCAGATCACAAGCCTTTGGTAGCGTTTTTAGAAGCTTTGTTTAAAGACCAGCCGTTAAAGTACACCATTGACAGCAAAACCATAAGCGTATCGCGCAAGGCCCCGGAAAAGCAGGCTGCTGATATAGCAGCATTGCTGAGCCTGGGCGCACCGGCCCCGGATATAATTGTATTAAAGGGGCGGGTGCTGGGGCAGGATGGAAAACCTTTGTTTGGCGCTGCTGTATCGGTACTGGATAAAAAAACAGTGGTAGCTACAGGAACGGACGGAACTTTTACATTGAATGTAAGTGCCGGCGACCTTGTTTCCATCAGCCATATAGCATCATTACCCATAGTAATAAGAATAAAGAACGGTACTGCTGCCGAAATAGAACTGATGAACAGAACGCCCAACAGCACCCCAACGGTAAGTGAAGATGTTTCTGATGCAGAAGAGCAGAAACATGCATTGGTAAATGCAGCGGTATCCGGCCTGGTAGTACGCCTGAAAAACCGTGTGGCCGCCCTTACAGAGCTGCAGGTGATAAGTACCGGTTATCAGAACATTAAAAGAGATAAAATGACTGGCTCTTCTGTAACCATTGGGGCAGAAGAACTGGGAAAGCGGAATGCCATAAATATTATGGATAACCTGGAGAGCAAAGTGCCTGGTCTGGTATATTATAACGGCAATGCCACCATACGCGGCGTTGGCAGTTTAAATACCGGCAGCAGAGATATACTGGTAGTGGTAGATGGGTTACCCATTGCAGGTTCTGTAAGTAATGCCAACCCGCAGGGCGGTTACACCCCGGGCAGTGTAGGTAATATTAATCCTTACGATGTGGAAAGTGTTACCATATTAAAGGATGCGGCTGCAGCTGCTATTTATGGCGCCCGTGCCTCTAACGGTGTAATGGTAATTACTACCAGAAAAGCCAGGCAGAAAGGAACGGTGGTAGAAGCTTCTGCCAACTTTAACTATTTTGAAAAGCCGGATTGGAGCTACCTGCGCTATATGACTCCTGAGCAGCAGGTGGATTTTGAAAGCAACTATTATGATTACTATTTTAACAGTGGTGTGCTGGGCGCACCCGCTACCCTGGCCAATACTTTTGAACAGAATAACCTGAATAAGGGGAGTGCGGTAAGCCCTGTAGCCTACGCCTATTTTCAGGTGGCAAAAGGCACTAAAACCAAAGCAGACATTGCCCCGGTACTGGCGGCACTGAAAGAAAATGATATTGCGCAGCAGTTCCGCGACAATGCGTTGCGGGGGCAGCTGATTCAGCAATACAACCTGGCGGTACGTACTAACAACGGCAGATCGCAATCCAGCCTGGTGGTGAATTATAAAACAGACAACAACGGGTTAATCAATGCCTGGAACAGACAGCTGAACCTGTTTTATAAGGGCACTTACAATGTGGCTAAATGGCTGGATATTGACTATGGGGTTAATACCATTATAGGCAAACAGCGGTCTCACAGCAGCAATTATGCTACCACGCCTTTTAACGTGCCTTCCTATTACCGGTTACTGAATGAGGATGGCAGCAAGGCTTATTATAACACGTCTGATTTTAATATCTACAGCCCGTTTAATGCACTGCTGGATTCCAATACAAAGTTCTCTACCATGAAGTTTAATCACCTGGATGAACTGGGACGCGATTTTGTAACCACCAACACGCTGAATATACGGTACTATGTAAACCTGAGCATGAAGGTATTGCCCGGGTTAACCATTAATCCGCAGTTTCAGTACGAAGATAACCGCAGCGATGCGGCGTCTTATTCTGAAAAAGAAAGTTATGCCATGCGTGTGCTGAGCAACGTATTTACCACACGCTCTGCCACTGCACCTTATACCTATACCAACCTGCTGCCTCCGGGTGGAAGAATGCGTAACTCGCAGGTGAAAAGCCCTAACTATACAGCGCGCTTACAGGCCAACTATAACAAAGATTTTGGCAAACATTCCTTTGCGGCTATTGCGGGTGCAGAGTTCAGGCAAACGCATTCTTACGGCGCTTACAGCTCGCTTTTCGGGTACGACGATCAGTTGCAGACACAGGCTACCAGCAATATCAACTTTCAAACACTGAGTGCCATGTCTAATTCGTTCTGGCAAACCAATATCAGCATTCTGCCTTCTTCGTTATATTCTTTATACCTGGCAGGAGGTTTTGGGGTGAATGTGGACAACAGGCACCGGTATGGATCGGGATATGGTAATCTTACCTATACGTACGACAGAAGGTATAACCTGTTTACCTCGTTACGTAAAGATTATGCTGATTTGTTTGGAGGCGATCCTAAATACCGTGGCCGTCCGTTATGGTCCACCGGCGCTTCCTGGAATATTAACCGCGAAAGGTTTATGGAAGGGATAGGTGTGGTAAACTCTCTGAAGCTGCGTGCCAGTTATGGTATTACCGGCAACATTGCCACCAACTATACAGCGCAGTTGACCGCTACTACCAATGGTACCCAGTATACCACCGGCCTGCCGGTAGCTACGGTTACCAACCCGCCTAACGACCAGCTACGCTGGGAGAAAACGACCACGTTTAACCTGGGGGTTGATTTTGCATTGTTCAACAGCCGGTTAACCGGTGCGCTGGACTGGTACAATAAAAAAGGGGATGACTTGTTTGCCAGCAAGCTGCTGGATATTACACAGGGCTATAGCTCGCTGATTATTAACAACGGTGCTATGAAAAATACCGGGCTGGAACTGAGCCTGGGTTATGAGTGGTTACGGCCATCTACCATAAAGGGATTGGGCTTTACCTCTACCCTTATTGTTTCTAAAAACACCAACCGTATTACGCGGGTAGACCAAACGGCGCAAACCGCAGGTGCCCTGGCGGGTAATGGTGCGTTTAAAGCAGGTAATCCGGTGAACTCCCTTTTTTCGTACCAATATAAGGGATTAGATGCCAGCGGTGCGCCGCAGTTTATGCTGAGCGATAAAACGCTTACCACGGGGGTGATACCGGCAGCGGACATAAATTCGGTAATATATTCCGGCGGTGCCGATCCGCGGCTGAACATGTCGCTGAATAACGAGTTTAATTACAAAGGCCTTAGTCTTACTGTGTTTGCTGTATACTATGGTGGTCATTATGTACGTAATGCCAATGCAGGCTCTGTGGCAGCACCCTCTTACGGTACAATGCCTGCTTATTTACTCAATAGCTGGACGCCCACCAATACCAACACCGATGTGCCTGGTTTTGGCCAGTACTATAAAGCCACCACCAGTAGTACGCAGATAGCTTATTCGGATGTATGGGTAAAACATGCAGACTTTATACGAATAAGAAATATAGTGTTAGGCTATCAGCTGCCTGCCCATATGGCTGTTAAAATAAAGGCTACCCATGCGAAACTGCTGTTTCAGGTAAATAACCTGAAAACACTGTGGACGAGAGATGAACTTTTGAAAGATCCGGAAACAAATGGTGTGCGTACACCCACATCTTATGTATTGGGTGTTAACCTTAATTTTTAGCAAATGAGAAAAAGATACTATACCGCAGTACTGTTGTTTGTTATACTCGGCCTTACTGCCTGTAATAAATATACCGATATTAACCCTAAGGGTAAAAATCTGCTGAACACCGCAGCCCAGCTGGAATACCTGCTGAACTACAGCTTTAACAATGCCTCTGCGTTTGATTTCCGGAATATGGCAACGCTGGATAACGACTCGTATGTACAGATGAAAACCCTTACAGATATTATTAAGGGTACAAAAGACTGGAGTTATGTTTTAACCACTTATGATACTACGGTAGACAGGGCGGCCCTGGCTACTACAGATGGATTATATTCCGGGCTTTACTCTGTTATTTCTACCCGTTTGAATGTGATATTACAGCAGGCGGCCATAGTTACAGACAACCCGGCCAAAGTAAGGCAGTTGCAGGCAGAAGCCTATATTTTACGGGCTTACCTGCATTACCTGCTGGTAAATGTGTATGCCAAAGCCTACGACCCTGCTACCGCCGCCAGTGATGGAGGCATAGCTTATATGGACAAGATTAATTTTGATGAGCTGGCGGTAAAAAGCACGGTACAGCAGGTGTATAACCATTTACTGGCCGATGTGGATGCCGCTTTTGCATTGAATGCATTGCCGGAGGAACCCGTTAATACATTACGCGCAGGCAAAGGCTTTGCATTTGCGGTAAAGGCCCGTATTTTACTTTCTATGCGCAACTACACAGGTGCGTTAGCGGCAGCTGATTCTGCTCTGTTATATAATAACAGGCTGGAAGATCATGTAAACTTTTTAAGCGTAGCAGACGGAGGCAGCGGGGATGGTATTATATACAGAGATGGCATTAATGCAGCAGATAACTATTTTTATGCGGTACGGCTGTATTACGACCCCTCGTGGAGTATGGCCACAGCAGAATCATCCCAATACTACGAACCGGGAAATATCATGCGTTATTATACGGATGCTTATGATACGGCTTATGGATTAGAGGCGTACACCCAAACCAAAGGAACGCTGCTGTGGTATAGTTTCGATTACCAGTCAAACGCTTCGGGCCTTACCACTTCGGATGCGTATCTGATAAAAGCAGAGTGTTTAATACGTGCCGGTAAAATTGCAGCAGCTATGGATGTACTGAACGCCATACGTGTAAAGCGCATACGCCCGGCAGATTACCAGCCGCTTACCGCCGCAGATGCTGCTACAGCTATGAATTATCTGAAAAGGCTATCGCGTACAGAGTTTATGTTTAGCTGGAAAAATTTTGTAAACCTGAAACGCTGGAATACAGAACCGGCTTACAGCGAAACTATTACCCGCACTGTTACTCCGGAAGGAAGTACAGGCCCCGTATACACTTATACGCTGAAGCCGGGATCGAAACTGTGGATTTTTCCTTTTCCGCAAAATGCCACTAACTATAACCTCAACCTTACACAGAATTACTAACCGGCAATTGTTACAATAAAAAGTTATGAAGAAGACAGTATTTACCAGTGTGGCCGCATTGCTGGCCCTGATAACACACGCCCAGAATAAACGGGGATATGAAAATCCGATTGTAACCCAATTACAATCCGTAACAGATACTATACAGCTGCAGCAGCAGGTAGATTCTTTACTGGCGGTTGCCGATGAGAATAACTACCTGAGCGTATACCAGTATTATATGCAAAAGAAAAGCGCCGCTAAAGCAGAGGCGGTTGCTGCGGCGGCAAAGCAGCAATGGCCCCAGGGCCGGTTTGCTGCTTTGGAAGCTGCAGAAGTTTTGCAGCGGGAGAAAGATCCGGTAAAAAAAGCAGAAGGGTATGAAAAAGCGATCCGGGAATTTGGCCCCAATGGGTTTGAGTTTACCGCCTGGGATTTGGCAGGTGAGGCGGCTGAGCGGGGAGACAAACAGAAAATGTTGTATTACGCCGGAAAGATGAATCAGACATCTAACACTGCGTTATATGCCAGCCTTGCGTATAAGCTGGCAGCCAAAGACCCGGCAGGGGCACTGCCTTTGCTGAAAACCGCTATAGATACCATAAAAACGGAGGTGGATGCTTTGCCCGCAGAGCCAGCTAATGCAGCAGCGGGAAGCAGGGGGCAGCGCACACGGAATAATTACTGGTATTACACCGCAGCCTACGCACAGTCGTTAACCAGACTGGGCCGCGCAACCGAAGCCTGGCAAGCGGTAGCCTCTTTATATGATACGGCTAAAAACTGGCAGATACTGGGCGCGGCTTATGTGGATGCTGCCATTGCTACCAGGCATTATGCAGAGGCGCTGCCGGTGGCAGAGAAAATGATAACCGAAGGCATCAGCACCCCGGAAATGCAAACAAAGCTGAAAGAGGCATACACGGGTGCCAAAGGTTCTGCGGAGGGCTTTGATAGTTATACCGCTACGCTTACCCAAAAGAAAGCCAGTGCGTTTAATGAGCAGATACTGCGGCAGGCCATTAACAAGCCTGCCAAAGCATTTACCCTGAAAGATGTGAATGGTAACACGGTATCGTTGGAGGCATTAAAGGGTAAGGTAGTGGTACTGGATTTCTGGGCTACCTGGTGCGGGCCTTGCAAAGCCTCTTTTCCTTCCATGCAGATGGCGCAGAATAAATACAAAAACGATAAGGATGTTCAGTTTCTGTTTATACATACGCTGGATAAGGGGGATGGAAACCCCACTGCCGCTGCGGCAAAATATGTGCGGGATAACAAATATGATTTTCAGGTGCTGATGGATTTGCGGAACAAAGAAACCGGTAAAAGCCCTGTGTGCGATGCCTACGGCATTACCGGCATTCCTACCAAATTTATCATTGATAAAAAAGGCAATATCCGGTTTGAAGTATCGGGCTTTGGGGCTGATAGTGAAAAGGCGGTTGCAGAAGTGGCAGCCATGGTAGAGTACGCACGTAAAAACAGTTAAACTATAAAAGAGTACAAATTACTAAGAAGAACCCTGTAGCGGCCGCTTTTAAAGTAGCAGCTTTGCCTGCTAAGTTTGTTGTTGATAAAAACGGAAATATCCGTTTTAAAAACACCGGCTTTGTGGCAGAGGACGAAATAAGTACGATGGTGGAGCTGGCAGGTATCTTATATAAATAACGGTGTCTCCTGGTTTTTACAAACGCAGGAGACACCTGTTATTCTTCACCAGTTGCAAGTCCGGTTTACTATTGTGTATTATTTATTACCTGCACCTAATGTTACAGTGGTTTTAATAGCGGAGCCAGTGTGCGGGCTGTAGCTGTAGGGGCGACTGAACGGTGAGGAATAGTTGGTTGCCCACGTTGGGTAAGAAGAATTGATAAGCACATTACCCGTCCAGGTAAGCTGATACGCTACACTGGTGGAGCTTCTGGCATCTGACCACAGGCGGGCCTGATTTTCAAAGCAGTTATTCTCCACTAAAATGTGCGAATTGTTGCCTACGCCTACGTTATAAGAATCGTTATTAGAGCCGTAGTAGTTGTTATACACGTGTACGTAACCGAATCTTACGCGTGGCATGCGTTGGTTAACGCCATTGTCGTACCAGTTGTGGTGCAGCGTTACGTGTAGTTTGCCGGCATCGGTAGTTACGTTATCGCCATTGCCAATAAGGTTAGAAAACTGGTGTGTGGTAACAGCTGAATAATAGAAGCGGCACCAGCTAACGGTTACGTTATCAGCACCTCTTACAATATCCAGGTTGCCATCGGCTCCATCGAATATATTACACTTGTTAACAAATACTTTGGTGCTGCCGGAAATTTCAATGGCATCGCCGGTTCCGGCACCTGTGGGGTTGCTGATGTTGAGGTTTTGAATAATAACGTTGGTTACATTGTCAACCTTTACATTGCCGATAATGGAGGAGGCGGTGGTGGCACCTACAATGGTTTTATTGGAAGCGATGGATACAGGAGTGCTGCCCAAATTAAGACTGCCGCTAACGGTGATGATTTTAGCTCCGGATGACTGAGCCTGCGAAATAAAGTTAGCCGCAGTGGTTACTGTTACAGCAGTGCCGCCAGCACCACCGGTGGTGCCCTGTGCAAACCCGTTGGCGGTGGCTACGGTAAAGGCCAGTGCACTTACGTTGCCGGTAGTGGCAGAAAGTGTGTTTATAGAAAGCTGATCTGCCTCAGCAGCTACCTGGTTTTTAGAACAGCTGCTGATAAAGGCAGATAATGATATTGCGCTGATAGCAATCGATAGAGATTTGGTTAGTTTCATGTTTTTCATTTTGAAATGTGGTGGAATGGCAATAGGTGAAGAATCGTTAGTTCAAGTATGCTCTTAGATAAGTGTTATGGCTACGCTTATGTGAAATTAACTGATTTGTGATACGGTTTTTACATTTGAAAAGCACCGTGAAAAAAATGAAACAAAAACAGCCTGCTCCCAAATGGGGCAGGCTGCCTTGTTTGTTCTGTATGAACGGTTTATATGTTTTGTAACACTGCTGTTGGGCTACAGTGCCTGTTAGTAGCGCTTTTCGCCGTTGATGGTAACATTCTTCAACTGAAAATTCTTTATAATAGAAGTGTCTATATTCAGTTGTTTGTTGGCTTTAATGGTCAGATTTTCAAACGTAAAGTTCTGTAACTGATATTCAAAAGCATTGGTGTTGGCCTGTTTATCTGCAATGCCTACATTGAAAAAGTTGTTACATTCCAGCCGGATATTGCGCATGGTTACGTTTTTGCTGTAGGAGAGGCGTGTGGCTTTTTCTCCCTTCAGATCAAAGAACTGCGTCCAGGGGCGTATGTATAAAAAGTTTTCAACGCCGGTGCCTTCAATATCTTCTACCAGAATGTATTCATAGTCCTGTGGGGTATCGGGGCGCATCTTTAACCACAACAGTCGCTCTACATGGTTCAATTTAATGCGGCGCAGTATAATGTTGCGGTTGTGGATAGATTCGCTGCCGCAGGTGAGTGCACCGTGGCAGAAGCCGTAGGTACAATCTTCAATAATAATGTTTTCGTTGCCGCCGTTATTGGGGTCTTTATCTGCCAGTGGGCCTTTGCCGCCTTTCAATGCTACTGCATCATCGTTAACAGACATGTAGCAGTTTTTAATCAGAAAGTTTTTACAGCCATCAATATCTACCGCATCCGTACTGGGGGCTTTTACCGGTGCTTTGGGGGAGTAGATAAACAGGTTCAGCAACTTTACGTTTTCGCATTTGTAATAGTGGCTGGTCCAGAAAGGAGCGTTGATGAGTCTGATGTCAGACACCTGTACATTCCGGCTGTTGGATACATACAGCAGCCGGGGCCGCATTTCATCCATATTGGTAGTTTTGGGATTAAACTCTCTGCGCAGCCAGAATTGTTTCCAGTAGCGCAGTCCGTTACCATCCAGCGTGCCTTTGCCGGAAATGGTAAAGCCATTGAGGCTGTCTGCATTTACCAGTGCAGTAAAGTACTTCAACGTCTGGCCTTCCATACGTGTTAAACGGATAGGGAAGTTGCTGATGTCATCGCTGCCTTTTAATCGCGCACCTTCTTCCAGGTGCAGGTGGGTGCCTTGTTTAAAAAAGAGCGCACCGCTGAGGAAGGTGCCTTTAGGTACTACTACCACGCCGCCACCGCTGGCAGCAGCCTTATCAATTACTGCTTGTATTTTTTGAGTTTGAATAACGGTACTGTCTTTAGTAACACCATAGACAGTAATGGAGTAACGTTTGCCCAGTTTGCTGATATCCGTTGGTGTGTTTTTACTGAACCATTCAGGTATAGCCGTACCATCCGGAAATACCTCCTGAGCGGTTGCGCGTTGGTGAAGGCCAATAGGTACCAGGAACAGGGCTAAGAACCAGTTTTTTCTACGGAACATGGAATCGTTTCTTTTCATATTGGTGGTCATCTTTTTCTGACTAATTGTGCATATGATGCGCGATGTTGACATTTGTGCAAAATAGTAAAGAATCTGGCTTAGCTGTCCTGCTCAGCTACCGGCCGGAAAATGGGTTCAACAATGGCTGTAAAATTGCTGACGGTGTTTGTATCTGCTGGCCTGCTGGGGTGCCATGCACAAAAAGTAAAAACAATGGGAAACAATGTAAATGCATTGATTTGCGATGTGGAAAAAGGTGTATGTGAAATGCCAGGGGCAGTTGCCACGGCTGATTCCGGCGTTATTAAAACGGGGGAGAAGCCTGTTAAGATTATTTATTTTACCGACCCCATCTGTTCTTCGTGCTGGGGGATAGAGCCACAGTTGCGGAAGCTGAAGCTGGAATATGGGCATGGTGTGGATATAGAATACAGGATGGGCGGCCTGCTGCCCGACTGGAGTTATAACAGTGGCGGTATCAGCAAACCCTCAGATGTAGCATCGCACTGGGATGAGGCAAGCCGGTATTACGATATGGCTATAGATGGAGATGTATGGTTGACCGATCCGCTGGATTCTTCTTATCCGCCTTCCATAGCTTTTAAGGCTGCTCAGTTACAGGATGGTGTTAAGGCGGTTGCCTTTTTACGGGTAATGCGCGAAAAAGTGTTTCTGCAAAAGAAAAACATTGCTAAATGGGAACATATAGCGGCTGCTGCTGCGGAAGCAGGGCTGGATGTGGTGCAGCTGAAATCTGATTTTGAGGGCAAAGCAAAACTGCTTTTTGAAGAAGATTTGAAACTGGCCGGGAAGCTGATGGTAAGAGGCTTTCCTTCTGTGTTTGTAACAGACGGTGCAGGCAATACTGAATTTGTGTACGGCTTCAAGCCCTATGATACATTTGTGAAAGCCGTTGAAAAGATGGGGCAGGGCGCCGTGAAAAAGCACAACTACCCCAAAGACTGGCAGAGTTTGTTTGCAAAGTATCCTACGCTTACTTTACGTGAATTTGCTGAACTGGCTGGCATAGCTAAAGAAGAGGCGCTGAAGGTACTGAACCTGCATGAGCAGGAAGGTGCGTTGAGCAAGCTGGTAACAAAAAACGGTAACCTCTGGATACGCCGGTAGTATCCCTTCCCCCAATAATAACAGCAGGGCAGATAAGGATTTAACAGCTTGCGCTTTTTACTTTCCGGTATTTTAGCAGTCTCACTGCTGTTCAGATATGGAACTATGTAACGAAAGCTGATTTTCAATATGAAACAAACAAGAAAGTTATCCTTATTGCTTGCCCTGCCGCTTTTAGTAACTGCTATGGCCCTTATGCCGGGCGATGCCCCTAAGGTGTGGACCAGCGCCAGCGAACCTTTACAGGAAATTGAACAGATTAGAAAAGAGATAAAAGCGCCTGTGTTTTCAAAAAAGGTGTTTGATATAACTGCTTATGGTGCAAAAGGAGATGGGGTAACGGATAATTCGGCTGCTTTTAAAGGTGCTATAGAAGCCTGCAATACCGCGGGTGGCGGGCGGGTGCTGGTGCCGGAAGGAAAGTTTTTAACCGGCCCCATTTACCTGAAAAGTAATGTGGAGTTGCACGTAACTGAAAACGCAACCATCGTATTCAGCCGCAACACCAAAGATTATCCGCTGGTGCTGGCACGTTGGGAAGGGATGGATTGCATGAATTATTCGCCCCAGATTTATGCTTACCATGAAGAGAATATAGCGGTTACCGGAAGTGGTACGCTGGATGGCAATGCCTCTAAGGAATACTGGTGGCCCTGGAAAGGCCGCACACAGTATGGCTGGGTAAAAGGCGCGCCCTCGCAGCAGCCGGCAAGGGATACATTACACGTAATGATGCACAACCGCGTAGCGCCGGAGAAAAGAATATTTGGAGAAGGGCATTATCTGCGCCCTTATATGCTGCAACCGTACCAGTGCCGTAACATTCTTATTTCGGGGGTTAAAATGATTAACTCGCCTATGTGGTTTATAAGCCCGGTAATGTGTGAAAATGTTACTGTGGAGCATGTACAGATAGACTCTCACGGGCCTAATACAGATGGCTGCGACCCGGATGCCTGTAAGAACGTATTAATCAGAAACTGCTTTTTTAATACCGGAGATGATTGTATTGCCATTAAATCGGGCCGCGATGAGGATGGCAGGCAATATGGCAAACCTGCTGAAAACCACATTATAGAAAACTGTACGTTTAAAAACGGACATGGCGGCGTGGTAATTGGCAGTGAAATAGCCGGTGGCGCCCGTAACATATATGCTGTTAACTGTAAAATGAGCAGCCCCGACCTGGATAGAATACTGCGTATTAAAACCAGCTCATCCCGCGGGGGCACTATTGAAAACGTGTTTCTGAAGCATATTGAAGTAGGTACGTACAAAGATGCGGCTATTACCTGCGATATGTTTTATGAAAACCCGGGCAATTTTATGCCGGTAATACGCAATATATGGGTAGAGGAGCTGAACGTGGCCAACGGTGGCAACTATGCTGTGGCTATTAATGCGTACCAGCAATCACCCGTACAAAACCTGCGGTTGGTGAACTGTAATATAAAGGGCGTAAAAACACCGGTGAAGATTAACTTTGTGAAAGGGATGCAGTTGACAAATGTGAAGGTGAATGAAGCATTATTTACACTGCCAGATTCACTTTCGGCTAAATAACACGGTGTAAACCGTTTCACCAACTGCTGTAACCGTTAGTTCAGCGTTAAATTTGGCCGTTGGGGCTATAATAACCGGGCACAGTGCCGGGCAGAAGGTATTTTTGCCCGGCAATTTTGTATATACATGAAATCCGTATACCGCTTTTTACTGGTAACTACAGGTTTGTTGCGTGGCGCGGCTGCACAAAAGGCAGATACGGCCTATGTGGCTGCTTACCCCTGGCACAGAATGCTCACTGTTTTTGTGGCAGACAATTCTATTCAGGTACAGCGTGGTAACAACCGCTATATGCCTAATAACCGTATGAACGTGGGTGTAGGGTATCTGGTTCACAATACGGTAATTAATCTGCGTGCCGGGGTGGGTTTAATACCGCTGCGGGGCAAACAATATGGCAGCACCCAATCGTTAGATCTGCAGGCACACCGCTACGGCCGTAAAATAGTGCTGGATGTGTTTTACCAGCGATACAAAGGCTATTACGAACAGCTGAAAAACCGGGAGATAGTGCTGCACCCCGATGTGTTTGTAAAGCAGGTGGGTATGGAAGCTGCCTATTTATTCAATAGCAAAAAGTTCTCTGCCAAAGCCGCGTTTGAACAAAGCGAGATACAAAAACGCTCTGCAGGTAGTTGGGTTATGGGCGGCGGTATATATTATTACCGTATTGGTGATGATAAAAATGTACTGAACCAAACTGCCCGCGAACGGGTGAGCAACCTGCAACTGGGGCTGAATGGTGGCTACGCCTACTCGTGGGTTGCTGGTACCCATTGGCTGTTAACCGGCATGGGTACTGCAGGTATGCATGTAGGCAATGAACCTGGGTTATTGCGCAAAGGAAAGTTGCAGGTATACCCCACTGCACTGGGCCGCTTTGCCGTAAGCTACCACCGTGCCGCGTGGGGTATGAGTTTGCTTTCGCTGGTACAGAATAATGTGGTGTACCCCGAAAAGGACAATAAGTTAATGCTGAGTGCTGTGAATTTACAGGCTTCTTATGTGAGGCATTTTTAAAAAGTAGCCGCATCAATCACATACCGGTAACGGGCTTCTTTGTTCATTACTTTTAACCATGCATCGTTAATTTCTTCCGCTTTAATAATCTGTATCTGGGGCAGTATATGGTTGTCTGCACAGTAATGCACTACCTCCTGTGTTTCGGGTATGCCGCCAATAAGTGAGGCATTGAAGTTTACGCGACTGTTGGCCAGGCCAATGTTACTGAGTGTAAGTTCAAAACCTACAGGCATGCCTACCTGTGTGTAGTGGCCACGGGGCTTTACTACTGAAGCGTAAGCAGCCACATCGTACTGCGCGGGTATGGTAGATATCATATAATCCAGCTTCTTTTTATAGGGCTTTAGCTTAGCTATATCATCCACCACAATTGCTTCCTTTGCTCCAAAAGCCAGAATGTCTTTTACTTTATCGGGTGAGGTGGTAAAGGCGTACACTTCTGCACCTTTAGATACGGCCAGTTTTACAGCCAGATGGCCCAGGCCCCCGATGCCTGCAACACCCACTTTATCGCCGATGTTAAAGTTGGCGTTTACCAATGGAGAGTAGGTGGTAATGCCGGCGCACAGCAGCGGGGCGGCTTCTTCTAAACGGATATGATCTGGTATGCGTACCGCAAAATGATCTCTTACCACTATGTTATTGGAATAGCCACCCTGACTGATGCCGGAGGGGGAAGTTTTATCCGGGTACCCATACGTAAAAATGGTGGCGTTGTTATCGCAGTAATGCTCTTCGCCGTGGGTGCAGCTATCGCAGGTCATACAGCTATCTACCATACAACCAACGCCTGCACGGTCGCCCACTTTAAATTTGGTTACGTTTTTACCAACTGCGGCAACAATGCCTGCAATTTCGTGGCCGGGTACCTGTGGGTACTGTTGCTTGCCCCAGTCGCCCTTCATCTGGTGAATATCCGAATGGCAGATGCTGGCATATTTAATATCTATCAGAATATCATTATCGCCCACGGGTCTGCGTTCAAACTGCCAGGGACTTAATTTGCCCGATGCATCTTTAGCGGCATAGCCTTTCGATGGAATGTTGTTGCTCATGCTATGTATCTTTTTGCTTTGTGAAAAAAGTGCTGAATGGCTGGCAAGCATAAGGCCTGCACCTGCCAAAGCAGATTGCTCAAGAAATGTTCTTCTTTTCATCAGTAATTACTTTGATTACTGCGCACAAAGTTACTCAGGCACTATGCCGGGCGTTAACAATAATCAAACGGATGGTTAAGGAAATCAAACTTTGTGGGTGGCCCGGAATGCGGTAGGGGCAATGCCGGTAAAACGTTTGAAAAAGTTGTTGAAATAGGTGGGGTACTCAAAGCCCAGCGAGTAGGCAATATCAGAAATAGTCCAGTCTGTATGCTGCAACAGGGCTTTGGCTTCGCTGCTGATTCTTTCTGTAATATGGGTGGTGGTGGATTTGCCGGTTACTTCTTTTACTGCCCGGTTGAGGTAGTTAATATGCAGTGCCAGATTTTTAGCGTAGTCCTGTGCGGTTTTTAGCTGCAGTGGTTTATCTGTGCTTTCAATAGGAAACTGGCGTTCCAGCAATTCCAGAAACACGGCAGCAATGCGGGAAGCAGCGTTGCTGCTGGTATGGTAGTTTTCTGAGGGCTGTAACTTCAGGGCCTCATGAATAATCAGGTGAATGTAATTGCGGATAAGATCGTCTTTATAAGCATATTCAGTCTGTTGTTCCTCTATCATTTTCTGAAAAATGGTATTGAGAAACGTGCGCTGACTTTCGCTGATGTTTAATATAGGGGTACCGCCGATTTTAAAAAAGGGTGATTTTTGCAGGCTGTCTGAATGTGCTGAAAGTTTTAGAAAATCTTCTGAAAACAGGCAGGTGTAACCCACGTAATGGGTGGACATTGTTTGCCAGGAATAGGGAATATGCGGGTTGCCGAAGAACAGCACGGTGCCATTGGTTTCAAAACTTTTGTCGGCATAATTAACAATGCTATGCCCGGTGGTAAGGCATATTTTATAAAAGTCTTTTCTGCTGTAAATACGGGTAGCGGCACCGTCTGCTTCAATAGCAAATACATTAAAGCCTTTCAGTTTAAGCTCGTTGTTGAAGGAGGATACGGAACGTGCCGTTTTCGTTTTCATGGTACGAAGTTAAGAATTTCAAATAATTCCTACTTTTACTCCTCACTACAAATGACAGCACCATGTGGAAGAACACAGTCATCTCCCGTTTATTGAATATTGAGTATCCTGTACTGCTTGGCCCTATGGGCGGCGGTTTTTCTACCCCGGAGTTAACTGCTGCCATATCCAACACAGGAGGCCTGGGCAGTTACGGTGCGTATACTTTAACGCCGGAGCAGCTGTTGCAGGCGGGGCAGGCTATTCACCAGCTAACCAGTAAACCTTTCAATATAAACTTATGGGTATCGGATGTAGATGCCTCGCTGGCCGCTGTTACCGCAGAAAAGATAGCAACAGTACAGGCATTGTTTAAGCCCTATTTTGATGAATTAGGGGTACCTGTGCCGGAGCTGAACCCGGTAATACCTTCTAAGTTTGAACAGCAGGCAGAGGCGCTGCTGGAAGTTAAACCGGCTGTATTCAGTTTTATATTTGGTGTTCCTGCGGCAGAGATACTGCGGGAGTGCAGAAAGCGACATATTGTTTGTGTGGGGGCAGCCACCACCGTGGAGGAAGCGGCCTACCTGGAAGAAGCGGGAGTGGATGCAATTGTGGCTGCCGGTTTTGAGGCCGGGGGGCACCGGCCTTCTTTTTTACGTGGGGCAGATGATTCGCTTACCGGCCTGCTTTCGCTGGTGCAGCAGTTAAAAGCGCGGGTAAGGGTGCCGGTAATTGCTGCCGGTGGTATTGCCAATGGCAAAAGTATTGCGGCAGCATTAACGGCGGGTGCCGATGCGGTGCAACTGGGAACTGCTTTTCTGGCCAGCGACGAATCGGCAGCATCGCCTTTGCATAAAAGAATATTACAAACAGCTGCGGCACAACATACCGTTCTGTCAAAATCGCTTACCGGCAGAATGGGCCGTATGATTCATAACCGCATTGCGGCAGACATCAGTTACGCCACAGAGGTGTTACCCTTTCCGCTGCACAACCGTTTTCTGGGGCCGCTGAAAGAGGCCGCTGCAGCACAGGGCCGCGCTGACCTGGTAAACCTGTGGGCCGGCCAGAATGCCGTAGGCATAAAGGCCAAAGGCGCCGCTTCCATTATGCGCGGCCTGATAGCAGAAGTAAATGAGTTGTTGTAGCAGGTAGCACCACCTTACTTTACATACCGGCTGATAAGTTGTGCTACATGGGCATGATGCTCTTCCAGCAGAAAATGCCCGCCATTCAGGTGAAAGATGTTAGCCTGTGGCAGGTCTTTTTTGTAAGCATCTGCACCGGCAGCAATAAACATGGCATCGTTTACGCCCCATATTATCAAAGCTTCGGGCTGATGTTCTCTTAAATACTGCTGCCACTCATCATACTTAGCTACGTTGCTGCCATAATCGCGAAAAAGCGCCAGCTGAATATGGTCGTTGCCTGGCCTGTTAAGGTAATACTGATCTATAGCATAACTGTCCGGGCTTATGGTTTGGGTATCTTCTGCACCGTTGAGGTATTGCCACCGGGTTGCTTCGGGGGTAAGAAAAAAGCGGGCCTGGGCTTCATGCTCCGCATCGGGGTGGTGAATGTAATCCGTTAAAGGTTCCAGAGCAGCGCCTAAACCTTCCAGATAGGCGTTGGCATTTTGAATAATAAAAGAGCGGATGAGTTGCGGGCGGCGTGTGGCTATTCTGAAGCCGATGGGGCCACCGTAATCCTGTATGTACAGGTGAATGCCGGTAAGCTGCAGATGATCTATAAAATGCTCCACGGTGGTGGCCAGATTGTCGAATGTATATGCGTAGTTGCTGGTATCCGGAGCACTGCTCTGGCCAAAACCCGGATAATCGGGTGCAATAATATGATAGCTGCCTGCCAGGTGTGCTATCAGATTGCGGAACATATGGGAAGAAGAAGGAAAGCCGTGCAGTAGCAGCAGTGTAGGATTCGAAGAATTGCCGGCTTCGCGGTAAAAAATATGCAGCCCATCAATAGCGGCGGTTTTGTAGTATATCTTTTCTGTGTTCATATTGTTGTTTGAGGAATGGATACAATGGTTTTATTAAAGAGGTATTTTTTGATTTCGGTGAAGTTTCTGCCCGCCGTTTTTTTGAAAAACTTACTGAAGTGTGCATTGTCGTTAAAGCCCAGGCTATATGCCACTTCCTTCATAGTAGCGCCCGTAAGCCTGGCCTGGCGTACCGCCTCCAGTACAATCCGTTGCCGGATAAGGTTACCGGCTGACTGGCCGGTAGCCCGCCGGATGGTATCGTTTAAATGATTAGGCGTTATAGATAGCAGGGCTGCATAATCTGATACTTTTTTGTTGGTTTTAAAATGCTGCTCAACCAGCAGGTTAAACTGATTTACCAGTGCAAACCGGAACGAAACATCTGTATGGCACAGGTAGTTGTTTATTTTACGCATCATGTGAAACAGGAAGATGTTGAGAAAGGCGCTGAGCATGGGCATTTTAAAATCATGTTCATGACTAAACTCCTGCATCATCATTTCGCACAGTTTTTTGCTTTCTTTCAGAAAGGGATCTTCTATCTGCATTACCTTACCGGTAAGCACCAGTGTTTGAAAGGCAGAAAAGCAGGAGTAGTTAAATTCGCCATCGCTGCTGTATAGCAGGGTTCTGCTGAAGCGGATAATATACCCTTCCGATTCTTTTTCAATATGGGTTTGGCAGTTTCTGCTGGCGCTGGTGCAGTAAAGGTGATTACTGTTCAGCAGTACCCGTATTTCTTTGTCGTGTACAACGGCTTTTCCGTTTAATACCAGAAACATCTCAATAATTTCATCTTTAGTGTTGTTAGTGCTGGTAGTAGTAGCCTTTTCTGTCAGCGGATGTATACTGAAGAAGGCAGGTTGTTTGGTAATTGGTAAAGACATGGCAATGAGTTTAAGTTGTTTTATGAAAACCAGTTCTGTGTAAGCATCTGTTCCAGCTCCCTGATTTCCCGGGCATACATTGTTTTTTTTCGTTTGCCCAGGTGCAGGGTGTTTTCTACACAGGGGCTTCCTTCCCAGGCCAGCATTACGGTTTGGTTACCCAGCTCTTTTTTACACAAAAAATCGGGCATTATGGCAAAGCCGTTGCCGCCGCGCAGGCAACGCAGCACGGAGCTAAGGTTGGGCACTACGTAGTTGGGTCTGAAATCGGGCTGTACTTCAAAATTGGCGGTCCAGAAGTTTTTAAGGTGCGTCATATCGGTAGTAGTAAACCACACCTGTTGCCGCAGCCATTGGCTGATGTCTGTTTTTTTACCGGCGGCTATTAATGCAGGCAGTGCTGTGGTGTCTGTTTCGCTGCCACAAATCAGCAGCAGGCGTTCCCGCGCAAACGGTGTGTATTCAATATGGGCCTGCTGCCTTTTCTGGGGTGTTAATACAAGATCGAGCGAGCCATTGTCCAGATCGTTCAGCATCTGATCGTAATCATCAAACTTCAGAATAATGTTAAAAGGCAGTTCGGTAATATGTTCTTCCAGCGTATGTTCAAAAGCTTCAAAGCCCATGCCCAGCCCGATAGTAGGCTTGTTGGTTTTGGAGTTGCGGCAGAACAGCTGTTCGGCCTGAACAAGATGGTTCATAGCATCGATAATGCAGTTATACAGAATGTTGGCCCGTTCCGTAGGCACCATTTTCCGGGGTTCCCGCTCAAATAAAAGGTGGCCGGTGTAGGTTTCCAGTGATTTAAGGTGAAGGCTTACGCCGGGTTGTGAAATAAACAGTTCCTGTGCGGCGGTGGACAGATTGCCTGTTTCGTAAATAGCTTTGAATGTTCTAAACCATTCCAGGTTTAACATAGAGGTTGTGTTTTGCCTGCAAGGGGCTATTTACATGCCAGTTGAAGTAAAGGGGAGCGGTAAGGGAGCGGATAATGTGTATGGTGTTGATAGTTAGTTGTTTATGTGTTTTTGGGTCACCTGCCTTGCCGGTAAAATAAAACGGGAGCCTCCAGGAAAATTGGAGGCGGGCGGGCCTCTGCTACAATAATTTTGTAGCAGAGCTGTTTGTGTTATGGGCTACTTTGCAGATGAGATAAACTCTGCTTTATTAATATGCAGCTTTTCTATTTTAGCTTCCAGGGTGGTGGGTTTCAGGTTCAGTAACGCTGCTGCACCATTTAAGCCCCGTATACGGCCTTCCGTTTTTTTAAGGATAGATATAATATATGCTCTTTCTGTTTGCCGCTGTATACGTTTTACATCTTCCAGGTTTCTGATATCCGGTTGTGCTATGCCTGCCTCGCGTGGCAATGCGGTAAGGCTTCTTTTTAAGGTGAGTGCAGATTTGCCATCGTTCAGAATGGCAGACTGCTCTATTACATTCTCCAGTTCGCGGATATTGCCCGGCCAGTGATAGGCCAGCATTTCTTCCATCATAGCGGGGGATATGCCGCTAAAAGGCTTTTCAAATTCCCGGCAACATCTTTCTGCAAAAAATGTGGCCAGTGCTTCTATATCTGTCTGTCTTTCCCGCAAGGGCGGTAGTGTAACAGGAAATACATTGAGGCGGTAATACAAATCCAGCCGGAAGCCTCTTTGCGCCACTTCTTTTTCCAGGTTGCGGTTGGTGGCTGCTACTATACGCACGTTTACTTTTAGCGGAGCGCTGCCACCGATAGATTCAATTTCTTTTTCCTGTAAAACGCGTAGCAGTTTTACCTGCATATCCAACGGCAGTTCTCCTATTTCATCCAGGAAAATAGTGCCTCCATCTGCCAGTTCAAACTTTCCCTTTCGTTTTTCTGTTGCACCGGTAAAAGCGCCTTTTTCATGTCCGAATAATTCTGACTCTATTAACGTATGCGGAATGGCGCCGCAATTTACTTTTACAAAGGGGCCGTTTTTGCGGGGTGATAGCTGGTGAATACAGGCTGCCACTTTTTCTTTGCCGGTACCACTTTCGCCCAGTATAAGCACCGAAGTATTGTAAGGGGCTACCTGAGCGGTAAGGTCCAGCGCATTTAATAACAGAGGATGGTTGCCGATGATACTGCTGAATGCCGGGTGGGTAACTGTTTCGGCCTCCGGCTTACCGGTTGTGTTATGCTGGCTGGCACCATACATTATTTTTTCGGCAATAAAAGTAAGGCTGTTCCGTAGCCGGTTTAATAAAGTCAGGTGCGGTAGTGTGTAAATATGTTCCAGCCTGCTATAGAAAAAGTAGTGAAAGGCCATGCCGTTGCTAAGCGTAACCGGAAACACCAGGTAAGATTGTATATGAAATGTTTCTATCAGTGTTTTTTGCAGTGATGGCACATTGGGCTGCATATCAGTAGCTTCATTATTATAAATAACGGCACCGGCATCTGTATGGGTATTGGCAAGTATAACAGATAATGCAGTTTTTTTTAAATTGGTAATTGTGAGCAATTCCTTTTCTGCAATAAACTGATACTCTTCAAAGCCAATACGCAGGTAACCGGTATCGCTGAATTCTGCAATAGAGAGTGGCCGTAGCCCGGTGGTAAGCAAATCGAACGGCAGAAAGGGTTGCAGAATGCGGGCCAGCTCCAGCCAGTTGCCTGCTGCTTCCATTTCCTTTTGTAACAGATTTTCCTGAAATGCTTTTGCCTCCGTGCTATGTGTATGGCGGTACCAGGCAATATCCAGCATTACCTCTAAGTCTTTTTTCCGGAAGGGTTTTACCAGAAAGCCATAAGGTTCTGTTTTCTTGGCTTCTTCCAGTATTTTCTGGTTAGAGTTGGCTGATAAATAAATAAAAGCAATATTTTCTGCTTTCAGGGTTCGGGCAATATCAATACCGGTACGGTCGCCTTCCAGCCGTATATCCAGCAGTGCAATATCGGGCTTGCTGTTTCTGATGCTTTTTTCTGCTTCAGCGGCAGATACCGCAATGCCGGTTACTTCATAACCAAACCGCTCCAGCACCTGCCTCAGGTTGTTGGCTACAATGTATTCATCTTCTACTATAAGCACTTTTTTCTTCATATACAAAGTACCTAAAGATAGGGTATAAGAATGGTTAACCCCTGCCTCAGCAGATTTGGAAGGGCTACAGTGGATAAACATTGGAACATAGCGGGGGAAAGATAAATGTGCGTGCCTTAAACTGCTATAAGAATACTAATAGCAGCCATTAGTTTACTTATTTGCCCGGTGGGCCCCGGGGCACCATATTTACCTGCAAAAGAATTGCCTTGCTTATACCTGATAACACAAACCGGCGCTTTACATGGGGGAATGCTTTTTTACGCTTAATAAGTGCTGCTAACCAATGCCTGAGGGGCTTTTCCGGTGGTAACACTATAACCGTTGTGCTAACACACTACCAGGTAAAAACATGCTATCACGAACAGTTTACGGCCATGATAAGCATGTATGTTTTCAACTCGCTGAAGGCAACCGGCAATATAATGGCGGCAGCTTATTACGAGCAGGGGGATGTTACCGTAATATGGGTAATGGAGCGATGGAGCAACGGGGCTTTGTATGAGGAGAACAGAAAAAGCCCGGCTGCAGAAATGGTGCGTGTTTTTACAGAAGCAGAAGGGGCTGTGCTGAAAGAGCGGCTTTATATGCGGGAGTTGGAATGGTTTACCAGAGATAGCCCCCGGAAAGCGCTTCCGGAAACGGATGAACACCCTTTAGTGGTAATGTTGTTTGTAGATGTAAAAAGGGGTATGGCCGCACAGTTTATACGTATGAACCGCGCGGCCATACCGGCTATACAAATGGATGCCGGGTTGCTTACCTTTCAGCTTAGCCAGGTAGTTAAATACAACACAAGGTTTGTGGTATATAAAAAGTTTTACAACCGCGACGCTTTGCAAAACCATCTCAAAAGTGCGGCTATAGTACCGGTAATCCGCTTTTTGCAAAGCGCTGTAAAAGAGCCCCCGTTTGAGAGGGCGTATCATCATCTTATTGAATTTGCGCCGCTTTATCTGCTTTAAACGTACCCTTTTCCACATCCTGCAGAAAGCGGATAAGGGCATTGAAATAGCGTGCCTGATCATCATACATAGCCATATGGCTGCCTTCGGGGCAAAGGTACAGCCTGCTGTTGGGCAGCAGCCGGGCTTCTTTTTTCATGCTTTCGGGGTTCATCTCATCCTTCATACCTCCCAGCACCAGTACCGGTGTTTTTATTTGCGGCAGCCTGTTCCAGAAATCCCAGTTTTTAAAATTGCCCGTTACATGAAACTCATCTACCCCCTGCATATGATTGTAAATAACCGGGTTTACTTTCTTAAATGCACGCATCAGGGGTTCCGGCCACTGATCTACCGGCAGGCGGCACAATACCTGTGTATACAACCTGTTCATCAGCAGATTGGTGTATTCAGGGCTGGTATAAGCCTGTTGCTTGTCCAGCGAATCGTACAGGGCCATATCAACCGGCGAAAATATCTTTCGTTTTAACGAGTCGGCGTAGGCTATAAAATCTGCCATGCCTGCCGTCATATTAGAAAGTACCACTCCTTTAACGGCAGCCGGATATTTATGTACGTATTCCATTGCCAGCAGCGCCCCCCAGGAGTGGCCTGTTATGTAAAATGTATGCAGCCCCAGGCCTTTTCTTACCTGCTCTACCTCTTCTACATAACGGGCTATATTCCATAACGAGGTATCGGCAGGGGCATCTGAATTGCCACAGCCCAACTGATCGTAGTAATAAATTTCCATGCCTTCCTGCGGCAGAAAATCTTCAAAGCATTCCATGTAGTCGTGCGAAAAGCCCGGGCCGCCGTGCAACAGCAGTACTTTTATGTTACCGTTGCCAGTCTTTTTAGTCCATACTTTATATTTTCCATCCACCTCTATAAGCCGGTTGCCACCTGTTTTAATACTATCGGCCGTTGCTGTAACAGAAGGTGGGGGAGGTGGGGTTGTTTGTGGTTGACTACAGGCCAGTGCTGCACTACAGGCCAGTAGTGCAGGGATGATTCTCATGTTCATATGCTATTGGTTTACAAAGCGCAAAGGTGAAGATGCTAACGGCTGATACTTTATTACTATGTTAATAGCAGCTATCAGAAAAATAATACCGGGCGTGGATGTATTGTGCCTGAACCGTAAAGGACTGGCATGAAAAAAGTAATAGCAGCCATTATACAAGTTGTTTGCAGGTAAGGTGGGGGCAGGTGAATTTTGAAAGTAATCATTCAGATATGCTTATTAAAAAGACACTTTCGCTTAGTACTGTTTACGATTTTACCGGGCACCATTTACCCTGGCTTACGGCATGGATGCTGCTGGTGGCCTGTGTTTGTTATTTTACGCATTGCAGCTGGCTGGCCCTGCCCTGGTTGCCGCTTTCGCTGGTGGGTACGGCTGTTGCTTTTTATGTGGGGTTTAAAAACAATCAGTCGTACGACCGGCTTTGGGAAGCCAGAAAAATATGGAGTGATATTGCGGCCGACAGCCGGGTATTTGCGGTTATGGTAAAAAACTACCGCTCAGAAGAAATGGCCGGTAATGATGCGGCAGCTATAAGACGCCAGCTTGTGTACCGCCATATTGCTTACCTGTACCAGCTTCGCGAACAGTTGCTGGTGCCGGCGCAGTGGGAGCATGCCTGTTTACAAAGCCGCTGGCGAATGGCCTATCATAACCGGCAGCGCCGAGCCAGAATAAACCAGCTTTTTAAGGCAGAGCTGGAACAGGTGCAGCAACAGACCTACCTGTCTGCAACGGAACAGCAGGAGTTACAGGGGGCTTTTAATAAGGCCGCACAGTTACTGAATATGCAAAGCCGCACTGTACAGGCGCTTTACAGAGATAAGGTGGTTAACATGATACAGCAGATTGATATTCAGCATACGCTTAATAACTTTTATGCAGAACAGAGTAAGGTAGAGCGGATAAAGCAAACCCCTTTTCCGCGCAAGTATGCCAGCTTTAGTTTTCTGTTTGTATGCATATTTATTTTTCTGCTGCCTTTTGGTATAGTGGGCGAGTTTAGCCGGCTGGGAGCGGCTGGTGTATGGCTGAGCGTGCCGGTAGGGGTAGTGGTGGGTTGGGTATATGTGGTAATGGAAATGATTGGCGATTATTCTGAAAACCCGTTTGAAGGTCTTTATAACGATACGCCTATGCTTTCTATTTGCCGGGCTATTGAAATAGATATGCTGCAGATAATAGGAGATACAGTTATTCCCGAAGCGATACAATCGAAAGGGCCGGTGTTGCTGTAAACGGATAAAAGCAGAGGTAGTTTTTGCTACCTCTGCCTGTTTTATTCCTTTTATCAGCGTGTTTGTTAGTTAGCGGCGCTGCTTACCGGTTTGCTGCGCTTAGCGGTTACTTTGCGGTCTAAAAAGTCTTTAATAACCGCGGCAATTTCATCGCCGTGGCTTTCCAGCGCAAAATGTCCTGCATCAAACAGATGGTATTCCAGGTTTTTTATATCCTTTTTATAAGCTTCTGCGCCACTTACAGGGAATATATAATCATTCTTTCCGTATACAATCAGCATCTCCGGATTGTAGGTGCGGAAATACTGCTGCCATTCAGGATATTTAGGAGGGTTGGTGCCGTAATCGTAAAACAGATCTAACTGAATCTGTCCGTTTTCAGGACGCTCCAGATGGCGCAGGTCTATTTCCCAGTTATCGGGGCTTACCACCAGCGGATCAGGCACTCCATGCGTATACTGCCATTTTAAGCCATCAGGGCTATGGAAGGTGCTTAAGGTTTTTTCTGCTTCCTTATCGTTGTGGTCTTTCCAATAGGCTTTGAAAGGATCCCAGAAAGTTTCCAGCCCTTCTTCATACGCGCATCCGTTTTGTACAATCAGCGTTTCAATGTTTTCCGGGTGTTTGGCAGCCACTCTCCAGCCCACCGGTGCTCCATAATCCATCAGGTACAAGCTGTACTTTGATATGTTCAGCTTTTCCAGCAATGCTTCGATAATGTTGGCAAAGTTGTCGAAAGTGTAAGCAAAATCTGCAATAGGTGGCTGCTCACTTCTGCCATAGCCAGGATAGTCCGGGGCTATCAGATGGTATTTATCTGATAATTCATTTATCAGGTTGCGAAACATGTGCGACGAGGCAGGATAGCCATGCAGCAGCACAAGGGTGGGCGCATTTTTAGCACCTGCTTCGCGGTAAAAGATATTAACCCCATTGATGTCAATGAAGTGGTAGGTAGTTTTATTTTTCATTGTCTGAAAATTTTTGATATTGTTTTTTATGTGTGGGGATGCGCCGTCCCCGTAGGCATGCATGTCAAATATAAAATGGTTATCCTGGCTTCTGGCATCAGTGGTTTTATATCAGATATCAATAAAATAATACAGGGTAAATGCATGATTGGGGCGTGCTTACACCAGCTGCAGAAAGCTGTTGCCGCTTCTGTGGCACCGGCGTTATGGTATTAGCTACTATACGGAAAAATGCTGTTCGGGTTAAATGCCTAAGTTTGGGCTTGTAATGAAGGGAATACCGGTTAGAAACATGGGCACACCGCGCGCTGCCACGCCAGCCGACAGCTTTGCTGTCAGGAGCCTGAGCGAGTTAACAGGTGGGGAAGAGATGCGGCAGGAGGCGCACCGGCATAATTTCTTTTACCTGCTGATAACAGCGCGTGGGGCTGGTGAACATATTATTGATTTTACTGCTTACCCGGTAGGAAACTATACCCTGTTTTTTATGCGCCCCGGACAGGTACACCAGTTGCGCCTGGAGGCTGACAGTACCGGATATATGATACAGTTTGAAAGGCAGTTTTACTTTTTGCAGGAGAAGGGTTTTGAGCACCTGCTGCAAAAAGCTGCCAGTGTAAACTATTACCCGCTACAGGAGGGCCTGTTTAGGGAAGTATATACTTTGGTAACAGCTGTATTTGAAGAAGCTGCACATGGCAGGGAAGGGTACCGCGAAGTGATACTGGCGCACCTGAGTATACTGTTTGCGCGGCTGATACGCCAGGCAGCGGTGCGGTATGAGGGCAGCGGTAATTTGTATATACAACAGCGCATGCAGGAGTTTGAGGCCCTGCTGGAAAAGTATGCGCCCTTTAACAAACCGGTAGCAGCGTATGCGGCCATGATGCACCTGAGCATATACCAGTTAAATGCCATTGTTAAACAGATGCAGGGCAAAACCGCTTCGCAGGTAATTAGCGACTATGTAGTGCTGGAGGCAAAGAGACGGCTGCTATGTACCGGTGAAACCGTTGCCCGCATAGCTACGGCGCTGGGCTTTGAAGATGCTTCTTATTTTATCCGCTTTTTTAAAAGGCATACCGGTATTGCCCCCGAAGCCTTTCGCCGGAAGTGCAGATAAGTACCACTAAACTTCATTTTCGTCCTGCTTGCCGGTTGAAGGGCGTGATAGCTTTGTGTTATTAATCAATAGTTATGACTACGTTTTCAGAAGCTTATCAGCAAAAATGGAATGAGCGTTACAGGCAGGCAGCCTATGCCTACGGCAAAGAACCTAACTCTTTTTTTAAAGAATGGCTGGCCCGGTTTACACCAGGTAAACTGTTGATGCCGGCAGAGGGGGAGGGCAGAAACGGGGTATATGCAGCTACACAGGGCTGGCAGGTAACGGCCTTTGACATCAGCGAAGCGGGCCGTAATAAGGCGCTGCAGCTGGCCGTGGAAAGTGGGGTTGAAATTACTTATCTGGTGGGTGCTTTGGATAGTCTGCAGTTTACACCTGCCAGCTTTGATGCTATCGGCCTTATTTATGCCCATGTGGAAGCTGATGAGAAAGCTGCATTTTATAATACCCTTTCCGCCTGCCTGCGGCCCGGCGGTATGGTACTGCTGGAGGCATTTAGCAAAGCGCATCTGGTGTTTAACCAGGCCAACCCCGCCGTAGGTGGCCCTAAGGAAGTGGATATGCTTTTGTCAAAAGCGGAGATACAGGTGTGGTTTGCTGACTACGACATACTGTTGCTGGAAGAAACGGTTATTCATTTGGCAGAGGGCGCATATCATAACGGAGAAGGTGCTGTAGTGCGCTTTGTGGGGCGTAAAAAGTAAGTATAAGGCCCGCTGCCCCTGGTGCTTTGTTTATCGTAACCCGTTATGGCGCTTTCTGTGCGTGGGTTGCGCAAAAATGCGGTACTTTACAGGTACATGCGGTTTGAAAAAATATTACCGGCCCCCAGGCTCCGTGCGTACATTAAGTATTATGTAATATCGGAGAATGCAGCGGAAACACAATACAAGGTGTTTCCCTCATCTGGCCTTGTAATGGGCTTTCAGTACCGCGGGCAGCTTTCGGTTTGTACAGCAGATGGCAGCGAACGTTTGCTGGCTGCGGGTATAACGGGTATTTCAGATAGTTATAAACTGTTTAAAAACTCGGCAGGTATTGGTACCCTGCTGGTGTTTTTTACCGAAACCGGCTGGATGCAGTTTTCCCGCTGCCCCGCCCATGCATTGTTTAACCAGAGTGTAGCACTACCCGATGTGCTGAATGCAGATGACACAGCAGCCGTAGAAGAGCAGCTGGCCCTGGCAACTACCGATGCACAACGCATACAACTGCTGAACCATTTTTTTATGCAACAGGTGAGGGAGCAGGCACCCGATACGCTGGTAGCGGAAGCTGTGCGGCTGATATACGCCTCAGGTGGGAATATTCAGATACGGCAGCTGAATGAAAGCCTGTTTATAAGCCAGAGCCCCCTGGAGAAACGTTTTCGTAAGCTGGTGGGTACTACCCCTAAAAAGTTTGCTTCTATAGTGCGCTTTAACACCGTGCTGCAAAATATGCATAAAGGGCGGTCGCTTACAGAGCTGTGTTATGAATATCAGTACTTTGATCAGGCGCATTTTATCAAATACTTTAAACGGTTTACCGGCGAAACGCCCGAACGTTTTAAGCGCTTTTTGTAATAAACGATTTTTTACAATGCCGGCAGTAACGGATGGCTGAGTTTTGTGGCATCAGATAAAACGAATGAACCATGTTTACCATTGAAGCAATTAAGGCGGCACACGCCAAAGTAAAATCCGGTGCAGATTTTCCCGCTTATATCCGCGATCTTAAAAACCTGGGTGTGGGCTATTATGAAACCTGGGTTACTGACGGGCATACCGATTACTATGGTGCCGGAGAAGAGAAGCAGGTAGCGGTTGCCCAATACGGCCCGCTGGATATTGCTGCCACCGCCAACGTAACGGCTTTTGCCCAACGCCTGCGCGAACACCAGCAGGGAGCAACGGACTATCTTACTTTTTGCGGCCATTGCGCGGAGCATGGGGTGGAGAAGTGGGTGGTGTGCCTGGATAAAATGACCTGTACTTACTACGATACCGCAGGCAATGAATTGTTGCAGGAGAAGGTGCCGGATGTGATGGTATGACGCCTTTACAGTTTTGTTATTTTAAACCTACTTTTAACGGATGAAAACAGGAACCATTATTACCGCTACCTCCCTGCTGAAAGATACTTTTTTTGAAGCAGCTGCATTGCTGATTACACAGTATAACGATAAAGGTGCTATGGGTTTTGTGATAAACAAGCGTTTTGAGCGTACGTTGAATCAGTTAGCGGAGTTTAAGAACGGCCTGCCCTTTCCTATATATGATGGTGGCCCGGTAGACAGGGAGCACCTGTACTTTATACATCGCCGTCCGGATATTGTTACGGGTGGCGAACCTGTTTGTGAGGGTGTATTTCTGGGTGGCGATTTTGCTGCAGCAGTAAAGGCTATTAACAACAGTAAGCTTACAGAACAGGATGTGAAAATATTTCTGGGTTACTGTGGCTGGGATACCGCAGAACTGGAAGCGGAAATAGAAGAGGGTAGCTGGGAAGTAACCAACGGGCAGGATATGTTCCGATAGGTTATTATATCCTGCCTGTTGGTAATGCTGTTGGTATTTGTACACAACTGTTGGCTGTGGTTAATTACTCAGAAGCCCCCGGTTGGCGTTTACAAAATCCTGTACCTTCTTCGGTATTTTGCTTTGCAGTTTTCTTTCCGTCATCAGGTTAATGTAAATGTTATAGTTTACTGCAGCCAGTGCTTTGTTACCTTGTTTCAGGTATACATCACCCAGATTATAATAGGCAACTTCTCTTTTAGGAAAGGCCTCAATTACCTGTTTCAATATTATTTCCGCTACTGCCAGGCTATTGGCCTGTTCCAGAAAATAGCCCACATCGTTCGCGCTTTGTACCTGTTTGCCTGTAATGGGTTCATTGTTAAAATAGGTGGCATCTGTAGTGCTGAATACAAAAGGCAGCATAGGAAAGCTGCTTTGCGGTACCCGATACAAAGAATCAAGCAACCCCTTATAATTGCCCGGTTTATAATAAAGAGAAAGCGCACCGGCGGTAGTGCCGGATGGCTGTTCAGACAGCAGGGTTTCTGCTACATAATTGTCCAGAAAAACGTTACTGTTGCTGTTGAATTCCTGATATATGCGGCGCTCTTCACCGGCATCGTCCGATCCGTTTGCTTTTGTTCTGCTCAGCTGCCAGCGTTTAAGCGCCGGACGCCAGTTAAACCAATACGTTTCGGTAGAAGAAAAACTGTTAGGCCCCCAGGTAATGGATAGCTGCACCGTGTCTTTATGTACATTCATATCATACCCATGCATGTTATTACAGCTGGCGCAGAACAAGGCGTAATCGTTGGCAAATTTCAGCCGCCAGGCGCCGGGCTTTTTTTCGTAATAGGCCAGGCCCTGCAGTATGTAATTTTCTCTGTCGGGGTGGTTGCTGTAAAAGGCATTTTTAAAGTTGAGCGTATCACTTTTCTGATACAAAACAAATAAGCCTCCGGTGTTACCGCCGCTTTTAAAATCGAGCAGTTGTATGGTATCGTTATTAAACGCTTTTTCAAACAGCTTACTATTGGTAAGAGAAGTACTAAGGGGAATACTTTTTTGCTGGGCAAAGGAGGATGCACAGCAAAAAAAGAAGGCAGACAGGATGGAGCATTTCATGAGATGCAGATGGTTTGATATTTTAAATTGAATATATATTACTTTGCGCGCAACATTCACCCAACCTTTAAAATAATATGAATTGTAGTTGGAAGGACAGCTGCCCGGAGAAACACAAGCAAACTATCTGCCACAACCGGAGAACCACGGGGAATGCACCGCTAAAAATGCTGCTGCTGGTAGCTATGGGCCTGTTATGGGGGTCCATGGTATATAGCCAGCCAGATACGGCAAAAGTGGCTGCCAGGCTGGCGGCAGTGGAAAACTCCGTTTTTGTAGATACGGCTGTACGTATTACGCTTACAGATGGCATAACACTAAGCGGTACCATGGCCCGGCCCCGGCAGCAGGGGGCTTTTCCGGTAATACTGGTAGTGAGCTGCTACCCTTATGAACACAGTTACGACAAAAAGCGGTGTATAGCCTGGGCAGACAGTGGATATGCGGCCATAGTAGTGTTTGCCCGTGGCAGAGAGCACTCCCAGGGTGTGTTTTATCCCTTTGAAAATGATGCGGCAGATAATTATGATATTATAGACTGGGTAAGCCGGCAACCATGGTGTAATGGTAAAGTAGGCATGTATGGCGGTTCTTATCTGGGGTTTACACAGTGGGCGGCTGTTAAAAAACTGCATCCTGCTTTAAAAACTATTGTACCGCAGGCTTCTGTTGCACCGGGTATTGACTTTCCCAATGCCGGCGGCATATTTACCACTTACGTGCTGAGGTGGCTGAAGTATGTGCGTAACCGGCAATACGTGGATACAGTACAGATGACAAATACGGAGCGCTGGAACGGGTTGGTGACCAGTCATCTGCTAAAGGGGGCGGCATTTAACCGGCTGGATTCAACTGAGGGGCATTATGACAGCGTATTTCAGCGATGGCTGGTGCATCCTCCGGCAGATAGCTTCTGGCAGCGGATGACGCCGGTAAAAGAGGAGTTTGCCCGTATTAATATTCCTATACTAACTACTACAGGTTATTTTGACAGCGACCAGCGGGGCGCTTTGTATTATTATCGTATGCATCATCAGTTTGCTTTGGACAACGGAGCGGCCAACCATTATCTGTTAATTGGCCCTTACAATCACCATGGTGCGCAATCGGGTTATGTGTATAAGCAAATGCAGGGATTTACCATTGATTCTGCTGCCGCGCTGAATATGAATGAATTGGTGAGCCAGTGGTTTCATTATTGTTTGCGAAATGGTGAAAAGCCAGCTTTTTTACAGGATAAGGTTGCGGTATTTGTATTGGGTGAAAACAAATGGCGCTATTTTCCTTCTGTAGAAAAGATGTGCAGCGACACTATTACTTATTATCTGCACAAAAAAAAGCTGTTGCCCGGGCAGCAGCGACAGGGTAAGCCCCTGGAATTATGCTGGAGTACGAAAGAGTTGATAAGAGATAGCCTGGATATTGCCAGAAATGGCGGTGGTACAAATGGGTTGTTAAAGCATAAGAGTGGGCTCACGTTTGAATCTGATCCTTTGGAAAAGGATATTATCTGGACGGGTTCGCCGGTAGCAAATCTCTGGCTATCGTTATCTGTTCCTGATGCAGATTTGCGTATAAGCTGGTGGGAAGTTGATAAAAAAGGGAAGTGGCGTTTGCTTACCAGTCAGAATAAGCGGCTTTCTATGAGTGTTGAGCAAGGCCATAGACACAGCTGGGTAAAAGACCAGGTGTATCATGTACAATTGGATGATGCTTTTTGGACAACTACGGTTATAAAAAAAGGTAGCAGCCTGAGATTGTTGATAGCCCCCCTGTTAAATAGTGCTTCTGAAATAAACTACGGCAGCAGCAAAGAGGTGAGTACCCAAACTATAGCAGATGGTGGCCCCGCTGTTTTACGTATTTATACAGACGATAAGCACCCCAGCCACATACTATTACCTGTTATGTAGCATGTATGCTGTGCGGCGCATTGCTGTAGCAGGTAATTGCCGCCCGGAATAAAATGCCCGCTTAGCACCTTACCGGTACTGAGCGGGCATTTTAGCTGGTAAACGGATAACGTTATAAAGCGGAGATTTTATATACCCCGTTTTTCTTTGTATTAAAAGTGGTAAGGTAACTGTTACCTGCGCGAACGGAAGTGGCTTTTGCGCCTTTTACAGCTATAGCAGCAGCAGTTCTGAGTACGCATTTTTCTCCATTCGCAGAGGCAATGGTGGCTGCTGTTAATTGCCCGTTTTTCCATTGTATATCTATTGCAAAGGCACCTCTTGCTTTAAGGCCTGTAACGCTTCCTGTAGCCCACGCCTTTGGTAGTGCAGGTAACAGGTGTACTTCATTCAGATGGCTTTGTAACAGCATTTCCGTAATGCCCGAAGTAGCACCAAAATTACCATCAATCTGAAAGGGAGGGTGCGCATCAAACAGATTGGGATAAAGCCCGCCGCCTTTGGATACGCTGAGATCGCGCATCAGATCGCGTATCAGCTTATACGCGTGATCGCCATCCAGCAGGCGTGCCCAGAAATTGATTTTCCAGGCCAGGCTCCAGCCTGTACCATCATCGCCACGCAGCTCCAGTGTTTTACGGCTGGCCTGTGCAAAGTCTGGGGTGATAACAGGCGATATTTCGCGGCCGGGGTGCAGGCCGTATAACTGGCTTACATGGCGGTGGTGGGGTTCTACATCTTCCCAGTCTTTATACCACTCCTGCAGGTTGCCCTTTTTACCAATATGCAATGGATACAGTTTTGCCATCTTTTGGGTAAGCAATGCGCGGAAATCTGCATCTATGCCCAGCGCTTCCGAAGCTTCAATACAGTTGCGGAAATGATCGCGGATAATAGACATATCCATAGTGGCGGCTATAGAGGTGTTGGCATGTTTGCCATTATCGTCTATATATTCATTTTCCGGAGAAAAAGAAGGGGCCGTTACCAGGTAGCCGTTTTTATCTTCTACCAGAAAGTTTACCAGAAATTCAGCAGCACCTTTCAGTACCGGATAGGTTTCTGTTAAAAACTTTTTATCCCTTGTAAAACGGTAATGCTCGTAAAGATGGCGGCATAACCACGGAGCGCCCATGTACCAGTTAGCCCATTTAGGATCGCCTTTGCCAATATCACCTACGGGGTTGCTGATAGCCCATATGTCGGTATTGTGGTGGGCTACCCAGCCTTTCAGGTTATAAAACTCTTTTGCGGTATGGGTGCCGGTAACTGATAACGCTTTAATGAATTCAAACAGGGGATACTCCATTTCTTCCAGGTTACTGATGGCTGCGGGCCAGTAGTTCATCTGGGTATTGATATTAATGGTGTAGTTTGAACTCCAGGGCGCACGCAGAAGGTTGTTCCAGATACCCTGCAGGTTGGCAGGCACACCGCCAGGGCGGGAGGAACTGATGAGCAGGTAGCGACCGTACTGGTATAAAAGTGTTTCCAGTTCCGGGTCGGTAGCGCCTTTACTAAAGGTCAGCAGTCGCTCATCGGTAGGTTGCTGTATGCTGGCTGGCTGGCTTTTACCCAGTTGCAGGTTTACCCGGTTAAAATAGCGTCTGTAGTCTGCGGTATGCTCGGCAAACAGTGTTGCCCAGTTTTTTTGGGTGGCGGCCTGCAGGGCGGCATTACATTCCTTTACAGCATCTTTTCCTGCGTTTGCGGGGCATTTGTCGAAACCATTGTAGCTGGTAGCAGCGCATATAATCAGCAGTACTTCGCTGGCGTTCTGTACTGCCAGGCCGGCAGTATCTGTGTGCGCAGTGCCGCCGGTAAGTATGGCCTTTATCTGCAGGGCCGCAGTCATGCCATTGCAGCCACTGCTGTCTCCGTATTTAATAGGTTCGGCGTTGTATTTAACATAATTGGGGTCGGCCTGCGAGGGGGCTTGCGCAGTCATAAAAAGCCCGTTGGTGCCATCTGGTTTAACGGAATAATGTACCTGACTGCTTAGAGCAGCGCGGAAGTTTATTTTACCGGGTTTATCTGCTGTAAAACGTATTACCAGCGCTTTGCCGGGAAAACTGGCAATCATTTCCCTTTTATAGGTAACACCACCTGCTGTAAAAGTAACCGTAGCCAGGCTGTTGGTAAGCGTAAGGTCGCGCGTGTATCCGCTGTATTCACCGGTGCCGGATTGCTGTTGCAACCGCAGATCGGCCAGGGGCATAAACGACTGTGTGTATAGCCCCTGTAGTTTTCTTACCAGCTTATTGGCTTCCTGGTAATCTTCGCGTTCCAGTAATGCTTCTCTGGTTTTGGCTAAATAAGCGGGGGCATCGGGGTTTACATTCCGTTTAACGGGGCCGCCGCTCCAGAAACTGGCTTCATTCAGTTGCAGCAGCTCATTGGCAGGATCGCCAAAAATCATGGCGCCCACACGGCCATTGCCTATAGGTAAGGCCTCCGTCCATTTAGAGGCGGGTTTGTTATACCATAGCCTCAGATTGTTTTGTGCAAAAACAGCTGTTGTAAGGCAACTGTATAAACATCCTGCTCCGGCAAGTTTCAGTAATACTTTTTTCATGTGGCTGGTTGTATGGTAAAGGTTCTGTATTTAAAGATAGCCTTATTCTGTTTTGTACCTCTTTACAGGTTAAAACGGCTGATAATTATGCCAATGTGTGTGAATGATGCGGCAGAAGGTGTTTTTTTTATCCCGGTTAGGTGCGGGGCGCTTTTGCATTGTATAGTATATGCAACAAAGCATACATCAACACTAACGAGTACTAATGAAGAAAATAACATTTATCTTATTCTTATCAGGCGTGTCTATGGTCAGCCTGGCCCAGGATTTTACCATTAAGGGCAAACTTGCCGGACAGGGCAACGAAAAAATAACCCTGCGAGGCGTAGATAGCGAAATAAAGGTGGAAGCAGTGAATGATGCTTTTGAACTGACCGGAACGGCTGCGGATGAACCATTTGTAACTTTTTTAAATACGGGGTTAGACCGTAATACCTACCTCGGTGGCGGTAAAACAGGCATGTATACGCCCGCCCAACCGCTGATGGTAGTTATATCAAAAGGGGCCAACCTTACTATTACCGGCACCGCAAAAGACCTGCACCAGGCCATGGTTACCGGTGATGACCTGAATGAAGGTTTTAACGAAGTGCGTAAGCTGGAAAAAAAGCCGCAGGATGAATTTGCAGCCTTACAGGCGCAACTGACAGAAAGCCGTATTATGGGCGTTACAGATGCTATTAAAGAAATTGGACCTAAAATGTTGGCGGTAAGAAAATCTATGTCTGAAGCCCGCAAGAAGTATATTAAAACACACCCCGATGCTTTTGCCAGTATATTTTTTTTGTCAATGGATGCCAAAGAATACCGGCTTGGTGAGCTGGATTCGGTGTATAACGGCCTTTCTGATAAATATAAAAATACCCGGCCTGGCAAAGGGTTGGCTTCTAAAATTGCCTCGCTGAAAGTAATACGCGATGGTGGGCCGGCACCCGATTTTGCTAAGCCGGATATCAATGGCAAAAGCGTAAAGCTGTCTGATTTCAGGGGTAAATATGTGTTGCTGGATTTTTGGGGAAGCTGGTGTGCACCCTGCCGTGCGGCTAACCCGCATTTGAAAGAGTTGTATGCACAATATGCTGCCAAAGGTTTTGAAATAGTAGGGGTGGCGAGTGAGAAAGTAAGCGGCCAGGAGCAGGCTGAGAAAATGTGGAAAGCAGCGGTGGAAAAAGATGGGCTTACCTGGACCAACCTGCTGAATAATGAAAAAGAAATGCAGCAGGATGTAACTGCTATGTACAGTATTGAAGGTTACCCTACACAGATTTTACTGGATAAGGAGGGTAAGATTATTGCCCGTTGGCTGGGTGCTGCAGGTGCACAACTGGATGATAAATTAAAAGCCCTTTTTAACTAACCGGAAATGATAAAGAAAATATATATCGTTTTATTCAGCCCTATACTCTTTTTATTAACGCCGGTTGCCGCACAGCAGAAGCAAACCATTGAAATCAGTGGTACGGTTGCCTTTCAAAACCCTGAGGTGTTTAAAAAATACAACATGGTATGGTTGTATAAGGGAATGGCAAAAAACAAAGCAGCGGTTGATTCTGTAAAAGTAAATGCCGATGGCAGTTTTCATTTAAAAGCCAAAGTAACCGGGCCGGGATTGTTTACGCTGGATATTTTAAAATGGCAGACTGCGGCCTTCTGGTCAGACCAGGATGTAACCGTACAGGCGCGTGGTTATGATACCGGCAGGCAGAAAATGAAAAATTCGGGTTATGTGGTGGTAGAAAGCAAATCTGCTGCTACCAGACTGATAAGTCAGGCTATGTACAACAGGTATCTGGCTGGTCTGGAGTCTGATTATCTGGCAGAGGAAGGGTTGGCTGCCCAGCAACATGTTGCTAAAGATGCTGCATGGGCCACCTGGCTCAGGTCAACAGCGCCAGGTAAACGCAAACAGGAGATAGAGACCATGCGTTTAAAGCAGCTGATTACTGCCAATGAGCATACACCGGCAACCGTGTTTCTGCTGAGTTTATTACCGGCAGATCAGGAAGCGTATTTTTCCGCACAACTGGATAAGCTATTGGTTCAATTTCCTCAATTGAATGAGGCAAAAGAACTGAAGCAGGAATATCAGATACAGCTGGCGAGAAAAAATGCTATTAAAAAAGGCAGTCCTGTGCCGCGCATAGCTTATAACGATCCGGCAGGTAAACCAGTGGATATCCATTCCTTTAAAGGTAAATATCTGCTTGTCGATTTCTGGGCAAGCTGGTGTGGACCCTGCAGAAAAGCGATACCCGCCATTAAAGAATTGTATAGTAAATACAATGCGAAGGGGTTTGAAGTATTAAGTGTTTCTATTGATACAGATGTGGCTGCCTGGACCAAAGCAATGAATGATGAAAATATGCCATGGGCTCAGGTGCTTTCCCCCAACAAAGAAAAAACACTGTCGGAGTTTATGATAGTAGGCGTTCCTACGCTTTACTTAATTAACCGCGAAGGCGTAATAGTGGAGAAGTATACCGGCTTTAGCAGCAAGCTGAAAGACCAGTTGGATGAGATTTTTAAAGATTAGTATTCCTGAATTTAAGGGGAGTATAGCATTATACCCAATGGCCAGGCTGATAAAACAAGCCTGGCCATTTCTTTATTTTATATCCCTATTGAAATAGTAGGGAATGTGGTGGCGGATGTATATTTTTGTATCTTGTTCCCCTAAGGGCTTACTCTAAGGTTTGTAATTATGCGACTATCGAACGAACAGGCACTTATTATTCAGTTGAAGGAAGGCAGCGAAACTGCTTTTGCAGAATTGTATAGTGCCTATAGTGAAGTGTTGTATTCATTTCTGCTGAAGCTGGGCGTGCAGGGCGAGGATTGCAAGGATGTAATACAGCAAACCTTTGTTAAACTCTGGGAGCATAGGGAAGGATTAAAAGAGGGCTTATCCCTTCAGTCTTATCTGATTACCATTGCCAAAAACGATATTTACAACACTATTAAAAAGCGGCTGGTAGCGCAGAAGTACCAGGCAGTACCGCAGGAAACAGATGAAAAGGCGCTACAACTGAGCGAGGTGCGCGATCTGCTTCAGAATATACTGCGTCAACTGCCCCATAAAAGAAGAGAGGTATTTACTATGAGCCGCATAGAAGGGTACTCTAACCAGGAAATTGCTGAAATACTCAACATCAGCAAGAGTACGGTGGAAAATCATATCAACCACTCCACCAAACAATTAAAAGGCCTGCTTAAAAAAACAGGAATTTTTTTTACGGCCTTAGGTGCAATCGTCTTCCATATTGTATAGTTATATAGAATCTGATCAACGCAAGTGAAAAGAGAACTCCTGAGAAGCTATTTTGAGAAAACCTGTTCCGCATCCGAAGCTGCGATGGTGGAAGAATGGTTGCTGCATCCTCAGCATCAGGCTGAGTTTGAAGCCTTTCTCGAAGCTTATTGGGAAGAGCATACCAGAGAGGCAGGCCAACTGCAACCGGTACCTCTGCAAAAACGCTCAGCATTACGCCGTTACATACCACGGCTGGCTGCTGCAGCCGCAATAACAGGTGCTGTGCTGTTTTCTGTTGTTTACTTCTCCGGTAAAAGAGCAGTGGTAGAGTCAGATAAAACAACGGCTGTTGCTGTTGTTACCCCGGAACAGTTGCCTGCAGGCACCCGTTCCGATACGCTCAGTGCTTTATTGAAAGATGCTGAAGTAAAAAAGGTAAAAACCAAAACGAAACAATATGGGAAGAAACATTTGCCTGAACCCGCAGTTGCTTATGCTGCCGCAGCACCCGCTGCTGTTAACGTGCAGGATACTGCAAGCCAGCCGGCTGAGCCCAGGAAAACGGTAAGGGCAACAGTCATGACTAAGTTCATGTTTAACGACAGTGCATTTTGTAAACTCAGCAAAGCCGATCAGTTAACTGTTATCAACCGCATGGCACTCCGGGTGGATTTTAACAATGCTTCGTTCAGCGATCTGGTGGCTAATTTCCGCAACAGGTACGGTATAGTGCTGGAACTGTGCGAAGGCACAACACCTGATAAGCTGGCTAAAGTGTATACTGCAAGGTTTGAAGGCATTACACTGCCCGATCTTATAAATGACATGTCTGGTCAAATGGCTTTTTCTTACTCAGTTACCAATAATGTAATTAAGGTTTGTTTTAACTAATTCACTGCTTTTAATTTTTTTTTTCTGCTTATGAGAGTATTGCTTTATGCGGTACGGGGTACCGCTATGTTTCCACTTATTGCAAAGCTTCCAGATACACACTTCAACAATTGCGTTATTCCTAAACATTAAAAAACAAAACTGCTTATGTTATCGAAAGCAAGAAGGATTGGCGGTATTAAAAAGCTGCTGCTGTTACTGCTGCCGGCCTTTATGATATTGCCTGGTGCTGTGGTAGGTCAGGTGCCGGCAGTAACGCTGAAGCCCGTACCTAAACTAATGGGTAGGGTGGTAGATGAAGACAAACGCCCTGTGGCCGATGCCTATATACGGCTGAAAGGCAACAGTAAAGTAGGCGCTGCTACCAACAGCAGCGGCGAGTTTGTATTAACACTGGATAAGCTGGAAGGCACACTGATATTCAGCCATACCAGTTTTAAGCCACGGGAAGTGGTGCTGAAACCCGATATGAAACTTACCATGGTAATAAGCCTGGAAAAGAGTAGTGACGAAAAAGAAGAGGTAATTGTTACCGGTTATTCCAACCGTAAAAAAAATAGTTTTACCGGTGCGGCCGTAAGCTATTCAGCCGATGACCTTAAAAGGGTTGGTAATAAAAACGTGCTGCAAAGCCTGCAGAACCTGGACCCTTCTTTTGTACTTACTGAAAACCTGAGTGCAGGCTCTAACCCCAATGCGTTGCCCAACTTAAACCTGCGAGGTAAATCCGGCCTGGAAGATATGAAGGGCGAGTACACCGGCAACCCCAACGAGCCGCTGTTTATACTGGATGGTTTTGAAGCCAGTGCGCAGAAAATATTCGATCTGGATATGAACCGCGTGGCTTCTGTTACGTTGCTGAAAGATGCATCGGCCAAAGCTATTTACGGCTCCAAAGCTGCTAACGGGGTAGTGGTAATTGAAACCATTCGTCCGAAGGAAGGAGAGATGCGGTTATCTTATAACGGCAACCTGAACATAGAGGCACCTGATTTAACATCTTATCATTTAACCAATGCGCGCGAAAAGTTACAGGTTGAAGTAAATGCCGGCCGTTACACATCCACGCTGCCTTTTACCCAGCAGTTTTTACGAGAGCAGTATAATTCGGTATTGAAAAATATTGAAGAAGGAGTGAATACCTACTGGCTTTCCAAACCGTTGCGTACAGGTTTGGGTAACAAACATACTGTATATGTAGAAGGCGGTTCGTCTGCCATGCGTTATGGTATTGACCTTACCTATAACAATGTAGCGGGTGTAATGAAGGGTTCTAACCGCCGGAACGTGGGTGGTTCTATTAACCTTTCTTATAGAAAAGGGAAGTTGAATTTTAGGAACATTCTGAACATTACTTTTAATACCTCTGATAATTCACCCTACGGTAGTTTTTCGGAGTATAGCAATTTAAACCCCTACTATGCCCCTACAGATGAATACGGCAGGGTGAGAAAGCAGTTAGGTACTTTTCAGTCCAGTGCTTCTGCAACGCCCATTTATTATTTTAATCCGCTGTACAATGCGCAGCTGGAAACAAAAGATTTTAGTAAGTATACCGAGATTACCGAAAATTTTTATGTGGAGTACCAGGCACATCAGAACCTGAAGCTTACGGGCAGGGTAGGATATACGCATAATGGAAATTCCTCTGAGCGGTTTTTACCGGGCGACCATACCAGCTTTGCTTTGTGGACAGGCGAGTCTTACTACAAACGGGGTTCGTACACAATGACAGATGGGGTAAGTTCTACTTTAAGCTCTGACCTGTTTGCCAACTGGACAAAAGCCTATGGTAAACATGTGGTGTTTGTAAACGGAGGTTTGAATGTGGCTGCTTTTACCAGCGATACGCATGGTATGACGGCGTGGGGCTTTTTGAACAACCGGGTAGACTATATCAGCTTTGCCAAACAATATGCCGATAATGGTGTGCCTTATGGCTCAGAATCTATTAAAAGAGAAGTGGGCCTTATCAGCTATGCCAACTATGCTTACGACAACCGTTATCTGGTAGATGTAAGCATGCGCAGAAATGCCTCGTCTGTATTTGGTGCCAATAACCGCTGGGGTAATTTCTGGTCGGTAGGCCTGGGCTGGAACCTGCATAACGAAGGGCTTTTAAAAAGTGTGAAGGCCATCAATAACTTTAAAGTAAGGGGCTCTGTAGGTACTACCGGCAGCCAGAACTTCAGCCCTTACCAGGCTATGGCTACCTATAACTTTTTTACCAGCAGTACGTACGATAATATTTCCGGTGCCTACCTGTATGCATTGGCTAATGATAATCTGAAGTGGCAGGAAGCCAGAGAATACAACGTAGGTGTGGATTTGAAATTGTTTAACCGGTTAACTGCGCGGTTCGATTATTTTCTGAAGAATACCAGCAACCTGCTGATTGATTTTACGCTGCCTACTTCTACCGGCTTTAATTCCTATAAAGAAAACCTGGGCACGCTCCGTACTATCGGGTACGAAGGCGCTATCAGCTATCAGGTGTATTCCAATCCTAAAAGGCATTCTTTTGTAACCCTCAATACTTCCTTTGCCCGCAACTTCAATAAACTGGTAAGCATATCAGATGCGCTGAGCAGCCGTAACAAAGAGCAGGATGAAAGTACCGAAAACGTAAGGGCCCCTAAAACGCGTTATAAAGAAGGACAATCTATGAGTTCTATATGGGCAGTACCATCGCTGGGTATTGACCCTGCTACCGGTAAAGAAATGTATCTGACCAAAGACGGTAAAACCACGTACGAGTGGAATGCAGACGATCAGATTGTTGCGGGTGTAAGCGATCCTAAACTGAGCGGCAACTTTGGTGTAAACCTGGAATACAACGGCTGGGGCTTATCAGCTTCTATGCGTTATACGCTGGATGCAGGGTATTATAACAGTACACTGGTAAACAGGGTGGAGAATGTTGATATTGCGTATAACGTAGATACACGGGTATTAAACAATACCTGGCAAAATCCGGGCGATCAGTCTTTCTTTAAAAAGATAAACACCGTACGTACCACTACCAGGCCTACTACACGGTTTTACCAGACGAAGAGCGACCTTACTTTTTCTTCTTTAAACCTGTATTACGATTTTAAGTGGCTTAATATTAAAAAGTATGGTTTTCAAAACCTGAAGCTGGGCTTTTATACCACGGAGGTGTTTGTGGCTTCTAACGTTAAAACGGAGCGTGGTACTGATTATCCGTTTGCACGCACTTTCTCGTTTTCTCTTCAAACCAATTTTTAATTGTCAGGTATGAAAAAGATCAGTTTACTCTTACTCATCACTTCAGGCGCGTTGCTGTTTTCTTCCTGCAATAAATGGCTGGATGTACAACCCAATTCGCAGATAAAAGCATCGGAGTTGTTTAAAACAGAGTCAGGCTTTAAAGAGGCGCTGGCTGGTACCTATACCTTGCTTACCGATGAGGCTTTATATGGTAAGGAGCTTACCTATGGAATGATGGGTGTGTTGTCGCACGAATGGTCAACCTATCCCACTACAGCCACGGGGTATGCAGATGATGGCAATTATATCTACACTACCGGCACGGTAACACAAAACCGTATAGATGGCATCTGGAGTAAGATGTATGAGGGAATCAGCAATGCCAATAATATTCTGGAAAATATAGATGCGAAAAATGTGTTTACCGGCGATAATTATAAAATTATCAAAGGGGAGGCGCTGGCCCTGCGGGCTTTTATGCATTTTGACCTGCTGCGGTGTTTTGGGGCGTCTTATACGGTTAATGCCAGCCAGCCGGCTATCCCTTATGTTACAAAGTACACAGCCCGGCAAACCGCACAATTAAAAGTGGGTGAGGTGGCCGCTGCTATACTGGCCGATCTGCTGGCGGCAAAGGAACTGTTAAAGGCAGATCCTGTATTAACCGGCCGGGTTGTAACGGAAGGCGATGATAATGGTTATCTTATTAACCGTCAACTGCATTTGAACTATTATGCAGTTGAAGGCTTACTGGCCAGGCTTTATTTGTATATGGGCAATTTTGAGCAGGCTAAGCTGAGTGCGCAGGCGGTTATTAATTCCGGTAAATTTACCTTTTCTACACAGAAGAATGTAATCGACAGCGTTGACCGCTGCGGAGCGCCTGAGCATCTTTTTGGGCTTCAGATTACCAACCTGCCACAACGTTCTATCAATTACCTGTCGCAGGAGGGAACCGGTATATTTTCACTGAGTGCATCGCAGCTGCTTACTTATTATGAAAGTAATACAGATGATTACCGTTTTCTGTATTTGTTTAAAACAGGAACCGGCGCTTCAGCTGACAGAAGATACCTGCTTAAGTACGCAGCACCTAATTCAACCGAAACGTATTATCAGAATAAACTGGCAGTGCTGAAGCTTTCCGAAATGTATTACATACTGGCAGAATGCGATTATCACAATAACCAGAGCGTGTTAGGTGATATAAATCCGGTGAGAAGAGCGCGTGGCATAGCGGCGTTTACTACCGAGCCCACCGATTTCAGAACGGTTATGAACAGAGAATACCGGAAGGAATTTATGGGTGAAGGACAGTTGTTCTATTACTATAAATGGCAGAACCGGGCCAGAATTCCGGAGTCTGATAAAGACCTGGTAGCGCTGAAAGCTTATATTTTCCCGTTGCCTGTATCTGAGTTGCAGGCGGCAGACAGAGCCAGTAACCGATAACATAAAAATGTACAACTATGCAGAAAGTATTATTCATTATATGTTGCCTTGCTTTTTTTTCCTGTACTAAAAATGACGAACTGCACTATCCCGCACAAAAGCATGGTTTGAATATCTGGCTGGGAACCAATATGACACCTGCGGATAGCCTTACGTATAATTTTGCTTACGTATTAACGGGGAAGGATTCTGTTGTGTTTCATTATCGTATTGCCGGTTACCCGCTGGATCATGATACGCAATTTGAATTAGAAGCGGTTTCGGGGGATACCAACCTGGTGCATTATTCTCTGGGTAAATACACTATTAAAGCAGGGCAGTACGAGGGCACAGGTGCTATATACATTGAAAAGCCGGCTGGCTATAACGAGTTTACAGGAAGCACCGGTAAAATTACATTCCGGTTAAAGGCTTCTGACTTGTTTGAGTCTGGTGTTAACGAACTGAGTACTTTACAGGTGGCGTTTAAAAACTATGTAGCCAGGCCCGATAACTGGGATGCTGCTACGGCACCTTACAGGCCCATGAATATTTACTTTGGAGCTTACAGCAACGTTAAATACGCCTTTATTATTAAAACAACCGGTATGGTTGATTTTAAAGTATACTTATCCAATGCGGCCAGCCCCGATCTGGAGCCCAATACTATTACCGCCACGCATGCCACTGCGCTGAAAATGGAGTGCAAGGTTGCGTTGCAGGAGTATAATGAGCAGTATGGTATTCTTTACGATGAAAACAATATCCAGGTAGTTTTTCCCTGATAAAATATGAAAAGTATGAACAAGTTAAAATATGTAACAGGCCTGGTAGTGCTGTTCTGTTTTATGCAGGGCTGCTATAAGGATAAGGGTAATTACGATTATCAGGCTATTGGTAAAGTGGTAATTGATACTACTGTTAATAACATACGCACAGATTATGCTATATACCGGAATGATACCTTACGTATAAGCCCGGACGTTTATTTCAATGGTACGCTGGTAACTGATGAAAAAACGGTAGCAGATAAGCTGAGCTTTACCTGGGTAATATTTCAGGCAACAACAGGTGGTAATGTGTATTCGCGCGATACACTGTCGCATGTTATTAAACTGAACGAGCCTGTTACAAAGCAGGGCGGCAAATGGATTGTTCACCTTACGGTAAAGGAACTGGCCACCCAGGTGGAAACCTATGTACGTTTTAATGTGGATGTGTCTGAAACACTGTCTGACGGATGGATGGTATTGTACGAAAAAGACGGCGCTACCGATGTGGGTATTATTGTAGATGACCGCTCAAAAAAAGGAGTGGTTACGCCCCGGCTGTTTTTAGATCTGATGAAAAGCTCTAACGGAGCAGCATTGGCAGGCAAACCTGTAGCATTGGTGCATTCTACGGCAGCCCTTACTTCGGGAGAAGTGATGGTAACATCTGAGCATGATATGGTGGGGGTGGATAAATCTTCCTTCGGCACCCTTTATCAGTTTGCTGATCTTTTCTGGACACCTCCGGCAGGCCAGTCTCTGAAAGCAATGGTGGTAAATCCTACCAGAAAAGAACTGGCCATTAACAATAATAGAATACATACTGCCAATTATGCTTCGGTAGGAACCTTCCGTACCAACAAGCTGGGGCCGGCTATTCCGGGTGTGTATGGTGAACTGGAAAAATGGTCTGCCGTTTTTTACGGCGCAAGCTACGACGCGGTGGTATACGATAAAACCAACAAAAAATTCAAGCAGATTCCTGTTAACGGCACCTCGGTAGTTGATTTTCCAGCCCAGGCTACAGGTACTAAATTTGAGCCTTCCAATGTAGGGCTGGATATGAAGGCGGATGATTGGGGGGCAAGCTTTTGCCATTACAGCATTATGAGTAACAGTACCAATGCCTACCTGCTGATATCTAATTTTTACAATGCGGCACCTGCTGCTGTGGGTGTAAATAAAATTGATATGACGGCCTGCCCTGGTGTTAACGCTGTAACCACACTGGCTTCAGCTTACGCAGGTCAGTATTTGCTGTATGGTTCCAATAGCAACGTGTACCTGTATAAGTATAACTCCGGCGCAGTGGCAGAGGCGGCATGGTCGGCACCAGCGGGCGAAACCGTTACCTGCGTAAGGTTGCAGAAATTTTTTCACCTGGCGTTTATGAATGCTATCATACCCCTGCCCAATCAGGTGGTATATATAGCAACCTGGAATGAAGCTACCAAAACAGGTAAGGTATACAGTTATCCTATTGATCCTTCCAACGGTAGCATTGATAAAGCTGCGGAAAGAGTTACGGAGGGTTATGGCAAAGTAAAAGACATGAGCTATAAATGGAGTTTATAACGGCTTACAACCGGAACGGGTACTTGTGTTAGTAATAAAGAAGCCGCCTCAGGAATGGGGTGGCTTTTACTTTGTACCCGTTCCGCTCCCGGAACGAAGGCATATACATGGTTTATTCTAAAACTAAAAACTATTCAGATTGGCCCGGCTGATGGGCTCAAAATCGGTAAATGTTACATCGGTGCTGATATAGCCTGGCTGCACAGGTTCCTGCTTCATCAGATCGGTGCTCAGGTACTTTTTATTACTATCTGGCAGTAAGGTTACTACAGTAGCATCCATACCCAGCTGTTGCTGCAGTTTAATAGCACCTATTACATTGGCCCCGGAAGAAATACCTACGGCCAGCCCTAATTCCTGCGAAAGTTTCTGCGCCATAATAATAGCATCACCATCGTGCGCCTGCACTACCGGTGCCAGATTTTCCAGCTGTACAATAGCGGGTATAAACTCGTCTGATATACCCTGTATGCGGTGGCTGCCTACTTTATAGCCCGTAGTAAGCGTGGGGCTTTCAGCAGGTTCCAGTGGGTGTATCTGTGCATCGGGGTATTTACTTTGCAGGTAACGGCCTGTACCCATTACAGTGCCGCCTGTGCCTACACCTGCCACAAATGCATCGGGCTTAAGACCTATGCTTTCCAGTTGTTTTACTATTTCAGGGCCGGTGGTATAATAATGTGCTTCTGCATTCCATTCGTTTTCAAACTGGCGGGGCAGAAAATAGCTGCTATCCGCAGCGTGCATGGCTTCGGCTTTTTGAATGCTGCCTGAAAAGCCACCTGCTGCCTTGCTTACCCGCTGTATATCGGCACCCAGGCTGCTGATAATATCAAACCGCTCTTTGCTCAGCCAATCCGGCATAATAATTACCACTTTATGGCCCAATGCCCTGCCAATGGCTGAAAATGCAATACCTGTATTGCCGCTGGTAGCTTCTACAATAGTATCGCCGGGTTGTATAGCGCCGGTTTTATACGCCTGGCTAAGAATGTATAAAGCCATCCGGTCTTTAATGCTACCTGTAAGGTTATAATGCTCACACTTTACGTAAATGCTACCCCTGCGGCCCTGCCAGGTATACTTAATCTGTAACATGGGGGTGTTGCCCACCAGATGCCACAGCCGGTTTATTTTCTGCTGTATGGGGGAGGAGAGTGATGTGGAAGTGATTGCCATAATTGTTTGCCTTAGTTGCGAAAGCAAAACTGGTGAACATTGTTTATATTTCGGATTAGTTGCCGAAAAACCGTAAATTTTATGGATAATAGGCTGTTTGTCTGAAAATAAAGGGGGCGTAAGCGCCATTTTTCCCGGAAAACTGTAATTTTTACATTCTCAACACAGGCATTATGAAAAACGGGCTGGACGAAACGGATATGGGTATACTGCGGTTGCTGCAAAAAAATGCGGAATTAACCAATAAAGAAATTGCGGTGCAGTTGCATAAGGCCGTGGCCACTATTCACGACCGGGTGCGGCGACTGAAAGAGGACGGGTATATAAAAAGGGTTGTGGCTATTCTGGACAGGAAGCTCATTGACAGAAGCCTGATTGCCTTCAGTCATGTGCTGCTGAGCGATCATACCGCAGAAACCCTCCATAACTTTGAGACTGAGGTAGCTAAATTTCCGGAGGTAATGGAATGTTTTCAAATGACGGGGCAGTTTGATTTTATTCTCCGCATTGCTACCTCAGACATGGAAACCTACCACGATTTTTACCGAAACAAGCTGGCCAGGCTGCCCAATATTACTACCGTACAAAGCTTCTTTGTACTATCAGAAACCAAGAGCGATACTGCTTATCCTTTGTAAGTTAAATATCTGTTCATTTTGTTCAGTGTAGTGTGACTTCGGTGCCGTATTCTATTTTCACTGTATGGATACTGGCCACCGGTTTCTACCTGATGGCGGATGTTTGTAAAACGCCTGGCGCGGCAGCCAGGCGTTTTTTTATTTATAGCCATTGTCTGATTTAGTGGAACAGCTATCCCGATCATCTACACAGGCATTCCGGGAATGATTTTTTGGGGGAGGGTTGTGCCGGAGCACTGTTACAGTCTGGCAGATTCATCAATTATATAGCACAATTTATGGCTGAGATAGCGTACCATGCCTCTCATGAACAATTTTCGCCTGCTTATCTGCTAAAAATGGCGGTACTGGCAGAGCGGGCTGGTTTTAGAGCAATACATTCTTCTGATCATTTTCATCCCTGGAGCGAAAGGCAGGGGCATAGCGGCTTTTCATTTGCATGGCTGGGCGCGGCTATGCAGGCTACGCGCTTACCGTTTAGTATGGTATGTGCGCCGGGGCAGCGTTACCACCCTGCTATTGTAGCGCAGGCGGTGGCAACGCTGGCGGAAATGTTTCCGGAGCGGTTTTCTGTGGAGCTGGGTAGCGGCGAGGCGCTGAACGAAAATATTACGGGGCAGGAGTGGCCGGAAAAAGAACTGCGTAACAAACGCCTGCTGGAAAGTGCAGAAGTGATAAGGGCTTTGCTGAAGGGAGATACGGTAACACATAACGGACTGGTGCGGGTAGAAGGTGCGCGCCTGTATACAAGACCTGCCAGTATGCCTTTACTGATGGCAGCAGCTTTAACGGCGGAAACGGCTGCCTGGGCAGGCAGTTGGGCAGATGGATTAATTACCGTGGCACAAGAACCGGAAGAGGTGTTGAAAATAAGAGATGCGTTTTACCATGGCGGTGGAGCAGGCAAACCTTTTATGATACAGCTGGCCTTGTCTTACGCAGCAACGGAGCAGGAAGCGTTGGAAGGTGCTTATGAGCAATGGCGCAATAATCTGCTTCCTTCACCTTTGCTGGCTGATCTGGCCTTTCCTGCACAGTTTGATGCTGCGGGCCAGTATATATCAAAAGAAAAGGTGCAGAATAAAATACCCGTTTCCTCCAGCCTGCAATATCATACTGATAAAATTGGTGCGTACCTGGAAACGGGGTGTAGCAGGCTTATTCTACATAATGTAAACCGGCAGCAGGAGCGGTTTATTGAAGATTTTGGTAGCAGGGTGCTACCTGCGCTGTAGCGTCAGGTAGCTTTTCCTTTAAAATCCCAATGGTCTTTCACCAGTACTCCTTCTTTGTCTTTTACTATGCGGCGTGCATAGCGTTCACCCCTTACATTTCCCGTTTCATCTTTTTGGCCAATAAACAACAGAATGGCATTGCCTTCTTCATCTGTTTTAAATGCCAGGTCGTAGCCTTTAAACTTCTGTTCTACCATCTGAGACAGTGCATATTTTTTATTCAGCACCTTTATAAGCGTTGCTCCTAATGCCATAATTATCCGTTTTAAATAGGTAATAAAAAAAGTGTTCCTTTCGGATTATATGCGTGGCATTATAATTTATCATTATTCTGAATAAATATTGCCAGGTATGGAATGGATTGAAATTGTGGGGCTGGTTGCGGGTATTTGTACTTCGGCATCCCTGCTGCCACAGCTGATTAAAACCTTTAAAACTAAAAAAGCAGGTGATGTATCGGTGTTTATGTTTATTGTAATGCTTGCGGGAAACGCCTTGTGGACTTTTTATGGCGTAACAAAATCCGATTTGCCCATTATTGCTACCAATATTTTTGCGCTGGCATTAAATATTGTAATGCTGGTACTAAAGTTCCGTTTTAAAAATAAATAATCTAAGGTGCCGTATTATAGTGGGTTGCCGCGCGGCATAATTTGTGCGAGGTAAATGGTACTCTCTCCTTAAAAACGGACATATATGCAATTGAAACGATTATTAATGCTGGCTGCTTTTCCTGCCACGGTATCCTGTTGTGGCGATGATGATGATGAGTATGGTAATTTTGTGAGCAACCGCGACAGAACCTTTGTTTCCAAAACTGCCATGAGCAACCGGGCGGAAACAGATGCCGGTACCCTGGCTGCTACTAAAGCTACTGATACTGCTGTACAATCTTTTGGGCGTATGATGGTTGCACACCATGCAGAAGCCCGTAAACACCTGCAGCAGATGGCTGCTGAACTGGGGGCTGCAGCACCCGATACCACAGATGCGGCGCAGGCCGCGCTTTTACTTCAGTTGCAAACCTTAACCGGCCGTGCGTTTGATAGTGCTTATATTGTAAACCAGGTAAATGCACATAAAGCAGCCATTGCTTTACATGAAGAGGAAGCGGCCCGGGGTAATAACAGCCGTATAAGAGGCTGGGCGAAGGAAATGTTGCCCAGGCTGGAAATGCAGCTGTATAAAGCTGATTTGCTTGCTAACGGGTATCGGTAATTTAGTTTAAACAAAACGACATGGGTATGCAATCAAATCCCAGATTCTGAATAGCGGTTATTATTTCCAGCGAGTAATCGTGGCCGGTTTCAATGCGTAATACCTTGTCGCAATCGCCCAGGTCTATGTGCCAGTTCTGCCTGCCTACCAGGCTGTTTAACATGGGAGCTATCAGCGATTTGCTGGTTTCATTAGTAATACTTGTATAAAATACCTGTACCATAGCCCTGTTTCAGTTTAATACGGCGTAAAGGTAACCGTACAATTTCTACCGCTGCTGCAAAAATCCGTGAGCGGTAGAAATTGGCTTTTGAAACGGACAGGAAAGGATCTGAAACGGAGCGGCAATTTGCCTTCGGGTGGTTACATTTCAGTGTATTCGTGGTAAATACGTTCCAGCGCACCTGATTTAAAGTACAGGTCGGCGGTGGATAATATTCCATCGTGGAAAAAAGAAATGCGCCATCTGGTGTATGTGGCCATGCGCGGGTCGTATGCTGTTGCCAGCGCTTTTGCCCCCAAACGTATTTTATAATTATTAAGCACACCTGAGGCATGAACGTCCATTAGTTTATCGTAAAAAGTACTTATGGCTTCTCCGTATATAATGGCTTTGTCATCTGCGGCGTTCTGTGGCCAGCGGCTTACAGAGTCGGGCATGGCTGTGCCGGCGGCTACCTTTACCTTATTATCGTTAAAAGCTATCAATACGCGGTTAGGGTAAGCAGCATCCTGCTCTTCCAGTGAAATAATCTGGTACAGCGTTATGGAAGGGCCTACCGAAGCAGGATTATCAAAAAGCGGCATATTTATCACTTCTACACCGGAAACATTTTTTTCTTCATCCAGCTCCTGCAATTGCCCATACACTTCTGCCGGGCTGCTGCCAATTTGAATACCCCATTTTTCACCTGTTGTAATGTCCTCCGTTTTAATCTTGTTGCCGCTTTTGAGGCAGGAGGTAGTAAATAACAACAATGGCAGCAAAAGCAGAGAAAGTTGCTTCATAGATAAATGTATTTTGGGGTACTAAGACAGTGCGGGATGTTATTTCGTTGCATACCCGGCCAATTAACTATGCATCCAAAGGCATTTTTTCTCTTATCTTAAACTCCTCCATATCCACCAGTGTATGGTATTTTCTTACCAGTTCTTCATCAAACTCTTCCAGCTGATTAATATCGTGCAGCAACTGTCGTTGCGCTTCCAGCATTTGCAGGTAAATGGTTCTGAACTGCTCAAACGCTATCCGGTAGTTGCTATTAGGTTCGTTAATATGCATCTGTAGCGCGTGTAATTCGGTTTGCAGTTTCTGGTACAGGCTGTTCAGGTGTTCGGTGGTGTCGCGCTCCTGTGCATAATCTTTATCAATCAGCTGCACCGCTGTCCAGGCCAGTTTTTTCTGTATCAGCAGTTCCTGTTTAGCCCGGGGTATCTTCTCATACTTATCGGTTATTTTCAAAAGCCGCATCAGCGCCGGAAGCGTAAGCCCCTGAAACACCAGGGTTACCAGTATTACTATAAAGGTGATGAACAGTATCAGGTTACGTTGCGGAAAAGCCTGACCGTTATCCATAAGTATAGGAATAGACAAAGCAGCCGCCAGCGATACCACGCCACGCATACCCGCCCATCCAAATACCAACGGCATTCTGAAGCCTGGCCTGGCATCGGCCACCGTAATAAACCGGCTGATAAATGTGGTAAACAGCGAGGTACCCAGCGTACACAGTACACGGGTAACAATTAAAATAAGTGATATAAGCAAGCCATAGCCGATGGCCTGGCCCAGACTTACATCGCCCAGCTGACGTACTATTACCGGTAGTTCCAGCCCTATCAGCAGAAAGATGATGCCATTGAGTACAAAGCCCAGTACTGACCATACATTAATGCCTTGTAACCGGCTTTCGAAAGAAAGCATACTGTTGCGCTTGTGCGAAAGAAACAGGCCACCGCTTACTACGGCCAGCACACCCGAGTAATGAAAAGATTCTGCCGCATAGTACATGCAGTATGGCGTTATAAGGCTCAGCACTATTTCAATAGGGGTGGTAGTAGGCAGCCAGCGGTGTATGGCATAAAACACCAGGCCTACCGCCAGCCCTATTAGCGTACCCATAATAATAACCGCGAAGAAGCTGCCTGCCGCCTGCCCGAAGTGAAACTGCCCTGTTATAACAGCAGCCAGGGCAAAGCGGAAAACAATAAGGGAAGAAGCATCGTTAAGCAGACTTTCCCCTTCAATAATACTTACCAGCCCGCGTGGGGCATTCAGCCGGCGCATGATGGTGGTGGCAGATATAGCATCGGGTGGCGAAACAATTCCGCCCAGCAAAAAGCCCATAGCCAGTGTAAAGCCGGGAATAAGCCAGGTAGTCGTGAAGGCAATTACACAGGAAGTGAGTATTACAATTAAAAATGCAAAGCTGGCAATTACACGCCGCCATTTCCAGAAATCTTTCCACGAAGTTTGCCAGGCAGCATCATAAAGCAATGGTGGCAGAAAAATGAAGAACACCAGATCGGGTTCAATGGTAATATTGGAAAGGCCATCCACACTGCTCAGTGCCAGACCGCCTACTACCAGTACAATAGGATAAGCGAGGCGCAGTTTGTTAGCCAGCATTACCAGCGCCAGAATCAGCAGAATAAGAACCAGGTATTGTATGTAGAGATGTTGCATAAGTAGTTAAATCTACGATTAATACGGTTTACCCGTGTACTGGTAAGCCGTATTGCAAATCTCACACAGAAGTATGGTGTTTTTGTTGCTTTATTCAAAGGTTTACTTACGAAAATCAAATCATGCTTTGTCTATTTTAACAGACATCATGTTAAGGGAGCCTGCTACCATAGCATCATTGAATATGCTGCTTTTTTCGTCTTTTTCCTGTAAGCCCAGTGTGTACAACAGTGGCAGGTAATGCTCGGGTGTGGGAATAGATAGTTTGAATTCCTGCCCTTGTTTATCGAATTGAATGAGTGAAGTATGATCGCTGTTGGTAATCATCTGCTTCATTTTTTCGTTGGCCGTAATAGCCCAATCGTAACCATAGTTGGGTACCTGCATTTTATCCCAGGCAACCATGCGCAGGTTGTGTACGGTGTTGCCACTGCCTACTATTAAAATGCCTTTACGCCGTAAGGCTGCCAGCTCTTTACCCAGTGCGTAGTGCCAGGCAGCAGGTTTAGTATAATCAATGCTCATTTGAATTACCGGTATGTCTGCTTTTGGGTACAGGTGTTTAACCACACTCCAGCAACCATGGTCAAGCCCCCAATCGTAGTTTAAACCTACGGGGGTGCTGGTAATAATACCTTGTGTGCTTTTTGCCAGTTCCGGACTGCCAGGTGCCGGATATTGTACATCAAACAATGCTTTGGGAAAGCCTCCGAAGTCATGAATGGTTTGCGGCTTTTCCATAGCCGTAACAAAAGTGCCTTTGGTTTCCCAGTGGGCCGATATACATAAAATGGCTTTGGGGCGGGGTATGCCCGCTCCGGCCTTTTCAAAACCTTCGGTGAAAGGGTTGTGGTCAATTGCATTCATAGGGCTGCCGTGCCCCAGAAACAGCACCGGCATTCTTTCCGTGGCGGCAAGGTTATCTGCGGCCCTGCTGAGGGTGTTGATGTTTACGGCTGCGCCAATAGGCATCATGGCCATTGCTTTCAGAAAATCCTTTCTTTCCATAACACAAAGGTACAACCGGTAATGCATCCGGCAAGATCAGGCGCGTAAGGCGGTAGTGGCGGCGCAGCGCAGTATATGCTACCGCTGCACCAGCAGCCGCTGACGTGGCAGGTCGAAAGTAATAACGCTGCCCAGCCAGTTAAGCCAGATAATACCATCATAGATAAGGTCATCTACATATTGCACGGGTATATTCCGTACCGATACAGCAGGCGTTTTTTCCGCGGCCAGCTGTGGCAGGGTAGTGGTATAGATATGGGTAACATGCGCGGGGTTAAACTCGCTCTGCTTTTGCAGGTGTTGTACCTGCAGGGAGTCGGCAGGGTTTACGCCCAGCTGTTGCATGTAGCGGGCGTGTATGCGGTAAATATCTTTACCGGCGCCGCTGTCCAGCGAAAACTGAAGGGTAAGGCTATCGTTTACGCGGAAGTAAGTGAATATGGTCAATGCCTTGTTGCGGCTCTGCTCCAGTTGAAGCGGTAGGGAATAAGCCGTTTTTTCGGCGGTAGCCAGCGACTGACTGTTATCCAGCCGCAGCACATTTTTACGGAAGTCAATAGTAAAAGGCCAGGCTTCCAGCAGCTTCAGCGAAATAATACCATCAATACCACCCAGGTTTACATCCAGCCAGCTTACTTCTTCCCGGGCTTTTTTAATAGTACCCAGCTGAAAGTCTTTCACTTCATACAAATCCAGATCCAGCCGCTCGCCGGTGGCGCGAAAGCCGGTATACCCGCCATCTTTACGTTTGCTCCAGGGCAGCTTATTGAAAAAGCTTTTGGTAAACAAAGTAATACCGGCACCGGTATCGAACAGAAAACTGCCGGTGATGCCGTTTACAGTAGCTTTTACCAGCAGGTGGCCGGAAGGCAGCAGCTCAAAGGGAATTTCTGAAACAGGTGTTTGTTGGGCGTTAGCAGCGGTAGATAGCATAAGCGATAGGAATAAAATGGTGCACAGGCGCATGTTTTTCTTTTAAAAATAAGAAAATAGCGCCGGTAAACCCAACCTTACTGCCCTTTTCATAAGGAGTGGTTAGTGTAAGCGTCATGCCAAAATAGTTCAATAAACTGCCAGCATGATGTATTTTACGGAGGAGCCGGCGCCTTAGTTTTGAAACGTACTTTCAACATTTAATGTAATGAAACGGATTGCAGCCATGTATGGTTGTATTGCTTTATCTGCAATACTGCCTCTTACATCTTTTGCCCAGTTACCGGTATTAAAAGTAGACCTTAACATTGCCTCCCGGCGGGAGGCCGAAGTAAACGAGCCGGATTATCTGCCCTGGCCCGTGGCTAATGCGAATACAGATAAGCGCACTTTTAATGGCATCACCATCAGCTTTACCACAAAGAACGGTAACGCACAGGTGGCGGGCTATTACAAAACCGCCGTTCAGGCGCCTTACTACGCAAGGCTGGCCGGAGACGGCTTAATGGTGGAAGGAGGCAACAATGCTGCTATTGTGGAAATGCGCATCAGCGGTTTACCTGCCGGAAACCATACCCTGCTTACCTGGCATAACAGCTTAAAAGGTACAGGCAGGCCCGGCGCTATGAATATACTGGTAAACGGTGTTATGCAGGTATCGGGTCTGATGCCTTCTCAGCGGGTAAAAGAAAATACGGATTGCCAGACGGCCTATCTGCAGCTGCAGGCGCAGGCCGGTAAGGATGTGGTAGTAGCATTTGAAAGTATGCCGGACAGTGCCATACAGAGTATTGTACTGAATGGTTTTGAACTGAATACGCCCAATATAAAGGCGATGGCGGTGAAGCCTTTACCACATCATGGCGATGAGCATACTGAGGCAGATAGCCATACGTTGCCACTGCGCTGGACAGCTGCTGCCAAAGCTGTATCGCACGATATATACATAGGTACAGATGCTGCAGCAGTAGCGGCTGCGGATCATAGCTCTGACCTGTTTAAAGGAAATCAAAAACAAACAGACTATACTGCAACAGACCTGTACAGCATGCATACGTACTACTGGAGGGTGGATGAAGTGGCGGCAGATGGAAAGGTTACACAGGGTAATGTATGGTATTTCCGCCCGCGCCAGCTGGCTTTTGAAGGTGCAGAAGGTTATGGCCGTTTTGCCCGCGGTGGCCGTGGTGGTAAAGTAGTGGAAGTGACCAATCTGAATGATGATGGTCCCGGCAGTTTGCGTGAGGCAGTAACGGCAGATATGGGGCCGCGTACAATCGTTTTTACGGTATCCGGTATCATCCGGCTAAAGTCACGCCTGGTGGTAAATCAGAAGTACATTACTATAGCCGGACAAACAGCACCCGGCAAGGGCATTTGTATTGCAGGCGCACCACTTGGCCTGGTGGGCGATGATAACATTGCGCGTTTTATGCGCGTGCGGCTGGGCACAGGTACTACCTATGATGGTATGGGGCTCACCGGTGCGGATAACAGTATTATAGACCATTGTTCTATCAGTTGGACGATAGACGAAGGCTTCAGTTCCCGCGGAGCGCATAATATTACCCTGCAACGTACCCTTGTTTCCGAAGCGTTGAATGTGGCCGGGCATGACCATTACGAGGCAGGTAAAGCACATGGTTTTGCCGCCAGTATTGGTGGTGAGGTTGGCAGCTTTCACCATAACCTGCTGGCACATTGCAGTGGCAGAAACTGGAGTCTGGCCGGTGGTGTAGACGGAGATGGCAATTACCTGGGTAAAATGGACATCCGTAATAACGTGGTGTATAACTGGGCTACCCGCACTACAGATGGTGGCGCCAGAGAAGTAAACTTTGTAGGCAACTATTATAAGCCCGGTGCGGCTACCACTTTCTTTTGGGCGCTGAATGCCCAGCATGAAGGCTATGGTGGCGGTATGCAGCGTTATTATTTTACCGGCAACACCATGCCCGGACATTTTGATGCCAGCAACCAGACCGAAGGCCGCAAAGAAACCGGCAAGGCCAGTTACGAGACTTTTGTAGACAAGCCCTTTTTTGAACCTTATGTAACCACCCAGAGTGCAGAAGAGGCGTATAAGGATGTGTTATCAGATGTAGGCTGCACAGTGCCTGTTTTTGACGATCACGATATCCGTATTATACAGGAAACGCTGGACAGCACCTATTCCTGCAAAGGCAGTAAATCCGGAAAGCCGGGCCTGCCGGATTCGCAGGAAGATGTGGGCGGCTGGGAGAATTATCCGGAGTTGAATAGAAGTACCAGCTTTGATTCCGACCATGATGGTTTGCCTGATTGGTGGGAGAAATTGAAAGGTACCAATGTACATTCTGCGGCAGGTGACTTTAGCGATGCCAATGCAGATGCCGATAAAGACGGCTTTACCAATCTGGATGCTTATCTGAACTGGATGGCAAAACCGCATTTTGAAGGCGTGGCCGGAAAAGTGGTTGTGGTTGATTTAAAACAACTGTCGCGCGGTTATACCGGCACATGTACTTACCAGGTAGATCAGGTGGTAAACGGTAAAACAGATATTAAGGAGAACGGGCAGCTGAACTTTACACCGGCTGCCGATGGCCTGGCTTCTTTCCGTTTTCGTGTTACGGATGCCGCAGGCAGTGTGTATACCCGTACGGTAAATGTGCTGGCTGGTTCTATGTAACAGAAAGCAGATGCATAAAACAAAGGGCTGTGCAGGTGAAATGCACAGCCCTTTGTTTTAACAGGATTGATAGTGTTATGCCCATAATTGCAGCAGAGCCTGAAGTCCGCTGGCGGAGTGTAACATTTCTGTACTCTCCAGGGTAATGCGGGTTACTTCAGATGCACGCTCCAGCATGTGTTTTTCATAATGCGCTATAGCGGCAGCTATATCAGTGAAGCGGGCATCAGCCAGGCTCTGGCTCAGTTCCAGCGCATCCAGCATAGCCATATTTACACCTTCTCCTGCGTAAGGGGGCATGCGGTGTGCAGCATCGCCCAGCAGCGTTACTGCAGGCCGGGAGGTCCAGCTTTGCTGCAGCGGGTAGTGATACATGGGGCGGGGAATAAAGTATGCTTCATTCGAAGCAAACAGTTCCTGCCAGCTATCGCTCCAGTCGCTGAAGCGTTGCCGAAACCACTCCAGCACCTGTTGTTGATTGCTGAAATTGATGCCGCAGGTGTTAGCCCAGTCTTCCGCTTCGCGGGTGCCGGTATAAAAAGAGATGGAGCCATCGCCTTTGCTGCTTAGTATCAGGGTTTTGCCATGGCCGAGTGCAAATAGCTTTCCTCCTTTAAGCAGCGCATGTAAATGCGGCGCATTTTTTTCGCCGTGGTACACATTGCCCTCTACTACCGTAATGCCCGAGTAAAGGGGGGCTATATCTGTAACATACGGGCGGATGCGGGAGTTTGCGCCATCTGCACCAATTACCAGATCGGCGTGGGCTTCCGTGCCGTTTTTAAACCGAAGCAGCCAGCCCTGTTGCTGAGGCTGCATGGCTATAAACTGTGAGTTCCACACAATGGTACCGGGCGAAAGGCTTTGAATCAGCAGATCGCGCAGGGGGCCACGGTCTATCTCCGGGCGGTGATGGCTGGCGGTATCGGGCCTTGCATGGGTATGTTCATCATAGTGTATCACTCCATTTTCATCTGTTACCCGCACCTTTTCCGCACCCGGGCGGTATAGCCGGTAAAATTCGCTTGTGAGGCCTGAGGCAGCCAGTGCTTTCAGGCCGGATTCCTCATGCAGGTCCAGCGTGGCGCCCTGTTGCCGTACACCGGCATGCGCATCCCGTTCGTACACCTTTACCCTTACGCCCTGTAGTTGTAATAATTTTGCCAGTACCAGTCCGCCCGGACCACCGCCCACAATGGCTACCTGTGTATTTTGTAGTTGCATGTTGTATTGTTTTACTATGCAAACCTATATTTTGTGCAGGGTGGAAAATTGTATAAATCGGTCGTTTTCGTTTTTGAACAAATCCTTCGGCCGGGCACCGGACAGTTTTTTGATTTCTTTTATGAAGTGTGGCTGGTCTGCAAAGTCCTGCTCCGGAAACAACCTGCCTGCTTTAATATGCGGGAAGGAAGCTCTGAACCGCAGAATATTGCTGTATGCTTTAAGGGGTAAGCCATAATGATCACGAAAATACCGGTTGATCTGCCGGCTGCTCCAGTAAGTCTGATCTGCCAGTTCCTGCACGCATATATTACCATTGGTGCTGTATAGTAACTGAAACAGGGCTTCTTTGCGGTTATCAATTGTATCCGGCATTTGCCGCTGTATAGCATGGCCCGCTTTAATACAGAAAAGGGGAAAGTCATTCAAATCCTTCGGTAAAAAATTCCAGAACAGCTCCGGCATCCGGCTGCTGCTGTTTAACAGGCTTGCCAGGCTGCTGCCAAACAGGTATTCGCCTGCCAGTAACCTAAAGCTGATGGCAAAAAGGAGGGTGCCGGGTTGGATAGAGGTGGAGTCCGGACCCGTACTCAGGCCCATCAATCGTATTTCAAAAGGTTCGTTGGGGGCGCAGGACAGAATGAGATCAACACGGCCATCCGGCAGCAGTACAATTTCTTTGGGTGCGGCGGAATGGTTTTTCACCATCCAGTAACTCTCCACAAATGGGGCAACAGCCGCATCCGGGTACTGTACTATGTAGTCAAACGTTTCCATTTTGTATTCCCCGGGCATGAAAGTACAGGATTCTGATTGTTTTTTTTTCCTATAAATTGGTGCACTTTATAACTGTGTACTAAACCACGTTTTCAAAAGAATGTCCAAAGCCTTCCTGTTATTGCCATATTACAATATGCCTGTTATGAATGTTATGAAAAATCTGTGCCGTTACGTTATAGCGGCTATGTTGGTATTGTTTGCCTATGCCGCCGCTGCCATGCCTGCAAACCCCTGGAACCTGCTTACAGCTCCGGGAAGTGTTTCTGCTACTACGGCTACCATTTTATGGGATAAGCAGGAAGATGCTGCCAACGGGTATCAGCTGATATTAAATGGAAAACCTCTGAACGTTACCCGTGCCACCAATTATATACTTACAGATTTACAGCCTGCTACCACATACAAACTGGAAATAGGCGTGGCCGGTGTAAAGGCTAAAAGCCCGCACCAGTTTCCGCTTTACAACTACCGCTCCCGGTAAGGTGTTTAATATTCTGGATTACGGTGCTAAAGCCGATTCTCTTGTAAACACCCGTGCCATACAGGCGGCTATTAATGCCTGCACAGAAGGTGGTACTGTATATATACCCAAAGGCACGTTTATTTCCGGTGCCCTTTTTTTGAAAAGTAATATGACCCTGTACATTGAGAAAGACGGTGTGTTAAAAGGTTCTGTAGCGCCGGATGATTACCTGCCTATGATGCTGAACCGTTTTGAAGGTTGGGAAATGAAAACTTACGCCAGCCTGCTGAATGCCGGCACGCTTAACCGCGATGGCAGTTACAATGTAAAAAATCTGCGTATTACTGGTGAAGGCACTATTGCCGGCGGTGGCAGAAAACTGGGCGATGCTATGAAGAGCAGTGGAGGCCTGAGAATACGGGGAAGGCTGATATGCCTGATGAACTGCCAGGATGTATGTATCTCGGGTTTAACCATTACAGAGCCGCCCAGCTGGACTATCCACTATATCTACAGTAATAATGTTACCTGTAATAACCTCAATATTATTACCAAAGGCATTCACAATGGTGATGGTATTGATCCGGACTCGTCTACCGACTGCTATATTTTCAACTGTACATTTAATACGGGTGATGATTGTATAGCTATTAAATCCGGTAAAAACCCGGAAGGATATTATGTAGGCAAGCCCACCCGCAACGTACGCATTACCGATTGCGACTTTAAAAATGGTCATGGTATTTCCATTGGTTCTGAAATGTCAGGCGGTGTAAGTGAGGTGCTGGTGCAAGATTGTAAGGCGGGGGCCCTGCTGCATGGCATGCAGATTAAGGGTACAAAAGACAGAGGTGGTTATGTAAAGAATGTAACGGTACGGGATTGCCAGTTGTTACAGATTACTATCTTTTCCGCGGTTAATTACAATAACGATGGTGAAGCTGCCCCGCAGATACCTACGTTTGAAAATTTTATTTTCCGCAATATAGACCTGTCAGCCGCCGGTGGTAAAGACCCGGTGATTAATATCAATGGTTTTAAAGATCCTGCACATCGCCTGAAAAACGTACAGTTTATCAACGTAAAAACGCCGGAACAAAATGCAAAGGTGCTGGTGAACGATGCAGAGAAGGTACAGTTTACCAACGTGCAGTCTGCCTCTGGTAGTAAGCCACAGTACACCGTAAACAACAGTGAAGGTGTTCAGTATTAGTTCGTTTTAGTTATTCTATAGTACATGCCCCGGAAAACCCCGGGGCATTGTTGTTATTACTTATTTTCAGGGGCACCGTTAGGGTCCATCCATATGTATTCCCAATGGTGACCATCCAGATCGTCAAAGCTGTGCTGGTACATAAAGCCATAATCACTGGCGTCATTAGGTATAGTGGCGCCAGCTGCTACTGCCTTGTCCACCATTTCGTTCACAGCTTCTTTGCTGCCGGCAGACAGGGCTATGGAGCATTCCACTGTTTTACGGGCATCTGCAATTTCCTTCTTCGTAAAAGTCTGGAAAAAAGATTCAATCAGCAGCATTACATAAATAGTGTCGCTCACAATCATACAGGCTGCTTTCTCGTCGGTAAACTGCTGATTAAATGTATAGCCCAGTTGGGTGAAAAACGCTTTAGACCTGTTGAGGTCTTTAACAGGTAAATTCACAAATATTTGTGTTGCCATAACTGTTTCTGATTTTGTGTATTCAAATGTACTGAGATGCCACGTGGACGTTGATGTGCAAAAACGACAAGTTAAGGGGGGAGTTACGCCTTGTTTGTACTACCACAACAACGGAAACGATTGCGGATATTTTTAAAAGAGTATCAGATATTGTTTATAATATGCAATCGGTTGCGGGTTGGTTGTAATGACTGGTACGCAAACCGGTTGCTTGTTGTGCTGAGCCAGATGAATAGTTAACGGATTGCTGTTGCACTTTCTTGTGCCTGTATTTGTTTACGCGGCCTCTCTGCAAAACATACAATCTTCTTTTAAATCAAATCACATCTATGTTTCTATTGAAGGCAGTAGTAGCGCTGGCTTGCATCTTTTCGTCAGGCACAGCAAAACAAAAACAGATAGTGGTGGCGCAGGATGGTTCCGGCCAATATACCACTATTCAGCAGGCCATTAACGCAGCACCATCCAACAGCGTAGAACCAGTGGTCATATTTATTAAGAAAGGTAATTACAGCACAGAAAAGCTGATTATTCCGGCAGATAAGAAACAGTTGAAGCTGCTGGGAGAAAGCCGGGAGCAAACCATTATCAGTTATGCTATTTATGATTGTAACAGCCCTGCCTCGCAAAATAAATGTCCGGATACGCTGTGGCAGAAATGGAAAGACAATAAGGAGCTGATACGTACTTCGGCCACACTTACTATTGTGGCAGATGAAGTGGTAGTAGAAAACCTGACGGTAAAAAATACTGCCGGCAACGTAGGTCAGGCACTGGCGCTGACCCTGCGCGGCGATAAAATCATTTTCAGAAACTGCATTATTACCGGTTATCAGGATACGGTATTGCTGGCGGAAGATGGTAAGCGTAATTACTTTGAAAACTGTTACATACTGGGGCGCACCGATTATATCTACGGTGGCGGTATCGGCTTTTTTGAGCAATGCGAAATAGCCAGTTTTGGCGGCGGTTGGATTACGGCCCCTTCTACCAAAGCAAGCCAGCCTTACGGCTTTGTGTTCAATAACTGCCGGTTTACGTTTGTAAAAGGCAGCCCCAATATAAAGGACGATAGCCGACCGGTGGCGCTTGGCCGCCCCTGGCACAATTACCCTAAAGTAGCTATTCTGAACTCTGACCTGTGCAGCCAGATTGATCCTAAGGGATGGCCTACCACCTGGCATATGGATTATGCTGCCACCAGCGATAGTTTGCAGCTGGTTGAATATGCTAACAGCGGCGCAGGGGCCGATTTTTCGCAACGTGCTTCCTGGGCGGGCATTAAGCAGCTTACCAAAGCGCAGGCAGAAAACTACACACTGCAAAAAGTGCTGGGTGGTAAAGATGGATGGAAACCTTAGTGAATCTATAAATCATAAAAATGATCAGGAAATTAATAGGACTGACATGTTTACTGGTGGCGGGATGTATGAATGCCACCGCACAGCAGCAGGATCAACTAATGCGGCTGTGGTACGATAAGCCTGCGGCAAACTGGAACGAAGCTTTGCCGGTAGGCAATGGCAGGCTGGCGGCAATGGTGTTTGGCGGTAGTGCGCTGGAGCGGCTGCAGCTGAATGAGGAAACCGTTTGGGCGGGAGAGCCCGGGAACAATGTAAATGTAAAGCCGGATGTATACGACAGTATACAAGGCATACGCAAACTGATTTTTGAAGGAAAGTACAAGGAGGCGCAGGACATGAGCACCCGTAACTTTCCGCGCCATGCTGCTGCGGACAACAACTACGGTATGCCTTATCAACCGGTGGGTGATTTACTGATTCGTTTTCCCGGTCATGAACAGGTAAAATCTTACCGCCGCGAGCTGGACATCAGCAAAGCGGTAACCACGGTAAATTATGAATACAAGGGTGTGGTGTATAACCGCGAAATGTTTGCTTCTTTAACGGATGGTGTAATTATCGTAAGGCTTACGGCAAACAAACCCGGCAGTATTTCCTGCCAGTTGGGTGCAGGCAGCCCACAGCGTATTGCTGCTGTAAAAGCAGCTAACGGTCAGCTGGTGCTTACAGGCACCTCTGGCAACGCAGGTAATAAAACCGGCCGGGTAAATTTTGATGCCCGTATTCAACCGGTAACAGAAGGTGGTGCCATCACAACTGCTGATACGGTACTGAATATACAGGGTGCTAATGCCGTTACGCTATATATCAGTATTGGAACAAATGTGAAATCTTACAAAGATATCAGTGGCGATGCGGCTGCCAAAGTACAGCGCTTTCTGCAAACCGCTGTTACCCGTAAATATGCGGATGCCAGGGCAGCACACATTAAAGCTTATAAAAAGTACTTTGACCGTGTGCAGCTGGATCTAGGAACAACGGGTCAGGTGCAGAAAACAACCGATATACGTGTAGCCGAATTTGGTACCACACCCGATCCGCAATTGGTGGCGTTGTATTTTCAGTTTGGCCGCTACCTGCTGATATCGGGTTCGCAACCGGGCACACAGCCCACCAACCTGCAGGGTAAGTGGAATGATAAAGTGAGCCCGCCCTGGGGTAGTAAGTATACCATCAATATCAATACAGAAATGAATTACTGGCCGGCAGAGCCTACCAATTTGTCTGATCTGCATCAGCCATTGTTTGATATGATAAAAGACCTGTCTGTAACCGGGCAGGAGAGTGCTGCTAAAATGTATCGTGCCCGTGGCTGGAATACCCACCATAATACCGATTTGTGGCGTATTACCGGTATAGTAGACGGCGGCTTCTTTGGCATGTGGCCTATGGGCGGGGCATGGCTTACCCAGCACCTGTGGTACCACTACCTGTATACGGGTGATAAAGCCTTTTTAAAAGAGTATTATCCGGTACTGAAAGGCGCCGCTTTGTTTTATGCAGATGTGCTGCAGGAAGAGCCTACGCACCGCTGGCTGGTAGTGGCACCCTCTATGTCGCCCGAAAATAGTTTTGAAGGTGGTGCAGGAATTACCGGTGGCACTACTATGGATAATCAGCTGGTGTTTGATGTGTTTTCCAATGCCATTACCGCAGCGGAATTGTTACAAACCGATAAAGCCCTGGCAGATACGTTACGCCGTATGCGTGATAGGTTGCCACCTATGCAGATTGGCCAGTACGGTCAGTTGCAGGAATGGTTGCAGGATTGGGACAGACCTAAAAGCACACACAGGCACGTATCGCATTTGTATGGTCTGTATCCGGCTAACCAGGTGTCGCCCTATTTACATCCCGATTTATTTTATGCATCACGCACTGCGCTTATAAACCGTGGCGATAAATCTACCGGCTGGTCTATGGGCTGGAAAGTAAACTGGTGGGCGCGTTTGCAGGATGGTAATCATGCTTATAAGTTGATTGCCGATCAGTTAACACCTGCACCACAGGAAACCAAAGGGCAGCAGGGAGGCACTTACCCCAACCTGTTTGATGCGCATCCACCTTTTCAGATTGACGGTAATTTCGGATGTACCTCTGGTATTGCTGAAATGCTGTTACAATCGCACGATGGGGCTATTCATCTGTTACCTGCATTGCCGGATAACTGGCCCGATGGCAAGGTAAGCGGATTGGTTGCACGTGGTGGATTTGTGGTAGATATAGAATGGAAAAATCATCGTTTGGTAAAAGCCACTATCACCTCAAAGCTGGGTGGCAACTGCCGTATACGTAGCTATGGCGAAGTAAAGGCTGCTGATAAAGGCAATCTGAAGCCTGCACAAGGTAAAAACGCCAATGTGTTGTTTGATGTGCCTGCTATTCAGAAGCCGCTGGTTTCTGAGAAAGCAAAACTGGATGCAGTAACTATAGCTAGGGTGTTTGAATATGATATAGATACCAGAGCGGGTGCTGTATATAAGTTTAGCCATAAATAATATTTTACACTCATACGCAAAAACGAGGGCTGTTTCTACAGCCTTTTTTTGTTATGCCCTGTTTTAAAACTGCGCAGTCAGATAATATGCAAATGCTTTACGGGCGGCTATCACTTTTTTCCGGTTAATATCATCAGAGCAGGCTTTATCAAACTCCTCCGGATCGTAAAAGGATTTTTGCATAATGGCCGTGCGTGTAATAAAAAACAACCTGACCTCTTCTGCATCATATGAAGAAAAAATGCCACCCCCGGGTGTGTTACAACTGTTTTGTTTGCCCAGGCTATCATTCAGGTTCCAGAAATCAGCTGCGGTAAGTGTATGCCATAAGCTATCGCTCTTTTCGTTGTATACTCTGGCGGGCACCAGATAGCGGTTGGTGTCTGGTACTGTATTTTTAAACAGAAGGGCTTCTTTTATCAGGCGGCTTTTCATAATGCCGGGTTGTGCCCCAATATACACATATGGGTTTTTATAGATAAACGCATAAGTTCTCTTATTTTCCTTTGCCACAATTTCATAATGTGGTTCTGTACGCCATGCAGAATAACGATGGTATACAATAACGGAATCGAAGTTGTTTTGCAGAAACTGTAGTAGCGGATTGTGCTTTTGCGCATATAGTGAATGAAAGAAAGGTGTTATTAAAAGCAAGCATAAGAAAATGAACAACCTGTTTTTAAAAGGATTCATGGGGGTAGTTTGGGGCAATATAGTACTTAATGCATATACAGGCAAAGCTTTGGCATATACTACCTGCTACGATTGCCGGTTAGCGCGGCTTAGTTTATACCAGTTGTGTGGCGTGCCATCCAGGTTAAAAGATTCTAAAAATCTTCATCAGTTGTCTATTTTTGGGCACCCTAAATTTACTGTTTGAAAAAGGAGTTTACAAAAGAGGAATGGGATGCCTGCATAAAAGTGTTGCAGGTATTATCGCGCGATCCTGATCAGGCGCCGGACGACCTGCGTTTAAAGGGGCTGGTAACCAGGTTGCACCGCCGCGCTAAAAAAGACAATAAGGAGCGTGTGGCCGAAGCAGAGCAGCAAAAGCTGGTATATACCGTTCAAAACCTTTCTCTGCAAAAGGTACAAAAGCTATCGCAACAGCAGGATGTGTTACGGCAATACGATAAAAAGGTGCTGTTGCCCCAAACACAGCTGTATCGCAAATATGAGCAGCCGGATAGCAGTGGGGCGGCCGGGGCTACGCCGCTGTTGCAACTGTATCGTTTTCAAAAATGTTACAGTTGTAAAACACCTTATAAAGAGGTGCATTTTTTCTATCACCTGTTATGCCCCACCTGCGCGGCCTTTAACTATAGCCGCCGTAACCAGCGTGCCGATCTTGCCGGGCGTGTAGCACTGATTACCGGGGGCAGAATTAAAATAGGCTACTTAACCGCACTGCGTATGTTGCGGGATGGGGCAACGGTTTGGGTAACCACCCGTTTTGCTAAAGATGCAGTAACCCGTTTTGGCCAGGAGCCGGATTTTGCAGAATGGGGGCATAGGTTAAAAGTGGCTGCACTGGATTTTCGCAATCTGGGGCAGGTAAACAGCTTTATACAATACTTTCAAACGCAACAGCCGCATCTGGATATACTGATTAATAATGCTGCCCAAACAGTACGCCGCCCGCCCGCGTTTTACCGGCATCTGCTGGAGGAAACCGATTATACACCATTGCCGGAGGCGCTGAAGGCTTGTCTGGTGCTGGAGCAATCGTACCGGTTTGTAACCGGCGGCTGGGAAAAACAGCTATCGCTACCGGAAACCGAAGCTTTATTTCCGGCCAACCGTTTTGATAAAGACCATCAGCAGATTGATCTGCGCCCGGATAACAGCTGGACACAGCTGTTGCAGCATATAGATACCGTAGAGATGCTGGAAACCCAGCTGGTAAATGTAACCGTACCGTTTATGCTGAACAGTCAGTTACGGCCTATGTTACAGCGATCGCCTTTTGATAGAAAGTTTATCATTAACGTATCGGCTATGGAAGGGCAGTTTAACCGCTCTTCCAAAACACCTTTTCACCCGCATACCAATATGGCCAAAGCAGCATTGAACATGATGACGCGCACGGCTGCCCAGGAGTATGCGCTGGATCAGATTTTTATGAACAGTGTAGATACCGGATGGATTACCCAGGAAAATCCGCACCCCAAAAAAGAACGGTTGTATGAGGAGGAAGCTTTTGTGCCGCCGTTAGATGAAACGGATGGTATGGCCCGTATTTACGACCCGGTAGTGCAGGGGTTAACCCGGCCGGAGCTGCCTTTGTTTGGACACTTTTTAAAAGATTATTTGCCACACGCGTGGTAACCACCCTATTCCGCTATATGCAAACACAACCTGTTATTTGTCCGGTAGATTATGTAAAAGAAAATTTTCCTTTTACCCGGCAGGAGTTACAGCCTGTTCTTGATTTTTTGCATACCAGCCAGCCGTTGCCCGCTGCTGACCTGCCTTTTCCGGTGGGTACGGTAACCGCCGATGGCCGGTTAGATATGTGTAAGCGGCAGCTGGGTATAGAAGGTATGCAACTGGTGGCAGATGCGCTGAAACACAACCACACCATAAAGCACATACTGCTGGGCACAAATGCCTTTGGTAACACAGGTGCGGAAGCGGTTGCCGGTTTGCTGAAAGTAAACAATACCATAGAAACCGTTTACCTGGGCTGCAATTATATAGAAGAGGAAGGCTGTGCTGCCATTTGCGAAGCGCTGGAGCAGAACCATACGGTAAAAAGCACCTGGTTTAAAAGAAACCCCGTAGGGCAGCAGGGGGTTGCTGCAGTTATCCGTTTGCTGCAAAAGAACCCGCACATCCGCACGGTAGATCTGGTAAACATTGGCGCGGGCCAGGCCTTACCGGCGTTGCTGGAAGCATTGGCTAACAATAATACAGTAGAAAGGCTGTACCTGAGCGGTAATTACCTTACTGCGGAAGATATGCGTTATGTAAATCATTTATTGCTGCATAACCGCCATTTAAAGGCTTTGTATCTGAGTGTAAATAATATAGGGGATAAAGGCGTGGAGTACCTGTTGCCCGGCCTTATGGTAAATTCAGCATTGGAAGAATTAAGCCTGGCCAGCTGTGGTATTACCAATAAGGGTATGGAGCAGTTGTTTGCTGTATTGGGTAACAATAAAAACCTGCGCAGTCTGGATCTGGGATATGCGCCTTCCACCCGGGTGCTGGGCGCGAAAGCCAACGAGTTTACCGGCGCTGCTGCAACATTGTTAACTGCATATATAGCTGCACAACCACAGCTTACTTTTCTGGACCTTACGCGCACGCAACTGCCGGAAGCGGTGAAAGCAGCGGTGTATAACACCATGCTGAAAAGGGAGGGGGCATCTGTAGTAATGGATGGTTACGCAACGGAGAACGCAAAGCCAACGCATCCGGATAGCCGGGCTATTAAAAGTGTATACAGGTAAAAGTTATATATGTTATGGCTGTTGTGCCCGGGCTGCAAGCCGCTTAATGTCTTTTATTTCTATCACCTTTTTCCCGTAGCCATTTTGTACGGCAACTATCATAGCGTCTGCAACCTGTTGCAGTGTGCTGGATATACCGGGTAACAACTTCAATATAGCCGGAAAAAGCCAGGAAAACTTTTTATACAATCCTGGAAGGTGCTGCTGTCCTGCCACTGCTTTCATAAAGCCAGGCCGGAAGGCAAACACATGTTTAAAGGGTAGTTTCATCAGGTCGTTTTCTGTTTTCCCTTTTACCCGCGCCCACATCATCCTGCCTTTTTCGCTGCTGTCGGTACCGCCACCACTAACGTATACAAAGGATAAGCCGGGGTTAGGGGCCAGCGCATGGGCAAAGTGGAGTGTGGTATCATAGGTTATTTTTCTGTATTCCGCTTCTTTCATGCCTACACTGCTTATACCAGCGCAGAAAAAGCAGGCGTCATAGCCTTTCAGCTTCGGGTCGTTAAGGTTCAGTGCCAGAAAGTCCTTCACTATATATTCCTCCAGTTTGGGATGGGTTATGCCTGTTGGCTTTCTGCTTACGCTCAGTACCGATGTAATCTGTGGATGGCTCAGGCATACAAGCAGTACACCTTCTCCAACCATACCTGTAGTTCCTGTAATTATAACTTTCATATGCTGACCTTGATGAATGAGTGTGTTCCGGCTTAATTAATTATGCTGTACAAATGTAAGCTGATAGTTGGCTTTTGCGGCAATTGCGCTGGTTTGTATAACAGTTACCCCGGTTTGTGCCAGTTGGTAGGGAGAAGGTAGCAAAAGCCCCACCTTCTGTGGGGCTTTGTTGTGGAGGGGCAGGGCCTCGAACCCGCATTCTTCAGTTTTGCAGACTGCTATTTTTCCAGATTAAATTACCCTCCATGAAGTACAATGACGATGGCGAGGCTCGAACTTGCAATTCCTACATGCCATGTAGGGGTTTTTCCAATTTAACTACATCGCCACTGCGCGGCAAATATAGGGTTGTTGCTTATTTTTATATTAAATACTATCCAAGTGACTTACTATCACGCTGAGATTACCAGAATAAAGCAAATCTGTTATGCTAATAAAGGGCAAATAGATACGGTTATTGAAACCCGGCGTTACATTACCAAGCATTTTGATGAAGCCATAAGTTTAGAGTTGCTTTCACACAAACAGTTTACCTCCAAATTTCACTTACTCCGGCTTTTTAAAAAGTACTATGGGCAAACACCGCAGCAATATCTGGCTGATAGGCGCATTGAGAAGGCAAAGGAATTTTTAAGTACGGGATTAAGTGTAACAGCCGTCTGCTTTAATATAGGCTTTGAAAGTCCGGCTTCTTTTTGCACCTTCTTCAAAGCCCGTGTGGGTGTAAATCCTGCTGAATTCAGAAAAAGAGCAATTTTGACAAAGTCGGAATAGTATTTTTCCGGGAATATTGTCTGGTCAATCTAAAAATGAAAGCATGAAAGTCAGCATTATCAGTATTCCGGTTAAAGATCAGGAAAAAGCATTGCAGTTTTATACGGAAAAGCTAGGTTTTTTAAAGAAGGTGGATGTGCCATTAAGTGAGCACAGCAGATGGTTGACGCTGGTAAGCAAGGAAGAACAGGATGGGCCTGAAATTTTGTTAGAGCCTGCACCCAATCATTTTGAACCGGCAAGGATATACCAGAACGCGCTGTTTGAAGCTGGTATTCCTTATACGCAGTTTAATGTTGAAAACGTGCAACAGGAATATGAAAGACTGTTGGGGCTGGGTGTTGAATTCAGTATTACACCCACCGAAATGGGTACGGTGAAAATTGCGGTATTCAACGATACCTGCGGTAATCATATTCAACTGGTACAGATGTTATAGTGCGTTGTTAATAAACACTTAACACAGAATAGCCCGTAAGTTCTGCACTCAGTTTTAGTTTTAGCCATTTTGTATATTCAAAGGTTATTTCTAAGAAATATGAGAGCAATAAAACATAGTTTTCAAAAGGCGATGTGCTTTTTACTGGCAGTGCAGTTACAGGTTACTGTAAAAGCACAGAACAGTAAAGCAGCCGTTGCAGCAGGGGAGGAAGATGAATTTTCTATTGTGGTACTGCCCGATACGCAGTATTACACCGGGGAAAAGCACGGTGGCAAAAAGGAAATGTTCTTTGCGCAAACAGACTGGATTGTTAAGAATGCGGCAGCGGAGCATGTGAAGTACGTTATTCAACTGGGTGATATTTCCGATGATGGTGAGCAGTTTCCACAGCAGTGGGTATATGCTTCTGAGGCTATGTATCGGCTGGAAAAACCATTGCCGGGTTATCCGCAGGGTATTCCTTATGGTATGGCAGTAGGCAATCACGATCAAACAAAGAGTCAGTTTCCTGTAACCGGTGTAACGGCACAGTATAACAAATACTTTGGGGTGGATCACTTCAAAGGTAAAAAATGGTACGGTGGCCATTATGGTAACGATAACGACAGCCATTACGATCTGTTTACCGCGGCAGGTATACCCATGATTGTGCTGTATTTTGAATACGACTCGTATGATGAGAATATTGAAGGATTAAACCGCTGGGCGGCGGGCGTACTGGAAAAGTACAGCGAACGGAAAGCCATATTGGTAAGCCACTCTATTATTCATTTCAACAAAACTACCGGTACCAATGAAAAAGGCTTTCCTGCATTTTCCAAACAAGGACAGCGGGTGTTTGACCGCCTGAAAAGTTACCCCAATGTAATGATGACGCTTTGCGGCCATGTAGGAGATAATGGCGAAGGTTATCGTCAGGATGGTTATGCGGGTAATATCATCAAAACCTTTTTATCTGATTACCAGAGCAGACCCAATGGCGGGCACGGCCTGATGCGCCTGATGACCTTTAACCGTTCCAGAGATCTGATCAGCGTACGCACTTTCTCACCCTATACCGGTGAAGAGGAAACAGATGCGGATAGCCACTTCACTTTACCGTGGCTGCACCATACCAATGTTGCCCGACAGCTGGATTTTAACAACGATCAGCTAACAGATATCGCCTTCTTTAATAATGGCACGTGGAAAATAACAGGTCAGCCTGATGTTACGCTGGGCCAGGCCGGGGATATTGCGGCAACTGCCGATTATGATGGCGATGGCAAAACAGAACCTGCTGTATTCCGTCCGTCTGAGGGTAAGTTTTATTTGCCGGGTGGCAAAGTGGTAACTTTGGGTAAAGCAGGAGATATTCCTGTTTGCGGCGATTGGGATGGCGATGGTTTTGCGGATGTAGCTATATATCGCCCCACCACACTCACCTGGTATATTAATGGAATGGACAGCATTCGTTTCGGTAACAAAAACGGCATTCCTGTTCCGGCAGATTATGATGGTGATGGTAAGCTGGATGTGGGCATTTTCAGAACAGACAATTCCTTATGGCAAACCAGCCTTGGCAATATTCCTTTACAGGTAAAACATACGCCTGGTGATATACCGGTGCCTGCGGATTATGATGGCGATGGCAAAGCGGAGATGGCGCTGTACAGGCCCGGCACCGGCGAGTGGCTGATTGACTTTGACGCTCCCGTAAAATTTGGCCAGCCTGGTGATATTCCGGTACCGGGTAACTACCGCAAAGGTGGTAAAGCCAATATTGCAGTGTACCGCAATGGTAAAATTTATTTACAGGATGGTACTGCCATAAATGCCGGAGATGCCGCTGTAGCTACTATGGTTAATTTACCAACAGGTGTACGTGCCGTGCTTAAAATGTAAAGCTACGGTGTAAGAATAGTATAAAGTGCCCTCATTACCGGGGGCACTTTTTTGTTTTAATCATGTTCCGGAGCAAAAAACTGGTGTGCTGGTGCCCGCCGTTGATATGCAGGGCAACCTCCGCGGTGTACCTGAGCGCGCCATTGATATGCTGGTGGCAGAATTTGGTGTACCTGTGCAATTCGTTGGTGTGCCGGGCTAATCTATTGGTGAAATCGGGGTTGGAAGGCACCCGCATGCGGCACTTTTGCATGCTGAATATGTTAAAAAGCAGGCATGTGTGGCAGGTATAAAATGACAGCGCACGCCCGGCATATCAATGTGGCCGTCAGCATATCAATAGCGGGCCCATGCATACCAGGTTGCGCCGCCAGCGTATACTGCTGGTGGCGCGGCACGTGCTGGTGCAGCTCAGGTATATACCTGTGGTATTTATTGATGTCAGATTGTTCCACCAGCATACGCCGGGTAAGCTCGGTGGTGTGCTGGTGGAGTAGCAGCGTATAACTGTGGTGCAAACTGGCACCATATTCTTTCTCCGGCTTGTGCTGGCGGCATAATTTGATGCGCTGATATACTACCGGTACATGCAGCAGGCGCTTATGCAAGCCTGATTACTTCGCAGGTATATGCAGCTGTAGCAACCAGGCGTTTAGGTACATAATCAATATATGGTTTATACCACCTGCAACAACTCTCCATCCTGCTTTACAATCCCATTCAAAATACTGAATTCAACAGCCTTCAGTATCTCTTTCCGCATTTCCTCCGTGGTTCTGAAAAAGCCCAGCATTTTGGCAACCAAAGGTATGGTGTCGTCCGGGGTAATGGCAATGGAGTTGTCTACTACCATTTTAATAGCAAGGGCTATTTCTTCCGGGGCTATGTATTGTATTTTTTTAGAGGCGGAAGGCAGGGCGCTGCGCTCTCTTAATACAGGTGTAACCATATGATGATGCCACAGAAAGGCTTCTTTTATTCTGATTCTGCCGTTTTGAGCGGCATGCTGAATGGCCTGCTGCAGCGATTCTCTGATGCGGCCGCCCACTTTGGCAACGCCTGCGGCGGTAATTAATCTGCGGGCAGCTTCGTCAAAATGTACCGGGCTTTCAATTTTTACAATCTCTTCCAGCCAGTCAGAAAGTTTCCCAATGGGGTGGAGGTGTAATTCCTGATTGCCTATTTCAGCCGATAGCACGGCTGTTTGATAAGGGGGCAGCAGTAAGGTTTCCGCTGCCATGTCTTCGCGTATCAACGTATCGGTTTCCTGTGGTAATTCCTGTTGTGTATCGTCATCCAGCCAACCCTCATTTTTAGCGTTGTCAATGGCGGCCAGCAGGCGGTTCAGTTCCCGCTCCTGATTGCGGTACCATTCGGTGCTCCATAGCTGGTAAGTGCGCCATCCTATGGTTTCCAGTACCTGATGCCGCAGTCGGTCGCGGTCGCGGGCAGATTGTGCGGTTGCATACGTTTCGCCATCACACTGAATGCCTAACAAATAACGGCCGGGGTGTTCGGGGTCAACTATGGCCAGGTCCAGGTAAAAACCGGTGGTGCCTACTTTACGTCTTACTATAAAGCCGCGCTTTTCCAGTTCCAGCGCCACCATGTTTTCAAAAGGTGTTTCGCTGGCCGTTTGCTGTTTATCTGCAATGGCTAATTTTCCGTGCTGCGCAAAGTATAAAAAGCTTTTGAGGGCGTTGATGCCGGGCTTTTCACTTGTAATGTCTTCTGCCGTAATGTTGGTGAATACCTCGCAGCGTAGCTTGGCGCGGGTAATTAATACATTCAAACGCCTTTCGCCGCCGTCGTTGTTTAAAGGGCCAAAATTCATCTGTACTTTACCCTCTTCTGTTTTGCCGTAGCCGATACTTATAAAAATTACATCCCTTTCATCGCCCTGCACGTTCTCCAGGTTTTTTATAAAGAAGGGCTCGTGACTATGACTTTTAAAGAAGGCTTCTGTTTCCGGATGTTTTCTTCTTTTCAGTTCCAGCGCCTGATCTATTGCCTGCCGTTGTGAGGTGCTGAAAGCCACCACCCCTAACGACTGGCCGGGGTGGTGCAGTGCATGGTGTATAACCGCAGCAGCTACTTTTTCAGCCTCCAGTGCGTTGGTTCTTGTTTTACCCCTGTCGTATATCGTTTCGGGTAAGTAATGAAATACCAGGCCCATTCTGCTTTTAGAGCCGGGGCTGGGGAAGATTACCAGTTTGTTTTCGTAAAACGCATGGTTAGAAAGGCTGATGAGCGATTCGTGTCTGCTTCGGTAATGCCAGCGCAGCATGCGTTGCTGCGCACCTTGTCCATCGCACATACCCAGAATACTCTGTACATCGGAAGTGATGTTTTCTTCGTCTTCCACATCGGTATTCATGGTTTCAAAAAAACTGCTGGGTGGCAGCTGGCGTGAGTCGCCCACTACAACCAGCTGTTTGCCGCGCATAACAGCGCCAAGGGCTTCCACGGGGCGCACCTGACTGGCTTCATCAAAAATTACCAGATCAAACTCCAGCACACCGGGTGTAAGAAAGTTGGCAATAGACATAGGGCTCATCATAAACACCGGTTTAATAGCCTGTATGGCCATGCCTGCTTCCTGCATCAGCCTGCGTATGGGCATATGCCGTATACGTTTATTAAACTCCGTTTTCAGGGTGTTCATCTGGCCACCGGCTTCACCTCTGGGAATGCCTTGCCAGTGTTTCAGGTTAACCCGCGCACGGTTATAACTCAGGTGTAACTGATCCAGCTGCTGGAACTTTTCTATCACTTCTTCATGTGTGGCCCGCTCAAACCTCCGTAGTGCATCGCTGGTAGTAAAAATTTGCTGTATCAGGTATTCATACCATGTTTTTTGTACAGCTACCAGCAGGTAATCTTTCGCGCCATCCCAATGGGTACATGCCTGTATAAGCGTACCAAAACCTTCGTTGGTTACCGCATCTGCCAGGTTATTCCAGCCGGTAATATGATGTATTTCTTTTAAGCGCGCTGCCCACTCAAGTATGGCTTTCGTTTGCGCTTCAAATGGCGCAGAAAGGAATGTGTTGTTGCCTGCCTGCTTACTTTCTTTAAAACCCAATTGTTGAATAACGGCTCTGGTGGCCTCGCGCTGTTGCTGATGCAGGCGGGTGGTTTCAGCCGTTAAGCCAGCCAGTTCTGTATTGTCTTTTTTTACTGCTAAGTATTGAAGTATGGCGTGGGGGCAATTGCCGTTTGCTATCTGCGTGTGTACTTCTTTCAGGTAACTGCTGATGGCGGCAAGTGCCACCCAGTCAGATTTTGTTTGCTGCCATTGTGTACCAAACAAAGAAGCTGCCAGGGCATCTGCTTCTTTTAAAACGTCTTCTGCCCGGCGGGCCTGTAATATGGCATCGGCATACTGCAGTTTGCCGGCCACATCTTTGGGCAGTACGGTTTTAGATACAATGGCCAGCTGTTTAACAGATTGCTTATAACTGCCAATAAGAAATTTATACCATTTATGGCCGTGCGTAATAAGGTTGTTCCGTATCTCTAATACGGGCAGTTGCCATGCTTCCGGGTGTAGCAGGTCTTTATACGTTTTGCGTATGTCAGCAAGCGTATGCCCGTTATTAAGTATTTCTTCTATGCCTGCAGCTTGCTGCAGCCAGCCCGCGCTGCTAACATTTACGCCTTGTACATCCGGGCATTTTAAAACCAGTTGGGCAATAGTCAGCAGGGGCGTTACATCGCCGCTGCAAGCTGGTACAGGTAGGCCCAGATGTTCCGCCAGTAACCTTGCCTCCTGTTGCAGTGCCTGGGTAAGTTGGGTGGCTTGTTGAAAGGTTGCCTGAAACTGCGTTTCCTCGTGTGGGTGTAATACCCGCAGGGAAGAGCCCCAGAACAATAGCCGGGCAGGTGTACCGGTATCTTTCAGTTTTGCCTGAATACGGTTGGCTGCAGCGGTTGCCCGGTGCATGGTATCAGCATCCCAGGTTGCTATATCGGGTATAGTAATAGCTGGTAAGGTAAAGCCTGCCAGTTGCTGGTTTATCTGCAACAGGTAGCCCATTATTTTATGGGGCGAAAGTCCGCTGCGGGCTATGGTGTTATTGGCAGCTTTGCAGTAGCTGTTCAGCTCGTTGCGGTAACCGGATAGCAGCGATACTTCTTTTTCCAGCTGGGTTACAACAGGGCGGCCCTGATCCAGCGTGCGCTTCAGTTCTTCGTGTAAACTTTTTTTATTGGCTTTATGGCTGTGCAGTTCCAGGCAGGCTTCGCCCAGCTGAATGCTATCCAGCCGGCGTTTTACTACATCCAGTGCCGCCATTTTTTCCGCAACAAACAATACCTTTTTTCCATTGCCCAATGCATTGGCTATAATGTTGGTAATGGTTTGCGATTTACCGGTACCTGGCGGGCCCTGAATAACCATATTCCTGCCTTCGTTTACGGCAAGCATGGCCAGGGTTTGCGAACTGTCTGAATCTACTACATGAAATAGTGCATCAGCTTCAGTTTCCTCATCCAGGTTATCATCTTCCGTGGCAGTGGGCGGTGCATCTTTAAACCCATCATAAAAAAGCGATTGTATTAAAGCATGTTCATGCGGTTGTGTATCGGCAGGCCATCTTTCCGTATCAAGATCGTGATACAGCATAAACTTACCAAACGAGAAAAAGCCCAGCTGTATATCATCAGCATCAATAGTCCATGCAGGCTTGCGTGTGAGGTGACTGGCTATCTCTTCAAAGTAAGTGGTGATGTTAAAGTCCTCCGGTTCCGGAATATCCGGAATGGTTATATTAAAGTCTGCCAGCATTTTAGCCTGTAACGACAGGTTGGCTCCAATTTCATTGGCAGTATAGCGCAACTTAAAACGTTCCTGCGCGGTAGACCGGTCCAGCGAAACCGGTATCAGTACCAGGGGCGCTTTCCGTACGGTTTCTGCGTTATCTTCTTCATACCAGTTAAGCATGCCCAGGGCCAGGTATAAAATGTTTATACCCTGTTCTTCAATGCTGGTTCTGGCAAAATAGTAGGTGTTTAACAATTTCGCCTGCAGCTTACTCTCTGGTTCATTCGTCTGCAGTTTGGTATCGTATTGGGCTTCCAGCAATTCTTCTGCGGTTAATTCCGGAAGTTCAGGTAATGCATCCGTTTCCGCTTTACCGGGCCTGGCTGTAAAAGTCATGCTTTTGCCCTGTTTTACCAGTATATCAAATATCGCCGGAGATTTTTCCTGTACTATCTGCAGCCCTTTTGTTTTTGAGGTTTTGTAGTTCAGCAAGGGGTTACGCAAGCCAAGGTCAAGCAGTTCTTTACGGGAGGATTCTAAACGGGAGCGGATCAGCGTTGCGATGTTTTCTGTCATTGTGGGTTTTGTTAGTAAACAACTACCAATACCTGCCGGAATACATCCTTAGTCAGCTATTGGCTTTCCAAAAGATACAACGTTTTTCCGTGTAAAAGATTGCAGGGCAGAGGTAAATGTGCGGTTGTTTAACGTACTGTTTTACAAAAAACTCAGCTTCGCACAATCCGCTCCCTGTGCTCCTTGCCCCATTTAATCATTTCCAGTATAATATCCCCGAACGAGCGGCAGTAGTCCGTAGCTGTGTACTCCACCTGTTGCGGGCTATTGGGGTTTACGGTGCGTTTTATCAGCTGGTTGGCTTCCATCTCTTTCAGTTCTCTGGCCAGCATACGGGTGGTAATGCCGGGTAGGGCGCGTTCAATTTCGCGGAAGCGGTGGTTGCCGTTGCAAATGGCGTTAATAATGGGCAGTTTCCATTTACCACCGGTAACATAAATGGTATCCTGTAATGCGCGTACTTCTTCTGCCTGGTTACGCGGGCTGCCCAGTACTTCTTTTACCAGTTTCTGACGTTGCTTCTCCTTCATTTTTGATATACAGCGTTATACTGGTTACAAAGTTATACCAATGTGCGGATAGCTTTGCTGTACAAATTGAAATAACATGGAACAACTGAAAGGAAAAGTAGCTGTGGTTACCGGTGGTAACAGCGGTATTGGATATGCCACTGCCAAAGAATTAAAGGCACAGGGCGCGGAAGTAATTATTACCGGCAGGCGTAAAGAGGCGCTGGAGGCAGCTGCGGCAGCGCTGGGCGTTACCAGCCTGGTAGCCGATCAGGGTAAGGTGGCAGATATTGAAGCGCTGGCAGCTGCTGTAAAACAGCAGTATGGCCGGGTTGATATTCTGTTTATCAATGCCGGTGTACTGGGTGGGGCAGCTATTGAAACTGTAACGGAAGCGGAGTATGATCATGTAATGAACATTAATACCAAAGGGGCTTTTTTTACGCTCAGCCGGTTTGTGCCGCTGCTGTCAGAAGGCAGTTCTGTAGTATTTCTCTCGTCTAATACCGCTACCATGAATAAGGCTAACTCAGCGGTGTATTCCACCAGCAAAGCGGCACTGAATAAGATCATGAAAATAGCGGCGGCAGAACTGGCGCCCCGCAAAATACGCGTGAATGCCGTAAGCCCCGGCCCCACAGAAACTGAAATTTTGAACAAAATGGGGCTGGGAGATGAGAAGCTGAAAGAACTGAAACAGTGGATTGTAAGCAATGTGCCGCTGGCTACTATGGGGCGTGCGCAGGATGTGGCAAAGATGGTGGCGCACCTCTCCGGCGAGGCATCTGCCTTTGTTACGGGGTCGGAATTTATCATGGATGGGGGTATGCACCTGTAAAAAGCAGTTGTTTTTGGCGGAGGCAGTGTCTGGTTGGGGATATGGTTTGTCCGGTTCACGCATAGTATTGTACAGGTAAAGGAACCCACCCCGCAGGCAGCGGTAATGGATGTTAATTTGCCGTAAATCAAGTAGGATGAAAGTGAATATACTCCGCAAAAAAAGATGGGTGTTTGCTGCAGCACTGGTAGTGCTGTTGCTGGCATCCTCACTGCTGATACAGCTTTTACAGCCCGTACGCAATCCCCCTGTTACGCATCCGATGCAGGCGCCACCGGAAGTAACAGCGGTGCTGCGGCGGGCTTGTTACGATTGCCATTCCAACGAAACCCGGCTGAACTGGCTGGATAAAATGGCACCGGCGTCCCTGCTGGTAGCCAAAGATGTAAACACCGCCCGCTCGCGTTTCAATTTCTCCACCTGGGATACCCTTTCCCTGGCCGATCAGCAGGGCAAAATGTGGGAAATGGTGAATATGGTATTGAACGGTAAAATGCCGCTGCCTACCTACACCGCTCTGCACCCCGAAGCACGGCTGACTGAGCAGGATATTGCGATTCTGAAAAAATACGCGCAGGATATAAGTCCTGCTACGTTGCACGATACCACCATTATACAACAGGCAGCTAAGGAACTGAATCAATACCGCAGCCATGCAACACCGGTTGCCGGTAAAATAGTGGCCGCCAACGGTGTGCCGTTCTTTGCTGATTTTCAGAACTGGCAGGTGATCAGCACCACCAACCGGTTTGATAATAACCGCAGCATACGCGTGGTGTATGGTAACGAAACGGCTGTAAAAGCCATCCGCGCCAATAAAATAAATCCTTTTCCGGAGGGCAGCACCATTGTAAAGGCGGTATGGAATATAGTGGAAGAAGGCAATGGAGATATTATACCCGGCTCTTTTGCCAATGTGCAGATTATGACAAAAGATGACAAACGTTTTCCGGAAACCAACGGCTGGGGGTATGCCAAATTCAATGGTACAGAATTGAAGCCCTACGGAAAAACAGCCGCCTTTGCTATCAGCTGTCACAACTGCCACAAGGCTGCAGAAGAAAATGGTTATGTGTTTAATATTCCTTTACCCAACCGCGAACTGAAATAATATGAGAAACTATATACTTTTATTGGTGGTGCTGCTAAGCGGTGCTGTTGCCTGCAAACAGGCTGCACCCGATAAAGAAGATACCCGGGAAATGTACAATGCCCGGGGCCTGCGGGTAATTACCTCTTTTGCCAACAGAAAAGCCCGTACCATGTCTGTACTCTATGGTAATGAAGCGGCCCGGCAAACGGCGCTGAATGGGTACATCACGCATTTGCCGGGTGGTGTGTTTACACTGGTAGTACATAAGCAGCACGATAATAAATACTGGTATGGCAGCTACCTGAACGGGGCTTTGCTGAGTGTGGAAACGGTGCGCAACGTAGCTATGCCGCAACAGCCGGCAAAACTTACCTATCAGCTGCAACAGGGCCAGCCACCGGCAGATAGTACGGGTGCAGTTATCAGTGCGCAAAAGCGCATGGCTTATATCTTATCACATACCCCTTCGGTGTTTCCGGGAAGTATACCTTTGCCATCTGCTAATACTGCTGAGTAATGAAACAAACTGAATTTAAAATATCTCCGGCCATAATATGGGGCAGCTCTCTTTTTCTGGGGCTGCTTTCTTCTGTGCCACATATTGCCGAGCGGCAGTTCCGCGCGCCGGAAGCGGCGGTTAATGCAGGGCTTACGGCCACGTTTGCATTGCTGATGTGGTATTTTAATATTTACATGCTGCGGCGCAACAGCCGTATTAAACAGCAACACGGCATATCGTACAAAAGGCTGGTAAGTAGTCTGGTGTTTGGTTTGGTGGTAATGCTGGCCCTGGCGTGGATACAGCAGCTGATACTATCGCACATTCATTTTGGCCCCGTAATGCTGATGGTGGAGGTAAGGGGCATACTCATTAACCTGGTGTTTTATATGTTTTTGCACCTGCTACAGCGCAATTACGAAAACCAGCAGGTGAGTATGGAGCTGGAGCGTATTAAAAACGATAACCTGGGCGCGCAGTACGAATTGCTGAAACAACAGGTAAACCCGCATTTTCTGTTTAACAGCCTCAATACATTAAAGGCAATGGTAGAAAGCGGCGATCCTGATGCGGTAGATTTTATTCTCAAACTTTCTAACTTCTACCGTTTTACACTGGAAAGCCGCAAGCTGGATCTGATTCATGCGCATGAAGAAATGGAGATACTGCACGCCTACCTGTTTTTGCAGAAAGCCCGGTTTGATGGCGGGTTTACGTTTACCAACGAGCTAACACCGCCAACGCTGAATACACTGATACCTCCGTTTACACTGCAACTGCTGGTTGAAAACTGTTTAAAACACAATGTGGTATCGCTGGATAAGCCGTTGCCTATCCGTTTATACGAGGCTGATGGCCATATTATACTGGAAAACCGCCTGCAACTAAAAAGTGGCAACAACAGCTCGCTGGGCGTGGGGTTGAAGAATATTGAACTGCGCTACAACCACCTGATGGATCAGCATATTGAAATACTCAATACCGGCAGTGTTTTTCAAATCAAACTACCTCTTATTTATGAATATCATCATCATTGAAGACGAATTGAAAACAGCAAAATCGCTGATACAGATTATAACAGAACTACAGCCGGATGCGCGTATTGCCGGGCAGTACCAGAGCATTGAAGCCTCGGTAAAAGTATTGCAGGAAGGCCCGCAGCCCGATCTGGTGTTTATGGATATTCAGCTGGCAGATGGGCTGTGTTTTGAAATATTCAAACAGGTTAAAATTACCTGCCCCGTAGTGTTCTGCACGGCTTACGATGAGTATTCGCTGGAAGCTTTTAAGCGCAATGGGGTAGATTATATATTAAAACCATTTTCTAAAGAAGATATCCGCGAAGCGTTCCGCAAGGTGCACGAGCTGCGTAATTTTTTTCAGCAAAAAGTAATGCCCGATCTCAGCGATTTGCTGAACAAGCTATCGCCACCCGCCACCAAAAGCAGTTTTCTGGTTTTTAAAAACCAGAAGTACACCACTGTGGCAGTGGAAAACATTGCCTGTTTTTTTATCCGGTTCGATGCTACGTGTATTCTTACGTTCGATAAACAAACTTTTACCGTAACGCAGTCGCTGGATCAGATTGCTGCGGCGGTATCAGCCTCGCAGTTCTTCCGCGTTAACCGGCAGTACCTGGTAAACTTTGCGGCCATAAGTGAGGTAGAACATCATTTTATGCGCAAGCTGCATGTAAAGCTGGTGGTAGAAACGCCGGATACACTGCTGATTAATAAAGAAAAATCGCACAGCTTTCTTTCCTGGATGGAAAACCGCTAACAGCCTTTGCCGTTCACGCGGTGCAATGCCGGGTTCAGGTACATATCTGTCTTACTAAAGGGGTTTGCACCTGAACCCCGCCTCCGGTGCTGCTACTTTTGAATTACAAAATCAAAAGTATATGAAACCAAAAACAATAATCACCTTCGTTGCCCTTGCTGCACTGGTGCTCATCACCGTTTCCTTCGTTAACAAATCCTGCGCTTCTCCCAAACAACCTGAAGTGGTTGCCGGCAATGGTATTGCGGTGCTGGAGCTGTTTACTTCCGAAGGTTGTTCCAGCTGCCCGGCTGCCGATGCTTTGCTGGCCCATGTACAGGAGGCGGCGGGCGATAAGCCGGTATACTATCTGGCCTATCATGTAGATTACTGGGATCGGCTGGGCTGGAAAGATATCTTTAGCAGCCGCCGCAATTCTGAGCGTCAGTACCAGTACAGCAGCTATTTAAATGCACAGGTTTATACCCCGCAACTGGTTATTAACGGACAAACGGAATGTATAGGTTCAGATGCTGTAGCAGTAAAACAGGCCATACATGAAGCTTTGAACCAAACCAGCGGCCTTGCGGTAACCCTTCAGGGCCGGCAGCAGGGGCAGCTGATGCATGTTAACTATGCCGTTACCGGTAATGCCGGGGCAGATCGCTTACTGGTGGCAGTGGTACAAAAGCAAGCCATAAGCCAGGTAAAACGGGGAGAGAACGGGGGCCGTACGCTAAAGCATGCACAGATAGTACAGCAGTTTTACGATTTTAAAATAGCCCGTAACAATCAGGGTACGGTGGAAGTGCCGGTGCCTGCTGCGTTTAATGCACAGGAGTGGGAAGTAATTGGCTGGCTGCAACAACCCCAAACCGGTGCCATACATGCTGCTACCCGCGTGGTACTTAACAATACGGTAGCGCTTTATTAATCTTGCCTTATTTTAAACGCAAATGCGGGCAAAATAGCCCGTATTTGCGCGAAAATGTGTAGATTTCCCTGTTTTCTAACTATTTATAGTTGAGCAATGGAATTTACCCCAACAGGGCATGAGAAAATGATAGTGGAGCCGGATAACCTGTACAAGGCCGATACAAACGATCTGTATTTCAGAGGCATTGCCGATGCGGTACCCACAGTTATCTGGATGAGTAATAAACAGGGTAGCTGTGTGTACCTGAACGAGCGCTGGTACACCACTACCGGGCAAACCGCAGCCGCAGCGCGCGGTAATGGCTGGGCCGACGCGGTACATGCCGATGACCGGCATATGGCGGCCAATCATTTTATAGCGGCCAATCTTCAGCGTATTCCTTTTAAAATGGTATTCCGGCTGCGGCAAAAAAATGGTGAATACCGTTGGGTGCTGGGCAGCGGGGAGCCGAGGCTGAATGGCAGCGGTGAATTTGACGGCTATGTTGGTACCGTAATTGATATTCACGAACAGGTATTGGCCAATGAAAGATTTGAACTGATTAATAAAGCTACCCAGGATGCCATATGGGATTGGGATCTTACCACTAACGGGGTGGTGTGGAATAACGCTTTCTATGCCATGTTCCATTATACTGGCGATGAGGTAGAACTTACCGGCACCTGGTGGAAAGCGCATATTCATCCCGACGATCAGCAGCAGGTAGTAGAAAGTATTCACAAAGCTATAGACGGCGGGGCCACCGCATGGGCGGGCGAATACCGTTTCCGCGCCAGCAACGGCACTTATTTAACCGTATACGACCGGGGTTTTATACAACACGATTCGCAGGGCAGGCCCGTACGTATGCTGGGTAGTATGCAGAATGTGACTTCCTGGAAAGAGGCTGAGCAGGCCAGGCGTAAAAGTGAGCAGCGGTTTGAAGCTGCGGTAAATGCCGTGCAGGGTATTATATGGACGAACAATGCACAGGGCCAGATGGTGGGTGTGCAACCCGGCTGGATGGATCTTACCGGTCAAACCCAGGAAGAGTATTCCGGCGATGGATGGACGAAAGCCCTGCATGCGGATGATGTGGAGCGGAGCATGGCCGTGTGGAAGCACGCCGTACAAACCAAAACCCTGTACACAACAGAGTACCGGGTTAAAAGAAAAAACGGTACCTGGGGCATTTATGCGGTACGCGCTATTCCGCTGCTGGATGATGCCGGGCAGGTATTGGAATGGGTAGGGGTGCTTACCGATGTTACAGAACAGCGTAACATTGAACAGCGTGTGGCAGAAAGCGAAGAAAAATACCGCCAGCAGTTTTACGAGCTGGAAAATATATACAGGAACGCGCCTATAGGGCTGGCGCTGATAAGTAAAGACAGCTGCTACCTGCGTGTAAACGAGCGCCTGGCCGTTATGAACGGGTTGCCGGTAAGTGCGCATGTAAACCGCACCTTCCGGGAGGTTTTGCCCGACCATGCAGACCAGGCAGAGACGCTGGTACGCAAGGTGGTGGAAACACGCCAGGCATTGCTGAATGTGGAACTGGTGGGAGAAACTATGGCCGACCCTGGTGTAACCCATATATGGAACGAAAGCTGGTACCCCATTATGAACGAAGCCGGAGAAGTGGAATCTGTTTCGGTGGTAGTGGAAGATATTACCGACAGGCGCAAGGCCGAAGCGGCATTGAAAGAAAGTGAAAACCGCTTCCGGGTACTGGCAGATTCGCTGGAACTACAGGTGGCGGGGCGTACCCGCGAGTTACAGCGGAGTAACCAGGATCTGCAACAGTTTGCGCACGTTGCCTCGCACGATCTGAAAGAACCGGTACGTAAAATTCTCATTTTTGGTAACCGCGTTAAAGAAGAACTGCCTTCCTTATCGCCCGAAAAACTGTTGGGGTATGTATCTAAAATAGAAAGTGCTGCCAACCGTATGTATTCCATGATAACCGGGGTGCTGTTGTATTCCACTATCAGTGCCGCAGAACAGGAAGAGGAGCGGGTAAATGTAAATGAAGCCATACAGGGCATCATAAGCGATCTGGAAATATCTATTACCGAAAAACAGGCACAGATTATTTGTCATCCGCTTTCTGCTGTAACAGGCTCTTCTGTGCTGGTGTTTCAGTTGTTTTACAATTTAATAAGCAATGCGCTCAAGTTTTCGCGCGCCGGTGTGCCGCCGGTTATAACCCTTACAGAGGCTGCCATAACGCCCCACGAATTAAAGGAGTATCATTTACCGCCCAGCCGGCAGTATGTAAAAATTGTGGTGAAGGACAATGGTATCGGCTTCCGCGATAGCGAAAAGGCTAAAATATTCGAAGCCTTTCTGCGGCTCCATTCCAAAGACAAGTATGAAGGCTCGGGCCTTGGCCTTTCGCTGTGTAAAAAAATTGCCGAGCGCCATGGCGGCGCCATATGGGCATCGGGTACGGAAGAAGAGGGGGCTACATTTTATGTAATACTGCCTGCCGGTATTTAAACACGTTGTAATATCTGCCGCAGGCTGTCTGATATCCGTTGCAAGGTATCCTGCTTTCTAACGCAGTCATTGGCTCCGGCTGCTATAGCCAGTTTACATAAATATTCATCGGCCCGTGTGGAGTACACAATTACCGGCACCTGGTCCAGGTGCGCCAGTTTTCTTATATGCGCAACGCAGCTTAAGCCATCCTGCCTGGGCATATTGGCATCTACAAAAATGCAGGCCGGTACTTTTTCTGCAATCAGCTGCATAGCCTGCTGTACGTTGGCGGCGTAGACAGGCTGGTAGTCGCCTTCTATCATAGCTACCGCCATAGAAAAAATATGAAATTCATCAACGTCATCGTCAATGAGTAAAATCAGTTTGCTCATGTGTTTGTTTTACAGCAAAATAGGTGTGGGGTTATGGATTGTACATACATACGTATAGCTGCTGGCAGGTGCCGGAAGCAACAATAACAATAGATGTACAGGATTATAAAAGAGAAAGTATGTAGGGCAGTGCCTTGCGGCACCGTACCGCAAAATTAATAATCAGCGTTCAAAAATGGATAGCCTCTCTGCGCTTTTTTGAAAAATTGCCACCCGGCGAACTATTGCCCGGCAGTATTGTTCTTTTTACTTAGACATGAAAAAACACACTATACCACCGGATGCACTTACAGAACTGCTGAGTGATTGCTGTACCGACAGAATTATTGCTATTGATAACCAATGGCGCATTATTGCCTGGAACACCGCTTCTGAAAACTTTACCGGATTAAAAAAAGAGGCATTGCTGAATAAGCGGTTACAGGATGTTTTTCCTGAAATAATGCTGGATGCGGAACTTACCGGGGCTATACGTGCAGCCATGCAGGGGTGCACCAGTATGGTAGAGGCCCGGGAAGGTGCTTTTAACCGGCATTATTACGAAAACAATTTTATTCCGCTGAAAGATAAAGATGGGCATATACAGGGAGTAATGAACATAATGCACAATGTAGAGCACCGCATAAAGGCAGAGCAGCAATTGCAACAGCTGAACACCAGACTTACCCATCAGTACCGGCAGCTGGAAAAGGCCAATAACGAACTGGCAACCTTTGCAGGTATTACCGGTGCAGAGTTAAAGGAGCCTATACGTAAAATATACACCTCGCTGGAAACTATTATGCGTACCGATGGGCCTTTGTTGTCAGATGCCAGTAAGGCAGCCCTGCGCCGTATGCAATCTTCCATAAGTGGTATTAACTTTTTGCTGGACGATATTATTGCCCTGGCAAAAGCCAGTCGCCTCAGTTTTGAATTTACCAGGGTAAACCTGAATCAGGTGCTGGAAAACGCGCTTGCACAACTACAGGATAAAATACAGCAAAAGCACGCCCGTATTAAGGCAGATACGCTGCCCGTAATTACCGGTAACAGTATTATGCTGGAATACTTATTTATAAACCTGATAGATAATGCCCTTAAGTTTCAGCCTCAGGACAATATTCCCGAAGTAAACATCAGCGCAGTGCAGCATGAGCATTTTGTACATCTGCGTTTTCAGGATAATGGCATTGGCTTTCCGGAAAGTGAGGCCGATAAGGCTTTTGTTATGTTTGAGCGGTTGCATGGCCGCCGCCAATACCCTGGCAGTGGCATTGGCTTAACAGTAAGCCGCAAAATTGCAGAAGCACACGGCGGTTATATGGAAGCCACCAGCGAGCCTGGCAAAGGCGCCACCTTTACCTGTTGCCTGGCGGTACAACAGCATCACGTAAAAGATGTTGCCGCACAGCAACAGGCATAAAAAAAAGTTGCCCCATGTAACACACGGGGCAACTTCCACTTTAATAAACAACTTAACTTATCAAAAATGCCTGCTAACTATTGTTTGGTAACTACCACTTCTTCTTCCGTATCTGTATTTACGTTTACTTTAAAAGCCTGCTCTACTTTCTGATTGCCTGAACGGATAACGAATACAGGGTTCATTTCAGAATTTTCTTTCAGCAGGTGAATGGCTTTGTTAAAATGCGCATCGTTAAACTGACCATTGTATAACACATCACCTGCGTCGTTTTTAATAATCAGGGTAAACTTCTGTGCGGTAGGGTTTTCAAATGCTACACGAAATACCACGCTGTTTGCTGCATTACCTTCGTATTGTACGCTAACCTGTTTTTCCAGTACAGCAGCATTGTCTTTGTTTTCTGCTATAGTGTTGGCTTTGCTGGTAAATGCTGCCGTTACAAGTGTTACAAAAAGGGCGATGGCGAAACGATAATTGGTTTTCATATATTTTTGTTTAACTGTTCTTGTATTGTGTGTTGCTGTTGTTGCTTTTGACAATACAAATGTAGAACGGTGTAAAGCCCTGTACAAACCATCTTTTTATTGTTTTTATTATAGGTAACCGTAGTAGGGGTAGGTGTAAATGTTTGTAAATGTGTTGTTTGTGGTGTGTTTTTTATATGATTGCCAACGGAAAAATGTTAAAAAGAATATAACTGCATACAACTGTTCGTTATAGCATAATAAACTTATTTATACTTCATCCAAAACTTCAGCATATCATCCATCCATACATCTGCCAGCTGATAAGAGGCAGGTATTTCATTGCCCAGGCTATGAAAAGTAACTACGCGGGTACCTACGGGCATATACTCCAGCTGGCGGTGCAAAAAACGGTTGTAGTAGTGGTATAGCTCTGCTGAAAAAGCAATGGTATCATCAATTTTATCGGTGTTCTTCAGGTTTTCATAAAAGGGGTTAAAGCAATAAAAATGGTGGTAGTCGCTCAGGTTTAGCTGGGTAAAGTTGCCATGGTAAAAATGAACATTCTGTAACCCCAGTGCGTGTTGTGCCGCCTGTGCATAGCCTATCAGATTGTCTCTTTGCTCCACGCCGTAAAAAGTTGCCCCGGGTTGCAACCATGCACCGCTGAGGCAAAACTTGCCTATACCGCTGCCAATGTCCAGTATACGCACCCCTGCTCTGTCTGCCAGGTAATCTGTTGCCTGCTTTACCACCTGCAACGGCGTCCAGTGCTGCGAGGCCAGACGGCGCATATCAGCCGGGTAAAGCTGATGAAACCGGAAGTCTGATTGAAACCATTTTGCTGCATTGTCTGTGGTAGAAGTAGTTTTGCAAAACATAGTCAGGTATTAATTGGTAGCTCAAAGGTAGAAAGGGGCGGGTGTGTGCGGCGTGACATACTTCTCTTTTAAAAGTGATTTTTATCAGTTTTATCCTCACCAGGGTTGTTTAATTTTATAATATCAGCGTATGAGTATACAAGGTCTTTTCCCGATTGCCAAGTGGGATTTTCAAACGGAGTCCATTCTCGCGGGGTTAGATGCGGCTGAGCGCGATCTGCTACTGGCCAACAGGCAGGATCAGGTGTACAGAAAAGGAGATACCGTGTTTCGCGAGGGTACTTTTCCTTCGGGCATTTTTTACATACAGAAGGGGAAAATAAAGAAGTTTAAGATAGATGATAACCGGCGCGAGCAGATTATTTATGTGGCCAATAAGGGCGAACTGATCGGTTACCATGCCTTACTATCGCAGGGCCGCCATCCGGATTCTGCTGCTGCGCTGGAGGAGTGTATGCTGTCTTTTATTCCGGCGGATGACTTTCTACGCGCCATTCAGCAGTCGCCGGCGCTGAGCCAGCGTTTGCTGAAAACACTGGCGCACGAGTTTGCGGTGCTGGCCAATAGCCTGTCGCTGTTTACCCATAAATCTGTACGCGAACGCCTGGCGTTGCAGCTGATAGTAATGCGCGAAAAGTATAAAGACCGTTTTGAGCCGGGTATGGTAGTGGCCATACGGCTTTCGCGGGAAGATTTATCTAACCTGGTAGGTACCGCCCGGGAAAATGTAGTGCGTATACTGGCAGAGTTTAAGCGGGAAGGTATTATCAGCACCAAAGGCAGTACCATTCTGGTGAACGATGTAAACAAACTGATTGCCATTGCCGATTACAAATAGCGTGGCGTATAAAACTGATGCGTGTGAAGTTTAGTATTTCTTATAAGGATAAGCCGATTGATGTGGAAACGGAAGATTGCCTGCTGTTCCGGTTGCAATACCCCAATGGCAGCAGCAAAAAAATGACGTTTGAGTTTAGTAGTGACTGCGACTTTCAATGGTCGTTTGTTACAGGTCCTTCGCAGGCCTCCGAAGAGGCGCAGGAAATTGGCCGCCAGATAGAACCCCGGATCCTTTCTTTCATAGAGTAATGGCCCTGAAGTATATCTATACCTAAGGGCTTACTTTCTGCTCAGGACTGTTCAGTACAGTGCATGGGGCAACAGCCCTTACATTTGCGGGGTGGCGATTGCACCATAAACCCGCCCGCAGTATTTTCATGAAAAAACAGGTTTTCAGCCTGGCTTCTTTTTGTTGCCTTGCCCTGGCAGTATATGCCCAACAGCCTTTATCCGGTCAGCATGTAACTATTACCCCACGTGCATTGCCAGCCACGGTACCTGCCTTTCAAATGGGTACAGCTGCCAACCCGCATGGCGAAACGCTTACGTTTAATACGCAAAGCATGTTATTAAACGGCAGGCCGGTATTGCCTGTAATGGGGGAGCTGCATTTTAGCCGCGTACCAGAGAAGGAGTGGGAGAAGGAGCTGCTGAAAATGAAGGCGGGTGGGGTAACCATCGTGTCTACCTACGTGTTCTGGATTCATCACGAAGAAACCGAAAAGCAATACAACTGGAGCGGCCAGCGCAACCTGCGTAAGTTTATAGAAACCTGTAAAAAGGTAAACCTGCCCCTGGTGCTGCGTATTGGCCCCTGGTGCCATGGCGAGGTGCGTAACGGCGGCATACCCGAATGGCTGGCTACCAGCGGTATTAAACTAAGGAATGATAATGCAGCCTACCTGGATAAAGTACACCCCTGGTGGCAGCAGATTTTTCAGCAGGCCCGTGGTATGATGTGGGGCGATGGTGGCCCGGTAATAGGCATACAGCTGGAGAATGAATACCGCGGCAAATGGGAGCATTTGATGACGCTGAAAAACATGGCCCGTACAATAGGGTTTAATACACCTTTGTATACCCGCACCGGATGGCCGGCACTTACCTCACCAGCCACCTTTGGCGAAATTGTGCCTTTGTATGGCGATTACCCGGATGGGTTCTGGGATAGAAGCCTTGCTGAAATGCCGGGCGATTATTCTAAAGTATATCTGTTCCGCTCTTTTCGCAACTCTACGGTAATTGCCACGGAGCAGCTGCCCAAACAATCTGATAAAGACAATCCCGAAGATTTTGCTTACCCGTATTTTACCTGCGAACTGGGTGGGGGTATGATGCCTTCTTACCACAGGCGTATTCAGATAAACCCCATGGATATTTATGCCATGGCGCTGGTAAAAGTGGGCTCTGGCAGTAATATGCCCGGCTATTACATGTATCATGGCGGTACCAACCCGCAGGGACAGCATACCACCCTGCAGGAAACCCAGGCTTCGCCCATGACCAACCATAACGAGCTGCCTGTTAAAAGCTACGATTTTCAGGCACCGCTGGGCGAGTTTGGGCAAATACACCCGCAATACCACCTGCTGCGCCGCATGCACCTGTTTCTGCAGGATTTTGGCGGCGATCTGGCGCTGATGCACCCGTATTTTCCGGATAGTGTTACCAATGCCAGAGACAGCGCCAGCCTGCGGTGGAGTGTACGCAGCAATGGCAACAGCGGTTACGTGTTTGTAAACAACTACCAGCGCCTGCAAAACAGCCCCGCCAAAGAGAATATACAGTTTCATATACAGCTGCCGGGAGAGGAGGTGCGCTTTCCGGAAAAGCCGGTAACCATACCTGCCAACAGCAGCTTTTTTATGCCCTTTAACCTGAAGCTGGGCGCTATAACCTTAAAGTATGCCACGGCCCAGCCGATAGCCAAGCTGAAACAGGGCGATACGCTCACGTATTTTTTTGCAGCAACCAGTGGCCTGCCGGCCGATTTTGCATTTGATTCAGTAACAAAGGTGGAGTATCCGCAGGCGGCTGTTAAAAACCAGCCTGGCGGGGTGCGCTTTTCAAATACGCCTTCCGGTACGCGCACTGCTATACGCCTGCGCGGAGCCGATGGGGTATATGTAGATATCGTATTGCTGGATGAGCCAACATCCCTTGCCCTGTGGAAGGGTAATCTTGCGGGTAAAGAATATATCCTGTTGTCGCCCGCAGGTGTTACCTGTAACGGTAATGAACTGGAGCTTACTGGTACTGGTAATACCTTGCCGGTATCGTTGTTTCCTGCGCCTGCACTACAATATGGGGCAAAGGTACTGGCCGGTAAACACAGCGGTATTTTTACACAGTTTACTATACCGCTGCCGGCGCTTACCCCTGTAAAAGTCAGCTTAACCCGCGTGGCAGGTGCAGGGCCTTTGCGCACTATAAAAAACGGAGTAATGAAGGTGGCGGAAGCGCCATCTGACAAAGACTTTGACCATGCAGCAGTATGGAAAATAACCCTGCCACGAAACATGGATAAAAACCGGGATGTATACCTGCAATTACCTTACATGGGCGATGTGGCCAGGGTATATGCTGGTAATACCCTGCTTACCGATAACTTTTACAACGGCAAACCTTTTGAGTTGGGGTTGAAGCGTTTTGCAGAGGATATACAAAACAGGGAACTGACAGTAAAAATATTGCCGCTGCAAAAAGGCGCTCCGGTATATTTTCAACACAATAGCACACCGGCATTTAACGGGGCAGATACCTTACTGGCCTTACCAGACGTACATGTGCTGGAAAACCGCAGTGTAATATTAAAGGTAGCACCCGGCACTACGCAGGTACAGAAGTAACTATAAAAAAAGCTGCCCCATGTAACAACACGGGGCAGCTTCCTCTTTAAAAAAACAACTTATCTTATGAAAAAAGCACTATAAACTATTGCTTGCTAACTACCACTTCGCTTTCCAGGTTGGCGTTAACGCTTACCTTAAAAGCCTGCTCTACTTTCTGGTTGCCAGAGCGGATAACGAATACAGGATTCATTTCAGACGCTTCTTTCAGAAGGTGAACAGCTTTGCTGAAGTTGGCATCATTAAACTGACCGGTGTATAATACATCACCCGCATCGTTTTTAATAATCAGGGTAAACTTCTGTGCTGTAGGGTTTTCAAATGCTACACGAAATACAACGCTGTTTTCTGCATTGCCTTCATATTTTACGCTTACCTGCTTTTCCAGTACAGCAGCGTTATCTTTTACTTCTGCTGCATTGGCTTTGCCTGCAAATACTACTGAAGCTATGGCTACTAAAAAGGCAATGGCTGCGGAACGATAATTCAATTTCATATCTTTTAGTTTTACTGTTCTTGTTTGTGTGTCTGTAGCGTGTTATTGCTTTTGACAGTACAAATGTAGAAAGGCATTCAGGCGTGTACAAACCATCTTTTTGTGGTTTTTATCATTCTTAAAGGCAGTTTCAGGATAGTTAAGGTGCTGATAATGATGTGTTTAGCACGCTACAAAATATGATTGCCAACGCAGAAGTGTTAAAAAGATGGTAATGGCGCACAACTGTTTGTTATTGCTTTAAGTTATTATGTTGCAACAGATAGTGCGTATGGAAGTACGTAAGCCCGGAAGAATGGAAGGAGAAGATAAAAAACGAACCGGCAGCTTAGGCTACCGGTTCTGCTGAAGTTTCTGGTTAAATGTCTGACACAGGCAAATATCTGTTTATTATTGCTACGAATAGCAGTCTGAACAAAATGAACAAGCTGTACCCATGAACACCTGGCTTACTATTACCGGCTTAGATTACTTACAGCAGGCTGCCTTTTGGCAATGTCTCGCCGGGGCATGATTTTTTTGCGGTTTTAACTGAAATATCTTTGTTCCGCCTTTAAATGAAAAGTTATGTCTGATAACAAAGAAAACCGGGGCTTGCAAGACCGTATACGGGTTGATGCCAACGATGCTAACGAGGTTGAATTTCTGCACAGCCAGTTTCCGCGCTTAAGTCACGAACAAATAAAGCAGGCTGTTGAAAAAGCCGGGCCTTTCCGCGATGATATAGTGCAGGAGCTGAAGCGTATATGGAATTAGCCCGTTACGTTACAGCCGTTGTAAACGTTTTACTTTTACAGTTTTCGCACAAGGGTAGATAACCTTTCTCTTTGCCGCAGGTGGTGCAAACGTGTTTATGTATCTCTTTTTTCTGTTGCGCCCGTAGTTCTGCATCTGCTTCCGGCACCACGCTAAGGCCTGGTACGGGGTTTTCTTCCTGTACAAGGCTAAAGGTACCATTGGCTTCAAAATACAGCCGCTTTACCTGGCCCAGGTGTGTAAGGCTTTCTGCGCGTATTTCAGAAAAAATACGGTCTTGCGAAAGGCGGCTGCGTACCATTTCTTCCAGTATCAGTTCCCCGTCTTTTACCAGTGTGGAAATATGGCCCAGTACCCTGTATTCAAACCGGTTGCTTTGGGTAGACCGGCGGGCAATATAGTTCTGCCCTATAATAACTATACCGGCAACAATTACTGCCGGCAGCAGCCCGCGTTCCGGTGTATGCACCGGTATACCCACCGCAGCAGCCAGTGCTATAGTGGCAGCCATTTCGTTACGGCTGAGGTTGGAGGAGATGCGTTTGCCCATCCGGCGCATGCTAAACACTACCAGCGCATATATAAACAATATGCGAAGTGCTACCTCCACATAAAAGATGGCCGGTACCTGCCCAAACAAAATACGTTGTAAGTCTGCCAGATGAATTTCATACGCTTTCATATCCGTAAGTTTATAATGCTGCTGTTTCCCAGTAACTGCTTCCACAAAGCGGGCAGGGGCCTGCGTGGTCGGCAGTGCTTACAGTATTGCCGCAGGTAGTACAGCTGTTACAATCTGTTTGCTTATTTAGCAATGCCTCGTGGTCTTCTTCGGGTGGAAAGGCAGAAAGACCAGGTACCGGTTGCTCATTTTTATAAATGGTAAATTTGCCGCAGGTTTCCAGATACACACGTTTTACCTGCCCCAGCTGATGAATGTTTTTATTACGCAGCATGGCAAACAGCTGATCTTTGCTTATGCGTACCTTGTTAAGCGCGTTCATTTGTATAACGCCATCCTTAATCAGTATCTTAATCACCCCCTGGGTGGCCATTTCCACTTTTTTATACTTTACCTCCATCCAGGTTAGCCCCTGGTGTAACAGCAATAGAATAACCAGTATTACCAGCCCCTGTATAACGCCGCGTTCAGGCAGTTCCATAGGGGCAGAAACAATGGCGCCCATTAATATCATTACCGCCAGTTCGGTAATGGTAAGCTGGCCAGACATGCGTTTGCCCAGCGCTTTTACTACTACCAGCAATAAAACATACATAATACAGGTACGCAGTAACACCTCTATTAAAAATTCAAACGGTGCATCACCTATCAGTATACGTTTAATGTCGGTAAGCTTAATGTTTTCTTTTTTCATAGATTTTTTCAGCCATGTCCGTTAACATGTTTATAAAAATCATTTCGTTAACCAAAGTATTCTTTAATCAACCTGGCAATAGTGGCTACCGCCCCCGGGCGTATAATGGCCTGCACACCCAGGCTAAGTGCGGCCTGCTTAATATAGGTTGTTAATACGGCAGAATAAAAAACAATAGGTACGGTGCTTTCAGGATATTGCTTTCTTAAGCTGGTTAAAAAATCCAGCCCGTTCAGTCCTGGCATCTGATAATCAAGGAATATAAGGTCTGGTGCTGTTTTGGGAAACAGCTTCATGGCTTCTGTAACATTGCCGGCCTGCACACATTCGCAGTTTACTGCGTTTTTGCACAAAGCCAGCATTACAAACGTGCGGGCGTCTCTGTCATCATCAATCAGTAACAGGCGCTTTTTATTTACGGTGTTGATCATATATCACCGAACAAACGTTTTGATTAATAGTTGCAGCTGCTAAAATGTTTCCGTAGTAGCATAAAAAATCAGTTGCCGCGGTACAGCCTGCTCAATGTTTCGCGCGATACACCCAGGTAAGAAGCCAGGTGTGTTTTGGGTACCCGCTGTAGTAGGGTGGGGTAGCGCTTTAGCAGTTGCTCGTAGCGTTGTTTGGCACTGGAAGTCAGGAATGATAAAATACGTTGCTGCGCCGCAATATTGCCTGCATTGGCTTTCATCAGCAGAAAGTGCTCCATTTTAGCCAGTCCTGCACACATGTGCTGATAGTCTGCCAGTGTAATACACAGCACCTCTGTATCCTCCATACATTGCAGCGACATGGTAGCCCTTACCTGTGTAAAAAAGGCCTGAAAATCACTTTCCCACCAGTCTTCCATGGCAAAGGCAACAATATGTTCCATGCCATTGTCATCGGTATACACCAGCTTCAGCAGGCCGCTAACCACAAAATAGCAATGGGCTACTTTTTCCCCTTCACGGAACAAAAAATCGTGCTTGCGGTAGCGGGCACTGGTAAAACAGCTGCTTATAAATACAAACTCATCATCGGTCAGCGGCACTATTCTTTCAATATGTTCTCTCAGTTGCGGTACCATAGGCAGTGAAAATACGCAAAAAGCGCAGGTAGTCTGCCTGGCACGCAAGGCGCCGGCTTCATCACGCCTGTCAGGGTAGTTGCCCGTAATGATGCCCGGTTAACCGACAGATATTTTGCTTTGCGGCAGATAGGGCTATTTTGCCGTAAGTTTACAACGTGAGGAGCAAGTACCTTATTGGAACGGACGCAATTATATAATGAAGAGGAACTGTTGAGAAGGGTAGCCGGTGGAAATGAGCAGGCATTTTCAGAGGTGGTGGATCATTATGCCCCGGTGGTATACGCGCAACTACTTGTATACCTGAAAGATGTACACCGGGCCGAAGAAGTTTCGCAGGATATATTTATGGCCATCTGGCGTAACCGCGAAAAGCTGCCGGGTATGGATAACTTTCCCGGTTATTTATATGTAAGTACCCGCAACAAAATACTCACCGTGGTAAAAGAGCGTGTTATGGCCACGGAAGAACCGCCGGAAGACCGCCTGCACAGCCTGCTTACCGATCCTGCCTCGGCCGTGGAGTTTAAAGAACTGATGAACAGCATTCGCCGTGGCATTGAGCTGCTGCCTGCCCGCCGCAAAGAGGTGTTTATGTTGAGCCGGCAGGAAAACCTTACCTATGATGAAATTGCCAGCCGCCTGGGCCTGAGTAAAAACACCGTAAAAGAGCATATTTCTGAAGCGCTTACCTTTTTGAGAGATTACCTGAACCGTGGGATGGATGTAATACTGGTGGGCCTGTTATGGCTGGCTATGGCAGGGTTTTAAATTTTTTTTCCTGTACACCCCCCCGCGCTTTTATTAACCTGGTTTATATATACGTATGCCCCATACAGCGGAATATTATTTAGAGCGCCTGGCAGAAGGCTCTATTACCCCGGAGGAATGGAATGCCCTGCAAACTTTGCTGTCTGCAGCAGAGAATGATGCCGCTTTTGCGGAGGTGCTGGACAGGCAGTTGCAGCAAAAAGCAGCTGCGCCTGGCCATTACCCGCAGGCGGTGCAGCATATTCAGCAGGGGCTTGCCGCCCGTATTGCGGCAGAACGCAGCACAACGCAAGTAACACCGGTAAAACGTTTAACCCCACGCAGGTGGATGGCCGCCGCAGCTATGGTGCTGGCGGCGCTGGCAGGTACCTGGTTGCTGCTGCCCCGCAAGGCTACACAGCCTGGGCAACCCGTGGCTGCCAGAACGCCGCAGCTGGCCCCCGGCATAAACGGGGCGCTGCTTACCCTGGCAGATGGTAAACAGGTAATGCTGGATACTATTAAAAACGGTGTGGTTGCCTTGCAGGGTGGTGCTGAAGTACGGGTGGTAAACGGTGCGCTGGTGTATGAAAACACCGGCACCGGCCTGGCATACAATACCATATCAACCCCCAAAGGCCGCGAATATCATATTATTCTGCCAGATGGTACCGGGGTATGGCTGAATGCAGCCAGCAGTATCCGCTACCCCATAGCGTTTACGGCAAAAGAACGCCGCATACAAATTACCGGTGAGGCTTACATACAGGTGGCGGCAGATGCCCGTAAGCCTTTTTATGTAGCTACCCCGCTTTCGCAGATACAGGTACTGGGTACCGCTTTTAATATTAATGCTTACGAAGACGAAGGGGCCGAGGTAACCACCCTTGCCAACGGCAAAATACAGGTAACGGGTAATACATTAGTCAATGGTAACGTACTGCCGGTAACACTGCTGCCGGGCCAGGCAGCGTGGTGCAGGCAAAAGGAGCTGCGTGTAACGGAAGGCGATGTGGAAAAAGCACTGGCCTGGAAAAACGGCATATTCAGTTTTCAGGATGCAGATATACCCACCGTAATGCGCCAGCTGGCCAGGTGGTATAATGTAGAAGTAAAGTATGAAGGGCAGATACCCGCCCGCACTTTTGAAGGCGAAATAGGCCGTACACTGCGTTTAGATCAGGTACTGAGAATATTAACCAAAACAGGAATACATTATGAGATTGATGGAAATATTGTAACTATTCAACCGTAAATAAGAAGGAACAAAAAACCGGGCGTAAGATTGGACCCTTCTCCCGGTTTACTGTAAGAGGTAATTGTAACTGCTATCTGCACAGCTGTACGCTGTAGCGGACTGGAAATTATTCACCCAAACACTGCGAATTTATGCAATTAAAATGGCCCGGAACTGGTTTTTTACCAGGGGTATGTACCAAAACTGTATCCTTAGCAATGAAACTAACTACTATTGTAATGCTTATTACATGCCTGCAGGTATCGGCAGCAGGTGTAGCGCAGCAGGTGAGTTACAAGGGCAAAGCGGTAACGCTGCAACAGGCGTTCAGTATTATTAAACAGCAAACCGGTTATGTGTTCTTTTATGATAAAAAAGATATATCTGCCGCGCAGCCGGTAGCCGTAAACTGGAGTAATATGCCGCTGGATAAGGCACTGAAAGAATTACTTAACGGTCAGCAGCTGGATTATGAAATTCAGGGCAATACCATTGTGGTTACCAAAGCTGTCCGCAAAGAAGAACCCACTTACCAGTTGGTAATGGAATCTTTTGCCCCGCCGCCCGCAGAACTGCGTGGTAAGGTGGTAGATAGCAGCGGCAAACCCGTGGCAGGTGTATATGTACAGGTAAAAGGCACCCGCAAGGGGGCTGTTACCGATGAGTATGGCGATTTTAAATTAAACGAAGTAGCACCAGATGCCGTGCTGGAAATGAACGGCGTAAACATAGACCGTTTTACCCGCCAGCTCTCCGGCGAAAAAAATGTAACCCTGGTAGCCCGTATTAAAGTGGCACGCCTGGATGATGTAGGGGTGGTAAGCACCGGCTATCAGACTATTTCGCGTGAGCGTAGTGCCGGTTCTTATACCAAAGTAAATATGGATGTGGTAGCCAACCGCAGCAGCTCTATGAGTGTGTTGCAGAACCTGGATGGTCTGGTGCCTGGCCTGGTGGTGAATAATACGCCTAACAGAAACCAGTTTATCATCAGGGGTTTAGCTACTACCGGTGCGCCTAATCTTAACGGCATCGGTTATTCCGGTACCAGCCCGCAGCCTCTTTTTGTGGTAGATGGCCTGGTAATGAATGATGATGTCAGGTTAACCAATGAGTTGAACCCTTTAACCATGTCGGGCATATCAGGTATTAACCCGCAGGATGTGGAAAGTATTACGGTGCTGAAAGATGCCACTGCTGCCTCAATCTGGGGTGCACGTGCAGCCAACGGCGTTATTGTAATTACTACCAAAAAAGGCTCCTTCAACAGTAAGGTTACCGTAAACTACGATGGCTTTGTAAACTTTCAGGGCAGGCCACAGCTGGATTACATGCCCAGACTTAACAGCCAGCAGTTTGTGTCTGCGGCAGAAGAAATATTTCGCAGAAACGATTATGGTTTTGTAAAGCAATACCCCTGGAGTACGGTTAACAGACAAGGCGGCGGATTGGATGGTACCATTGCACCGCACGAAATGATTCTGTATAACGAATACCGTGGGTTAATTACCCCGCAACAGGCACGTAAGGGCCTGGATAGCCTGGCAGGTATAGATAACCGTGGACAGATTAAAGATCTGCTGTATCGCAATGCCATGCTTACCAATCATACCATTTCCATGAGTGGCGGCAGCGGCACCTATTCTTTCTACGGCTCCGGTTCTTATACCAATACCGTAAGTAATGAGCCCGGTGAAAAAAATAACAACTATAAAATAAACCTGCGTCAGGATTTTAAACCAACTACCTGGGCGCGTTTTTATTTACTTACAGATTTGTCTACCAACAGCACCTCCTCCAAACCTAACCGGGATATTGATTATACTTTTTATCCCTATCAGTTGTTTCAGGATGCTAACGGTAACAACTTATCTGTGCCCATACTGGTGGGCCTGCCAGATTCTATACGCAGCGATTATGAAAGCAGAAGCCGCATAAGCCTGGATTATAATCCGCTGAACGAGCGGGAATATGGTTATACCAGAAACACTTCTTTAACCGCCCGTATTAACACAGGCGTAACCATTAATTTATGGAAGGGGTTGCGTTTTGAAGGTACGTACGGGTATATCAAAGGCAGCTTAACACAAAAGCAGTTTGAAAGCCTGCAGTCTTTTGAAGTGCGTAAAGAAATTGTACAGTTTACGGTAGCGCCCAATGCGGCTACTACCCCGGTATACTACCTGCCCACCAACGGTGGCCGCTTAACTACCTTAACGGGCGATCAGCGTAACTGGACGGTGCGGAATATGCTGGCTTATGATAAGCAATGGAAACAGCATGAAATAAACGCAATATTCGGTCAGGAATCGCAGGAACAGTTTAGTACGCAACAACGCACACGCGTAAGAGGTTTTAACGAAAACCTGCTTACCACCGGTGCAGTAGATTATAAAACACTGGGTGGCGTGCTAATGGGTACCGTTTGGCCTAACTATGCTAACGTAGCCAGTATTCTTGCGTATGATAATTTCAGTACCAACGAAACCACACGCCGTTTTACTTCTTACTACGCCAACGCCGGTTATACCTATAACCGGAGATATGCGTTTAATGCCAGCTGGCGTATTGATCAGAGTAATCTGTTTGGTAAAAGCAAAGCTGCACAAAACAGGCCGGTATGGAGTACAGGGGTAAAATGGAATATCAGTAATGAAGATTTCATGCAGACTGTAAGCGCTATTCAGCGTTTGGCGGTACGTGTAACATACGGTATTACCGGTAACTCACCCAGCCCGGGTGTGGCAGCTTCTAATGACGTTATTGGTGGCCGTTCCAATGCCTGGTTTCCTGGCGGTGTGGGCTTAACCATCAACACGCCTGGTAACGATAAGCTGTCGTGGGAAAGTACCAGAACCACCAATTTTGGTATCGATTTCGGTGTGTTAAATGGTCGCTTATCCGGTTCGGTTGATGTATATATCAGAAAAACTACTGATCTGCTGGGGGTAATTTATCCCAACAGTCTCAATGGATGGCCATCCGTAACCGGTAACCAGGGTGATATCTCTAACAGAGGTATTGAATTAAACCTTAACTCAACCAACATTGCCACGCGCGATTTCAGCTGGAGTACCTACTTCACTTTTGCGCACAACAAAAACACGGTTGATCGTTTAACCAGCCCCAGACAGCCACAAACAGGTGCAGATATGATGCTGGTAACTATGCGTGAGGGATTACCTGCTTATACGCTGTTTGGTTACAACTATGTTGGCCTGGATGCAGATGGTTTGCCGCTGGTAAAACTGGCAGATGGTACGGTAACCAATAACAGAAACAGTGCCCAGGCAAAAGATATGGTGTTTGCAGGTTCTTTTCAACCCAAATGGAATGGAGGCTTAGGCAACACCTTCCGTTACAAAAACTTCCGGTTAAGCGCTAATATGGTGTACAATATGGGCAATGTAATGCGTTTAGACCGTAATCTGATTTTTGGTGGTATGCTGCACCGCAATGTGTCGGTTGATTTTCTGAAACGCTGGCAGAAAAAGGGAGATGAAAACTTTACAGATATTCCTCCGTTTGTGGGTAATGGAGATGCTATTAATGGCTTAGGCAATGTTGACTATTTCCTCAATGGCGTTAACAATATAGTGGATGCTTCTTTTGTTAAACTCAGAGATGTTACGTTGTATTACGATATGCCGCGTAGTGTATTAAACAGTGTACGTTTAAAAACACAAAACATTACTTTCCGCGTACAGGTGTCTAACATTATGCTTTGGAAAGCCAATAAATTTAATGTAGATCCGGAATACCAGGGTGTAATACCTGCCAACCAGCATACTATTACCCTTGGTGCGCATGTTACCTTATAACATTTTAAAGAAACGATTCATGAACATTGTATATAAAACTGTAGGCAAACCGGCACTGGTGGCATTATTGCTTGCCACCGCAGTTTCCTGTAAAAAATCATTTCTGGAAATAGAACCCAAAGGCGTCATTATCGCTCAGAAAACATCTGACTACGATTTGTTGCTGAACAATACAGACCTGGTAATTGCCAATGCTGGTAACCATACGCTGATGGGGGACGAGCTGGCTTCTGTAGAGCCGCGCTGGACGGGCGCCAGCTTTGCAGATAAAAAGCTGTTTCAATGGCAAACAGATATTTACACCGGCGGCGATGATGCGGCAGAAACCCTGAACCCCTCTAAGCACCTGTATATTTATAACAAGATTATTGGCGAGGTAATGTCTTCCACCGAAGGCAGAGAAGATACCAAAAAAGCCCTGCGTGCCGAAGCGCTTGCGGGCCGCGCCTGGGTACATTTTTTATGGGTGAATTTTTTTGGTAAACCCTACAATGCTGCCACCGCTGCTACAGACCCGGCTTTTACCTTAATACTGGATTCTGATGTAAACAATGGCCCTTATACTAAAGTAAGCGTGCAGGCCATGTACAATCAGATTATTGCCGATCTTACAGCTGCTATACCCGATATGGCATCGGCAGGTGTATACCACCGCATTCGCATGAGCAAAGCAGCCGCACAGGGGCTGCTGGCTAAAGTGTATATATTCATGGGCAGGTTTGATGAGGCGCTGCCTTTGTTAAACGAAAGCATCAGCAACCTGGCTTTATCTACACCCGGTACCAGCTCCGGCACCTCCCTGATGGATTATCAAACCTTACCCGCCGGTTCTGCTACCGTAGCGCCGTACGATCAGGAGAATGTATATGCCAAACAGTACAGCAACACTTATACAGGTACCAGCAACAGAAACTTCTGGTTATCGCCCGCTACCATGGCATTGTATGGTGCCTCCGATATGCGCCGCAAATGGTTTGGCGATTCTCTTACCATGACCAATGGTGTAAAAATGTTCCGTAGAAACAGACAGCTGAGTGCTTTTTACGGCCTGCGTGTACCGGAATTATATCTGTTACGCGCCGAGGTAAAAGCGCGTAAGGAAGACCTGGAAGGTGCAGTAAGCGATTTGCTTACCCTGCGCCAGAAGCGTATACCTGCGGCAGATGCCGGAGTGCCTGCCACGGCCGCCGCGGCTAAAATGCCTTTGCTGCAGTTTATAATGGAAGAGCGTATACGCGAGTTCAGCGCACAGGGCTACCGCTGGTTTGATATGCGCAGGCTTTCGGTTGATCCGCTGTTTGCAGGTATGCCTGCATACCAGCATGTGGTGTTTGATGAGGCAGGTGCCGTAAAAGAAACCTTTACGCTAAAGCCGGAGAACTTTGTATTTCAGATTTCTCCCAAGCTGCTGGGTGAAAACCCGGGGCTGAAACCTTAACCCGTAAAGGCTGCTGAATTAAATAGTATATAAATTAATACATCATGAACAGGAATAGTTTGCTGGCCATTGTTTGCAGTTTGCCAATGGGGCTGATGGCACAGAAAGGATATACCGTAAAGGGAAAAGTAGGTGCAGTAGATGCACCGGCTATAGCTTACCTGGAGTATAGCGCTGCCGGTAAAACCGTAAAAGATTCGGTGGTACTACGCAAAGGCAGCTTTGCGTTTACCGGGCAGGTAAACAATCCTGTACAGGCTTCTATTGTGTTAAAGCACGATACGGCTACTATGGGTAAAAGGGTTCGCCAGGATTATCTGTACTTCTGGCTCGAAAATTCCAACATAACCATTACTGCTGCCGATTCAGTTAACAACGCTGTAGTAAAAGGCTCTGTAGCCAATGAAGAAGGTAACCTGTTAACAGCGTTGCAGCGCCCTTACCGCAAAACGGCTGATTCTGTAACAAAGGCATATTATGCAAAAACGGCCGAAGAGCGTAAAGATAGTGCTTTTCGCAAAGCGCTGGGTGCCGCCCAGCAGCAATCGCAAACCGGTTACGATAGTGTTACCCGCCAGTTTATAGCAGCACATCCCAACTCCTATGTAGCCTTACAGGCATTTGGCTACATAGAGGTAGGCTATAATTTTAACCCCGATACTGCTGCCCGCCGTTTCAGCCTTTTTGCACCCGCATTACAGGCCACCGCTTTGGGTAAAAAAATAACGGGTATGATTGAAACCGGCAGGAAAACCCAGGCAGGTGTTATGGCTATGGATTTTACCCAACCCGATAGCACCGGCAAACAGGTAAAGCTGAGCGATTACCGTGGCCGCTATGTATTGGTAGATTTCTGGGCCAGCTGGTGCAAACCCTGCCGTGCGGAAAACCCCAACATGCTGGCAGCGTATAAAAAGTTTAAAGAGAAGAACTTTGAAATACTGGGTGTATCGCTGGATGATGATAAAGGCCGCCGTGCCTGGTTGCATGCCGTAAAGCAGGATAGCCTGCCCTGGACACAGGTAAGCGATCTGAAAGGTTTTGAAAGCCCTGCTGCGGTGTTGTATGGTGTAAAAGCCATTCCATCTAACTTTCTGATTGACCCTTCAGGAAAGATTGTAGCTACTAATTTAAGAGGTGAGGAGCTGGAGAAGAAACTGGCGGTATTGTTGAAATAATCAGCCGGAAAATACTAACCCCTTGTGTAATATATGCGACCTGCCTTTTTAGGCAGGTCGTTTTTTATTGTGTTACTACAAGGAAGCTATTGCTTTTACACAGTAGGTGCTGCACCGCCATCCACTGCATAATTGGCCCCGGTAATATATACCGCTTCCGGAGAAGCAAGAAACGTTACCAGGCTGGCAATCTCTTCAGATGCTGCCATTCTGCCCAACGGTACACCTACCTTGTCCATTATCGCTTTAAATACACTCTCTGAGGTGGTGTTTGAATTTTTAGCCAGATTATCAATAAAGTCCAGCATCAACTGTGTTTTAACCAGGCCTGGCGAAACCACGTTTACACGTATTCCCTTTAAGCCTACTTCGCTTGCCAGTGCTTTGCTGTATGCATTCAATGCTGCTTTTGCGGATGAGTAAGACATCGTCATTTCCCAGATAGGCTGTTTGGCAGCACCTGTTGAAATGTTGATGATTACACCACTTTTTTGTTCAATCATGGTAGGCAACAGCGCTTTGTTCATACGCACTACAGACATAAAGTTCAATTGCCAGTCATTATTCCAATGTTCGTCTGAAAGCGTGCTGAAGCCGCCACCGGGGCTTAAATTAGCACCTGCATTGTTTACAATAATGTCTATTCTTCCGTATTTCTTTACAATTTCTTCCGCAACTTTTTCAGCGCTCTGGGGCATGGCAAGGTCTGCTGCTATAAAGTGATGGCCGTTTGGGTTTTCCTCCGGTGCCGTTCGCGCTGTTATAATTACTACTGCGCCTGCACCGCTTAATTTGTCGGCAATAGCTTTACCAATTCCTTTCGTTCCACCTGTTACTAAGGCAACCTGTCCTTTCAATGAATGATTCATATCCTTTTTGATTTAGAATACAAAGAAAAAGGCATTACTTTACTTTTGAAAGTGGTTACACGAATGTAAAGTAGTACCAGAAAGTAAAGCTTTAAGTAAAATCAGGCATCTATGAGCGATAAAAAAGTTGAAAAATGTGGAGAACGGTGTGCCTTACAGGAAATTCTGGACGTAATTGGCGGAAAATGGTCTATGTCTATCATCTATGCGCTGTTTTCCGGCAAAAAGCGGTTTAGCGAGTTAGAGCGGCTGATTCCTGGCATAAACACCCGCATGCTGGTAAAGGAACTGAAGAATATGGAAGCAAACGGCATTATTACCAGAGAGGTATTTGCCACTGTGCCACCTACGGTAGAATATACCTTAACCACAAAGGGGGAAAAGTTAGAGGCCAGCATTAATGAATTGTATAAGTGGGGGATGGAGTATGTTGCGTAACATAAGTATCCCCCTGTATAGGATTGTCCGGCAGTTTTTACTGCCGGACTTTTTTGTACCCTGCTACTGCGTTGCAGCCATAAAAAAGCCTGCCATATCTGTATTGGTAAAATTGGTAAAGCCAGCCTGCCGTAGCAGGGTTACCAGTTGCCCGCGGTGGTAGGTGGCATGGTTAACAAAATGCAGCAGGGTTTGCCAGAAAAGCATCTGGCCCTGCCTGCCGTCAGGATACATAAAAGTAACAGGCTGTTGATAGGCTTCTTCGGGATAGTTGTCAATTACGCTTTGCAAATCTGCTGATGTGCTTTCCCAGAGTTCAATCAAATCTTTCCGCGTGCCGTTAAACACCCCACTCAGGTAAACAGGGTGGGGGGCCTTTGTCCAAAAGTCAATCCATACCTTTTTGGCGCTCACCATATGTATAGCGGTCTGGCGTATGCTGGCAAAGCTGCTGGTAAGGGGTTGGTTCCATTGTTCCTCACTAATCTGGCTAAGCCAATCCATAATTAATCTGTCTGTGTGGTTGTTGTATTGTGCTAAAGTGGTAATATAAGCCCTTGTCATAATCTGCCGTTTATTGTAATGCAAAACTAGCCGGCGGGTGCCGGGCAGTATTATAGATAATCGTTCAAATGGTGCAGGCCAGTGATCAAAAAAACGCCCACACCTACTATTTGCCTGTAGTCTGGCGTTATTTGGGCGAGTTTGTGCATTTCCGGAGCGGAGCGGCCGGGTGCGATTTGAAAAAGCAGGCAGAGAAAGCGTTTGGATGGAATGAGGTATATTAAAATACACCCTGCTAAATCTATAATACAGCGGTTTACGTAATTGGTTAAAATGAAACCATGAAGCGTTACCACAACCGCCCTATTCTTGTTCTGTTAATGATTACTGTAGCTTTTTTGTCATCCTGTAAAAAGAACGATGACGATACCATGGACATGGGAGCCGACTTTTTCTTCTGGGGGCTTACCGCCTCTAACCAGTTAATAAAATATAATGTAAAAGCCACACAAACACCGGTGGAAACGGTGAATGTAACCGGCCTGGCTGCCGGCGAAAAGTTGTTGAGTATTGATTTCAGGCCCGCAACGGGGCAACTGTATGCCCTTAGCAGCAACAGCCGCCTGTATACCATTCATCTGGGCACAAACAAAGGCAGCGCCACTGTTGTAGGCACCGCTGCTTTTTCGCCAGCCATTAGTGGTACTATTGCCAGTATAGATTTTAACCCTACGGTAGATAGAATAAGGCTGGTTACCAACAGCGGCCAGAACCTGCGCCTGCACCCTGAAACCGGGGCACTTGCTGCTTCCGATATTGCTATTAACGGTGCTGCCGGTGCTGCTGTAACTGGTATTGCTTATACTAACAGCGTGGCAGGTGCCACTGCTACTACCTTGTTTGATATTGATGTAGCCAACAGGAAATTGTACAAGCAAATACCACCTAACGATGGTAAACTGGTAGAGGTAGGTACTATTAATGCAGACTTTACCGGGCAGGCAGGTTTTGATATAAACGCCGATAACAGCAGGATACTGGCCACCTTTACTGCATCGGGTACAACGCGGCTGTATACATTGGATACAGCCAATGCGGCTACCAGACTGGCAGGTACCCTCTCTGCAGCAGTAATAGATATTGCCATTCCTTCCGATGCGGTGGCCTACGCAGCAGGCAACGGTCAGCTGCAGATATTTAACCCCCTGGCTAAAACAGCCATAACCACCAAAACTGTGGGCGGCCTGGGCACAGGGGAGGTGATAGCTGGTATTGATTTCAGACCAGCCAACGGCCAGTTATATGGTATAACACTTACACCTGCCGGTAATTTTGCCCGCTTGTATACCTTTAACCTGGGTACTGGCCTGGCTACTGCAGTGGGTAGTGGTTTTGCACTTACTGCGGGAACAACAGCATTAGGGTTTGATTTTAACCCAACGGTAGATAAGATAAGACTGGTAACAGACCTGGGCCAGAACCTGCGCCTTAGCCCGGTAGATGGTACTATATCTAATACAGACCTTACCTTAAACCCTGCCACCTTACTTATATCAGGCGCTGCTTATACCAACAGCTTTGCAGGTGCTGCTTCTACCACCTTGTTTGTATTAAACAGCACACGTTTGTATAAGCAAGACCCCCCTAATAATGGCGTACTTACCGAAACAGGAAGCCTGGGTGTTACCGCAGAAAGTACCAATGGTTTTGATATAGGTGGTACCACTAACCAGGGCTATGCTTTGCTTACAGTGGCCGGTGCTACACGTTTGTATACTATTAATACTACTACAGGCATGGCGGCTGCCGGGCGCGATTACCCCAATAAGGTAACGGGCTTTGCAGTAGGTGGTGGCTTTTAATAGCAGTTATTACTCAAACATTTTGTAACGGGTAAAAGGCAGCTTTTACCCGTTATTTTTTTATTTGTTGTAAAACCATTGTCATAAAATTGTCGTATTTATTATAAAGGAAAACTTTTATGAAAAAATGGCCCTTTATTAAAAAAGCCCTGGTTGTTTGTGGATGTATTGTTCTTTCACTGGTTGTTTTACTGGCGGTACATATATACATGGTAACAAGGCCCAAAGCGCCGGATGCCAATACGGTTGTAATGGCCCGGCTTGATATTAAGCAGGCGGTTAACCAGCAGGATGCTGATAAAATAACTGCATGGCTTTATGAGCAAAAAGGCATTAGCCATGTATTGTGCAACCCCGATAACCGCATAGCAATTTTTACATTCTTTCCTGTTCAGTTAAATGCGGATGCTGTTGCTGCCAAACTTCAGGCGCAGCTGGGCTATCAGGTAGCCCGTTATATGCCTACCGCAGCTGAACTGAAAAGTGGTTGCCCTGCATCTGCGGGCCCCGTATCATCCCGGTTAATGAGCTACTTCAAACGCGTCTTTTAAAAAACAATAAATAAAAACAGATGAAAACAATTTCTTGTCTGGTGCTGGTGGCAGCACTGGCTGGTACTGTATTGCTTGGTGAGTCATGTTCTAAAAACGATAACACACCGGCAGCGGCACCTACCCTGTACGATTCGTTAGGCGGAACCACTATGGTAACGGACCCTGCTAACTCCGGCGCTAAAATAGAAGCGGGCCGGTTATTAATCCGCAATATTGTAGACAGCAGCATTTTTGTAATTGCAGCCGATAGCCGTATTAACGGCTTTTTTAAAGTATTGCTTGCAGAAGTTACTGCCGGCAATACCAGCGGTTTTGCTGCTTTAAGTAAAAGTCTTACCGATTTTGTTTGCGTAGGCACCGGCGCTAAAAACTTTACATACGGCGGTAAAAGCATGCGTGCAGCGCACGACCCTGCACAAAACCCCCGGATGAATGGTAAAGCAAATAATAGCCATATGGATGCTTTTGAAGAAGATTTGGTAAAGGGTGCTGCCAAAGCGGGCGTACCTGCCACCAATAAGGCTTTGCAAAGTGTAGCACGTATAGTTGAATCGTTGCGGGGGGCAGTGGTTCAGCAGTAGTAGTTGTAGAATTTGCATTTTCAGCAGAAGCCGCCCGTTAATAACGAGGCGGCTTCTTTGTTGGGAGCTTACAGTATTTTACAGCGCATAGATAATTTGTATCTTTAGCTGAATAATTGAAATAAAATCAGTAGGTTTGTTTTAATGATTAGAAACGTATATACAACAACGTCTGTAACAACTACCATAGGTAGCTGGGGCGTTTGTATGTAGATAATATATTTATAGTACAACAGAAAGGCCCCGGTTATACCGGGGCTTTTTTTATTTCAGGTAATTGATAAAACCGATGTATGCAAAGGATGAGTATTCACATTACGTTTCCTGATGGCAGTGTGCGCCCGTATGAAGCCGGCGTATCAGGTTGGGATATTGCAAAGTCACTATCCGAAGGGCTGGCCCGCCAGGTGCTGGCTGCAAAAGTAAATGGCGTTGTACAGGATTTGTCTGCAACAATAACAACTGATGCTACTATCTGTTTTTTAAAATGGGAAGATGCGGAAGGGCAAAACACCTTCTGGCATAGCACCGCCCACCTGTTGGCAGAAGCCGTAGAGGCGCTTTTTCCCGATGCTCAATTCTGGGTGGGGCCTGCTTTGGAAAAGGGTTTTTATTACGATATAGACCTGGGCGATTATAAGCTGACCGAAGATGACCTGCGGAAGCTGGAAATGAAAATGAGCGCCCTGGCTAAAAACAACGCACCTTTTATACGCAAGGCCATGCAAAAGGAGGAGGCTATCGCGTGGTTTACTGAAAAAGGCGATAGGTATAAACTGGATTTGTTGCATGGCCTGGAAGATGGCAATATCAGTTTTTATACCCAGGGTAATTTCACCGATTTATGCCGTGGGCCGCATATTCCGCATACCGGTTTTATTAAAGCCATTCAGCTAACCAGCATTGCCGGTGCGTATTGGAAGGGCGATGAAAACAATAAACAACTCACCCGTATTTACGGCATAAGCTTTCCCGCGCAGAAAGAGCTGGATGAATACCTGGCATTGCTGGAAGACGCGAAAAAGCGTGACCACCGTAAGCTGGGTAAAGAACTGGAACTGTTTGCTTTTTCTGAAAATGTGGGTCTGGGTTTACCACTATGGCTGCCCAAAGGCGCTATGCTGCGGGAAAGATTACAACAGTTTTTACAGAAGGCACAAATGGAAAGTGGTTACCTGCCGGTTATTACCCCTAACATTGGTCACAAAAACCTGTATGTTACCAGTGGCCATTATGAAAAATACGGTAAGGATAGTTTTCAGCCTATAAAAACCCCGCAGGAAGGAGAGGAGTTTTTATTGAAGCCTATGAACTGCCCGCACCATTGTGAAATATATAAAACTGCGCCCCGGAGTTATAAAGATTTGCCTTTGCGCCTGGCGGAGTTTGGTACTGTGTACCGCTACGAGCAGCATGGCGAGCTGCATGGGCTTACCCGTGTGCGGGGATTTACACAGGATGATGCCCATTTGTTTTGTATGCCCGAACAGGTAAAAGAAGAGTTTAAAACTGTTATAGATCTGGTGTTATATGTGTTTAAAAGCCTCGGGTTTACCAATTACACCGCACAAATTTCGCTGCGCAATAAGGAAGATAGAAGTAAATACATAGGCAGCGAAGAAAACTGGCAAAGGGCAGAACAGGCTATTATAGAAGCGGCCGCAGAAAAGGGGCTAACCACTGTAACAGCGTATGGCGAGGCAGCGTTTTATGGCCCTAAGCTTGATTTTATGGTAAAGGATGCCATTGGGCGTAAATGGCAACTGGGTACTATTCAGGTAGATTATAATCTGCCCGAACGTTTTGACCTTACCTATATTGGGGAAGACAATGCCCGGCACCGCCCTGTTATGATACATCGTGCGCCCTTTGGCAGCATGGAGCGTTTTATTGCGGTACTTACAGAGCATTGTGCCGGAAAATTTCCGTTGTGGCTGGCACCTGTGCAGGTAAAGTTGTTGCCCATAAGCGATAGGTTTTTACCCTATGCCCAAAACGTTTTACTGCAGTTGAAAAAAGCAGATATACGGGTGGAAATGGACGACCGTAACGAAAAAATAGGTAAGAAGATACGCGATGCTGAACGGATGAAGATACCCTGTATGCTGGTGATTGGTGAACAGGAAGTAGCGGAAGGAAAGGCTGCTGTGCGGCGCCATGGAAAGGGAAATATGGGAGCCAGAAGTGTTGAAGAAATTATTGCGGGTTTAAGGCAGGAGGTCGAGGAAAACCAGTAGTTTTTATACGGGTTTGATGATGGCTTACCGGCTGTGCCAGGCAAGCGCTGTTTTGAATGAATAATTGGCCATTTTTTTGATAGTCTGCATGTAGTTTTTAATTAATAGCATATAGGACGACATGGATCTGACCAATACTTTGCCCCTGCCCATTGTGGTACTTGCAGATGACGATGATGAGGATTGTATGATTTTCGCCGATGCCATAGCGGCCATTGAAGCGAATGTGGAATTGAATACGGTGAAAAATGGGGAAATATTGATGCAGTTATTGAAAAAGTATGTTCCTGATCTGCTGTTTCTGGATATTCAGATGCCTTACCAGGACGGCCGGCAATGCATTAAAGCTATTCGTGCTAACAGAGAGTACGATGCTTTGCCTGTTATTGTATACACAGGCATGCGTAACCCGGATTCGGTTAATTTTTTCTTCCGCGAAGGGGCTAATTTTTTCCTGGAAAAACCGGAAACAATGGGTAAGCTGAAAATTGCCCTGTATCAGATATTATCACGCTTTTCCTTTATTACTTTTAAACAGAAGGATTAATTCTTTTGAAATGAAAAGTGTGACACTATTTGTAATAATAATACCAGTTGCCCTGATAAGTGGTATCAAAATTCTCTTTGCTATCCAGCACCAGCTTAAATGATTCCCGTTCAAAATAATCAAACGTATCATACTGCTTCAGCAACTGAAACCAGGCATCTGTCCAGCGGTGTAATACTGCACTGTCTGCCATTTCCTTTACCTGTTGCCGGGTATATACAAAAAAGGTGGTGTAGCCAAAGCATACAGATATTTCCCAAAGTCCCTCTGCACTCAATTCTTCCTTTAACCGGCGGATGGCATCGCCCGGTATGTTTTCGTTGGCTTCTGCTTTAGCCAGTATTTCAAAAGCACAGCAGGTAACCCAAATGTTTTCGGTGTTGTATTGGCTGATGCCCTGTTGCTGCATCAACCATTGAAATTGCCGTATAATGGCCTGCTGTTTATTTTTGTTAAACGTAAACTGGTCTTTCGTATAAAACATAGCCCTTTCGCTTTCGCGTTCCACAAAAATCTCCAGTTCAGTTTGCTTCCGTTTTTCAATTACTTTACAGCATATATTAACGGGTAGTATGCCGTAGGTTTCCTTTATCCAGTTGGCCAGCGGCTGAAAATGCGGGTTCATAGCTGCTTTGCCCAACATTATTTTTCTGGTGGCTTTATAATGTTCGCTGGAAAGTGTTGCCATATGTATCAGGTAGTCTGAAATGATTGTTATGCTGCTATTGCAATAAAGCGTGCTGATAGCGCGGTGGTGTTTACCTGCACATATTATGCCGGTAGCCGTTAACACAAACGCCCGGTCGTTTTACGGAGAAGTAAAGGTAAACTACCGGTTAAGACTGTGGAACGATCTTTTTACGAAACATTTCTGTATCAAAACCTTTTTGTATGAAGAAAGAAAACACCACAGAAGAGAAAATTACCATAAACAACAAGAAACCGGTAGTGAAAGAAGCCCCATCGGAACAGGAATCCAGGAAAGATAAAGGGCTTACCAAAGAAGACCTGCCCGATGCGTCTAATGAATCTGCCGGTAAAACGGGTAGCGGGCAAAGACAGGATTCGAATTAATGAGGTTAACTGCCTTATGTTGGGTAATTTAGCGCTGCCAATACAACTGAAAAGCAATTATGTCCCAGACTATACAGCCATTGCAGCACTGGACTATCACCTATCCTGAAAAGTTTATTGCCATTATGGATACCATTCCTTCCATTGGGCATGATAAAGAACTGCGTACCATAACGGCAGGCATGCCTGATGTGGACACCGTATTCCATTACGAAAAACTGGAGGAAGGGTGCTACCTGTTTATAGTAGATATGAAGGCAAAACAGGAAACCACTTACGTAATGCATGGAGACAGGGATACAGAATTTTATTGCCTTAGTTACCAGCGTATACAGGGGCCTGTACAAAAAACACCGCTTGCTAAAAGCGTGGATGCCGGGCCGCTGGAAAGCAAAGTACTTTCGCTACCCAGCCTGTGCAGTTTTTACAATAATCAGTTTGATTACGATACGCATTTTGTGGAAGGGGCAGCTGTAAAGGCGTTTATCTTCTGCTTTACCCCCGCCTGGCTTGCAACAACCATCGATCTTTCCACTGCAGACGCGCAGGCCGAGTATGTGAAAGTGATTCATAAGCAAAGCAGCAATATGTCATTCCTCAGTGATAGTTTTTACAAACATACTCTAACGGAACTGGACAATCTGGTATTCAATACCCCACGTACGGCCATTTACAACCTGGTATTAAAGAAGCTTTCGCTTACACTGATTTCAGATTTCTTTACCATTGTATCTGAGCCGCAATCTGTTATAAACGTTGATCCGGATGAGCAGGTGAAAGCAGGCATGAACCGCATTATGCAATACCTGGAACAAAACGTACGCAAAGGCTTCCCGGGCCTGGAAACGCTGGCCGAAATGGGGGGCATGAGCGTATCTACCATGCGCAGGCAATTCCTGCGTTTTTGTGGGTATTCAGCATTTGACTATTTCCGTGAAGTGCAGATGCGCTATGCTTTTGAGCAGTTGAAACAAGGGGTACGTACCAAGGATATAGCCTTATATCTTGGGTTTAAAAACTCTGGCAATTTCAGCAGGCTTTTTAAAGAGCGTTATAACCTTACCCCTGCGGAAATGAAAAAGATGAACTGATAAGTTGACCATATCTGAGTGTTTTTTGAACATATCGTGATACTGTGTTGCCGATATTTTTGCCCCACCGGCAAAAATGCCCGTGCCGTGGCAACACTACGCGATTATGAAAGTAATTTTACGCTCAACACTACACCTTATTCTCTGCCTTGTACTGTATGTAAGTGCACATGGGCAACTGCAATCCTTATCTACTTACGGCGGATTAACGCCGGCTTTTAGCCCCGATGTTTACAATTATTCCAGAGTTATAGGCCCGCGTACCGGCACTATAACCCTGAATTTTACGGTTGCTGCCGGTACAACGGTAAAGATAAATGGAGTTAACGTATCCACTTTATATTATACGGTAAACGCAAATGGTACACCGTGTACATTGGAAGTTACAGCGGCGAATGGTGTTAAATCAGTGTATACTATACAAATGCCGATGCTGTCGTTAACATTAAACATTACCAATGCCACCTGTGGCAAAAATGACGGGGCGGTATCGGCAATATTTAATAATGCCACCGAGCCGTATACCATCAGGTGGTATGATGCAAATTATAATGCCAAAGGCATTGGTACATCTACCAGTGGCCTTGCACCGGGTGGCTACTGGTGTAACGCCGTATTAAGTGATGGGTCGGGCAGTTTTGTGTCCACCTATTTTACCGTTGGCGTGAATAATACCCTTGCTATAAACGGCGTAAAAACAGATGTTACCTGTGCCGGTGCCGCTACCGGACAGGTAGCACTTTCGCCTTCCGGCGGAACGGCGCCTTACACATATTTATGGTCAAACGGAACAACGGATGCCACGGCAGGTAACCTTGCGTCCGGAGTTTATTCTGTAACAGTGAATGATGCTGCCGGCTGTACGCGAACGGGTTCTTTTACCATTACACAACCCAACGCGTTATCCGCTACTACCACTTCAACGGGTGTAACCTGTAATGGAGCAAAAGATGGTAAAGCAAGTGTGTCGCCTGCAGGTGGCACTGCACCTTATACCTACACCTGGACAAATGCTAACAGCACGTCCTCATCCGTTAGTACGCTCGGTGCCGGTACGTATAGTTGTACCATAAAAGATAAAAACGGATGCACGTTAAAAAAAGATTTTACGATTAACGAACCCACTGCTATAACTGCTTCGGCTGTACAGGCAGATGTGACTTGTTATGGCTTATCAAACGGGTCTGTTGCATTAACACCAACTGGTGGAACACCTGGTGCTACCGGATATACGTATGTATGGGCTCCTGCCGGTGGCACGTTAGCAACCGCAAAAAATCTGGCTGCCGGCAATTATAGCTGCGAAATAAAAGACTCCCGTGGCTGTAAAATAAATCAATCATTTGCTGTGGCGCAGCCGGTGGCGGCGTTAACGGCAACCACTACCAGTACCGTTGTAAGTTGCCATGGGGGCGGCGATGGTACAGCTACCATTAATGCCAATGGTGGTACCGCTCCCTACACCTATCTCTGGACCGGTAAAGGCATTACTGGTAAAACAGCCACAGGTCTCTCTGCCACAACCCATTCGTATAACGTTACTGACGATAAAGGTTGCACTTTTACTGGTAACGTTGCTATTACACAACCTGCGGCAGCCCTTGCAACAGTTATATTACAGGCGCAAACTTCCTGTGCCGGCTTAAGCAGAAACAAAGCATCTGTTACCGCTTCAGGAGGCACCGCACCATACAGCTATAAATGGTTGCCATTGGGCGGAAATAATACCGTAACAACGGAACTTCCTGCCGGTGACTATGCAGTAACCATAACAGATAGCAAAGGATGCACATTGAATAAGGCAATCACCCTTGTTGAAAATCCATTGCCAACAGTGTCCCCAATTACGGGTAAAGCCACTGTGCTTGTAAACGGAAGCACCACATTGGATAACAATGTTACCGGTGGGCGGTGGAGCTCATCCAACACGGGGGTAGCAATCGTGAGTACTTTTGGCGGCCTGGTAACAGGTGTAGCGCCGGGAACTGCCATTATTACTTATACGGTGTCAAACGGTGTTTGTGAAAACAAAACAACACATCAGATACAGGTTAATCCCTTGCCTCCGCAAACCTCTATCGCTGGCGGGCCTGCCTCCTTTACAAACCAGCAAAGTGCATCGTTTTATTTTAGCAGCAATGTAAGCAGTGTAACCTATCAGGCGTCTGTTGATAGTAGTGTCTTTATAACTGTTCCCAACCCGTTTACTATAAGCGGACTTACCGCAGGAAATCACACTTTATCTGTTCGTGCGGTAGATAGTTATGGCACAACAGGCCCGGTACAGGGCGTTTATAAGTGGACAGTGGATATAGCACCGCCCACAGGTTCTATTGTAATAAATGCCAACGCCGTTTATACCAATAAAACAACCGTAACGCTTGCCGTTACGGCAGGTGACGATAATGGCGCCGTAGAAGCAGCATTTTCTAATGATGGTAAAGCCTATAGCGAATACGCTGCCGTTAGCCCGGAAAAGACCTGGGAACTGAATTCCGGTGATGGTAATAAAACGGTGTATGTGCAGCTGCGCGATAAAGCCGGCAATACATCCGTTACCACTGCTTCCATTTGGCTTGACAGAACAGCACCTGCTGTGCCTGTTATTACCCAACCAGCCCATAATAGCTCAATCAATAACACATTACCTGTTGTAAAGGGCACAGCCGAAGCCGATGCAGCAGTGGCTGTTTATGTTGACGGAACTTTTGCCGCTACCGTACATTCAAACGCCGGAGAAAATTGGCAGTACCCGACAATTCACCCGCTCCGGAACGGTGCGCATGAAATAAAAGTAAAAGCCACAGACAAGGCAGGAAATGAAAGCGCATTTACAAATATTACCAGGTTTATTATTGATACAACAGCTTTGACTGCACAATTGTCCTCTCAGGCACTTCAATACGTAAATGCCGCATTCAAAGTGTCAATTGTATTCAATAAACCTGTAACTGATTTTGATAAGAATGATCTTGTTGTAGTAAATGGAGTTGTATCTGACTTTACAAGTATAGATGGCAGTACCTATAACGCTACAATTACACCAGCAGCAGATGGTGAAGTGATAGTAAGCGTGACAGAAAATGCAGCATCAGATGCGGCAGGCAATGGTAATATTGCCTCAGATACATTGGTTCGTAAGTATGATGCTACCCGGCCAACGGTTACTATTGCTACTGCTGCTAAAAATCCCCTGAATAAAGCATTTGACATTACTGTTACGTTCAGTGAGGCTGTAACTGGTTTTGGTAAATCTGGCCTTACCGTAGAAAATGGCGCGATATCCAGTTTTACAAGTATTGATGCTACGACATATACCGCAACTATTACACCAGCAGTTAATGGCGAAGTAAAAGTAAGCGTGGCAGAAAATTCAGCCTCGGATGCGGCAGGCAATGGTAATGTTGCCTCAGATACATTACTGAGGAACTATGACGCAACCCGACCAACGGTAACAGTTACTACTTCTGCTGCAAATCCGTTGAATAAAGCATTTGATATTGCCGTTACGTTCAGTGAGGCTGTAACTGGTTTTGGTAAATCTGGCCTTACCGTAGAAAATGGCGCGATATCCAGTTTTACAAGTATTGATGCTACGACATATACCGCAACTATTACACCAGCAGTTAATGGCGAAGTAAAAGTAAGCGTGGCAGAAAATTCAGCATCGGATGCGGCAGGCAATGGGAATATTGCTTCAGATACATTGCTGAGGAACTATGACGCAACCCGACCAACGGTAACAGTTACTACCTCTGCTGCAAATCCGTTGAATAAAGCATTTGATATTGCTGTTGCGTTCAGTGAGGCTGTAACTGGTTTTGGTAAATCTGACCTTGTTTTAGAAAATGGCGCGATATCCAGTTTTACAAGTATTGATGCTACGACATATACCGCAACTATTACACCAGCAGTCGATGGGGAAGTGAAAGTGAGCGTGGCAGAAAATTCAGCATCGGATGCGGCCGGCAATGGAAATATTGCCTCAGATACGTTGGTGCGGAAATATGATGCTACTAAACCAGTAGCTACTATTACTACTACTGCTACAAATCCGTTGAATAAAGCATTTGATATTACTGTTACGTTCAGTGAAGCTGTAACAGGTTTTGGTAAATCTGGTTTTGCTGTAGAAAACGGTGCAGTATCAGGCTTTACTGTTATTAATGCTACAACATACACTGCCACTATTACACCAGCAGTTAATGGCGAAGTAAAAGTAAGCGTGGCAGAAAATTCAGCATCGGATGCGGCAGGCAATGGGAATATTGCTTCAGATACGTTGGTGCGTAAATATGATGCTGCCCGGCCAACGGTTACTATTACTACTACTGCTGCAAATCGTCTGAATAAATCTTTTGATATAACAGTCACGTTTAGTGAGGTTGTGACAGGATTTGGTAATTCTGGTCTTGCTGTATACAACGGCGCGATATCCGGCTTTACAAGTATTGATGCTACAACGTATACCGCAACTATTACACCGGCTGTTGATGGGGAAGTGAAAGTGAGCGTGGCAGAAAATTCAGCATCGGATGCGGCAGGCAATGGAAATATTGCCTCAGATACGTTGGCGCATAAATATGATGCTACTAAACCAGTAGCTACTATTACTAGTATTGCTACAAATCCGTTGAATAAAGCATTTGATATTACTGTTGCGTTCAGTGAAGCTGTAACAGGTTTTGGTAAATCTGGTTTTGCTGTAGAAAACGGTGCAGTATCAGGCTTTACTGTTATTAATGCTACAACATACACTGCCACCATTACACCGGCTGTTGATGGCGAAGTGAAAGTGAGCGTGGCAGAAAATTCGGCATCGGATGCGGCCGGCAATGGAAATATTGCCTCAGATACGTTGGTGCGTAAATATGATGCTGCCAGGCCAACGGTTACTATTACTACTACTGCTGCAAATCCGCTGAACAAAGCATTTGATATTGCCGTTACATTCAGTGAAGCTGTAACTGGTTTTGGTAAATCTGGCCTTACAGTAGAAAATGGCGCGATATCCATCTTTACTAGTATTGATGCTACGACCTATACCGCAACTATTACGCCGGCTGTTGATGGCGAAGTGAAAGTGAGCGTGGCAGAAAAATCAGCATTGGATGCGGCCGGCAATGGAAATATTGCCTCAGATGCATTGGTGCGTAAATATGATGCTACTAAACCAGTAGCTACTATTACTAGTATTGCTACAAATCCGTTGAATAAAGCATTTGATATTACTGTTACGTTCAGTGAAGCTGTAACAGGTTTTGGTAAATCTGGTTTTGCTGTAGAAAACGGTGCAGTATCAGGCTTTACTGTTATTAATGCTACAACATGCACTGCCACCATTACACCGGCTGTTGATGGGGAAGTGAAAGTGAGCGTGGCAGAAAATTCAGCGTCTGATGCGGCAGGCAATGGAAATATTGCCTCAGATACGTTGGTGCGTAAATATGATGCTGCCCGGCCAACGGTTATTATTACTACTACTGCTCCAAATCCTCTGAATAAATCATTTGATATAACAGTCACGTTTAGTGAGGTTGTAACAGGATTTGGTAATTCTGGTCTTGCTGTATACAACGGCGCGATATCCAGCTTTACAAGTATTGATGCTACAACGTATACCGCAACTATTACACCAGCAGGTGATGGGGAAGTGAAAGTGAGCGTGGCAGAAAATTCAGCATCGGATGCGGCCGGCAATGGAAATATTGCCTCAGATACATTACTGAGGAACTATGACGCAACCCGACCAACGGTAACGGTTACTACCTCTGCTGCAAACCCGCTAAATGGTGTATTTGATGTTGTTGTTAAATTCAGCGAAGCTGTGATAGGTTTTAATAAAGCAGGCCTTGTTGTAGCGAATGGCGCTGTATCTGGCTTTATGCGTGTAGATGCCACAACATATACTGCTACTATAGTGCCGGCCATGGATGGCGAAGTGAAAGTGAGCGTGGCAGAAAACTCAGCATCGGATGCGGCAGGTAATGGTAATGTTGCTTCAGATACGTTGGTGCGTAAATATGATGCTGCCCGGTCAACGGTTACTATTACTACTACTGCTGCAAATCCGTTGAATAAAGC
>NZ_BMIB01000001.1 GCF_014641615.1 Filimonas zeae | reverse complement strand
CATACAAGCACAAATGGCGATTATCTTTGAACAACGATATCTATAAATACAACCTCACTGACACAGTTTACTGAATAGACCCCAACCTGCCTATATGGCGTTCAGTTTAGCATCTATGGGGATCATCCCCACATATGTGGCGATGAATTTTACAGCAATTTGAAGCGTCCTACATATGTAGCGGTAAGTTTTACATGTGTGGGAATCATCCCCACATATGTGGCGTTCAGTTTAGCAGCTGTGGGATTCATCCCCACATATGTGGCGATCAGTCCCACATGTGTGGGGATCATCCCCACACATGTGGCGTTCAGTTTAGCAGCTGTGGGATTCATCCCCACATATGTGGCGATCAGTCCCATAGCTATGGGGATCATCCCCACAGTACTTTTTACCGTGAAAACAGCCCCCCAAGTGTGACCGACACAACTACAGGCCGCTTACATTGCCAGCTTTTTGAATAATTATTATCAGAAGTAGCAGTACTTACCGCCGTTATCAAGTGTAGCGATCAGATCCATACCAATGTAAATGAGCGCTACACTTGTGGTGATGTTGCCTGCTGAAGAATTAACTGCCCCTGCTGATGCAGCGGCTATTCTGCTTTCCGTAGCATTTTAGATAGCAGCTTTTTTAATTGTACCGCCTCTTCAAAAGTGATACCTATATCCTGCAATTGTTGCTGTAAGCGGGGTACTTCCGCTTTCAGCAACCGACCTTTATCAGTAAGCGAAATAACAATACTTCTTTCATCCTGCTGCGAACGCACCCTATCAATCAGTCCTGTTTCCTGCATGCGCTTCAGTAAGGGTGTAAGGGTATTGGATTGCAGCATCAGCTTTTCAGCCAGTACAGAAAGGCTTACCTGATCCTGCTCCCACAGCACCATCAGTACCAGATACTGCGGATAGGTAATACCCAACTCATCCAGTACAGGCTGGTAACATTTAGTAACAAGCCGTGATGCGGCGTACAGTGGAAAACATAATTGATTTTCCAGTTTATAAGCATCTTCGTGCTTGTTGTATTGTTTTTGTACAGCCTTCATAACGGTGTTGTTAACCCACTGCAATTTACTTTATACCACCTGTAACTGAACATCAATATTACCGCGGGTGGCATTGGAGTAAGGACAAACCTGATGCGCCTTTTCAACCAGTTCCTGCGCCTGCTGGCGTTCAATGCCCGGAATGGTAACTGCCAGTGTTACACCCAGCACAAAACCACCTTGCTCGTTAGGCCCCAACGCCACAGAAGCTTTTACAGAAGAAGGCGACTCAGGTTTTACCTTTGCCTGCTGCATTACCAGATTCAGCGCACTATCAAAACAAGATGCATAACCTGCCGCAAACAGCTGTTCGGGATTGGTATACCCCGCTCCGCTTCCCCCCAGCTCCTTAGGCATTCTTACTTCGAGTTCTAAAGCACCATCTTCACTTGTTACTTTTCCATTTCTGCCACCGGTTACCGTGGCACTTGTTTGATACAAAGTTTTCATATTATATCGGCAACGATTATGTCGTGCACGATGCAAAAATACAATATCGGCGATTATAATACTGAAATTCCGGGCCACTTTTTTTGTTAAGGGAAGCCCAAAACAACAGTGGTTGCGCTTTGTTATTTTACAGCACTGGTATACAGTATGCTAGCTGTGGAATTGATTTTTTCTCTACATTTAATCCAATGCAGTTATTCCGTTTTTTTAGAAAGCATAAGCCCGCTGTTCCACCACCTTCGTACCCTCAACTAACAGAAGTGGTAAGTGTTACTAGTGAACTGGATGAAGCACTGACGCAAATCAATTCGTCGCTACGCTGTGTGCCGGAAGAAGTAGTTATGCAGTTGGCCACCCCAATAGCCATTGTAAGCTACGGCAACCGGTTTGTGCAGGTGTATATAGAAGCTGGCAAAAACACATATTTGCATGAGTTCTGGCATAACGGGGTATATGTAGCGCAGGGATACTTTGACGTTTTGGCTCCTGTTGCCCAGGCCATAAACTACTGGTTAAAAGCAGATATTGATGTAGATGACCTGATACATGAATACCCCTTTATTACGCCATATGATAATTCTGACGAGGCAGCGGCAGTTAAAGAAGTGGAGAAAAGATGGAGTGCCTATTGCTCAGATGGACAAGTACCCGAACTACAGGCATTTTTGCGCTTAGCTGCGGAAGATGAAGTGGTAAGCAAATTATCCCCTTATACAAGTTTATATACACTTTGCTTCAGCAGATGCACGGAGTATCCTTTTGACAATATCTGCATGCCTTTTGTTATCCCCAAAGCCTATGAGAATTACGCCCACCCTTTAGACAAAAGAAAGGTCGCCCCCATGGGTGCCCAACCGGATGAAGGAGAAGTTTTTGTGGTCACCATTAATCGTTATCAATACGTAGGTGAAGGCAATGCTGCAACCGCACTACAACTGGTAAAAAGCCTGCTACCTCCAGGCATCAGGCCCATCAGAAGAAAGTATGATGATTTATAATATAGCTTTAATACTTATACATATCCAGCTCATCAAAATCTTTTATCTCCGATAGCCGCAGCAGCTTGCTGATGTTTATCTTTTTCCAGGTTTCTTTAAACACCTCTTCACCAGGTTCCGCGCTTGTGTTGGTATTAACCACATCCCGCATTTTTTTAGTGGAGAAATTAATACTGGTTTCGCCTTCAATAACTGCCCCACCCCGGCTGGCATCATAACCAATCAGTTCAAAATCGGCATTCTGGTAGCGGAATGTATATGCCCAATAGCCATACCGGCCATGTGCATAGTGAACATACAGGTTACTTTTTTTAATTTCAACAGATAGCTCAGGAGCATAATACACTCCCCCATCCTCGTTTTCAGAAGAAAAACAATCGTAGTTTTTTGATGCTACCTGGTAACCATCCTGCTGTTTAAACAAAACGATAATACCACGCCGGTTACGGTCTACCTTTTTATCAAAGCTGTTAATAACAACCCTGCTTTTATCTGTACCCTTTATAACAAGTATACAATCATCCACGCCGTCTTTATTTAAATCGCCGGTTACTTTTTCAAAAAGCATATATCCTTTAGGTATAAAATCGGTGGGGTTCGGGTTAGTTTGTGCCAATACGGTTGTTGATAAAGCAGCCATTAACAACGGGAGTAGTCTTTTCATTTTGTGTTATATAATGATATAGGACAGCAATCTTATGCATTATCCTGTTTTGTTAAAATAGACAAAGCAATGAGTCCACCGCTTGCGATAATGGCCCCACCTACGAATGGAAATCCTGCTCCAATTAAATCGTTGGTACGGGCAGAGAATAAAAAAGGCAAACAAAACATCATCCCAAACGCTCCGAGAATGATTGCGGCATAAGCTCCGAATTTCACAAATGATTTCATACCAAAACGAGTTATTGTTTTAGCCGGTAATTTAATACAATTATGAAGTAGCAGTAAAGATGAAAACACTTTTAAGTTTAAGCGGGAAGCAACTTCTCCGCAATCAGCAAATCCACCGGCCTTGTAATCTTAATATTAGCGTACTCCCCTTCTACCAGATGCACGGCGTGCCCTGCGGCTTCCACCACCGTAGCTTCATCGGTAAACGCATCACTGAAAGGTTGGGTAAAGGCGGGCAGCAGAATGCTGCTTACAAAGGTTTGCGGGGTTTGTACGATGCATACTTTGGCACGGTCTGCCACGGCAGAGGCCCCCATCTGGCCCTGTACGGGTGCCTGATCCAGCAAGCGGATGCTGTCTGTAGCGGTTACTACGGGTATGGCGCTTCCTTTTTCCAGCGCCTGCTGGTAGCAGCGTTGAATTAAGGCGGCAGAAACCATACAGCGTACACCATCGTGCACAAAAACCACAGAGGCTTCTGTTACCAGCGCCAGGCCATTTTGTACACTGTGGTAGCGGGTATCGCCACCGGCGGTAATGGTAATGCGGCCTTCGGTAGCGGGCAGTGTGGCGTATATATTGTTTATAATTTCTTCGCCCACCGGAAAGTGTGCGGGGGGAAGTACCAGTACCACTTCCATATCGTCAAAAGCGTTAAGGAAGGCGGTAAGGGTGTGCCAGAGTACTGGTTTGTCATGCAGCAGAAGGAACTGCTTGGGAGTAGCACTGCCCATTCTGGTGCCTGCTCCTCCTGCTACAATGACGGCCACTTTTTTCATAGGCGCTATATAATAAACTAAATCAGCTCCTGCAGTTTAGCCACCGCAAGATCAATTTCTTCTTTGGTATTGATTTTACTGAATGAGAAGCGAACGGCCATTCTGTTAGGGTTGGCGGCAAAAGCACGTATTACGTGGCTGCCCGCATCTGCCCCGCTGGTACAGGCGCTACCGCCTGATGCGCAGATATTGTTAATATCCAGGTTAAACAGAATCATTTCGCTTTTTTCTGTTTTAGGAAAGCTTACGTTTAACACCGTATACAAACTGCGGCCGTTTACATCGCCATTGAATGATACATCGGCAACGGTTTTCTCCAGCTGCTCTTTCATGTACATTTTCAGGCTTTTAATATAAGCGCTGTCCTTTTCGTAATTGTCGGTAGCCAGTTGTAATGCTCTGGCAAAGCCTACAATGCCATACAGGTTTTCGGTACCGGCGCGCATGTTGCGCTCCTGAGAACCGCCCTGGATAAAAGGAGTAATTTTGATGTTCTCGTTAATATACAGCATACCCACGCCTTTAGGACCATGAAACTTATGGCCGGCACCGGTAATAAAGTGTACATAGGTATTACGCAGGTCGAAGGGAAAATGCCCTACAGTTTGCACCGTATCGCTGTGGAAAATAGCATTGTATTTTTTAGCCAGCTCGCCTACAGCATGAATATCAATCATATTACCCACCTCGTTGTTGGCGTGCATAAGGGTAATAAGGCATTTTACTTTGCTTTCAGAAAGTAATTGCTCCAGATGTGCCATATCCACGTGGCCGTCTGGCTGAATTTTAACATAGCTCAGTTCTGCCTCGCCCGTGTGCTTCAGATGCTCTACGGTGTGTAAAGTAGCATGGTGCTCGATGGGTGAACTGATGATGTGTTTGCAGCCAAGATCGCGCACAGAGGCGGTAATAGCTGTATTGCTGCTTTCGGTACCACCGCTGGTGAAGAAAATCTCCGCCGGGTGTGCGTTCAGGATTCTTGCAACGGCTTTGCGTGCATTTTCAATAGCCAGTCTGCTTTCGCGGCCATAACTGTAAATGGAGGAAGGGTTGCCGAAATTGGTTGTCAGATACGGCATCATGGCATCCAGCACAACAGGGTCCAGCGTTGTGGTGGCTGCATTGTCCAGGTAAATTCTATTCATGTACTCGGTTGTATTGTGTAAAGTTACGCTTTTTACATGCTCTCCCGTATGTCCTGCATCAGTCGCTTCGCTATGTTATCCGCAGTACTTTCAAAGCTGCTTTCCGCGTAAATGCGTATAATAGGCTCTGTGTTACTGGTGCGCAAATGTACCCAATCGTTATCAAATTCAATCTTAAGGCCGTCTTCCTTGTTTATAGGGTTGTTTTTGTATTTGTCTTGTATTTTGGTGAACACATGGTTTACATCTGCCCCGTTTTCCAGCTCAATTTTATTCTTGCTCATAAAATAGTCCGGATAGCTGTTGCGCAGCTGGCGGGTACTTTTCTGGCTGTGTGCCAGGTGTGTTAAAAACAGCGCAATACCTATCAGCGCATCACGGCCATAATGCAGGTCGGGCACAATAATACCTCCGTTGCCTTCCCCCCCTATTACAGCGTTTACCTGCTTCATTTTAGTAACCACGTTTACCTCGCCTACGGCGCTGGGGTAGTATTCGCCACCATGGTTTACCGCCACATCTTTCAGCGCACGGGTGCTGGACATATTGCTTACCGCCGCTCCTTTGCGGTGCTGCAGTACATAATCGGCCACTGCTACCAGCGTATACTCCTCCCCAAACAGGGTTCCATCTTCGCATACAAAACAAAGCCTGTCCACATCCGGATCTACCGCAATACCCAGCGATGCCTTCTGGCTCACCACCTCATTACACAGCTGTGTAAGGTGCTGCGGCAGCGGCTCGGGATTATGGGCAAATTTGCCGTTGATTTCTCCGTTCAGCACGGTTACTTTGGTAACACCCAGTGCATGCAGCAGCGCAGGTACGGCAATAGCACCTGTGCTGTTAATAGCATCCAGCACAATGCTGAAGCCGGCTTTTTGTATAGCAGCCACATCTACCAGCGGGTAGTTGATTACAGCTTCAATATGTTTTTCTAACGAGGTATTGTCTGTTGTATATCCGCCCAGTTTTTCTACAGGTGCAAATTCAAAATCTTCTGCTGCTGCAAATTCCAGCAGTTGGGCGCCATCGGCTGCGCTTATAAATTCCCCCTCACTGTTCAGCAGCTTCAGCGCATTCCAGTTTTGCGGGTTATGGCTGGCAGTAAGTATAATGCCACCTGCAGCCTTTTCAAACTTCACCGCCATTTCTACCGTAGGCGTAGTGCTTAAATCCAGATCTACCACATCAATGCCCATGGCATTGAGCGTGCTTATTACCAAACGCTGTATTAAAGCGCCGCTTATTCTTCCATCACGCCCTATTACCACTTTTCTGTTATCAGGCTGCTGTGCCATCAGCCATTTGCCGTAAGCCGCTGTAAACTTCACCACATCTAACGGACTTAAAGTTTCGCCGGGTTTGCCACCAATTGTGCCTCTGATACCGGAAATGCTTTTTATAAGCGACATATTTTAAAGTTTCGTACCGGCAAACTTAGCTATTTTGTTTCAGGGATATACATTTGCAGAATAATAATAACCCTCCGTTTATGCCGATGAAAGCCTGGTACAGAGACTGGTTTAGTAGCCCCTATTATCATTTATTGTATAACAACAGAAATGATAATGAAGCATTTGAATTTATTAACAGATTAATAGCTTACCTGCACCCGCAGCCTGGCAGTAAAATGCTGGATGTGGCCTGTGGCAGAGGCCGGCATAGCAAGGCGCTTGCTGAAATGGGATATGATGTAACGGGTATTGACATAGCGCCGGACTCCATTGAAGCGGCCAAAATTAATGAGGAAGAGCATCTGCAGTTTTTTCTGCACGATATGCGCCAGCCTTTCTGGATTAACTACTTTGATTTTGCGTTTAACTTTTTTACCAGCTTTGGTTATTTCAGAACACGGCGCGAGCATGATGCGGCTTTTCGTACCATTGCCCAGAGCCTGAACAACGATGGCACTTTTGTAATAGACTATCTGAACGTACACTATACAGAAGACCACCTTACGCGCGTGGAAAGTAAAAAGGTAGATGACACCTTATTTCATATATCGCGCTGGCACGATGAAGAGCATTTTTTTAAGCAGATACAGATTGAGCAGAACGGCCACGTGCTGAAGCATTTGTATACAGAGCGGGTGGCCAAGTTTTCGCTGGGCGATTTTACAGATATGCTGGCTTACCAGGGGTTACAGGTGCAGGAAGCCTTTGGAGATTATAACCTGGGGCATTACGATGTACGCAAATCGCCCCGGATGATTATTATAGCCAAAAAAGCGAAGAAGTAACCTACTTCGCTTTTTTGTTATTTAGTAACAGATAACGGGATGTTTCGTAAAAAGCATCCGTCATTGCACGATACTCTTTACGCATAGCGTCCGTTATTTCTGTTTTGTTATTGTGTTCAATACTATTCATCTGCTCGGGGCTGCTGTTATCCATGCCATAGCTATAGAAGTACCCCTTATGTAAAAGCCCCAGCCTTTTCTTTTCGGTATCAATAATAAACGCACAGTTGCTGCGTCCGGAATCGGCCGCCAGTCGCTGCCTGTCCAGCAGGTTGCGGCCCAACGCTGTATTGGTATAACCAATGTTACAAAGGCCGGCAATAGTAGGCAGTACATCTATCTGCGAGGCAAGTGCACTGTGTTGCTGTGGCTGCAATAAACCTGGCGCGTAAAACAGCAGCGGTACGTGCTCCGCAGTAAGCGATTGATCGGTATATACCTTAGGCAATATAGCGGTGGCATCGCCAGGTATACCATGGTCGCCAATAAACACAAACACCGTATTGTTAAAATAAGGTTCCTTCTTGGCAGCTTCTATAAACTTACGGAAGCAGAAATCGGTATACCGGAAAGCATTCAGCTCATCGTTACTACCAAACCCATAGGTTCTCAGCGAATCCAGCCGGTGGCTTTCTCTTTTAAACTCCGTAGCATCTTCGGCGGGTATGGTATAAGGGCGGTGATTATCGGCTGTTTGTATAACCGCAAAAAAAGGCTTCTGCTGTTGCTTCAGCACCTTATTGGCTTCCAGAAACAGGTTTTTATCGCTGATGCCCCATACATCTACTTTCTCTGCCTCATAATCGTCCTGCTCGTACAAATGCAGGCCGGGTATATTATTGGTAAGCAGGCCACGCAGGTTGGCCCAGCTGGCACTGCCTCCTATAAAATAATGCTTTTCGTACCCGGCAAAATCGTTAATAATGCTATGCTGGTCTACCGCGGCCGGGTTGCGGCTGGCGGTTTTAAACAACTGCACATCGGGTATACCGGTAACCGTAGCCCATACCCCTTTGGCTGTGCCATAGGTAGGGGTAAAACACTGGTTAAAAAAGATGCCCTGGCGGCACATTTCGTTAAAATACGGTGTAGTGTTAAGCGGATTGCCAGCCATAGAGCTTTTATACATGCTGAACGACTCACATATAACCAGCACCACGTTGGGCTTACCGGCAATAAGACTGTCTGGCCTTTCCACCCTTTTGTAACTGAGGGTATTGCTATCTGGCTGCTGTACGCCCAGGTAGTTGCTCATAAACCCGTAAGCCTCGCGCACCTTCTCTGCATCGTAAGTGGCATGTCTGAAATTAAGTGTGCTGAAGAAAGACTGCAACGGGTTCAACGCCACGTTGGCGGCAAAATCGCCCCCCTGTATGCCAAAAGCATCGCTCCAGCGCAGTGGAAACTGCCCTATGCGGCCAAAAATGCCCAGTCCCAGCGCCAGAAAAAACACTACGCCCCATACAATACGTTTTGTGCGGGATATAGGCCCTGGTTGCTGCAGTGCACGGTTGTAAAACACCCGTATAACAGACAGTAATAGTATAATAATTAAAGCCAGCCCCAGAATAGTCCACCCCAGGTGGTAGGTTTGCCAGGCCATGCTGAGGGATATTTTGGTATCCTCTGCATAATTAAGCAGTGTGGCGCTGAGGCGTTGAGACAGATAGGCGAAATTGCCAAAGTCCACAATATAAAATATAGCCAGTACGGTAATAAATATGCCCCATAGCCAGAAAGCTACCCGCTTACCCCATTTTTTATCCAGCGGGTGCAGCGGCGGTATGGTACCTATAAGAAAAACGATAAGGCAGCCTATGCTTACAATACGTAAATCGAACCGGAGGCCCATCAGATAGGCGTCAATCAGTTCCGTATCTTTTTGTGAAGGGGTACGGAATACATACACTAATACAATCCGCAGCGCCGTCATCAGTAACAAAAAAAAGATGCCGGTAGCAGCTATCCACCGCACATAGCGGGGTACTCTCAGATTTTCCATGCCGCGCAAAGGTACGGATTTGCTTACCTTTAGCGCATGATGTTGTTAAATACTAACGGGTTCTGGATGAAATTACTGGCTATTTTAAACGCCGGCGACACCTGGTTATTTCTGAAAATTAACAATGAATGGACCAACTCTTTCCTGGATAGTATTTTTCCGTGGTGGCGCGACTCCAACACCTGGATACCATTGTACTTCTTTCTTTTATTACTGGTTTTATACAATTTTGGCTGGAAATGCTGGCCCTGGATAGCCGGTGTAATAGTTACCGTGGCCCTTACGGACCAGATAAGCAGCACCCTGCTGAAAAACTGGATTAACCGCCCCCGCCCCTGTAACGACTTTTTTTTAAGCCAGTACGTGCGCCTGTTACTGGGCCGTTGCCCCGGCAGCGGCAGCTTTACCAGCAGCCACGCCGCCAACCATTTTGGCGTAGCCTGTTTTATGTTCTTTACCATGCTGCCTTATTTTAAAAAATGGGGTTACCTGCTGTTTTTCTGGGCAGCAACGGTAAGCTATGGCCAGGTATATATTGGCGTACACTATCCGCTGGATATTATTGGCGGCGCTGTGCTGGGCAGTGTAATAGGCTACCAGCTGGCAAGGGTATTTAACAGGCGGTTTGCACATATGGCCTTTCAAACATTGTAGCTGTGTACCAGAACATGCTTTATTTAGCAATAAAAAATAGAATAAGGGGGTAACAAAAGCAAACATGTGTTGATATAAGCTTATAAAACAAGCTTTATGAAACACAACATTACACTCTTATTACTGCTGCTTTGCCGGTGTGTTTACGGCCAGCAGCCCTCCTTACCGGCCTGGATACCCAACAAGGGTATTACATTAGCTGGCCTGGCCGGCAACTGGCAAATGGCCAATAAGCAACTGAGTAACACCGCCTTTCTGGATAAGGGGTGGCAATGGGGAGGAGAGCTGACCGTTCCCCTGTTTAAACACCTGGACATTGCGGTACAGGGCAGCTACTCCGGCCTGTCTGCCAGCAAAGCCGCCAACTTTGTACGCACACAATACCAGTTACAAGATGGAACCATTCAGGCACATGCCGCAGGCGGGCTGGATGGTGGGCATATGTATACCCTTACTGCCGGGCCGCAGCTGCGCTGGAATCTGGGTAAGTTTAGTATTGCGCCTGGCATTAGTGCCGGGTATATGCAGCTGGCGCGTAAAGGCAACAATCTTAGCGATTCACTATCGCCCGGTGGCGCGGCTGACCGCAAACAACAGGTTACCTTTCTTACCACCAGCGATATAAAGGCCAATGGACTGGTAGTAACACCCCGTTTACAACTGGGGCTGGCGCTTACACAGCAAATAACCCTGCGTGCAGGCATCAGTTATATGACCGGGCCTACGGTTACCAGCAGCAGTGAGGTATTACAACCTTATGGCGAAGCCAAAGATGGTAAGTACACTGTTGGCCAGTATATAGAAGGTAAAAACATTTCGCGCACCGTATCTGCTGCACTTACTGCCTGGAACCTGCAAACAGGCATTGCATGGAGTTTGCCGGGTAGTAAAAGCAGCGCATTGAAACCAGCGCCGGAAAATGAGTTTGCCCCTGCCCGCACCGCGGCGCAACCGGCTCAACCCCGTGCTGATAGCAACGAAACTACTGTAAAAGCAACCGCACCCATCATCATCAGCCCTGCGGGCAATATTACTGCCAGTATGCACCGGCAGAACTTATACATCCACTACATACCTTCCAGCTTTGCGCAAAGCAGCTACCGCCTGGTAATATGGCGTATACGTGATGGTAAAAGAACCCCCATAGTACAACAGGAATATGGCCCGCACTGGAACGGTATAGTGCCCGGCAAACTGTTACAGGTAGATTCAACCGGAATAAGCCTGTACGAAGCGCAGCTGACTGCTTTTTACCAACCCGGCGCTTCCGGCAGCACCAAAAGCAGTTCCAACCTGTTACAGTTTACAGCTGCTGCCATACCTGTATATGAAAACAACGGAGAAAGCAATATTGCACAGTTTAACATACAAAACAACTGCACCGTAGATCATCTTTTTCAACTGGATAGCACCCGCTGTTTGGGTGGCGATACCATTCGTGTATATGGCCATGCGCAGATACTGCCCAACGCAGCAGGTGTTACCAGCGGTGTACTCACCTTCGACCCTACTTTTATTGAAACCACTACCAGCACCAGTGTTACGCCCATCAACTTTCAGCCCGGCAGTGCGGTAACCGTTACAACAGCTTCGCCAACCTCATTCAGTTTTGATATAACAGGCGATATGTGTAACAGGCAACTGCGGGTGTTTTATGATTTTTCTTATCAATGCCCCACGCTGAGCTCACCAGCGCATATACCCTGCGCCGACACCATTTCGCTGCCTTGCTGTATTTGTAATTACTGCGACGATCCGGCCAATATGAACATTAGCCAGGGCACCAAAAACGTTACGCAAAACGGAGGTAACATTCAGGTACAGCAACAGTTTACCGTAACACCGCATAACATTACTGCTGTTACCGCACAGCTGGTGTATATAGAAGAAGATGGTATAGATGAGGCCTGCCGCGCCTGTGCAGAAAATGAAGCAGCCGTATACCATTTTACGGGTAACCAGCAGGCACAATGGAATGGTGGAGGGGCTATTGCAGGTACTGCAGGTAACAGCACCCATACCTTTCCCGCTAAAATAATACGCTGGAACAGCAACAACCAGGGCAACCTGCAATTGCAGATGCAACTGGGCCTGCCCGGCCTGGCACCACTGGAATGCTGCAGCCGTAAAATAAGGTTTTGCATACGGTACACCTTTACCAACCGCGATTGTAAAACCTGCGAAAAACTGGTTTGCTATTCTATTCTCCAGAAAGCACAGCGTGGAGCTCACCAATAAAAACAGAGAAGATGAAAAAGTTAATAACCATACTCCTCGCCTGCTTTGTATTTTGTTTTGCAGGTGCGGCTAAAGCGCAACAGGTAGGCTTAACGCTTACCCCGCAAGGCTCACAGCCTTATACTGCCGGCAACAGTTTTCAGGTATTTGCCAATTACAATTACAGCAATATCACAGGTAATATTGAAGTGGCTATTACGTACAATCCTACCCTGCTATCGTTCTGTGGCAGTGCTTCATTTCCTTACCCGTATACCAGTACTGCTGTAAACTCTACCACACAAACCATTACCTATACTTTTCCTGCCGCAGCAGGCAATAACCAAACCGGGGTTATTATGATGTGTTTTAGCTTCCGGTGTCCGCAAACCTGCACTGGTACTAACATCAACAGTGCTATCAACGGCAGTATCAATGCGCCTTCCAGTTCTGTATCGGCCAATGCGCCACCGGCGGGTGTATCGTCTGTTGTAAGCAACACCTGGACAGGACAGCATACGTTTTTCAGCTTTATACAAAGCAGTTATGAAGTTACTTTCCGCATTATTGTATTTGGCAGTACCTGCTTTCAGGTAAACAATCCATCCTTTGTGGTAACCCCTTCTATAGGCACCGTGGTAAGCGCCAGTAATGCTACTGTAAGCGGTAATATTATTACACCTGCTGTTTCCAGCTTTTTTACCGGAAGCTATGTGTATTACTATACCGTTAAAATACCCTGTAATACCGCAGCAGGTACTGTAGTTACCAGCACCGCAGTACTAAGAGGTACCAATTGCGGTACCGCAAACAGCACCATAGCAACATTGCCGGTGGCCAGTTATACCCTGCCTGCAGTAGTAGCTTCTAACCCCAGTGCTACCATGAGCATAACCAGTGCCATGGGGTATTTTTATAACACCATTACCAATAACGGTAATACGCCTTTAAACCTGTTGCTTACGAATACGCTGCCACCCGTTGCCACCACATCGGTGCAGTTTTCCAGTACCACACAAAGCACAGGTGTTACTGCAGGTTTAACCTATTACGATTGCAGCAACACCGCTTCCACCACTTATCCGCTGCTGCCCGGCGCCTCTAACAGCACGCCGCCGTTATATGCCACTAAAACCACTATGGCTATAAACAATCTGTTACCAGGCCATAGCGCTACTTTTGTTACCTATTACAACCTCAGCAATTCCTGCTCAGGTGTACCCACGCAAACCACCTATCCCTTTATATCTAACCTCACCTTTAACTGCGCCACCAGCAATCTTAGTCAGACTTGTTATAGCTGCACACCCGGCAACGGCGGTATGGTACAGGATACAGCAGTATATTCCTTAAAACCCAATATCCGGTGTTATGCACAATCTGCCCCTGGCGGTTGTTTTGAACCCGGCGATACAGTAAATGTTTGTCTGAAATTTGACAACAACGGCGAAACGGCTTTGAACAGTGGGGTGTTGCAATACAACCTGCCCGCCTTTCTTACCTTTTTGCCAGGCTCTGAAACCTTTACCGGCTTTAGCAGCAACCCTGTTTACCAGAGCAGCACCAATGCCAAATGGAACCTGCCCACCATACCCACCGGTAGCGGTACCTATACCATTTGCTTTAAAGCAACGGTAAATAGCAACGCGCCATACGGCAGTTATAACATGAACTATAATGTTACCGGAACCGGCTACAGCAGCGGAAACCTGGGTTGCCAGTACTTAATTAACATATGTGCGCTGCCCCGTGCAGAGGTGGAAAAAGCGGTAAAAGGTAATCTGGATGCTACCTACAGCAGCACCGGCAATGGTTACCCCGGCAGCACAGCCACATATCAGATTACAGTAAGAAACACCGGTAATACGCCTATAGGCAACATTGTGCTGATTGACAGAATGCCTTTTGTGGGTGATGCTACTATTATGACGTGCACACCGCGCAACAGTCAGTTCAGCCTGTTTCCCACCGCACCACTTACCATACCCGGTGCAACGGTTACGTATTCCTCTACCCCCAATATAGCCACCGGCTGGCCTACAGTAGCTACCGGCTGCGCCAACACGGGTAGTTTTTCAGGCAGCTTTCAACCCAACAGTATTAAAATAAGCCTGGCCAACCCCATACCCGCAGGCGGTAGTTACACGTTTACCTTTCCGGTTACCGTACCTGCCAACGCCACACCAGGGCAGCAGGCCTGTAATACCATTGGCATGATATGCGATCTGGTAGCTAACAACAACAGTACCTCTGCCATGAACCCGGTAGAAAGCAACAACGTATGCCTTACCGTGCAACAGCAGGAAGTACCGCCACCACCCTGTACGCCTTGTAAGGAGGTGTTGAAAAGTGTTACTGCTTCGTTAGGGCAGCTGCAAACAGATACCAGCCACCAGTTGCAACAGGCTACCTTGCAGGTTACCACCAGCAAAGCATTGCAGGAATTGCAGATTAGTGTAGCAGATATTAATTACACCTGGGAAAACAAAGGCTGTGGTAACTGTAACACACCGGTAATTGGCCGCGGTTGTTTGTTTCCGCAAAGCAGCACACAAACCGTAGGTGGTTTGGTGTGGGATAACTATGCCAACACTACCCTGCCACCCAATGCCTCCGGTAACCAGTGCCTGGAAGAGCTGGTGTGGAAGCCGGGCACCCAGGCACCTGCCGGTACTTACCAGATTCCGGTGCAGTTAACATTACCGGTACCTACCGTTACAGAATGCTGCCGCCTGCGTATTAACGCCATCTGCTTCCGGGTTACGTTTAAAGATAAAGACTGCAATACCTGCGATACCATTATTTGCGTGCGCAGTGGCAGCACACCCGGTAATGGCGGTACCGATACGGTTGATTGCTGTAAAGAGAGCCGTTTTACCGGCAACAGCATATCGTGGAAGGCAGTAGCCACCACCACACCAGATGTATCGTTGGCAAAAACCAGCCAGGCCATAGTACCACCGGTGCTGGCCAATGCCATACAGGTGCAGTGCGATAAAACGTATTCGCTTTTTGTAAATACCAGCTATTTGTTCAATGCCAGCTTTCAATGCGCATCACCCGATTGTACTAAAAAAATAGTGCTGCACATAAGCGGCCCCGGTGGCAATGTTACACAAACGCTGAGTGGCACCGGCATAAACCATACGTTTACACAGGCTGGCACTTATTACATTAGCTACGTAGCCTACTGTGGCGATAAAGTATGTGCAACCTGCCGGTATACACTGAACATTAAAAAGCAGGGACTAACCGCCGAACCGGCAGAGCCTATAGGCAATAGTAAACATTAACCCGGCCTGAAAAACAGGGTTTTACAAGCCCAAACGCCCCCTGAGCATATAGCCTTCAGGGGGCGTTTGCATACAATTTATACCTGCCAGGGTAGATAATCCCCCCTGATTTTAAGGAGTTAACAGTGGAATAAGGCCCGGATTCCTTAGTTTTACAACTGATCACTGATCAATCTGTATGATAGAATTATTTATTATTCTTGGCCTTATACTGTTAAATGCACTTTTGTCTCTGGCTGAAACAGCCCTGGTAGCGTCAAGAAAAGCACGGTTGGAAAGCCAGGCTAACAAAGGCGACCTGCGTGCAAAAGAAGCACTGAAGCTAGCCAGTAAACCCGAAAACTTTTTCTCCGCCATTCAAATAGGAATTACCCTTACCGGGGTTATTATAGGTGTGTATGCCGGACAGGACATTAAAGATGCGCTGTCTGCCATTTTAAACCGCTCCCCCTCTCTTCAACCTTACAGCGGCCCCTTATCCATTACCATTGTGGTAATGGTACTTACTTTTCTGCTGCTGGTAATTGGCGAGCTGGTACCTAAACGTATTGGCCTTAGCAACCCGGAAGGTATTGCCAAAAATGTGGCCGGCCCTATGCGGGTGGTTACCAAAATAGCTTACCCATTTATAGCACTGGTATCGTGGAGCAGCAATGCACTGGTAAAGCTGTTTAACGTTAAAAACAACGATAACCAGGTTACGGAAGACGAAATAAAAGCCATTATTAACGAAGGCACCGAGCAGGGTACTATTGAGGAAGCCGAGCAGGAGATTATTGAAAGGGTGTTTCACCTGGGCGACCGTAATATTACCTCGCTGATGGCGCCCCGGGCAGATATTGTGTGGTTTGATTTAAGCAGCACCGTACAGGATGTACGGGAAAAAACCGGCGAAATGGCTTATTCTGTATACCCGGTTTGCGATAAAAACATTGATAACATTCAGGGCGTGGTTTTTTTGAAAGATCTGTTTCTGGCAACGGGCGATACGCCACTGAAATCGCTGGTGCGCAAAGCGGTTTATGTACCGGAAAACAATACCGCCTACCAGCTGCTGGAGAAGTTTAAGGAAAGCCAGAACCACTACGCCTTTATTGTAGATGAGTACGGTACCCTGCAGGGTATTATTACCATGAACGATATTTTAGGTGCTATTATAGGCGAACTGGCCGTGCATGCCGAAAACGACTATGAAGTAGTAGAACGTGCAGACGGCAGCTTTTTAATGGATGCCCAGATTCCGTTTTACGACTTTCTGGCCCGCTTTGACAAAACCGAGTGGATGCACGAAGGCGAGCACGAATTTGATACCCTGGCCGGCTTTATTCTGCACCAGCTGGAACGTATACCCCAAACCGGTGAAATACTGAAATGGAAAGAGTTTACGTTTGAAATTGTAGATATGGATGCCCTGCGTATTGATAAAATACTGGTTACACTAAGCACCGAAGCAGCAAGCAGCATGTAAGCTGCTTTTTTTGTTCCGGCAAAGACTAAAAGTCAAAACCAACCCTGCTTTCGGGATTGGTTATTTTAGAACTCTTTAGTTCCTTACCAGCAGTTACATGAAATATATGTATCTGACTTTCAAACTGTTTATACAAAACATCGGATACAATATCTACCCGTTTAATAACAGCAGGTGCATTGGTTACCTGTAAATAACACCAGGCTGCCTCGCCTTCCTTTTCATATCCGATATAGGATACCGGCATTTTTTGCCCGTTAACGCTTAATTGAAAGTGCTGTTTAAAATAACCGGCTATCTGCTGATCAGTCTTTTCTTTATCGGCCGGATGGCTCAGATCTACCGGAGCTTTGCCAGCCGCCGTAAGTGCTTTTTCAAAATCGTCAATAAACAGCTTGCTGCTTATTTCAATGGTTTTATCCTTTGTGTTCTGCTTTAGGTCGGTAACAGACACAAAAAAAGGATGGAAGAAGAAAAAAGCATTTAGCACACAGTTATAGAAGATTGCAGCCATTCACCGATATTTTTTTGAAACTGTAAAGGTGTATTTTAAGTTTGAGAGTATGAGCAATTTCGGGCTTTTCTTTCAAACAGGCATTGAACACATAACGGACTTAAACGGAATTGACCATATACTTTTTGTTACGGCACTCTGTTTACGGTACGCGGTGAGCGACTGGAGGAAACTGCTGATACTGGTAACTGCTTTTACCATAGGCCACTCTATTACGCTGGCACTGAGCACTTTAAATATACTGGTGTTTTCGAGAGACTGGACAGAGTTTTTGATTGCGGTAACTATTTTAATTACAGCCATCAGCAATTTAAGCAACCGGGAACATACGGTAAACCGCAAAATGCCGTTGTTGTACCTGCTGGCACTGGTATTTGGGTTGATACATGGCCTGGGCTTCAGTAGTTTGCTGAAGAGCATGTTGGGAAAGGATGAAAACATTATAGTAGAGCTGCTGGCATTTAATCTGGGCCTGGAAGTGGGTCAGTTGTGCATTGTAGCGGTGATACTGTTTCTTTCCTTTATCTTCATACGCATATTGCGCCGCAATAAAAGAGAAGTAATTGTTTTTGTAAGCGGAGCCATAGCGGCCCTGGCCTTACAGATGATGATAGAACGGATTCCTGTTTCAAAAGACCAACATAGTAATGAGAAAACTGTTTATTCTGGCGGGTATTACCACCCTGGGTTTTGCAGCGCAGGCCCAGAATATCCGCAACAATCCCGGCTCTAACCACGGTAACGACTTTGAGCAGCTGGGTACCATTTTACCAACTCCTAACAGCTACCGTACCGCCAGTGGCGCCGCAGGGCCCGATTACTGGCAGCAGCGTGCCGACTACCGCATTAAATGTGCACTGGACGAAAAGGCCACACGCCTTACCGGTACAGAAACCATTACCTACTACAACAATTCGCCAGACCCACTAACCTATTTGTGGCTGCAGTTGGATGAAAACCAGCACAGCGCCAGTAAAAACTCCGGCTACCAGGTAGCTTCTTCAGCAAGCAAGCTAAGCCTGGGCGAACTGGAAAAGATGGACAGGGCGCAGACGGATGACAGCCACGGTGTAAACATTATCAGCATTACCGGCGCAGATGGTAAAGCCCTGCCCTACACCGTTAACAAAACCATGATGCGGATAGACCTGCCGGTTACGCTAAAACCGCGTCAGCAGTTAGTGTTTACTATAAAATGGAACTATAAAATAAGCGACCGCCAGAAATACAACGGCCGTGGTGGCTATGAGTATTTTCCGGAAGATGGCAATATGCTGTTTACCATGGCCCAGTGGTACCCACGCCTGTGTGTGTACAGCGATTTTCAGGGCTGGCAGAACCATCAGTTTGCCGGCAGTGGTGAGTTTGCGCTTACTTTCGGCAACTTTCAGGTAGAAATTACGGTGCCTGCTGACCACGTAGTGGGCAGTACCGGCGAATGCCAGAACTACGCCAGCGTACTTAACAGCACCCGCCTGGCCCGTTGGCAAAAAGCGCAAACCAGCAAAGAGCCCGTGGAAATTGTAACCCTGGCCGAAGCAAAACAGGCTGAGCAACAAAAAGCATCCGGCACCAAAACCTGGATATTTAAAGCGGATAACGTACGCGACTTTGCGTGGACATCTTCCCGCAAATTTGTATGGGATGCCATGCCGGTTACGGTAGAGAAAAAGAAGGTAATGTGTATGAGCTTTTATGGCAAAGAAGCCTATGGGCTGTACCGCCGCTTCTCTACCAAAGCAGTGGCGCACACCATCAAATCATACTCGCAGTTTACTATTCCCTACCCTTACCCGGTAGCGCAGAGCATAGAAGCCTCTAACGGTATGGAATACCCGATGATCTGCTTTAACTATGGCCGTACTGAAAAGGACGGCACGTATACAGAAGCTACTAAAAACGGGATGATTGGGGTAATTATTCATGAAGTGGGGCACAACTTCTTCCCCATGATTGTAAACAGCGATGAGCGCCAGTGGACCTGGATGGATGAAGGCCTGAACACGTTTACACAATACCTGACGGAAGAACTGTGGGACAACAAATTTCCCAGCCGCCGTGGGCCGGCCTGGGCCATTACCGATTATATGAAGCTGCCTAAAAACCAGCTGGAGCCCATTATGACTAACAGTGAAAACATTATACAGTTTGGGCCTAACGCCTATTCCAAGCCTGCCACAGGCCTGAACATTCTGCGTGAAACCATTATGGGCCGTGAATTGTTTGACTATGCTTTTAAAGAATATGCACGCCGCTGGGCATTTAAACACCCCACCCCTGCCGATTTGTTCCGTACCCTGGAAGATGCCAGCGGAGAAGATCTGGATTGGTTCTGGAGAGGCTGGTTTTATGGCATTGACCCCTGCGATATTGCTTTAGACAGTGTAAAAGGATATGTGCTGGGCGATGGTAAAAAAGTAATGCTACCTGAGCCTAAAACAGAAAAGAAAAAGCTGGACAAACCTGCGGTGCCTGAGTTTGATGATATTTCTAAAATAAGAAACAGAAACGATAAAAGCATTGAATTTTTAACGGATAAAGATACCAGCCTGCAGGATTTTTACTGGAAGTACGACAGAGGGCTGGTGCCATACGACTCTACTTTTACGTACGATTACACAGACCCCGCAGCTGCCCCACTGGATGACAGCACCAGTAAAAAGTTTGCAGGACGTTATTTGTACGAACTGTCTTTTACCAACAAAGGCGGCCTGGTAATGCCGGTAATTATTGAATGGACTTACGAAGATGGCAGCAAGGAAACAGAAAAGATTCCTGCCCAGATATGGCGTAAAGACGAGAAGCATTTTGACAAAGTGTTTCTGAAAAACAAAGCCGTAGCCAGTGTTCAGCTGGACCCGCTGCGCGAAACCGCTGATATTGATGTAAGCAATAACAGCTGGCCTGCTGTGGAAGTAAAAAGCCGGTTTGAAGTATACAAAAGCAAACAGGCAGTACGCGGCCAATCGCAGGGAATGAACCCCATGCAGAAATAAAGAAATAGCCTAACTTTATAGCAATGCACAGCGATACGGAATGTACAACTCCGTATCGCTGTTTTTATTTTAACACCCATCTTGTTATGATGAAGATATTTGTTGGAATACTATTGTTTTCTGTTACGCTTACCTGCTCCTTTGGACAGACAACGACATTTGACCTTGTAATAAAGAATGCCAATGTGTTTAACAGCCGGACAGGAAAACTTGTGCATAAACAAACCATTCTGATTAAAGAAGGTGTTATTGCTAAGGTAACCAGCGGTAGCAAACATTATGCTGCTGCAAAAACCATTGACGCCGGTGGCAAATTAGTTACACCGGGTTTTATTGATACGCATATTCACCCCACAGATGTATACCGCAGCTATGGACCGTTACAGGAATATTTTGCCAAAGACTCTTTAGAACTTTACAGAAAGCGGCTATCCGATACTTACCTGCCTTACGGCGTAACCACCGCCATGATTCTGGGGCAATCTGAAAAATGGCTGCCGCCCATATTGGACTGGCAAAACAATCCACAGCCCCACTATCTGAACATTTATACGGTAGGGGGCGCACTGGTATCCAGCCAGAGCCGCAAGCCTTATATCAACCACGCCATGGTGACCTCCCCTGCTGCCGCCCGGGAAAAGGTGATAGCATTTTACCAGTCAGGCATAAGGCATATTAAGCTTTACTGGAAACTACGCAGGCCCGAATTTGAAGTGGCATTTAAAACTGCGGATAGCCTGGGCATGAAGGTATACGGGCATATTGACCAGAATGTGATGTTTATTGATACGGCGTTTGATATTGGCTTGCGCAACTACGAGCATGTTTTAACCCTGGTAAACAGCGTTTTGCATGTGAACAGCCCGGAAGGCGAACGCTTTAACGCAGAAATGCTGCAACAGTATGGCCCGGGCCACGCCAATGGCCAGGTGGAACGCCTGGAAATGTTTCGTTTTATGCATGATAAAAGGCCCGGCGCAATAGATTCGTTAATTGATAAACTATCTAAAAGCAACACCACCTACTCCACCTCTATTCACCTGATGGGTGAGCCATTTGGGTTAACTTATTTTACCAACCAAAAAGACACCACATTAACCCCGGCACAAACCAACCGGTGTAAAGAGAACTTTGCGATGTTTATGGGTTATGTAAAGCAACTATTTGACAAAGGAATAACATTGAGAATGGGTACCGACTGGCCCAGCGGCGGCAAGGTGATGCTTTCTGAACAACTGCTTTTAGCAGAATACGGCTTTACCATTCCTCAGATATTGCAGATTTCAACCATAAACGGAGCCACTGCTTTAGGAATGGATAATAAATACGGGGTAATTGAAGAAGGCAAACATGCTGATTTGCTGATATGGGATAAAAGTCCCTTCGACAACTACAAGCACTTTCTGGCCGGTAAAACCATTATTAAAGACGGGATTGTTTTTAAATAAAGAGGGTGCTCATTTGAGTATAACAAGCACCCTCTTTGTTTTATTTTATTTGCCTTATTTAAAATGCTGCTGTACAACCAATGCCATAGTACCTGCGCAGATCTGCCAGTGGCAGGTTTACATTGTTGAAAGGTGTTCTGGCAAACGCATACCATTCGAAAGCGGTTGCTTTACTGGTAAACTTCCTGCCCAGGTGTACTTGCTGTAACACAATAGTATTACGTTTATCCACGCCTGATGCTTTGTTAAAAGCTCCCACTAAATCCAAGGCACCAAACCAACTGTTATAAGTTAATCTGTTGGCAAAACCTGCTGTGGTAAAAAAGTCTTTCACCTCTACCGGGTCGTAAAGGCCCCGTTTATACTCCGGCCTATGTCTTATCACCTCAGCTGAAAGAACCGATATCCAGTTTATACGCCCCAGATCCGCTTTGACAGACAGTGCAAAACGGTGTCTGGTGTAAGGCGATTGCGTATTTATCCACGTGGGTAAATTATAAGGTACGCTTAAGTAATACCCACCCAGGATATTGCTTTTATCGAAAACATAATCAAGCAACAAACTGTTCTTCAACATTCCTAACCGTACGCCGCCCTGAAAGCGTGTATTGTTATTATTTTTATTGAAAAGGGTAAAGGCACTGTAATATCCAAATGAGCCAGGGAAGAAGTTAAGCTGCCCCTGTTCCAAAAGACTCGCCTGTTTGCCCGGTTGAGTGAGCCTGCCCCAACCTGTTTCAGGAAAATCATTAGCAGCAGCCACAGATGCATACAAACGCAGGCTTACCGGGCTTTGCCGGTAAATGCAATGCAACAGATCAAGCGAAGCTGAAGCAAACGGAAAAAAATGCTTTGGCTGGTTCTGGTATTTCAATATGCTGTATAGCATTCCTGCCTGAACATCTACCAGGTCCTGAACGCCCCACGCCAAAGTAGGTGTGGCTATTAAGCTTTTGGTCCTCATTGTAGACCATGTTGTTTGCACAATCGCCCCATTAACACCAGCTGTAGAAACCCATGAAAAGCCCGTGCCAGTGTAATCAATATGCCGGTAACGCACATCCACCGAAGCTGAGAAGTACTGTTGCTTCCGGTGAAAATCGTAGCCAAACCGCTCTCCTACCATCCAGTTTCTTACCTTTTTATCTAAACGACTCAAACTAACAGATTCTCCCGGTATTTCCCCGATACTTTCCTCTCCAAACCGCAGATGGAAAAAGTCTGCTATTATCCGGTTTGAAAAACCTGCCCCCAACGATGACCTGATATCTGCTTTAAGATTCAATAGACGATCTTTATTCAGCATGTTATAATCAAGATATTTATAGGCACCGTTGCCCACAATACGGTAACTATCAGAATGTCGTTGTGTTACATAAGCCGCATCCAGTCTGAAACGATGGTGCTGCAGCACCGCTCCCTCCAGCCATGTATTAACGCGGTAGCGGTTTTCCCGCAACGGCCGTTGCTTTTCGTACCCCCGTAGCTCCACCTGAGGAAAAACATCATGCGTATACCCCGCCGAAGCACCGTAATTAAGCTTGTCTGTTCCGTTAGCAACAGAAAGGTTGTATTGATGATACAGCCCGGCTTTGGCTGCAGAGTCAGCCCGGTTTACGAATGCAGTAGCTCCTGCTGCCCGCCATTGCCATTTACCACTGGTATTGCGTTTGGTGGAAATTAATACCATGTATTGCTGTGAGCGGGCCAACCCCGCAAGCTGGCCTGGCCCGGTTTGCAGAAAAGTAATGGAATCGATATCCTGTATGCTATAAATGTTTACATCATTTACAGGTATGCCATCTACCACAAACATGGTGTTAGTTCCCGTAGCCAGCGCAGGACCAATCCATACACCTATGGCCTGCCCCAGATCGGAGTAAGGCATTTCAGATAGCTGTGCACCAGTAATGGTAAAAGATGGAACCGATTGCCGGGCAACACTAAAGCGCGATAATTGTAACCAGGAAGAATCTTTTTGCGCCTGTAAAGGCTGCTGTATCCCTGCCCATGCAGTCAGCAGCAGAAGCAGCGTTATTTTTTTCATAAGCAATTTGAGTTAAGGTTGAATTGTTTATTGCAATGTAACATGTCTTTTATTAATATATCAATTGCAGGTACTGTAATTTAGAAGCAGATATCCGACATTATTATTATTTAACCAACCAATCATGACAGCAAGATTTCTGCTTCTCTCCTTTCTGAGCGTGTTATTCCTTCCCGCATTCAGCGCCAGCGTAGACACAGTAACCATACAAAGCGCCAGTATGCGTAAACCTATTAAATGTGTGGTAGTAACTCCGGAAGGTTATCAATCTGGTAATGACAAATACCCGGTGGTGTACCTGCTACACGGCCACGGCGGCAATTACGCCAACTGGGTGCGCAATACGGCTACCCTGCAGCCCTGGGCAGATGCATTAAAACTGATAGTGGTGTGCCCCGATGGCAATGTAAGCAGCTGGTATTTTGACAGCCCGCTGGATACCGCCTGGAAATACGAAACCCATGTGGCGCAGGAAGTACCGGATTATATTGATGCGCATTACCGCACCATTGCCAACCGCAAAGGCCGGGCGATTAGCGGTTTAAGTATGGGCGGACATGGTGGCCTTTACCTGGGTATTAAACACAAAGACCGTTTTGGAGCGGCGGGCAGTATGAGTGGTGGGGTAGATTTTCGCCCTTTTCCCAACAACTGGCATATTGCACAAAGGTTGGGAGATTATGCCGGAAACCAGGCGCAGTGGGATAAGAATACAGCCATTAACCTGGTAGACGACCTGAAAACAGGTGAACTGGCATTGATAGTAGATTGCGGCGTGGAAGACTTTTTTATAAGTGTAAACCGCAACCTGCACCAGAAACTGGTGGAAAAAAAGATAGCGCATGATTACACAGAACGCCCGGGAAAACATGACTGGGCCTACTGGAATAATGCGCTACCTTACCAATTATTGTATTTCAGCCGTTATTTTCATCAACAATAACCGGCTGAAGGGTAATAAATATATTCATCAATCAGTAGAGTAGCCTAAGCTACGGCCTCTGCTGATTGTTTTGCACCGGCTGCCTGTTCTTTTTCAATACGCACTTTCTCTTTACGTAACACACGGGAATACAGAGACAGTTTTGGATTAAATATAAACAGCAGAATCAGCTTTGTCCACGACTGGTGAGAAATCAGCGAATCGTAGTAAGCAGGTGCCTTTTCTTTTAACTCGGGCAGTTTATTCCATGGAATGGATGGAAAATCGTGGTGCTCGTTATGGAAACCTACGTTAAACGCTACTTTGTTCAGCGGGCCGTAATAGCTATACGTTTCCTGCGTTGGGTGCAGGGTAAGATAGTGCTCCTGAATCCAGCGGGCGCCCAGTGGGTGTAAGCCTACGGAGAAAAAGAAGCTGGCCAGCATATAAAAGAAAGCTTTAGGGCCTAACAGAGAATATAAAGCCACGTCAAAAGCAATCTGGAAAACCCAGTTTACAAATACCCATCTGTCGAACAACTCAATATTTAAACGTGCGGTACGTACTACCTGGAATACCGGGAAGAACAGAAACCACATTGCTTTGGTTAATGGATTGGGGCTGAACAATTTAGCCTCCCAGAAATCGGGCAGATCTGCATCCAGATCATGCTCACCCTGGTGGGCGTGGTGCTTCAGGTGATAACGCTGAAAACTTACAGAGCTGGGTACCAGGTGCGGCATATTGGCCAGGATACCTGCCAGCAGGTTGGGCACTTTGCCTTTAAACAACAAACCGTGGCTACACTCGTGAATCATTACCCATAAAGCGTGGCTTACAAAGGCACCAAACAGGTAGGCTACCACAAAAACCAGCCACCAGGGCGAATCTTTTAACAGATACGACGCAGTAATCTGCGCGCCTACTAAACCTATAATGAAGAAAATGGTAGAAGGGGTTTTTCCTATCAACTCTTTTACTTCCGGGTGCTGCTTCAAAATCTGACGCACTCTCACATGATGGGGATTTGGCTCTGTCGACCAAACAAAGTCATTGGATTTGGTATGCATGGACTAAAAATAGTATTTTTCCCTAATCTACCAAGCGTGTGGCGTTAAAGATTCCAATAAGGCGCGAATATCTTATTTTTGCCGCCCGAATAAGGAAATACAATGGAACTCAGCAACAACTTCGAACCTGCACAGGCCGAGCAGAAATGGACCGGTATATGGAAAGACAAGCGTTATTTTAACAGTAAACCCGATGGCCGCAAGGCTTTTACCGTCGTCATCCCTCCTCCCAACGTTACCGGCGTGCTGCACATGGGCCATACCCTGAACGAAACCGTACAGGATATTCTGGTTCGTAAAGCGCGGATGAGTGGTTTTAACGCCTGCTGGGTACCGGGTAGCGACCACGCTTCTATTGCCACCGAAGCTAAGGTGGTACAGATGCTGGAAAAAGAAAAAGGTATTAAAAAGGCCGACCTGAGCCGCGAAGAGTTTTTAAAATATGCCTTTGAGTGGAAAGAAAAGTACGGCGGCATTATTTACAATCAGATTGAAAGACTGGGCTGCAGCGTGGATTGGGACCGGGTAACCTTTACCATGGACGACCACTATTACAAAGCTGTTATTAAAATATTCATTGACTTATATAATAAAGGACTGATTTACCGTGGTGCCCGTATGATTAACTGGGACCCCCGCGCCAAAACAGCCCTGAGTGATGAGGAAGTGATTTATAAAGATGCAGTAGGTAAACTGTATCACGTTAAATACAAGGTGAAGGACAGCGACGAGTATATTACCGTAGCTACGCAGCGCCCCGAAACCATTATGGGCGATACCGCTATCTGCGTGAACCCTGCCGACGAACGTTATGCGCACCTGAAAGGCAAAAAGGTAATTGTACCCATGGTTAACCGCGAAATTCCGGTTATTTATGATGAGTATGTTGACCCTGCTTTTGGTACCGGCGCCCTGAAAGTAACGCCTGCACATGATATTAACGACTACAATCTGGGCCTGAAACACAACCTGGAAGTAATTGATACCCTGAATGCAGATGGTACTTTAAGTGCTGCTGCACAGGTATATGTAGGTAAAGACCGCTTTGAAGCCCGCAAACTGGTTATTGCACAATTAACCGAAGAAGGCCTGCTGGTAAAAGTAGAAGAAAACCCTACGCGTGTAGCCTACAGCGAGCGTAACCCCGATACGGTGGTGGAGCCCCGCATAAGCACCCAGTGGTGGGTAAAAATGAAGGAAATAGCCGAACCTGCCCTGAAAGCAGTAGTAGATGGCGATATACGTATACACCCCGGCGATAAATTTCTGGCCACTTATAAATACTGGCTGGAGAATGTAAAAGACTGGTGTATCAGCCGCCAGCTGTGGTGGGGCCAGCAGATACCTGCCTGGTACGCACCCGATGGTACTTTTGTGGTAGCTGCCAACCGGGAAGAGGCTTTTGAGCAATTCAAAAGTCAAAATTCAAACGTAAAAATAGAGGAGTTAAAACAGGATGAGGATGTATTAGATACCTGGTTTAGCAGCTGGTTATGGCCTACAGAAGTATTTAACGGTATAACACAGCCTGGTAACGAAGAAATTAACTACTACTACCCCACTGCGGTACTGGTAACCGGACAGGATATCATTTTCTTCTGGGTGGCCCGTATGATTATGGCGGGTATGGAGTTTCAGAAGGAAATACCGTTTAAAGACGTGTATTTCACCGGTATGGTACGCGACAAACAAGGCCGTAAAATGAGTAAGCAGCTGGGTAACTCACCCGACCTGCTGGGCCTGATTGATAAATTTGGTGCAGATGCCGTTCGTTATGGTATTATGATCTCTGCCCCTGCCGGTAACGATTTGTTGTTTGATGAGGCAGCACTGGAACAGGGCCGCTTTGTAAACAACAAAATCTGGAACGCTTTAAAGCTGATAAAAGGCTGGGAAGGCAGAGTAGATAAAAATGTAACAGCTGCATCCAGCCGGTTTGCACTGGATTGGTTTGAAAGCCGCTTACAGGAAGTACGCGCAGAAATTGAAAAGCTGTTTACACAGTTCAAGCTGAGCGAAGCACTGAATATGGTAGCCAACTCCCTTATATGGGATGATTTCTGTAGCTGGTATCTGGAGTGGGTGAAGCCAGGTTTTGAACAACCCATTGCAGCGGAAGTATATGAAAAAACAGTTTCTTATTTTGAGCAGCTGCTGCAGTTACTGCATCCGTTTATGCCTTTCATTACAGAAGAAATTTATCATTTACTGAAAGAGCAGCATGACGATTTATGTGTGAAGCAGTTTGCAGAAAACAACTTCCAGCCATCTGCAATACTGGCAGAAGGTGAGTTGCTGAAAAAAGTAATTACTGCTATACGCGATGCCCGTAATAAAAACCAGCTGAAGCCGAAAGATACCATTCAGCTGCATATACAAACAGCCAATGTAACCGGTTATCAGGCTATAGAAACCATACTGGCCAAGCAGGTAAATGCAGAAACAGTAAGTTATGCAACAGATGCCGTTGCCAATACCATAGTTGTGGCCGTAGAGAAAGACAAATTCTTTATTGAAAGCAACCTGGAGGTAGATACTGTTGCGCTGAAAGAACAGTTACTGAAAGACCTGGCTTACCAGCAGGGCTTTTTAGAGAGCGTAATGAAGAAACTGAACAATGAGAAGTTTATGCAGAACGCCAAACCGGAAGTATTAGCCTCTGAACAGAAGAAGAAGGCTGATGCAGAAGCCCGGATTAACACCATACAGGAAAGTCTAAATAATTTATAACCCAAATCAGCCCCTGAATCATGAGCAGGGGCTTTTTCAAATTTCGTATGACTATTATAGACGCTTCGTTAGAGAACATCCCCCAGATTCAAAGAATTGCGTATGCCACATGGCCTGCCACCTACGGAGAAATTTTATCAGAACCGCAGATGCATTACATGCTGGCTACCATGTACAACACAGACGTATTAAAACGTCAGATGGAAGCAGAAGGACATCATTTTGCACTGGCTGAAATTGAAGGTAAAGCAGTTGGCTTTGCAGGCTACTCCCCCACCCCGGAACCGGGCTTATACAAGCTGGATAAGCTGTATGTATTACCCAACATTCAAAAGGAAGGAGCAGGCAAATCACTACTGCAGTATGTAACAGAGCAGGTAAAAACAGCTGGTGGCAGCAGACTGCAACTGAACGTAAACCGTTTTAACAACGCAAAACAGTTTTACGAAAAGAAAGGCTTTCAGGTAATACGTGAAGAAGACAACGACATAGGCAATGGCTTTTTTATGAATGACTACGTAATGGAAATTGCTTTGCAGTAATACTCTACTACTTCTACCGGTTAAGATGGTTAACATTATTCTAACAAAAGAGACTGTATCGAAGGTAGATACAGTCTCTTTTTATTATCACCGTTGCCGTGGCAGCATGGATATACTGAAGTTTATTTGCCGTTTCGCAGGGATTCGGCATCTTGCAACAGAATCCGGTAAAACGGTTGATATCCCCTGTTGGAAACTGCGCAAACACATATAGATGATGCAATACTATTGCGGATTGCCGATGGCGATGAAACAGCTATGCGGCGTTTATATGATGCCTTTTATAAACCACTGCTGTTTTATGCGGAGAGCCTGATTCGTGAACGCGTACCGGCTGAAGATATAGTAATGGTGGCATTTACGCAATATTGGGAACGCCGCCAGGGCTTCCAGGCAATAGCAGCTGTAAAATCTTTCCTGTATACTACCGTGCGCCATGCCTGTTACCGTTATACCAGCCAGCAGGCCACCCGACACCAGCACGTACAGGAAGCACAACAAGCTTCTGCCATAGACAATGACTTTGCAGAAAGCCGCATGGTTATAGCCGAAATGATAGGCAGTATTTACCAGGAAATAGAGCAACTAAACCCCAGATACAGAGAGGTAGTGCGGCTTTTATTTGTGCAGGAACAAAGTATAAAGGAAGCAGCTGCCGCGCTGAATATAAGTGAAGATAACCTGCGCAAAAGAAAAGAGCGGGCCATAGAAATGCTTCGCAACAAGGTGGTAGGTGCTAAAATAGCACAGCTGGCATTGTTCTACCTGCTGGTGCAGCAACGCATGCCCTGGAAAGATTAAAAAAAAAGTCTGGCTTTTTTGTCACAAACTGCTTTCTCATGTCTTTTCATTCATGCAGGCTCCCCTGTAAAGGAATTATCACATGAATGAAACAATAACAGATATCCTTCTTTTGCACCTGAATGGCATTGCTTTAACGGCCAGCCAGGAACAGCAGTTGCAGCAATGGTTAGAGGCCTCCGGTAATAACCGCAATGCACTGCATTTACTGGAAGATCCCGCTTTTCTGCAGCAATCTATTCGCCAATGGGATAGTTATGATGCCAGCCGGCAGGCGGGCTGGGAACGTTTATCAGGTCAGATTTTTTCTAAGAAGCCTGTGACCTTGCTGCGCCGCCTGAGATGGGTGGCCGCTGCTGCCATATTATTACTGGCTGTTGCCGGCACATGGCTGCTGCTTACGCATGAAAAAAGCAGCCCCACACAGCAACCATCTGCCGGCAATGATATTGCACCCGGCACATCCGGCGCCATTCTTACACTGTCTGATGGCCGCAAAATAGTGCTGGACAGCATGGGCAATGGGCAGGTAGCCCTGGAAAACGGCGCTGCTATTCAGCTTCAAAACAACCAGCTCACCTATAACCCATCTGCAATTACCAACTCCCCCCTTCCCACTTTCAACTCGCTCACTACCCCCGCAGGGCATCAGTTTACCCTTGTTTTACCTGATGGAAGCAGGGTGTGGCTGAATGCCGGTAGTTCTATTACCTATCCGGCAGTATTTACAGGTAAGGAACGTAAGGTAATAGTGGCGGGTGAAGTGTATATGGAAGTGGCACAACATAGGGCCAGCCCTTTTATAGTAGATATTGATGGAAAAACAACGGTACAGGTGCTGGGAACAGATTTTAATATTAATTCCTACGCAGATGACGGCTATATAAGAACCACCCTGATAAACGGAAGTATTAAAGTATTGTCTGCAACCGCGCCTGCTGCTGTAATACTTACACCCGGCCAGCAGGCTGCAGTGCGTGCTGCGGTAAAGGAACCCATTGCAGTAGCATCTGCCATTGATGTAAACCGTGTACTGGCCTGGAAAAATGGCTACTTCAGCTTTGATAACCTGAACCTGCGCCAGGTGGCCCTGCAGATAGAAAGATGGTATGATGTACAGGTAATATTTGAAGGCAATACCGGCAACCTGTCACTAACCGGGGAAATGGATAGAGGCGTGAGTTTATCTGGTATTCAACGTTTTTTAAAACAATATGGTTTTACCACCACTTTAAACAACAGAGTTCTTACTATAACAAAAAACTAAATGCCCCCTTACCAGTATGCCCCAATAAAAACCGGAAAGTGTTTGCACCACTTCCCGGCGAATGTTCGGGTAATACATAAAAATAGTCCCACAAGACTGCTTATTAATTAACCAAAACACAAAGCGAAAGTATGACAAAAACTGCTTTTGGCGGATGGCCTGCCCGTGGGGGTAACCATTCTATTCAACCACCTGTGCTATCATGTACCGCAAACAGCGTATGGCCTCATGGTATAATCAGGAAAAAACTGCTGATGGTAATGAAATTAACTGCTATTCTGATGCTGCTGGCGTGTTTGCAGGTAAGTGCTGCCGGGTATTCACAAACCGTTACCCTGTCGGGTAAGGCACTGTCTATTGAACAGGTTTTTAAAGAGGTGAGAAAACAAACCGGCTATTTCTTTCTCTACCCTACCGATGCGTTAAAAAGCGCAAAGCGGGTGAATGTGGCAGCAGTTGATATGCCTGTTAACGAGTTTCTGAAAATGATTTTCAGAGATCAGCCGTTGCATTATTCCATTGAGAGTAAAACAGTAAACGTTTCCTCCTATAATGCCGGTGAACGGTTACCTGAATCTGTTAGCAGCTATTCCTATGCACCCGCTCCTATTCAGGGTATTGTACACGATGCATCTGGTAATGGGCTGGCGGGGGCTTCTGTGTTAAACCGTTCCACCAAAGCTTCGGTTTCTTCCGGTGCCGATGGTTCTTTTACACTGGCTGCTGAGGCCGGGCAACTCTTAATCATCAGCTTTGTAGGTTATGGTACCATTGAGTTGAAACTATTGTCTGCTACTACTGCTGTGGTGGTATCTTCCAACGCAGAGGCTGGCGGCGAAACAGCAGCTATAGGTTTACAAAAAGGGCAAACGCTTACTGCAGGTACAGGTGGTTTTTCTATCGCTTTATCGCCTGCCACCTCGCAGTTGGCGGAAGTGATTGTAAATAAAGGCTATTATACAGATACAAAAAAAACCAGCACCGGCAACGTGTCCAGGGTATCAGGGGAAGAAATAGCACGGCAACCTGTATCCAATCCGCTGGCAGCATTAAGCGGTCGCGTGCCAGGCATGTTCATTGCGCAGCAGTCAGGCGCACCCGGAAGTGCTTTTCAGGTGCAGATTCGTGGTATCAACAGCATTGCAAATGGAAACGACCCGCTTTATGTAATTGACGGGGTGCCCTTTTCCATTGCGCCGGAACTACAGAACAGTAATAACCTGAACCCCGCAGGTGGCAACCCACTCAATCTGATTAACCCCAATGATATCAGCAGCATTGAAGTATTGAAAGATGCGGATGCAACAGCTATTTATGGTAGCAGGGGCGCCAATGGTGTGGTGCTGATTACTACCAGAAAGGGAAAGGCCGGGCAGGCGAAGGTGGATGTTAATTTTTACCAGGGCATAGCCAAAGTAACCAACCAGGTAGAATACCTGAATACAGAACAATACCTGGAGATGCGTAAGGAAGCGTTTAAGAATGACGGAGCAACACCTGATCCGGCTATTGATGTAGATGTGCTGGGTGGCAGTACCTGGAATCCGAACCGCTATACCAACTGGCAGGATCAACTGATTGGCAACACCGCTAAGTATACCAATGCCCAGGCTTCTGTTTCGGGTGGTAGTGAACAAATGCAGTATAAGATAGGTGGTGGCTATCACCGGGAAACAGCAGTGTACCCTGGCGAGAACGCCATGCAGAAAGCATCTATGCATGTGAATTTAGGTGGCGGATCCAGAGATCAGCGGCTGAAGTTCAATTTCTCTGCTTCGTACGTAAACGAAAATACCACGCTGCCTGTTACAGACCCGGTATCAATAATGTCGTACCTGGCGCCCAACGCGCCACAGGCTTTTACTGAAGACGGCCTGTTGAACTGGGCAGATGGCACCTGGTTAAAAGGCAACCCCTATGCTTTTCTGTTACAGCCTTTTAAAGGGCATACCACTAACCTGCTGAGTAACCTGATGATCAGTTACCATATTACCAAAGGGCTCGATTTTAAAACCAGTTTAGGTTACACCAATATAAACATAGACCAGCGCAGGCTTATTCCCTTCTCTACCATTGATCCGCTGAAAGGGGAAACCTCCGGGTCAGCCAGTTTCAACAATTCCGATACCAGATCATGGATAGCAGAGCCGCAGGTTGACTATAAAATAAATATTGGTAAAGGAAAACTATCTGCCCTGGCCGGACTAAGCTTTCAGCAAAGCCATAACCAGGGTAAGCGTATAGGCGCCAGGGGCTTCAGCTCCGACTTATTACTGGAAAATATGCAGGCTGCCTCTCTCATTACAGTGGACAGGCTAACAGATATCTTTTATAAATACAATGCAGGATATGGCCGCCTTAACTATGCCTATGCAGACAAATACATATTTAACTTAACCGCCCGCCGCGATGGAAGCAGCCGCTTTGGCCCGGGCAAACAGTTTGCTAACTTTTATGCAGCTGGTGCCGCCTGGGTATTTTCGGCTGAAAACTGGGTGCAGGAGCAATTGCCTTTTGTAAGTTTTGGTAAACTGCGTGCCAGTTATGGTACTTCCGGTAACGACCAGGTAGCAGATTACAGTTATCTGGATCGTTATAACTCTACTGTAAACACCTATGGTGGGTCACAAGGCTTATATCCGGTTAACTTCTTCAACCCCATGCTGGCCTGGGAACAGAATAAAAAGCTGGAAGCTGCATTGGAACTGGGTTTTCTGAAAGACCGGATTAGCTTTTCGGCCAGCTGGTACAGAAACCGCTCCGGCAATCAATTGGTGCAGTCGCCATTATCAGTGGTAACAGGCTTTGGTTCCATTGCAGAAAACCTGCCCGCAGTAGTAGAAAACAAGGGGCTGGAATTTACCCTTAATACGGTAAATATCAACAACGCCGCCTTCCGGTGGAGCTCTTCTTTCAATATCACCTTCCCCCGTAACAAGCTGGTGTCGTTTCCCAACTTTGAAGCATCCAGCTATAGTGAACAGCTGACTATTGGCCAGCCCCTTACGGCGTACAAAGCATACCGCTATGCCGGTGTTGACCCACAAACCGGACTTTTTCAGTTTATGGGTGCCGATGGTAAGCCTACCATAAGTCCGATACCATTGGTAGATAATATCAGCCTGCTGGACTTTGGCCCCAGGTTTTATGGCGGCCTGCAGAACAATATCAGTTACGCCAATTTCAAACTCGACTTTCTGTTTCAGTTTGTGAAGCAAAAGGGTATGAATTATTATTACGAACATGTGGAGGGGTTGCCAGGTACTTTCAGTGCCAACCAACCCGTAGACGTGTTAAATCGCTGGCAGAAAGAGGGCGATGTAGCCAGATTTCAGCGCTACAACCAGGACTATAGTACCATTGAATCTTCCAACAACGCGGTAAACAGCGATCTGCAATATGGTGATGCTTCTTATATAAGGTTGAAGAATGTTTCCTTATCGTATAGTTTACCCGCAAGCTGGATAACCCGCGCGCGTCTGCAACAGGCAAGAATATACTTTCAGGGGCAGAATCTGCTGACTATTACCCGTTACCGAGGCTACGATCCTGAAAACAGAAATTACCTGGTACTGCCACCCTTAAAAGTATTTACGCTGGGGGCTCAATTCACTTTTTAAAACAGATTACCATGTTCGCATTTACATATACCCGGAACAAGAAATCAGTAATAGCCACGCTACTGTTATCCTATATAGGTTTTGCAGCCTGTAAGCAGGCAGTGGAAGTGCCGGCACCTACCAGCAGCCTGGTAGGATCGGCCGTGTTCTCCGATAATAAAACCGCTACCGCTGTAATGACGGGGCTATATAATACCATGCATTCGCCCGCCAATATATCAGACGGCACCTGGAGCATTGGAAAGTATATGGCTACCGCTGCCGATGAGTTACACAATCATTTTATTGGTGTAGCGGCTACTCAGTTTTATAAGAATGATCTTTCCTCTAATCCGGGCACTTATTTCTGGGAACACTTCTTCAAGTTTATTTATATAGCCAATTCCACGCTGGAAGGTGTTGAAAAGTCTGCTTCGTTAAAACCCGCCGTGCAGCAGCAGTTAAAAGGAGAGGCCAGATTTATGCGGGCATTCATTAATTTTTATGCGGTGAATTTATACGGTACCATACCTATTGTTACGGGCACTGATTATACCATCAACAACAAACTCCCGCGCAGCTCTTCACAAGAAGTGTATAAATTTATTATAGATGATCTGCTTGCTGCGCAGCAGCTACTTACTAATGAATACCTGAGTGCTGCCAACCTGCCAACAAGCGAAAAGATAAGGCCCAATAAAGCAGCAGCTACTGCCCTGCTGGCGCGTGTATATCTTTATCTGAACGATTGGAAAAACGCCGGGTTGCAGGCGACCGCACTGATTAACAATACAGGTTATGGCCTGCCACCATTAAATTCGGTGTTTTTGAAAAACAGCCAGGAAGCCATCTGGCAGCTGGCCAGTGCCAGCCCTGTTTTTACCAATACCATGGATGGTTTTTATTATACGCTTAAAATGGCCCCCGGCATTTCTAATCACAATAGTATGACCGATTGGCTGTTTAATGCCTTTGAAGCGGGTGACGCACGCAAAACAGGCTGGGTAGGCAGCCTCACCGCAGGTGGCACTACCTATCGCTTTGCATCCAAATACAAGAACAGTGAAAGAAGTTCAGCTGTAACGGAATACTTTATGGTATTCCGGCTTGCCGAGCAATACCTGATTCGCGCTGAAGCATTGGCGCAACAGGGTATTGCTACTGCAGTGGATGATCTGGATAAAATCCGCAACCGGGCAGGTTTGGGTAACTACAACGGCGCAATGGATAAGGCTTCTTTGTTAAAAGCCATTCAGCATGAGCGACAGGTAGAGTTATTTACCGAATGGGGGCACCGCTGGTTTGATTTGAAACGTACCGGCGCATTGAATGCGCTGATGGCAGGCACCACAGGCATCACTGCCCTGAAAGGCGGACAATGGAATTTAAATGACACCATTCTTCCCCTGCCACTTACAGAAGTGACCATTAACCCCAGGCTGGGCCAGAACAAAGGCTATTAATAAACATCATTAAAAGAAAGTTATGCGATTTCTGATAAGCGGCTGCCTGTTATTACTGTGCATCACAGGTATCGCGCAGCCCCACACTTTTACGTTAAAAGGAAAGATAGGCTCGCTGGAAGCTCCCGCGAAATTGTATCTGCGCTACTCCATCAATAAAACACCTCATATAGATTCTGTTACGCTGAAACGGGGTGTATTCCAGTTCACCGGAAAAACAGATGACCCGGTACCGGCTTCCCTCCTTCTTTCCAGAAATGGTAAACCTATACAATGGCCATACGATGAGCTGATGTTTTATATTGATGCAGGTACACTGCTCATTAATAGCCGCGACTCTATAAAAAATGCTATTGTAGCCGGCTCCACGGTTAACGAAGAATTCCGGCAGTATAATAGGCTGATGGCATCCATACAATCAGGCGAATCGCCTTACCAGACATTGAAGCACGAGGCAGCAGCTGTTAACCGGAAATTTGTTATAGAGCATCCAGCCTCACTCATCAGTCTTACCGCCATTCGTTTTATGAGTAATGATGCGGATACGTTACCGGTTTTCGATTCTTTGCTGGTACTCTTTAATGGACTGGACAAACAACTGCAGGCCGGTAAAAAAGGACAGGAACTTTATGCCTCCCTGCAAAAGAAAAGAAGATTATTGCCCGGAATGACGGCACCCGACTTCCTTCAGCCGGATAGCACCGGAAAGCCCTTCAGCTTGTCTTCGCTGCGGGGGCGTTATGTATTACTCGATTTCTGGGCTTCCTGGTGTAAGCCATGCCGCGCCGCTAATAAGGAGCTTGTAAAATTGTACGCAAAATACCAGGGTAAAAACTTCACCATGCTGGGGGTATCTGTAGATACAAAACGTGATGCCTGGTTAAAAGCAGTCAGCGACGATCAGCTGCCATGGTTACAGCTTTGCGATCTGCAAAAGGATAATGCCGCTGCAATACTTTACCAGATTTATGGCGTTCCAACAACCTATTTACTTGACCCTTCCGGCACTATCATCGCCAGGAATATTCATGGAAAGGCGTTAGAGGAAATGCTGGCGCAGTTACCGCTTATGTAATTGATAAAAGAGAGGGTATTTTCTATGTTATAAAAACAAGGAAATGCCCTCTTATTCCGCTTTCAAACTTTTTACAGGATTAGCAATAGCCGCTTTAGCGCTATAAGCGCTTATTAATGTAAACGCCATAGCAGCTACAGATATTAATACCCACAGGTAGGGGAAAATGTTTTGCTGAATACGATAGGCAAAGGTTTGTAAAAAATGTTCTGTAGCCATGTAAGCAAGCGGCCAGGCTATCAGGTTGGCAATAACGATTAACCAGGAATATTCTTTCAGAAAAAGTGAGATGATGCTTATCACATCTGCACCCAATACTTTCCTTACGGCAATTTCCTTCTTCCGTTTATTGAGTGTAAATACCATTACGCCCAGTACCCCCAGCAGCACTATTATCAGATTGAGTACGGTAGCCACATCCGCCGCCGTTTTTAGCTGTAGTTCAGATTTATAAATGGCAGCAAACTTCTCATCCATAAAAGAATAATCAAAAGGCGCATTGGGTAACATGGCACGCCAGCGTGCTTTTATATGCTCCATGGTTTGCGCAATATTGTCTGTGTTCAGCTTTACCACAAGAAACCGATATGACATTCCATATTTTACATGACTAAAACCCACCGGCCCTATCTTTTCCTGCATGGACGAAAAATGATAATCTCCAATTACACCGCTAATGGTAGCCGGCCCACCTAATGTTTTAATTTGTGTACCCACTGCATTTTCATTGTTTAGCCCCAGTTGCTTAACAGCGGCCTCATTCAGAACCATACCACCTCCGCTGGCATCGAAGAAAGAACCTGCTTTCATTTTTATACCAAAGGCTTTTGCATAATCCTCATCTGCATTGGAAATGGGCAGATTCAGTTGCTTTTTAGTTCCGGCACTTCCGGGTGGAAACAATACTATTCTGCCAAACGGTGTGGTTTCAGGCAAATCAAAGGCTAACGAAATGTTTTGTACAGCCGGTATTTGCAGCAGGTCTTTTTTAATAGTCTGCATTTTTAGTAATCCGGCACTATCCCACTGTTTAGGAAATGCAGATACTACCAGCAATTGCTCCTTACTATAACCCAGATCTTTATGAAACAGGTAAGACACTTGTTTAGACAGGTTTAACGCGCAAATAAACACCAGTATGGCCAGCGAAAACTGCACCACCACCAATGCACGTTTTAGCCCCAGCCCGCCTTTTGCATGCTCCGTTTTGCCTTTTACCGCCCGGATAAGGTTGGTGCCGCTTAATACAAATGCCGGATAAATACCGGCCAGCAAACCAATAGCTGCCACAAGCCCCACCAGCTGCATAATATTGGTAACAGTTAACTGCCACACCGGTTTAAGCGTGGTATTGAGCACCTTTGAAAATACAGGAGCCAGTAGCTGATAAAGTAACAGGGATAAAACCGCAGCAATAACGCTAAGTATCAGTGCTTCCAGCAGAAACTGCATTACCACCTGCTTTCTGGCACTGCCAAATGTTTTACGCAAGCCAATTTCCTTTAAGCGGGAAACAGATGTGCCTATATTGATGTTTACATAATTGATGATAACCATTAACAATATAAACACGGCTATTGCAGACAGAATGGTAATCATTTTTTTAACGGCACCATTGTTATCGGTAAGATAAAAATCTTTAACCGGTACGGTGTTAGCCCATAAATTTTTCCATACAAAATCTGATGAATGTTTTTTCAGAAGCTGGTTCAATGCCTTATTCACCGCCTTCACCTGAACACCCGGCTGTAATTCTATAAAACTTATCAGGTTCAGGTCATCCCAGCCCTGAGAAGGATCCCCCATTGCAAAATACCGGTTACCTGTAGTAGGTACATACACACTATAGGTTTCACTCATCAGATGCGTAACTGTGTTATAAGGTATATCTTTCAATACGGCAGATACCATATATTCCTGGGTAACACCAGCTACCGTTGTTTGAATGCTAAGCCTTTTACCAATAGCATTGGTTGTACCATATAACTTTTCAGCAAACTTTGCCGTAATTACCGCAGCGTTGTTACTGGTAAAAGCATTGTTTTTATCGCCATGCAGCAGCGGAAAACCATACATAGATACCAATGTGGTATCGCAGATAGCAATATTCTCCTTAAAATGTTTGTCGCCATTGGATACTACATTGGTAACAGGATTATACCGGAAGTAGTTAGCCACCAGTTGTGGATACGCTTCCTTTATAGCTTTAGCCCACGGTGAAATGGTTACTATTTCGGAACCCAGATCTTTTTCCTTCCAGGCGGTTTTAATGTAAAACTGACGATCGGCATGGCGCAGCTTACTGTTTACCCCCTGCTGATTCAGCACGTATGCGCCGATAATGATGGAAAAGGTTATGCCAATGGAAAGGCATAATATATTAATGGCAGAAAACAGCTTATGCTTTGCAAAATGGCGGAAAGCAATGAGAACATAATTTCTGAACATAACGCTTATTGTAAAGATGATTACTACAACAGTAATACTTGCCCCAACAGATATGCCAGGGTAGCAACTGTTTATTAGTAAGCGTTATGAAGGTGGCAGCAATACGCAGGTGTACGAAAACGGACAGTTTTTGTACGGTATTGACCTGATGCCTGCCTTAGCCGGAACGGCGGCAACAGGCATTAGCCTCTTAAAACAATACTATGCACCGGGTTTGTCCGAATGCCCCAGTGGTTTATCGGGGCAGGCAACATCGCGTACCAGCTGCTTTAACTCTTTGGTTTCCGGAAAACGCCCTTGCTGTTTGCGATCGAATACCAGCTGATCATCCACCGTAATAGAAAACCGTCCGTTGATTTCAGCAGGCTTTATCAGCACCCCACCCAGTTCTTCCTGAAAGGTGGTTAACAACTCCTGGGCTAAATAAGCGGCCCGCAACAGCCAGCCGCATTTAGGGCAATATTCTATAGTAACTACAGGTTTGGACATACTAAACAGATTGTGTTATTCCGTAATGGCATTGTTCCAGTTATCGGTACGGAAAGGTACTACAGGTAAGCCTTCTGCATTAAATATATTACCCACCGCTGCATTGCTGAATCCGAACCGGAAAGCTACCGGATGCGGTACGCCCGGTGCAGAAACAATAAGATGATCGTCTTCTGCCTTTACGGTAGCCCGCACAAAACGCCGGTCGGCCCCCGCTATATAACATTCTTTCGCCGCGCCCCCTTTAATTACAAGTCCATTTTCAGCATGTGAAAAATACACCATCAGTTTATCTTTTACCACGGCTGCTTTGCTGAAAACGGGGCTGTAACAGTTGCCTGCCTGCTGGTGATACACTTCTGTTAAAGCCAGTGCGGCCAACCGGTTGCCTACCGCGCGTTTTTGTTTGGGGTGTATATCGGTAACCGTATCTACCAGATCGGTAGTAACCACCATGCCTACACCCGGCAGCGATAAGGTTGCTGCCTGCTGCTCGCGCAATAATGCTGCGGCTTCTTTACCGCCGTAATTAAAAGGCGCTATTTGTACATAATAAAAAGGAAACTGTTTATTCCATGCCCTGCGCCAGCTGTTAATCATAGTAGCAAACAATTGGTGGTAATCGCCCCTGGCATCAACATTCCCTTCGCCCTGGTACCAGATTACACCGGCAATATCCATTTGCAGTAACGGGGCAATCATGGCATTATAACAGGCACCTGGTGTTACGGGCCACCACGGGTGCTGCTGCAGTCTTTTATTGGCAGCATCCAGATCGGGATTGTTCTGTACCAGTTCAGCAGGCGTCCACACATCGGCAGAGGTGCCTCCCCAGCTTACGTTAATAAGCCCCACCGGAACATTCAGTTTCTGGTGCAACATTTTACCAAAGAAATAGCCGGTAGCACTGAAGTTTTTCAACGTGGCCTCATCACACTCTTTCCAGCTGCCGGTAATGTTATCCTGCGGATAAGCTGCCGTGGCACGGGGCGACTGAAAAAAGCGGATTTTGCTATTGGCGGCAGTGGGTAATTCAGCATTGATCTCCGGCAGGGCGTCTGGCCCCCAGGAAGCACTCATTTCCATATTCGACTGGCCGGAGCAAACCCATACCTCGCCAATCATAATGTTTTGCAGTTCTATGGTATTGCCCGCCTGAATGGTAATGGTATAAGGGCCACCAGCCACAGGTGTAGGTATGGCTATAGACCATTTGGCATCCCGGCTGGCTATGGCAGAGTCTTTCCGGTTATTCCAGGAGGTGGTAACATACACTTTATCGGTAGGGTTTGCCCACCCCCATAAATGTGCATTACTCTGTTGTTGCAGTACCATGTTACTGGATATAAGGGCGGGAAGGCGAACCTCCGCATACAAGGTATTGGCCAGCATTCCGGCCATAAGGCAAAGCAAAATCCTTTTCATATATATTGGTTACACTAACAAAAAGCCAATCTACTATGGATTAGCCAATCTGTATGATATTATTTTAGCAATCCACTATACTCAATCAGCAACATTGGCAGCATCGGGCAACTTTACCCAGAATACGGTACCTTCTTCTGCCAGCGACCGGAAAGCAATAGAACCGCCATGTGCCTCTACTATTTGCCTGCAGATAGCCAGGCCCAGACCAAATGACTGCTCACCACCAGTGCCGGTTTGTTGCACACGGTGCACGTTGTCGAATATATAAGGCTGCTTTTCAGCAGGAATACCGATGCCCTTGTCCGTTACCGATAAAGTAATCCAACCTGGTGTCTGTTCTGCTCCTACCACCACCATACCTCCGGGAAAGCTGAACTTGATGGCATTTGACAGCAGGTTTTCCATTACCCGTATCAGCTGCCACTTGTTGGCGTACACACCGGTACCAGCCTGGGGCAATTGATAACGGATAGTAATGGCTTTTTCTGCTGCTTTGTGCTGTAGTGGTACTACCACCAGTTGTAACAGTTCACCCACATCTACCGCTGCCTTTTCGGCTACCCGTTTCGGCTCAGCATACTGGTGTGCATTCAGTAACTCCTGCATTTGTTTTAACGACCGGTTGGCGGTGGAGGCTATTACGGATAGCAGATCGTTACGCTCCTGCTCATCCGCTACCCCGCCCTCCAGCATGGTATTGGTAAGTGCTTCAATGCCGCTGAGCGGATTACGCAGATCGTGCGCAAGGGTAAAAAGGATTTTCTGGCGCGATTCGCTCAGTAGTTTCAGATCTTTATTATTCTGTTCCAACTCCTGCTTCTGAACCAGTAATAGCACCTGCTGCTGTTCCAGCAGCTTTTTATGTGCTTCTACCTGCTTGTGGTATTTGAGATAAATGCCCCTGAAATAATACAGGCCTGCGGTTAACAGCAACAGACAGTTGGCAATAGTACTTACCACTCTTAATACCATTGCTTTATCCTTGTGTACCTGCATATTTTCCCGGTATTGCAGGTAACAAAAAGCAGCCGTTACGCCCAATAGAATTAACAGGTACTGCCATCCCTTATCTACCAGTACCAGGCTACAGATAACGGTGAGCAGCAGGGCAAACTCCATTCCGTTGTGAAAAAACAATGCCTCCAGAAAAAAGATAACCGCACTGGTTGCTATAAAAATTAACCGCCATTGCAGATAACGCCCTTTAAGGTTAAGAATAATTACCGCCAGATAACAGATTACATTGGCCATGTTGAGGATGGACAAACCCGGCCGTTCCGCCAGATTCAGCAGTGCAAAAAAAGTAATGGGCAGCACCGAAGGAAGAATCATAATATTCAGTAAATGAATCTTCTGCTTTTCAAAAAAAGACATTTCCGGACGAACGCCTATGTGCAGGAATTTTGCGGTGAGGGCTCCTATAGAATGAAAAATTGCACGCAGGTTGGTCATGGCTTTGCAAATGTACTGATAACACGTATTACGGCCATATTCACTAATGTACCAGCTGGTGCGTTTGTTTAATAATGCCCATAACAAACACGCTTTGCAAATGGCCCATATTATCTACCTGGCTCAGTTTGTTTACATGAAAATCGTAATAGGCATCCATATTTTCGGCTACCACCTTCAGCATAAAATCAAACTCGCCCGAAATATTATAACATTCTATTACCTCCTGCATCTCCTGAATGTCTTTAATAAACCGGGCCCCGGCGCGGCGGTTATGCTGCTTCAGCGATACATAACAGATAACCATAAGGCCTTTTTTAACCTTGGCATGGTCTACCAGGGTGGCATATTGCTTAATTACCCCCGTTTCTTCCATACGGCGGATGCGTTCGTGTACCGGGGTGGTGCTCAGGTGTACCTGTTCGGCTATTTCCCGCACGGTAATGCGTGCATTCTGCTGCAGTAATTTCAGAATAGCCATGTCTTTGGCATCCAGTGCCGGAAAGGGCATAGCATTTTGTTCTTTTTCAACTTCTTTAGCCGCCATTTATCCTGAATTTGTTCTGCAAAGCAACGCTTTTTTATTCTTTTCTCCTGTTTTTGCAGTTATGTTCCTTATTTTATCCTGCTTGTGTACATTTGCGGCATAAATACATAATTATGTCTACAAGCGTACAAAAGATTGACCTGAGCCTTCCCTATAAGGTGGCCGACATCAGCCTGGCTGAATGGGGTCGTAAAGAGATCAGGCTGGCTGAGGCTGAAATGCCGGGCCTTATGTCCCTGCGTGCAGAATATGGCGCTTCCCAACCTCTGAAAGGTGCCCGTGTTGCCGGCTGTTTACACATGACTATTCAAACCGCTGTACTGATTGAAACCCTGATTGCCCTGGGTGCTGAAGTACGCTGGAGCTCTTGTAATATCTTCTCTACACAGGATCATGCTGCTGCTGCTATTGCTGCTGCAGGTATTGGTGTTTTTGCCTGGAAAGGACAAACACAGGAAGAAGCAGATTGGTGTATTGAACAAACCCTGTTCTTTGGCGGTACAGACAAGCCATTGAACATGATTCTGGATGATGGTGGCGACTTAACCAACATCGTTTTCGACAAATATCCTGAGCTGATTCAGAATATTAAAGGCTTAAGCGAAGAAACCACTACCGGTGTACACCGCTTATACGAAAGAATGGCAAAAGGTACTTTACCTATTCCTGCCATTAACGTAAACGACTCTGTTACCAAGAGCAAATTTGATAATAAATACGGTTGTAAAGAATCGCTGGTGGATTCTATCCGCCGCGCTACCGACGTAATGATGGCTGGTAAAGTAGCAGCTGTTGCCGGTTACGGTGATGTGGGTAAAGGTTCTGCCGCTTCTTTACAAGGTGCAGGTTGCCGCGTAATTGTTACTGAAATTGATCCCATCTGTGCTTTACAGGCAGCTATGGACGGTTTTGAAGTGAAGAAAATGGTGGATGCTGTTAAAGAAGCCGATATTGTAGTTACTACTACCGGTTGCCGCGACATTATTACCGGCGAGCACTTTAAACTGATGAAGGATAAAGCTATCGTTTGTAACATCGGCCACTTTGATATCGAAATTGATATGGCATGGCTGAACAAAAACTATGGTAATACCAAAGATACTATTAAGCCACAGGTGGATATTTACAATGTAGATGGTAAAGACATCATCATCCTGGCTGAAGGCCGCCTGGTTAACCTGGGTTGCGCTACCGGTCACCCATCTTTTGTAATGAGTAACTCTTTCACCAACCAGACACTGGCTCAGATAGAACTGTGGACTAACCACAAAAACTACGAGAACAAAGTGTATGTGTTACCTAAACACCTGGACGAGAAAGTAGCCCGTTTACACCTGGCAAAAATTGGCGTGGTACTGGACGAGCTTACTACCGCACAGGCTGAATACCTGGGTATACCTCAGTATGGTCCGTTTAAGGCTGAGCATTACAGATACTAGTTGGGAGTTTGAAGTTGGGAATTATATTCCTGGCTTACTATAATAAAAAGGGAAGCAGTTTGCAAACAACTGCTTCCCTTTTTATTTATCCTTTTCAGCAAAAAGCTGACTCTCACCTCACCTATCAACCATCAACTCAAGCTATCAACTCCCAACTTCAAACTTCCAACTAACAACTCCCCTACTCCGCCCTCAGGCTCCTCACCGGATTGGCTATGGCTGCTTTAACTGCCTGAAAGCTGATGGTAATTAAGGTAGTCAATAATGCAATACCACCCGCTGCCGCAAAAATCCACCACGAGATAGCCGCTTTATATGCGAAATCCTGTAACCATTTGTGCATTAAATACCAGGATACAGGCACAGCAATAACAAATGCTATCACTACCAGTTTTAGAAAATCAACCGATAAAAGATTTATGATACTAGTTACAGAAGCACCCATTACTTTGCGCACCCCAATTTCACGCGTACGCTGTAAGGTACTGTAAGAAGCCAGGCCCAGTAACCCCAGGCAGGATATGAAAATAGCCAATATAGCAAAGTTGAGGAACAGATTGCCAAAACGCTGCTGACCGCGGTATTGCTTATCAAAATAGTCATCCAGGAAAAAATACCGGAAGGGGCGGTTGGGCACCAGCTGGTTCCATTTGCTTTCCAGCGCCTTTACCATGGCTGTTGCATCGCCAGCTGCAATTTTTGCGGATACCATGCTGAAGTTTCCGGGTTCAATTCTCATAGTAAGCGGCTTGATATCTTCCTGCAAAGACCGGAAATGAAAGTTCTTTACCACACCTATAATGGCGCCTTCTCTACCCCATTGTTTAAAACGTTTTCCAATGGCATCTTCCATACGGGCAAACCCCAGCAACTTAGCAGTGGCTTCATTAATAACCATAGCTTCTGTAGTATCCGTAACAAACTGTTTGGAAAAAGCTCTGCCCGCTACCATTTTCATTTTAAACTGCGGTATATAATCAAAATCTACAAAATAAGCATCCAGATTAGCCACCTGAAAATCGCCCTGTTTATTCTGTATTTCAGAGTAAGCCCCGGCATTACCGCCTCCTGGCACAGAGGATGATACAGCTACCGACTGCACCCCTGCCAACCCGGCTATTTCTTTTTTAAAAAGTTCCTGCGCCGGATCGCCACTGGTTTCTACTACCAGCACCTGATCCTGATTAAAACCCAGATCGTGGCTGCGCATAAAATGCATCTGACGATATACTATAATAGTGGCTATTATAAGAGAGATAGAAATGGTAAACTGTGCCAGTACCAGCCCCTTCCGCAGGGCAACACCTTTCATACCAGTGCTAAAACGCCCTTTGAGTACAGTAATCGGCTGAAAATTAGACAACACTGCTGCCGGATAAAAACCAGCCAGCAACCCTATTACCAATGACGTAAGCACCAGACATAACAACGCCTTTCCATTATGCCATATACCCGGGCTTACCGTTTTGCCTGCCAGCTGATTAAACAACGGCATTAGTAAGGAAGACAATGCTATTGCCAGTACACACCCGGCCAGACATAGCAACAACGATTCGCCTAAAAACTGTAAAGCCAGTTGCTGCTGCTGTGCCCCTGCTACTTTACGTATGCCTACTTCCTTAGCCCTTTCTGCTGCACGCGCTGTGGTAAGGTTTACAAAATTGATACAGGCAATCAACAGTATAAAAACAGCTATGATAGAGAATACATATACATTGTTCATGCTTCCGCGTTCCAGTCCATCCCGCGTAGCGTGCAGATACAAATCTTTCATAGGTTCCAGAGAAAAAATAAAAAACATCTTTCCCACACGCATCTGCTCGCCCACCCGCCGCTCTAAAAATGAAGGGAACTTGCTGTTCAAAGCGGCCTGGTCTGTACCGGGTTTCAGCAACAGATACGTGATAGCGCCAAAGTTGCCCCACTGTTCATCAAGCTGCCGGTGAAATGCCTGCGGATAGGTAGACATAGAAACAATCATCTCTGCTTTCAGCAGTGTGTTAGCCGGAAAGTCTTTTACCACACCGGTAACCTTAGCAGGCAACAAATCACCAGTCATCTGTACCGTCTGGCCTATAGGGTTTTCATTTCCAAAATATTTGCGGGCGGCAGTTTCAGTAAACACAACACTCAGCGGTTCTTTTAAAGCCGTTTCCGCATTGCCTTTTACCAGTTTATAATCAAACACTTTAAAGAAAGTGGAATCCGCAAACATGGTACCCTCTTCCTGATATTTAATATCGCCTTTCTTCACCAGCATACCATCGTATGCCACTCTGGTATAAGTTTCAATTTCCGGAAATTCGTTTTTCAGGTTAGGCCCGAAAGCCCAGGAAGAAACACCTGACTTTATAGTTTCAGAGGGAGTTTTAATATCGCACGATAACCGGTAAACACGATCGCCTTTTGTATGAAACTGATCGTAACTCAACTCAAAGCTTACATACAGAAAAATGAGAAAGCAGGCAGTCATACCTACTGCCAGGCCCAGAATATTAATCAGTGTAAACGCCTTATGTTTACTCAGATTACGCCAGGCAATTTTCAGATAGTTTTTGAGCATGGTTTAAGTTTTAGCGGGTATTGAGCTTCCATTACAGGGCATAGATGCCCATAGTTGCAAACCCATATAATGCCAGACTGCAAAAAACTGATTATCAACCACCTGCAAACTAACACATTACCCTGCTGTACGGTAACGATACATAAAATTGTACGGTTACAGAATATTTGCGGATATTGGCCACCTTGCATGTATGCATCAGGCACTGGTTAAACATATCCGCCAATACGTACCACTTTCTGACGAGGAGGTGCCGTTGCTATTGCCTCATTTGCGCCTGATAGAGGCGGATAAAAAAGCCATTTTGTTACGTGCAGGGCACATATGCCAGGCGCACTATTTTGTAGCAAAAGGCTGTTTACGTATGTACTTTTTGCAGGAAGATACAGAGGCAGAACATATTACCCAGTTTGCACTGGAAAACTGGTGGTTGGCGGATCATATGAGCCTGCTATTGCAAACCCCTTCGCAGTTTTTTATACAAACTGTAGAGCCTTCTGAAATTATTGCCATTGATAAGAGCCGGGAAGAAGCGCTGTTTAAAGATATACCACAGCTTGCGCCTACTGCCTGGATATGCATGCAAAAGATGCCAGAAAATACGGCGAAACGGAACAGCGCCTGTACACGCTGAGCCCCTGGCGGGAAACGCCCTTTTTACAGAAGAAGAGCAGGCTATACTTGCCTTAACAGAGGAGGTAACCCTGATTCACCAACAGGTATCTGATGCTACGTATGATAAAGCAATAACCGTATTAGGAGAAAAGCGTACTGCTGATGTAATAGTGGCGGCTATTATCATCAACGCCTGGAACAGAATTGGCGTTTCCACACACATGCAGCCTGCTTTAAGCCATTAAACAACAAAGCAGCAGGTAAGCCCATGAAGGCCGCTGCCTGCTACTTTTATTATTCAACCGGTAAGCGTGTGGCTCAACGATAACACTGCCTTTATTATGCTTAGGGCAATGCCACCACCATAGCACTGGCGCCACCACCACCATTGCAAATACCGGCAGCACCGGTTTTACCACCGTTTTGCTTTAATACATGTATTAGCGTTACAATAATACGTGCCCCGCTGGCACCCAACGGGTGCCCCAGCGCCACCGCACCACCGTGTGCATTTACTTTGGCTGCGTCCAGCCCCATCTTCTGAATATTAGCCAGGCCCACTACAGAAAAGGCTTCGTTTAACTCAAAATAATCTATATCATTTAACTGCAATCCTGCTTTGGCAACTGCCTTAGGTACTGCCAGTGAGGGTGTAGTGGTAAACCATTCCGGCGCCTGTTCCGCATCTGCATAACTGCGTATAACCGCCAATGGTTGTATACCCAACTCTTCTGCCTTCTCCTTACTCATCAGTACCAGGGCTGCTGCACCATCATTCATGGTACTGGCATTGGCAGCGGTTACGGTGCCGTCTTTTACAAAAGCAGGCTTCAGCTCGGGTATCTTATCAAATTTTACATTAAAGGGTTCTTCGTCGCGGCTAAACAATACCGGATCGCCTTTGCGTTGCGGAATAGGCACGGGCACTACTTCAGCAGCAAATTTACCGCCCTCCCAGGCAGCCTGGCTGCGTTTATAGCTTTCAATGGCAAACGCATCCTGGTCTTCCCGTGAAAAATGGCATTCTGTGGCGCAAAGTTCGGCCGCATTGCCCATCGCATATTTATGATACACATCGGTAAGACCGTCTTTGGCTAAACCATCTGCAAGACTGATATCGCCGTATTTGTTGCCCCAGCGGGTATTGGCTGAGTAATAAGGTACGTTGCTCATGCTTTCCATACCACCGGCCACTACTATATCTGCATCGCCCAGTAATATGCTTTGTGCGCCCTGCGCAATAGCTTTCATACCACTGGCGCATACTTTATTTACGGTAGTGCACACTACAGAAGCAGGTAACCCTGCAAATATAGCTGCCTGCCGCGCAGGCGCCTGGCCCAGGTTAGCCTGTAACACACAACCCATCAGCACCTCTTCTACCTGTTCAGGTTTCAGGCCGGCTTTTTCTACGGCGGCTTTAATGGCTACCGCCCCCAGCTGGGTGGCCGAAAAATCTTTCAGCGCTCCGCCAAAGCTTCCCATAGGTGTACGCACTGCTGCAACCACATATACCGTTCTTTTATCCATATGTCAATCGATTTTCATAAAGATAACAATTGTTAGCAATTGGATATAAAAGAAAGCGCCTGTCGTGGAAACGACAGGCGCCATTCTTACTATTGAGAACTTTCAACCAACCACAGTTGTTGTCAACCATGGAGTTAAAGGCTTATTTGTTTTTACCAATACAATTCAGATCGGCAAAAGCTTCTTCAAGGCGCTTCACAAAAGTTTCTTCCCCTTTTCTCAGCCACACGCGCGGATCGTAAAATTTCTTGTTAGGCTTCTCTGCACCTTCAGGGTTACCCAGCTGGCCCTGCAGATAAGCTTCATTCTTTTTATAAAAGCCCAGTACGCCTTCCCAGAAAGCCCACTGCATATCGGTATCAATGTTCATTTTAATTACACCGTAGTCCAGTGTTTCGGTAATCTGGCTTTTTGCAGAGCCGCTACCGCCATGGAATACGAAGCTAACTGGCTTATCGCCGGTTTTAAAATGCTCCTGAATGTAAGTCTGGCTGTTTTTCAGAATATCAGGACGCAGTTCCACGTTACCGGGGCTGTATACGCCGTGTACGTTACCAAAAGAAGCAGCAATAGTAAACAGCGGGCTAACTTTACCCAGTGCTTCGTAAGTTTCAGCTACTTCAGAAGGCTGTGTATATAATTTAGAGTTTTCAACACCAGAGTTGTCAACACCATCTTCTTCACCACCGGTTACACCCAGCTCTACTTCAATGCTCATACCCAGCTTAGCCATTCTTTTGAAGTATTCTACAGAGATTTCAATGTTCTCGTGCAGTGGTTCTTCGCTCAGGTCTAACATGTGCGAGCTGAACAGGGGCTGGCCGTTTTTAGCTTTATAATCTTCACCGGCAGTAAGCAGGCCATCAATCCATGGTAACCATTTTTTGGCAGCATGGTCGGTATGCAGTACTACAGGTACACCATAATATTTAGCTACGTTGTGCACGTGTAAAGCACCGCTAACCGCACCGGCGATATTCGCCTGCAACTGGTCGTTAGGCATGCCTTTACCGGCAAAAAACTGTGCACCACCGTTACTGAACTGTATAATTACAGGAGACTGTACTTTAGCAGCAGTTTCTAATACGGCGTTAATGGAGTTGGTTCCAATTACGTTTACAGCGGGCAGGGCAAATTTGTTGGCTTTTGCGTCTTCATATAAAGCTGTTAACTCTTCTCCGTGTAAAACACCGGCACGATACCTGGCCATTTTGAAAAATTTTAAAGTTTTAGAATAAGCTTACATACACTAGGCGCTGCAAAATAAACGTATAAAACACGAACATTCAAACCAAATAAATGACACAGGTTTGACCGTATAAGCGCAAACTGCTTATTTTTGCTGTCCGAACCCTCTTTTTAAATTAAAATTTCGGATGAAAAAAGAAGAAGATTTTGAATCAAACCTGGCTGGTGAAGCTGATAACGACGCAAACCATCCAGATACCGCTGAGTCCAGGGAAAGATGGTTCAGAAGATTACGTAAAGGCATTACCACCACTACTTCAGAAAAGAAGGAAACGCCTGAAGGTTTGTGGAGCAAGTGCCCGGAGTGTAACTACATCTGCACAACTACAGAGCTGGAGGAAAGCCTGTACGTTTGTCCTAAATGTAACTACCACCACCGCATAGGCAGTGAAGACTACTTTAAAATCATTTTCGACGAAGAGCAATTCACCGCTCTGTTTGAAAACATATACAGCAAAGACTTTTTAGGATTTACCGATCTGAAGCCATACCAGAAAAGGCTGGACGAAATTCATTCTAAAACCGACCTGAAAGACAGTATGCGCGTTGCCACCGGTAACGTAAACGGCAAAGGTCTGGTGGTAGCAGCAATGGATTTTGAATTCATCGGTGGATCGCTCGGTAGCGTAATGGGCGAAAAATTTGCCCGCGCCGTGGATTACTGTATTGAACACAAACTGCCTTACCTGGTAATATCTAAAAGTGGTGGTGCCCGTATGATGGAAAGTGCCTTCAGCTTAATGCAGCTGGCTAAAACATCGGGTAAACTGTCTCAGTTAAGCGATGCCGGTTTACCGTTCATTTCGCTGATGACCGATCCTACTTTTGGCGGTATCTCTGCCAGTTTTGGAATGCTGGGCGATCTGAACATTGCCGAGCCAGGTGCGCTGATTGGCTTTGCCGGGCCGCGTGTAATTAAAGAAACCATTAAAAAAGATCTTCCTCCGGGCTTCCAGCGCAGCGAATTTTTGCTGGAACACGGTTTTCTGGATTTTATTGTAGACAGGAAAGTGCTGAAAGACAAGCTGGCACAACTGATTACCTTGTTCCAAGGCTAGTGAGCCGGAAAAACATATTATATTACATCCTCTCCCGCCCTAAAGGCGGGATGGTTTTTTATAGAACATGGCTAAAGAAATGAATAACAGGCAGGCGTACTTCAACTACTACATAGAAGATAAATATGTAGCAGGGGTGGTATTGCTGGGTACTGAGGTAAAATCGATAAGAGAAGGAAAAGTAAGCTTTAACGATGCGTTCTGTCTGTTTGATGATGGCGAACTTTGGGTACGCGGTTTATATATTGCAGAGTATAAACTGGGAACAACCAATAACCACGTGGCGGTGCACGACCGCAAATTGCTGCTAACCAAAAGGGAATTAAAAAAACTTACGTTAAAAATGAAGGAGAAGGGGTATACTATTGTGCCACTCCGCGTATTTTTAAACGAGAAAAACCTGGTGAAAGTGGAAATTGGTTTGGGTAAAGGTAAAAAGCTGTACGACAAGCGGGATACCATTAAGCAAAGGGACAACGACAGGGAACTGAAGCGTTATGTGTAGGTTATTGTTACAGGTAATGATTAGTTAGCATGATTCTTGAATAATTCGGCAAAACCATCTCCCCGGCATGAAATGTTTGTATAAAAGCCTCTGCACATTGGCGCTGGTACTTATGTATCTGTTTGCCCCGGTATCCGCTCATGCACAAAGCATTAAAGGTAAATGGTATGGTGTAGGTAACGTTAATATTACCGGCAATACCAGTAACTATCTCTGCGAATTTTTACTGGAGCAAAAGGGTAATGTTATTACCGGAGAATTCAATTATTTTTTCCGCAACGGTTATTTCAGCAACAAAATCAAAGGCACTTATAATGCCGATAAAAGATTGCTGAAAATTAAATTCATTCCCATCATCTTCCACCGTACAGTAGACGCAGCCGTGGGGGTGGAATGTACCATGGAAGGGGAATTTACCTTAAAAGTATCCAGAGCAGAAAGCACGCTTACCGGACAGTTCAACAGCGATGAAGACCATAAGTACACCTGTGCTCCTATTAATATACGGCTTACCAAACTGCTGAAAGAAGTACCGTTTAAGGCCCTGGTAGAAAACGATATTGAGCAACTGGAAAAAGATACCATGCTGAAGCAACCGGAAAACCCGGTACTAAAACTGGAGCGGGAGGCACTGATTCAGCTGAATATGCGTACTAAAAAAGTGGTGAAGGAACTGGATGTATCGGAAGATTCGGTACGTATTGACCTGTACGACAACGGTGAATTTGATAATGATACCATTTCTGTTTTCTATAACGGCAAACTGGTGCAGCACAAACAGCAGTTGGAAACCCGCAAGCCCATCAGCTTCCGCGTATTTGTAGATAGTATTACGGCTAATAATGAAATAGTAATGTTTGCCGAGAACCTGGGCAGCATACCTCCTAACGCCGCATTAATGATTATTACAGACAAAGACCACCGCTACGAAGTAAACCTGAGCAGCAACTTCCGGGAAAGCGAGGCTGTGCGGTTGAAACGAGGTGCCGGTGCAGTAAAAGAACCTCCTAAGAAATAAGAGAACGTACAATATATAAAACTCCCTTACAGTTGTTTGTAAGGGAGTTTTTATTTACGGCTGTTCTTACCCTGTTTACTCCCGCTTCCGATGCTTGTACTTTTACGGAATAACGCGTAGGTAATAATTCCCAATCCGGTTACTCCGGCTAATACCGGAAACCAAAGTCCCTTATTTACATCTTCACCAGGCCACAGCACAGTATAATGCTGATCAGAATAACGCACATCCATTACTTCACCTACTTTATGCTTTTTACAAAACCCTGCCGGTATTCTTTTCTTAAACAAAAATTGCTGATACTGAAAGGTTACAAAGTAATTTCCTTTTATGCTAGCACATGACTCCGGCAGGTCCACAATCGTCATTTTTACTATTTCTCCCTCTCGGGCAATTTTTCGCTCTTCCAGGTTGGTTTTTAGTAATAAAATAGAAATAACTATTAAAATTACCCCTACTGCTGTTCTCATGTTTATCAATGTAATTTTGATTACTATAAAAAATGCCGGTCTTTCTACGGAACCGGCATTTTCTGCTATGGAATTGTCTGGCCTTTATGGCAGGTAATACAACTCACCTTAGGTAAAAACTTCGCTGCATCTGCAGAGTCTACCGCGTCCATAAAGTATTTCTTATTAATATCATCGGTCATCATCATCATATGACGGGTGGTTTCCTTTTCGTGTTTGTCATCACTACCAAAGCTCATTCTACCCGTTTCTTTGTTCTCTGCATGGCAGTAGCTGCATTTAACGCCCAATGCCTCGTTGTACGACTTCATTATTTTGTCAAGGCTGTCACGACTAATGTTTTGAGGCAAAACTTTCAGGTTTCTTTTGCGGGGTTGTTCTACGGGTTTATAGGCTACCAGGCTCAGAATTACAGAAGCACACAGTACACCAATAACCGCCACTTTTTTACGGTGGGTTTTAATCATATCATCAATTTAAACGGAAAATAGTAAAATCTTCGTACTTGCCGGGTTGCACCCAATAAAAAGGCCGTTTACATCGGTAAACGGCCTTTTTATCTGAAACAGAGAAGGTGGCAATTATATTACCTCTACTCCGTTTTGTTCTTTTACTTCTTTCATATGCTTATAGCTGGTTTTGCTGGCTTCAATCAGCTTCAGCACACGCTCACGCACATCACCTTTTAAACCATCTATTTCGCTTTCAAATATTTCTTTCAGTTCGTCCAGCTCAGCATCAGCCTGGCCTCTTAAACGACGGAATTTTCTTTTTAACTGATCGGCAGAGTCAGCAATTTTAGTGCGGGTTTCGCTACCTTTTGCAGGTGCTACCAATAAACCAATGGCTACACCAGCCACTACGCCAGACAAGGCACCGATCAATACTTTTTGTACGCTCATAGGAAACTTCTTTATTGAGTGAATAATAGTGTTTCCTATCTTTTATCCAAGAAAGATGCCAGCCTCTTTGGCTTCCTTCTCTTCCATCCATTTTTTACGTCCGTAGCCTTCAAATACGTGGCGCTCGCTATGGTAAGATGAACGTACCAGCGGACCGCTTTCAACATAATCAAAGCCCAGTTGGTAGCCAATTTCGCGCAGTTCGGCAAACTCATCCGGGTGTACAAAGCGGTGTACAGGCAAATGTTTCTGTGTAGGTTGTAAATATTGTCCTATTGTAATAACATCCACATTCACGGCTGCCAGGTCTTCCAGCGTTTGTATTACTTCCTCTTTGGTTTCGCCCAGGCCCAGCATAAGGCCGGTTTTGGTGCGCATACCACCTTCTTTTAACACTTTCAATACCTCTAGGCTGCGTCTGTACTTAGCCTGAATACGTACCTGACGGGTAAGCCTTTCCACAGTTTCCATGTTATGGCTCACCACTTCGGGTGCCGCATCAATAATACGCTGGATATTCTCTACCTGACCTTTAAAGTCGGGCACCAGGGTTTCCAATGTAGTATCCGGATTCAGCGATTTTACCGCTTTAATGGTATTGTACCAGATAATAGATCCGCCATCTCTCAGTTCATCCCTGTCCACACTGGTTAAAACCGCGTGTTTCACCTTCATCAGGTGAATAGCTTCTGCCACACGCTGCGGCTCATCCCAATCCACCGCGTCGGGCCTGCCGGTAGCAACCGCACAAAAACCGCAGCTGCGCGTACAGGTGTTACCTAATATCATAAACGTTGCGGTGCCGGCTCCCCAGCATTCGCCCATATTAGGGCAGTTACCGCTTTCGCATATTGTATGTAGTTTGTGAGTATCAACCAGGTTGCGCACGTGTTTGTAGCTTTCGCCAATAGGCAGTTTTACACGTAACCAGTTGGGTTTTTTAGGCCTTCCCTCCGCCGTAACTATCGTTTCCTCCGTCGTCTTCGTAACTATCGGTAATTCCTGCATAATCAACAAAATTAAATCACTTTCTCTTACCAAACACCAGGGCAACATATCCGTTGAAGAAAAACTTCTGATTGCTGTCGTACACCATAATTGGCATATTCTGCGTGTAATACTCAGCATTCACCCCTACTTCAATGGCGCTCAGCAACTCATTAAAACGTCCGTAATCAAACCGGAGGGCTGCGCGGGCGTGTACACCGGGCACAAATTTAATTTTGTTAAAACCTTTAAAAAGGCCTGCCGCCCCGTCAATAGCCGAGGGGTCGAGAAAACTCTGCGGATCGTCAGTATAGCGGATATCTTTAGACTGGCCTGTATTGGAATAATATACGCTCAGGTAATAAGGCTTAAGCATACCGGCAGATAAACCGCCGCCGTAAATAGCCGAAACGGCTACCCCATTTTTGTTGCCTTTGCCCCCAATCAGCCTTTGCTGACCTAAACCCAGCTTAAAATGATAGAAATTATTGATTTTACCATACACGTAGGGGTTGCCTATGTAGTAGCCACCGAGCGAGTTAGTCCTTTTTTCCTGCTTTTTGCTCTGGTGTTCGCCCAGTTCCATCCACCAGAGATCGGTGCGGTTAATAGTTTTGTATTTACCATGTTCGTAAAAAATACCGTAACCATCTGTATTCAGCTTTATACCAAATGCACCTTGTTTGTGATAGATAAGTGCCCCTTCCTCCTCCTGCTTTATCAACTGGTTAATCCGTTGTTTTCTATCGTCCTGTTTCTGTTTCCGGGTCTTTTTATCCTGTCCAAATGCGACTACCGCTACAAGTCCTGCCAGGGCAACTAATATGGTTTTCTTCACAACGTATTTATTTGATAAGCGTAAATTTAGGCAAATTTTTCGTCCAATGACTTCAGAAATAATTTATAAAGGAGAGCTGAGAACAGAGGCCCGTCACCTGCAAAGTGCAACCATCATTGAAACCGATGCACCCGTCGATAACCAGGGCAAAGGCGAGCGGTTTTCCCCTACCGATCTGGTGGCAACGGCACTGGGCAGCTGTATGCTTACTATTATGGGCATAAAAGCACGGGATATGCAGATTGACCTGGCAGGCACGCAGATAGCTATTACCAAAATTATGGCCGCCGATCCGCGCCGGATAGGTGAAATACAGGTAGCATTTACCTTTCCCGCAAGCCTGCAACTGAGCGATAAAGACAAAACCATTCTGGAAAACGCCGCCCGCCACTGCCCGGTAGCCAAAACCCTGCATCCCGATCTGGTGCAGAGCATCAGTTTTGGATGGTAGTTTTTAACAAAGCACTACCTACTGCACATTCCAGGCATCGTTTGGCATTGCAGAAATTGTTTTTCAATTCAATCAGTGCCTGAGAATCCATGGCATTTGCTGCCGTAATACCATGCTGCTGCCAATCCTGCAGAATACTGTTCTTTTCTTTGGGGGTTTGCAGCAGCCATGCCACGGCTCTTTCTTTTATAGCCGTATCGTTCATATGCAAACCATAAGCAAACAATACAGGCACTACCGTATTAATTACCAGGTTATACACCATGGCCTGCCCCAGCTTTTTAGGTAAATAGTCTGCCGGTTGTTCTAACTGGTAATGATAATGCCAGTAATCATTGGCAGTAATATCCAGCAAACGCGTTACTTCGCTTAACGCTGCCGCATCGCGTATCCAGGAAAACAGATGGTTACTTTTATGAATAAGCATAGCCAGTTGCGCCAGCCTTACCGTAGGAAAAGCAGCGGGCCGCATTCTGAGAAAGGAGGCAGTAGCTTTTACCGGCTTCAGCTGATACTTATGGCGCAGATAACGGTATTCTTTCTGTAGCATTATTTCGTAGCTACCGGTCATTTCCGTTTCCAGCAGATTAGCCTGCCCCAGCAGCAGCGCCTCCAGCTGGTTAATCTGCCTTTTATGTTTAGCCAGCACGTTCACCGGTAGTGATTCTGCTACCTGTTCAAAAAATGACGCGTTTACTTTTATACCAAAATTACGGGCCAGTAAGCGCCAGAACACATCTTCCCAATGGTTATTGGTTTCTTTCAGCAGCTGGCGTATGGCTTCCGATTTGCGGGTAAGCCTTTCCACTGCCAGCCTTTCCTTCCAGGCCGTCCAGCCCAGGGCAGAAAGTACCGGCAACATAGCACCGCAGGCAGGCGTAACCGGCGCTTCCATTAACCGCTGGTATTCGTTCAGCATTAATACCGATACCAATGGTTGCAGCTCCAGCACAGGTATGGCGCGGTTAGCCATAGACTGTGCGGGCGTTCCCTGCTGCCATATTACATGCAGAATAACATTGTCGTAATTACTGTCTTCGGAATGATGATGCCTGTCCCAATCACGGGCGTGTATATGTACTTCTACATGCCCGGCCCAGATTTTACTGCCAATACGTACACGTGCATTCAGAAAATCGGGCCCCTGATTGGTGTTGAACATACCTGGCTGAAGAATGTGAATCTTCTCCCCCTCTGTAGTATAAGCCGATTTGAAATTGAAGTAACGATGCAGCCAGATAAACTGCAATAATTTTTCAGGAATAACAGCTGCCTGTGGCACATAAGTCAGCATAAGCAATCGGTGGTTTATTCAAATATAAACCACCGGCTTCATAATCACAAGATTTCCAACTCTTTTAAGGCCTTTACCACACGGCTTACCGGCAGCCCCATCACGTTATAAAAGTCACCTGAAATACTTTTAATACCCGTTACACCAATCCATTCCTGTATGGCGTAGGCACCAGCCTTATCATATGGTTTATATTTATCTACATAAAAAGCAATCTCTTGCTGCGTAAGAAAATGAAACTCTACCTGGGTAACATCATAAAAAGCAATTTCCTTTTCTCCGTACAGCAGCACCACTCCGGTAATTACCTCGTGGCGCTGTCCGGCAAGGTCGGTAAGCGTTTCAATAGCTTCTTCGCGGCTGGCAGGTTTGCCTATTATTTTTTTCCCCAGCACCACCACAGTATCAGCAGCCAGCACTGGTGCAGGCGCTTCTACAGCCGCCCCGCCCCATAACTGCGCTTTTACTGCCAGCGCCTTGTTACGTGCAATATGCACAGGCACCTCTGCAATAGCCATTCCTTCCGGATAAGACTCGTCAGTGGATTGTACTACTACTTTAAAAGGCACTTCTGCCCATTCCAGCAACTGCTTTCTGCGGGGCGATTGTGATGCCAGTATTACCTCTTGCTGCATAATGTTAAAAATAACGACATATTACATCGGAATAAATAAGAAAGAAACCCATAGACAATATACCCGTAAGCATTACCAGTTTAATAAGGCTGCTGAGTTTATGGTAATGCGCCGGCGATTGTGCTGAAAACAGTTTCCGGCTTATGTTCAGCAATGGCCCTATAATCAGAAACACGGAGTATACAATACTAATCCACCAGCCAAACTGTATTACATATACCTGTGTAGTACCCACCATGGCAATCAGCACAATCAGCCATACCATTACAAATACCTTGGTAGCATTATATCCCCACACTATAGGCATGGTTTTACAACCATATTTACGATCGCCTTCCACATCTTCCATATCCTTTACCACTTCGCGTATCAGTGATATAATAAAGGCAAAGCCGGTGTATAATACGGTAAGCCGGAATATCTTTTCAATTTCCAGATTGCCTGCACGGCTTTTAGAAAGAAAAAACTGGTTACCTTCAAACCAGGTAAGCGCAATGATAGACCACGCTGTAATAGCCGCTACCAGTACATTACCTATCAGAAACTTTTTCTTGAGTGTGGTGGAGTAAAAGAATAACAGTATTACACATGCTATGGCACTTAGCCCCGCAATTTTACTGCCAGCCCGCAGGTCTACAATAAAGCTGAAACCAATAGCAAGCATACTCAGCAGAATATGCAGCGCCAGCGCTTTTCTGCGGCGGATTACGCGGTCAATAATAACTTTATCAGGTTTGTTTACCTGGTCTATATTCAAATCAAAATAGTCATTAATAATGTAACCTGCAGCAGCTATCAGCACGTAAGAAAGCAGAATCAGCACAAAATAAATACCTTCTACATTAGGCTTTAATCCGGCCTGATCAAACACAGGCTTTAGTACACAGTACTTAAACATAACCTGTGTTAACGCAATAAACACAAGGTTAGGCCACCTGATTAATTTTAAAAATGCGGTGATTTGTTTCAACTAAAATAGGTTTTATTGCGATTTAATCTGTGTATCTGCCATCCAGTCGCCACGCAGCTTCAGTACTTTCTCAATTACATCTCTGCCACATCCCTCTCCTCCTTTCAGTGGGGAAATATAGCGGGCAACACCTCTTATTTCCGCTACCGCGTCACTTGGGCAGCACGGCAAAGCTACCAGTTGCATCACTTCATAATCCGGTATATCATCACCCATAAAAAGCAATTCTTCATTACGCAGCTGCTGCTGCTGCATGTATTGCTGTAAACATTCCAGTTTATTCTCCACCCGCATAAACACATCGGTAATACCCAGATTGTTCAGGCGTTCTTTTACTTCCGGCGAATTGCCACCGGAAATAATTACCACACGGTATCCCTTTTTTACGGCCAGCTGTAACGCATAACCGTCTTTAATATTCATACGCCGGGCCATTAAACCACCAGGCATTACCAGTAACATTCCATCTGTTAACACCCCGTCTACATCAAAAACAAAGGTGGTTATGGGTTTAAACAATTCAAGTACATTCATTTACCGCTATATTTCTTAATTATCTCCGTTCACAAAAGTATCCCCTCTTCTTCCTGCACAAACTGTTGCTGATCGGGCACCATTATTTCCAGCTCTCCTGTTCCCGGCAATAACGTACACTGGCAACCCAGGCGCGATTCCGGGCGTGGATTTTCTGCCCTTTCAATAAAATCCTCTTCCCGGCTGGTTATTCCCGAAAGAAATGCCATGCCCGTTACCACGTACAAATGACAGGTGCTGCAGGCGCAGGAAGCACCGCATTTATGCTGTAGTTCTATACCATTATCCAGGCAAATATCCAGCAAAGACTGGCTGGCCGCTACCTGATGTAAAACTACCGGCGACCTTCCCACCTGCTCAAATTTCACCTTTATCTGGTACATAACTCATTCAGTTTGCGCTGCAAAAGTAGGGATAAAGCTATAAAACCAACCTGACGGGCGTAATGCAGACAGCTGACCGAAAACAAAAAACAAACAATTGTTTGTTAATACAATTATCCGCCCCTATTTTTGCCATCCATTTACAATGTTTATCGGTTGCTTGCTATTGATTTTAACCCCGTCCGGTTCTCCGCACGGGGTGTTTTTTTAATGGCTTATAATGGCACCGGTAAGATGTTTATACAAATCAGTCAGTTCCGGATAAGGTTTCAGCACCTGTAAATGCTTTTCAATAGTTACCATATCCCTCCTTACTGCAGGGCCGGTTTGCACGCTGGCAGGCGAATAATGCTGTAAACGGGCGGCCGTTTCCTGTATTAAAGGCAGTAACGCTTCAAAACCTATGTTCTCTTTTTTGCAAAACTCCTCTGCCTGCATGTATAAAAAGTTGGTAAAGTTGGAGGCTAACACGGCGCCTACGTGCAGTTTTAAACGCTCTGCATCGCCAGCATGCCCGGTAATGGGCGATAAACTTTGGGCAAACCGGGTAATTACCTCTTCCGCTTCCGGTGTATTGGCATCGGTAAACAGGGGTATCACCGGCTCACTATCCATATTTTTACGCAAACTCTGCAAAGGGTATAATACGCCATAGTTGGCCGAGCTGTTTTTCAGTATCTGTAAAGGCGCAGCTCCGGTAGTATGCACCACCAGCTGCTCGTGCAGCAGCACCTCTTCCACTACCTGCGGCAGCGCTGTATCCGATACAGAAACCATATACAAATCTGCATCTCCATTTAAATACTGCATAGAATCGGCAGCGGTGGCATCCAGCTCTGCCGCCAGTTTACTGGCATTATCCAGATTACGGCTGATAACCTGTAATACAGAATGACCGGCTTTTACCATTCTTCTGCCTAGTACGGTGTTTACATTTCCAGATCCGATGAGTACTATCTTCATGTTGTAATACTTTTCAGGTGTAGCTTTTTCGTGCCTGAAAGTAAGAGAATATTTTTTCGCAGCCAACCAGCCGGTACACTTAACCGTAGGAAATGATTTTATCCTGGTTGCCATTTTTTGCCTATTTTAGAATCAACCATCACATTCCACCGGTATTACTATCCCCTGTGCCGGTATGTGTTAACAATATATGGAATACCCACCCGCCATTGTTCCGGTGCTTGTAATGTTACTTGTTACAAGGCCATTAACGGTGCTGCTTCACGAGCTGGGCCATGCTGTTCCTGCACTTTTATTCAGCCGCGGGCCGGTTACTATATATATAGGTTCTTTTGAAGAAACCCATCAGAGCAAATCTGTAAAGCTGGGGCGCCTTACCTGCTGGTTTCGCCGTAACCCCTTGCAATGGTGGTGGGGCCTGTGCGAAGCGGATTGTGGTAGCATGAGCGTGGCCAGGCAGGTGATTTATGTAATGGGTGGCGCGCTGGTTTCATTGTTTTTTGCATTGCTGATGTTGTACCTGCTTTTATCAGCCAGCCTGCCCATGCCGCTGCTTATTTTCTGCACGCTGTTGTTTACATCTGCCCTGTTTGATATCCTGTTTAATTTTAATCCGTTTTTGAAACGCACGCAGGCAGGCCAGACATATTACTCCGATGGCCGCACCCTTATTCAGTTATTGCGGCTGAAACAATCAGCCAAAACCTACCATCAGGCCCTGCAATACTACCGCGATAAACAATATGAATCTGCGGCCACATTATTTGAACGGTTATTAAAACGCGGGTGGACCAATGAAGAAACCTACCGGCTGGCGGGCACCGCCTGGCTTTTTTGCCGGCGGTACCCCAAAGTAATACAGATATACATGGCGCTGTGCGACAAATGCCCGCTGAATGCGGATGACTGGTACTGCCTGGGCATGGCGCACCTGAACCTGAACCAACCGGAAGAAGCGCAGTATTTTCTGGAGCAATCATTAGCCCTGCAACCAGATAACCCCTACACGTTGAATGCACTCGGCTACCTGTTTACCACCCTGGAGGCTTTTGAATCGGCTTTACCCTGGCTAAACAAAGCCATTGAACTGGATAATAATTATAGCTATGCCTGGAATAACCGCGGATATGCCCGCATGAAAACCGGCCAGTTGGAACAAGGGCTGGCAGATGTACAGCATGCTATTCAGCTGGACAGAGAAAATTCATACGCCTGGCGCAATCTGGGTATTTATTACCTGCTGAAACAGGAACCGGAAAAAGCCAGGGAATGGTTATTGAAAAGCCGGGAAATGGCTGCCGATACACCGCTGATAAATGAGTTGTTGCAGCAATGTGACACAAAAACTGCCTGAGAACGGCAAACTACAGCGGGCATAAAAAAAGAAAGGCTATAAAAGCCAGTTTCCCCCCGGAACGCTTCCATAGCCATTGCTTTCAGGAAAGAAAGTAAGGCATCAAAACAATGCTTTTACGCTCTCTCCGTGTTAAAAGAGTACGCAAAGAGAAAAAATACGTACGGCATTAAAAAAAAATTCCAACTTCGAATCCCTTATTTTTGAAGGGCTTATAATTTGTTGCCCTGCTTTTTTTAAACCTTAAACCGGATGAAGCTTTTACAGAAGATAGCAAAAGGGTATTACAGGGCCAGGTTCAGAACACTTGGCAGCGTATCTCCCCGGATAGCAGCCGAAGCCGCTTTCCAGCTATTCTGCACCCCTTACAGCGGTAAGCCCAAAAGGGAAATGCCTCCTGTATTTCAACAGGGTACGCCTGTTTCCCTCACTTTTCAGCAATTGACCATCAGGGGTTTTGAATGGCTGCCACAGGGTATGCCCGCCACCCATACTTTGCTCATTTGCCATGGGTTTGACAGCTTCAGTTACCGTTTTGAAGACTATGTAACCCGTTTTCTGCAGCTGGGTTACCGGGTGCTGGCTTTTGATGCGCCCGGCCATGGCATCAGCGATGGAAAAAAACTGAATATTGTTGAATATAAACAGATTATACTGGATATTATCCACCGTTTCGGCCCGGTAAATGGCATTCTGTCTCACTCCATAGGTGCCCTGGCGGTGGCTCTGGCAGCGGAAGAACTACAGCAGCCTGACCTGAAACTGACGCTGATAGCGCCAGCTTCTGAGCTTTCTCGTGCTGTGCATCAGTTTAACCATATTTTCCGGCTTTCCCCTGCTACCCATGCCGCTTTTGTTACCAGGCTGGAGGCGGCAGGAGGACATCCCGTACAGTGGTTTTCGGTAAACCGCATTGTTCAGCACCTGCAGCAGCCGGTAATGTGGCTGCACGACACGGAGGACAAGATTTGCCCTTTTGCCGACACAGCCGATACCCGGCTTAAACATCTGCCGCATGTAACCTTTGTACAAACTACCGGATGGGGACATAGTCAGATTTACCGGGAACAATCTGTTCAGCAGCAGATCGCAGATTTCAATTTATTTTGAAAATATGAGAACATTGTTTGTCTTTTAACTGATTGATTTAATATTGCAGCATGGCAAAAAACCTTTTAATAGTCGAATCTCCGGCGAAAGCAAAGACCATTGAAAAAATTCTTGGTGATGATTTCGAGGTAAAAAGCTGTTACGGGCATATCCGCGACCTGGAAAAGGACGATATGGGTATAGACCTTAATAACAACTACCTGCCCCGTTATATGGTGCCAGAGGATAAGGAAAAGGTGGTAAAAGAATTGAAACAACTTGCCAAAAAAGCCGATGAGGTTTGGTTAGCATCGGATGAGGACCGTGAAGGGGAAAGTATCAGCTGGCATCTGGCTGAAGTACTGGGTTTGGATCCCGTAAACACCAAACGCATCGTGTTTCATGAAATTACAGCCCCTGCCATTAAAAAAGCAGTAGCAACCCCGCGCCGTATTAATATGGACCTGGTAAACGCCCAGCAGGCCCGCCGTGTATTGGACAGGCTGGTGGGTTTTGAACTGAGCCCGGTTTTGTGGCGTAAAATAGGTATGCAGCGCAGCCTTAGTGCAGGACGTGTGCAAAGCGTAGCCGTACGTCTGATTGCGGAACGCGAACGCGAAATCAACGCCTTTAAAGCAGAAAGCAGCTATAAGGTAGAAGCGTTTTTTACCGCAGAAGACATTCATAAAAAGAAAGTAAGCTTTAAAGCAGATGGCCCTGCTAAAATAAACAGTCAGCAAACCGCACAGCAGTTTCTGGAAAGCTGCAAGGGCGCTGCTTATAAAGTGGCTGATATACAGGTTAAACCTGCCAAACGTACACCCGCCGCACCTTTTACCACCTCAACTCTGCAGCAGGAAGCCTCCCGTAAACTGGGTTACAGTGTTAGTAAAACCATGCTACTGGCGCAGAAGCTGTACGAAAGCGGTAAAATAACCTATATGCGTACAGACAGCGTAAACCTGAGTGATACCGCTATGGGCGATATCCGTAACGAGGTTACGCATAGCTACGGCAACCAATACTATCAGAGCCGCCAGTATAAAAACAAAAACGAGAGCGCACAGGAAGCGCACGAAGCTATCCGCCCTACCTACATGAATGCACATACGGTAGATGATGCAGATGCACGCCGCCTGTACGAACTGATCTGGAAAAGAACTATCGCCTCACAAATGAGTGATGCGGAGTTTGAAAAAACCATTGCAAAAATCAGTATCTCTACCAATAAAGACCTGTTAACCGCTACCGGTGAGGTAATGAAGTTCGACGGCTTTTTAAAGGTATACCTGGAGGGTAAAGACGAAGAAGAAGACGAGGACGATACAGAAGGCATGCTGCCACCGTTAACTACCGGCCAGCAGCTGGACTTTAACCGTATGACTGCTACCGAAAAATTCACACGCCCCGGCCCCCGTTACACGGAAGCCTCGCTGGTGAAGAAGATGGAAGAACTGGGCATTGGCCGTCCATCTACCTACGCCCCTACCATTTCCACTATTATGAAGCGTAACTACGTGGAAAAGCGGGATAAAGAAGGCGTAAAGAGAGATGTGAACATTCTGGAACTGACCAAAAAGGACGAGATTAAAAAAGAAGTGGTTCAGGAAAATACCGGTGCGGAAAAATCCAAACTGTTTCCTACCGATCTGGGCCTGGTGGTTACTGACTTCCTGAAACAACACTTTCAAAAGGTAATGGACTACAACTTTACCGCCCGTATTGAAGAAGAGTTTGATGAAATAGCAGGCGGTAAACTGAAGTGGAACAATATGATTGACGGGTTTTACAAACCCTTCCACAGCAATATTGAAGTTACCCTGGAAACTGCAGAGCGTGCCAAAGGCGAACGCGAATTGGGTGTAGACGCAGCCAGTGGTAAAAAAGTAATTGCCCGTATGGGCCGTTATGGTCCCATGGTACAGATTGGCCATGCCGATGATGAGGAAAAGCCACGCTTTGCCAAGTTAAAAGCCAGCCAGAGCATTGAAACCATTAGCTACGATGAAGCAATGGAGCTGTTTAAACTGCCCCGCCAGCTGGGTGAGTTTGAAGGCTCTGAAGTAAGCGTTAACATTGGTCGTTTTGGCCCTTATGCCGCGCACGATAAAAAGTTCTATTCCCTTAACAAGGAAATGGACCCTTACAGCGTAACGCTGGAAGAAATAGCGCCCATGATTGCAGAAAAGCGCCAGGCAAAAGACGAGCGCACGATTAAAGTGTTTGAGAAAGAAAAAATTCAGGTACTGAAAGGCCCTTATGGCCCTTATATTAAGCAGGGACTGCGCAACTACAAGCTGAGCAAAGAGCAACAGGAAAGAGCCGCAGAACTGACTATAGAAGAGGTAAAAGCTATTATAGAAGAGCTGAAAGCCAACCCACCCAAAAAGGTGGCGAGGAAGAAGAAAGCGAAATAACCTAAAGAGGCGCCCCTGAAAGGCGCCTCTTTAATTTTCACTCCATGCAATAGCCATAGCAGCAACCGTAATAAACAACAGAGGCCGTCTCAGACGAGATAGCCTCTTTCACTCAACAACACGACCAAAACCTAAAACACTCCCTTTTACCTACATGCGGGCAATAAGGAATGTTCTGGTATTATCTTAAGGCTCTTCCGTATCATCGTCATCTTCCTCCTCTTCAAAATCATCCTCTTCGTCCCACTCAATATCTTCTATTTCATCTTCATCAATATCTGCATCCTCCAAATCTTCATCGTCCAGCACAGGTAATGCCTCTTCAGCCGCATCTCCGTCTGCTATACCCGGCACATCCTCCTCATCTTCCTCTTCATCAAAATCGTCGTCTTCGTCATGTTCCCCGCCTGGCCAGGCAGCCTGTAGACTATTAATTATTACTGGTTCAACATCCAGTTCGGTTATAGCGTAATCATTAAGTATATAAAACATAGATGGTATTTTTACTGGTTATTAAATTCTACAGGTTATTTAGCTGGTGTGTTGTGGCGGTGAATGCTGCCGGAACATTTATCGCCAGTGGCAGGCTCCGGCTGGTGTTCCGTTTTCTCCAATCCTTTATTATCTCCTTTTTTATCGTGCTGGCGCTCATCCTCTTTAAACCGTTTTTCATCCGTTTTAGCTACATTGGCGGTGTTAATAGTGGTTGTATTCATATGCTTAGGTTTTAGTACATAACAGCACATAAAAACATCATACCAGCATAAAACGCTGCTATTCGCGTATTGCTGTTTTATCCGTCAGAATCATTTGCGTTATTTCTTCTTCTTTTTGAACACCACGCCCTTATGTTTCTGCATGTACCTGAGTAACTCACCCGTCATTTTTACCATTTGTGGACTGCCTCCTATACGATCGTGGGTGTTTTCTCCCCTTCTAAGCCAGTTGGCATTATAACCCACCGTTGTAGCACCGGTAGCCTGTTTTACTGCTTCCACCCCATCACGGATAAACTTTTTCTCTACTTCATAACTCATATCAAACTGGCGGCTCCAGCTCATGCCATGGGCAGCAGCTTCGTGGCCACGTTGTACTATTTCTTTTGCCAGGGCAGGGTTCTTAGCCACGGCAGCGCCTACCATATGCGAGCTTACCTTAATACCGTGTTTATCCCAGTTGTCCAGCATACGCGGAATCCCCTCTTTATAGCCGTATTGGTACCAGGTTTCCGCAGGCAGGTCTTTATACCCTTGCTGCATATTCTGCGGAAACGGACTTTCCGCATTTTCCGGTTGTCCTCCGGCCTCAAACTGCATCTCAATGGGCAGATACCACCAGGCGGCTGCCATCTGCCCATTGAGATGCAACCCGCATTGCCTGCTTTTCAATAGGGGTAGCCGTTAATGCCGGGGGTATAATGCCTGCCATACCCAGTAGTCCGGCTGTTTTAATAAAGTCTTTTCTGGTTGTCATAACTTGTCTTATTTATACTTCAGTTACCAAAAAGCAAAACTGTTTTTAGCCATAAATAAATGGCGTATCCTATACCATTTGCTTACTGTACAAAAATGAATAATAACAGCCCGTTTCTCTTGTACATTTATGAGTATTATCTGCCATTTCCGGAACATGGTGATCAAAAGAGACTCACCAGCCCAACCGCGTTTCAAAGGCGATTGAGATGGTAGTTGTAAAAAAGTCAATATTAACATTCCTGTAGCGCTAAACCTTTTGTACCCTTCATAGTCAATAGTATACGTACGAAGACTAAGCTATAAAACAGGTTATTCCAAAAGGGCACAGCAGTTGCAGGCTTTATGCTGCCGGTTCCCCTATGAGCGCTGCAATGCCCGGAAGGCATTGCGTAAGCGGAGGAAGAAGGAAAGCTACGGAGTTGAAGATGTCAATTAAAGCATTTATTAAATAAAGTATTCAATGAAAAAACTATTGCGGATTGCTGTGGTAACAGGCAGTTGTTGCGTGTTCCTGGCAATACTGAGTTCCTTTATCGCAGGCGCCCGGTTTTCTTCTTTACGCTTCCCATGGCGTAAGGCCGGACTTACTGAAGAGCAGGCTGCTGCTCATTTGCTCAGCCGCTTTACCTATGGCGCCACACCAGGCCAGGTAGAAGCAGTAGTAAAACAAGGATTGGAAAAATGGTTTGAGCAACAGTTGGAAGCCCGCCTTCCGGATGATTCGTTACAGGTGTTGTTACAGGGTAATGAAGCCTTAACACTCAGCAATACTGAAATTGTAAATACTTACCCACGCAATGCACAGGTACAGCGTATGGCTATACAGGATGGCTTTATTAATAAAGATTCTGTAAACAAAGGCGATCAGAAAGCCTATAGGGATATGTTGCAGCAATATATGCAACAGAAGGGATTAAAGCCGGTGCAGGAGCTTACAAGACTCTTTATTAATCAGAAAGTATTACGTGCGGCCTATACACAAAATCAGCTGCAGGAAGTACTTACCAGCTTCTGGTTTAACCACTTTAATGTATCGTTTACTAAAAACGATTGTGAACAATATATTCCTGTGTACGAAAGAGAGGTGATACGCCCTCATGCCCTGAGCCGGTTTGAAGAACTGTTGCTGGCTACGGCAAAATCGCCTGCTATGCTAACCTATCTGGACAACTTTAACAGCACCGGCGCCAAAGAAATGCCCAATGGTAAGGGCGGAAAAAAGAAAGCAGGTGGCCTGAATGAAAACTATGCACGGGAAGTAATGGAACTGCATACATTGGGGGTGGATGGTGGTTATACACAACAGGATGTAACAGAAGCAGCCCGTGTACTTACCGGCTGGACGCTTTACCCCATGAACGATTATTATAACAAAGCTAACCGCGAGCGCCTGGAAAGTGCCAATCCGGCTGCGCTGGAACGCAGAGGCGTAGTGCATACCGGCGATTTTTTGTTTCAGCCCAACCGCCACGATATGGGTACCAAAACAGTATTAGGCAAACAGTTTGCGGCCAACGGCGGCTATGAAGAAGGCGTGGAATTATTGCATATGCTGGCTCACCACGCCTCCACTGCCACTTTTATCAGCCGCAAACTGGCCGTAAAATTTGTAAGTGATAATCCGCCACAAAGCCTGATAGATAAGATGGCAAAAACCTTTATCGACAAAAAAGGGGATATTAAACAGGTGCTGATCACTATGGTAAATGCCCCGGAATTCTGGAGCAGTGATGCCCTGCGCGAAAAAACCAAGTCACCATTTGAACTGGCTATAAGTGCTGTAAGAGGATTAGATGCCCGCATTCACCAGCCTTATCAATTATATACATGGATAAGCCGCATGGGCGAAAGAATATACTATTATCAGGCCCCCACCGGCTTTCCCGACAAAGGCACGTACTGGATTAACACCGGCTCGCTGCTTAACAGAATGAACTTTGGGCTGGCGCTGGCCTCGGGCCGGGTACCTGGTGTAAGCTTTAATCTGCTGGCGCTGAACAATAACCATGAGCCGGAGAGTGCAGAAGCGGCACTGGCAACTTACTGCCGCCTGCTGATGCCGGAACGCAACAGCGAAGCCACTATACAACGGTTAACACCTTTATTAAACGATCCACGCCTGCAGCAAAAGATAGATAAAGCCGCTGCCAAAAACACCATGCAGCAGCCAGACCGTGAAACCCCGGAAACCATACAGCCCGGCTACGCCGCGCAACGCAGCAAAGCAGCAGCAACAGCTATGGCACCAGCTAATAAATATCAGTTATCGCAGGTGGTAGGCATTATTATAGGCAGTCCGGAATTTCAAAGAAGATAATCTACAAAAACACAGCATATGACATCGCGCAGAGCATTTATAAAAGCAGGTGGGCTGGCATTGTTTGGCATAGGCATTGGTGGTGTGCCCAACTTTATGGCAAGGGCAGCCGGCAGCCGTAAGGCAACCGGCCTGTATAAGAAGAATAAGATAATGGTATGCATATTTCAGCGGGGGGCAATGGATGGCCTGATGGCTGTTACCCCGTTTACAGATGAATACCTGAAAGCAGCAAGGCCCGGTTTGTTTATGACGGCTGCTACACAGGGCAATAACAACCCGCTGATTGATCTGGATGGGCGTTTTGGCCTGCACCCCGCCATGAGTAGTTTTGCACCATTGTTTAAAGAAAACAGGCTGGCTATTGTACATGGCATAGGATCGCCCAACAACACCCGTTCTCACTTTGATGCGCAGGATTATATGGAATCAGGCACGCCCTTTAATAAAGGCACTGCCAGCGGGTGGCTAAACCGGGCTGCGGGTTTACTGGGGCATGATGCTTCCCCTTTTCGTTCGGTAAGTCTTACCTCTTCCCTGCCCCGCTCTTTTTATGGCGATAACGCTGCTATTGCCATCAGTAATCTGCGCGATTTTTCTATACAGATGAAGGGCAACCCCATGGCTGCCAACATGGCCGCAAAAAGCTTTGAAGAACTGTACGATCAAACATCTTCCTCGTTGTTAAAAGAAACCGGCAAAGAAAGCTTTGATGCGGTGAAAATGTTACAGAAAACAGATGTATCTAAATACGTACCAGCCAACGGTGCCGTTTACCCCACCAGTGCTTTGGGCAACGCCTTAAAGCAGATAGCCCAGCTGATTAAAATGGATGTGGGCCTGGAAGTGGCGTTTGCCGAATCCGGCGGCTGGGATACGCATTTTAACCAGGGTACAGCCACCGGAATTTTTGCCCGGAATGTAACCGACCTCAGCAGCAGCATTACAGCCTTCTGGACAGATCTGGGCGCTTTACAGGACGATGTAACACTGATGACTATGACCGAGTTTGGCCGCACAGTAAAACAGAACGGAACCGGCGGCACGGATCACGGCCGTGCTTCCTGCCTGTTTGTGCTGGGTAATGATGTAAACGGCGGTAAAGTACATGGTAACGTGCAGCCACTTTCTGTAGAAAACCTGGAAGACGGACGCGACCTGGCCGTAACCACCGACTTCCGCAGCGTATTCAGTGAAGTGGCAGGTAAACACCTGAATATTCATAATGATAAGGTTCTCTTCCCCGACTGGAAAGGCAATACTATAGGCGTGATGCGTTCATGACCATTGCTTTTCCCCGTTAAGCAATGCGGCTGTACCGGCAACGGTGCAGCCTTTTTTATTGGTGTTTGTGCCTATTTTTGAGCCCATGCGCATGTATACACATCTACTGCAGGCACTGTTTCTGCTACTGCCAGGTTTTTACTTGTTTGCCCAGAAGCCGGTAACGCTTCCACAGCCCATTGCTAATGCGGCAGAAGAATACTCTGCACTGGCCACCATAAAAAAGCAGATACTGCTGATACCGCAATACCCCGATCAGCAGAAAACCTGGAGCATACCGGTAAAAACAGTGCAGAAAACCATTCAGCAGGCATCTCCCGCTTTTACTACAGAAGCTTTTACAGAAGTTACCCTGCAAAACCTGCCGGCTGTTATGGCCCGTGTTAACCTGGGTGGCAACTTTTATCAGGGTGTGGAAGGCGCAGTAGCCGTAAACAACACTTTATTCCTGAGTATTGAAACCGATGAAGCTACAGACAGCTGTTATCTGGTAAAAGGCTACAAACAACAACAGCATATAGTGCTGGATGCAGCACATATACTGGCGCTGCCCAAAGTAAAATGCAACGGCAAAGTGGTAAACAATGCCGGTTACGAAAGTCTTACGTATAATGCAGCCACCAATCAACTACTGGCAGTATTTGAGTATACCAATGTACCCGATGTTACGCAAACACCCATAGGCTACTTGGCCGATACGCTGCTAAGCCCTGCTGAAAACTTAACACCTGTATATATTCAGCAGCCCATCCCTTTTCGTATTACAGATTTGTGTGCCGGTAAAAACGGACAATTCTATGGTATCAATTTCTGGTGGGGCGGCGAGTATACCGATTACTTTACCTGCAATCCGCAAACACCGCTTCCTGTAAAAGACAGCGCACAGTTCAGGGGCCCTGCGCAAAAGCTCAGCTGCTATGGCCGGGTGCTGCAACTACAACTCGACAACCAGCAGCTCACCTGGCAGCCTTTGCAGGAAATTGGGTATGACTGCTATAACTGGGAAGGTATTATATCCGTTAAAAACCGTTTACTGGTTATTACGGATGCCAATAAAGGCAAATATCTGGAAAAAACCACGCACGTTATTGTTACTGATCCTGTAAAACAGTAGCCGGCTTTAGCGGATCAGCACTACCGTACCCTTCTCCAGTTTTTCATCACCGCCTTCAAACCGGTATTTACACATCCACGTATAGGTACCGGCCCCTTGTCTGGCATTTTTAAAAGTGCCGTTCCAACCGTCGCCTGGCTGGCGTGAGGCAAATACACACTGGCCCCAGCGGTTATACACCGCAAAATAATAGCTGGCCAGGTTACCCGCTACGGCAGGCCTTAACAAATCATTTACGCCGTTGTTATCAGGTGTAAAGCCAGTGGGTATATATACATAAGCAGAGCAGCTTTTCAGCGCTACCTTTATATCGTCTTCTCCCCGGCAGCCATTGGCATCTGTAACCTTCAGCGTATAGCTACCCGCATTATTTACCGTTACCGAAGCAGCTGTAGCGCCTGTACTCCACTGATAAGTATTAAACACATCCACAGGCTGTAGTACTACGCTGCTACCTGCACAAATAACCGTATCTGCGGGTAAAAAATGTTGCGGCGTATTCCATACCTGTACCTGCACCGTGTCAGCAACCGTACAGCCCCGCCTGGTTAATGCCTGCACTATATAAGCCGTGTCTTTATCAGGAGCTATTTTTACCGTGCTGTCATTTACCGGCAGCAAATGATAACTCACCGGCCATGTATAATTGCTCAAACCGCCGGTGGCCGTTAACACCAGCGTATCATTGTTACATACAACCGCATCGCTGCCTAACGATAAGGCGCCTGCCATAACCGGTACCACCACTTTACATACAGCATCTTCTGTAACAGGCAATGCCACATCGGTAAGGGTAACGGCCCGTTCTTCCAGTCCGTTATCTACTATCGTTTTCCAGCCGGTAGGATCAGCCTCCAGTTTAAAAGAAATGGGTTCCATGCCTGCACTTACCTCTGTGCCGGTACATCCCGTAAGAGTATCTTCAGGCACCAGCTGCATCAGTTCTGTTACAGGCCTGCCAGCATTGTAATAGTTCAGCAGCACGGTGGTGTTACCGTTGGGTTTAAAAGCTACGCGGGCACCATTTTGTTCATCACTCCAGTCTGCATTGTTTTGCGTGGTGTTCAGCCGTCTTCTTCTGTGTTTGCCGTTACGGTTATAAACACTCAGGTGTGTTGCCGAACTGCCAGAGCCTCCTCTGTTCAGCACCACAAAATTGCCTGCGGCATCTGCTATGGATGCTTCATTATCAGCAAAAGTATAATCGATACCCCAGGACTGGCTACCGGTTAATTCCAGATTTTCATTCAGCTGCACAGCTATATACTCCCTGTCTTCTGTATGCCCCTGCTGGTATTCTTCACCATATATTTCATAACCTCCCCCAGCCATTCTCCGCCCTTTATACTGATCGAAGGAGTTACCCCATGCCCCAAAATCATTATTATGGTACCGGTAACGTTTCAGCAGCTGCAAACTGCCATCGGCCCAGTTTAACCGCATAGCATATACCGCAGGTACATCCCCGGTTGTTATAGGTGGCATATCCATATAACCGGTTATCACCAGCGAGTTACCTGTTTGAAAAGCCCCCGAAGCATAACCAAAACTTTCCTGATGAACAGGAATAAAAGTTTTGTGCCACACCAGGCTGCCATCTGTACTACTGATACGTGCCACCATATGGAAGTTAGCCATCAGCCCACCGGGATGTACGCCGTTTATCAGTAATATCACATCACCATTACCGGCTTCCCATAAAAACTGATTGGTAATAAAAAGTTCATTCAAACTGCCTAATACAGCCGGGTTCAGGCGGTACCGGCGCGTCCATGCCGGGTTTAAATTACCGTCTCTTTTAGTAACTACCAGTTCATTCCCATCATGTGTAAACTTATCGTATAATAAACCCAGCAATACCGATGCATTATTTTGCAGCGAAACGCTCTGCACCCAGGCAAATGATTTAGCCGCATCCGGCGAGGCAGTTCTGCTGCTTTTAACGGGCGTGCCATCTTCTTGTACCAGCATCATCCACCCATCGCTAACAGCAGCGCCGGTGGTCTTGTATTTGCCGGCAATAACAGTACGGTTATTGGATAGTGCTATATGATGATACCCCTTAACGGTATCGCTGCCGCTGCCATATATTTTACGGTACGAAGAATCTTTACAGGCTACCGGTTGCGACAATACATAAGGCATAAAACAAAATACTGCCGCAAAGCATAAGCAAAACTGTTTCATATAAAAGAATTCGGGCTGATATGGTTATACATGACTAATTATCATGCAGCGGGGTATGAACGGGCACAAATTAAAGCGATCTGTCTGGTATATTCTGCCATACAACAGATTATCCTGCCCGGTAAAGACTTTTTGCCTTAAATAAGGTACAGGAAAGGTTAACGGATTAATACTACTGTTCCCTTACGCTGAATTTTATTGCCTTTATAATCGGTAGCCTGCACCACAAACACATAGGTACCGGGTGCCTGTGGCTGCCCTTTATGCATACCATCCCAGCCTCTGGCTTTAATATCGGTAGTTTCGTACAGCAATTGCCCCCAGCGGCTGTATATCCTGAAAAAATCCAGGTTGCTGATGCCTGCTGCAATGGGATGAAAATAATCGTTCAACCCGTTGTTATCTGGTGTAAACGCAGTGGGAACCAGTAAATCGGGCGGTGTATTAAATACACGCACCACCAGCTGATCGGTAGCAAAACACCCCTCCGGCGTAGTAGCAGTAAGCGTATACACCACAGAATCGGTACCGGCAGGCAGTTTTACCACCGGGTTATAAACAAGGCTGTTAGAAAGTCCTGTAGAGGGCGCCCACGCATAGTAAGTGGCACCGGTAGCAGTAAGTTGTAAAGGCTGATTAGCCACCACAGTAGTATCATTACCCGCAAACGCAATTACACGCGGAACCACGCGCACAAAAACACTGTCTATGGTGGGGTTAGGGCAACCAATAGTATCCGTTGCCGTAAACCGGTACCAGGTGGAGGTGGCAGGCCCTGCCAGTGGGCGGAGGGTATTGGCATACAGTAGAGTATTTACCGGCCACCAGTTAAAAAAGGCACCATTGGTAGCACCCTGCAGCCAGCCGGTATGCCCATAGCACACCACCGTATCTGCCAGCAGCGATACTACCGGGTAAGGCACTGCCTTTACTGCAATAACAGCCTGCGAAGGGCAACGTCCGGGGTTGGCAGTAACCCGTAAGGTTAAAGACTGCTGTATACGCCCCAATGGCGATTGCAGGGTTGCATTATTTACTGCTGTTGCAGGTGACCATTCAAAACGCTGTGCATCACTTACTGCATGTAACGGAAAATCATCACCTGCACAAACAACCGTATCTGCAGGCAGACTTACCGGATAGCGGGTTATCACATTTACCAGCACAGAGTCTGTGCTTACGCAACGGTCTTCGTCAATATTAATTGTATACCATGCCTGCGTAACACGCGGCCATACCGCCGGGCTGGCAATAACTGTGTTGTTGATATTATATTGCGGCTGCCATTGATATAATACATTCCGGTTATTCACCCGCAGCTGAATAGTATCTGTACTACAGATAGTAGTATCGCGGAAAGGCAAATCAACAGTTGGCTTTTCACGCACATGTAATACATGGGTAGCCGTGCCCGTACACCCCATACTGCTGGTAACCTTTAACGAAATCTGCTTATCTCCCGCGTGGGGGTATTGATATGTAACACGCGGCAATAATGATGAATCGTCAGCAGCGCTGTCATCTCCCAGACGCCATGTCCATGCCACCGCATTTCCAAAAGCTATTTCCGATGCATCGGCAAAATCATAAGGATGCAATACACAAATGCCCTTTATACCAATAGCGGGTGTAAAACCCGGATATATTTTTACCAGCGTGGTAGTAGTATCGGTACATTGCTGGTTTCTGTTAATAATCAGGCGTACGGTAAACTGCCCTGTATCCGGAAACGTAAACACCGGCTGCGGCTCTACAGATGTATTGCCACCCACGGTACCGAACGACCAGTAATAACTATTAATTAAAGGTGAAGCCGATTGGTTGGTAAACACAAGCGTAGAATCCTGACAGTTCAGGTATTCCGGTTCAAGAATAGCTTCCGGAGGATTACAATCTTCCACCCGCACCATAAAGTCTTTCCGGTGTGCCGCAATAGCAATACCACCACGCCACTCCGTAGCTACCACACTTAATACATACCTGCCAGGCGTGGGCGATTCGCCACTGATAAGTCCTGTGCGCGGGTCTATTGCCACTTTTTCTCCCATTGGGCCCCCTCCGGAAAAGCCAAGTTCCGATTTATAGGAAACTATTCTGTATTCCGGCGGACCGGCCGGACGCTCATCAAACGAGGCAGTAAATTCACCACCATCAAAAGCGCCTGTAAATACATAGCTAAGCGAATCGCCATCTGCATCGGTAGCTCCAAAATCAAGACTGAACGGAGCCCGGCTACAGATCAATACCGTATCTTTTACCCGGAAAGCGGCTGAAGAATTGTGCTGCGGTAAAGCCAACGTATCTGTACCTGGCAGAAAACAATCAAAAGTAGAACCTGGATATCCGTTACTGCTTCCCCCAACATTGTTTATGTTTACCGATTGGGCCCGGCAGCAGTTCTGATAAGCAATAATATATCCACCAGCCGTATATGCCAGATCTGCCTCTGTAGTATAAGTGCGCATTTCATAACAAATAACCGGTTTATAAGCAATACAGGCAGGATAAGTTTCCAGGGTAAGTGGCTGATTGCCTGTCATCCTCATTCTTAACGTAACCACCTGTGCAAAAGGCGCCTTAGCTGCAAACACATTCACCAGTGCAGAATCGGGCAAACAGGCTATACCTGACCCCGCTCCACAGGCCTGGTTACAGGCACGGAACAAACGCAGTGTAACCTTATACTTTCCGGTTCCGGCAGTAGCGCCCTCTCCCAGCCAGGTATAAAACACTTCTCCCCCCACAATATGTGTAGCGAACGACGGCAAAGCAAACAGAAGGCCGAACAGGAATATTGGAATTAACTTAATACAGGGCCGCAAAATCACATTTTTTAAAAGTTCAGGGGCCGTTGAAACGTGGTGAAAGTACGGAGAATTGAGCCGTAATTGGTGTTTGAATGTATTAAGTTTGGGATGTGGTTTGCCTCAAATATTTAATACATTGGGAATCAATATGCAAAAAACCACCGATTCCTTTATCTGCCGCAAAACCATCGGGAAGCCTTCAACGACGTTAAATAATAATACCATACACCCATTGTATCAAAACCGCACAACACCTATAGTAAAAGCTAAACAAACAGCTAGCAATCAGCCGCTTACAAACCGGCACATCTTTTATTGCCTTTCAGCTATAAACCACTTCAACACTATGCTTAGCAACTACTTTAAAATAGCATGGCGCAATCTTGTAAGAAACAGATTTGTTTCGCTGGTAAATATACTCGGGTTGGGCATTGGCCTGGCGGTGGCGTTTATTATTATGGCCTGGGTGGCTGATGAACTGAGTTATGATAAGTTTCATAAAAACCTGCCTCATATATATGGCATTATGCAAAACATGGAACAGGGAGGCGATATTTATACCGTAAAGTCTGTTTCGGGCCCATTAGCTGCAGCAGTGCGTAGTGAAGTACCGGAGGTGAAATATGCTGCGCGGGTAACCAATACGGGCCAGCAACTGATTGCTTATATGGATAAGGCTATTTATGAAGAAACTATATATGCAGAGCCGGATTATTTTCGCATTATGACTTTTCCCGCCATTGCAGGCAATGCTGTTGTGGCTTTGAATACTCCTAATACTATAATACTTACCGAAAAAACAGCGAAAAAATTATTTGACGGAGAAAACCCCATAGGCAAAATTGTTACCTGGAATAATCAACACAGCATTGCTGTGGGCGCGGTTATTAAAGATATTCCCTCTAACAGCAGTTATACCTTCAGTGCTGTGCTGCCCTTTACACTATTTGAAAAAGAGAACAGCGCTTCGCTCGCCGGCTGGAATAATAACTTTATTAATACCTGGGTGCAGCTGCAACCTAGTGCGAATGTGCAGCAGGTAAATGCCAAATTAAGTGCATTGGTACGTACCAGAGCAGATAATAAAAAAGCAGATTTCTTTGCCTATCCGCTGGCAGAAATGGCTATGCATAACAAATTTAAAAACGGAAAGCCTGCAGGCGGCCGCATGGAAATGCTGCTGATGATGAGCATACTGGGTTTGTTTGTGCTGGTAATTGCCTGCGTTAATTTTATGAACCTGAGCACCGCACGTTCCGAACGCCGGGCTAAAGAAGTGGGCATTAGAAAAACAGCCGGTGCCTCCAGAACAAGTCTGGTATGGCAGTTTTTAACAGAGGCAGTGCTGGTAACCTTTCTGTCTCTGATAGCAGCGGTTACCGCAGCCAAACTGCTGCTACCCGCCTTTAACAACCTTACCGGCAAAAATGCTACGCTTGATTTTGGTAACTGGAAAATACCGGTGGCGTTGCTGGCAACGGCATTGGTTACGGCAGTTATTTCCGGAGCCTACCCTGCCTTTTTTCTAAGTCGCTTTCAGCCGGTGAAAGTGCTGAAAGATACTGCCTCCCCCAAACAAGGCCGGTCGTTGCTGCGCAAGGGGCTGGTTACTTTTCAGTTTGTTATTTCGTCCTTCCTTATTATTACCACACTGGTTATTTACAGGCAGGTACAGTTTGGGCAGCAGTTTCCGGCAGGTTATGAGTTACAGGGGCTGGTGGAAATACCGGCACGGGGTGATATAGGCAATAAGTTTCAGCTGTTTCGCAACACCTTGTTACAGCAGCCCGGCGTACAGGCTGTAACTGCCTCTTCCGATAATATCGTAAACATCAACACCAGCACCAACGGCCTCTTATGGCCCGGCAAAACAAGCGATCAGGATTTTCCGGTATATACTACCAATGTACAATACGATTGGGCAAAAACAACCTGCATAGCTATGCTTGATGGCCGCGACTTCAGCCGTGCCTATGGTAATGATTCACTGACCTGTATACTAAACCAGGCAGCCGTAAAACGCATGGGCCTGCAGCAACCGGTGGTGGGTAAAATGATTGGCAGCCATAGGGTGATTGGTGTAGCTAAAGATTTTGTGTATAACAATGTATTTGCTGCTCCTACCCCATTGGTGGCTTTTCTGGACACCGGCAAACTGAGTCATATTCTGGTACGCATAAATAAACAGGCTAACAGGCAGCAAACGCTGGAAGGTATTCAGGCGGCTTTTAAACAGGCAGCTCCCGGTTATCCCTTTGTTTACAAATTTACAGAGGAAATGTACGATAATAAATTTACCGGCATCCGTTCCGGCGGGGCTTTCTCCAGCATGGTAGGTGTACTGGCCATTATTATATCGTGTATGGGTTTACTGGCGTTGAGTATGTTTATAGCAGAAAGGCGTACCAAAGAAATAGGCATCCGAAAAATACTGGGGGCTTCTTCTTCTACTATCTGGCTGTCGCTTTCCAAAGACTTCCTCTCCCCTGTTTTTCTGGCATTTGCTATTACGGTACCGCTGGCAGGGTTTGTAATGCAAAAAATGCTGGCGTCTATGGAGCATCATATTCAGCTTTCCGGCTGGCTGTTTGCCACAGCGGGTGCTATGGTAACGCTACTTGCGTTGCTGATAGTAAGCTTTCAGGCTATTAAAGCCGCCATAGCCAATCCGGTAAAGAGTTTAAGAACGGAATAAAAGCGGTGTATAGGAGCATAGCATCTGACACATACGATGCTCCATCATCTTTTTTTCTTTCTTATCTTACCGGAAATTTCACCATACCATGAACGCACTGCTTTGCCCGATATGCGACCACATGCTTGCATTGAAATATAAATTAAAGTACAGTGTATACGAATGTGGCAAATGCGACTTGTTACACGCAGATGCTAAGTTTGAACATTCCTTTCAATCAGACCTGGAGTCGGATGCAAGGGACGTAGGCCTGAAACAATTGCGTTTAAAAAATTTTTCAGCCATTATTGCAATGCTGAAAAAGCATACAGAAGAAAAATTCAAACAACTCTCCGGCCTGGAAATTGGCTGTGGTAACGGATGGTGGCTGGAAACATGTAAACAAAATGGCCTTGACTGTGTGGGTATTGAGCCGGAACACATCTACGAATCCTATCACAAAGCGGGAAACCTGAATGTTTTATATGGGTTTTATCCCGATGTAAGTCCGCATAAAGAAAATGGATATGACTTTATCATTTTTAATGATGTATTTGAACATATTCCTGATATAAATGGTCTGCTGGAAAGCTTGAGAAAGGATTTACATGAAGATGGTATTCTTATTATTAACTTACCGATAAGCAAAGGCTTTTTTTACAAGATGGCAACAGCATTACATAAGCTTGGTGTAAGCAAACCATTAATAAGAATGTGGCAGTTTAACTTTCACAGCCCGCACATGAACTATTTTAATTCAGATAATATCCAAAGGCTGTTAAGTAAGCATGGTTTTACTAATGAAGCTTGTTTAAGACTAGACACATTGGATTTTGAACATATTGAAGAAAGAATAAGAGCAGACCGTAGCGTGTCGCGTGTAAAAGCATGGGTTGTTGCAAGCCTTTTGAAGCTTTTTAAACCCATTATTAATGCTTCAGCCCCCGACATCCAGGTTTTCTTCTTCAAACAAAAAAGAAAATAGTATCTGATTAAAAGTCAGATACCACTTATACGCTGCCATTTTGCAACACCTGCGCCATGGCAGCTTCAATTACCGGCAGTGCATCCAGCTCACGAAAAGGTTTGGATATAAAACCCATCGGCCGCATGGTTTGCACCCATTCCTCAATATACGTATAGGTACTGGCAGAAATAAACACAAAGCCAATACCCTGCTGTAACTGCTCTGCTATATCCATCCCTGTTTCGCTGCCCCTTAAAAATATATCCAGGCATACCAGATGCAGCCGGTTGGCTGGGGATAAGTTTTTTCTATTACCGCGTCTATCTCCATTGCCTTGCTCAGTTTGCCATTACGCGTCAGCGTCTTTTGCAGCTCTATTGCCTCATTCACAATTGCAATCGGATCAACATATCTTTGAGCAACCTCCAGCGCCTTTGCTGCAAACATCTCACAGGCTTTCCATTGTTGTAAGTAACCCGTTGGCTAAGATACAACTTCCAGATGCTTCAATTAAGTCACACACACGCAATCATAGTACAAATTTGGATAATAAGATATTTCTGCTTATTTTCAGCTATCACCTATTCACCACTTAAAGTTTGCTTATGAAATTCATGTATCGTCTGCTGCGGTCTGCAGCCATTGTATTAGTGTTAATACTTATTACACAAACAGTAACCGCTCAACGCAAACTGCCACCGGCCCAATACCGGCCACATTTTCCCGTAGCAGGCAGCGCTTACAACAGTAGTACTATGTCTGTAAAAAATAACACCAATGAAACTACTCCTGTAAATGTGGACCTTTATGCTTCCACCGCTGGCACCGCTATTTATACTATTGAATTTTACAATGCCACTACCTCCCCTGCTCAGCAGTACTTTTTTTCTGTTGAAAGCGCACAGGGAGAATATATTGGCACTATTCCATCCGGTACATACTGGGTTATTTTCACCGCCACAACTGATGCGGACCCACGCTTTTTTCGCGTAGGCTGCGCGCAGGGGCAATGGGCTGTAGATTATCTGGATATTGAAGATGTACCTATTGGCCCCGGTTGTAATTATATTATTATTGAGTAAATGGCAATTGCCGGGGTTTAAACGGTAGCTTTCCCCTGAGCCGTTGCAACTGTGTGCAACATATCTTTACCTGTAAACAGCAGCTGTATTTGAAAGTAATATAGCTGCTGTTTTTATTTATGCATCCTGGTATACCGTTCTGACCGCGTAGGCTATGCCACCATACTCCGGCCATGAGGCAATATCACCCGTAGTTAAATATCCGGTTGCGCAAGCGCAAATTCCCCGCTGAAGGGTACGTTACGGATCTGTGGAGCAGTGCAACAGCAAAATGGAAAAGCTTTCTGGTTCACCTGGAAAACTTTCTGATTCACCAGGAAAACTTTCCAACTTTCTCAGAAACCTTTCTATAATATGCAGAAACATTTCCAGTTGGTACAAAAATCTTTCTACCTCAATCAGAAAACTTTCCAACCAAACCAGAAAACTTTCTACCTGAGCCAAAAAGCTTTCTAACCTAACCAGAAAATCTCCCAACTGAATCAGAAACATTTCTCATCTATGTAGAAAGCTTTCTAAATTAAACAGAAACGCTTCTGTATTAATCAGAAACATTTCCCAGTAACTCAGAAAGATTTCTGGCTTAGCTAGAAATTTTTCTGAACAAACCAGAAAGATGTATAAATGAAAAAAAGGCCTTCCCATTTGCCGGGAAGGCCTTTTATATTTACACAAATTACTACAACAGGGGGCCAGAATCCCTCCTCGCAGCGCAATACAATTGATTATTTGCCAAATTTCTTCTTCAGCTGCGCCAGCGCGTCATTTACGCTCAAACCGCTTAAATCGTCTTCTTTTTTACCGGCGTTGGGGCGTGGTTTGTCGTTTCCTCCGCTTTTACGGCTGGCTCCACGGGCAGGTGCCTCTTCTGTTTGCTTAATAGAAAGGGCTATCCGCTTGCGTACAACATCTACCTCCAGCACTTTTACCTGCACTTTCTGGTTCAGTTTTAATGCCTCAGAGGGATCGGTAATAAACTGGTGAGAAATTTCGCTTACGTGCACCAGCCCGTCTTGTTTTACACCTATATCTACAAATGCACCAAAGCGGGTAATGTTGGTTACTACGCCCGGCACAACCATACCCACGTTTACATCTTCTATTTTATAAATACTGGCATACTCAAACTGCTCCAGCTCACTACGCGGGTCCAGCCCGGGTTTCTTTAATTCGTTCAGAATGTCCTTAATAGTGTGCTCACCAAACTGTTCGGTAATGTACTTTTTAGCGTCGATGCTGTTAACCAGCTTTTCGTTGCCAATAAGGGTACGCAGATCGGTGTTGAGGTCTGCCGCCATCTTTTCTACCATAGCATAGGCTTCCGGATGTACGGCACTGGCATCCAGAATATGAGCGCCTTCCGCAATGCGCAAGAAACCGGCGCACTGTTCAAAAGCTTTATTACCCAGGCGGGGCACTTTCAGCAATTCCTGGCGGCTGCTGAAGCGTCCAATTTCGCTGCGGTGTTTAATAATGTTCTCTGCCAGTGTGGGGCCAATACCACTCACATAACTAAGCAGGTGTTTGCTGGCCGTGTTCAGGTTTACGCCTACGGCGTTTACGCAGCTTACCACGGTCTGGTCCAGACGCTCTTTTAAACGGAATTGGTTTACATCGTGCTGGTACTGCCCTACCCCAATGCTCTTGGGATCAATCTTTACCAACTCGGCCAGTGGATCCATTAAACGACGACCGATACTTACCGAACCACGTACGGTAACATCATGATCAGGAAATTCTTCCCGCGCTGTTTCAGAAGCAGAGTATACCGATGCGCCATCTTCATTTACCAGAAACACCGGCAGGTTCAATTGCAGTTGTTTAATAAACTGTTCTGTTTCGCGGCCGGCGGTACCATCGCCAATGGCAAATACCTGTGTGTTATAGCGCGCAACCAGATCTCTTATTTTGTATTCCGCATCTGCCAGGCGGTTCTTTTCATGTATATAAATAACATCGTTGTGTTGCAGTTCGCCTTTTTCATCCAGGCAAACCACTTTACAACCCGTACGATAACCGGGGTCAATAGCCAGAATGCGTTTGCTACCCAGGGGTGAGCCCAATAACAGCTGGCGCAGGTTTTCAGCAAACACCGTAATGGCTTCTTCATCGCCCTTCTGTTTCAGAATGGTTCTGAATTCCGATTCCAGGCTCGGCTGCAATAAACGGCGGTAAGAATCTTTAACCGCTTTACGTATATGCGTAGAAGCAGGCGACATACCTTTTACATACAGCTTTTCAATAGGCTCAATGGCCTCTTCTTCCACGGGTGAAATAGACACGCGCAGAAAGCCTTCCAGAAAACCACGCAGAATAGCGAGAATACGGTGAGAAGGTACTTTATGAATAGGTTCAGAGAAATCGAAATAGTCTTTGTACTTCACGCCTTCTGTTTCTTTTTCCGGCAGCACCTTACTTTGTATGGTGGCCGTATTTTCAAACAGCTTACGGGTTTTGGCACGTACCACGGCATCTTCGTTCACCATTTCCGCAATAATATCGCGCGCACCTTGTAAAGCGTCATCGGCAGAAGCTACTTTATCGTTCAGGAACTGTACAGCTTCGCTGTCTATATCTGCTTCCGTTTGCTCCAGCAGCAGCAATGCCAGTGGCTCCAATCCGTTTTCGCGGGCCGTTTGTGCTTTGGTTTTGCGTTTGGGTTTGTAAGGCAGGTAAATATCCTCCAGCTCTGCCAGCGTAACTGCTTTATTAATTTTTGCCTGCAGGGCTTCCGTCATTTTACCCTGCTCGGTAATAGATTTTTCAATAGTGGCTTTCCGTTCTGTAAACTCTTTCAGCGCCTTGGCTTCGTCCTGTATCTGCTGTATCTGAACCTCATCCAGCGCGCCGGTTTTATCTTTCCGGTAACGGGCAATAAAGGGTATAGTGGCTCCTTCGGCTAACAGGGTAAGCACAGCCTCAGTCTGTTGTATACGTAGGTTCAGCTTAGCGGCTATACTTTGTGCAAATTCTAACATAGATGGTCATTAAAGGGGTGCAAATATAGCGGGAAACTAAAAAGCCTGGTAAGAAAACTTGAAAAGCGGCCCCCTTTTTGACTTTTACCTTTTGCTTTTAACCTTTAACTTGTAGCATGGCCGAAAATACACCTGTGTACAACGCAGAAAGTACCGCTGTAGCCCGGGAACTGGGTACAGATACCGCAAAAGGACTTGCCGCTGACCGTATTACTGAATTGCTGGAAAAGCATGGTAAGAATGTTACCTCTTCCGGCACACGCGTGCGCCCGTTTCTTATTTTACTCAATCAGTTGAAAAGCCCGGTGGTTTACCTGTTGGCAGGTGCAGCAGGGCTATCGTTTTTTTTTAAGGAATATGCCGATGCGGTAGCCATATTGGTGGTAATTGCCGTAAACACCATCATTGGTTTTATTATGGAATGGCAGGCAGCCCGCTCTATGGAAGCGCTGAGTAAAATGACGCAGCAGCAGGCCAGAGTACTGCGCGATGGCAAGGTGCAGGAGATTAGCGCCGATGATATTGTACCCGGCGATATACTGCTGGTAGAAGCCGGAGATATGGTACCGGCCGATGGAAGGCTGGCAGAAGCCACACAGCTACAGGCCGATGAAAGTGCGCTTACCGGCGAATCGGTACCCGTAGATAAAAACACAGATACCCTGCAGGGCGATGTACCATTGGCAGAACGGCACAACATGCTGTTTAAGGGTACTTTTATACGTAAGGGCAACGCCAGACTTATTTGTACCACCACCGGCATGAACACAGAGCTGGGAGCCATTGCCAGTATGGTACAAAGCGCTAAAAAGGCCGCCACCCCGCTGGAGAAAAAGCTGGACAACTTTAGCAAAAGGCTGATGGGTATTACCCTGGTAATAGTAGCCATTATATTCATAGCGGGCCTGCTGAACAAAGTACCCGTGCAGGAAATGCTGGAAACCTCTATTGCCCTGGCAGTAGCCGCTATACCGGAGGGTTTACCCATTGTAGCTACGCTGGCCCTGGCCAGAGGTATGATGCTGATGGCCCGCCGCAACGTAATTGTAAAGAAATTAAGCGCCGTGGAAACCCTGGGATCGGTAACCGTAATCTGTACCGATAAAACCGGTACGCTTACAGAAAACCGCATGGATGTAACGGCCGTAAACCTGCCGCCTGGTGAGGAAATAGCCATACAGGACAAACCGGAAAAGCAGGACAATGCCGCGTGGGACAGCCTGCTGAAAGTAGCCGTACTATGCAATAACGCATCTGTAGATACTTCTAAAGAAGAAGCCGCCAAAGGCATTGGCGACCCGCTGGAGGTGAGTCTGCTGGAGTTTGCTGCAAAAGCAGGTGCCAACGCAGAGGAATGGCGCAAGCAGTACAGCCGGGTAAAAGAAATGCCTTTTGATTCGGATGTGAAAATTATGAGCACACTGCAACGCAAAGAAGGCGGCTTTATCATTACCGCCAAAGGCGCTACAGAAAACCTGCTGGAACACTGCACACAAATATTACAGGATGGCCAACCCGCCCCCTTAGAAGAAGGGGAACGCAAAAAATGGCTGGACCATACAGAAGCACTGGCCGCTAAGGGTTTAAAGCCGCTTGCCTTTGCCCTGCGCGAAACAGACCAGGAACCACAGCAGCTGGCAGAAGAGCTGGTATTTGTGGGGCTGGCAGGCTTTTTAGACCCGCCGCGGGAAGATGTAAAACAAGCCATTGCAGAATGCCACCATGCGCACATACAAATTATGATGCTTACAGGCGACCACCCCGCCACCGCCCTGAATATTGCCGGCCAGCTGGATATTGGCGAGCAGGAAGAAAAGGTAATTACCGGTAAAGACATGCCCGATACCGAAGGCCTTAGCAACGAGCAGAAAACCACCTGGCGCAAAGCCAGCGTGTTTGCACGGGTAAGCCCCAAACAAAAGCTGGACCTGGTAAGTGTGTTACAGGAAAACCATGATATTGTAGCCATGACGGGTGATGGTGTAAATGACGCCCCTGCCCTGAAGAAAGCTGATATAGGCATTGCCATGGGTATACGCGGCACACAGGTTACCCAGGAAGTGGCCGATATGATACTGAAAGACGATGCATTTTCCAGCATTGTAGATGCCGTTAAACAGGGCCGCATTATATTCGATAACATTCGCCTGTTTGTAATATTCCTGTTAAGCTGTAACCTGAGCGAGCTACTGGTGATAGGTGTTTGTGCCGCATTTAACCTGCCCTTTCAGTTGTTTGCTTTGCAGATATTGTTTATTAATCTGATTACCGATGTACTGCCTGCACTGGCGCTGGGCGTGGCCGATGGCAATGCAGAGGTGATGAAAAAAAAACCGAAAGATCCGCGCCAGCCACTGCTGGATAAACGCCGCTGGATAAGTATCTGGATATATTCTGCCGTAATTGCAGCCGCCTCGCTGGGTGCCGCCTGGGTAGGTGAACTACAGGGCGAAGCCAGTGCCGCTTCCAATAACACCTTCTTTTTTACCTTAATCTTTTGTCAGCTGCTGCATGTGTTAAACATGGCTTCGGCCAAAGCATCGTTTTTTAACAATGAAGTGTTCCGTAACCGTTACGTGTGGCTGGCCATGCTAAGCAGCCTGGGCATTACCCTGCTTACCCTGGTGGTACCGGCCTTATCGCGCGCGTTGCGGGTGGAGAGTATGACGCAGTTAGACTGGTTTCTGGCATCGGGCTTCAGCATTGGCTCAGTTCTGGTAATACGGATACTGAAAAAGCTGAACCTGATTGTATAAACTACTCAACAACAGAAAACCGAACCCATGAAAAAAGTACTATGGATAGCAGGTATAACCGTGCTGGCAATAGCCGCAGGCGTTATCATATATCTCAGCACCCGCAAAAGCAAAGATTTTGAACCGCTGATTAAAAGCAAACTGGAAGAACTGGTAAGAAACGGATCTGATAGTTTGTATCGGCTACAGCTGGACAAAGTAGAAATTGATGTAATAAATTCCACAGTTACAGTAATAAATGCACAGCTGCTGCCGGATAGCGCCTGGCTGCAACAGCTGGATGCACGGCAGCAGGCACCGGACGATATTTTTCGCGTATCGCTGGGGGCTTTACAGATAAAAGGCATTACACCGCTGGACTTACTGGATAAAAAGCATATTGACCTGCAGGATCTGTATCTGAAAGAACCGGTAATTAAAATCTATCACCGTAAGCGCGCTTATAACCGCGTAAAGGATACCACCACCACCCTGTACCAGCGCGTAAGCAAACAGATTGAATCGTTTAAACTGGCCCATACTACCGTGCAGCATGTAGCGGTAGATTATTACGATATGGACCAGAAAAACAAAGAGGTGCATTTAAAAGACCTTACTTTTTACTTCAACGATATTCTGTTTAACGATACTACGCAGAACGATGCTACGCGCTTTTTATATGCCCGCGAAGCCAGCATATTTTTGAAAGAGTACGAACTGAAAACAGCCAATAACCTGTATCGTTTTAAAATAGACTCGCTACGGATTGAAACGGTAGCTAATTCTATTCAGGCCTGGGGCGTATCGCTAAAACCCATTGGCGATAAAGCTACCTTCAGCAAAAAGCTACGTTTCCGGCAAGACCGTTACGACCTGAAAGCAGACTCTGCCGTAGTGAAAGAGGCAGACTGGTGGTCTGCCCTTTCTGAACAGGGTATTAATGCCAAAAGCGTGGATATATATAAAGGGGAAGTAGAAATATACAGTGACAAGGCCCTGCCACCGAGCGGACAGAATAAAACAGGCCGTTACCCGCACCAGCAGGTAGGGCGCATTCCGTTGCCCCTGGCAATTGACAAAATAGGTCTGCACCGGTTTGAGATATTATACCGCGAGTTTAACCCCAAATCGGGCCAGATGGGAACTATACAATTTACCGGTGTAAACGGAACCATCAGCAATGTTACCAACCGGGAAGAAAGAATAGCCGCCAACCCCACTATGCAGATAAATGCTACCTGTAAGTTTATGAACGACGGGGATATGAAAACCACCTGGAAGTTTGACATGGCGCACCTGAAAGAGGGCCTGTTTACCGTGGAAGCCAGTATGGGTAAAATGGATGGTACCAGCCTGAACAAAGCCACCGTACCATTAGGGTTGTTTGAAGTAAAAAAAGCCAACATAAAACAGTTTTATGTATTTATGAAAGGCAACAACAACAGTGCAAATGGCGATTTAAGAGTGGCCTACAACGATCTGGATGTAACCATCTTAAAAAAGGATGATGACGGTGAGTTGAAAAAGAAGGGCCTGGCCAACTTTATTGCCAAAACATTTGTGTTTACCAAAGAGAACCCCAAAAAGGGTGAAGCACTAAAAACGCGCCACGCCTATTTTGAGCGTGCGCCGGATAAATCTTTCTTTAGCCTGCTTTGGAAAACCATTATGACGGGCGTTGTGGCCACTGTAAAAAATGATTAATTTATTATAACCCCAGCTGCCTTACCCGGGCGGGATATTTATCGGAGTAGCTTCTGAGCATACTTTTTAATGTTTCGTTTTCCGGATAAGGCGTCATATGGGTACGTATGAGTTCAATCTCCTGCGCGGCACTTTTGTCGGGCAATACGCCCATACCAAAGAAGCGCCCTTTTTCTATCAGAATACAGGATATGTTTTTGGTTATTTCGCAGGTTTCCAGAATGGCGTAAGTGCCCTTTTCCTCCTGCATTCGTAATACGGCCAGTTGTACTCTTGCGTTGTATACATCCGGCGTATCGGTAAGTGCGCTTTCTTTTACAGAACGATCCAGAAAACAATACACTGCATCCAGTTCAAAATCCTTCACCAGCTTCCACAGGTAGCGGTTGGCATCGCTCAGCACACTAAACGCCACTAAGGGTTCCAGCAGTTTGCGCTTTTTATCAATGGCCAGGCGCAGATAGCCCCTGCCATCTTCAAACAGATAAATACCATACAACTTTTCCGCATGTTTCTGGCTTACGTTGTACACCGGCCACAGCCTTTTAATTTCCACACTTTCCAGTATAGACGCTGTTAACTCCGTAGGGCATTCTTTAAAGCTGATGCTGTGTATTTCGCGTAAAAAGCCCTGGCGTTTTTTACCGGTATCCAGCCCTGTAAAATGGCTGATTACCCGCTTGCGCAGGCACCTGGCTTTACCTACATAAATAACACTGCCCTTACTATCGTGAAAATAATAAACGCCTGGGGTCTGCGGCAGGTTTTTCACATGCTCCTGCGGCAGGTTGGGTGGCAGAATCTGCTCGCGGGCTTCTTTTTTCAGAAAATCGCGTATCAGTTTCTCCCCGCCTTTTTCAATAATTTTTTCCAGTAAAATGGTAGTGGCATCCGCATCGCCGGTGGCGCGGTGGCGGCCGTTAACCGGTATATCCAGCGTACGGCATATATGCCCCAGCCCGTATTTGGGTATGCCCGGAAAAGCAGCGCGGCTTAAACGCAGCGTACACAGCTTACGTGCCTGCCAGTACAGGCCTGCTGCCTGTAAATGATAGCGTATAAAAGAGTAATCGAAATTAACGTTGTGGGCTACAAATATGCGCCCCTCCAGCAAACGGTGAATATTAGCAGCCACATCTTTAAACAGCGGAGCTGTTGCCACCATGGCATTGGTAATACCGGTAAGGCTTACCACATAAGGGGGAATGGGAACCAGGGGATTTACCAGGGTGCTGAACCGGCCCTCCACTTTCTCCCCATCGTGCAGTACTATGGCTATTTCGGTAATACCATTATCCTGCGCATGACTGCCGGTCGTTTCTATATCCACAATTGCATACATACCACCGGCAATCTACAAATTTCATGTAACTTTACGCTTTTATATTTTATGGGTATTGCAGATAAACTAGCACAAATGAAAGCAGAAAAAGCAGCAGAAAACCTGAAAGCAGGTCAGGATTTCCTGGAACAAAACAAACAAAGGCCCGGTGTGGTAGCACTGCCCAGCGGCTTACAATATGAAATTCTTACAGAAGGCACTGGTCCTAAACCATCTGCCACCAGCAATGTACATTGTCATTATCATGGTACTATGATTGACGGTACGGTGTTCGACAGCTCGGTACAGAGAGGTCAGAGCATCAGCTTTGGTTTAAACCAGGTAATTAAAGGCTGGACAGAAGGCCTGCAGTTAATGCCTACCGGCAGCAAATTTCGCTTTTTTATTCCGCCACACCTGGCTTATGGTGACAGGCAGGTAAGCGCGGTAATTGGTGCCAACAGCACCCTGATTTTTGATGTGGAGCTGATTAGCTTTAAATAATAAGCTACCAATATTGGAAAAGGCGTCTCATAATGGGACGCCTTTTTCTATACTATCACCTTCCCCAACTGTTACATTTTTGGGTTGCAGGCCAGACAGCTTTGTTCCTGTCCATTTTTAAACGTAAACACCAGCTGCTTATAAACATTACACAGGATATTAACCTTGCCTATTCTACGATAAAACCGCATTTGCCCGGCAAGTTCAATAAGCGTTTCTACAGATTGCAGGTTAGAAGAGGTATAATCAGCCTCATCACTATCTATGCGCGCAATAGCCTCATTAATAATACTATGGCAGCTATCCTGGTAACTTCGATAATGACCGGAGAAGGAAGAATTGCAAACAATATTGCGCAGGGTTTTTAGGCGTTCAATAATCTGCTGCCGGGGCACAGAAGAACGGGCGGTTACCGAAAAGCACAGGCTTGCCAGCAACACGCAACAAACAGGCGTGTAAATTTTCATACTGTACGGATTATAGAAGCAAACACGCTCAATTTTGATGCTGAATGCCAATAGAATTCCGTTCATTTTGGTCAGAGGCAAAGCACTGTGGTTAAACACTGAACAAGCATAAAAAAAGGCCGCTGTTGCGGCCCCTTTTCTTTGCTGCATGATTTTTTATAGCTTACACATATTTAATCTTATCCAGATAGCGCATGGCATAGAAAATAGTGGTCATGTGCATAGACTGTACAATACGCTTCTCCTCTACCAGTTGCAGAAACTCTTCCCAGGTATATTCCAGAATTTCAATTTCTTCGTTTTCATCTAAATGCTGCTCCTGCACCTTTTTGCCGCCTAAGGCTACAAACATATGCATGAGGTTGGAATTAGTGGATGGGTTGGCAGAAGTGCGGCCCAGATAATGTACGGTTTCAAAAGCATAACCGGTTTCTTCCAGCAACTCGCGGCGGATAGCATCTTCAATAGAAGCATCCGTATCATCAATACAGCCGCCGGGTATTTCAATACCGGTTTCGCCCAGTGCCTGGCGAAATTGTTTTACCATAATCACCTTTCCATCTTCGGTAATAGGTAAAGCGGTAGCCCAGTCGGTATACTCCAGTACATAATAAGGCTCAATAATTTTACCCGAAGGGGTTTCACATTTGTCTCTGCGTGCTGTAAGCCAGTTATCTTTAAACAGATAGTCAGACGAAAGCGTTTTCCAGTTCATTGAAGTGTCGCTCATATAGTTTCTTTCTTTTTCTCTTCTTTAAAATCGTTTACCATCTCCTTCTCTCCCGCAGCGAAGTAATATGTGCTACATGGTGTTTGCCATGCCAGGCATAACTACCCAGTAAATGCCATAAGCTCAGCTGTGCCTGCTGCCCCGGGTGATATACGGTACGCTGCCATTGCGCATCGCTCAAATCCTTTACAGTGGCCACCCAACGTTGATGCAGTGCATGTAACAACGTTAATGAAAGGTTTACCGGTACGGTTTGTACATCGTTCAGCATAGCCCACTCCCCTTCTTCATACGGCTTAATAACCGGGTTATGTTCCGTAAGCCCCAGCTTAAAACGGATGTAGGCGTTCATATGACTGTCTGCCACATGATGCACCACCTGCGTAACCGTCCACCCACCTTCGCGGTAGGGCGTATTAAACTGCTCCTCGTTCAGGTTCAGAATAGCGGTCTCCAGCTCGTCCGGCATATACCGGAGGTCCAGCAGCCATTTTTCTTTCTGCCGTTGCGAAAAAGGTTGTGGCTCGTACAAGCCAATGGGATAACGCAGATCATCCATATTCAATGGGTTTGTGTTGTTTAGCTATTCCCCACGCAACTCCTTCCCGGTCATGTGAATAAACACATCTTCCAGGTTGGCCATTTTTACCTCTTTCGGCCGTTCAAAACCCGTTGCTACCAGATCGTCAATCAGCTGATCCGGAGTATTCAATGCAATGATTCTGCCACTGTCTACAATAGCCACCCTATCGCACAGTTTTTCAGCCTCATCCATATAATGCGTGGTAATAATAATGGTAGTGCCCTTATCACGTATTTCGCGTATCAGATCCCACAAATTTCTTCTCGCCTGTGGGTCTAACCCTGTGGTAGGCTCGTCCAGAAAAATAATCTTAGGCTCGTTAATAAGTGTGGTGGCGATAGAAAAGCGTTGTTTTTGCCCGCCACTCAACTCTTTAAACTTGTTTTTGGCCTTATCCCGCAGGTTTACACGGCCCAGCAACTCCATAGGGTCAATATTGCGGTTGTATAAACCGGCAAAAAGCTGAATCAATTCTACCAGGTTTAAACCGGGGTAATAACCGGAGGTTTGTAGCTGAACGCCTATAATTTTTTTGATGTCGTTGGGAGCATGGTCCAGATTAAAACCATTTACCGTAACGGTACCGCTGGTTTTGGTACGCAGCGTTTCAATAATTTCCAGGGTAGTGGATTTTCCGGCGCCATTGGGGCCGAGCAGCCCGAAAATTTCGCCTTCGTACACGTCAAAACTAATTCCCTTTACCGCCTCAAAACTGCCATACTGTTTTGTAAGTTCCTTTACCGAAATAATAACTTGCTGCATAACAGCAGCAAGTTACTGTATCGGTAATTATTTGCGAAGGAATATCTGGGTATAATACACCGTACCATCTTTGGCTTTGGCTACGCCAATACCAGTAAGGTTGTAGTTTCCTTCAATGTTCTTTTTATGGCCGGGGCTATGCAACCAGCCGTCTACCACTTCTTCCGCCGTCATTTCACCATACGCCACATTTTCCGCAGCGCCGTTATACGCACTGGCGGTTTGTTTGGTAATAGTGGCTACACGGGTTTCAAAACCATCATGACTAAAAGGTGTTTTCTTCTGCGCCATGTTACGGCTGTGAACAGTTGCCTGTGTACTGGCAGCATCCAGCATCCGCAGTTCTGATTTACCAATTTTTTTCCGGTGCTTGTTTACATAAAACAGAATGCTGTTTTCCATTCCGTTCAGCGAAACTCCATCGCCGGCTTTGTTGTAGTTACGGGTTACAGATGTGGTGGTAACCGTGCGCTTTTGACAGGCACCTACCGTGGCTATTGCCAGTGCCGGCAACAGCAGTTTGAAAAAGCAAAGATATCTTTTCATATTATGGGGTTCTCTGCCCTGTTAGAGTCAAGTTTTGTACCAGATGTTGCCCGAACGCCCTGAATAAGAGGCGTTAAGAGCATTTTAACTACAAATTCAGGTACGATTCCAGCTCTTCCATCATGTTTTTGCTACCGGCAAAAAATGGTACACGCTCATGCAATTTGGTTGGCACCACTTCCATTATCCGCCTGTCGCCGGTGGTAGCTTTGCCGCCCGCTACTTCTACAATAAATGCAAAAGGGTTACACTCATACAGCAGGCGCAGTTTGCCGCCAGGGCTGCTGGTAGTGGCAGGGTACATAAAAATCCCCCCTTTAATAAGGCTTCTGTGCAAATCGGCCACCATGCTGCCAATATATCTTTCAGTATAAGGGCCACCGTTTTCTTTGGTCTTTTTCTGGCAGTTGATAATGTATTGCTGCACGCCATTACTGTACCCGTAAAAATTACCGTGGTTTACAGAATAGATTTTGCCATCGGGTGGGCATTTAATCATGGGGTGACTTAAACAGAATTCGCCAATAGAAGGGTCCAGCGTAAAACCGTTTACCCCCCTGCGGGTGGCATACACCAGCATGGTGCTGGAACCGTAAATGATATAACCGGCAGCTACCTGGCGGTTACCAGCCTGTAAAAAGTCTTTCTCTTCACAAGGTTTTCCTACTTCGCTGATGCGGCGGTATACGCTGAAGATGGTGCCAATACTTACATTGATATCAATGTTGCTGCTACCATCCAGCGGATCAAACATTACCACATACTTGCTGTTGTTGCTTTTTTCATCGTTGAAAATAACAAAATCGTCCTGCTCTTCGCTGGCAATACCTGCGCAGCTGATGCCGTGACGTAATACGCCCATAAACTGATCGTTGGCATATACGTCCAGCTTTTTTACATCTTCGCCCTGTACGTTGGTAGCACCTGCATCGCCCAGTATATCTACCAGGCCTGCTTTGTTTACTTCCACGTTTACGCGTTTTGCGGCAAGGCCAATATCCCTTAGCAGGGTACTGAGCTCACCGGTAGCCCGGGGAAAATTTCTGAGTTCCTGAATGGTGAATTCATCAAGTGTTTGTACGTTCCTGTTAATAACCATATGGTACAGCTTTTATAAAGAGGTTTTGACTGTGTAAGCAATTAATGTGCACAAATGTAGCAGCGGAATGTATGCAATCTGGGCTTAGTGTACGATACACACATGACAAATACTACCTTTATTGAATAACTATGGCGCAATATACCGATCACATTGGGCGAACTGTCATGCAGCTTCATGCTCCTCAACGGATTGTATCGCTGGTACCTTCTCTTACAGAATTATTGTTCCACCTTCAACTACAGGAAGAAGTGAAAGGCATTACACGTTTTTGTGCGCATCCTGAGGAGTGGAAACAGCAAAAAGCTATTATCGGCGGCACGAAACAGGTACACGTAGAAAAGTTGCAGGCACTGCAGCCTGATCTGGTAATTGCTTCCAAAGAAGAAAATATACAGGAACAGGTAGAAGCCATTGCCAGTTTTGCGCCGGTATGGGTAAGCGATATTGGCAATCTGCAACAGGCGCTGGAATCCATAGAACAACTGGGAGTAATGTGCCACCGCGAAAAAATTGCCCGGCAACTGGTGGCTGATGTAACCCAGGGCTTTGGACAACTTGCTGCTACGCACTTCCCTTCCATACCCACCGCCTACCTTATATGGCAGCAGCCGTATATGACTGTGGGTGGCGATACTTTTATACACAATATGATGCAGCACTGCGGGCTGGAAAATGTGTTTGGCAGCACCCAACGCTACCCTGCCATTACCTTAGACCAGCTGGCGGCAAGCCCCTGCAAAGTGGTGTTGCTATCCTCAGAACCCTTTCCCTTCCGCGAAAAACATGTGGCTGAATTACAACAGCAATTACCGGGCAAACTGGTATGCCTTACAGATGGCGAAATGTTCAGCTGGTACGGCAGCCGCCTGCTGCAATCTGCCGCTTATTTTATCCACTTCCGGGAAGCGCTGCAGCAACGTTTAGTATATTTGCAGCTGCAATGATTACTCCGCAAACAATACAACAGATTACCAGCCGCATTGACATTCTGGATGTGGTGGGTGAATTTGTGAAGCTGAAAAAGCGCGGAACCAGCTACCTGGGTCTCTGTCCTTTCCATGGCGAAAAATCGCCGTCTTTTACCGTTTCGCCCGCCAAAGAAATATACAAGTGTTTCGGCTGTGGCAAAAGCGGTAACTCCATCACGTTTTTGATGGAGCATGAAAAGTACAGCTACATAGAGGCCATGCGCTGGCTGGCCGCCCGTTATAATATAGAGATAGAGGAAACGGCCGTTAGCCCGCAGGTAAAACAGGCGCAGCTGGTGGCAGACAGCCTTTTTGTTATCAATAATTTTGCGCGCAACTATTTTACAGACCAGTTGTGGAATAGCGAAGAGGGACAGAATATTGCCCTGAGTTACCTGGAAGAACGTGGCTTTGCAAAAGAGGTGATGGAGAAGTTTCAGCTGGGGTATAGCCCGCAATCGCGCACCGCTTTTATAACACAGGCCAGAACCCAGCAGTTTACTCCGGAGCTGCTGCTGAAAACCGGACTGGTAGTAAACCGGAACGATGAGCTGCTGGATAATTACCGTGGCCGTATCATCTTCCCCATTCACAACAACACCGGTAAGATTATAGGTTTTGGTGCCCGTGTAATTGGTAAGGCCGAAAAAGCCCCCAAGTACATTAACACCCCGGAAAACGAACTGTATGTAAAAAGTAAAATACTATACGGCTCTTACTTTGCCCGGCAGTCGATAGACAAAAACGATGAATGTTTACTGGTTGAAGGTTATACCGATGTAATTAGTCTGCACCAGGCAGGCATTGAAAACGTAGTAGCCAGTGGCGGTACTTCCCTAACTATAGATCAGCTGCGGTTGATTAAGAAGTACACCAACAACCTTACTATTATATATGATGGGGATGCAGCCGGTATTAAAGCCGCTTTACGTGGCCTGGATATGGCGCTGGAAGAAGGGCTGGATGTAAAGCTGGTACTGATTCCAGACAAGGAAGACCCTGATAGTTATGTAAGAAAAGTAGGCGCTGCTGAGTTTAGAGAGTTTGTAAAAGCATATAAAAAAGACTTTATTCTTTTTCAGCTGGAGGTAATGCTGAAAGATGCCGGCAATGATGTTAGCAAACGCAGTGCGGTGGTTAACCATGTGGCCGAAACGCTGAGTAAGATTAACAAAGCGGAAGACTTTACCAAACAGCAGGAATACATACGCCAGTGCAGCGGTATACTGCGGGTAGATGAAACCGGCTTTACCACCCTGGTAAACAAATACAAGCGCGACCGCCTTGCTAAAGAGGAGAAAAAGCAGGGCAACAACTCCGGCTCAGGCAATCAATCCGGCTTTAGCGGCAAATCGTCTGGCGGGCGCAATTCCGGTTTTGGCGGGCAATCTTCCGGTTTTAACGCCCCTCCATCTGATTTTGGTGGTGGACATTCCGGCCCTCCCCCGGCTTTTGATAACCATCCCCCTCAGTGGGATGATGGTGGGTTTGACGACCATATGATGCCGCCGATGGACTTTGATAACGGCTTTCCACCGGATGACTTTGGTGGTGGTGGAAGCGGTATGGGTGGCGGTGCAGGTGTAAGCGGTGGTGAAGATATGGATACCCACCTGCTGGTAAACCAGGATGAGGCACATGAAAAGAACATTATTAAAGTATTGCTGGAGTTTGGACTTCGCCCCTGGGGTGAGGAAGGGACTAAAACCATTGCGCAGCATATTTTTGAAGAACTGGAAGAGTTTCACTTTGAAACCCCGAGGCTGGAAAAGGTATTCACAGAATATTATAACCAATATACACAAGGGCTGGAACCTACTACTAAAACCCTGCTTTATCACGAAGACGAAGAGATACGCAATACGGTAATCAACATCACTTTCTTTGCTTTTGAAATAAGCCAGCGCTGGGATGAAAAACTGGTACAGGTAAAATCGGTGGTGAATCAGGACAATTCGGAAGCTGATGTTAACACCAGTCTGCATTTTTTTAAAGTACGTAAGATTAAAAAAATGTTTGAGCAGAACCAGAGAGATATGGAACGCGTGAATCACAGTTCACAATCGGACGAATATATACGCCTGATTAAAATACACCTGCACCTGAAAGAGCTGGAAAAAGAACTGTCTAAAAAGCCAGGTACGGTTATCTTCAAATAAAAACAGGCTGTTGAAATTGCTTCAACAGCCTGTAAGTATTACAATCTATCACTACTATCTTAAGGGCTTTGGTTATAATCTCGTCAGATATTACTTATCTGAAGGATTCTTTTTACCCGCCAGTAACTTCTCCAGTGTAGCCTCTACCCTGCGCGCTTTTGTATCTGCACGTTTGGCGCCGGTAATCCAGCTTACATACTCTTTCTGGTTGGTAAATGATAAAGAAGTAAAAAACTCCTTCGCCTGACTGTGTTTCATAAAAAGGGTATCCAGTTCCACCGGAGGTACCACTAACCTTTTGTCAAAATCAATTCCGTCAATATCCGGGTTTCTGATTTCTGAAAAAGCACGTGTACGGTTGGGGATGGTTTCCAGTTTCTTAAAACGGGATGCAGTCCATACATGGTCAATTGCAACTTGTCTCACCGACTCATAATCATTCTCTGCAAGAAACTGCCAGCTACAATCTCTGTTAAGATCGCTTGCAATTTTACTGGCGGTTTTGGGATATGCTATCCATAATTTACCTTCTTCCTGCATTGCGGGAAATACGTCTTTCAAAATTGAACACATCTGATTCTGATTAATCACAAACAGAAGTGCAAAATCTATCTTTTTCGCTTTGAGTAATGGAGTAACATTTTTAGAGAAGGAGAGCTTGCTGAATTGTTTTTCGATGGCGGAAGGTAATCCCTGTATCAACAGGTTTTTTTCGTCTTTTAATTGTAACTTTTCAAACAAACTTTGCTGTGACATCCTCAAAAAAGTTTTAAAGGTAAACAAAAAGAGGATGCAAAAGTACAAAAAAAACCCGCATAAATGCAGGTTTCTGTCACTTTTATAAAATGTTTGTTAGTTTTTAACAGGCGTGTAGTATTTCATAGCCTCTGGCAGCAGCCTTTTAATGTCGGCAATCCGCTGCTCATCACTGGGGTGCGTGCTCAGCAGAACAGAGGTTTTCTGTCCGCCCTGGGCAGCCATTCTTTGCCAGAAGCCCACCGCAACTTCAGGGTTATATCCTGCCATAGCTGCAAAAATTAACCCGTAGTGGTCAGCTTCAGACTCCTGCTTGCGCGAATTGGGCAACAATACCCCCACCTGCGCAGTAGGTGCATACACCGCATTAAAAATGCTGAGCGCCTTCTGGTTGCCGCCCAATGCTACCCCGCCAACACCCTGCAGCCCCTGTGCTACCATCTGCTGGCTCATTCTCTCGCGGCTGTGGCCCGCAACGGCATGGGTAATTTCGTGGCCCATTACAATTGCCAGTGAAGCCTCATCGCGGGTAACCGGCAATAAACCTGTATAAACTACCACCTTACCGCCAGGCATACACCATGCGTTTACATCTTTGGCATCCACCAGGTTAAATTCCCACTGATAGCTGCTTAACGCGCTGGCCATCCCTTTTTCTGTATAATAGCGGGTAATAGCGGCGGCAATACGGTTACCTACCCTTTTTACCATTTCAGCATCTTTGCTGTTGCCGGTGCTTACCACTTTATTTTCCGATAAAAACTGCTTGTATTCAGTAAGTGCAGTTGCCTGCAGATCAGATTCGGATACAAGAGACAACTGGTTTCTGCCGGTAATAGTATTGCGGCTACAGGAAACTGTGGCAACAACTATGGCAGAAGCGACTAATAAAACGCGGGTCATAGATAGATGTATTTATGCAAAAGTAGCTGGTTCAATATCTATACCAAATAGTTGGGCGGTGAAAAATGACTGTACGTCAGGCCATATTTACCTACAATCATCACATTCGCCTCCTTTTCATTGTTCAACCGTTTATATTTGTACAGCAAAGCACCGGTGCTGACTAATTGAATTACTCATTATAATAACCTAAAAACCATGAAGAGACAACTCTTAACCTATGCAATTGCAGTAGCAGTTGCCTTTGGCGCCATTGTGGCCTGTACAAAGAGAGACAGCAAACCTGAAAATCTAACCTTAAACAACACTCAGATGAGTGGACCAGATGATCCTTCCAGTATTGCTGATTGTTACACAAAGTTCACAAACACATTAAAAAATCCTCCAGCTGGCTATACTCCGGGAGATGCAGAGAACGCATTTACAGAATGTGCTAACTCTTTTATTAATTTGGGAGGTGGAGGCGGAAGAAAGCTGTATCCACCTGCCCCGCCTTTTCCAACAGGCCAGATTGATCCTTATTTTATTAGCAATGAGTCGGAGGCAGATTTATCTGGTGAACGGGAAATATGTGAGTTTTTCAATATGCCTTATCCCTTGCTATTGGACGGATCACAAACAATGATCTATAATGTTAGAAGGAGAGAGTTAAATAATTTTAATTCAGCAATTGCAGATGCATTACACAGCCAACAAAGCCTGGTATTATTTTCTGCACGAGATAAAGTTAATGCTGTATTAAATTATATGATGAATCACCCTGATGACTATGTACTTATGTTTGACCGGGAAAAGTTCTTTAAATATGTAACTAATGTTGCGTTTAAATACAGTACCCGTTTGGGATTAGGCACAACCTTTATCAATTTTTTCCAGATATATACAGTCCCTGGTTACGAGTTAATTTACAAGGAGTTTCCATATAGATAGACCATTCCAGAAGTTAACTGCTTAAAAAAGAAAGGAAGCAAAACTTGCCTCCTTTCTTTTATTCAAAATCTTCAAATTGTTTTTTTCGCTGCTTACGCCTGTCTCTGTGTTTAAGAATGGGCACCTTACTCTCCGTTCCCTTCAATATGCGGTTAATATTCTTCTGATGGGTTAAAATAACCATCAAAGCCACGGCTACCGCAAAAACTCGGTACCAGGTTTCTTTTTCATTGAAGATAAAGAGTATAAAAACAGCAAATGATACACTTGCCAGAATAGAACTTAACGAAACAAAACGCGTAAGAAACAAAACCAGCAGAAAAACGCCGGTACAGCAAAGGGCCACTACTGGTTGTATAGCCACAGCCATACCAAACAGCGTTGCTACCCCTTTACCACCTTTAAAATTTGCCCATATTGGAAATATATGGCCCAGAACAGAAGCCAACCCCAGCCCCAGCATAAAATTGGTACGGGCCAGTTCGTGATCTACCCCTGCGTATTTAGGAAGTAAGATATATAATGAAGTAGCAGCTACCCCTTTCAGCATGTCAACAATCATTACAAAGGTGCCCCATTTAGAACCGAGCACACGATAAGTGTTTGTTGCCCCGGCATTACCGCTGCCATACTCTCTGATGTCTATCCCAAAAAAGCGCTTACTTACCCAAACAGAGGTAGGTATAGAGCCAATGAGATAGGCAATAGCTATTAATAACAATTCTTTCATTGGTTTTTTACGGTTGTATGAAAAAATACCCAGGGTCGGACGACAAATATAGGGGAAACTAGTTACTACCTGCACGCATGCAAATCCACTTCTCCCTTTTTACTGTTTCCATATGGGTTATACCTGCTTTAACAATCGCCTCTTTTATGTCTGTTTCGTCCTCTTCCAGCAAGCCACTCAATAGAATAATTCCACCCTTTTTTAACTGAACCGCTAAATCCTTCATATACGCTAACAATATGTGTTTGTTGATGTTAGCTAATATTATATCAAATAATTTTTCGGTTGCCGGATGATCCTTTTTTTCAATTTCAATTTTTGTACATCCATTCGCGGCCAGATTTTCTTTCGCATTTTCAATGCTCCAGTCGTCGTTGTCTATCCCTAATAATTCCCTGGCTCCCATCTTCTCTGCAAGCACTGCTAATATGCCTGTACCAGTGCCAAAATCAAAAACTTCTTTGTTGGTAAAGTCCAGTTTAGCCATCTCCTGCATCATCATATAGGTAGTAGCATGGTGGCCGGTACCAAAACTCATTTTAGGTGTAATTACTATTTCATACTTTACCGAAGTAATAGGCGCATGAAAGGAAGCCCTGATGGCTGCAAATTCATCCACTACTACAGGCTCAAACTGCGATTCCCATATACTGTTCCAGTTTTGGTCCTGAATCTCTGATAATGAATAACTAACACCATTTTCTTCTGCAACCGTTTTAAACCATGCTGCATCAAATGTATCCTTCTCTACGTATGCTTTCAGTTCATCGCCCTCTTCTTCAAAGCCATTGCTGCCCATTTCCGATAATAGTGCTATCATCGTTTCCTTCTTAATTACCTCATCCATTCCCTTCAGGGCAATCTCAATATACTCAGCCATTTGTTGTATTTAGCCCGCAATATAAACTACCAGATACTCCTGTTTGGTATACCGGCAGGCTTAATTATTCATTAGAATACAAATTACGCCGTAAAAAATCATGCCCTGGCAACCTTTCCCCTATTTTTAAGTTAAATACAATAAAAACGGCCACATGTTACTAGGTATAAACGAGATAGTTAGCATAGGATTAGAAGTTGCGTACGTGGTTAGTATTCCCTTTGCCCTCATGATCATTTTTCAGAACAGATCGCCCTCTAAAACACTGGCTTACTTGCTTTTGTTCTTTGCGCTTCCCATTGTGGGCATCCTCATCTACTATGTTTTTGGCGAAAACTACCGCAAGAAAAAGCTGTACAAGCGAAAATTTACCCGCGACCAGGCCTCTTTTGAACGGTATACCAATTATCTGGCTAAACTATCCGAACACCTGATAAGAAACCATGCAGAGCAGCTCCAGGGCAGTGAACAGTTGATACGCCTGGTATTAAAAGATACCGGCCTTCCGCTTTCTATTAATAACGAAGTAGATCTGCTGCTGAATGGGGAGGAAAAATTTACTGCCATGTTTGAAGCCATTGAGCAGGCCAGGCACCATATCCACATGGAGTACTATATTTTTGATAAAGGATTGATAGCCAAAAGACTGAAGGATATTTTGCTCAAAAAATCGAAAGAAGGAGTCAGCATCAGAATAATTTACGATGACTTTGGCACTGATCTGGGATTCAGCACTTTACGCGAATTACGGAAAAGTGGTATTGAAATTCTTCCGTTTTATCGCATCTGGTTCCCTATTGTATCTAACAGGCACAACTATCGCGACCATCGTAAAATTATAATTGTAGACGGCAAAGTAGCTTTTACAGGGGGAATCAATATCTCAGACAGATATGACAATAGCATAAAAACCAACAAATTATATTGGCGCGATACGCATTTGAAAATTTCCGGCGAAGCCGTTAAACAGTTGCAGTATCTGTTTTTTATTAACTGGAATTTTTGCGCAGATGCGGAACTACCTGTTACACAAGATTACTTTCCGGATGTACCACATGTACATAATAACCAGTTGGTACAATTAATTCACAGCGGCCCGGATAGCGACAGGGCCAGTATTATGATGAGTTATTTTGCGGCTATAACGCTGGCGCGAGACTATGTGTATATTACCACCCCCTACTTTATACCCAACGAAAGTCTGCTTACAGCGCTTAAAACAGCCGCCCTGGGCAAAGTAGATGTTCGCCTGCTGGTACCTGACCAATCAGATTCCAGACTGGTAAATGCCGCCTCGCAAAGCTATTATAGCGAGTTGCTGGAAGCTGGCGTAAAAATTTACCTGTACCAGAAAGGCTTTGTACACGCCAAAACCATGGTAGCAGACCATTGCCTGTCTATAGTAGGATCGGCCAATATGGACATCCGCAGCTTTGATCTGAACTTTGAATTGAATGCCACTGTGTATGATGAAAAAGTACACCAGCAATTAAGAGAGGCATTTGAAAGGGATATTGCAGATAGTGTGGAGATTACTCTGCCGGAATGGGAGGAAAGAAGCCGTATGAAGAAAATGGGCGAATCGTTTTGCAGACTCATATCCGCCATATTATAAAAAAAGGGCTGGTGAAAACTTACGTTTTACCAGCCCAACACCTATGTACAAGAAAACAGCGATTGCTTAGTCTTTGATGTTATAGTATGCTTTAACGGCATTGTAGTCGTTAAAGTCTACAGGAGAAGAGCCACCTTCAGTACGTGCACTTGCTTTTACACCACCAGGGATGATAACATAGCGATAGGTACCTATGCCAGCACCATTCTGACCAGTAATAGCAGATAAAGTATTAGCCCATACCTCAATACCGCCAACAAACAGAGCAGGGCGGATATAAGTAGCACCCGTAGCGTACGGCAATGGGAACACATACGGCTCAGCTGCAGTACCTAAGTTGAAATACACATGAACTTCACCCTTGTTGATAATGTCAGCAGTGATTTGTTTAGATTCAAAAACGGTCAACCAACGCAGTGTATCAGTTGCACTTGGGGTACCCCATTGGCTGATATCAGCACTAAGCCAATCTGAATAAATAACGTTTGCCATAGCAGAGTCACCTTGAGGACCCTGATCGCCTTTTTTACAGGAAGTGGTAGTCATTAACCCTGCAACCAGCACCAGGCTTAAAGCGCCTAATAAAATTCTTTTCATGATTTCTGTTTTTTATAGTTATGATTAAAAGATTACTTGCCTGTTTATTACCATAAATACCATCTCATCCAGGAAGTAGCATCGGAAGCGCTTACCATGTCGTAAGTTTCGTCGTCAATCCTCACCAGAAATACACCGGCGGAATTGTACATCCACTTCCGCCATAAATCAGCCCCGCCCGTTGCAGGAAATGGAAAATCTCCCAGTGGGGTGGCATGCTCAGTCAATATCATACGGCCGTCAGGAGAACTATGATCTACAATGCAATTAGAACCATACATCAGGCTAACTGCTGTTTGCGCCTGATTCAAAAATATAGGGGCGAAACCATCAACAGTACCACTTAATGTACCTGGCTGATAAAACAGATAATAGTTTCTATAGGTGCCTGTACTATCGTTAAAAGTAAGCGTATCTGTTCTGTAAGCATTATTAACGCCGTTTATTCTGATACCGCCGGTATTATACCAGTAAGTACCTGCCTCTCCGGCGGTAACACGGAAGTTAAAAGCTGAGTTTCTTTCAATAGCAACAGGAAGATTTGCACCAGCCATTGTTACGGTAACGTTACCCAGCTTCATGCTGAATGATTTGTTAGCGGCATCCCAGGTAATATCAGTAAACCCGGTAATTCTGCCGAGTGGGGTTGGAATAGGCTTCAGCAATACCATACCAGTACCATTGAAATAATACCGTGAGCTATCTCTGTAAGTATTACCTCCGTTTGTAAAAAACAAGGTTACAAAACGTTGCGCAGTATCCAGTGACATCTGAAAAGGAGTACTTCCCGCGGTAAATACTTTCCAGTACTGTAATATCTTACCATAATTATCACTCAGCGCCATCGCCTTCTGCAGGCCGCCGCTTGAATAACTGGTAGCTTCTGCCTGGCTGGCGCGTACTAAACGCATTTTAGAAGCATGCTTTCTGCCAACCAGGTTAATGGTATCTGCAGTAGCATTATCAAAATAAAACTCAAAATCTACATTATATCCGGTACCCAGTCCACCACCTGCTACATTCGGATCAGGATCAGCCAATACGTGCAGATAGGTATAGGTATCGAATAATAAGCTGATCTGCTGTAAAGCTTTCAAGCGGTAGCTGCTTTCTTTGGCTACACCAAACTCACCTTTAAAATCAGAGTAAGATACCACCCTGTTTTTATCGTTGAACTTAAAAAAGAAGCTGTATACAGTTCCATCCGGGCTGGTAAGTAAGGCTTTCCAACCATTAGTTCCACCTGCCAGTTGCGTCTGATATTTGTCAATCAGTTCATTAATACGCTCTTCCGGAGTTGTATCAAATGCACGGTCGTTTTTTTTGCTACAGCTGGCCACAACCAAAGCCAGTAAGCATATATATGCAAATTTCATTTTCATAATCAAATACTTTTTACAAGGTTGCTCGTTAATAAATATAGTACTCAACCGATTTTCTCACCCTTTCCTGCAGTCTGTAAAAGTCTATGTTCCAAACAGTTTTAAAATAGCTTACCACAATAGCCTCTTTCTGCCTTAATCTTGATTTTGCCAGCGCAGGAATAGTACCGCGTGTGCTGGTATCCTTAATATTATCTACCAGTCTGTCAAAACCTTCTTTACCCTCGGTAAGCATTATAGAAATCATTTCCACAAAATCTTCGTTGGGATCCTGCATAGAGTAAGCTGTAGCAAAACCATCTCTGTTAGCTTCAGCATCGGTATAGTTAACCCAGTTAGTAGTATACATACCAACGTTTATACGCTTATACTCCGGCGTATAAAGTACAGTCTGGTGCAGAATGTGTGCAGCCTCGTGGTGTACAGTATGAAAAGCCATTTTTGCCTGTGTAGAATCAGAAGGCTTGTAACCTGCATCCTTACTGGTTTTAAAGGTATTTATTTCCAGCAGGTTAATTTTTTTACCCCCTTCTGCTATACCCAGCACCTTGGTGCCGTTAGCAGGGTTATAAATAGCACTGCCAAACAATGCAAAAAACTTGGGAGAATAACGATTAAAAAACACGGTATCTCTTTCAGCAATATAGTTATCAGCCCAAACCTTTTTTACAGAACTCATCAGAGAAATTACCACCTCTTCTCTGGGCGGCACAAAATCTCTCAGAATATACTGGTCCGATACTTCATGCGGGTCCCACTTATATTTCACAGAAATATTGAAAGGATTGGTAAGACTGTCAAGCAGCCATTTGTCAACAACGGTAGGCTCCCAGGTATCGCCACCCAGCCCTGGAATATCCCCTACCGGGTCCAGCTTTTCTTTTTTGCAGGAAGCCATTACTCCCAGAGAAAGTATAAGCAGTGATATTTTAACTATTTTCATAAGAAAACTTGTAATACTTAATAAATGGGGGTTATTAACGTGGGTTTAGCTCAACTCCTGACAACACAGCAGACTGTGGTATCTGAAAATATCTGTGGTTTGCATCCAGTCTGTAAGTTTGCCCGTTATTAGTGGTATGTGTTACAGCCAGATCGTTTCTGATAATATCAAACCAACGCATTCCCTCGTGTAAAAACTCTGCTCTTTTGTAAGCCAGCGTAAGGTCTTTCAGAGAGCTTGCCACGTCCTTGCCGTAATAATCGGTAGCCTTTTGGGCAGTAAGCGTATATTTTACCGGATTATAACCGCTGATACGTGTACTTAACCAGGCATTCAGCAAACCTACCGCACCGTTAGAATTCCCCTTCGCAATCATTGCTTCTACACGGTTAAACAACGCCTCTTCCATAGTAAACAGCGGCGTCATAACGTAAGGCCAGCCAATTTCCGCGTTTACAGACGCGCGAACAAAATACTCGTTTACCTTAGGTATAACATTTACATATTCACTGCCGTATACCTGAAAGTTAAATGCATATTCAGCTTTAGAGGTATCGGAGTAAATGGCCGGAACCCTTACTATTAAAGGACGGTTTGCAGGGCTGAAGGCGTAGCGGCTGCTACCAACGTAACGGGCGTAGAGCGACACAGTTTCTGCCAGCAGCAGATTGGCTGGTTCAGTAGCTTTCTGATAAGTAGACATCAGCTCCAGACGCGTCATGTTCTGATAGCTTGTATTCCACTTACGCAGGCGGGTAGCTACATCAGCGTCCGAAAATACCTGTGCGGTATGTGTTAATACAGAATCGTATTGTTTAATATACAGGTAATACCGGGCTGCAAAGGCATGCGCTGCTGCTCTGGTAAAATGGTAAGAAGGTACAGAGTACTTTTCATCCTTAATCAGCGGTAAGCCCTCTGTAAGGTCTTTCTTAATCATATCATATACATACTGTACCGTTTTCCGTTCGTATTGCTTTACTACCACATTCTCAGGCTCTGTTACATAAGGAATACCGGGATCGTTTTTGGCAGTAGTAGCATTATAAAACTTAGAAAACAGGTTTACCAGCATAAAGTGCGAATAAGCTCTGGCTACCAGCGCCTCTCCTTTTTGTGCACTGTAAGCTGCCTGGTTTGGTGCTTTGGCTATAGCACTTAAAGCCTCGTTAGCAGCTGCAACAGCCTGGTAACAAGCGCCCCAGTAGCCTTCCGGAGAATCTTGCTGGTTGGCACGGATTACATCACGGAACATATAAGCATCCTGCGACTCAAATTCTGTAGAACCAGCCGTTCTGTCTGAAGCATTGTCAGAAGCAGCTTCGGTAAACGTCCAGTGGTTCATATTAGGATAGGCCGTTGCAATCAGCTGCGCTACTTTTTCAGGTGAATTCAGTTGCGCACGTACATCGGGGTCTTTATCCAGGAATTTATTACATCCGGCCGATCCCATGGCCAGACCCAGCGTTATATATAAACAAACTTTTTTCATATCAATAAAATGTATGCTCTTCAATAATCAATTAAAATCCTGCTTTCACACTAAGGGTAACCTGCTTTTGAATAGGCTGGGCAACACCACCTGAGTTAAAAAACTCGGGGTCCTGACCTTCCAGCTTCTTATCAGCATATATTAACCATGGGTTCATGGTAGCTACTGAAAAAGACAACATTTTGAATGGTGATTTTTCCAGTGTCTTAGGAGTCAGGTTGTATGAAAGCTGTACACTTTTCAGACGAATAAAGTCTCCTTTAGCAATTCTTGCATTGGAATAGTTATAGTTATTATAAGCATAAGTACCGGCTAATTGTGCTGCAGTAAGGCGGTCTACAATAGCAGGAACAGTACCCGGCACCAGTTCGTCACCAATAACTACATAACGGTCGTAAAACTCTTTAGGTAACGCATCGTAATCAGAGTAACCATTTTTGAAAGATGGATACAGTCTGATTTTGTTACCCCACTGGTACGTAAAGAATACGTTCAGCGTAAACTGCTTGTAGTTAAAGGTATTGTTGAAACCACCGGTAAACTTAGGATCAACCTGACCGTTATACACCAGGAAAGAATCAGCACCTACTGACTGCAGGTATACAGCCTGGTTTTCTTTATTGTTCTCATCTTTAAAAACCGGTGTACCGTTGGTACGGAGCATTCTTACATAATCAATAGAAAACAATCCGTTTACAGGATAGCCTTCAATGTTACCACCTTCCGCTTTTACCAGATCAAATATTAAAGGATCGTTTTTGATGTTGGTAATTTTGGTAGTGTTGTAACCAATAGTTACGCTTGATTTCCAACCCCAGTCTTTAGTTTTTACAATCTGGCCACCTACTACTACATCCACACCGTTCGACTTCATATCCGCATAGTTAGCCAGCTTTATAGCCTCACCACCAATACCGGATGTTTTAAAGTTGCCAATCAGGTCAAAGCTCTTTCTAAACCAAGGCTCAACAGTAGCTGTTAAACGGCCTTTGAATAAGCTAACATCTACACCAAAGTTTAACTGATGGTTCTTTTCCCAGGTAAGATCGGAGTTCTCCAGGTATCTTAACTGAATAACAGATTCGCGCTCAGTAGTATAAGGTCTGTTAGAAGTAGCATTTTTCAATACTACGTTTGAGTTGGTTGCAGGACCTAAAGAAGCTGTTAAACCATAGCTCGCTCTTACTTTCAGGTAATCAACAAACGGAACATTGTCCATAAACTTCTCTTCGTCCACGTTCCAGGCAGCACTCACCGTACCGGTTGGCAACCAACGGGCCGTATTAGAAGAACCTAACTGGTTAGAACCATCGTAACGGCCTACTACTGAAATGCTGTAACGTCTGTCGTACATATAATCTACGTTACCATAAAAACCTACAAAGCGGTCGTAAGTTTTGGCCATTTCGTAATAAGGAAAGTTGCTCTCAATAGTCTGCTTCAGAATGTACGGATCGGTAAAGGCAATACCACCATTGTCGTACTGGTAACCGTAACCCGTGTTAGAGTAGTTCTGTCTGTCTGCCAAACGAACCTGCTGACCAGCCAGGGCTGTTACAGAGTGTTTGTTGGCAAAGGTTTTATTAAAAGAAATAGTGTTTCTGATATCAAAGCTCAACAGCTGGTTTTCGGTACGGTTGTAAAAACCACCGTAAGGCAGTACCACCTGTGGTAAAGATTCCGGATTATCCGGATCGCGGTACAGAAACTTGTTGGCATCTGCAATGGTAGAGCTACCGTTTGCGCGGTAAGCATTGGCCATGTTTGCATTTTCGGTAATCTCATGCTCGCGGGTAGATCTTACATAACGCATAGAACCAATGAAATCCCATTTTAGCGAGCGGGTAAATTTATAACCCAGTTCGCCCTGCAGTTTCAGATCAATCAGATTAATCTTCAGTCTGTTATTTTCCAGTTCTGTAAGAATGTTGAAAGGTGCAAAGTTTCTTCTGAAATATTCACGGCCACCTGCAGAATCAAATGCAGTTAACGCACGTGCTGTATTCAGCGCATAGCTGAAAGGGTTAATGTCAAAGTCGCGGTCAAAAGAACCGGTTACAGGGTTGCTCTGTCTGCTTAAAGTACCAGGAGCGGTCTGCTGTCTGTAAGAACCTACCGTTTGAAAACCGGCAGTCAGCTTATCAGAAATAGTATAGTTGTTCTTAAAGTTCAACGTATACCGCTTCACCTTGTCAGCAACCGTCCAGCCGTTATCATTATAAAAGCTGGTAGAGAAGAATGACTGTGACTTTTCAGTACCGGTAGAAATGCTGATAGAATGTTCCTGTAAGAAAGACTGACGGAACAGGATATCATACCAATCAGTATTGGCATTGGCATAACGCAGTAAGAAATTCTTTCTGGCTTCCGGCGTATTCTTTAATCCAAAATTACCATTCTCATCACCATTTACCAGATCGTACATTTTACCGTACACACCATAGTTAGAGGCGCTGAGCAGACTTGGACTTAATGAACCTTTACGCTCCAGCTCGCCCCATACACTCATCTGCTGGGCAGAGTTCATAATGTTGTACTCATTATAATTAGGCTTGAACTGCGTAGTAAAGTTTCCGGTATAGTTAACATTGGTTCTGCCCGCTTTACCTTTTTTAGTAGTAATTACCACCACACCATTCATGGCTCTTGCACCATATAACGCAGTAGCAGCGGCATCTTTCAAAATATCGAAAGTTTCAATATCGTTTACGTTAACACCTGCAACGGAAGAACCTAACAAGGTAGTAGGGTCACCGCTGGAAAGCTGGTCGTTAGAAATGTTTACCAGATCTTCCAGCACCACACCATCCACCACCCACAGCGGCTTGTTTTCACCATTGATAGAAGTAACACCACGGATACGCAGTTTAGGTGCACTACCAAAAGTACCGGATACGTTCTGTACCGATACACCGGCAGCTCTACCTTCCAGCATACGGCTTACATCAATTACACCATCCATTTTCACATCATCCACTTTCAGTTTAACGGTAGAACCGGTAAACTTCTTTTTAGATACGGTGTTGAAACCTGTTACCACCACATCTTTCAGGTCAGCCGCATCTTCTTCCATTTCAATGGTAAGATGTGTTTTGGCGGCAGTCAGCTTTACGCTGTAAGCTTTATGGCCGGTCATAGTTACCTCTAATATATCACCCGCTTCGGCATCTTTAATTTCAAACTCACCCTTCGCATTGGTAACTACAGTTTTTCCCTTGCCTTTAATAGTTACGCTTGCGCCATCCAGTGGTTGCTTTTTTTCATTCAGCACCACACCTTTAATTACAAAAGGAGGAACAGCTGCCTGATATACTTCGCGGGAAGCAGTTTCAGCCGGCTCTTCTTTTTTTACTTTTTTATTCGCATCATACCTTACCACAATGCGTTCGTCTACTACTACATAAGACAATGGAAACGGTTCCAGTAAAGTGGTAAGTAACTCACCTACTTTCTGGTTTCTGGCACTTACATTCACCTTATTGGTGGCTAATGTGCGGTTACCAGCATAGGAAAACGATACGTTTGCCGCGTTTCCTATCTGATCTAATGCATCCTGTAAAGAGGTATTCTTTAGCTGAATGCTGATCTTTTTGTCTAGTGCTGCCTGTGCATTGGAATAAGATGCATGCAGCGTAGCTACTGTGCTACAGATAATTGAAAAAATAATTGCAGATAGTTTCATGACCCTTACAATTGCGCCATTGAAAAATAGTGGTACCTTTTTTTGCATACCTTTATAAGGTTGTTGGTTGAGTGGATAGGTAAACTGCTACGGTTTTCCAGGCCTCAGGGGCAGTCTGCCTTGTTGAAAAAACTTATCTAACAATGTGTCCTCTGAATGCGGAGGACACTTTTACTTATTTTCTCTTTTACTGGGGGTATGGTTTCAACGATCTCATTAGTTTTGTTTAGGTTCTATTTAGTGATAGTTAAAGACATCCTTCTCCTGTTATAAAATACCCTCTCTCTCCCATATTCTCTACACGGCCATTCAGGCTTAGCGCTATCAGGTGCAGCACTTTCTGCACATCATCCTTCGCGTTAAAATCACCGTAAAACGTACAATTCAGCAGTTCCTTTTTAATAGCAATAGGCGTATTATAAGCCTGCTGCAGATCTTTAATCATATCTGCTACTTTTACACCGCGGTAAATAAACTTGCCGTTTCTCCGCTGTGCAAAATCTGCTGCATCCGGTGCGTCTTTCATTTCTAATACCCGCTGTATGCTATCATAGCTTACTTTATGGTTACTACGCACCACTAACTGCTGGGCGTTATCGTTCTGAATGGCTGCACTGCCTTCCTTTACCATCACTTTACCGGTAACCACCACCACCTCCGCTTTTTTAAGATCGTAGGCTTTTACGTTAAACGATGTACTCAGTACGCGGGTGCTTAATAAGGGGGTTTGTATTACAAAAGGGTGGCCTGCATCCTGCGCCACTTCAAAAAAAGCTTCTCCCTGCAGGTTTACAGTTCTTTCCTCTTCCCTGAAAGCATCCGGATAACTGAAGCTGCTTCCACCTTCCAGCCAAACCTGTGTGCTGTCTGGTAACACCAGGTGCCTGCGCATACCTTTTTCAGTAGCTACCACTATTGTTTTTACGGGTGTAACCTGTCCTTTTATAAAATCCTTCAGCGCATATCCACTCACAATCAGAATCCCTGCAACACTTGCTGCTATAGCTATCTTTTTCCAGGATTTCCGGGTAGTTGTTTCCGGCAGTTCAGCCACCGGTATTTCCTCATTCCCTTCTGCTTCTGTTACCGCTTTATCTCTGGCAATGGCAATGTTCAACCGGTTCAGTAAACGGCTTTCCATTTCCTCCGCATCACCCAAAACCGCTTCATCCCAGGAGGAGCCGGACTGCTGAAAACTGTGATAATAATTGGCAAGCGCATCCATTTCTTCCGGGCGGGCTTTGCCTGAAAGAAACTTATCTATTAGAGATATGAATATTTGTTTATCCACTTACCTGTTTTATGGTAAGTGTATTTTAAAAACGCAATCCCCTAAAAATTAACAAAAAAAATATACAAATTTTACAGTAAGGTAGCCTGATTAACAGGCCATTAGCGTAACAATTATTACCGCCACAGTGTTCAATGAGGCGCGTACACGCTTTAAAGCAATGGTTAATTGGTTTTCTACCGTTTTAGTGGAGATGTTCAGGCGGGAGGCGATTTCTTTATGGGTTAGCTGTTCTTCCCTGCTCAGTTTGTATACCTCACGACATTTATCGGGCAAACCAGCAACTGCACGGGCCACCTGTTTGCTTACATCTTTTTCAGCCATGATAAATTCGGTAGTATTCGCAGCCATTCTGTCGGCCGCTTCATCAAACAAAGCAGTTCTTACCTTACCGGTACGTATCTGCCTGAATACATTATAACGTACAGCAGTATATAAATAAGCGCGGAGTGAAGTAGTAATTTGAATAGTGGTTCTTTTTTGCCATAACTGCAGAAACAAATCCTGAATAATATCCTCGCAGGCACCTTTGTCCTTCAGCACATTGAAGGCGCACATAAACAAGTCCTGCCAGTACAGCATGTAAATCTCATTTAACGCATATTCATCACCAGCAGCGAGGCGATCAAGCAGCACGGAATCATTCAACTTATGAATCATAGCAGATAGTTTGGCATCTGATTAAAAACACAGATTAAGATTTTACCTTAATTGTGCTTTTCACGCAGATTAAATGACATTTCAATTACCACATGTATAATATAACAATGTAATAATAAAAAAAAGCTGTCTGACAAAACGTTTCAGACAGCTTTTTCTGCTAAAAATAGGTATTTACCACTAATTTTTCCTTAGTCGGCAGCCTCTTCAGACTGGCCATTGGCTTGCTGCGGCCTCGGGCTTTGCTCAGGCTTTGGCATAAGCACTTTGCGGCTTAATTTAAACTTACCCGTCTTCTGATCCAGACCAATCAGCTTCACTTTAACCACATCACCTTCTTTCAGCACCCCTTCCAGGCTGTCTAAGCGCTTCCAGGATATTTCGCTGATGTGCAGTAAACCTTCTTTCTTAGGTAAGAATTCAACAAACGCGCCATAAGGCTGAATGGTTTTCACTTTAGCTTCGTACACCTCTCCTACCTGTGGTACGGCAACAATGCCTTTAACCCAGTTAAGCGCTTTAACCACGCCTTCTTTGTTGTTGGAGAAAATGCTTACTTCACCAAAGTTACCCACCTCTTCAATATTAATAGTGGTTCCGGTTTCTTTCTGAATTTCCTGAATTACTTTACCACCGGGTCCGATTACCGCACCAATAAATTCTTTATCGATAATCAGTTTTTCCATGCGTGGTGCATGCGGCTTCACTTCAGCGCGGGCTGCAGGAATACACTCATACAAAGCATCCAGAATGTGTAAACGGCCGTTCAAAGCCTGGCTTAATGCTTCACGCATTACTTCCATGCTTAAACCATCTACTTTAATATCCATTTGTACACCGCAGATACCATCGCGGGTACCGGTTACTTTAAAGTCCATATCACCCAGGTGATCTTCATCGCCCAGAATGTCGGTTAAGATGGCATATTTTCCATCGCCACGGGTAATTAAGCCCATTGCCACACCACTCACGTGCTTGGGAATAGGTACACCCGCATCCATCAGCGCCAGTGAACCGGCACAAACGGTAGCCATAGAAGAAGAACCATTCGATTCCAGTACATCACTCACTACACGTACCGTGTACGCATACTCGTTACCTGGCATCATCTGCTTCAGACTACGCATAGCCAGGTTACCGTGACCAACCTCGCGACGGCCGGGGCCACGCATAGGCTTCACTTCGCCTGTAGAAAACGGAGGGAAGTTATAATGCAGGATAAATTTGGTATAATCTGATTTGGCAGCGCTTTCTACCAGTAATTCGTCCAGAGGCGTACCTAAGGTTACAGTAGTTAACGACTGGGTTTCCCCCCTGGTAAATAAAGCAGAACCGTGCGGCGTAGGCAGCGGATCAACCTCCATAGTCAAAGGACGAACCTGGTCTAATTTACGGCCATCCAAACGTGTGCGGTCGTCAATAATCATATCACGAACCAGTTCCCACTGCAGATCTTCGTAATATTTTTTAGCCTGCTTCTTTGTTTTGTCATCTGCTTCTTCGCCCAGGCTGGCAACCAGCTCATCTTTCAGGGTTTTAAAAGCAGCACTGCGGTCGTGCTTGGCAGTACCACCACGCGCAATAGTTTTTATTTTTTCAGCCGTGAATGCAGCTACTACCGCTTTCAACGCTTCGTTTTGTTCGGGCTTTGGATAATCACGTTTAGTAGAAATACCTACTTTATTACGTAACTCCTGTTGCGCCTGAATCTGAATACGGATAGCATCGTGCGCTACCTGTAAAGCTTTCACCAGATCTTCCTCGCTGCACTCCTGGCTTTCGCCTTCCACCATCATCAGGTTCTTCTCGGTAGCCGCGATTATAAAGTCCATATCAGCTTTCGCTAATTCGGCACGTGTTGGGTTTACCACAAACTGACCGTCAATGCGTCCGATACGTACTTCAGAAATGATTTCTTTAATAGGCACATCCGATACAGCCAGTGCCGCAGAAGCAGCCAGACAAGCTAAAGCGTCGGGTAATATCTCACTATCGCTGGAAATAAGGGTGATTAACACCTGTACATCACAGAAATAATCTTCCGGAAACAGCGGACGAAGTGCACGGTCAACCAGACGGCTTACCAGTATCTCAGAATCGCTTAAACGGCCTTCTCTTTTGAAAAATGAACCAGGGATACGGCCTGCTGACGCAAACTTCTCCTGGTAATCTACTGAAAGGGGAAAGAAATCCTGTCCCTCTCTCGGCTCTTTATTAGCAACAACCGTAGCTAAAAGAATATTGTTACCCTGTTGAACGGTAACGGCGCCATCAGCCTGACGGGCAAGCTTACCCGTGCCGATGGTCACTTCGCGACCACCACCCAGGTCAAAAGACACACTAAATGGTTGTGATAACATAATCAGGTAATTGGGGATGTGTAGCGTGTGTACGGTGTAGCAGTAAGTACAACAAAAGGCGCCCACACCCTGTTTTGCAATCTTATTTACAACAAACAGGATAGCTATACAAAAAACTATTCCCAACCGTCGTAATTGTCAGTTGGGAATTGCTTTTTACATAGCTGTAATAGTTTATTTTCTGAGACCCAGTTTCTCAATCAGAGCGCGGTAACCTTGCAGGTTGTGCTTCTGCATGTAAGCCAGCAGTCTTTTACGCTGACCTACCATTTTCATTAAACCGCGTTGAGTGGAATGGTCTTTTTTATTTGCCTGTAAGTGTTTGGAAATGCTGGAAATACGCTCGGTTAAAAGAGCTACCTGGCCTTCGATAGAACCAGTGTTTTCAGCTTTACCACCGTAAGTTGCAAAAATTGTCGCTTTCTTTTCTTTAGTTAAATAAGGCATCTCACTTTTTTTTAAAAAACATCCAAGTTGACTTCTTCTATTTGGAACGCGAAGGTAGGAAAAAAAATGCAACGGCAAAATATAATATAAAAAATCCGGATAGGAAAGCATCCATCCGGATTATAAAAATACATTATTTATACAGGCACCGCACTGTCTAATACCCGGCTCCTTTCTGTTTTCAGCATACGGGATGGATAACGGTTAATTACAATAAAATCGTGGGTGGCCATTACAATAGCGGTACCATAATCTTTACAAATCTGAAACAGCAGCTGCATAATTTCATCACTGGTTTCAGGGTCCAGGTTGCCCGTAGGTTCATCGGCCAGTATCAGTTTGGGAGAGTTTAACAATGCGCGTGCTATATCTACACGCTGCTGCTCTCCACCACTCATTTCAAAAGGCATTTTAAAGCCTTTGCTTTTTAAACCAACCTTATCCAGCACATCATTAATCTTCTCTTCAATCAGCTTCTCGTCTGTCCAGCCGGTGGCCTTCAGCACAAAACGCAGGTTCTGGTGTACATTACGATCGGTCAGCAACTGAAAATCCTGAAACACCACGCCCAGGTTACGGCGTAGAAAAGGCACTTTTTTCCAGTCCATTCCCTTTAAATCAAACCCGGCCACATTAGCCACGCCTTCTTTTAAAGGCAATTCGCCATACAGTGTTTTCAGTAAGCTGCTTTTTCCGGTACCGGTTTTTCCTACCAGGTACACAAACTCTCCCCTTGCAATGTTAAAATTCACATCCTGCAATACCAGGTTACTGCCCTGGTAAATATTTACATCGCGTACAGATACGACAGTTTCGGCCATAAAATATTGGTATCAGAATTAATGGGTATAGTAAACAGGCTTCAAAGTTAACGGCTCCGGCCCATTTCACATACATAATCTGTCATCAAAAACGTTGCCTGTTCTTTATAACTAAAAAAATAGTTGTTCAACTAAAAACATAGTCATATCTTCGACTAAACATTTAGTTATACAATGAAAACGCTTACAAAAGCAGAAGAGCAGGTAATGCAGGTGCTGTGGAAGCAGGAAAAAGGATTTCTGAAAGACATAGTAGAGGCCATGCCGGAACCCAAACCTCACCCCAACACTGTAGCTACCCTGTTAAAGATATTGGTGGAGAAACAATTTGTAAACACAGAAACCGTAGGACGTATGCACCTGTATACGCCGGCAGTAACCAGAGAAGCCTATTCACAAACCAGCCTCACCGGCCTGGTAAAAGGGTACTTTGGCGGCAGTTACCGCCAGGCAGTATCTGCCCTGGTAGAAGACAACAAGCTTACGGTAGAAGATCTGGAGCTGCTGCTGGCTCAGTTAAAAAACAAACCATAATCGCACTTAAAACATTCCTATGCCAGCCATAGTTCTATACCTGATAAAAGTAATTGCCTGCTCCGGCGTTTTAATGGCGTATTACTGGTTTGCCCTGCGGGATAAGCAGTTTCATCAGTACAATCGATTTTATCTGCTATTTGCCGCTGCCGGCAGCATGCTATTGCCACTGATACAAATAGAATGGTTTGTGCAAAGCCACAACGCAACCGCTGTAAAACTGATGCAGGTAATATACACAACCGGCACGCACACCTACATGCCCGTTGCAGTAAACTGGTGGTATATGCTGGTAATAGCCATTACAACAGTTAGTTTGCTGATGCTGCTGAAACAAACGGTGGGTATGCTGAAATTAAAACGGCTGAAACAACGCTATCCTCACAACAGATACAGTCAGGAGTTTTTGTTTATAGAAACCGATCTGCCGCAGGCGCCCTTTACCTTCTTCGACTGGCTGTTCTGGCGCAACGACCTGGATACCGGTACTGAAACCGGGAAACAGATACTGCTGCACGAAATCACCCATATTCAGCAAAAACACACCTGGGATAAACTGTTTATGCGCATAACCCTGTGCTTTTACTGGATGAACCCTTTTTTCTGGCTGCTGCAGCGTGAGCTGTATATGGTACATGAGTTTATTGCAGATAACAGGGCCATTGCCAATAAAGACGCCGGGGCCTTTGCAGCCATGCTGCTGAACTCCAGCCTGGGTAAATTTCCCTACCCTATTGCTCAGCCATTTTTTTACTCACCTATAAAACGAAGATTAACCATGTTTACAACTTCAAAGCAACCCCGCTACAGCTATGCAAGACGCATGATGGCATTGCCTGTAACCGGCATTATTGTGTTACTGTTTGCCGTTAGGGTAAAAGCAGAGCATTTGCAACAGCTGAATAAAGCTGCTCAAACGAGCACGCATGCCGAACAGCAGGATACCACAAAGAAAGCGGGTACCTCAAAAGCCGGCAAAGCCACTTTTACAGCTGAACCTCAGCAACGCAAGTCCGTAACAATAAAAGTACGCTCTGCAGGAGAGAAAGAGGCAACCACTATTCTCAATGCCGATACTGTAACCATTGAGTCAGCCGCACAAAACAAAGTAGTTTTAACCGGAGAAGTGGTAATGGTAAAAGCAACAGGCACTTCTGCCAAAAAAGCAAAAACAGGACCTGAACCGCTGTATTACATTGATGATGTATTGGTTACAAAAGCTGATATGGAAGCTTTAACCCCCAACAGCATCGAATCCATTAACGTACTGAAAGATTCAGAAGCCACCTCGCGTTACGGAGCAGCGGCTGCGAATGGCGTAATTCTGATCTACACCAAAAAGTAGCAGAATTCTGTAAAATACGCGTTCGAAAAGCAGGTGGATCAGTTATTAATAACTGATCCACTGGCCGTTTACAAACAGTTCTAATGATTTCTTTTCAGCAGCTTCTACTCTGCCAATTATCTTTCCTTCAATACCCAGCTTGTTGCCTTCGGCAATCATTTTCTCCGCAGAAGCCGCATCGGTAAATATCTCCAGGCGATGGCCCATGTTAAATACCTGATACATTTCACGGTCATCAGCGCCGGAATTTTCCTGTATCAGCTGAAATATAGGAGGAGGCGTGAACAGATTGTCTTTAATAATTTTTAATGGCTGAGGCAGGTATTTCATACACTTGGTCTGGCCACCTCCACTACAGTGAATAGCGCCATCAATAGCATCAAAATACTGATCCAGCAGTACCTTCATTAAAGGCGCATAGGTACGCGTAGGACTCAGCAGCAGTTTACCCACCGATAACTGCTCCCCATTTATTTCCAGGGTATCTGTCATGCGACTTTTACCTATATATACCACCTCATCTTTCAAAGCAGGTTCAAACGTTTCGGGATATTGCTGCGCGTATACCTTGTTCAGCACATCATGCCGGGCGCTGGTAAGCCCGTTACTGCCCAGGCCGCTGTTGTATTCCTGTTCGTAGGCAGCCTTGCCGTAGCTGGCAAAACCTACAATTACGTTACCGGGTTTAATCTTATCATTTGTAATTAAACGGTTGGCAGGCCAGCGGGAAGTCATGGTGCCGTTTACTGCAATCGTACGCACCACATCGCCCACATCAGCAGTTTCCCCACCCAGGTAATGGATGTTTACGCCGTATTTCTTCAGTTCGTCAAAAAACTCCTGAGTACCGTTAATAACCCCCTCCAGCACTTCACCCGGTATCAGGGTTTTATTACGGTCGATGGTGGAGGAAAACAGGAGATTATCGGCAATACCCACGCACAGCAGGTCGTCCAGATTCATCGCCACTGCATCCTGTGCAATCCCTTTCCAAACAGAGGCATCACCGGTTTCTTTCCAGTACAGATAGGCCAGAATGCTCTTGGTACCCGCCCCATCTGCATGCATTACGTTTACCCAACTGTTATCGCCGCACAGGTAATCAGGATATATTTTGCAAAAGGCATTGGCATATAGCCCCTTATCCAGTTTCTGAATAGCTGCATGTACCTCTTCTTTCTGGGCGGAAACTCCACGTTGCGCGTATAATGACATTACTTTGTAGCTGGTTAAAATCTTGAAATTGCCGCAAAGGTAGTCAGAAACTCAGAATCTGCGAAGCCCGGTTTCAAACGAATCATTTAGTTTTGTAGATATTATATGCAGGTACATAAGGACATTACTCAATTACCGGCTTTTAAAAATGCGGTAGTTACGACAGGCACATTCGACGGCGTACATACAGGACACCAGCAGATTATTGCGCAGCTAAAGGCGGAAGCAGACCGTGTAAACGGCGAAACTGTTATTATTACCTTCCACCCCCACCCCCGTACCGTTGTAAAACACAACCCTTCAGCAGTACATTTACTCAATACGCTGGACGAAAAAATCTGGCTCCTGCGCCAGAAAGGCATCGATCACCTGGTAGTGGTTCCTTTTAACGAAGCTTTTTCCAATCTTTCCGCACACGATTATATTCACGATTTTTTATATACCCGCTTCCGCCCCCATACAGTTATTATTGGTTATGACCACCGTTTTGGCAAAAACCGCCAGGGCGATTATCACCTGATGGAACAAAAAGGTGTGGAACTAGGCTTTGTAGTAAAAGAAATACCCGAACAGGTATTAAACGAAGTGGCCATAAGTTCTACCCGCATAAGAGAAGCCATTGCACACAATGATGTTATTACCGCCAATTACTGCCTGGGATACCCCTATTTTTTTGAAGGGCTGGTGGTAGAAGGCAACCGCCTGGGCCGCACCATTGGCTACCCTACTGCCAACCTGCGTATTCAACAGGAAGAAAAACTGGTGCCGGGCAATGGCGTATATGCTGTTACCATAAATATAGCAGGAGAAATATTGAAGGGTATGATGAACATTGGTGTGCGCCCTACCGTAAACGGCGTTAACCGTACTATAGAAGTAAACATCTTTGATTTTGATAAGGATATTTACGGCCAGGTACTACGCATAAACGTACACCACTACCTCCGTGGCGAGCAGAAGTTTAATGGCCTGGATGCCCTGAAAGAGCAGCTGGCCCACGACCGTAGCCAGGCAATAGAACTGCTGCAGCCGCTTTAGTTGTTCAGCATCATTTTTACCAGTAACTCCTTTAACAGGTCCGCATCTTCCGTACCTGCATCGTCAATACCAATACTGCGCAGGTTGTATTTATGCAATAGCAGCAATACCCGCTCAGTGCTTCTGAAATCGTAATTACGGGCTGCCAGGGCATAGTCTTTGGCAAAGAAAGGGTTAATACCCAATGCCGAGGCTATACTACGCTCATCTTTAGAAGGCAGCGCAAACACCATAAACACCTTACTGAAGAAATTATATAAAGCCGGTAATATCATTTGAATAGGCGCCGCCTTGGGGTTGGCCTCAAAATACTTCACAATCCGTATGGCTTTAGGCAAATCCTTTTTCACCACCGCATCCTGTAACTCAAATACGTTAAACTCTTTGCTAATGCCTACAAAGGTTTCAATATCCTCTTCTGTAATCTCCTTACGGCCGTTCAGGTTAACTGCAATCTTCTCCACCTCATTCTGCAAACGGCTTAAGTCGTTTCCTATATGATCTACCAGCAGCAGTAACGCCCTTTGGGTAATAGCCAGCTGATGCTTCTGCACCATCTGCCCCACCCAGTCTGGTAACTGGTTATCATACATTTTTTTGGTAGTCAGCGTCTCGCCTTTTTGCTTCAGCAGTTTGGCAAATTTGGTGCGTGCATCTACCTTCTTTTCTTTATAGCTTACTACAAATATGGTTGACTGCTGCGGATTATCAATATACGCCTCCAGCTTCTCCACATCGCGCATCTGCTGTGCTTCTTTCAGCAATACCACCTGCCGCTCGGCAAACATGGGGTAACGGCGGCAGGCATTTACAATTGCCGTCCAGTCCGCATCCCTTCCGTAAAATATAGTTAAATTGAACCCCTTTTCGCTTTCGCTCATAATGTGGTGCTCTGCGTAATTCACCACCTGATCAATAAAATAAGGCTCATCGCCTTCCAGCCAGTAAACGGGTTTAAACTGTCCTTTTTTCCACTCCGAAATAATCTTTTCTGCAGACATAGAAAACAAAGATAAAGTATGCCCGCTTTACCCTTCCCCTTTTTGGCATGGTTTTGGAATTTTTGGGCTCAGAACTTACTTAAATTAATTTATTATTGACCCAAAATTGCATCGTATATGAGTTACGCAAACGAACCTACCCCAACACCAGGAAAGCGTCCTGATTCTAAAAACGATAACAGGAAACTGATCTATGGCGCACTGGTTGTGTTGTTATTAGGCACATGGGGATACATTATTTATGACAAAAGCAAATCTCAAAACGACTTAAACCAGTTACAAACGCAGTTTACTACAGTAGACTCGGCACGTAACTCCATTCAACTGGAGTATAATGATGCCCTGGCACGTATGGACTCGCTTACTGGTGACAATGCTCAGTTACAAGGCTCTCTGGCTGAACGTAAAACAGAGATTGACAAACTGAAAGGTGAAATCAGGAGCATTCTGAAAGACAAAAACGGCGATCTGTCAAAGGCAAAAAGTAAAATTGCTGAGTTGAATGGCAAAATCAACGATCTGATGACAGAAGTGGAAAGACTGAGAGGTGAAAACGAAGTTTTAACTGCTTCTAACCAGCAGTTAACTACTGAAAGAGACACGTTAAATTCTCAAAAGCAGCAGATTCAGCAATCTCTGACCACTACCCAATCAGAAAAAGACCATCTGGCAGATGTGGGTTCTACCCTGCATGCTTCCAATATCAACATCACTGCTATTGATGTTAAAGGAAGCGGTAAGGAAAAAGCCACCACTACTGCAAAAAGAGCCGATCTGTTACGTATCTCTTTCGATCTGGACGAGAACAGAATAGCTACCAGCGGCAGCAAAGAACTGTATGTTTGTATGACGTCTCCCGAAGGTAAACCAGTATCTATTCCAGCTTATGGCAGCGGTACATTTACTACCCGCGAAGATGGCGACAGAGTATACACCAACAAAGTAAACGTACAGTATCAGCAAGGCAAACGTACTCCTGTAAGCTTCGACTGGAAGCAGGATGGCAAGTACGAAACCGGCAACTACAAAATTGAAATTTATCAGAACGGTTACAAAATTGGTGAGGGCGTAAAAACCCTGAAGAAAGGTGGTTTATTCAGTTAATCAGTATTCCCCTTTTTCGATATATAACCACAGGAAATCCCGCACACTGTTGCGGGATTTCTTTTTTATATTAGAAGCATGATTCAGGCATGGTTGAACTGGCGCAACGGACTGGTAATAATGGCTACCGCAATAGTAATTGCAGTAATCTTCTATTCGCAATACCTCTCTCATAAGCTGGAAGCAGACGAAAGAAAAAAAGTAGATGCATGGGTAGAAGCGCAGAAAGCCATCCTTACCAGTAACGACGGTACCACGCTGGCGCTGGCTGCTAAAATATCGCTGGAAAACACAGATATACCCATTATTGAAACCAACGAAAGAGATAGCATTACCGGTAATTATCTTAATCTGGATAGTACACGGGCAGCCCAATCTGCAAATTACCTTCCCAACATGGTTGCACGGTTCCGGAAACTGCACCCGCCTATTGTAGTTGTATTGAAAGAACAGCCCCTTCAAGCCAATAAATATTACTATGGCCGCAGCTTTCTGCAACAACAACTGCGCTACTACCCCATTGTTTTTTTATTAATCATTGCGCTGTTTACCACGCTGGCCTTTCTGTTTATGAAAACCAGTTACCAAAGCACACAAAACCAGCTTTGGGCAGGCATGGCCAAAGAAACAGCCCATCAGTTGGGCACCCCTGTTAGCAGCCTGCAAGGCTGGGTAGCAGTTCTAAAAGAAGATGAAAACAGTTTGCCCTTTGCGCTGGAAATAGAAAAAGATGTAAATCGCCTGCAACTGGTTACCGATCGGTTTGGTAAAATAGGCAGCACCCCGCAGCTGGAACAGAAAGATATTACAGAGCAGATTGGCAACATGCTGGATTACATGAAAAAACGGGCGGGCAACCATGTGGTATTTTCTTACAGCCACCCCTCCCATCCGGTGTTTGCTACCGTATCTGCTCCACTGTTTGACTGGGTAATAGAAAACCTGTTAAAGAACGCGCTGGACGCCATGGAAGGCAAAGGTTTTATAGAACTAAAGCTTCAGGAACAGGGGCAAAAAATATGGATTGATGTAACGGATACCGGCAAAGGCATACCCCAGCAAAACCTGAATAAGATATTCCAGCCCGGCTTTACCACCCGCAAAAGAGGCTGGGGCCTGGGCCTTACCCTTACCCGACGCATTATTGAGCAATACCATAAAGGGTTGGTGTTTGTGAAATGGAGTGAACCCGGTAAAGGCACTACTTTTCGTATTATACTGGACAATCCGGCAATAGCAGAAACGAAAAAACCCACGTAATACGTGGGTTTTTGTTGTGCGGCGAATCAGATTCGAACTGACACGCCCGGTAAAAGGCGCTACCACCTCAAAGTAGTGCGTCTACCAATTTCGCCATCGCCGCAGTTCTGTTATTACAGGGGGACAAAAGTAGGGGGAAATTGATGTTATTCAACAACATCTGGCAATTTTTTTTATAACACTTTGCGCCTTTGCGTGGTATTATCTAGCCTTAAAAGTCCAGGTAATCCGGAATTCCGCTACCACTTCTCCTTTATCGTTTACACCGGTACTGGTAACCGTATAAGTTTGCGGCTCCTGCTGTGCTACAGCTGCGGTTACAGCAGCTTCCAGCAACAACCCTTCCGTACAGGTAAACATTGTATGCCCGGTAGCCTTTTTACGAAAATCGGCCCTCATATCCAGCACCAGCATAGCAACTTTTGCACCGGCACCACGTACGTGTAACATGGCCAGCGCCCCCGTACTTAACTCTGCCGCCATAGCCAGGCAGGCAAAATAAGTGCTTTGAAAAGGATTACGTGTAAACCATTTATAAGGAACTGTTACCGTGCAGGCTTCTCCATTCAATGCTTTTACCCGCACACCTGAAAAGAAAGCCGCCGGCAGATAACGCAGCAGAAACAAAGAAAACTGAAACCGGTTGGTAGCTATCTTTCTAAACTGTTCTCTGGCATGCAATCCTTTATCCATATATCAGCTTTTTATCTAAATATATCGTTTATTATCCATCAGGCCTCCAGCACCTCGTTATTGTATTTGTTACGGTAATCCTGCGGAGACAGGCCGGTAATTTTTCTGAATACCATTCTGAACGATTTGGTATCACTATAACCTACTTCATACATCACTTCATTCACATTCTTTTTTCCTATCTCCAGCAACTTTTTGGCAGCTTCCACCTTCACACGTTGTATATACTCTGCCGGTGTATTATTGGTAGCCTTTTTAAACCGGCGGTCGAAATGCCGTCTTCCTATGGCAAACTTCACAGCCAGCTCATCTACAGATATTTTTTCCGATAAATTATCCTCAATAAACTCCTGCGCCAGTCTTATAGGTTCATCTTCATGCTTTTTTTGTCCGTTGAACATGATAAAAGGCGACTGGCTTTTCCTATCTATTTCCAATGCAAACAGCTTGGCGGTAAGAATGGCAATTTCGCGGCTGGTATACTTTTCTACCAGATACAACAACAAATTCCAGTACGAAGTAGCGCCCCCGCTGGAATACAGACCCTTTTCTTCGGTAATAATACGGCCGTCTACCAGTGTTACCTCCGGAAACATTTCCCTGAACTCAGGTGCCGTTTTCCAGTGGCTGGAACATTCCTTTCCATTCAGCAACCCCGTAGAAGCCAGCAAAAAAGCCCCCACACATAAACTAGCCACTTCTGCTCCATTGCGGTGCTGTTGCACCAGCCACGGAATATAGGCGCTGTTCAGTTCCAGACTCCGCTTTAAATCAACACTGCCCAACGCAGGAATAATAATAAGATCTGTTTTCTTCAGATCGTAAATGGTGGCATCCGCATGTACCGAAAATAATCCGTTATTCAAAGGCACATCCTTGCGCAGCCCTATCAGCTGTACCTGAAACAGCGCAGGCTTACCTGCCGCCTCCAGAAAATCATTTACCGTGGCAAAAAGATAGCGGGGATCAGCAATCGACACCAGCACGGCCTCTTCGGGCACCAGAATAGATACATGTTTCATTATAGGGCTCCGTACTTTACTGGCTGTAAAATAACAAAAAAGTCGCATCCGCCCCCGGCACAGGTCTGGTTCTGCCCCCAAACCGCAGCTTTTCCCGCTTTAGTTTTACAATTGCTATGCGTAGAATTATTGCCTCCGTAAATCTTACCCTTAACGGCTATATGTCTGGTACCGATGGCAGCCTGGACTGGCACTTTCCATTCTGGGATGAAACCATGACGGGTTATAGCTACCGGCAAATGGATAATGTAGATACCCTGCTGCTGGGGCGCCACACCTATCAGTCCCTGGCAGGCTATTGGCCGCAGGCTGTTAACCGGTCATCTCCCTCTGAAGCAGATATTGTATTTGCAGACAGAATGAATACTTATCAGAAACTGGTGTTCTCCCGCACTTTGTCTCGGTTAAACTGGTACAACAGCACATTAATACAGAAAAACATATTTCAAACGCTTACAAGCCTTAAACAGCAGCCCGGTAAAGACATGATGATACTGGGCAGTGGCAGCATTGTGCGCCATCTTACGCGCCTGCAACTGATAGATGAATTCTGCCTTTTTATTCATCCGGTAATATTAAGCAATGGTATTGCCCTGTTTAAGCAAAAAGAAACAGCATACCTGCTACAGTTACAAAACTGTACGCCCTTACCCAACGGCGTAATCGTAGCTACTTATTCCCCCAAAACGTAAATACCTCCGTTACAACCTGCAACAATTTTGTAAAACATTGCAACTGATAGATATAGCCAGAAGCCTGCTTGCTACTCTGCAATAACGGTTCTCCGCTCCCCTATTTGTTGCCGCCACATAGCATAATACAATCCTTTCTTCTCCACCAGCTCAGCATGGGTGCCTGTTTCTGCAATATGCCCCTTCTCCAGTACTATAATCCGGTCTGCATGCATAATGGTAGAAAGGCGGTGTGCTATCAATATGGTAATCTGTTCGCGCATGGCAGATATAGTGCGGATAGTATCAGAAATCACTTCTTCTGTAAGAGAGTCCAGTGCCGAAGTAGCTTCATCAAATATCAGCAACCGCGGATGCCTGATTAAAGCACGGGCAATGGATATCCGCTGCCGCTCTCCGCCAGACAGCTTTAACCCTCCCTCTCCCAACCGTGTATAAATGCCCTGGGCAGAACGCGCCAGCAAAGCATCGCAGGAGGCTTTATGCAATGCCTCCAGTACCTCTTCATCAGTAGCATCTGGCTTTACAAACAGCAAATTTTCCTTTATAGTACCAGCAAACAGCTGTGTATCCTGCGTTACAAAGCCAATCTGCCTGCGCAGGGGGTTAAAACGGATATCTGCAGACGATACTCCGTTAAAATAAATATGGCCCTCCACCGGCTTATAAAGGCCTACCAGCAGCTTTACCATGGTAGATTTGCCCGAGCCCGAAGGCCCTACAAAAGCAATAGTTTCACCCGTTTTAACAGTAAACGAAATTTCATCAATAGAATTTTGTGTGGCTGTTTTATGCCGGAACACCACAGCATCAAAACGCAGCTCTTCCAGCGGCCCAATCTCCACAGGCTCCTCCGGCTTCTGCTCTACCGGCTGGTGCATCAGTTTATCAAACAACTGTATAGAAGCCTCCGCTTCACGATACTGCAGAATAATATTGCCAAGATCCTGCAAAGGCACAAAAATAGAGGTGGAAATAAACTGCATAGCAATCAGCTCACCCGTAGAAAGTACATTGCGAAAAATCAGCCACAACAAGGTAAATAATATAGACTGGCGCAGCACATTCAGCGTAGTACCCTGCAAAAAGGATAAGGTACGTACCTGCCGCGTCTTCTGCATTTCCAGGTTAAATATCTTCTGTGTAAACAAACGCAGTCGTTTAATTTCCGGATAAGTAAGCCCCAGGCTCTTCACCAGCTCTATATTCCGGAGCGATTCGGTAATAGCGCCCGACAATTGCAGTGTTTCCCGGTTAATATTGCGTTGTACTGTTTTCATACGCTTGCTCAGTAATCCTGTAAGGCCACCCAGCACCACAATACCTATAAAAAATACCGGAATCAATGCCCAGTGTTTTGTTATTGCATACCAGATCAAAAAAGCCATGCCTACTATAGAGGTAAACAGAATGTTGATGAGTGCGTTAATAAACCGCTCGGTATCGGTTCGCACTTTCTGTAACACAGCCAGGGTTTCACCACTCCGCTGGTCTTCATACTCCTGAAACGACAGGCGCAGCGTTTGCTTCAGGCCGTCATTAAAAACCTGTAGCCCAAACTTCTGCACCACCAGCCGCATCGTATACTCCTGAAACGACTTTGCCACCCTGGCCAGTAAAGCCACTCCAACAGCCAGCCCCATCCACTTCAGTACACCGTTAACCAGTTGCTCCTGCGTTTTATGGGTGGTATTATGTGCATAATCGTCAATAATCTTCCCAAAAATCATAGGGTCAATCATGGTAAACACCTGGCTGGCTCCTGCCAGCAATAACGATAATAGCACCAGCCATCGGTGAGGCTTCAGATACATCCATAATATGCGCATAATCTGGTAAGGCTTTTGTTTTGTGCAGCAGGGCGGCCACCCGCTGGTTTACAGCAGGTTGCGCTCAAAGATTACGCCATAACCTGGTCCGCATCGTTAGCACCTGCCTGTGGTACGTAAGGTACAACCGGGGTGGTTGCGCCACAAATATCCGTCTGTAAACATCTGCATACCGGCAAACTTAACAGGCATCCACCTGGCACAATTACTGTGCATTTCTACAAAAACAGTTACTTATGGACATCATAATTCAATCGTTAGGCTTTACTACAGGCGAAACACTCGACGGATTTATCCGCGAAAAGTTAAATGCACTGAAAAGTGATCGTATTATCCGCGCTGATGTAACACTGTTCAAAGGCCCCGAATCAGAACCGGAAAACAACTATTGCGAAATAAGACTGGAAGTTCCCGGCTACGACCATTTTGTAAAGAAAACCGGTCCCTACTTTGAACCAGCCGTGAGTGAGTGTGTAGATGTGCTGAAAATGCAGCTGAACAAAGCAAAAGATAAACATACCGACAGCCGCCAGGCAGACGCCATAAAAGTGCAGGATGCTATTTTACAGGCAGAAGAAGAAGCAGACGACTCTGATGTAGAGCTGGAAGATGTAGTGAAATAACATGTACAGTAAACAAAAACGTTACAGGTTAACGCCTGTAACGTTTTTTTATTGGCCTTATAAACCAGTGATATGGTAAACAGCGCTTTCCTGATACCGGGAAGCAACCGTTACAGTAGTGCGCCCTGCACACCCGGCAAACAGGTCCTGTACCAGCTGTGGGCAATTGTTTTCCTGCGAAAGATGTGATAGTAATAAATGACTCATGTAGTCTGCACGGTGAGTAGTAAACAGCTCCAGCGCCTGTTTATTAGATAAGTGCCCCTTGCCCCCGCTGATGCGTCTTTTCAGAAAGTACGGATACCGGCTATTTGCCAGCATCTCCTCGTCATAATTAGCTTCCAGAAAAGCGGCATGACACTGCCTGAAATGGTTTACCAGTTCATCGCAGGTAACACCAATATCTGTAAACACCCCAATACGAATGCCGTTACGCGTAATCATAAAGCTATGCGGGTCAGCTGCATCATGCGCTTTAGGAAAAGCAAGCACATCCAGTTCACCAATAGTTACCGTTTCAAATGCACGGAAAGATTGTACAGAAAGTAGCTGGTCAGATAACCTGCCGTGCACCAATGTTCCGTCAGTTATGTATACTGGCAAACGATATTTTCTGGAAAGTACCGGAAGCCCCCTGATATGATCGGAGTGTTCGTGAGAAATAAAGATAGCCTTGACATTTTCCAGCCGCAGGCCCAGGCGGCTCATTCGTTTCTCAGTTTCCCGGCACGAAATACCCGCATCAATCAATACAGCCTCCCGTTCACTGCCTATATAATAGCAGTTTCCATTACTTCCCGAGTTCAATGAGGCAATAAATAACGACATTACCTGCAAGGTAAAACTATTTCCCTACTCCATCTGCTTCCGACTTTTTTTGTTCTTTGGCAGCTCTGGCCAGCATAAAACGCGCTACCTTGTACTGCTTTTCATACAACATTACCGATTCCCTGGCTGCGGCCAGCTGATGCATAAAGCGGTCATGCGAAGCCTCCAGGTCTTGTCTCATTTTCTCTGCGGCCTCAGTGTCCAGGCGCCTTAGAAGGTCCTGCATTTTTTCATGAGCCGATCTGCTGATTGATGTCATAGGTCTTTCCTATTTTATACCTCAGTTTTTATACTATATAGATATAAAAAACCTGCTTGTAGTAACACCCAGGCAGGTTAACAAATTATGAACAATGATTTGTTATGCAGCGGTTTACGCTAAGTGCAGGTGTAGTAGCAGTTAAGGTTAGCAGTATTTTAAGCTTTTTTTACAGTTGTATTATTTTTTTATTAACTCCTGCATATTACCTTTAACCTGTTAATTTTTGAAACTTATATACGGAGGCCGTTTTCCAACGGCCTCCTTTTTTATTTCTCATCTATTACCCCAGCCAAAAATCACACCCAGGCGCACCGTATTTACATATGGATTCCTGTTCGCCTTATCTCCCGTAGGCACTACGTACGACAGGTTAATGGAAGCAATATCAAACTGTAAGCCCACACCCGTAGTAATATACTGCCAGTGTCCTTCGGTAAACGAATGGCTGCGGTAACCTAAACGCAGATACAGCTTTTCCAGATAATTATATTCAGCACCCAAACCAAACTGCCAGGCTTTATTACCAAAACCGTCAAACCAGCTGTTAACTACCCCCTTATTATAATACCCGGGTAAATCCTTGCTGTCAGCAGGCATCTCAGGCACCAGTAATTTGTTCACGTCGCCACCAATCAAAAAATGATTCCTATCATCCCATGCTTCCCGGTAAGCAAAGCCCAGATTCAGGCTGGCAGGTAAATACCCTTTAGCAGCAGCATTATCGCTGTACGAGATTTTACCGCCCAGATTAGCCAGTGTTACACCGGCTGTCCAACCTTTATTGTTTTCTTTAATACCATTGTAATAGAAAGACAAATCCGCAGCTACTGTATTCCCCCTTTTATAGTTTTGACCGTTTACCTGACCAGATACCAGTCCGGAACTGATGTAACGCAGCGTTGCTCCAACACTTAAAATACTATTCAGCTTACGTGCATACCCCAGATCAAAAGTAAACTCATTGGGATGACTCGTCTGCAACTTGTTGCCGTTGTAATCAATCACATCCACATTACCCATATCAAAATAACGCAGTGAAGCGCCTATAGCCTGTTCATCAGAAAGCTGATGATAGCCCGATAAAGCAGCAAGCGACATATCATCTGCTACATCCTTCATCCAGGGAGTATAATTAGCGCTCGCACCTGACTTTTTCCTGGCAAAAACAGTTTTTGCCAGGTTATAATATACAGCACTTGCATCAGCTTCAGTAGCAATAGCCACATCGGCCATCCCTCCCGCTTTAGCATCCGGAGAAATTTGTAAAGAAGGTGCTGCTGCATTGGTTATGCTTAAAGTGGAATTCTGTGCCTGTGCTGTCCCGGCCATCAATAAAACCAATCCCGCAACACCTGTATATAATTGTTTCATATTCGTTCTCATTTAATCACTTGATGTATTAACGTACTACCGCTTTGGATTTTAAGATAAGACTGCCACCTGCCACACGCAATGGATACACACCTGGCATAAGTCTGCTTACGTTGATGTGATAAGTATTAAAGCCCTTAGACAGGTTAACCGGCATATCCAACACTTTTTTACCTGCTGCATCAAACAACTGAATAGATACTTTGGCAGCAGCCTGTACATTTACAGTTATTTTTAACTGACCAGGTGCATCACAATAAGACAGTAACTCGTCCTGCCCGCCACCGTTGGCAGAATTAATAGTAAATACTCCTTTGTTATAAACTATATCGTAGTTAGCAGCTGCAGCACCACCCGCAACAAGTTCATAAATACCAGCAGGTGATACCGTTAAAGCGGAAGTACTGATAGCTGGTTGCGTAGAAAGAACAGAAGCATTATCTCCGTTAACAAAGCCGGTATACCTGGCACGAAACACCGGGTTAGTTGTACCCTGTACTTTAAAAGTATCTACAGGCGCAATAACCAGAAATGCCTTTCTTACAGTAAGCGTTTGCACAACCGGTTCTGCCGCTACATAGCTGATATTACCAGGCTGGATCGCTGTTATAGTAGCAGTGCCTGCACCCGTAATTCTGATTTTAGAGCCCACAATAACAGCCACATCCGTATTACTGCTGGCAAGTGTTACAGGTAAACCGGAAGTGGCAGTAGCAAGTGATTCAAATTCTGCCTGTCCGTAATCTTTAACAGAGATATTGGGGAAAGAGATCACATTGTCCTTCATTACCAACTCAACAGTAAGATTGCCGGGTACATAGGAAATACTGTAGTTAGCGGAAACAGCTCCGGCTACGTTAATAGGGTAAACACCCGGTGCAGAACCGGTAACGGCAGTAGTAGTTACTACCGGTTGCTCCTGTAGGGCGTTGGTATTAGTATCACCGTTTACAAACCCCTGATATTTTACTGTCAGTTGAGGATTAGCAACCTCCTGCTTTCTGGTTTTATCTTCAGCAATAATGGTTAACGCTTTTTTCTGTACAGTCAGCATTTGCGTAGCAGTAATTTCTGAATAGCTGGCGGTTCCAGTAAACAACGCTTTAATATCAGCAGTACCGGCGCCGGTAATTTTAATCTTACCATCCACTACCTGCGCAACAGCAGGATTACTGGTAGAGTAAATCGGAGTTACAGCCGAAGTAGCGCTGGCTAGTGGTACCAGGTCAGCATCGCCATATATCTTAACAGAAAAAGGCTGGAAGCTTACTACCGGCACCTGCTTGTCAACTACTGTAAGCGTTTTAGAAACAGAACCAGCTTTAAAATCAGCATTCTCTTGCTGCGAAGCTGTAATAACAGCTGAACCCACACCTGCAATATGTATAACACCATTACCATCAACAGTTATTACTGCCGCATTGGAACTGCTGTATTCAATAGCAGCAGAAGAGGTACTGGTTACACCTGCATCAAAATCTGCCGAACCTATAATTACCGTTGTAGGAAAAGAAGCCGGAAAACTCAGCACAGGCTCAGACCTGGGCACCTTTACTGTAATAGTTGCTTTAACAGTGTCTGCAAAATAAAATGCATTCTCTGCCTGAATAGCTGAAATTTCAGCTACTCCCGGTCCGGCTACATGTACCATACCCGAATTATCCACCGTAACCACCGCTGTATTGCCGGATAACCAGGTAATAGCACCGTCCGACTTACTGGTTACTGATACAGAAAAATCTTTATCACCCGTAAATACCTCAGCAGGCACCGGTGCGGCAAAAGCCAGCGCCGGCTGCTGCCGGGGAGGCGCAATAGTAACAACAGATCCATCTAATACAATAAGCTCATCGCCTTCACCACCTCTCGGGTCTACGGTATTCACTACAGTTCCGTTCAGTCCGGCCCATTTGCCGTCAGCAGAACTGCTGTTACCAGCAACAGATCCATCCACATTGTACTGAACAATATTACGGATACCATTGGCGTTTGTGTTAGGCACAAGAGCTGCCCATGCCTTATCTACTCCTTCTACACTGGCTTTATAAAAACCAGCAAAAAGCAGAAAAGATTCATATTCAGGATTTCTCGTATCAAATCCGTCATTTTCTATAATAGCACCTGAAACGGGTCTTGCTGTTACGTCATCAGAATCATACAGCATTACAAAATTACCAGCCTTTGCTCCGGCAGCAGCAGTACTTCTGATAGCTGTACCGCCATTATCGGCCGAACCAAAATTTTTACATCTTACCAGACTGCTGCTATAAAATACCGTTTCCAGATTCGTATTTCCGGCGCCGCTCACGTTTATCTGCAATCTTATATCTGTATCTTCCATAGACATGTATGAGCTGGAAATAACAACAAACCAGTCTGTATATTCCCCGTTTGCATCTGCCGTAAACTTTCCTTTCATCGTTTCATATGGCAATACATATAACCCGTTCTCTTTTATCAGATAATTAGCCGACCCTGCGTTTGGATCAGACACATCCTGATAATCGGGAATCAGCGAAACATCATAAGAATAAGCACCACCAGCCTGTAACCCACCCAGCTTTGCACGGAACACATAGGGTATTACACTCCCTCCGATAAATCCATTTCCATACATGTACTTCGGTACAAGTATTTCCGTAAAATGTGTAGTTACCTGACCGTTAACAACGCTTCCTGAACATACTATCAGGAACAGGTAAAAGGCAGTTAAAAAACTCTTTTTCATCAGTAATTTTATTAAGTAAAAGCGGGTTTATACAAAAATCAATACAACGCAGTAAAAGAAACAGTCTCTCCGGATTTAGCCAGCTGATAAATATTGTAATCTTCAGACATACTATTAAATGTTAAGGGAGCAAAGCGGCGCGAAACAAGTATTTCATCTGTAGACACATCCGTTACATCATAATACACATCCACTAACCTTTTATAAACAACGGTAGCCCAGTTAGAAAACTGGTATTTATGTATCATACAGCTATCTGAAACTGCAGAAGAAGCAGAAGTATAGAGCCTTACTTTTATACGCTCCGGCCAGGCCTCGTCGCTATAAGTAAACTGAAGCTTTGTATATCCTAAACCTGGTAAGGATACACTATCAGGTAACACAAGAAAAGGTACATTACCGGCTTTTGCCTGAAAAACAGTAAGTAGGTGTGTAACCTTTTTACCAGCCTCAGGCTTAAAATTTATATTCGCCACTGCTCTTTGTAAAGGCAGCTGTTCTATTTTCACAGGAATGGTTATACTATCCCTATAGGGAACCGTAACAGGCACAATCAGATTACTGATTGAAGGAGTCAGTAATCTATCGATGTTGCCATTTAAACTAAACTGAAAACTCATAGGCTCAGCCGTAACAGCAGCCACGCGAAAATTAATGCGTGCAGTTTCTTCCACCTCAATTCCTTTACTGCATCCCGCACAAAAAAACAATACAAAAGCTAAAACAAAAGCACTTCTTAATTTCAACAACATATAATTATAATTTCGATAAACCTCTGTCTCAAAAAACTGAAATGGAAAACATACATAAACCTCGCCCCGGCAACAGTTTTAATAAAAGGCACACTTTCGTGTGCCTTTTACTTTTTCAAAGGATGATAAGTACATCAAAAAACTAGAAGTTAACAACGTAATCAAACCTTGTCCAGTTTGCAGTCCACTGAGCCTGAGTAGGATGGAACGCACCACGGTAACCAGTAGCATCATTGCCGCTGGTAGCAGCAGGAGTACCGGAAACAGGTCTGAAATCAGTATAATCCCATGGGCTAACCAGCTTAACGCTATCATAGCCACCATTCAGGAAAGTGGTATTGGTAGCAGGCAGTGAGGTTACGTCCAGGAAAGAAGTTCTGTAACCCTGAACCAGGTTGTGAGTAAAGTTCAGAGAAGCAGTATCTCTTGTAAAGTTGCTCTCGAATCTTGCACCGTTAGGGAAGCCCTGGAAAATAGAGTTAGTTACGGTCAGGTTAGTTCTTCTGCGGAAGCGGGCACCGTTCAGGAAGCCTTTAGCAGTTGCAGTAGCAGTATCTCTGATACCCAGAATAGTTACGTGGTTGAATTTAGGGAATGACTGTGGAGTATCAAATGAACCTGAACCGTCGTTATCAGCTTCGATACCGTTAGGATCAGATGAATAAGCACTCTTGTTAGGATTCAGAACTGACAGTGAATAAGAGATAGTACCGCTATAACCAAAGTCAGTATCGTAAGAATCGTCATCAGCACCCAGAGCAACCAGGTGGAAACCATTTACAGAACCACCAAAGAATTCGAAGGCATCATCTCTGCCATAAGAAACCTGAATGTTAGTAAGAACAGTAGCGCTACCTACACCACCGCAGGTAAGACCATTCAGTTCATTGTTTGCAGAAATAGAAGCACCTGCATACTCAATTCTGGCGTAGTTAATAACACCAGAGTTGTCAGCAGTAGTAGTACCACCATAACGCAGAGAGTCCAGCGTAAGACCGCTACCTACAGGCAGTGTCAGAGAAGCATCAATACCTTCAATTAAAGGATTGCTTTTGTTAACCAGTGCTCTGCCTAACAGTACAACACCACCCCAGTCACCAGGAGCAGGAACTGCTTCGTTAGAAGTAAATACAACAGGGTTAGTAGCAGCACCGTTAGCTCTTACTTTAGCACCTCTTAATACAATCAGGGCAGAAGCATCAACCGCGGTAGTCTTTTTAATACCCTTAATCCAGGTACCGGCAGGAATAGTCAGGGTTTTACCTTTAGCCACAAACACTTTACCATCAAGACGGTAAAGTGTGTCTTTAGATAAAGTACGGTCAGTGGCAATAACACCTCTCAGCGTGTCAACGCCCAGGTAGGTTGGCTCAGCAGTTAAAGAACGATCATTAACAGCCTGGTCCATGTTTTTCTTACAGGCAACGGAGCTTAAGGCAACAATCGCTGCCAGGCCCATAGTGAATTTGTTCATAAGTGTGTTTTTAATTTTTGAAACTTATATATGCCCTATCATCCTTTTTAAAACTTATAGGTGAGCACAAAACTGTAGTTGGCCCCTCTTTTTACTTTATAATTAACAAAATCAACATCCGGATTAAATTGTATTCCCTGGGGGTCTGTATTAGGTGCACTGGAACCACCATTAGCATCATTGGTTGCATTGCTGTAAATAATAAACGGCTGGTTAAGAATATCAGCAGCATTCAGGCGCAGTTCCATCTTCTGTTTAACCAACCAGAAGTTCAGCTGCAGATCCAGCACATCTCTCGGATTTTCATATTGCACCAGCCCTTCCTGAGTTCCTCCATATATAATACGACGACCAAATCTGTTGTATCCGATATTGAAACCAGCAATCTTCGATTGATAATTCAAACCCAGATTCAATACATAAGGAGATAAACCCTGCACCGGCCTGTCGCTTTCCACCTTTACTCTTTTCATCTGATTGGTAGGAGTATCCAATCTTTCAGCATAGGTTTCAATTCTTCCTTTCAGATAGCTGAAATTACCGCTCACATACAGGTTCCGCAAAAAGCTGCCTTCCCCTATAAAAGAAAGCGATTTTCTGATATCCACCTCTACACCCCTCACATACGCTTTATCCAGATTAGCATACTCAACACTGTTAGAAGGATTACCTTGTATAAAAAACCGCTCTACCGGATTAGTAAAATCCTTGTAAAAGAACGACACAGAAGCAACCTCACTTCCCGAAGGATAGTATTCAATCCGCGCATCATAATTTTTAACGGTGGTAGTTTTAATACCGTAGTTGCCATATACAAACAACTGCTCAGGAAAATCATAATAAATAAATGGAGAGCGCTCTACAAAATCAGGTCTGGCCAATGTTTCTCCGTAAGAAGCCCGGAAATTCATCTTTGGGCTTATATTATAAATCAGGTTTACAGAGGGCAACCAGCTTTTCTCAGCCGGCAGGTTTCCTGTAGTAACAGAATCAGCACCAGACTTCAGCATATAGGCCGTATTCATTTTTATCCGGTTATTTTCATAACGCAATCCGCCGGTAATACGCAGTTGCTGCATTATCCTGAAGTCGCCCATTACATAAACGCCATCCAGCTTCTGTTCACCACTATATCCATCTCCTGTTGAATTATCATTCGTATTATAGGTAGGATAATAAGTAAGATGCTTTGCCAGTAAATTCTGTTGAGATACAATAACATCATAGGGCAATCCCACCTGTTTAGTGGCCCATATACCATCCGTTGCCACGTCCAGTACACGAAAACCAGTGCCATTATAATCTGCTTTTCTATCTGAAAAGGAATAACCTGCTTTAATCTGCTGCGCATTCTTCAGTATAGAAAAAGGCACACTTACATTTACCCCCGCATTTTTGCGTGTCTCTTTTAATGCAGAGGCAAACAAGGCCCCCCATATAATGGGCCGCTCTTTAAAATTATAAGAATAGTTAGCCTCCTCATCCCTGTTAACACCTCTGATGTATCTGGTATCGGGCTGATCGCGGGTAAGCCTGTTTACATCGGCAAACCAGTCTACACGAAACAGATTTCTGCCAATTATATGTTCCCCCTCCAGTCTGTTCAGTATAATTTCGTTTACAAGTACATTAGAAGTGGTGTTTCTTACAAAGTCACTGGTATTAAAATCTCTGCCATTATCATAATCAAACTGGCTGCTGAATCTGCGGTTATACAGGTTTTTAAACGCCAGCTTGTGATTAGCCGTTTTAAAAGCAAGGTTAGCAATACCTCCAATAGTAGTTGTAAAACGGTAGCGTTCAGTTCTATAATCTGCATTAGAGATATTACGTTTTTCCCCTTTTTCCACAAACTGTTCGTTACGATAAGTAGCGCCACTCGTAAACCCCAGCGAGGAATTATGCTTTAACCTGAATATCATTCCGCCTGCCAGCTGATAGTTCTGAACCGGCGCATACCCATATTGGTAATACTTCCACCGGTTAGGAATCTGGCTGCCTACTTTGGCGGTATAATCCAGATCATCGCTATAAAGCGCTTTTATATAAGGTGCCCCCTGTAATATAGTACCATACCAGGTACGATCTTTTCCTTTTGCACCCAGATAATCACTTCCCAAACGCTTATGATCCATCATCATCTGTCCGCTGGAAGCAGCGTTAAATCCCGAACCAATAGTTACATCCAGAAAGTTACGCACAGGCACATCCCGGGTATTGATTTGTACAAAGCCACCCGAAAACTCACTCGGCATATCCGGAGAAGCCGTTTTGTTAATCACAATATTATCAATAGATGCACTCGGCACAATATCAAAACTAAAGTTGCGGCGGTTAGGTTCTGTACTGGGTAGCATAGCACCGTTAATCAATACGTTGTTATAACGATCACTCATGCCACGGATAGTAATAAACTTATCGTTCTGTACCACCACCCCACTTACTCTTTTCAGCACCTGAGCTGCGTTGTTATCAGCCGTAGCACGTATCTGTTCGGCACTGATGCCATCACTGATAGCCACATTATTCTTCTGCTTCACATATAAAGCCGCAACACTCTCTTTACGCATACCGGCAGACACCATTACACCCGATAAAGTACCGGCCTGCGGTGTCAGCAGCACATCCAGATTAATAATAGCATCATCGGCTTCAACCACCACATCCGTAATTCTTTTACCTTGATAACCTATAAAAGAAATCTCAACAATATACTTCCCAGGCTTCAGCGGCAAAGAAAACTTTCCCTCCAGATCCGTAGCCTGCTTTACCTCACCGGCCGATACCGTAGCTCCGCCTACCGGCAACCCCGATTTCTGATCCAGTACCTGACCGGTTACATGTTTTTGTTTCATCGCTTCTTTTCCTTTCTGCACACCAATATTTTTATTCGGCATCAGTGAAAACAGCAACCCCGATCTATCGTGTAGCTGTTGTAGTATTCCACCCAGCGTACCGTTTTTAACCACCAGAGAATCCACTACCACCCCCTGCATTAAGCCGTTATCAAACGTAAACGTATAGGAAGTCTGTTCCTGTAACGACTGCAGCACAGTGGCCACATTTGTATGATAAAAATTACCCGAAACCTTTTCTTTTAAGGAAGCCCATCCACTTTGCGCCCAGGCGCTGTTACCACATACCCATATACATACCAAGACAAGTAGCCCTTTCCACCCCTTCACAGAGAGAAAACCCTTTTCAAAAACGGCCATAAAGCTTTAGTTTCTTTTATTTAATAATTAATAAACAGTTACCACATCATTGTGAATGGTGAAATGAAGGTTATGCACGAACAGTAGATTCTGAATAATCTGTGATGCATCTCCGGCTTTAAACACAGCCGTTACACGCATTTTATCTATATCAATTTTTTCAGGATATTTTACAACAAGCCCGTATTTGCGCTCAACCCTTTGCAGCGCATCTTTTAAAGACACATCATTCATTACCAGCATGCCTTTTTTCCAGATTGCTGCATCTTTTACTACCAGCTGTTTTATTTTAAAACTGCCATCTTTTTTATGAAAACTCAGCACCTGTCCGGGCTTCAGCACTTTCAGCGCCGCTGTACCGTATTTGTTTTGCACGGGTACAACACGTACTTTACCACTTACCAGCGATACTCTTATTGCAGCTTCATCAGTATAGGCTTCCACATTAAACGCAGTGCCCAATACCTCTGTAGCAATAGTTCCGTGGTATACCACAAAAGGCTTCTGCGCATCCTCAACCACATCAAAAAATGCTTCCCCTTCCAGTTTCAGGCGGCGGTTGTTTACGCCATATTGCAACGGCTGATACTGTATACGGCTATGTGCCGTTAACCATACCTGTGTACCATCGGGCAACACGGCACGGCGTGTGGAGCGGCCGTTATTAAATACTACTTTCCAGGAACTATCTACCACAGCAGGGGCTTTAGCCACCGCTGCATTTTTAAATTCTGTTCTGCGCGCAAAATACTGCCAGGCAAAAAACAATGGTAGCAAAACAGCGGCAGCGGCAGTAGTTTGCCACAGTCTACGTACAAAAGCCCCGTTTAAAAACACATACCTGCGTAACTGTTTGCTCAATTCATTCTCTACAGCAAAGGGCATCATCTCCGCTTCTGTATCCCTTTCCGCATCATCCATTAACCCGCGCAGCAGCAACATATCAGATTGCCTGTCACTCAGGTAGTCAATCACCCTTATCTGCTCTTCCGGGTTACAGGTGCCGGCAAAATACTTTTGAAGAAGCTGTTTATCCATTGCAATACTATCACGTAAAGAGGGAAAAAAGCGGAACCTGCGAAACACGGCTTAACATTAAGTTAATGTGGCCTGTCTATCTGTACCACCGGCGCACCTGCCGCATCTGCACCAGAAGATACATACACAGGGTAAACGGGCGTTTTCTTCCTGCGTAAAAGCCCTTCCTCAATAGTATGCGAACCATAAATCTGCATAAGCGCCTCTGCAATCAACGGATCATCTGCTGCCCCAATAGCAGCCAGCGGAAAGGCAGAAAGTTCGCTTACCAGCCTGGCCGGAACTATGCCCGTATGGTAACTGCCATTACCCGCCGAATTCAGTAATTTATATACAATCACCTGCAGCACCCACTCCACCTGTCGCGGATTACGGGGGTCAGCTACCTGAAAACCCGCCTCATCTTTCCCCATAGTAGTATCCCCCAGCTGCACCACCGGCAAATAAGGTTTCAGATTATTAACCAGCAGCTCTGCCGCAGAAGCAGTAGCCCGTGAAGTAAGAATAAATACCCGTTTCAGATTCAAACGGTGCGCTGCTAATTCCGGAACAGTAGCTCCGGATGCAGAAGTAGAGGTTTTTAATATACGGCTCATATTATATACCTGCCTGCCCCAGCCTGCATTACCCACAAATATTCCAAATACGCTGTTTTCCGTAACAGTAGTCAGCATACCCAGCATTTTGGCGCAGCTGGCTACACTGCCACCCGGGTTATAACGCAAATCTATAATACACTCCTGCACATTTTCCTGCTTCAGCTTCGCAAAAGCATCCAGCAACAATACATCATACCCTTCCACAAAATGGTTGTAAAACAAATACCCCGTTTTAACCCCGTTATGTGAAAAGTATTTGGTTAATACCACCGGATTTTCATCAATATAAGAACTGGCAAAACTTACAGGTTCCTCTTTTACCCAGGCGTTGTTCTGCCAGGTAGCCGGGGTAATACCAACGGTTTTGCCCGACGACAACCGCTCGTTGGCCCAGGTGATACTTTCTGCCGATAAAGTACTGTCGTCCACCGCTGTAAAATAAACTCCCCTTCTCAGCCCTGCGCGGTAAGCCGGGGTTTCTGCGGCAGCATAGGTAACTACACCTATATAAGCACCTGATACACTATGGCGCACTATAGAATAATGAAAACCATAATAAGAAAAGGTACTCTTCTTTCCGCCAATATCTGCACGGTTAGTAATAGAAGAAAAACGATCATCTTTATGCTGTAATGAAGTAAAAAACAACTGAGGAGCAAGACTGTAATCAGGCTGTGCAGGCATGGTACTACTCCAGTAATAGTAATAACCCATACTGTCGTAAATCCATTGGTTAATTTTACCCAGCGAATCCCGTACAGGAGCTACTACATCATTTTTAGATTTACAACCGGTTGAAAATAATACTACAACAATATTAATTACCAAAAGCAGTCGAAAACAATGGCGCATAAGTCAGGTTTGTAAATAAAATTCTTTATTAAAAACTTCATATTAAACTTAATAACTATGAAGTAATTGTTATGTTTGTATTCACGCTCTATTTTTAACGGGATGTTTAGGAATTTTAAGCACTCAAGCTACCTTGCATATGGCAACAGGGGAAAAACTATTCGACTTCATTTACACCGGCACCCGTGACAGGCTTTTCGCATATGTAAAGAAATTTATACCAGAAGATAGTAATATTAAAGATATTATGCAGCAATGCTATATCAAACTCTGGATTAACCTGGATCACATTAACACGGAGGAAGAAGTACTGCCACTTTTATTCAGCTACGCCAAAAACCTGATGATAGACAACATCAGAAAAACCGCTACAGAAAAAAAGCACTTTCTCCATTTAAAACAAACACAGGAAACTGTTTCTCATGCAGAACCTTCTATTGTTACGGCACAACACCTGGAACAGATTAACCAGGTAATTGTACAGATGCCCGTTCGCAGAAGAAAAATTTTCCTGATGCGTAAGGAAGAAGGCCTTTCTGTAAGTGAAATTGCCGATCAGTTACATATTACGCCACGTGCCGTTCGCAAACACCTGTCTGAAGCAATCAACTACCTGAAAAATAACCTGGCAGATATGGATGTAGTTGCCGTATTATTTATTTACCAGATACCACTTGCCATTCAACTCATGACCGATTAAAAAATACCACTATGAAAACCAATACCTGCTGCTTATTCCTTCTGTTACTCTGCACAGGCTTTCTTTCCTGCGAAAAGGAAGTGGAAGCAGACAAGCTGCAAAGCTCAGGAAGACCGTTTGCAGGTACCGCCACTTTATCCGGCATACTAAATAGTTCACGCACATTGCATAAAGACACCCTTTATCGCCTGGAAGGCATTGTATGGGTGGCTAACGGCAGTACCCTTACCATAGCACCCGGTGTACGTATTGAATGTATAAAACCGGAAAACAACACACAATTACCAGCCGCACTTATTATATTGCCTGCCGCCCGTATAGAATGTAACGGAACGGCCGCAGAACCGGTAGTATTCACCTCACATGCTTCCAAACCCGCGCCGGGTGATTGGGGTGGTATTTTGTTGCTGGGCCAGGCAGGAGGCCAATACGCAGGCAGCTCCCTTCTGCGCACACTTGCCATGTTTAACCACAAAGCCGACAGCCTAATACTGCAATCAGATTCTGCCTGGAGATATGGTAATACTTTGTCAGACAATTCCGGCTCCATTACCTATACGCGTATTGAGTATGCCGGCATTCCCCACCAGTTAAGCGCACTCACCCTCTGCGGAACGGGCAGCGGCACAACCATAGATTATGTAGAAGCAGCCTGGCCGCGCAGCCATGCTTTTGAATTCCGGGGCGGCAACACCCCTGCCAGCCATCTCATATCCCTGTGTCCTGTACAGGAAGCTTTTTCCACTAAAATGGGCTATAGCGGGCGGCTATCTTATTCTCTGTCGCTTACCCATCCCCGTGCAGCAGACAGCGCTTTTACAGCAGTACACCCGCCCAAAACTGCTTACGGTAAAAGCAGCAGCAACACAGGCGTAGCGTTCGATCATCTTACCGTAATAGGCCTCGCCTCTGCCCCACCACCATTTTACCAGGCAAAGTGGCACAGTAATACCATAACAACCAAAGATCATGTTACAATAACACACTCTCTTTTCCTCGGCTATCTGGATAATACTCAATTCATCACCGCAGGCGCAAACATCAGTTTCACAGCACCATCACGGTTGCATAACTATACAGAAAACAACGATTCCATTCAGCTCATATCTCCATGGGACTGGGCCGATTTCCGCCCCGCATCCAGCTCACCTGCCGCCAGGCCAACCTCAGACAGTGCTGCCTACAAAGGCGCATTTGCTCCTGAGGCTTTTCCGTGGACAGGCAGCTGGGCAAGATTCGATTATTAGAAAGACATAACCGTTATAAGCACACTTCGCCACATTGTACAGATTAGCCTCACTATTCACCCCGGGTGATACATTATTTCAACAAAACAGCGTTTTTTTATAAAAAACAGCCTGCTTTCTGGTTTTTTTCAACCTTTTTTTAGCGCTGGGCATCATATCCAAACGAATCGCAACAAACTAAATACCAGCCACTTACACCCACACCAACCTGGTTTGACTATAATAAAAACACACAAAACATGGTTTGCAATACCTGTATTGCCAATATACTTTTGTATCATGAAAGAAGCGAAAAGCGCAACACGCCCAAAGCTTCTCCCTAAAAGAAACATTATGAAAACAGTTTATTGTGCAGTCATCGCGGTTTTAGTATCTCTGGTATCGGTTAACACCAGCAAAGCAAACAACAACAAAGACAAAGAAACAGTAGCCATTGCTGAAAAGCAGGTATCTGTTACCTATACAGGCTATAACGACAACAGCGTTGTTTTCCGCGTAGCATTTGAAAACCCAACCGCTCAGAAATTCAGCCTGATTATCAAAAACGAAGCAGGTGATGTATTATATCAGGGCTCTTATTCCGATACCAGCTTTTCTAAAGCAGTTCACCTGCTGAAAGAAGACAGCGAAATGAACCCTACTTTCATCATCCGCGTAGGTTCTCAGAGAATTGAGCGCACTTTTAAAGTAAACTCTACCAGCAGCTCTACTGAAGAAGTAGTGGTAGTAAAGCAATAAGCACACACACAAATCAAAATATGAAAGAGGTCTGGCATCTGCGCCGGGCCTTTTTTATTGCCCGTATGTGAACAGTAACATACATAAAGTTAACGCAAGCGTAATTTATAACTTCCTATCTGTCATATAGTTTTGCAGTACTGAACCACCCACTCAAACTCTTGAAATATATGATGAAATTTATTATTGGTGCAGCCCTTACCCTATCTGTTCCTTCCGCAACACTCCCTTCTGTTGCCCATGCGGCAACCTATAACGACAAAAAAGAAACCGCTACCCTGGCTGATAAGCAGGTATCGGTAGAATATGTCAGCTATGCCAACAGTACCGTTATCTTCCGCGTAAATATAGATAACCCGGCAGGTATACAGTTTCGCCTGGTAATTAAAAACGATGCAGGCGATGTACTTTACAATGGCTCTTATACAGATACACATTTTGAAAAGGCAATACACCTGATAAAAGAGGAAGAAGAAATCAGCCCCGTATTTATTGTACGCTCCGGAAAACAGCAGATAGAACGTTCTTTCAGGGTAACAACCGCGACCTCCGGTACGGAAAAAGTAGTAGTTACCAAACAATAACCCCGGTACACAGCCAGGCAGGCGCGTGTTAATTATAAGGTAACATTCGCCTGCTAGCTTTGCCGTACATGAACTACATAATCATCATCGGCGCCTTTCAGTCACTGGTGGCACTTACCATGTATGCGGCACACCGCCGCAAACGCCCGGCTGAAGCTATACTCAATCTCTTACTCGTATGTATCTGCATACACCTGTGTATCAAATTCGTTATTTACGCGGTATCAGAAACAGATGGTATTAAAGTAGCCTTCAACTCTTTTACCGATGTGGCTTACGGTCCGCTGTTGTGGATTTATACCAATAAAGTAGCCAACCGTCGCTACAATCCGCTCAAACACTGGTACCTGCTCCTCCCCGCTTTTCTGGCTTCTGTGGTATTCTTTGCCATAGTGCTGCATATAGTAACCGGCTCTAACCAGTACAATCAGTTGCTGTATCTCTACAACCAGAGTACCCAGTACGTAATCATGATTACCATGATTGCATTTCCGCTCATGGCCTTGCACAAAGCCAGACACCTGCCCGCTTTCTGGAAGGCTGAGTCCATTCTTATTAAACGTATCAGCCTGTTATACCTGTTCATGGGGCTGCTTACATTTTCCCTCATATGCATCGTAAACCCTTTACACCTCATCAAAAACTATCACTCGTTTAATATCGCCATACGCATACTGGCCTACAGCATCACCACAGCTATAAGCCTGGCCGTTATCCGCTACCGCCTTACACCGCTGGCCGAAACCGAAGCAGCAGATGTAACAGAAGAGCAAAATGTACCCGCACTGCAAAGCTGTGCAGAAACAGGGCTGCTACTAACCAGCCAGGCCGCTGCCCCAATTGCCGCAGCTACAAACGGCAGCACAACAGTTATAGCCATAGTTGCTGAAACTGCTAACAACCTTCAAAGCACACCAGCCGTGCCGGTAGCTGCCGATGCCGCCACGTCTTCTGCTGTAACTTTCGCCGCACCGGCACACGCCAAACGCTTTACACTGGCACTGCACCAGCAGCAGGCCATCATTACCCGCCTTACCGAGGTAATGGAAAAACAGAAAGCCTATGCCGATTCCGATCTTACGCTCGAAAAGCTGTCTGTTCTCAGTAAACTGCCCCGCCACCATATTTCCGAGGCTCTCAACCAACACCTTGGCAAAACCTTTTATCAGTTTCTGAACGATTACCGCATTAACGCCGTACTGGCCCTGCTGGATAAATGCCGGCAAAAGCACGTACAGCCCGCCATTCTTTCCCTGGCATTTGAAGCAGGCTTCAACTCCAAATCCACCTTTAATCAGTATTTCAAAAAAACAACAGGCTTCACCCCGTCCGGATACATTAAAAAACAGAAACCTGTTACAGAAAACAATTCCCGTCCCTTGATTGGTAATGTTTTCGTAACACACGCAACACACTGATAATCAAGAAACGCAAGTGCGAATAAACCAACACAACCGGTAAGGCGTACCACCCGGCCGTTACGGACGCTGCTGTGAAACTACCCTGGCAACTTTGCCGAAAATTAACAATCATGCGTACCAAAACGCTCTCTATGCCGGGTTGGAAAAACGGCATTGTACTTCTGGGTATTGTGGGCTGGCTGCAGTCTGGCGCACAGGTGGTAAAAGGTACCATCGCGGGCAGAGATGGCCTGTTACCCGGCGCAACTATCAGCGCAGCCGGAAATAAAAAAACCGCCACTACCGATCTTAATGGTGCATTCACCATTCTTCTGAATGCTACCGGTAAACAAACCCTTACCGTTTCTTACGTAGGATATGAGAAAAAGCAACTGGAACTGGTAGTGCATGAAGGCGTTAACGATGCCGGCAACCTGCTACTGAGCCTTGCTACAGACGGTCCGGGCTCAGTATTGGTAAGAGGTACCATGGCGCCCTCCCAGATAAAGGCGTATGCTATTAAAAAGAACTCCGTAGCCATTATGGATGTAATTGCAGCCGATGCCATTGGTAAACTGCCCGATCGTAATGCAGCCGAAGCCGTACAGCGCATGCAGGGCGTGGCCGTAGCCCGCTACCATGGCGAAGCCGACCAGGCTACCGTGCGTGGTACCCCGTTCGCCTGGACCAGCACTATGTTCAACGGTAGCAGACTGCCCAGTTCTAACGTATTGGGCAACCGTTCTTCAGTATTGGATGCCGTACCTTCCGAAATGATTCAGTATGTGCAGGTAGCCAAAGCACTTACGCCCGATTGGGAAGGTGATGCTATCGGCGGCTCTATCAACTTCATCACCCGCACTGCACCCGCTAAAAGAACACTCAATGCAAGTCTGGCAGGTGGTTACAATACTTTCTCTCAAAACGGTACCTATAACGCTTCGGCAGTGTATGGCGACCGCTTCTTTAATAACCGTCTGGGTATTATGCTGGCAGGTGCCATCTGGGACAGGCAATGGGGTACCGACAGCTACGAAACGTCTTACAACACGGGCCTGGCCGATGCCGCCCAGCAAAAGTCTATCAACACTGTAATGCTGAAACGCTACATGGGTAAGCGACAAACCTATGGTGGCAACCTGGGCCTGGAATATAAATTCAACGCCGCCCATAAAATCACTTTCCGTGGCATGATGACCAAATTCAACGACATCCGCCCCGTATATGAGTCGTATGTAGACTATACCAACAGCCGCTACCAGTACAACTATCGCTACTCCCACTACCAAACCAAAATCAATGGTGCAGAAGTAGGGGGTGAACACCAGTTGGCAACGCGTGTAAAGCTGGACTGGTCTGCAAGCGATTACCTGTCTAAGTATTTTCTGGAAACCCCTCCTACCAGTAGCGGCAAAGGCTTGCCCATTGCCACTTTCCGTCAAAAAATCACCGGTGGCTTCAGCAACCTGTCGGCTGATGGTAAAAGATACTGGGGCTTCGATTCTCCCAATGGTGTAGGTGGCGATCCGCTGGATTTCCAGCCGGGTATAACCAATGCCAAAGAAGTAATGGACCCCACCAGACTCACGCTGCAACAATTGGTAATTGCACAGTTAGATACTAAAGAGCGCGATCGTACTGCACAGGCAAACATTAAAGTAACAGCTAGCAGCAAACTGAGCCTGAAAGCCGGTATCAAATACCGCCATAAAACACGCAGCAGCACCTATGGCTCTAACTTTGTATATCTGCCAGGCGCAGCATTGGGCATACCCGGCTCCCCTGCTCTGTTAAGCCTGTCGCAACTGCAAACAGAAAGCTTTCCCAAAGGGCAGCAATTCTTCAAAAACATGGGCGGCCACTACAACCAGTTCATCATGAACCCGCTTACCAAAAACCAGCTGTTCAATCTGTATCAGGCCGATACCCTGAAGAAAAACGGCTTTGGCAACTATACCAGCGCCACCAACAACACCAACCTGTACGAAGGTTTTGAAGATGTTACCGCTGGTTATGTAATGGCCGAGTACGACATTACCGATAAACTCAAATTTATAGGCGGCGTGCGTAACGAGTATACCCATATGGAACTCAACGGCTCTAAATCAACCATCAGCGGCACAGGCACCGTAATAAAAGACACTACGGTTACAAACCACTACAACGCACTGCTACCTATGCTGCACCTGAAATACAGCATTAACGACAAAGCCAGCATCCGCGCCGCATTTACACGCACTTTCATCCGTCCTAACTTCAGTGATATGACGCCTGCAGAGTCGGTAGACAACACCAAAAACCCTATCACCATTACCCGTGGTAACCCCGGCATCAAACCTACCTTCTCCAATAACTTCGACCTCATGGGCGAATATTATTTCAACAACATAGGCCTGCTTTCCGGTGGTGTTTTCTACAAGCATATACAGGATGTTATCTTCACCAACAGAAGCAACTATACCGAAAACGGTAACAACTACACCGTAACACAGGCGCGCAACTTCAACAATGCCAGCCTGGCAGGTGTAGAAGCCGGTATTAACAAACGCTTCGACTTCCTGAAAGATTTCTGGAGCGGCTTTGGCATCGAATGTAACTTCACCCTCATCCATTCAGAAGTAAACATTCCCAGAACCGCTGGTAACATATCCGATAAAGCAAGCCTGCCCAACCAGTCTAAACTGCTCTTCAACACCATCCTGTTTTACGAACGTAATGGCGTAATGGTGCGGTTAGCCGGTAACTACCGCGGTAAGTCAGTAGAAACCATTAACCAGGCACTGGGTGCAGACTTCTACACCTGGACCGATAAAAACTTTACCGTAGATGCTTCCGCCACCGTAAGCGTAAGCAGAAAACTGAAAGTATTTGCAGAACTCAACAACTTAACCAACCAGCCCCTGAAAACCTATATGGGCGATCAGCGCAGGCTTACCATGGCAGAATGGTATGGCATACGCGGACAGGCCGGTATCCGTTTCGACATCATTCATTAATACAACACCGCTTTAAACAATAAGTATGAAAAAGTATATCCTTTTGGGCGCTATTTCCATGCCTGTACTCGCCGCCGCACAACTGGCAGACAGCACACAACGGCTGGTACGCATGCAGGGCGCAATCAATTTCCGCGATGCCGGTGGCTATGCCACCAAAGACGGCAAACAAGTAACCTGGGGAAAAGTATACCGCAGCGCCGATGTTAGTCACTTAACCGATGCCGACTTGCAAACTTTCCGCAACAGACACATCATATCAGTAATTGATTTCCGTGGCACTAAAGAGTCTGCCGCAGCCCCTGACCGCTTACCCGAAGGAACAAAGTACCTGCTCAGCCCCGCCGGTAGCGACAGCCTGCCCAACATGCAGCAAATGGCAGCCATGATAAAACAAACCGGCTTTCTGCAAACCATGTACGGTTCACCCAGCGTTAAATACTATGGCGAGCGCTACCGCCCGCTGTTTCAGCAGCTATTAACACTGCCAGATACCGCCGCTATCATGTACCATTGCACCGGTGGCCGCGACAGAACCGGCATGGCCACCGCCCTGTTCCTGTATGCACTGGGCGTACCCCAAACAACCATTGAGGCAGACTTTACGGCCTCCAATGTATACCTGGCCCCCATGCACGCGCAAATGTTCACCATGATGTCTAAAGCCACCGGTATGCAACCAGAGCAGATTAAAAAAGAAATGGAATTGCGCCCCGAATTGCTGCAAAGCTTCTTCAGCGCCCTTGCCGCTCAATATGGTACTGTAGAAAATTTTATGGAGAAAGAACTGGGTGTAGGCCCGAAAGAAGTAGCAATATTACGTAGTAAATATACAAAATAAGCTTCCCCTTATACAGCAGCAGGTTTTGAAATACAAAGTCAGATGCATCCAATTACAGAGAGGTCGTGTCGCTATCGATACGGCCTTTTTGATAACGCTCTTGTTCTTCGGGCAAAGAACCGATAATAATTCCCACTGTATCTCCCACTACTTCCTCTGCCCTGCTATTCACCAAAGGCTTTGCTACATGAAGCCCTTTATCACATTCCGCCGGTGCCGGTACTATAACGCTTCCCATTGAAACAGACTCGCTCTCAACAATATCTGATGGTACAAGTAAAGAAGTATCCTCTATCGCAGGAGAAGCTACCGCCTTCCCCTGCACATCTGTATTACAGGAAGAAGCCCCCAAGCCAAACACCACAATAATCACCGCAGCCACCTTTCTGATATAAGATAATGCCGACACCCCAATCAACGCTGGCCAGTTCGGTTCCTCAGTCTGAGCAGGAGCATACAGTTGATGAACACTAAAACGCCCGCAAATCTTCTCGTCTTTATGCTGTATCAGATATTCACTGATGACCTCCGGCTCCCAGTCGATAAAATCAACCACCGTCTTGCTACACATTCTGCAAAAACGGCCCTGCTCTTCCGGCAGCATCTGATTCCAGTCTTCGTGACACGGATTGGCTATGTATGGTTTCATATTCAGAGTTGGGTTGAATGTAGGATGCTAAAGATAAAAGGATTCCATAAAGAAAATACAAACCTCTTCAACTATGGAAAAGCTTTTTCAGCCATTTGTAAAACCACCCTTTATTTAACGATGGCGCTATTTCAGGCCCCTTGGCTTCTGACAATTCTTCCTTAGGCAATACCACCCGCTCACCACGTTCTTTCTGCTCCCACTCATCCTTCTCCATCTCTTTAACAAACCGCGTCCAATCATCCGGCGGCTGTAGCAATGTGGGGCCTCCTTTATGGGGATAAAACACATATTCATCTACTGGTGGGCGTAGCTTACTTACACAGGCTGCAGAACACAAGTTAGCTAACAATGGCAGCACATCCGTACCCACCTCAAGAGAAATCCAGAGCTGATCGGTTTCAGCATAAGACATACACCTCCCGCATACACTACAGTTAACCGTATCCCCCATATATCGGACTGGATTCTTTAGCAAACAGGGAAATCCCTTTCTGGTTTTATAATTACCATAAAGCGCCCTGGTACTAACTCTACTTGTCTTTAGATTTTTGCAGTGTATTATTTCATAAGGAAGCCAGTGAAGACTATAAGAAGTATAGAGGTCTAAGTTTTCCAGAGACTCCATTTCACCTATTTCTGGTGGAATACGTTTAAGCCTGCTACCGTATAACTGCACCTCCTTTACCTGTTTTAGTTGTCTGATTGACTCCGGCAACGTATATATCTGAGCATATAATTCATTGCCGATGGCTTTAGCCGGGCAAAATATTTCAGAACCACTGACCGCCACCTCATCTACATAATTACAAAGAGCAATCCAGGCATCTGATGTTCTGTCCTGCACATCATTTTCTATACGTTTTATCAGATCATTCTGCATATCCGGCTTAGGATTATTGGATTCTCAATTTATAAAGAATCCCCTTTAAAAAAGCATTTTTATATTGCCACGCATCTTAGCACCAGAAAACAGCACGGTCAATAAAACGTACATCCAGAAAAGCACACTTAACAAAACCAGCCACTATTTATAACGCCGCAATAGCATTACGAAGCGGATGTAACAGCCTATGTATCAGTTTCGTCCTACGGACAATAATCTTTCCGGATGCTTTTAAATCGTCAATATAAGGAATGGTTTTGTGTAAGGAAGTAGTTAACCCATCCGTAAACTTCAGCTTTGCCATAAAACCACTGTCAGAAGAAATACCGGATATAAAGGCAATATGGGTATTAATAAATCCATAGTCCTGATAAGGATAAGCCTGAAAATACAGCTGAACACTTTGCCCTACCGCAACTTTACCAAAGTTCTTTTGCGGTATCAGCACTTCTGCAAAACAGGAACTGCCGGCAGTTTTAACAAAGCATACCACCTGCTGTGGCATAAGCATCTGATGCTCCTGTAAAAAATCAGGAAAAGCCAGTACCCCTTCCGAGGGTGCTATCAGCAGATGCAGCTTCTTCCATTCACCCAGCTGACTCACAAAGCTGTTTAACGCTTCATAAAAAATAGTTTTCTGGCTCTGTATCGTATAAGCCAGTTCCAGTATCTCCTTTCTTTTTTCATCCGCTTCCATGCTGTTAGCAATCAGTAAAGATTCTAATTCCGGAATCACTACCTTTTTTCCTATAAGCCTGCTTTGCTCAGCCCGGTACTCTGCTTCAGAAACTACTTTATCGTTCTTTAACCACGTACTGGCCGCAAACGTTTTCTCTTCAAGCACAAGATCTTCATTAATCAACTGCTGCCTTTCTTTCAGCTTTTCGCGTAGCAGCTCCCTGTTAACAATATCCTTTTGCAATAATGCAAGCTTTTTTACAAAAAAACCATCCCCGGAGTAGCTTTTATAAACCAGGTACTGGTTTATAAGCGTTTGGTATGCATGCTGCAGCTCGCCCAGGCCATTTGTTTCGTGTGCTGCAATGCCCGGTAGCTTCCCCTCTCCATCCATCTGATAAAACAGGTCCGCCATCCGGCGTATCTGCGAATCCAGCCGTATCACAACTTCAGCATTTGCAGTCGTCTCCAGAAACCCGATAACACTCCCCGCCTGCACAAAGTCTCCCTCATGCAATAACAACTTTACCAAACGGCGCCCTTCCTGTGCAACAACAGGTTTGGGAGCATTAACAGAAGTAAGCTTCACCTCCACCTCAATAGCATCCGTAACCGGAATCAGAAAGGCCGACGCCAGCATCAGCAAAATCATCCCGCCAAAAACATACAAGCTTGCATTCACCCAGAACCCCGGCTGGTACGAAACCATTTCATTTGCACTGCGGGCCGAAATAATGCTGTCCATATCAGATACAATATCCTGCGGCATTTAATTAGTTTACAAGGGTGTTTTCTTCCTGCATTTGTAACTGATTATGAACCAGCTCCCTATACCTGCCCTGTAAACTGAGCAGTGAATAATGGTTACCTTCCTCCATAACCCTTCCATTTTCCAGCACAATAATATGATCGGCATTCTTAACCGTACTCAGGCGATGGGCAACTATAATCACGGTTTTATCCCTGAATACAGCGTGCAGATTGTCCATAATCTGCATTTCATTATTTGCATCCAACGAGTTGGTTGCTTCATCAAAAAGTATAATACCCGGATTCTTATATACTGCGCGCGCAATCAAAATGCGCTGGCGCTGCCCGGCACTGACACCACTTCCTTCTGCACCTATTTTCGATTCATAACGCAATGGCAATCCCTGAATAAAGTCACTGATATTGGCAACAGTAGCTGCGTGATGTAGTTTCTGTTCATCTATCACCTCATCACTGATGGCAATATTTCTGGCAATGGTATCGCTGAAAATATATCCCTCCTGCATCACACTTCCCACATTCCTCCGCCATGCCGCAGGCGGTATATCCATCAGGTTATAAGAACCAATAAGAATCTCACCACTGAAATCCGTATAAAACTGTTGCAGCAACTTCAACACAGTCGTTTTACCACTGCCACTTGTTCCTACTATCGCCGTTACCTTACCCACTGGAAACCGGAGGTGAACATTCTTCAGCACCGGCTCATTGCCTGCACCCGGATAAGTAAAAGAAACGTTATTGAAGGTAATAGCCGGCACCTCCGAAGCCGCAAGATCAAATGTCCGCAACACGTCCCCACCCGGTTCCTCCTTAATCGAATGAATATCATTTAACCTTTCCAGACTAATCTTTGCTTCCTGTAACTGCCTTGAAAAATCCAGCAAATCCTCCACCGGAGCAGATAACTGCCCTGTTATATACTGTATCGCCAGCATTGCACCCAGCGTTAACGATCCCTCCATTACCGATCTGGCTACCAGATAGGTAATCAGAATATCTTTCCCTTCTGTAAAAAGAAAAGCTCCCAGTTGCTGATACTGATTTACAGAAAGGTCTTTATAATGTAACCTGAACAATTCCGCCTGCGCCCCCTCCCATTCCCATCTTTTGCTTTTCTCCGCATTGTTCAGCTTTATCTCCTGCATGCCATTGATCAGCTGCATGGTAATGGAGTTTTCTTTGGCAGCTATTGAAAAACGCCGGTAATCAAGCGCTCTCCGCCACCGCAACACTACCATAATCCAGAGCACATACAATACAGAACTAACAGCAAACAGAAAAAAGATAGCAGGATAATAAATAATCAGCGCTACAGAAAAGAATAACAGACTCAGAAAAGAGAAAAAGGTCTGTAATGCAGTACCTGTTACAAAAGTTTCAATCCTTCTCTGATCGTTCAGCCGCTGCAGAATATCTCCCACATGCCTGGTTTCAAAATAACTCAAAGGCAACCGCATCAGCTTCATCCAGAAATCAGAAAGCAGAGAAAGGTTGATATGAGCGCTCACATATAACAGTATTTTACTCCGCAGAAAATCCACGATTCTCCGGGACAACAAAAGCACAAAATATGCAACCAGAATAACCTGAATATAACTGAGGTTATGTGTATTAATACCTGTATCAACTATACTCTGGGTAAGAAATGGCAGAAACAATGGAAAAACGCTGCCTATCATCAGACTAACCACTACCTGAACAACCTGTTTTCTATACTGTGACAGATAAGTGAGTATATGTCGCCAGCCTACAACTTTATCGCGATTCACATATAGGTATTCATCCTTCTTCTCCTGAAATGTTGCACCAGGCTGCAAGAACAAACCAATTCCCATTGGCATACCCCATAACTGCTCAAATTCGTGCATAGTAAGTGTAACCATCCCCTGAGCAGGATCTGCTATCACAACGCTATAACCCACCCTCCAAAAACGTTTTTTAAATCCAACAAGCACTACAAAATGATTCTGTCGCCAATGCAGAATACAGGGAAAATTGTTGCTTCCCATAAGTTCTCCTGCCGTCAGCTTCACACCAAATGCCTTAAAGCCCACAAATTCAGCCGCGTCCGCCATGCCTAAAAGCGAAACCCCGGTTTTGCTATAGCTGGTAATCTGCTTCAGGGCTTCAGCAGGAATCTCCTTCCCATAAAATTTTGCAACCATCCGCAAACACGCGGGACCGCAGTCCATCTTGTTATGCTGATGGTAAAACGTAAACTTCTTCAAGCAATCGTATTATAATTTAGCAGAGCCAATCGGCTTCTTCATTTCAGCCTCCAGAAAAGTAACATAGTCCACACGATCATCGGTCTGCCCACGGTATATAATTTTACCTTCACGGTCAATTATATATACATCCGGCAAGAACCTGCCTCCATAACTCTTATACACATTCGGATCTGTCAGAATATTTAGCCAGGTCATTCCGTGCTTTTCAATGTTCTTCAGGAAAGCGGAGGTGTCTTTATCCCTTGAAACAGATATAATTTCAACCTGTTCCGCCGGAAACCTTTCACGAACCTTCCTTATCTCCGGCATCAATTCAATACAGGGACCACACCACGAAGCCCAAAAATCCAGCATCACAAACCTGCCTTTCATATCAGAAAGCTTCACCAGCTTCCCATCGTAAGTTTTTGAAGTAAAATCAGGAGCAAGCGCATATCTTTTTATAGTACGGCCTTCCAGCAGCTTTCTTACTTCCCGGCCTTCCACGCTATTTTGGAGTTCATTAGGGAAAGAACTATTAAACACAGACAGTAACGTATCAGCATCGAATGTGTTGGGATTCCCAATCAAACGATCTTTAAAAAACCAGAACGAATAATACCAATCGCCATTCTTCTTAATAAAATCCAATTGCTTATCAAGCACCTTCCTGTCTAGTTCGTTTAGAATATCTAAAAGGGAATCATTGTCAAAAACCTCATCCCGATATTTGTTTACAAACTCATCAGACACTTTTTCTTCCTGGTGCACAAAATCTTTTAACTCCTTTGCTCCACTATACTTATATTCTTCAATAGCATTAACAGAAGTAAACTTTTCCAAAACGTCAGGTGAATGTGAATCAACAAACTTAACTTCTCCCTTGCCTCCGTCTATAAAGAACGTTTTTATACTCAGCTTATGTTTAGTCAATGGATAAATAAAACGAAGTACAGGGTATCGCGAATAATATCTACCAGACAATATTGCAGAGTTATTCTTATAAATAGGAAACAAATCGCTGTTATCAATTCCATTATCAACAGACACAGACATCTTCTTTAAATCAACAGACTCCGGAAAAACAATTTTAATTTCATAATTCTGTTGTGCACTGCCTATAAATGGGAAAATAAATATGCCAATTAATGTATTAAGACCTCTGACACGCATAATATATTTCTAATTTATATTTAACAAGGTGCTATCAAAAAGATAGCACCTTAAATTTACTGACAACCGATTCCTCCAGGTTTCTGGCAAGTGCATCCTGTTTTTGTCCCCAGTTTAACTGACACACATTTATAAACAGTGCTGTTCACAGAGCAGGTACCGGTACAGGAACCAAACTCCGTTCCCGGCTCTTCACCCACACCGCCCATAATAAGCTTCATTTCACCACGAGATAATGCCATCCTACTAAAGTTCGCGAATGTTGTGTTGATTTTCTTCATATTTTTTGATTTATAGCCTGCTTAGATTTATCGGGAGCAGGAGCCCAGGTTAGAAAATGTGTTTATTCATAGAGGAAATAAGAAAGATCTCTCAGATCATATTCCTCTGGTAGTCGGTGTCCGTTAAAATAGAAAGTGGGGGTATCTGTAATGCTATTAGCTTCACACCAGGCTGTCATTTCTTTAATATTAGTATCATACTCCGCTGTTTGATCATTTACGGAAGGAGCAAGTGATCTAAACTTATCATAGTCTTTATCCTTACTCAAATACCACTGATTCAACACCCTGATAGTTTCGTGGGAGTCACTCTCCTTATTAATCGCCAGAAAATGCCTTACCAGATTGGTGCTGGGGTCGGCGGTAAACCTGGCAACGTTATACATAATTTTTACATTCAGGTTAGCATGCTCCCCCAGCAAATACACCAGGGTTTCATGGCTATCGCAGCAGGGCTGGCAGTAAGGATTACATACTTTTACCAGCGTATTACGCGCTTCACTGTTGCCCAGGTTAACACCAAGGGATGCGGGCCAACAGGTCTGCCTTCGCTGTTGCTTCAGAACAGCTAAAAACGTATCTATGTTGAATTTAATCTTCTTCAGCTTTCTATTCTCTGCGTGTTTTGCCATCCCCTTCTTCAGTGATTTTTTCAGCAGTCTCCATCCTGTAAAAGGCAAAGCGGCCGCCAGTAAAATGCCCGGTAAAGAAGCAGCGGCAGGCAGCTGAAACGTTTTTATATCCAAACGAACAAAATATAAGATAATCTCCAGCAGCAGTGTAGCCTGTACGGCAATACACAACATACACCATTGTTTTATGTACCTCCATTGAAACCATAAGGAAAGCATGATAAAAGGCAGTGCCATAAAACTCAGCACCGTTAGCAATGAAAGCAACTGCGCACTTTGATGGGCAAACAGTATTAAGGTAAGAAACCCAAATGAAAAGTAACCAAACCCTATTTCACTCCAGCTGATGCCCATAAGCGAAGCATATCTGGAATCTAATACGGCTGAGCAATTGGTCTGCTTTTTATTACCTCCGGTGGCACCACACAGCTTCTTAATAGCAGTATTGTTTTTGTCAATATCATACCAGAGTAAAACAGAAGTAATGGCTATACCCATAATTTTTAAGAATATGGCCAACGTAAACCACACTGCAGATACACCACTTTTTACAGCCTCAATAATACAGGTCAACACGGCAAAAACTATAAACAACGCAGCAAATGTAAGCGGCTGAATATCTTTTCTCAATTCGCTTATCCGGTTTTTACGATACTCTTTCTCCCCCGCACCTTCTCCCGCCTCCACCAGCAAAGCAAGAAAAGTCCATTTATCCTGAAAAACATCAGTGGCAACCCGCCGGTAACGGTTTCCATTATAAAACGTTACCCATTGCGGGGTTACTGCTGTAACAAGAATAAAACGATCTTCATGCCTGTATTGGGTAATAAAAGGCAGTGGCATTTCCTGAAGTGTAAACCGCCTTCTTTGAGCAGCCATATTGGCTATACCAAAGCGGTTAAGTGTGTCGCCCACACTTAAAAGCGAAGGAAAATCCGGATGTTTAATCAAGGTATCATCCAGCGATGTTCGGGTTACTTTTACATCAATCACTCTGGCCAACTCGGCCAGCGTATTCGCTATTTTGTTCTTCCTGAAATATGTTAGCATATACAATTTCTTCCATAGACTGTCCTTAATGAACGCAATAGTTCATCAGGTATTAAGCCGCGTGCTTATACAATTAAATTTTCACAATAGAATAATCGGGGAAATTAAGCGGTCAGGTTTTCTCTTTTACAATCAGGTGTTTTCTCAGGGTACAGTGTTTTAATGGTACAGTTTTCATATTAAGGTAATCATTTTTCAAAGGCAATATAAAGAGATTATTAATTTTCAAACCACCCTGAACAAAATGATCAGAAAATGAACAACACATTCAAAGAAGGAACATGCTATACATATTCCTTTTTTCAATAATTACAACAAAAACACTATACGTATATTATATTTAATGATGGGTAAACACATAACCATTCTTTGTATTGCTCCGCCAACAGCCTTTCAACCAATCCGCTGTTGCAACACGCTGTTCAGAAACTTTCTTCAACTTTAACATCTATAAGCTTTTAAAAGCGGAAAAAAGGCATTCAATCCTTACTCCTCATCCAGCGTCCACTGCACCTGAGGCACTGTATTAACGGCCGCTACAGCCGTTGTAGCAGACACCTCCGGCTCAAATACCTTAATAGCTCCATTTTCCAGATGCACTACCTCTAAAAGGTTTGCAGCATAGTACTTCCGGTTATTAATCATCCGCTGGTCATTCTTTGCTGTAAAATGAATGCCCCACGCCAGCAGGATTACGCAATTATCTGCACCTTCCAGCGGCAGACTAAAAGAGCCGCCGGGAAAAGTTTCTTTTGCCAACGAAATAATCAGATCTTCCGCAGTTACATATAAGCCCCGTTTCTCAGTAAAATACAGCAGGCAGCAGCGGAACTGTATTACAGCCGCGGCGGCTTTCTCAGGGCCAAAAAACATTTTCTCTGTATACAGCTTTGGTAAGGCAATAGTAATGCTATTGCCGGCAACTGTTGTAACAACAGGCGCTGCCGGTAGCAGTTTACTTACCGCAGTGTGTTTATTCAGCTCCAAACCTTTTAATAAAGCCATATTTCCATCTGTAAACTGTCTTGCCCCTTTCAACCTTTCAGGCCCGGACAGCACCACCTGGTTCGCCAGCCGCTTCAACCGGTCGTCATATTCATTATCAGCATACACCTGCGTAAGTGGTTTAAACCCCTGTCGTATCAGGGCAGCGGCAGAGCTGGCGGCGCCAAAGTCTTTACCACTTTTCCGGCTGGCTTCCGGCTGTACGTGCGGGCGGGAAGAAACACTCCGCACCACCTTCTTTCCTTTAACAGTGCTAAAGATGTGATTACCCAGTTTCCCGTTCAGGTTAAATAAGCTTTCAACTTTTGCCATTGCTGTTTTTCTGGTCACTCTAAATGTATCATTTATAAAGCATCATTCAAAGGAAATACCGCTCCGCCCCCGCCGGAATGTGAATACTCTGTGGAAAAGCCCATGTCAACCCCAAGGCAACCCCATATCAACCGCATACCACCTCCATCTCTCTTTCTACGTTCCGTATACCATCCGTATAGGCGCCTGCCAGTTTCCCGCTACCCAAAGACTCCCCAACCCCGTACCAACATAATCCCGCATCCGCTACCTAACACCGCCGGTATTCCCTTACTTTGTACTCAAATACACCCCGCATTGAAAATTCTGGTAGTGGAAGATGAACAACGCGTTGCCGAACTGATAAAACGCGGACTGGAAGAGCATCAGTTTGAAGTGGAACTGGCATATGATGGTGTGCTGGGTCGTAAAATGGCCCTGCAATACGATTACGATGCCGTTATCATGGATGTGATACTTCCGCAGATGAACGGCATAGACCTCTGTAAAACCGTCCGCTCCATCAAACCTCACCTGCCTATTATACTCCTTACCGCCCTGGGCACTACGGATGACAAAATAGAAGGACTGGATGCAGGAGCCGATGACTATCTGGTTAAACCCTTCGACTTCCGCGAACTCATGGCCCGTATCAGAACCGTTACCAAACGTCACCAGACACCCGTAACGCCCCTACCCACCCTGCTCACCGTGGGCGATCTGGTACTCAACACCCAGACCATGACGGCCAACCGCGCCGGAAATGAAATTACCCTCACACCCAAGGAATTCAAACTGCTGGCTTACATGATGCGCAACAGCGGTCGCATACTCAGCCGTACCGAGATAGCCGAAAAAGTATGGGATACCATTTTCGATACCGGCACCAACTTTATTGATGTATACATCAACTACCTGCGTAAAAAGATTGATAAAGACTACGACACCCGCCTTATACATACCAAAGCAGGCGTTGGTTTTATATTAAAAGAAGGGTAACCCATGAAGATACGGCTGAAGCTTACCCTGTTGTTTACCCTGCTGTTTGCAGCCATACTGCTGGCCTTTGCGCTGGTAGTGTACTTTTCCTATTCCGAAAACAGGGAAGACAAATTCTTTAAACGTCTGCAACAAGGTGCTATTACGCAAGCCAATCTGTTGCTGGATGCAGGTGTACCCGCCAATGTATTACAACTCATTTACCACAACGCCGTAAACGAAGAGGAAGTAGCTATTTACGACACTTCTTTCAACCTCCTGTACCACGATGGCCCGGATATAGACAAGGTTAAAGAAACCCCGCAGATGATGCAACGCATCCTGCAAAAGAAAGAAATCCGCTTTCATATCAACGGCAACCAGGCCGTAGGTTTCCTGTACCATCACAAAGGCAGAACCTACGTTATCACCGCCGCTGCGGAAGATGTAATGGGCATCCGCAAACTGCACAACCTGCAAGCCACCCTGATCGCCGGCTTCTTCCTCTCTATCATCCTTACCCTGGCCGCCGGCAGCCTCTTCAGTAAAAAAGCCCTGCGTCCCGTATCAGCCATAGTAGACAAAGTAGAAGATATTACCGCTACCAACCTGCACCTGCGCGTTCCGGAGGGCAATGGCAGGGATGAAATTGCCGAGCTGGCCATCACCTTCAACCGCATGCTAAACCGGCTGGAAAGCTCCTTTGAGGCCCAGAAACAGTTTGTTTCCAACATCTCTCACGAGCTGCGCACCCCGCTGGCTACCATTATTGCAGAGCTGGAGCTATCTGCCAACCGCCCCCGTACCCAGGCAGAATACCGCGAAGTAATTGCCCTGGCGTTGTCCGATGCCCGCAAGCTGGCCCGCCTGAGCAACGACCTGCTGGATTTTGCCAAAGCCACCTACGACGAAGCAGAGATAGGCTTTAAACCCCTGCGCCTGGATGAAGTGCTCTGGGATGCCCGTACCCAGGTACTCAAATCCAACACCGCCTATCAGGTAAGTATGGTGTTTGAAGGCGAGATTGAAGACGACCGCCTGCTTACCCTGCACGGGAATGAATACCTGTTGAAGGTGGCCTTTGCCAACCTGATGGAAAACGGCTGTAAGTTCTCAGCCGATCATCACTGCACCGTTACCATCCTCCTTAACCAGCAAAGCTGTCAGGTACAGATAGCAGATAAAGGAGCAGGTATTCCGGCGGAAGACCTGCCGCATATCTTCACCCCCTTCTTCCGCGGGGCTAATAAAAAGTATGCAGATGGCAACGGCATCGGCCTGTCACTTACCCAACGCATTATATCCCTGCATAAGGGGGATATTGAAGTGCAATCCACACCGCCCAACGGCACTGTTTTCCGGTTAAAACTGCCACATCAATAGCCCAACGCCCATTCTAATAGTTTTCTAATAATATTCTAAAAGTCCTCTAACTGCCTGCGCCATAACACACGCTTAGTTTTGCCGCGTTCATAGTTCTATTATACCCCGGGTAGATTTAATGTGATTTTAAACCCTGACAGCAAACCGGTTACAGGTTTTGCAGTTAATCATTTTCCTATCCGGACCTCAATTGAAACACAGGTATGCAGAAAAAACTAATGGTAACCCTTGTATGCAGTATAAGCATACTCCCCGCCTTGCATGCACAAAGGGGGCTAACACTGCAACAGGCTGTGCAGGCAGCCAGAAGCAACAATCCCTTTCTTAAACCTGCATCGCTGCAAGTATCGCTGGCACAATCCGATGTTATCACCGCCGGGTTACGCCCCAACCCCAGCCTCAACAACCAGACGTTGCAGCTGATGAACGCTAAAAACTTTGCCCCCAACACTAAGTATTACGAGCCGCAAAACAGGCAGGTATGGTGGCAGGTAACCAAACCCTTTCAGGTGTCGGGCCAGCGTAAATACAGTCAGGAAGTAGCCACTAAAAACGTTACCGTGGCAGAGAAGCAATATGCCGATGCCGAGCGGGATGTACTGCTGGATGCAGGAAACAAATGGCTGGATGTATGGTACCACAGTATGAACCTGACGCTGCTGCAAGAAGCGAAAGCCAATATAGACAGTCTGGTTAAAACGCAGGAACTGCGTCTGAAAAACCAGGTCATCAGCAGCAACGAACTGGTACGTACCCAACTGCTGAGCGAGCAGTACCAGCTGCAACTAAAAACTTCACAACAAAACTACCGTAACGAATTACAGAACCTGCAACTGGTTACCGGCACCACCGTCACCGGCAGTATAGACACTACCGACCCCGTAGTATACATTGCCGTAAACCAGCAGGTAGATAGCCTTATACGCCTCTCCTTTCACCAACGTCCAGATATGCAGGGCGCACAGGCTGGCATTGAAGCTGCACAAAGCAATATCAGATTGCAGCACGCACTGTCCAAACCTGTTCCGGAACTGGGCCTTATCTATAACCCGCAGAACACCGTAAAATACTTCGGCTTCTTCGGCACTATAGACCTGCCTTTCTACAGCCGCAACCAGGGTGGTATTAAAAAGTCGCAGATAGCGCTACAGCAATCGCAGCAGCAACTCACCGCCTTACAGCAGCAGGTAAGCACCGAAGTACAAACCACTTATCAAAGCTGGCAGCTCAGCAAAGAAAACGTAACACACTACGCCAACATTCTGGGTAAAGCCACACAGGTACTGAATTCCGTTAAATATGCGTACACCCGCGGCGGCACTACTATCATCGACTTTTTAGATGCGCAACGCACCTGGTTCGATACCCAGAAAATGTACTACGATGCAGTATACGAATACCGTAAAAACTACCTGCAACTGTTACACGTAACCGGATTGATTACTCAACTATAACATACTCATGCAAAAAACTATTACCTATATACTCATAGCCGGTACAGCCCTGCCACTGTTCTCCTGCGGCTCACATGAACCTGCTAAAACCCCGCCACCAGCCTACAAAGCACAGGTAACCGATAGTGGCCGCGGTATTCAGTTTGGCCGCGATACCGTTACCCTCGGCTTCTTTGGCACTGAAACCATTGGCACCAGTAATATGAGTGCTACCCTTACCGCCCCTGCGCGCGTAGCAGCCACGGTAGTACGCTCCGGCGAAAACCCATCGCAAAATCTGGTACTATTCGATAACCCGGAACTTACTGCCAACTATACTTCCCTGCTGCAACACATTATCAGCATCCGCGAAAAGGGCAGTATTATTCAGCAGAAGAAAAGCATCGTAAACCAGAAGCAGATAGAAGTAGAACGCTTCTCCGATCTGGCTGCGCACGGTGCTGGTACCGGAAAAGATGTTTCCGATGCCAAAACAGATCTTATAAGCGCACAAACTGATATAGCTGTTGCGCAGAACGATCTGGCCAACGAAAGAACCGCCATTATTGAACACGAAGCGCATTTAAAGCTGGCCGGCTTTAATCCTGAAACACTGGTACACGCCAACGCCAATAAAGTATGGGTTATCTGCGATATACCCGAAAGCCAGGTAAACAGCATTAAACTCAACAGCAACTGTACCCTGCGCTTTACCTCCTTCCCGGATAAAACCTTTACCGGCAGCATTGAAAGCGTAGGTGAAGTGGTAGATAACATAACCCGCATGGTAAAGCTGCGCATAGGCCTGCCTAATACCGATAACCAGTTGCGCGCCGGTATGTTTGCCGCCGTACAGTTTGGTGTTAGCGAAGGCAATAACCTGTCCGTTCCTAAAAACGCACTTATTACCGTACAGGGTAAAAACTATGTATTTGTAAAAAATTCCGATACCTCCTTCCAGCGCCGCGAGGTACTGGCAGGTGCACAAATCAACGACCGTGTTATTATCTACAGCGGCGTACAACCCGGCGAGGCTGTGGTAACACAGGGCACTATGCAGTTAAAAGGTATTTCATTCGGTTATTAATACAATCCGTTATGCAACAGGTACAGGCACAGATATTCATAGATAAAAGCGACTTCCACCAGGCACGTCCCGTATACGACTTCATCATGCAGTTTCTGCTGGTACATAAGGTAAACGGCGCTACTGCCCTTACCGGTGTAATGGGCTTTGGCAAACACCAGCAGATGAAACGCCCTAATGAGTTGTTCTCATTCGACGAGCCGCCTATGCTCATTACGTTTATAGACGAAGCTGCCAAAGTAAAAGCAGTATTAACCCTGCTGCGTCAGGAATATACCGGTGGTTTAATTATTACTCATCCCGTAGATCTCTTTTAAGCATGATCCGCAACATACTCATATTCTCCCTGCGCAACCGCTGGGCGGTTATCATCGCCGCAGTGGTGCTGTCGGTCATAGGCTACTGGTGTTTTACCCAGCTGAAAATAGAAGCCTACCCCGACATTGCAGATACCAACGTTATAGTAGTAGCGCCCTACGATGGCCGCGCCGCTGAAGAGGTAGAACAACAGGTTACCATACCTGTTGAACGCGCCCTTAACAATGTACCCGGCGTGCAGGATCGCCGCAGCCGCACCATATTTGGCTTAAGCGTGGTACAGCTTACGTTTAAAGATGGCACCGACGATTACTTTGCACGGCAACAGGTAATAGAACGCCTTTCCTCTCTGCAACTGCCCGATGGGGTTACACCGGAACTGGCTCCCTTAACCACTGCCGTGGGTGAAATATACAGATACGTGGTAGAAGCCCCTGCCACCTTTACCCCCATGCAACTAAGGGACCTGCAGGACTGGGTAATACGCCCGGCTATACTGCAGGTACCCGGCATTGCTGACGTTACCAACTTTGGCGGCCCCATGAAGCAGTACCATATCCTTACTGCTCCCGCCAAACTACGCAAATACAACCTTACCCTGCAGAACGTGGTAGATGCTGTTCAGAAGAACAACCTCAACACCGGGGGTAACGTTATAGAACGCGGAGGACAAGGCTTTGCTGTTCGTGGCCTGGGCGCTGTTAAATCAGAAAAAGACATACAGAACATTGTACTCACCGCCGTTAACGGTGTACCCGTATACGTAAAAGATGTAGCCACAGTAGAAATTATGCCCCCGCCCCCATCCGGTGTATTGGGCTACTCCGTGCCCGCAGAAGGCATTGACAAAGTAGGCTCCCCGGAAGGCATCATTCTGCTGCGCCGTGGCGAAAACCCCAGCGATGCACTTAAAGCACTCAAAGCAAAAATAGCAGACCTCTCCGCCACAGAACTACCCGAAGGCGTAAAGCTGCGTGTATTGTACGACAGAAGCTTCCTGATAGATCACTCACTGGAAACCGTTGCCCACACGCTTTTCACCGGTGTAAGCATCGTGGTAATTGTATTGATATTCTTCCTTGGCAGCATCCGCTCTGCATTGGTAGTAACCGCCACCATCCCCTTCGCACTGTTGTTCACGTTCATATTAATGCGCTTATCCGGCATACCCGCCAATCTGTTATCATTGGGCGCTATAGACTTCGGTATTATTGTAGATGGTGCCTGTATTATGGCAGAACACCTCATACGCCGCTACCGCAACGCCACCCCCGAAGAAAAGAAAAGCGGTATTGGCGGCATTACTTTACTCGCCGCACAGGAAGTAGGCCGCGAAATCTTCTTCTCCGTAACCATCATTATTCTGGCCTACACACCCATATTAATGATGACCCGTGTAGAAGGCAAACTGTTCTCGCCCATGGCCCTCACCCTCGGCTTTGCCGTAATAGGTGCTATGATCTGCGCCCTTACACTCATACCCGTACTCATTTCGTTCGCCTATAAGAAAGCCTTATCAGCTGATAAGCCCATGAAGGAGCAGCGCAACAAGGTACTGGAATGGATGGAGAAGCCTTATCAGCGCTCTTTGCATTTCTTCCTCAAATACTATAAACAAACAGCTATTATAGGCGGCATCATTGTAATTATACTCATTGGCTTCGGCGGCAAACTAGGCACCGAATTCCTGCCCGAACTGGATGAGGGTTCTATCTTCATGCGTGCCTTCCTGCCCTCTGGTGTAACCATACAGGAGAACGCAAAGATTGCCCCCAAAATACGCGAGATCATCAGCCGGTATCCTCCTATCCGCTACGTAATTACCCAGAGCGGCCGTAACGATGATGGTACCGACCCCTTCCCTGCCAACAGAACAGAAATACTGGTAGGCCTGAAAGAATACAAGCTCTGGAGCGATACCATTACCAAGAAAGAACTGGTACGCCGCATACAGGCCGATCTGGAACGTAACATACCCGGCGCTTCCTTTAACTCCGGTCAGCCTATCATTGACCAGGTAATGGAGATTGTAACCGGCAGTGCCGCAGACCTCGCCATCTCTGTAGTAGGGGAAGATCTGGAAATGATGCGTACTAAAGCAGACAGTATTGCCGCCATAGTAAAAGCCACACAGGGCGCCTCCTCCGTAAACATTGAGCAGGAAGGCCGGCAGGCCCAGCTGGCCATTAACATCAACCGCGAAAACGCAGCCCGCTTTGGCATCAACGTAAGTGATATACAAACCATGATAGAAACGGCCATCGGCGGTAAAGCCGTAGGTACAATGTACGATGGCACCAAACGTTACGACATAGTAGTCCGCTACCTGCCCGAAAACCGCAGCACTATAGAAGCCATCAAAGCCATGCAGGTACCCTCCGCCACCGGCGCTATGATACCCATGGAACAACTGGCTGATGTATCGTTCGTAGACGGACAAACGAATATTTACCGCATCGATGGCAAGCGTATGATAACCGTGCGCACCAACGTGCGCGGCCGCGACCAGGGCTCCTTCGTTGCCGAACTGATGCAGAAGATAGACCAGCGCGTAAAAGTGCCCAAAGGCTATTCCATCATCTACGGCGGCCAGTACGAAAACCTGGAGCGTGCCGGTAAGCAACTGTTGTTCACTATACCGCTCACCATTGTTATCGTGTTCGTATTTCTCTTCATGCTGTTCAAAAGCATGAACCACACGTTCGTAACCATGAGCTGTATTCTGTTTGCACTGGCAGGTGGCATCATAGCCCTGTTCATCCGTGGCTACCACTTCAACGTATCTGCCGGTGTGGGCTTCGTATCCATCTTCGGTATTTCGGTAATGGCAGGCGTAATGCTCGTTTCCGGCCTCAACCGGGAATTCTACCAGAAACCCGCCGATACCCGCGCTGCCGTACACCATGTAGCAGCCGATCAGTTCCGCGCCATCCTTATGATGCTGATAGTAGCCATTATAGGCCTTGTTCCCGCCGCTATCAGCTCTGGCATAGGTTCAGATGTACAGCGTCCGCTAGCCACCGTTATTATCGGTGGTTTAACCTCTACGCTGCTGTTTACCCCTGTAATAGTACCACCTTTGTACTATTGGGGCCAGCTACGCAAAAACGCTAAAGCCGCTAAAAAAGAGTAAGCAGTCAGTATCCGTTCATAAACAAAGGGGGCGTATCGTTATTGATACAGCCCCCTTACTTTTATTATATCAATAAAAATAACTATATTGAATACCATTCGCCAACCAAACCAATTTCTTATGAAACAAGCCATATATCTCTTCGTGCTATGCATATTCTATTATAACACTCAGGCACAGCAAATAGGTCTCAACCCTCAAAACACATTCTTTTATCTGGACACCGCAAAAGTAGCTTACGCTTACTATATGCATCCTAACGACATTGATAGCATATCAGTTACAAGAGGATACGATTCTACCACTAAACTCGATGGCAAAATCCGGCTCTTTCTCAAAAAACCGGGCAAGGTTCACTTCATTCCCTTAGACAGTATAGCCACATCCAAACAACTGAAACCAGGCACGCCCATATTATATATTATTGATAACGACCCTATTAAATCACCTGAACGGATAAGAATAGATACCTCATTCATTCAACATGCCTGGGTTATCAGGGCAACAGAAATCGATAATCTCAAAAACATGGTTCCCAATCTCAGTATTCTATATATCAAAACCGGCAAGCCCGATCCCAACGCCCCTCAGCGGATAATAATACGTGGCCAGTCAGCTACAGTAAGCAGATAAGCTATTGTATAATAACCGGAAACTTTAGGCAATTCCCTTACTGGCACCTGCACAGTATTTAGCAGTAAGTCATCAGGATATGCCAGACAGCTTATCTGCAAGCGCGGTAATATCATTTCTGCGGGCCAGTACATACTGCCAGTCTGCGGGAATGGTTTGCCAGCCATAATACAATCCGGCTAATCCCCCGGCTACCGCTGCAGTAGTGTCTGTATCTGCTCCCAGGTTTACCGCTGCCAGCACTGCCTCACTATAGCTTTCCGTATGAAATAAACACCACACGGCCGCTTGTAAGGTACGTATTACATATCCGTTAGATACCACCAGATCACGTGGCCACAGCGTACAACCCCATGTTTCAGCAATCCAGCTTTTTTCCGCCTCAGGGCATATTCCGTTATCTGCCCAAAAGCCTGTTACCTCCTGCTGCGTCATTGTCCATGCTTCTTCCCGTTTTTGCCCTGATAACAAATGCCTTGCAAACTCCAGATAAATAAAACAGGCCAGCACCGAACGTATATGCCGGTGCGTAACCGCAGACACTTCTTTCACTATCGCAAACCGCTCTGCTACCGGTTTGTTTTTAATGTATAGCAGTAAAGGCAGTATACGCATCAGTGAGCCATTGCCATTGCTTCCTTCATCCGCCCCACCTGACAGCAGCGGAGATGTTTTCCTTTCCAGCGCACTAATGGCGGCATTGGTAGCATTACCTATATCAAATACGTTGTTATGTGCCGTCCAGTAAGCATGCTGCTTCCAGTTAATAAACCGGTTGGCCAGGTCTGACAAATCATATCCGGCACACAGCGTTTCCGCCAGGCAAAAAGTAAGAGAGCTGTCATCAGACCAGGTGCCTGCAGGCTGCCGCCAGCTACCATAAGCACGCATACCCGTAACCGGGTTCTGCTGCAACTCACCCCTATCCTTAAACTCCACCGGTACTCCCAGCGCATCCCCTATAGCTACTCCCAGTAAAATATCCCGTCCCGTATTTCCTGCTTTCATAGTGTTCTCTTTTCAAAAGTAACGGGGCGCACGTATCAACTTACGCCCGCCCACGGTTACCCGTTGCTAATCAATATAATCTGTGGGCACATGGTCTGTAAGCCATACACCGTTATCTGACAGATAGAATACATATCCATCGCGATGCATTTGTCCACTGTGTACCGGCAGTATCACAGGCCTGCCACGTCTGCTGCCTACTTTATGCGCCGTTTCTCTGTCACCACTCAGATGTACATGCTGCCGTTCCATTTTACGCAGCCCTTCTGCACGTATGGCAGCTACAAACTTCTCTGGCGTACCATGGTACAGCCACTCCGGTGGCTCCGTCACAGGCAGGTTTAGTTCCACCATAATGGAATGTCCCTGGTTGGCACGGATGCGCCTTTTATCTTCGCTATAGGCAAAGCGCTTTTTATCATTGGTTGCCACTATCTCATCCAGATCCTCCGGTGTATAAATACGACCAGTAGCAGCACATTTAGTAATCAGTTCATCCACATTGGCCCAACCATTTTCATCCAGTTGCAGACCAATGGTTTCAGGTTTATGTCTCAGTACCAGACTCAGAAATTTACTGGTACCTTTTATGGGTTCGTTCATGATGTTTCTTTTAATAAATCTCTTACTTCCATAAGAGCATACCCCAGCAGGTTTTCTCCCTTCCAGGTATGTGGGTTCTCAATTCCGGGCTTATCCGCTGCAAGGCCGATACCCCAGATAGCGTCAACGGGACTGGCTTCTACCAGCACCCTGTCACCTGTATCTACCAGAAATCGTTGTAGAGCCTGATGTTGGGAAAACTTATGCCTGTTGCCTTCTGTAACAATGGCAAACTTATGTTTATCCCATACCTCCGCATCAAAACCCCTTACCATCCGGCCTCCTTTCTTAGCCTCATCTGGTGTAGCAGCCGCAATAACCTTTTCCCACGCCGCTTCGTCATTAAATAACCGCGCTTTCTCCGCCATCATCCAATGTTCCGCGGTCTTATACACTACCCCTTCTACCTCAAACGGCGCTACCCACCATTGACTAAAACAGGTTTTGGTAACACTACCATCCATCGATGGCCGGTGTCCCCAGAAGAAAATATATTTTAATAATTTACCGGCGTCATAGCGCTCCACCAGCCATTGATTATGGTATTTCATAACTATTGATGTTTTTGCAGGGCTTCTGCAACTACCCTGCTTTCAGGTTCTCTAAACTTATCTCCTTTAAACACTTTCGCAATCTCTATCACCCCGCGTATATGATCATTGAATACCTCCAGTTCCTCAGCAGGTACCCATAACTCCTGATGCAAATCACCTCCTACTTCCTGCACCCCGTACCGGGCGATATAATGTTACCGTTTTCATGACTCTTAATATGGCTTTACAATACCAACAATTCTTTCCAATACAGTATTCTGTACATCGTATACCTGCTCTGCAGGCACCTCCAGCTTATCCAGCTGTTTATCATCTACCCATACTTTTTGCTCCTTCACAAAATCAGTAATGTCTTCAATGCCCGTTACCATTTCCCGGCCAAATGCTTCCAGCATGTTCCCCTTTAGCCCAAGTTGAATAGCTCTTCTGCCCATCTTATTGCCATAAGGGTCGTGGTCAGGGTCCCACTGTAAGCGAACCTCTTTTCTCTCCATATCCAGTTTCCAGGCGTCCCGGTCACTATAATCTTCTGCCTTAAAAGAAGAGCGTACAGCCTGCGATAATATCACCTCAAAATCAGCCTTTCGCAACCACAAAGCCAATACCCGCTCCTGATTCTCTTTGGAAGCCCAGCCACACCGGAACATCATCCATAAAAAGTTAGGCTTAATCCAGGACATGCGGCTGTAGCTGAAGTTGCTTCCACCCAACACCTGATGTTCTACAGCATATTTTGCAATCCAGCGATTATACGCCTGATACACTACTATTTCATCTCCATTCACCTGTCCAATAATCTGCTTCCCACTCTTAGGAAGCTTTTCTTCCGCTGTCAGATACAGCTCCGTCTTCAGTTTCATAACATTTCAATTAACTGCCATAATCATATACAGTCACCTGTATTCCTTTCACGCACAGGGCTGCATCTATCAGTGGCTCTATTTTATCCCATGTACCTCCTGCCAACCCACAGCCTATACGCGGCATGTGCACAGATGCCTGTATTTCCTCTGCTAAAATGGCTAGCTTATGTAAGCCTTCTGCTATAGCATCATACCTTACTGGCGGATTACCGTTTTCATCCTTAATTATTTTTCGTTGCCCTAAAAGATTCGCCACCCATATATCCGGCTCCACCTGAACCAGTTGAATAGCTCCTAACCTGAAACCTTCCTTTACCGTATACCATTGCCGGTATGCTTTTTCAGGCGCCTTCCATCTGCGCGATAGTGCGGTAACAAAACCTTTTCCCCAGCCACCAATGTCGTTACAAACATGTACGAGAATCTTGTTTCCTGCCACCTCCGGCTTCGTAGCATCTCCCTTTATATATAATATATCCTTTGTCATTTGTTCATCTTCCACACAAAGTTCGCGTTATTTTGACACAATCAAAATTATTTTTTAATTCCCCGCTCTTCCCTGCCATAAAAAAAATGAGCCGGTCATATAAAATGACCAGCTCATTTGCATTACGCCGGTATCGGCTTTATGTGTATTTGGTTGTTAGTATCAGGGTTTAATGCGCTTGAACAGCTCCAGATCACCGTTGGGTGATAAGCGAACCACTATTTTCCGGGTATCATTCTTTAAAGAAATATAATAGCATACGCCTTCCATCTGGCTGTCCATTTCAATGGCTTCTGTAGCTGTATATCCTGCGTATCTGGTCTTGATCGCCTCCTGTCCGCGCATAGGCAGGGTACTGAATAAAATAGCCTTGCTAACTGCCACCTTCTCTCCTTCTATATCATAAAAAGCCTGCATAGCGTGATGGTCCAGCATAAAACTTACGCTTATCAGGTCGCCCACGGTTTTGTAATGTACATGCGTTGCTCCGGGATAAGCCGCTTTAAACAAGGCCTCCAGTTTTGCATTTTCTACAAAAGAACCGGCAGAAGCTGTAGCAGCAACTACAATGGTTAATACGGCGGCGATCAGTAACTTTTTCATAATTGTTTTTTTATAGTCGGTTTTGTTTCTTGTTGTTTCAATACCTATCAGCCCAAAGCAATGCCATAAAATTCTGTGCTGTTAAGTCATTGACATTCATGAAACGGACCACTGCCCAAAATGTTACACTGTTCGCAAACGAACATTTTTTGTCCGCTTTTGCGTCACTATATTACTGATTTTTACAGGGATATAACAGTTGCGGTACTAATTCGCGATGTTTGTATCTTCAACAATAACCAGACTTTTTTTAAAATAGTGATATGGCATACGTGGTAACCTGCCCCAGCTGCGGCAATAGTTTTGATCCGGGTGATTCTATCCGCGACCAGGTTCAGAAGGATCTGCGCCACCAGATGGTAGACTGGCAGAAGAAGAAAGACGATGAGTTCCGGAAAAAAGAGGCTGAGTATCAGCGCGCCCTTCAACAACAACAGCAGGAGTCAGATAAAGTACTGCAAACCGAAAAACAACGTCTGCAGCAGGAACTACAGGAGAGCATCCGCCGCAGCATGGCCGCTGATTATGATAACCAATTGAAAATGCTCCAGCAATCAGTACAGGACAATGAAGAAAAACTGAAAGAAGCCCGTAATAAAGAACTGTCTTTCCTGCAAAAAGAACAGGAGTTGAAGAACCGCGAGGCAGAACTGGAAATACAACTGCAAAAGCGCCTGCTGGAAGAGCGCAGCCAGCTGACTGAGCAGATACGTAAAGAGGAAAATGAACGCAGCGCCCTCAAAGAAACAGAAACACAGCTGCGCATGCGCGAACTGGAAAAGCAACTGGAAGACCAGAAGAAACTGGCCGAGGAAATGAAGCGCAAGGCAGAACAAGGCAGTATGCAGCTGCAGGGCGAGGTACAGGAGCTGATGCTGGAAGAAATACTACGCAACACCTTCCCTTTTGACGAAGTAAAAGAAGTGGGTAAAGGGGTTCGCGGTGCCGACTGTATTCAGCTTGTACGTAACCAGTTTGGAATGGAAGCGGGTAAAATTATTTATGAAAGCAAACGCACCAAAGACTTTGCTGCAGACTGGATTGAGAAGCTGAAAGCAGATATGCGCAGCCTTGGTGCCGATGTGGCCGTAATTGTAACTCAGGCACTACCGAAGGATATGGACCGGTTTGGCGAGAAAGACGGTGTATACATCTGCACCTTTGCCGAAGCAAAGAGTATGGCACTGGTATTGCGTAACGCTATACTCAAAATAGCAGATGCCCGTAAAAGCCAGGAGAATAAAGGCGATAAAATGGTGCTGCTGTACGATTACCTCACCGGTAACGAATTCAGCGAGCAGTGGAAAGCCATACGCGAAGGATTTATGAGCATGCGTTTAAGCATTCAGCGCGAACGCGATGCCATGGAAAAGCTGTGGAAGGCACGTGAAAAGCAGTTGGAAAAGGTAATGCTGAACGCAGCACATATCCGCGGCTCTATTGAAGGTATTGCTGGCAGTGATGCCGTGAATCTGAACCTGCTGGACGAAACGGACACCGCCCTGCTCGATTAAATACAAACCATATGTTTGAAATTACCAGTGATAATCTGCAGCACCTCCGCCCCAGCCGCAAGAAGCCTTTCTTTCCGCTGAACGACCGTTTGCACGAATATCTGGTAAAACATGGCCGGGAAGGCAAGTTGCCCGCCAGTTATAAAGACCTGCTTCGCTTTGTATACTCCAGGCCCCTGAAAGATAAAAACGGGCGGGACACCCTGTGGGAAACGGTTAGCTACGATAGCCATGAATGGGAGTACCTGCGCGAAAGCCTGGTGAAACTATATGCCATCTTAAAAACAGAAGGCGATCTTAGCTTTGTAGATCACCTGGATGTGGCACGGGTAGACTTTTGCAGCTTTGGCAACAGCCAGCCCTTCCGCATACGCATTGTTAATAAGCTAAACGACAACTACGACCACTATTATATAAAACCCGCCGATGCCAGTCGCGTATACGGTCTGGAACTGGAACACCTGCTCTCTCCCGACCGCATCACCTACCTCATTCACCACGAAACACTGGTAGAAGAACATATTGCCGGTATACCAGGCGACATCTTTTTACAGCAACACCTCCAAAACCCGGAATTTAACCCCATCCGTCTGGCCAAGGAGTTTGTAAAATTTAACGAGAGAAGTTTTGTACGTCTGCTGGGCGATATGCGCTCCTACAACTTCATTGTAAACGTAACGCCCGATATAGAAGATATCCAGTATCGCATCCGTGCTATTGATTTTGACCAGCAAAGCTATGAAGGCCGGAAAAACCTGTACCTGCCCCAATTCTTTAAAGAAAACTACTCCTTTGTACAACTGGCTCAGCAATATCTGGATAAAAACTCAATTGCCCAGTACCAGACAGAAGAACGCACCATGATGGCTTTCCGCCTGGTATCTGCCCGCTATCGCGTAAAAGAATTGCTGGATATTATGCACGATGATACCATTTCCAAGCCTGCAAAAATCCATGAACTTCGGGAGGAACTAGCCGCCCACTTTAAACAGCCTGCCTACATGCGGTGCAACACCATGGGCCAGATGGTAAAAACCCACCTGAAACAAACCTTACGAAAAAGCCTGCTGCTCATCCCCAAAACCAAAAGCAGGTTTGCTGATTAGCCTATTCTGAATAAAAAAGCGAATGAGGTTGTTACCAATCCTAAATTGGTTCACTAATAATTGTATTGGTGTTATAAGGTATACACCAGGCACAGGCCAGGAAAAAGCTGGTAGTGAAACACCAGCGGAAACCGCTCTTCTACCCTGTTGAAATACCCCGATATACTCCCTTTCTCCTGAAAAGGAAAATACTGTAAGCGAATATCCTCGCTAAAATCCACGCTTCCGAAGCTCCACCATTTAAAGGCTGCTTCCTTGGCGCTCCATAACAGAGTGGGGAGCTGATAGTTATCAGTGGCAAGTCCGGCCTCCGTTACCTGCCTGTGGAGCTGCCTCCTTTCCTCTTCATGCAAAAATTTGGGTACAATCTTCTGTACGCGGGCTGTAGGCACCTCAATATCAATACCTACACGTTGTGTTTCACTAACAATAGCAGCTGCATAATCGCCGCAGTGCGATATGGAAAAATGGTATCGATCGTAAGGCAGATAAGGTTTGCGGCTATCAGCAATCAGCATTTCATGGTAAGGAAAACCGGGAAACAGGTATTGCAGCAGAAAACGGCCAGCCAGATGCTGAAGGCGTTTGTGCGGGTGGGTAATATCCTGCTGCAATGGCACTTTCTCCAGAAAAAAGTGCTCTTCCTCAGTAATATGCCATATGCCCAAACGGGTGTTTTCGTTGATATTTTGTTGAAAAAACAAAGGCATATATATAAATCCGGTTTTTTAGATTGCAGAATTACGATTTATTTGCAAATTATTGTAAATCACACCTGGTATGATCCTATCTGATACACGCATTTTAGAGGAAATTGAGAAGAAAACGATTATTATCAGTCCCTGGAACAGAGAATGCCTTGGCAGTAACAGTTACGATGTGCATTTAGGCAAACATCTCGCAACCTACGTGGATGAAGAATTAGATGCCCGCAAACATAACCAGATCCGTCATTTTGAAATACCGGAAGAAGGGTATCTGCTGCTTCCCACTGTGCTATATCTGGGTGTAACACAGGAATATACCGAAACCCACGCCCATGTACCTTTTCTGGAAGGGAAGTCCTCTACCGGCCGCCTGGGCATTGATATTCACGCCACTGCCGGCAAGGGCGATGTAGGCTTCTGCGGCAACTGGACGCTGGAAATATCTGTAAAACATCCGGTGCGTGTATACACAGGCATGCCTATCGGCCAGCTGATTTACTTTCCTGTAGATGGCGAAATTGAAGTAAAATACAATCAGAAACAGAATGCCAAATACAGCGGCCAGCCCGACAAGCCGGTAGAAAGTATGATGTGGAAGAACAAATTTTAAAGCGGCCCGTACTTTTTCCTATAGGCAATCAGCCAGGCAGTTACAGCCTCATAGGTATCAATTCCCTGAGGCATGTTATTGGCTTTCAGGTATTCCCCATACAAAAATTTCACCACAGGCTCCATACGGCTTTTGTAACGGCTAAAAAAGCGACGGGCATTACGTATGTCTGTTTTCACCAGTGTATCTAATAACCGGTAGTTGCTACGCGCCGCCACCGAATCGCGGGAAAACAGTTCTCCGTTGGCATAATTGAACAGATCGTAGTAAGCAGAGTAGTGAAACACCGGCTGATCAGAAGCACGGGCACTGAGAAAACCAATAAAGTTCGCTTCGCTTTCATCTCCATACCCCAGCTGGTGCGCCATTTCGTGGCAAGCAATAAAAGGAATATAATACGGAGGTACGGTGGTATTTACCTGCGCCTCCCCCGAAAATGGGTTATAATAGCCGGTATATCCAAGGTAGGTCAACGGCGTACTGAAAGTAGAAGTTTTAATGCTGGCATGTCTGTAATCCAGAAACGAATATTGTAACGCTACTGCCCCGTAAGCACGTACAGCCTGGGCATATAGCGTGTCAGATGAGGGGTAACGTACTGAATCACCCAGCACGCGGCGGGTAGCATTCACTCTTTCCACCAATTCATTCACCAATGCCTTCAACTCATCGGTAGTGTATTCTTTTGACGCCAGTTTCATTTCGCTGGCAATTCCTTCCCGGCTGTAATTCAATCCCCACAGCACCATAAAAACGATGTACAGGTTTGCCAGCTTTCGCACCACATACAATCCTCCTGCTGCTGATTTTTGCCAGGTGATGCCTTCTTTTACCAAAAAAATAACAGTTCGTATTAAAGTCACCAGAACCGATATAAAAACAATTACATACAAACAGTCACCCAGGCTAAATTTCGTCCACCCCGTAACCATGCGTAAAAACCCTGAAATGTAGGGATAGAGCGTTTTTACGTAAATTTGCTCTACAAAATAACCGCTGTGCGAAAGCAGGGTAATAATACCTGCCGCAACTACGGCCAGGGCGGTTCTGATAGCGTAAAAAGAGAGTGAACGGCGCATCATAAATGGTTCACAATTACGGCAACAATCGGCATAAATCCAATTTTCTTTGGTTGCTATCATTTTTAGTGATACCTTTGCCAACCTTAAAAATCTGGCTGTATGAACTACCGGAGAGAGTATGAAATAGCATTTGTAGGTTTAAAACCGGGTGAGCATACTTTCCAATACCAGATTGAGGATAAGTTCTTTGCTAATTACGGGCCTCAGGATTTCACCAACTGCCATGCAGATGTAAAAGTATTGCTGGACAAAAGCAATGGTTTTATGATGCTGAAGTTTGACGTAGGTGGTACAGCAGATGTAAACTGCGACCGCTGCGGTAATCCACTTCACCTGCAATTGTGGGATGAGTTTAAGATTATTGTGAAACTGGTGGATGAACCTGAACAGATGAACGAACAGGAAGAAGATCCTGACGTGTATTACATCAGTAAAGGGGAAAGCCATCTGCATCTGGAGGACTGGATATTCGAATTCGTAAACCTGAGTATCCCTGTACAGAAAATGTGCGGTGAAGATGAAGAGGGAAACAGTCAATGTAACCCCGAAGTGCTGGAAAAGCTCAGGAAAATGGAGGAAGAAGTAAAAAAAGCAGAAAACCCTGTCTGGAAAGGATTAGATAAGTTTAAAGGAAACCTGGAATAAATTTTTTTGCATTAATAAACATTTGAGTTATGCCAAACCCAAAGCGCAGACATTCCCAGCAACGCAGTGCGAAGAGAAGGACACATTATAAAGCTGAGGAAGTAACGTTAAGCACGGATAGTACTACAGGAGAAATCCACGTTCGTCACCGTGCACACGTAAGTGAAGGTAAATTATACTACAAAGGAAAAGTGGTTGCTGAGAAAGCTCCTCTGAAAGCGTAACCTTTTTAGTTAATTTAATCTTTCGCGCCGGACATGAATATTGGAATAGACATGATGGGAGGCGACTTTGCTCCGCTGGAGGCGGTAAAAGGGTTACGCCTGTATTTAGACGATACCAATGTTAATGGCCCGGCCACTTTATTTTGTATAGGCCAGGAAGACAAGGTAGTGCCCCTTTTACAGGAGCATGAATTGCACAATCACCCCAATATCAAGGTGATTCCTGCGCCTGAAGTGATCGGGTACAATGAGCATCCCACCAAGGCGCTGAAAGAAAAGCAGCAATCTTCCATTGCTATCGGGTTTTACCTGCTGGCAACCGGAAAAATTGATGCATTTATGAGCGCCGGAAATACGGGTGCCATGCTGGTAGGCGCAATGTATAGTATTAAAGCTATTGAGGGTATTCAAAGACCCACCATTGCCACACTTCTGCCAAAAGCAGATGGTAGTACCGGTGTGTTACTGGACGTAGGTTTAAATGCCGACTGTAAGCCGGAGCATCTTAACCAGTTTGCCGTGTTGGGTAGCTTATATGCCAACAACATTCTGGGCATTCAACAGCCGCGCGTAGGTTTACTGAACGTGGGTGAAGAAGAAGGCAAGGGTAATTTACTGGCGCAGGCTACCTACCCGCTGCTGAAAGAAAATACTTTCGTTCAGTTCATTGGAAACATTGAAGGGCGCGATGTATTTGCAGATAAGGCAGATGTGGTGGTTTGTGATGGTTTTACCGGCAATATTGTGCTTAAAATGGTGGAATCGGTTTATGACATCGCAGTTTCCAGAAAACTGGAAAATGACGGATACTTCAGCCGCCTTCACTACGAAAATTATGGTGGAACCCCTGTATTGGGCGTAAACAAGCCGGTAATTATCGGGCATGGTATCAGCACCGCCAAAGCATTCAAAAACATGGTTCATCTGGGAGAAAAAATGATTGAAACGCAGCTTTGCGAAAAAATCACAGAAAGCTTTCAGGCGATATCCAAATAAGTAAAAAAGGTCAAAAGCGGAACAATGTTCAACTTTTGACCTTTTTCTTTACTAGCTATCGTTCAGCGTTTACGCCAGCGACATTACCCTCAACGTATCTGCCAAAGTATGCTTACTCCATAACCCACTGATTTCTATCCAGATATCTGTATGGTTTGTAATGGATGTAAGTACAACCGCTCCCTCCTGCTGGTGTTGGTTTAATAACTCTTCTACCTCGTGCACCGGGGGTACTACTTTTCCCTTTACTACTATTTCTCCTTTTACGTTATAAAACGTATTGTCCAGGAATTTACCAGCCATTTTACCGGCACAGTCAAAAACGCAGTTTCCCAGTAAAATCCCCATAAGTTGTAACGAATCAGCCGCTACAATTCTGTTTTTCTCCATATAAGCTTCTGTAACGCCATTGCGGCTCTCTAGTGCATACATATTGTAACCTGGTTGAGGCAGCAATAATAGCCATTTACTGCCCACCAGAATAAGGGATGGGCGAATGATAATTATAATTTAATGCCTCACTGAACCCTTATTGTGTCCGCATCGTAGTTTAAGCTGTATATAATCCATTTATCCTGTTTTTAACCAAACGCCCCTGTATCTTAATGCGCATTAAATACCTGCCGCAAAGCCCCGGTGTACCTTTGCCCCGTTATAGTTACCAACCAATCAGTCAATCAAATTCCGGAGGCAGTCAGCAAATGTGGGCAAGAGGAATCATATTAACTATGTTATGCATCACTGTGTGGAATACCGGCCTGGGGCAAACACCCAAAGCAGATTTCAGCAGCAATAACACCAACAGCGGTTGTGCACCCTTAATTGCACAATTCAAAGACATTTCAACCGGCGGTTCCGCTACCTGGTGGCGTTGGGAGTTTGGAAACGGGGCCAGTTCCTCCCAACAAAACCCCGGTGTTATTTACACAGAACCAGGCACTTACACCATTACTTTTATTGCAGGCAACGCCACTGGTAGCGATACTATGGTAAAAACAGCCTATATAGAAGTGTATGGTAAACCCGAAGTAGCTTTTGGAGCTACCCCCGCAACCGGATGTTTGCCGTTAAACACACGGTTCAGCGACAGCAGCAAGGCAGGCTCCGGAACAATCACTTCTTATATCTGGGATTTTGGTGATGGGCAGATTTCCGCTCTTGCCAATCCTGCTCATACGTACACCGTACCAGGTAATTACGAAGTTTCCCTCACGGTACAAAACAGCTATGGCTGTAAACAGGCGCTTCAGAAAAAGGCAGCGGTACAGGTAGCAGGCAAAGTAACAGGCGCTTACAACTACTCTTACGTAAACGCCTGCCAGCCTCCTACACGGGTGCAGTTTAACAATACCTCCGCATCCGATAAACCACTCCAATATCAGTGGAGTTTTGGTGATGGCAACAGCAGTACCGAAGCCAGCCCTGAGCATGTTTACAGTGCAGCCGGTAACTATAGTGCACGGCTTATATCCATCTCCCCTGCCGGTTGTACAGATACCATGGTTCAACAAATCACCATCGGTGCTGTAAAGGCAGCATTCAGCGTGGCCAATAATGCCTGTACCGGAACAGCACTCAGCTTTACCAACACCTCCACCCCTGCACCGGTAAGCAGTACCTGGGCGTTTGGAGATGAAGCAACAGCCACCGGCATCAACACCTCCCATACCTATACAAAATCAGGCACCTATAACGTTACCCTGTATACCAATTTTGGAAACTGTACCGATAGTGTAAAGCAATTGGTTACTGTAAGCGACAAACCCGTTACTTCTTTTACCACGCCGGGTGTAACCGATGCCTGCGCAGTGCCCGCAACAGTTACTTTTACCAATACCACCAAAGGTGCCGTAAGCTATTTATGGATATTCGGAGATGGTAGTACTTCACAGGAAACCAATCCCTCTCATACCTACCGCCAGAGTGGTTACTACACCATAACACTCATCAGCTTTAACGCTGGTGGATGCAGCGATACATTAACCCGTCAAAAACTGATACATGTAGGTCCTCCACGTATTACCGCGCTGAAAGATCTGCCTTACACCGGTTGTGTGCCTTCCGTTGTAAAAATGTCTGCCCTGCTGGATGAAGCCCAGACAGTAACCTCCTGGCGCTGGAATTTTGGTGATGGCAGCACTTCTGAAGAAGCAACTCCTTCTCACAACTACACGCAGGCGGGTGATTACACTGTTTCTGTTACCATCAGAACCAGCAGCGGCTGTACAGATACTTATACCCTGCAACATGCAGTTGTACTGGCACAGGCGCCCGAAGCAGCCTTTAGCGCTACACCGTTGCAGGTATGTGGCTCCAAACCAATTTCCTTTACTGATGAATCTACCGGTGATAGAGATTTCTGGTCGTGGAACTTTGGTGATGGTCAATACGACTCTAACAAAAATCCTAAACACCCCTATCAAGACACTGGTAACTTCACTATAACATTAGTGGTAGGTAATAAAAACTGCTTTGATACACTGGTAAAAACCAGGTATGTAAGAATTGACATGCCTATTGCACGCTTTAACGCTGAAATGAACTGCAATAAGCCCTACGAGCGTACATTCACAGATATATCTATCGGTGCTAAATCATGGGAATGGAACTTTGGCGATGGCCAGAAAGCCAATACCCGGCACCCAGCCCACACCTACGCAGATACCGGCACCTATATCGTTCAGCTGATTACCCGTAACGATGCGTGCGCCGATACGATGCGCAAAACCATTTATGTGGTGGATGAACATCCTTCTTTTGATTACACACCCGGCGAGGAAATTTGTAAGAAAGAAACTATTACTGTTACTGCCACCAACTACGCTCCGCAATATGTAAAAGACTTTACCTGGAACTTTGGCGATCAGACGGAGAAAAAAGGCAAGGCTGCTACCTTATCACATGTATATGCCAATACCGGCAGCTATGCAGTTAAGCTCACCATTACTGATATCAACGGTTGCGCAGTAAGTGCAGAAAAACCAATTCTCAACATAGCCGTATTTGGCAGTAAAGCCCAGTTCGATAACACAACCGGTATTTGCCTGGAAGATGGAAAGGTATCTTTTACCGATAAATCTGTTACCGACGGCAAACACCCTGTTACAGAATGGAAATGGAGCTTTGGAGATGGCAATACCGCTGTTACCACTACTGCTGGCTATACACATACCTATACCAAAGCAGGCAACTTTTCTGTGCAGTTGACTATTAAAGACAGCTACGGTTGCCGCGATACCATCACCAAAACCAATGCGGTAGTAATTGCTGACCCTAAAGCGGTCATCAACTTACAGGACAGTATATTCTGTTCCGGGCTGCCCGTAAACTTTGCCAACGCCTCTAAAGGTACCGCGCTTAGTTACCGCTGGAGTTTCGGAGATGGTACAACCTCTACACAGGCTGCTCCTGCTCACAGTTTTGCAAAAGAAGGTTCTTATAATATTGCACTGGCGGTAACGGATAAGTATGGTTGTAAAGACAGTGTTTATAAAGAGAAGCTGGTAACCATTGCCAACCCGGTAGCTTCCTTTAACCTTACTGACAGTTTCGCCAGCTGTCCTCCGCTTATAGCCAGCCCGGTAAACTATTCACAAAATACCACCGCTTATAGCTGGAATTTTGATGATGGTATTGTTTCCGGATTAGATAAACCCGAGCATGCCTATGTACAGGGCGGTGTATATCGCCTTACACTGGTAGCAAAGGGGCATGGTGCCTGTTATGATACCGCGGTGCATGTGGTTACTGTAAAAGGGCCCAGCGGCTCCTATACTTTTACTCCCAATGTTGCCTGCGCACCGTCACCTGTTGCCTTTAAAGGCAAGGTAAAAAATACGGTTACCCTTGCATGGGATTTTGGAGATGGTACGGTAGTAGCTGGGGCCGATGAAGTGATTTCTCATACCTATACCAACCATGGTGCTTATGTACCCAAACTGGTACTGATTGATTCGTTCAACTGTAAAGTAGGTATTGCCAACAGGGATACACTTTTTGTACGGGATATTAAGCCGCATATGCAAAACACGCTGCAAACCGGCTGCGATTCTGCTCTTATGGCTTTTACCGATTCCACACAGGTATGGTACGATAAAATTGCCAGCTACCAGTGGTCATTCGGTGATAAAACCACTTCTACGCAGGCCAATCCCACCCATTATTACTATAAAAGCGGCAACTATACCACCAAACTGGTAGTTACCTCTGCCATGGGCTGTAAAGACTCTGTTACCCGCGTACTGAACGTGCCGGTGTATCAAAGCCCTCGCCCCCGCATTATTGCTGAAGATTCCATCTGCTTCAACAGCAGCTTATCCATGCAGGGTAGCGATCAGCATTCTGATACCGCTATCACCAGCTGGCAATGGAAGTATGGCAATGGCCAACAAGCGAACGGACAAAACCAACAATATACATGGCCCTATACCGGCAAATACCAGGTACAGCTGACAGCCGTAAATGGCCACGGCTGTACAGGTAATGCCACCCGATCTGTAACGGTGTTGTCTTTACCTGTTTTAGATGCGGGTCCGGATACTTCTATCTGCCTGGGACAAACCCTGCGTATGCAGCCAACCGGTGCGGATATCTACAACTGGTCAGGCAACATGAATCGCTCCAATGCTGATTATGGTATGGGAGAAGTAAGCCCATCTACCGGCACACGTTATTACCTGAAAGGCAGCAGCTATTTCGGTTGTGTATCCCATGACTCTTTGTTTGTAGATGTTAAACAACCTACACGCATCAGCCGTATGTCAGCGGATACACTGTGCACCGGTGAATCTGCCAAACTACAGGCCACCGGCGCAGAACGTTACGAATGGATACCTGCCACCGGCCTGGACAATCCGCGTATTGCCAATCCGGTTGCCACACCTGCTGCCACTACTACCTATACCGTAATAGGTGGCGATTTAAAAGGTTGTTTCTCCGATACACAACGCGTAACCGTTCGTGTGTACCCTATACCGGTATTTGACATTCTGGATAGTGTAAAAAATGTAAACGTGGGCTACCCGGACACGCTGCGCACTTACAGCTCGCCGGATATTACTACCTGGCGCTGGGCACCGGCCACCAGCCTCAGCTGTGCCACCTGCCCCAACCCGGTAATACTGAGCAAGCAGGATATTACCTATACCGCTAAGGTGTTTAATGAAGGCGGCTGCACGGCACAGGATCAGGTAACGGTGCATGTGCTATGTAACGGTGTAAACGTATTTATGCCCAATACCTTCTCCCCCAACAACGATGGTATGAACGACCGCTTCTATCCACGTGGCAAGGGATTGTATAACATACGCGCGCTGCGCATTTTTAACCGCTGGGGACAAGCCGTATATGAAAAAGTGAACTTCCTGGCCAACAACGAATCCTACGGTTGGGATGGCAGCTTTGGCGGTCAGCCAGGCCAGTCCGGCGTGTATGTGTATGTAATGGAAATAGAGTGCAACAACGGCACTGTTATGACCTACAAAGGCAATGTAATGCTGATGCGATAAACCTTTCTATATCTATAAAACAACGTGAGTAAGATCATGAAGAAGTATGTGTTTTCCCTTATAGTGCTGTTAAGCCTTTCCCTAGCTGTAGTTCGTGCGCAGGATGTGCATTTCAGCCAGTTTTTTGAAGCCCCTATTTTACGTAACCCCGCCCTGGCAGGTTTGTTTGATGGTGATGTACGTGTACAGGCCGTTTACAGAACACAATGGGGCAATATTACCGTGCCTTATAAAACAGGCGCATTGAGTGCTGAATACAAGCAACCCATTGGCAATAACAACGACTTTATTACCATGGGCCTGCAACTACTGTACGATAAAGCAGGTACAGTGAATTTTACCACTACGCATGTGTTGCCGGCTGTTAACTATCACAAATCACTGAGTGATGATCACACCAAATACCTGTCGCTGGGTGTTATGGGTGGCTTTATTCAACAGAGCATTGACCGCAGTAAAATGACCACCAACAACCAGTACGATGGCGGTGCCTGGAACCCTGCTATTGCCGATGGTGAAGCACTGGCAGCCAACAGCTATCACCATTGGGATGGTGGCCTGGGCGTATCTTTCAATTCCTCCATCAATGGCAATCCGGCTGATAACTATTACATCGGCCTGGCTTACCAGCACTTTAACCGTCCTAAAAACTCTTTCTATAAAAATCCGCTGATTGAACTAAATGCCCGGTGGGAATTTACCAGTGGTGTGAAGTTTAGCCTGGATGAAAAATCGTTCTTTACCATTTATGGTAACTACAGCAAACAAGGTAGTTATACCGAAACCCTGGCGGGCGCTTTATATGGCTTTCGTTTGGGAGAAGATGTGGAACAGCCGGATTATACCGTACAGTTTGGCGCTATGATGCGTTTAAAAGATGCAATTATACCGATGGTAAAGCTGGATCACAAACCTTATTCCATCACTGTAAGCTACGATGCCAATACCTCTACGCTGAACTCCGGTGCAGGCCGCCCCAACGCGTTTGAGCTATCACTTACCTACACCGGTTTTACCAAAAGAAACAACAGTACGCTGAATGCTATAGCATGTCCGCGCTTTTAAATCCCCCCACCCTTAGCGTACCTGGCCGTTACCGGTTACCATCCATTTTTCGGTAACCAGTTTCTCCAGCGCAAAGGGCCCACGGGCATGCAGTTTTTGGGTGGAGATACCAATCTCCGCCCCTAAACCAAACTCCTCCCCATCTGTAAAACGGGTACTGGCATTGGCATACACCGCGGCTGCATCTACTTCCTGCATAAATCGCTTGCAATGCTTTTTGTTTTCCGATACAATGGCTTCTGAATGGCGGGTGCTGTGTTCCTGTATATGCACCAGCGCTTCTTCAATACCCTTTACCACTTTTACCGCACAACGCAGGCTCTGAAACTCAGTATCAAAATGTTCGGGCTTTGCTTTTTGTAAATGCGGGTATCCTTTCAGCAGTTTAAAGGCGGTATTGTCTGCAAATACCTCAACCCCATATTTAGCCAGTTGCGGCTGCACTGCTTCCAGAAAGGCCGGGGCAACGGCTTCATCTACCAGTAAGGTATCGGCTGCATTACATACGGATGGGCGGGAAACTTTTGCATTCACAGCAATGTTTACTGCTTTGTTCAGGTCAGCCTCCTGTTCAATGTACACATGGCATACACCGGCTCCGGTTTCTATTACAGGTACCTGACTGTTCTTGCGCACATATTCAATTAAAGAGGCTGAACCGCGCGGTATCAGCACATCAATATAACGGGTGGCGGTAAACAAATGCTGTACTACTTCCCGTTCAGAGGGCAGCAGTGTTACGCAATCTGCGTTGATACCATTATCCTCCAGCGCTTTTTTAATCAGCTTAATCGCAGCTTTATTGGTATTATCTGCCTCACTGCTGCCTTTGAGTAAGCAACCATTGCGGCTGCGTATGCACAGTGCTGCAATATCAAACGTTACATTGGGCCTTGATTCGTAAATAGCACCCACCACGCCTAAGGGCACCGCTACTTTTTCCAGCAGCAACTTGTTGGGCAGCACCTTTTTCTCCAGCACTTTTCCGGAAGGGTCTGGCAGGCGGCTTATTTTACGCACGGCATTGGCGATGGCTTTAATGCGCTGTTCGTTCAGCATCAGCCGGTCGTTACGCGGGTTATCGGGTGCCTGCAAAGCCAGGTCTTTACCATTGGCTTTTATCAACACCGCTGTGTTTTGCTGTAACGCATCTGCCAGGCTGCGTAAAGCCCCTTTTATCTGTTGTTCGGTGGCCCTGCGCAAATGCACAGCCGCCTTGTATGTTTTAATAATCTGTGTTTCTACCTGTTTCATATTGGCATGCTTAAGAGTTAAAATATAACAATGTCATCTGCATGTGCAGCCACCACATTCTTCTTTGCCAGGTTGGCGGTAATATCACTGGTAGCCAGCTTAACCTTTGCCACTCCTATAATAATGCTTTCTTCATCCATCAGCTGCACCACTTCTCCGGCTACAAACTTACCCTGTAACGAGGTAATGCCTACAGTAAGCAGGCTGCGTCGCTGATGCAGGGCTTTAGCCGCCCCTTTGTCTACAAATATGCTGCCCAGGGTAATAGAGCCACTGGCCAGCCATTTCTGGCGGGCTTTCAGGTTAGAAGACTGCGCTTTGAAGGTGGTACCTGCCCTACCTTCCATCGCGGCCTGTAAAGGCGCTTTACCGGTTAAACCGCATATCACCACTTTTATACCCAGCGAGCTGGCCAGGCGCGTAAACGTAAGCTTGGAAGTCATGCCTCCCAGCCCCAGACTACTTTTGTCTGTACTTACATAACCCAGTATGGTATTGTCTATTTTTTCTACGTAAGGAAGAATGTTCTTTTCACCATCCATAAAACCACCGGCAGAGGTACCAATCACCAGTGTTTCCGCGTCAAAGCCAATGGCTATCAGGGTAGCCAGTTCGTCGTTGTCAGAAAACTTCAGCTCCACCGTGCTTACCAGGTCGTTTTCGTTTACAATAGGCAGAATACCATTTTGCCAGAAAGCGGCAAACGTATCTTTTAACTGCAAAAACTGCTGGCGGTTGCTGAAGTGGTGCCGCTCACACAGAGCCTGCGCCACCGGAATATTATATCTGGCAAAAAACTTCTGGTATAACAGAATCAGTATCGGGTTACCTACAGCGGCTGCTGCTTTACGTTCTGTAATACTGCCTTTGTAATGTTGAATGTATGCTTTTCCGCTGCCTACGGCGCCGCTCGAAACCAGCACCACACGATACTGCTCACTCAGCGCAGCAATACCGGCAGCTACCTTTTGTACCACCGGTCGGCTGATGGTTCCATCGGCTCCGGTAATAACTGCTGTACCTAACTTAATAACCAATACGGGCTTTTGCATACAACAAAAATAGTGTCTGCCGCGCATAGTTCTGTACTGCAAACAGGGCAAGCAGATATATACGAACAAAATGCAGCGTTGGTTTTTCTTTTACAACACTTTCAAAAACAAGTGTTAGTTGTACACAGCTGGCATTATTTTGGGTAATTTGCGGGTATTGATATTACACCAATAAAATCCGTATCCGTATGACTATGATGTTACCACAACACCTCCTGCCTCCACGGCAAGGCGTTTAATCCGTTCAGTTTCCCCCACACCACCACCCTGCCGCTTATTTATCCGTACCTATTATTTAACTAAATGCGCTGTATGGCAGCGCAGGAGGCAGACTATGAAAACTACAATTCACCAGCTCGTCCGGAAAGAACTTCCGTTAATAGACGCGTACACTGAAACTGACACCATTAAAGACTACCTTATCAACAGCAAAGCGCTGCTGGTAGTAACACAACAAAAACCCATTGGCCTGCTTACCACTACCGACCTGGCAAAAAACCATCAGCCCGTACTGGCCGATGCGCTGGTACCCAAGCCCTTTGTACAGGCCGGTTATACCGTGGCCGAGGTAATGCAGATTATGAAACTATCCGGCTTTACCGTGCTGCCTGTACAGGACGAAAACGGCAACCTTACCGGCGCTATTTACATTGAAGACATTGTGCAGTACCTGTACCAGCAGAACGAAAAGCAACAGGCCGTAGTACAAACCATGGCACACGACCTTAAAAGTCCGCTGGCCAATATCAGTAGCATTAACGAAATGCTGAAACTGGAAGGCACTACCCCGGAAAACCAGGAATTGCTGAACTATGTAAGTCAGTCGGTTGATCTGGCCCGCGAAATCATCAACGATCTGCTGCTCAGTGAAAAGCTGGAAACAGATGATATTATATTCACCCGGCTGGAACTGAACGAATTTATCCGGTCCTGCATTCCCCCTGTACAGGGGCTGCTGTCTGGCAAAATGATTACGCTGGAAACGCAGATGCTCACCGCACCCTGTTATTTTATGGGCGATAAGGTAAAGCTGCACCGGGTAATGCACAATCTGCTTTCCAATGCTATCAAGTTCAGCAATTACCAGAGTACCATCCGGTTATCCTGTTTTGCAGCCAGCGACAACTTTACCATTCATATTACCGATGAAGGGGTGGGCATTCCGGAAAACCTGCAGCCGCACGTGTTTGATAAGTTTTCCAAAGCACAGCGCAGGGGCACGGCAGGCGAAGGCTCTACCGGCCTGGGTATGTATATTACCCGGGAAATTGTAAAAATGCACCGGGGCGATATCTGGTTTAAAAGCGAGGAAAGAGTAGGTTCTGCATTCTATATACGGTTACCATTCCACCCGTTTGCTATGCCGTTATAGGGCAATGCAGTACATTTGGAATATGAACCGGATAGACCGACTTTTTGCCATACTCACCACCATACAATCGAAAAAGTATGTAACCGCCGATTTTATTGCAGATAAATTCGGTATGAGCGTGCGTACAGTGTATCGGGATATTAAAGCGCTTGGTGAAACAGGTATTCCCATCAGCTTTGAGCAGGGCAAGGGCTATTTTCTGGTGCAGGGTTATTTTCTGCCGCCGGTTTCGTTTACCAATGAAGAAGCCAATGCCCTGCTGCTGATGGAAGCCATCACCAACCGCTTTGCCGATAAATCGGTTCAGAAGCACTATGCCACTGCTCTTAACAAGGTTAAAGCGGTGCTGAGAGGCACCCAGAAAGATTCAGTGGAACAGCTGAGTGAAACCATCACCAGCTACTCCCCCTGCGGTCAGGAGAACGACTTCGCCTACCTTACTGAAATACAAAATGCCATTGCCGGTAAAACCGTGCTGGAAATAGAATATCAGAACTTTGCCGGTGATGTAAGTAAGCGGGAACTGGAAGTAGTAGGCCTGGTATTCTATGCCCTTAACTGGCACGTGATTGCCTGGTGCTGGATGCGGAATGAATACCGCGATTTCCGGGCTTCCCGCATACTGCGGCTCCGCAACACCGGTAACGCCTTCCGTAAAACAGATCATATAGAACTGCAGCAATACCTTACCCACCTGGATAGTCTGTATAAAGAAGGTATGGCGCATCACCAGGCCGCCACAGAAGCCGGCACTGTTACGGCATCCTGATATTAAAAAGCCGGCACTGCATACACAGGCCGGCCATTGAAACAGTAACAGGCCATTACTTCATTTCAATACACTTATTTAGTTTGCCCTTTTGCTTTACCAGCTTAAAGGCATCAAACAGCTTTCCTGTGGTAGTATATGTTTCAAACAACAGCGTATCCCCTGCTATGCGTACCAGCTGAAACAACTGGGTATTCATCGCTGTACGCTTCATCCACGGCTCCTTGTTCAGCTCATACATTTTAGGGCCACTTACAGATATTACATACATAGTACCGGAAGTAGTATCCTTTACCAGGCCTTCTACCGGCTGTATACCGCGCGCGTAGGCATGGTCGTGCCCCTGCAATATCAGGTCTACGCGGTGCTTGTCAAACAAGGGCTTAAAGCGCTTGCGTAAGGTTTCGTTATCGCGGGAGGCTTTGGCGCTGAACACCGGGTGATGGAATGAGATACAGGTCCATTTATTCGGGTTATGGCTCAGCAGCGAATCCAGCCAGTAATACTGACGGTCGGCCCCTGCTTTGGTTAAGTTAATGGCCTGCGAATTCAGGGCAATAAAACGTACGCCCTGTATATCGGTAAAATAGCAGGTTTCTTCCACGCCCGGTGCGCCATTCTCCGGCAGGGTAAACTGCGCCTGCCAGTGTGGGGTTAACAAGCTAAATTCTCCTGCAGAGTCTCTGGAATGCTCGTGGTTGCCCACTACCATCATGCCGGGTATCACGCTATGAATAAAGCTGCCTGCATAAAAAAACTCGCCCCACTCCTCATCCCGCTGGCCCCGGTTTACCAGGTCGCCTGCATGTATCATCAGGTTGGCATCGGGCATTTGCATAAATGCCTGGCGAATGGTGCGCGACCACAACGATTTTATGTTGTTCTGCGCATCGCCCATGTAAATCAGTTTTACGGTATCACCAACAACACCCGCTGTTTGCACCTGAAACCATTCACTCCATTGTCCACTACCGCCCACGCGGTACATATATTTTGTTTTAGGCTGCAGGCCACGGAACACTACGGAATGATAGGCGGCGTGTAAACTATCACCACCAAACGGCGTGGTAACAGCTTTTACCTGTTGCAGCTCTTTTGCAAGGTCTGGCCCGTCCGCAGCCACCACTATTTCGCCTACTGCTTCCTTTACTTCATTGCCGGTACGCCAGGTAACGGCCAGCGAAGTTGCAGGGTTGGCAGTTACATTCAATACAATTCTATCCGGCGTAACCTGTGCGGCTAGTTTTGCAGTAGCCGCCAGTGTTATACATCCCAGTAATACATTTATTTTCTTCATGCTATTCTGTTATTTCAGGTACCACATCAGCGTATACTCATCATCTTCTCCAAACGTTTTTACCGCGTTCTGGTAATTGGTTCTGTTATTAGCCAGTTCTGTGGTAGGGTAACGGTAACGGCGAGGCACTATGTTTTTCACAGCCAATGGGCCTATGGTAAAATGCGGGTAGCCGGTACGGCGGTGGTCAAACCAGCCTTCCGCGCCCTTAAATATCATAGCCAGCCATTTCTGCGTAATCAGCTGCTCCAGCGTGCCGTTGTATTTAACAGCTGCCTGGTCGTAATAGCCATTGCTTACCGCAGTGTTTTGTACACCATAAAAGGTCATAGAAGCCTGTACACCTGCATTGTAATAATCAGCAGCCGTTTTACCAGCAATGGTTATTTTACCCGCCTGTAAGGCTTCTGCCAGAATAAAGCAAACTTCGGTGTAGGTAATCATAGAAGCCTTCAGCATATCGCCGGAACCTTTACGAAACATGCTGCCCAGGGTAGACTGATGCGTTTCGCCACCGTTGTAAGAACGCGGGTCGTCAATGGCATTAGGTACACCCACATACTTGTTCCTGTTTACGGTAGAACCCTCCTGCGAAGCTACAGGCGCTACCCATACCGCCAGGCGGGGATCGTTTAATGCCGTCAGATTATCTACCAGTTCTTTACTGGCTTTGGTTTTGGTAAAGTCAAACTCAATCATGGTAAGCGTGCTGCCCGGCCAGCTGTTGGCGGCTGTTCCCTCAATGTATTTTACCGAAGCATCATCTGCATTGGAAGCAGGTAAAGGATACCTGTCTGCATCATTCAGCATGGTTTGCATGTCAGCAAAAGCATTGGTGTATTTTTTAGAAGCACGCAACAACATCCGCAAACGCAGTGCATTGGCAAACTTGCGCCACTGCAGGGGTTTACCTGCAAACAACACATCCTGGTCGGCATTAATAGTACCGGGGTTATTGCGTAATAACTCATTGGCATCTTCCAGTAATTGCAGTATGGCAGGGTATATTTTCTCCTGCTGATCGTATACCGGCTGTGTAACGTTGCCGGTTTTAGATTGCAGCGCCTGAGAAAAAGGCACATCCCCATACAGATCGGTCAGGTAACCAAAGTTAAAAGCCTTCATAATTTTGGCAATCGCCAGGTACTGCTTTTCGCCATTGGCTTCTGCCTGGTTATACATCTGCTGGTTTACACTCAAACGGCTGTAAATATCATCCCAGCCTACAGCGCCCCAGGTAAACAAATCGTTAATGGTGGTTTGTACCAGCGTTATATAACGCCCTGCTGCCACCGGACGCTCTTTAAAAGCGTCCGTCTGGTAAGCATAGGCGGAAGACAATACCACTTCCGACATCAGATAGTCAGCGTTAATGTTTTCCGGGCTGTTAGGGTTGGTATTAATCTTATCAAAATTTTTGGTACAGGAACCCAGCGCCAGCAGCATAACTGCATATACCAATGTCCTCTTCTTGCGTAACATATACTAATTTTTTAAACTTCAGTTGATGAGGGGGGGATCGTATTAAAAATTACAGCTCAGCTTTACACCGTAAGAGCGGGTGCCTGGTAAAGTCCAATGCCCTACGCCCTGCTTAAATCCATCGGTATCCACACTCAGCGATGTTTCCGGATCGTAGCCCAGTTTGTTGGCAGTCCATGTATACAGGTTACGGCCAATTACTGCCAGCGACAGGTTGTTTACAGGCAGGTTGCCTAACACCTTACGGGGAAACACATATACCAGCGATACCTCACGCAGTTTCAGAAAAGAGGCGCTGTAGGTAAGGCGCTGATAGTACTTGTTATAAGTAGTGGTATAAAAATCGGATGCAGCCAGTACGTTGGTATTTTTTGCATAGGAACCATCAGCGTTGGCAATATAACCGGGTATAATCATACCATCGTTACGTTTGTTGCCCTGTCCGTCTACCCATGCCAGGCCGCCATGCGCTGCATCTCTCCCTTCCAGGGTGTTGGTAGTTAAACCTTCATTGATCAATGTTTTTACTACATAGCTGTAAAAGCTGCCGCCCTTACGCCAATCGAACAGCGCATTCAGGGTAAAGTTTTTATACGAGAAAGTATTTTCAAAGCCCATTCTGAAATCGGGATTGTAGTTGCCGGCTTTTACTACATCAGTAGTACGCTGGTAACGGCCATTCTTATCCAGCAAAGGCTGCCCGGCCAGTGGCCCGTCTTTAATGGTTACCCAGGTAGGTGTATACATATCTCCTATCTGTGTACCTTCTTTAACGGTATATAAAATATTTTCACCATCTGCGCTACCCATGCTGAATTCAGGTACACCCGGTGCCAGTTCCACCACTTTGTTTACGTTGCGGGTAAAGTTGGCATGTATATCCCACTGCAACTTTCCTTTTACGGGGGTAGCACTCAGGCCCAGTTCCCAGCCCTGGTTCTGAATATTACCGGCATTAATAAGGCGACCGGAAAAGCCGGAAGCACGTGTAGTGGAAATATTGATAATCTGGTTACGGTTGTTGGTTTTATACCAGGTTACATCCAAACCTATACGGTTATGTAAAAAACGTAATTCAGTACCCAGTTCGTAAGAAGTAGCAATTTCCGGTTTTAAAAAGTTGTTCTTCAGCGCGCTTTCAATAGTAGCACGCTTTACACTACCCCAGTCGCTGTTAAAAGCAATGGTGTTATACAGGCTGTAGGGGTCAGTATCTTTACCTACCCGTGCCCAGTTGGCGCGTATTTTAGCGTAAGACAATACATCTTCCGGCATCTTAAGCATATCTGTAACAATACCACTTACCGATACAGAAGGATAGAAATAACTGTTATTGCCTGCTGGCAAAGCACTGCTCCAATCGTTTCTGCCGCTCGCATCTACAAACAGATAGTCGTGGTAAGCAATCTGCGCCGTACCGTACAAACTGTTAATGCGTTTTTGTGAAAAGCCCTGACTTACCGATAATGAACCGGCACGGGCATTACCGATGTTGTAGATGTTAGGAATAGTAAGGCTACCTGCAATCTGCGAAGTGGAATTGCTTTGCTCATCCATAAGGTTGCCTCCTGCTGATGCAGATACTACCCAGTTGCTATGCAGTTTCTTTTTATAAGAAAGGAGAAAGTCGGAGTTCTGCTGTTTGTAAAACACACCTGAAAGGCTGTACGCACCCAAAGCGGTTCTTTTAGCACTGAAAGGGCGTTTTACTTCTGCTTTCTGATTATACAGGTCTATACCGGTACGTACCATCAGGTTCAGATCGGCAGTAATGGCAATATTCATTTGAATGTTACCGGTCAGGTGATCGCGGTTGTACCCGTTAATCTGCTCATAGGCAATAAAGTAAGGGTTATCCAGGTTACCGGGGTCGTGTGTAAACTGCTCAAAACCCACTCTGCCTGGTTTCCAGTAGTTTTTCAACTGCGCCAGCCCGGTATTGGGAGCCATTTTGTACAATACTTCCGTAACACTTTCGCGGTAAGCGCCGGGGCGGTTGGGTGCATAGTTATTGGCATAACTGATATTGGTATTCACCGTTACCCCTTTGGCCAGCTGATAGCCTGCTGCCACCACTACCGTATTGCGTTTTAAACCGGTGTTGGGTACAATACCTCTGTTGTACATATTGGTATAAGAAAGGCGGAAGGTGCCTTTATCACTGCTGCCGGCAAAAGCCACGTTGTTGGTAGCCGTTAAACCGGTATTGAAAAAGTCACGGGCACGGTCAGGATAAGCCACCCAATCTGTAGCTACCTTCTGGCCGCCGGCATCCACCGGGCTGTTCCATTGAATACGCTTTTCGCCCGTGTTCAGTTTTGGCCCCCAGGCTGATCCGCTGGCCAGCGCTACATCTGTAGTACCGGGAAAGCTGCCGTAACCATATTCATTCTGAAAATGCGGAAACTGCCAGGCCTTGTCCCATACAATATCGGAGTTTACGCTTACGCCCAGGCCTTTCTGCCCTTTTTTTCCTGCTTTGGTGGTTATAAGTATTACACCATTACCGGCTTTACCACCATACAGTGCTGCTGCACTGGCTCCTTTTAATACGGTAATAGATTCTATATCCGAAGGGTTAATATCGGCAATAGGGCTGCCAAAATCCACTACGGTACGTCCTACCGGCGCACTGGCGCCTTCGGGCGATTTAGCCACCGGCACACCATCCACCACATACAGCGGCTGGTTGTTCTTCATTAAAGAAGACTCGCCCCTTATCACCACCTTTACGGTAGAGCCCGGGTCTGTACCGGTGCTTACTACATTTACACCGGCAATTCTGCCGGATATGGAGTTGAGTACGTTCACCTGCTTTACGGTGCTTACATCATCCTCATCCAGCTTACCCACAGAGTAGCCCAGTGAGCGTTCTTTTCTTTTAATGCCCAGGGCCGTTACTACCGTAACCTGGTTTAAATCGTTACCCTGTTCTTTCAGTTTTACAAACAGCGAATTGTTTTTGCCTGCTTCTACGGTAACATTGTTCATTACCTGCTTAGCATATCCTACATACGAAAAAGTGAAATCATATTTAGCGGTAGCAGTAAGCTGCTTAAAAATAAATATCCCTTTTGCATCCGATACGGCTGATACATTGTCGTTGCTACCCTGGCGGCTGGCACTAATATGTACTCCGGCCAGCATTTCTCCTTTTTCGGTTACCACAGTACCGGTTACTACGGCTGTGGCAGACTGCGAAAAAGAGGCAGTAGCTGTAAGTAATCCTATTACCGGCAGTAAGCAGGAAAGGATGTTCTGAAACTTCTTTTTCATGATGAATGTGCTGTTGTTTGGGCAAAAGCATAGCCTGCCTGCACCGCGGATGGCTGGCGTATGTCCTTTGCAAAAGGCTTATAAAAAATGTGATTGTTATTTTGTTATGTTATAGCCACCTGCCAAACTGCTTACATGCAGCCCGTTCATGTTGGCTATCACCTGCAATACCATCGGCAGCGAATCAGCCCGGCTGATGGTACCGCTGAAAGTAATTGCCACCAGCTGCTGAGGCTGGTAATGTACCGTTGTATGATAGTACTGTTGCAGTTGTTTTAAAACCTGCACCAGCGGCGTATTATTAAACACCAGGGTATCCTGTACATCTGCTGCCACGGTTGTTCCGGCACCTTTAACACCTGCAGGTGTATCCACTGCAAAAGCCGTTACCCATAACTTATTCTGCCTGTTGCCGGTACTGCATTCCTGCCCCGGAACCAGTATTACCTGCGGCTGGCCTGCTGCCGGCTTTTTCAGCCGTACCGCTACCTTACCTTCATACAATTTTACCGCACTACCCTGTTGGTTGTCCGCTACTGTAAAACGGGTGCCTAATGCGGTAGTTACCAGGTCTGCGCTGTATACAGAGAAAGGACGCAGCTTATCCGTTGCCACGGTAAATGTGGCCGTTCCTGTTAACAGAATGGTACGCCTGCCTGTTTCAAAACCTTTGGCATACTCAATAGCAGAATGGCTGGCTAACTCCACCACCGAGCCATCATCCAGTGTTATTTTCCTGGGGTTATTATGCGCATTACTTACACGCAACCATTGCTGGCCCGGCAAACGCAGCGTATCTGTATGCTGCGCCAGGCGCTGGTTGTGGCGGTGGTATTGCTGCCAGCGTATGGCCGCACTCACCATTACCACTATTACTGCCGCCGCTGCTATGGCACGGTACCAATGCATCTTCACTATCCTGCGCGTGCCCAATGCTTTGCGTTGTAATGCCTGCCACAGTAAACGCGTATCTTCTTCCGGCATTTTATCGTGGCTGTTCTGCCAGCGAACGGCCATCAGTGCATCCAGCTCCTCCGCATGTTCTTCCTGCTTCAGCCAGTTTTCCACCAGCTGTTTTTCCTGCTGTGTGCATCTGCCGTTTATATATCTGTCAAATAATTCGCTGCTCATTTTCAATAGCCCTTTTATAGCCGGTTACATAAATCACGGGCGGCGCAAAAAAAACTTCTAGTCCCCATTTTGAAATAACAATTTGGTAATACCTCCCCCCGCAAAGCCCCTGCCCGCCCCCGTATATCTTTGCACTACAACTACGGCTTCAGGTGGCACAGAATAAAACAGCACTGTTTGAGGAGATTTTTTACCATACAAAGGATAAGGTGTATGCCTTTATCCGGGGCATGGTGCATGATAAAAGCCAGGTGCACGATTACATGCAAACCAGTTATATGAAGCTGTGGGAACAGCTGGATACCCTGGATACCACTACCGGAGTACTGCCCTTTTTATACACCATATCCCGCAACCTGGTAATAGACCATCTGCGCCGGAATACGCGCATGGTGTACACAGAAGATCTGCAGCAGTATACCGAAGGCCTGCCTGCAAACGACAGTACCGATACCTATATAGCGGCAAAGGAAAACAAACAAAGGATGCAGCAACTGCTGAACCTGCTGCCGGAACGCCGCCGGCAGGTATTTACGCTGGTTAAGCTGGAAGGGCTGAGTTATAAAGAAGTAGCCAGCCTGTTAGAAATAAGTGTAAGTACGGTGGAAAAACATATGCACGAAGCCTATAAAACCATTTGCGATCATCCTACACTTGCACGCGCATTTATAGTCACGCTGCTATCGGGCAGTCTGGTATTGGCGTAATGAATTTTTATCGTCCGTAAGCGCTTCCATAAAACGCACCAGCGCCTGCTTTTCCGCAGCAGTCAACTGTAAAGGTGTGGTGGAAAGCGTTTGATTGTCCAGGGGCAACCCCAGCCCTGCGCCACCACCTTTATCATAAAACTCCACCACCTCTTCCAGCGTAGCAAAACGGCCGTTGTGCATATAAGGCGCCGTTACTGCTGCATTGCGTACGGTAGGTGTTTTAAATGCCTGACGGTAAAAGGAAATGGGAAAGAAATCGTACCGGCCATTATCGGCATCCGCACGTGCAGGTAAAACAACGCCCGATGCAGTGGTACCCAGTACTTCAAATTCAGTTAGCTGATATAACGGCGGAGTAAGCCCGTTAAAAACCGGTGCAAAATGGCAGGTAGCGCATTGGGCCTTGCCCATAAACAGGTTAAAGCCGTTTTGCTGTTCTTTGGTCATGGCATGGGTATCACCGGCTATAAACCGGTCAAAAGGCGTATTCATGCCACATAAGGTGCGTACATACGCTGCAATAGCTGTGGCCGTGTTATCCATATTCACCGGCGCTTTGCTTCCGGTAAATGCCTTGCTGTACAGCTGCCGGTACACGGGTTGCTGCTGTAGCTGCTGCATACTCAGCGTGGTATCTGCATTCATTTCATCCACACTCTGCATTACCATTTTCACCTGCTGCTCCAGACTGGCAGCACGTCCATCCCAAAACTGTGCGTGCTGAAAACCGGCATATAACAAAGAAGGCGTATTGCGTTTTAGCAGGGTTTGCCCGTTAAACGATGCACTGCGGGTAAGCTGATCTGCAAAGTACTGATCAGGGATATGGCAACTGGCGCAACTGCGGCTGTTGTTGCCAGACAGCGCTTTTTCATGAAACAGTTGCTGACCCAGTGCAACCAGCTTATCATTGGCTGTGTCTGCCGCCGCACCAAATCCCGTTATTAGTAAAGCATCTCTGCTATACAGGTGGCTGGCATTGTAATTCAGCACCGGCGCTGTTTGTAACAGTTGGCCGCTGCCGGCAATATATTTACCAAACACCCTTTGCAAGGGCAGTATGTATTGTGTAAGAAAAGTAAGCCGGTCAAACCCATCAAAATCCTGCTGTCTGCCTTGCAGGTAATGCAACGCACGCTGTACATAAAAAGCAGTACTATCTGCATAAGGGGCAGCAACAAAAGCAGGTAGCTGATGCTGAAAAGAAAGTAAGGCCTGTTCCGCCTCCATAATACCGCTCTTTAACAGCGGCGCATCATAGCCGGATATATGCAGGGCAATAATACGCACCAGTTCCAGCCGCATGCTTTCCAGCACCTGCGCATCTGAAGCCGTAAAACCGTATAACAAGCCGCGTAACCCTTCGGCAGAAGAACGTACCAGCTCTGCCTGTTCCTCCAGTTCTTTTTTATGGACAGGCACCTCCGCCTCATATAGCAGCACTTCTATCACCTGCATACCGGCCGGGTGCTGGTATTCCATATACGGCTCTTCTATCTCGTATTTAGGTGGCCCGTTGTACACGGTGCTTTCACTAAAATAAAAGTATCCCAGAAAAAACTCCATGCGTTTATAATAACGCCTGCAGGTTATCAATGCGCTACGGGCCTGCGCTACAGAATTGCTGTCAGTTGTTATCTGTTGCACGCATTTTTCCAAATGGCGGGTAGCTGTTACAAAGCTGTCTGCCACGGTGGTAAAATACGTAACGGCCCTTGCTGCTGCCGGTGTGGTAGCATCAGGGGCCGTTAACGACAGGTGGGCCAGCGCCAACCCTATTATCACCAATATAGTAAGGCCAATACGCATAGGGTATTAGCGAACCGTTACAGTAAAAGTATCTTTCAGGCAACCGTTGGTATCAGCCACCGTATACACCGTAGTTCCCTTTTTAGGGGTTACGGTAATGCTTCTCTCCGTTGCATCACTTTTATTCCAGCGGTAATTACCTACGTAAGAAGCAGTAAGGGTAATGCTTTCACCACGCTTTATGTTGTAGGTACGGTGCTGGTTTACCTGCTTCATCATGGTAAAATGATCGCGCTGTACCCCATCTGCACAAATCCATTTCAGGTCTAAACGGTTACCCTGCACTTCCAGTATAGAAGCGCCTCCATTATCCGCATTGGAATAATACATGGCGTTATGTGGCCAGGCTTTTTCTTTACCACCGAGCTGACCGGCGGAACCGGTTACCACATACACGGTACCGCGTCCGGTCAGGTTTTCTTTAATATACGGGCAGCTGTTGGTGGTTCCATCAAACAAAGCAGAGGAACCGCTCAGGTTGTTCTTTGCTGAATCAAACGTAGGCTCCATTCCAAAATGGCCCTGCATCAGGCGCGATCTTTCGTATACATGGCTGTGGCCACATAAAATCAAATCCACCCCATAACGCTCCAGTATACCAATAAAGTTCTCTCTTATTTTAACCAGTTCGGTTTCGTCATCCGAGTTATGCGAGCCCATGGTATAAGGCGGATGGTGCCAGTAGGCTACAACCCAGCCCTTGTTGGTATTGGCTTCCAGGTCTTTCTTTACCCACTGTACCTGCGGCCCCAGGGTATCGTACAGGCGGTATTCATTCACTTCTTTACCGTAGCTATCGAGCGATAAAAAGTGAATATTACCAATATCAAAAGCATAAAAAGCCTGGGTACCGGAAGGCACACCACCTGCTTCGCCGTTTACCGGCATGGAAAAGTTTTTGTAATAATCAATGGCATGGGTTTTCTGCGCCATTTCGGTAGCTGCCGGAAAATCCACATCATGATAATCATGGTTACCGGGTGAAGGGTACATGGGATATTTCTTCAGCAGATCATCCTTATAAATATTAAAGAATTTGGCCTGGTACTCTGCATCCGTACCGTTATGATAAGCATTATCACCCAGCAGTATCCAGGCATCCATATAATCATTACCCAGGTAATCAATAAACGCTTTTTTAACGTTGCGCTGGTTAACCGAGTTGTTACCACAGTCGCCAAACACCCCTACGCGGTAAAAGCTTTCCTTACCACTTTCCGGCAGTGTATAAAAATGGTTATCGTTGCCTGTTTGTAAGGTATCGTTGAAGCTGCCTATGCTGTAAAAGTAACGGGTATGTGGCTGTAAGCCGCGCAGCTTTACCAGGTGTTCTGTGGTAAGGGTACTGTCATCTGTAAACTGTGCCAGCCTGCCTGCTTCGGCACCATAACGTACGCGGCTTCTGCACGATACATCGGTGCGCCAGCGTATTACTATGGTACTGTCTGTAGCTACCTGTAAGTAAGGTCCACGCACCAGGTTAGATAACACACTGGCTTTACGCTGCCCGTGCACACCACTCAAAAACGCGAGAATACTGCCTAACAGCAGCCATGTGGGTTTGAACATAAGATATAGGGGAAATTTTGGCGAAGGAATTTCTTTTAGCGCACAACCCTCCCCTATCTTCTATTAAGAAATCATTAAGCTATTCCTGATCATAGTAAGTAGCATCTTTTATAATCTTTCCCTGCTGTAGGGTAAACACGGTACATATAGGCAATTGCCATGCACCGGTTTGTGCAGAAGAACCGCTGGATACAAACTCTACCGTAACATGATCGCCCGCTGCATACACCGCTTTCACGTCATCTTTTATATCCGGAAACATCGCTGCCATTTCGGTGTATTTGGCAATGGTCTGCTGCCGGGTTTTGGTTACATACTCCTTACCAAAAGAGGGGTCCAGAAATAAAGCAGTGTCGGCATAACAGGCGGCCATCTGCGCCCAGTCGTGCCGGTTAAAAGCATCAAACAGCTGGCGCGCTACCTGCTCGCCCGCTGTGGTGTGGGTACTGTCTGTAGCAGGTGCTGGCTGCTGTTGGGTGTTGTTGCAGGCAAAGGCTGCTACCAGGCAGCCGGCGGAAATAAGGATAAACAGTTGTTTCATAACAACGAATATAATTTCCTGTAAATATCTTTTCCAGGGTAAATAAGCCGGAAAAGAAGGCATTCCGGACAAAAAAGCTTTAAATTAGTTGCTGACCACCGGAGGACACGTTATGATAGAACTGATCATTGCACAAACACACGAAAACAGACCTTTAAGCACCGCTGCCATACTGGATGTATTTGAATCGGTTAACTGGCTGCAACAACAGCGAAACCAGCCGCCCCTGTTTCATATTCAGCTGATAAACGAATCACAACTCAGCCAACAGCTCCGGCCTCATTTAATTTTGATACCCGCGTTTACCTCGCACCATATAGCCCAATCGCTGGATGCCAATAAAGGCTTTATCCCCTGGCTGCAGCAGCAGTACCAGCGCGGAGCTGCCATTGGCAGTTTTTGTTCCGGCGCTTTTCTGCTGGCGGCCACCGGTTTGCTCAACGGCAAAAAGGCCACCACGCATGTAATGTATGCCGATGCATTTTCTACATTTTTTCCGGAAGTAACCCTGTGTAAAGAAGCAGTGGTTACGCACGATAATAACCTGTATACCAGTGGCGGGGCTACGTGCAGCTTTCACCTGATGCTGCATTTACTGGAACAGTATTGCGGCAGGCAGATGGCCATTCAGATAGCCAAGCTGTTTTCTATTGATATGGACCGGCACCAGCAGGCCTACTTTGCCGGTTTTCAACCCCGCAAAAATCACAACGACAGTCTGGTGAAAGAGGCACAATTGCAGATTGAAGATCAGTATATGGAACTGGCTACCATAGATGAACTGGTAAAAAAAATGCCGGTGAGCGCCCGCAATTTTATGCGCCGGTTTAAACAGGCTACCGGAGTAACGCCCATCAGTTACCTGCAACAAACCCGTATTGAAGCTGCCCGCCGTTTACTGGAGCAGAGCGATGCCAGTATTACTGATATTATGTACCAGGTGGGGTATGGAGATATGAAATCTTTCCGTCAGCTGTTTACCCGCATTGCCGGGTTGCCGCCTAAAGCTTACCGGGAAAAATACGGCCTCACCACCTCTGCCGAAGTATCTGCCGCGGTACGGTAGTCCGTTAGGGGCAAAAAAAAGCCGGAAAAGTAGACACAATTCCGGGGTATATACATGAGAAAACTAAAACAATTTGATTGGGTATTATCTACCTGTGTAATAAAGACGTTCCATCCCCTAAAAAGGGCTACTCTTTTTTGTATTTTTTGTTTTCTTTAACAAATTTCACGCTACTTCAGGCCATTTTCGGGTCAGGCTTACTTTCGTAGTGCCTGTACCGCCGCAACCCCTCATCCATCATTCCGCGCACTTTTTCCTGCAAAACCGCCACATCGGCTAATGTATAGCCCGTTACAGGTATTTCATCCAGAAATACCACCCGGTTTTTTCCCGGTGTTAACTCAAAAAAGCCGCGGTGATGCATCCTGTCCACCGCATCTACAAACAAAACCGGCTTTAAAGGCGTTTGCGTTTCAATGGCTATACGAAATGCTCCGGGGTAAAAGCTTTTCAGCGGCTGGTCTGTTTCGTTAAAAGTACCCTCCGGAAAAATAAACACCGAAATACCTTTGTGTACCGCCGCCTTCAGGTTGCGTACACTTTCCGAGCGGCGTTGGGCATCCCTCCTGTCCACCAGTATCACCGCCATGCGGTAAATAATGCCAAACACGGGGTATTTTACCATTTCATACTTCCCCAGCACCCGTATAGGCTGGTGCATACAACGCACCACGCAGGGTATATCCATATAACTGCTGTGGTTGGCCACAAAAATGTATTGTTTTGACCGGTCGTGCGGCACCTCATATATTTCGCGGTGTTGTATGCCGTTAGCCACATACCAGGCCGCCGCCCAGGCTTCGCAAATACGGTACACTGCGTTTCCACCCCTATCCCTGCCCAGCAACGCCGAAAGCAGTACAAAAGGCAGTATCAGCAGCATCAGCACCACAAACCAGAGCAATGCCCATATGGTATATATATATTGTAAAAAGCGCCGCATGCTATAAGGGTTTATTCAAAGAAAATTCGCACCGTTTGGTAAAACCATTTGTTGTGCAGGGTGGCGTGGCGGGAGCTTTCAGAAAAACCCTGTAACCCGAACAGCCCTGCCACATTGCCTTTATTAATGGCAATTTCCAGGTAACCGGCGCTGTTAAACCAGGCCAGTTTTTCACCGGCCTGTACCGAGGCGTAGTTTCTGCTCAGGGTTTCTATCATTTCATTACGGGTGAATACAATTTTAAACTTCCGCCCCTTGCGTTGTTCTTCAAACTCCGCCTGGGTAATATTCACCACCACATTTTCAAAGTTGTCAATAAAAATAATCTGCCCTTCCATCCAGTCAGGCCCTATCGTAGCTCTTAACGGATATTTTTCATCAATTGTTACACGCGAATCGCCCAACTGATCCAGCGGTGCCCCCTGGCTCAGCTGCCCCAAAGCCAGCGATAACGAACGGGTGCATTCCAATATACCCATACTGCTCTTTTGCGGAACAGATACGGCCACCAGGTCTGCAGGGCGTGTACCTGTAATCAGCGTAAGAATACCATTATCCGGGCAGGCAATCCACTGGTTGTTCCAGGCAGCCACCAGCATATGATCGGGATTGGTATCAAACACGTTCACCAGTAACAGATGAATAGAACCTGCGGGATAATACTTATACGCATTACCACATATGTAGGCAGCCTGCAGATAATTGAACGGAGATAAACAATGGTTGATATCAACGATATTAAATGCAGGATTTGCAGTCAGCAACTGCCCCTTTATGGCGCCAACAATGTAGTCATTCTGGCCTATGTCGGTGGTGAGTGTAACTATGGGCATGCGTTAGCGAATGTTACACAATTACTTTACCAATTTACCATCTTTATAATAGAATTTCCGCACCAGCTTATCTGCCAGCGCCGGGAAAAAGCGGTTCATATATACCGCCTGCTTGCCCGTACCCGTAAGCACCAGCGTACGCCTGCGTTTTACAATCGCATCCAGTATATGCGTGGCGCACTCCTCGGCCGTCATCATTTTACCTTCATCCATTTTGGTTTCGCCCGTAGGTTTTGCATCCTGGTCCAGCGCTGCGTTGCGTATGTTAGATGCCGTAAAGCCCGGGCATACCCATATCACATTCACGCCGCTTTCCATCAGCTCTGTACGCAGCGCTTCCATCCAGCCGTTTACCGCAAACTTACTGGCAGAGTAACCACTGCGCCCCGGCAGGCCGCGGTAACCTGCTACAGAAGAAATACCTGCTACGGTACCTTTTTGCTTAATAATATACGGAAGGGCAAACTTGGTGCAGTACACCGTGCCCCAGAAATTAATGTCCATTACCTTACGCAGGGTTTCCAGCTCGGTATCCTCAAAAAGGGCGCGCATAGAAATACCGGCATTATTAATCAATATATCAATAGTGCCGTAGGCTTTCACTACCTGTTCAATAAACGTGCGGCAATCCTGCTCGCTGCTTACATCGGCCTGGTAGGTAAAAAGAGGTTTGTTGGGATTCAAGGTTTGCAACTGGTATAGCTTATCATAGTTTCTGCTGCAGGTAGCCACTTTGGCGCCCTGCTGTAACAAAGTTTCCACTAAAGCCCTGCCTATGCCATCCGACCCACCGGTTACCACAACCACTTTATTTTGTAATGAGCTCATGTTACTTGTACTTATATTATACGCACAAAAATAAACACTTCGCGCATGTAACTGAATGAAAGACAGCCAGAGACACTAAAAAAAATTTCACCTCAAATTTGGCTGTAATACAAATACTCCTATCTTTGCACTCCCAATTACGGAACACTGCTCTTCAGCAGCAGTCGTAAGGAAGGAAAGATTTGGTAGCTCAGTTGGTAGAGCAATACACTTTTAATGTATGGGTCCTGGGTTCGAGTCCCAGCCGAATCACGAAAGATCACAGCAATGTGGTCTTTTTTTATGCTTATCTGCCTTTACCATCACTACCTGAAATCATAGCATCCGCCAGAGCAGTCAATTAAGGCACTACATCAATAACGTATAAAAGGTTAAGATGCAACTGGAACGATATGCTTTTGTAAAAGACCCGGAAAAACACTACTACGAGTTTTATAGTGAGGGTCCGCTTGGACGGGTAAGAAAACTGGTGGAATACTATCGTCTTCCCGATGTAAAAACAGTAGTGTATAACCTATCTTTTGGAGACTGGGAAGAAATCACTGGCAAATTGGATGACAAAGTCGTTACCAATAATGCAGACCGCGACAAAGTACTGGCTACGGTAGCCGCGACTGTACTGGATTTTATGAACAATCATCCGGATGCAAGCATATTTGTTGCAGGAAACACGCCCGCCCGCACCCGGTTATACCAGATGGGTATTAGCAGGCTATGGTATGAAATAAACAATACCTTTCATTTATATGGCTTTGTTAAAGGTGATTGGCGACCGTTTAAAAAAGGCATTAACTACAGTTCCTTCTTGTTGCAAAAGAGATAATTGTTTAAATTTGAAAACGTAAATGCACATTATATGGCACTTCCTAAAGAAAAAAAAATAGTGAAGAAAGACAAGGTAGCAGCTATTAAAAATATAGCTGACCTTGCTAATGATCCTGTGCTGGTGAAGAAGAGGGAGTTTGCTGCCGAGTTTATCCGGCAACACGGCTTACCTAAAGGCCTCGTACAAGAACGACAAAAGCCATAAATGGCTGAGCTAATTTTCCCAACGGAATTAAGAAAGGCGCTAATAATAGCGTCTTTTGCATTTATAGCATTTGACATATATTTAGCACATCTGAATATAAACCCCTGCAACGCTTACTATTGATAGCAGCATCCCTCTGTTGCTCCTGTAACAATAACAACTCCCGCCCCCGCATTTCCCATCAAACAAGACACAGAAAAAACACAACTACCTGTTAAGGTGGAAAAGAATGTGCCAACCACATTTCACTACCACCACGATTACGATTCATCAAAAACCGCCTTCAAAAATCTTCATAGTGGCTGGATAGACACTTTTGAAACAGGTGGGCAAAAACTCAGACTCCGTTTCGACACTGGCATAAAATACAATTTTGAATGTTACCGCGTTGAGCAGTTACAGGAAAACACCTGGAAAACGAGAGCAATGATGTACCTGTGCGATGATGAATACAGTAAAAAAGACATGAACAATGATGGCTATACCGACTTTGTAAAGCACTACCATGAACGCAACTATATATACTTTTATAACCCACAGGCTAAAATGCTATGCGATTCCGTATGGATAATGCCAGCCGAATATGAGGTTATGGACAAAAGCAACTTTTTGCACTTCGACTTCTACGAAGCTATGCACGGCAACCCCTCCCCCTCCTCTAAACACAGAGAAGCTCGACCCGGAATGCCAGTGTGAGTCCAGCGTGTTTTAACCGAGAAACTCAAGAGAAGAAGCCGTTAGAACCTATCTATTCGTCTGAGTGGCTTTTTTACGTTCCCAAAAGAGATGGCATCCCCCACCGCCAGGCCTGCAATTACCGGAAAAACTGCTAATGATCACAAAGTCATTACCAAAGCTTGTAGTTGATTTTGATATTATCGACACAGATACTTGGCTGGTGTCTGAGCGTTTCTTTAACTTAATTATTGAAGAAAACCTGCTGGCTAGCACGTATGAATCCAGCAAGTTGACATTAATCTCCCATCAGGGTAAACCAGTTAGCAACAAACAGTATTACCTCCTGCGCTTTTTTAAAAGATATGATGATCAAATAGATTTTGATAAAAGTCCATCAATAAAGCCGCCAAAGAAAGCACAGGTTGGGATGCCCCCAAATTTATTACAGTGACCTAGTCCTTCGTGATGGGGCACAACTGCCATCATTATTTTTTTATGGGAACCATCATATCGTTATGCTTTCTTTGTTAACAAGGAATTAAAAGCGCATATGGAAAAAGAGCAATATCTGGGCATCGACTTTTATACAGCTGACAGTTATATTAAAGAAAAATTGATCGCGACATGAATCCTTTTAGCCGCTAAGTCAATCCTTGTAAGGCAAAAACAGTCAGCGGGTTCCTGTTTATAATTTTCAAAAAGCATAGAATCATTTAACGCAAACTGAAACTAGTTATTGAGCCTTTTTTCTAAATCGAGGCTACTGGCGTGGGCGTATTGATGAAATTCATTGTAGCCGGTCTTTAAACCATGATGTATATCGAATTCGTGCGCATGATAATCAAAGAGTCCATACTGTCATAAATATTGCCTGCAAATAAATGTATAGGAAGGAGTTTGCAAAGTGTAAATACCGGCTGTAGATTTTTAATAAATCAAAAAAAATCATTACCATTACCATATAGTTAAACCCATGGTAACCTTTCACGCACTTGAACAGATCATACTCATAGCTTTCTTAGCAGGCATTTTTGGAACTCTCATATACATAGCCTGGTTACTTAGAAAATTGGCTTTGGGCCAGTATTCTAATCACCTTGATAAAGGGCATTTTGATTTTAGAAATAAACCCAACTATATGGTTTTTCCGGAAAATTTATTTTACAAGGCATTATACCGCATAGAAAATGAGTATCGTCTCAGATTTACCGTTGAAGCAAGCAATTTTCTATTGTTACCAATCCGTGAATATTACTTGGAAGTAGATCATATCAATGCGGTAAACTGGCAGCAATCATTGTATCTTCTCGGTAGAGAACTCTATAATCGCCGGGATGAATATGATTATAAACGATTGGCGGAAGGGTTTTATAGCGTCACGGCTGTTGATGTAATGAACGCCATTCGTTTAAATTGGTGCAGTATTCCTCCATTCTGTAAACCACCGCGAAGCAATGACAGATACTAATGCCGTATCGACCGCAGGACAAGCGCATGAACACGGTACGTCATGCGTTCATGAACATGTAGATCGTACATTGATTGCAACAGGCAATATGCCTGATAATACACCCGTACAGCCATTGCAGGCTATAGGCTCGAAAGATGACAAAAAAGAGTCCTCCAAAACCTACCTGGAGCAAACTAAGCTATTAACAACACTAGCATCTACTTTTATTGTTGCTCCCGCTATCCTGTTTAAAGAAATGGCTAATCTTAGTATTGGATGGGTCGTAACGATGGAAGTGTCTTTTATTTTTTCAGTGATATTTGGTTACGTTGTAGCTGGAAGTTTGGCTGGAACTCAATATGAAGGTAAATATAATATTTACCGTAGAGCAGCTATGTGGGGTTCCCTGACTCAACTAGGTTTGTATCTCATAGGTTTGGGCATATTGGTGTCTCTCTTCCTGCAACAAGGAGCAGCCAAGGGCAAAACAACTGCGATAAATAAAAGAGATACGGTTTATGTGTTGATGAAAGATACTGTTCTGGTCAGAGTAATTCCAGTACCACAGCCAGCTACTGTGCCTCTAGTGCCCGCTAAGAAAGATACAATCAATTAAATTTTATCATTTTATGCTTTTTAATAATATGCCAGAGCAAGACCCAGATGAAATTGAGCCAATAGATATTGATTGGTTGTCATTCTTAAAAGACAAGTATGCTAATCTGGCAAAGGTGTATTTTTCAGCTAGCAATATTTCGGAAATTAATACGAAGCTGACCAAGCGATTACGTAAACATGCATTAACAAAACAGAATTATAACACCAATATTTATGATTTTTTGGTGCGTATCAAGGAATTCCCTGATTCTTTAGAAAGGATCGTCAGGGTTGGCAAAGGCTTAATATCATTTCTTGATGGACAGGTTAATGAGTTTATCACGCTTACTAACAACAATCCTGAATTACTTAGGCAATTAAAAGAAGAAATGGCTGATATGTTTTGGGAAAACGAGGCTAAATATTTGGATCGGGTAGGCGAATTGGTTAGCACCGTGTTTTTAATAAAAGAAATGGCTCCGGCCAGACTACATTCTTTTAGCCACGTTTACTTGCCAGACGGGACCTATAAAGGCGACCCGCCTGATGCAGATTTGTGCTTTGAACAGCCAGGCAGAAAACCGGTGTTAATTGAAATACGAAATATCAACCTTAATTATGAGCGGATCACCAGTGAGGAAGGGCTGTATAACATTATTGCGGGCCGCATTACAAAAAAATGGGCAGAAAAAAAATTTGATTCGCCCGGATTAAATGAACGCTACGACAAAATTTGGATACAACCGTTTATCTGGATTTATGATCAGCCAACTATAGAGCGATATACCGAAGCACTTAATTCATTCACCTTTGCCAATACACTGCCGCTACTGTCTTTGCAACAGGCAGCTGATAGTTGGGGTAATATCTATTATAGGTGTCACAGATTTACTAAATAGCCTGATATGATCCGCGAAATTACCTTGCGTCGTTTTAATGCTTACGTTTATGTTCGTCATCCATATTTAAACCTTCAGTTTAAAGAGTTGGCCTGGTATGAGGCTTATCGTTTAAAACTATTAGGCACTATTGCCGTAGATGATGCAGGAGACTATTACTATATGATCCTGGGGAGGGATAAACGAAAGGTTTTTCGCGCCATTGATTTTGACAGCGGCTTTACTTCGCAAGAAGAGGCAACAATTGCTATAATGGCGGCATTTCCTAAATATGAGCACGACGGCAAGACCATTTACGAACAAGGGGATGAAAAGACGCTGCCGCAAGAATTTTTAAAACCACAGGTACCAGAAAATAAGCTGCATCACTATTTTAAACTTTTAGATGTATCAGGACAGGAAGCGGCACGAGCGATGATTAATGAGATTGTGTATAGCTTTATTGATGTTGACGGCAATTACATTAAAGATTTTCAAACTACAGGCTTTGATGCCAGGCTTTGGGAGTTGTATATTTACGTTTATCTTTACACTGCAGGTTTTGATCTGGATACCAGTTACAATGCGCCTGATTATTTTGTTTCTTACTTTGGCGAACGGTTTGCCATTGAGGCGGTAACCGTCAACCCCAGTCCGCAGTTTGATGAACCATCACCCAAAGATCCCCGTGAGGCCTTCCTGTTGAGTTTGGATTATATGCCGATTAAATACGGCAGTTCATTAGTAGGGAAGCTACGCAAGAAGTATTGGGAGAAAGAACACGTAAAAAATGTGCCATTGATTATCGCTATCCACGATTTTCACCAGCCTTCCACATTAGAAGCGCTAGGCTCAATGACTTGGAGCCGAAACGCATTGATCAATTATTTGTACGGTTTAAGACCTATATATAAAACGGCTGAAAACGGCGAAATTACGCCTACTGTTTTGATTGATGCAGACGGTGCGGTTCGACCGGCAGATGAACGTATTGAATGGCATGAATATAAAGGCAAAAAGATCGAATCCGGGTTTTTCTATTTGCCGGATGCCGAAAATATTAGTGCAGTGCTATACTCTAACAACGGAACGCTGCCCACATTTAACCGTATGGGACATTTGGCAGGGCTAGGCAGTCCCAATGTTAATATGATCCGACTAATGGCCGTGCACAATCCCGATCCTAAAGCGACAGAAGCCTTTGTGGTCGTCAAAAATATCAATGATGCAGATTACGAAGAAGCATGGGGGGATGGGCTTGTTATGTACCATAACCCCAGAGCTAAACATCCTGTAGACAGGCGCTATTTTCCCGGTATTTCCCACATGTACTTTGATGAAAAAAATCTACTCGTTTGGGGATTTCCTGAAGAAAATGCCATCCTGTATTCTATGACTCATATAATTGTCGCTGTCGATAATTTTGATGGCGAATAGCATTTACTTGATAATATGCGCTGTCATTTGTTTATTACTCAGCCTGAATAAATAGATTATTTAAAACCATGAAAAGAGACTGGTACGACTTTAAAGCATTACACTCTAACTTTCCTGGTGCAAGGGATGCATTTGAAAAAGCTTGTGAAACCTTGTTTAGAAAGATGCACAGTGAAAAAAACGTGCAGCAAGTAACTGTTAAAAGAGGTGATGGTGGCATTGATGTTTATGTCGGAGAACTTGGAATTGAACCAGTAGTAGTTTATCAATGCAAATTCTTTTTAGATGAGTTGAAAGATAGCCAATATACACAAATTAAAAACTCATTTGAGCGTGCGATAACTTCTTCCGATTACAAAATGTCAAATTGGATGTTGTGCCTGCCTCGTGTGCTTAATTACGAAGAAAATTTAAAGTGGTCGGAATGGAAAGCTAACCAGATGAGCAAATATGAGTTGTCATCAACCTTTATAGCATTGAAGAATGGGAATGAATTGATTGATTTAATGGAGGCTCAAGATGTTTACAGTCAAATTTTCAATATTGAAGAGCTGAACCTGGCCAAAGACACTAATCGCAAAGTGACTCAACTAGTAAAAGCATTCGATCCGCAACGTTCATCACTGCCGAAAATTCTATGGAGTACTTACATTGGTAAACAGAAATGGAAGAATACACCATTAATTATAGGCGATAATATTTTTGTAGGTAGCGCAGGAGATCAATGGAACGAAGCGGATAACAACGATGGTGTTTATTGCTTGGAGTTATATAGTGGAGCCATAAAATGGTTTTATCCGACTAAATCGGATGTAAATGAGATCAATATTTATGATGGTAACATTATTGGAGGATGTGATAGTGGCCTAGTATTTTGTATATCAGCTAAGACTGGTAAAGAAAAGTGGATCAGGGAATTGGCATCAGGTGTAGTATCTAAGGTATTAAAAGACGTTGGTTTGAGTACTGAAAAATATATCGTGATCACATATTCAGGTGAGGTTCACTTTTTAGATACGGTTAGTGGCACTACCTTGTACGTGATTGAACTTCATCAACAAGTTATGGCTAATGCCACCTATGTTAAACAGAATCACGAAACACAAATTTTCATACCATCAGTAAAAGGTCTGGTGTTTTTGCTTGTCAGCACTTTCGATCATTTTCAGCTAAAACAAACTATTGGTATTGGCTATCCAGATCAGTTTAGTCCTACAGGATTAACTTTTCCGCAGCTGTATTCACCGCCATTGATTGATAATGGACTAATGTATTTGGCAGTGGCTCGACAAACCTATTATGGCTACCCTGCAATTGGTTGTTTTGATTGGTTAACAGGCGATACACTGTGGTTCGCATCTGACTCAGATGGTATAGGGACCCATTTTGGTAATATTAGAACTAATCTGGTTATCTACGGGGATGAAATCATTTTTACGCACCCTTATTCAAATGAAGTTGGCGGCATTGATAAGAAAAGTGGCAAATTGAATTGGCTAACGAAAATCGGCCGGGCTATGTTTCAACAGTGGTCTTCACCAGTCATTTACCAAGATCATATTTACTTAGGTCGCTATGATGGTTATCTCTACAAAGTGAATGGCAAAAGCAAAGAAAGGGAATGGGGTATCTATTTAGGAGAAAATGATGATGCTGGTGTAGTTTATGATAAAGATCAGCCGATTTCAAATGAAAATGAGCATGCTGCGTGGGAATTATACAAAGGGAAATCGTTGTTGTCTACCCCTGCAATTTTAAGAGGTCTGATGATTGTCGGTTCAGACGAGGGTTATCTATATGCAATTGGTAATATTTAATTCAACGAACTGGATAAGTCGGAAATATTGCTCAATTCTACATTTGTCAATTAGCTATTAAATTTTTTACATTTGAGCATCGTGGGCAATTCATTTGCCTATTTGTGATAAGGTTTAGGTATAACTACGGGTGTTCCTGCCAGAAATTCGTTTTGCAGAAGGAGCGGCGGTAGGTATGGGAGGTAACCCAGGCATATTTAGGTTTAACCTCAATAACATCCTCGTTGCCGCTTTTGTGAGAGAGCTTAATTAAGTCAATAATGCCAGCTAATTTGACTACTTCTTTAACATAGTAGTTGAAATCAGGATTGGTTATCTGTGGTATCCTGCGCAGGAATTTTCTGATAAATATATAGTTCGCTTCATCCTTAAAGGAATTACGACCCGGTGGGGTCGGACTTCTCCTGCTTTTTGTATGTCTATTACGGTGATGCTGGGCCAAAGTAAACGGAAGATACTCCGTATAGGATGGCCCAATGACTTCCGTTTTAGACAGTGGTAGTTTAGTTGGGCACCCACTTCGCTACCGACCTGTTTCAGCTTCCATAGAGAGGCCTGCCCTTTATGGCCGGAAACTATTGAGTTCAGGAAATATCCTGAACAACAAAGTCAGTTCTTTCCAGTCCGGCTTTTCCGAATCTTTCTCCAGCTTCCTGATTTTCGTTATCAACTTACCCCACTTATCCTCTTCCAGCAAGCTCTCGTAACGTCTATAATGATGCATAGCATGTATAAAGAGCCTGCCATACTGCTTATCTGACTCAAAAATCTTATGCGCCATCACCAGAATTGTTTTATAACCAAAACCTATCACACGATTTATTTTCAGTGACAACAGTGCATTAAGAATGCGCCTGAGGCCATAAGGCATATCTTCCAGATCAGCTTTGTAAAGGAACAGATAATACGCTATCCTATACGCCACTTCGAAAGCAGGGCTATCTGCCGGAGCAACAATTCCGATAGCGAATTCTTCTTTTAAAAATTTAGTATCGATTTCTGTAAGCCTATAGCTCCGCGCAGGTTTCGGCATTCTGCGATCAGGCTCAAAATCATTTGACAGAAGGTGACTTATCAGCCTGCCAGGATCGGGGTACTTTTCCCTCAACCTATCAGCGTATAAAATAGTATCACGAATTCGCTGGTTGTAAGCTTCAGAATGCCCGTGTTGATTGGCGTTGGCAATCACTGCGATCTCAACAGACCGCTCCGCCTCTCGTAGGCTCCCGGAAGAGTCGAAGTAATAGCAAGCCATTTTCCGGCTTTCGAATGTCAACTCCCGTAAGCGGATAAAAGCGTCTTTCCAGCAACCATTAACCTCGCCTTCATCATTCCAATATTCATAATAATAGCAATGCAACACCAGATCATTGGCGGCCTTTCCAAGCCGGATAGCTTCCTCGTCCAATACATATACATTCTGGTTATTGCTATATAATATATCCTTCTGCACAAAACGCTGATACATGCTTCGTGTATCAAAACTTTTAAACACCCAAAGAATATAGAGGCTGTTGCTACGGTAGTAGATTTCACGTTCCGTTATGACACTGATAAAATCAGTTGACAACTGCACCTCAAAAACCACCTGCTGTTCCCTGAAAAAACAACGTACATCAGGCTTACGCCATTCCTTACTAATAGGGGCTGCCTTATAAACCTGATCCACCACTACATCAGAAACCTCTCCGTGAACAGATTGATTCGCTCTCAGTTGTGTGCCGATCAACTCCTTCGTTTGGATATGCAGCAGACTCTCCTTCTGCCCGTTATATTTGATGCACCGGACCTGCTCTTTTGTAAGGAACGAAGAAGTTTTAATTATGCACTCATCACTGTCTCTTTGATGGGCAAAATGAAAAATCTGCGCCATACTACCATCGTCATGCCTGATACCGCCTCTGATCTTCAATACCTGCCTGCAGTAATAACATACAAATTTTGCGGGGCCATGTCCCTGTATAGCCTCTTCCTGCAGCCGCCGATGTTCAAATATGATTTTCTCATCCGAAGCGAAAAAAGTCTTTGCGAACACCTCGTGACCGGTTTCGACATTCAAAACAGCTTCAATTGTTCTCAGGCTAGACATTATTCAGGTTTAGTCTAATGTAAACAAAACATACACATCGTTTCCAAACTGGTTTCCAAGCCTGCGTTCTTTGTACAGGAACAGGCAATACCTGTTTCCCGCTACCTGGTAAGATGCGAAACAAGGTTTACTCTGCATGCCGTTCCAAAGACATCTTATCAATTAAAAGCTTTGTGAAGCTGAAAAATCAGCTTTGCCGGTAATTACCGGCAAAGCCAAGGCACTCCCATTTCCGTTCCCGCATCTTCCCCGATATGAGCTAAACAACTCGCTCCTGCGGACATTAAAGCAGCTTTAGCCAATGGATATACATTGGTTTTTCCCAGCTCATACATACCGTACACGATTGCCGCTCCGGCAGTTACGCTGTGGCATATATTTCGGTGATGTGGACTGGTAGCGGGCTCCAGCACATCAGGCACGATAGCAGCCATCTTCCCGGCCACCGCACCAACCAGCACATACAGGAATAACTCACCTATGCGGCAAGGTGCTTGTATATTACTTTGCCGCTCCTGACTCCATTTGTTGAAATAAGACAAAATGCCGACTCCAATACCGACGGCAACACCTGTTCTTTCATGTTCTTTACAGCAAGGCATATGGTTAATTTTCTTTAAAAATACCCCTATATATAACCGCTTCAACAGACAAAAAAAGTTATCTACAATTTTATTGAACGTCTCCGAATGTATAACCAGCTAACACGCTGAAATAACAAAACAATTAGCGCTATGGCCGGAGCACTATTACATTGAGACACCTCTTTTATTTTCTCATTGCAGCCCATCCTCTTTTCCGGACACATTTGCACTCGAAACTCCTACTCCCCCTCCTCCGGAAACTTCCCGCCGTTCTTTCTTATTTTCCTCACCCTCAGCAGACACCTTTCAAAAAAAGCTTCCAGTTTATCCAGCACGGCACTTTCTATACGTCTGCTGGCAATCGTTATCATACGTTCACTGCTGGGCACAGCAGTCTTCCCAAAAGAAATCACAGAGCAAATTATGCGAAATACAGGAGCCACTTTTTTCAGTTTCGTTAATCCCTCTATTATCATAACCCGGAAAAGAACACTGAAAAATACAGCATCTTCCTGCATCTCTATGCGATTGGTTCCCACCGTTCCAACAGGTTCAGCAATTTCCAGCTTTACCAGGTCTGATTGATGGCTTAACCATTTTTGAACCTGAGTAGCAACAGCCTCTGCATCGGGCAGGTAAGCGCCATAAGCAGAGGCTTTCCATTTCGTGCTGGTGCAGGCATGTAAAAATAATTTTTGCAGCCGGTCAATATAGGCCCCTTTGTCGGCGCTCTTTTCAAACGATTGCAGCATCAAACCGGCCTCGCTTGCCATATGATGCATAAAACGTGGACAGTTCAGGTTCATGGCAAGCGCTATTTCATACAATTCATCCTGCGCTCCTTTTTTGCGTTGCCACAGTTTAATATTACTCAACAGAATGTTATTATATTCAATACACTTTTTTGTGTTATTAGCAGAGGTATGATGCACAAACTTATCTATAGGCCGCAACATGGCTTTCAATAGTTGATTGTCGGGATACAGCGACAGCAAACGTTGATACTGCATACCGGCATTCACCACTTCCATTTTCAGGTAACTGTAGGGCAGTTGATAATCGGATGGAAATAACCGGTAAAGCTGCCGGTGAAATACCAGGCATAAATACTCTAACCCCTCTATAATGTTTTTGCCCACTGCTTCAGGATATCGTTGTAACTGTTGCGACCGTTTTACCAGCGGCGCCAGGCTGGCTACCACCTGGCAACGATTGGTGAGCGCCTCGTACATATCGGGCATTAATTCCTGAGATAGGGTATGTATGTTATCAATAGATTCTGTTACCAGCGCTTCTATATGATGCACCAATGTATTTGCATCGTACAGTAATTCCCGGCGGGAAGAACCGGCCAGCTCATATACAATATGCGTAAGCTCGGTAAGCGCAATGGATTGTGGCTGTTGTGGTAAGGCATTTGGCTGCCCTGGCAATAAGTTCATAGTGGTGATTACAGGCAAATAAAAGAGTACAATGAAATGAGCATTCATAGCAGGCTGGTTTAAATAACCATATAAGCACCTAAGTGAATGGTATGGCCCAGCAAAATTTCACACAGGCTTTTATCATATAACTTCATACGCTCAGCCAGCTTGACTGTAAAAGCTTCTGCCCACATTTTTGTAATAGGATGCGGAACAGTGTACAGCGGAGAGGTAATCATATGTGCACCATCCCCATGACTCATTTCACGCATGCTACCAAAACTGTCACGCTTACTCTCCGCCAGAATCAGGAACTCTTCGTTAAATATTTTATCAGAAGGAGTGGCCGTTTGCCTCAGCTGCTGAAAGTTCTGATACGCTCCATAATCTACACTAATCCATTCGTCAAATACAGCAGCAAGCGTATCAATATCCGCCAAAACCAATCCATCTGCTATTTCTTCATCGGTAAGTGGCTCCTCGTCTCCATTCATAATGGCTTTGTAGGTTAACAGCACCAGGGCCAGAAAATCTTCCGGATCTTTTTCCCAGGAAAACCTCAGGTTCAGCACCGATTGCAACAACGTTTTATAGGCCTTCGCAAATTCTTTGTACTCAGGGGTACCCAATTGCTCATACTCGTTCACGCCGGAATATTCCTCAAATTCATCCATGTTATTATACATAATAAAAATAAATTTAAACGTATGAAAACAGTGGTTGATCAGGCAGGATAATGGAGGAAATCAAATATAGGAAAAAAATAACCTGAAAAATGAGCACCAGGAGCAGCGGCATTCTGCCAGTGATATTTAGCAAAGAAAGCGACAGCTGGCGGAGCACTCCAATGAGTTCACGCACTATTTCCCCCAGCTCATAAAAGTCAGGCGCCATCATTAGCAAACCTTCCGTCAGTTCTTTATTACCTCCGTTGAGCACCCGCACCATTCGCACCATTTGTCGGAAGCTTTTTGCGGGCTCGTTCACCAGGCGAGCGCACTCAGGAATTTGCCGCCAGAGCTCGCGGGGCATTCCCTTGAGCTCTATGGCCATTCCAGTGAGGTCTATGGAATGTTCAGACAACCCTGCGGACAAACCAGAGGGCTCACAGAAGGGATGCCAGAGCCCTCTGGCCATTCCAGTGAGCTCTAAGGAATGCTCAGACAACCCTGCGAACAAACCAGAGGGCTCCTGGAAGGAATGCCAGAGCTTTCTTTCTATTCCACAGAGCTCTCCGGACAAATGCCAGAGCTCTGGCGGCATTTCCACGGGCTCGCGGGAGAAAAACCAGAGTGGCTTTTGGAGCCGTTTTTAACGGCGAAGCCCCTTTTTTAGTATATAAAAAAACACAATACAATCGCTAAAAACCTTACACAGTATACGTTTCAGAAAAAAACTTGTCTCAGACTTGTCTTAGAACGTGGTCTTCAAAAACCACATCTAACTGATTATCAAACAATAACACTATAACGCGCTACTTTCAGCTGTGCCACAAAAACTTTTTTAAAACTATTTTTCCGCGTTCACACTGCGTTTGAGGCCAGGACAATTGTCTGACAAGTTTTGCAAAAAGTAGCCGCCTCAGCAATTTTACATCGCAATCGGGCAGCAACAGAATGGCCATTCAACCGGCACCTCTCCCGCTTCTTTCCCGGCTTATTGTACAAAGGGAAGCAGAGGGGTACGGCAACTGTTCCGACACCCAAACCATGAGCGGTTTGGCTTTTAATCATCTATTAAAACGTAAAAAAATGAAAAAGACATATGGTTATTATATTCCCGCAGGAGATGCAGAATTAGTTCGCTGGTTAAACAACTTTAAAGACCAGATTTCTATTACAGGGCCAACACTGGGCCTTACACCTATCCAGGTTACAGAGTTGCAGGATAAGGCGCAGAAAGGCATTGATACCTTATTAGCAGTTACCATTAAAAAACAGGAATACGCTGATGCCGTTTTATCTAAAAATATGGTGCGCAGTGAAGAAGTAAACTTTATTACCAACATGGTTGCTATAATAAAAAGACATCCATTGTTTACAGAAAACATGGGTGGAATATTAGGTGTCATTAGTCCCACAACCGCACAAAGCAGAATTACACTTCAGCCAACGCTTAAGTTGCATACATTTCCTAAATATGTGGAAATTGACTTTAATAAGCGCGGTCAAACGGGTGTAACTATTTTATCACGTATCCGTGGTACAGACGAATGGTTGGAGATTGCCAATGCAGAACGCTCGCCTTACAAAGACACCAGACCGTTACAGGAAGCTGGCAAAGCTGAAATACGGGAGTATATGATACGTTGTTACAGCAACGATGAATCTGTAGGCCAGGACAGCGAAACGAGAATGGTAGTATTTGGGGGATAATTAGCTGCTACAAAAATAAAAAAGTGCGCTGCTGCATAGCAGGGCACTTTTTTAATCCCCTCATTATTGAATTATAAAAAATCAGATATTGCAACACTTATGGGCAAATTTTTTGGTTTCGCAGTCGTCTTCGGCATCCCTATTCTTATCATTTGGGGCCTCATTTCCATATACTCCAACGCTAACGCCGAAAAGGAGGCCCGGGAGAAACAAGCATGGCTGCAAGACTCGATTAGAAGCGCCCGCGAAGACTCTTTAAGGCCTATCATAAACGCGGGAACGGATAAGTATGGCTGGGGATACAGAAAAGAAGAAGAGGCTATGACATCAGACACTACCTATACTGCTTTCCGGTATTCGGATGAAGAAGTTATTACCGGTGGGCACTGGGAAGACAGGACGAAAACTACTGCCACTACCCATACAGCAGTAGTGCAAAACAGGCAACGATATAGCAATAAAACAACGCTGGGGCGCATATTAAATGGCCCTAAAAGTAAAACAACCACCAGCACAACGGTTACTTCCAGCACCAGCCCTGAATGGGTTACCAATAAAGGCCATATGAAGATAGTACTAACCCGCAAAGCAGACGGCCCCAGCAAAGCAATCGTATATTGTACCTCCGGCGAATACAACGTTAATTTCAGTTCGGTACGCATCCGTTTCGACAAAAGCAAGCCTGTTACATTTAGTATAACACCTTGTAGTTACGACAGTAACGACACCGATGGTTTTATCATTGATAACACCCGCAAATTCATATCCCGGTTGAAAGATGCATCAACCATGTTACTGGAAGATAGTGGAGGGAATAAGGAGATTATATACACCTTCCAGGTAAGCGGCCTTACATGGGAATATTAAAGAATTTCTGAAATAGCTGTAGAGATATTAACCTTAAACCGAGCCGCTCCTCCGCACGTAAAATAGCTACATTTGCCTCATGGCTACACTTACCCACTTGTTACAGCAAAATCCGCTGTTTGTATTTGCACTGGATTACGAGGCAAAAGAAGAGTTTACTGAATACAACCCCTACCTTATTGGAATAGGCAAAGTAAACGCTGCCTACCACCTCACCCGCAGAATTTATGAAAACAAACCCGGCATTATTGTTAACCTGGGCTCTGCAGGCAGTAACTTTTTTAAAAGAGGGGAAGTGATTTGCTGTACCCGTTTTATACAAAGGGATATGGACGTAACGCCACTGGGCTTTCAACTGTTTGAAACACCCTACCTGAACCAGGACCCGGTGTTGACCTACGGATTGCAAGCGCCAGGCCTGCCCGAAGGCATTTGCGGTACGGGCGACAATTTTGAAATAGCACATGCACATACTGCCTATAACGTAATTGATATGGAAGCCTGGCCGCTGGCATGGATTGCAGCTCAGGAAAACATACCCTTCCTGTGCCTGAAGTATATATCTGATGGTGCAGATGGCGGGGCAGCAGAGGAATGGACGGAACAGGTACACCAGGCCGCTGCGGCACTTAAAAAAGAGTTGATCAAACTCATGCCCTGAGTTGAATTTGAAACGGCAAATCTTCACCAGAAACATTAACAACCATAAACTCTTAAAAACATCTTATGGCACTATTAAAACGCCTTATCAGCCGCAGTGCCCTGGCACTGGGAATCGGCCTGTCATCTTTCGCTGCAAACAGCCAGGTTACAGAATCATTTACTGTTCTGGGAGATATTAACACTTATTATCCTGTTGCATTTTTAGATGGAGGTTACGCCAACAACGTGGCCACACAATTAAAATTAGGCAGAAGCTCAGTACATGATGGTGCTACCTGGCGGGGTTCCTTCATTGCAGACTTCAGTTATCACACTTACAACTGGGGTAATGGAGCCGCTTTCATCAAAGCCAACATATCCAGAGGCGCCAACGCCAGTTCAGCCATACAGGATTTTATTGGAGGATGGCGCGATGTAACCACAGCCAATAACAATGCAACAATTCTTATCTGGCTTCGCGGAGGAGGCACCAGATACTATTACCAGTCTAACTATACAGTATCACCACAAGTATTCGATGGCCAGGAAGGCAGGGCTGCAACTTATTCTGAAACCGGCGGCTCAACTTATGGATCCAGATTAACCATTGACCCCAATATAAATCAACATGGCCTTACAGATCCGCTAAGAGTGTGGTACACCGGAGCCAGCAGTAACTATTTCGCAGGCAATATAGGATTAGGCACAACCACACCGGTAACAAAACTGCACATTAACCAGGGTAAAGCGGTTATCACCAGTTCAGAATCTACTTATGGCCAGCTGCAGGTATTAAATCCGCTTGATGGTGAAGCAGCCATTGTTATCGGCGCCAACGGCACAGGCATGGTTTCTTCCCGTACTACCTACGCCCGCCAGTGGCAGATTGGTATCGGATCGTATAATTCAGGAATCAACAACCTTGTTATCACCAATCCAACAACACTAGACAAGGGATTTGTATTTAGCTATGAAGGTAAAATGGGTATCGGCGCCAATGTATTCCCGGCCGGAGAACCCTACCGTTTATATGTGGAAGGCGGCATCCGTACACGTAAGATAAAAGTAGACCAGGCTGCATGGGCCGATTATGTATTTGACTCTTCTTACCAACTGCGTCCCTTGCAGCAGGTAGAAGCATTCATCAAAACCAATAAACATCTGCCCGAAGTACCCTCTGCCGAAGCGGTAAAAAAAGAAGGTACGGATGTAGCAGATACTCAGGCCCTGTTACTGAAGAAGATTGAAGAACTCACTTTATATATCATAGAACAGGAAAAGCGGCTGAAAAGCGTAGAACAGGAACTATCTGATATTAAAAAGAAAAAATAATAAAAAGGGGCATCCATTATCCGATGCCCTTTTTTATTTAACGGTTATCTACCAGAAATGAAACCGAACTACATCAAAATCAAAGTATTTTGAATTTTGTTTGGAGCATATATTCTAAAGCTATACATTTGCACTCCGTTTCACAAAATACTTAGCAGTATTATAGCAAAACGGAAACGATTTGGTAGCTCAGTTGGTAGAGCAATACACTTTTAATGTATGGGTCCTGGGTTCGAGTCCCAGCCGAATCACAAAACAACGAAGTTTTAAAAATAGATCGATTTGGTAGCTCAGTTGGTAGAGCAATACACTTTTAATGTATGGGTCCTGGGTTCGAGTCCCAGCCGAATCACTTCAGGCGCTTCTACGGAGCGCTTTTTTTGTGCCCCATTATCAAACCTATCTTTCGCGCATAATACGAAATGGGCATATTCCTCACCGGCGGGAAATATGCCCAATTCAAAACAACTTAATTACCTGCTAACTTACTACAGGCAAAGCGCCCCCATCGATAGCATAAATTGAACCGGTAAGGTAACTGGCTGCAGGTGATACCAGGTAATGTACCAGGGAAGCAACCTCTTCGGGTTCTGCCATACGGCCCATAGGAATTCCACCCGTTTGCTGAAGCAATTGTGCTAAAGCACTTTCTTCCGGTATATTTTGCGCAGCAGCATAGTCTGCAATGAATTTTTCCATGGGAGGTGTTTTAGTAGCTCCAGGAGATACCGTCAACACCCGTACTCCTTTGGAAGCAAGCTCGGTGGCCAGTGCCTTGCTGTAGCTATTAAGCGCTGATTTTGATACTGCATAGGCAAGATTCAGATTCCAAAGCGCCTGCCGTGCGGCGATGGAGGAAATGTGAATGATAACAGCGTTCCTGCGGGCTGTCATCACCGGTATAAATTCTCTATCCAGGCGAATGGCGGCAATCAGATTAAGCTGGAGTTCATCTTCCCAGTGTTTATCGGTTAATGCGCTATAGCCGCCACCCGGTGTGGTCAATCCCCCCACGTTGTTAATGAGCATGTCAATACCACCAAACTCATCATTAATTTGCCGGGCCAGACTGGAGGCCTGCTGTGCATTCGTTAAATCTGCGGCGATAAAGTGGTGCGTGCTTTCAGCCGAAGGTGCATTTCTTGCAGAGATAATTACCCGTGCTCCCGCAGCTGCCAATTCATCCGCAATTGCTTTGCCAATGCCTTTTGTACCTCCTGTAACCAATGCAGTCTTACCTGTAAGGTCGGTGTTTAATTTTGTTGTGTGTGCCATTTGTTATCGTTATTCTAAAATGATTGTTTCAAAAAAAAGCAGGCGCATTCTGAAACACTTGTTTCACTTTTGTTCAAAAAAAAATTTACTTTGAAATTTGCCGGATAAAATACTCTCCCATCTTTCTGATCTTATCTGCATCCTTATGAAGAATGTAAGATTCATACCAACCGGTCCAGGTACTGTTGAAGAAATCTGCTATAAGCCTGGGTTCTTCCTCACGCGGAATATCGCCTTCTTGCATGGCTTTGCTGATAAGCGAGGTCAGAAACTGATCGGCCAACTCGCTGTCTGTTTTAAGTATCTGCTTCACCTTACCGTTATTGGCTCCCATTTCAAATGCAGCTTTGATTGCCATACAGCCATTGCGACCGTCCGTGATTACCTTAATGGCATCGTGAACGTATTCAACCAGTATCTCAAACGCACGCTTCTTACCCGACATCCGCTGCTGCAGGTCTTTCCGTCGCAGGTCTGTATAGTGAGTGATGCATCGGATATAAAGTTCATTCTTGTCTCCGATGGTATTATAAAGACTGCTGCTGTTGATTTTCATGGCATCGGTTAAGTCGCGCAGGGATGTACCATTGTACCCCTTTTCCCAAAAAACTTCCATTGCCTTCTGGATCGCCTCCGACTCATTAAATTCAACATTTCTTGCCATAAGTAACTACAGGAAACAAATATAGCAATTCTGAAACAAGTGATTCAAAAAAAAATCACACTGACGAAAATCAGCCCCGTCCTAACAGCTATCAGTTTTCCTGCATACCGTGTGCGCTACTTTAGCGCCATGATCAATTTAGCCAGTGCAATGGAGGAATCACCGGCACCAACGCCGGTTAACAAAGAAACAGGATGGGATAAGTCTAAAATCCTGAAAAGCAAAACAGACCCTTACGGCGTAATAGAGTACGCCAACGATGCTTTCATTGAAGTTTCAGGTTACGAAGAACATGAACTGATGGGTAAACCCCATAACATTATCCGCCACCCGGATATGCCACGGGTAATTTTTAAGGTATTGTGGGACTACCTGAAAAAGGGACGTAACATTCACGCCATTGTAAAAAACATGAGTAAAAGCGGGCGGTACTATTGGGTAATTACCGACTTTGAAGTAAGTACCAACGACAAAGGCAGCATTACCAGTTATTACGGCCGCCGCCGCGCAGCGCCCCCTGAAATTGTACAAAAGCACATTGAACCTTTGTACGAAAAGTTACTGCAGATAGAAGCGGCTACAGGTATGGTAGCCAGCGAAAAATATCTGATTGGTTTTCTGGAAGACATTGGCAAAACCTACAATGAATTTATAGAAGACATGATTACCGACGGCCTGCCACCCGAAGAAAAACAGGCAACAGAGAAAAAAGGATTTTTTACAAAACTATTTGCCCGTTAAACCCTGCTGCCGTGATGAAAAAAAGTCATCACGGCAGCATTCCCCTACCCTCGTGTTTGCCGGTTATAATATAATATTGCATGATGCGCTTTATCTGTAGCTGGTTGCTGTACATTCTCCTGCCCACTATGGGCCTGTTAAAGCATGCTTCTGCTTCGGAAATTTCCTTTAGCCACATAACAGGGCTCTCTTCCCATTTTGTTAACTGCGTAGCACAATCATCCAACGGCTATATCTGGGTAGGCACCAAAAACGGATTGCAGCGGTATGATGGTTATCGTTTCAGACAAATTAATGCCGGCAACCATCCTCATGGGCTCCCCGCCCTTCCCGTTGACCAACTCATGGCTACACAAGACTCCAATGTACTAATGGTGCGCATGGGTTACAGGATGGGATTGCTGAATACCCGTACATTTCAATTCCGGGAATCCACTTTTGAAATGCCTGACAACTTTGAAAGCTACAACACCAGAATTGTGACAGCAGGAAATCAGTTGTTTCTGGTGATACATGGCCGGGAGATTCTCACATTTAATCAGGCACGTAACCGTTTTGAACACAACAGAAAAATAATTAACTATCCGGCAGACTGGAAACCTACTTCTCTGCAGGCTGACCACGATAACAGATTATGGATTGGCGGTGCTAAAGGGCTGGGCTACTTTACCCCAAAAGACATGCGCTTTCATGTACCGGGAGAAGATAGCACCGGCAGGCAAAAGTTTGCCCCCCTGCAGACAATAAAAGAGGTTACCCACTTTCTGATTGATAACAAAGGACGCTTCTTTGTTACCAGCTGGCCACCGCATACAGGTTATACGGTTCACCTGTTTACCCCTGGCAGTAATACACTACAGAAAATACCCACGGCCCCCAACCCCGGCTCTGACTATCACGACCTTTCCAACTTTACAGAAATGCGCGGTCTGGTGTGGGCCTATGGTATTGACATCTTCAATACTTTCGAAAAGGAAACAAACGCATTCGAAGTATTTTATTCCCCCGATAATGCGGACCACGGAATAAAGATTACACAAGTACTGCAAATGTTTGAAGACCGCGAGCATAACATGTGGGTAGCAACGGATAATGGATTGTACCTTATGTCAATCATTCCCGATTATGTAAGAAACGTAGTAACCACCTCTTTATTCGGGAAGGCTCCGGTAACGCACATCAATGCTTTCGGGGGCAGCAATATACTTTTAAGCTCCTGGGGGGCTGGTGTAGAAAGTTTATCCTATAACGCCAGCCTGGAAATATCCAAAGGAGACATTAGCAAAGAAGCCATTTATTCCCATGCCCCCAAAAACGACAATGCCTTTAACCTGGTATGGGCCATTGGGGAAGACCAAAGTACCGGTGATGTATGGCTGGGCTGCCAGGCCGGGCACATTATTAAACACAATGTAAAAAAGCACCATTCTGAGTTTCTCACTCCTGCCGTATTCAACGGACAAACCATTCGCAGTGTGCTTGTTGCCGGGCCTGCCGATATCTGGTTTGGTACGCATGGCGGGCGGCTGGTGCAGTGGAAAAACGGGCAGTTTCATTTAATAGACACTGTTAACGCTGCCATCTCCCGCATGGTGAAAGGGCCATCCGGCAAACTGTATCTGGCCACTGTAGGTAAGGGAGTTTATGAATGGGATATAGAAAGCAAAAAATCTACTAACCACTTTATTTACCGTAGAGATGATAAAGGACTTACCAGTAACCGCATTGCAGACATCACCTTTCTTACATCGGATTTACTGGCAGTTGCAGGAGCTTCCGGCCTGGACATTGTGAATACCATAACCGGAAAAGTTCAGCAATTCCATACCGGCAACGGCCTGCCACATGGAGTGGTTACTACCTTGATGGCAGATGACAATGGTATGCTTTGGATGGGTACCACCGGTGGCATCTGCCGCTATGAGCACACCACGGGCGAGTTTAAAACCTTCGGCAAAATTTCCGGCTTTGTGCATACTTCGGGCATGAACAACCTGATGACGTTTTCCACAAAACTGCCCGGTGGAAAACTGGCATTCGGAGGGGAAAATGGAGTGGTAATCTTTTACCCCCATCACCTGGATCAGCAGGTGATGCCCCCCAAACCCACCATTACCGATTTCCGCCTTTTCAACAACTACCTGCCGATGGACTCCATTGAGCAACTGGGCAAAATCAACCTGAAGTATCATCAAAACTTTATCAGCATATCCTTTGCGCCATTAACGTACAGCAATGCCAACGACCTTAAATTTTTCTATCAACTGGAAGGAGCCGGTGAAAAGTGGATACGGTCTGAAAACGGACTCACCGCTATTTTTGCTTCTCTGCCTCCGGGAAAATATACCTTCCTGGTAAGATCGCAGAATGTACAGGGGCAGTACTCGCCCATAACCCGTCTGCCCATACACATCAGCCCGGCATTCTATCAAAGCTGGTGGTTTTTATCGCTGCTGGCTATGGCATTTGCAACCACCATATACCTCATATACCGGGCAAGGCTCAACAGACTGCTGGAAGTATACCAGTTACGTGAAAAGGTTGCCAGAGATTTGCATGACGATGTAGGCTCAACCCTTACCTCCATTAATGTACTGAGTGAACTGGCCCGCATTCAGGTATCTGCACAAAATCACCCCGCCAGGCAGTACCTGGACCGTATAAGCCAGAACAGCACGGAAATGATGGAATCGATGGATGATATTGTCTGGAGCATCAAGCCCGACAACGATCAGCTGGTGAAGATCACCGCCCGTATGCGTGAGTACACTGCCAATGTGTTAGAACCGCAGCAAATACATTACAGTTTTGAAACCGATGATCAGCTCGTCAACATAAAACTAACCATGGAAAGGCGGCGCAACTTTTTCCTCATTTTTAAAGAGTCGCTCAACAACATTACCAAGTACGCTCAGGCCACACAGGTAAACATAGCCATTACCTGCAACCGATCGGAAATGATATTGAACATTGCCGACAACGGCATCGGCTTTAATGCAAACGATCCGGTAAACGGAAACGGCCTCATGAATATGCGTAAAAGAGCAGAACTACTTGGCGGAACTATCACCATTCAGTCACAGCCCGGCCAGGGTACAGGCATACGTTTATCAGTACCTCTGTAAACACCACAAGGCCTACCGGAGATATCACACGAATATGTGATAGGGGAAACAAAGATTTATTTGCATTTTGCTACAGATTATGACAAGAATTCTGATTTATGAAGACAATAGTGAGCTGAGAGAGGTGTTATCCATTCTTATCGGCGGCATGCCCAACTACCATCTGGTTGGCGCGTATGGCCATTGTACCAACATTGTAGAAGAGGTAAAAAGAACCATGCCCGATCTGATACTGATGGATATTAATATGCCGGCGATGAGCGGCATAGAGGGGCTGAAACTGATACGTGAAAACGGCTTTCAGACAAAGGTGCTGATGCTGACTGTTTTTGATGACAATCAGAATGTATTTCAGGCCATTAAATCGGGCGCGAATGGCTATATACTCAAAAAAACACCGCCTGCACGACTGATGGAATACCTGGAGGATGCCCTTAATGGCGGCGCTCCTATGACTTCCTCCATTGCAACACAGGTGCTGAACATGATTGCCGGAAAACCAACCGGCAATACAGAAAGCTTTAACCTGAGCGCCCGGGAAAAAGAAGTATTGAATTTACTGGTGGAAGGTTTTAGCTACAAGCTCATTGCAGACAAACTTTTCATATCTATGGATACCGTAAGATCGCATATCAAAAAGATTTACGAAAAGCTTCATGTGAATTCAAAAAGTGAGGCAGTAGCTAAAACACTCCGGGCTAACCAGTAACCGTTCAGGGTAAATTCATTTTAAAAGCATCTACCAGCATTCCTTTACCTCCCACCAGAAGGCTGTTTATTTTATCACCGACCAGCTGTAACCCTACCTGTAACAAGCTCGGAGAAGGCCGCTCCATAAAATGCCCCTGTTCAATATAAAAAGTAGAAATTTTCATCCCCATCACTTCATAAAGATAACAAGCCAGGGGTCCGGCGGCCATTCCGGTACCCGCCTCCTCACTAATGCCATACCTGGGTGCAAACATTCTTGTTGAAGCATGCCTCCCTGGCCTGCTGGTACCGATAGCAAAAACATAAAACCCAACCAGATCCAACTCCTCACTAATAGCTGCAATCAAGTTCAGGTCCGGAACAATGCTACTCAATACGTCTACATTGGCAACCGGCACAATAACAAAAGCGTTACCCGTGCTAACTAACCTGATGGGTGCAAAGGCAGGCACATCAACATCCTTTAACCCCAGAGCCGCTTTAATACGAATTTCGAAGGCCGGAACATCACGATATTCAGGTGCCAACTGCTCCATAAAAGCCATATTATCTCTGATGAAAATATCCCGTTTACCATCTATGGTTTCCTTTGAACTTCTTTGCCCTACCATTCCTTTCTGAGAAAGAAAAGAAAAAGTGGCAATGGTAGCATGCCCGCAATGGGCAATCTGCCTGGTAGGGGTAAAAAACTCCAGCCGGAATTCAGCCACATCAGACCCCAAAACAAACGCGGTTTCTGACAAGCCTATCATTTTGGCAATAGCCTGTTTTTCGCCGGCACTATACGCATCGGCTTCCAATACCACCGCAGCCGGGTTTCCTCCGCGGTCATTGTCTACAAAAGCATTTATGATATATACCGGTATGTTTTTAATAGCACGCATATAAAGTAATATTATAACCGTATAAATTCTAACCGCCGGTTCAGTAGGTATAAGTCTTATTCAGCACACGTGTACCACCAACAACTGCAAACCGCTTTACAGGCATTTTGCTGGCATCATACTCGTATTCATAGTGGTGTTCATAGCTATCTTCCGGCTCTACGTAGTCGGTATAGGAAACGCTGGTAATATTGTTTTCATTGAAGCCCAGCGTAAAATAGAGTTGACCGGGGTTACCATAATAAGGATTCAGATGCTGGTCGTAGGTGTATTTTTCTATACTCACCGGCTCGCCGCTTCCGGAATATCCTTTCACTTCACTAATATTTGCTCCGGTGTAGCTGATTTCGGTATAGCCATAGGTTACAACATCGTTAGACTGATACATCTTACTCAGCTTATTGGCAGCATATTCATAATGCAGCGTATAGTTATACTCCATTACACCATCTTCATTGCTGCTGTAATATTTAACCTTATCTAACTTGTCTGCTTTATACGTATAATACATAGCAGAGGATAATTTGTTACCCAAACGTATCAGTGAAGAGTCAGGCTTACCGTTATCGTTATGGTAATAATATTCCTGCGTAATCTGTATTCCGGACTCCTCATCCTGGCTTATTTCTTTCTGCAACAACCCTCTATCGTTATACACATGCTCTGTTTTAATAAAGTGATCATTACCGTTCAATGTTCTGGTTAATTTGAGTTGAGGCATGCCATCCGTAGCAGTATCCGGCTCCGTTCCGCCATTCTTTTTACATCCCACCAATGCGGCAACGGCCAGCAAAATTGCTAATTGTTTTTTCATATTTATGACTGTATTTAATTGACATTTCCTTTGTTTTCACCGGGCTGCAAAACTATCCTGCCCGGCCGGGAGCCACAATCGCATCTTTGTGTGATTTTAATGGAGGGGGAGCAGAAAATAGTCCTTTCGGACGATTGTTTACACCGGTAGCAATGCACATTTTTACAGCGCTAATGTAAAAGCGTTACTATGAGAGTTACCTGCACAATATTGTTGCTGCTGCTGGCTACCGCTGCTGTTTGCCAGCCTAAAACAAAACCAAAAGAAAAAGCGCCCACGCAAAAAGAATGGGATGCCAACATGAAGGATATGAAGGGCATGATGGAGGAGATGATGAAGGATATGAGCCCGGAAGACAAAAAGATGATGGATAGCATGGGCATTACCATGCCGGATATGCAAAAGCTGAAAATGCCCGCGGTTTCAGACAAACAACTGGCTGCAGCCTGGGAAGATGAGCAACGTATAGTGCCCAAAAAAGATGTGGGCCGCATAGCCTCCATTCCCACCGTAGGTGCCGCCAGGCTTGCAGATTATGTAACGGCTACCCACCAGAAAGTGACAGCCGGCCTGGATAAAAAAGTAGTTGCTGTTGGTAATACCGTTTATGGCGAAATACAGAAAAAAGCAAAGACCAGACGGCAGGCCGGTAATATGGCATTGGGTTACTGGGTAAGCGGCCAGCCCGAGCTTACCTTGTACCTGCTGGGTAAAATATGCGCAGAAGATGTGAGTGAAACAGATAACCTGAGTAATTACACCTCAGCATTAATTATGCTGGGTGGCGAACACCTTGCCATTCCTGTTCTGCAAAACCTGAATGCACGGTTCCGTAAAAACAGCACCATTCTTAACAACCTGGGGCAGGCCTGGTTTGGGCTGGGCGATATTGCGAAAGCAGATAAATACCTGGATAGTGTTATCACCATCTATCCCGGTCACCCGCAGGCCAATTTAACCAAAGCCAGTATTGAAGAAAGCAAAGGCAATACTGCAAAAGCGGTTACACATCTTCAAAAATCTATTCAGCATTCGTATACCAGACAAAAAGAAGAAAAGCTAAACAAGCTGGGGCATAAGCTGGAACGTAAAGACATACGTATACCATTTAAAGCCACTGCAGACCCCATGGGTCTGGAACAAATGCGCCGGCCTGAGTACCCCACAAGCATTGCTAAGTTGAATGCCTTGTACCCGCTCTGGAACGACTTTAACGCCCGGTGCGACAATAAAGCCAAAAGCCTGGAAATTGAATACGAAGATGCAGCCGCCAAATATGCAAAATCAACCTCCCAGGTGGTTTCCAATGCATTCAACATCCTTAACAACGGCGGTTTGCCCACCTATAGTACGCCTCCGCTGATGCGTAAGGCCAGTATGCAGCTTACAGAACGATTGGCTTATTACGACCAGAAGATGAAAAAACTGGCAGATAAATACCTTGCCATGCGGAAGGATATAGACGAGATATACAAAAAAAATCCTCCACCACTACCGGAAGCCCCTTGCGAGGTGCATCGTGCCAGACTTGATAAACTGCTGGAGCAAATGAACAACAGAAAGAAATATTATGATGATGAAGCACTTCACCTGTTCCGGGAGTATTGTAACGATATTGTGTATTGGTCGCAGTACACCAGTACAGATGCCAATGCATTTAAAATGATTCAGCTGAAATATCAGATATTCTGGCTAAACAAAAACAAAGAACTGCAACCGGTAGATATGAGCACCTATTATGGCTCGTGTAAAGAATGTGCAGAAAAGGAAGATGGCAAACCGGGCAAGCTTTCAGATTTTGATGATGTGGCCTGCAACTACAGAGCCGTAGTAGACCTGATTGTGGTAAAATATGAAATGAACTGCAGCCATACCATCATTACGCACTACGGCACTTTCCAGGATATTATTGAAAAAGAAATTGGTAACAAATACGTGGGTGGCAGCATTAAAACCCATGTGCATGTGACAGCAAAGGACAAGCTGGGCCCCATAGGCATAGAAGGATCAATAGGTGTTGATATTGAACAAACGTTAGACGAAAACCGAAACGTTGCCGACTGGAAGGGAACAGTAAAAGCAGGCGTGGAAGCCAGCGCGGGTATAACGGAAGGGCCTGCCCAACTGGGCGGTAAACTTAGCGAGGAAGCAGAAATGGAATTTGGCCCCAACGGCGTGGAAGAGGTAATTATAACGCACAGCGCTGAAGCTACTGCCGGCCTGCACAATCAGTCTGTTACCATCGGTACCCAGGAAAAGATAAGCCTCATTAGCGGGCAAGCTTCCAGAACCTATTCAGGTGCCTTAAAAGGGGCTTTATTCGAGCGGTTTTAAGACTTTTTCACCTGGCCCTATGTTAAAAGGGCTCAGTTATAATGTGAGCGAAAAAAATCAGTTTTACCTCAGCAATATCCGGATTAAAAAGATATAGCTATGCAAAAGAGCTTATTGTTTGTACTGATAGCCTTGTGGGCATTTACCACTTCTGCGCAGAAACAGATTTACGACATTATCAGTTACACAGCGCCGGAGCGCTGGAAGAAAGAGGAACGCAACAACCTCATTATGTACAGCCGCATTGATGGCAGCAGCTGGGCGCAGCTATGTATTTATAAAAGCACTGCCAGCCAGGGTAGTATACAAGCGGATAGCGACGCGGAATGGCAAAGCCTGGTACTGAACCAGCATACGATTACAGACAAGGAAGAAAAAGGTAAGCCTCAAACCATTGGCGAATGGACGGTAATGAGCCGCAGTGGTGTATGGCAGTACAATGGCAGTAACGTAGCCACCATTCTTACTACCTACAGCAACGGCCATATCTGCATCAGCACACTGCTGAACGCCACTGCACAACCCTATATGAAAGATTATCAGCAGCTGCTGGCTTCCCTTAGCATCCATGAAGCTGCACTAAAATCAGCAAACACCCACACGCCCGTTAATAATCCTGCCCCCGTACCCATCACAAATGCAAAAGCCGTTACCGGCAATTACAAGTTTACCACTACCCGCTTTGATGATGGCTGGGTAAGTACGGCACAGGAAAACTGGGTAGAGGTAAGCAAGCCCGGCATACGGATACTGATTCACTACCCCAACACCCAAACAGATGAACACCAGTTTGAAAAGCTGAAAGGCGATCAGCATGCCTGGAGCTTATTAGCAGCCCCACATTACACCAACATTCAAAATCTTCAGGAGAGAGGAATACAGGATTACCAGTCAGTTACCTTTCTCACAGCAGATGCCACCGAGAAAGCAAGCGGTAAAAAGGTATATGTGGTGCTATACAAAAAACACTACGATAAAGGCAATGGCCGGTATATGGAAGTGGTGGCAGACAGTAAGGCCGCTTTTGAAAAAGAATTCGGCAGCAATTACATTAACCGAAGCAGCTGGGATTATACAGCACAAACCAAAAGCTGGGACAAACTGGCGGCCATGCAATGGCGGAATAAATTTCAGGTTGCTGCTACAGACCTTACGGGTAAGTGGAGCAGCAGTTCTTATGCTTCTCTGCGTTATTACTATGTAAATGGTGGCGGATTTGCAGGTGCCACCGCTACCTCTATTGCCGATGCGTTTACCTTTTTCAGCAATAACACCTACGAAAGCGACCATAGCGGCGCCTCGGGAACGGTAGGTAATCAGCAGTTTACCAGGCAGGTATATAAAGGCAGTGTTAGCCTTACCAACTGGCGTGTTGCGCTGAGCAACCGCTTTCAGGGGGCTACGGAAACATATGATAGTTATTTTGAGGCTGTTAAAGGAGGGAGGATTCTGCAACTAACAGATACACATAATACCACGCTTTCACTGGTGAAGGCACAATAACCATACAGGCAGCCCCTGCCCCGGTTTTAAACACTATTTAATCATATACCTCTGTTCTTTCCCTTAGCTTCGGTTTTCATTTTTTCTTCATGTTGGGCTTTTAGGTTTGTATCAGTAAATATTCAGTACCTAAAAAAGAAAAATTATGAAAACTACAATCCTGATTGCAGCAGCATTTTTAGCCACTTCCCTGGCATCCGCACAACAAGCCAATGTACAGAGTACACAAACCGTTAGCGCCGGAAAAGCTTCCGTAAGCAGCAATACCAGTGCCCAAACGCATGTAAATGCTTCCGAAACGGCCGGCAACGTTAAAAATGCCGTGCAAAAACAACAGCAAAAGGCAGAAGCAGCAGTAGCCAGTCAGGCTGCAGCAACATCAGCAGGCGCCACTTCTTCAACGGCCACTTCGGCTGCCATCAGCAGCAATAAAGCTAACGCCGCGCTGCAAAGCAACACTGCCGCCACCGCAACTACCCATGCAGCCCAACACACCGCTACCGGTGTACAAAGCACAGTGGCAGATGTTAAACAAGCTGCGGCAGCCACGCATACACAAACCAGCGCAGCCGCGGGTACAGCCGTAAAAACAGGCGTAGCTGTACATGGCATTAAAACTACTTCCATTAAAACAGCAGCACCCATAAAAACCAACGTGGGCCTTAAAACCGGCGTAAAACTGGGCATCCGGTAATTACGTTTAATTCAGCATAATTATGAATAAAATGGCCCCATATCGCCATATAGCAATTACTGTTTTATTATTCATTATCAGCTACAGAAGCCAGGGCAGTGATTTACTGCCCCGGCTTTCCATGGACGTATTTCAGGATACCCTGCCGGCAAAAAAAACGGAGAAACCGGCTACTCCTGAAACCAAAAAGGAATCGCCTGTGGAGCCCATTATAAAAGAAGTGCCCAAAGCCAGAAAACAGGTAAAACCGGTGGCCATTCCCCCGGTGGTAATTCCGGTTAAACCGCCGGTGATTATAAAACCGAAGATTATTATTAAAAGGCCTGGCATTCACATTTAAATCCACCCCATCATGAAACAATTAATCCTGCTGCCCCTTTTACTGTACTGCATTACATCCGGTGCACAAACACAAACAGATAGCACCGCACAGCAGAACAACGACAGCACCGCCGCCCGCGAAAAATCTACTTTTACCATAGGTGCCGTATATGCCAATAATGCCAACTATTATGGCCTGAAATCTGACGAAAAAATGGCTTATATAGCCACGGCAGCCTCCTACAAACATCGTTCAGGCTTTTACCTCAATGGTGTAGCCTACCGGCTGCTGAACGATAGCGCACACTTTGTATCTGCTTACAACGCAGGTGCCGGCTTTGCCTTTACACTCAGCAAACGTCTTACGGCTGATATCAGTTACAGCTATACTTTCTTTCCTAAACTATCGCCCTTTATACAGGCAGCCAATCCGCATAACACCAGCCTCACACTCAGCCACAGCAGTTGGTTAACCACCAGCCTCGGGGTGGATTATGCATTTGGCAAAACCAACGATGTGTTTACCACCCTGGGCATCAGCAAGCAACTGAATCTGTTCAGCATCACCTCTAAAGATATTATCACCCTTACACCGGTAATAGATGTAACCGCCGGCACCCAACGCTTTTACAACTACTATACAGAGGAAAAAACAATCCGGGACAGTGTATTGGGCATTCTGCCTTCTTTACTGGGCGGAGGCAGTTCAGGTTCTACCACCAGCACTACCACTACCCAAACAGTCACCAGTTTCGATCTGCTGTCTTACAATCTCAAACTGCCGCTGGCTTATAACAGAGCCAGCTACCTGGTTGAGTTTGCCTGCCAGCTTTCTCTGCTGGGGCAGAAAGTACAATCAGCACCCGGAAAACTTAACTCGTTCTACACAGCCAGTTTTTACTACCAGTTTTAACAGCTATGAAAGTATTAATTATTGAAGATGAACGGGGCATGGCACTGGAAATGGAGGATTTTCTGCTGAAAGCAGGATACCTATGCGACCTGGCTTTTACAGCCCGACAGGCAAGACAGCAAATGGAACAGGGCCCCTACGACTTTATATTACTGGACCTGGGCCTGCCCGATATGGACGGCCTAATGGTGCTGGAAGAAGCCAAAAAAATATGCAGGGAAGCCTCGTATATCATACTTACTGCCCGTGGCAAACTGGAAGACAGAATAAAAGGTCTGGACCTGGGCGCAGATGATTATCTGCCTAAGCCCTTCTCGCTGCTGGAACTGCAATCGCGTATGCAGGCCATCAGCAGAAGAAAATCAGGTTTGAAAGACAACCTGGTATTACTGGGCGATTTTACGATTAATTTAAGTAACAGAACGGCACTGTATGGCAATACTGATGTGGGCCTGTCGAAAAAAGAGTTTGATCTGTTGAGCTACTTATTACTGAATAAAAACCGCCCGCTTACACGCATGCAGTTAAGTGAGCATATCTGGGGCGGCCTTTCAGACGATGATTATGATTCCAATTACATAGACGTACATATTAAAAACATCCGCAAGAAAATGACCGCCTATGCGCCGGCGGACTGGCTGCAAACGATAAGAGGCATCGGATATAAAATAAACCTGTAACGGTGAAGCTACTTACCAAAATAACCCTCACCTCTACCTTGTCAAAACTGGCAACAGTGGTGCTGTTTATTGCTTTGCTGCCTTTTTTAATTAACCGGGTGGCTTTTCAAAGCACCAATAACCTGCTGAAACTACAGGCCAGAAAGGTAATGAGTAATATCAAAAACAATGGTATTGATTATTACCTGCAGGGCGACTCCACTTACGGAAGCTACACACTGCTGAAAGATGAATACATTTCGCTGGAAAAAGCGAAACATATTTATACCGCCGATACCATTCAAACCGCTCCGCGTATTATTGAGGGCGATACGGTGCAGTACCGCATACTCAACCAGGCATTTGAATACAACAATCATTTGTACGAACTGGAAATAGGCCGATCTATTACCTCCATCAGTCAATATAACGGTCCGCTGCAGAAAATAGCATTTTATGTACTGGGCATGCTGATAATGCTTACGCTGCTGATTGAATTATCGTTAACACGCATTCTGCTGAAACCCCTGCAAACGATTATACAAACCAAGCTGATTAATCCGGTATTCCCTTTCAAAGATGCACCCGCTCCTATACATACCACTACCGATGACTTTCAGCATCTGGATGCTACACTGATAAGCCTGATGACAAGGATTAAGGAAGACTTTGACCGGGAAAGAGCCTTTACCTCCAATGCATCGCACGAACTGATGACGCCCATCAGCATTCTGCAAACCAAAATGGAAAATCTGCTGCTGCTGAACAATCTGGATGAAGCTGCATTGGGTAAGATTGCGGAGATGATGAAAACCCTGAACCGTTTAAAAAAGATTGTTCATTCGCTGCTGCTGATATCAAGAATTGAGAACGCGCAATATGCAAAACAGGATTGTATGCAGCCGCAGCAAATGATGGCTGAAATAACAGAGGAACTGTTACACCGTATGGAACAGCGAAACATTCAGTTATCTGTTGCACTGCAACCATCTGTTACCATCATCAACGTAAACCACGACCTGCTTTTTCAGCTATTCTATAATCTGATAAACAATGCCATCCGGTACAATAAAAACAACGGCACCATTCATATCAGCGATGCACTGCATACCAACGGTAGCTATACCGTTTTTATAAAAGATACAGGCATTGGTATAGAAGCAGCCGACATAGCCACCCTCTTCAACCGATTTCAGAAAAAGCACACCACAGAAGAAGGGTACGGCTTAGGTTTATCCATTGTTAAAAGCATTGCAGATTATCACGCCGTTTCTTTGCATATAGACTCCGTACCCGGTACGGGCACTACCATTAGCGCAACGTTTTTACCTATCTTTATTACCCATGCACACCTTTCAGGCTGAATTAAAAATTATTGACATCAATCCGTATGTAGAAGTACCGGAACGCATCTTGTCTGCCGTTTTTAAACAAGCTGGTAAGGATAAAGGCAAAATACCCATTCAGGGTACCGTAAATGAAGTGCCTTATCAACAAACACTGGTAAGGTTCCGCGGCCAATGGCGGTTGTATGTAAATACCAAAATGCTTACACGTTCGCCGGAGAAAGTGGGCACGCGTATTAAGGTAAGTATTGAATTTGATCCGTCTGACAGATCTATTACCCCGCATGCAAAGTGGGTGGCAGCGCTGGCGAAAAACAAAGCCGCTAAAGCAGTTTTTGAGCAGTTACGACCATCGCTGCAGCTGGAAATAGTACGTTATATTGCCAACCTTAAAACAGAAGCCAGTGTGGAAAGGAATGTAGTAAAGGCTATTGATTTTTTGCTGGGTAAAGGACGGTTTGTTGGCAGAGATCACCCTTGAAAACCAGTACAGCCAACCCCGGCATTACCATCCTAACGAAAGAATGTTTAGCATTTATACCAGCCTTAAGGGCAAAAAAAATGGCCGGTTCAGCTTCCGGCCATTCGTAACGTGTTACAGTTCTCTTTCGGAGTAAATAACGGACGTTAGCATTCATTCAACTCTCGTGCCACTCATGCTTATATTCATTATGAGCAACTTATATAACAAACGTCATTCTATATAATCCCATTTTAAAACTGCACTTTCCCTGCACGGGAATAACCATTAAACAGCTTCCCTGTATTAACGGCCTCGCGGCAGATGCCTGGGGCACGCCAGCACGCTAACACTTTACAGCCATACCCGACCCTTTACCAGTACAATAATGATAAAAATCAATACCACCAGCAGAACTACAATCAACCCTGACTGTAACCTGGTATTGCCTTTTCCGTTCAACAGCGGCTGATCTTCTGTTACCGCATCAGGATATGAAAATGACACAGCTGGGGCCACGTTTACAGTAGGAAAAACAACCGGCAGTAATTCCGGTGCAAAACGTGGCTGCGGATTGGCCGCCTGCTTTCTGCTCTCTTCCACTACCTTCCTCACAGCTGTTTTAAGTAACTCCGCCCCCTGTGCAGCGGTTTCGTAATGTTGCTGAGGTTGATTACTGAATGTAAAGCGGCGATAAAACTGTCGCGCGTCATCTTTCACAACCACCTGCTTAATACCTGTTTTAGAAAGCAGCGCCACCTCATCGTCAGACAAACCCACTATAGACAGCCATAGCTTTCCTATACGGGCGCCACCGGTAATAAATGTTTTTTCAAGAAGAATGTTATTGTCCAGATACAGCTCCAGCAAAGAGCCCTTATACAATGTTCGTTTGGGCATGTAACATTGTAACTGCCACGAAGTGCCATAAGCACCCGGCATCAGATCTATAAAAGTAACCGAACCCTGTTCATCATCCAGCAACCTTACACAAACGTTCTCTTCATTCCCCGCCAGCCTTACAATATCTACACTATAATTATATTCCGTAAGCCTTACACGGGCAATGGTATCAGCAATGTCAACAGCCATAAGCAACGCAGCAGATTTGGTAAGTAACCAAGTTCTGCTTTTTCACCTCCCCGGCAAATTACAGAAACAGCAATCCATGCCCGAATAGGTCGCAATTAGTAGGCAAAAAGGTTAAAACGATACATCTTCCAGGTCTTCCATGCCTTTGCTGCGTAGCTGCTCTGCGTTATTGGTAATGATGGCTTTACCTGCCACAAAGTCTGCTACAAATGCGCGCCCTGCCTCATCGGCATCTGCCAGCACACGGCCGGCAGGCTGTTGCCCCTTATTATCGGCATAAGGCTCACCCAAACGGGAAGTGCGAAAAGCTGCGGAGTGGATAGCTAAATTACCTTTAACAGCAGAAGGTACCAGTAAACTAACCTGTATATGCTGTGGCGCCAGCTCTGCTTTCAGCGCTTTATAATAACCGTTCATGGCATGTTTGGTAACCGTATACAGTCCCAGCCCCGCTGCCGCCTGTACCCTGCCCCATCCGCAGCCTGAGCCGGTAAGCATAATCCGGGCTTCTGTGCCGGCTGTAAGCATGGGTAAAAAGGCATCTACCAACAGAACAGAACCCAACAGGTTAGATTTTAACATCCATTCCCATTTCTCCGGAGGCACCTGCGTTACACATCCTTCGTCAATAACGCCAATAGTAATAACCAGCGCATCTATATGTGAAATGATTGTTGAAAGCTGCAACCGCAGCGCTGTTACCGCTGTTACATCCAGCGCATCTACATACAACAGCCGGTCAGTAACATCCTGCGGCTGTACCCGTATATCGGCTATAAAAACATTGTCGTAATAGCTGGCAAGGGCATTTGCCATTCCCTTACCAATGCCACTTAAACCACCTATAACCAATGCATTTTTCATACAAGCCCTCCTTCCACCGCCATTTTCACCAGCGATGCAACGTTTTTGGCGCCAAACTTAGCCAGCAGGCTTTTGCGGTGTGTATTGGCCGTAGGCAGGCTTATAAAAAGCTTTTCTGCAATTTCCGGGTTGGTAAGTCCGTCACATATCAGGTGTAATATTTCCCGCTCCCGTTTGGTGATGATGGGTTTTGCAGCTACTTTGTTTTTGAGCGATTCAGCAGCTTCCATACACAGGTACTCGCCACCGGCTGCTACCATATCAATAGCATCGATCAGTTCTTCCTTAGATGCATTCTTTAACAGATAGCCTGAGGCGCCATTACTGAGCATATCGCGGATAACAGGCTGTTGGTTATAGGTACTTAAACCCAGTATCTGCACCTGGGGGTACAGCGTTTTTACGGTTTTACAAAGCGCAGTGCCTTTCTGGTCAGGCAGGTTAATATCCATCAATATTACATCGGGCTGTTGTGTTTTCAGAAACTCCAGGCAGGAGGCCGCATCCATGGCATGCCCCATCCAGTGGATACCCGGCTCGTTCTGTAACAGCGAGCGTATTCCCTCCACAATCATAAAATGATCGTCTGTTATAAAAACCTTGTGGCTCATGATAAGGGTATTTCAATTAAAACAGAGGTACCATTGCCCTGGGCTGCACCGGCATCTATTTTTCCATGTACCAGTTCTATTCTGTTTCGGATGCTCTTCCAGCCCATGCCTGCCGACTTTGCCAGCGCCGCAATATCCAGCCCTTTGCCGTTGTCTTCTACGGTAAGCTGTAATATATTATCCTCCCGTGAAGCCTGCGCCTGCACCAGCAAGGTGGTAGCATGGGCATGCTTCAGCACGTTATTGGCAAGTTCCTGTACCACCCGGTAGGCCGTTACAGAAAGCGACTGACCAAACTGCACCGTATCCATATCAATAGGCTGGTAAGTAACCTGCAGCGGGGTGCTGCGGTCCATTTCCAGGCACAACTCTTTCAGGGCCGTATTCAGGCCATATTGCAGCAATATTTCCGGCATCATATTATGCGCCACCCGGCGCATTTCTTTAATACTGCTGTCCAGCATATCTATGCCCCGCTCAAATGCCTGCGCATTCTCAGGCGTCATTACCAGGTTCTCTTTCATATTGCTAAAAGAATGTTTAATACCGCTTAACATACCCCCCAGGCCATCATGCAGGTCTTTGGCAAGGCGTGTACGCTCCTGCTCTTCCCCCTGTAATATGGCTTCGGTAGCAGCCAGCTGCTTTTCCGTTTCCAGTTCGTTAATCTTTTGCTGCTGAATGGTTTGCCGGTGCTTAAAGTTGCGGTACCCCAGCGTGGCAATCACCAGCAGGGTAATGGCAATACCCGCCAGCAGATAATTCATGGTTTTGCGTTGTTGCAGGGTAGATTGCTGCTGCAGAATCTGCGCCTCCTTTTTCTCCGTTTCATACTTCACCCGCATTTCGGCTTCCTTGTGGGTTAAAGCCTCTGTAAACACCTGTTCCGTCAGCCGCTTGCTCACATCCTCATATCTGAATGCAGAATCAAAATTGTGTGCAGCCAGATACACCGTGCCCAGTATTGCTGCCGCCTCCCCTTCCTTATCCCGCAGTTGATTCTCCTGCGCCATTCTCCAGCCTTCCCGTGCGCTGGCAATGGCCTGTGGAAAGTTTTTCAGGCACATATGGTACAACGCCATATTACAATGCGCCATAGCCACCCCATTCCTGTTATCTATACCAGTATACAATTGCAGCGATTTATTTACATACTCCCCGGCATCTGCATAGCGCTTTTGTTGCAGCGCTATATCAAACAGCCCTTCATATATGGTAGCTTCTATACTGGCGTTATTCAGCTTCTGTGCCAGCGGAATAGCCTCATGATACAACGCCTCCGACCGGGCAATCTGCTTCATCTCCTCATAACAGTTGGCCAGGTTTACCATTGAAGTAAGCAAAGAAGTCTTGTTTTCCAGCTTCCGCCCTGCTTCCATAGCTTTTAATGCATATTCCACAGACTTATCATACTGCTTCAGCATCTGATAGCTGCTTTGCAGTCCTGCATACAACGCGGCTTCATAATTCGTATACCCTTTGCCCTCCAGCATATTCACGCCTCTCAGCGTATACTCAATACCTTTTTCATAATCGCCCTGTAACTTATACCCCTCCCCCATATTAAAAAGCGATACGCCAATGCGCAGCGTATCCGCATTTTTCAATGCAATCTCATATGCCAGCTGACTATAATACACCAGCGAATCGTACACCGCCTGAAAGGAATAGATATATGCCAGGTTGCGGTACCCCTTGCCAACACCTGCTTCAAATGCCAGCTTTTTACTCAATGCAAGCCCTTCACGTACATAACCAATGGCTTTGGCAGGCTCGGCCGTTTCATATATATCAGAAAGGGCATAGAATGTATGTACCTTATTGGTATCTTCTCTGGCTTTGGTCAGCTGTTGTAACAGGCTATCTGGCCCGTTTGACTGGCCTTTAGCCATTACGCAGGCAGCAGATGAAAACAAAAGCAGCAGATACAGCCTGAAGGCTTTTGGGGTAAGTAGCATTAATGGGATTACTTATGGTGTATTCTAAAGGTAGAGATTAAAAGATACATTACATATCATCCAAAAGGATCATTTTCCGCCCACCCTGGCAAAATCATCCATTCAGACGATTGACCGGCATCCGTTTTCGTAGCATTTTTGACGTATCTGTTTTTAGCCAAAAAACTATTGAATACAATGAAGCACCTTATCTCACTTATTGCAGCAACCATAGTTGCCATTGCCCCATTGCAGGCACAGCTTTTTAATAAGCTGAAGGAAAAAGTAAACAACGCCGTTAAAAACTCAGCCAATAAGGCAGTGGATAAAACCATTGACAAAACTGTAAGTAAACCTATAGACAATACAGTAAACAAACAGCTGGATAATATAGGCGGAAAAAAAGCATCCGGAAACGAACAAAACAGCACCGGCAACCCGGCAGCCATCACAACCACTACCAACGGAAATTCCGGCAACAAATCAGAAACACCATTTACCAAAGAAACCTTTGCGCCCGAAGCACACGTCGTAAACCGGCCCTGGTCTGTAGCAACAGACAGTAAGGATAATTTATACGTAGCAGATAACGACGGCATTATAAGAATTTTTTCTGATGGCACTAAACAACGGATAACAAGCGCTATAGCCTCGGAAATTATTATCGACGGTAACGACAACATGTACGTTACCAGAGGAGGTACCCTTAACCGGCTGTATATTAAGGATGACGGCAGCTTCAAAATAGAATATTACACCGGTGATAAAAATTACAATAGCGCCGGAGATGGCGATTTGAGCGAAGCAAAATTCAACAAAATAGCCAGCATATCCGTGGCTAAAAACGGAGACATATACATTGCAGACAATGCCTGGTACCTCATCAAAAACAAGTTAACCACCCCGGCTGACGAACTGGCTATGGAACCGGGTGTACCTCAGAAACTATATCAAAACGACCGTTGGTATTATATCCGCAAAATAAGCAACGGAAAAGTTACTTCCTTAAAAAACAAAGAGGGCAGGTACTTATTACTATTTAACGTATGCGGAATAGCAGTAGATGAAGAAGACAATATTATCTATAGCGGTGGCGGCGCTAGCCGTGCAGTTAAAAAGCTGGATACTAAAAACTGTACCTGGCACACCGTAGCCGGCAAACCCTATAAAAGAGAATGGTGCCCGGAATATGTTACAGGCGACACCAGTAAAGCAGAATTATTTGATCCTGGCTTTATACTGCTTAATAAAAAGGGGGGCATTGTTTACGCTGATAACCGCAACCACCGCATTACGCAAATAGCCAATGGCAAAGTGAGTACGCTGGCCGGTAATAGCACCATAGAGCCATGTTCTTCTAACAAGGGCGGCTTAGCCCGGGAAGGCTATAAAGATGGCAATGCACAAACCGCGCTTTTTAACTTCCCCCAAAGCATGGCTTATGATAGTAAAGGCAACCTGTTTATCGTAGACAGTAAAAGCCAGATTATCCGCAAACTAAGCCCGGACGGTATAGTTAGCAGCGTTACCCCTTTCGACAAAGCCAAAGCAAATATCAATAACTATTATTAAACATGGCACGCCGTATTGATGATGTTGCGCGCAGACAGGCATTTACAAAGCCACTGCCGGCAAAGGAAAACAAGAGGCTGTAAAACCGATACAGCCTCTGTAATAATTACATCAGTAACTTCTCCAGCTCCTTATGCAGCGCCTCACCCCGCAGGTCTTTCGCTACAATCTTTCCGTTTTTATCTACCAGTACGCTTGTGGGTACCGACCGTATGCCATACTGCTGCGCAGCAGCATTTTTCCAGCCGTTCAGATCAGATACATGCGTCCAGGTTAGGCTGTCTTTATATATCGCCTTCATCCAGGCGTCTTTTTTATCATCCAGCGATATGCTGATAATATCAAAGCCTTTATCATGATACTTCCTGTATGCCTGTACCACGTTGGGGTTTTCTCTGCGGCAGGGGCCACACCAGCTGGCCCAGAAATCTATAAGCGTATACTTAGCTGTGTATGCAGGCAGCTTTACCAGTTTACCGGCAGTATCGGGCTGTGCAATACGCACGGTTGCACCTATGGCAGTTTTAGCCGCCATAGCCAGCGCTTTTTGTACGCGGGTTCCGTAGTACGATTGCTGCGCTGCTGGTTGCAGCAGTTTATAATACATGGCTGCCCGGGTATAATCGCCATAATTTATCAGCCGGTCGTCTATGGCATAGGCTGCTACCGCACTGGCCGGAAAGTCTGTAATAAACTTTTTCAGCATTATGTGAAAGCGATCTTCCAGCACTTTGGCTGAATCTTCCGCCAATATATACTCCGGCATCCCCGGTTTGCTTTTCTGCATCATTTTATTGATGCGCTGGTTCAGTGCCAGGTTTTCCTCATTGTACGCCAGAAAACGTTTCCAGAACTCGCGGTATAAACTATCAGAAACAGCACCTTTCACCTTTGGCCGGTACAACTCTTTTACATCAATTACCATTTGCATAGCAGTATTCTCCACAAACACCTGCGTTACCCCCTCCTCTATGCGCAGGTTGTATAAACCTGTATGCGGCAGTTTAGTGCGGAAAACAAATGCTCCGTTCTGTATTTCAACGGAATCTTTCCATTTACGCTCTGCCGCGTCTTCCAGGTATGCCAGGCCGGTAGCCTTTCCATTGGTAGTTCCGCTCAACACAAAGCCTTTTTGCCGGGGTTGGGCATAACTCATAGCCAGCAGGCAACTGCTGCCTAAAAAAAGTACAATCTTATGATACATGAGAAAAGAATTAAAACAATTAGTAACGGAATTTATATTCGGCATCTGCCACCTTACCAAAGCCACCATATACTACACTATACGAATCAATACCTCCCATAGCATTGATATAGAACAGATACAACCGGCTTTGCGTTCCATCCCAGGTTACCACAGCCACCTGTGGTGCATCGGCCAGCGGCATGGGGCACTTGATAATAGTTACCTGCTCGTTTGCGGGAAAACTATACTGTAAAGCCGTAGTATTCGAAGCAGGTTCATACCGGTATACTTTGTTACCCGTTCCATAAAATATATGATCGCTCATCAGAGAAGAGGCTGCTGTATGCATGCCTGCAATAGCTGCATCGTTCACCGGCTGTTTCATCAGCGTAAGTACAGAATCCACTGCGGTGTACGACATACGGAAGCGGCAGAACTGTACCTGCCCTGTTGCATCTTTCATAAAAGCATTGGCCTGCCCGGCAGGTGAATTATCCATGTATATCAGGTCCATGCCGGTATGGTTCATATCAAACAGCGTACTGGCGCCTCTGGCAAAAGAGTCCAGAGAAGCTCCGGTGCCGCTTACCCCGCAAAAACGCTTGCCCACTTTATCGTATACAACCACCGGGTACACATTACCATTGATGCCCGGGCCGGATATTACAAAGGGAGCCAGCTCATAATTAAGCTTATTTTCCGGGCTTACCAGGGCTCCGCCCCATTTTTTAATACCGGGGAAGGGACCGGCAGCATTAATATATAGCTTTCCATTATTAATTGCACTGCCCATACTGGTGGCAGAAGAGGGAAAACCAGTATAGGTAGGTTGTATTACCGCAGGCGCAGTATAAAACAGGCCGCCGTAATCGTACCTCCTGGACATTTTGGTATAATCTATCTCCATCCCTCCATGTTCCATCAACAGGTATAATTTACGGGAAGCCTCATTCACCCCATCACTTACCAGAAAGGTAGAAATCTGCATGCGTACCGGTTTATCCGCCAGCACTACGCCATTCAGCGTGCTGTATACATCATGCACCACTTCACCATCCGGTAAAATCATAGAAAAATCAGTAGTACCACCTTTATCTTCCAGCAACATCCAGCCCTGTGAATATTTATTACCTATAGAAATATTGTATTTCAGAAACACACTTTCACCGCTGTTATTGTCTGTAACCTTGTAAGTAAGCACATAACTGAAGCCCAGCACAAAATTGCTGTCCATTACCGCTTTCAGCTGTTTGGTATGCGCCAGTATACGCCGCAGCGTGCTGCCACCATTAAGTGTGGTAAAAGACCATTCGTAACTGAGATTGGCATCTCCGGAAACCATGGTTTGCGATACTGCCGGCGTAAGCACCAGCGTATCTCCTTTATTAATAGCCTTAATACCTCTTGTAAGCGTATCAGATACCAGTACTGCATTAGTAACCTGGTAAGCGTAGTTGCCTTTGTCTTTATAACAGCCTGCCACCGCCGTCAGCAAACACAGCAACACCCCAAGCCTGCATTGTATAGCAATATTTTTCATGTTGTTCAGTTGTTTAAGCGTTAAGGAAATTCCACTACTGCACCATTCTCATCTATCAGCGGCCCGTTGGCTGCCACATACATACTCATCGCCTCCCGTGATAACTGCGAAAGGTTACTCAACTCATTAGGATAAATCAGCACCGTCCAATCCAGCCTGCCGGTAGCCCTTATCATAAAATTCAGCTTCACCAGCGACCAGGCACCGAAATAAGGCGCCAGCATACCATCCCACCGCTCGGGCTTCACCAGCCTGTCATCCATACTTATTTTATAGTGCAGCCGGTTGGTTACCGCAACGGTGGGCAAATCATCATAGCCCGGTTGAAAATCTTTAGAAGCACCGATAATAAAATCAGCCGTTATTGTACTGTCTTTCAGTCCCGCCCTGCGATAGAGGTATACGGGTATCTTTGTTTCGTACTGCCCCGCAGGCATTATCTGCGGCCCCAGTACAAAATGATACCCCTGGCGGGCGGTAGATGTATCAGACAACTGAATGTTAATCTCCCGGTCGTAAGGCCGGGCATTGCCCATGATACGCAGTTGCAGATATACACTATCCACCAGCTGCGCCGGATCTTTCACCGCAAAAGAATAATTAACGCTGTCGTGCGCCACATTGTATTTTTTAAAATACACGCGCGGGTCATCCTCATACATCAGTGCTTTCTCCTTTGTGCAGCCTGTATGCAGCAGGGCCAGCAGCGGAAGCAGTATACTCAGAAACGATATTGGTTTTGATTGCATAAAAAGCAGTTAGTTTTAGTTTCCAAATTCTATTTCAGCATCGGGTACCGGAAATGTATATTTGGCATCCGTCATAGGGTTACCCACGCCCTCCGGTATATTGCTTATATTTTTCCGTTTGTAATAGAACCATGCCTGGCCCTCTCCGTAAAACTCCTTCTGGTATTCCTTCATAATCTCCAGATCCATCAGCGCAGTAATGGGTGGCTCCGCCAACGCCGGAATCAGCCTGGCGGTACGCACAGCATTCAGGTATACCATACCTTCTGCAATAGTTGCAGAAGCCTCTGCTGCTATATAATACATTTCAGAAAGGCGTATCAGCGGCACCAGTGAAGCCCTTACATTCTGCGTATTTTCCACGTAATACTTTCTGGTATACACGGCACTAAAAGCAACCTGATTCCAGAGTGTTTTAACAGCAAACGGATTGCGTATATCGGTAATATACCCCGGCACGCTTACCTCGTACAGGTTGTTGAGGCGGGCACGGCCGATAAACAAATCATTCCCGTCAGGCAAACCAGGCTGTGCAGGCTTAAACAGCAGGTCGGTATTGGTTTTCATATCATTCACATATACTGAAAACACATGCTCCATGGTAAACGTAAGGTTGGCGCTTAAAGAAGCAGGATCTACATCCAGCTCCGAAGCATTGATTATAAAGCGAAACTTCTTACTGTCAATCACTTCTTTCGCATATTGCAGCGCCAGCGGCTTATTGCCTTTGTACAGGTACATTCTGGCCAGCACCGCTTTTACCGCCCAAAAGTTCAGATGGTTCTGGCGGTACATACGCAGCAGATCGCTGCCTGTGGCATTCTGGTTATCGGCAATCTGGTCTATACCCGGGTATACAGCCAGCAATGTTTCAGCTGCTTTTAAATCTGCCTCACAAAGTTCCAGCACGGCCTGCATAGTAAGCCTGTTCTGTGGCTTTACCTGAAACCGGTTCATATAAGGTATAGCAACTGCCCCGGCATTGACTCCATCTTTATAAGCCGGTGCATACATGCGCAGCAACTCAAAGTGCAGAAAGGCACGCATACCCAACGCCTCTCCTTTCACAATACCATACTCCTGGCTGGTAAGCACATTGCGGTGTTCTTCTATATGCTCCAGTATAAAATTACACTGGGCAATAGCAGCATACAACTGGCCCCAGATAGCAGTGGTTTCGCCACCGGCCAGGTAATTATAGCGGGCTGTTTGATAATACTGATTGGTGGTGGAAGCTTTATTATCGTAGCGCTGGGCCAGAATATCCAGAAAGCCATAACTGAGGCTGGCACCGTAAGCGCTGGTAGAGGTCAGTTTCTGATATACACCAAATAAAGCATCCACAAAACCCTGCCTGGTAGAAAACTGATCGCTTTCCTTTACCTGGGTTTCAGGCGATACATCCAGCCATTTGCGGCACGAGCTGCAGCACAGTATCAACAGCAACACACACAGGCGGCAACAGTGAATCATACATTTCATATCAATTCAATTGATGGGTTAAAAAGTAGTCTGCAGTTGCAGGGTAAACGATTGGCTGAAAGGATAATCTATACCGCGCTCTCTTTTTATAGAAGAAAAGCGGAACAGCTCTCTCATATAAAAACTAACACGGGTATTCTGCACATGCAGCCTTTTGTTTAAACGATCGGTAAAACGATAGTATAAGGAAAGACTTTCGCAGCTGAGCAGGTTATCATTCTGTACAAACCGGCTGGAGGCAAACGTGTTACCGGTAGCAATACCATCGGGGGTGGTAATGCCTTTAAAAAAGGTATGATCGCCCGGCTTCATCCAGCGCGCTTCTGATACACGCCTGTCTACGTTGTTATTGGCTACATCTATATTTTCCACGCGGTCAATCAGCGTTTGGTTAAAAGCCTGCCCACCTATGCGGTAGCGGAAAAACACATTCAGGCCTATTCCCCTCAACTCAAAGTTGGTACCCATAGTACCTTCCACGTTGGCCCGGGTATCACCTGCTATTGTTTGGTCTAAAGGATCGTATTTATTGGTAAGCTGTCCGTTGCGTTTTACAAAAATTTCCTCCCCCGTGGCAGGGTCAATACCCAGGGATGGTACCGTCCATATTACCGTGGTAGACTGCCCTTCTGCATACTTAGGCAATGGTTGTGTGGCATAGAGAGAAGCGTTACGTTTGTTCAGCGCATCAATGGTATTGGATATACGCGTAATTCTGTTACGGGTAGAAAACACATTCACGAATACCGACCAGTTATCGCGGCTGTTACGTTTGTTCAGCAGGTTCAACCGCGTAGCCAGTTCCCAGCCTCTGGATTCCAGGTCACCCGTATTTTCCATATAGGAACTGAAACCTACCGAAGGCGGTGTGGAAATGCTGGCAATACTGCCTGCCGTTTTTTCTACAAAATAGTTGGCGGTAACATCCAGCCGCTTAAACAGCGTAAGGTCGGCTCCTATATTGCTTTTAACTGTTTTTTGCCACGCAAGATTGGGGTTGCCATAAGCCATAAGATAGGTAGACACTACCCCTCTGTATTCCTGCTGGGTATAATAGGTGCTGGTACTGATACCCTGGAAGGCAGAAAAGTTCTGCGAGCCGGTGCTGCCGTAAGAATACCGTACTTTAAACCTGCTTATGTAATCCGGCGCATGAAAAAACGCTTCCTTATGCAGGTTCCAGCCAATACCGGCCGACCAGAACGGAGCCGCACGGCGGTTGCTGCCAAACTGGGAAGAGCCATCCAGACGATACGATACATCCAGCAGATACCGGTTATCATATGCATAGCTGAGGTTAGCAATAAAACCTGCCATACGGGTAATGTTTTCTGTGCCGGTGGGTTTGGTATTGGCCGCATAACCGGCCCCAAGCACAAACTGATCCAGCCGTGGATTGGGAAAGCCGATAGCAGTTACGGTTTCTGTATTAAACTTCGACTGGCGTGTGTTTACATTCACGGTAGCAAAAAACAGGTGTTTACCAAAATGCTGATTCAGGTGCGCTGCAACAGAAGCATCGAGCGAGGAACTGCTGCCATGTGATCTGGTATAACTTCCTTTCTGAAACGTAGGTGTATTGGCAAAGCTGGTATGCTGTGCAGGCAAAAACACATCTGCCTCATCGTTCTGGCGTTGTACCGCTACCTGCGCATTCATACGCAGCCATTGTGTAGTTTGCCATTGCAGGGAAAAGTTGTTTGACAGGTTAAGATAGCGCGACTGATCTACCAGCGCCAGCGTTGCATTGTATAACGGATTGAACGGATTTAAAAAGGGCCTGGTAGTAGTATTGATATCTTCCAGATAATACTTCATAGCACCGGCACTATCGTACGGGGTCAGGTAAGGATTTAAACGCACATATTGAGAAAATGTGCCGTAAGGGGAATTGTTAGCTGTATTAAACCCGAGCGACAGCTCGTTACGGAACATAAAGTTTTTTACGCGGTACGATAAAAAGGTGCTGGCGCCTGTAGTACGCCTGTCAGAACCCTTCATTACACCATTTACTTTATTGTAGCTGGCGGTAATACCATACAGCATTTCATTATTGCCTCCTTCCACATACAGGTTGTGCCGCTGGGCAAAGGAGGTACGCAATGGCTGCGACATCCAGTAAGTATTTACACCACTGTTAACAGCACGCAGGCGGGTATTATAATACACCTGTAAATCCTGATAAGCGGTAGGGTTACCCTCTGTTTCCTTATCATAAAAACCGGCTGCTTTTTCCAGGTTCAGCTTTTCACGCGCATTCAGAATATCGTAAGCGCGCAAATCGGGCATTTCCAGTACCATATTGGTGTTATAGGTAACACGTAGCCTTCCACTCTGCGGACGCAGGGTTTCAATAACAATTACCCCATTCGCAGCGCGTGAACCGTAAATAGAAGTAGCCGCCGCATCTTTTAATATATCCACTTTGGCCACCCGGTTCATATCCAGATCATTTATACGTTGCAGGTTTACTTCAAAACCATCCAGTATAAACAGCGGCACATTGGGGTTATTGTTGTAGTTAAACAGATTGGTTTTAGCTGTCTGGCTGATATCTTCCAGGCTGTTGCCGCCTCTCAATACCACGTTTGCCATTACATTGGGATTTGACCCCAGGAGGTTATTCTCCACCAGCTGAAAAGAAGGATCGAGGGCTGATATGGCATTCAACAAACTGATACCCGATACCTTTTTCAAATCATCATTGGTAAAGCTGCTGGCCGCACCGGTAAAGTTTTCTTTGGGCCGGTTAAAAAGGCCGGTTACCACCATATCCGTCATAGTACTGGCAGTTACCTTCAATGAAATAGTAAGCTTACCGCCTTTTACCGGCTTTACTTCGCGGGTTTCATAGCCCACAAAGCTCACTACCAGCACGGCATCAGGCTGTACATTGCGTAAAACAAAACGGCCATACTTATCCGTAACAGCACCACGCCCGGTGCCTTTTATAGTTACACCAGCACCGGTAAGCGGGTCGTTATTCTTTTCGTCTATTACCACACCGTCAATATCTCTATCGGGCGGCGGTTCGTAAGCTACTTCGGGCGGGGCTATTTTATAACGCACCACCACCACCTTATCTACAATATCATATTGCAGTGGCTGATTGCTGAACAGTTTTTCCAACGCCTGTGGCAACGGCAGGTTTTTAACCTGAAGCTGCACCGGCAGCGCATCATCCAGCATCTGCGAGGTACACATAAAGGAATAGCCGGTTTGTGCGCGTATCTGTTTGAACACCTCGCGCAGGCTTTCCTCCTTAACGTGCAGGGTTACCTGCTGCGCATCGGTACGTGCAACAGCAGGCAGGGTAAATACCAGTAATAAATACACCGTAAGTCTCATAAGCAAAAAGAGTTTATACGGAAACAGGTCCGGTTGCGGCCAGCCACGCATGGCTTTGCCGCGTAAGCGCAAATGCATACTTTTGAATTAGTTTTGGATGAAGTAATAAGCTGTCTTGCCGATAGTACATGCTACGCCCTTAACGGTTTCAGGAGTGCCTTGCCCGCGCTCCTGTTTTTGTTTACAGACGCCTGAGTTAGTTTTAGTACGCTGATAATGTCATGCTGTTACGGGGTTTGTTTTTGGGGTATTACAATGATAGTTTTGTTGTTGGTTTTAAAACGTACGGCTCCGGTACCTTCCAGCATTTTCAGCACCCTGGCTACCGGCGCACTGCGGGGCAGCTGCCCTTCAAAATCCTGCCCTTTCAGCTCCGATGCATATTCCACCTTTATATCATACCAGCGTGCCAGCTGCCGCATTACCGTACGTATATCCATCCGGTTAAAGAAAAACATGCCGTTCTTCCAGGCCATTACCTGCTGCACATCAGCCTTCACCACTTTCAGCGCCTGCGCCTCCCTACCCCACTGTGCCTGGTACCCCACCTGCGGCATCACCGCCTGTAAACGGCCCGCTGTGGTAGCGGCACTTACCCGTACGCTACCCTCCAGTAAGGTGGCCTGTACCTGTTGCTCCTCATCATACGCCATAATATTAAACGCTGTACCCAACACCTCCACACTCATAGTACCACCGTTTGCTGCCACCTGCACTTTAAATGGCATGGCTGCGTTAGGGGCTACCTGAAACCAGGCTTCTCCTTTCAGTTCCACTTTTCTTTCGTTACCGCTAAAACGTACCGGAAAACGGATAGAAGATGCGGCATTCAGATACACCTCCGAGCCATCAGGTAGTATTACCTGGTATTGACCGCCACGTGGCGTGGTAAGAATATTATAAGCATTAACAGGCGTTGCAGCTCCGTTATCGTTGTAAGCTATTTTATCGCTGTTCAGGTTTATTACAGTTACACCCTGCTGTTGCGCCAGCGTATCAGCAGTTTGCGTACTGTCCAATACCACCACCTGGCCATCGGCCAGTGTAAGGGTAGCCCTGCTGTAACCAGGTACAATAGTTTGCTGTACTGCCAGCGGCACCGGCTGCTTTTCATCGCCTGCCAGCCACAGCCACACGCCCCCCAGGCACAGCAGCAACACAGCAGCAGCCCATACCCACGTGGTAGCCCGTCTCCCCCTTGTTAACGGCACTACCGCTGCCTCTGCCGCCATTTGCTGCCGTATGCCCTGCCATAGCGCCGTGCCGGCTTCCGGAGAAAACACCGCCTGCGCCGGTTCAAATTCATGGTACGCCTGCTCCATCAGCGCCCCCAGCTCTTCATCAGAACATTGGGTGGCAATCAGTTGCTGCAGTTCATCCTTTTCCGCAGGCGTAATATCCCGGTGAAAATGACGCAGAAACAGGTATGTAATTCTTGCTTGTGCCATGGGTGGTTATAGTTAAAGACGCAGCACCGCCCCGGGCGGGTGACAGGCCGTTGTATTTTTTTTGAAAAAAATCAGCGCCACAATACCACCAGTAATACCGCTGCGGGAATTTTATCCTGCACATGCGCTCTGATGGCTTTTACCGCCCTTTCCAGATGGGTTTTTACCGTATTGTCTGTTATATCCAGCTTTGCAGCTATCTGCTGGCGCGTAAGGCGGTGGTAGCGGCTGAGTACAAATATTTCCCGCTGCCGCTCAGGCAGTTTTGCAACAGCTTCTTCCAGCCAGGCAGTATACTGTTCGCTGGTTTCGTCCGGCGCCTCCTCCGGCTGTTCCAGAGAGGCCGCCCACTGCAGATAGCGGGCACGTTCGCTGGCATGTTTGCGCAGGTAACTCAGGGTTTGGTTGCGCAGTAAAATAAACAGATAGTTGGTAAAGCTGCTCAGTTGCGGCAGCGACTGGCGTTTCAGCCACAGTTTAATGAATACGTCCTGTACAATTTCCTCCGCTACAGGTATCGAATCGGTAAGGCGGAATACATACTCCCCCAGTTGCTGGTGATAAGCCTCAAACAGCTCCCCAAAAGCCTGCTCGCTATCTGCTGCCACCTGTTGCAGCAACAATGGTTCATTATGCACGGGTTGAATTGCCAAGACCCGGCAAGTTAGTTTTTAATTTGAATAGTTGGTTCGTCGTCCAGGGAACGGTATAAACAGATAGTGTGGTTATTAATGCCCATAAAGCCCCTTACGTATACACCGGCAATATCTTACAGCGCCTGCTTACGTCCCGGCATGATAAATGAATTTTACCAGGAAAACACAAAGCATGCGGATAGGATTTTATGGAGCAGCACAAATGGTTACCGGCTCAAAGCATTTGATTACACTGGAAGATGGAACGAATATTCTGCTGGACTGCGGCCTTTTCCAGGGTGCAGGACCGGCCACAGAAGCACTGAACCAGGCGTTTGGTTTTGATGCGGCAAAAGTGAACTATGTTATTTTATCGCACGCCCATATTGACCACAGCGGCCTGCTGCCTAAGCTGGTAAAAGAAGGCTTTACCGGTAAAATTTATTGCACCGCCCCCACCCGGGCGTTGGCAGGTATACTGTTAATGGATTCGGCCAATATTCAGAAACACGCCACCCAGCACACCGCTAACGGCAAAGAAGAAGTACCTTCTGATCCCTTTTACGATACGGACGATGTGAAGGCTACCCTGCCTTTGTTTGAAGTGCTGGAATACAATGCCTGGCAAACCTTGCAGCCCGGCGTGGAAGTAATGCTAACAGATGCAGGACACCTGTTAGGCAGTGCAGCAGTGCATTTAAAAATAACAGAAGACGGCATTACGCAACAGGTAACCTTTAGCGGAGATATAGGCCGCTACCGCCATCCGTTGTTATGCCCGCCGCAGGAATTTCCGCAGGCCGACTATATTATACTGGAAAGTACCTATGGTTCCAGCCTGCACGATCCGCTATTCAGCGCTACTGACGAGTTAATGAAGCTGATACAGCATACCTGTATGCGCAAAAAAGGTAAACTGGTAATACCTGCTTTCAGCCTTGGCCGCACACAGGAATTGCTGGTACACCTTAAGCAACTTACCCTGGAAAAACGCCTGGCAGATATACCGGTAATAGTAGACAGCCCACTAAGCCTTGCCGCTACAGAAATATTTGCAGAATACAGCGATTGTTTAAACGACAGGCTGGCAACCCTGTCAGAAAACGGAGATAGTCCTTTCGATTTCCCCAACCTGCATTGGACCCGCTGTGTGGAAGATAGCCTGAAAATAAAAGGCATTACAGAACCCGCCATTATCATTGCATCCAGCGGTATGGCCGATGCCGGACGTATAAGACACCACATTGCAGATACCATTGAAGACCGTAACAATACCATACTATTGGTAGGTTATTGCTCCCCGGCCTCTCTGGGCGGGCAGCTGTTATCCGGCGAAAAAATTGTTACTATTAACGGACAGGATTATGAAGTAGCCGCTAATATTGCCAGCATCAGCAGCATGAGCGCCCATGGCGATTATGATAACCTTTGCCAGTTTCTCAGCTGCCAGAAATCATCCGGGGTAAAGAAGCTGTTTCTGGTACACGGCGAACAAAAAGTACAGGAAGAGTTTCAGAAAAAGTTACTGAACAAAGGGTTTGCTGATGTGCATATTCCGGCGCTGAATGAAGTGTGTTCATTGTCTTCGCCTGTGGCGGTGTAGCAACATAAATCTTCCGGCTTCCAGCTGCTGTTAAAGTCACTTTACATATACAAAAACGCAATATAACTCAGTTCCCTTATTCCAGGCAGCTAACCTTGCTTTACCATTTCTGGCCCGGTTTTACGTAAGGGGAAGGTAAATTGATGATATGAAAAAGCTTCCCCTTCTTCTGGCGCTTGCCTGCCTTTTTATGCTGGGCGCCTGCAGTAAAACCGATGAAAACGGCACCGCACAGGTAACAGTGCGACTTACCGACGGACCAGCCGCTTATGACCATGTGTACATTGACATTCAAAAGGTAGAGGTAACTATGGAAGGCAGCAGTGCAGTTAACATAGCTCCGGTACGACCTGGCATTTACGACATTCTTGATTTTAGAAACGGGCTGGATACGCTGTTGTTCCGTGCCAACCTGCCTGCGGGCAAAGTTGGCCAGATAAGGCTGATACTCGGCACCAACAATTCTGTAGTTGCCAACGGAGTAAGCTACCCGCTTAACACTCCTTCTGCTCAGGAAAGCGGCCTGAAGCTGAATCTGCATGAAAGCTTTGAAGCCAACGGCGCTTACACTATCTGGATTGACTTTGACGCTGCCAAATCAATTGTGGTGACCGGTAACGGCAGCTATAAACTTAAGCCTGTAATACGTGCCTACAGCGAAACCACTAACGGACAAATTAAAGGTTATGTACTGCCCCTGACAGCAGGAGCTACGGTGTATGCAGCATCAGGTACAGACACCCTTTCTGCTATACCCGCATCTGCAGACGGATACTTTAAAATCAGCGGTATACCCGCAGGTACTTGTAAAGTATGGGTAAACCCTGCTGCCGGTAGTACGCTGCTGCCCTTTGCTAAAACAGGTATACAGGTCGTTTACGGTACGCAGGTTGATCTGGGTACCATTACCCTGGTTCCTTAATATATTTTCAGGTAATATACTCCGTAAACAGGGCCGTAGCTTTTCGCTGCCGGCCCTGTTTTTTTATGCATTATTGGCCGTTTGAATAATGTTATTTACATTCATTTTCAGTAAATACCCTTTACATGAAAAAGCTGCTATTTATTATTTGCATAGCCGTATGTACCTGTTCTGCCTTTTCACAAACCACCCAGCAAATTATCGATTCAGCAAAAGCCTGCATTTCGCGGGAACAATACCTCTCGGCCTTCAGTATATTGGAACAAACTGAAGAATCGAACGCCAATCTGGTGGTGGCGGTGGCAAGCCTGATAAATGACTACCAGACCGGCTTTACTGTAAACCTGGATCAGTGGAAGCTGGATGATAAAGTAAACGGCAAAGCCGTTAAAAGTGAGTTTGTAAAAGTACCACTGGAAAATATTTTATGGTCCGCAGCAGGGCAATACCCTACTGACTGCCGCATACACAAAGAAATTTATAAGCTTTACGTGTATGTATTTAAACACCGTGGTGCTTATCTGGAGTTGAAAATGCTGGGCGAGCTGAACAATGCCATTGAAAAGCAATTGCACCCGCAGTGCCCCGATTACCGCTCGCTGTATATTATGGGCTATTGCTATAATGCAGCAGGCAGGCTGCAAACAGCCATTGGCAATTTACAGAAAGCTATTGCGGGCAATACAAAATTTGCACCGGCCTATCTGGAACTGGGTAAAGTGTATCTGCAGGCAAGCGAACTGCCTAACGCTATAAAGCAGGCCAACACCGCCTTTGAACTTTATACCGAAAAATCAGATAAAAGCCGTGCCGCTTTACTAGCGGGGCAGGCATACGAAGCCAACAATGAAAATGCAAAGGCATTAAACAGCTACCTGCTGGCAGACAGTTTGTACCGGAAAGAATTTTTTACCCAGCGGGCCTTGCTGAACATGTATGTAAAAACCAGCAACGAAAACGCACCGAAGGCGTTGAACAGCTTTGTAGGCGCCCAGGGGCGTGATAACCTCTATGCTTATATGGATGCCTGCGATATATATCTGAAACACAATCACCCTATGGATCTGGCGCTTTATTGCCAGAAAGCACTGGCAGACTACAAGGGCAGAACGGGTGTTGAAAGCTGCCTCAACTTTACCCTCGGGCTTATATACAAGAGCATTAATCCCGATATGGCGCGGCAATATTTTAAAAAAGCCAAGGAACAGGGCCTGGAAGCCAGCCGCTTTCCCCCGAAAAGAAACCATCCGGATACCGCCAAACGGATAGAAGAAGCATTTAAATGGGTGGGATAATACAGCGAACAATTAGTGCAGGCAGCGGTTGAAGTATCACACGTATCTAAGTGTATTATTAACCAGATCCAACGCGCGCAATAATCTGCTGCGCAACTATTTAAATACGCACTGTATGCGATTTTTTGTTACAGGGGTAGTTCTCTGCTGCATTTTTGTTTGTTGTAATAACCGGCAGTCTGCCGAACCTCAGGAGCACGTGCGGCTGTCCAGGCTGATAATTAAAAAAAATGAACTGGGCAACTACAAACAGCTACTGGAAAAACATATTGAACATTCTAAAAACAACGAAGCAGGCGTAAAAATCCTGTATCCGGTTTTTGAAGCAGGCGCGCCGCACAGGCTCACCATGCTGGAAGTATACGTATCGCGCAAAGATTATCTGCACCATCTGAAAAGTGCACATTATTCCAGATACAAAAAGGAAACCGCCCATATGATTGAGGCGGTGGAAATGCTGGAGGCTATGCCGTTAATCCCGTTTAAAGACTGATGGCCCTGCTTCCTGTTATGCAGGCGCGATTTTTTCATAACATTGTGCATGACACTGCACGAAAAATATAACCTGCAACGCTTTACTGATGCACAGGAGCGTGATTATATTACAGCGCTAAATGAAATAAAAGGTGGCCGTAAACGCAGCCACTGGATGTGGTATATATTTCCTCAGATACACGGACTGGGCCGTAGCGATATGGCGCAACGCTACGCTATTAAAAACCTGGAAGAAGCTACAGCATACCTTGCCCACCCCGTGCTGGGCAGTCGCCTGATTGAAATAAGCACAGCACTACTGGCATTACCAGGTAACAACGCTACCCACATAATGGGCAGCCCGGATGATATTAAACTACATTCGTGTATGACGCTGTTTGCGATGGTACCCGGCGCGCCTGCGGTTTTTAGCGAGGTATTGGTTAAATTCTTTGGTGGAAAGCAGGATTCCGGCACCCTCGGTTTGGTGTAGTTATCCTTATCTTTACCCCGCTACAAAGCTGACTGACCAATGAAGCGAATGAAGTTACTTTTACTGCTGTGCTTGTTCCAAAGCATACACGCAAACGCCCAGTACTTCGGATTCGGGTTTAAAGGCGGCACCAATCTTACCAGGTTTGACAATGGTTTCGGGCGTTCAAAAAACAACATTCCCATTCATTTTGGTACTATGACCTACTTTGGTATCAACGGGCACCTGGGTATGCAGCTGGAAATATTATACTCCCGGCAGTCAGCCAACTTTTCACTGGACACCTTTGATTTCCGGGTAAAAGTCAACTATATCACCTTCCCCCTGCTACTACGCTACAAACACCCTTCCGGCTTTTTTGCCAATGCGGGCCCGCAGATAAACATGAAAGTATCACAATCGCTGGAAAACGTAGGCATACCCTGGGAGGCTTCAGAAGTAGAATATGCCGCCAGCCTGGGTGTTGGCTATCGACACCCGGCCGGTTTGGGCATTGAATGCCGGTATGTAAAATCATTTACCAAACAGGATATTATTCCAGACACAGGCAAACGCTTTGGCTTCCGGCCGTATCTGTTTCAGGTATCGTTAATATGTTTGTTACTGTTTGACTAATGGGCGGGCTTGCGATGGTATAAAAGAAACCGTGTTGCTATTTAGCCTCTTGATTTCAGTTCTTTTTCCAGCGCTTTAATATGCATCATCGCAGGCTGTAATGTTACCGGTAAAGCAATTAGTGGAACAAATAAAGCAACGTTGGACTTTTTACCATAAAAAGAGATGGCAGCCCCTAAAAGCAATATCCACATAATACCTACACCGGTTAACACACCCTTAAACAGTTTTTTTCTTTTCAGCAGGTCTTCGGTACTAACTTCTGACAGTTTGTTTTGGCTCATGTACTGATTTTGCACAAAAATGGGGGTTCTACCCTTTAGCAGCAATAAGTCAGAAATTTATGACTACCGGCCATAGTCAACTTTTTCATACTACTTGCCTGATTATATTTTTTTCCTGATATTTATTGCCTTAACATTATGAGAAGAAGCATATTCATTTCTGCTATTGCATTGATAGCAACTACAGCGCGTGCACAGGAAAAGGCGCCACTATTAACAGGTAAAGTAAATATTTCCATTCAGGATGGCACTTTCGAATGCGACTTAACCCTCAGTGATATTCCACCCGTTAAAAATTATTTTATCCGGCTTAACTCCGGCATGAACCCGCTTCATTTCAGAAGCAGGCAACCGAACGATTTCCTGATAGGTTACGACAAATCTTTTGCTGACACCACTTCTACCGGAGAGTCCAATGCCTACTTTTTTCCCGACAACACCCGTAAAGGAAAATTTCTTCCGGCAGCAGTACAGATAAAATACGTTGGCAGGTTTCCGGTAGTAAAAGATACGTTGACCAACTACAGTGCTAAAGACTGGAAAGGCAATATAGCCTTTAATCACAACTCGGTAAGAGCAGATGGGGTACAGTCAGCCTGGTATCCTGTACTTTATGATGCCGGCAACGACAAAAGCTATGAAAACGTCAGATACGAACTGGACATTACCTGCAAAGATTGCAGCACCTTATATATAAACGGATCTGTGCCCGAAAAGAGAAGTACCGCACATTTTAAAAGCGATGTTCCGCAGGAGCTGGTTCTTTTCTGCGGCAACTATAAGTATTCTAACATAGGCAATACCTATGTATTAAATCCGGATATTACTGCAACACAGATCGCTGAATTGAGCACGTTAACCAATAGCTATAAAAAGTTCTACACAGAAAAACTGGGTATTCCTTTTGAGCAGGCTGTTACGTTTATTCAAACAACCCCAACTTCTGCACGGGATGGATGGATGTTTGTAACCTACCCATCTATAGTTAGTATAGGCTGGGGCGACAATGGGTTAAAAAGTCTGTTTGATCCTAAAATGCAGCATTGGTACCGTCCGTACATTGCGCATGAACTGGGGCACTATTATTTCGGAAACTATAAAGTTTTTAATGCTGAACTGGGCGATATGATGAGTGAAGGGTTTGCCGAATACTTATCCTTAAAGCTTACGAAAGAAATTATTGGCAAAGAAGTATATGATCAGAAAATGAAAAGCAAGCTGTTGGAGCTGGAAGAATTTAAGGCGGTTCCCTTCAGCAATATCAGATCCAAAGCGGATTATGATGACCGGGAAGTATATGTTTACTATTACGCGCCCGTGGTTTTTCTGGCAATAGAAAAGGAAATTGGCGAAAAGCTGATGTGGAAATGGTTGAACACGGTATTGACAACCAATGCCACTTTTACCAACTACGCCTTTCTTACCACAACTTTACAGCGTACCATAAACAACGAAGCTACCTTTGACAAAATCAGGAAGCAGTACCTGGAAAGCGAAAAATCGCTTGAAAATGCAATCAGCAAACTAGCAGAATAAAAACAGGATTCCACCACCTTGTTACATCCCCATGCAATGGCACTGCTACCGGTGCCTTTGCATGGGGATTTTGCATGAAAAAATGAGACAAATCGACATAAGCTTGAACAAATTATAAAGGTTCCATTCGGTTACTTTGGGTTAGAATGCTTTGCCTGACACGAACGATTGCTGGCATGTATTTGCCGGAACAGTTTAACTGAATAACTTAAATACAGAATATGAGAAAAGGGTTATTGACTTGCCCATGTATTGTCCATTTTTCACCAATTATTCCCTGTGGCCTGGTTACCCTTTTGCTGGTAATGGCCTCTGTTTGTATAGTACGGGCCTCGCCCTGCCGTGGCCATCTGGCACAAACGGTAAGCGGCAAAGTAACCGACGAAAACGGGCAGCCCATGACGGGGGTAAGCGTGCTGGTAAAGGAAGGCAAGGCGGCCACCCAAACCAACGCAGCAGGCAATTATACGCTTACGCTTGCCACCCCCAACAGTATACTGGTATTTTCAGCCGTTGGCTACGAAAAACAGGAAATACCGGTAAACGGCAGCGACACTGTTAACGCGCAAATGAAGGCCATCAACAACTCCCTTAACGATGTTATTGTGGTAGGCTATGGCACGCAGAAAAAAAGAGATGTTACCGGCGCCGTAGTAAGCGCCAACCTTACCGACTTTAAAAATGCCCCCAACGCCAATATAGCACAGGCATTGCAGGGTACGGTGCCCGGTTTAAACGTAGGGCAGGTAAACAGCGCAGGCTCTACCCCCAATATTTCCATTCGCGGGGCCAATACTATTTCAGGCAATTCCCGGGTGCTGATTGTACTGGATGGTATTCAATACAACGGTTCTTTTGAGGCCATTAATCCGGATGATATTGCTTCTATTGATGTATTAAAAGATGCCAGTGCTACCGCTGTATATGGCGCACAGGCAGCTAATGGCGTATTACTGATAACCTCGCGCCGTGGTAAAAAAGGCGATAAACCCAGAGTTGCTATTTCCAGTTCTTATGCCACCCAAAGCCCCAGAGGCAATATACGCCCCATGAACCGGGCGGAGTATCTGCAACATATACGCGACCTGTATTATGAAGAAGCTTATCTGGGGCCGGATTACACGCAGCCCAACCCCAACTTTAACATAGCCAGCCGGGTAGACCCCTCTTTAAAAAACACATCTGACCAGTTGCTTCCAAACGATTTCAGCTGGTGGGATGCGGGAACCCGCACGGGAAGTATAGCAGACCATCAACTGAGCGTATCGGGTGGCGGCGATAAAGTGAACTATCTGATATCCGTTAACTATACCGATCAGAAGGGATTTATCCGCAACGATGACTTTAAAAGAAAAGGCATACGGGTAAATCTGGAAACACAGATAGCCAGCTGGTGGAAAGCAGGCATTCAATCGTTCGGCTCCTTTGTAAACAAAGATGGTTCTGAACCTTCCGTAGGCGGGCTTTTTACATTTGCCCCGCTGGCAGTGCCTTACGATACTGCGGGCAGGTTAATTCCCTACCCTTTCAACACCAACCTTACCAACCCCTTCCATGGCTATTATACGGATGATCTGGAGCGGCACAACTACTTTTTTGCCAACCTGTATACAGAAATCAGTATACCCTTTATAAAAGGCCTCAGCTACCGCCTTAACTACGGCAACAACTACCGTATTAACCAGCAATACAACGCCAGTATTTACGGTGCCGGTTTAACAGGCAGCGCCTCTAAAGAATTTGAAAGCTATTACGATTATACGCTGGATAACATTGTTACCTACAACCGCGCTTTTAAAAAGCATGATGTGAATGTAACGCTGCTTTACGGAGCAGTGGAACGCAACAACGATTACACCCTGTCTAACGCCAACGGCTTTTCCCGTTTAACGCTGGGCTATAACAGCCTGGAACTGGGTACCAACCGCTTTGCCAACTCCGATGCCTGGAGCGAGGCGCTGGCCTATCAGATGGCAAGGGTGAGTTATAAGTATGATAACAAATACCTGCTTACCGCTACCCTGCGCCGCGATGGCTTTTCCGGCTTTGCAGCCAATCATAAGTACGGTACTTTTCCGTCTGCAGCACTTGGCTGGATAGCCAGCAATGAATCGTTCATGAAGGTTTCCTGGCTGGATTACTTAAAGGTGCGGGCAGGCTACGGCATCAGTGGCAACCAAACCAGCCGCTACTTCTCCCTGTCGCGCGTATCTTCCGGCGCAGCCTATGTTTTTGGCGATGGCGGCAGTACTGTTTTTGGTCAGCAGGTACAATCGCTCGCCAACCCCAACCTGCGTTGGGAACGTACCGCAGGCATCAATGCCGGTGTAGACTTTGCGCTTTTTCAGGATAGGTTAAGCGGTAGCCTGGACTACTACCAGACCGATACAAAAGACTTGCTTTTTAACGTAAACATTCCCGCCATTACCGGCTTTGGCACCATCAGCACCAACGTAGGTAACATCAGAAACCGCGGTGTGGAATTATCGCTCACTTCCAAAAACGTTGATCTGAAAAACTTTACCTGGAGAACTACCGTTACGTTTTCCAGAAACGTAAACAAGATACTGCAACTGATAGGCTCCGGCGATATGACGGCCAGCAGCCTTTTCATTGGCAAATCAATCAACAGCTTATACGGCTACCAGGCCAATGGCATTTACCAACTGGGCGAAACGCCGCCTGCCGGTTATTATGTAGGTACTTACCGGGTAGCAGATAATACCAAAGATGGCAATATTACGCCGGCGGACCGGGTAATACTGGGATATGGCGAACCTGCCTACCGGATAAGTATGCTCAATAGTTTTGATTACAAAGGGTTTAGCTTTACCATCTTCTTCAACTCGGTACAGGGCGGCAAAAACGGCTATCGCGGCAGCAACTCACCCACCAAAATACGCGACGACAACGGTGTACGTAACAACTACCAGCATACGATTGATTTCTGGTCGCCCCGTAACCCCAATGGTAAATACGCACGGTCTGCTGTATCCCCTACTATTACTCCAACCATTTATCAGGACCGGAGTTTTATACGCCTGCAGGATGTTTCTCTGTCGTACCGGTTTACCGGCGCATGGGTTAACAAACTAAAGTTTCAGAACCTGAACCTGTATGTAAGCGGTAAAAACCTGGCCACCTGGACCAACTGGGAAGGCTGGGACCCCGAAACCAACCAGGGCCTTACCAACGATGGCAGGCCGGTATTAAAAGGATATTCATTGGGCATTAACGCAACATTCTAATTGATTATGAAAAAAATACTGATACTTCTGCCCCTGATAGGTGTAAGCCTTTTTTATGGTTGCAGCGGCAATTTTCTGGATGAAAAGCCACTGGACTTTCTCAGCTCGGGCAATGCTTTTATCAATATCAACGACTTCAATGCTTCGGTATACAACCTGTACGATCTTACGCGTAAAGAGTTTTACAACAGCGGTGAAAGACGCCCGTTTGATTACCTGTTTGGTACCGATCTGGTATTTGACGGCCAGCCGGAAGTAGACCGCCACACCAATATGGCTGCTGCGTATGCGCCAACGGGCAATGTAAACATTGCCCTTACACACTGGACCTCTCTGTATAAAATTATATCAGAAGCCAATACTATTCTCACCCGCATACCCGGCTCTGCCATGTCAGAGGCCGATAAAACCATTACCGAAGCCAGAGCCCGTTTTTTCCGCGCGCTGGCCTACCGCACGCTGGTGTACCTGTATGGCGGCGTGCCGCTTACCCTGGAAGAAGTAACCTCCCCCAGAACCGATTATGTAAGAGCTACCAAAGCAGCAGTGCTGGAACAGGTTATAGCAGACCTTACCATAGCGGCCACCAACCTGCCTGCGATAAGCAAAGTGCAGGATGGCGAAATTAACAACCTTGCCGCCAGCCACCTGCTGGCAGAGGTATACCTGGCAGCGGGCAAATTTCAGGAAGCCGTTACAGCTGCCACCGCTGTTATCAGCAGTGCTGATGTAAACCTGATGCAAAACCGCTTTGGCGCCCGCAGCACGGTTACACCGGGTGATGTGTACTGGGATCTGTTTCAGCGCGGTAACCAGAACCGCAAATCCGGCAACCGTGAAGGGCTTTGGGTTATTCAGTTTGAAACAGATGTACCAGGCGGTGGCACCGTATCTACAGGCGTATCAGGCTCCTATCAGTTTGAGCGCACCTTCGCGCCGCAACTGGGCTCATTACGGGTGGGTTCCGGCACGGTATCGCCCATTTTATATCCGGTAAGCGATTACTCCGGTGGCAGAGGCATTGGCTGGGCTATCTCTACCCACTACTTCAGCGATGTAATATGGCAGAGCGATTTTACCAACGATATCCGCAATGCCAACCACAACTTTGTACGGCAGTTTACAGCCACCAACCCCGCATCGCCCCTGTATGGCCAGACTATTTCTACCCAAACACCACCCGCAGGTGTAAAGGTGCCTTCCAGAACATTTTATGCTTATCAATCTAAAGTAACCACCCCGGGCGACCATCCGGACGGGCTTTTTGCAGATAAAACAAAGCTGCTGCTAAAATCGAATGCAGGTGGCACCTATGCTGATCAGTACATGTTTCGCCTGGCAGAAACCTATCTGCTGCGTGCCGAAGCCTATGTGGGTTTAAACATGCCCGGCAAGGCGGCTGATGACATTAACGTGGTGCGGCTGAGAGCCAAAGCATCACCGGTAGCGGCGGGAGATGTAAACATGGAATATATACTGGACGAACGGATGCGCGAACTGGGCCCGGAAGAAAAACGGAGAATTACACTGATGCGCCTGGGGGTATGGTACGACCGTGTAAAAAAATGTAACCCCTACTACAGCGATGCCCTGGCTAAATACAACCTGTGGCCTATACCTGCCGCAGAAATAGAAAGAAACATTAACGCCAAACTGGAGCAGAATCCGGGATATGATTAACACAAATCAAAAAAAAATTAATAACTTAAACAACTTACAAATTTCAGCTCCATGATGATGTCAATGAAAAAAACAGCAGCCTTGTTGTATTTCGGAGGTTTGCTTGCCACTATGCCGGTATCGGCCCAAAAGCTTAACACACTCAGCAAACAGGAAAAAGCAGAAGGTTTTAGTCTGCTATGGGATGGTAAAACCAGCACCGGCTGGCGAGGCCTTTTTAAAGATAAGTTTCCTGAGCGCGGGTGGAACATGAAGGATGGTGTATTAACCATACAGGGATCCAACGGCCAGGAAGAAGGCCTGGGCGGTGATATTGTTACCGAAAAAGAATATGCCGCCTTTATACTGAAGTTTGATTTTAAACTAACAGAAGGCGCTAACAGCGGTGTAAAGTATTTTGTAACGGAGAAAGAAAAAACCAGCTTATCCGGCATTGGCCTGGAGTACCAGGTGCTGGATGATGAGCGCCATCCCGATGCCAAACTGGGCCGCAACGGCAACCGCACCCTGGCCTCGCTGTACGACCTTATTAAAGCCGAAAAAACAGACAGCATTACCAAACCCATTGGCGAGTGGAATAGTGGCGAAATAAGGGTATACCCCAACAACCATGTAGAGCATTGGCTGAATGGTGTAAAGGTGGTGGAATACGAACGCGGCTCTCAGGCATTTAAAGATCTGGTAGCCATCAGCAAGTATAAAAAATGGCCTGAGTTCGGCACCGCTGCACAGGGGCATATTCTGCTGCAGGATCATGGCAACACCGTATCCTACCGCAACATCAGGATTAAAGAACTTAAATAATAAGCGGCATGGACAATACAAGACGCAGCTTTATTAAAAACTCAGCGCTCGCTGCCGCAGGCACGTATATAAGCGCCATGGGTATGAGCGCCAAAAGCTATGGCAATATCATTGGCGCCAACGACCGCGTGCGTGTAGGTGCTGTAGGATTTGCAGACCGGTTTAAAGATACCCTGCTGCCCTGCTTTCTGAACCATTACAAAGAACTGAACTTTGATATGGTGGCCCTATCTGACCTGTGGAGCATCCGCCGCGAGCAGGGTGCAGCACATCTTAAAAACAAACTGGGGCACGATATTACCGCCTGCCGTAACAATGATGAGTTATATAACCTGAAAGACCTGGATGCGGTAATTATAAGCACACCCGACTTTGCGCATGCCCTGCATGCCATTGAAGCGGTAAAGAATAAAAAAGATGTATACTGCGAAAAGCCTTTTGCAGAAACCATGGAAGATGCACGTGCGGCATTGAAAGCGGTACGCAACTCCAAACAGATATTGCAGATAGGCTCGCAACGCAGAAGCGGGCAAAACTACCAGGCAGCTGCCGACTTTATACAGCAGGGTAAGTTTGGCGATATTACCATGGTGGAACTGAGCTGGAACGTAAACCAGCCGGGCCGCTGGCGCCGCCCCGGCCTGGTAGCCAAACTGAAAGAGGAAGATACCGACTGGAAGCGCTTTTTATTAAACCGCCCTTACGAGGCGTTTGACCCGCGTATTTACCTGGAGTATCGCCTTTTCTGGCCTTACAGCTCCGGCATGCCGGGCCAGTGGATGAGCCACCAGATTGATACCGTGCATTGGTTCAGCGGCCTGCAGCACCCGCGCAGCGTAACCGCCAACGGCGGTATTTACCAGTGGAAAGATGGCCGCCGTAACTGGGACACCACCACAGCGGTGTTTGACTATGGCCCGCAGAACGACAGCACCAAAGGGTTTCAGGTAATCTTCTCTTCGCGCATGCACAATGGAGATGAGCATCCGGCAGAGATTTATTATGCCAATGGCGGCGAACTCAACCTTATTACCAATACAGTATCGCCCCGTGGTGGCCTTACCGAAAAAGCAGCATCGGCCATGAATATGCATGCCAACCTGCTGCCCGAAGTAAAGCTGCCCAATAGCGCCGCTGTAGTAGCCTCTGCCAATACCGGTGCCGATGCACTCAGCAGCAACCACATGCGGAACTGGATGGAGTGTATACGCAGCCGCAAAGAGCCCAACGCCCCCGTAGAAGCAGGCTATAACCACTCTATAGCTACTATTATGACCAACGCTGCGGTACGCACCGGCGGCAAAGCCACTTTTGATGAAAAAAGCCAGGAAGTAATGGTAAATGGAAAAGTGTTTACATACTGATATGGGAAAGAATAAGTTGTTGCCGGTGGCAGTTGTGTTATTGCTTTTGCTATGCACCGCTGCCCGGCAACAGCTCCTCCGCCGTTTTCAACTGCAGGGTTTTGCACAGGGCACCACCTATTCTATTGTGTATTATGCAACCGATAGCCTGGTAACCCTGGCACAAACCGATAGCCTGTTGCAACAGCTGGACCGGTCGGTATCTCTGTACCACCCCCTTTCGCTCATTAACCGGTTTAATCGTTCAACAAAAGGCATTATTATCGATGCCCCTTTCCGGGCGATTATTCAGCGGGCGCTGGAAATACACCGCGCCACCGGCGGCCTGGCAGACCCCACCGTTAAACCCCTGGTAGATGCCTGGGGTTTTGGCGTTGTAAAAAACACGCAGCTGCCCGATAGTGCCACCATTCAAAAACTGCTGCACCAGGTAGGGGCAGATAAGATTACCCTGAAGGGTAATTTTCTGTATAAGCTACAACCCGGTGTACAACTGGATTTGAATGGCATTGCCCAGGGGTATGCAGTAGACCTGCTGGCGCTGCTGCTGCAACGTTATCACATTCACCGCTACCTGGTGGAGTTGGGTGGCGAACTACGTATAAAAGGCCGTAAAGCCGGTAACACGCCATTTACCATAGGTATAGAAGGCATTGCCGGTAACGACCTTGCACCCGAACCCATGCGTAAAATTATAGAAGCTGCCAACGGCGCTATTACCACATCGGGCAATTACCGCAAACAGTATACAGCGGGCGGCAGGCAGGTATCGCACCTGATAAACCCGTTAACGGGTTATCCATTGCAGAATGAAATGATCAGTGTAACCGTGTATGCCCGTGATGCCATTACTGCCGATGGATATGACAATGGCTTTATGGCTATGGGGCTGCAGCAAACGCTGGCCTTTCTGCACAACCGGGAAGATATGGGCGCATATATAGTGTACCGCAGACCTGACGGCTCTGTGGCAGATACCGTTACGCGTTTTTTTAAAGGATATAAAAGATAGTCAGGAACATATGGAAAGAAGACATTTTTTAAGGAACAGCGGATTACTGGCCGGTGGCCTGCTGCTGGGTAATTCTCTTTTTGCCAGGTCATCAGCAGCCGGACCGGTAAAAATAGGCGTTATTGGCTGCGGCGACCGCGGCACAGGCATGATACACTCGCTGAACCAGATGCCCGACCTGTTTCGCATTACAGCTGTTTGTGATGTGCTGGACTTCCGGCTGCTGGCAGCGCAGAAGCTGGATAAAACCAACAGCTGGAAAACCTATACCGATTACCGTAAACTATTGGACCAGGCAGATATAGAGGCGGCCGTAATAGCCACGCCCCTTCATATGCACTACCCTATTGCCACCGCTGCAATTGACAGCGGCAGACACCTGTACCTGGAAAAAACCATGACCTACAATATTGAACAGGCGCTGGACCTGGTAAAGCGTATGCAGCAGCGCCCGAAACAGGTGTTGCAGGTAGGGCATCAATACCGCTACTCGCCCCTGTATTACAAGGTAAAAGAAATGATAGAGGCCGGCGACCTGGGTACCATAACCCAGATAGACTGCCGTTGGGACCGAAACACCACCTGGCGCCGCCCCACGCCCAACCCTTCTCTGGAACGTACCATTAACTGGCGTATGTACCGGGAATACTCAGGCGGCCTGGTAGCCGAACTACTCTCACACCAGATTGATTTTGTAAACTGGGTATTTGATACGCACCCACAGGATTTTTACGCCACCGGTGGTATTGATATTCATAAAGACGGCCGGGAAACCTACGATAATGTGCAGGTAATGATGCGTTACCCCGATAAGGGCCTTACCGCCAACTTTGGCGCAACCTGTGGCAATGCGCGTGATGGCTATCTGTTTAAGATAAAAGGTACAAAGGGGATGATATCGTTGCTTACAGACCAGGGTGTGCTATACCCCGAAAAAAGCCTGCAGAAAGAGAAAGGAACTGTAGACGGCGTAACCGGTGCCACCCGTATTACCTGGAACAAAGATGGCGGTTTACCCATTTTGCCCGAACCTACTAAAGATGGCACCTCGTACGCACTAAAAGATTTTTACAATAAAATACAAACGCATGAACTACCGGATAGTAATGTGTTTACCGGAGCCCGTACCGCCATCAGCGTACACCTGGCCAACCAGGCGCTCTACAGCAAAATTGCCTGTAGCTGGAGCGATACTTACGTGCTTACATAACTTATGGCGCTTCAAACCGCCACATCTGGGCGTTGGTAGCATTCCATGTCCATGATCTTACATCTGTTCCCGGCGTAGGGTCTGCATCTGCAATATCCAATACGTTATTGCTCGATCTGGACATAATACGAAACCAACCATTGCCTGCGGCTTCAATACGCCACAGTTGGCAGTCGTTAGATAGCTGACTCCACACCTGAATATTGGCACCGCGGTTGATGCCGCAGGTATCAAGATCCAGCGATTTGTGGGTGGGCAGTGCTGATGTAATTTTATAGAACCCGTTGTTCTGATAAACAATGTTCCATTGCTGCCCCTGGCAGGAGGTACGCGTCCATGTTTTTACATCTGCATTACCATCTGTACAACCTGTAATATCCAGATACAAACTATCCCCTGTGGTAGTGTTTAACCTGGAACGTATGGCATACTGGCCATCGGGTATAGGATTGGGTACCAGGCAAGGGGCTGTGCCTGCGGATTGTATAACACCTGAATTGGTAATACTTACGGGCATAATATTACCGGCAGCATCAAAAAAAATTCTGTCAATAGCCACACGGCGCTGGTTAATGTTGGTAGCGGTGCGGCGGTGGTACACAAAAAGGTATTCATCGCTGCAACCCGGCTTTCTGATTACCGCATTGTGGCCCGGCCCTTTTATAGCACCCCGTGGAGCGGTAATACGCCCTTTGGTTGTCCATGGCCCCATGGGGTTAGCAGAAGTGGCATACTCCACATGATAATCATCATTACCAAAATGGTTAACTGAATACATGAGGTAATAAATACTGTTTCGCTTCATTACATACGGCGCTTCAAAATAATTGGAGGGTTTGCTGTGGCCACGGGTACCTGTAAGGGAAATCATATCACTATTCAGCCGTTGAATATTAAAAGTGGTATTGCCCCAATACAGGTAAGCCTGCTCATCCTCATCTATAAAAACCATCGGGTCTATAGGGTCAGAACCATCGCCGGTAGCCAGCGGACTTCCTATATCTGTAAAAGGCCCTATAGGGGTAGGGCCAACCGCCACGCCTATTTTTTTGGCGGCCGTAAAGTAAAAATAATACTGCCCGTTACGCGCCGCTATGGCCGGGGCCCAGCCATCTGTATGCGCCCAGCTTACATTAGCCAGGTCCAGAATAATGCCCTCGTCTGTCCAGTTGAGCAGATCGGTAGAAGAATACGCATGAAACTGGCTGGTGCCGGTACCATTGGCAGTAGGATAGATATAATACTTACCATTGGCATAAATAATATCCGGATCAGCCGTGTAAAGTGGTAAAATGGGGTTGCCACTCATTTTACCAATAGCAGCCTGCGCCACCACATTGGTGCTGAGCAAACCCGGTGTGGCCAGTTTAGTGCGGCTGGTATCGTTTTTGGCACAGGCAGCAAAAACCGCCAGTGCAGCAGTTGTACAGGTAAGCAGTTGCCAGGCAACCTTACCTTGTTTTTTCATGGCTTTAGCAATACGCATATTTATTATTGTTTAGATGGAGAAAAAGCGTAATCGTTATTTCTTCTTCAGCTCCAGGGTAAAAGTGTCTCCTTCCCTATTCTCTGCGTTTACCTTAACCACATACAACCCATTCAGCACCTTCTTTAACGGAATACTTTTGCCGTTGCAGGTGGCCTGATACTGGTATTGATCCTGCAAACAGATCAACATAGTAGTAGCTGCTGTCTGCTGATGGGTAAAAAGCCGGTAGCTGCCCGTAAAACCATCCTTACCGGTGCTGAACTGTTGTGTAACAGGCCATACATCAAACCCATGGGTAACAGTACCCGGTGTATACAAAGCGCTGAACCAGTTTAACACAGGGGAAGACAAAGCCCCAAACTGATGCCAGCCACCTCCGTTGCCGGTTTCCACACTAAAATTCTCCCAGCAGTTATAACTATCCTCCGTTTCACGCTTCCATACATCCAGGGCCGTTTGGGCAATCTGAATGGCTTTGTCCGGTTCATTCATATCCAGCATGATTTTCCAGATAAACCATTGATGGGGCATCCACACACGCCCGTTCCAGTAACCATCTTTGTTATAATAAGGCGCCGTTTGGTCTATGGCTGTAATACCCTGATCGCTCCACAACTCCCCTCTGGTAAAAAGATGTTGTGTAATACGTTTCTGTTGTTCAGGTGTGCAAATGCCGGCTATTAAGGGGCTGCATCCATCCAGCCCCTTGTTAAAGTTTTCGCCGGAAGCATGGGTTAGTATTTCTTTTGCATACCCCTCTTTATCGTGTGTTACATAACCAAAATAACCGGAGGCTTCATGCCAGGCATACTGCTGTAAAGCATGGCTGTACATTTGTATATCTGCATCGTATGCAGTTATATCTTCTTTATATCCCAGTTGCCAGGCTGCCATTCTTAACAGTTTGGCAAAGCGTATCTGGTGCGAGGTGTTAATGGTGGGCGCCATTATCTTCTCCAGCTTTTTTGTATGGGTATACACCTGCGGGCAGTAATCGTCCCATCCGCCGGAATTGTAAAAAATATCCCAGGTTTGTAGTAAACCAGATTTCAGTTTTCGTGTAGGTGAGCTTTCTGCACCGCCCAGAAAGCGATACCAGCGTTTTAACCTCGGGTAGAAATAAGCAAGGTATTCTTTATTCTGTGTTCTGTTCCACAACTCATTAAACAGATAAGCCTGCACAGGCAGCGGTGTGCCATGCTCTAAAAAAGCAGAGGGCTCTGTATCTGCCATTGTATACGCGTTCAGGCATTCCAGTGCCCGCCCGGTATTCAGCGCTGAATAGCCTAAGCCAATAAAACCCGCGTCCCAGGTATAAAACGAACTCCATTTTTTACCAGGTGTGGTATGCTTCAGGTATTGGTTGCCCATAAATGTGGGATACATCAGGTTGGTAAGCGTAGTAGCGGCCATTAACTGCTGGCTGAACAGATAAGGCTTACCTGCTTCGTTACAAGCCATCATACTGCTCCGCTCCTGCCGGCTACGGCAGATATGCTCCGCCTCATACCATTGCTGATTTAACTTTTGCAGTTGCTGTTTTACTTCATTTTCATCAGCACTATACACTACAAATGCGTATTCAGTAACCGTTTGGCCCGGCTTAACTACCACAGGCGCCGTAAATACATTTTTAAACCAGCCTTTATTGTTTCCGGTAATAGTTATTTTATGTGTGCCCTCCCGCTTTACCAGGTTCTCAAACTTAAACAAAGCTTCATCGGGGCTATCATCCAGTAACACCCGCTCTTCCGCAGCCACATTACGCCACAGCAGGCCGTAACATCCTTTAATATCATCAAACTGAAGCATAGCGGCATTAGGCATACCCGTAGTTATCTGCCGGGGAACCATGTTCAGCTTATCCTCCTTAAAAGTAACCAAAGCTGCCTCACTGTTCTCCGCCAGTGCAAAACCGTCCAGTATTACAGCATTACCGCCTGTGGTTTGCATACTAAAATTTATGTCTCCGGCCGCCAATACCCCCAATGGCAGGGTTAGCAATGTATATTCCTTTACAGGGTTCACCACAACGGGTGCAAGCATGCTGCCATTGAGTACTGCACTCAGCGTAGTAGCGCCTGCACCACCGGTACGGTAGCGCACCAGTAATACCGCGTTGGCAAAAGCACTGTTACCTGTAAAATGGTATTGCAGCTTTTCCCCTGCTGTTTTGCCCAGTACAATGGCAGTATGGCTTACAGCATTATCATCCGTTATTTGCCCGCGTAGCTGCCCGTTATATACCAGGTTGTAGTTGTACGCAATAATTGAATCCGTTTTACTGCTGTAGTCTGCCGCCTTTAGCCATTGTGTATGCCCCGGCAAATGCGCGCTTACCCTTTTGCTGTAAGGAAAAACAATAGTACTGAACAGGTTGAATGCCAGGCTGCGGTTGGCAGTGGTATTGTTTACAAAGGCTGCTTTTATCAGCCTGCTGTTATCATCCACCTTGCTGAACGAAACATCGCAGAATACTTTATCCTTCCACTCCAGCTGATACCGGTAGGAATAATAAGACAAATCCGGAGCAGCCTGCCAGGGGTGGTAGCCCGACTCGCGCAGGGGATTGGCCAGCACCGTTTGATTACGCAGATACAGAGAAGGCTGCACTGTTACATCAAAACGAAAACCATTGTTTTGCACAGGCACATGCGCAATACCGTTGTATTTGCCGGAGTAAGGCCCCCAGGCAGGTAATGCCATATCATGCGTGTGTTGCAAACCGCTGGTAAAGCCGTTTACCCAACCCTGGTAAATAGATGCCGGGGGTTGGGTATAAGCTGTAACGGAAAACAGGGGGAATAGAATGCTGGTAAGAAGGGGGATGCACAATATTTTCATGACAAACTTAATTTCCTGTACCTGTGTTCTGTCCTCTGGCCACCTGCTGGTTATCTTCTGTAAGTTTTTTAATCAGTTCTGTCTCCTCTTTCCGGTAAGGTGTACCATCCGCTCTGAATACTTCATGAAACCATTCTTTAGGTTCGCTTCCGTCCGCTATCGGGGTATCCCAGGCGTATTTGGTATTGGTTTTACCATCTACCAGCCCCCAGTTAATGGCTGCTACATTTTCCTTTTTAAGAATAGCCAGTGAATTGATAAACGTACTGTTGCGTGGCCGGGCCATATATTCCGTACAAAGTACGGGCCTTCCGTGCATTTTCAGCATTTGTATGGTACGTAAATGCTGCTCCGGCCCATCATAACAATGGTAGGTAACCACATCTGAGTTAGCCAGCTGAAAAGTATTCAGTTCAATGGCCTTCTCATCCCACTTCCAGATACCTGCGGTAATAGGTTGATCGGGATTGGCCTCACGTGCCCAGATGAATGCCTTCGTTAACAAAGGCAGGCTGGCCACCACTTTACCACTGTTGCCCGGTTCGTTATACAAATCCCACAGCAGAATACGTTTATCGTGCCCGAAGGTTTTGAGTATATCTTTCATATACGCTTCCAGCCTGGGGTAGTTAGCGGTTTCTTTATGCGCCGGATCGCCGGGGTCCTGCATCCAGCCGGAATTGTGAATGCCTGGTTTGCGTTCGGGCTGTTTGCCCGTTTGAGGCACCTTATTCCAGCAATCATCAAAAAAAACAAACATCGGCTTAATACGGTGCCTTTCTGCAATGGTTAAAAACAGATCTACCCGTTTTTTAAACCCCTGCGCATCGGCCTGGTAAGCGAGGCTGTGCAAAAACACCCGCATGGTATTCATGCCAATACCTTCGGCCCAGCCCAGTTCTTTGTTAATACACGCAGAATCAAACGTATCCGCCTGCCACATTTCCAGCTGGTTAATGGCATTGGCCGGTATATAATCGGCCCCTACCAGCCAGGGCTGCTGCTTGTACCAGGCGTTTGCCTTTGCCGCCGGCCATATTTTTTCCGGAGCAATTACTTTTGTTTGTGCAAATACACTTGCCGACATTACTGAGCCAGCCAACAGAACCAATAATTTACATTTCATAAAAGCTTAGTTGTATACTTACCATGCATATTTTATTACACTCAAAATAACCGAAGGCATGCGGAAAAATATGTTCAACCTTTGGTCGATTCGTCTCATATTTCCTTCGCTACTTCACCCCCTCCAGTAAGGCAACAACGCACCACAGATAAGGCGCCTGACCATGAAAGTCGCCTACGTTACGCTTACGATCGTAGTAATACTGTTTATCGTTTTTCTTATTGGTTCCTATACACACTTCCGTTACATCGCCTTTATCGTTTATATAAGGCACCATGGCCATCCATGCTTTACGCGCCACAGGGGCATACTCCTTCTTATTCAGCCATCCGTGTTTTACCCCGGAAATAAGCGCATAAGTGAACATGGCCGTACCGGATGTTTCTGCCCAGCAATCCGGCTCATCTATCAGCTGATTCCACATGCCTGCTTTGGTCTGATAGGTTTTCAGGCTTTTCATCATGGTCCGGTAGCCTTCCAGTATACGGGCCCGGTGTATATGTGTTTCCGGCAATGAACGCAGCAGCTCCGTCATACCCGCTGCCATCCAGCCATTGCCACGCCCCCAATAAAACGGCACGTCCGGTGCGTGATAAAAAAGTCCGTTCGGGCGTTGCAGTTCGTTCAGGTAAAGCACCATTTCACTGGCAGCCCTGTCCAGGTATTTGCTATCACCGGTTACTTTATATGCCTGGGTTTGTACAATCGTAATCATGTACATATCATCTATCCACAAACGGGTTTGCCAGGAATATCCCTTATCTGCCCACTCCTTTTCCTTTGCATTGGATTTTTCGGGCAGCAGCCATTGGGTATCCGCATAAGGCAGGCCCAGTTGCAGGTACCGCTGCTCTTTGGTAATCTGATACAACTCCAGCGGCAGGCTGCCAAACATATTCATGTCTACATGGTTCTGAATGGGCAGCAATTGTTGCTCCGATGAAAAAAGCGGCTCAAACCGGTTCTTCAGCAACTTCAGCAACTCCTCATTATGCGTAATAGCTGCAAACTTCAACGATCCGTTCCAGTTAAAGGTTTCCGGATAGCTGATCCACTTCCCCATGTGCAATGCATGTTTTCTATCGGTAAAACGATAGGCCAGGCGCTTACCCACCTCTTCCGGCGTATGGCCTTTGGGAAAACGGGCGAGACTGTTCTTCTGCGCAAACAGCATACACACCGGCGAAAAAAGAAAAAACACTAACAGCCTTTTAAACATAAAATAATTTTTAAAATAGAAATGCTATATCAGTTTGGGATTACGTTTTACTTCTTCTGCATTAAAAGGCAGGTACCAGCCAGCCGCATTATCCAGTTTGCTATCCAGGTGCAGCTCTGTATATCTGGCAGCTCCTATGCGGCTTTTAACGGCCGCCTTTAACAGCTCCGTACGGCCACGCCTGGCCAGCCGCAGCAAATCAAACCAGCGCTTTCCTTCAAACGCCAGCTCCCTGGCCCGCTCTTTAAAAATGTAGTCTTCAATTTCCTCTGTGGTAGAGTTAACCGTAACCGGAATAACATCTGTGGGGCCATAGCGCGACCGTATTCTGTTTACCTGGGTAATGGCACCTGCTTTATCGCCCATTCTGTTCAGCGCCTCTGCCTTCATCAATATCACCTCGGCAAAGCGATAGCCCTGCCATATAGCATCACTACGGTAAGGCTGCCGTATGGGTGGAATAATAGCCAGCGTGGAAGGCAGTATTCTACCCAGCCCCAGGTATTTCCATATAACCTTTACAGGGCTATTGAAATCGTTATAATAAGGCTTACGGCCCACCCATGCAGCGCCAAAGCCCCGCACATCGCCCACCACACGCAGGGTATCGCCCGATTGTACCAGCGTATTGTTCCAATAGCCTGCTATACTATCCGCAGGGGCTATCATATACTTACCGCCCCAGGCCGCATCATCAGAAGTCAGCGTCATCAGCGGGCTGGTTTCCCGGAAATTATAGTTGAAATTGATATGGAAAATAGGTTCAGACACATGATCGGTTGCCGTAAAAATGTCGAAGAAGTTAGCGGCCGCTGCACTGCCGTACAGGTTGTGTTTACCCATGTTGTAAATCTTCTGAATGGCTGTATTGGCCTCGGTATACTTGTGCCGCCATAAATAAATATCGGCCAGTAAGGTGTTTACATTGCCGGTTACCGCCCTTGTACGCCTGCCATCCGGACTTTCAGACAGGTTTAAATTGGGCTGCCTGATTAGAATAACATCGCTAACCATAGTAAGCGCCGCCGTAAGGTTTGCTTCCAGGGTATCTAATATCACATCGCCTTCTGTGGGCGCCGGATTATCAATGGCAGCTATACCATCGGTGGGTTGTAACACCAGCGGTACACGCCCGTAGTTTCTTACCAGATAGAAGTAAGCAAATGCCCGCAGAAAATAAGCCTCACCTACATACTGCCTGGCATTGTCTGCCGTAAAATTAACAGGATCGTTAGGTACACGGGGAATGTATTTAATAAGATAGTTGGCCCTGTTAATCAAATCGTACCAGCCATTCCAGTTGGTATAACTATTAGTGGGGGTAACCCGATGTTCTGCAAGCTCGCGCAGGCTGGTATCTGCACCCGGGCCGGGTTGCACCATATCCCCACGCATTTCACCGGTTACAAACATAGCGCCCACCAGTTGCTGCAATCCTGCGTAAGCACCGCGCAGGGCATAATCTGCATCGTAGAAATCTTCAAAAAAGTCTTTATCAATCACTATATCCTTAGGCTTCACATCCAGAAACTTTGTACACGACTGGCCAGCCGGTACTATCAGAGCCAGCACCATCAGTAACACCATCCGGCGCCGGGTAAACCATACATACTTTTTCATACAACTGTTTTCGATAAACTAAAGGGTGAGTAAAACATTAAAGCCCCAGGCGTATACCTGCCATAAAAGTTTTCAGCTGAGGAACGTTACCATAATCAATACTGTAGGTTACCGGGCTGGTAACGCTGCCCACCTCCGGCCCATAGCCTTTGTACGATGTAACGGTAAACAGGTTTTGCGCACTTAACAGTATCCGCGCACTCTTGAATAGTTTACGGCTTTCTTTTGCCGGTATATTGTAGCCTATGGTAAGGGCTTTACACCGCCAGAAAGAACCATCTTCTATCCAACGGCTCGAAAACCGGGCATTACCGGCCGCATCGTCGTGGGCAAACCGCGGCATATGGGTAACATCACCCTCCGCACGCCAGCGTTGCAGAACAGTTACCGATTGGTTGTTGTAATTGCTCATGGCTTCCAGTGCGGCACGCTGCGCATTATACACCTCCCTGCCCAATGCAAAATCGAAGAAGATAGTCAGATCAAAATTTTTGTAAGAGCAGGTATTGGAGAAACCGCCATATACATCAGGATTACTGTTTCCTATCACCTTTCTGTCCCGCTCGTCAATCACCCCGTTTTTGTCAACATCTTCAAAAATAATATCCCCTCCCTGGAAGGGCACTGCATTGTTCACCCCATTTTTCACCTGCACTTCTGCCGTGGAGCGGTAAACCCCCAAAGCCTGGTAACCCCAGAAAGCCCCTACGGCATTGCCTGCCGCTGCCGAGCCCTGGTAGTGGCCATAATTTACAGAGGCATCCTGCCCCTGCGGCGCACTGAGAATTTCATTTTTATTAAAGGCCGCAGTAAGCCGGGTTTGCCAGTTGAATACCTTCTTACCTACTTTACCCGATACAGCAAGTTCAACACCGGTATTTCTTACTGCTCCCTCATTTACAACATAGCTGTTGAAGCCGGTAGTGCCCGCCAGCTGCCGGTAGTTCAGCAGATCGCTGGTATGCCTGCTATAAAAATCAGCCGTAATGGCAATACGTTTCCATAACTGCACATCTATACCTGCATTCAACTGCTTTGTTTTTTCCCAGGTAAAATCAGGATTGCCCAATGCACCCAGGCGCACACCAGGCTGACTTTTGTAAATGGCTGGTACCAGCGCATTCCAGGCGCTGGTATACCCCACTTCCTGGTTGCCCGTTATGCCATAGCTTACCCGCAGCTTCAATTCGTTCACTACTTTTCGGGCCGTAAAAAAGGGTTCAGCACTCAGCAACCAACCGGCAGAAACAGAAGGGAAATAACCCCACCGTTTACCCGGCGCAAAGCGGGAGGCACCGTCTGCCCGCAGGTTAGCGCCCAACAGATATCGTTCTTTATAGGCATAGTTGCCGCCTGCAAAAAATGACATCAACCTCCAGTCCGGCTCATAGCTGGAAATAGAATCGATAAGTTGCGGGTCGGTAGCGCTGATGCTGGTAAACTCATCGGAAGGTGAGTTAATAGCCATCGCAAACTCGTTCCGCTGCGAGGTGGTTTGAAAAGCATTGCCTGCCACGGCGGTCAACGCATGTTTGCCAAAAGCTTTGCTGAAGTGAAGACTATTTTCATTTAACAGCATAATTTCAGAGCTGTTGTTTTCCGATGCAGAGCGGATGATTTCATTCTCAGGCATAAACCCTGCGCCAGGCCTGAAACGCGTTTCATTTAACCGGATGTAATCGGCAAAAATACCGGAGCTGATAGTGAATGACCGTGAAAGCACGTACTGGCCCGTAATACCCGCCATAATGCGGTTAGAGCTGTTGATGTTCTTCATTTTATTTACCACTGCATAAGGGTTGTTCTTTCCCGCATAATCAGCACTGTCTACCGTGCTGAGGTTGGTGCCTGCTACATCCTGATTCCATACCGTTAACACCGGGCTTTTTAAGGTTGCCAGATACAGCGGATTGGTTTCAGGTGCATTCCCTTCATCCAGCACTTTTTTGCCGGCATGAGAATACGCTACCGTATTCAGAATGGTCAGCTTTCTGTTTACCTTATAATCCAGATTAAAGCGGGCAGTAAAACGCTCGTAATTGGATTTACTGATAACACCCGACTGATTGGTATACCCTACACTGAGCGAATACCGGGCAATAGCATCTCCCCCTCTCAGTTTTAAATGATAGTTGTTGTACGCACCACGCTCCATCAACTCATCCTGCCAGTTGGTGTTGTTATTATACCGCTGCAACTGATCTGCCGGTGTAGAAACCAGCAGAAACCGGCCAATGCCACTGGCTATTTCCTCTTTACTAAAACCGCGTGCCGCTTCTTTTTCCAGTATATAGTTGCGGTACTCATCTGCATTCAGCACCGGAATACTTTTGGGTGCGCTCACCATGCCGGTATAGGCCGAAAAATCAAGATAGGTTTTACCGGCAGTACCGCCGCTGGTGGTAATAATAACCACCCCATTGGCACCGCGCATACCGTACAACGCAGTAGCCTGCGCATCTTTGAGTACTGTTATGGTAGCAATATCATCCGGGTTAATATCGGCCAGTGGGTTGTTATCAGCATTCTTACCGAGCGGATTCATAAACCGGTACGTTTTTATAGGTATACCATCTACAATATACAAGGGCAATGTACCCGCGTTTAATGTGGAGGCGCCGCGTATATTGGTTACCGCACCAGAGCCGGGAGCGCCGGAAACATTGGTAACCTGCATGCCTGCCGCCTGCCCCTGTAACAGCGCATCAATAGAAACAGCCGTTAACTCATTCAGATGCTTTCCCTCCACTTCCGACACCGCAGCGGTAAGCGCTGCCTTTTTCACGCGCAGGTAACCCAGGTTGGTTTCAGGCTCTGCCGGCGGCATGGGTAAAGGAATGGGTGGCTGTACAGGCTTTTTTATTTCGGTAACGGTTACTTTAGTTACTACAGCAGGCTTTGCCTTTTTGCTGCCCGTTTTTTGCTGTGCCTGCACCGTATTGTGTAAACAGGCCAGCCATAGCAGGCAGGTGGCGGCAGCAGCAGACCGGGAATTTATTTTAAACATATAACATCGTTAAGTATTGCAAATCGTTCAACAGTTTTACGGGCCTGTGCCCATTTAATCAACAGGCGTTAGCACCATTACATCCATTACAACAGCCGCCAGTTTAGATGCCTGCGATACCCATTTGAATCGTTTATCGCCACTGGTGGCAAACTCATAGGTACCCAGTTCCATGTTCTGGTAGAAGGTAGTACCTGCCCCATAATTTTTAACCGGACCTATTTTATCCTGCCCGTACATCAGTTGCAGATCGCCCCGGTTACCGTTTTTGTAGTTGATAGCAATTTTGTATTTACCCTTTCTTACATTTCTGACTATAGAAACCAGCGAGTCATCTTTGGAATCTGCCTCAAAGAACAAAACCATAGCACCGGCACGGGAATGACTGGCTTCTGCGAAGTAGCGGAAACGACCGGCAGCCGTACTTATAATAGGCTGTGCCGTAGGCGATATACCATTTACACCATAGGCATAGTTGAGCGTTTCGCTAAACACGTGTGTTATCTGTGTTCTGGGCACAGCGGAGGAGAATACCATATGCTTATCTACATTATGCAGCACCCCGTTTTTCATAAGTATATCGGAACCACGAAAATCAATAGTACCATTCACCGGCTTCTGGCTGGCCATATCGTAATAGATATGGCTGTTGGGGGATAATGTGGTAAGCGTATTATCCCACCGCTCTGCCACCCCTATAGCAGGCACCGCAGCGGTTAAGCCTGCATATTGAGATGTAAACGAACTGCCCGGCATAATATGATAACGCATCAGCTCAGTTAACTCACCCAGCGGCATAGCATCAAACGAAGTAATACCAGCGGCGTTCAACACCTCATTGGTTTCTGCAAACAGGGTAAGCCGTATTCTTTCCCCCTGTGCATTGTTTAAAGCCATTAAAGTATCCATTAAGCCCGCCCGCTGTAAACCTGCCACCAGTATACTGTATTGCGGATTCTGCTGCAAAAACGCACCAATGGTTAATACCGGCGGATCAAGCACCGCATCCATTTTATGTACCACGCCATTGCTGTATTCAATATCTGTTTCGTACAACCGGGCCTTACCGTTGGCCAGGGCTTCTGTTTTGGTACCCTTTGAAATATCCAGCGCTATGTAATCGCCCCTGCCGGTGCTTACTGTCTGTGGCCCCGGCACAAAATCAGCCGATCGTACCCTTGCGCCTAAAATATGATAGATCATGAGCGTGGTAATTTCCTCGCTGGTAAAATCGGCAATAGCCGCTTTACCCACATTTCTGAGGTAGTTGCGGAAAGCCTGGTTATCCGGGGCAAAAAAGGTGAACGGCCCGTAGGTGTTCAGCGTACCGGATAACTGCGCCTTATCAAGCGCCTCTACCGTTAAGCTTAACGATGTATCTGCACGCAGCATATCCATCATCTGAAACATACGGTCCTTTTCCTGGTAGGAGAAATCTTCGCGCTGGCAGCCGGCCGTTATACCCGCCAGTACCACCAGCAATATTGTAGTTAGTTTCATGGCCATTGAAGATTATTTATAGTAAGGGTTTTGAGTAAGGGCCGGGTTAGCGGCCAGCTCGTTAATATGATAAGGCAGGTACCACGACCGGGGATCGGCCACACGCGCTTTGGCCAGCGCCCGTTCTGAAACCAATCTGCTTTCCACTATTTTATCTACCAGTACTTCAGGCCGCCCGTTAATGCCTACCCGCATCAGATCAAACCATCTTTTCCCTTCCATAGCCAGCTCCAGAGAGCGCTCTTTTAAAATAAGATCCACCAGCGAATTGGTATCTGTACTAATGAGGTTAATATCGTACACCGGTAAATTGGCACGTGCGCGTATGGCATTCACCAGTTCCACTGCTTCTGCTTTACCCGCATCATCCAGGTGGCTCAATGCTTCCGCCCGCATCAGCATTACATCTGCCAGCCGGTACACAATGTAGTTGGGGTCGCTGCCGGAACGGCGCAGATCCATGGTGCTAAGCCCCACATACTTCCAGTAAGTTCTTCCGTTGGTATTGGAATTATAACCGGCTTCCAGCCCGCGTACCTCATCCGGCGCTGCTGCATCTTCATATAATTTTAAATGGTTAGGATTTACAATAAAACGCTCAGAAGCAGTACCCAGCCCGTTGGTTTCTCTCAGCAGGTAATCAAACTGAACTTCAAACACCCCTTCCGTGGAGTTTTTCAGCGCAAAAATGTCAAACCAGTTAGTACCGGGAACCAGCGTGTACAGCGCTTTGTTATCCATTACTTTTTTAGCGGCTGCAGCAGCCTCGCTGTACTTAGCCTGCCATAAATACACATCGGCCTGCAGGGCATTTACTGCCCCTTTGGTGGCTCTGCCTCTGGTTTTAAGTGTACTCTCATATTGTACCGGCACCTGGGCTTCTGCCAGTGTAAGGTCTGCTTCAATTTTGGCAAGAATGGCGGCCACACCCGATTTAGGCACTTTAAAATTTACCTGATCGTGTAAAGGCGGTTCCACCACCAGCGGCACCTCACCAAAAGTTCTTACCAGATAGAAGTAAGCCAGCGCCCTTAAAAAATGTGCCTCGCCTACTATAATATCACTCTCCTGTTGGGTAAGCCTGCTATCCAGTTGGGTAATAGGCGGCACTTTTACTATAACAGTATTAGCAGAGCCTATGATCTGATATACATCCCCCCATCTTAATGCCCATAAATCGTTGGGATACGTAAGTTCGTACAGCCAGGTCTGGTCGTTTTTACGCGTAATGGGCGAAACAAGGTCGGCACGCGCCTCGCCCCATATCAGAAATTTTTCCACGCAATCCTGTAGCTGATCGTATACAGAAACAATAGCAGCATTGGCATCTTCCTCACTGCGGAAGAATTCCTGTTCCGTTAAAGAATCTTCCGGCTCCTGCTCCAGAAACTTCTCGCAGCCGGGTGCGCATATCAGTACCATTGCTAACAAACCGGCCATGCCTGATTTATATAAAATATGCTTCATTTTCCTTTGTTTTAATAATCGGGAAACGGTGGCTAAAATTTGATATTCACCCCCAGAGTATACGATTTGGATTGCGGGGTTAATCCTCTGTCAACCCCTATAAAACTGGGGCTGCTGCCCAGGCCAATTTCAGGGTCGGCACCGGTATACTCCGTCCAGGTGAATACATTGGTAACGGTAAAAAAGGTGGAGAGGTCTTTAATCCTCAGCCGCTTTATCATGTTTCTGGAAAGCTTATAACTGAGCGTTACATATTTTACGCGGGCATACGATCCATCTTCAATCCACCGGGTAGAAGCCATGTTGTTTCTGTTATCGTTGCGCAGTGCCCTGGGCATATTGGTAATATCTCCCTGCTTACGCCAACGCTTTAATACAGAGGTGGCTGCATTATTGGTATACTGCATATTCTCCAGCTCGTAACGCATACCATTAATAACATCATTACCATATTGATACTGGATAAAAAAGCGGATGCCTATATTTTTATAATCGAAGGAGTTGTTGAAGCCACCGAAGAATGCGGCATTGGCATCGCCTATTTTTATACGGTCCTGATTGTTGATGATACCATCATGGTTAAAATCTTCAAAAATGGCATCCCCTCCTTTATACACATCTCCGGTTTCAGTATTAATGCGCATCAGGCGCGGCGTGGTGCCATCCAGTCCGTACACCACCTTTCCGTTTTTATCCCGTACCGCCGCATCTATATCCCGGGCATATACGCCCTTAAATACAAAGCCATAATAAGTACCCAGCGGATCACCTTCTTTTACCTGCGAGGTAAAGTTGCGGTAAGCCGCATCGGGGGTAGTTATGGTACCGCCCGGCAGGCTGGTAACCTTATTGCGGTTCAGGCCCATGTTAAATGCCGCATTCCACCGGAATGCACCGGGCTTTGTTCCCTTGATAATATCATAACTCACATCCAGCTCTATGCCTTTGTTCTGAATATTGCCCAGGTTGCCCAGTACGGTAGGGTTGCCTACCGATTTATCGCCTGTTTCCAGGCCGGAGGAAGAAGGTATGGTATACCGGTATAACAGGTCTTTGGTAGTACGTACATACGCTTCTGCCGTAATGGTAAGCCTGCTTTTAAACAATTCCAGATCTATACCCAGGTTGGTAGTTTCATTGGTTTCCCACCGGAGGTTATTAAGCGCAGGCGAACGCAGGCTTACACCATTTAAGCCGCTGTAATTATCGCCTGAAGTAAAGGTGCTGATAAAAGCATAGTTAGGAATGCCGCTGTTACCATTCTGTCCCCAGGCTGCACGCAGTTTCAAATTGGAAATGGCTTTTAGCTGGCTGAAAAAAGGTTCACCGGAAACACGCCAGTAAACGCCTGCGGAAGGGAAGTTGGCAAACTTATTACCGCGCCCGAATTTAGAAGAACCATCACGCCGCACGGTTATGTTAACACCGTACTTGTCCTTATAGATATAATCTGCTTTGGCAAATACCGACAGTATGGTTTCCGTTTGCCGGGCCGATCTCAACTGGCGCGTAGTGCCTGCGGCATTTAACACCTGTAGCTTGTCAGATGCCGTACCATTGGCATAAATACGCAGCTCGTTTGAATTAAACTTATTAAAAGTGTTACCCAGTAAAAAAGAAACCCTGGAGTTTTTGGGCAGCACAAGGCTGTAGATAAGCAGATTATCTACAATCATCTGCATACGTTCAAACTCACGCGAATCTAACCGGTTAAAATTGCGGTGTGTATACAACTCCCCTGTTGCTTCAGGCGGTAAAAACAGAAAGCCCTTTTCGCCCACAAAATCAAGCGAGGCATTGCTGCGGAATTTCAGATCTTCCAGAATATCTACTTCGCCATATACATTCGGTTTCAGATTGGTGCTGAACGCATCGTTGGTAACCAGTACAGCCTGCGCCACAGGGTTATCGCCTTCGTTGTGAAAACCAGGCAGGGCGGCATAGCTGGGCAGCAGGTTGCCATTGGCATCTATATCGTATACCGGCAGGGCGGTGGAGCGGGTTAATGAATTGAGGTAAGGGTTTCCAAAACCATAGTTGGCATAGTTACTCACCTTACTGCGGGCAAAAGATACATTGGCCCCAAAGCGCAGCTTTTTAGATACCGTATAATCCAGATTAAACCTTCCGGTATACCGGTCGCTGCCGGTGTTTACAAAGGAACCTGTTCTATTGGAGTAAGAGGTGCTGAAGTTATACCGCATGGTTTCGCCGCCACCACCTACAGAGAGATTATACATCTGCGAAAAACCGGTTTGCCGTATCTCTTTTACCCAGTTGGTATTGTTTTGAAAATACTGGTAAGTGGGTAAGGTAGGGTCATCTACCAGCAAACGCAGATCGGCATTATTGGGATTAATATTATTCCGGTTCTGCTCCCCTTCCAAACGCATTACCTTATAGCTGGGGCCATCCAGCACCGGTATATCCCTGGGAGCCTGCTGCAGCCCCAATTGCGTGTTCAGCGCAATGTTCGCCGTGTTTTGTTTACCCCGTTTGGTAGTTACCACTATTACACCGTTGGCCGCTCTGGCACCGTAAATAGCAGTGGCGTTGGCATCTTTTAAAAAATCAATCCGCTCAATATCGTTCGGGTTTAAATCGGCAATAGGGTTTATCTGCGCTACCTGAGAGAAATTGGTATTGGCAGGATCGAAGTTGGCAGCATCTTCATACGGCGTTGAAATAATAGGTACTCCATCTATTACATAGAGGGGACTGTTACCCGCAGACATAGAGCCGGTACCGCGGATGCGGATATCTACCCCTGAACCAGGATCGCCCGATCCATTAATCACCATTACACCCGCAACCCTGCCCTGTATCATCTGGTCAATAGAAGTAGCAGGCTGCTCTGCCAGTACCTCTGCTTTTAAAGAGGAAACAGCCCCTATTTTATCTCTGGCCCGCATAGAGCCAAAGCCGGTTTGTACCTGATCTTCTATTTTGGTTCTTACCACTATCTCATCCATCTGCCCTTCCGGTTTGGGTTTAAGCAGTACGTTGATAACAGTTTTGCTGTTTACCGCCAGCGTTTGAGTTTCAAACCCGATAAAGGAAAAACGCAGCTGGTGTTTAACACTGTTAATACGTATGGCGTAGTAACCACTATCATCAGATACAGCGGCATTAATCTGCCGGTTGTTTTCGTTCAGTTCTACCAGCGTAACGCCGGAAACAGCTGCACCGGAAGGCGCTTCCGTTATTTTTCCTTTTATAACAATGGTGCCGCCTGTTTGTGCCATCAATGCTGTGCGGGGCAAAAGCGCCAACCCAGGCAGGAATAAGAACAGATAAGCAAGGTGTATTTGTTTTTTCATACAAAACAAAATTTTAAGCTTTATAACAGCTTTCTATATAGGGTTAAAAAGAGATCAGTAGCTGGCAGGCATTAACACCTGCTCTACCCTGTACACGTATCCATTGGTAACGCCTGTTGCCCCCCTGTATTCCGTACCCACTTCTGCGGTTATGCCGCTGCCGCTTTTTACAGATACAACGTTATTGGCTGTGGTAAACACCAGCGGATTGCTGGCATAGTCGGTATTCTTAGAACCTGTAAGTGCGGTACGTGCCAGATTGGAGCTGATGACGTGCTGCTTTACAATATTGATAAACTGTGCATCGGTAAGCTGTACGCCGTTCAGGGTTTTCTTTCTTACATTAATACCCGCTGCTTCAAAGGCCGCATTGGTAGGTGCCAGAAAGGTGGCAGCCTTGGAAGTAGCGGTGTAAGCAACCGTTAGGTTGGCAGATTGAATAGCCTCTACAAAATCGGTAAACTCAGGATTGGTCATGATAGTGCCGATAGCACTCTTTAGCTTATCGGGTACAGGAAAAGTCGTATTCAGCACATGTACCACTCCGTTGCTGGCACGCTTATCAGCAAGTACCAGCTTATCCGCAGTAAGTGCGGGCACCAGTTCGCCGTTAATAGCCATCAATGCTCTGGGGCGCGCCATTAACTCATCAGATAAAATAATACTGTCTTTTATAAAGTACGACTCCAGCAGCGCCTGCACGTATAACCGGGGTAGCTTTTTAATGTCGTTTTCAAAGCCGGGTAATACAGGCGCCAGCAGCGTATTCATTACCGTATTATCGGGTATTAAAAAGGTAGTGAAAACAGGATCGCCGCCCTGACTTTCCGGAGCGGAGTTTGGAATATACTCCAGCGAGGTATTTACATTCTGTAAAAGCGGATAGGTGGTATAAAATACAGAGTCAATTTTACCATCGCGGTCTGCATCATAACTGTTAAAGCGATCGTACTGTTTGCTGGCCAGATTCTGCATCAGCTGGTAAAAAACATTACCGGCCAGCGCAGCATCTTTGCTTAACACCTGCTCTGCATTGGGCAGCGGAATCAGCACTTCTCCAATACCATGAATAACCCCGTTTTCAGCATCCATATCCTGCAGGCTTTTTATAACGGCAATACCGTTTACAGTAAACCTGTCTGCAACAGACACATCTATATTCAGAAACTTATTGTTACGGGTTATGTAAGCCGTTTTTTGAGTAGTAGCAAAACGCGTTGAAAAATCATAATAATACCACATGTTGTTGGCGATGTGATAACTGAGCATGGCAAAAAGATCATCTACCGGCACATCCGCAATAGTGCTGTATGCCTTTGCCTGAAAGAATTGCCGGAAAGCAGTATTGGTAGGCGCAAATACGGTATACAGCCCGGTAACGTTTACAAATTTCACCAGACCTGCACGCTCCAGCCCCGCAGCAAAAATGCTGAAGCTGGTATCGGCTTTTACCTTATCGTAGATAAAACCGGTTTTAGGATTTTCATTGGACCAGTATTTATCATACCCCTTTTTGCATCCCGGCAATATAACCGCGAAAAGTAAGGGCAATAGAAGTATCAGGCAGGCCGCAGACCTGCGTTGAAAAAGGAGAAACATTGTTTACATCATTTAATAAGTGAAATGATTCCGGTACCTGAACTATCAGGCAGCTTTTGCCCGCACCTCCGGACCGCCCTTAGTCGCCTATGGGAATGGTCGTATTAACACCGGTAGCAGCAGCGGTACCAAAATTGGGCGAGCCGTCTGTATTCCAGGCTAATTTCTGCATCCTGGGGGTTCTGGCTCCGTTGGTAGTAGCCGCAACACTGCGCGCATGGTACACAAACCAGTTTTCTGTGCGTACTACGCCATTGGCATCGGTATAACTACTGGTAAAAAATCCGTTGTGGCCCGGCCCGTATACCGAGTTGGCGCTGTTTGCTACAAACACCTGCTTTTTATTAATCCAGTCTGCAGCCACAGTGGGGTCACCTCCGCTCTTTAATTGTATCTGTGCCAGGCAGTAATTATCACTGGTATAGCGGCTGGCAGAATAGATGATGAATACCGGGCTGTTAGCATCCTTTTGCAGCATAATAGGCCCTTCGTTAACACCGGCGCCTAAAGAAGCAGGCTCGTATCGTTCCCAGTTATTGGTGGGAGATGATATTTTTACCCTTGGGCCGTTGATGGTCCATGGGTTTGACATAGAAGCCAGATAAATATATTGTTTGTATTTGGTAGCTATATTCTCCCAGCCCGACCATACAAAATAAAGGTTGCTGCCAACGGTCAGTATGGTTCCATCAATAGCCCATTGATCGCTCGTATCGGTTATTTTTCCTTTATACGTCCAGGTTCCTACCGTAGGGTCTGCATTCGCGTTTTCCAGTACAAACATTCTGTGGCTGTCATCCCCACTGGCACCATTGGCCGCAAAATACAGATACCATTTACCGGAGAGAAAATGCAACTCTGGCGCCCATATATTGGAAGAATAATCCGTACCGGTGGGAGGCGTCCATACCACCGTTTCCGGCATAGCCGCCAGCAACGACATGGAAGGTGTTTTGGTAATAGCAATACGGTTACCCTTGGTAGAAAGGAAGTAATAGTAGCCATCTTTCTGTGCTACAAAAGGATCGGGCCTGCCGTTATTGTTAATAGGATTCTGAAAATGAAGATTGCGGAAATCGAACTGATCCTGTGTACCGGCAACACTGCTCTTCTGCCGTATTTTAGTACCCGGTACTACCCCTTCCGGGTCTACCACCATTTTCATACCGGTGGCTTTATTGGTAAGGGTAAAGGCATTGCCGCTGCCGGCGTATGCAATGGCCCAGCGCTGTGCATCGGTACCATTATCTGTAACCTGCGTTAATATATCGCCGGAAGTTGCAGAGGGCGATGCAAGGCATTTGTTACTGGTAACGTTTACCAGCTTGTAATACGCAGCATCGGTTTTAATCAGTTTCCATTTTTGCCCGTTATTGGGAAACCAGCCCCATTGCTGAATTTTAGCATTATCGGCTGTTGAATTACCGGTTACTTCCACCACCTGGCCGGCAGGTACAGAAGCTATACCACGTATACGGTATACCGCACTATCTACCAGCGTGCCCAGGGCAGGTGCAGCACTTACCGCTACCTGTAAACGGCTGGGAACATTGGGAAGTAATACATTGGCTGCCTGTCTGTGCTGGCAATCAGCACCCAGTAATGCCATAGCGGCAACAGCATAAGTAAAAGCAATCTTTCTCATAGACAAGTTATCGTTAAGTAATGGGTGGTTTCAGCAGGCTATCAACAGTCAGTATAAAATGTATGGCTTATTACGGTTCAAAGTAAGTAAATAGGTTGCGCATAATTTGTTCAACTTTTTGTCGATTTGTCTCACCTTGTCAGTTTATATATATTTGGCTAACGATTATGCCATTCTACTATTTCGTTTTAGCAAGTTTGTTATTACAACTGTCCGCAATACCCTGCCGTGGACAGTATTACTTTACACATTATCAGGTAGATGACGGGCTGGCACACAATTCTGTAAACGCTGTTTTACAGGATAGCAAGGGCATGATATGGATTGGTACCCGCGGGGGATTAAACCGGTTTGACGGCTATACCTTTAAAGCGTACAAAAACCAGAACAACCGGTTTGGAAGCATTGGTAACAATGTAATTACCCTTATTGCAGAAGATAAAAAGGGTATGTTATGGATAGGCACCGGCAAGGGCATTTACCAATACAATCCCTGGCAGGAAGAGTTTACAGACCTGGAACAAACCCCCAAAAGTTATATAAGCCACCTGGTAATGGATAACGATAATAATATATGGTTTCTTGCCAACCACTCACTGTACAAATACAACCAGATTACTAAAAAAACGCAGGACTTAAAAATACGCGCCTCCTGTATAGCTATAGATTCCGCTATGCGTTTATGGGTGGGCAATAACGATGGAGTTATCAGCATCTATCCCGCACAAAAGGGTGCCGCTACGCAAGTGCGGCTGATTGACGAGGCTGTACCTGCCAATATGCGCTCTATCAGTAAAATATACCCGGTAAACAACCACGAAGTACTGGTGGGCTGTTTTAACCGGGGACTTAAATATTACAATACCCAAACGGGTGTTATACGCACCCTGCCCCTGCGGGAAACCGGCAACACCGATATTTACGTACGCGATATTACCCAGGGCAATCACCAGCAGTACTGGATAGCTACCGAATCGGGCATTTACATATACAACCTGGCTACCAACAGCAGCCAGAACCTGCGCAAACGTACCGGCGACCCATATGCACTTTCAGACAATGCGGTGTATACCATTTGTAAAGACAACCAGGGCGGCATGTGGGCAGGCACCTATTTTGGAGGTGTGAATTATTATTCTGCCGCCAACGCCCGGTTTGAAAAATATTATCCGTTGCAGGATACCAATTCTATATCCGGCAATGCCGTAGGCACCATTTGCCCGGATGAAAAAGGAAATTTATGGATAGGTACAGAAGACGCAGGTATTAACAAACTGAATGTACAAACCGGCAGGTTTACCCATTATGCGGCAACGGGTAAAAAAGAAGATATCTCTTACCCCAATATACATGGCCTGCTTGCCTTAGGGCATCAGCTGTTTATAGGGCCGTTTTTTCATGGTATGGAAATAATGGATATGCGCACAGGTAAAGTAACCGACCGTTTTAAGCTGATTGGCGACAGCAGTAAAAAGGAGAGTGATTTTATATTGCGCTTTTTTCTTACCCGCGACAGCACGTTACTGGTAGGCACTGCCTACAACGGATCGGGCCTGTTTATCTATAACAGAAAACGAAAAACATTCAGCCGCATTAAAGAGATACCGTATAACTCGTATGTGTTTGACCTTACGGAAGATTCGCAGGGATATATATGGACAGGAAGTATGAACCTGGGTGCTTTTTACTACGACCCTAAAACCGGCAAACATGGCAATTACCGGTTTGGCGACAAGGAAGGCGGTGAAATGATTAATGAATTTCCGGTACATAATATTTTTGAAGACAGCGACCATGCTATATGGTTTGCCACCGCAGGCGGCGGCTTAATAAAACTACATGCTGACAGAAAAACCACTCAAAAATTCACCACAGAAAATGGCTTGCCCAGCAATGTGGTGTTCTGTATACAGGAAGACAATTCAAAACGCTTATGGATAAGCTCGCTGAAAGGCCTTACCTGCCTGGATTTGCGAACCGGTAAATGGAAAACCTACACCCAATCGAACGGGCTTATCACAGACCAGTTTAATTTCAACTCTGTTTATAAAGACCAGCAGGGTAAAATGTATTTTGGTTCTGTAAAAGGAATGATTGCTTTTGACCCGTCCCGGTTTGATCAGCAGGAAACGCCGCCACCTACTTATATTACCGGGTTTCAGATCAACAATAAAGAAATTATACCCAACAATCCACAAAGCCCCCTCTCCCGTTCTATTTTGTTTACCGATACGATTGTACTGAAGTATGATCAGAACAATTTCAGTATTGAGTTTGCCGCACTCAACTATTCCTCAGCCAAAGTAACCAGGTACCGGTATTTTATGGAAGGGGTAGATAAAAACCGAACCTACCTTAACACCAACAGGAATGCCTATTTTACCGATCTGGCTCCGGGTAGTTACACTTTCACCGTTTGTGCAGAAAGTAATGTAGGTAGCTGGACAGGCAAAGAAAGGCGGCTGTTTATTAGAATATTACCACCGTTCTGGAAAAGCAATGTGGCTTATCTGTTTTACGTGCTACTGTCTGCAACACTCATGTACCTGATTATCCGCTATTACCATCGTTATCTGAACAGCAAAAACCAGCATAAGCTGCAACTGTTTGAACATGAGAAGGCAAAAGAGATTTATCAGTTTAAAATTGATTTCTTTACCAATATCACCCACGAAATTCAAACCCCGCTTACGCTGATTATAGGCCCCATTGAAACGCTGATAAAAAAGATAGAACACCTGGCAGATGTAAAAAAAAGCCTGCTGAAAATTCAGAAGAATGCCAGCCGTCTGGCAGAACTTACCGAGCAGTTGCTGGACTTCAGACAAACGGAAATGGAGCAGTTTGGGTTAAACTTTGTAAACGTAAACATTCATACATTACTACACGAGCAAACGGATTCTTTTACAGAGCTGGCGCAGAAGCGGGATATCCATGTAACACTCACACTACCGGAAACCCCGGTAGTGGCGTTTGTAGACCGCGAAGCCATGGCAAAAATAGTGGGCAACCTACTTTCCAATGCAATTAAATACGCGGCATCCTGTGTGGCTGTTACCCTGGAACCACTGCACACGGCGGATGAAAAATTCACCATCCGTTTTTGCAACGATGGCAAAGGCATTCCGGAAGAATTCAGAGAGAAAATTTTTGAGCCCTTTTTCAGACTGAACAATAAAGACAAACCAGGAACAGGTATCGGCCTGCCTTTGGCCAGATCGCTTACGGAGTTGCACAATGGCTCTTTAACGCTGACTTCCGGCAAGCTGAATGATATTGTTTTTGTATTAACCTTACCGGTACATCAGAAGTTTGAGTTTAATTTAAGTAGCTGGAAAAAAATTTAATATCCCATGAGTGAGAGCATTTTAGTTGTAGACGATAACCAGGAAATTCTTGAATTTTTAACCGAGGTATTAGGCGACACCTATAAAGTACACGCCGCAGAAAGCGGCGAAACAGCGCTGCAGATAATGGACAATGAAGTAATACATCTTATTGTGTTAGATGTTATGATGCCTGGCATTGATGGTTTTGAACTATGCCAGCTTGTTAAATCGAACGTTAACTATTGCCATATACCCATTATATTATTGACCTCTAAAAACGGCCACCGCGCTCATATAGAAGGGCTGGAAGTAGGTGCAGATGCGTATATTAAAAAACCCTTCTCGCCTAAGTTTCTTCAGATACAGATTGCCAATCTGTTGAACAACCGGTTGAAAATAAAAACGCATTTCGCCAGCTCTCCTTTTGAAGATGTAAGGGTAATGGCGCACTCTAAAACAGATGAAGCTTTTTTGAAAACACTGGACGATTATATCCGTAAAAATATAGAAGATACACAACTGGATATTGAAACCCTGGCGCAGCATATGAATATGAGCCGCCCCACCTTTTACAGAAAAATAAAATCACTATCGGCCCTATCTCCCAAAGAACTGGTAGATATTACCCGCCTGAAAAAAGCTGCCAGCCTTATTGCAGAAAATGAATACAGCCTGTCTGAAATTTCCCGCATGGTGGGCTACAGCTCGCAAAGCCTTTTCAGCAGAAATTTTCAAAAATATTTCAACGCCTCTCCGCAGGAGTATTTTAATGCGTTGCCGAGGTAATTTAAAACACCCTGACTACCTATACAAAAGGCACTTTCCCAGTGCCCTTCGTACAGGCATCCTGCTATTTAGCCTCATCAGCGGTAACTGCCTTCTTGTTATCCAACCCGGTTGCCCAGGTATCCGTAAACGAGCCCTTCACCCATTGTACCTTACCAAAATTCCTTATTTCAGGTGCAATAATGTATTTGCCGGTATAAGTATCCAGTATCACCACTTCAGAGCCACTAACTTTAGTCTGGTAACGTGCAGCAGTATCTGCCGTACCGGTATCGCGGAAACTGAATGCTGCCACTATAACCGCAGCCGCCACAGCACCTGCTATAACCGACTTAACATCTAATTGTAATTTCATATGTTGCCTTGATTTATGCTCCGAATATAGCTATCGTTACCGGGGAAGCAGCGCCCTTTACCCTCCGCCCGTGTATTTTAACATAGTTCTTGTTTTTTCAGAACATCCCTATATTTGGCACTGTTTACAACCTGTAAATCCGTTTTGTATGAATTACCAGCAGGAAATAGCCTTTCTGGCCGCAGTAGAGAAAGCAGAGGATAGCAGTAACCAGCGGAGAGCCGTTACGCTTAAAGAGTTAGAGGTTATCAGAAAAGAACACCCGGGTATTGCTGAAACCTATCTTGCTTTTTTAGCACAGGCAGGTGCAGGCAGCTTTAGAGAATGCCAGTTTATACTATACGATGGTCCGGTAACACCAGATGATGTATGGGTAGAAGAAATTAACGATAAGGATGTGGTGTTTTGCGGAGATAACTATAGCGGGGGCTTTTTCGGCTTCCGGCTTGGAAAAGATGAGGTAATTGAGTTCTGGCGTATAGACGGCGAAATTTCCGCAACCGGCAAACCCTTTCCGCTTTACATAAGAGAACGTTTACTGATGGATTAAGCGGGTAACGACCTGCGGGCTAAATAAGCAGCGGCAACCCCAAACGAAATAATGCGGTGGACATGTATGGCAAAACTATTGATTATTAATGGCAGTAACATTCACAACATCCCTTCTTTCTACGAAGAGATAAACCGGGTGTTTATGCAGGAAGAAGACTGGCAGCTGCCTGAACACCTGGATGCTTTGCACGAGCTGCTACGTGGAGATGCGGGAACCATACAAGCGGGTAAACCTGTGGTGTTACGATGGGATAATATAACAGCCAGCCAGGAGGCGCTGGGCAAAGAGGCTACCATACAATACTATCTGGGAAAATTTGATAATACACCGCATGTTTTTGGCACTACCTGGATAGACGAACAGGTACAGGCATTGGAAAATGGAGAAGGGAAAACTTATTTTAACCTGATACTGGAAACAATTGCTGAATACCCGCATATAAAGTTGCTGGTGAACTAAACATTTACCCCCCCTTTCATATAACGTAATATCTTTTTCTTCCGCTGTGCCACACTTCTAGCTACCTGAATTACCGGTATATCAAAATCATTGATCAGTTCTTCCAGCAAGCTGCCTACCGCCTCTCTCAACTCCGGAAACTCATTTTTCGGGCAGCCAATTACATCGTTCTGTTCTATAGGTACCAGTGCCAACAAACCTACCACCGCCAATGCCTGCTCCACACGCCCCCACACCTGCTGAACCATTATATCACTGCCCAACGCAAGCAGATACATTATTTCGATATTACCGACGAAAGAAGTGCGTGAATATAGCCTGCTTTGCCGCAAAAACAACGATCTTACAACGGCAATAAATGGAAAAACTTCGGCAACATATAGAACAGATTACTCCGCTGACAGATGAAGAGTTTACGCACATACAAACCTTCTTTGCCATAAAACGGGTACGTAAAAATCAGTTTCTGCTACATGAAGGCGATGAGGTGAAACATGAGTTTCTGGTGCTGCAAGGCGTATACAAAGTATTTTATGTTGATAATGAAGGCAAAGAACATATTGTGCAGTTTGCGCAGGAAAACTGGTGGATGACAGATTATTCCGGCTATTTTAAAAAGAAGCCCGCAAACATGTTTGTAGAATGTCTGGAAGATGGTGAGGTGCTATGCCTTACGCTTTATGGAAGGGAAAAACTCTCTGCTGACCTTCATAAAATGGAGCACTTTTTCAGGGTAAAGCTTACCAATGGGTATGTAGCCCTGCAGGAGAGAATACGGATATTGCTTTCCGGCAATCCGCAGCAGCGCTATGAAGAGTTTTCGAAACTGCATCCCGATCTACTGCAACGTGTGCCTAAAAAACTGATTGCTGCTTTTCTGGGCGTGAGCCGCGAAACCCTTAGCAGGCTATCCGGCAGCAAATAAGCTGTAAAAGGATAAAAGCCGTTTTCGTAATGTGATTTGAATCACACCATAAAAGTGATTTCCCTCCTTCCGGCAAGACCCTTTCTGATTGCAATTTTGTGTTATAAAACATTGCAGTTATGAAAAAGAAAATCCTGATCATCGTATCGAACGCAAACACCATTGGCCCCAACAACAGAAGAACCGGCACCTTTTTACCGGAAGTAGCCCACCCTTACGCTGAATTTACCAAAGCAGATTACCAGATAGATTTTGCCAGTCTAACCGGCGACACTCCCTATCTGGACGCATTGAACCTTGCGGGAGACCCTGATAACCTGGCTTTTTTAACAGGTACCGGATGGGCGGATATGCAAAAAGCCACCAGACTTTCAGATGTGGATGTAAGTGTTTATGACGCCCTGTTTATACCCGGCGGCCTGGCCCCTATGGTGGATATGCCGGAAAATGCCCTGCTTAAAAAAGTAATTGCTGCCACTTACGAACACAATGCGGTTATAGGCGCTGTGTGTCATGGCCCCGTATCGCTGCTGAACGTGCAGCTCAGCGATGGTTCTTACCTGGTGAATGGTAAAAACATAACTTCCTTTACCAATGAAGAAGAAGACAACTATGCCCGTGCAGATATACCTTTTTTACTGGAAAGCGCATTAACCAGCCAGGGTGCTATTTTTCATGCAGCCGCTCCCTGGTCTGACAACAGCATTGCAGACGGCCGTATTGTTACCGGCCAAAACCCTGCTTCTGCCAAAGGAGTAGGTGAAAAAATAGTAGCCCTTCTTGAATCTGAAATGAAATAGTTAACCATGAGCACACAACCCATTCACGTATTTGCAAAATGGCAGGTAAAAGCGGGACAATTGGATAAAGTACTGTTGCTGTTAAGAGAAGTAGTGCGGCAAAGCCGGGAAGAAGCAGGCAACCTGTTTTATACTGTTAACCAGAGTACTACTGATGCCAATACCATTGTACTATATGAAGGCTATGCTGGTGAAGAAGCACTGGATGCACATCGCAACGCTGCTTATTTTCAGGAAACCGTTGTTGCAAAAATTGTTCCTTTGTTAGAGAACAGAGAAGTTATTATAACAACATCGTATACCGTTTAAACATTCTGTTGCTATTTCCGACATATCCAAACCACTGCCACAACAGGCTGTAGGTAACGTAATTTGTATGGGCTTTTACACCGGATTACCTTTGGATCCTGAATTAAAAGCTAATCAAAATGAAAACATGTATTCTACTGTCAGCCCTTGCTATCACAGGGCTGACAACGCAGGCGCAATCCATTTCCGGCAGCAATGCCGGTGGCCAGTCAGCCTGTTCTGTTGAAGTATCCGGCCCCGTTAATTATGCCAATCTGCTGGGAAGTGCAGAGTTGAAATTTTTTGTACAGCCTGCTTTATCCGCAGGTGTTGCAAACCATTATCTGTATGAATGGATATTTACCTACAATGACTTCTCTGTATCGTCTTCCAACGACAGAGAGCCATCACTATCCGTTCCCTGTGGCACGCGGATAAAAAGGGCGTATGTAAAAATTTCTGCTGCTCCAGGCTGTTTTAAAGAGTTCAGCTACGTGTATCCGGATGCTGGTATTTGTGGTACAGAAGGACAGCTGAAAATAGCAGATTTTCCGGTTACGCCGGATACCGCAACAACTCTCAACCCCGACACTGCAAAGTGTACCTCAAAAACCCAAAACCTGAAAAACAGGAATTAATACACCAACCTTAACAAAGCTGCTGCTTCTGACACACAGGAAGCAGCGCTTTGTTTTTACCGGAAACAACAAACATGCTATAAATTGCAGCTACTATGGAATCAATACAAAACAATAGCACTATAGTAGAAAGTTACTGGGAGTTGTTACAAAACCTGGACGCACCTGTTAAACTGGCTCTTATAGAGCGGTTGGCACAAAGCCTGCAAACAGATGCCTCTGTAACCAATAGTACCGCTAATCCACTTTTTGCTACCGGCAATAACACCGGTATAACCACAACAGGAAACATAAACCACAGCAATGATGAACCTTACTGGTGGGATGCACTGGAGGAATAAAAAACACCTAAATAATCCGGCTGTTTACTGCATAGGCAAGCGCTTCTACAATATTGTTTACCTGTAGCCTTTCAAAAATCTGTCTGCGATAATATTTTACTGTATCGGGCACTACAAAAAGCTTTTCAGCAATCTGGTTAATGGTCAAACCCTGTGCATGCAAACGCAGCACATCTTTCTCCCTTTGTGTAAGCTCCGGTTTTTCCAGCTTTTGCCAGCTACGCTTTTTTATATCCAGCTCCCACATCTCATCAGAGCCATATCTGTATATACGTGCGTTACCTGCCTGCTGGTGATGCGACATAGATACAATACACATGGCCTTCCACATCTTTTTCTCACTGTTCAGAAAAAGCGGGGTAAGCTTATGATTAATCAGCGTTCTGTTTCCTTCTTTGTTAACCAGATGAAAATCGTAAGTAATACTGTATTGCTTTCTTTCGTCAGCATCAATCTTTTCATAAAAATCAAAGCCTGCTTCGTTAATGGTACCCAGCAATTCCAGATCCTCCTCCGGTACATTTTTAAAATAGAACTCATAGCCCATACTCAGTACCTCCGCTGCCGGGTAACCACATAAAAACAGCGGATTGTCTGAAACATATTCAAAACCCATTCTGGAATAATCAATCACATAAATACTCTCGTAGGTTAGCCTTGCCATAGCCTCTACAACCGCCAGGTAATTGTTCTGCTGCTGATAATCTGCTTCGGTAAGTTTTTCTATATTGTTTTTTGTAAGCAGACTTGTATGAATATTTTTTCCCATGTATACCCCCTAACAATAAAACTACACCAAAGTGTAGTTTTTGCAACAGATTTTGTATCGATTTTTGACACAATTACACATAAACAACACTTATATGCCTGCAAAAAAGCCAACTGAAATGAGCGATGCGGAATTGTTTAAAAACGCAAAATTGATGAAGGGAGCTGCTATAGCACTTACAGCCATGTGCATGTTATTGCTGATAATGGGGCTGTTTCTGATTATAAAAAAAGGCGCGGGTTTTACGGGCCTCATCGTTATTCCAGCTGCACTAACACCCATAATACTATTAAATACCCAATCGCTGAAAGAGCTTAAAAAGGAAATGGCTGCCAGAAACTTATAATTTAACCCTCCGGCGGGTAGTAACACTACCGTTACTACCCGCTGGCACCCTGCTTACTCAAACGTACCCTCAACCGCTTATTTTGCACGCAGTAAAGCCCCCTTATCAGGCTTACTAACAGGCCCATGATCAAAACAGATAAAATAATACAGCCTGCATTCAATCGATTCTCCCGAATATTCATCATATTAGTGCAGCGTTATACAATATCCCCACGCTGATCCCCTCTGTGAAAATGCAACCGGCTACCTGAATCAGGCAGCCGGAATACGTAAAACGTTGCCATTAAATAAACAATTCATGAAAAAATCAACTGCCTTATTAACAGTTTTGCTGGCTATTACAGCTGTTTTGTTTGCTCAGCAGAGAGATTCTGCTGCTACCGCCAGAGACACCAGTAAACCCGCCCCCACAGCAATCCAGCCGCCCCCTTCCATGCCGGCTTCTAACCGTACAAACGACAGTGTGGCAGCCAGCCCGAATGGAGACTCATTAGGTATTGTAAAAAGTGTAGATACCCAGCGCGGCATGGGAGCAGCCCTGTATAAAAACAAAGCAAAACATTTTTTACCCTCAGCACTCATAAGTCTTCTACTGGTGGTAGGCCTGGGACTGTACCTTTTGTTTAACACCGCACTGTGCCGCGACCAGAGTGTGGACCCGCTGACCAATCAGTTGCGCCCGGCAAAGGAGCGCCCTTACAGCTATTCACGGATGCAGCTGTTCTGGTGGACAATGATTATTTTCTGGTGTATTTGTTCTTTTTACTTCTATACCGGCGTATTACTCGCGCTTACCCCCACTGCTGTACTGCTGCTGGGAGGCGGACTGGCCGTATCGGTATTTGGCAACGTGATAGATAACGCACAGCGTGCTCAGAATAATACTACAGTACCTATACGGCATCAGGATCTTTGTCCCGCAGGCAATATGCTTACCGATATACTTTCAGATGAAGCGGGCATCAGTATTCACCGCCTGCAGGCCGTGTTTGCCAACCTCATTTTCGGCATGGCCTTTCTAACCCATTTTATACGCGCCCTGGATGTAACCTATCCGCTGATGGATTTTGAAAACTGGCAGATGACGTTGCTGGGTGTCAGTGCAGCCGGGTATCTTGGCTTTAAAGCCAATGAAAACTCCAGTGCCACTGTTACAGAACGACAGGTAGAAGCAGTGAGAAACGCGCAAAATACCCTTACGCAGGTGCAGGTGGCCAATGCAATAAATCCGCAGGCAGCCGCATCCGCACCAGCCAGCACACCTGCTTTACAACAATTACAAGCTCAGTTGCAGGCAAAAGGTATCATATAGTGTGTAATCAATACCCGATAAAAAAGAGTCAGCCCTACACATCTAATGCAGGGCTGACTCTTTTATTACCAGCCTTTTTATAAACATTTACATAGAGGTAACACGTTGCGGCTATACCGCAGCAAACTTTCCGGTTGCAGCATCCCACTCATAAGCCCCATGGCTTCCCTGAAAAGCCTCTTCCAGCAGGGGCTCAAAGTCCAGCACCTCTTCCAGCGAAACAATGGCTGCATTATCTGCATCTTCCAGGTAAGTATCATCTTCATCCCCATAAAAAAGCTGCCAACCACTGTCTGTTTCGTTAAAAGGCTCTTCACGCACCAGCCAGTTCACCGCACGCATTTCCAGCGCCCGTTGGGTTATAATGGCTTTTTTGGTAGCATCCGGCCAGTGTGGCAGCAGAACAGAGGCAATGTGTTTTCTTTCAAAAGTGATGAGATCACCCGCGGAAAGGTCTTTGATATATAAAGGCTTGTTGGTCAGGTATCCTGTAAACTGTGTCCCGTTGATTTCAGATAACTCAATCCACATTCTTTCCGCCCTGCATCCATCTTCCGTTTCAAAATTGAACACAAAAAACAGGCGCACCTTATCTCCCGCTTTCAGGTTATTCAGTTCTTCATTTGAAGGCATCAGAAAATGACGTGGGTTCAGCCGGGCGCTTGCAGTAACATCTTCCAGATAATATGATTTTTCCATGGCTACAGATTTCGGCTAAAATACAGCTTTACAGGCGATAGTATTTTTGTTGTTCAACAAAATGCGGAGCGGTTGAACACTTTTTCGTTGCCGGAATTTTATTATCGGGTATCGGACAAAAAAAATGAGTGAACAGATTTTTTTTGTTGGTGAACAGAATTTTTTATTCTGTTCACCAATTTTTATTCTTCGTTTACAGGAAAAAAAAACAGGGAACCGGAATATTTTATTCTGTACACGAAACTTTATTTTCCGTTATCCATCTTTTTTTATCGGGTAACGAAAAATAAAAGTGGGTTGACGATTTTTTTTATTTCGTTGACGGGTTTTTATTTCTCGTTACCCGATTTTTTTATTCAGAGACCGGATAAAAAAAATCCGTTACTCAACTTTTTTATTCCATTAACGGAATTTTATTTTCCGTTGACGAAACTTTTTTTTGTGTTCACGGATAAAAAAAATCCGTTACTCAACTTTAATAATCGGGTACCGGAAAAAAAATACCGGTGCACCAATTTTTTATTTCCGGTACCTTATTTGCCGCAACATTTGTTATGTAACCAATAAATTCAGCACCTTTTTACTGTACGGTAACCGGTAAAGAAATACTGCGTGGCTACGGGCACACAAATATTCTGTAACATTTTATTCTGTTGAAAATGCAAAAGCACCTCTTTAGAAAAAGTATTCTATAGAGGTGCTTTTGCGAAAATGTGGCGAAACTAAATGGAAAACGGAAAACGGTTTCAAATAAAGTGTTATAAAGAAAAACAACACTGTACGATATCTTTTAAATGGCCGTAACCAGAAAATAACGGCGAGCTTCCGTTTTTAAAATATTACGTCTGCAATAAACGGCAAATGATCCGATTCATAATTATTGGCGTTCAACACCGCCTCGCTGGTATACCAGAATAAAACCACCAGTAACTTTAGACATATTTGTTATATTCATTCATGAGATTACCTATATGTATGTTACTGGCGGTTGCACCTCTTATCTCTACCAGCCAGATAAGACACCCTGGCATCCCCAACCCGGTAAACAATACCAATCACGAAACCTGTTTACTACAGGCCTCAGCACTTATAAACGCTCATAACCCGGATAGCAATTATAAAGCAACCCGGATATTATGGGATCTGTGTTTATACGACTCATGCCTGTATCCCTTTAATAAGGTACTTCCGCTTCTTTATAAAATTGAAAATAGTAATCATCAGCATCTATGCGACAGCCTTCAGGGTATCTGGTATTTAATAGGAAGGGGCACCAGCGGTTATGGCACTTTATCCGATCCTACACCGCAAACCACTATAGCAATCAGCCATGATTCAGCCCGCTTCTATTCAGCCGGGCACCTGAAACGGACAACCACGTTTTCCATTGAGAAAACAAGCGCTGAAACAGGCTTTCTAACCGTAAACTTCTTCAATATCGTATTTTCCGATACCAAAGAAAAATGGGGCATACGCCTGGAACAACGTTCTTATTATCATCCGGTTCTCCGGCAGGTAGTTCCGGTAACAGTAACATTCAATCAGCAACCGGGCTGCTCATGTGGGTGCCCGGAAGAGCTTTATGGAAGGAGGTGACAATTGCGCAGCCAACGATTGTGATTGTAATCACACCTTTGCGCATTGCCCAACGATAGTTTTGTGTCAAATAAAAGCAATGAGGCAAAACATCATTTTATTACACGGGCTTTTTGGACAGCTGAGTAACTGGACAAGTGTAATTGACCATTTTGGCGACAGCTGTAATATTCACGTTCCCACCCTGCCTATTTACGGTGCGCCGAAGGAAGATCACCTGCATTATCTTACCAATTATCTGGAGGCTTATATACAGGAACACCAGTTGCAGGATGTAATTCTGGCTGGTAACTCTCTCGGCGGGCATGTGGCTATATTGTATACTGCACGCCACGTACACAAGGTAAAAGGGCTGGTACTAACCGGCAGCTCCGGGCTGTACGAAAATACCAACATAGGCTCCTTCCCGCGCCGGAACAGTTATCATTATATACGGGAAAGGGTGGCTTATACTTTTCATGATCCTGCAATGGCTACGGAAGAGCTGGTGGAAGAAGTAATGGCCGTTACTACCGATTCGCGCAAATGCCTGAGTGCTGTTCGCATGGCCAAATCTGCCCAGCGGCATTATGTGGCCGATCTGCTGCCGGGCATTACTACGCCAACCCTGCTGATATGGGGCAAGGAGGACAGGATTACCCCCATACATGTTGCCTATGAATTTGAAGCCATGCTGCCCCATGCGCAACTGCTGGTGTTTGATAACTGCGGACATGTGCCTATGATGGAAAAGCCGGACGATTTCAATACAGCGCTTGCCGCTTATTTACAGCAGGGTAGCAATTAAAACAATATATTTGAACGATATGAAACTCCCGCCCTATTATCAAAGACTCGCTCAAAAGTACCCGCAGGTTTCTCAGGAAGAATGGCAATTGCTGGATCAGCTGGCTACGGTAAGGTATATCAGAAAAGGTGAACATTTTCTGCGTGTGGGCAAGGTAGCCAGGAATGCAGCCTTTGTTTTATCCGGCCAGTTTAAGTACAGCTTTATTGGCGAGGATGGCAATGAAAAAATAGTGAAGTTTAGCTTTACCGATGACTTTTTAACCAACTGCATCAGCTTCAACAATAACAAGCCTTCGTACCTCAACATCACCGCGCTGGAGGATGCCGTGATATTACGGTTTAACATTGGCAAGTTGCAACCTTTGTACGATCTGCATTTGAGTATTCTGCATGTAAACATCCGGCTTTACGAAGAAATTATGCAACAGCAATCAGAGCATCAGTATATCTTATCGCTGAAAAGCCCGCTGGAACGGTACCGCTTTTTACTGCGTCATCGCCCTGCTATTATTCAAAAGATTTCTCTTACCAATATATCCCGCTACCTGTTCACCAGCCGCGAAGCTTTAAGCCGCGCCCGGTTGATGGTGGCAGAAGAATTCAGTAATCAGAATACCTGTGGCTGATAACACCTTACAATAAAAGCAGCGCTGGTAACAGACAAAGCAGGTGCGGTTAGGCTGATATACACGCTGGCAGCAAGGTTCAGAGCTGGTCATAACAGTTCTGCCAGTTTGTGTATCTTCGCAATGGTTTGGACAATTATTCATTCGAACCTCAGAAGTTTATGGCTACACCTGGAACCGGCGAAGAAGAAGCATGCCCCGCACAGCGGCTATTGAAGTTATTATCAGGCAAGTGGAAAGCTGAAATTTTCAGATTGTCAACCGATGGTCCTTTGCGGTTTAACAGCCTGCTGCGCCAGATACCGGATTCTAATAAACAATCACTTTCTGTGGCCTTGCGCGAAATGGAAGCAGAAGGGCTTTTACAAAAAGAAACCCTGCAGCAAAAGCCTTTACATATAGAATACCAATTAACAGAAAAAGGGCGGCAATTTATTCCTGTGTTTCAGCAACTGGAAAAGCTGGTGTAAGGCAGGCAAAAAATACAAGAAAGCCGGCTTTCACCGGCTTCTCTTTTTTACCCAGGGGGCTTCTTATTCAGGCAACAACACAAACGTTGCCTGATCAGGAGTGCCCAGATACATTTTTGCTTCCTTTTGCAACAACGCGGGACTTAACCGGTCGAGATATTTTTTATACTCCAGCACCTGTAAAGGATCTTCGCCGTTCTCATATTGAGAACTCAGATAACCCATCCAGAAATTATTGTTCTGCAATGCCTGCTCCATTAGTTTTGTATGTGCGGCGCGGCACTTCTGCACTTCTGCCTCAGCCGGCCCTTCTTTTATCAGACTTTCCATTGCCCGCTTTACCAGATTTATCAGATGCTCTGCATTCTGCGGGGCACAGCCAAAAGAAATGTTTATCGTAAACCGTGGAGTGGGGTATTTTGAAGAAGCGGTTTTAACCGAGGGACTATACACTTCCCCCTCCTGCTCGCGCAATGATTGCAGTAAGCGCATTTCCAGTATTTCTCCCAGCGTTTGCAACGACAACTGTTTCATCGCATCTGTTTTATCAGCGCCACTCAACACCAGCCGCACTGTTGCTTTTTCTTCTTTGCCCTTGCGCACTATTCTGGTTACATTACCCGCGGGTGCAGGGTTAGCAGACACGAGCGGTTTTACATTTTTCTGATGTAATGCCGGCAAAGCACCCAGATATTGTTCCAGCAGCGGGCGTATAGCAGCCGTATCAAAGCTGCCGGTGAATAAAAAAGTGAACGCAGCAGCATCTGCAAAGCTTTTACGATACACCTGTTCCATTGCCGCCAGCTTTACGTTGCTGATGGTGGAAAAAGATAAAGGGGCTGAACGGGGATGATACCCACCCATTACATAGTTTACCGTATCATTAAAAACGTTTACAGGATCGGCATAGCGATTTAGCAAAGACGCTTTCATGCCGTTAATCATATTGCTATAAATGCGGTTATCGGTACGGGGCGCTGTAAACTGTAAGTATATCAGTTGCAGCGCAGTTTCCAGATCATCAGGTGCACAGCTGCCTGCCAGCCCCTTCGAACGGTCTTTTATAAACACGCTGGCATTTATTGTTTTTCCATTCAGCATACGCGACAGCTCTGCCGGTGCCCGGCTGCCCAGCCCCATGCTACTGATAGCGCCTGCAGCCAGAGCAGCAGAAGCAAACAGCGAATCGGGATAAACATTGGTACCGCCGGCAGCAAAAGCATAATACAGTATTTCATTATTCCGGAACGAAGTAGGTTTCAATACCACTTTAACACCGTTGCTTAAAGTAAGCTCTGTAATGGAAAGCGGCGCAACCGTCCGCACTGCAACAGTGCTGCCTGCTGCCAGCGGTGTAGTCATTAGGGCCTGGGCAGCTTCCTGCTCTTTATAAGTAGTAAAAGGTTCTGCACCTATTGCCTGCATCCATGCATATACGGTACTTTCATCCGGCAACCGGCCTTTATTTTTTTCGGGTGCCTGAATCAGAATAACCTGATTTGCAGGCGTGAGATAATCCGCCAGCAGGGCATTCATATCCTCAACAGTAATAACATCTAAACTTTCTTTTACAAAACCACGCTCCCACTCCATTCCCGGCATACCGGTACCGTTAAGAAAGTATTGCTGCAGCTCAGACACTATACTTTTTGAAGAACGCTTATCCCGTTCGCGATAAGCATTTTCCATAGCAGTGGTGTAAGCTTTGCGTGCACGGGCCAGCTCCGCGGCCGTAAAGCCGTGCTTACGCAAACGTTCTATCATACGCCAGCTTTGCTGAAAAGCTTCGTGTATCAGGTCTTCTCTAACAGCGATATCTACAGAAAACATTTCCACTCCACCCATCAACGGCTGTAAACCGGCGTTAACAGCAGAAAAAGCAGGTTCTTTTACCTCGTCTGCTTCCGCAGCTATACGCTGTTTTACCAGGCGGTTCAGCAACTGCTGTTTAATATGCTCCCGGTAATCATTTTCCGTGCGCAGGCTGCCGGCTTTACGCCTGGTTACAATCTGTATCTGCGTACTGGTAATCTCCGCATCTGTTACCGTGGCAAACTGATTGTTATCCGTTAATGGAATGCTATAGTCTGCCGCCGCTACAGCTGCCGCAGGGCGAACCAATGTAGAAAACTGCTCTGTAATCCATTGCTCTGTTTTGGCTACATCTATATCGCCCACCACTATCAGCGCCTGCAGATCGGGTCGGTACCATTTTCGATGAAACTGCCGTAAGGTTTCGGGGGTAAATGTTTTCAATACCGTATCATTACCAATAGGTAATCTGTATGCATAACGGGAGTTATTCACCATTACGGGAAAAAACAATTGATTAGCCCTTTCAGCAGCGCCCTTACCCAGCCGCTTTTCCTCCAGCACCACCCCTCTTTCTTTTTCAATTTCCAGAGAGTCTAACGTAGCTTCACTGGCCCAGTCGCGCATTACACGAAAAGCATTTTCCAGCACCACGGTATCTCTGCTGCTTACCGGTAGTTCATATACGGTTTCATGAAAACCGGTATACGCATTCAGGTCTGCCCCAAACCGTACACCTGCCTTTTGCAGGTAATCCACCAGCTGACTGCCGGGAAAGTGGCGGGTACCGTTGAAATTCATGTGTTCCATAAAATGCGCCAGTCCTCTTTCATGCGCTTCTTCCCGTATAGAACCTACTTTATTTACCAGATACAACAGCACCTGGTTTTCAGGCACCTGATTGCGGCTGATAAAATAAGTAAACCCGTTAGGTAACACTCCGGTACGCACACCGGAAGCCAAAGGCAGCGGCCTGGGCAACATACCATTGTTTGCCCGGAAGCGGAGATATTGCCCATACTGGTTTTTATATAATACCATTCTTAGAAACCCCAGCTGCTTTCTCTCCAGCGAGTCGTAACTTTTTTGTTTCGCAGCTTTATCAGCGCCGGAACGGTTTACCTGCTGCAGCGACGCATAGAACAGACTGAGTGAATATCCCAGCTTTCCTTCCTGATATACTTTCAGGGGTGTAATAGCTTTCAGTTGCTCCAGATAGGCTACTTTAAAACTGTCGGCCGTAAAAGTCTTTAGTATCCATTCAACATCGCTGCACAAATCGCGCTGCAGCATTTTGCTGATGGCAGCTTTTTCGGCAGCTGATTGTTCTATAGGCAGCTCATCATTTTCTACTTTGGTAGATGCATCCGGTGCCCCCATCAGCGCTTTAAAGGTTTCTTCCAGTTCGTGGTGCGACATAGCCAGCGCCACAATTTTACCCGCACTGTCAAACACGCCCAGATAAGGAATGCCACTAAAGCGAAACTGCTTCATTAATCCTCTGCCCCGGTCCTCAACCCTGCCCTGCGCCCAGGGCATAGCTTCTTCTTTTAATGATTTTTTCCACAGATCATCTTTATCGTCCAGCGATATTGCCAGTATACCTAACCCTTTAGAACGGTAAGCCTCATACAGCTTTTTAATACCCGGTATACCTTCCCGGCAGGGAATACAATAAGTACCCCAGAAATCAACCAGCGTATATTTTGCCTTACGCAATTGTTGTTGCAGGGTAGTTTTGGCTCCGGTTGGGGTAATATAAGTAAAATCAGGTGCCGGCGCGCCCTTTCGAAGCCGGCGGGCTTCCTGCACGTACCACTGCACAGCCTTGTTATCCGGATGTTTGGTCAGCAGTACTGCTGTAACTTCATCAATCAGTTCGCGGTCAGTTTCATAATCATACAGCCCCAGCAGATACACTACCGAAGGCACATCTTTTCCCGTTTTTACCAACTCCAGTAACTGCGTTTTGTACTTCCGGAATGCGGCAGAAGGGTTGGCACTCATGCCAGCCTGTCGTTCTGCCTGCAACTGGTTTGCCTGGTTCATCAGCGCTTCGCTGGCTGCCCCTGTTTCTACCGGTATCCCTCTTTTGTCAAAAGACACCTGCACGGCAGGCTTATCTGCCCACAGGCCGTATTGCGTGCCTTCGCCCACACTTACCAGGTAAACACCCGACGTTTTTTGGGGCAGCCGTGCTGTAAAGCTGCCATCTTTTTTTACCTCGCATGAATCTGTTAATACCGGAAAGGGCCATACCTTATCGTAAAAATAAATGGCAGAGGCATGCAGCGATGTATCTGCATAACCAGATACCACAACAGATTGCTGCGCCATTGCGGGCAGCGACAGCACCAGGGCCATGAACACACTTATCTTCTTCATATCTTATGGAATCAGTTTTAAAATATTAGCAGCCAGCTGGTTGTTAAAGGCAGGATGCCGGGCCAGGATAGTTCCGTTTTTATCCAGCAGAAAACACTGCGGAAAGCTGCCGATAGTAAGGCCGTAGGCTTTTGCAGTCTCACTCTGGTTGCCTTTCATATCAACCCCGTTCAAATCCACTACATGTATGCCTGGTAACTGCTGGCGCTGTAGCATACCCGTCCACATTTCCCAATCGGATACATACCCTACCGATAGAATAAGGAGGTCCTGGCGCTGGTGCTGTTTATGTAATAGTTTTATAGCTTCAGCGTAAGCAGACGTGCCCATACTCTGTGCATGCCAGAAACAAAGCAATACGTATTTGCCCCGGAGCGATGATAAGGTTACCGGCTGCCCGGTGGTATCCAGCAGGGTAAAATCAGGCGCAGTATGGCCTGCACTCAGCAATTGTGCCTGTTGCAGCAGCGCACCCAGCGCTTTTCCTTTAACAGATTGCTGTATACGTTTACTGAACACTGCGTATAAAGCGGCATCAGCAGTGGTATTTACAGGCCGCACGGTGCATCGCACCTGTAGCATATCAAAAGCCACATCACTGTCAGGATGTTGTTGAATAAATTCATCCTCCGCTTTTTCCTTCTCCTGTTCACAGGTTTTTATAACAGCTTTTATACGCTGTAGGGCCGAATCATTTTTCGCCTCAAATGCCTGTTGCCCGGCTACTCTTGCAGCTTCCATTTTTTCATCAAAGCCGGCACGAAGCAGCTTCAGCGCCAGATAATCTGCCTGCGCCCCGTTATTACTGATCGTTGCCTTTTTTACACCCGCGCTGCTTTCCAGTATATTATCGCCTGGTGCCAGGTAAAATTCCTGAGCATCCTGTTGTATATATTGTTCGTAGCTGATGCGGCCCTGGGCCGGATTACGTACCAGCGTAGCTTCGCAAGGTGCTTCCAATGTACCTGCAAAAGAAAACCTGCCGGCGGTAACCTTTGCCGAGTCTGTTACCAGGCGGCGCCCTTTGTAATACGTTAGTCTTACGGTACCATTGCTGTCGGCCGCCAAACGCCCCTGCAGCACAAAATGCTCCTGCGCATTTACACCGGCGGAAAGTACCAGCAAGGCAATGCCTGGGGCCATCCGCCTGAATAGCCTGTATTGTGTCATATATTAATAGATTACTGCTATGGGTTATCTGCCATACCAGGGTTTACACTAAGAATGGTATAAGGCAGGCGCAATACCAGCCTGTTGGGCTGCTGCAGCGTATAAGTTTCTGTACCGCCCCCGGTAAGAAACAGGGTATGCGTAAAAGAAATGCCTGTAAACAAAGGATCAACCGATAAGCGCCGCATATCAAACCAGCGGTGGCCTTCTGCTGCAAACTCGCGGATGCGTTCGTCTATAATAAACGCAATCAGCGCCGCCCTGTCGCCTGCTACTGCAGCAGGTACCACAGCGTCTGCGGCTGGCATCCGCTTGCTGCGCAGTGCCTGCACATCTTCCACGGCACCTGAAACATCGTTGGTACGTGCTTTACACTCTGCACGCAACAGGTACATATCTGCCAGGCCAATGCCGAATCTCGAATACAGAACACCGTATTTACGCAGCCTGCCTGAGGGGTTGGCCATATTACTGGAAAAAGTAGCGGAATAAAACTTCAAACGCAGATCGCTGCTGCCATATAAAGCAGCGGTAGCGGGGCTGATAATAATACCGTTATTCCCATTACCAGATATATTCATAAAGGTTTTGGACAATAATGTTTCGGTAAAATCATTCCTGTTCACAGAAGGAGAAATGGGTCCGTTCCATCCTATTGGCAAAAAACTGCCACCGGGTGCAAATGTGTTATTATAATCGTACAAACGCGCAGGCACCGGCCATGCATTCATATCGGCAAAAGCCTGGTTTAGATACATCAACGCTTCTTCCGGCTTTGCCATAAACAAATACACTTTACCCAGCAGGGCACTGGCAGCTGCACGGGACATGCGCGTTTGACTAACAGGTTGTGTAGCCGGTAGCGCCGCTATAGCTTCCTTTAAATCTGCTATAATAAAATCATACATCTCCTTTACCGTACCCCGGCTAAAGTTGTTCTTAGTGATATCGGAGGTGGTGTTGACAGGAAAACCGGGGTCTGTAGCTGCGGTGGCTTCGTTATAAGGTTTTGCATACAGGTTAATCAGTTGAAAATAATTAAATGCCCTGGTAGCCATTGCCTCTGCCTTAAGTATGCGTTTTTGCACCTCCGTACCACCTTCAGCATCCATTACTTCATTAATAATTTTATTCAACGCGTAGTTGTTAGTCAACGGCACCTTGATATCCTGCGATTCATCGGTTAATTCATATACCTGTGCCTCCCATTTAAACAACCGTTGTGTCTGGGGGTAAGCCTGCTGAAACTCTATGTCTTCCGCCGCAATTTCATCGCCCAGCAACACCGGCACCTGCCAGCCACCGCCCGAATACTGGTAGTGAATAGCACTGTTCATTAACAGTTCATAATCATTTACAGAAGAGGCCACCTGCTTGCCTTTGGGAATCACCTCCAGAAAAGAATCTTTACAGGAGCTTACCACCGCCGTAATAGCAATCAGCAGTATAAAAGAAGAATGAATATGCTTTTTCATGAATTACTTTCTTTGAATCTAAAAATTGATGTTGGCACCTACACTGTATGAATGTGTAAAAGCAGGCATGCGACGCATACCAGAAGTAAGCCCGTGCAACTCCGGGTCTATTCCATCTTTATTGGCACGCCAGATCATAAAATTGCCTGTTTGCACAAATACATTTACCGTATTCAGATGCAGTGTTTTCAGTGCCGCAGCAGGCAATCTGTAAGCAATGGTAATATCGCGCAGCTTGATATAAGAAGCACTTACCACATTTATATCGCCGGAATAATAATAAGTAAGTTCGCGCCTGCTGAAGCTTTCATTCTGGTTAACCACATAGGAAGGTATATTGGTATGGGCTTCATCACCAGGCGCCTTCCATCTGTTCAGAAAATACGTTTCAATATTTCCGGTAAACTGGCTGGCTGCGCCGGTTAACACGCCGGTGTTAAAACCATTTACATCTTTACGCATTACGTGCCCCATATTAAAAATCATATTGCCCGTAAGGGTAAACGATTTGTACTGTATGCTGTTGGTAAAGCCACCTGTATATCTGGGTACGGTAGTGCCCATAAAAGCAATATCATCTGGCGTAGCAGTATATTTCCCTTTGGTAACAGTACCATCTGTAAGGCGTATCTGCGGATCGCCCATGTTATCCAGGCCTGCAAAACGGTAAGCAAACAAAGGCTGCACGGGCGCTCCTATCCAGTAATTGGTTGCCAGAATTTTAGCACTGGCAACATTTACATTGGCGTTGAACGGAATGTATTCCACCAGCTTATTGTTGTTATAGCTGATAACAAGCCCGGTTGTCCAGGTTAAGTTGCCGGTTTGTACAGGCGTAGCATTAATATTCATTTCTATGCCCTTGTTTACCAGCCTGCCCAGGTTACCTGTAGCAGCATTAAGACTGGTAAGTGGGTTAAGCGCAATAGTACCTAGCAGGTTGGTGGTATTTTTATAGTAATAGTCAATGCTACCACGGATACGTCTGTTCAGTATAGAGAAATCAACCCCAAAGTTGCGGGTGGCTGTTTGCTCCCATACCAGTCTGCTATTGGCAGGCTCCATAATACTGAGAGCCGGACCCGCCACGTTAACCCCGGTTTCCGCCCTTAATATGTCATACAAAGCAGCGGCCCCGGCATAGGGCGAATTACCGGTTAAACCGTAGGTGGCGCGCACAGCCAGATCATTAACCAGCTTCTGGTTTTGCATAAAACGCTCTTTACCAATCTGCCACTTCCCGCCTACGCTCCATACCGGCCTGTTTTGCACCGATACGTCTTTTCCAAACAATGAGCTTTTATCTACCCGCCAGCTCAGATCAAGACTGTACCTGTGATCCATGTTATAATTTACCAAAGCAAAATAACTGGCAAAGCGGTCGCGTGTTTCTGACTGGGTAAACGGCATTTCATTAAACCGGCCACCAATAGGTAACAGGGTATTCCATACTCCCTGGCCAAGCGTTTTATAATCCAGCGCCACATAGCTCTGCAGGGCTTCATTGTATCCCCGTACGGTAGTAGAATTATTTACAGATACCTGCTCCTGCGCTTCCTGCCCGGCCTGAATACTAACCATATCTCTCCCGTTTCTGGCACTCAGCAAATAAATCAACTGGTTGCGCACCGTCCAGCTGCGTTGCTGCGTACGGGTAACCGTATACTTTCCACCGGTAGCGGGCAGATAATATACCGGTGCAGCATTAGCAGCAGGCACTACCGTCATGCCCAGCAACTCAAACCGCTGTTTAAAGCTTTTACTATCGTCATAACTGGTTGCGTCCATATTATCTGTTACATAGCCATAGGTGCCCCGGAAACTCAGTCCTTTATACAGTTTCACTTCCACATTACTGCTCAGATTGGCTGACAGTCCGTTGCTTTTGCTGTATCCGTAATTTCTTTCTTCCAGGGGGTTATAATCCAGATTAATACGGCTTTGCTGCTGATACTCGTTGCGCAACGAATCTGTCATACCCTGTGTATAGTTCATAAACAATGACCGGCCTGCTGCATCCTTAAATAGCTGATAAGGCAGAAAGCGGGAATCAACGGCAATGTTGCGCGGCGTTTCCGTACGGGTATGCGCCAGTAAACCATTGATAGCAACCTTTACACCACGTGCCGGCTGAAAATTCTGGTTCAGGGTAAGCCTGTAGCCATTGTTTTTTTCACCTGGCCTGTTAGATACCGTATTGTTCCAGGCAACAGAAGCATAAAAATCGTACAGTTTGCTACCGCCGGAAAATGAAAAAGTATGATTGGTTAACAAAGCATTTCTGTATAAAAGATCTTTTATCTGTTGCCGGTTATCAATACCTGCCAGACTATCCATTTGTGCATCTGCCTGCTGTTGTGTAATCAGCCCCCTGAAACGGTTATACAAAATCAACTGATGCGGGGCAACATACGAGTTATAGCGGGATAAGTTACCCCATGGATATTCAATGGGATCGAATATTTCCTTTGCAGTTTGCAGGTACTGCCGGCTGTTCATCACCGGTATATAATCAAAGTCCGGCTTTCCCATAAAGTTTACAAAACCGCTGTAAGCCACTGCCAGCTTTTCGTTGCGGGTTCCGCTTTTAGTAGTAATCACAATAACACCGTTGGCAGCCCGCGCCCCCCAGATAGCAGCCGCAGCCGCATCTTTTAACACAGTTACATCGGCCACATCATCCGGGTTTATATTGGTAATATCCGGCACCTGAATACCATTTACCACATACAACGGATCGCCGTTTATCTGAATACTGCTGTTGCCACGTACCAAAGCCTGATCGCCGGAAGAAGATCCGTTGCGGCTGGGAATGTTCCGCTGCCCCGGAATAATGGTAAGGCCGGGAATTAAACCTTCCAGGCGGGTTTGAATATTTACCGTACCGGTACGTGCTTTAAATATGTTCATATCGGGCTTGGCAAAAGAACCGGAAGCCCGCTCGCGCAGCAACGTCTGATAACCGGTGTTTACCTGTACAGCTATATCTCCCAGTTCGTTTACAGCTACCTTCATCACCACCCTTACGTTGTTACCTCCATGCAGATTTAACTCTATGCGCTCCATGTTAATAAATGTAACTACCAGCGTAGCGCCTGCATCAATGCCTGCTATGGTAAAAGCTCCGTTTTCATCTGCAACAGCAGCAATCTTCGATCCTTTTACCTGTACCAGTGCGCCCCCAAGCGGCTCACCTTTTTCATTTACCACCGTACCATGTACCGTGTGCGGCGGCGCTGCGGCAGCAAACACATATTCTTCCTGCAGCTTTGCAGCTGTTTTTTCTTTGATATAAATAATGCGGCTTGCCGTAATTTCATAAGAAAGCGGCTGATTAGCCAGCAGCATATTCAACGCCTGCTCCACACTGATGTTGGTAACGCTGATATTAACCGGCACCGCCTTCTGCTGCACCATGTGTACATCATACACCAGATCGTACCCGCTCTGGCGGTGTATCGATTCCAGTACCGTCTGCAGACTTCCTTTTTTCACGTTCAGCGAAATCTGCGCTGCGCTGCGGGCACTTACCTGCAAACAGGCTATCAGTAAAATAAATGCGGTCATTCTCATAACCAGAAATAATGTTTTTGTTCGTGCTTTGGGCACTTTACCTGCGGGCATGCAAATGCCCGTACCTAAAATTTGCATAGTTTTGGCATGTTTGGGTTTACGTAATAAGCGAATGAACAGTTGCGTTTATGGGGCCCGGACAGTAGCGTTCCGGCTCCTAACCCGGAACGTTTTTTATAGGCCCTTACTTTCTTTATTGCATAAGTATCAGTTTTCGGGTTACAGTATCCAGTTTATATTTTATATGATAAATTTCTAAAAAGTGCAGCAGCTCCGATAACGGAGCAGTACGGTTAACCGCAAAATAAAAGCTGCGGCCGGTAAGGTTACCCTGTACCTCCACCTCTATATTATACCACCGTTCCGCCGCACGCATAATAGTGGCTATATCTGCATTGCGAAATACCATTTTACCGTTAATCCATGCGGTAGCTGCTTCTATATCTGCCTCTTTTATAAGCGTAATACCTTCCGCCCCCTTTGCCGCAATGGCCTGCTGCCCCGGAGCCAGCCTGCACACCGCTTTGCCGTTGTTTACCTGCACACGGCCGGTAACCAGCGTTACAGCCATATTTTTTTCATTGTCATACGCCAGCATATCAAAGCTGGTACCCAGCACCTGTACCAGCTGGTTACCCTTCTTTACATAAAAAGGCTGGCGGGCATTCTCCGCTACTTCAAACCAGGCATGTCCGTTTATTTCCACCACGCGCTCCCTGCCGGTAAACGCTACCGGAAAACGAAGGGAAGTTGCTGCATCGGCCAGTATTTTAGTACCATCACTTAAGGTAATCCGGTACTGTTCGCCCTTATGCGTGGTAAGCACGTTATAACGCAGGTTTCCTGCTTCTGGTGCTCCGCGGTAGGTAAGGGTTCCTTTACCTGCCAGCAGTGAGGTTTCGCCCTGTGTTACCTGTAAGGTACGCGCCGCCGTATCCAGCTGCATTACGCTGCCATCTTCCAGGGTAAGCGTGGCACCCGAAACACCGGGTAATATATCCTGCTGCACAGCCAGTTCACCGGGGTGCGCCGGCTCATTAATCCGGTTCATGAACCACCAGGCACTACCTGCGAGTATCAATATAACAGCGGCAGCAGCCACCCTGTATAATAGTTTCCGTTTAGTGTATAAAGGTGTAATTACCGCCTCTGAGGGCTCCTCCGCATAAGGAGGCGCTTCTGTTAGCCCGGCCGCCTCGTTCATATACATTTCCAATGCCGCATCCAGCTTACCCTGTTCCAGCAAATGAAAAAACACCTCCAGCTCTTCACTGGTGGCCTGGTTTGCGGCATAACGCTTTACCAGTTGCTGATAGAAATGATGCTGTTCCAACATATACCGTCTATAAAAATTTAGCTGACAGGGGCTTCACAGGTATATAAGACGGCAAACAATGCAGGGAGGGTAGCAAAAAATTAAAAATTTTCTGAACCGGCTGAAAAAACAGCCAGGAATACAGATAAAGGAATGCCCAACTCCTTTTCTACTGAGGTTTTCAGCACTTTCATGGCCTGCACCATGTGATTTTTCACAGCATTCCGCGAAATGCCCAGCAAGGCAGCTACTTCGTCATAGCTCCTACCCTCTTCTCTGCATAAACGGAAAATCTGCCGGGTACGTTCCGGCAGAGAATCGAGTGTATTACGCAAAAAGCGCATATACTCCTGTGTTAACAATAAATCGTCCGTTGACGGTGGCGGCAAGTGGTAATGGCGCAGAATTTCGCCCGCCGCCAGTTCATGACGGCTGATGGTACGTAAAGCGGTAATTGCCTGATTACGGGCTACTACAAACAGGTACGCCCGAAACGACTGCACTTCGGCCAACCGGTGCCGGTTCTGCCATATTCTGGTAAATACCTCCTGGCTCAGGTCTTCCGATAACTGGGGAGATTTTAAAAACTGCTGCACAAAGGCGCTTACCGCAGGGTAATAGTAATGGTAGAACATAGCAAAAGCTTCCTCCTTTCCTTCCACCACCTGCGCCAGCAGTTCCTTTTCGTTATGTAATGCAGCCTGAATCAATTCCTGGTAATAAGCGGTAAAATTAGGGGCTTTTCCGCCTTTCTGTGCATATTAGCACTGCGTAGCTCATTACTGTTGCATAAGTACATCCAGCCGTTGTTAATGGTAATACCATGCACGCCTTTAAACTGCGCTGCAACGGTATTCAGCTGTCCTGTTTTGCTCCGTATATAAAAAGATTGTTCCCGCCAGTCAATCGTGCGGGAACAATCTTTTTATACCCTTGCGCATAAGCTGATTATATGATACACATTAAATCACTTATTGCAAAAACCGAGGAATTAGTTCACAGCAGCTATTCTGCTTCTAAAACACCACTGGTACTATACTGCCTGGTGGTACCACTAACACGGTAGGTGATGCCCGCCTTTGCAAAGCGGCTGTATTTTTCCTGATACTTTTTGGCAACACGCTCAGGTTGCTTTTCACCATTCACACTCATGCCGGTGTTATTCAGAATAAACTCATGTAATGCTTTGGAATCTGTAATCAGTTTATCGCTCACCAGTTCTTCAGTAAGGTTCTCCAGCAGCTTTCTGTCCTGCGCTGCCGTGGCACGATCCTTTTCTGCCTGTACGCGATCCTTCTGTGCCTGCTCCCGGTCTTTCTCGGCCTGTTCCCGGTCTTTCTCCGCCTGCGCTCTGTCTTTATCAGCCTGCACACGATCCAGATCTGCCTGCTGACGGTCTTTTACAGCTTGCTGGCGGTCTTTCTCCGCCTGCACACGATTCAACTGCGCCTGCTCCCTGTCACGCACCGCCTGTTCACGATCTTTATCTGCCTGCGCACGATCCAGTTTTGCCTGTGCCCTGTCTTTCTCTGCCTGCACACGGTCTTTCCCGGCCTGTTCCCGATCCTTTGCCGCCTGTATCCGGTCTTTTTCAGCCTGCTCTCTGTCACGCTTCAACTGCTCACGCATTTCTTTAATAAACGCGTCGTACTGGCCCCATTTCTCTTTCGGTATGGCAACGCCATCTATCGTCAGCGCAGTAAGCTGGTCGTTCACAAATTCCAGCTGATAGTTTTTTCCGTTTTTAACAGTATGCATCTGTTCCCTGTTACCATCGGCTTGTGTAGTATACTGTACAAGGGTTTCTGGTTTAGTTTGCTGCGCGTTTGCATACATAGTACCTACCAGACATGCCGCCAGCACCAGGCTGTTTTTTAAATAGCTTGTTTTCATTTGATGATCATTTAAATGTGTTTTGGAATAACAATGGCAATACAATGCCATCCGCGCTGTTAAGCGGTGTAAGAATACCTGTAATAAATATGATGTATTATATTATTGCCTGCCAGATAAAGCATTCCGCAGTTTCAACGCAGCTTCTCTTTCTATAGCCGCCTGTTGCCTGTCTCTTTCTGCCTGTGCACGGTCTCTGTCTGCCTGTAAGCGATCTTTATCGGCCTGTATACGATCCAGCCTGGCCTGTTCTCTGTCTTTCTCTGCCTGCAAACGATCTCTGTCCGCCTGCTCCCTGTCGCGGTTGGCCTGCTGCCTGTCCTTTTCAGCCTGCATGTGGTCCAGCAGAGCCCGCTGCCGGTCTTTCTCTGCCTGTATATGATACACAATCTCCTGTTCCTGCAGTGGTGTAGCCTCTTTGGTATAAACAGTATTGACAACCGTATGTACCTGATTTACTTTTTCAGTGGAAGCACCTGGCTTTGGCTGCGGCAGCGCCAGTGATCTGGCAACCGGCATGGTGCGTCTGACCGTTGTTTTTACCAGTTGAAGCTTTTGCGTCAGCAACTTAGCTGCTTCCTGCTTTTCCTTGCCGGTAACAGATGCCAGTGTAAAGGCCGCTGATGATTGCTGAGCAGCAGGCGTATAATAATATCCCACAAACACACGCTTTTCAATACCCGGCATGTTATCACTGCTCCGTAACTGTGTTACCGCTGCGGTTACTAAAACGGCCGACAATAACAGAAAACCAGCCATGCAAAACACCTTCTCCCCGGTGGCCAGCGATTGATTTTTGTTGTGTACAATACGGCTTACACGGTGCAGCAGCTGATTCTTTTTACCCGGAAATGCCACTGCCGTATGATGCGCATACATAGTATGCTCTTTAAAACTAATCAGCGCCTGTATAAACTCTTTTTTATTACCCGTTTGTTCAAGTGCTATATCATCGCAACAATGTTCCCTTTCCTCCCGCAGCAGGGCAGACACCCATAACATGCCCAGATTAAAAAAGAACATGGTTTCACAAACAGTCTGCAGCAGATTTACCAGATAATCGTACCGGCGTATATGGGCCAGTTCGTGCAGCAGTACGGCTTCCAGCTGCCCGGCGGGCAACCCCGTTAATAAACCGGCAGGCATTAGTATTACCGGTTTCAGGTGGCCAATTACCATGGGCGCTTTTACAAAAGCAGATTCCAGCAAGCGCACCGGGTTGCTGATACGTAGCTTTGCACCCAGTTGGTTTAACCGCTGCTGCCACCCTTCCGGCACACTGGTGTACCGGTGTCTGGCCTTATGCAGCCACCGCATGCCCTGCACCATGCCATATAAGCGCCAGGCAAAAAAAGCCGTCCATAATAGCACCAGCCAGGAAGCATGCGCAGAAATAAAACCGGCACAGGCAGTTGTATAAAACTGTAAATGTGCGGCATTTACCGGCAGCCAATGAGAGGCATTATGTCCTATGGTGCCACCCAAAGGCATTAAACTATGCGATGCACCATTTAACTGATATAAAAATGTAAAGCCACAAGCCAGTATAAAAAACGAAAACAAAATAAACACCATCACATACCTTACCCGGGCAGCAGCGCTTTTGCTCATATGCATACATACCGCCGTTACAATAGCAAGCAGCAGGCCCTGCCACAATGAATGAATCAGCATCCAGCTAAAAGCCTGCATCAGCTGCTCACCCTTTACAGATATATTCAGGTATAAGTGCATAGGTATAGGTTTAGTTATTTACCATCCATTGTTTTCAGCAGTTCTCTTATCTTATCCAGCTCTTCCGGAGAAGTTTTATCATTACCCAGTAATGCCACCATCAAATCGCCCGGCGAGCCGTTATACATGGTATCTACAAAGCGGTTTAACAGGTTGCCTTTTACCTTTTTTTCTTCCGGCACAGCACTGTATACATGCTTCATACTGCTTTCATCGCGGTTAAGCATACCCTTTTCTTTCATTACCTGCATCAGCTTCAGTGTGCTGGTATATATCACCGCTTCTTTCTGCTCATTCAGTTTATCATGCACAAAACGCACTGTAGACGGGCCATACTGCCACAATACCTGTAACACATCCAATTCCGTTTTGGTGGGCACCGTCTCAACAGATGTATCCTTTTTAAATAAACTCATATACCGAAGGTACGTACAAAAACGTACGTTACATCAACAGAGAGATATTTTTTTGAAAAATCTACCCGATGTAGAAAATTGCCAAAAAACCGTTAAAATGTAAAAAAGATACAATAAAATAGATTATTTATCAGAAATTGCTAACAGTTGCTCAGAAAACGTGCGGCCTGTTGCTACAGGCAAATATGAAAATCCACTATCCGCTAAAAAGCCACTTCTCTCTTTGTTAGAATCCAAAGGATGTCCTGTTTAAAGCCACAACACCGGAAATACCGGCACTGATTGGTATGCCTGTATTCCTTCATTCCGTAACCTGAAAACGAAAATTTGCTATGTTAAACAGCACTGCGGCCTTCATGTTCACCCTTTCTAACCTTACCCATTACCTGAACATGCTGGCTTTTCAACCTGACGTAAGTGAGCACGTTATTGAATTTTACAACACCTGCGAGCAGTTTCAACAGCTTATTGCAGAAACACCGGAACATCCGGACATGGATGGCGCATTCAGAAAAAACATTCCCCGTCTGGTAAAGCTGGCCAACAGATGCCACCATTTATCCCTGCACTCCATGCCTGAAGCCCTGACTTATGAAGGGTTTACAAAGGCGTTGCTGAATGTTTATAGCTTTTGCTGCAACAGCGCGCACCAGGCATATGTACCCAGGCATGTAAAACTACCCCATGCAAGCCAGGTGCAGGAAAGTATTTATTTTGAAATGCAATGCACATTACTGACCCAACAATGGGAAAAAACGGAACTGGCAGCATTGATGCAGATTGCAATGGAACCACTATGCGCTATTGCCACAGCTACCCCACTTAACCCATGTAACTTTATTACCTTACAGGAAGCTTATAAACACCTGCACAACCTGCAATCGGCCAATACCGAGAGCGGCCTGCTTTCCGTATTGTATGGTATAAACTATAATACAGACGCGTGTAAACACTGGCTGCTGACACATCAGCAGCAGCAACTCGGGCGTCTGATTTCTGCTGACGCCCGGAGGGGATATATAGCCGCTACGATACGGGATATTAAAATGGCGCGGTTTAATCCACACCTGAAAAATCCATCGCAGCCTTTCAGTACTTCAAACCCTTCGCTGGAAGATTGTATGGAAGCATTTTTTGAAAGCCGTTTTGAACAGGTGGCCAGAACTTCCTATCATGTTGTTTATACCAACGCCACAAACAATGTTACCGGCTGAGTAACTAACGGTTCATCAGCAACAGTATGCTGTTGATAGAATCGAGAAATACATCTACCACATGTTGTGGGGCAGCAGGCTCTTCATCAAGACGTTTGTAAGCCGCGCGCAGCTTTGTAAATTCCGACTTCAGTAATATGCGCAGGCTTAGCGGCTGCCCCGCGTATAAAGTTGTGGCAAAAGCGCTACAAATACGTGTTAGTACCAAACGAAGTGATAGTATATCTGTCTCCACTTTTTGCAAATCGGCCCGTAGCGAAACCAGCATTCTATAGTTATCGCTGTTTCCCGTAACCGCCGCAGGTGCATCAGGATAGTTTAACACATTCATTTTCAATCTAGTACTATGTAAATTCTTCATGCTCTGCCAGGGATTCAGGATCGTCATGCTATTTCAGTAATTATGATGGTGCTATACATTGTTACAAAAGCCAGGCCGTGCGATTGTATAAGGCTGTGCATCTTTATATTTACACGGAATAATAGAAAAACACTATATGATTTCTTCCTTTTTACTGATCGGACAATCCAATATGGCAGGGCGTGGGTTTAAAAATGAAGTGCCTCCTATTATTAATGAAGGTATTTATATGCTGCGCAATGGCCGTTGGCAAATGATGGCCGAACCGCTTCATAATGATCGCGCCGTGGCGGGCACGGGCCTGGCAGCCAGCTTTGCAGCAGCCTGGCGGTTTCAGCATCCCGTTTCAAAAATCGGTTTAATACCCTGTGCAGATGGTGGCACCAGCCTGGAAGACTGGGCAGTGGGTGGCGCATTGTTTGACCATGCGGTAGCGCAGGCAAAGCTGGCGCAGCGCAGCAGCCAGTTAACAGGTATTTTATGGCACCAGGGCGAGAGTGATTGTTTTCCTGACCGCGCCCGGGAGTATGCACAAAAACTGGGGATTATAACAGATGCTTTGCGCCGCGAACTGGAGGTGCCTCATATACCCATGGTAGTAGGCGCACTGGGCGATTTTCTTACCAACGGTATGTACAAACAGTACTTTGGCGCATACCCGCTTATTAACGCAGCATTGTTACGCTATGCGCAATCACAACCCCGCTGCTATTACGTTACTGCCGAGGGGCTTACTGCCAACCCGGATGGCCTGCATTTTAACGCAGCCTCGCTGCGTGTGCTGGGCATAAGATATTACGAGGCATTTACCAGAGAGCAGCATGTTACTGCCCCTGTACCGCACGAAGGTGAGCTGCTTACCACACTTTATCACCTGCCTGCTACCACCAAAGAAAAAACAGCCATACTGGAAAGCCGTTTTTTTAACGGAGAAATAAGCGTGGAAGAATTTCAGAACAAACTATCCGTATTGCAGCAACAGTAAACAACAGCACCATTTAATACAAATGCCATTCTTCTGCCTCGCCTACGGTAAGGTATAGCGTATAGGCACAGCAGTGGCCTGTATAAGGCTCCAGCCAGGTAAACTTCTGCACATACTTGCACAGCGGCAGGCCCACTGTTTTTAAGGCATTAAACAGCCCGCAGGTACAGTCGGTCAGCCGCTGCCCATCCAGCGTGTTTGTATTTAATGGTGGAATTCTGTCCGACCTTCTTAATTCCAGCCGGAATTCATATTTCCTGTGCCCGATAAAAAATTCGTCCACCAGTGTACTGATACGATGCGTAAGCCCAATCTGATCGCTATTCAGGAGGTCTTCCGTATAAAGAACCAGGTCGTACATGTTTAGCATAGGTTAGGTTTTTAAGAATCACCCAATCAGCATACCTGCCTCATCTGCAGCAGATATACCCTTATGCCCAACTGCATAAAAGAAATGTGCCACGAAAGCCGTCAGCGCCCCGTTAGCAGGTGTTATATAATTATTGCCCGTTATAACCATCATGTAACTGTGGTAAATACATAGTTATCTACAAAACAGGGCGCAGTATTTGTTATCGGGTATATTCACACATAAAAACACATCATGACCGTTAATTCTAACCTCAGTACATTCCTTTTTAAAAAAGTAGAAACCTGGTCGGCAGAAACCGGCATTAACGCAACAGAAGGTATTGTATACCGCATTAGCGTAGAGTATGATGATGAACAGTCTATTACCGAAAAGCTTACCGCCTTTGCACAGGACCCCAAAGCAGCCGGTATTACCGAGCTGATTATTGGCCAGTTTGATACCGATGCCGGTGGCAACAGTAAAGAAGTTGTGGAAGCCCTGATACAACTGAGCAGCATGTTTTCTCAACTGAAGGCTTTGTTTCTGGGAGATATTACTTACGAAGAATGTGAAATTTCGTGGATTAACCAGACAGATATGACGCCCCTGCTGGCAGCATACCCACAACTGGAACACTTTCAGGTAAGAGGCGGGCAGGACCTGAGGTTTCAGCATCTGCATCACGAAAATCTGAAAACCCTGATTGTAGAAACAGGTGGCTTATACCCTGATACGGTTGCTGACATACTGAACGCAACATTACCCAAACTAACAAAACTGCATTTGTGGCTGGGTACTGATGAATACGGCTGGGGTTCATCTATAGAAGATTTTGCCCCCATTTTATCGGGCGAAAAATTTCCCGGATTAAAACATCTGGGGCTGATGGATAACGAAGCGCAGGATGAAATTGCAGCTGTTGTATGCCAGTCGCCCATTATAAAAAAACTGGAATCGCTGGACCTTTCTATGGGTGTTTTAACTGATGCCGGTGGCGAAGCACTGCTTAACTGCCCCGATATTAAAAACCTCAGCTACCTGAACCTGCGCCATCATTACATGAGTAACGCAATGATGGATAAACTGAAGGCAACAGGTATAAATGTAAACCTCGACGACCAGGAAGAAGGTGATGAGGAAGACCGGTATATTGAAGTTTCTGAATAAGCATGGCATTGGTATTAATTGGCAACCCCGAAAACCGGCGGGCTGTATTTTTTGCCGAAGCAGCAGCCCGCGTGGCTGATGACGCTGTTGTGGTAATAGCGTATGAACACTGGCTGGCAGGTAAAGCACTGCCCGCCATACCAGCAGGTAGCATTATTAAGATAGATTCACCCGGAGAAAACGCTACTGTCAGGAAACAACTGATACAAAAAGGTTCCGGCCTGCCGGAAACAGGATATGAAAGCGGGATGATACATAACCTGAAAAGCTGGTATGCCGGCTACTGCCTGTTGCTGGATGAGATTATTGAAAAGCTGCCCGCCAACCGCCATTATTACATGAATGCAGTGGCAGATATTCAACTGATGTTTAATAAACCGGCATGCCAGCATGTATTACTACAGAAGGGTGTACCGGTGCCCCGGCAATTGCCGCAGGTACATAACTACACCGCGCTGCTAACTGCTATGCAGCAGCAGCGGATGCCACAGGTGTTTATAAAACCTTCGCACGCATCCTCTGCCTCGGGGGTAATTGCCTTTCGTAAAAACGGCAACCGTGTGCAGGCGGTAACCTCTGTGGAAATGGATAATACCAGCGGCCACCTGCGGTTGTTTAATTCCCTGAAAGTACGCACCTACCGGGATGAAGCGGAGATTGCAGCTATGATAAACCTGATAATACAGGAAGGAGCACACGCAGAGGAATGGATACCGAAGGCTACGCTGAACGATCGCTATTTTGATATACGTGTACTGGTTATTAATGGCCAGGCCAGGCATACGGTGTTACGTACCAGCAAAGGGGTAATTACCAACCTGCACCTGGGCAATAAGCGTGGAGATATGCAGGATTTTATAAACAGTATGGGCCAGACAGCGCTGGATGCAGCACACCGGCTGGCAGAGCAGGTGGCAGCCTGCTTTCCGCAGAGCCTGTATATGGGTGTAGATATTTTACCGGCCGCTAACCGGAGGGATATGTATGTACTGGAAGTAAATGCCTTTGGCGATCTGTTGCCCGGCCTTTTGCATAACAACGAAAACTGCTGCGAAGCGGAAATAAACGCCATGCTGACACGCAACCTGTAACAATATGAAAACCATACAACCAACTATCTTATTGTTTGATCTGGATAATACGCTGTTTAACCGCAACAGCGCTATGCGCAAGGCTATGGAGTACTGGTTAATGCACCATGCCCAACCTGCCGGCACCCTGGAACAGATTATGGAAAAGGATGGCTTTGGCTATGCAGACAGAACCGGCTTTTGCCAGTGGCTGCTGGATACCTTTGGTAAAGGCACGCTGCCTTACGATACACCTGCCACGCTGCTCTCCTTTCTGCAGCAGCAATTGGTGGCCAATGTGTATCCCAACGCGGAAATAACCGCCATGCTCACCCGCCTGCAACCACATTACCGCCTGGCGCTGGCCAGTAATGGCAGCAGCCATATACAAAGGGCTAAACTGAAGCAATGCGGGCTGGACAGCTTTTTTGCCTCCGATACAATATTTATATCCGGTGAAATGCCTGCCGAAAAACCATCGCAGGAGTTTTTTACTACCGTACTGGCCCGGCTACAAGTTGCACCCGGTAACATACTAATGACCGGAGATGATTACCAGAAAGATGTAGCAGCGCCGCAAGCCTGTGGCATGCAAGCCTGCTGGGTTTCGCACAACAGGCAGATACCTGCGGGTGTAACACCGGATATAACCATCACCCATATAACAGAACTGGAACAATGGCTGAAACACTAAACCTACCTGAAATAGCAGCACATGCACACGTGTTGTTTATTACGCTGGACAGCCTGCGGTATGATGTTGCCGACCGGCTTTTCCGGGATAATGAAACACCGCATTTTCAACAGCTGTTTCCACAGGGCTGGCAGCAATGCAGCTCGCCCGGCAGTTTTACTTATGCAGCGCACCATGCCTTTTTTGCCGGCTTTTTACCCACGCCGGTAAACGCCCCCAAAGCGCCCCGGTTGTTTGCTGCCCGTTTTGCAGGCAGTGAAACCACGGGTAATAATACGCTGGTGTTTGATACACCGGATATAGTAACCGGCTTTGCCCAAAAAGGCTTTCGTACCGTATGTATAGGTGGCGTAGGCTTTTTTAATAAACAAACCGCGCTGGGCACTGTATTACCATCTTTTTTTCAGGAAAGCTACTGGGAAACCACTTACGGTGTTACCGACCCTGCTTCCACACAAAATCAGTTTGAAAAAGCAGCCAGTTTGCTGGATAACCATAACGGCAGCCAGCTGTTTCTGTTTATCAACGTATCGGCCATACACCAGCCCAATTACTTTTACCTGCAGCCGGAACGTACAACCGATACCATTGCATCGCATACAGCAGCCCTGCGTTATGTTGATAGCCAGCTGCCTATACTGCTGAATGCCCTTGCCAGGCAGGACAAAGATGTATTTTGTATCGTATGCGCCGACCATGGCACCGCCTATGGCGAAAACGGTTACTATGGCCACCGTGTAGGCCATTCCGCTGTATGGGATGTGCCTTTTGCTACCACAGTTATTAAACGCAAAGCATGAACACACTGTTTCCTACCATATTTGATTCGTACGCCTATTCCTATCCGCACAAACACAGTTACCGGAAAATGGAGCCGCTGCCCCTTGCAAACCTGTGGCAGCAGGAAAAGAAAGACGCGCTGTTTTTGTATATACACCTGCCCTTTTGCGAAATGCGCTGCGGCTTCTGCAACCTGTTTACCATTGCCAACCCCAAAGATGATATGGTAAATGTATATCTACAGGCACTGGAGCGCGAAGCACAGGCGGTGAAGGATGCCGTACAACCGGAACATTTCGGACAACTGGCTGTAGGTGGTGGCACCCCTACTTTTCTGGACCTGCCGCAGCTGGAAAAACTGTTCCATATTATACGCGGGCTGGGCGCCCAACCGGAACAGATTCCTGTATCCTTTGAAATGTCGCCCAAAACCATCAGCCGGGAAAAAGCAGCGTTTCTGCACCAGCAGGGGGTTGACAGGGTAAGCATGGGTATACAAAGCTTTCTGGAAACAGAACAGAAAACGCTGGGTCGCCCGCAAAAAAACGCCGAGGTATTTGCCGCACTGGAGCTGCTGAAGCAACAGGGCTTTGCTACGGTGAATATTGATCTTATTTACGGCGCTGAAAACCAAACCGAAGCCAGCTGGATTTATTCTATAGAGCAGGCTATACAATACCAGGTAGAAGAAGTGTTTATTTACCCACTGTATGTAAGGCCCCTTACAGGCATTACCAAACATGGCGGGCAACCTGCAGACAATCGTTTTCAGTTATACCAGACTGCCAAAACACTACTTACAGAGGCGGGTTATGAACAGGTTTCTATGCGCATGTTCCGCCGCCGCACTGCCGGTAACGGCAAACCGGCGACCCGCTATTTTTGCCAGGAAGATGGTATGACAGGCCTGGGTGCAGGCGCACGCTCCTATACCCGAACGGTACATTACTCCTCAGAATATGCAGTGGCCAGGCACAACATCAAATCTATCATTGAGCAGTATACCCACCGTACCAATGCGGAATTCCGCCAGGCAGACTATGGCATTCAGCTTACGCAGGAAGAACAGCAACGCCGGTTTGTAATTAAATCGTTACTACACAGCAGCGGGCTGGATATGCAGCGGTATAAAGAACTGTACGGCGCCAATCCACTGCACCATTACCCGCAGCTGCAACAGCTGAGTGAACAGCAAATGGCGGCAGAAGAGCAACACCTGTTACGGCTTACCAGCAAAGGCATTGATTACTCCGATGCTATTGGCCCCTGGCTGTATTCAGACACTATTAAGGAACGTATACAAAACTTTGTATTGCAATGATGTTATCTATACTATACAGAGGCCCTTTATCCAGCTGCAACTACGGTTGCCCCTACTGCCCCTTTGCCAAAACAAAGGATTCGCGGGAAACACTGGAAAAAGATGCAGCGCAACTGCTGCGGTTTGTGCAGTTTGTACAGCAGCAGCACGATATACAGTTTAAAATACTGTTTACCCCATGGGGCGAAGCGCTGATACGCAAACATTACCAGGAGGCCATGACAACGCTGAGCCACCTGCCTAACGTACACAAGGTATCTATACAAACCAACCTCTCGAGCCGGCTGAACTGGCTGCAGAAAGCCAATGTAAGCAAAATAGCCCTGTGGACTACCTACCACCCCGGAGAAACTGACCGCACCGCTTTTTTACAGCAGTGCCACCAGTTGGATACACTGGGCGTAGCCTACAGCGTAGGCGTGGTTGGTTTTAAAGAAACCATTACTGAAATAGAAAGCTTACGTGCCGCACTGCCCGCCGGCAGGTACTTGTGGATTAACGCATTGAAAAAACAGGCAGACTATTACACCGCAGAAGAAACCGCTGTACTACAGGGCATTGACCCGCATGTGGCCTATAACATGGTACACCATGAAACGCTGGGCAAAGCCTGCAAAACAGGGCATACTGTTATAAGTGTAGACGGCGATGGCAATATGCACCGTTGCCATTTCATTAAAGAAAAGATTGGCAATATTTACGATACCACATTTCGCCAAAGCCTTTACCCGCGTGCCTGCACCAATGCCACCTGTGGGTGCCATATAGGCTATGTTCATCTGGAGCATCTGCAATTGTATCAATTATATGAAGGCAGAGAACTGGAGCGGATAGCGCCGGTATAATCTTACATCAGCGCACAATTACTTTCTTACCTTCTATTTTATAATGGAAATCGGGCACCGCTTCATGCCATACATGCAGTAAAGCAGCCAATGGCAGCTGCCGGTAATGGCCCGAAAGTAAGGCCTCTGGTAATTGCTGGTTTTCAAATACCACGTCTACCCCATACCAGTTGCGCAATAATGTGCCCGCTTCCTGTAGCGAAATATTATTAAAAACCAGTTCGTCTTTTACCCAGGCAGTTTCATAAATAGTTTCGTTAGCAGCAAAGGGCCGTAAGGTATCTATACTAACTATTCCGGATGTCAGGCGCCCGGCTTCTGCCGTTTGCGGTGCCACATTTTTATGCATCACCAGTTTCTGCTGCGGTTCCAGGGTATAAACCGGGGTAGCCTTTACCTGAATAATGGGCATTACAGTTATTTTTCCTTTTACCGGCAAAACGGCCTCATCCGCTTCCTGCTTATAAGCTTTCACATTAAATACAGCACCTGCATCTGTTATTTCCATGCCCGTTGTGCGTACAATAAAAGGCAGTTCCGAATCAGGGGCTACTTCAAAATACCCCTCCCCATCCAATACCACAGAACGGTTCTTTTTATCAAACCCGGCAGCCAGCACCAGTGTGCTGTTGGCATTCAACTTTACCTTTGAGCCATCGGGCAACACCATTTCTTTACGCACGCCAGCACCGGTTTTATATACTTCTTCTATTTTTTTGTTGTTAAACCACCACCAGCCAAATGTCACTGCTCCTGCAACAGCCGCTACCCCCAGCCATCGGGTTGCTAACCGCAAACGGCTTATACGGGTACGCAGCTTTGCCTCAGACTGTAACTGCGCTTCTTTTTCCGGAGACCAGGAAGGATGTAAATGCCTGATAGCCATTAGCTGGTCTGCATCCAGCTCCTGCAAATCCCGGTAATTGGCCAGTTGTACCTGCTCACGCAAGGCGATTGATTCTTCCACGGAAAGCGGTCTGGTCATACATTTTGCCAGTAGTTCATAGAAAAGGGGCTTGTTCATAGCAGAGAGATTTTTAAGGTATAAGGGCATAGATGCATATTACCCGGTATTCCATAAATTTATAGCCTTTTTTTTAACGCTCTGCTTTCCGGTTACCGAAACACCGGTTTTGCAAACAACATCAGTTGCCTGTCTTCCATACCCAGGTTGCCCCAAAAGTTATCACCAGTGGCCCAGAGGGTTTTATCTGCTTTAATAATGAAGGAATGGTAGTCTGCCGCGGATACCCGGGTAACATTGTCCATAACCCGCACAAAACGGGTTTGATCTGAACTGCTTACGCCAAATGTTCCGAAGGCATTGTAGCCACTAGCCCACAAGCTATTATCTGTTTTAATAACCAGCGAAAAAAAGCGACCGCCTGCCAGGGAAGCAACACCATCCATCACCTTTACAAAGCTGTTTCTTTGCAACGTATCACCCAGCCCCAGTTCCCCAAAGCTGTTGTGACCGGACGCCCACAGGCTGTTGTCTGTTTTAATAATAAGGGAATGATATTCCAGCGCCTTAACAACTTTAACACCGTCCATCACCTTCACAAACCCTTTCTGCTCTCCGGTGGTTCCTGTTCCCAGTGCTCCTTCCACATTTCTGCCACACACCCAAAGGCTATTATCTGTTTTCAGCAGCAGGTAAAAGTTATTGCCGGCTGATATAGACTGCACATTGTCAGCAATTTTTACATATTTCGTGGAGCCACCAACTGTACCCTCCGGAGCGCCCATTACATTGTAAAAATTAGCACCCACCGCCCAGAGGGTAAGATCGGGTTTAATGATAAACCCGTTATCGTTGCCTGCCTCAATTTGCGCAGCACCTTCAAACACTTTGGTAAACCGGCCGTTGTAAGCAATATTCCCGCTTGCCAGTTCCGCTGCCGGATCCATGCCGGTAGTCCATACACTGTTGTCATTTTTCAGCACCAGTGCCCGGTCATCCTTCATAGAAATAGCTTTGGCCCCTTCCAGCACCTTTACAAACTTCGTTTGCTTACCTGTGGTACCCAGGCCCAATTCGTTATGGGTATTAACACCCGCCGCCCATACAAACCCACTGTCGTCAAGGGCTAAAGTGTTACTAAAAGCGGTAGAAATTTCCCTGAAATACCTGTCAGGATAAGTAACCGGTGGGTCAGGCCGCGAATCATCCGGCCGCGAGCCGTTTTTACTACAGGAAGCAATAACCAGCATAAAGAAAAGGAGAAAACAGGTGTAATATTTTTTCATAGACACGGCGTGGGTTTTGGAATAATTTTTCATCCAATATTTATGCCGTATTGCACAGTAAAAAACTTTGTATGCTACAGTATCAGGCACAAAAAAGGGCTGCCCCTGGGAGGTACAGCCCTTTGGTTATTTATATAGCCTATCTATGCTTTAGCCCTGTTTTGCCACTCTCTGATTTCGACCATAACACGTAGGTATTTAACCACATGCGTATCTTTAATGTACAAATCAGCTAACATGACACTGGAAAGAGCTATTGAAATTGCGGTAAACGCCCACAAAGGACAAACGGATAAATATGGCGCCCCTTACATAGGCCATGTACTGCGGGTAATGAATATGGGTATTACGGAAGAAGAGAAGATATGCGGCGTATTACACGATGTGGTAGAAGATACTGGTTGGACTTTTGAGCAACTGGAAGCAGAAGGACTATCGCCCTTTATACTGGAAGGGCTGCGCGGGGTAACCAAGCTGAGTGAGGAGGAAGATTACGATCATTTCATACAACGTACACTTCAGCATCCTTTATCGTGCACGGTTAAACTGAACGATCTTACTGATAACATGGATGTGCGTCGCATACCGGAAGTAACAGAAAAAGACATCTCCCGTTTGAACAAGTATCTGAAGGCTTACAGAATTATTACTGCCCACAGGATTGCTACACAGGCAGAGAAACGATAAAACACGTTCTTTATCCTGTATACCACTGTCAGCATTAGTACCGTGATCTGGACATTTTTTGCAAATGGTCAGATTGGGTTCAGGTACGCGAGACATAAATTTCCAGTTGAAGCAGAAGCCGCATTACTCCGACTTTAAACTCTTCACCGGATTGGTTAACGCTGCTTTTATGGATTGGAAACTGATGGTAATAAACGCTATCAGTACAGCTGCAAAGGCGGCCAGTACCAGTACCCACCATTGTATACTCTGCCGGTAGGCAAAGCCCTGTAACCATTGCCGCATAGCCATCCATGCCAGCGGTGCGGCAATAACAATGGCTATTACTACCAGTTTAATAAAATCGGCCGATAACATGGTAACAATGGTACTTACATCAGCCCCCAGCACCTTGCGTATACCAATTTCCTTGGTACGCTGTTCTGCCGCGTAGGCAGCCAGGCCAAACAGGCCCAGACAGGCGATAAGGATAGCCAGCAGGGTAAAGGAAACAGCTATCGTACCTATGCGCTGCTCTGCACGGTAATCTGCATCAAAATCCTCATCCATAAAAGTGTAGGCCAGCTCCATATCTGGCGCCACTTTCTTCCAGGTATTCTTTACCTGGGTAAGCACCGCCCCTACATTCTCACTACTTACTTTAATACCCAACACAGAAACATCAGCACCATAAAACAACGCCAGTGGGGTAATATTATCGCGCAGGGAGTTAAAATTGAAATCTTTTATTACACCTATTACATGAAAAGGCTTTACGGTTTTTAACATGTTATCGCGGGGCAGGTAAAGCACTTTGTTCAGCGGATCGGCTTCCCCCATTAAACGTGCGGCAGATTCATTAATGATAACGCCCGCAGAATCGGTGCCCATTTCTCTGGAAAAGTTTCTACCGGCTTTCAGTTGCAGCCCCAGGGCATCAATATATTCTTCATCCACCCACCATATCTGCGAATGAACAGCCTTATCCTGCTCCATGGCAGGTGAGCGGAACATGGTACTACTACTGCGGTTTTTAAGTGTGGGCAGATAAGCTGTAACGGTAACATTGCGTACACCCGGTATCTGCCTCACCTCCTGCTTCAACGCTTCTGCACGGTTACCCAGGTTTTCCAGATGGTGTAATACCAGCAACTGATCGCGGTTATACCCCAGGTCTTTATTACGTATATACTGTATCTGGTTGTAAATAACTATGGTGCCTATAATCAGAAACACAGAAATAGCGAACTGAAATACCACCAGAAAACTTCTTAAACCACCACCTTTAAACCCGGCACTTAACTTTCCTTTCAGCACTTCTACCGGTTGAAAGGCAGACAGGAAGAAAGCCGGATAACTACCCGCCAGGCAACCTACTACCACAACTGTAACCACCAATGCCGGCACCAGCCATTTAACTGCCTGCCAACCAAAATGCAGTTCTTTACCGGAAATATGATTAAACAACGGCATTAGCAGTACAGCAATGATAACTGCCAGTATAGCCGCCACAAAAGTGATTAATAAAGATTCTGCCAGAAACTGTGCTATCAGTTGCTTTCTGAGTGACCCCAGTACCTTACGTACCCCCACCTCTCTGGCACGGTTGGCAGAGCGCGCGGTAGACAGGTTCATAAAGTTAACACAGGCTATAAGCAGTATAAAAGCGGCAATTACTGAGAAGATATATACATACTGGATATTGCCATTGGCACTGAACTCGCCCACCCGGTTAGATTTCAGATGTATATCCTGCACATTAATGAGGTTGAGGCGATAGTAGTTGCCTTTCTGCTCAAACTCTTCCACACTGGTATGCAGATAGGCCTGTACCTGCGGACCAGCATTTTTTTTAAACAAATGAGCCATCGACTTTTCAAATGCTGCCACATCCGTACCTTCTTTCAGCAACAAATAGGTTTGAAAATTATTGCTCAGCCAGGATTCGTCTTTTCCTTCGGGCAGTGAACCCATAGACATAAAAAAGTCGAAATGAAAATGGCATTGTGAGGGTAAATCCTTAACAACCCCCGTTACCTTAAAGGGTCTGTCTCCATTGAGCAGCAGGGTTTGCCCTACCACGTCTGTTTTTCCAAAATACTTCAGCGCGCGGCTTTCAGTAATCACCATACATTCCGGCTGCCCCAGTGCGTGCTTTATATCACCTGCCACTGCCTGTAACTGAAACACAGAAAAGAAAGTGGAATCTACAAACACTGTACGCATTTCCTGAATGTTCTGGCTGCCTTTACGTACATTAACACTACCTGTTTCGCGCATGCGCACTGCTTTTTCCACCTGTGGCAATTCACTGGCTAACGCAGCCGACAACGGAGCGGGTGAAGTAGTGTAAGATTTTTCATTACCCCCAAACTTTATATCATCGTTAATCCGGTAAATTCTATCCGCATGGGGATAAAAGCGATCATAGCTCAGTTCATCTGCCACATAAAACACAATAAGCATACAGGTAGCCAGCCCCAATGCCAACCCAATGGTATTGATGGCGGTAAACCCTTTGCGTTTCCGTAACGATCTGAATGCTATTTTGAGGTAGTTGAAAATCATAACAGGCAATTATAGTCTGGTAATACCCTGTAATCTACAAAATAGCATTCCAATTACACAAACAACTAAAATACAGTTATTTACAAGCGAAACCGGTTACAAAGGTGTATCATAACCGTACAGCAACAGTACGGTTACAAAACCTTTATTCGTACATTTTCCCTGCCAACGCCCGCAGGTTGTTCCACAAAAAACAGGCACCCCATTATGTATGAGGTGCCCGCTTATATTTCAGGTAGTATGTTATCAGATAACAAACAAATCGGTAAACACATTCACATCCAGCTCTGCAACTGTGTTGTAATCCAGTGTTTTCTCCTGTATAACGCGCTGTTGCTTTTCCGGAAAAATACGGGCCAGATTAATCTTGTATTTTCTAATCAGTTCCGGTATACCTTCTTCCCTTCTGCGTTTGTGGCCTATGGGGTATTCTACCACCACTTCATTCAGCACCGTGCCATCGTTTAACTCTACAGTAAGGGCATTGGCAATAGAACGTTTTTGCGGGTCGTGGTAATCAGCCGTAAACTGCGGATCTTCCACGCATAGCATTTTATCGCGCAGCACGTCAATACGTGTATCGGCTGCTATACCATCTTCATAGTCAGCAGCAGTAAGGCGGCCAAACAGCATCGGTACCGCTATCATGTACTGAATACAGTGGTCGCGGTCTGCCGGGTTATTCAATGGTCCTTTTTTATCAATAATGCGGATAGCCGCCTCGTGGGTGCGTATGGTTATTTTACGGATATCATCCGTAGTTTTTCCTGCTGCTTTCAGGGTCTGGTGCAGGGTCATAGCTGCTTCTACCGCTGTTTGCGAGTGAAACTCGGCAGGGAAAGATATTTTAAACAATACATTTTCCATTACGTAAGAGCCGTAATCGCGTTGAAATTTAAACGCATTGCCTTTGAAAGACACATCGTAGAAGCCCCATGTTTTAGCGGTAAGTACAGATGGGTAGCCCATTTCACCGGTTTGTGCTATCAGTGCCAGCCTTACTGCTCTTGAGGTAGCATCACCTGCTGCCCATGATTTACGGCTGCCGGTATTGGGTGCATGGCGGTAGGTACGGAGCGATTGCCCATCTACAAACGCCAGCGATACGGCATTAATCAATTCATCGCGGGTAAGGCCCAGTAATTTACCTACTACTGCAGTAGACGCAACTTTCACCAGAAATACGTGATCGAGGCCCACTTTGTTAAAAGAGTTTTCCAACGCCAGTACGCCCTGTATTTCATGCGCCATAATCATGGCTTCCAGTACCTGTTTTACTTTTAAGGGTGCCTGGCCGTTGGCTACGCGGGTGCGCGAAAGCCAGTCTGCCGTGGCCAGTATACCACCCAGGTTATCAGAAGGGTGCCCCCATTCCGCTGCCAGCCAGGTATCGTTAAAATCCAGCCAGCGTATAATAGCGCCAATGTTAAACGCCGCCTGTACGGGGTCTAACTGAAACTGTGTACCCGGTACTTTGGCGCCGTTGGGTACAATAGTACCTTTTACTATGGGGCCTAACAGTTTGGTACAGGCGGGGTAAGTAAGCGCTTCCAGCCCGCAACCCAGGGTATCCAGCAAACAGTAATGTGCGGTTTTCCAGGCAAGGTCACTATCCATTTTATACGACAATACATAATCAGCAATATCAGCCAGTACCTGATCTGGCTGCGGTCTTTCGTTGGAAATATGAGAAGACATTATTCGTGTTATTTTTTAAAGTAAAAACTAGCGTTGTTCCAGTGATACAAATTCCCGGTTTTCAGGGCCGATATAATTGGCGCTGGGGCGGATAATTTTACCGTCCTGCCTTTGCTCAATAATATGCGCGCTCCAGCCTGTTACGCGTGATATAACAAACAATGGTGTAAATAGCAGTGTGGGAATACCCATCAAATGATAAGATACCGCTGAAAACCAATCCAGATTGGGGAACATCTTCTTTTCGTTCCACATCAGTGTTTCCAGGCGTTCTGCCACATTGTACAGTAGCATATCTCCGGCTTCTTCTGAAAGGCCACGGGCCACCTCTTTAATCACCACATTACGCGGATCGGAAATGGTGTATACCGGATGGCCAAAACCTATAATTACTTCTTTACGTTCCAGCCGTGTGCGTATATCCGCTTCTGCTTCGTCCGGCGTGGCGTAACGGCTTTGAATATCATAAGCCACCTCATTGGCGCCACCATGTTTGGGGCCTCTCAGGGCACCAATGGCACCAGTAATAGCAGAATAAAAGTCAGAACCGGTACCTGCTATAACACGTGCGGTAAAAGTAGAGGCATTAAACTCATGCTCCGCATACAGGTTTAATGATATCTGCATGGCTTTTTCCCAGGAAGCAGGCATTTTTTTGCCATGCAACAGGGTAAGAAAATGGCCACCGATAGAATCATCATCTGTTTCAACCTGTATCTCTTTACCGTTGTGGGAGTAATGGTACCAGTACAACAAGGCTGAACTGAAACAGGCCAGTAATTTATCAGCTATATCTCTGGCACCTGCCAGGTTATGATCGTCTTTTTCAGGTTGTATGCTGCCAAAGGCAGATACCGTACTGCGCATTACATCCATAGGATGGGCGGAGGTAGGAATCTGCTGCAGAATGTTTTTAACAGAATGCGGCAGTCCCCGTAACGATTTCAGTTTGGCTTTATACGTAGCCAGCTGCGCTTTGGTAGGCAGTGTGCCGTAGATAAGCAGGTAAGCTACTTCTTCAAACTGCGCCCCTGCGGCCAGATCGAGAATGTTATACCCGCGATAATGTAAGTCGTTTCCGCTTTTGCCTACACTGCAAAGTGCGGTGTTGCCTGCGGCAACACCTGAAAGCATCACGCTTTTCTTAGGTTTAAATGTTTCCGGCGCTGTATCGTTAGACATTTTTATTCTTTTTAAAGAGTTCATCTAATTTTTGTTCGTAGGTGTGGTAACCGATAGAGCTGTATAACTCTTCTCTGGTTTGCATGGTGTTTAACACCTGCTGCTGTGTACCATCTTTGCGTATGTGCTCATATACATTCAATGCAGCCTTATTGGCAGCACGAAAGGCAGAAAGCGGGTAAAGCGCCATGGCCACACCGGCATCATGTAACTGCGCTGTGGTGTACATGGGTATCATACCAAATTCGGTAATGTTGGCGAGGATGGGCAAACCGGTAGCTTCTGCAAACCGACGGTAGAGCGCAATATCCGGCACGGCTTCGGCAAAAATGAAATCGGCCCCGGCTTCTTTATAAGCTGCCGCCCTTTCCAGGGTTTTCTCCAAACCTTCCATAGCAAAGGCATCGGTACGGGCGCCTATTACAAAATGTTCATCGGTACGGGCGTCTGCAGCTGCTTTGATACGATCTACCATTTCCTCCTTACTCACCACCTCTTTACCAGGGCGGTGACCACAACGTTTGGCCCCCACCTGATCTTCAATATGCAGGGCTGCTGCACCTGCTTTGATAAGGGAACGTACCGTGCGGGCTACATTAAAGGCAGAAGGACCAAAGCCGGTATCTACATCTACCAGTAATGGCAGGGTACATACATCTGTAATACGACGGATATCAATCAATACATCCTCCATCTGCGTAATACCCAAATCCGGAATACCCAGTGAACCGGCGGCCACCCCACCGCCCGACAAATAAATGGCCTGAAACCCAGCCTGCTGAGCCAGCAACGCATGGTTGGCGTTAACAGCACCCACAATCTGAAGCGGGAACTCTTTTTTTAATGCCTCCCGGAAACGGTATCCGGGAGATTGTAATACAGGATTACTCATACTCATATGGCTGTTAAACAATTGAAAGCTTCAAACGAATATAGGCTATTCTGCTCACCGAACTAACAATTGTTAATATTACAAATTGTAAATATAACATAAACCACCTCCGCATTACTAAAACAAAAAAGCTGCCCCTGTGTTTATAGAAGCAGCTTCTTTATGCCGGGTTGTTACCAGCTTATTTTAAACATATTTATCCCTATCCTCTGCCAGGCGTTTCCCAGTCAAAAGGTTTTACACAAGGGTCGCAGTCAAACTTCAACACTTTACCCAGCGACTGACCTTTGCTGCCCTTTTTTACAAACACATAAGCCAGGTCCAGGTATTCTTCAATTTCCTTGCCCTGATCGTCGCGGCCTTTCAGTACTACTGAATAATATTTGCCATTGTCGGTTTCTTTAATAAACACTTCGCTGATGGTTACGCGCTTCATGGGGTCACCATCACAGCAGCTGCACCATAAAATAGCCACGCCCTCTTTTTTCAGGTAAGTAACGGCCTTTTCTGCCTGTTCGCGGCTGATAAGTGCGAGTTGATCGGCCTTGGCAAAGTGTGTCATCAACAGTAAGCTCAGAATAGCAATGCATTTTTTCATGGGTGATATTGGTTTTTGCACGCATGAGAATGCAAATACTATGCCCCGGTATGCACCAACGAAAAACGGCCCTGTAAAAGGCCGCTTTCTGGTTCATATATGTACTACGTAACACGGGGTTATTTACCCAGTAATTCTTCCAGCTTTTTATCCAGTACCTCCCCTCTCAGGTTGGCTGCCACAATAGTACCATCAGGCCCGATAAGGTAATTCATGGGAATGCTTTGAATACCATACATGGTGGCTGCTTCATGTTTACCATTGGTAATGTCTGACACATGCGTCCAGGTAAGGCTGTCTTTATGAATAGCATCTACCCAGGCTTTCTGATCACCCTTTTTTTCCAGCGATACCCCCAGCACGGTAAAATTGTGATCTTTAAAACGGCTATAGGCTTTTACTACGTTTTTGTTCTCTGCACGGCAGGGTATGCACCAGGATGCCCAGAAGTCGAGCAGTACATATTTACCACGGAAAGAAGACAGGCTAACGGGTTTACCCAACGTATCAGTCATGGTAAAATCAACAGCTGCATTACCCGCACTCAGTTTAAAGGCTTTTGATATCAAACCGTTGAGGGTTTTACCACCCTCAGATTGTTTTACCGGCTCTGTAAGGCCATTAAACAGTCTGGCTACTTTCTCTTTCTGCTCCACCAATGCTTTTGGGGTAGCTTGCTCTTTTACCAGATCTAACGATACAAACGAACCCGGATGCGCCGCTATAAATACCAGCTTAGCGCTGTCTACAGATGCTTTTAATACGGCAATCTGCTCATCGTACCTTTTGGCAGTGGCGGTATCTTTCGCAATAATGGCTTGCAGCTTGCTTTGGTAGGCTGCCTTATCGCGCTGCTCAAAGGGTTGTAATAACGCCTGCAACTTCCGGAAATCCTGCTGTGGCTGGCCGCTTGCTGTTATCACTACATTGTTTAAGCGGCTGCCTTCCACCAGCACCGTACCTTCTTCCACATAAAACTCTTCCTGCTCCGTCCAGCTTCCCAACTTCTTCAGTTCCCAGGCAGAAACGTAGGATGACAGCGAAACTTTTGCCGGCCCGGTAACAGTACCTGTATATTCAAAAGCACCTTCTTTCGGTACCACTATGGTACGTACCGGTTTAGTACCGTTGTTATAGTAAATGGTAACCTTACTGCCTGCTCTGGCAGTATCGGTCAGCTTTCCTTTTATTGTAAATGCTTTCTGCGCGGTTACCGCAGATGCGCCCAGCAGCATACTCATGAGTACGCTTGTTTTTATTGCGTTATTCATCATTCCTGTGTTATCTTACTTGTGTTAGTTGGTAGCTCTCCAGTTCATATCCTTAATTTTCAGCAGTTCACTCCAGCTGGCTTTGTTAACCGGCGTAATTTCCACCACGTCGGGGTTGCTGCCTACGTTATATCTGCGCAGGGTGCCTTTGGTTTGTGCGTTATAAGTAGCTATGTAAAGAGAATTGGTGTTAAAGTCTATCTGTGTATCAAATTTCAGCATGGTAATTTCATCAGTACCAATCTGCGGAAATTCATACGTTTTTTCAAATCCCCTGTTGTAGTCATATGCATACAGCTTGTTACCCACTACATAAAACACCACCGTTCTTCTGGAAGAAAAGGCATAGAAGCTGGCTTTATCAAAATCAGTAGCCATGGGCAGTACTTCATAAAAATCACGCTTTGCCGGCACTGCTCCGTTGGCGTAAAATTTATACAAAAAACATTTATTGTTATTGTCTTTCATAATAGCAAAGGAGTTACCATGCGTGGAGCCTGCATCGGCATTACGGGTGTTTTCGCCATACACCAGCTTTCTGCCGGTTCCCTCCTGATTCCACGGAAATAATGACCCGGCAGCATCTAACGGTTGGGTAGATGCATTGGACAGGCCAAAACTGGAATAGTTCATAAACCGGTTGTTCTCCACATCATACCATAGTACCGAACTCATGTTGCCAATGGAGTAAAAAAGAAAGGGAGCCGATTTCAGCATCCTGGAAAAATTGGATGCCTCTCTGTTAACCGGGTTGGTGTAAAAATCACCTCCGTTAAGGTAAGTGCTGGCCGCAAAAATACTACCATCACTGCACAGCATAGCCCGCGAAGCATTATTACCCGAAGCGCCACCCGCATCTCTGATCTGAGGTGCTGTTAATACAGGTGTCAACGTATTTTTGTCAATACCTTCCGTGGTATATACAATGCTGCCAAATGTATTGGCAGGAGTTGCCTTCATGGTAAGCCGGTCGAAGTAGTAAGAACCTGATTTGGTAAATGCCCACAACCTTAATCCGGTTGTAAGAATGGTAGCTCCGGTATGTACCATGGCAACCGGTTCCTTCAGGGTGGGCAGCCCGCTTTTGCTGAGAATGTCTGATACCACAATGGTATCTTTTACCATAGATATCATCTGCGCCTCTGCATTACCTGCCTCATTAGTACCCATCAGCATAATACCGCGGGAGTAAGGGGTGCCCACGGTTAGTGTAACACTCTTTTTAAAGGCAACGGTGGTTTGACGGTCTACCACACGAAAGGAAAGTGTATAAGCATCCGGTGCCAGACTTACTTTATAGTCCAATACAGGCTGCCTGCTGATGGTATCAATAACGGTAGTGCCTTTTACTACTATCCAGTAATATTCAAAACGCGCGGCATCGTTTCCCGGCTCTGTCATAGCCATCTGAGGTTCAATATGCAGCACATCCACCCCTGTAATAGCAGAATAAGATGCATTCATGCCATCAATGGTAATTTCATTAATATCATGATAGGTATAATTACCCTTGTCTTTATAACACGAAACAAGCGTAAACATATAAGTAGCTAAAAACAATATTCTGAGTAATTGCATGTTGCAGTAATTAAACATGAGAAGAATTAAGGAACCCATTTTACACCTATGTAAGATGTCCATGGCACACTACCTATAAACATCAGCCTTCCGTCATCCTCCAGTATCGGATTGCCGGCATTGAACTGTTCCAGCAGATACTTCCCTCCTTCCGATGCTATCAGCGAGCTTCTTACCGAAGGCATGGTGGTAGTGCTGCCAAAATCGGCATAGGTAAGATTAAACAGACGATACATCAGTTCTATTTTTTTTCGGGTAAACGCACCCCATATACCTGCTTCGCGGTTACCATCCTGTACAGAGCCCACCCAAACAGCTGGCTGCACCAAAAAATCATTTACACGAATGGTATGTAAGCTGGCATTAAACTGAGAATCTATACCGGTTGTGGTAGCGGTGTAACCTGGCAGCGCATCCCATTCAGTAAACGAAAGCTGAAAGTGTTCATTTGCCAGCAGCCGCAAACCTATCTTTTTAGTGTCCGTTTCCAGGTCAGGTGTACGCATCAACGTAACAGGCACATAAGCTAAGTAAGCGTTAGCCGGAATAACCACCTGCGCAGGAATAGCGAGGTAATGTACGCCTTGCTGTGCAGTGGTGGAATCGGGATTGATGGCTATTTTAAACGGACGGTCATAATTCTTTACCGGTCCGGTAATCATTACCTTAATATTTACCACAGTAGTATCCTGCGGCACTTTTACAAACTCCACATTGGTGTACGGCCGGAAGGGCATGGTACTCTCCGTTCCCCAGGAAGCACCACTCTGCACGGCAAAATACACACCTTCTGCCCCCTCATACCCCCTGATTTCTTTTTTGCAGGCTGGCAGTGATAACACGCCTGCTAATAGTACCAGCCATAACAATAATTGTTTCATAATAGTAGTTTTAACAGGTGTTTGTTACTTGTTTCTTACACTGATTTCACTTTCCGGTAATGGTACCACGTAGTTGGGCAACGTCATGGCTTTGGTGCCGGTAAGAGCTGCGTTGTTAGGTATAGAAAGGGAGGCATTTCTTTTATAGTAAAAGAACATCTGCCCTTCCCCTATTACCTCTTTCCTGAATTCCCGTGTAATAGCACTTTTCAGCGCTGCTGCATCAGCAGGTGTTATACTTACACAGTTACGGCTGTTACGCACGGCGTTCAGATACGTTCTGCCTTCTTCCACGGTATTACTGCATTCGGCCGCAATCAGCAATACTTCGCTTAAACGAATTAAGGGAACCATATACCGCCATGCTGCTTTGGTATAATCAAAGTATTTTAAATGGGTAACAAAACTACCGCTGGTGGTATTGAGCGCCGCCCATGCATCGCGGCGGTAATCGTTCTGATCGTCCAGCATTTCATTTACCCGTGAAAAATTATCATCGTTATTGCTGAAACGCAGGCGGGAGTACTGATCGCGCTCAGGCGCAAACAGCTGTGTATACAAGTTAAAACGGTTAACGGTATACAGCCCGAAAAACACTTCTGTAGAAAACAAGCGATCAGGTGTTTCTACGTGTTTAGCCGCTGCCTGCGTTACATAAGGAAAGATGGGTTTGGCAGGCTTTTGTACTTCTGCCAGTATTTCTTTCGCTTCTTTTAAGGCATTTTCCTTATCATGCTTCCACAGATAAGCACGCGCAAGCAATGCTTTTACCGCATAATAATTGAGGCGGTATTGCCGGTAGTGTAAACTGTTATCGCCAGAGGCACTGGCCGTATGCCTTACCCCTTCCGTAATAACCGGATCTGCCTCTTTCAGCAAAGCCGCAGCTGCAGTAAGATCATCAATTACGCGTTGTATTACCGTATCGGCCGGCAATAGTGGCGTTACAGTAGGCAAAGGAGCCGTGTTATAAGGCACCGAAGCACTGCCTCTGGTAGCTTCTGACCAAACAGGGCCGAACAAACGCAGCATATCAAAATGCAGCATAGCCCTTAAAGCAAGCGCCTCACCCTTTACTATACCAAAGTAAGGTGCCGGCAGCAACGGATTGGCCTCACCACATTTATTAATGATAATATTACTGTTTACCACCAGCTCGTATGCTTTTTTCCAGATACCCTCAAAAGCAGCTCTGGGGCTGTTTTGCGTGTAGGTGAACATGGTGGTATAATAAGAAGAATGCGTGGTGGATGTGATATAATAATACTGCGCCAATACATCTATGGTAGATACCGACATCTTTTCTCCATACAGTGCATTATTAGCCAGCTCCACATACACACCGTTCAATGCTTTTAAAAAGCCTTCTTTATCTGCAAACAACATTTCTTCCGACAACTTATCGGTCGGCTTCACATCTATCCATTTTTTGCAGCTGCTAAAGGCTAACATACCGGAAATACAAACGGCAATTATTCTCCATTTCATTTGTTACTGTTTTGGTATTACTGATTAAAACCGCACTCCTACGGAAAACGATACCGACTGCGCAAAAGGATAGTCAATACCCCGCTCGTTGGTAACAGAGGAAATGCGGAAGATATCATTCATGTATGCACGGAAGCTCACCGAAGACGCCCTGATCGATTTCAGCCATCTGGCTGTGGTAGTTTCGTACCCGATAGAAAAAGCCTCGCCTGCCAGTATATTATTATCCTCCACAAAACGGGAAGAAATGGGCGTACTGGTAGTATTATAAATGTTTTTGAATTTAGCATTGTCACCCGGCTTTTGCCAGCGATCGTACAACGCACGTTTGTCCTGGTTTAAGGATACGCTGGTGATAGATATATTCTCTACCTTCTCATACAGGGTTTGCATAAACACCTGTCCACCCAGGCGGTAACGCAGGTTTACCGATGCAGAAAATCCTTTCCAGAAAACGCTCGTACCCACAATACCATCCACGTCAGGTTCGCTGTTGCCCACCACCACTTCATCGTTATAGTTGTGTACAAAAGTTTGCTGCCCATTGCTGTTCAAAAAAATCTCGCGGCCGGTTACGGCATCAATACCAACTGAACGTACCGCCCACAAATCAGAAGGGCTGGCTCCATCGTAATAACGGATAAGGTTACGGCTTTTATTCTCTTTGTTGAAATTATCCAGGCTACTGCCCATGTTTTTGTAACGCGATTTCAGCTGGCGCATGTTCAGGTTCAGCAACCAGTTAAGGTTTCTGTTACGTATCACTGAATAATTAGCCGTAAGGGTAAAACCTCTGGTGTTTTGCGCACCCAGGTTTTGTGCAAAGCTGGAAGCACCGGCAGAAGCAGGCATAGCAACAAATACCAGCAGCGGGTCCGTATTCTTATCAAAGAAATCGGCATTCACTCTCAGCTTGCTGCTAAACAGTTCCACATCTAACCCAATGTTCTTATCAAGCGTCTTTTGCCATTTGAGTGCGCTATTACCAAACGTACCCACCACTACACTGGAACCAAAGGGGTTGCGGTTATCATTGTTATACCGGTATACACGGGTGGAGATATTATCGCTGAAATTCTGGTTACCAGGATTACCCACCGAGCCACGCACACGCAGGAAGTTTACAGAAGCGGTATTGCGGAAGAACGCCTCTTTATGAATATTCCAGGCCAGGCCCAGCGACCAGATAGAAGTAAACTGACGCGAAGCACCGAATACAGAAGCTCCATCAGACCGGAAAGTAGCATCTATCAGATACCGGTTGTCGTAAGAATAACCGGTGTTGAGGAAAAAGCTGGCGGCGCGGCGTTTCGCTTCCTGATAGGAAGCCGTTTTGCCTTCGGGATAACCAAATGCAAAAGCAGGATTGCTGAAATCATCATCTATAAAACCCTTTACCTCGTATCCGCTCAGTGTAGAAGATACCTGATTCAGCCGGGTACCTGCCACAGCATTTACCATATGTTTGCCGTTGAACAGTTTGCCGTAGGTAAGGCTGAAATCCCCATCGTAGTTGGTCTGCCGGTCGTTCTGCTCATTATAATCGCCACGCAGCAGCGGATCTATATCCACGTATTCTGAATTAAAAGGCGAACGGAATACCGTACTGCGTATAGCCAGGCCGTTGATGCCTACACGGGTGCGGGCGCGCAACTCGTCCAGTACACGCCATTCTATTTCAAAGTTGTTGGTAAAACCGTTGGATGCAGATTTGTTGACATTGTTATTACTCATGTCATACAACGGATTATAGTTAGTTTCCGTAAGCGTAGAAAAAGTGGTAATGTCAAAATACTGAAACTGCTCCAGAATTTTATCAATTCCCCCGCTGGCATTGTATTTACGCAGATAAGGGTTGGCCCTGGAGAAGGCCGAGAAAGGAATCGTTTCGCGCTTTGTGTTTACAAAGTCGAGACTAAGTGAGTTGCTTACCGACAAACGCCCTTTGCGATAGATAAGCCTTACGTTACCATTGGTTACATCGCGTGCAGAGCCTTTCATAACACCTGGTGTTTTACCAAAGCTGAGTGAGGCGCTGTAGCGCAGGGTAGCATCGCCCCCTTCTGCAAAAAGGGTATGCCTTTGTGTAATAGCAGTGCGCAGCGGTTCTCCGGCCCAGTAAGTATTTACGCCACGCTGTACTTCTTTTAAACGGCTCTGGTATTTAGCATCACCACCATCGGTAATAATATTACCATTCGCATCTAACGTACCGAAGAAACCGGAACGACGTTCAAATTCCACTTTCTCCTTTGCATCCATCAGGTTGTAATCTGACAGATCAGGAACGCTGACTGTAGAGTTGAGGTTGTAGTTAATACGCAGCGCGCCGGGCGTAGGGCGCTTGGTTTCCACTACTATTACGCCATTGGCAGCCTTGGAACCATAGATGGCAGTAGCTGCTGCATCTTTCAGCACAGTAATGCTTTCAATACGGTCCATGGTAAAGTCGCTGATGATAGACAGTGTACTTTCAAAACCATCTAATATAAAAAGTGGCTGGTTGGGGTTGGTACCGTATTGCTCCGTAAGGCCAATCACACTGCTCTTACCTCTTATTTCAATATCCGGCAGCCTGTTGGGGTCTGAGCCGTAAGTGCTGTTTTCAACAATAGCAAACGCGGGGTCCAGTGTTTTCAGGCTTTGCAGCACATTCTGGTTGCCCACCATTTTCAGTTCTTTAGACGTATAGGTGGTAGAAGAACCGGTAAAGCTTTCTTTTTTACGCTGGTAAATACCCGTTACCACCATGTCTGTCATAGAGGTGGATGAAGGTGTCATTTTCGCCAGTAACTTTTCACCAGGTGTTTTTATTTTAATTTCATAATCGTTGTACCCAACAAAGGAAACCACCAATGTTTGCCCGGGCAGTGCCTCCAGGGCAAAATCGCCCCGGCTGCCGGTGTTTACCCCTCTGCGGCTACCCTTCAGCATTACACTGGCACCTGCAATGGGCTCGCCAGATTCACTCATTACCGTACCGGTTACCTTTTTAATACTATCCGCAGGCGGCGCTTCATATATCTCCGGCGGAGGCATAGAAGGCACACGTTCTGCTTTGCGGGAAAGCGTAATGGTTTTGCCTTCAAAACGAAAATGCAACGGCTGATCTTTCAACGTTTTGTTCAGAAATTCGTTCAGTGGCATATCTACCACCGATACAGTAACCGGCTTTGTATGCGCCAGCAGTTGCTTGTTATAGAAAAATACAAAACCTGTTTGCGCTTCAATAGCAGCAAACACCTTTTTCAGCGGCAGCTCTTTACCTGAGAGTGTAATACTCTGCGAAGAGGACCGTGCCGATGCGGTAAGGCATAACGCAAAAAGAAAAAACGTCAATAGTCTCATAACTTTTACCGTTTGAGCCGGAAGCCGGGGAAATGTTTTACAAGCGCGCACGGGCACACTCCACCGGCTGCGGGTAGCAGTTTTTGGCATACTTTTGTGTCAGTTTGGTTGTTTTAAAATTGCTTCGATGCATTTGGAATCAGCTCAACTACTTGCCGGGGGTGTTGCGAGCACCTTCGGTTTTTGCTTTTAAAGCCTATCCGGTTTTATGATGGGTTTATGGTAAAACAATTAATCTTCGCCCCTCCTCTATTCTGAAATGCACATCTGCCTCTTCCAGCGATTTCAGTAGTCCTTTCAAACTCATATCTCTGCTCAGTTTGCCGCCAAAGCGTATATCGGGTATCTTTTTTTCGTAGGTTACTTCTATATCATACCACCGTTCCAGCTGGCGCATAGCTTCTTCCAGGGTAACATCTTCAAAATTGAATACGCCCTCTTTCCAGGCAACCACCTGGGCAACATCCGCATCACGCACCACTTTCACTTCCTGTTTTGCGGCTGCATGGTTTACCTGCGCCTGTTGTCCGGGTTTTAGTAATACGGTGGATTCACCGGCCGATACTTTAATGCTGCCCGCTACCAGGGTGGCTGCTAGCAAGCCCTCGTTGTTATAAGCGTTGATGTTAAAGCTGGTGCCCAGCACCTGTACTGCTGCGTTACCGGTTACTACCGTAAAAGGCAGGGTGCTGCTGGCCGCTACTTCAAAATATGCTTCGCCCGTTACTACCACTTTCCGCTCTTTTCCGGTAAACTGTGTGGGATATTGAAGGGAGCTGGCTGCGTTTAACCATACGTGGGTACCATCTGGCAGCACCAGCTGAAACTGCCGGCCGCGGGGCGTGGAAAGCGTATTATATAAAGGGGCGGCAGTGGTATTATCAGCGGAGCCATTGTAAGCCAGCCCTCCGTTTTTAAGCGTTACACGGGCACCATTTTCTACTGCCACCACGCCGTTTTGCAGGCTATCCAGTACCACCTGCCTGCCATCTGCCAGGGTTAACACAGCGCCTGTTTTACCCGGTTGCACGTCGTGTACAGCAACTGTTGCGGTATTGTCCGGGGCCTGCCCAGGGGTGTTATTCCATACATATACACCTGTACCTGCCAGCAATACACATAATGCGGCCGCCCACATCCATTTACGGGGAAAACGGACCTGCCTTACTGTACCGGCAGAGGGGCGGTTACGCAATTGCTGTATTTTATCCCAAACGGGCTGCTCCTGTTGTTGTGCTTCCTGGTATACTAACAGCTGTTGCCGCAACTGCGCTTCATCATTAACGCTGTTGAATAACTGCCGGTTGCGGGGCGATTGCTGCAGCCAATGCTCCAGCTGCTGCTGTTCTTCAACAGACAGTGTACCCTGTAAATGTTTAAATAATAAATGAGAAACTTGCTCAGCAGTAGTCATGGTACAGATACTACAATCGTACCTGCCATTTCAACCAGTGAAAAGGGAATTATTTTTTATTTTTTTATCAGCAGCAGTAATAACAACAGTTGTTCGCCTGTAAGCATCTGCTGCAATAACTTCAGCGCAGTTACCCGCTGGTTAATGACGGTTTGGGGTTTAATCTGTAGCCGCTCTGCAATCTGGGCAGGCTTTAAGCCTTCCAGGTAAGACAAAAGAAAAATCTCCCGCATCCGTTCGGGCAGCTTATCCACCTCTGCATAAATTTTATGCAACAGTTCTACCCGTATTTTATCTTCCAGTAAATCTGCCGGGTCTTCTTCCTCCAGGGTTTTGAGTATAGCGGCGTGGTGGTTGTTTTTCATTTGCCTGTGCTTCAACAGATTAATACATCTGTTACGCACCGTTACATGCAGAAAGGCTGCTACACCATCCAGTGAGGTAAAGTTGCGGTTGCCCTGTAATAATTGCAAAAAGCTTTCAGCAGTAACGTCACCGGCATCCTCCATAGCCTCCAGATATTTACGGGCATACAGGTATACCCGCTGGTACAGCTGTTTGTATATGAGGGTAAATGCCTCTTCGTTTCCTTCGCGGAAACGTTGCATTACCACAACCTCATCATATATAACCGTATTATCTCTCACGCAGTACTATGGCAGAAACCCTGTTCTCAAAAAGGGGACTGCCACAAATATATACAGTATTTTAACTGCATGGCAGGTATACTGTAAACGTGCTACCCTCACCGGGTTTAGAAGCAACGGTAATAAGCCCCTGATGGTTTTCGGCAATTTTGCGGCACATGGTAAGGCCTATGCCCGTGCCTTCATATTCATTCTGCCGCACCAGCCGCTGAAAAATGGTAAAGATTTGTGTGGCATACTTCTGCTCAAAACCTATTCCGTTATCCTGCACCTTTATTTCATAATAACGCATATGCGGCTGTAAACCTTCTACCAGTGCCTGCTGTTCGGCTGCCAGCAAGGCAGCAGTAATATGAATTACCGGTGGCTTATCTGCAAACTTAAGGGCATTGCCCAGCAGGTTATAAAACAGCTGGTTCATTTGTATAGGCACTGCTTTCAATGCAGGTAATCCGCTGGTATGCACTTCGGCACTTTTTCTGCGTATTACCAGTTCAAAATCGCCCGTTACCTGCCGTACAATGGCGTTCAGATCTACCATTTCCAGTGGCTCTGTGTTGCGGGTAAGTTTGGAATACTTCAACAGATCTTTGATAAGAACAGACATGCGGTTGGCAGAAGTAATGATCTTTTCCAGATAAGTCCGGGTCGATTTGTAATCTTCCGGCTCCTGGCTCAACAATATATCTGCAAAGGTTTGAATCTTCCGCAGCGGTTCCTGCAAATCGTGGCTGGCTATGTAGGCAAAATCGCGCAGTTCCACGTTGGTGCGCATCAGTTCATCATTGGCCGTTTTAAGGTCGCTGGTACGCTGCAAAAGGGTTTTAGATATGGCAATCTGCGCTTTTATTTTGGTAAGCAACTCTTTGGCTGAAAAGGGTTTTACCAGGTAGTCATCCGCGCCATCCTCCAGCCCGTCTACCCGAGCCTCATCACCCGCCCTGGCAGATAGAAAAATCAGCGGTATATAAGAAGTATCCCGGCTGGCTTTCAGCTGGTGCAGTAATCCCTTCCCATCCATTACCGGCATCATAATATCGCTCAGCACCAATGCAGGATGTTTATGTTGTATTTTATGCAGCGCATCCTGGCCATTCACAGCGGTATCTGTTTCATAATGCCCTTCCAGCAGCCTTACCAGGTACTGGCGCATATCGGCATTATCATCTACTATCAGTACGGTATCCTTTTCTCCGGCAGTTATGGGTATGCTTTCTACTGCTTCGTCTCCTGCAGTTACTGTAGTTACGGTATTATCCAGCAGGCCTTCCGCTTCCCGCAAAAACGCTCCTTTTAAAAAGCTGGTATCAATCTGTTTTTCTGTTTCAGATACCAACGCAGCAGGCAGGTGCGCCCTGCCAAACGGAATACGGATAGTAAAACAGGTGCCTTTACCCAGTTCACTTTCTACCGCAATATGCCCGTTGTGCAACTGTACCAGCTCGTGCACCAGCGACAAGCCAATGCCCGAACCTTCGTGCGTGCGGCCGGTAGCATGCTCTACCCGGTGAAAGCGCTCAAACATATGCGGCAGTTCTTTAGCAGGTATGCCGGTGCCGGTATCCTGTACCTGTAACACGGCATCGTTACCGGCTTCGGAAAGGCGCACGGTAATAGCCCCCTCCATGGTATATTTAAAGGCGTTAGATAGCAGGTTCAATACTATCTTCTCCCACATCTCCTTATCGGCATATACCTGCTGGTGCAATGGCTGGCAATCTACCACCAGCTGCATACCTGCCTTTTCAATAATAGCCCGGAAGCTGCTGGATAAATCGCAGGTAAGCTCTTCCAGGTTTACCGGCTGGTACAGGGCCTGTACACGGCCTGCCTCCACCCGGCTGTAATCGAGCAGATTGTTTACCAGTTTCAGCAAACGCTGTGCATTGCGGTGGGTAGAAGCAATGTTCTCCCGTATGGCAGGTTCTGCATTCAGCAGGGGTTGTTGCAATAGTTCTTCCAGCGGCCCCAGCATAAGGGTAAGCGGCGTTCTGAACTCGTGGCTTACATTGCTGAAAAAGGCCGTTTTAGAACGGTCAATCTCAGCAAGAGCCTCTGCCCGCTTCTGTTCCTGCTCATAAGCATATACATTGGAGAAAGCAGTATTAAAAGTATTATTCAGTAATTCGTAAAAGCTAAGATACTCCGGGTCCATAGCCCTGCAGGCACTTACCCCGGCTATAATAAAACCGTACGGCGCTTCCTGGCCCGATAACTGCACCGGCAACAGCATAGCCACATCCGGCGTTTGCGGGTACGGCTCGCAGGTAAACTGCCCAAAACGTTCCGCCAGCGCATTTACCTGTTGTATCTTCCCCTGCAGCACTTCGCCAACAGGCCAGCCATTGCGGTCATCACCGGCAGTTATCACCTCCGGTGCTAATGCCTGCGCCTGCTCAACCCCGGCAGCAGTAAGCAAATGCGCCTGTTGGGTTTCGGAATCAATTTTATACAGCAGCAGAAAAGGCAGATCAGTAATATACTCCTGATAGTTATGCAGGGCAAAGCGGCATATTTCCTCCACCGTTTGCGCTTTGGCCAGCTGGGCAGCCAGATCGCGCAATACCTGTGTACGGCGGGCGCTGAGCATTTTTTCAGTGGTTTCTGTAATGGGGTGAAAGATGCCCCCTACGTTGCCAGACTCATCACGGATGGGTGCAAAAGAAAAAGTCATAAAGGCTTCTTCCAGGTAACCATACCTATCCAGAAACATACGCTGGTCTTTAATGTACGTACCCTCTCCTTCCTGGCCACGGGTAAACTTATCGCCCACTACCGGCAGTGCAGTCTCCCAGCAGATACGGAAGTTCTGCCCCATGCTTTCGGGGTGTTTGGCGCCGCAGATAGGCCGGTAACTATCGTTATAAATCTGAATAGTTTCCGGCCCCCAGGCTATCAGAATGGGAAAAGTAGATGACAAACAAAGACTGACAGTGGTACGTAAACTCTGCGGCCAGGATTCCACAGGTCCCAACGCCGTTTTTGACCAGTCCATAGAACGAATCAGCTTTCCCATTTCGCCGCCGCCGGCCAGGAACTGTGGTGTATTATCAGTCATATTATTGATTTGCCCTTACAGGCCCATGTGTGGTAAAATATTCGTTCAGTCTGTTCACCAGTTCGCTAAACCGGGTGGGTTTGGCAATAAATGCGTTGGCACCCAGCTCAAACGCCTGCGTTTTACTGGAATCATCTGCCGAAGTGGTATATATGGCAACAGGCACCAGTTGCAGATGCGCCTGTTTTCTTATTTCACAAAGGCATTGTATGCCGTTAAGGCGCGGCATATTCAGATCAAGAAAAATAAAGTCGGGCTGGAAATCAGCACTCAGTTTTTCCATGGCTTCCGCACCATCTCCGGCAAAAATGCACCGGTAATGCCGGAAGCCGGTTTTATCCATGGCAGCAGCAAACACTTCCTGGTCATCTTCATCATCATCTACAATAAAACATGTAATCGGGGTTGGTTCTTCTGCCACAGAATCTTGTTATTTATTTAAAAGTAGGGAATTAAGGGGGAAAGTCAAAACGAACTGATTATCACCGCATAAGCACCACTTACAATTTTGAGAATACTGGCAGGCCCATTTACGAAAAGAGGAAATAAGCGTACCCCGGATATGTATTTTTCCTCTTTTCGACAGCATCACCACACTGCATTAACGCACTTTTGCGGGTATAGATCAAAACCTTCATTTATGAACAGACTTCTGAAAAGAATCATTTTCAGGATACCCCTACTGCTATGCATTTCCGTATTCTATCAACTGACAGTTTTTGCCCGCGAAGCCGACAAAGCCATCAGTATTACCGGCACCGTTACCACCAGCAATGGTGAAGTAGCACCCGGTGTTACCATTCGTATACAGGAGCTATCTAAAACCGCTATCACCAATACCAGCGGCGAATTTATTTTTCACAACATTCCTTCCGGCACCTATCACCTCCAGGCTTCACTGGTAGGTTTAGAGCCTATGTTGGTAACGGTAGCTGTTGCCGATGGTAAAAGCACACCGGTAAGCATTACACTGAACTACACCTTGCAACACCTGGAAGAAGTAGTGGTAAGCAGTGGCGGCAACCGCTTTGCCAGAAAGGAAAGTGGTGATGTATCTAAACTGCCGCTGAGCAATATGGAAAACCCGCAGGTGTATACAGTGGTAAGTAAAGAGCTGATGAAAGAGCAGATTGTTACCGATTATAACAGCGCTTTTAAAAACGTACCCGGTGCCGGTGTTGCTGAAATCAGAAACCAGGGCAGAACCACTTTTATTTCCCGCGGCTTTGCTACGCCGCAACTAGTACGCAACGGCGTAGGCAGCTTTACGTATACTACAGTAGACCCTGCCAACCTGGAACGTATTGAAGTAATTAAAGGCCCTTCCGCCACGCTGTTTGGCAGCACCTTATCCTCCTTTGGTGGCTTGTTCAACCGGGTTACCAAAAAGCCTTTTGATACATTTAAAGGGGAAGTATCTTATTCTGCCGGCAGCTGGGATCTGAACCGTTTAACGGCCGATATTAACTCGCCGCTGAATAAAGACAAAACTGCTTTGCTGCGTATCAATACTGCCCTGCATAGCGAGAAAAGCTTTCAGGATGCAGGTTTTACCAAAAACTTTCTGATAGCACCCAGCTTTTCTTATAAAGTGAATGACAAACTTACGTTGTTGCTGGATGTGGAGATGAGCTGGAATAAAGCCACTTCACCTACCCGGCTGGCACCTTATACCAAAGGCAAGGTGAGGAACATGAAGGATATGACCATTCCGTACAAATTATCTTTTGGTAACAACACCATTGCCTACAACAGCCAGCAATACAACATATTTGCCCAGGCTAAGTATACACTGAGCAGCAACTGGACCTCGCAAACCGTTGTATCGCGCACACGCTCCTCCTCGGATGGGTATGTAACCAGTTTTTCCGCTGTTACAGATACCAGTATGACGCGTTCTGTTACTTACCAGGAGTACCCCTACTATGGTACCGATATACAGCAAAACTTTATAGGCGACTTTTATGTGGGCAAGCTCCGTAACAGACTGGTAGTGGGCGTAGATTACTATGGCCTCAAGGTCAGCCGCAATGATGCTACTATTGTGGCAGATACAGTAAACTACCAGAAAACCGGCACTAAATACAACAACTTTACCGTTGCCAGAATAGCACCCCGCTTTGCCAATGCCAACTTTGTAAACTTTATATCTAACTGGGAAAACACCTATAGCGCCTATGCTTCAGATGTGCTGAACATTACCGGAAGATTACTGGTAATGGCCAGCCTGCGGGTAGACCGCTATGTAAACAAAGGCAGCTATTACCCCAACGTAGATACCTCTAAAGATGCTTATAAACAAACTGCCTTATCACCCAAATTTGGTGCGGTATATCAGGTAGTAAAAAATAAAGTATCGGTGTTTGGCAACTATATGAATGGCTTTAACAATGCCAACGGCGCTGATTTTAACGGCAACACCTTTAAGCCGCAATACGCCAACCAGTGGGAAGGTGGTGTAAAGCTGGACTTTTCTACAATAAGCGCCACCCTTAGTTATTACAATATTTCAGTAACCAACCAAACTATGGCCGATCCGGAGCATAATGGCTTTTCCCTGCAAACCGGCACCCAACTTAGTAAGGGTTTTGAAGCAGAGGTGATAGCCAACCCCATATCAGGTTTGAATATAGTAGCAGGTTATACGTATAACAACAGCAGGTATACAAAAGCAGATTCACTCACCGGCCTGCGCCCTACCACCGCCGGACCCGCCAAAGTAGCCAACCTGTGGGTAAGCTATCGTTTAACCCACGGTGCCATCAAAGGCCTTGGGTTTGGATTCGGCGGTATTTATGCCAGCGAATACAATCAAACCAATAACCCTACATTCAAATTTACCATCCCTTCTTATACCGTACTGGATGCCGCTGTGTTTTACGATCAGCCCAGCTTCCGCATTGGCATTAAGGCGGATAACCTGACTAACGAAAAATACTGGTCGTACCGCCTGGCTGCACAGAATCCGCTGCGCATTACCGGCAACCTGACCTTTAAGTTTTAAACTGAGCCCTTTTTACTTGTGCAACATAGCCCCTGGCATTTTTGCCGGGGCTTTTTTATGTACGTATGCGACACAATACAGGAAATTACCCCGGCCGGGTATAAAAATGAAGTAAATTAGGTAGTCACAAAACCTGACAGCCTTTTAAACAATCTGCTATGATCAGAACCATTGCTTTGCTTGCCTTTGTAAGCGTGTTAGCGGTAACACCCGCCTGCAAAACCGCACAAACCTCTACTATTAACAGTGTACACTACGATGAACAGAAGAACAACACTGTATTAATACTGCTGCCTTACGGCAATATTACCCTACCTGGAAAATGGAAAGACCAGGGCGAGAACTCCGTTAGCCGTCAGCATTATTTCAGCAACGAAGATTCTACCACCAACATTGCGGTAACCAAAAATCCCCGGCGCTTTTATCCCTTTAACCAGAAGCAGGATAGCGATCAGGAGTTTACCCACCACTTTGTGGCATGGGATACCGCATACTTTCATGAAACGGGCAGGCCTACGCAGATTATAACTGACAGCTCAGCAACGACAGGCTTTGTGTTATTTGATGTTTCGCATCCGCAAAGCCAATCGCCCAAAACCACCTTTTTATATGGCACTAAAAACGGAATTTGTTACAACCTCTCCGGCAACTCCCGGAAACTGACACAGGCAGAATTCCAGGCATTTCTAATCCGGCTTTTTTATGATAATTAGCAGGTTATAAACAACGTTTTTCAATTTTACTTGGTGTGAAAACATTTTCACGCTACATTTGCCGTCCTGTTTACAGGAACGATTTGGTAGCTCAGTTGGTAGAGCAATACACTTTTAATGTATGGGTCCTGGGTTCGAGTCCCAGCCGAATCACATCAAGCGCTACTGGTAGCGCTTTTTTTGTGCACATTGTCGTCCTATGTTTAATTCAAATATTCGACCGGCTAATCCCCAACTTTTCCATTCTGGACTCCAGCGTTGTCGGTTTTAAATTCAGCAGTTCCGCGGCACCGTTCTTACCCCGTATCCGGCCATTGGCTTTTTTGAGAACTGTTAAGATATGTTCCCTTTCTGTTTGCTGTTGCAACTGCTTTATTTCCAAAAGCGTTTTAGGTCCTCCACCTGAGGTGCTTCCTTGCGCCCCGCCTGGCTCAATAGCCTTATTAATCAACTGGCGGCCCAAAGTCAGCAAACCTTGTCCGTCACCTACAATTGCGGCCTGTTCAATCACATTTTCAAGTTCTCTTATATTGCCAGGCCATTGATACTGCAGCAGGTCTATCATTGCCCGCTCATCAATTCCCCGGAACGGCTTTCCTACTTTTCTGCACAGTTTCTTTCCAAAAAAATCGGCTAATAAAGGTATATCTTCCTTGCGGTCGCGTAACGCCGGTAACAGAATTGGAAATACGTTCAGGCGGTAATACAAATCTAACCTGAACCTACCTTCACCAACTTCCTTTTCAAGATCACGGTTGGTTGCGGCAATGATACGGACATCAACTTTAATGCAGTCTTTACCTCCCAGCCGCTCTATTTCTTTTTCCTGCAATACACGCAGCAACCTGGCCTGAAGTTCAAGGGGCATTTCGCCAATTTCATCCAGAAAGATAGTTCCTCCATTTGCTAACTCAAATTTGCCAATCCGTCTCTCAATCGCTCCTGTAAACGCACCTTTTTCATGCCCGAATAATTCTGACTCGATCAGGCTTGGCGGTAGTGCAGCGCAGTTGACTTTGACCAGGATTTTGTTTTTTCTGGGAGAACGGTTGTGAATGGATCTTGCAACGAGTTCCTTCCCTGTCCCGCTTTCTCCGAGTATAAGTACAGATGTATCTATCGCAGATACCTGTTCTATTTTTTTAAAAACTTCGCTCAAAGACTTACTGGCCCCTACAATTTCGCCATATTCGATGTTGGTCTTCACTTCCTCTTGCAGAAAGTGATTTTCCTCTTCAAGTCTTTTTCTTAGCTTATCTATTTCTTCAAATGCAATCCTCCTGTCGATTGTGAGCATCAAAGGCTCTTTCAATCGCTCAAGTAGCGCTAAATGCTCAGTATGGAACCCATCGCTTTGTCGCCTGAAAAATGAAATCAAAAAGACCAGCCCCTGGGATAATTGTAGCTGGTACACCAGGCTTGCCCCAAACCGAAGCGTCCCTGCAAGTAAATCCACAAACTTATTGCTGCTTTTCAATGAACCAAAATCACTACCCTGACAAATTCCGGAATTTACGAGAAAAAAATCTGGTAAAATAAGGCCCAGTTCCTGTACCGAAAAACCGCTTAACCCGGCAAGTTCTGTTACGCCAATATGCTGATATTCGTCGCGGCCAATTTGTGAAACACCCAGCATTGGAAAAACATCCTGATCATTTATCAATCCTGCAAACAAATAATCATGAGGAATGAAGGGATCAAACAGCTGGTTTAACTCTTGCATTTTTTGTTTCCATTCGCCTCTTTGAGAAAAAATATCATACAAAGCAATCTTCAATGACTGTTCCTTGCGAATACATGTTTCAAGACTATGGGCATGCCGATACAGCGCCATCTGTAAAGTTACCAGCACATCTTTCTCCCGGAATGGTTTAACTAAGAACCCATAGGGATGTGTTGCTTTGGCCTCTTCGAGGGTGCCTGGATTGGAGTTAGCGGATAGATAAACAAAAGGTATTACCATATTGGCTAACATCTTTGCAAGCTCAATGCCTGTTTGCTGCCCTTGTAACATGATATCCAATATTACGATATCGGGCTTTTGTTTATCGATGAAAACCAAAGCTTCCTGTACAGAGGATGCAATACCTACAATCCTGTATTTCGCCCTATCCAGCATCATTTCAAGGTCATTGGCTACGATAAATTCGTCTTCTACAATCAGTACATTCTGGCCTATCGATGTTGCCATAAGTGATAGTTCCGTATTATTACTTTTCGATGCCATAGGTGGGATTGATTAGAGAAGGTGTAAAAAGAACGTTAATGGTTAAGCCATTTGTATTATCAAGCGTTAAATCGCCACACAATTGTTTACTCAGGCCTTTCATAAGACTCATGCCCAAAGAGCGGCGTGATGAAAAATCTGAAGTATTTTTTATTCCTATACCAGTGTCGGCTATGGTGAGCAAATAACTGCATGGAAGCACTTCCCTGAGGGAAAGAGAAACTATGCCTGCCTTGCCGTCTGGAAAGGCATACTTAATACTGTTTGTAACAGCTTCATTAACCAATAAACCTAAGGGTACGGCCATGGCTACATTCATTTCCATTGGTAGGATCTCTAGTTGAAAACTGATGTTACCATCACTGTTATAGGAGTCGCTCAGGTGTTCAACCAGTTCTCTTAAGTAGTCATCAATCGCTATTGTCGCAATTCTGTCCGATTGATAGAGTTTCTGATGGATCAGGGACATTGCATGTACCCGGTGCCGGGTATCTTCTATTGCTGTCAGTGCTTTGATATCGTTTAAATATGCAGCTTGAGAATTAAGCAGGCTTGTTACGATCTGAAGATTATTTTTGACCCGGTGATGCACCTCTTTCAATAACCATCCTTTTTCTTCCAGCAGTTCATCCTTATTGCTCAACAGTATTTCCTTATCGGCAAGCAGCTGATTAAGTGATTCATTTTTCCTGTTAATCTCATCCTGTTTGCCCTCTAAAATTTTATTATGTTTTTTTTTGACCTTGAACCCTCTGTAAACTAATAGGAGTAATGCTGAAAGCAGGATCGAACCAACGATGAAAACAGTTTGCTGAAACTCGTTTTGGGCAAGTAATGCTTGTTGTATTTCATTTTTTTTGGTGAGCATTGCGATTCGTTGCACCTTAGCCTGCGTTTCATATTGAATCTGAAAGTTGGTAATCTGCCGGCTCCTGGCCTCATTGAAAATAGAATCCTTCAAAAAAGAATACCGTTGGTGGTGAACAAGGGCACCCTTGAAGTTTGCTTGTGCAGAATCGAGCTTAGATAGCAATTGCTCATGTAGCACTTCTTCGCTCAAATACTTTACTTTTTGGTTTACCTGAACCATTTTCTTAAAATAACTTCTGGCTTTCGGGTAGTCCTTTGTGGCCATATAAAGTTCACCCGCTACCTGGTAAACCCCCATCCGGTAGGAATCGTTATGAAATATGAGGTCTTTAGCCCCATCTATTTCCCGTAAATACGCTTCTGCAAGCAGAATATGCTTTTTTGCCAGGGGATATTGTTGCAGCGCCGCATAACACTGCGCTTTAAAAAGGGTAAGCATTGCGATACTCTTAAGCGAAGTTGGTGGAGTAGCCCTGACGAATTTACTGATGTATTGCAACGCTTCTTTTACCCTGTGTTGCGCTAACAGAACATTTACAGCAAGAGATAAAATATTAAAACTGTCATTGTCTTTATTCACTTCAACCACATGCCTGAGAGATTCGGCACAACTCTCAAGCGCTTTGTCTGGTTGCTTTAAGTCGTGGTAGAGATATCCGAGCTGGAGGAAATACCGGGAGAGTTTGGCTGTGTCACCAATCTCCTGTGCATTTTTAAGGGCAGCCAGGCCATAGTGCAAAGCCTCGGTATAATTTCCCTGGATCTGATGCATCTGAGCCAATGCTTCCAGTTTTTCTGCCTGCCCTTTTTTGCTGGCAGGCTCCTGGGGAACAGCCTGATACATCACTGAAGCAAAAGTTTCAAACAGCGGCACCGATTGACATGTAATGTTAAAGGCAAGAAGGATAACTGCCAAAAGCAAATGATATAAACGATGGAAACTCATTTTTGAATTACAGCGCTGTATTAACAAAATCAATACCCGAAAAATCACCAGCTAATAATTGGTTCCCAGGTAAGAAAAAAGCTATTAAACTCCGTCTTTTTCGTAATAAAATACGAATATATCGGAGTTTTTCGGATGTCCTGGTATTTCTAAATGCCATACCTACTCCGGTATTTTACGGGTATGCCGTAGAAAAATGGATTTATCTCCGGTTTAATCGGAGAACTGGTTACAAAAGACTGATAAAAGAATTTGTTCCCAAAAGCATCTGATTGTTGATAATCAATAACTAATACAGCCTGTTGAAAAGGTGTGTTTGCAACAAAGCGTTTGGCATTAAAATAGAAAAGTCCTGTCTCACCGTTTGCCAATTTTAAGATTAATCAATACAAACTGCCGGTCAAAGGCCGGAAAAATTTCAAAACAAAAATGAGAACAGAAAAATTAATGAAAAGTGTAAAACAAGGGTTACTGATCGCTGTTGCGTCAATTATTACGCTAAATCTTAACGCCCAGTCAGGAACATCTTCCGTGCGTGCTGAATACATTGAAGTCGAAAAAAATGTCAAGCTCCATGTTACCGACATGGGAGAAGGAAAACCTGTTGTCCTGATTCATGGCTGGCCATTGAGCGATGCCATGTACGAGTACCAATATGCTGAACTTATACAGAAAGGGTATCGTGTAATCGGTATAACCTTACGCGGGTTTGGGCAATCTGACAAACCATATGGAAAGTATAACTATGATGTGTTTGCAGATGACATCAAGGTTATTCTGGATAAACTGAACATTGAAAACGCTACAATTGGTGGCTTCTCAATGGGTGGTGCTACTGTAATACATTATGTTGCAAAGTATAATGGTGCACATGTGAATAGAATGGCATTGTTTGGCGCAGCAGCACCGATTTGGACAAAGAGGGACGACTTTAATTTCGGCCTATGGTCTAAAGAAGATGTAAACGGCCTGATTGCACTTAATAATACCAACCGGCCACAATTGTTTGAGAGTTTTGGCAAAATATTCCCTGCTGATGAGAATAGCGTATCAGCTGGCCATGGAGCATGGTTAGGTACCATACAAGCTCAAGCCTCACCTTATGCTATGGCTCAGTGCCTGGCTACCCTGAGGGATAGTGACCTGAGACCGGATCTTGCGAAGATTAAGCTTTCTACGCTGATCCTTCACGGCGTAAAAGACAAAATCTGTTCTTATGATCTTGCAGAACAGATGCAAAAACTTCTTACCCATTCTAAGCTGGTACCCCTGGAAAAAAGCGGTCATGCACTTTTTATCGAGGAGCGGGAGAAGTTTAATGCAGAGCTGATCAACTTCATGGAGTCACCGGCCGCACAACACAAGTACTAACAAAAACCGGCAGGTAAGCATGAGTTTACCTGCCGGTTTTTTCCGCTTTTAGTTGGTTAATCATCATCATCGGTTGATAACCTGACTCGCATAGCAAAAAAAAGTCTTTCATGAAAATACTCACAATACTATTGCTTTTAATCTCTTTGAAAGCTTTTTCGCAAACACCTGAACACAAACTCAAACAATTGAACATAAACCTTCCAGAGCCTGGCCAATCGCTCGGAAGTTACCTCGATGTAGTTCAAACCGGGAAATTATTGTATCTGTCAGGTAAAGGCCCACTGAAATCCGACGGGGAGTATGTAACCGGAAAGCTTGGAAAAGAGTTGACTGTTGAACAAGGTTATCAGGCGGCAAGAATCACTGCTATTAATCAGATAGCTGTTCTGAAAAAGTTCTTAGGTAAACTCAGTAAAATAAGGCGCATCGTTAAAGTTAATGGATATGTAAATTCTGAATCCACCTTTTATGATCAGCCTAAAGTAGTTAACGGGTATTCCGATTTAATGATAGCAGTTTTCGGTGAACCGGGAAAGCATTCCCGCACAGCAATTGGAACAAACACACTCCCATTCAACATGGCCTTAGAAGTAGAGATGATTGTTGAACTTCAATAGTTGATTCACTAAATGCCATCTCTTTGATCGAATTCAATATCATCTCTTGGAGAAAATAAAAAATTGAAATATGCGGAAGCTCCGATATAAACCCAACAAAAAATTCCTTTTCATTTCCGCCTCACTGATAATAATTTATGTGATCCTTCAGCTGACGGGTCCTGAAGTTATCAACAAACCCCACGAAGGTGAAATAAACGTTCCTTCAAATGTCAGCGCCATACTCAGGAAATCGTGCTATGATTGCCATTCCAATCAATCTGATCCTACCTGGTATGATAAGATGATGCCAGCCTCCTATCTTGTCTCCCATGATATTACAGAAGCACGTTCCAGATTTAATCTCTCTGAATGGAGCAAAATTCCTTCAGGACAACAACAAGTACTATTATGGGAAATGGTGAATGCTGTAGAGCAGAAAAAAATGCCATTATCCCGTTATCTCGCCGTGCACCCGAATGCAGCTATTTCCCCTTCAGAACTGGCTATACTCAAAGATTACGTAAATACCCTTCCTGGAAGAAGTAAGGTAGATACTGCCAAAATCACCAGGTCTCCTTATGTATCGGATGGTAAAACGCTCATTTCAACCGGCACACCAGTCTCTATCACAGGCATTGCCTATTCGGACAGTTACAAATCATGGACGGTGCTAAGCGTAACAGATAAATTCGATGGAGGAAGTATGCGGATCGTTTATGGCAACGAGATCATGATAAAGGCTATCAAAAATAACCAGATTCCCTTTCCGGATGGCGCGCAGATGGTAAAAGTGGTATGGGGCAAGCAAAGGGAGGATGCTGAAGGAAATGTACTGCCGGGGAATTTTCAGAATGTTCAATTTATGGTGAAGGACAGTAAAAAATATAAATCTACGGAAGGTTGGGGCTTTGCAAAGTTCGACGGGCCTGACTTGAAGCCTTTTGGAAAAACCGTTGCATTTGCCACTACCTGCATCAACTGTCACAAACTCCTTGTAGCGGAAAACGATTTTGTATTCAACATTCCAACAAAATAAGCCATATCCATATGAATATAACAATAATTAAAATTTGCCCAATGATAGCCCTATTTCCAGCTTTATTATCGTGCAGCAGTAAAAAAACACCTGAACTTGCTCCGGAGTATATTTTCAATGATCCAAACCTGAAAGTGATCAGTTCGGTAATCAATAGAAAAGAAGGCACGATCGCGGTTATCTACGGCAATACCCCCGCTGTTAATACTGCTAATGATGCAACGGGAGAACATGTGGATGGAGAAGAATTTAAAATGGTGACCTGGAAACTCAAACCCATGCCAAATTGGTATGGAACGGATATGAACGGGCGAATGTTATCAGTTGAAACAGTGGACATTTCAAAAAAAACGGGCGAAAATATAGTTTTCAAATATCACTATGAGCCAGCAGTTAAGCAGGAGAGCCACGTAAAAACAAGGGATAGCTCAAAGCGGGTTGCCTTTATCGTTGGTCTACCCGCGGCTGTGATGCCATAATCACCCTATCTTCACCGGATGGCAACAGCTCCATCGGAATGTATCAATGATCATTGAACAAACCTGTAGCTTTGTTCAATGATCCTTACGCAGCCTATTCAAGTTTTCGCCCCAAACCTGGATCGTTCTAAAGATCCGGCAGCAGGCTATTTTGCAGCTATCCGCCTGGAAGACTTTTCTGCAGAAAGCGCAGCAGCAACCGCACAATATGCCCGGAAAGATTTTTACAAAATATCTCTGGTTACGGGAAACACCTCTTATTTCTGCCAGGGAAAGGAATACCGCTTAAGCAACAACCAGTGGGCACTGGTATTTACCGGCCGCGAAGTGCCTTATAGCTGGGAAGTACACAGCGGGGTTTGCACGGGTTTTGCCTGCCTGTTTACGGAAGACTTTCTGCCGCTACACACACATTTACGCCCCGCCGACTGGGCCGTGTTCAGCAACAACATGCAACCTGTTATTACACTTACAGATAAGGACACACCATTTTTTACCAGCCTTTTTACAAAAATGCTTGCAGAGCAGGCTTCTGACTACAGCCATAAATACGACCTTCTGTTTCTGTATGTATTAGAGTGCATTCATGGAGCTATGAAACTGAATCCGGGTGAACAGCAGCCAAAAAATTCTGCTGCCTTACGCATTACAGAAGCCTTTAAAACCTTACTGGCAGGCCAGTTTCCACTAGCCTATCCACATCAAACAGTAACCTTGCGCAGCCCGCAGCAATTTGCTGACAAGCTGGCCGTACACACCAACTCACTCAATCGTGCCCTGAAAGAAATTACAGGCAAAACCACAACGCAGCTCATCAATGAAAGACTAATGCTGGAGGCCCGGGCTCTGCTGGTGCATTCTAACTGGGACATTTCTCAGATCAGCAATAGCCTGGGATTTCAGGAACCCACCCATTTTACCAGAGCATTCCGTAACATTACCGGACAAACCCCTTCATCGCTGCGCTGATTGTTTGATTGAGGTCATCATTGGTTTGAGCGGGGTTAACGGGCAGGCCTGGGGCCTGATAATTTTGTATCCTTAAAACGATACAGCATGAAAACATGGTTTATAACCGGAACATCAACCGGACTTGGCAAGGTACTCACCGAAAAACTGTTACAGAAAGGTGACCGCGTGGTAGCCACTACCCGTAAAGCGGAGGTACATGATACACTTAAAAAGCAATACCCCGGCCAGTTATCAGTAGTGGTGCTTGATGTAACCGATACCAGTGCCATCAGAGCAGTGGTTAATAAGGCCTTTGCAGATATGGGTGAGATAGATGTGGTAGTAAACAACGCTGGTTACGCTTTATTCTGCTCGGTAGAAGAAGCCAGTGATGAACAGATACAGCAGCAGATCAACACCAATATTACCGGCTCTATACAGGTCATCAGAGCCGCACTACCCCATCTCAGAAAACAGGGTCATGGCCGCATTATGCAGCTCTCCTCGGCTGGCGGGCAAACCACTTATCCCAACTTTGGCTATTACCACACCACCAAATGGGCCATTGAAGGCTTCTGCGACACCATTGCAAAAGAACTGGCGCCACTGAATATTGGTGTAACCATTGTAGAACCCGGAGCACATCACACCTCCTTCGGTTCAGCCATGGTTACTGCACCGGTTATGGCTGCATACGACCAAACCCCGGCAGGCGAGGTAAGGCGCGCCATAGCAGCCGGCACCTTTCCCATAAAAAATGATGTAGATACCACTGTTCAGGCTATCATTAACAGTGCTGAAGCCACCCCTGCACCATTAAGGCTGGCGCTTGGTGGTGATGCTTACCGCGATGTGAGGGCCGCACTGGTAGCACGCCTGGAAGCACTGGATGCACAAAAAGAACTGGCCCTGGCCAGCGAAAAAAACAACTGAACCAGCGACGTTTTTACCAAATGGTAAATAAACTGCACCCGATAAATAGGAAATTTACCTGATGGAAGAGTTAGTCAATTACATTTTACAGTTTGGCAATCTGAACAGGCAGCAGATTGACTTCATCACCGGAAAAGCAAAAACGCTGGAGCTACATAAGGATGAATATTTTTCCGAGGCCGGAAAGATTCCCAGAAGTGTTGGCTTTATACTGGAAGGCGTTGTTCGCTTTTGTTATTATAACAATAAAGGGGAAGAGATAACGCATTCATTTGTTGATGAGAACAATTTTGTTTCGGACCAGCAAAGGTTTGAAGCACAGGTGGTGGCTTCTGAATATATTCAGGCAGTTACCGACTGCAAACTGCTTGTTTTCTCAAAGAAAGATTGGGATGAGATAGGAAATACAATCGTTGGCTGGGACGCTATTACCGGTTTGATATTGAAGAACTGTTTATTAAAAACGATTGAAAGAAGAAGTCCGCTGGTTTCGGAAGATGCAACCACCCGTTATCTTTCGTTTATTGAGCAATTCCCTGGCCTTGTTAACCGCATCCCGCTTTCATATGTCGCTTCCTACCTGGGAATGACGCAGCAATCGTTAAGCAGAATAAGAAAAAATGTGCGTTAAAATTGCTTTTTACCAAATGGTAAAGGCTTTCATTTCTGATATGCCAAACTTTGCTTCATCATAATTAAAAAATAAAAAGATGAGCAAAAAAGTGGTATTGATAACAGGGGCTAACAGCGGTTTCGGATGGCTTACCGTACATTCAGTTGCATTACTGGGGCATAAAGTGTATGCCGCCATCAGAGACACCAAAGGCAAAAATGCTGATAAAGCACAAGCACTGGCGCAGGTAGAAAATGTTACGGTTGTGGAAATGTCGTTAACAGAGGAAGCCAGTGTGAAAAAAGCATTTGACTTCATCATTGCACAGGAAGGAACAATAGACGTGCTGGTAAATAACGCAGGCGTTGCCATGTTTGGCGTGATGGAAAGTGCTACTACAGACGATCTGCAGCGTTTGATAGAAATAAACGTTATAGCTCCGTGGCGGTTGACCAAACTGGCCCTACCCTACATGCGCAAACAGTCTGAAGGTTTAATCATCAATGTTTCCAGCGGATGGGGCAGATTTGCCGCTCCTTTTATGGTAGGCTACGCTACTTCGAAGTTTGCTTTGGAAGGATTAAGCGAGGGGCTGCATTACGAGGTAAGGCCGCTGGGGGTGGATGTAGCTATTATTCAGCCAGGCGCTTTCCCCACAGAAATGTCACAAAAGGTGCAGACAGGTGCTGACGCAGCAGTTGCCGGCGAATATCAGGCAATTGCTGATGTACCTGATAAAATTTTCGCAGCCATGGGTCAAATGTTTGCCACTACCAACCCCAACCCGCAGGATGTTGCCGACGCGGTTGTGCACCTTATCAACCTGCCCAAAGGCCAAAGGCCTCTGCGAACAGTTGTTGACCCTTCCACAGGCGACGTTACAAGAAGAGCCAACGATGCTGTTAAAGTTGAATTTGAAAAAGCGTTGATTGCGTTTGGTATGGAAGACCTTTTGAAGTAATCGGGGCAGCTTTTTATCCGGGATAGCCATGCGCAGAGATTTGCGCTGGCTTCCCCCTACCGTTGCAACCGCTTACTCCGGCAAAACTATCTTTATGATCTATGCACGCTGAAGGCTTCTTCCGAACCGGTCCACAGGTAGTAGTCATTGAACAGGTTAAACTGCTGTTGTATAAGTTTTTCCCATCTCACTTTTAACTTATAGACTGGTTTATTATGGTTTGGAGTAGCAGATTCAAGCGACTCTATTTTTTCTATAAGGCTTGCTCCGGGAATGAGCGCCAGGGTAGCAGTTAACTGGCTTTCAATTCCCCTGGAAACGCTTTTAAAGTGTGTCATTAAGGTCTTGATATATCCACGGGCGGCTCCTTCACTTATATTTTTGCCGTTACGAATATTGTTGAGCGTAGTAATACCCGGATTAACATAATCAAGCCCCAGTCTGCCAGCTAAAACCCCCGCACCGGCAGGCATTAATGTTTCCCATCTTGCCGCCATAGCATCAATATCATCCGCTTTATAAAAAGCTATATTATCACTTGACAATACGTTACTACGGCCTGTTTCGGCTAAATTAGGCGTACCAAAGGAAAAGCCATTTGCACCCTCTACCGTTTTTCCTCCTGTAGTTAATCCCGCCGCAAGCTTTTGGGCTAAACTTTGATCCTGACCTTCGCGCACCTCACCTCCATAACACGACAGCAAAACTATACCGCTTATATGTGCCGGCGCTTTTCTGGCTCCTACAGTTAACTTGTTAATTAATACATCGTGATTTAAAGAGGCTAACTGCCCGGTATCAGACACGCCATGACTGGCAATATACAATGTCTCCCCCTGCGCCATTGTTGAAAAATCGGCTGCGCCATCTAACATAATAATTTTATCCTTTTTAAACTTGCGTAGTTGTTGTACCACTTTCATAATGGCATAATCTTCATGAGGCTCTCCATGACTGGAATGAGGATTAACAGCTATAAGACGTTGAATAGTTTTGGCCTGTACAGGTAAATCTTTTTTCGCAGCATTGTCCCCTTGCCTTTGAAGCCCTGTTTTGCCGGCAATCACTTGCATGGGATTACCCTTTGGCTGAAGGCCTGTATCCGTTTTTAAAAGCTGAAATGGATTTTCAACTGCACTTTTATGTTGAAGCAGTTGAAACGGGTTTGCAGAATACCGCCGCTGAACAGAGACTGCCTTATGTTGAGCTGCACGTCGTTGGGCTTGTTTCATTATGGCTGTAGTTTAACACACTAATATACATTATATATTTAATAACTACAATAGCGCCTCCCTCTACTCCCCCTCATCCGGAAACTTCCCACCATTTCTTCTTATTTTCCTCACCAGCAGCAAACACCTTTCAAAAAAAGCTTCCAGTTTATCCAGCAAGGCACCGTCTACCCGTCTGCTGGCAGCCCTTATTAAATTTCCTTCGCTGGGCACAGCAGATTTTGCAAAAGAAATCACAGTACTGAATACGCGAAATATGGGAGCAACCTTTTTCAGCTTTGTTAACCCCTCTAAAATCATAACCTTTAAAAGAATGCTAAAAAACTCAACCTCTTCCTGCATCTCTACACGATTGGTTCCTGACGTTTCAGCAGGTGCGGCAGCTTCCAGCTTTACCAGGTCTGCCTGCTGGCTTAGCCATTTCTGCACCTCAGTTGAAACAGAATTTACATCGGGCAGGTAAGCACCATAAACAGATGCTTTCCATTTTGTACTGGTAGAAGCCTGTAAAAATAATTTTTGTAACCGCTCAATACAGGCTCCTTTATCAGCACGCTTTTCAAACGATTGCAACTCCAATCCGGCCTCGCTTGCCATATAATGCATAAAACGGGGGCAGTTCAAATTCATGGTAAGCGCAATTTCATATAATTCATCCTGCGTACCCTTTCTACGTTGCCATAGTTTAATATTACTCAGCAGCACGTTATTATAATCAATGCTTTTTTTTGTATTGTTAGCAGAGGTGTTATGTATAAATTTTTCTATCGGCCGCAACATGGCTTTCAACAGCTTGTTATTGGGATATTGCGACAGCAAACGCTGGTACTGCATGCCGGCATTGGTCACTTCCATTTTAAGATAGCTGTGCGGTAGTTGATAGTCAGCTGAAAATACCCGGTAAAGTTGCCGGTGAAATATCAGACATAAATACTCCAGCCCACCTATAATGTTTTTGCCCACCGTTTCAGGATAGCGTTGTAACTGTGGCGACTGTTTTACCAGTGGAACCAGGCTGGCTACTACCTGGCAACGATTGGTGAGCGTCTCATGCATATCCGGCGTTAATTCCCGGGATAAAGCATGTATATTATCAATAGACTCTGTTACAAGCGCTTCTATATGGCTCACCAATACATCGGCATTATACAGTAATCGGTGGCGGGAAGAACCGGCCAGCTCATATACAATTTGTGTAAGCTCAGTAAGCGCAAGTGATTGTGGCTGTTGTGGTATGGCAGTTGGCTGCCCTGGCAGTAAATTCATAGTGGTAAATGCAGGCGATAAAAAGGAACAGTGGAAGATATGATTAGCAGCAGGCTGGTTTAAATAACCATATAAGCACCTAAGTGAATGGTATGGCCCAGCAAAATTTCACACAGGCTTTCGTCATACAACTTCATACGCTCAGCCAGCTTGACTGTAAAAGCTTCCGCCCACATTTTTGTAATAGGATGCGGCACAGTGTAAAGAGGCGAGGTAATCATATGCGCACCATCTGCATGACTTACCTCATGCATAGTATCAAAACTAATACGTTTACTTTCCGCCAGAGCAAGGTATTCTTCATTAAATATTGTATCGGAAGGAATGGCGGTTTGCCTTAGCTGTTGAAAATTCTGATAACTGCCATAATCTACACTGATCCACTCATCAAATACAGCAGCAACCGTATCAACATCCGGTGCCACCATGCCCGCTGCTATTTCCTTATCGGTAAGTGGCTCCACCTCGCCATTCATAATGGCTTTGTAGGTTAGCAGAACAAGGGCCAGAAAATCTTCCGGGTCTTTTTCCCAGGAAAACCTCAGGTTCAGTACCGATTGCAACAAGTTTTTGTAGGCCTTCGCATATTCTTTGTATTCCTGCGTACCCAGTTGCTCATATTCATTTTGGCCATCGTACGCATCGTATTCCTCAAGTTCACCAATGTTGTCATTATACATAATAAATAAATTTAAAAGTATGGAAACAGTGGTTTATCAGGAAGGATAATGGAGGAAACCAAATATAAGAGAAAAACATTTGAATATATATAGCCGAAATAGCAAACCGGATATTTTAACAATATTCTTTAGAAAAGAGAGCTACAGCTGGCGCAACACTCCGGTGGGTTAACCAACTACACCGGTCAACTCAGCAATATAAAGCCCGATCACTAAAAGCGTTCCGGGAAACCCTTAGTTACTTCGCGTGAGCAAGGGCACCTTTCGCACCATCTCCTCAATGGTTCTGGCAAACTTGTTTACCAAACACACGCCCCCGGCAATTTACCGGGCAAGTTCACCAGGTATTTCGCCCACCCCTCCTGGCGTTCCGGCGAGCCCGCCGGAATGATCCGCCAGCCCTGCGAACAAACCGGACAGCTGGCGGATCAAATGGCAGAGCTGGCGGAACAATCGGCAGAGCCCGCCGGAATGCCCGGCCAGCCCTGCCAACAACCGGGAGGGCTGGCCGGGCAAATGGCAGAGCTGGCGCATCAATCGGCAGGGCCCGCCGGAATGATCAGACAGCTCTGCGAACAACCGGGAGGGCTGGCGGAACCAATGGCAGAGCTGGCGGATTAACCAGGAGGGCTCGCCGGAGAAAAAGCAGGGAGCCATTTTTGGCGTTTTGTAGCCTTACAAACGCTCCTGAAGCATATAGAAAATTACAATACAAGCACCAAAACCCTTACCCAGTCTACACCTCACAAAAAAACTTGCGTCAGACTTGCGTTGGAAAGCAAGTTCAAAAAAGCACATCTAACTGATTATCAAACAATAACAAAACAACCATCACTTTCTTGCCTTCTGAAAAAAACTTTTTTAAAACTATTTTTCCGCGTCCACACTGCGTTTGAGGCCAACACACTTGCGACGCAAGTTTTGCAAAATGTGCCGCTCAAGGCAATTTTACATCGCAATCGGGCAGCAACAGAATGGCCATTCATCCGGCACTTTTCCCGCTTCTTTCCCGGCTTATTGTACAAAGGGAAGCAGAAAGGTACGGCAACTGTTCCGGCGCTAAAACTATCAGAGGTTTTGGCATTTATTCATCTATTTAAATTGTAAAAAATGAAAAAGACATATGGTTATTTTATTCCGAAAGCAGATGCAGAATTACTTCGCTGGTTAAACAACTTTAAAGAGCAGATAGCTATTGCAGGCCCGTCACTAGGCCTTACACCTGCCCAGATTACAGATTTGCAAGACAAGGCACAGAAAGGTATTGACTCCTTATTAGCCGTTACTGTTAAAAAACAGGTATACGCAGATGCCGTTTTGTTTAAAAACATGGTACGTGAGGAAGAGGTAAGCTTCATCGCCAATACAGCAGCAATTTTAAAAAGACATCCATCGTTTACAGAAAACATAGGCGGGGTATTAGGTATTATAAGCCCCACCACCGCACAAAGCAGAATTACACTTCAGCCGAAGCTTAAAATAAATGTTTTCCCCGAATATGTAGAAATTGGCTTTACCAAGCATAACCAAACGGGCGTAGCCATTTTCTCACGCATCCGTGGTACAGAAGAGTGGACAGAAGTTACCAAATCGGAACGCTCGCCTTACAAAGATACCCGACCGCTGCAGGTGGCAGGCAAAGCTGAGATACGCGAGTATACAGCACGCTGCTACAGCAACGATGAATCTGTAGGGCAAAACAGCGAAGTAAGCGTTGTGGTGTTTGGAGGATAGTTAAAATAAAAAGGGAGACCGCAACAATGTGGTCTCTCTTTATTCTACCCTTACGCCGCTCAGGGCTGGCCTGATAAAGCAATAGACATTACTCTTTTATAAAATTCCGAAAACTCCGCTTTGTTATACTTTGTACGCATGGCTCTTAATACATCTGATGCCCCCAGCACACACCACTCCCAAAGCATAGTATCAAAGTTATATTTGAGCATCTGAGTTTCCACTTCCGCTCTCAAAGCGCTTACCAGCTCAGGTGTGAAACCATACCTGCTTAACACCTCCATCGACCTCCTGTCTGTTTCTTCCGTATATTCTGTGTCTAAAAAAGGTTCAAGTATCCACTCCCAAATCATTTCCCTCTTAACAACGCTTATGTTATTCTTACGCGCAAAATCTTCCAATTCAGCTTTCTTATCGGTTCGCAGGAAAATCAGTTCATCATTTACCCTGATAGTTACCGGGTAACTACTACAGTCGATATCATCAATCTGGCTTGACGTAAACAGGGGCTGCCTGAATGCAAGGGATGGTTCGAAAGGATAATTTTCAATTTTTAGAAAATCATTGCCAATAGTGAGCGTACCCATAGAAACAAGTAACTCATGCAGTTCCGCATTTGAAGTGCTGAACATAATCCAACCGCCTTTCGGATTCGGGTTTTCCATTACAAGACACTTTACTAATACCCAAATTAACCAAAAATACTGGCTTGCATCCTATGCCTAACGTCATTCCGGCTACTAACTATACCATTACGGTTAGGTGCCGCGGCAAGCGGCTACTGATCTTTGCATTAACAAATAAAACAAATATGCAAAAGACCATTTTTATTACAGGCACTTCCTCCGGTTTAGGCAAAGCTGCTGCCCGTTTATTTCAAAGCAAGGGCTGGAAAGTAATTGCCACCATGCGCAACCCCGAAAAAGAAACCGAACTGAACCAACTGGAAAATGTTACCCTGCTCGCCTTAGATGTAACCAACAACCAACAGGTGGAGCAAACAGTTGCTGACACACTACGCCTGCATGCTGTAGATGTGGTGTTAAACAACGCCGGATATGGCCTGATAGGCCCGCTGGAGGCTTTAACCGGCGAGCAGATTGCCACACAGATACAAACCAATTTATCAGGCGTTATTCAGTTATCAAAAGCCTTTATCCCCTATTTCAGAGAAAAAAGAAGCGGGGTATTTATTAACGTTACCTCTACTTTTGGCCTGCTGAGTTTTCCTACCTGCTCTATCTACAGCGCTACCAAGTTTGGGGTGGATGGCTTTTCAGAAGGTTTGTTTTACGAGCTGGCGCAGTTTGGTGTACAGGTAAAAGTAGTAGCTCCCGGTGGCATGCAAACCGATTTTACAGGGCGCTCGCTGCAGGGCGGTATACACCCCGCCTACCAGCAGCTGATAGACAAAGTAAGTGAAGGGTACAGCCCCGAACAGGTAGCCAATTATACCAAACCTGAAGAAGTAGCACAGATTATTTTTGAAGCAGCCACTGATGGTAAAGGCCAGCTACGGTATGTAGCAGGCAAAGATGCCACTGCTTTATACAACGAGCGCCTGGAAGCAGGGCCGGAAGCACAGGCGCAGAAAATAAAAGCGCAGTTTATGCTGTAAACCCGCGATAACCATCTCATTTGTAATTTAGCGTAACAATAGCAGTACTCACATGAAAAAGCAGCCTGTTGTATTTCAGTCGTTGTCCCAATTGCACAAAGCAATGGGACAACCTGCGCCCAGCCATCCGTTAATCAGCATCATCAACTACGGGGAAGCGATATTTGACCCAAAGGACTACGAGCAGGGTATTATAGTAAACTTTTACAAAATCTCGTTCAAAACCAGCTTTACCGGAAAACTGAAATACGGCCAGGGTTTTTACGATTTTGAAGAGGGTGGAATGTCATTTATTGCACCAGGGCAGTTGCTGAAAATGCAGGAGGAAGAAGCCAGCTACGAAGGTATGTCGCTACATATCCATCCTGACTTTCTACGTCCTTTCCCCCTGGGCACACACATAAAACAATATGGCTTCTTTAGCTACTCCGCCGCAGAAGCCCTTTACCTCTCTGAAAAAGAGAAAATAAAAATACTGAGTGTCTATCAGTTTATACAGGACGAGTTGAATGAACGGATTGACAAATTCAGCCAGGACGTAATCATATCTCAGATAGAACTGTTACTCAATTACAGTAACCGCTTTTACGACCGGCAGTTTATTACCCGTAAAGCCGTAAACAACGATACCCTTAACAGACTGGAGCAGCTACTGGAAAACTATCTGAATGATGAAAAAGCGCTGATGAAGGGGTTACCCTCTGTTCAGTCCGTTGCGGAACAGCTACAGCTTACACCCCGTTATTTAAGTGATCTGCTACGCAACCTAACCGGACAAAACACCCAGCAATACATACATGAAAAGGTGATTGAAAAGGCAAAGGAGTACCTGGCCAAAGACCATTTAACCGTTGCCGAAATTGCTTACCTGCTGGGGTTTGAGCATCCGCAATCTTTTCACAAACTGTTTAAAGGCAAAACAACTGTATCTCCTTCTGAATACAGGAAAAGCCTGCTCAATTAGCAGGCAGCCTTCTTCCGTTATGCTCCCTCCTTAACAACTACAAATAAACCCCATGAACATACCAACATTTATTAACAGCCTCATTGCCGCAGGCAACCGTTATGCCACACAGAAATATCTTGACCACTACCAATCCAACGCAGTATTAGATGATCCGTCTGTAGGTAGAAAGTTCAGCGGCCACAAAGGCATTAAAGACTACTTCGTCAGCTACTTTATCGGCTACGAAACGCAAACGGAAATTATAAAACTGGTAGTGTATGATGAAACACATGCTCATCTGGAAGTAGCATTTACAGGCACTTTTCCCGAAGGAAATATCAGAGGAATATTTGACTTTACTTTTAGAGACGGGAAAATAGCCTTTGTGAAAGCCGATCTGTTACACTAATATAGAAATATGTAGATTATTCTTAGGCCTTCAACGTATTTTGAAGTATTTTAATTTCGTTGACTGATAAGCCGGTAATTTCTTCTATAAGAGAAAGGCTAATGCCCTTTTCAAGCATTTTTAATGCATCCTGTTTTTTGGCTTTAAGAACCCCTTCTGCCACCCCCTGCTGATAACGCAGGTCTTTTCTGATATCAATGGTAATAGGCATGGTCTCCTCCTCTTTTATTAGTTGCTCCTGCAGGTTTAACCCGCGTAATTGAGCTATCAGTTCCAGATGTTTTAACTTTTCACTGAAAAAAGCTACATCTCCTGCTGTTAATATACGCAATTTATGCAAAATCTCCCGAATCACTGTCAGTTTAACCTCCCTGCCAGCCAAAATGGCCAGAATTACTTCGCCCGGATCGTCAGAAGACAGGAATACATCCGGAGACATATCACGAATATCTATCATAGGGCAGGTATACTGAAGTCCGAAAGAATGAAAAGAATTCTCCATACTCATCGGCTTTTCTCCTACATAAATCACCACACCCATCACTTTTCGATGATAACTATCACACAGTAATAAATCATACCGCGCCATTCTGAATGCCATTCGCTGATCGTTGCCAGATTGCCATTCTATGTGAACTATAAAAGGCTCCCCGGCTTCCGGAGTTACTTCTAACACAGTATCTGCCTCCCACTCCAAAATGGTCTGTTGCGTTTTGGGAGGCAAAGGTTTTATACTTATAACTTCTACCTGCAATAATTGCTTTAAAAGATGATACTTGGGGCACTTAAATGTCTCACGCAGTATTTTATCATATTCATTGGACATAGGCAGCTAAAAATGGCCAGCTAAAATAGAGGCTCCATAACAATCTAACCTGTTCATTTTATTCAGCAGCCTGTTACGGGAATAGTTATCGTAAGGAACGCCTTTAATACAGCTCCTTATCAGGAAATGCCTGTCAGCTCAGCAGCACCAATGGTTACCCAACGATCATTTTCTGTTGCTCAACGATACTCTTTGCCTGTTGAATGAATAGCAACTGTTGCCGGAAATGAAAGGCAATAGTTTTACATGGACAACAAAATCAAACTCCATGGAAATTCAACAAACACCAGAAAACGCTTTATCACACTCAGCTGTAACCGCCGTTATCAATGCACCTATTGAAAAAGTAAACATTGCAGATTGGTTATTAAATCTGCCGGATGCGGAATATCAACGCTGCTCAACACAGCATATAGCTGCAGGTATAACTACCACTTACGACGGAGAGCCCGTATCTATTAACGTTGAAACTATTGGTGATGCCTTAATGGTACAGCACTATGTGGCTACTGTTTACCGTGCAGACTATTGCCGCATGCTATCTATATCAGATTCCATTACTAAAAACGGCCGTACCAAAGTGCAGGTTTTATGGGAACTGAAGGCCACCAGAATTGATGACAACACCTGCCTGTATACCAACGAAATTCATGCAACCGCTACACCGGAATTGCTGGCGTATCTGAAAGAGCATGACCTTACCATTGAAGGTGCAGCTGCTGCAAGGCAGGCCGCTTCCGATGCACACAACCATGAAGAAACGCCTCTTTTTGCCAAAAGCATTGAAAACAAAGCCCTGACAGGTAAATACAACCAACCGTTTTAACTATTGAAATAATCATGATTCCGGGCATTTTCTAAAGTGAGCGTTATTTTTGCACCATCGCTGTTTTCAATAGTAAGTGCCGCATCAATCTGACTGGACAGGCCCCGGATCAGCTTCATGCCCATGGATTCTGCTTTTTGCAGGGCCTGCGCCGGAATGCCTGTACCATTGTCAGCAATCACCAGCCGGTACTGCTGCTTTTCACACCTGTGTAACAGAATAGTAATTTCACCGGTCTGCCTGTTTTTAAACGCATACTTGAGCGAATTGGTAACAGCTTCGTTAATAATCAGCCCCAGTGGCAGGGCTATAGCCACATCGCTCTCCATAGGTACTATGTCCAGCCGGAAACAGATATGGCTTCCTGCATCAAAACACTCTTTCAGATGTTTTACCAGTTCGGGTATAAAGCAGGACATATCAATAGTTTTGAGCTCGTTGGACTGATACAGCTTCTGATGAATAAGAGAGATAGTATATATTCTGTTCCTGCCTTTTTGCATGGCTTCGAATGCATCGTTATGCAAATGGCTGGATTGCGACTCTAAAAGGCTTATAACCATCTGCAGATTGTTTTTAACCCGGTGGTGTACTTCCTTCAGCAGCCATTCTTTTTCCTCTACCAGTTGTTGAAGGCTTTTATTGGCATAACTTATCTCCGCCTGTTGCACTTTCAGTTCCCTGTTGCTGCGGCGTTTATTGGTAAAGAGTATCCATACAAGCATCAAAAGCAGCAACAATGCTACAGCAGTACCAATAATAATATTGCGCTGCAATTCTTTATTCCTTATGGCCGCCTGCTGCAGTGTTGTCTGCTGATTAAGCAGCCCAATGCTTTTCTCCTTCAGTTTCAATTCAGCGCTATTGCGCTGCGCCAGTAAGCTGGCCTGCATCAGTTTATCTTCCTGCATTTTGCTGTTTTGCTGATCCAGCCGGTTCTGCTGATCCAGCACTTTTATCTCCTCTTCTTTCAGTTTCAACTGCAGATCTTTCTGCTGCACACCATATAAGGTTTGAAAGGCGATAATCTGCCTGCTCTTCGCTTCGTCCAGCATAGTATCTGCCAGTATTTTGGCTGCCTGAAAGTGTTGCAATGCACCCAGATAATTTCCTTCCAGCGAGTCTATTTTATAAAGGTGGCCCTGAATGGCATTGCGGCTGGCTACGTTGTTAATTTTATCATCGGCCAGGAATTTTTCAAAATAGAAACGCGCTTTTACCAGCTGTTTGGTGGCCAGGTAAAACTCCCCCGCCTGAAAAGCGGTATTGTTGTGATAAGAACTTCTTACATGAGTGGGTTTGGCCTTATCAATGGCCTCGTCTATAGCAATCATTTCTTTGCAATGCTTTTCCGCCTTCTCATATTGTTGCAGCCTTACATAACAGCGGGTAAGAAACTGAGCGCTGCCCAGCTTTTCATCGTCAGATTCCGGCTCCACCCCCTTTGCGGTCTGGAGATAAAACAACAATGCCTTCTCCGGCAAATGCGCTCTTACATAAGCCTCTGCCCCCATAAATGCGATGTGATAAATCAGGCTGGTATTTTGCTGACTTCTGGCGCTGGCCAATGCCAGTTTGTAGTAGTGAAATGCCTGCAGGGTATCTTCTACCAGCCTGTAAGAATCAGCCACACGAAAGTAAGCATCTGCATAGTCGCTGGTATCTGTTGCCGTTTTCAGCTCATTCAGATCCAGCAGACCATACGTTATAGCATCTGCATACCTGGAACGCCGGTGGCAAAAATCGGCCAGGCGATAATAAATGTAATGCAGGTTATGCCCTTTAATGGTTTTGTACACCTCCAGTGCCTGAAGCGCTGTTTTTATGCCGGCATCCTGATTTTTTACTGCAGGCTGAAAAAAGTATAGCTCTGCAATGGATTTATATAAAAAAGCGGTGCCGTATTTATCACCCGCCTTTTCAAGCAGCGCTACTGCCTTATGGTAATATTGAAACCGCTCCTTTATATCCAGAAACGCACCATGCGTATACAAGGCCACCCCTTCCAGCCTGGTATATCCCTGCCTGCGGCATTCGGCAACCACCGTATGTATCTGCTTTTCTGCAATGGCATTTTGCTGGCCCATAAATTTCATTGCGGCAAACAGAATATCTGTTTCCAGGCTGCCCTGCTTATCTCCCGTTGCACTACATAGCTTATGTGCTTTGTTAATAAATAGCTGCGCGCTATCCAGCACATTTTCGTTACAACGGTACACATACTGATAGCCAATGGTAAGGTATTGAAACAGCTTCTCCCGCCCGGGCTTTAATAGTTCTGCCCTTTTTATGGCCTGTTGCAAGCTTACAGCATTCAGCTCCGGGTATAGTTCATCTGCCTTAGCCGTATGGCTACCTGTTACCCATGCTGCAAACAATAGTATGGCTACCAGCCTGGGAACCTTGCGTGGGAGGGTGCTATTACATAGCCGGGGGCGCATATACAATCAGATTAGTTATGGTGAAAGCAAGAAGGCAATTAAGAATCGTGCCGCACTATAAACTATTGACTATAAGAAGATTGAAGAAATGGAGGCTTTCAATAATTGTTGATATATAAACAGTATCGCTAATTTTAGCGAAATACCACTAACCCATAAAAAGCCAAACACAGGCACACCTGGCTTAAAATGTGCACAATAGCATTTGTAAGTAAGTACAAGCGAAGCATTATAGAAAGTGAAGTTGCAGAAACTGGTAAACCTTGTCAAAGTGCTTCAATGGCTCACCATGGCCACCTTTAAAGCAAAGATGTTCATGATGAAATTTAAAATGGCTGGCATCAAAAGCCTTCATCATTTTACCAGACATTTCCATGGATGGGCATATTTCATCTTCTGTTGCGGACATTAACAATACAGGGCCATTAATATCAGTAACGGGAATCAACGCCTTTTTTTCCGCAACGGAATCTTTAAGCATGGCGTCAAATGCACCGCGAAGGTTTCTGTTTAATAAAAACGGTACAGCCTCTTCATTAACGGGAATATAAGGCAGTTCTTTCCCCTGAAAAGTCCAGCAGGATGTATTTAGCTGCTGTGTATGGCCCGGAAACACTGCATGACTGGGTACAAGACCTACAATGCAGGTAAATTCCCTGTAATAACTACCCAGCAGCAGCGCAAGATCAGCGCCGCGGGAACCACCAACAATGGCTATTTTATCTTTCCGCACATGTTCCACATCAGCCGCTGTCATAATAGCTTTATAAACATCCTCAATAGCAATCCTGTCTAAATTTTCAGGCGTTCCGACAGCTCCAAAATAACCTATTGCTAAAAACGCATAGCCCTTTTTTAAAAAACTATCTCTGGTAGCCTTCCAGTAGTTGCCAGCCCAGGCGTTACCACCTTCCGAGCCCCCAAGGCCTACAATAAGCGGCTGCTCCTCACCCTGGCCTACATACAATATGCTTTCAACATGAGGCGTATTCAGCTTAATCTGAGCATGGGCTTTTGTAGCACCCCAAAGCAGCATTGCAGCAATAACAAATCTGGTCATTTCATTAAGATTTACAGAAGCAAAGCTGCCGGTTATTGGTAATATTATTTTTGATCTGCATCAAATAATCACCGCTCCCCTCTTATTCTGCTAAGTGTTTCCTGGGTAATACCCAGATAAGAAGCAATCATGCCGAGAGGCAGTCTGAAATGAATATCGCTATACACCTGCAGAAAATGTTCATATTTTTCTTTTGCGGTAGTAAACCGCATAGAAGTAATTCTTTCTAATAAATGCCCGAAAATGGTGCCCATGGATAATCTGGCATAGCGTTCCATTTCAGGAAAATGATTAAACAGATACATCAGATTATTTACCTGAATACAAAAGGTGCTGGTATGCTCAATGGCATCAATGTAATAGATATCAATTTTACGTTGCATAAAACTCCGGGGAGAATTTACCCACTCCCCTTCAGCAGAAAAGAATTCAGTAACCTCTTTTCCATCTTTGATAAAATAAGTTCTGAAAATTCCGTTTTGAATAAAGTAACTTTTGGTGCACACAACATTAGCATCGTGTACCATCTGCCCCTTTTTAAAAGTCAACAGTTCCAATCTTGCTGACAACTCATTTCTCAGTTCTTCTGAAAGCTTTATGTATTGCTCAAAATGAGTAAATATTTTTCTCATTTCCGGATGGTAGTCAGAGGCCATGTACATTTATTTTATTCATTCAATTGCCATAAGTTACAAAACGTTTGGAAAATGAAATAATAACGAACCTATCTAACCACCACCGTTCCCTTCATGCCCATAATTCTGTGTGGCGCGCAGTAATACTCATACGTGCCTTTCCTGGTAAACCTTACTTCGTATTGCGCATTCTTTTGTGCAAGCATCGGGCTTTTAAACGCGCCCTCTTTTGCTACCACATTATGCTCACTATTGGTACCATTAATCCAGCGTACGATGGCCCCCTCGGGTATTTCCAGATGTTTGGGTATGAACTTCATACCCTCCATACGTACTACGTAAACGGGCGTATCCGGTTGGCGGAAGCTGGTAAATAGTACAAAGATTAAAAGACAAGCAAGGACAAGACTGACAGATGCAATTTTCATGTTAAAGCTGCGGTTGATGATGAGAGAGAAAGTTTTGGAGCTTCCCTGTAACATCAAAGTTGCGACAGCCACAGCCGCCGGAATAGAACGAATCCGACAATTACGCTTTAATAGCAGTGCTTTCCGGCTCTCTGCTGCCTGCTTCCCGTCATTACCTGCCAGAACCGGAAATTAGTTATTCTCTGCCTTATGTTCGCTGTATAATTTAAGGGCGGTATCTATTTTAGAAATCACCCCGTTGTAATAATTATTGCGTATTTCCTTATCGGTATACTCTTCCGTACTGGCTGATCCGGTGGATATTTCCACCAGGTTCTGTAGCAGTGTATCCGGGGTACTATCCTGTATGGTTTCTATGGTATCCAGGATAATACGGTACAGGTATAATGGTGGAATAACGGGTCGGTCGTCGTGGCAGATATAGAACTCATAAGCATCTTCGTTTGTGGTAAAGGATACAGATATTACAGTTTCATATTCACCTTCCTCTGCATTCAGCAAATGCTGCTCCAGCGTAATTACCATACGGTTGTTCAGCATTTCATTGCTGAAGATATAACTGTACGAGTTTTCGCCTTCCCCATCCATCTCCGTAAATATATGAACGCCTCTTTTAGCCAATAATGCTACCATAACCGGTTGTTTAAGCAAGCAAGATAACAGGAATTTCACAACCTTCCGCCAGGGTATACCCCACGCATGTGTTGAAATTGTGTTACCTTTAACCACCACGTTACAGTTACTTTCCCTTCTATACAACCCCAGCCGTACCTGATCCGTTTGTGTAATTTTTAAACGATGATAATATGAAAGCAGTAAGGTATTTTGGACACAAAGACGTAAGAATTGTACATGATCTGGAAAAACCAACACCCACGGGCGACCAGGTGCTGGTGAAAATTGCAGGCGCAGGCGTATGCCACTCCGATCTGCATATTATTGACGAAGGCACTATTCCCCCCGGTAATACCTTTACGCTGGGACACGAAAATGCCGGTTATATAGAAGCGGTTGGCCCCAACGTAACCGGGTTTAACACGGGTGATGCCGTATTGGTATACGGCCCCTGGGGTTGCGGCCACTGCAAACCCTGCTTACAATCGCACGAAAACTATTGCGACCACCAGGCTGAGCAGGCCTATGGCGGCGGGCTGGGCCTGGACGGCGGTATGGCCGACTACATGCTGGTACCCCATTCGCGCTTACTGGTACATATTCACGATCTTGACCCGGTAATTGCCGCCCCGCTTACCGATGCCGCTTTAACGCCCTACTCCGCCATTAAAAGATCGGCCCACAAGCTTACACCTGATGAGTTTGTAGTGGTAATAGGCGTTGGCGGACTGGGCCATATAGCTATTCAGCTGTTAAAAGCCACCAGTGGTGCCACCATTATTGCGTGCGATGTAACACCGGAAAAGCTCGAGTTCGCAAAATCGCTGGGTGCGGCTTATGCCATTAACTCCAGAGACGCAGATGCCGCAGAACAGATTAAAAAGATTACAGGCGTTAAAAAAGCGAAGGTGATATTAGACTTTGTAGGCGCTACCCCTACTGTAACACTAGGCGCTCAGGTAGTATCGCTGAATGGCGACCAAACCATTGTAGGCCTGGGCGGAGCCAACTATCCCTTCACTCCCGGCAAGGTTACCTTTGGCGTTAACATGAGCATGCCTTACTGGGGCTCTAAAGCCGAACTGGAAGAGGTTATAGGGTTAGCCAGGCAGGGTAAGATTCATGTGGAGATAGAACAGTTTCCTATGGATCAGATACTGGAAGTATACGACCGCATGCGTGCGGGTAAACTGAAAGGCCGTGCAGTGCTGGTGCCTTAAACAATATATAATTACCATACACCTGAATAAATAAACAAACAGGCTGCCTTTATCGGGCAGCCTGTTTGTTTATGCGTTTAAAAATGCCGCTTATTGCGCAGCTACTTTTTTATAGGTAAAATTGCCGGTATGCCAATCATTACCATTGTTGGTGAAGGTTTGTTTAATAAGCAAACCGGTTGCAGCATCATAGGTGTTTACGCCCGGAGATGTTTGAACAACTGTATTACCATCAGAAATAGCAAAACCATTTATATTATTGGCACTGGCAGTATAGAGTAGCGGGTCGCTATCATACCCCAGCAACACTTGCATAACCGGATTTTTACGGAAGAAATCTCTTAAACTATTGGGCCTTTGATCGTAGGAATATTTAAAAATCTCCAACCTATCAGACAATTGTCCATTCAACCCATCGGTCAGTCGCCTTATATCGCACTGTGTAAGGTTACCACCGTTTATAGTCATAGTCCACTTTGCTGCTTTAAGGCTGTTTGAAGCATTCATGGTGGTATCTCTGGATAAAGCAATGAGTGAACCCTCGCTATCCAGCTTTAATCTCAATATATTATCAAAGCTGGAAGGAACAGGAAACTGGCGAAATACAGTCACACTTCCGTTTGCTCCGTAAACCAGACTATCATACCGCCCCGTTGTTGTGCCGGTTACTCTGAAATAACCAATCCGGTTACATTGCCCCGCACTATTATACGAGAAATCCATACGCTCGTGATATTCGTTTCTCTTATAGCCATAATACATTTTTGACACTGTATTGTTGCTGTTGTACACAAAGCTATCTGCGGTAGAACGGTTATCGTACATAACAACCGGCAGATAAATAGAATCAGCCTTCGCAGGGCCGCTTTCCTCATCATTTTTAGTACAGGAAGTGGCTACAGCCATAAAGCTTACAATACCGGCGCAAATAGCAATCCGAAGCAGGGTCAGGGTTTTCAGTTTCACTGTGGGTCTTTTTGTTTTTTAAAGAATAAATGGCTGAAACCGGCCTGCCAGAGGCAAGCCGGTGCGCAAAAATAAGCCCCCATGCTACTTGCCGGCAAACTTTTTATACGAAAAAGACCAGCTGGAAATATTTTCACCCCAACCGTAAACTGCTGCTTTGTAAGTAAACCTGTTACACTATCATAGGTATTTACAGCCGGAGAATGCTGTAACACCTGATTGCCACGACCAATGCTGAAACCCCTTATCAGCTGCGGTTGCCCGCTTTTGCCTGCCGCACCTGTGTTTCTTTGGTTATTTTCCAGGTAACACTCATGCGAAAACGGGCACCGTTAAAGCGGCTCATAGTGGTAAGCGAATAATCCGCCCTGGTAAGCTGCGTGTAGTTGCGCCGGGTATCAAACACATTGGTGGCATCTACCGCAACAGCAATACGATCGTTCAGCAACTTTTTACTAATGCCAAAGTCTGCCCATTGTATGGTTTTTACCCTGCTTTGCGCAGTGGCGTTGGCACCGGTATAGTAGTAACGGCCCTGTATACCCAGGTTATGTGGCAGTTTCCATTGGGCAGTAACACGCCCACCGGAAGTAGTGCCGCTGAAAGCATAATCAAAGCCGTTATACTGCCCCCACTGGCGGTAGCGATACAAATTTACATCGGCATTCAGTTGCAGGGCGGCAAAGGGACTATACATCACTGTCATTTCCGCACCCAGCCTGCTTTCGCCACTGATGTTTACGGGCATGGTTATAAAAACACCATTGGTATTGCGTGTGGTATAATCGGTAAACGGCGTGGTGGTGTGCTGGTAAAACAGCGCAGGGTTTAGGGTGAGTGTGTTGCTGCGCTTTAACAGCCCCAGCTCTATAAGAGAAGTGTAGGCCGGGTTTAGTTGCGGGTTACCGGCATAGCGGGTAGTAATATCAGTAAGTTCCGCAAAAGGGGATAAATCCCACAGCGAGGGGCGGCGTATGCGGCTGCTGTAATGGGCCTGCACGGTAAGCTTTTCGTTCACGCTGTAATCTATATGCAGGGTGGGGAATATACGCAGATAGTCTTTTTTCTGTGTATGCGCCTCCCCCCTGCTTTGTAAGCGGATATCCGCATACTCCAGCCTCGCACCGGCCAGATAGCTCCATTTGTCTTTTTTATAACTGCCCTGCACATAGCCACCCTGTATATATTCCTGATAGCGGATGCCGTTATCCATATGCTCGTATACCACATGGGTGCCGCCCTGCTCCTGCTGCGCCAGAAAATCGTACCGTATGCTGCGTGCTTCTGTTTTAACGCCGGCTTCCAGGCGGGTGTTGGCATTCAGTGGCTGTACCCAATCTGTCTGCACCAGCAAATCGCGGCTGGTATTATAGTTATGGGTGCTGAGTGCAGGGTAAGCGCCGGTTACCGGAAAGCTTTTACCCGTAAACAGCTGCCACTCTTTATGGCTGTTCCACCAGTCGTACTGCACATCTACCGTCCATTTACGGTTGGCCTGTGTAAACAGTTGTGTATAGTTGTATTCCAGCTGGTGGTAATTGCGGTGCTCCCAGGATTCACCTGTTCTGTTAAGTACACTATCTGTGATGGTGTGGTGATAATCGTAGTCCAGCCAGGTTTTATCATGGTCATCCGTGCCATGCCACAGGTAGGCGGCTGTCATACTCTGTTTATCGTTGATGCGGTAGTCCATGCCCGTGTACAGCATTCTGCCATCGTCGTGCCTGTTTTCCCGCTGCTGTACCGATAAGGCGGTAGCGGGGGTAGTTTGTTCTGAAGTGTATAAACCGCGGTAATCTGATTTGCGGAGGCCCGGTGTGGCAAAGAAGTTAAACTTGTCTGATTTATAGTTGATACTGGCATTCAGCCGTGTATCGTTAGGGATACCTGCCATAGCCTGCACCTGGCCGTTAAAACCCGCTTTGCTGTTCTTTTTAAGAATGATGTTGATAATACCGGATGCCCCCGCAGCATCGTACCGGGCAGAAGGGCTGGTAATAACCTCAATACGTTCTACCTGCGCCGCCTGCAACTGCTCCAGCATATTGCCCTGCGCAAGCCCCGATCTGCGACCGTTGATGAGTATGGTTACCCCTGCGTTTCCACGTAGCGTAACCTGCCCCTGCGGACTTACATTTACAGCCGGGATGCCATTCAGCACATCCGTTACCGATCCGTTCTGCGACAGTATATCCTTTCCCATTTCAAACACCTTTTTATCGGGCAGCAGGGTAAGGGCGTTCTTTCTGCCGGTAACCACCACATCGGGCAGTACTTTGCGGGCGGTGAGTACCAGGGTGGTATCGTTTTTTACTGCGCCGGCGGTAGTGTCCGTTTGGGCGCTGCTGCTTACAACAGATAAACAGCTGAGGATGGTTAAGCATGATAGCATGGTCTTCATGCTGCAAGAATAAAACAAGGCTTCAGCTTCCGTTTCTTCCGTTCCGCCAACTGCACGCTGCTTCCGTGAACGGCATACAAACCTGCCATATTCCACTTACATTTACCTTATGCAAACGCGACTGCTTTTTTTGTTTTTGCTGGCACTGGTTTCGTGCAACCCTGATATACGGTATGCCGCGGATGAGGCAGTAACACATACCTCCGCAAACCACCAGTTTCATGCACAGGTGCGGGTGCATTTACAGGAGAAAATGTTTACCACCCCATTGGGCCTGCAGATACATAGCTTTGGGGCCTTTGAAGTGTATTGGGATAATTGCCGCATAGGCCAAAACGGCATACCCGCCCGCCCCGGCCACCCTGAAGTACCCGGCACAGAAAACAGCTATTACCAAATTCCCGACAGCCTTAGTGGTATTGGTACACACGTGGTAGATATTAAAGGCACCCAAACCTGGTTGAAAGAAGCAGGACGCCAGGTAGCGGCCAAGCCGGAGAGTTACCTGAAACTGCTGCGGCAGCCGTTGCTGGAGTTATCGTTTGTAAACCTGATGGCGGGGGCTTTTTTAATAGCCGGCATTTACTATGCGTTTTTGTATTTTAACAGCCATACCAAAGCCAGTACTACCTTTTTGTTTGCACTGATATGCCTGTTATTTTTTCTGCTGCTGGCGGCGGAGTATATTAAGTTTTATATAGACATTCCTTATACGCATTTCTATACCCGGCTTACCATGGTGGGCTGGCTTACTTTTGCCACGGCTGTGCTTACCCCTTTTTACTTTGCCGTGCATTACCGGCTGCCACATATGCCACTGTTTACCGCTACACTTATCATGGCCCTGCTGGCTATTTACGGCATTAACTACGGCCATTACGATCTTACTGCATACCTGCACAGCATTACCTTATGGTTTGCTTCTGTACTGGTGTTGTTATATGCACTGCTGCACCGGCAAAAAGGTGCCTTACTGGTGCTCTGCGGCTTTGGCTTGTCGATGGTAGTTACCCGCTATGTTTTCTTCGATTTTGGTTTGTACATCTCCTTTACCATTATACTGCTTTGCATATTATACCTGCAAACCCTTAGTGCGCGGCAGCTGGAGCAGGCGCATCAATCCTCCCAACTGTTATCTGCCCGTTTACAGCTGGAACTGGTGAAGAAGAATATCCAACCCCACTTTCTGCGCAACACCCTTACGTCCTTAATGGATTGGGTAGAGGAATCACCCGCAGAAGGTGTGCGCTTTATAAAAGCCTTATCGGCCGAGTTTGATATTCTGATGGAAATGTCGGATGAAACCCTGGTACCCATACAACGGGAGATAGACCTGTGTAAGCAGCATATTGCCGTAATGCAATACCGCAAGGAAGTAACGTATGTATGGACAGAACAGGATATTGACCCCAACGAACTGATACCACCTGCCATACTGCTTACGCTGGTAGAGAACGGCATAACCCATAGTATTCCGGTAAACAACCAGATTCATTTTCTGCTGCGCTTTCGCCGTACGGCAACGGGTAAGGAATATATATTAGAAACCAGTGGGGAAAACCGGGTAAGGGAACGAACGGGTGGTAATGGCTTCCGCTATGTACGGGCCAGACTGGAAGAGAATTACGGCAACCGGTGGCAGTTTACAGCAGCACCCTTTTCCGGCGGATGGCGGAACACCATCTACTTATACAAATGAATATACTGATACTGGAAGATGAGATGCGTATAGCACGCAGGCTGGCCCGCATGACCAAACAATATTTTGAATACCAGCCTGCTCACATTGAGCTGTGCGATGCACTGCCTAAGGGACTGGCATATGTAGAAAAAAATCCGGTACACCTGCTGCTGCTGGACCTGAACCTGAACGGGGAAGATGGTTTTACCCTGCTGCAAACAATGGTATCGCACTCCTTTCATACCATTATTGTATCCGCCCATACCGATAAAGCCATTACTGCCTTTGCCTATGGCGTACTGGATTTTGTACCCAAGCCTTTTGATGAAGCGCGTTTGTTTAAAGCGTTTGACCGCCTGCGCGCCACCACCCCGGCAGCGGTACCGGAGCAAACCCTGCAACACCTGGCCATACGTGCCAATGGCGCTGTTAAACTGGTACCCCTGGCACAGGTACAACGCATTCAGGGTGCGGGTAATTATTCTGAGTTACGGCTGTTTAACGGCCACACCGAGCTGCACGATAAAAGCATGGATGCATTGGAACAACTACTGCCTGCGGATGCGTTTGTACGTATACACCGCTCGTACATCATCCGCTGGCAGGATGCAGATCAACTGCTGATTGAAGCAGGCGGCCGCTATGCCATCCGCATGAAAAACGGCGAGGTATTACCTGTGGGCCGCTCCCGCTACAAAAACCTGCGCGCCCGTTTAGGCTGATGCACCATGGGTAGCCAGGTAGTCTGACTTAAGCAACCCATATACAGAGAGTATCAGGTTCCGGGTTTCTATCACGTGATTTTCCATATAACGGTTTGTGCTAAATACGCATACCGCCGCAAATTGCCCCGCATGCTGTTTACCGCTTATTTTCCCTTACTTTAGCCGCGAATTAGATACCCTTAGTTGATTATGTTTTCGTTTTTTAAAAAGAAACCAGGCTTTGCAACCCTGGCCGCCAGCTACGAAGCCGGAAACCCGATACTGCAGACAGCCATTGCCCTTAACCAGGCGGAACAGTTTTTTCCCTGGCCCAACTTTGCTGTGCTGGAAAAGCAGCCGTTTGTAAAAAAGCAGCCGATTGACTTTCCCAATCCGGACTTTAAAGGCCTGCATTACTTTATTAAAAAACCGGTGCTGTTGTTTGGGGTGCTGATACCGGAGGTAATTATACCCACCCCTTCCTGGGAAGCCCCCAACAAGTTTAACCCCCAATGGCCGCTTACCCGGCTTACTGCCGAAGTGCGGTTTGCACAACCCGGCTGGGATACCTACCTGCAGTTAAAGCAACATTTTATACAGCTATGGGGTGAACCAAAGAGCATATTTGAAAATGACACGGCCGATTATGCCTCTGCCTCCTGCGAATGGCAGCTGGATAAAACCACCGTTAAAATAAGCATCTGGAAACAGGAAGGCAGCAGCAAATACCGTAAAGACTGCTGGCTGGAAGTAGAACATCAGCCAGACCTCACCCCTTTTCTTACAGATGAATACCAGCAGCAGCTTACACTACACCCGAAGCTACAATACCAGATAACGGAAGGCAGCTTTACCGCCGGCGGTACTTATATAGACCAGCTTGCACTGCGCTACACACCGGAATGTATAGCTAATCTGCTGAGTGATGATAACGCATTTGTGGTATGGCGAGATGACGAGTATGGGAAAGCAGGTTTTGCCAACCGTCAGTTCTGCCATATAGTACCATTTGCCCCTGGTGGAACAGCCACATTTAAAGAGTATGTTTTCCGTAACAACCCTATTGACTGCAATATTTACTATACAAGCCAGCCACAGCGGAAACCGGAGTATATTGGTAAAATGACCAGCCCGGATGAAGCTTTGTGGAGTATGGCTATGGAACAGATAGCAGACTTACTGGAGAGTGGCAGGGATAAAGAAGTGAATAAGGAATATACTTAGCAACTGCGCTACGGCAACAGCAATATAAAAGAAGGCAGGAGGCCGCATCAAACTATGATACGGCCTCTTTAACGTCAAGGTTTAGTGTGGTGTTATTGTATTATCAGGTTTATCTTTTGCAGTTGTTTACTATCTGAACTTCCACCATACAACACTTCGTACTTACCCGGCTTAACGCGCACACTTTGCGTTTGCGGATCAAAAAACTCAAAGGCACTGTTACCCAGTGGTATCTGCACGCTGCTGCTTTGGCCTGCTTTAATGAATACGCGTTTAAAAGCACGCAGCGATTTCAACGGCCCTTCTTTATCCTGCATATTCCGGATATATACCTGCACCACTTCTTCCCCATCTCTGCTGCCGGTATTGGCTACAGGTATAGTGGCCAGTACAGAATCTTTTACGGTAATGGTGGTTTTACTAAGGCTTGCTTTGTTGTACCGGAAGGTGGTATAACTAAGGCCGTGACCGAAAGGGTATACCGGCTTACCGGTGAAGTAACGATAGGTGCGGCCTTTCGTCATTTGATAATCTTCAAAATCCGGCAGATCGCTGGTGGCTGCATAAAACGTAACCGGTAAACGGCCTGCGGGGTTGTAATCGCCAAACAGTACATCAGCCACAGCAGTACCGCCCTGTTGGCCGGGGTACCAGGCTTCCAGCACCGCATCCAGGTTTTCGTTTTCCCAGGGTAAGGCCAGTGCGCTGCCAGAACACACCACAAATATTACCGGCTTACCTGTGGCCTTTAAGGCACGTAACAGTTTTTCCTGCGCGGGCGGTAATTCAATAGTGGTTCTATCGCCTTTTTTAAAGCCGGGTATTTCCAGGCTGCGCTCCTCTCCTTCCAATGCCGCAGAAATGCCACCTACAAATACTATAGCATCTGCATCCTGCACACGGGCCGCCACCTCAGCAGGTACCACCGCTTTTTTTACGCCCATGTCAAAATTGAGTGTAGCGCTGCCATTGCTTTGAAAATACTCTATTACTATATGATAAGTATGGTCCTTTTCTGCACGCAGCCGCCAGGTTTTACCAGGCTGCTTACCAATGTTCCAATAAGCCAGCACCTCTGCATTATCTACCTTAATTCTGTATCCATCATCTGCGGAAATTTTAAACAAAATATCCTCCGCTTCTTTGGCAGTATAGTTGGTTTGAAACCGTGCAGAAAAATCGTACAGATTAACGCCCGGTGCAAAAACCGTATTACCACCTGCATCATAACTGAACGGTCTGCTTACCTGATCTTCAGCTACCATTGGCCCGGTAAAATCGCGTGTATTCCAGAACTGCGCTTTAAAGCCGGGTTTACCTTCAAAACTGCAACGGGTTACATAACTGCTGAATACCGTATCCGTTACCAGCTCGCAGCCTTTCTCGTACACCACTGCACCCTGCGGCAGCCTGGCTTTTATGCCTTCCAGTATGGTTACGGTGCGGGAAGGGATGCCATTGTAGTTGGCCCACTGCATTACCGAATCGTTGGCATTGGGCCCTACTACTGCCAGCTTGCGTATATTGGCAGATAAGGGTAATGTTTTATTCTTATTGCTTAACAATACCATGCTTTTGCGGGCCATTTCCAGTGCATGTTGTACATGCACTTTGCCTTCTACTACCGAATAAGAAATCTGCGACAATGCCACCAGCGAATCATTATCCAGCATACCCAGCTGTATTCTGGCGCGCAGCAGCCGCAATACCGATTTATCAATTTCCTCTTCTTTAATCAGCCCTTCTTTTACGGCAGTTTCCAGTGCAGCATACGATCCGTCGCAGGCAAGGTCTGTTCCGGATAATACCGCATCTGCTGCCGCGGCCTGCACCGTACTGTGGGTTTCATGTTTGTCTTTACCATAAAAATCGCGGATAGCACCGCAGTCAGATACAATTACATCTTCAAAGCCCCAGGTATCGCGCAGTATCTTTACCAGCAACTGTTTGTTAGAGCAGCAGGGCTCGCCCTCAAAACGGTTATAAGCACACATTACTTCTTTTACATGCGCCTCTGTTACCAGCGTCTTAAAAGCAGGCAGGTAGGTTTCCCACAAATCGCGCTGCGAAATATGTTTGGCATCAAAGCTGTGCCGGTTCCATTCCGGCCCGCTGTGTACGGCGTAGTGTTTGGCGCAGGCATGTGTTTTATCGTATTTACCCAGGCCATTACCCTGCAGACCTGTTACCACCGCATAACCCATTGAGGCGGTTAAACACGGGTCTTCGCCGTAGGTTTCCATACCCCGGCCCCAACGCGGATCGCGGAAGATGTTGATATTAGGCGTCCAGAACGTAAGGCCCTGGTATCGTTTATACTGATTGTTTCTTTTAAAATCGTGGTGCTTGGCGCGGGCCTCATCTGCAATCATAGAATAAGTGGTGTATACAGACGCCGTATCAAAAGTAGCCGCAAGCCCTATGGTTTGTGGAAATACGGTGGCTTTACCTGCCCGGGCCACGCCGTGCAAAGCTTCGTTCCACCAGTCGGTTGCCGGTATGCCCAAACGTTCAATAGCCGGTGAGCCATTCATGGTCTGGCTTATCTTTTCTTTCAAGGTCATGCGCTTCAGCAAATCCTTTGCCCGTTCTTCCGCACCCAGCGCCGGGTTTTGATAAGGCAATTGCTGTGCGGCCAGTTGGGCCCATACCAATACCGATACTAATAAGGCTACGCTTCTGTTCATGCTTTTCATTAATCGCTTTTTATCATCTTACATCAGGGTCATCAGTTGTTCCCCCTGAGAACAGGGCGAACATGATGACTTTGCTTGTTGTCGAAAAACTTATCTCCATCTGGGGTCTCCGGCAGTATTCTTTGCCGGAAACAGGTTGTCTGCTATTGTAAAATCACCCTTAAACGGATCTTTCCACAGCTGTAGTGCGGGCCGCGTATAAGTAGTGATATTAGGAAAATCGTTACCAGCCGAAGTATGGTCAGCCGTACGATAGTTATTGGTTACATATACCGATGTAGTAGCCCCGATTCTGAAATCTCTTACCGTGGTAGCACCGGCACTGTTTTTTCCTATACCAAACAGGCAGTTGGTTACGGTTAGCCCACCTGTAATACCATTACCATTATAATCTACATAATAGCTTTTGCTGTTGCCCAGCGGTGCTTCATTAAATGTACAGTTGTTCAGCAGCACGGTATTGGAACTTTGTGCGCTGGTAATCATACCCTCCACCTTATACACCGTGCTGTTGGTTACGGCAATGTTGTCAATTTTACAGGAGGCCGCAATGTTCAATACCGAATAGTTGCCTACACTGTCTACAATACAGTTGTCAATAATAAAACTACCCATGTTTAAAGTGCCACCCTGCAGGCGCACCATGCCGCGGAATATTTCCATGCGGCTGTTTACAAACTTCAGCTTACCTATATTGGCGCTGTTGGAGTTATTGAATATATAACGCGAACCATAGTTATCGCTGTACATATGTACATCGTTAAACTCAATAGAATCAATAGCAGCCCCGGCAGCAAAACTGAAATTGCTGGTAAAGAATATTTTAGCCTTTACAGTGCTTTGCAAATCCGGCGCACTCATAATAATCAGGCTTTTGCCAAAGCTGAAGCCGGAGGCTATGTTATACGTTTCGTTTCTGTTAAGCATAATAATACTGCCCGCACTTACCACCGGCAAAGTATCTGACAGTACGCCCGGGCGGCCACTAATGCCGGTAAGGTCAATAATAGTTCCTGTAAAAGGTTCTTTAGTGGTAAAATCCACATACCCCCTTACATCTGCCCCACTGTATAATTGAATAGTATATTTTACACCAGCTTCCAGCCCGCCGGCTACCACGGTTTCACCGGCAATATCTGTTGCGGTAAGTGTTATCTCCTTTACCACCACACTGTCTGCCGTACGCAGTATTTTAACAGCTGTAACAGCTGCGCCTTTGGTAGTCCATTGTACCCGTACCGAGTTTACCGTAATATCTGCCGGGCCAGGTGTTTTTAAAATAGAAGAAAGCGTTTTAACGGTACCCAGTTTAGCCCAGAAAGAGTTTTGGCTGGTATCTGCCGCCACAGCTTTTACCCGCAGGTGATATACCTGATTAAATAACAGCTGGGTAACAACAGCCGCACTGCTATCGGTAAACACCGTTTTATCAATGGTATGAAAAGTATCGCGGCTCAGCTGCAATTCGTACCGGCTGGCACCTGCAATTTTTTGCCAGGATGCCACAATAGTATTGGAATCGGCCGTAAGCGCTTCTGCTGCTACCGGGCGAAACAATCTTGGCGCCACCAGGTCTTCGTGCTTTTTACACGCAACTATGGCAGCTATAACAACTATCAGAAAACATATCTTTTTCATGAGCAATTCGTTTAAGCAGATGATTAGCTTAATAACCATATTGATTGGACAGGGAACCCAGGCTGGCTGTAATTACAGAACCATGCAGCGGTAACACATACCGTACAGGTGCCTGGCCACTGTTATCGGTATAGCCCCTCCACTGCCACAGATTGTAATTACCGGGTGTATTGGTGCTGGTATTCCATAACGCGCGCGTCCAGTTGGTTTTAATAGTGTATTCCGCCGGTACCGTTCCGGTATATTTACGGAAGCGGTTTAAAAAGGTTACGGACTTATCCGGGTTGCGTTTGCTGTACAAATAATCCGGTAAATCTGAATAGGTACCTACGCCTGCAATAGCATCCTGCCCCATCTGGTTTAATGCATTTCTGGTTTCCGCAATCTTTTTACCATACAGGTTCCAGCGCACCAGATCAAACTTGCGTATCATTTCACCACCCAGCTCCCACGCACGTTCATTTACAATAGCATTGAAAAAGCCATCTTTACCACCAGCGGCGGTGGCTATATAGTTGTCTACCTTATCGGCCCATAATGTGGCCGGAAAGGCACGCTGGCGTACTTTACGCAGCGCGTCCTTTGCCACCTGTGTGGGACCATTCAGTTCGTTTTCACTTTCTGCCAGCATCAGCAACACATCTGCATACCGTAATACCGGCCAGTTAATACTGGTTCCTTTGGAAGAGGCAGGGCCCAGCGGTGTTGGCACCAGCATACGGTTCCATTTGTTAACAGCCATACCGGTAATATTGATGGGCATCTGTGCCAGCGTATCGTTGTAAGAAACCAGCGACACGGTTACCGGCAACCGCAGATCGCTGGTATCGAAGGAGTAGTAATACGTAGGTGTTAAAGCCATGGATATGGTAGTAGCGCCGAAGGAGTGAAAGTTAAGGCCATTGGTTACCGATACCCCCACACACCAACCTACATCACCAAAGCCGGGTGCATAGGCTACTTCATACAATATATCTCCGTTAACCGGTTTAATGTATTTGTTCTGGTTCATAAACACGGTTTGAAAATCGGTCAGATCTCTCGGTTTCAGTTCCACCAGTTTTTTGCAGTACCTGTTGGCTATTTCATAATACTCCAGATAATCCTTTTTGCGCTGCATGGTCATATCCGGGTACAGCCAGTACCCACCGCGCAGCAGCGATAACTTAGCAATCATGCCCAACACAAACTCACGGTTAATCAGTTCAATGCCATTGGTCAGCTGATCGGCCCACAGCATTTTGGGTTCTATAGCAATGAGGTCGTTAATTAACCAGGTAAGCACCGAATCACGTCCGGTGCGCGGCAGGTAAAAATCATCACCCGCACGGGAAGGTTTAATGCTGAAAGGCACATCACCCCAGTGGTGCATCAGCAGCATGTACCAGTATGCCCGCAGGGCCTTTACCTCGCCCAGCATATTCAGGTAATTGGGGTTATTGGGTTGTTTGGCCAGTGCAATAGTGGTTAAGCCATATTCACATTCGTTGGCCCGGTTAATGGCGCTGAAAGCATTGTTCCATACAGATAGCAGATCGCCATTAGAGCTGGTGGCTTCAAAAGACCATAAATCTCTCCGGCCCCCATCTGGCGAAGCACCTACGGCAGTGCCCACTTCCACATCGGTATTACCGGCAAACAAAGTGGACACCCGTGAGGTATACGCATCCTGATTAAAAAGCGCATATACCATACCTACCGATTTGCGGGCATCTGACTCGGAGCCAAACACATACTCGCCCGTAAACCGCGAGTCTGAATCGGATACCAGAAACTTTTTACAGGAGCACAGGGCTATGGCTGTAAAGGCAATCGTTATATAAAAAAGTCGTTTCATGTTTCTCTGTTAAAAGCTGAGGAATTAAAAGGTAACATTCACACCCGCTGTGTAAGAGCGGCTTTTAGGATACGCACTGTAATCTACCCCCGGCGTAAGCTGGGTATAGTTGCTGCTTCTGGTGGTACTTACTTCCGGATCGTAGCCGCTGTAGCTGGTAATAAGGAAGGCATTGTACACGGTAGCATATATTCTCAGCTTACTCATATAAGCCCTTTTTATCCATTTGGCAGGAAGCGAATACCCCAGCGATAATGTGTTCAGCCGCAGAAAGCTGCCTTTTTCCACTGCCCAGGAATGGAAATACGGAGAAGCGTTACCCATGGAGAAAGGACTCCATATTTTAGGATTGGGATTAATAGCCGCCAGCCTTTTCAAATCGGTTACCAACTCGCCATTGGCATCAATATATCTGAACCTTTCTGATGAATTTACAGTATTGAGCATATTACCATAGGTGGTACGGTACAGCATATTGAAAGAGATTTTACCCGTATTGTATACATCGTTACCATATACCCAGTTAAAGAAAGCAGTAAGATCGAACCCTTTAAAAGTAGAAGTAAAACCAAAACCACCGGTAGCCTTAGGCAACGCACTGCCTATAACGGTACGGTCAAACGCATCAATAGAACCGGAGCCATCTCTGTCCTGCAGTTTCAGCGTGCCGGGGCGCAGGCCAATACCACCTAAATCAGCACTGGGTACCCCTGCCTTTAAAATGTATTTTCTGGTGCTGGCGTCATAGCTTTCAAAATCATCTACCGTGTACATGCCATCTGTAACATAGCCATACATTAAGCCGATGGTTTTGCCTACGTACAAGCGGTAATCATCCTGTGTTTTTAAATCGGTACCTGCCCAGTTAGAGTTGAAGAGCCTTTCATCCACACCATCCAGCTTATCAATACGTGCTTTGTTAATACCGATGTTGAAATTAAAATCCAGTGTAAAATCTTTTTTAGATACCAGGGTAGTAGTCAGCGCCAGCTCAATACCCCTGTTAGAGGTTTGGCCAATATTGCGCTGCTGGGTGGAGAAGCCGGTGGTTTGCGGTATGGCAGACTGTACCAGCAGGTCTTTGGTAGTGTTATGGTATATATCTATCGTACCATTTACTTTATTAAACACGGTAAAATCTAAACCTATGTTGCGGGTAATAGTGGTTTCCCATTTTACATCGGGATTGGTTAACTGAGAACTGGCATAGGTATAGTACGGGTTGGGTATATCCCCTGCCCCATAAGGCCTTGTTACACTGGGGGCAAACAACAGGCGCCACTGATCGCTGGCAATGTTGTTGTTACCCACGGTACCATAGCTGGCCCGCAACTTCAGATCGGTAAAAAACGGCAGGCTCTTCATAAAGTCTTCCGAAGAAATACGCCAGGCGGCAGAAGCAGCCGGGAACCAGCCCCATTGCTTACCCGGAGCAAAACGCGTAGAGCCATCAAAACGACCAGTGAAATTGAATATGTATTTTCCTTTAAACTGATAAATAGCACGTCCGAAAAAGGACGCTGTTTTATCCGGCGCTATTTCTGTAGTGGTATGCTGATCCTGCGTACCCAGGCTCATGGTAGCAAACAGCTTTTCCGGCAATATATCGGCATTGAAATATTTGGCGCGGTTATACTCTTCAAAGCCTTTGTTACGGGCCAGTATTTCCTGCCCGCCCATAATGTTCAGGTCATGCTCTTTGCTCTTTAATGCCTGCACGGTAAGGGTGTTGGTAAGGCGGAAATCTTCTGACTGGTTCTGGGTAATCTCCCCCATAGGCAGGTTGCCCCCTTCGTTTCTGGACGTGCTGGTAAGCGGGCCATAGTAACGGCGGTTCTGGTTAAAACCCATACCATAGCTTACCTCGTTACGGTAGGTTACATTCTGAACAATCTTCCACGATAATCCGGCGTTAAACGTAAACAACCTGCCAACGCGCTTTCTGTAATCCTGCTCGGTTAACTTCAGCGGGTTTACCATGTTGCTGAGAAACTGCTCATAATCGTCACTGGCGCCGGGGTCAATCAGTATCATATCTGCAATACCATTTACCGGGCGCGTGGTAATACCATCGCCTATGCGGAAGTTAGAACTGCCGGATGAACCTGCCCCGTTGATGATGGTGTTGGTATAACGTGCAGCCATATCAAACTTAAGCGCGGGAGATATTTCGTGGTTGAGTTTGAAGTTGAGGTAATACCTTTTAAAGTTATTACTGGCAATCAGCCCCGCATCTTTATTGTGCGTAAAGTTGAGTGCTATTTTGGTTTTATCGTTACCACCGGTAAGGCTTACACTGTTCTGCTGCGAATAGGAAGGACTGCCATACAGTTGCTGTTGCCAGTCGGTACCCTTCTGGTATTTATACAATTCCAGATCTTCATAATCGCCAAAGAATTTGGTGAAGTTGTCTACATCCGTCTGGCTTTTGATACGTGCATACTCGTACTGCGCCAGTACAAACTCGTACGGTGAAAGTACTTTTAACTTACGCGGCAATTGACGCGCCTGCATAAAGCCATTGTAAGAAATAGAAGTTTTACCTCCTTTGGCGCTTTTGGTAGTAATAATTACCACGCCATTGGCACCTGCTGCACCATAGATAGCAGCCGTAGCAGCATCTTTTAATATATCTATGCTGGCAATGTCTGCGGGGGCAATGTCATTAATACTGTTTACGCGAAAGCCATCTACAATATATAACGGGTCGTTACTGCCGGTGATGGACCCACCGCCCCGTACCCGTATTACCACTTCCGCACCAGGCTGCCCATCCACTGTAGTTACCTGTACACCCGGCAGGCGGCCGGTTAACGCCTCAGCCGCATTGGCCACCGGAATTTTTTCCAGCTGCGAACCACTGAGCGATGATACAGTGCCGGTAAGGTCTTTACGCTTTACAGACTGGTAGCCGATTACCACCACATCTTCCATGCTCTTGTTTACCTCTTCCAGCGTTACGTTTACGGCAGTACCTGGTGTTACCCGTACATCTTTAGATAAATAGCCTACATAAGATACTATAAGTACGGGTGCTTTACCCGCTGTGGTAAATGAAAAAGAACCATCCGCTTTGGTAATGGTTTGGTTTTTAGTGCCTTTTTCAACAATAACAGCACCTGATAATGGCTCACTGGCTTTGCCTGCAATAAAACCGCTAACTACCACTGCTGGTTTACGTGTAGTATCTGCAGCTACCTTAGCAGGTGCCACACTTTTTACTTTTACTACTATGGTTTTGTCTACCACAGACCAGGAAAGTGGTAATTGGGCAAAAGTGGCATTCAGTGCGTTTTCAAGCGTGGCATCTTTTACCACCACAGAAACGGGCTGCACGTTTTTTAATGATCCATCCGGGTAAAAGAATGAATACCCACTCTGCCGCGTGATGGTCTGAAACACCTTTTCTATCGGTGTATTTTTCTCATTCAGGGTAATGCCCTGTGCATTCAGTTTTTCATGAACTGCCAGGAGAAGCAGTACAAAAAGCCATGCAGTCGTTAGTTTTTTCATTTTTGTTTATTTAGAAAACCTAAGGCAATACGGTGGCTATTGGTTAACTGCAACCAGTTACCATGTGCCACAAGCAATCCACTATAAATAGAAATTAATATTACTTTCCGTTACTTATTTGGGAATAACCGTTACCGATTTCCCTTTTATCTGAAAACCTACCTTACCGGTCAGTTCCAGTATACTCAGCAATTGTTCTGCATTTACCGTTCTGGATATATCACCCGAAAACTTTTCATCTACCGTATCATTATATACAAAATCAATATCGTACCAGCGCGAAGCCTGCCTTAAAATAGTGCCCAGGTCTGCTCCTTTAAAGGTGAACTTTCCGTTTTTCCAGGCCACCACCGCATCTATATCCACGCTGTTTTTAACATGCAAACTATGCACGCCTTTAGCTACCGCCTGCTGGCCCGGCTTCAGTAAACATTCACCTGCATGCCCCGCAACACGTACGCTGCCTTCCAGTAGCGTGGTGCGTATAGCCCCTTCATTTTCGTAGGCATTTATATTAAAATGTGTACCCTTTACTTCCACATCCACCGCGTTTACTTCCACATGAAAAGGTTTTGCTGCATTCTTTGCCACTTCAAAATACCCTTCGCCGGTAAGCATCACTCTCCGCTCCTTTCCGTTGAAGGCCACCGGAAAACGCAGCACCGATGAGGCATTCAGCCATACCTGTGTACCATCTGACAGCGTTAGCTGGTACTGCCCACCACGTGGTGTGGCAATACTGTTATACACTATGGCACCAGTATCTGCTGCCTGCTGGTATGCCAGTTGACCATCGGCCAGTTTTATTACTTTTACGGCCCCTTGTGTAGTAAGCCTGCCATCCTTTGTAGTATCCAGCACAATAGCAGAGCCATCTGCCAGTGTTAGCACAGCTTTGTTACCGCCGGGTATCAGCCCCTTAGCCGGTTGCACTTTTGCCGTTTCTACCGGCGCAGGTTTATGGTAATACCAACCATAATACACGCCTGTACACGCCAGCAACAACAGCATGGCAGCTATGGAAATCCATTTAATATAATAAGTACGGGTAGTGCCTGGCTTCTGCTGCAAACGCTGCTGCAGATGCTCTTTAATCGCCAGAAGCCTTCCGTTATCAGGTGCTGCCACATGTACCTCCCTATCCAGTTCTTCCTGCAGCATTTCTTCCAGCAGCCGGTTGTATTCAGGCTGTTCCAGTAAACGGCTCAGTTCCTGCTTTTCAGCAGGTGATATGTTTTCTGAAAGATATTTTTTCAGTAACCGCCTGAATGTCGAATATTCCATAATCGTAGGTATATGGCCGTGCCAAGCAAACGTTCCATTATTAAAGACGTGAAAAGAAGAAAAAAGGGGACAGCCGTTTTTAAAAATTTATTACAATTTCCAGGGCAGCAGCTGTTAACTGCCAGACTATGCAAAACAAAGCATCGTAGTTGGCCCTGAGATAGCTGCGGAGGGTATTTAACGCGCGCCCTATATTTTTTTTGGTAGCTTCTTTCGAAGTCTGCATTTTTTCAGCCACTTCGTCATACGACAAACCTTCATCGCGGCTGAGCAGGTAGGCCCTCTGCTGTTGGTGTGGCAACTGGCGTATACCCGCTTCTATTACTGCAGAAAGTTGCCTTTGCGCATACATAGCCTCTGGCTGTAATCCCGGCTCTTCATAATAGCTGATGTCTGCCTCTACCTCCTGCTTCAGCCTGTTGCGAAACTGTGTGGCCAGCTGGTTACGGGCTATAATAAACAGATAAGACCGGAAATTATTTACCGCAGGAAGGTGTGTTCTCTTTTCCCACACAATTGTAAATACGTCCTGCGTAACATCCTGTGCCGCCTGGGGAGACTTTAGCCAGGCCAGCGCCTGTGCATAAATGTTGTTCCAATACCTTTCTACCAACTCATTAAAAGCTTCGTTGCTGCCGCCGGCAAGCTGCTGCAATATATAATGTTCTTCTGCCTCCTTCATAGAAAGTACCTCCTATGTTTAACAGGCATACACAACAGCTTTTTTTTACAGTAAACCTGTACAGGCATCGTATGGCTTTGGCGTAAAAACAAATTAATGCAATCGGTTACAATGCAGAGGTACAAAAAGTTTTTTATCTGAAAAAATTTACCTGTTTTACGGCTTTACTGCGGTTTGGGTGGCTTATTGCTGTAAAGTATGCTTAAACAGCCAGGCCGGTATTTTACCGGAAAGCAGTTCGGGCGCAACAATAGTATTATGGGTAGCCCCGGCAATTTGCCAGAACCGGATGGGAGCCGCCTGCCCTGCCGCCTTAAAAAAGCGCTTGCTTACTGTAAAAGGGTTTTCTGTATCCTCCATACCATGTATCAGCCATACAGGCGTTTTTGTTAACGCGCTAACACGCTCCATTTCCGTTACCGGTGCAATGGCTACTGCTGCGGCAAAAGTATTGCGGGTATGTGCCAGCAGGCTCAGGGCCGAAGACCCACCCATGGAATATCCCATTACATACACCCGGCTGGTATCTATGGAGTATTGCCGCTTTATGCTGTCAATCAGCGGTATTATCTGTAGCAGAATAGTATCAGGCACAGCCGACACTATAGTACCCGCACTATCTGTTGTATAGTTGGCAGAGCGTACCGGAAACTGTGGTGCCAGCACAAAGGCAGGATATTTATGCCTTACCTGCCTATCCAGCCATATTCTGGCAAGTGGCTCCAGTTGCTTTTGATTATCTGTTCCTATACGGGAGGAGTTGTGCAGTGTAATTACCAGTGGATATTTTTTACCAGATGCCTGACGGGCCGGTTTCAATATCCTGTAAGGAATGGTTTGCTTGTTTGCGGTGGTATAGTAACCAGGTTCATAATCTGCATCGGGCAAATTATTCAAACGTTTTCTCGCATCTGCCCCACTGGCACTGTCAATCTGAAAACTAACAGAACGCTCTTCGCGCATGGCTTTCTGTGTACTGCACCCTGTGGCCAGCAGGCCGCATGCTAAAATCCATCTGACTGTCATGCTTAAAAGTACTTACCTTCAGGTAAACAGCCACCATATTGTGGATGAATGGTGAATGTGGCAGCCGAAAAAACAGAAACTATGGAACTGAAACTGAAACATACTTTTGAAGTGCGCTGGTCAGATCTTGATCCTAACTTTCATGTACGCCATAATGTGTATTACGACTGGGCTGCCACTGCCCGTATTCTCTGCCTTACCCACGCTGGTTTTGGCGCCGCTTTTATGGCGCAGCACCACCTGGGGCCGGTACTATTCAGAGAAGAAGCCATTTTTAAACGGGAAGTACACCTGGGCGATGCAGTGGAAGTAAGCATGCAGCTGGTAAAATCGCGCCGCGACTTCAGCCGCTGGAGCTGGACGCATGAGATTATTAAAAATGGAGATACCGTTGCAGCCGTTATTAATGTTGACGGTGCCTTTATTGATACCCAGCTGCGTAAACTTACCACCCCGCCAGACAGCCTGATAGACCTGTTTACACAGATACCAAAATCGCCAGACTTCAGCTGGGCAGATTAGCGGCAAACTGCTATTGCAGTTTACCACCCTGTATTACCATTACCTGTTTTTTCAGATTGGCTATATCGGTAAGCGGATTACCGGAAAGCACCAGCAGGTCAGCCTTTTTACCGGGTACAACCGTACCTATGTTCTGCTCCTGCCCTATTGCCTCTGCAGCAATCAGTGTGGCAGACCGCAACGCCTCCAGCGGTGTAAACCCGCATCGGTTTACATAATAAGAAAGCTCATCCAGTAACCTGGGAAAAGGACGTTTCAAATCCACAATCTGATCGGTTCCTGCACATACTTTCACCCCACAGGCATGTACTTTCTTCAGCAGGCTGAACGCATAATCATCTTCCTGATCAGAAATACACAGTGTGGCATCTAATATGGCGTTGTTAGCCTTCATGGCATTACAGAAGGCCGTAACATCTACTGCTGAAAGCAGGCTATCTGCCGTTTCTTTAGACATAGGGCGGTTTCTTCTTCTGGTAGCCACCCCAATAAGGCTATCGTCAGGGCTAATCCAGGCCAGCATATATGCATGCGACAGTACTTCTACCCCTGCCTGCGCCACCTGTACGGGCCTTGCAGCATACATCATGGCGTGGCCCCATACTTTCAATTGGTGCCTTTTTGCTGCTTTTACTACCTCGGGCAAATAGCTGCTATCAATGGAATGGTACAGCTTTACGCCGGTAGCGCCACAGCCCTTAGCTGCCTTCATAATACTATCCAGGTTAACGCCAGGTTGCACGCATTGTTCCCATGCAGTATAGGGTTCCTTTCTCAAATCCATTCCCCGGTTAAAATACCAGGGCCCCGCCATAAAAGCGGCGTAGTATACATCGGCCCCTTTCGCTTCGCCGCTACGTATCTTTTTCTGTACCTGCTGCAAAACGCTGGCATCGCCCGCCGCATCACGCACACTGGTAATGCCATGCTGCAGAAAGTATTGTAAATGGCTCAGTGCGGTTTCAGGCTTTACCCCCATGCCGTTGGCAACGTGTACATGGGCATCTATTAATCCGGGCATTACATAGGCGCCTTTCAGGTCTATAACACGTGCTTTTGGCTTTTTAGTGGCGCGGCCGCCTACAGATACAATTTTACCCTGCTCAATACAAACCGTTACATCTCTCTGTATATTTCCGGATGTTACATCTATTACATTGGCGTGTTGTAACAGTAAGGCTGAATCGGATTGTGCCAGACAGGCCGGTGCAGGCAATAGCAGTAACAGAATGCCTGACAGCAGTATAGTTCTTCTTCTTTTCATGGAATGCCGGTTATCGGTTTCCTGTAAAGAATAACGAAAAGAAGATTTGTACCTATAGCGGAAGTATTTCCGTAAAACTTACCCGGCCTGTAACTTTATTCTGCTGCCAGATTTGCGGCTCCCGGTTCTATCTCAGGCCAGCCCTTTTTCCAGGTAATCTGATGTATAAGCAATTTAGACCTGCCCTTTTCAGCCGCCGAATACCCGTGAAAAACCAAAAAATCAGTGTCGTTTTCACTGTAAATACCGTTATGCCCCACGCCATACCAGTTTTCATTGCCCTGCAGCAGTAAGGTACCACCGCCCTGGTCCAGCCGCTTTCCTTCTTTATCTACATAAGGCCCATCTACACGCGCCGCACGCCCTACAATTATTTTGTAGGTACTTTGCGGCCCCTTGCAACAGTAATCGATAGAAGCAAAGAGGTAATAGTACTTTCCTTTCTGTATTACAAAAGGTGCCTCAATAGGGTTAGTGCTTTTAACAGGCGCAGCAAACCTGGAAGCCACCGTGAGGACAGCTGCTGTACTGTCTGCCACAGCTAACCGGTCGGGCGACAGCTTTACCATTTTCAAACCATCCCAGAAAGACCCGAAAGCCAGCCAGGGGGTGCCTGCTTTGTCCACCACCAGATTAGGGTCGATAGCGTTCCAGTTAGTTTTACCAGGTACAGACTGAATAAGTTTACCATGATCTGTCCAATGATAATTGGCACTGGCGGTATTTAATGTAGGGCTGGTTGCCACCCCTATACAGGATGTATTTTTTCCGAAAGCTGACACGGAATAATAGAGATAATATAATCCGTTATAAAAAGAAATATCAGGCGCCCATATGTGACCCTTAAAACCCGGCACCGCATCAACAGCCCATTGCGGAGGAGCATCAAACAACGGCTTTTCCTGTTTCCAATGCACCCTGTCTGTTGAAGACCAGCTGGCAATGCCAACGCCCGTGGCAAACAAATGATACACAGAATCCTGCTTTATCATAACCGGATCGTGAACAGAGATGTTGGTGCGGAGTTCCTGGGCGGTGGCACCTGAAATAAGTAGTGCAATAAGAAGGAAGCCTGCAGAACAACGGTTAAGCAATCGTAACATAGGATCATTGAATTAATCTGTCTGGCGATAAGGTTCAAGTAAAACAATATTAAAATCCAGCTTTTTATCAAAAGGGCCGTCAATGGAAGGTATATAATATTCCATTTCCAACAGCTGACTCAGTTGTGCCCATTCTGTTTTGTGGAAAAAAAAGAAATTGCGCTGGTGTACTTTGTACCGTGTGTTATCTTCTTTAATAGTAGAAATACCATTTCTGTTACAATAAGCCGCTACTATCATTGGCTCAAACACATTACTAAAATCCGCGCTATTTTTTTGAAACAGATGCTGCGCATTATTCCAGAACAAATAGCGGTAAGGCGGCTCTGTTTCAAAGTTCAGCAGCAAATCGTACAAAGCATGAACATTGTTATCCACCATTCTATAACCCACCGGCAGTATATGATTAGCCTGATACACAAAATCTGCAAAACGATGAATCTGGTGTCCATAAAAGGGCATCACTTCGTTACCACCCATTACTGCCAGATACTGTATATAGGTGGTTGCAAACCAGACAAGATCATCCTGCTCCTCACAAAATATCAGACAATCATTATTGCGGGTAGTATCATTATTCAAAGCTGCATGCCAATCGGCAGCAGTCCAGGCAGCCTCAATTTTAATCATGTCGTACATTTTCTGAATTCCGTTTCATTTTTCTCCATCTGCGTCACATGCCTTTGCCCATGCTGCGCCAGAAAATAGATATACTCGTATACATCTATCTTTCCCAGACCATTCACAGTCATAGTAGTTTTATACAGTACGCCTTCACCATTCTTCATTTTATCCAGATTGTTCAGGCATTGTTCCACCTGAGCCTTCAAAAGACTCCGCACCTCTTGTAAAGGCTTTATACCAGTCGGCTCCATATGTTCAGGCCGTATCCATGTAAAAGATAGGTGCTTCCCCACTTCTTCCAGCTTATCACGATGAAAAGTATAGTTTTCCAACTCAGCGGCCAGATTCAGTTTGTGAATGTTCTGTAATGCTTTGCTGGTGCCTTTATCAATCAGAATCAGCAGAAAATGATTCGTTAATCCTATATGTTCCAGAATTTCATTAGTAGTCCAGCCTCCATTAACAGGTTTATACGCCCGGATGGCTTCCTCTTTATCAAACCAGGTATCAATAGCAGAAAAGGTTTGTGTCAAAAACGTTCTTATATCAGCAATCACAGCTTCAATCTTCATAAAATACCATTAAAGGGTTGTAAGCCAAATTTACCGGATATTTACACAAAAAAGAGATTTCTTGAGTGTCATTACCTCATCAGATGGTGGCTTTTTGCTGGGAATTACACCAATTGACCCGGCAACCTGCCATACACCAGTTCAGTATTCAGAATACAGTGTATTCTTTGTAGCTACCGGAACAGGTACGTTTTGTGCAGATTTTGGCACATTTTCTTTTACCGCGCCCGTGCTATTGTTTGCTACTCCTATGCAAGTACTTTACCTGCATGAATGCCAGGAGTTATCGGGCACCATGCTTCAGTTTCACAGCGATTTTTACTGTATTGAATATCACAGGCAGGAGGTTGCCTGTAATGGACTATTGTTTAATAATATTTACATAGATCCTATTGTAACACTTACACAAAGAGAAGCCAGGCAATTTGAAACGCTGCTGAATGATATTGCAGAAGAAGCTGCCCAGGAAGCGCCGGTGGAGATGGTATTACGTTCTTACCTGCAATTGTTTCTGGCAAAATCCAGCGCCTGCAAAAAGAAAATGATTGCAGCGCATACCGACAGGCCGGAAACGGATGAAAAGATGGAACAGTTCAGGCAGTTGCTGGATACCCATTACCTTACCCTGCACAAGCCTGCCGATTACGCTGCCATGCTGGCCTTATCGCCCGATAACTTTACCAAACGCTGTAACAAATATTATAAGAAAACGCCTTCGCAAATGATACAGGAAAGGCTGGTGCTGGAGGCAAAGAAGCAGTTACATCTTACCCGGAAAAGTATTAAGGAGATTGCTTTTGCGTTGAACTTTGAAGACGAGTTTTATTTCAGCCGCTTTTTTAAAAAGCTTACGCAGGTATCGCCGCAAGCCTTCCGGGATAAAACCGGTATTTCCATAGTAGCAGATATATAGTACCTCCCGAAAAATATCCGGGAGGTACTGATAAAAATTTTAATTACAGTTGTATCCAAAACCTAAAGTAGCCTCAAAACCTGGGCTTCCTCCGTTTACTGTTTTAATGTTACACTTCGATGGTTTTCCTGACGCATCATAGTCATAAGTATAGCTGTATACTCCACTTTCTTTGTTGTTATCTCCATCGAAATACGTAATTGTTTTCAGCAATGCCTTGCCAGATTTACCCAAAAAAGGAAATTCTATAGCCCTGGAAACCATATTAGGCACCTGGTAGCTGATACCTGCCGGTGTTTCGTAGTATTCAAGGTTAGATTTGGTACGATAGTTTCCTATTGCTCCCACAGCTACCAGATCTTCCTGCGTACATATGCCATTTGTATTAACATAAGTATGCGTATAGGTTTGCTCTACTTCTTTTTCGGCGTTGGCAGAGGCTTTAAAAAGTTTTTTAACCATTTTGGTAAGGTAACCACCAGCGTCGTAGGTATAGTAAGTAGAATCAGCCCATTCACCACCTCCACCGTTAAAATATCTGGAAACAGCATTTCCATCGCTACCTAAAACATAGGTTGTTGTTCCATCCTGCTTTGCAGGTATATCGCCCCATGCTGCTGTAGAATCGGTAATTACTACCTTTCCATTATCAGAAACAAGCGTACTGGAAGAGTACAAATTTCCGTTGACATAATACTCTACCCGCGATATGTTTCCGTTATTATCTGTTATCATCCGCTCTTCTGACTTATTGGGGCTAAGAATCTGCATTGAAACCAGCTTGCAGGTAATGGGATTAGCCGGATCAGATTCGTTTTTAGTACACGACAACGCAGTTGCCAATACAGCACCGGCAACAAAAAGAGATTTTACATTTTGGTTCATGTTCTTTTGGGTTTTATGGTACACTTCTTCCGGAAGTGGCCCCGCAAGGAACATTATTTATGATAACAATACCCTATACATCGGAAGAGTTTCAAAAAATTGCCTTACTTAAGTTACGCACGGATTTGTCCATGTAATACCCTTTTTCGTCCATGGATTGGCCTTTATGGCGGCTGTAGCTTTGACCTTACAAAAGAGCAGTTATGAAAAGGTCTGTTATAGAAGCTATTGCCGGTATGGACCGGTTGGGTAAAAAAGCGGTTCGCTGGGGTGTTGTAATTGTATTTCTGTGGATAGGTGCTTTAAAGTTCTTCACCTATGAAGCAGATGGTATCGTGCCTTTTGTAGCCAACAGCCCCTTTATGTCTTTCTTCTACCACCATCCCTCAGCATACAAACAACACATGAATAAAGAGGGGGAACTGGTACCCGCCAACCATGCCTGGCATATCAGCAACAATACGTATGGCTTTTCTGCCGGGCTGGGCGTTTTTTTGATTACACTGGCAGTATTGGTAGCCCTGTATAAGGTAGCTCCACTAGCCAGCATGGTGGCCAGCATACTTGTATTTGTTATGACATTGGGCACCCTCTCCTTCCTGATTACCACTCCGGAAAGCTGGGTACCGCATTTAACAGACCATCAATGGGGCTTTCCCTATCTCTCCGCACGCGGGCGGTTGGTAATTAAAGACGTAGTTATCCTGGGTGGCGCTATCATTACCATGAGCGAGTCTGCTCAGTTGTATCTCTCCCGCTGCAAACAATAAAAACATATCATTTAACAACTTTAAATATAAACATGTATGAAAACCTTTACAGTACCTGCTTTAGAACAGGTAGATGGAGCATCACAAACCATTCTTACCGGAGTACAGAAAAAACTGGGCAAAATACCTAACCTCTATGCCACTATCGGCTACTCGGCACCTGCCCTGAAAGCCATGCTGGATTTTGAAGCAACGCTGGGCGGCAGCAACCTGTTTACCGCTAAAGAGCGGGAAGCCATAAACCTGGTAGTATCGCAGGTAAACCTTTGTGACTACTGTTTGGCAGCACATACCGCACTGGCGCAAATGCGGGGCTTTAGTATAGCAGAAACCATTGCTATCAGAAAAGGAGATATAGCCGATAGCAGACTGAACACAATTATACGTCTGGCGCAATCCATTGCCGAAAACAAAGGCAAAGGTGAACAATCGCGCATAGAGGCATTTTTTGAGGCGGGTTTTACAGAGGCAGCCTTTATAGAACTGATTGGCTTAATTACCGCCAGAACGTTTACCAATTATGTATTTGCCTCAACAGGTATACCGGTTGATTTTCCGGCAGCACCTGCACTTCAATAAGCAGCAGCTAAAAAAATGCCTGTGCCGGAATCCGGCACAGGCATTTTACCTGTCATTTACCTTATTATCTTAGTCTCTATCCCTACTGTTAACGAAAAGCAAAATATAATAGAGTAAAGTAGCCACTGAACTAACGGCAGCCACAACGTAAGTTCTGGCAGCCCATTTTAAAGCGTCTGCTGCTTTGTCATGCTCCTGACGGGTGGTTATATTACGGGTTTCCAGCCATTTTAGCGCCCTGTTACTGGCATCATACTCTACCGGCAGGGTAATAATGGTAAACAGTGTGGTAACCGCAAACAAAATAATACCTATTAAAAGCACAGTGGGGTTAGAACGGCCAGCCAGAAAGCCCAGACCAATCAGAATAATCCATTGTGAAAGTCTGCTACTGATGTTTACCAACGGAACAATAGCGCTGCGAAACTTCAACATACTATAAGCAGTTGCATGTTGCACGGCGTGTCCGCATTCGTGGGCCGCCACTGCCGCGGCAGATACACTTCTGCCGTGGTATACATCATTACTCAGGTTTACCGTTTTGTTCTGAGGATTATAATGGTCGCTCAGAAATCCATCGGTAGATACCACCTGTACATCGTAAATACCGTTATCGTGCAGCATTTTCTCTGCTATTTCACTGCCGCTAAGGCCGTTTGACAAACCAATTTTACTGTATTCCTCAAACTTCCTTTTGAGGGCTCCGCTCACTATCATCCCGATAATGAACATAATACCGGCAATTACATAGTAACCTATCATTGACATACTTTTTCAGATTGATACGCTTAAACAGCACAAACCACCTGCCAAATCATAAACAGCTTTGGGCAGTAGCGCCCATAAAAAAAGCGCCCGTTATTACAGGCGCTTTTTCTACAATTTAACGGCTTTTCTGCCGTCCCAGCTATACACTTCTTTCAATTTGGTTTTCTTTGTCAGCGGTTCCCCTTTCTTGTCCACCTCGTCTAACACCTCCTCATCTTCTAACAGTTTAATAATTTTACCCGGAGAACCGCCTTTTTCCGAAGGAAACAATAATTGCTCTCCATGATAGAATACACCCGCATCAGAAATATCGGTTTTCCCTGGCAACGAAAGCAATTCAGTACCGTTCCAGCCAAAATAATAGTAATCATCCGGTATAGCACAAGCCTCTCCGGTAAAATAGAAACGGGCAATAGCTATAATACTATCCAACCCCATCGCCCCAAACACTTTACCTTCGGTAAAGGAGGTTGCTTCGCTGCTATTGAGTTGCCATATTTTAGTAGCCAGTGGCTTTCCCTGCAAATCCAATACCCTTACTTTGGCAAAGTAATGACGAAAATCACCTTTATCTGCTCCGGCCAGCCCATGATCTAACCCATATAAAAAACGGACGTCATTGCGCAGATAGCTGCCAAACGCCGTTAACCCTTTCCAGATATATCCCTCACTTATTACTCCGCCACTGTTTACAAATTTCACCCGCACCCAGGGTGCATCAAATCCACTGATACGCTGGCTTTCCTCCTCCTGCACCGGCCAAACCTTACGCCCCGCTTCCAATGCAGCCATTTTCTCACCGCTGGTTGATGGCTTACTTCTAACATAAGCGGTATCAGCCAATATAACAAGGCTATCCCTGGTTTCGGAAGAATTATAAAGCCCTTTGATTTCCTGAGCCTGTGTAAACATAACAGTTATAAACAGCGCTACTAAGAGGGATGCCAGGTGGCGAAAATGCATACGGTACATAGTAAGAGGTGTTTTAGCTACCATAGCAGCTAAGATAACATCTTGCAGGCACACCCCAACAAAAAGCCGCGGCCAAAAGGCCGCGGCGCATCATACACTAGTAATTCACAGAGATATGGATTATGGAAACAGGGACGCTAATATTTCAGCTACTTTTTCGCCACGCAGGTTTTTGGCAATAATTTTTCCTTCCCGGTCAACCAGCACGTTCTGCGGCAGATAGTTTAGCCCATACATAACAGGCACCGGGCCATTATACGCTTTCAGGTCAGATACCTGCAACCAGGTTAATCCATCCTTTGCTGCTGCGGCCAGCCATTGCGGCTTATTGCTATCCAGCGAAACACTCATAATATCAAAACCTCTGCTTTTGTATTGCGCATAGGCTTTAACCAAACCAGGATTTTCTTTGCGGCAGGGTACACACCAGCTGGCCCAGAAATCTATCAGCAATACCTTACCCCTGAACGCAGTAATGTTGTGCATCACCCCATTGGAATCGGGTAATTCAAAAGCAGGCGCCATAAGGCCTATGCCGGTTCTGCTTTCCGAATTCAGTTTAGAAGATACGCGCTGCCCGTACACACTCTTTTGTACAGCAGGGGTTAGTTGCTTATACAAAGCAACTGCCTGTGCTTCATATCCCTTTCCCAGAAACCGGTCGTGCAGAATCATGGCCGCTGCGCGGTACTGGCGGTAATCGCGTATAAAAGCTTCAGCAGCGCGGTCTAAGCCATGCGCAAATGCGGTATCGCCGGGGGCCTTGCGCGGTGGCACCTTATTCAGGTAGGCACTGTATGCCATCCAGGCCTCCTGCTCCGGAGAACCTTTAACAACAGCCGCGTGCAGGGCTTGTTTGGCAACGGTAACCGAAACCGTATCACTATCCGCCCAAAAGGCTTTCATCTGCAAACTACCTGATACATGCAGCGTACAAATCAGCGGTTCCGGTAAGGTAAGTTGGAAAACAAACTGTCCGTTCTGCACCCGCGCCGAGTCGGTAGTAGCTACAAAGTTAAACTCGCGTGAAAGGTATACCCAATCACCTTCCGCCCCGCTTATGTTACCCTGCACAGTTACCTGTTTACTGCTATCAGCAGCCGGCGCTGCCAAAGCAGCACCGGCGGATAGCAACAGGTAAAGGGTTGCAATAAACAAACTACTTATTCTTATCATCGAAGAATTTTTTAATACCATCTAACACAAACTGCAGATGCTGTTTGCTCATATCATCCTTTACGCCGGGAATAGCGGCTGCCAGCATTTTCTGCACTTTTACCAGATGTGCTTTTGCCAGTATTTTCATGTCGGAATTGGCCATTTGCTGGGCAGACATAGAAGCAATCAACGAGGCTATTCCACCTTTTACCAACGCAGGATCAATAAGACCTTTTAAGCCGTCTGCATAAGCACGCTGCAATTTGCGGCGGTTAAAGTCGATAGTTTTACCGGTACGCAACTCACTCCACAAATGCCCTTCAATATCACTCAGCAGTTCTTCCGGTGTATACATATCTTTTGCACGAAAGCGGTTTACCTGCTCATCCAGCCGGGTTAATCTGCCGCCAGACATCATCAGCATTAACATGGTAGCCTGGCTTTCTGCCACCGGATCGCCAAATGCCGGGTTGTTAATACGATTCAGAATAGCAGTATCCAGCAACCAGTTTGGTGTTTCCAGCACATGCTTACACAAAAAGGCTACGGCTTCTTTCTGGCGCTCACGGGAGGTATAAGTATATATAGCTCCCGGCTGGTCTACACTCTTTGCTGTTTGCGGAACACCTGCCAGATTTTTCAATACATGGCCCTGATACCTATCCCACTGCTTCAGTACGTTTTTGTACATCTCCATCAGGTTGGTATAATCATCCCCATCATTTTCACGCGTCCACTCAATCAGGTGCGGTACAATCCTTTTCAGGTTTTTTAAACCATATTCACTGGCAGTAACGCTGTTATCGCCCAGGTCTTCTGTCTGAGAGCGGGGGTCGTAATCTTTGCCTTCACCGCTAAACCACAAACGGGGATTGCTGCCCACGCTGTCTTTGATCCATTTGTTCAGGATAGGTAATTCTTCTTTACCGGTGGCAGCCTGTGGAATAGGGGTATAGCCCCACTGAATAGCCCACTTATCATAGTCGTTAATACGGGGGAAGATGCCGGCATGACTGATATTGTCTTCCGGTTGTGCTACGTAGTTAAAGCGTGCGTAGTCCATAATAGAAGCCGTATGGCCATGCGCTTCTACCCAGGCCTTATCACGCAGTTTTTCTACCGGCGTAGCACTGCTGGCACCCATATTATGGCGCAGACCCAGTGTATGGCCAATTTCATGAGACGATACAAAGCGAATCAGCTGGCCCATCAATGTGTCATCAAACACCATTTTACGTGCACCGGGGTCAATAGCACCCGCCTGCATCATATACCAGTCGCGCACCAGCTTCATTACGTTATGGTACCAGCCTACATGGCTTTCAATAATTTCACCACTGCGGGGGTCAGCTACATTAGGGCCGTACGCATTTTCCACAGAAGCAGCAAAATAACGCACTACAGAAAAACGGGCGTCTTCCATACTCATGGTAGTATCCTGCTCCGGCCATTCCTCACCTCTGATGGCGTTTTTAAAACCAGCCTGCTCAAAAGCTTTGGCCCAGTCGTTAATGCCCGCTATCAGATAAGGACGCCATTTTTTAGGTGTGGCGGGATCAATGTAATACACAATGGGTTTGGCAGGTTCAACCAGTTCACCACGTTTCCATTTATCCATATCTCCCGGCTTCGGCTCCAGCCTCCAGCGGTGTATATATACCTCATCCTTTACCTGCTGCTGATCGTCGCTGAACAAGCGGTAATCGCTGGCAAAGTAGCCTACACGGTAATCGAAATAGCGCTTTTTCATAGGCACTTTGGGTAGCAGCACAAACGAGTTGTTTAACTCTATCGTAATAGCTCCTGCCGCTCCTAACCCCGGCAGCCCTCTGCCCTCGGCAGAAAGTGTACCCTGATAGGTTTTAATGGTACGCACCTCCGTATTGATGGGATAAGAACGTACACTGTGTACGTAGCTTCTTTCCGGCGCCAGCATGGTTAAGCTGAAAGCTCTTTTGGCTGCAGGCGTAAAGGCCAGTAACAGGTTATCACCTTTTAAAAAATCGGTAACGTCAATTACCACACCGCCCCCCTCCTTACCTTTTGCCTTAATATCAAAGGCAGCCGCTATGGGGTACAGGTTGGAGTTTTCTACAGCTTTATAAATCTGCTCCGTAGAGTCGGCCGTATTAATCAACGTTATTACACGCAAAAACACATTGTTGTTAGGGCCTTTTTCCCAACGCAGGGTTTGTTCATTCACTTCCTCACCGCCAAAATTACCGGCGCCGGGTGTGGACTTACTCAGGCGGGTTACCAGCAATATGTCGCGGCCGAATATACTATCAGCCAGTTCAAAAAAATATTTACCCTCCTGCTCATGCACCGTAAACAAACCTTTACGGGTAACCGCTTTGGCAGTAATTACATCCTTAAATGCTTTGGGGCCGCCTGCTTTGGCAGAGTCTGCCTTTACCACCACCACCGGCGTGGGGCTTTGCTTTGCAGGCGCTTTTTTACTTTTAAACACCGAGCACGAACCTATTATTACAGGCAGTGCAGCTACAGCGGCCAGTTTATACCACCGGCCATACTGCGTCATTCTTATATGAGTCATAGCAACTGAATATCTTTTCTTGTTTATTATCTTCTGGCTCTTCTGATGAGGAAAATAGCTACACCTGCTGCTATACAGGCTGGCAAAGCACCCAGCAGTATCCACTTAAGTACACTCACCTGCTTTGCGTTTACCAGTATACGGTCGTCGGATGGCTGTGCCCGATATACATCTACCGGAAACTGGTTGTAAGAAAACCATTTGTACAACTGCATCAGGAAAGTGAAGTTGCCGGTTTGTATATTACTGCGCAACAGCTCACTGTTACTCATAAAATCCACATCTGCCGCTACTATAATGCGTTGTTCTTTGTTCTTTACTTTCCTGTTCAGTGCCAGCACAACAGGGTATACGCCTTTCTCATCTCCCAGTGCCGGTGAATACTGTACCTGGCGCAAACTATCATCCACTGCAGCCACCCTGCGAAGTGTTTTTGTAGTGTCCGTTACCACAACCGGCGTAACGGTAAAGGAACTGCCCGCTGCTACAGAAACAGTAGCCGCTCCCGGAAACGACATGCCTGCCGCAAGCCTGGGTGTTACAATAGCATCCATCAGTTTCATTGCCTGGGGTGTAACATTGCCTATAAAAAATGATGGGGCAAAGTCTTCACTCTTCTGCAACAAAACCCCTTCATCCAGCTTTACTTTCAGCAGGTCCAGCACGGGTTGCACCAGGGCTTTCCGCTTAGGCTCAGCTGCCACAAACACATTGCCGCCATTTTCTATATAAGCCTGAATTTTTGCTAATTCCTGCGGGGAGTAAGGCGTGCGTGGGTCTGTTATCAGCAGCACTGCTGCATTTGCAGGAATATCCTGCTGGTCAGCGGTAATGTCGCTTACCGCAAAGCCCTGGTTTACCAATGAGTTACGGAACGTAATTTCAGTGGTGGCCAGTTTTATATCCTCATCCCCCATTCTGTTCACACTGCGCTCATTATGCCCTTTCAGAACCACTACTTCTGGCACGGGTGCATACAGGCGTTTCAGGGCTGCAGCAAACTCCTGCTCGCCTGGCTGGCGGAACATATCGTTATACATGCGCAGAAAGGTGGTTTTGTTTTTCCACTTCAACTGCCTTACCATTCTGTACTGCTCACCACTCAGGTCCATCTGCTTTTTCATTTCAGCAGGGGTAAGCAGTTTATTAAAATCCATACCCATAGAAGTGGCCATATTGCGGGCTACCTCTTTTGCAGAAAGGCCTTTGTTACGCGCAAACAAATCGTCATTCTTTGTACTGTCCCAATAGTAAACATATTGAATACTGATATCGGGTTTGTAACGAAAATATTGGTCGTACCGCTCCAGGTCTGAATTGCGTGCCAGCGGCAGACCGGAAAAATAGTTTTCATCCAGCAGGTTCACATAGGTAATTACCTCCAGTGGCCCGTCCAGGTGTGTAAGTATTTCGCGGGTAGCCGGTGTAAGTGTTCTTTTTTTGGTAGCTGTTCTGTCGCTGTAACCTGTAAACGCCGGGCGCGAGGTAATGTACCCCAGCGTTAATGCCACCACTACCAGCAACGTATAACGCAGCCATTTGGTATACACGGGAACCGATTCACGATCGCCTCTCAGCTTAAGAATGGTAAACCCGGTAAACATACCTATTACAATGAGAAAGTAGAAAACATCTTTGGTGGAAATAAGACCATTGATAGCTTCATCCACACGTCCGGAGATGGATAAGAAGTAAGTGATATCCCTTACAAAATCAATATCCTGCCAAAGCTTGCCTACATAGCTTAAAGCAGCCAGCAAAGCCAGTGTGCTTATAGCAGCCACTACCTGGTAGGTAGTAAGTGAAGACATAAACAGGCCTATAGCAGAATAAGCGCATATCTGCAAAAACAAGCCTGCAATACCGGAAAAGATCAGCGAAATATCTGCATCTTTTATAGTAAAACCCGATACCAGCGCCAGCAGCGCCAGGCAAGCCATCAGCAGCAGGCAATAACATACCATGGCCAGGTATTTACCCCATACCACCATACTTACTTTTACGGGGGAAGAGTATACCAGCTTAATAGAGCCGCTACCCGTTTCACGACTGATTAACCCCATGGTAAGTAAGGGTATATACAAATACAGATATTCTTTTATTTTAGTAAATACCCCGAACATAGAAGTAAAAAAAGTATCGGTAAGGCCCGCACGTACGCCGCCCATCTGCTGCGCTTTTTCCATACGCTCCAATACACTCATAAACTCCCAGCTGCCCTGCACCAGAAATATGATCAGCACCACCCAGGCAACCGGTGAAAAGAAAAGGTTCATCAGCTCCAGCCGGGCTATCCTCCATGTTGTTTTCATCGTATCTGATTATTTTACTTTATTCGACAACTTTGCAAATATTTCTTCCAGTGAACTTCTTTCCAGGTGCAGTTCCTGCATACGCCATCCCTTGTTAACACTGTATTCCACCATTTTTTCAGCAATGCCCGGTGCAGCATCAAAGCTTACCCGTATTTTATGGGGTGTCAGCACTTTTACATCCGTTACCCCTTCCATGGCCAGCAGTTCTTCAACAGCAGGCGGATTGTTCAGGTATAACACCATAGAAGACGGAGCTATGTAATTATCAAAGTCATCTACCGTACCGGTAAACACTACCTGCCCCTGCTCTATCATACGTATGGTATCGCAGGTAGCCTGCACTTCCGATAAAATATGCGAAGAGAAAATAACAGAACGCTCACGGCCAATTTCCTTAATCAGCTCACGCACTTCCGCTATCTGGTTAGGATCAAGCCCATTGGTAGGCTCATCCAACACTACCAACCGGGGCTTGTGAATAATAGCCTGTGCAATGCCTACCCGCTGCTTATAACCGCCAGACAGGTTTTTAAGCAAACGGTTACTGAAGTGGGCAACACCGCAGCGCTCCTTTGCTTCTTCTATTGCCTGTTTTACCTTATTGTCAGGTATCTGGCGCATATAGGCGGCATGGCGCAGGTATTCATCCACTGTAAGGTCCAGATACAGCGGGGCATTCTGTGGCAGAAAGCCTATCAGCTTTTTCGCCTCCAGCGGTGCCTTACGCAGGTCAATACCGTCAATCAATACCCGGCCTTCCGTTTGGTTCAGCACCCCACAAAGAATGTTCATGGTAGTGGATTTACCAGCTCCGTTAGAACCGAGAAACCCTGTTACACCAATCTGGGTAATATCCAGGTTAATATCCCGGATGGCCCAGGACCGGGTGTAACGGTGCGAAAGATGCTCAATTTTTACAATGCTTGTGTTCATTTCTGTTTCCTTTGGACATGGCTTTAGCTTCCATCACCCATTACAGCATTGTAATGGAGATGGTATATAGGTTATCCTGTTGTCTGCTATACACACGCACAGCAGACAACAGGATAAAAAAGAGGCTGTTAATTAATAACCATCGTTCTGTGGTAACAATGCCGGATTACTTCTGTAGGCTTCTTCCGGAACAGGATACAACACCGCTGTGGCTTTCCATGTAGCCTGCTTCAGCACTTTCAGTACGGCATCAGCAGTATTGGTGCGTTTTAAATCCAGCCAGCGGTGGCCCATTTCAGCAAACAACTCAATACGGCGCTCCTTAGCAACTGCAGTCAGCAGCGCTGTTGCATCAGCCGGGTTTACATCCTCCAGGCCTGCACGCCTGCGTATCCTGTTTAAATCAGCCGCACCTTCTGTAACACGGCCCAGGCGTGCCAGCGCTTCTGCGCGTATCAGATATTGCTCCGCTAAACGTAAAGGCGTAAGCCCTTCCAGCGCACCACCGGTATAAGACACGGTTGCACTGTTGTTTTTATATTTTAAGGGAACCGTATAGGTATTGGTAACACCGGCAACAGTAATGTTAGCGCTCATAGTCCAGCTCTGCTTTCTCTTGTCGCCTGCTTCAAAACTGTTCAACAACTCTGGCCTTAAAGCATAACAGGCAACAGAAGCAGCAGTGGGTCTGAACATGGTACCTTCTGCCGTATATCCGGTAGTAGGTTGCAAAGAAGAATAATATTGCCAGATAGCTTCTGCATTGTTTTTATAAAACGGAGAGCTGGCAGTAATGTCGGCCAGGCTGTATATGCCTGCACTGTCAATTACCTTTGAAGCATATTGTGCTGCCTGTGCCCACTGCCCACGGTACAGGTATGCCCTTGCCAGTAAGGCAGAAGCCGCCCATCTGTTTACACGCGTACGGTCGCCGGCGGTAGGTGAATAGCGGTAATCTTTAGCCAGGTTATTTTCAGCATAAGTAAGGTCTTCCAATATCTTAGTATACACTTCATCTACCGTGTTACGTGGCTGGCTGGCTGTTATATTAATGTTGGTGGTGGTAATCAGCGGCACCTTTCCATACATATTGGTAAGATAAAAATGACAAAGACCTCTTACCAGCCGCGCCTCAGCGGTATACTGCCTTTTTAACGAATCTGCCACCAGGCTGGATGGCAGGGCAAGCCCTTCTATAATACTATTGGCCTGATAAATAACCGAATAAGGGCTGGACCATAAACTGAGATTATCGTTATTAGCCTGAAAAGATATGGTGTTGGCTGTAAACTGGTCATATGCATCACGGGCAGCGCTGAAATAAAACTCATCGGCCGATAAGCCCATCATTTGCGTAACCGGGCCATTTAAAAAGCTGGTACCCGATATAGCACTGTACATACCATTTACAGCTGCATTGGCAGTAGTATTGGTAGTAAATACCGCCTGCTGCGTTTGTAAGTTTTTAGGCACATCTGCCTCTACCAGCTTTTTACAGCTGGTTACAGACTGGGCAGCCAGCAGCACCGCCAGGGCCTGCATAGCCATCCTTCCTTTTTTAAATGTATTTGCGGGAGATATATGAATAAATGACATAGTTCGATAATTACAGTGTGAATTGAATACCGGCAGTAATAGTACGTAACGGAGGCAATGCGGCCGACCTTACTTCAGGATCGAACCCTTTATACCCCGTAATGGTTAACAGGTTCTGGCCCTGCATATACACCCGTACATTTTGCATATGCCATTTTTTAAGTAAGGCAGATGGCAGACTGTACGAAAGGTTTACGTTTTTTAACCGGATAAAAGAAGCATCTACTATATTGGCATCAGAACCTACCCAGTTATTATAAGCAGTATAAGCCGCTCCAAACTGCTGCGTAATTTTGGGGTTATTATCCCATTTATCAGGTGTGCCCAGGTATTTATATACCAGGTCTTTTGACATGTTGGCGTATTGTGAATTTCCGGGAGGATAAAAACTGCTGGAAGCAACAGATCTGCCCTGTTGTTTGGTAAATTGCACAAACACATCCAGCTGAAACCCTTTGTAGCTAAGGCTGTTGTTTAAACCACCATAAAAATCCGGGTAAGTAGTACCAGCATAAACACGGTCGCCACGGCCATTATAAAAAAGCCCGCCTACTATGGTGCCACTCTTGTCTACATCTTCTACCATGGGTAATCCGGTTGTAGCATCGTCGCCCAGGTATTTATACACAAACATGCTGCTTAAAGGATAGCCTTCTGCGTACAGGTTTACCAGCGAAGAGGCAGCACCCGATTTCAGGTCGGGGTAATATACCAGTTTATTGCGGCCAATGGTAAGGTTAAGGGCACTGGTGTACCTGAGTTTACCATTGTCAATATTCACCGTAGTTAACGAAAACTCCCAACCGGTATTCTGCACCAATGCAGGCATGTTAGCCGTATAGCTGGTAAAGCCAGCCTGTGGGCTTAATGTAAAATTAGTGAGCTGGCTACTGCTGCGGTTTCTGTACCAGGCAGCGCTTAATAACACTTTATCTTTAAAAAAGCCCAGTTCTACTGCACCTTCCAGCTTACGGTTTACTTCCCACTGTATATTGGGGTTAGAGATGCCTGTTGGGCTGGTAGCTGCACCGGCACCATAGCCACCTGTTGTCCGGTAAGTGGAAAGAAACAGGAAATCACCTATCTGATCATTCCCTGCCACGCCATAACTGCCACGCAGTTTACCAAAGCTTAAGCCGGGAATGTTTTTAGCAAACTTTTCTTCAGAGAATAACCAGGCAGCACCTACCGCACCAAAGTTGCCGTACTTTTTACCAGGGCCAAACCGGGATGATCCATCACGGCGGAAAGTACCATTCAGAATGTATTTGTTGTGCCAGTTATAAGTTACCCGGCCAAATACAGAAGCAAACTTGTACTGGTTGGTAGAAGTAGTAACCGAACGTGTGGTTGCCGCCTGCGGATCTGACAAAAACTCGTCAGAAGTAAAGCCGCTGGCAAACAGGTTAAAAGGCATTTTAGAATTGATATTCTGTAAAGAGCCACCTGCCAGCACACTCAGCCGCCCGCTTGCTATGTTCTTATTATAGGATACCTGCGGCTCAATTAAAAAAGTTTCCTGCGTAAAATTGGTAAAGCTGGAGCTGCCGCTCGTACTGCCAAAAGCCGGGTTGGAAGAGGCCAGGGTAGTAAGTCTTACCTGATCGTTGGTAAGTTTGGTATACCCCAAAGTAGCTTTCACATCCAGCCCCGGAATAATGGTGTATCTGATTTTGGCATTACCCATAAGGCTGGCGCTGTTGTTATTAAACGAGTTCAGCATCTGCGCCATAGGGTTAGAGCTGAAGCCCAGCCAGAACAGTGAGCCATTGGGATTGTATAACGGGAAATTAGGCGCCAGTTGATACGCATTGGAAGTAGGATCAGTAGCAGAAAGGTTATTTTTATCGGAAGAGTATTGGGCAGTAGCACCAATATTCAACTTCCCATCCAGCGAAGTATGATCTGAATTCAGCATTACAGAAGCACGCTTGTACCCCTGTTCGGTAGCAAACACCGTATTTTCTTTGTGGTAGCTGGCACTTAATAAAAACTTAGTTCTTAAATCACCACCCGAAACAGAAGCATTTGCATCGGTAGTGCTGGCTGTATTACCAGTAAAATATTTCTGCCAGTTTACATCTTTGGTAGAATCGAACACCAACAGGTCAGGCGCGTTGGTGGTATTAGGCGTAATACCTGCGTTTACAAAAGATATTTTGCGCAGTCTGCGGTATTCCTCTGTAGACAGTACCTCCGCATAACGGGTTGCGTTAGAACGGCCCGTCCATACATTGGTATTAAAAGTTGTTTTGCCCGATTTACCTTTTTTGGTGGTAATCAGCACTACCCCATTGGCAGCACGTGAACCGTAAATAGCCGTGGCATCCGCATCTTTTAATACTTCAATACTTTCAATATCCGAAGGGTTCAGTACGGCCAGCGGGCTGGTTTCGCCCGTAGCGCCATCACCGGCATTGGCGCCGTTTACCTGTCTGTTTAAAGCAGTAGCAGCAAAGGGCACACCATCTACCACATACAAAGGATCGTTTCTGCCCACTACACCATTTAAAAAGTTCTGGCCGCGTATCTGTATGTTTACGCGCGAGCCGGTTACACCATTGCTTTGCGTGGTAAGTACACCCGGCATACGGCCCTGTAAGGCCAGTAGTACGTTGTTTACAGGCTGTTTGGCAATATCTTCTGCCGATACTTTTACAATGTTACCGGTGTTAAAGCGGCGCGTAGTAGTACCATATGCCATTACCACGGTTTCATCCAGCTGGTTTTGCGATACAGTAAGATAAATAACCCCTAACGCAGGCCCCTTCACTTCTACCACTCTGGTTTCAAAACCTATGTACTCAATTACCAGTAAATCACCCACATTGGCTTCAATGGTGAAGCGGCCCTGATTATCGGAGGTTACACCTGTTTTGGCACCTTTAACATGAACGGCGGCACCTGCCAGCATATCTTTTCCATCCTGCCGCATTAAATAACCCATCACCTTAATGGGGGGTGGCGGAGCGGCAAACGTGTTTGCATTGGATTCTGCCTGCGGTGCAGCCATGGCTACGGGTTTGGCAGAAATAACAATGGTTTGCGCTTCTATGGAATATTGTAATCCCTGGTTTTTGAGTAAAAGATCCAGAAATTGTTTTAAAGGCATTTTATCTACAGACAGTGTAACACGGCCTGCATTGCTCAGCAGTTTTTTGTTACCAATAACCAGGTAACCGGTTTGTGCCTTTATTTCGGCAAAGGCTTTTTCCAGCGACACATCTTTTCCCTTAAAGCTAATGCTTTGCGAAGCCACTCTGGCGCTCACATGTAAGGAGAAAAAGAGAATCAATACAGCAGTTAATTTCATAATTTTCACCGTTTTGGCCATCAACCGGCTTTGTTCCCAATGGTAAATACCTGCGGGAGTACGCTGTTGTAAAACAGCATGAAGCAGCCGGTTACAAAGAGTTCTGATTTGCATAACTTTGTAACAGTTTGGTTAAATGAATAAGCAGTCTTGCGTGACTATAATTAATCAGGAAGCCTTACGTACTTACCGTTCCGGTCGCGACCCGGAGCGGTTTTTCGTTTCAGGCATCCTGCCGTAAACCCATCTATTAATTGCACTAAGGCATAACTACCAGCTTGTTGGTTTCCTCCATTTTAAATTTCACACCTGTTTGTTCCAGTACATGCAGTACCTGCTGCAGGGTAAGGTTTTTACCCATTTCTCCAAAGAACTCTATATCGGGCACATGCCCCTCATAAACAATTTCAATATCATACCAGCGTGCCAGCTGCCGCATTACCACTTCCAGCGGCTGATTGGCAAAGTTGAACACCCCGTCTTTCCAGGCAGTAACCTGTGCCAGATTGGCATTGGCATTCAGCTGAATGGCCTGTGTAGCACTTACCTGTGCCTGCTGGCCCGGCTGCAACACCAACTGCTGCCGCCCGCTGTTTACACGTACAGCCCCTGCAATTAACGTGGTGGCGCCATGCTTTTCATCGGCATATACATTTATGTTAAACGCAGTACCCAGTACCTCCAGCACCCCGTATCGCTCTGTTTCTACCCGAAAGGGCCGGGCAGCATCAGCAGCTACTTCAAAAAACACCTCTCCCGTTACCTGCACCCTGCGCTCCTTACCAGTAAAAGCTACCGGATAGCGTAAGGAGGAGGCAGAGTTTAACCACACCTTCGACCCGTCTGGCAGGGTAAGCATAAACTGCCTGCCCACCGGTGTACTTATTATATTATATGCCGTTGCAGCGGTTCCTTTATTATTATATACCAGTCCCTTCCCGTCCATTCTTATTTCTGCACCGTTATCGGTAGCTACTACCCCATTGGGCAGGCTATCCAGCGCTACGGTTCTGCCATCTGCCAGGGTAAGCACCGCTCCGGTATGCCCGGGCGCTACATCTTTTATCAGTTGTATGCCAGCGGTATCGGGTTGCTTCTGCTGCCGTGTAAAATAAAAAGTACCCCACAGCAATAGCAGCAGCGCTGCCGCAGCCGCCATCCAGGGCAGCAGCATACGCTTACGGTAAGGCAATGCCTGTAACTGTGCCGTTGTACGGTCGGCCTCTAGCACGCTGTTAAGCACGGGTTGCCAGTATGCGGCATCGTAAGCCTGGTATTCACTGGCGCTCAGCATCAGGTCAGACACCTTATCTATAAAGGCACTCCTGTTTGCATCATCCAGCATCCATTCATCCAGATCGGCCTTTTCTGCGTCAGTCAGTTCAGCAGAAAATTGCTTCTCTATCAGGGTATAAGCGGTTTCCTGAGTAATCATATTAACATTTCTGGGATGTTTTCAAAGGAAGGTTTCTGAAATGGGAATAAGGTTGTTCTGTAAGTAAAGAATAACCGGAAAGAAGTTTGTACCTAACGGTTTGTACTTTTTTTAGAAATTTTTAAAAAATAGCGCCATCAGTGGTACTACCTTGCCGGCAGCGGCCAGGTATTCCCGGATAGATTGCAGGGCCATTACCAGCGTATTACGCACATGACTATCTGTAACACCCAGTTTTTCAGCTATTTCCGAATTTTTCAGGCCTTCGTTACGGCTCATGCGGTAAATCAGCTGCCGCTGCGGAGGTAGCCGGTTTACAGCCTGCTGCACCAGTAAGCTGGTTTCTTTCAGCGTCATCAGGGCCGAAGCCTGCTCTTCTTCCGCCGATTTTTCCCCTCCCCCGCCTGCATACACGTTCAAATGCCGCTTTTGCAAAGCTTTTTTGCGCAGATACGTAAGACTTTCGTTAGAGGCCACCCGAAACAGCCAATGTACCGGCTTATCCAGCTCCGGCAACTTATCGCGGTTCAGCCATACGCGGATAAAGGTTTCCTGAATTACCTCCTGCATACCCTCTTCCGAAGCTACCAGCTTTAGTACCGACCGTTGCAAAACAGGCACAACAAGGCTGAAAAGCCTCCCAAAAGCGGCTTCATCTCCTCCGGCAATCTGTTGCAGCAGTTCTTTTTCTATAGATAATGGTACGTTCTGAGGCAAAAAAAACAGTTAAGTAATGGTGCAATTTAACGAAACCATTGAAAACTATACTATTGAAGGTGTGGGAGGACTCTACAATTTCTGCTATCTTTGGGGGATAAGATTTACTATGAGACTTTCAGTATCTGCATTACCGGCCCATTATAATAAATACGACCTGCAGCGTCTTTTTTCTCCCTTTGGCTGGGTTTCTTATGCCAAAGTGTTTCAAGACCCTATTACCATGAAGAGCACCCGTAAGGGCGTGGTGGAATTAGAAGATGACAACCAGGCAAGAGCGGCCATGGAAGCCCTGAACGGCAAATTAATTGGCCCGCACCCGTTAAATATTAAGGAGAAGAAAGAAAATAATCCTCCCAGGTAGTCTCCCCAAAGAGAAGCTGAAGTCTGTGAACAGAACCCGAAAGCAGTAAAAACAGAATGCCCACGTTAGTGCGGGCTGTACTCCATGGGAAACGCATCATCACCTATAGCAGGGTAATTTACATACCCTGCCGGTATTTTTTTACCTGTACTTTTATAAAAGAGCATGCCGGCACACTTAAAATAATACTGCCGGCAGCCTGCTTTTGAAAGCAGCGCCAACCGGCAATTTTTATTCACACACTACTACTTAATCACTTCTGCCAGTTTTTTGTCCAGCGCTTCGCCACGCAGGTAACGGGCTACTATTTTACCTTCCGGGCTAATAAGAAAGTTCATGGGAATAGCAGTAACCTCGTACAGTTTAGCTGCTTCATTGTCCCAGGCTTTCAAATCAGACACCTGTGTCCAGGTTAAACCGTCTTTTTCAATAGCAGCCACCCATTTCTCTTTATCGGTTGGTTTATCCAGCGATACGCCCAGTACTGTAAAACCTTTGTCTTTAAACGCCTGATACGTTTTAACCAGGTTGGGGTTTTCGCGGCGGCAGGGTCCACACCAGCTGGCCCAGAAATCGAGCAACACCCACTTTCCTCTGAAATCAGACAGTTTTACCGGCTTGCCATTTACATCGTTCTGTGTAAAATCGGGTGCCAGCGCACCATCCTGCGTTTTCTTCACTTTTTCAATACGCGCCTGTAGCTCCTGCCCCAGTTCACTCTTTCTGTTTTTCTCTGCCAGGGTGTTAAATACTTTCTCTGCCGCAATAGCATCAAACTCCTCCGGCGGTAGCGTAGAGTTTAAAGCCATCAGCGCCATATACTTCTCCGGATGTGCTTTTACATACGCCATTTTAGTGTCAATGATTTCTTTCTGTACCGCTGCTGCACGGGCTTCCAGCGACATGAGGTAGGCAGAGTCCTTTTGTTTTTCTTGCGGCTGCGCTTTGTATTCTTTATTCAACAGGTCGTACTTCCCGTAAATAGGCCTCAGTGTAGCATCAATCTTCGCATTGTCATCCGTAGTAACAGAGCCTTTAACAATGGCATTTTTTATAGAATCTTTTGCTGTAATCTGAATAACCGCATCTTCAATAAAAAAAGCAAGCACATCACGCGTAGGGCGTATAGCCGGGTTATCCTGTTGCTCACCATGCACTACCAGAATGTTCGCCTCTTTAGGCGCACCCACTTTGCCTTTGAAGGTAAACTGACCGTTTTTCAAAAAAACAGAATCAACCGATGAAACACCTTTTACTTTGTAATACAGGTAAGCTTTGGCAGGCGCATTCAGATTGCCCACCTTACCCTTTACCACGTAGCCTTCCTGTGCCCATAATGCTGCAGGCGCAAATAATGCAGCCATGCCCAATATTGTTTTAATATTCATAACGCTTATTAATAAAATGAATGGATCGCTATTTTTTTGCGGATTTTTTAGCCGCCGGTTTTACCACAGGCAGATAGTTGTTGTATGCATTTGCATCGGAGATAATTTCTAACGCCTTGCGGTAGCTTTCGTTGTCACTATTCATTACCTGTGTGTAATAAGTATTACCTGAATACAGCTGCCTTGCCACCTGCGCCTTAATCTCCAACGCCAGCAGGTTGCGTAAACGTGCTGCGTTTGCCGGTTGTAATGGCCTGCCTGCTTTCTGCGCTTCTTCCACTACCTCTTCCACTACCGTGGCAGGTAACTGAAAGCTGTTTAAGAAAGTGGTAAACTGCGGATAAGCAGTATGCAAAGCAGTACGGTTACCTTCTATATAAGCAAATACTGCTTTGTTTACCAAACCTGCATCAGACACATCCTGCAACCAGCCATTGTATTCAATGGTATCAATAGGCACATACTTATCCGGCATAATACCGCCGCCACCATATACCGTGCGTTTGCTTACCAGGGTGGTAAACTTCAGCGAATCTGCAAAGTGTACCACACCTGCATTTACCAACTCGCCACTGGCCATACGGGTAGCAACATTATCATCGTACTGCGCGCCATGATAGGGTTTTTGTATAGAGCGGCCGGATGGTGTAAAATAACGTGCGCCCGTTAGCTCCATTACAGAGCCATCAGGCAGTGCCGTAGGCTTCTGCATCAATCCCTTACCAAAACTTCTTCTGCCTACCAGTACCGCACGGTCCCAATCCTGCAAGGCTCCGGATAATATTTCACTGGCCGAGGCGGTGTTCTGATCTATCATTACCACCAGCTTCCCTTCCATAAACTGCCCTGAACCACTGGTGTAATAATAATCTTTACCACCATCCTGCGGGCTGCTGTAAAACACCAGCTGATCTTTTTTCAAAAACTCATCTGCTACGCCTATCGCTGCTTCTACATATCCACCGCCATTGCCCTGTAAATCCAGTATCAGGTTTTGCATACCCTTTGCTTTCAGTTCTTCCAGGGCTTTGTCCATCTCCTGCCGGGTGGTGGAATTGAATATGCGCAAGGCTATATAACCGGTTTTATCATTCACCATATAAGCGGCTTTTACCGATTTATCGGGTATAGCCCCCCTTACAATTTCTGTGGTAAAGGGTGCCTGGGTAGCAGCACGCCATATCTGTAAAGTAACCGGTGTATTTTTTTCGCCCCGCAGCATTTTCATAATATCATAATTGCTGATCTGCTGGCCGGCAACAGATTTACCGTTGATAGCAATAATACGGTCACCAGGTTGAAGTCCCTTTTTATCCGCAGGCCCTTCCGGAATTACCTGCGTTACATACACACTATCCCGCTGCATCAGGTATTCAATGCCAATACCAGTGAAGCTACCGCTCATAGCTTCGCGCATCTGCAAAGCCTCTTCGCGGCTAAAGTAGCGCGAATGCGGGTCCAGCTCGCGTATCATGCCAGCAATAGCTGCATCTACCAGCTTTTCATCGGCCATTACATCCACATAGTTATCCTGTATAGCTTTCAGTGCGGCTGCTAATTTCTCTTTCGGGTTCATCTGTGCCTGCGCACCGTACACCATGCCTGTTAAGGCAGCTGCCATTACAGCAGCTTTGTTCCATACTCTCATTACTTTTCAGCTTTTAGCAGTTCAATAACGTACGACAACTCATCAGCCAGCAAACTGGGACTGCCTGAATAGCCTTCAGAAGTATAGCGCATAACACCATCTTTCAGCACCACTTTACGGGGAATGCCAGAGGCTTTGAAATAAGGCATAAAAGATTTATACACCACATCCTGCTCGCCTGTTTTTTTATTTACCGCATCGTGCAGCAGGTTAAAGCCACGGTAGCCTTTGCTTTTTACATAATCTACCGACTTGGTTTTATAATCGCCAAACTGCATGGTGCCTATAAAATATACCCCCACACTGCTGTCTTTGGCATACTTATCAATCAGCAATTGCATACCGGGAAAAGCTTCAATACATGGCTTACACCAGGTAGCCCAGAAATCAACCACCACAATTTTATCGCCCCACTCGCTGGATCTTACCAGTTCTCCGTTTGCATTCTCCAGGGCAAACGGCTGGTACTCCCAGTTGGCCATATGTTCTTTTACATGGGCCTTTAACTTCTCCTGTCCTTCTTTAGACTGTAAAGAAGTAACATAGGCATCATAGCCATTCATGCCTGCATGCTTTGCGGCATAAATCTTCTTCAGCTTATCAAACATAACCGGGGTAACCGCATTGACATTGATGCTTTTTTCCAGTAACGGCTGAATAGCTTCTTTTTCATTCAGCTTTTCCAACAGGCTCATGTGCAGTTCGTTCAACTCAGCCTTTCCGTACTGACCTTTGGGGCTCAGGTACGCGAAATAACCTTTCGCTTCTTCATATTTGCCCAGGCTATTCAGCAACTGTATATAAATATTCAGTTCGTTATCCAGCTGCTCATTGGCATTCTCCTGCGCTTTTGCCGCATCAAATACACCTTCCTCTATATAAGACCCGTCTTTTACTTTTGCAATCAGATCTTTAATCATAGGAGTAGCTACCTGATACAAGGTATCATAGCCTATCATTTTAAACATGTATGCACGCATCACATTCCAGCGGTACACTTCATTCTCCGACTTAAAATCCATACCCGCTGCATAGGGTATCAGCTTATCAAACTGTTTGTTTACGAAGTACAATTCTCCCAGCCCTCTGTCTACGCTATAATAAATGAAGCCCTGCACTTTAGGATTATGGTTCCATTCCGCTTTAGGAAAATCACGCAACAGCTTTTCCAGTTTTTCCTGGCGCACGCTGCTGTTTCTTTCCTGATTAGCGTTTTGAAAAGCTGACATGCGGGCATAAGGCCCCTTAGGTTCTTTCTGCACCAGCAGTGAATCCAGCAATGCTGCCCGTTTTGCGTCTTTTGCATCGTAGGAGTAGTAACGCACCAACCGTTCCAGCTGCTGCTGTGTAAGGTCTTTACTGTTCACCAGTTCGCGCGGGTCTGCGTTCTTATACTGTTCAAAATTGTTCTGGGCATTCACTGCTGATACAGCAACAAAAATTCCCAGGCTTAAGGCACATAATCCTTTTTTCATAGCCTGATCTTTTACCTGTTATCTTTTATTCTGTTGTATTTCGGGGTTCAGCTGAATATAATACGGCGCTATCGGATATACAAAGCGGTTACTACCCGGCTCAAGTGTATAGTTATTACCCTTAAACGCTCTGGTTACCGTAGTAGCCAGGGCCGGCTCTCTGCTAAGCCTTCTCTGGTCAAACCAGCGCAGGCCCGTACCAAACAACTCTCTTCTTCTTTCTGCCAGCACTATATTCAGCGCCTCAGTGCCGGTGTTGGCAGAAAGCGCTACATAATCCGCCGCCTTAAAACGCTTTTGCCGTAATTTGTTAACCAGCGCCATTGCTTCAGACGGCTGGTTATTGCGCGCCAGGCCTTCGGCCTGTATCAGCATCATCTCCGGTACGGAAACACCTATGGCTATATCATCATTCGCAAATAAGTTGTACTTAAAAGAGCCCCTTCCGGTAAAGGAGGGAGAAAAGTTGCTGCCATCGCGTGTATATAATGTGTAACGCAGATCGTTGGCAGAAAAATAGCTAAGCAACTCATTGCTCAGCGGCAGGGAGAAGAAGCCTAATCTTGCACCCTTTTTACATAAAATCAACTCGGGGTGTTGCAGCCTCCGGGGATAGCCCGTAAGCGTAGTACCAAATGCAGACAGGTTAAGTAATGAATCCTGATAACGCAAAGCCATAGCCGCATTTTCGCCTGCTTTAGCATAGTTCTGCATATACAGATACATACGGGCCAGTGTAGCATAACCCGCCGCTTTGCCTGCATGCAGATTATTAGAAGGATGATCCAGCAGGTTAGGAAGCGCTGTTGTAACATCCTGTAAAATCTGGTCATATACGGTTTGAACCGAACTGCGCGTAAGATCAACAAACAAATCGGGGGAAAGCAGCAAAGGCAATCCCAGATCGGTAGATGCTGTAGCCTGGTTGTATACCGGAGCATACATATTCAGCAGCATCAGATAAGTATACGCCCGCTGTGCCAGCGCCTCTGCATAAATAGTCTGCTTTTGTGCATCGGTACCATTCAGGCTGCTCATTACGCCATTTACAATAGCATTACACTCATAAATAACGTTGTACTGCTGTGTCCAGACACCATCTGTTTGTGCGCCTGTATAGTAATCTGCCGCCCAGGTATAAATGTTACCCAGCTCGTTGGTTAACCGGTTTTGAACAGCCGTACTATTACCTGCATCCACATCACTTTCTGATAACATAGGCATGTTATACCCCCCCTCAAATACAGTTACATTATTCAACAGGGCCTGATAATCGGAAGTGTATTTTAACACCCGCTGATTGGGTTGCTCCACTTCTACATACTTGCGGCAGGAAAAGCTGCCGATGGCAGCTACAGCCACCGACAGGTATACAATATATTTAGTCATTGTTATTACGTTTAAGCAATTTTAGAATCCAACATTAAAACTGAAAAACCAGGCAGTAGCAGGAGGCAGATTATTATAGCTGTTCCTGGCTATATAGCTTGGATCGTCTCCAAACTTGTTTTTACGCCATATAATTCCAAAGTTTCTTGCCGAAACGGTAAAGCTGGCTGATTTAGCACCCACGCGCGACAGTAACTGCGCAGGCAACTGGTAACCCAGCGAAATCTGCTGAAGGCGGATATGACTGGCACTCTGTGTTAACAGATCAGAGTTTTTATAACGGTTACTGCTGTTGTAGTTAATATTTTTTAACCCCGGCACATTGGTTACCGCTTCATCTCCTTTCTTTCTCCAGCGTAAAGCCAGATCCTGCTGGGCACCTATTACACCTGAATACGTGAAGTTGGTATAATCAGGATAGTTTTCGATAGACAACCGGCGATAGACATGACCCATTTCATATGTCATACGTACCCCCAGTGTAAAACCTTTATAAGTAAAGTTGTTGAAAAAGCCACCAAAGAAAGGTGGCGTAGTACGGCCTTTGTAAACCAGATCTGCTTCTGTTAACTGCGTATTATTAATATCCGCACTTACAACTTTACCGTCCTTATCAAATATCTGCGAACGTCCCAGGGTATCAAGTCCGGCCCACTTGTAAGCATAAAGATAATCGGTAGGCATTCCTTCAATAGGAGTAGCCGAGTTTACCAGAGTGGTATTGTTAGGATTGATAAAACGTGCATCCGTTACCTTGTTGGTATTATAAGAAATATTAAACGTAGATGACCACAGGAAATTCTTTTTCTTTATTATCTGCCCTGTAACAGACAGCTCAAATCCCTTACCGGTCATGCTGGCGGCATTATGTTCAAGACTGGTCCATCCGTAAGTGGGGTTGATGGGAAAAATCCACAGTAAGTCCGTAGTTCTTTTACGATAAACATCTGCACTTACCGATAAGCGATCTTTTAAGAAAGCCACGTCTACCCCCAGGTTAGTGCTTCTGGTAAGCGACCATCCGGCAGTGTTATTGGCAGGGGTACCAATTACCCCATACGTTTCACCGGTAATAGTGTTGGCCGGGAAAAGCGACACCAATGCAGCATTTGCCACACTTCTGGGCAAAGAGCCACCCGTACCGTAGGTTAAACGAACTGCCAGGTTATTAATACCATTTACATGCTTCATAAAATCTTCTGCCAGTACATTCCATTTGGCACCTGCAGACCATAATGGTTTAGCACGCTTGCTTCTGGATACACCCAGCATAGAAAAATCATCAAACCGCACACTACCCGAAACCACATACTTATTGTTGAACATTGATAATGCTGCATTACTGTAATAAGAAAGCGCACGCTCAACATTGGCAGTAATAGAGCCATCGTTATAAGATAAACTGGACGACCAGCCGTAGATGGTATTGTAAGGAACGCCTGGTGTAAATGATGCAGAACTTTTTACTTCATCATTGTATCCATATCTGGTTTGCTGGCGGCTGTTGCGTTTATCTTCCCTTATTTCCGTTCCGGCAACCGCATTCAGCGAAAAGTTATCACCAAAATTTTTGTTCACGTTTACCTGCCCGCGTAATGAATAGTTATCTGAAGCAGCAAACGTAGTAAGCATAATACCACCATAAGGCACACCATACAGTAAAGAGCCGTTAGGGTTAACCGTAGTACCCTCATTAATGCTGATACGGGTGCTGTAACTGTTTAAATCGGACAGCTGATTATTTTCGCCTATACTTTTCTGTAACATACCGGCCACATCTATATTTAACCAGTTGGTTATTTTGGTATTGATGCTGGTTACAAAACGAAAACGGTTTTGTTTGTTAACGCCATTGCCATAGTTCAACTCCTGCAGGGGGCTGTATGTAAAAGGCATATAGCCTTTGCTTACAAAGTCGTTTGCCACCTCATCGCGGAATAAAAGGTTACGGCCAATAGCCTGGCCTTTTTCATTCTGCAGCATTTCGTACGGGCGAAGGCCCATATTGCTGTTACCAATGGCATTCAACCCCGCCTGGTTAGAGGTACTGCTGGCGTAGTTATAGTTAATCCCGGTATTTAAAGTAACGCGATTGTTAAAAAGGTTATTAGAAAGGTTGGCCGTTACAAAATAGCTTTCCCCTACATTTTTTCTGAATACAGGAACATCCTTAGTGTAGTTGGCTGATACAAAATAGGTGCTGTTTTGCCCGCCGCCAGATAAAGACAGGTTATACTGCTGAGATACTGCGCGTTGCATTAACAAATCGCGTATCTGCGCACGGTTATCCAGCCTGCCCAGTGCAGCCAGTGCAGAATCGCGCTGCTGTGCAGTAGCCGTTCCGCGATCTACTTTAAACATCCACTCCAGTGCCTCACTTACAGGCCTGTTCTGATTAAACGTCATCCATGAACTGGGTGTCCATATAGCCGGATCACTAAAATACCCCATGCCTTTCATCTCGCGCTCCAGATCTATATAATCCGAACTACTCATCCGGTTCAGATGATCCATATTGGCAGGGTTAGAAGTACTGATGGCAGTACTGAAGTTTAAGCGGGAAGTATTCTTTTGTCCCTTTTTAGTAGTAATTACAATAACTCCATTAGCTGCCTTGGCACCCCAGATAGAGGCAGCAGCAGCATCTTTTAACACGGTGATAGATTCTATATCTTCCGGGTTATAACGGCTTAACACCGCACCTGCAGCAGAGTTTGCATTCAGGCGCTCTGTTAAAGTCTGATCGAACAAAGGAGCAGGAAAACCATCAATAACAATTAAAGGTGTAGTACCTACGCTTGCCTGAAGTGTATTAGTGCCTCTTATGGCAATGGTGTTATTCCTTACATCAATACGAAGTCCGGGTGTAACACTTTCCAAACGCTCCATTAAACTGGGTGCAGGCACTTCTTTTATTTTTTCGGCCGTAATTACGCCAAAAGAACCGGTAGCACGCTCCTTAGGTAAAACCTGATAACCGGTAGATACAACACTTACGTTGGAAAGAGTGGCAGCCTCATACTCCAGTTGCACATTCAACATTGCTTTACCTTCTATCGGCAACTTCTGAGGCACCATACCTATATAACTGAATACTACCGCAGTGGTTTTAACCCTTAACCGTAATGTATAATAGCCATCACTGTTGGTGCTTACACCAGAGGTAACAGCATACCCATCAGGCAGTACAGTAGCGCCAATTAATGGCTTACCATCGGCGTCTGTTACGCGGCCGGTAATGGTTTGTACATAATCCGGAACAGATGATGGCACATATGCTTCTACCTTGTCAGGAGCAGATTCCGTACCTGTACCGCCATCTTCTTTCTTTCTGTTATCCTTAACAATGGTGTAATAATTCTTCTGTACATACAGGAACAGAAAACCCTTACTATATAACAAATCTTTTAATACATTTTCTACGGGGTCGTTGGGGGAGAATTTAAGATTGCTGTTAACATACACATCATCCAGCAAATGTTCTTCGTAAGAGAACCGGGTTCCATACACCGCCTTTACTTCGGCAAGTGCTTTGGAAAGAAGTATCCGCTGCTGTTGCGCCCAAACCGGCACAGACAGGCAAACAGAAAGTAACCACGCGACAATAAGGCACGCTTTCTTCATAAGCATTGTTTTAGTTTCAGAGTTAAATTTTCGAAATCACCAGCCGGTTTCCATTACGGCTTACACGTAAACCAAGTGTCTTTTGCAACACAAAAAGAATATCCTCTCCACTGGAGGCCGGAATAGTTCCGGTTAATTTTTTATCGGCGAGTTCCGGCGATTGCAGGGTAATATCATACCCGTATGTATCTTCCAGAATCTGTAATAATTGTAATAAAGTATATCCGTCCAGCTCCAGCTCTCGCCTTGTCCACGCATTGCGCGATAACGGATTTACCTGTAGCTGACCGGCTGCGGTTTGTGCTCTATCATATACAAACACATCACCCGGTTTCAATACTTTTGAAAAAGCATTTACACCATCCTTATCCACCCGCAGTCCGCCTTCCAGCAACGTAACCTCAATGGCGCTGCGCCTGCTTTTTACATTAAACTTTGTACCCGTTACGGTTAAATTCAGTCCGTTTACATGCACCAGAAACGAATCACTCTGCTGCCAGCGGTTTTGAACGGCTACGTGTTTAACATTAAAAAATGCCTCACCCTGTAGCCACATCTCGCGTGGCTTGCTGGTTTTCCAGCCGCGGTTGTAATGCACGTTAGAGTTACCGTTGAGCGTAACCACCGATTCATCAGGAAGCACTACTTCACGTAGTTTTCCAAAGTCAGTGGCAAACTGCTGTGTTCCATGCTGCGTCCACTCTCTCAACACCCACACCGCCATCAGCACGGCTGCCACACTGCCTACCCAAACGGAGGCCCGCTTTAGCGGTACCACATACCGGGTGCGTTGCTGCTGCCAGGTATCTATACGCTGCGTAAGCTGTTGCCAGGCCTGCTCCTTCCCTTTTGCCGGGGTTTGTACCGGCTGCCGGTTCAGCAGCAGAATCCATACACGTGCCTCCTCCATGGCAGCTGCCCTGTCAGCAGAATTTTCAGAAACGTTTGCCCAATATGCAGCTTCCCCTGCATCCGGATGCAGAATAAACCTGATATAACGGTCGTCTTCAAAAAAATCGAGGCTTGTATAGCCCGTGTATGCTTGCTCCTGCTCGCTCATCGTTCTCTTCTATTAACTACACACGCTTTTTTCTTTTTATCCCACCAAAAAGAAAAAAAATGAAAAATTATTTTTTCAGGGCTAAAAGGGAGATAACGGCAATCCATTCCAGTGGGGAGAAATGGGCCTTAAGGGAGTCTACTGCACGGTAAAGCAGTTTATACGTGCTGGAAACAGATAGCTGCATAATGCCTGCTATCTCTTCATATTCCAGCTCTTCATAATATTTTAAATGAATAATTTCACGCTGGCGGGGCGATAGCTTTTCCAGCGCCTGCACCAGCTTCTGGCGTATCTCGGCCAAACCTTCGCTCTGTATCAGGCTGTTATCATGCCCCGGCTCTATCATAAATGGCACGTTCTCATCACTGGCAGCAAACAATTGAAGGCGTGGCGCGTAATCCAGCTTGCGCAGCAGCACCCGGCGGAAGGCTTTGTACAGATAATTTTTTACAGAACCGGTTTCGCCCAGGTTGTCTTTGTTCTTCCAAAGCTTCACAAACAAATCCTGCAGGGCTTCTTCTATAATAAAGGTATCGGTGGTAAACTTATGGCCGTAGTTATATAGCTGATCGTAGAACTGATCAAAGATGGTTTTAAAAGCAGCTTCGTCTCCATACCGGAACGTGTTCCATATTACATTCTGATTGTGCATCAACCTATTCACTTAAGCGCTATACAAGCCGGTGCCGTCGAAGGTAGGTAAACAAATGTAACATAATAATAGTAAACAATTTTTCAAAAGAAAAGCGGATGCCTTCTTATATAGAAGAACATCCGCTTTTTATATCGGAATCAATAATATGTATCCCTTAGAATCTGAATGTCATATTAGCTGTTAAACGTCTTGGCATTTGTTTCTCCAGTGTAGTCCAGCCACCAAAATATTCTTTGTTAGCCAGGTTATCCACTTTCAGCGCCAGACGGTATTTTTTAGCATTGTAAAAAATGCTCGCATTCATTACGGTATAAGAAGGCAACGTAAACAGTCCCGTTCTGGAATCGTTGGTTATATTGTTTTTGCTGGCATAGTTACCACCAAAGCCCAGGCCCAGGCCTTGCAGGTCACCTTCATGCAGGGTATAACTTATCCAGGCATTGGCCAGTGTAGCGGGGCCGGCACCCACCGGTCTTCTGTCTTTGGTAAAAGCAGGAGCCTGTACCATTTTGCTATCGTTATAGCTGTAACCTGCCACCACATTAAAACCGGGCAGCGGGTTGGCAATTACATCCAGCTCTACACCTCTGCTTTTTTGCGTACCATCCTGTACGGTTACGTTATAGCTCTGGCCATTGCGCACCACGGTTTCGCCACGCGTCATGTTCTTTACCAGAATATCGTAGTAGCTGGCCGTAACAGCAAGTTTGTGGTTAAACGCATCCAGCTTTACACCACCTTCCCACTGATTGGCCTGCTGTGGTTTAAAAATATTGGTAAACTCTTCCAGCACCATGGTACCAGGCGCTACGTTGCGGAAACCATTCATATAGTTACCAAACACACTTACCTGATCTTTTACTATCTGATACACCAACCCAAACTTGGGCGATACAGCGGTTTGACCATAATTGCCGGATATTACACCGGTAATATAGTTTTTACTACCCTTGCTTTCAAAACGATCTACCCGTACACTTGCCATTACACTCAGCAGATCAGTAACGTTAAACACATCACTCACATAAGCACTGTAGGTTTGGTTGCTGTTACCATCTTTAAGACCGCTCAGTCCCGCCAGCTTAGCATCTACCGCAGCTTTGGTAAGCATACCATACCGGGTATCGTTGTTACGGGTAACATTTACATAATCAAACACAGGAGACGCGCTGTTATTGTTCACCGCACTTACATCAGCAAAATCAAGCCCTGCCACCACCCGGTTACGCATGTTGCCGATATGAAAGTCGCCGATAAAGTTCTGCTGAATATCGGTAGTAGTGGTAGTAGAATTCTGATTGTATACAAACCTGCTGATGAGTGTATCATTGGCTGCAATAGCGCCGGCGGCACTTCCATCCAGGAACATGATGTAAGAGTAATAGCCATCACTTTTACGAACACTTCTGGACAAGTTGGTTTGTGATGTCCATTGATCGGATATTTTATAAGTAGCCTGCGCAAAAAGGTTTACGGTAGGCGTTCTGTAGGTAAGATCATTGCTGGTATAAGAGCGGTTAAAATCCATATTCAGCTCTTGCGGTGTACGCGCTTTCAGCTGACGGCTGCGGTTCATAAACACCATGGTTGCATTGGTGCTTTGTGCCGTATAAAATTCTGTGTTTACCAGAAAAGACAGCTTATCGCTGGCCTTATAAGAAAAGCCGGGTGCGAGGAAGAATGACTTTTTAAAACCCGCATCCATAAAACTGCCTTCGCTATGGTAAGCACTGTTTACACGAAACAGGGCGGTTTTGTCTGCATTCAAAGGCGCATTTATATCGGCAGTAATACGGCTTAAGCCAAAACCGCCGGTAGTATAACTTACCTCACCACCAAAATTTTCGTAAGGCTTTTTGGTTACAATATTCAGCAGGCCACCAAAGGAAATAAAGCTGCTACCGAAAAGGGTACCCGATGGGCCTTTGATAGATTCAATTCTTTCTACATTGGCTGGGTCAATACCACCATTGGTAAGTCCGGGTACGCCATTAATCATAGTAGGCTGTACACTAAAACCCCGCATAGAAAAATAACCGGCACCATCGTTAGGACGGCCGGTAGACGACCAGAGCCTGTTTACACCCGGTGTGTTCTTCAGGGCATCATCAAAATTCACTACTACCTGCTCCTGCATTAATTCTTTGGTTACCACATTATAAGCCTGTGGATTTTCCAGGTTTTTTAAAGGCAAACGGGCCACGTAGCCTGACTCTTTTTTAGCAAACCTGCTGCGTCCGGTATTTACTACCACCTCTTCCAGCTGCTCGTTAGATAACGACAATGCAACAGTAGTTTTTACCGTTTTATCTTCCTCTACTGTAATACTTTCTTCTTTGGAACCATAACCCACCAGTGTTACCTGTAATGTGTATACACCTGGTTTTACGTTACTTAATATAAACTCACCCTTTTCATCTGTAACAGCAGACTTTTTAGTATTTTTCAACACCACGGTTACAGATTCAGCGGGCTTGCCATCAGCAGTAGTTACTGTACCTTTTACAGTGCCATTTTTATCAGGCCCGTTATCGCGGGCAGCAAGCATACCCGGGGTACATATTAAAAACGAAATCAGCAGCAGTACATAATTCTTCATATCGACATATGTTTGGGCTGCAAAACTCACACACCTCTCACGTAAGGGACAGCAAAATCAGAAAAAACATTTACGCAATCAGGAAAAACTAAACTTCCAGAGGCATTTTACCATAGAATAACTGCGCAGAGTGTACTCATCGAGCCTTGGTGAGGGCTCACCATGGCTCGATGAGCGCTCACCACGACTCGGTGAGGGCTCACTAAAACTAGATGAGGGCTCACCACAACTCAGTGAGGACTCACCACGTCTCGGTGAGGGCTCACCATGGCTCGATGAGGGCTCACCATAGCTCGGTGAGGACTCACCAGCACTCCGTGAGGGCTCACCACGACTCCGTGAGGGCTCACCACGGCTCCGTGAGGGCTCACCACGGCTCGGTGAGGGCTCACCACGGCTCGGTGAGGGCTCACCAGCACTCGATGAGGGCATACCATCGCTTCAGCAGTACGCTCTGAGGGGGCATACGTAGGATAAATTATTCAGATATAACAAAAAACATCTTGCAGGCCCATTTACCTCACAGGTATCAAACAAAAAAGGAACTGCCCTTGTACAGACAGTTCCCTTTCAGTCATTTATTATCCTCCGGTATTAAAACCGATAAGCAATAGTCATACGGAAATTACGACGGGGTTCCAGAATATAAGCATAGTAAGGAACCGCTCCTACTGTGTTAGCCAGCTGTGTGGTTGGCGTAGTAACTGAACCTGCAGTCATCAGTTTCAGATTATTCAATACATTATTTACGAGCAGTGAAATATTGAATTTGCCACGCTGTAACGACACACCTGCATCTCCACGGAAATAATTAGGAAAATTAGGTGCTTTGGCTGCTGTGCCAATGTACCTGTCAGCCTGCCATTGTATACCGGCAGAAGCACCAAATCCTTCAAAAGCACCTTTGCGTACACGATACTGCAACCAGGCATTGGTTACGTGGGCTGCGGTGTTACCCGTCCAGTTACCTTCCTGATTTTTACCCTGATCTCCTTTGGTTATTTTAGAATTGGTGTACGCATAGTTGATATTGGTATTTAAACCTGGCAATATTTCACCGCTCATATCCACTTCAATGCCTTTAGAGGTAGTTTCCCCCAGCTGTGTTGTTGTACTAACGTTATTAATCAGCTCAGTAATGGTTGCATTCTTTCTTTTAATAATGTAGGCAGAAACGGAAGATCTCCAGCGGCCACCCATCCAGTCTTTTTTAATACCCGCTTCAAGATCATTACCACGAATAGGTTTTAAAGGAGTCTGGTCTGCTGTAAAACCTGAAAGCGGTACAAAAGACTGATCGTACAAACCATATACAGAAGTGTACTTATCAATAGAATAACTAAGGCCAACACGCGGTGAAAAAACATTATTATTCACATCAAACGACCTGTTTTTGGTTACTGTTTCCGCATAGGTAAAACGCAGTCCCACGCTTACACGTAACTGATCGTTCAAAAAGCCAAGTTCGTCCTGCACATATGCCGAACCATAAGAAACAGCAGTTAAATAGTTAGTGCCACCCGCGCGCGTACGTACGCTTTTAGAACGATCTATGCTTGGAATGGAATCCATTGGAATGCCGTATTCCGGATTGTATACATTGAATGCTTTGCCACCAGCCAGATTCAGGGGACTTTTCAATGTCCGGAAATCGCCCCAGAACTTTTTGTTTCCAAAATCAGCCCCGCCCATAATACGGTGCCGGATAGCGCCGGTTCTTTCTTCACCGGAAAAAGAAAGCTGGCCAAATCGGTTCTCACCAGCTTCATCACCAATGCTGAAATAACGGTTCATATCGCCGTTGGCAGTAAGATAACCAGCCCATACACTGTTAGCCACCATGGAAAAGTTGAAGTAAGCCACCTGCGCATGCATGTTCCACTTTTCATTCATTTTATGATCCAGATATACATACATGCTATGATCTCTCAGTTTGCCAGGCTCCAGGGAAGGATCGGCATAAAAGAAATTGTTAGCAATGCCTTCATCGGCAAAACCTTTGGGAGAGAAGGTATAGTTACCGTTTGCCAGGTATTTGGAGCCCTGGAAGGTATATTCAAAAGTTACAGAAGTTTTATCATCCACCAGGTATTTTACAACCGGGGCTATCATATAACGATTGCTGTAATTGTATTTGGTAAAAAAGTCTTTTTGCTGGGCCGCCATGTTTAAACGGTATAATAAACGACCATCTTTACTCAACTTACCATCCAGATCTAAAGAAGTGCGGTAGGTGCTGAAGCTACCCATGCTTACAGTAGCTTCGCCTTTGGTAATACCTGTAGGCTTTTTGGTTACCACATTGTAAAAACCGCCAGGCTCACCTGCTGCCAGCATAAAACCGGCAGGGCCTTTTACAAACTCAATACGCTCAATCATAGAAACGTCTTCAGCAGTAGGCCCCCACGAAGCTTCAATGTTCATACCATTGCGGAAAGCAGGTAGTTTAGAACCACGCATACGGATGTTTGCATATTGATTATCCCAATGGCCCTGACGGGTAACGCCACTTACGTTTCGGGTAATACCATCAACAATATCAAACACCTGCTGATCGGCCAGTAGTTGCGCCCCTACCACCTGTATATTTTGCGGGGTTTCCAGAATAGAGCTTTGTAAACGCAAACTGGGAGATACACCGTTAGCTTTGTAACGGTTAACGCCGGTGCTTACTACAACCTCATCCAACGCAACCTGAGAAATGCTCAGTTTAAATGATACGTTGTTCTTTTTACCATCTTTTTCTAACTGAACAGTTTTGGTAACCGGCTCGTGCCCTACCAGCGTTACTTCCACCTCATAAGTACCGGCAGGCAGGTTTTTAAAACTGTAAAAGCCGGTTTCATTGGTCATGGTTACTTTGGCTGTACCCTTCAAACGAACTGTAACACCATCTGCCACTTTATTGTCGGCAGTGGTAATCTGGCCGGTAATCATCCCTTTTTCAGGATTATCATTCTCACCTTCCCGTGCATATAAAAAGGAAATACAAACAGAAAAGAATAGTAGCATTGCTACGGACAAAAGCCTTTGCGAGTTGCGGCAGTCCATCATCATTATTTGTTAAATTTCTGCAAAGGTGACCGGATAGCCGCTCCAAGGGCTGACGAAATCGGGAAACTCGCTTACGAAAAGAGGAATTACCTCTGTCATATAAAAACTACCAATAATATCAAAGGCACAAAAAAGCCCCTGTAAGATTACAGAGGCCTATACATTATCAAAGTTTACTGGAAATTTATTTTGCTGCCTGCAACTGGTCCAGTATCGGCTTTTGTAAAGCGTGTATACTGTTCTGCTCAGGGGTTATCATTTCAAAAATAACAATTTCGTTGTTTCCTTTTTTCAGCCACTCAGCAGGCACATATACTGTTTGCTGGGGGCCTTTGTTCCAATATCTGCCCAGGTTGTTTCCATTTACCCATACACAACCTTTGCCCCACTGGCTCAGGTTTAAATAAGTATCACCGGTTTCGGTAAGCTGAAAGCTTCCTTTCTTCAACACAGGTACATCTTTGCCGGGTTTGTTATTGTACACCACCTTATCAACAGAAGCCATAGGCAGTGAATACATCTGCCAGCCTTTTAACACGGTGCCGTTTAAAGTAACATCACCGGTAATGCCTTTGTTGTTCTTTAATAAATTAGGTCCGAAGTTTACGCGGCCCAGGTTTTCAACCAGAATGTCAATTACCTGCTCACCGCTGCCAGCTTCAATAGCCAGGCTATCGGTACGCAGCATACGATCTGCCACACCCTGCTTTTTACCATTTACAAACACCACACCGTAATCGCGCAGGCCGTTTATCTTTAGTACACCCGCTTTGCCTTTAGGCAGGCGTGTGCGGTAAAGCACATAACCATAGGCCTGGCTCAATTGCTCAAACGTTAAAGGCGCGTCTGCTTTTACCGGCTTAGGTAATTGTGCATACATATCGCCCTGGGCGCTGAAGGTAATATTATCAATGCTGATTGTTTTTTTGGCAGCAGGTACCGCTGGCAGGGTTTGCCCGGCAGGTAAATGCTTTTGTATTACGCTGCGGAACTGCATAAACTTATCGGTTGCGTTACCGGCTTCATCCAGCGGTGCATCGTAATCATAACTGCTTATCTGTGGTTCAAAACCTACGCTGTCGTAATAGTTAGCGCCGTTCATAAAACCGCGGGTGGTACCACCATGAAACATGTACATGTTAATGGATATGCCTGCACCCAACAGTGTATCCAGGCGACCAGTATACTGTTCGGCAGGTACGGTGTGGTGTTTAGCACCCCACCAGTCAAACCAGGCAGGATACCATTCCGCTACATAGTAAGGGCCTTTACCAGCGTGATACTTCTGTACCAGTTCTCTTATTTTAGCCGGATTATCCACACCGTTTACGGCAGGCAGTAAGCCGGGTAAATGTCCGCGCTCTACGTCTTTGGCAGGGTCGCAGGTATATAATATACCGTCAAAACCCGCCTTTACAAACATCTTGCGGTTCAGCTCCAGATAGTCTTTATCGCCGGCGTAAGAACCATATTCGTTCTCTACCTGCACCATCAGAATGTTACCGCCTTTGTTTACCTGTAAGGCAGACAGTTGTTTACCAACCTGCTGAATGTAATTGTTATAGGCTTTAATGTAAGCAGCTTCCTGACTGCGCACTACCAGGCCTTTCTGCTTTTGCAGCCAGTATGGGTAACCACCAAACTCCCACTCGGCACATACGTACGGGCTGGGCCTTAGCACCACCCATAAACCTTCCTCTGCTGCAATTTTTACAAACGCAGCAATATCATTGTTACCCGCAAAATCGTACTGGCCCTGTTGAGGCTCGTGCACGTTCCAGAACACATAGGTGCCTATGGTGTTAATGCCCATGGCTTTGGCCATTTGCATACGCTGGCGCCAGGCTTCCTTAGGCACACGGGGATAGTGAATTTCGGCAGAGATCATCTGAAACGGTTTACCATCCAGCATAAACGCATGGTCACCCAGCGCAAACGTATGTTTTTGCTGTGCTTCCACACCCGTACAAAGCTGTAATGCCAGTAAGGCTGCTATCCATTTTTTCATGTAATGCTATTTCTTTTTTGTTTGCAGAATAACTGTTACTATACTTTTTGCAGGTATAGTGGTGTTTGCTGCGGTAGCACTGCCTTTTAGCAGTTTACCGGCAGCACTGGTTGTATAGGTAGTTACTGGTACAGCGGATGTGTTTTTATTGCCACGGGCATTTACCAGGCTTACCTGCTGCGCCTCATTACCTGCGTTTACCAGTACAAATACCAACTCTTTATTACCAGCACCGGCAAAACCAGATGCCTGTACATTACTGGTAGTGGCTACCTCAAAACGGCGCATACCCGGCCGTACAAAGCGACTGTAGTTACCCAGCGCCCACAGCATTTTGCTGTCGCTGTAGTTGCCATCTTCTTTTTTCTGGTCAATATAAATAAGGCCATCTTTATAATCATACGCCGAAATGGCTATCCACCACTGCCAGGCAGCTGCGTTGGCATACACCAGATCTTTATGTATTACGCCCGCTACGTATAACGCAGCAGTAATACCGGTGTCTTTTTTATTGCCATCTATTTCACCGGCGTTATCGCCCAGGATACAATACTCACTCTGCCAGAACTCCAGCCCCTTAACACCCGCTACCTGTGCTGCCACACGCTTGCGCAGGTCAATAGCTTCTGCTGCGGGCGAGGTACTGAAATAACTGTGTGAGGCAATGGTACGGCTGATGGTATTAAGGTTACCCAGATAAGTAGTGGGATTCTTTTGAAAGAACGCTTTTACCTGATCGTCTTTTCCCGGTCTGTCAGAATTGGGCAGCATGTATTTATGGCTACCCGCTTCGCCTACCAGCAGTTTTGTGGTAAGGCCATTGCTTTTAAAAGCAGTATGCATGGCCTTAAACACACCACTTATTTCGCGGTTGTAGTAAGGGCTGCCTTCCTGGCCGCCATCACTCCAATCCCACTGCGGCTCGTTAATAGGGCTTAGATAATCCAGTGTAATACCGGTAGCAGTTTTAATATGCTGTACTGCTTTTACGGTTTGGGCTGCAAAAGCGCTATACTGCGTACTGTCAATATTAGTAACCTTGTTGGTAGCAAACGCTTTTCCGTTGCGGGTAAGCTGTACCGGCGGGCTATTATAAAAGCCCAGAAACTGCTCCACCCCTCTGCTACGTGCTGCCTGCATAAACCAAAGCTGCGCTTTTACTTCCGCACTTTCCGGTGTGCCATCCAATGCCAGTGCAGACGCCCTGCGCCATTCATCGCGAATGCCGGAGTTGGCGCCCTGCTGCGTGCTGCCTGCCCCTATGTTCATACGCCAGAGTGATAGGCCAATGCCTTTAGGCGAGCCATCACCCAGCGTATCCATACTAAACAACCAGTCTGCCATGGCATTCTTTTTAGCATCCGGCCAGTTACCGGTAAACTGACACGACCACGCATCAGATGCTGAAAAGTTGCGTATTGTCTGATAGGTGGTGCCTGTGTTGTATTGTACCTGCACCTGCTGTGCAGGACTGTAACAGTGTAAACCTGTTAACAGTCCTGTAAGCCCCAGGTGCAAAAGCGTAACCCGCGATTTCCTCATGAATTATTCGTTTAGTTGTAACCCGTAGTCTGTTGAATCTTGCCGTTTGAAGCCTGAATTTCCGTTCTTGGAATAGGCAGGAAGTAGTTTCTGGTTTCAAACTTACGGCCGTCCAGTGCAATCTTTCTTTCGTGCCAGGTTATAGTATTACCGGTTTTGTGAATGACAATACCGTAGGCAGGTATATTCTCCGTAACCGGTGCAATCATCCATCTTCTTACATCATAAAAACGATGTTCTTCAAACGCCAGTTCTACACGACGCTCGTAGCGTACAGCCGCACGCATAGCATCTTTAGAAAGACCTGCTTCCAGTGCCGGCATTTCAATACCCACACGGGCCCTTACCTGGTTAACCGCAGCACGGGCGCTTAAGGTTGCACCTGAAGGAATAACATCCGGACCATAGGCTTCATTAGCCGCTTCCGCATAGTTTAACAGAATTTCTGCATAACGGAAATAATACCAGGGCTGAAAGCCTGCGTTACCCCAGGGGTTAATGATAGGATAAGTATCGTTCATAAACTTCTTCAGGTAGTAGCCGCTTCTGGAAGTATTCCAGTTATTCGGGCCATCCTTGCTATCTCTTCCACCTGGTGTAAATGTTTCAACAGTACCGCCGCGGTAGCTGGCACCATTGTACAGAATAGTAGCATAAAAACGCTTATCTCTGTTAGCATATGGGTTAGCAGTATCATAACCTGAAGAGGGATCAGTAATAGCTTTACCGTTGCTCATTTCATAATCATCTACCAGATTCTGTAAAGGCACGTTGCCTCCCCAGCCTTCATAACTGTTAGGACCATTGGCAATTTCCAGGTGTGTATGACCGGCATTTTTTATAAACTGACGGGCAAGAATGTTCTCGTTGTTATTGGCATCCAGAAACATATTTCCATAACCACCACTGTATATGCCGTATTTGTTAAGTGCAATTACCGCATTAGCTGCGGTAGCAGCTGCTTCCCAGGTACCGGCGTTGTATAAAGGACTGGCTGCATACAACGCTAACCTTGACTTTAACGCCAGCGCAGCTCCTTTGGTTGCACGCCCCTGTAACCATCCCGCTCCGTTGTCGGCAGGAAGATAAATAGCAGCAGAATCCAATTCAGCCAGTACATAATTCATACATTCCTGTATCGTACTCTTTTTAAACAAAGCGTCATCCGTAAAATCATCACCCAGATTAGAGATTCTGTCACCTCTCAGAATTACCCCACCATAATTACGGATAAGATCCTGATAACGGAAGGCACGGAGAAACTTCAATTCACCCCTTAACTGGTCGCGGCGCGCCGGGCTTATTACCACACCACCCAACAGATTCAGCGCATAGTTACATTCACGTATGCCACGGTAACTACGGCCCCATAAAGAACCGGCAATACCCGTATTTTCAGGTGCCAGTTGTGCACGCTGTATCAGCCAGGTGTTATCATCATTATTATATACAGATTCATCTGTGATAGAACTCCACATGGCATATTCAAATCCTCTTCCAAACCCAGGATCAACCCCATCAGCTTCTTTATCCTGCAACCTTACACCCAGATAACGGTTAATAACAAAAGCTTCAAACAGAGAAGAGTCGCCCTGTAACTGCGCCTCCGACAAACGGTCGGTAGGCGTTACATCTAAAAAATTCTTTTTACAGGAAACACCCGCAAGCACCCCTGCCGCACAAAGTATATTGATTAAAACTCTCTTTTTCATATGTGTTCTTTTAAAAATCAGAAACGAACATTTACACCCAGGTTAATAATACGTTGCTGCGGATAAAACTGACCGCTTTCGCTGCTGCCTTCAGGATCGTAATCTTTAACCCTGGTTAGGGTAAACAGGTTAAAGGCGTTTACATACACCCTTGCACCCTGCAATCCGGTTCTTTTTAACAGCGCGTTACCCAGGTTGTAACCCAGCTCCATACTTTTTAAACGCAGGAAAGAAGCGTTGTTCAGCCAGAAGTTATTTTTAAACTGTCCACCGGCAGGAGAATTAGAAGCTCTTGTATCTACCCGTGGGTAAGAACCATTAGGGTTGGTTGGACTGTAACGGTTAGCAGCCCAGGTATTGTAAAAATTACCTACAGTACCTGACTCGGGTAATACATACTGACTTACTCTGGACTGTCCGGACAGTACAATTGCCAGATCGAAGTTTTTATAACCGCCATTCAGTACTGCACCGTAAGTAATCTGCGGCAGATTGCTTAACGTACTTCTGATCTGGTCATCCGCAGTAATCTTGCCATCACCATTAAAGTCTTCATAATACAGGTCGCCCAGCTTAGGTGTTACGTTATCAGGTTTGGCATATTTGGTTAACTCAGCTTCTGTGCGGTAAATACCAATAGCATTATACAACAGGTAGGTGTTAACCGGTCTTCCTGTTCTCTTCTGATGGTCTAATACACCAGGTGCTTCATCTATAAATATGATTTTGTTGGCAGCATACGTAAAGTTGCCGGAAATGCCATAAGTAAAGTCGCCGCTTCTGTTGTTATATCCCAGTGTAGCTTCTATACCATGACTGTTTACCTTACCTATATTTTCATCAGGTACCAGCGTTGCAGAACCATAAGGGTTAACAATACCAGTTACGTTAGGAATAGACGCATTTCGGGGAGCCAGAATTTTAGAACGCTTCTGCTGAAAATAAACCACTTCCACATTAAAGTGATTGAAAAGAGTAGCTTCCAACCCTACATCCATTTTACGGGCTTCTTCCCAGGTAATATTGGGGTTAGCCAGTTTTGCCAGATCAACACCGGGCGTAATAACACCTGCACCTGGGCCGAGTACTACCCTGCTTAATAAAGTATCATTATTCAGGTATTGGAAAGGTGCCACATTATCATTACCCAGTAAACCGTATGAAGCACGTAGCTTTAAATCATTTACAAAACCTACGTCAAAGAAAGATTCTTTAGAAATACGCCAGCCTGCTGAAACAGAAGGGAAATACCCATACTGCTTACCGCGTGGAAAGGTAGAAGAGCCATCTATACGCATTTGTACATCTGCCAGGTATTTTTCCTGATAGCTATAACCAAACTTACCAATATAACTTCTGCGGGTATATCTGCTACCTAAACCGGTATTATAAATATCCTCCGCACCTGTACCTCCCTGCGACAACTCAGGAGTTGTGATAGTTGGGAAACGCTGACGGAAAGCGCCGAATAAATCACGCTTTTGCTCGCTCTGCTCGTAACCCACAAAAGCATTAACTGAATGGCCTCTGAAGTTGCGGTTGTAGTTTACTTTAAAGTTGTAAGTAAGCTGCGTAACATTTTCCTGGCTCTGGTTCAATGTGGCTTTAGCATCAGCACCACCACCTGTTACACGTTGCTCGTAAGTATCACTATTTCTGAAATACTGATACACCAGGTAAGGTTTGGAAAAGGTTTTAGTAAAATTCCACATCTTATCCATAGCCATAAAACCATCTACAGACAAGCCTTTTACAGCAGCAATATTATAACTGGCTTTTAAAATACCATTGAATACAGAACGCGGATTTTCGCTGGTACCACCAATATCTGTAGCCATCAGTACAGGGTTACTGCCTTCTATACCATAAGCGGGTAAGCCATTAGGGAAAATAGCAGGTGCTGTAGGATAGGCGCGATAGATGCTGCGGAAAATATCACCGGCAGAAGAAATAGGGAATTTACGGTCTTCCTGCCTGCCTGATAAATACAGGCCTACTTTGAAGTCATTGGTAATATTCGCATCAATATTAGAACGGAAGCTATACTGTTTGTATTTGGTTGCACCATTTTTATACAAACCATCCTGATACAGGGTACCGCCGGAAATAAAATATTTCACATTTTCAGAACCGCCGGAAACAGAAATATTAGCCTGATTTTGCAAAGTGGTATTTTGCAGCGTAGCCTTTGCCCAATCGGTATTAGGATAATTCAGCGGATCGGAGCCGTTGGCAAATTTCTGAATTTCTTCAGCTGAGTACACCTGATTTAAACCACCTGCCTGGTTATTCCAGTATTCAATTTCATTTCTGATGGTAGCGTACGTAGCCGCATCTGCCATTTTAGGCAAGCGGGTGGGTGACGAAAAACCCTGGTTAAAGCTGGCAGAAATGGAAGGCTTGCCGGTTTTACCACGCTTGGTGGTAACCAGAATTACACCGTTTGCCGCGCGGCTACCGTAAATAGCAGCAGACGCGTCTTTTAAAACTGACACACTTTCAATGTCGTTCGGGTTTAAACGTTCCAGACCACCTACCTGGCCCGGAACTCCATCCACCACTACCAGTACATCGTTACTACCAGTGGTAGCCATACCGCGGATGAGGATAGAAGAACCATCATAACCCGGCTCGCCCGAGCGGTTGTTGATGGCCATACCGGAAAAACGGCCCGCAAACGCATTGGACACGTTGGCCGTGGGACTTTTTACCAGGTCTGACCCTTTTACCACAGAAATAGAACCGGTTACAGTAGCTTTTTTCTGCGAGCTGTAACCTACCACTACTACCTCGTTACCGGCAGAAGTTGCCAGTTGGGTAAGTTCAACAGTTACACTTGATTGCCCGTTTACCGGAACTTCCTTTACACCAAAACTTAAATGAGAAAAAACCAGCACAGCATCGCTGGCTGCAGTAATAGAGAAACGTCCCAGACTGTCTGTATTTACCCCACGCGTACTGCCCTTTACAGTTACTGATACATCGGCAACGGGTTCTTTACCGTCCGTTACTGTACCGGTAACCTTTTGCTGGGCCCAGGTGGGTAAAGCAGTCATACACAACACTATAAGCAACACCTGGCTTACATAGTTGGCACCCGGCACAAGCCGCCGGATGCTGGCAAGCAGTTTTTTCATAAAACAAGGATATTTAAAGATTCATTAACAAACACAAAGTAAAAGCCCCCCTGTGGCTTTACAGGGGGGGCAAATCATGAAAGAGGGGGGCCAAAATCACAGTTTTAAGCTAAAAACGAACATTTATTCGTCTTTTGGAACCGTGTTGAGATCCCTGTTAAAAGAGTACCGGTATTTCTTAATATAGTCTGAAGGGGTCATTTCGAAGATGCGCACAAATTGTTCGCGGAAATATTTGGCATCAATAATACCCACCCGAAAGGCTGCTTCTTTTACACTCAGGTTTTCGGTAAGCATTAATACCGCCGCCCGGCGTATGCGAACCGAACGCATGAAGGCGGTAACGGACTGACCCGAAATGGCTTTTACCTTAGTGTACAGGTTAGAATGGCTCATTCCCATTTCCCGGGCAAACATTTTCATGTTAAAATCATTGTTTTCCATGTTTTCTTCAATGATTTCAATGCATTTCTGCATAAAATGCTGGTATTCTGCCGGTACTTTATGGCTGTGCTCCTTTAAACTGATGCTATCCAGATAATACCGCCGCAGCTGGTGCTGGTTTTTAAGTATGGTTTCTACCCGTGCCAGCAGAATATCACTGTCAAACGGTTTGTTCAGGTAGTCATCTGCCCCACCTTCTATGCCCTGCAATTTCAGTTCCTCGCTGGTGGTGGCTGTTAACAGAATTACAGGTATATGCGCCAGCGATTCCGATTCTTTTATACGGCGGCACAGGTCAACTCCGCTCATTTCCTGCATAAATATGTCGCTGATAACAATATCCGGCTTATGTTTTTCTGCCAGTTGGTAACCCTCTTCCCCACTGGCTGCCACATGTACCAGATAGCCGGGGGTAAAAAGCAGCTGCAGGTAGTTACGCATTTCTTCATTGTCATCTACAATCAGTACCGACTTTTTAGCCGTCAGCAACTCCTCAGCCACCAGGCCATGCTGCACCGGCGCTTCCACTTTAACGGGCTCCGGCACCTGAGTATGGTCCATCAGTTCTTCCAGGTACACCGGCGTTTTTTCTGCCGCCGCCGGTTTTTCCATAATGGTTTCCGGCACTGCCTGCTGCCTTGGCAATCGTATGGTAAACACCGTGCCGTTGCCAGGGGTGCTGGTGCAGAACACATTGCCGCCATGCAGGGTAGTAAAATGTTTTACCAGGTACAGCCCTACGCCAAAGCCCATCTGCTGCCTTCCGGATGCTTTTACCTGGTGAAACTTATCAAAAATGCGCAGCTGCTCTGCTTCGCTGATGCCGCAGCCGGTATCTGTAATGGAAATGGATACGTTCTCTCCCTCCTCCTGCATATCCAGCGTAATTTTACCACCATCCGGTGTAAACTTAAAAGCGTTAGATAACAGGTTAAACAGGGCAATTTCCAGCTTTTCATAATCGCCATACCAGTTTCCACTGCTTCTGGCAGGGGAAAAAGTATATTCAATACCCCGCGTTTTAGCCTGCTGGGTAAAGCATAAAAACACTTCCTGGCAAAGCTCCTGCAGGCGAAAAGCGGTAATATGCAGCTGATCGCCCCCGCTGTCGGCCCGTTTAAACAGCAATAACTGGTCTACCAGGCTTAGCAAACGGTGGGCATTGCGCTGGGCCGTCAGCAGCTCCTGCTGCAGAGGCGTTTGTTCCAGCCCCGCCACCGCATTCTTTAACGGGTTAATAATCAATGTAAGCGGCGTACGGAATTCGTGAGAAATATTGGTAAACACCGAAAGCTGCCTTTCCGCTATCTCCTTTTCCTTTTCACTTTCCAGGTGCGCCAGTTTTACCTCGTACCTCAGGCGCGCCTGCGTATGCATGTAACGGCGGTATACCCAAACAAGAGCTGCCGCCGCTGCTATATATAATATGTATGCCCACCAGCTTCGGTACCAGGGCGGAAGTACGGTTATGGTAAGCAGCGATACCGGTTCTTCCCATATACCATCTGCATCAGCAACACGTACTTTAAAGGTGTAAGTACCCTCCTGCAAACGGGAATAGCTGGCCTGCCGGGCGTTATTAATATAATGCCATTCTTTATCCCACCCATCCAGCAGAAAAGCATACTTGGTTTTATCGGTACCATTAAAAGTAAGCCGCACAAAATTGAGCGAGAGGGTAGTTTGATCGTACGGCAGCCGTATGGTATGAATGCCATTGACGGTACGCTCTGTTACAAAGCGGGGACTTTTTTCAATCGGCTGATTGTTTACGAAAAGCCCGTTCAGCAATATCGGCGCATGCAAATCCTGCTCATGAATGCTGTCCGGCCTGAAAAGATTAAACCCGTTAATGCCGCCAAAAGCCAGCTCACCTGTAGAAAGGCGTTCTGCAGCGTTAAAACTAAACTGGTTACTCTGCAAACCATCTGTATAAGAGTAATTGGTAAATCGCTTTTCTTTAAACCGGAAACGGCTGAGGCCGTTGTAGGTACTTAACCACAAATCGCCACGCGCATCTGTAAGAATGCGTAAAATGGTATTACCAGGCAAGCCGTCTGCCGTGCTGTACCGGCGGTATTTACCGGTGCGACGATTAAAATGCAGCAATCCCCCTTCCTGTGTGCCTACCCATAAAAAACCATTTCCATCGTCCACAATACAGCGGATGGTATAACCCATTTTAAAATTTACGTGGCGCCGCTGCTGGCGGTCAATGCAAATGAGCGAGGAATAGCTGCCGCCCCAGAAAGTACCATCTGCTGTTTCAGTAAGGCATTGCAGATCTGCCAGGGCCGTATCAAACAATTCAAAACGGTTGGCCTCTTTTTTAAACCGGTACAGGCTGCCATGGTTGGTGGCGCTGGCCCATAACTGTTGCTGTTTATCCTGATACAGCACCCATACATTCTTTTCTTCCTGCCCTGTGTAAGGGTTAAAGCAGGCATAACGGGTTACAGCAAAACTGCCCGGAGTAATGCGGTTTACGCCGCCCGACCAGGTGGATGCCCAGATATCATTACCTGCATCCTGTATAATAGAGGTAACAAAATTGCTGCTGAGCCCTTCGGCAGAACCGGGTACATGTATATAATTGTGATAAGTGTTCTGCTGCCGGTTCCAGCACCGCAGGCCCGCCCCATCGGTTCCTATCCATAACTGCCCGCGATTGTCTTCGCAAAAGCTGAAAATGAAATTATCTACCGGCTGCTCCTTTCCGGTGCGGTACAGTACTTTGGTAAAATAATCCGGCCGGGCCTCAATCATACTCACCCCGCCCCGCAGCGTGCCTATCCATTTACGCCCCGAAGCATCTTCGTAAATACCCCATACAGAAATACTGCGGGTAACGGGCGATAAGGCAAATTTTTCCGGCAACGGTGTGGCTACACCACCTGCCCAGGTGAAGATCCCGGCATCATCCGTACCTATCCATAAAGTATGTTTGCGGTCTTCACATAAATTAATCACCCGGTTTCTGCCTGGTAATACCCCAGACTCATACACACCGGTAACGGTATTAAACCTGGCCAGCCCCTCGTTGCTGCCTACCCACAGGTTACCATCGGCAGTAGCCCGTATACAATTGGCATGGCGTAAGGTATTACTCACCAGGTTCAATTGCTTTGTAGCAAAATCAAACCGGAACAACCCGCTCTGCTGTATAAATACCCAGGCAGAGCGTTTGTCTGCTGCGGCATCAATAGCAATTACGTTGTAACAGCATTTATTACCCGGCAACATGTTCAGCGGTATCTGCGTGCCGGTTGTATTACCATTTTCAAACAATACCAGGCCGGTTTGCTGCCCGCCGGTTAACACCATATCGGCATTTACCGCGCGTATACGCTGTATATTATCGTGTAACAAAACAGGTTGTGTATTGCCCTCAGCCACATAACGCAGCTGCCGGAACGAAGCGGTGGCGGGGTAGTATACGCAAGCCCCCTTCATGCCGCCTACCCATATATGGCCCGCCTCATCGCCATCAATGGTATATATGGTATTGGTAAGCAGGGAAGTGCTGTCGCCTATCTGGTTGCGGAATACCCGGCATTCATAACCATCGTAGCGGTTAAGGCCATCGTAGGTACCAAACCACATAAAGCCATCTTTATCCTGGTAAATACTCATTACAGAGTTGTTGGACAGGCCCTGCTCCATGCCCAGGTAGGATACAGGATAATATTGGGAAGGCAGTAACACCGGCAATAGCAAAAGCGCAATCAGCAAAACAGGGTTACGCCCGTACGGAAATCTCAGCAATAACATATGGCGGTTTGTGCATTAATAGACGCCTGAAAACAGGAAAACGCCGCATGAAAATGCAGCTTTTTTGGCAGTTAACCATTATTTATTTTGCACATCCGCCTTTTAACGGTACAACCGTGTGAGCATCAAAGCATCACACGGCAGCAAAAGCCCAGTGCCGCAAGGGAACTGATAATTGTCATTGTGACATCTTCCACCGCCTCAACCCGCAACACATGATCACAATCGCCCAGATGTAGTTAATAAAATAATTGAATACCACGAAAGCCTGGAAATGGAAAGCGCACCGGGCGAAGAAACCGTTAGGATACCAGTATAGCTGCCAGTATACCGCACAGCGCCTTCACCAGCATTAAACCATCTATTACCGCCAGGTAATATAAGATGCTTCTGCGCTGGTGCATAGAGTAGGCTACTGCCAGCGTTACTATAAAAGGTACTACATTCAGTAATACCCGTAAAGGCGTAAAATGCATGTATACCGAAAACAGCAGCAGCGATATAAGCCCCAGCAATACAATGGGCATCAGAATATTAAAAATGGTACGTCGCAACCCGGCACGCACCACAAAGGTTTTTAACTGATTATTACTGTCAGATGCATAGTCCTTAATATCAAACATAATACACAGCACCGTTATATACATCCAGTTTTTCAACGCCAGCCAGCCAGTCATTAACGCAAAAGGATATACCTCGCGCGATTGTATCTCCCGCCACAGCAACGGATAAATAGTTACCACACCCGTCCACACAAAACCTATTACAAAAGGCTTCATCCACCCCGTGCGCCGCAGGTTGAGACTGAGAAAACGCAATGCCGGAATATCGTAATACAAAGCCGCTACCACCGGAAACAGCAGGGCTACCAGCCAGTGGCTAAGCGGTATAACCGCAAAGCCACGGTAATACTGTGCCAGTAGCAGCAAAGTACCCACTATGGCTAACGCGCTGAATAAGTTTTGCGACCAGCGTACGGTAACCTTGTGTGTATAATACCATACACTGCGCTTATTGTTAGGGTTTACATACTGCTCGCTGATGTAGGCATAAGTGTAATAAACTATAGAGGCACTGAATAACACCACGTAAAAAATCCAGTTGTTCAGGGGTATCTGCATCTGATAAGCCGCCTCTATACTCAAAGCCGTGGCACACATTCCGTAAAAGAAGTTACCAAAGAAGATATAATCCCGCAAATTGTTCCCTGAGTCTTTCATATCATTAGAACTGGCTCTGAAAGTATTCCCTTTCAAAAATAGGCGTATTCAGTTACAATACCCCTGCAAGCCCTCTTGTAAAAAGAGTGCTGCAACCAGCCGCAACCGGTTGCATTTTTTTATTTCAAATAAACTCCTATATCTTTGATTTCATCAACGAAACCGATTGCATAAATGAAGGCCATTTTCACCTCAGGGAAAATAATCTGCCTTTGGGCCATTTTCCTAATCCAATTTATCCATCCATCAGCCGGAAAGGCAGAAAACGGTTATCAGCTATGGCTCAGGTATGCCCCGGTAGAGGATATATCCCTTCGCAATCAGTATCTGCGGCAAACCGGCACCGTTTATCTGGCAGATAGCACCTCTCCCACCCTTGCCGTATTGAAAGAGGAACTTACACAGGCTTTATCGCGCATGCTGGGCAAACCCATCACATTTGTAAACCAGCCCGACGGGGCAGGCCTCATTATTCGTACCACTTCTGCCAACGCATCTTTAGGCAGTGAAGGCTTCCAGCTGCAATCCAACGCAACAAACACCGCTATCACACTATCTGCACAAACAGATATAGGCTTGTTATACGGCGGCTTTCATTTGCTGCGCCTGATGCAGACCCGGCAACCACTTATACAACTGAACATACATTCCACGCCCAAACTGGCTCTGCGTCTACTGAACCATTGGGATAACCTGAACCGCTATGTGGAAAGAGGATATGCGGGTATTTCTATATTCAACTGGCATACGCTGCCGGGATATATAGATCAGCGTTACATAGATTATGCACGCGCCAACGCTTCCATTGGCATTAACGGTACGGTATTAACCAACGTAAACGCAAATGCCTGGATATTGACCGGCGATTACCTGCAAAAGGTAAAAGCACTGGCAGATGTGTTTCGCCCCTATGGCATTAAAGTATACCTTACCGCCCGCTTTTCTGCCCCTATTGAAATGGGCGGCCTGTCCACGGCCGATCCGCTACAACCACAGGTACAGCAATGGTGGCAGCAGAAAGTAAAAGAAATTTATACGCTGATACCCGATTTTGGTGGCTTTCTGGTAAAAGCCAACAGCGAGGGACAGCCCGGCCCGCAGGATTATAAACGTACCCATGCTGATGGGGCCAATATGCTGGCCGATGCTGTAGCACCTTATAACGGCATTATTATGTGGCGGGCATTTGTATACAGCCATGAAACACCGGAAGACCGCTTTAAACAGGCTTATAACGAGTTTAAACCGCTGGACGGACAATTCCGCAAAAATGTAATGGTACAGGTGAAGAACGGCCCTATTGACTTTCAGCCCCGCGAGCCATTTTCGCCCTTATTCGGCGCTATGCCCCAAACACCGCTGATGATGGAATTTCAGCTAACGCAGGAATACCTGGGCCAGGGCACACATCTGGTATATGAAGCCCCCATGTTTAAAGAAACACTGGATGCCGATACACATATAAACGGAAAAGGCAGTACGGTAACCAAATCTGTTTCCGGTATAGCCGGGGTAGCCAATATAGGTAACGATATTAACTGGTGCAGCCACCCCTTTGCACAGGCCAACTGGTATGCACTGGGCAAACTTGCCTGGAACCCTGCACAAAGCAGCGAAACCATTGCAGAAGAATGGATACGCCAGACATGGAGCAACAAAACCACAGTAGTAAACACCTGCAAACAAATAATGCTGCAAAGCCGCGAAGCCATGGTAAACTACATGACGCCGCTGGGCCTGCACCATATTATGGGTAACGGCCATCATTACGGCCCGCTGCCCTGGGGCAATACCCTGCCACGGGCTGATTGGAACCCGGTATACTACCACCGTGCCGACAGCGCCGGCATTGGCTTTAACCGCACCGCTACCGGCAGCAACGCACTGGCGCAATATCACCCGGCTGCCGCTGCAGCCTGGGCAGATAGTAACACCTGCAGCAGCGAATACCTGCTGTGGTTTCACCACGTATCCTGGCAACACCGTATGCCCACGGGCCGGTCGCTATGGCAGGAGCTTTGTTTCCGTTACAACCAGGGCGTGGCACAGGTACGCACCATGCAGCAGCAATGGCAGCAACTACAACCTTATATAGATAAAGAACGCTATACACAGGTACAGCTGATGCTGGGTATACAGCAGCGTGAAGCAGTATGGTGGCGAGATGCCTGCCTGCTGTATTTTCAGCAGTTTTCGCAGCAACCGATACCGGCACAATACGAAAAACCGGCGCATACCCTGGAGTATTATCAGAACCTGAAATTCCCGTATGCACCAGGCAACGGATAACCAACACCATACAGTAACAATCATCCAATAAAAAAGAACAAATGAAAGTATCTGCACTAACATTACTTGCCTCCGCTGCCACTGCCACAGCCGTGTTCAGCTGTAACTCTCCCGCCTCCCATTCATCTGACAAAGACAGCACCACCACAAAAACAGATACCGGTAAAGCCGCAGCATACCTGTCGCAACCGCTGGTATCACATATCTATACAGCAGACCCTTCTGCACACGTATTTAACAACCGCATTTACATATACCCTTCGCACGATACCGCTACCGGTATTCCGGAAGATGATCTGGGCAGCCATTTCGATATGAAAGACTTTCACATTCTTTCTATGGATTCTGTGGGAGGTAAAGTAACCGATCATGGAGTTGCACTGAGCGTGAAAGACATTCCATGGGCAGGCCGCCAGTTATGGGCGCCCGATGCTGCTTTTGCCAACAATACCTACTATCTGTATTTTCCGGTAAAAGACAAGCAGGACATATTTCATATAGGTGTTGCTACCAGCAGCAAACCGGAAGGCCCTTTTACCCCTGCCAAAGAGCCTATAAAAGGCAGCTACAGTATAGACCCCTGTGTGTTTAAAGATGATGATGGTAAGTTTTATATGTACTTTGGCGGCATATGGGGTGGCCAGCTGCAACGCTGGAACAACAATAAATACGACAGCACCAAAGGCAACCGCCAGCCCGAAGAAGCTGCTATATTACCCCGCGTAGCCAAACTGACTGCTGATATGACCAGCTACGACGGCCCGGTAAAAGAATTACTGCTTACCGACGAAAAAGGTACCCCTTACAAAGAAAAAGACAACAGCAAGCGCTTTTTTGAAGCAGCGTGGATGCATAAGTATAATGGAAAGTATTATTTCTCTTACTCTACCGGTGACACCCATAACATCTGTTATGCTATTGGCGATAACCCATACGGACCGTTCCGTTACCAGGGTGTAATACTGAACCCGGTTGAAGGCTGGACCAGCCACCACTCCATTGTAGAGAAAGACGGTAAATGGTATCTGTTCTATCATGATGTGCAGTTATCCGGCAAAACATATCTGCGTAATGTAAAAGCAACAGAACTGCATTACAACGCGGATGGCACTATTCAAACCATTACTGCGCGTAAGTAATTACATAATAACAACTATTTCCCTTCCTGCATGGCAGCTGAGCAGCAATGCAGGAAGGCAACATACCACAAAGCAGTCTGGCGCAGCATTAACCTAAGCAGCCAGCCTTGCCGCAAGGCTGATACAGCTACGCACCACCATCCATATATAACTATTTTACCAATGCTTATGCCTGTAAAACCTATCATACTATCACTGCTGCTTTCCATAGCACTACTGCAAGCCCGCGCCACCGTTACGCTGCCCCGTCTGGTACGCGACAGCATGATACTGCAAAGGGACGCACCTGTTAAAATATGGGGCTGGGCTACACCCGGTGAAAAAATAAACATACAGTTTAACGGTCAGCGCCTTGATACCCGTACCGCAACTAACGGTGAATGGCAGCTGAAACTACAGCCCATGAAGGCGGGTGGCCCCTACACCATGCAAATCAAAGGCAGTAACAGCATTCAGTTAAACGATATATATGTAGGCGATGTATGGGTATGCGCCGGCCAGTCGAACATGGTACACCAATTACAACTGCATGAAGAAACCTATACCGCTGATATTGCCGCAGCACAGTTTACACAGATAAGACAATTCTGGGTACCTACGCTTACCAATCTGCAACAGCCTCAACAACAGCTGCCTGCAGGCTACTGGAAAACAGCCAACCCGCAGGATGTGAAACAGTTTTCTGCCGTAGCCTATTTTATGGCGCTGCACCTGCATCAGCAATACAAAATACCTATAGGCATTATCAACACCAGCGTAGGTGGTACCCCCATTGAAGCATGGACCAGCGAAGAAGGATTAAAAACCTTCCCCAACATTACCGCCACTATTCAGCAGAATAAAGACACTGCATACGTAAATAACCGCAACCGCCTGGCCGCTGCAGACGCTGCTGCCGGCAGGCCTGCACACGAAACAGACCCGGGCTTAACGGGCCCCCTGCCCTGGTACCACGCAGATTATACCCCCAAAAACTGGCGTACCATCAATATACCAGGCTACTGGGAAGACCAGGGCGCCCGCCGCCTGAATGGCACCGTATGGTACCGCCGCGAAATAGAAGTACCGGCATCTATGACCGGTCAACCCGCAAAACTATACCTGGGCAGAATTGTAGATGCAGATTACGTATACATCAATGGCCGTTTAGCGGGCAGCACCTCCTATCAGTACCCGCAGAGAAGATATGCATTGCCCGCAGACATGCTGAAGCCCGGCAAAAACACCATCACCATACGTGTTATAAGCCAGTCTGGCAAAGGCGGCTTTGTACCCGATAAACCTTATTACATTAAAGCAGGTAACCAAACCATTGATTTGAAAGGTTACTGGCAATACAAAGTGGGCGATGTATACAACACAGCACCACCCCGTAACACACCACTGGCCGCACAAAACCAACCCACAGCACTGTTCAATGCCATGGTTAGCCCCCTTACCCGCTACGCCATTAAAGGCATTGCCTGGTACCAGGGCGAAAGCAATGCAGGCAACCCCGGCAATTATGAGGCCCTTTTAAAAAGCTTTATTGCCGACTGGCGTAAACAATGGCAGCAGGGCGATATACCTTTTGTATATGCGCAACTGCCCGATTTTATGGAAGTAAGCTACACACCCGGCGAAAGCAACTGGGCCCTGATGCGCGAAGCGCAGCTGCACGCCCTGCAACTACCCAACACCGGCATGGCGGTAACCATGGGCCTGGGCGAATGGAACGATATACACCCCGATAACAAAAAAGACGTAGGCCTGCGGCTGGCCCTGGCTGCACAACACCTTGCTTACAACGAAAACATAGTTTACTCCGGCCCGCTTTTTCATAGCGCTGCCGTAACAGGCAATACCATCACCCTCAGCTTCAGTAATACCGGCAGCGGTTTAACCACCAGCAATGGTGAGGCGCCCGGCGCTTTTGCTATTGCAGGGGCCGATAAAAAGTTTGTATGGGCACAGGCAACCATTGTAAACAATACGGTGGTAGTATCCTCCCCTAAAATACCACAGCCGCTATATGTACGATATGCCTGGGCAGATAACCCCGATCAGCCCAACCTCTGCAACCGCGAAGGATTGCCAGCCTCTCCCTTCCGCACAGACCAGTAATTATCAATAGTATATTCAGAAGAAACCAGCTATATGAACTTATACGACTTTACAACAAAAAGCTTACTGTTGTGCGCAACGCTGGCCCTGGTAACAACCCTGCAGGCGCAGGTTGCCAAAGCCCCGCTGCGGGAACGTACCTGTATAAGCAACGGCTGGAAATTTTACCGCTACGCTACCAGCGAACAACCAGATAGCCTTATATACGATGTAAGGCCGGAAATAACAGATGCCAGAGATGATAAACCTGCCGATGCACGCCCCACAGAGGCCATACAGGTAACAACGCAGCGCACTGTATTAAAACCCTATATACTACCTACCGGTAATGCCTTTATTAAAAATGCAAACGCACGCCATACCAGGCCGCAAGGCAACCCCGGCAGCAACTTTTCCTTTGTACAAAACAGCTTTGATGATAACGCCTGGGAAAGTGTAGACCTGCCGCACGACTGGGCTATAAAAGGTCCGTTTTACAAGGGCGAACCAGCACTGGTAGGCGGCGGCATGGGGCGCCTGCCCAGCCAGGGCGTTGCCTGGTACCGCAAAAAACTAAATATACCTGCCGCCGATGCAGGCAAATCCATTATACTGGAAATAGATGGCGCCATGTCTTATGCCATGGTATGGATAAACGGTCACCTGGCAGGTGGCTGGCCTTACGGTTATGCCTCGTGGCAGATAGATCTTACACCTTACATAAAACCCGGTGGCATTAACCAGTTGGCTATACGGCTGGATAACCCGCTCAATTCCTCCCGCTGGTACCCCGGCGGCGGCATTTACCGCAACGTATGGCTTACCAGAGTAAACAAAGTACGCACGGCGCAATGGGGCACTTTCATTACTACCCGTAATGTATCTGCTGCCAGTGCCGTGGCAGATATGCAACTAACCCTTACCAACCAAACCACCACAACAGCAAATATTACTGCTGTTACAGAAATATTTGCGGCCACCCCTGGCGGGCAACCCACCGGCAAACCTCTAGCGCGCATTACACACGCCTCCACCACGTTACTGCCCGGTACAGATAGCACTATTAAAAGCACAGCCGTTATAAGCCGCCCAAAACTATGGGGACCACCACCTACCCAAACACCCAACCAATACATAGCTATTACCAGCGTATACAACCACAGACAACCAACAGACACCTATAGCACCCTGTTTGGTATACGTAAACTGCAGTTTGATGCCGAAAAAGGCTTGCTGGTAAACGGAGAGAAAATTATTATCAAAGGCGCCAACCAGCACCACGATCTGGGTGCCCTGGGCGCTGCCTTCAACGTGCGCGCCGCCGAACGGCAGCTGCAAATGTTGCGCGATATGGGCTGCAACGCCATCCGCATGTCGCACAACCCGCCCGCACCCGAACTGCTGGCATTAACCGACCGCATGGGCTTTCTGGTAGTAGATGAAGTATTCGACTCCTGGGAAACAAAGAAAACACCCTGGGATTTTCACCTCATCTTCCCCGACTGGAGCGAGCAGGATTTGCGTGCGCTGATACGCAGAGACCGTAATCACCCCTCCGTTATACTCTGGAGTTTTGGTAACGAAGTAGGTGAGCAATACACCGCCGAAAAAGGAGCCGCCGTAGCAAGAAGGTTATACCAGTTTGTTAAAGAAGAAGATACTACCCGCCCCGCTACCGTTGCCATGAACTATGCCAAACCCGATATGCCATTGCCGCAGGAAGTAGACGTTATCAGCCTGAACTATCAGGGCGAAGGCATCCGCTACAGCGAGGCTTACAAAGGCCTCAAAGGCATTACTACGCCTCCGCTGTTTCCAAAGTTTCATGAGAAGTTTCCCGGCAAAATGATATTGAGTTCTGAAAACGCTGCTGCCCTCAGCAGCCGTGGCGAATACCTGTTTCCGGTATATAAAGGCATCAGCGCCCCGGTTAAAAACAAACAGGGCGGTAATGATACTACGCAACAGGTAAGCGCTTATGAATTGTATTCGGTAGAGTTTGGCTCTTCGGCAGATAAAGTATTCAGCACACTGGAAAACCACCCTTATGTGGCAGGCGGCTTTGTGTGGAGCGGCTGGGATTACCTGGGTGAGCCTTCTCCCTACTACCAATCGCGCAGCTCTTATTTTGGTGTAATTGACCTGGCTGGCTTTAAAAAAGACCGCTATTACCTGTATCAGGCTTACTGGCGTCCGCAACACCCCATGGCACATATATTACCGCACTGGACATGGCCCGACCGTATAGGTGATACCACACCTGTGCATGTGTTTACCTCTGGCGATGAAGCCGAGTTATTTTTAAACGGCCGCTCGCTGGGTAGAAAAAAGAAAGCCCTTAACCAATACCGCCTCCGCTGGGATGAGGTTACCTACCAACCCGGCCAGCTGAAAGTAATAGCCTACCGCAATGGTAAAAAATGGGCGGAAGATGAAATACATACCGCGGGTAATGCCTCGCAACTTCAGCTTTCTGCCGACCACAGTGCCCTGCAGGCTACCGGGCACGATCTGGCCTTTATTACCGTACGCGTTGCAGATGCCACCGGCACTACAGCACCCCGTGCCGGTAACAAACTCCGCTTTACCATACAAGGCCCCGGTACAATAGCCGCCACCGACAACGGCAATGCTGCTGATATGCAATCGTTTGCCAGTACAGAAAAAAGCGCATTCAATGGCCATTGTATGGTAATTGTGCGTACGCAACAAGGAAAAACAGGTGAGATAAAGGTGACTGCAGAAGCAGAAGGATTAACACCGGCTTCTGTTATACTGAAGGTTCAATAGCAGGCAATAAAAAAGGGTAGCTGGTTCAGCGGCCAGCTACCCTACGTTCACAGTTTTCTTTCGGATTAAAAACGGACATATATTAGACCTCAACAGGCATGCCAAACCAAAAACCAACTAATAACCAACAACTTACAAAAGTTAAAAGAATCAAAATTCCCAAATAGAGAAAGATAAGTTTCATACTGGGACTGCCGCGGGACGGTACAGGACACTGTTACAGACAATATTCAGCATATTTAGTAAGCCAATTATTTTAACGATTCGCTTAACTATTTAAAGAAGTCTTATGAAAAAGATTGCAATGCCTGTAAAGGTAGCTGCCTCCATGGCAATGGCAGTAGCCGTAATTATTGCAGGATGCTCCAAAAACTCGGTTGCACCTGAAGAAAACACCGCTTCCCTTTCCGTTCCTGGTCAATTAGCCGCAGTAGCAGCTGCCAGCAGTGCAGAAGTGGTAAAAATCGGTTCCAACTACCGCGCCAGTGTAAACGGCACCCAGATATACCTGGGAACAGATTATATCGGCGCCATTAACGCAGCCATAGGTGGCTTAACACCCGGACGCACCAGTAAAGAGTGGGTAACCATTAAAAACTCAGGAAGTTCCGGTAACTCAGGCGGTGCCGTAAAAGGCGTTAAAATGCAAAGCTATACCGGGCTGGATTTTGCAGGCACCACTTTTACCTGCAATAGTAACGACCTGCTGATTGTACCTGTACAGGCAGACCGTAAAACACAGATTGAAGTAAAGAACCTGAATGTAGCCGGCAACCCGCGTTACGGCATCTGGTTTAAAGGCTGTACCAACATGGCCATCAGCAACATTACCATGAACCTTACTAACGGCTCGGGCCAGTTTGGTTTGGGTATACGGGTTGACCATAGTACGGCTGCTACCAGTAACCTCAACATCAGCGGTAACATTAACATCAACGGCGGCGATATGTCTATTGAAACCTACGGACTGGATGGCTTTACCATTGGCAACGTAACCAGCAGCAACAACTATGGCTGCGGTGTATTGCTGAACCAGTCTAAAAACGGCAGCGTAGGCACCGTAACCGGTAACTACAACTGCAACGGCGGCGGATATGCCACTTTTCGCGTAGCTAATAACAACGGCCCCAACGTTACCTGTACCAAAGTGTACTCACGTAACAGCGGCCGTGGATTTTTCAGTGTATCCGGCAGTAACGGAACTACTGTTAGTACTGTAGACATTGCCAACTCCACCAGTCACGGCATCTTCCTGGAAGACGCCTCTAATACCAAAGTAAACGCAGGCACAGTTTCAGGCGGCCACCCGAATGTACAGCACGTAAGAACCTCTGGCTGTACCACCAAAGTAAACGGCCAAACCTATACTGCCGCTAACGGCTCCTGGTAATCTGTAACTATTATTTTTTAACGATTCATCCGTTAAAATAATTGGCACTTATATGCCATACAAACAAACATGTTGAACAAGCTTATATACCTGTTATTACTGCCTGTAGTGGCATGCAACAACCCTACACCAGATGTACGCCAGCTAATGCTGCCCGCTACACAGTTTACGGTTACCCAAGCACCAACAGATACGCTGGCGACCTTTATACGCAATACGTTTCCGGGATGCCGCATTTGTACGCAGGCCGATTACGACAATAGCTTCTGGTCTTTCTACGATACAACCTATGCCATGCCCTGGTATGCCGCCGTGGACATCAACGATGATCAGCGTACAGACATGGCAATGCTGATAAAAGAACAGCAAACCCTGAAGCTGCTGCTGCTAATGGGTACAGACACCGGCTATAACTGGCAGTGGGTGGAAGACTTTTCTATACCCCTCCACAATAATCAGAAAGTAACCTATGGCCTGCACCCGGAACCACCGGGGCAGATAGACATTGCCTACCCCACCATCACCTCACTCATTCTCCCCTCCAACGGCATTAACCTGTATTATTTTGAAAACAGGCATGCCCTCTATTACTGGAATGGCAACCGCATAGCCGTTTTTAAAACCAGCTAACCCTATTTATCAGTTAAAACATGCACATGAAAACTGCACGCTACCTTACTCTGTTCATTCTTATAATAGCAACCCAGGCTTGTAGAAAACCAACACCTGCTGTTGTTACCGATATAGATGGCAACACCTACCCTGTTATTAAAATAGGAAATCAATACTGGATGGCGCAGAACCTGCGTGTTACACGTTACCGCAATGGCGACAGTATTCCGTATATTACAGATACGCCTGCCTGGAGCAATACGCGAACCGGTGCCCGCTGTAACTACAACAACGATACTTCGCTTTTGTGGCACCCTACCTCAACTATTGCAGGCAACGGAAGCATTATAGCTGACAGTACACCTGTTAAACAGTTCTATGGTTGCCTGTACAACTGGTATGCCATCAGCGACCCGCGCCAACTGGCCCCTACAGGCTGGCACATACCCACCGCCGCTGAACTGGGTACATTGGTAAAAAACCTGCGTGGCGATACCGTGGCGGGCGCTTACCTGAAAGCAACCAGCTGGAACACGGCCCGGCTGCACATGCCCACAGCCGATGGTTTTAATGCACTGCCCGGCGGCTACCGTATGGGAAACGATGGCAGCTTTCACACCTTAGGCAGTAATGGCTACTGGTGGCATACCCATGGCAGTTACGAACTGTTTGCCTGGAGCCCACGCTTCTACAGCACCTTTGCCGATGTAAAAAGAGATCCGCAGTATTACACTTACGGCTTATCTGTACGTTGTATAAAAGATTAAGGACGAACCAGCTGCTGCTGCACCCATTCCATAGCAGCCTCATTACTCTCCGGAAAACGCCAGTGCCCCGATATGGGTGTTATTATTATTGTTTTGGGGGCCTGCACACTGTTTACCGCAGCAAATACAGAAGTGGGTGGTGTGGTATTATCGTTATACCCCCACGAGTAAAAACCAGGAGCTTTTATATGCCGTGCAAAATTCACTACATCATAATAAGCCAGGGTATGCAGCACCTCCGGCTTGTTAAAGTATTGCTGATTGCTATTACCCAGTATATGTGGCCAGCCACCTGCACGGCCATGCAGATAGCCGGTTAAATCGCACAGGGCAGGATAAAAAGCTGCCAGACAGGTAACCCGCTTATCCAACGCAGCAGTAACCATGGTTAAAGCACCACCCTGGCTGCCACCCGTAACCACCACATTCTTACCATCAAATTCCGGCAGGCTGCACAAATAATCTACCGCCCGCACACAGCCCAGATATACATGTTTGTAATAATACTGATCGCGGTTATCTGCGCGGTGAAAATAGTAATCGCCAAAAGCACTGCTGATGCCGGCATAGCTTTCCGCAGACAGCAATGGAGATATACCATGTATCTCAATATTCAAAGTAATAAACCCGCGCTCTGCATAGGATACCATAGGCGTAATAGGTTTAATACCCGCCCCCGGCACTTCCAGCAGTACCGGATACTTACCCGGCGCCTTAGGTTTGCACAGGTATCCATATAACCGTTGTCCCTTTCTGGTGTGCTGCAGCTGTACCAGATACACGTCTATGGTACCGGTAGATTTTTCCGGCAACCAGGTTACCATAGCATCCATAGGCACCTTTGCTGCCTCGGCCTTAGCCGTATCCCAGAAAGCCGCAAAATCAGCAGGCTGCTCTACCGTAGGCTGTATACGCTCCGGCGAAAATGCCAGCTTTATCTCTCCTGAATAGGTTTTGCCCTCTACCGTAACCCGTGTTTTAAGATAACGGAAACCCGGCTGCACGCTGGTACCCAGCACAATTTTACCCGTGCCTTCCGCCAATGATATCTTGTCTTTTTTATCGGCTGCAAGTAACTCACCGCCTGCTTCATAACTCACAACCACATTCTTAACCGGAACACCCGCTTTTAATACCGTTACGGTAACAGTGGCAGACTCACCGGTGGTATAATTCCAGTTGGCATGATCTGGCGTTAATACAAAATCCACCAGCTTCAGCGGAGCAGGAGTTTGGGAAAACAATAAAACACACGCAGTTATACACGAAAGAAAACAAACAATCTTTTTCATATCAGCTATCCGTTAGATGGTAAGTGGTTATGAGACTAAAATACTGCATCCCGGTTTAGTGCCCCGAAAAAACAACGGTAACGATTGCAATCAACACCTATGGATGCACCAACTCCCGGCAAACAACAGTAACCGCTGCACCTTCTTCCAGCGCCAGCGCACCGGTATGCTCCGTATCCACATCAAAACTCACAATAGAAGAACGGCGTAACGTATGCAGTTGCGACAACTGATCGTCCAGGCCCCGGCCCGTCATTTTCAGATAAGCTTCTTTACGGGTCCATAGCTGGTAAAAGCGTTTCCGCATATCCTCACCCGCCTGCATATAAGCCAGCTCGAAGGGGTGAAAGGTTTGCGCCGCCACGGGAGCATAATCAAACTGCTCCTGCATCTGCTCTATATCCACACCTGATTGCTGCCTGCTAAAGGCAAACAACACATAGCTGCCTGAATGAGAGTAATTAAAAGCCACCGGATAATCTGCTTCGGGCTTACCACCGGCCGTACGCCGGATGTGTATCTCTTCTGCCGCCACACCTGTATAGGCAGCCAGTAATAACTTCAGTACCACACGGCTGGTAAAAAAGCGGCTGGCATCTTCCACCCGGCGGAAACGGCTACCCCGCTCCCCTTCTTCTCTGGTAAGCAGATGCCGGTGGGCGGCTACAAGTGCATACACTTCCTTCACATTTACTTTCCAAAGGTCTGCACCCTCAGCCGGTTGCATACGCTCTGGTAATGCAGTACGTTGCCATACGGCCGGGTAATATATTAAATCAGCGGGCACCATTTGCTTCCGCCGTTTCAATAGCTTTTAATAACGAACGAACAAACCCAACCTCATATGGAGGCTGAATAAACGTTTTATGATCGCCCGGTAACATATGTATATGTAACCCTCCTTTTGCAAAAGGTTTCCAGCCCATATAATGCGGCTCATCCAGATAATACAAACGCTTTTTTACTTTAAACAAATGAATAGGCTGGTGGTAAGGTGCAAGCCGGTAATTCAGATACGCATCCTCATATTGCCTGTACACACGTTGCTGAAACGACTGTTCCGTACTGATAGCCACCTCTTCTTTACCAGCCAGACTTAACGCGCGGTTATTCAACTGCCGTAGCTGATACAACACCGTATCTTTCGGATAACGGAAAAAGGAACGTAGTATAAACAGAAACTTGGGAAACTGACGCTTTACTTTCTTTATAAGCTTCATTCCCGTTGTATCAAACCGGGCCACGTTATCTACATATGTATCAATCATTCCCAGCAAAGTCACCTGTTTACCTGCTGCCTGTAACTGTTTAGCCATTTCCAGCGCAATCATTCCGCCCAGCGAATAACCTATCAGTATATAGGGCCCATCCGGGTTACTTACCAGCATATCTGAAATATAACGGGCAGCAATTTCTTCAACAGAATGAATGGCCTGATCTGTTCCATCCAACCCTAATGCCTGAATACCGTATAAAGGCCGTTCCTCATCAAAATGCTTTATCAGAGAATGGAACAGAAAAACATTCAGTCCGGAGCCGTGAATCATATACACCGGCGTTTTGTTACCGCCCGGTTTAATAGGCACCAGCGAGGTCCAGCTTACCTCTTCCTTATCCTCGATAAGTGCTGCCAGCTGCGCCAGCGTAGGATGATCAAACAAAGCGGAAATAGGCAAACGTTTGCCGGTTTCTTTTTCAATACGCACCATTACCGATACGGCCGTAAGCGAGTGCCCACCCTGTTCAAAAAAGTCATCGTGCAGGCCCGGACGCTCCAGTTCCAGTAAGTCCTGCCATATGGCAGCAATCATTTTTTGTGCCCGTGTTGCAGGAGCCTGCCATTCCTTCTGCGTTACAGCAACGGCGGGAGTATGCAGCTGCTCCAGCTGCTGCCGGTCAGTTTTACCGTTAGCACTTACAGGTATTGACGCTACAAACACAAACTGCTGCGGCACCATCCAGGCGGGAAGCAGCTGCCCCAATGCCCCCCGGCAGGCAGCCACCATTTCGCCCTGTGCCGCAGCATTCTTTTCCGGAGTGGCTATATACGCAATCAGTCTGCGTCCTCCCGCTCCATCGTCTGCACCATGCACCACCGCCTGCTGCACGCCCGGCACGGTCTGCAGGTGAAATTCAATTTCTTCCGGCTCTATTCTAAAGCCACGTATTTTAATCTGATGATCGGCACGTCCCAGACATTGTATCTCACCCTGCGGCAGCAGCTTACCCAGATCGCCTGTTTTATACAAACGTCCTTTGCCATGCGCATCGGCCACAAACCTTTCCGCCGTTAACGCTGTTTTATGCAGATACCCCTGCGCCACACCATCCCCGCCTATATACAATTCGCCCACACTACCTACAGGTACCGGCTGCCGCTGCTCATCCAGCACATACAACTGCATGTTCTGCAAAGGGGCACCTATGGTAATAACCTTATCCTTCGCTGTTACCTGTTTGGCAGTAGCATAAATAGTGGTTTCTGTAGGGCCGTACATATTCCATACTTCACCACAACGATTCAGCAGTTGCGCCGCCAGCGATAACGGCAAAGCTTCGCCGCCGGAAATTACCCGCATGTTGCCCTTATACTGCCAGCCACTATCTACCAGCATACGCCAGGTGGCAGGTGTTGCCTGCATCAGCGTAACAGCTTCTTCCGCTATCAGTGCAGTAAGCAAACGGGCATCGCGTGCGGTAGCCGCATCAGCCAATACTATCTGCGCGCCTGCCAGCAGCGGCAACAGCAACTCCACATATGAAATATCAAAAGAAATACTGGTAATAGCCAGTACCTTATCAGCAGCAGTAATGCCCGGCACCCGTAACATGGCTGTTAGCAGGTTTACCAGGTTACGGTGACTCACCATTACGCCTTTAGGCGCACCGGTAGAGCCGGAAGTATGTAGTATATAGGCTGATTCATTACCGCAGTACACCACCTCAGGGGCCGTAGTAGCATAGTTGGCCAATGCATGCATCAGGTCAGGCAGCAACAAACACTTTACATCCGCAAACTTACCTGCGTACGTATTGGTGGTAATTACCAGCTGCGCGCCGGTATCTTCCAGCACATACTGTGTACGCGCTTCGGGATAAGAAGGGTCCAGCGGCAGAAACACAGCACCTGCCTTCATAATTCCCAGCAGCACTATCAGCAGTTCCGGTGTTCTGTCCAGCGCCACGCCTACCTTATCGCCGGGCAGCACCCCGTGTACCTGTAATGCACGTGCCAGCTGATTAGCAGAGGTGAATAATGTTTCATAACTCATCTGCACCTGCCCCATACGCAACGCTATAGCATGCGGCTGCTCAGCAGCACGGGCAGATAACAATACATCAGTACGCACATGAGCGGGATATTCGTGTTCCGTATTATTCATGAATGCAGCAACCGCCTGCTCACCACCGGCATCTGCCAGTGCAAGCGTCTTCAGGGTTACTGACGGCTCCTGTACTATCTGTGTAAGAATATGTGTAAACCCCTGATGAAACTGCTCAATTGTTTCAGGGCGGAACAGTTGTGTGTTATAGCTCCACTCCACCGTCAGTTGCTGCCCCCGTCCGCTGATGTTTACAAACAGCTCAAAGGTTTCATACTGCCGCGGGTGGCTTTTTAATTCGTATTGCAGGCCCTCAAAAGCCACATCATTATCCAGCCCCATATCTACGTTAAACACCACCGGCACCAGAGGTACCCGTGATGAATCGCGGGAAATATTCAGCGCCTTTAACAAGCTGCCAAAAGTAATATGCTGGTGTTCATACGCGTCCAGTATATCCTGCCTGCGTTTACGCAGCCAGGTCTGAAAAGGCATATCTGCCTCCGGTATGCTCTTCAGTGGCAACAGGTTTACGCAATGCCCTACCAGACCATTGTTTCCTGTGCTGGCTTGCCCTGCCGAGGGCAAGCCCAGTACTATCTCAGCCTGCCCGGTAAGCTTATATAAAAACACTTCAAAAGCCACCAGCAGAGCAGTTACAAAACTGCTACCCGCCTTTCTGGACATATCCTGTACACCGGCTGTTAAAGCAACCGGCAGCATATAATCCATACGTCTGCCCGTATAACTGCGGCGTGGCATACGCGCAAAATCTACCGGCATATCCATACGCGGTGGTGCAGGTGCAAACTGCCGTAACCAGTAATTGCGTATCCGCTGCTGTTCTGCCAGCGGCATTTCCCGCTCTGCCTTGGCATAGGCCGTCATCTGTGGCGCTTCGGGCAATTGCGCCGCTTCCCCACGCACGGCTGCAGAATAAAGCTTACCCAAATCCTGCAACAACACACCTACCGACCATCCATCCCCAATAATATGATGTATCTGCATCAGCAACACATGCACCTCTTCTGACAATACAAACAACTGAAACTGTACCAGCGGGCCTGTCTGCAGATCAAACGTTTGCTGCGTACACTTTACTGCCGCTTCCCGAATGTATTGTTGCTGTGCACCGGAAGTAAGATGCCCCAGATGTATACGCGATAAAGTAAAGGGTGTATAAGCATAAACAAACACATACTCCCCATTGGCGCTTACAGCAGCGCGCAAAGCTTCATGCCTTTGCAGCAACTTTTGTATGGCATTCTCCAGCACATCTGCATGCAGCCCTCCGGTAAACGTTACAGAAAAAGCTTCATTATATGCACGGTTAGCATCTTCCCCTCCAATGAGGGAAGAAAGAAATATTTCTTTTTGCGACTCGTTGGTAAAACCCGCTTTTTCAACAGCAGGCCCCCGGAACGGGTCGTAATCTATAGAACGGAATGTTAAACTACCAGACATCTTATGTTTTACTACGATTCAATAATTTCCAGATATTTCCCTTTGTGTTTCGGATCTGGTAAAAACCATGCAGGATTACCTGCTGCATTCCTGCCCAACCTTGCTGCCGGGTGCGGTGCTGCCTCAAACACATCAGCCGCCGGCTTACGCCCGGCTGCAGCATGTATATATACAGGTACCAGCTGCACTGCCTTTAAGGCAGCAATACTTTCTTCAAACACCTGCAGAATGGTATCTACATCTTCGGTAGTATGTGCTTCGGTAAGAAAACAAGGGAAACCATCCCAGATATGTATGCCCTTTTCCCGCAGCAGGGTAAACAGCAATTCGCTGTAAGGATATTCTTCATGAAACTTCAGCTTCCATAAGGAAGAAAAATGCACCGCATACACCGGCACCTGTTGCTGACGGCAAATTCGGTTGAGTCCGCTTACCAGATAATTGGTAAGCAGGTTCATCTGCTCCTGCAAAGCCCCACCCTTCTGCTGCAGATAAGTTAGCGTAGCATGCGCTGCCGCCAACGCCAGTGGATGCCTTACAAACGTACCCGCAAAATAGGTAACGCCTGCTTCTGGTACCGAGTCATCGCCATACTGCCAATGCCCGCCATCCAGCGCATCCATAAACTGCCGCTTACCGGCAATAGCACCTATAGGCATGCCACCTCCGATAACTTTACCATAGGTGCCAATATCTGCCTGTATACCAAACATTGCCTGTGCGCCACCGGGGTGCGACCGGAAACCCGTAATCACCTCATCAAAAATCAGTACCGAACCTGCCTCCTGCGTAATCTCTCTTACTGCTTTCAGAAACGCTACGGGCTGAAACTCAGGCCTGCGGCTCTGCACCGGTTCTACCAGTACAGCCGCCAGTTCATGCGCTCTTTCCCGTATCAGTTGTAAGCTCTGCTCTGTTCCATACTCCAGTATCAGCATATTCTGTACCGCCTCCGGCAGAATGCCCGGCGCCGCGGGAAAACTTTTCAGTTGTTTAGTACCCCTTACAATCACTTCATCAGCAATACCATGGTAAGAACCGGTAAATGCCACAATCAGCGAGCGGCCGGTAACCGTTCTGGCAATACGCATTGCCCCCAGCACTGCCTCCGAGCCTGTGTTGCAAAGCGCCGCACGGTCAAACCCAGTAAACGAACAGATCATACGTGCCACCTCACCACTCAGTACATGCTGCGGCCCAATTTCATATCCATCTTCAACCTGCTGTAATACCGCTTTCTTCAATACCTCCGGCTGATACCCCAGCATGCTGGAACCAAACCCATTCAATACATCTATATATTCATTACCATCCACATCCCACAAGCGGCTGCCTTTACTTTTATTGGCCACTATCGGATATACGAGCTCCTTGGTTTGCGGCTTAAAGCCCGATACTACCCTGGGATCAGCCATATGCCAGCGGTGTTCCTGTGTATACGCTTTACTTTTACCGGTTCTGGCGGTATACCGTGCAGTTAACGCATCCAGAAACTGCTGCTGTATACCAGAAAGGGCCGTTCCTTTTTTATCAATACGCGCCGCCGCTCCAAACGGTTTCTTCAACTCCTGCTGCTCTGTTACAGTAAGTGCAGCGGAAGGCGTAACCTTTTGCATTACCTTACCGGGTTGCTGCAGCGCTGCTACCTGCCTGCTTAAATCTGCCAGCTGCCGCATAATAACATCCAGCGGCGCATCACTACCCGCAGGTAAAACCACCTCATTCACTTCTGCTGCCTCCGGTTCATCCGGCAACACGCCCGACAGATAATCTGCCAGCAACACTACGCTGGTACAGGTATCATTCAACTGCCGGAAAGATACCGGCACACCAAACGCCTTTTGTAAGCTGATGGCCGCTTGTGTAAGCAGCAACGAATCCATACCCAGCTCTATAAAAGAAGCCCTGTAATCATCTGCCGGCAGTACAATACCAGAAGCTTCTTCCAGTAAAGCAGCCACCCGCTGCTGCAACCGCTCTTTACGGCTTATAGCAGATACAGGCCTGGCAGTTGTTACCAACGTTGTATTAGTTTGTACACCGGTTTCTGTACCGGAATCCCTATTCGTAAACTGCGGCGCAGTACGTGTATCCACAACATCCTCTGCAATAGCATTCATTGCTTTTGTATTATCACTAACCGGCCCCAGCCAGTAATATTTTTTATGGTACGCATAAGCTGGCAGCAGTATACGCTGAACATGAGTATTCACATATAAAGCACGCCAATCAGGCTTTATGCCCAGCTGCCACAAACGGCCCAGTTGCTCCAGCAAAGCTTCCCGTACCTGTTCTGCCTGCATATCAGGTATGCCTGCCATTACCGTAATCTCCGCCCCTGACTTAGATTGTGTATTGGATACGTGTGCCCCCCCCGCTCTATGCGTAGCTACCGCATCAGACACGCCGGCACTTTCCTGCCGTTTCAATTGTTGCAGCGCCAGTGTTGCCAGCGTTTTACCCGGGCCCACCTCCAGCAGCACCAGCTTTTGCTGTGCTGCCGCAAACTGCACAGCAGCAGAAAACTGTACGGTAGCACACATGTGATGCGTCCAGTAAGCAGCACTGGTAGCTTCCGCATCGGTAAGCCAGGTACCTGTTACAGTGCTCACCACCGGCTTACGGGGTATATGTAATGGTATGGTATGAATAACCTGTTCAAAAGCAGGCACCGCCGCCTGCATGGCAGCGGAATGAAAGGCGTGGCTGGTATTAAGCGCCTTATTCAGAATGCCTGCTGCATCCAGCAGCTTTGCATAAGCAGCAACTTCCGCAGTGTCGCCCGCCACCACACATAACGCAGGTGCGTTTACCGCTGCTATACTCAGCGAAGCGGGTAAGGCAGGTAAAGCACTTACCGCAGCCCGTACAGATAACATACTGCCACCCGGCAATTCACTGATCAGCCTGCCTCTGCTGGTAATCAGCAACAGCGCATCTGCCAGGCTAAACACCCCGGCCAGATGCGCCGCTACAAACTCGCCCACACTATGCCCAAGCAGTATTTCCGGCTCAATACCTTTGCTCATCCACCACTGCGCCATGGCATATTCTGTTACAAACAACGCAGGCTGCGTATACAGGGTATTATGCAGCCTCTTATCATCAGCATCTTTTGTAAATAATACATCCGGTATATCTATTCCGCACAGCTGCTGTATAATAGCAGCGCAGGTGTCCACTGCTGTCCGGTATACCACTTCCCGCTCATAAAGCGCCCGCCCCATTCCGGCAAACTGCGCCCCCTGACCGGGAAACAGAAACGCCACACCCGGCACCTGCGCCGGAACCAGTTGTGCAGCAGCTTGTGAAGTATGTGTTTGTTCCGTAGCACCTTGCAAAGCAAGCTTCTTATGTGCATTCACTACGTTACTTAAACGCTCCTGTAACTGCGCCACGTTATGCGCCACCACAACTTGCCGGAAACGAAAGTTTTCGCGGGTGGTATGCAGTGTATAAGCCATATCGCGAAGCCTGGTTTCCTGATGCTGTTGCAGGTATTCCATTAACCGCTCTGCGTATAACAATAAGCTTTCCTGCGATTGTGCAGACCAGGAGATCAAAGCCGTATCCTGCTGAGCCAGGTTACTATCCATTAAGCTGGATTGCCTGCCATCTACATGCGCACTTTTCTGCGCTTCATTTTGTAACACCGGCACCGGATATTCTTCCAGCACCACATGTACATTGGTACCACCCACACCAAAGGAACTCACCCCTGCACGGCGTACAGAGGCACTATCCCATTCAGCATGTTTATCATTCACATAAAAAGGACTATTAGTAAAATCAATCTCCGGATTGGGGGTATGATAATGCAGCGTAGCAGGCAGCTGCCTGTGGTATAACGACAATGCCGTTTTTATCAAACCCGCCACACCTGCTGCATGGGTAAGATGCCCGATATTGCTCTTCACCGAACCTATGGCGCAATACTGCTTTTGCAAAGTATTGCCATAAGCCATTTTCAACCCTTCTATTTCAATAGGATCACCTACAGGTGTAGCTGTTCCATGCGCTTCTACATAACCAATGGCGTTTGCCTGTACACCTGCATCCTGCAGAGCCTGCGCAATAGCACCTGCCTGCCCCGCGGCATCCGGCGCACTAAAACTTACTTTATGGCCACCATCGTTGGTAATACCTACGCCACGTATCACCGCATAAATGGTATCGCCTGCTTCTATGGCTGCTTCCAGCGGTTTCAGTAACACTACACCCGCACCATCGCTGAACACCGTGCCACTGGTATTGGCATCAAACGAACGGGTATGCCCGTCGCGACTGAACATAGCACCTTCCTGATACAGATGTCCGCTGTTTACCGGTGTGGTAATACTTACCCCGCCGGCAACAGCAACATGGCACTTACCATTACGTAATGCCTCCACTGCCTGCGTAACTGCCAGCAGCGAAGTAGAGCATGCAGAAAACACACTTACCGCAGGCCCCTTCAGGTTCAGATGGTAGGCCGTACGGGTACTTAAATATTCTTTTTCATTCAGGGTGTCTGCCTGTAACCTGCCGGCCTGTTCCAGTATATCCGGCCGGGTAAGCACCTGCTTCTGAAAATAACTGCTGCTGCCACTACCCGCATACACACCAATAGAGCCGTTGTACACAGCAGGTAAATGCCCGGTGCTTTCCAGCACCTCCCGCGCTATTTCCAGAAACACCCGCTGCTGCGGGTCCATTACCTCTGCCAGCCGCGGTGTAATACCCCAGAACCCGGCATCAAACAAAGCCACATCGTTAATCACACCCCGCGCTTTTACATAATCAGCATGCTGCCGTTGCACAGCAGGCACCGTTTCATCCAGCTCCGCATCAGTAAAAAACCGGATTCCTTCCCTGCCTTCTTTCAGCAGATTCCAGAACGCCTCTGGCGTGTCTGCACCCGGAAAACGGCAGGCCATTCCCACCACTGCAACATCCATCTGCTGCTGCCGTACCGGTTGCACTGTTTGTATAAAAGCCGCCTGCTGCCCATCTTCCAGGTAAGCAGCTAATGTACCTATGGTAGGGTACTGATATAATTTAGTTACGGGAAAAGCAATCCCCTGCTCTCTCAGCAACAGAACTGCCCGCTGCGCCAGCAGTGAGTTACCGCCCCATTCAAAAAAGGAATCATCCAGCCCTATACCGTCCACACGCAGTACCGTTTGCCACACCTGAGCAATCTGCTTTTCCACAGCAGTAACCGGTAAACGCGCACCGTCTGCTACTCTGTTGCGCACAGGTGCAGGCAATGCCTTCCGGTCTGCTTTACCACTGGCTGTAACCGGAAAAGTATCCAGCCATACAAAAGCATCCGGTATCATATATTCCGGCAGTAGCTGCAACAACTGTTGCCTTGCCATAGCTGCCGGAAGCGTATCATTCCTATCACTTTTCAGATAAGCCACCAGTTGTCTGGCACCGGGCTCATCCTCACGCACCATTACCACCGCATCTTTCACACCTGGCAATCTATGTAGCGCCAACTCCACTTCTCCGGTCTCTACCCGGTAGCCGCGGATTTTTACCTGACCATCACCACGCCCTTCAAACACCAGCATGCCATCTGTAGTGTAATGCGCACGGTCGCCCGTATGGTATACACGCATGCTTCCTTTTTCCGGATGCTGCCAGTAACGGAACTTCTCTGCCGTTTGCTCCGGCAGGTTCAGGTATCCTTCTGCCACACATACACCAGCAATACACAACTCGCCGGTAACACCCGGTTGCAGGCATTGGCCCGTTTCATCCAGTATATAAATCTCTGCTCCGTTAATAGTAGTTCCTATACCCGGTAAATCGGGCCATAACAGCGGGCTGCCACTTAATACCAGTTCTGTTACCACATGGCATTCCGTAGGCCCGTACTGATTGTATAATACACAAGAAGAAAGCTTTTGAAAAAAGGTACGCAGCTGAGGAGTTACCTTCAGTTGCTCGCCCGCCGTCATCACTTCGCGCAGCGCAGCAGGATACTTACCTGTACTTACACAGGTTTCAGCAAGCATTTGCAGAGCCACAAACGGCAGAAACAAGCGCTTTACCTGCTTCGCTTCCAGCACCTGCAACAGTTGCTCCGCATCCATCCGCCAATGGTCTTCTATCAGCACCAGTATTCCACCCGTGGTAAGCGTAGCCCATATCTCCTGAAAAGACACATCAAACCCCAGCGGCGCAAACTGCAGCGTGGCATCACCTGCTGCCGCAACAGAATGTCTGTTCTGCCAGCGGATGAGATTAACAACCGCTTCATTACCCATGCAAACCCCTTTAGGTTTACCGGTAGAGCCTGAAGTAAACAGCACATAAGCTAAAGGGAACACCTTTGTTCCAGCTAAACCAGACATATCTTTTGTATCAGAAGAAGCCTGCACCTTCAATTCCTGAAGGCCGGCAGCCCTGGTTACAGTAACCTCCCCGGTAAGCACAGGCTTCAACCCCAACGCCTCAAAAAAAACGCTTTCCTTTGGTGGATACAAACAATACTGTACACCCGCATCTGCAATCTGCTGCTGCAAACGCTGAACAGGATAAGAGGTATCTAATGGCAGATAAGCCTTACCGGCAAAATGTATTGCTAACAGGCTCACAATCATATCTATACCGCGCGCGCTACTGATGGCGATAATGGAACCGGGCAGGGAGGCTATGCTATGCGACAGCCGGACGCTGCGTTCATGCAACTCCCGGTAGGTAAGAGATTCATTGTGAAAGGACAAGGCAACCGCATCAGGATGCAGCTGCACCTGCTGCTGAAACAACAGATACAATGGCATACGAGCGTCACCTACACCTGTAAAGTCAGTGCAGACGTTCATAAGGAATACGGATAGTTATAGAATGCAATATTATTGCGTAAACACCGGAAATCACTGAAAATGGGCTTAAACCACCACTGCCGAACTGAAGATTCGCTTAAGTTGGTACAGAGCAGAAGGACACAGGTTGCCGGATTCAGGATAAAAGCCGGGTAAGCAAGCTTTGAAAAGACAGGGAGTGACCCCGGTAAGTTACCTGAAATCCGTCCAGTCGACGTTACATTACGCCGACCAGTTCAGATTTCATAAAATATGGATAAAAAACGGGGGAAAAACGAGGTTAAAAAAAATTCCCGTAGAAACGGGAATACGCTTTAGTTATTCTATAAATCAAGAAAGTATGTGTACAGCCCGCGCAGTACACGTAATATGGTAGTTAACAGGAAAAACAGTATCCTGTTTATAATCAAAGTTAAATTCAAAAAGAACCGCCGGACTCCGGCAAAACCATAAGAACGAAGCTTATATCTTATGGAAGTATTGTAATTACACGTGCAAATTAGGGAGCTTGCCGCATGTAACAGGGTTTTACAGGGTATTTAATTACGAAACCGATTTCGTAAAGCATACTTAAACAAGGTAACAATCAACATGGCAGAACCCCTTGCCAAAGTTTTACACGCAGAAAACACAGCAAAGTACAGTACAAAAGCCATGGGTTAGATAAACAAAAACACAGATGCAGGACTTGTTGCCTGATAAAGGCAAATACCCCGCACCTGTGTGTAACCTTAATATATATTCTTTGGCTCTTTATCCCCCCTTTCCTTATCAGAGGCAAAAAAGTAAGTCATCATCAGTTCATGGCTCCCCGTATTGTATTTCACCAGCCGGGTAGTGCTGCGGTCGTAAGAATACCCAAACCGTAGTTCAGGAGTTGCCTGCACCTGTGCCATAATAGAAATATCTGCCGCCGAACGGTACGAAAGCCCCACACCCACCATTTCCTTCATCCACAGATTGGCGTTCAGGTCCAGCTCCAGCGGTGCGCCTCTGCTGCCCTTAAACAGGAAGGAAGGTTTCAGGGTAAGATCGGGACTCAACTCAAACAAATAGCCACCGGTAATAAACAAGTGCAGATACTCCCGCGCAATCAGCTGGTTGGTAACCAGCACCTGGTTGTTCTGCAGCGTGTTATTCAGCAGGTGCGGTACAGCAGCGCCAATGTAGTATTTGTCTGTATTGTAAAAAATACCGGCACCAAAGTTCAGCATCGTCTTTTTTACAAACTGGCTAAATCCCGGGTCCATAGGCGAACCGGAATTCATTTCCACTGAGGTAAAGTCGGCTCTGAAAAAGCTGGCCCCACCACGCAGCCCCAGTGAAAGGGTACCCTTATCTGTCTGAATTTTAAAGGCATAGTTGCCATACACATGGTTGGTACGGGTAATGCCTATTTTATCGTTAGATAACAGTAGCCCCAGCCCTACTTTCTTCTTTTTAAAGGGGCCATCTACCGCCAGCGTTACCGTTTGCGGTGCGCCAGGTATACCCACCCATTGCCTGCGGTACAGAGCGGTTGCAGACACCTTGTCACGCACACCTGCAAAGGCCGGGTTTATCGCCAGTTGATTAAACATATACTGGGTATACATCGCATCCTGCTGTGCCGCCACTTTATAGCCTGCCATTACCAGTAACAGGAGTAGTACAAAAATCCGTTTGTTGTTTTTCATATTGCTACCTGTTTATAGTAATATAATTCACGTATCTGTCTTTTCCATCCACTACAACTATGTAGTAGTAAGTACCATCCGGCACCTGCTTGCCAATAGTGATACCCGTATTCGGGCGACCATCCCAGTTGTTCTTATAATCCGTGCTCTTATACACCAGATTACCCCAGCGGTTATACATTTCCAGCGAAATGCGGCTGGTACCGGTATTCTCTATGATAAAGTAATCGTTAATACCATCATTGTTTGGCGAGAAACCTTTAGGTATCTTAATTACCATACCCTTCAGCGTTACCGGCGTCGGATCTCTTTCGTCCGGTATACCGTTACCGTTCGGATCAGGGTTCAGACCATCTGTAGATACATCCAGTATAGTACCGGTGGCGCTACCTGCTGTTACCGTTGCCGTGTTATTGAACGTAAAGTCAGTAGCACCAATCATTACGTTTACCCGGAAGGTAATGGTATCTGCTGCACCCGGTGCCAGCGTACTGCCTGCTCTCAGCAGGGTAACCACTCCCCTGCCGTTAAAGCCATCGTTGGCAATAAGCGTTCCGGTAGCAGTGGGTACACCCGTTACATTAAAGCTGGCTGCCCCAGCAAACACCGTAGTTAAACCGTCCGTTACCTGTACGTTGTTCAGCGCAATACCACCCAGATTTTTAACAGTGAGCTTGTAGGTAATAGTATAGCTTCCATCCAGTTCCTTCCTCACATCAGAAACAGCTTTTGCCAAACCTAATACCGGCGTTGCCCTTACGGTTATCACCACGCTGGCGGTATCACAAAGCGATGGAGTGCCGTTGTCACATATACGGTAGCTAAAGGTATCGTTGCCTACATACTGCGCGCCTGGTGCATACGTAAACGTACCGTCAGCCGTCATAGTAAGTGTTCCGTGTTTCGGCTGCGTCAGCACGGTGGCAGTAAGCATGTTACCATCCGCATCGGTATCATTAGTGGTAACACTGTTGGTTAAAGTTGCATTCTCAGCCACCACAAACAGGTCATTCTCTGCATTTGGTGCACGGTTGGCCTGTTGCAGCACACTTATTACTACCAGTGCGGTATCACACTGCACCGGACTACCGTTATCACAGGCCCTGTACACAAAGGTATCCTGGCCAATATAACCCGCTGCCGGCGTATAAGTATAATCACCAGCTGCATTCAGTGTAAGCGTACCATGGAACGGTTGTGTTACCACAGAGGCAGTAAGCGTACCACCTTCCGGATCACTGTCGTTGGTAAGTACATTACGCGTTACACTGCCATCACGGATAACCGTTGCAGTATCAGCCAGTGCTACCGGTGCCAGATTACCTGCTGGTTGCACTGTTATTATCATACGTGCCGTGTCACACAACGTTGGTGTACCGTTGTCACACACTCTGTATACAAGGGTATCCTTACCAGTGTAACCGGCAGCAGGTGTATAAGTATAAGCACCGTTGCTGTTTAACACCAGCGTACCATGATTCGTTTGTACTATCACAGAAGCGGTTAGCGTGTTACCATCCGGATCTATATCGTTGGTAAGCACATTACCGGTTACCGTACCATTATACGCCACAGTAGCGGTATCATCCGCAGCCACAGGTGCGGTGTTACCCGGTGCCTGTATGCGCACAATTACAATGGCAGTATCACAGAACGATGGAGCACCATTATCACATGCACGGTAGCTGAAGGTATCCAAACCGGAGTAACCAGCAGCAGGTGTGTACGTAAACGCTCCATCGCCGCCCAGTACCAGCGTACCATGTGATGGCTGGGTTACCACAGAAGCCGTAAGCGTACCACCATCCGGATCACTGTCATTAGCCAGCACATTACCGGTGGTGCTGCCGTTCTGCGCCACAGTTACCGTATCATTTACCACTACAGGTACCTGATTGTCCGAAGGCTGCACGGTTACCACCACACGTGCCGTATCGCACAAGGTTGGCGTACCATTGTCACAGGCTCTGTATACAAAGGTATCCTGACCAGAGTAGCCAGTGGCCGCCGTATAGGTATAAGAGCCGTTGCCGTTTAACACCAGCGTGCCATGGGCAGGCTGTGTTATTACCGAAGCAGCAAGCGTGTTACCATCCGGATCTATATCATTGGTAAGTACATTACCCGTTACATTTCCATTGTAAGCCACAGTGGCAGTATCATCCGCTGCTACAGGTGCAGTATTACCCGGTGCCTGTACCCGTACAATTACAATGGCCGTATCACACAATGGTGGAATGCCGCCGTCACATGCACGGTAACTGAAGGTATCTAAACCAGAGTAACCAGTAGCAGGTGAATAGGTAAACGCTCCATCACCACCCAGCACCAGTGTACCATGTGCAGGCTGTGTTACCACAGAAGCAGTAAGCACACCACCTTCCGGATCACTGTCATTGGTTAATACATTACCGGTGGTACCGCTGTTCTGCGCCACTGTTACCGTGTCATTTACCGCTACAGGTGCATTGTTGCCCGGTGCCAGTACATTTATCAGTACCAGCGCAGTATCACATAGCGACGGAGTGCCGTTGTCACATGCACGGTAAACAAACGTATCCAGGCCGGAGTAACCAGCGGCAGGGGCATAGGTGTAAGCACCGTTTGTACCCAGCGTAAGTGTACCATGAGCAGGTTGTGTTACCACAGAAGCGCTCAACGTGCCACCATCAGGATCGGTATCGTTTGCCAGTATATTTCCGGTTGCGCTTCCATTCTGCGCTACCGTTACAGTATCGTTAACAGCTACAGGTGCCAGGTTGGCGGCAGGCTGTACAGTAATAGTTACCAGCGCAGTATCACACAGGGCCGGAGTAGCATTATCACAACCACGGTATACAAATGTTACGTTACCGCTGAATCCTGCTGCAGGTATATATGTGAATGAACCATCGGCAGCAAGGGTAAGCGTTCCGCTGGTTGGCGGTGTTACCAGTATCGCTGTAACCGGATCACTGTCTGCATCTCTGTCGTTCCGCAGCACACCGTTGGCAGCGGTTACACGCAGTGTATCCGGTTGCTGTACGGTATAGCCATCCGGCTGAATCAGCGGCGCATCGTTCACCGGCATTACGTTAATTACCAGTTTACCGGAAGAACAGAGTGAGGTTCCATCGCACACCTGGTAACTGTACTCTACCGTGCCATTGAAGTCAGCAACAGGGGTAAAGATGTAATTACCATCATTATTCAATGTAAGCGTACCACGGGCATCCGTAATCTGCTGCGGTGCTACGGTAAGACCTGCTGTACCATCAGCATCCGTATCGTTGGCCAGTACAGATGTGGTACTGGTATAAACAACATCCTCATCAATAGTTATGGTATCGTTCACAGCTACCGGTGCATCATTTACTGCAGCAATATTAAACCTTACGGTTACAGGGCTGCTGCATGCCCTTACATCACACACCTGATATGTGAAAGAATCGACACCGTTCTGATCCGGTAACGGACGGTATACAAACGAGCCATCGTTGTTCAGCGTCAATCTGCCTTTAGGTGCAGTTACCAGTTTGGCAATCAGCACATCACCGTCTGCATCTGTATCGTTTTTAAGAAGCCCGTCTGCTGCATTCACCGTCAGCGTGGAATCTTCAGACACAGCATACACATCAGGACTACCCACAGGTATATCATTTACAGAACGGATGGTAATGGTAACCTGCGCATTGGCAGTACCACCTTTTCCATCGTTTGCCAGATAAGTAAACTGATCAGTGCCAAAGTAGTTGGCATCCGGAGTATATACAAATCCGCCGTTCGCATTCAGTACCAGCGTGCCGTGTGCAGGTGCCACCTGTATCACCGCAGTCAGGGTGTCTCCATCTGCATCAGTATCATTCAGTAACACACCAGCCGCCGCAATAGTCAGTACGCTGTCCTCTCCTACACTGTAGCTATCACTCACTGCCACAGGTACATCGTTGGTATTGGCAATATTAAACGCCACGGTTACAGGTGCACTGCATGCCGGCGGTGTACCGTTATCGCAGGCCTGGTAGCTGAACTGATCAGCGCCACTGTAGTTGGCATTTGGCGTATACGTGAACGAACCATCAGGATTCAGTTGCAGCGTGCCATGTGCCGGACCGCTAACCAGTTTTGCTGTAAGCGGACTGTCAGGGTCGCTGTCGTTAGCCAGTACACCGGAAGAAGCTGGTACCGTCAGTGGTGCATCTTCTGTTACGGCGTAAGTATCCGGCTGCGCTACAGCAACATCATTTACGTCTGTTACATTTATAGTAGCCACCGCTTCACTGCACAGGCCACCCGCATCGCATACACGATAGCGGAACTGATCTGTACCGGCAAAGTCTGGTGCGGGAACGTAAGTAAAGGTACCGTTGGCGTTCAGTGTAAGCGTACCATGCTGCACATTGTTCACCAGTGTTACAGTAAGCGTAGCCGGTGTATTATCAACATCCACATCGTTGGTTAATACATTTCCGGTAAGCTGGTTATCTTCTGTACCGGTAAACACATCATTTACAGCTACCGGTGCATCGTTCACTGCTGTTACGTTAAGGGTTACAGTGGCTCTGGACGTTTCGCCGTTAGCATCTTTTGCATCGTAAGTAAAGCTGTCCGGTCCACTGTAATCCGCATCAGGTGTATAAGAGAAGGAACCGTCCGGACGCAGCGTTAAACGACCATGTGTTACATCCGTTACCAGTATGGCGGCCAGTGTAGCACCCGCCGGCTCGTTCGGATCAGTGTCGTTAGCCAGTACACCGTTGGCAGCAGGTATGTTCAGTACACTGTCTTCATTTACGGTGTAAGGCCCATCGTTCACAGCTACCGGCGGCAGGTTGTTTGCCCCTACGTTTATGGTTACCAGTGCAGGCGTACAGCTGCTGCACAAACGGTAGGTAAAGGTAACCGTGCCCACATAACCGGTGGCCGGAACAAATACAAACGAACCATCTGTATTAAAGGTAAGTGTGCCGGTAGCTGCCGCTGGTGAGGTTACCAGTTCTGCGCTCAGCGGACTATCACTGTCCCTGTCATTAAACAATACACCCGGAGCCGCTATGGTAAGCGTGGAGTTGCCGGCTGTAAAGTAATTATCATCTGTAGCCACAGGTGCATCATCCACTGCGGTAATAGTAAAGGTTACCGTAGCCGTATCTCTGCCACCGTTACCATCGTCTGCTGCATAGCGGAAAGTATCTGTACCACTGAAGTCAGCATCCGGCGTGTATACGAATGTGCCATTGGCATTAAAAGTAAGTGTGCCATGTGCCGGAGCAGCTACCAGTATGGCAGTTAGGGCATCGCCATCCGCATCGGTATCATTGGCCAGTACACTTGCCGCACCAGACAGGGTTTCGTCTTCCGCCAGCGTATAGCTGTCGTTTACAGCAACCGGCGCATCATTCACCGCCTGTACCGTTACCACCACAGTGCCGGTACTGCTTCCGCCATTACCATCCGTTACGATGTAAGTAAAGCTGTCCACACCATTGTAGTTGGCTGGTGGCGTATAGGTAAATGTACCATTGGCCAATAACTGTACGGTACCACCTTTGGCGGTGGCTTTGGTTTGCGGCGTAACGCTCAGCCCCTGCTGAGAACCGTTATCCGGATCTACATCGTTAAACAGTACGCCGTTTCCGGTAGCGGTAAAGGTTTCGTCTTCGTTTACCGTATACGTATCGCTATTGGCAACCGGCGCATCGTTTACAGCAGTAATATTGAGAATTACACGTGCTGTATCCATGCCGCCTTTGCCGTCAGCAGCAATATAAGTAAAGGTATCAGTACCGTTATAATCGCGGTTAGGCTGATAAGTAAACGTACCATCATTGTTCAATAACAGATTACCATGGGCAGTAGTCTGCAGTACCGTTGCACGCAAGGTATCCCCATCTCTGTCTGTATCGTTAGCCAGTACACTTACCGGTGAAGTAAATGCCTGATCTTCTGCCAGGGTATAGGTATCGTTTGCTGCATCCGGACGATCGTTCACAGCGCGTACGGTAATACGTACCGTGCCGGTGGCGGTGCCGCCATGGCCATCACTTACCGTATAGGTAAAGCTGTCCAGGCCATTGTAGTCAGCTGCCGGTTTATAAGTATACGTACCATTGCCGTTTTGTACCAGAGTGCCATGGGCAGGCTGGCCAACAGCGGTAACCACCAGGGTATCACCATCATCATCACGATCGTTAAATACCAGTTGTGGCTGGGTAAGAACCAGTTCATTGTCTTCATCTACTGTATAACTTACCGGCGAGGTTACAGGGCCATCGTTTACGCCGTTCACTGTAAGCCTTACGGTACCGTTGGTACAGGTTCCGGAAGCATCGCAGGCTCTGTACACAAAGCTGTCTACCCCGTTAAAGTTATTGAACGGAGTATACGTAAAGCTGCCATCCGGGTTCATCACCAGTGTACCATTTACCGGCGCAGTAACTACCGAAGCAGTCAGCACATCACCGTCACCATCGGTATCATTGGCCAGTACGCCATTGGCGGCGGTAGTAGAGAACGGAGTATCTTCCTGTACTGCACCATAGGTATCCGGGCCGGTTACCGGTACGTCGTTAACGGCGCTAACCGTAACAATAATTCTTCCGGTATCGCAGCCTTTGGTAGCGCTGCACACACTGTACAGTATGGTGTCTTTACCATTATAGTTAGCTGCCGGTGTATAGGTAACAGCACCGTTTCCGCTAATGGTAGCGGTTCCGTGTGCCGGAGAGCCTATCAGACTGGCCACCAGCGTATCGTTTGCACCCGTTCCGGAGTACACATCGTTCTGCAGTACGCCAGGCGCGGAAATATTCAGCACGCCATCTTCGGCAATGGTATACAGATCATTTACTGCAACAGGGCGGCTGCCGCCTGCTATTACATTAATGGTTACCGTAGCATTGCTGCACAGGGCTGGTGTTTTGTTATCACAGGCACTGTATACAAAGGTATCCACACCTGTAAATCCGCTGGAAGGTGTATACGTAAAGTTGCCGTTGGCGTTAAGCACCAGGGTGCCATTGGCTGGCAGGTTTACCACCGCAGCCTTCAGGCTGTCCAGGTCGGCATCGGTATCGTTGGTTAATACGTTTCCGCTTAATGCAATACCAGATATAGTAGTATAGCTGTCTGCCTGTGAAACCGGTGCGCGGTTGGGCGACTGCTGTACCGTAATATTTACCAGTTTGGCATCGCACAGTGGCGGGTTGCCGTTATCGCAGGCACGGTAACTGAAGGTTACATTGCCGCTGAAGCCTCCTGCCGGTGTATAGGTAAACGTACCATCTGCATTCAGCACAACCGTACCGCTGGATGGTTGAGCTACCAGAGAAGCCTGTAACGGATCGCCGTCAGGATCGCTATCGTTGGTAAGCACATTGCCACTCACCGGTGTATTATAAGGTGTTACAAACACATCGTTCTGCGCCACCGGAGCATCGTTTACAGCAGATACCTGTATGCGTATCACACCTTCACCAAATGCACCATCCTGATCGTACACGCGGTATACAATACTGTCAGCACCATTGTAGTTGGTGGCTGGCGTGTATACATACGATTTATCCGGATTGGTAGTAAGCGTACCGTGCGAGGGGCCTGAAACCAGTACCAGCGTCAACGGATCACCATCCGGGTCGCTGTCATTCGCGGTAACATCTGCCGGTCTGAAATTCAGCGGTACATCTTCCCGGGTAGTAAAGTTATCGTTCACAGCCACAGGCGCATCATTCACGGCTACTACGCGTACACGCACATAAGCAGTATCGCACAGGCCGGAAGGATCGCACAGTTTATACTGTATGCTATCTATGCCGTTAAAATTCGCTTCCGGTGTATAGGTAAGTGTTCCGTCAGGATTGTTCACTACCGTACCATGCTTCAGGGTACCTATTCTTTGCGGAATGATTACATCACCATCCACATCATAGTCATTATACAACACGGTATCCGGACGGAAAGTAATCGCCTGATCTTCTGTTACCACAAAGTCATCATCAATAGCTACCGGCGCATCATTCACTGCTGTTACAGACAGGCGCACAGTTCCGTTTACACAGGTACCAAACGGACCACACAAACGGTATATAAAGCTATCCGCACCGCTGTAGTCACGGGCCGGCTTATACAGGAAGCTTCCATTGGGCTGCAGGGTTACAGTACCATGTGCGGTTCCGGTTACCAGCGAGGTAGTCAACGGATCACCATCAACATCTCTGTCGTTAGCCATAACACCCGGCGCACCTACAAACAGGTCCGTATCTTCAGTTGCAGTATAACTGTCGTCTCCTGCAACCGGGTTATCATTCACCGCCCCTACACTTACACTAACAGTAGCGCTGCTGCAGTTGGCCGGTGTAGCCGTATCACAAACCGTATACGTAAACTGATCGGTACCGTTAAAGTCAGCATCAGGTGTATACGTAAAGCTGCCATCCTGATTTTGTGTCAGCGTGCCATTGGCTGGCTGGCTGAAAGTCACTACCAGCGGATCGCCATCCGGATTAATATCGTTGGCAGTAAGATCCACAGGTCTTATTACCAGCGGCACATCTTCCTGCGCAGTAATATTATCCGCTACCGCCTGTGGCACATCTTTTACAGCAGCCACATTCAGTACCACGGTGCCGGTGTTGCACAAACCTCCCGCATCACACGCGGTATAGGTAAAGCTATCCACACCATTGTAATTGGCAGCAGGTGTGTATTCAAAGCTACCGTCCGGCTGCAGGGTAAGTGTACCATGCAGTGGCGCCACAGCTACTGCTGCACGCAGCGCATCGCCGTCAGCATCCCTGTCATTGGCAAGCACACCCGGAGCCGCTATCTGCAGGCGGGTATCTTCTGTGGCAGCGTACGTATCGTTTGCAACAACCGGACTATCAGGCGTTGCCTGTATGCTCAGGCTTACTTTACTTTCTGAACACAGCTGGCTGCTGTTACATACCCTGTAGGTAAAGGTATCTGTACCACTGTAATCAGCGTTTGGCGTATAAGTAAAGCTTCCATCTGCATTCATTACCAACGTACCATGCAGCGGCGCTACCGCCACGCTGGCAGTAAGCGTACCACCATCTGTATCTGTATCATTAGCCAGTACGCCGGTACCAACCGGTACGTTCAGTACGGCATCTTCGTTCACCGTATACGGACCATCACCGGCAGCCGTTGGCGCATCGTTTACTGCATTTACAGTTAAACGCACAATAGCCAGTGAGGTATCTCCTGCCCCATCGGTTACTTTATATACAAACGAATCCAGTCCGTTGTAGTTGGCAACAGGCACATAGGTAAAGGAGCCATCTCCCTGCAGGGTTACGGTACCATGTAATGCATTGGTTTGCAAACTTACCACCAGGGCATCACCATCCGCATCAACATCATTACCCAGCACGCCCGGCGCAGTTACTGTCAGCGTCTCATCTTCATTCACCGCATAGGCGTCTGCTGCTGCTACCGGTGCATCATTTACAGCAGTAACCGTAACAGATACAGTTGCGCTGGCGCATGCCTGTGGCGAACCGTTATCACATACCTGATAAGTGAACTGATCGGTGCCGTTAAAATTAGCAGCCGGGGTATAACGGAAGGTACCATCCGGGTTTTGCACCACGGTGCCGTTGGCAGGCTGTGTCAGCAGCGTAGCCGTCAGGGTCTGCCCCTGATCAGGGTCAGTATCATTAGCCAGCACGTTAATATTCACGGCAGAATCTTCCGGCACCGTAGCCTGATCGGCATTGGCTACCGGCGCATCGTTTACATCGCCAATAGTAAAGTAAACTGTTACATCCGGAGAACATACGCCAGACAGATCGCAGGCGCGATAACTGAAGCTATCCACACCTACCGCATTGGCCTGTGGTGTATAGATAAAAGAGCCATCAGCATTCAGCTGCAGTGTACCTCTTGATGGCTGGCTTACCAGCGATACAATGGTTTCACCATCCGGATCATAGTCATTCGCAAGTACCCCTTCAGAAGCAGGTACGGTTAAGGTGCTGTCTTCTGTTACAGCATAGGTATCCGGTGTGGCAACCGGCGCATCATTTACCGGTGTTACTGTAATCACCAGTCTGCCCTGGGCACACAATCCGGTTGGGTCGCATACCTGATACGGGTATTCCGCCTGGCCGTTAAAGTTGCTTGCCGGGGTATAAGTATAGTTGCCATCGCTACCCATAGTAAGGGTACCTCTGCCATCTGTAATGGTTTGTGCAGTAACGGTAAGCCCTGCCGTACCATCTGCATCGGTATCATTCGCCAGTACAGAAACAGTGCTGGTGAGCGGCGTATCTTCGGCAGTAGTTGCACTGTCTGCAACTGCCACAGGCGCATCGTTTACATCCGTGAAGTTGAAGATCACAGTTACCGGATCAGAACACTGGTTTACATCGCAGGCCTGGTAACGGAAGGAATCCACACCGGTAGCATTGGGCAACGGCACATAGGTGAAGGAACCATCCGGACGCAGGGTAAGCGTTCCTTTGGATGGATCGGTAAGTTTGGCAACAATCACCTCTCCGTCCACATCAATATCATTGGCCAGCACACCGTTAGCGGCATTCACTTCCAGCGTACTGTCTTCAATTACAGTATAAGTATCCGCACCGGCTACCGGCTGGTCATTTACCGGTGTTATGGTAATAGTAACCTGCGCGGTATCAGAACCGCCATTACCATCACTTACACGATAAGTAAACACATCTGTACCGTTATAGTTAGCGGCAGGGGCATATACAAAGCTGCCATCTGCGTTTAAGGTTAGCGTACCGTGCAGCGGCTGCGTTTGCACAGCAGCTGTCAGCGGATCGTTATCCCCATCTGTATCATTAGCCAGTACACCCGGAGCAGCTATAGTAAGTGTTCCATCTTCTGCCATGGTATAACTATCGTTACCGGCATCAGGTGCATCATTCACATTGTTTACGGTTAAGGTAACCGTAACCGGGTTGCCGCAAAGTGCAGGTGTTCCGTTATCACAGGCCTGATACGTAAACTGGTCTATGCCGCTGAAATCCGGATTTGGCGTATAAGTAAACGAGCCGTCCGGTTGCAGATTAAGTGTACCATTGGTGGTAGAGGCAAGAACAGATACAATCGGCTCTGCATCCACATCACTATCATTGGCCAGCACGCCGGTGGCGGCAGGCACTACCAGTTGCTGATCTTCCGTTACGGTATAGGAATCAGGCTGCGACACCGGTGCATCGTTTACAGCTGTTACAGTAATAGCTACAGTTCCATCGTCGCACAGCCCACCTGCATCACAAACGCGATAACTGAACTGGTCAGGGCCATTGTAATCTGCAGCCGGGGTATAGGTATAAGTTCCGTTGGCGTTTAAACTAAGACTACCATGTGCCGGATTGGCTACTACCGTATACAAGAGGCTACCGGCACTATTATCCACATCTGTAGTATTCGTAGCTACCGATCCGTTCAACTGGGTATCCTCCGCAGTAGATACATTGTACTCAGCCGCCACCGGTGCATCATTTGTTGCAGTAACGTTGATAAACACAGTAGTCTGGCTGGTTGCTCCGTTAGCATCTGTTGCCGCATAGGTAAAGTTGTCTGCGCCATTGTAATCAGCCTCCGGCACGTAGGTGAACGAACCATTGGCATTCAATGTAAGCGTACCATGCGAAACAGTGGTTACCAGCACTGCCGCCAGTCTGGGCGTTGCTTCATCGGGGTCTGTATCGTTGGCCAGCACACCCGGTGCAGCTACCGTAAGCGGCACATCTTCCGAGGTGGAATAACTGTCCGGCGCTGCCAATGGCGGCCGGTTATTCGTGCCTACGTTAATAGTTACTGTAGCAGGTGTACAGGTAGTACACAGGCGGTAGCTGAAAGTAACAGTACCGGCAAACCCTGTTACAGGCACATAACGGAAGGAACCATCGCTATTGAAACTGAAAGCGCCGCTTGCAGGACTACTCAGTAGTTCAGCATTTAAAGGACTGTCTACATCTACATCATTAAACAGCACACCTGGTGCAGCAATGATGAGGCTATCATTGGTAGCCAGATAATAGTTATCGTTCTGTGCCACAGGCGGATCGTCTACCGCAGTTACGGTAATCTGCACCGTACCGGTATCTGAACCACCATTGCCATCTCTTACCACATAGGTGAAGAAATCAGATCCATTGTAATTGGTATTACCACGATAAGCGAATGATCCATCTGCATTCACAGTTGTTACACCATGTGCAGGCGGGGTAAGTAATGCAACTGTAAGCGCATCACCATCCGCATCGGTATCATTGGCCAGTAAACCATTGGCAGCATTTACATTCAGAATTACATCTTCAGCAACAGTATAACTGTCATCAACCGCAACAGGCGCATCATTATCGGCCTGCACAGTAACTACTACGGTTCCCGTTGCTGTGCCACCTTTACCATCCTGAAGCGTGTATGTAAAGCTATCCAGGCCGTTATAGTTGGCAGACGGCGTATAAATAAACGAGCCGTTGCTGTTTATCTGCACGGTACCACCGGCAGCAGACGCTTTACTTTCAGCTGTTGCTGTAAGCACATCATTATTGGTACCACCTGCCACATTATCCGGATCGGTATCGTTAAACAGTATACCCGGCGCAACCACAGAAAGCGCCACATCTTCCCTGGTAGTGTAAGTATCTCTGTTCGCTACCGGATTATCGTTGATAGCGGTAACCGTTAATGTTACCACGCCGGTATCCAATCCACCCCGGCCATCGCTTACCACATAAGTAAAGCTGTCAAGGCCATTATAGTCCTGTGCCGGCGTATAGGTAAAGTTGCCATTGGCATTCAGGGTAACCGTTCCGCGTAACGGACCGGCAAGCAGTGCGGCAGTGAGGGCATCGCCATCCACATCTGTATCGTTCGCCAGTACAGAAACTGTACTGGTGTAGGTTTGCTCCTCATCCAGGGTATAGCTGTCGTTCTGCGCCACCGGTGCATCGTTTACTGCATTTACAGTAATCAGCACTGTGCCGGTAGCAAGCCCACCCTGACCATCGGTTACCGTATAGGTAAAGCTGTCCACACCGTTATAATCAGCAGCCGGTGTGTAGGTATAAGTACCATTGCCGTTTAACGTTACTGTACCGTGTACAGGCTGCGTTACACCGGTTATGGTAAGCGGATCACCATCGGCATCCATATCGTTAAACAGCAGCTGCTGTGCAGTAAGTGTTAGCGGTACATCTTCATTAGTGGTATACGTAACCGGTGCAGTAACCGGTGCATCGTTTACATTGTTTACGGTAAAGTATACTTTGCCGTTGCCGCAGCTTCCGGCCGCATCGCAGGCTTTATAAGTAAAGCTGTCCAGTCCGTTATAGTCTTTGGCCGGGGTATAAGTAAAGCTGCCATCGCTGTTCAGCACCAGTGTACCATGTGCAGGCGAGGTAACCACAGAAGCATTCAGCACATCGCCATCTGCATCCGTATCGTTGGCCAGTACGCCGTTGGCGGCCGTAACCGTAAACGGAACATCTTCCTGAACATTGGTATAATTATCGGCAGCAGTAACCGGCGGATCGTTCACCGGCTGCACAGATATTACCACAATACCGGTATCGCAGGCACCCGAAGGATCGCATACGCGGTAGGTAATAGTATCCTGACCATCATAGTTAGCATCAGGCGTATAGGTAAACCCACCATTGGCATTAATGATAGCCGTGCCATGTGCAGGACCGCTTACCAGCGAAGCTGTAAGCGTGTTCTGCGCATTATCAGGGTCGCTGTCGTTAAACAGTACGCCCGGTGCTGCTACCGTAAGCACCCCATCTTCGTTGGTGGTATACTGATCATCTTTGGCTACCGGTGCGTCATTTACCGCCGTTACCGGTATGCGTACGGTACCCACACCACAAAGCGCAGGACTACCATTATCACAAACCCGATAGGTAAAGCTGTCTACACCATTAAAGTTAGCAGCCGGCGTATAGGTTAAACTTCCATCTGCATTCTGCACCAGTGTACCGTTTACCGGCTGGGTATTAATACTGATGGTAAGGGCATCGCCTTCTGCATCGGTATCATTGGCCAGTAAGGTAGTGGCGGCAATAGTTACCGGCACATCTTCCAGGGTAGCTGGCAGCACATCGTTACCCGCTACCGGTGCATCGTTTACAGCAGTAATGCTAATTACGGCTGTTCCAATGCTGCAGGCGTTGGAAGCATCACAGATGCGGTAAGTAAAGGTGTCTGTGCCATTATAGTTGGCCGCAGGCGTATATACAAAAGATCCGTTTGCATTAATGGTTACGGTGCCGTGTTGTGGCTGTGTTGCCACAGCAGCACTCATGGCATCGTTCTCAGGGTCTGAAGCGTTAAACAGCAGGCCCGGAGCGGTTACATTCAGCGGCGCATCTTCCTGTGTGGAGTAGGTTACGGTACCTGCTATTACAGGCGCATCGTTTACAGCGTTTATGGTAAACACTACCGTTGCCGGTGCAGAGCAGGCACCGCTGGCATCGCAGGCTCTGTAATCAAAGCTGTCTCTTCCGTTATAATTTAATGCTGGTGTATAAGTAAATCCACCATTGGCCAGCAGGGTAAGCGTACCATGTGCAGGCTGCCTGGTTACAGAAGCTGTAAGCGCATCGCCATCTGCATCGGTATCATTGCCCAGTACACCCGGCGCTGCAACGGTAAGCGCAGTATCCTCACCCAGGGTATAGGCATCGCTATTGGCTACCGGTGCATCATTTACAGCGGTAACAGATAACAGTACGGTTGCTGTATTACACAAACCACCGGCATCGCAGGCGCGATACAGGAAGCTGTCTGTACCATTGTAGTTGGCAGCAGGTGTGTATACAAAGGAGCCATCCGCATTCAGGCTTAAGGTACCATGTAAAGGCTGACTTACCAGCGAGGCGGTGAGTGCATCACCATCCACATCCCGGTCGTTGAACAGAACGCCCGGTGCTGCAACGGTAAGTGTGCCATCTTCTGCTATGGTATAGCTATCGCCGGAAGCTACCGGCGCATCATTCACCGCGGTTACATTCAGTACCACGGTTGCGGTACCACACGCATTGGAAGCATCGCAGGCACGATAGGTAAAGCTGTCGGTACCATTATAATTACCGGCAGGGGTATATACAAAACTACCATCCGAATTCATTACCAGGGTACCATGCACCGGCTGGGTTACCACCGTAGCGGTAAGCGCGTCACCATCCGCATCGGTATCGTTGGCCAGTACGCCGTTGGTAGCGCCAATCTGTAAGCTGCCATCTTCTGCCACAGTATAGTTATCTCTGGCAGCCACCGGTGCGTCATTCACTGCGTTTACCGTAATGGTGGCGGTGGCCTGTCCGCAGGCGCCCGATGCATCGCACAGTCTATAAGTAAATACATCTGTACCGTTGTAATTGGCAACAGGTGTATAGGTAAACGAACCATTGGCATTGATAACTACCGTTCCATGCTGCGCCTGTGTTACCAGTGCAGGGGCAAGCGCATCGCCATCCACGTCAGAACCGTTGGCAATAAGGCCGGGAGCCACTACAGATAATACCTGATCTTCTGTAGCCACATAAGAAGCAGTAATTACTACCGGTGTATCATTTACCGGAGTAACGGTAATACGCACTTTACCCGTACCGCATACATTAGACGGATCACATACCGAATAGCTGAAACTGTCTGTACCATTAAAGTTGGCATTGGGGCGATACAGGAAGCTGCCGTTCGGCTGCAGGGTTACGGTACCATTGGCAGCAGCTACCGCAATAGCAGCAGTAAGCGCATCACCATCGGCATCTGTATCATTACCCAGTACACCCGGTGCAGCAATATTCAATGCCTGGTCTTCTGCCACCGCATAGGTATCGGCGGTTGCCACAGGAGCATCATTCACTGCATTTACCGTAATGGTTACCAAACCGGTATCGCATAACTGCGGAGAACCGGCATCGCAGGCACGATAGGTAAACTGATCAGTGCCATTATAGTTAGCAACCGGCGTATACGTAAAGCTGCCATCTGCATTCAGCACTAAAGTACCATGTTGCGGACCAGTTACTACCGATGCGCTCAGTACATCACCATCCACATCCGTATCATCCAGTAACACGCCACGGGCGGCTACGGTTAAGGTCTGGTCTTCATTCACCGCGTAGCTGTTATCCTGTGCTACCGGTTTATCGTTTACGGCAGTAACAGTAAAGGAAACTGTTACCGGAGCAGAGCAGGCACCGCTGGCATCACACGCTTTATAGGTAAACTGATCAGGACCGTTGTAATTGGCATCTGGTGTATAACTAAAGCTGCCGTTGGTATTTAATACCAGTGTACCATGGGCAACATTGGTTACCAGGGTAGCGCTCAGCACATCACCATCAGCATCAGTGTCGTTAGCCAGCACACCGGCGGCAGGCTGGTTAAGCGTACCATCTTCCGCTATGGTATAAGTATCAGCAGCTGCTACAGGGGCATCATTTACATTACCCACATTAATAACTACGGTAGCAGTGCCACAGGCGTTAGACGCATCGCAGGCGCGGTATACAAACGAGTCAAGCCCGTTATAATCAGCATTGGGGGTATACGTAAACGAACCGTTCTGATTTAAAGTAAGTGTGCCGTTTTTAGTAGTACTTACCAGGGTAGTGATCAGCTGATCGCCATCGGGGTCTGAATCATTGGCCAGTATACCCGGAGCGTTAATGGTGGTAGCAATGTCCTCATCCACGTTTACCTGATCGTTCACCACTACCGGCGCATCGTTTACAGGCGCTATGGTAAGTGTTACTGTTGCCGGAGCAGAAGCAGTACCCAGATTATCTTTTACCGTGTAACTGAAGTTATCAGCACCATTGTAGTTTAATGCAGGAGTATAGGTTACCACGCCGGTAGCGTTAACCGTTACTGTACCATGGGCAGGCTGCTGTACAATAGTTACAGAAGTTGCATCAATAGTGCCGTCCGCATCTGTATCATTAGACAGTACGGATATATTCACTGCCACATCTTCATTGGTAGTAGCCGCATCATTCTGTGCCACCGGTGCGCTGTTCACCCGTATAATTACATCATCGGTAGAAGCAGCACAAGGCGGGTTGGTAATGGTCCAGCGGAAAGTATAAGCACCTGCAACCAGGCCGGTTACAGTGGTATTAAACTGGGAAGGACTGGTAATACCTGCGGTATTAGGCCCGGAAATCTGTGTCCACACACCCGTACCCGAAACCGGGTTGTTACCGGCCAGTGTAGCAGAAGTAATATTGGCAGGTCCCTGATCGGGTCCGGCATTGGCACCGGTAGAAGCACCGTTTACGGTTACCTGAATAATATTGCTGGCAGTAGCGGCACATACGCCGGAGCTTACCGTTCTGCGGTAGTAAGTGGTTTGCGTAAGGTTACCCGGCGTATAATTCTGGGTAGTATTGGTACCGGCAGCAGCAATAAACGTAGTGCCATCAGTGCTGCTTTGCCACTGATATACATAAGTACCCGTACCATTGGCTGGTGTTGAACCACTCAGCGAAGCTGGTGCAGTACCGGAACAGATAGTCTGATCGCCGGTAACAGTATTATTGGTTACTGCAGGCACTACGGTTACCGTTAACACGTTGCTGTTTACCGCTGCGCAGGTACCTGCGGTTACGGTTCTTCTGTAGTAAGTGGTTTGCGATACTACAGGTGCATCGTAAACAGATGCGGTTGCACCCGTTATATTGGTAAAGGTATTGTTGTCAGCAGAGGTTTGCCACTGATAGGTATATGAACCATTGCCACCTGCGGGCGCTGTTTGCGTAAAGGCAGCAGGATCGCCGCTGGTACAGAACGTCTGGCTGGCGCTGATAGTACCGGCATTGAGGGCAGCGTAGATAGTAACGGCCACTGCATTGCTGATGGCATCTGTACAGGTACCTGAACTGGTGATTCTTCTGAACCAGGTGTTCTGCGAAACCGCCGGCGCATCGTACACGGCTGCGGTAGCGCCGGATATATTGGTAAAGCCGGAAGTGCTGCTGGTAGTGGAAATCTGCCACTGATACGCATAGGTACCGGTGCCGCCCGTTGCAGCCGTAAGCTGTGTAAAGGCAGCAGGATCGCCACTGACACAGAAAGCCTGATCGCTGCCGATAGAACCGGCAGTGAGTGTGGGACTTACCGTAATAGTAACCACATTGCTGACAGAAGGCGTGGTACAACTGCCGGAGGTGGCCGTACGGCGGTAGTAAGTAGTTACAGAGGTAGCACCCGGATCATAACTCTGGGTAGTGATACCACTGATATTGGTAAAGGTTACACTGTCTGTAGAGGACTGCCACTGGTAGCTGATAGTGCCATTACCACCCGTAGCCGTGCTGCCGTTGATTACCGCTGCATCGCCACTGGTACAGAATGCCGTAACAGCAGGTGCGGTAATAGTGTTACCAGCCAACGCAGGCTGAATAGTAATAGTAGCTACGTTACTATACGCCACCGTAGCACAGGCACCGGAAGTAACACCCCTTCTGTAATAGGTAGTAACCGTGGCCACCGGCGGATCGTAAGTCTGTGCTGTAGCGCCACTGATGTTGGTATAGTTTGTAGCGTCTGTAGAGCTTTGCCACTGATAAGTATACGTACCCGTACCACCGGTAGGTGTGCTACCGGTAATTACCGCTGCATCACCACTGCTGCAGAAGGTAGTGGTAGCAGGTGCAGTTATGGTGTTGGAAGCCAGTGCCTGCAGGTTAAACACCTGTACATCGCTGGTGCTGGCCGCACATCCACCGTTGGTAATAGTCCAGCGGAAAATATAGGTTCCTGTAGTAATACCATTCACCACCGTACCGCCGCTGTTCGGGTTTACAAACACGGGCGTGCCGGGGCCGCTCACTTTTGTCCAGGTACCGGTTCCGTTTACCGGGGTATTACCCGCCAGTGTGGTGCTGGTAGCTGCGCATAAGTTCTGATCGGTACCTGCTGCAGCCGTGGTAGGCGTAGCAAATACCAGAATGGTATTATTAATAACGTTGTTACAACCCACACCGGAAGGCGCGGCGTCACACTCGTTCTGCGGATCGGTAGGTGCAGCTGCATCGGGGTTAGTAGCATCGGGATCGGTAACATCGGCCGGGCGCATAATGGAGGCCCGGGTAGTAAGGCTGCCACCGGATGGTACGGCAGATAGCGTACCTGTAATGGTAAAGGTTACCGTAGCCCCGTTGTTGATATTTACATTGGCAGTATAACCGGTGGCTGTAGTAGCCCCTCCGGATACCGAGGAGGTACCTGTAGTAGCTGCACTGCTTACGGTTACGTTGGTAAACTCTGCCGGAAACGCGAAAAAGAATTTAGCACCGGTTACATTATCCGGGCCGTTGTTCTTTACCGGAACGGTAAAGGTTACGCTCTGGCCCACACAGGGTTGTGTGGCGTTACCGGTAACACTTACTACCTGTAAGTCCGCTTCGCGGATAACAATGGTAGTACTATTTGTTAAGGCATTACTTAACACATACGTCCAGGTATCCAGGCCCTTTACATCACCAAACTCGGTGCTGCCCGCACCGGCGGTACCCCATTTGTGGCCATTGGTGGCACTGCTGATCCCGTCTATAGTAGTTCTGATAGGATTAGACGCGGTACCCACTACGGGTGATATGTTCGAATCATCCCAGTATACAACGTTGTTACCCGAACCGCTTCCATTGGTTCGGGTAATGATAATACCATTTACGTTTCGTTCCACATCCAGAAACGGAAAATGTATCTCGCCCCCAAACAGTAATACCCGTATGGGTATGTTAGCTGTAGAAACCACGGTGGGGCTTACCCTTACGCCTTTCCCATCCAGCCCATCCCAGTACGCTGTATTGGCGCCTGCAGTGGCTATACCGGTAATACGGCGGTCTACCGAATCGCTATATACCCCGTTGTTATTAATATCCAGATCTACCGCATAGTTGCCCGCCTGGTTGGTGGTAAAACCAATATTACCACCAGCCGGATTGGTACCGGCTACGTTGGGCGTACCTTCTACACCGTTAAAAGTAAAGTTAGATACCACCGGACTCACAGGCGTTATACGCAGCCACTCTGTTCCACCAACGCCGGGTGCCGTGGCAGGCATATCTGAGGCAGGTGTGGTAAAGAATATCTTTTGTGTAATGTCACTCTGTGTGTCATCAGCACGGGGGTCCTGCACCGGAATGCTGGTAAGGCTGTTATAACTTTTATAGGAAGCGCCGTTAGAGCTGTTACGGAAACCTTTATTGTTTACAAAAAAGGAGAAGCCGTTACCAGCCTGTCCGTTGTTGTTTACGCTGTAAATAAAACCATCTTTGGTTAATACCTGAAACACAGCATTAAAGCCCGCAGTAAAGTCACCAAGTATAGCAGAAAATATATTTGTATATACACGGCCGTTTATAAAAGCGGTATTACCGGCGTTACGTACACTAACATCGAAAGCGGCAATGTAGTTGCCGCTGGTGGGTTGCGTCCAGGCTGCATTGGCCAGCACCGGTGTGGGGTTGGAAGAAGAAGTATTAGAAGGTGGAACAAAGTCAATTTCCCATACCCCTTCTTCCGAAGCAAGTACAGGAAAGGTGGCTGGTGTATAACCACCACCCAGCGGTACGGGGCCTGCCAGCTCCTGTGTACGGTTATAGATACGGCCTACCGTAAGGCCCAGCAAAGAGCCATTTCCCGTAGTATAGGTATTGCCATTCGGCGCACGTAGGTTGATAGTACCATTACCAACAGCCTGCGCACTGGAACCCACATATATCGTTTCACCGGCCTTTACATATACCTTTACCGTTCCCAGCGTTGGGAAAGGGTTGGTACTGCTGGATGCCGTGGTACTGTTTACGTACGCACGATACCCCGAGGCCCCTGATGGATACAGGTCCTTACTACCTTCCGCATAGGATTTCCCCCACCATGTACAGAGACATAGTAGTAGAAGAACTGCGGACTTTATGTTGTTATGGATATTGGATGTTGGATCATAAGTACAGCCAGCGGATGACATAAGCATATTTCGTTAAAAAGGTACGATCAATTGCCTGCGCTAACGGTAAAAGCCAATCATCTAAAAGAGCTCATCTACATATTAAAAGTATAACTTTAATAGATACTTCCAAAAATTCTGTTAAGATTTTAGTATAAAAATCTTCTACAAGTTTTTTACTACCCTAAACCCCTGATTGCTAAAAGATGCATGAATATGAACGCGTCCTATATCTAAAGAATTAAAATAACTACAGGAATGCGCGCTGCACCACCAGGAGCCACCGCGCGCGTGGGCAATAGTTTCCACACCCAGGTGACCATCGCAGAATTCAAATACATTTCCATATATATCATATATACCCCACGGATTAGAGCGATAACTACCAATGGGAGAAGTATACATATATTTATCACTACTGTCAGCTTCCAGATGGTCGTGCCCATGCCACACGTTGGCAAACTCCCCTATCCGTCCCATCTCCCGCCCCCAGAAATAATTGGTGTTGCTTCCGGCCCTGGCAGCAATTTCCCATTCATCCGGCGTAGGCAGCCGCATACCCGCCCACCGGCAATATGCCTGCACATCGGTAAAACTGATAGTGGTAACCGGATGCTGCAGTTTACCGGTAAGGTCGCCGCGGCTTACTCCGTTGGGGTAACGCCAGCAGGCAGTACTGTCTTCCTTCCAGCGAAACTCCGGCAATCCCGGTTCAAACACCAGCGCATTGTGCAAACGCTCAGCATCGGTTATATAGCCGGTAGCTGCCACAAAACGGGCAAACTGCTCATTGGTTACCTCGGTGGCTGCAATGGCATAGGCATTTACCTGCACAGTGCGTAGCGGGTTTAACCGGTGACCTTTTTTACCCACCTGGTATTTACCGGCGGGCACCTGTATAAAAACAGTATCTGTTCCTGCAGGCATCTGTGCTATAACAGCTGCATGCGGAAACAGATACATCCAAAATATTATTAACAATGCATACTGCATATCAGCGTGTTTAACTCATAGCATTATACAAATCCATTGCACGTTTAAAAATCAGTTCTTCATTAGCGGCGTTCAGTTGCAGGTAACTGGTATAACTGCTATTTTCGCCATACAGTTTTGTGTAAGAGGTTGATTTCACAAACGGCTCATACTTTACGCTTTTCATCAGCAACAGCAGCACCGTTAATATATCATGATCTTTACGATCTTTTTTATAAAAGTCTATCAGAAACGGAATCATCTCCAGCGCATTCATCTCCACAATCGCTTCTTTGTAATTTACACCTATGCGCCCGCTTCTTTGAATACTCTCTTTCATAATAGCCATTACGGAATCTTTGTTATCCTGCATAAACTTACGCTGCCGTTCGCTCCAGCTATATTCATCAAAAGCATCGGGCAGGTATGCCATTATCTTTGTCTGCTCTTCCTGTACAGGCGGAAACACATCGCAGTTCTGGCTGTATGATTCTGCATGAATCATATGATACGTAAACTTTTCCCGTAATGACAAGGTGTTATAGGCTTTTGCATTTAGTTTCAGATGCGTATCCTCATCCTGCTGAATACCTTTAATCAGCGCTTTTACTTTGGCCAGTCCATAAGGTGGCACTGTTGTTTTTAAGCGATACTCATGATAGGCTTTGCTTGCGGGGCTGGCTTCTTTCCATTCTTCATCCTGCGCGGTGAGTAATATAGGGGTTAACAGGGCCAATACAACTGACAGTTTTTTCATAGTGTATGTACTTATGCTTCAAATATACTTATTAAACCTGAGCAGCCTATAGCTTCAACTGTTGTAACAGGTTTTCCATAACTGCCATTTAAAACAAAAGGTGCTGCCGTTTGCGGTAGCACCTCTGTAGCTTATGAACAATAATCAACTTTTTTGTTTGGGTATCTTACGGCAGTCGAAGGGCACAAACTCCTGCGAAAAGGCGCTGGTATCTTTCAACGTTTCCCGGCCTGTTTTGCCATCGTATACATATGGCTGTTGCAGCAGGTTGCCGTCCTTTATTTTAAACACAACGGGCAGGGTATCCTGCTGTCCTTCCTGCATATAACTCCAGGTGGCGGTAATAATACTGTCTTTCATAGTACCTGCCAGTGTACCACGGCGGGCATCTTTCTCAAAAGGCATTTCTACCAGTTCGCCATTCACACGGCCTTCGCGTATTACCAGGTGTACGGTAAATGTATCCTGACGTAAGGGGCCGGCATAGCGCTGAAAGCATACCGACATAGAATCGTTGGCCGTATCTGTCCGGGAGGTGCTTGCAGAATCATTTAACACCCGGTTGTCTGCATTGCCGTTGCAGGCTGCAAAACCGCCTGCCAGCAGGGCTATATACAATAATCCGTTTTTCATAGTCATCGTGTTTGGTTGTAGTAAGTCAAGAAGCGTACCATTTTACGGCAATGTAGTAACCGCCTCATGCTCTATCATATATCGCAGATGATTGCTTAGAATGCCATAATTGAAATTATCTTTTGAAGTAAAGCCGCAATAATTAATAGCTACTATCTGGCCCTTTTTATTAAACACGGGGCTGCCACTGCTGCCGGGCAGCATGGGTACAGAGTACAGTACACGAAACTGATCGCTCTCCTGCGTTACTTCGCCTTTACTCAGCTGCACCTTAATGCCATCAGAGGTGTTGGCAATCTCTTCGCCGTAGTTAAAGCCGATAAGGTATAAAGGCGTGGTTACTTTCAGCACATCATTATCCTTCAGGGTAGAACCGTAATGATCTGCATCGTTGTCTTTCATTAAATCGGTGATAGCCCCCACTCCTGCCGGAGTTTTACCGCTGTCCATTTGTATAATAGCCAGATCTATTTTGCGCTGCTGACTCAGGGAAAGAATATGACAGGGATAAACCGTAGCATCTTTGGTAGAAGCATCCAGCTGTACCGATAATTCTGTGGTTACAATCTCTACCTGAAAAGCCTGGGTAGCGAGTTCCTCCACCAGCTTATTGGCTTCCAGCAGGGAATCTATACGGTCGTGAAAACCGGTAACGGTGGTGTCTGTGGCAGTTTCCGCTTCCGCCTCTTCCCCGTCCTGCGGGCCGCCTTCGGTAGCCGCCACCAGCTTTTCATCTTTCGGATTCATAAAACCTTGCGGCAGGGCCTGTACATAGGCAGAATCTTCCGGGTGGTTGTATTTGAGGCGGTGGGCCGTCCATGAAATATCGCCTACCAGGCCATCGCGCGATACGTGTAAGGCTTCCATAACCCTTTGCTGAAAGTTTACCTTATCCGGCGTTTGGTGCAGACCGCTTACCACATGAAAATTGGTAGCAATCTGCCCCTGTGTACCTATAAAAAACCCGGTACCGCTACAGGCTTCCGCATTGTTCTTTGCCTCTTCTTCATCGGAGGTAATATCGGAATATCCGCCATCGTGAATATAGGTAAAGTACATGGCGGTACCATTATCAAATGTGGCTTTGAAATAGCTTTTGTTTTTGATTAACACTACCTGTTTTCTGAACTTTTCAAACAGATCGGATGAGGATAATACCGGTAGTTCCGTTTTGACTTTCTTTTCCTTGCAGGAAACACATAAAAGCAACAATGCCAGCACCCGGCAATACGATTTCATATCAGACTGGTCTAGGGTTTTGAATAGTCAATGTTACGGATAAAAATAACAAAAACCGCTCCGATTCGGCCGGAGCGGTTTGAATATAGAGAAGATAGTAAGTCTTACGCCTCGCAGCTCTTACAGTTCACCAGATTGGTAACCAATTCTTTACTTACGCTCTGGCTGCGCTGATAATACAGGGTTTTAACACCCAGTTTCCAGGCTTCAATCAGCAGTCTGTTTACATCCTTCACCGGCAGGTTAGAAGGAATGTTCAGGTTGAGACTCTGTGCCTGATCGATATACTTCTGGCGGATAGAGGCCTGCTGAATAATTTCCAGCTGACTGATTTCTTTGAACGTTTTAAACACTTCTTTCTCGTGTTCCGTCAGTTCATCAATATGCTGCACGCTACCGTGGTTCAGCATAATATCGCGCCAGGTATCTTCGTTGTCTATACCTTTTTCTTCCAGCAGGGCCTTCAGGTATTTGTTCTTACGCATGAAGTTGCCTTTAGATAAACCGGCTTTGAAATAGTTGCTGCTGAATGGCTCAATGCCCGGAGAGGTTTGACCCAGGATAGCAGAGGAAGAAGTGGTAGGAGCAATGGCCATAAGGGTAGTATTCCTTTTACCATAACCTTTCAGTACTTCCGGCTCGCCATAAATCCATGCCAGCTCTCTGGTAGCCTTTTCCGCTTTTTCACTAATATCTTTGAAAATGCGGTTGGTCAGTTGCTTGGCTTCCATGCCTTCAAAAGCAATCATGTTCTTTTGCAGGTAAGAGTGCCAGCCCAGTACGCCTAAACCTAAAGCACGGTGGCGTTTGGCAAAGCGGTTGGCATTTTCCAGGTAGTAGTTATCTTCTGTTTTAACAATAAACTCCTGTAACACGGCATCCAGGAAGAATACAGCCAGTTTAACGGCATCGGTATTTTTCCACTCATCATACAACTCCAGGTTCATAGAACTGAGGCAGCAGATGAACGATTCGTCTTCTGAAGAAGGCAGTGCAATTTCAGAACACAGGTTGCTCGCATGAATAGTGAGGTTTTTATCCTTATATACCTGCGGCTTGTTACGGTTAATATTATCGGTGAAGAAAATGTATGGTAAGCCTTTCTGCTGACGGCTTTCCAGCACTTTGGCCCATATCTGGCGCTTCTTCATATCACCATCAATCATATCCTGCATCCAGTAATCGGGTACGCATACACCGTTGAACAGGTTTTGAATGGGGTGACCAATATCTTTAATAGCCAGGAACTCTTCAATATCGGAGTGGTCAATATCCATGTAGGCCGCAAAAGCACCGCGACGTACACCACCCTGCGAAATAGTATCCATAGCCGTATCAAACAAACGCATAAAGCTTACGGCGCCGGAGCTTTTACCGTTATCGGTAACAGCACTGCCACGCTCGCGCAAGGCACCAAAGTAAGCGGAGGTACCACCCCCTATTTTGGTTTGCATGATTACCTCGCCCAGCTTGTGTGTAATACCTTCAATATTATCAGGTACATGTACATTAAAGCAGGAAATAGGTAAACCACGCTCTGTACCCATATTAGCCCAGATAGGCGAGCTTAAGCTCATCCAGCCCCTTTCAATCATTTCCACAAAAGCTTCCTTCAACTCGGGCTTGTACAGGCGCTGCGCTGCAGCAGTACAAATCCGGTCTATTGCACCTTCTACCGTTTCACCTTTCAGTAAATAACCTCTGTTCAGTATCTGCTCACTCTCGGTGTTTTTCCACCAAAGCTTCTCGTGCTCGTAAGTTTCCTTCACTCCGGGAAGCTGATCTAATACGGGTATTTCCATAACAAATAGCTTTTTAGTCCTTTTAACAATTACAATTCAATCAATCGGGGTCGTCAATCTTCTCTTCTACAATTATTCTAAAACAGGTCGAGGGCTGAGATACTTTTATCGTGCTTGGTATAATCTACCGGGCGCTTGGCAAAAAAGTCATCCAGACTGTTTGCAAACACCTCTTCTTCAAACCAAAGCATAGGTTTGTTCTGCTCGTTGGTAATGTTGAACAATGCAGGCATGTTTATTTTGCGTAAACTGTCGTCTGCACGGTACTTCATAAAGTTCAGCAGGTCTTTTTTATTGATGATGTCAATTTCACCGGCACTGAAAATCCAGTCGATGATCTTGCTTTCTATTTCAATAGAGGTCTTCACGAGCTCGCTGATCTTGTTAATAGTGGCTTCGTTAAACATCTCCGGATACTCTTCTCTGATTTTGTTGATCAGGTAAATACCCGCGTTGGCATGTATCTGCTCGTCTACAGACGTCCACGCAATAATGTTGCTCACATTCTTCATCAGCCCTTTAAAGCGGGTGAACGAAAGGATGATAGCGAACTGACTGAACAGGCTTACGTTCTCAATAAGAATAGAGAACAGGATCAGAGAAATGGTGTACTCCTCTTTATCGGTGGATTTAGCATTGCTGAGGGCGTTGCTCAGGTAGTCGATACGCTCTTTAATCACCGGAATGTCCAGCAGTTTTTCAAACTCGTTGTTATACCCCAGCACTTCCAGCAGGCGGGAATATGCCTCGGAGTGACGGAATTCACATTCAGCAAACGTAGCGCCTAATCCATTCAGTTCGGGCTTGGGCAGATGATGGTACAGGTTGCCCCAGAAAGACTTCACCGCCACTTCAATCTGCGCAATGGCCAGCAGACTGTTCTTTATTGCATTTCTTTCTGCAGGTGATAAATGGGAATGAAAGTCCTGCGTATCTGCAGTAAAATCCACCTCAGAGTGCACCCAGAACGACTTATTAATCGCCTCAGTGAACGTCAACACTTCAGGATATTCAAACGGCTTATACTGTATGCGCTTATCAAAAATTCCCATTACTGTCTTTTTTAAAATTTAACCCAGAATTCATGTACTTCCCTTGCGAACGCTCTATTTGGATACGGAGCAGAGTACAAAAATGAAGAACGGGAGGCACTTATTCACAATAAACAAATTCACAAGATGTGGATAATAAGTGTGCGTAAATTGAAAATGCAGCAGGAATAACCATCGCAGAAGAAGAGTGAAAATTCAAAATTTCGGAGGCAAAATTTTTAGAAAATATAATTGCGCTATTGAAAAACTGGCACGAAAAGTTTAAAAAACAAACCCCTGATATTAGGTATATAAGGTGTAAACGGTACATATAGGGCTGCTTTTCCTTATGTACAGCCAGTTTGCAGTTAATCAGTTAATATTATACATTATTAAAAAGAGAAGTATGCAGGTAAAACCGTGACCCAGCAAACGCCCGAATGCCCATTTTTGACCCCATATTACATAAAACAGGTTTATAAGGGTGGCACCCACTGCCACAACGGGAATTAACAGCAAACCCGCCGTTCCTGGCGCCAGGCCACATGGCGTGGACGGCTCTGCGTTATTCCACCACCAGAATAAGGCTGTACAAATGCAGTATATAAATAAGATTCGTATCGCCTGTTTTGCGGCGGCAGGAGTAAGCCAATATTTTATCACCAGAAAGGGTTTTGTCAAAAATACCGGTGGCAGGGTATACAAACCGTTGCAGAACTGTTAATAACAGCCTTTGGTGTATCGGAATGCGCCAAACAGTTATCCGATTCTGCCACATTGCCCCCTGCCCCTTTAGGTTGGCGTACCTTTACTATCCGGTGTAAAAGCCGGTTATAGGTTTTGAGTTTGTTTGGTTTGATGGCCAATAAAGACTAAACCGCTGCTGTTGCTGTGTATGCTGTTATGTGCAGCGGTTCTTCTATAAGTCTTACCTGCGCCGCTTTGCGGCGCGGGTGCTATTGGCTTCTGTGTCCATCGCCCCCTTATTAAATGATCCTTTTCAGATACAGCTATTGATGGTTTGGCAGTAATGCTGAATACATACCTTGTTACACATGGGAAAATTTCCCTTCCCCTACGGGCGCCTCTGCAAAGGGGCGCCTTATTTATATATGCTATTGCTCTTTGCTGCCTGCGGCGCAGCGTGGTGCGCTGGGTAGTAGTGCCAGCGGTCGCTTTCTGGTTTATCATCCGCAAACCGGGCCATTGGGGCAGTGGCGTACTGTTGGTTTTATTATATACCTGCTTTTTCTGTTGTGGCTTTGTGGCAGTAGCTTCTCCGCCGTTCACCATTTGATTGATTTCATTCGCCAGCAGCACACATACTTCTGCTGCCTCCACTCCTGCCTTCAGTAACAGCAACGCTTTGCCGGTAATGGTGCGGTACAGGTTTTTGTGACGTTTTTCCAATGGCACCTCCCGGTAAATAGCCGATGCAATAGGCGAAGCGGCTGCCAGCCATTGTGCATAACGGCGGGTGCCGGCAAAGGCAGAATCGGTTAAAACACGCTTGCGGCTTAACGGGCTGCTGGCACGTACATAGTATTTACCGTTCATGCTGTAGAAGCATAACCCGTTGTAAGTGCCGATAAAAACAGAATCCCCCGTTTGCTTTGCCATGGCGTTTGCATTTACTGGTAATTTACGACATACGGAGGGCAGGTGGGGCTTAAAAAATGAGGTTTCTACGTTTTAGGTGGCAAATAGTTGCGCTTTAACCTTGAACGGGGAGTGAAGGAGTAGTATACGGCGGAGGCAGGTGGCGCGTGAGCTGCTGACACTGCAAACTGAAGCACTGGAAAAACAGGCCCATCAGCCGGGATACTCATCTGTACAGCATTTTACCACCGCTTTCCGTAGACAATCTGGTATTACACCGGTAAAAATTATATGAGCATAAAGTAATATCTTTCAACCTGATATTATCTGACTCCTATTATGATACTCGACAAACTGGCCAACGCACAACGCTATTATTTTCTCGGACCCAAATTTGAAAAGGCTTTTCAGTACCTGACCACTACCGATTTCGTTACCCTTGCCAAAGGAAAGTATGAGATAGATGGTACGGATATTTTCGCCATCGTAAACGAATACGACACTATTGACGCTGCGGGCGAACAGATGGAATCGCACAAAAAGTACATCGACATCCAGTACATGGTAACCGGTGAAGAACTGATTGGCCATGATTTTCTGGAGCAGCAAATGCCTTCCAAAGCCTACGACACAGAAAAAGACTTTATGCTGTTTGCAGAAAAGCCTTCTTTCTTTACCCGACTGGCAGCAGGCAGCTTTGCAGTGTTTTTCCCTACCGATCTGCATATGCCCAATCTGAAAGTGGAGGCCTCTATACCGGTAAAGAAAATTGTTATTAAGGTAAGTGTGTAATGAGCATTTTTCCTACACAATATTCCACGTTGTCTACAGCAGCTTTGCAGGAACACCTGCGGAAGGCTTATAACCTGCCGTTGTTCCAATGCAGGCTGCTGATACGCAATGTTAGTGATACCTACCTGCTGGAACGCAGCCCTTACCAGTATATTTTTAAGATTTACCGCGACAACCACCGCAAACACCACGAAATACTGGCTGAGGTGGAGTTGCTGCAGATACTGAAAGAGAATGGCTGCCCCGTAGCCGCCCCTGTTACAGATGTACAGGGCAACATGCTGCAAACCTTTAATGCCGCAGAGGGCACACGTTACGGCGTATTGTTTGAGTATGCACAGGGCACTGTAGTGCCCGACCTTACACAGCCCCAGCTGCAAACCATTGGCCGCGAAATGGCCAATATTCACAATATTACCTCGCGCATACAACTGCAGCACGAAAGGCGTGTGTATAATAACAACACCACCCTTTCAGGCCCGCTGCAAACCATAGCGCCCGCGTTTAAAGACCTGCCGGAAGAGTATGCCTGGTTGCAGCAAACAGCGCGTACCGCCATCAACCGCCTGTATGCGTTTAATACTACGCTGTTCAGCACCGGCTACTGCCACTACGACTTTCTGCCAAAGAACTTTCACATCAACGAATTTGATGAGGTTACTTTCTTCGACTTCGACTTTGCGGGAAAGGGATTTCTGGTAAATGATATTATGACGGTGCTGGTGCACTTTTTTCTGCACATGCACAACAACCAGATTACTGCCGAACAGGCATCGAAAGACTTCAATACTTTTCTCTCCGCCTACCATGCCGTAAGGCCCATTACCACCCAGGAACTACAGGCCATTCCTTACCTGGGCGTAGGCTTCTGGCTGTTTTACCTGGAGTTTCAGTACCTGCATTTTGAAGACTGGTCGAGCGTGTTCTTCAACAACCGCTTCCTGAAAGACCGGGTGGCGTTGATTAAGAAGTGGACTACGCTGTATGGGCAGTGGTAATTTGTGCTTATTTTTGCTGCCCTTTATTCATAACCCTTTACCACCATTATGGAACCATTTACTATTATCACTTCATTATCTAAGAGCGAATACAAAAGCTGGCTTTTGCATACTAACACCCGTCGTCCGTTTGCCATACTGCAGCATATTCTGGGGCCGGCGATGATAGTATTCTCATTTTATATGTATTATATCACCAACGGCAGCATTTCTTTCCCCTGGCCAACTCTGTTAGTAGGGCTTTTCTTTATCTTCATCCCTTACTTTTTTACCTGGTTGGGGGCATTAAAGTTTTACAATACGGCACTGGCTCAGGAAAATACATACGTTTTTAGTGAAGAACATGTTACCGTCAACTCTTCTACAGCTACAGCAACAATGACATGGGATCATTTTATCAAATGGAAAGAGTATAAGAACATAATGATATTATACGTTTCTAAAAACGTTGCCCATTTAATCAAAACCGAGAGCATGACTCCCGAACAAATCGATTTTATACGGTCCAAAATTCCCGCAAAGAAGTAGGAGCTTCCTTATCTTTAGTGCATTAAACGCTTTTAGTACATATTTCCGGCTTTAACTACACCACCTAAACAGGTGGCCGGGAATACTATTCTCTTATTCTTCCTCATTTATACTAAAAGCAGTTTTATGAAACCAACCATAGCCATCATTGGCGCAACCGGCAAAGCCGGCTATTACATTACCAAAGTATTGATGGAACAGGGATATCCGGTAAAAGCACTGGTTAGAAACCCGGCAAAGCTTACACACTCCTCTCCGTTACTAACAGTAGTGCAGGGCGATGCCACGCAACCCGATGATATTACCCGCTTGTTAACCGGCTGCACGTATATAATCAATGCTATTGGCCAGCCCGGTAATCCTGCTCCTGTTTTCAGTAGGGTAACCAGTAACATTATACAGGCTGTACCACAAACAGGCGTTCTGAAATACCTGCTGATTACCGGCCTGAGCATTGATGTAGCCGGGGATGATAAAAGCGAAAGAGTGCAACAGCTGTCTGCATGGATGCGGGAGCAATATCCGGAACTGATTGCGGATAAGCAGCACGAGTATCAGCTGCTGGAAGCCAGCAGTATAAGCTGGACGATAGTGCGGTTACCAGTGATTGAGCAAACGGAGAAGCGATATGCGGTCGAAGTAAGTATTACAGATTGCCCTGGTGAAAAGATCAGCGCTACAGATATAGGCTATTTTTTAGCCAGCCAGCTGGAAAGTGAAGCCTTTATAAGGCAGGCACCTTTTATAGCCAATAAATAACAGGCAGGATGATGTAACAGCTGCCTTTCACCAGGCAGCTGTTTTCTATACTATAAACGCTTTTATTCAAATGGCACGTTGCGGCAGCTTCAATGGTGGTGCCGTTATACCGCTACTCCCCACGTAAACTCTTTACCGGATTGGTTACGGCTGCTTTTACAGCTTTTGTACCAATGGTAATTAACGCAATGCCCAGGGTAACCAGTGCCGCCAGCGCAAATATCCACCAGCTTAACGTGGTTTTATAAGCGAAGTTCTGCAGCCACTGGCGCATGGCCCAGTAGCCTATGGGTAAGGATATACAGGTGGCAATGATGACAGGGCGCAACAAGTCTTTAGACAGCAACAGCACAATGCCCTGCACCGATGAGCCTAATACCTTGCGCACCCCTATTTCGCGGAAGCGGCGGATGGTAGTAAAGGAGGCTATACCAAACAAACCGAGGCAGGCAACAAACACAGCCATAATGGCGAATACCACCAGAATGGTTTGCTGGCGTATATCTTTTTTGTACAGGGTATCAAACTGCTGATCTAAAAAGCTGTATTCAAAAGGATATGCGGCTGCCACCTGTTTGTAATGCTTTTCTATCAGGGTAAGATCGGCCTGTATACTGCCGGGCTTCATTTTAATAGCTATTACCCTTCTGTCTGCATGCGGCGATATTACCAGCGGTTCAATATCTGTTTTTAACGATTGAAAGTGAAAGTCGTCCACTACGCCTATCACCCTGCGCCTGTGCTTGTCCTCCATGGTATTTTCTATCCACTTACCAATGGCATCGGCAGGCGTCCAGCCCAGTCTGGTAGCAGCCGTTTTATTCAGCAGCACAGCATCAGTAGTATCTGTAGGAAAGGAAGCAGAGAAATCTCTGCCTGCAATGATGGTTAAGCCAAGTGTTTTCACAAACTCAAAATCGGCAAACTCTGTTCTGGCATTCCACTTTTCTGTCTGGCCTTCCACACTAAACATATGCCCGTCAAAATAACCGCCCGGCTCGCCGGACATCAACGATACGGACTGTACGCGGCTTTCATGCTGCAGATCGTTTTTAAACGTGAGCATGTTTCTGTAGATATCGTTATTGTCTATATCTACCAGCACAGTCTGCTCCTGGTTGTAACCCAGCTGTTTGTTCTTTACATAATTCATTTGCCGTGTAATAACAATAGTACCGGTTATCAGCAATACTGATATACTAAACTGTACACCTACCAGTAACTGCCTGAAGGAAGCGCCGCCTTTACCCAAACGCAGTTTGCCTTTCAGCGCCTGCACGGGCATAAAACCCGACAGGAAGAAAGCCGGATAGCTGCCTGCTAAAAAGCCAGCCAGTACTATTACGCCTGACAGAAAAAGATAGATAGACCAGGTGTTCCAGGATACTGTTAAGGTATACCCCAGCAGACTGTTATACCACGGCATTACCAGCAGCATTAAACCTATGGCCAGCACACAGGAAATGGTAGTTAACAATACCGACTCCCCTATAAACTGCCAGATGATATTATTGCGTAAGGCACCCAGCACTTTGCGCAGGCCCACTTCTTTAGAACGCTCTGCTGCGCGGATGGTAGAGAGATTGATAAAATTAATACAGGCGATGAGCAGTATGAGAATAGCGATGGAGAGAAAGATATATACCACCTTCTTATCGCCATGCTTTACCTGATCGAAAGCACCATCTTTAAAATACACTTCTTTTAACGGAGTAAGTGAAAGGGTAATCTGCATTCCAAAGGCCCGCATGTTGTTACCCATGTATTTTTCCATAAACGCAGGCAGTTGTTTTTCCAGCTGTGCCCTTGTTACCTGCGGCGCCAGTTTAAGGTAGGTATACACTCCATTGTTGGGCCAGGTGGTCATCCAGCTGGCTTCTTTGTAAATATCCAGCGGCACCACCATATCAAATTCGAGATGCGAGTTGGCAGGTACATCTTTAGCAATACCGGTAACGGTTAACGGCGTATTCTTATCCAGTAACAGCGTCTGGCCCATAGCTGCTTCTGCACTGGTGAAATACTTTTTAGCAGTGGTTTCTGTTAACACCACACTATTGGGGCTCTGCATTGCGGTATTAGGGTTGCCTTTCAGCAATGCAAAGGAGAAAAAGGTAAAGAAATTACTATCCACATCCAGCACTTTCTTTTCATTAAACGACCGGCTTCCTACCGTTACCAGATTGTTGCTCTGGCTCACCCGCACTGCACTCTCCACCTCTCCTTTAAAATCATTCATCAGCGTTGGGCTGTACCTGCCGGATAAATAAGCCGCATCTCTCGTCTTTCCCTCTCTCACAAACCCACGTACTACGCGGTACATGCGATCACCATCTTTATGAAAATCGTCTACACTGAATTCGTTTCTGATAAACAGAAAGATCATCATACAGGCCGTAATACCAATGGTGAGGCCCAGAATATTCACGAAAGAGAATACTGTGTTCTTTCTGAGGTTGCGCCAGGCAGTTATAAGATAGTTCTTAAACATAAATAAGGTTGTGGTGGCAGTAAGGCAACAATTATGGTGCAGGTTATATAAACAGTTGCTTTTAAATAGGTTGCGAAGATACGCCCTTGTGGTAGTTTGTTCGGAAACGGGCAAAAGTGTACGGATTTGTTACAAACAGCCGGGCAGCGCCTATCGTTTGGGGCCATGTAACATTTCTGCATCTGATTCGTATATTAGGCTTCTCTGAAACGCGAAGCATTTGTATGAATAAGAAAACTGCTGTACTCCTTGTTTTTGTGCTGGTTAAGTTTGTGCTGCAATACCAGCTGATTAGTCCGGAATACGATCTGCACCGGGATGAGTATCTGCATCTGGACCAAGGTAGTCACCTGGCCTGGGGTTATTTATCTGTACCTCCCCTTACGTCCTGGATATCTTACCTGATTCAGTTGCTGGGTAATACGGTTTTCTGGGTACGCTTTTTTCCTGCACTGTTTGGTGCCCTTACTTTAGTAATGGTATGGAAAAGTATTACAGCATTGAATGGCGATCTGTTGGCGCATATACTGGGCGCTACCTGTATATTATTCTCGGTGCTGCTGCGGCTGAATACCCTTTACCAACCCAATTCGTTTGATGTACTTGCCTGGGTTACGGTATACTATTGTCTTATCCGGTATCAGCAGAGAGAACAATCCCGCTGGTTATACCTGGGGGCGGTAGCCTTTGCGCTGGGCTTTCTTAATAAATACAATGTGCTGTTTCTGGCAATGGGCTGTGTACCTGCCCTGCTTGTTACCCGCCAGCGGAACATATTTACCCGCAAGGCATTGTACCTGGCGGTAATGCTGGCCTTGTTGCTGGTGCTGCCCAACCTGCTGTGGCAATACCACAACCACTTTCCGGTAATACATCATATGGAGTTGCTTACCCGTACACAACTGGTAAATGCAACGCGGGGTGATTTTTTGAAATCGCAGTTGCTTTTCAATATCGGCTCCGTGCACGTAATACTGGCGGGATTGGTGGCATTGCTGGTACATAAGCCGTTTCAGAAACACCGGTCTTTCTTTTGGTCATTGTTATTTACGCTGGCCATTTTTCTGTACTTCCGGGCTAAGGATTATTATGCCATTGGTTTGTACCCCATATACATCGCTTTTGGTGCAACCTATATTACGGCTGTATTTCCGGCAGGCAGGCGCAAAATAGTATATGCGGTTGCACTGCTGGTTCCGGTGCTGTTATTTATTCCGCTTTACCAGAGAGCCTTCCCTAACCAAAGCCCGCAGTACATTGTTGCGCATCAGGAAAAATATAAGAATTGGGGATTGCTTCGCTGGGAAGATGGCAAGGACCACCAACTGCCGCAGGACTTTGCTGATATGCTGGGCTGGCGGGAACTGGCGCATAAAGTAGATTCCGTATACAGCGCTATATCCGATACCGCTGCCACGCTGGTGCTGTGCGATAACTATGGGCAGGCAGGCGCTATAAACTTTTACAGCAGGAAAGGCATTAAGGCGGTAACCTTCAACGCAGATTATATCAACTGGTTTCAACTGGATAGCCCTTACCGCAATCTGATACGGGTGAAGGAATATGCAGACAAAGATGACGAACTGGCAACTACCAGCCCTTATTTCCAGTCATCGCAGAAGAGTGTTCAGGTAGATAATACACTTGCCCGGGAGTACGGCACTACGCTCTTTGTTTTTACGGGTGCTAACATTGATGTAAGGCAAAGGCTGATTGATGAAATTAAGGAGGTGAAAAGTGAATGGCAGTAAATACAAAACAGCCTACATTAGCACTGATGACAAAAGAAGCACAACTGGCCTTTAAGCAACAGCTGAAACAATTTGCTGAACAACAGCTACAGCAACGTATTACGGTTATACGTGAAAAGATGGAAGCTGCACAGCAAAGTGCTAATAATGAAGAGAAAAGCTCTGCAGGTGATAAATACGAAACCAGCCGGGCTATGAACCATCTGGAAAAAGAGATGCATGGCAAACAGCTGGCGGAGAATCTGAAGGAGCTGTCGCTGTTGTATGAGATTAGTGTAAGCAGCCTGCATGATAAAGTAATACCCGGCACAGTGGTACAGTGTAAAGCTGTGTGCTTTTTTATAGCGGCGGGCCTGGGTAAACAAACAATTGCCAATACCCTGGTCATCTTTCTATCTCCTCATGCACCATTGGCTGCTCAGCTGCGGCAGAAGCAGGTGGGCGATACATGGGAGTTTAACAAGCAACTGCTAACCATAGAGGCTATCTTCTAAGCAACAGCAGTGCAACAGGCCTTTTATTGATATAAGGTTACCCTGCTAATATTTCTTACCTCAGATTTATGGAATACACCAGCCATTGCATCTTATGCAAAAGCTGATGTATGAAAGAACGGATATACTTCCTGCTCCTGTTTCCGGCGTTGGTGAGTTTAGCGTGCACACAAGCGCAGCAACCGGCACGCCATCACACCGCCTCTGCCCCTGCTGTATACAAAAACATTGGCGATATTTCTCTGCCCGCAGGTTATAAACGCGTGCCGGCAGCGCCCGGCACCTTTGGTGCATGGCTGCGGCAGGTGCCGCTAAAAACAGATAAAACCGTATACTTATACAACGGCGAACCTAAACGCAACCAGACTGCCCAGTTTGCCGTGCTGGATATTCCGGTGGGCAAGAAAGACCTGCAACAGTGTGCTGATGCGGTGATGCGACTATATGCCGAATATCAATTTGCCAATGCACGGTATGGGCAGATAGCCTTTAGCGCTACAGATGGCGCTGTAATGGAATACAGCAGCTGGATGCGGGGATATCGATTTAGCGAAAAGAACAACCGGCTGGTAAAGCAACAGTCGGGCACACCCTGTAACGGCCATAACTGTCTGGATCAGTACCTGCAGAACGTGTTTGCGTGGGCGGGTACGCTTTCCCTTAGTAAAGACCTGAAAACGGTAGCAGATACCAAAGACATAGCGCCGGGTAATGTGTTTATTAAAGGCGGTTCTCCCGGCCACGCCGTAATAGTGGCCGATGTAGCGGTAAACGCAGCCACGGGCGATAAAATATTTCTGCTGGCGCAGAGTTATATGCCGGCGCAGGATATTCATATACTCCTGAACCCCAACCGGCCGGATGACGCAGCCCCCTGGTACTCAGCGGATATAGATAAATACCTGTATACGCCGGAATGGACTTTTACTAAAGATCAGCTTAAAAAGTTCCCGGAAAGGCTTCCGCAGCGGTAAAACCACTTTTCACAGTTACCTTTGCGGTTTAATGCTGATGTACTGTGGTAAAGATTGATAACATAGAACTCCCTGATTTTCCGCTCTTACTGGCTCCTATGGAGGATGTAACCGACCCGCCTTTCCGCGCTGTTTGTAAAAACAACGGGGCTGATCTGGTGTATACAGAATTCATTTCCAGCGAAGGGCTGATACGGGATGCTATCAAGTGCCGCAGGAAACTGGACATATTCGACTACGAACGGCCCGTGGGTATTCAGATATTCGGGGGGGATGAAGATAGTCTGGCTATGGCATCCCGCATTGTAGATGTTACCAGTCCTGATCTGCTGGACATCAACTTTGGCTGCCCCGTAAAAAAGGTAGCAGGTGCAGGCGCGGGTGCTGGTGTGTTAAAAGATCTGAATTTGATGGTACGTCTTACCGATGCCTGCGTAAAAGCTACCAACCTGCCGGTAACCGTAAAAACCCGTCTGGGCTGGGATGAGGATAGCAAAAACATTGAAGAAGTAGCGGAGCGCTTGCAGGATGTGGGTATTAAAGCCCTGGCTATTCACGGCCGTACGCGCAGCCAGATGTATAAGGGTGAGGCTGACTGGACGCTGATTGGTAAAGTAAAGAACAACCCACGCATACGTATCCCCATCTTTGGTAACGGCGATATTGACAGCCCGCAAAAGGCACTGGAATATAAAAACCGCTATGGTATAGACGGTATTATGATAGGCAGGGCCGCTATTGGTCACCCGTGGATTTTCCGCGAGATTAAACACTACCTACAAACCGGCGAAATGCACCACCCGCCCACTGTGGCAGAACGGGTAGGGGTATGTAAACAGCACCTGCGCAAATCAGTAGCGTGGAAAGGGCCACGCACCGGCATTTTTGAAATGCGCGCCTGCTACGCCAAATACCTGAAAGGCCTGCCCAATATTAAAGAGTTCCGCAACAGGCTGGTGGTGTTAACCGAGCCGGAAGAAATTGAAGCGGTACTGGATGAGGTGCTTACTACCTATCAGGGCTTTGAGGTAGCTTATGAGCCTATTGAACTGATTAATTACCACGAAAACTGTCCCCTCTAATATTATAAAAAGGATTAATTTAACAGCATGAAATATTCATGCTTGTTATATGCCCTGCTCCTTTGGGGAACTGTTTCTTTCTGCCATGCGCAGCCCCACCTTACCACAAAGCCACTGATTATACAGGGGCAGCTTACGCATTGCACAGAATCCTATCTGATACTGGCTTTTGAAAACGAATATGGCATTACCGAAATGGATACCATACCGGTAGATAGTACAGGGCGTTTTTACCTGAAGACTTTTAAAGTAGCAGCCCCAACACTGGCCAATATACAAAAGCATGCCACCCAAATAAATGATTTGTTTGTAGCGCCGGGATACGAGCTTACCATTACCGGCGATGCCACCAATTATAAAACACTGCTGGCCAGTAAAAAGATTACGGGCAAAGGTGCAGAAAGTAACCGCTTTCAGTTGTTGGTGGATTCCATACTATATGCACGTAATGATACCATTGGCTGGTACGATAAGCAGGAAGCAGACCTGCTGGCTTATGTGGCAGACTTTAAAAAACTGAGGGATTCGCTTGCCGGCAAAGTGTTTAACCACAAAAGCGTTAACGATCCGTACCTGGAATACTTTGGCAAAGTGGTGCGTACCAATAATAAACTGGCAGGGCTGTACTTTCTGATGGTGCATACCGAAATAAGAAACCTTGATTACCATCAAACACAGGCATTTATTAAACAACACTTCGATACCACTATTCTCAATAACCTGTTTGTGCCGGAATACATGCTATCGCCCATGTACACAAACTGGCTCATGTCTGCCCAATACCTCAGCCATAGCGAACGGTTAGAGAAACTGCAGCACCCCGATGCCAAACTCAGCAAGTATTACAAGCTGGACAAAATACTCAACACTTATAAAGACCCCATTAAACAATTGGTGCTGTACAGACAACTGACCAGCCAGATAGGTAAATGCAAAACTTTTGAGGATACCAAAGACTTCAAAAACAAAATGGCCGTGTACCTGGAGGCCGTGCAAAACCCGGTATATGCACAGCAACTGGATACACGCCTGGCAGAAAGAACAGCCGAACTGGTGCGTACCCAAATAGGCAAACCGGCCCCCGCTTTTACACTACCCAGCAATACCGGTAAAACCTGGAGCCTGAGTGACTTTAAAGGCAAGGTGGTGTATATGGACTTATGGGCCAGCTGGTGCGGCCCCTGCCGCGCAGAAACACCGGCATTAAAAGCATTGTACAGCAAATACAAAAACAACGACAGCCTGGCTATTATAAGTATATCTGTATCGGATGGAAAAAAGGAATGGGAAAAAGCACTGGCCGAAGACAAACCGGAATGGTTGCAACTACTGGATGCAGACAATGTGGTGGGAAAAACCTATGTGGCCAGATTTATACCGCAGTTTGTGCTGATAGATAAGCAGGGGAATATGGTAAGCAACAGCGCGCCCGTGCCCAGTAAAGCGGAAGAGCTGGAACAACTGCTGGCGCAGGAGCTGGCTAAATAACACAGGAAACGCATCGTTTCTATACCGGACACGCGGCAAACAGGTTACACTGTTTGCTGCACATCTAAAGGGTGATATATGCATGCCATATCACCCTTTCTTTTTACCTTTGCCTTAGGGCGATGGTGCTCCGCCTTATTAACCGCCCTAACCAGAGGGACGATGGCGCCTGCAATAACAATATTCACATTATTGAAAGGTAAATTTTTGCAGACGTGTTAAAGAAACTACTCTCCCATTCCGCCGCTATTTTGCTGTTATCTGTTGTTACCGGTTGCGCTGTTGCTTTATTCCTGTGGTTGCTGGATGCGGTTACGCATATCCGTTATGCCCATGCCTGGCTGTTATATCTGTTGCCCGCAGCAGGGGTGGCTATTTACTATTTGTATCAGTTGTTTGGTAAAAACAGTGAAAAGGGCAATAATCTGTTGCTGGAAGAGATACACCAACCCGGTGCCGGTGTGCCGGGGCGTATGGCTCCGCTGGTGCTGGCAGGTACTATTATTACCCACTTGTTTGGCGGCTCTGCCGGGCGCGAAGGTACTGCTGTGCAAATGGGCGGCAGTATTGCTGCTATGGTAAGCCGCTGGTTACGTCCGCTTACTTTACATACCCCTTTGTTACTGATGGCAGGTATTGCCGCTGGCTTTGGGGCTGTGTTTGGTACGCCACTGGCAGGTACTGTGTTTGCCCTGGAGGTACTGGCCGTGGGTAGTTACCGCTGGAGGGCATTTATACCCTGCCTTGCGGCGGCGCTGCTGGCAGATTATACCTGCCGCTGGTGGCAGATAGCGCATACGCATTATCCTATACAGCCGGGCCTGGCACCGTTTGAATTGCTATTGCTGGGAAAGATAGCACTGGCAGGTATCCTATTTGGCCTTGCTGCCTTTTTGTTTGCAGAGCTTACCCATCGTATCAAAAGCTTTTTTACACAAATCGTTCCCGTACGCTGGTTAATACCTGCTATAGGTGGCGTTATATTGATAGCACTGGTATATCTGTTACAAACACGCGATTATCTGGGGCTGGGTGTTACTTCGCAACAGCCCGATGGCGTATCACTTGTAAATGCTTTTCAGCCTGGTGGGGTCAACACTTTCAGCTGGTGGTGGAAACTGTTGTTTACCGCTATTACCTTAGGCTGCGGTATGAAGGGTGGTGAGGTTACACCGTTGTTTTTTATAGGTGCTACACTGGGTAATGCACTGGCAGCCCCCCTGGGTGTACCGGTAGATTTACTGGCCGCAACAGGCTTTCTGGCGGTGTTTGCAGGAGCTACCAATACACCGGTGGCGTGTACCTTAATGGGTATAGAACTGTTTGGGCCTGCGTACATGGCTTATTTTGCTATAGGCTGTACTGCGGCCTACCTCAGCAGCGGGCATACGGGTATTTATTCCAGCCAGCTGATTGCCCACCCTAAGTTGCTGAACCGCCGCAGGCACGGGCATGAAACAACCATTGCCCAGGGTTTTCAACGGCGCAGGGCCTTCACCGGCAAATACCTGCAACGGCTGAGACAATTGCTGCGTTAAGCGGCGTATCTTAGCCCATTCAAATCATGAATTCGCATTCACCAAACCAGTTATTCTCCCAACACGTTACCTATACCTTGTTTGCCGAGGTACTGATACCGCTTGCCCTGCCTAAAAACTTTACATGGGCGGTGCCGGATCATCTGAAAGGTGCTGTAGAACCAGGTATACGGGTAGAGGTAATACTGGGTAAGAATAAAAAATACGCCGGGTTGGTAAAGCGCACCTTTACACAGAAACCGGAAGCGTTTGACCCCAAGCCGATACTGAACGTGCTGGATGATAAGCCGCTGCTGCACCCCGCACAGCTGGCCTTTTGGGAATGGATTGCGGACTACTACATGTGTACCGAAGGGGAAGTAATGCAGGCCGCGATACCCTCTAACCTGAAGCTGAGCAGTGAAACCATTCTGATATGGAACGACAGCTATGACGAGGGTGATATGACCGATCTGGATGAAGAGGAATTTGTGGTGGCAGAAGCACTGAATATTAAGAAAGAACTGCGCCTGAACGAAATTCAGCAGATACTGGATGCCAGCCATGTGTACCCTGTTATTAAACGCCTGATAGAAAAACAGGTGTGCCTGGTATGGGAAGAGCTGAAAGAGAAATACAAAGAGAAGAAGGAAACCTATGTAATACTACAGCCACCTTATGATACGGAAGATGGGCTGGCCGACCTGCTGAACAACTGGATGCAGAACAAGGCCCCCAAACAGCTGGAGCTGCTGCTGGCTTATATTCACCTGCAACGCACGCAGGGCGAAGTAGCCCAGTCTGAACTGCTGAAAAAAGCAAACGCCACATCGGCACAGCTGAAAGGCCTGATGGAGAAAAGCATTCTGCGCACGGAGAAACGATCTATTGATCGTATTATGTCGTTACCTAAAGATGTGCATATCGACTTTACCCTCTCCCCCCAACAGCAGGAAGCCGTGGAAAAGATCGGAAGCATATTTGAGCAGAAACAGGTGTGCCTGCTGCACGGCGTTACTGCCAGCGGCAAAACGCAGGTGTACATTAAACTGATTGAACATTATATGCGGCAAGGCAAACAGGTACTGTACATGCTGCCTGAGATTGCCCTTACCGCACAGATTATACGCCGTATACAAAAGCACTTTGGTGGTAACATTGCCATTTATCACTCCAAATTCAACCCCAACGAACGGGTAGAGATATGGAACAAAGTGAAAAGCGGCGAGGTGAAAGTGGTACTGGGCGCACGCTCTGCCGTGTTTCTGCCCTTCCGGGATATAGGACTCATTATTGCCGATGAAGAACATGATGCCTCCTACAAACAACAGGAACCTGCCCCCCGCTACCATGCCCGGGATGCGGCTATTTACTATGCGTCTCTGTTTCAGGCTAAAGTGCTGTTGGGTTCTGCCACCCCTTCCATAGAAAGTTATGCGAATGCACAGGCCGCTAAATACGGATTGGTGCAGCTTACGGAACGTTATGGTAATGTAGCCCTGCCGCAGATTGAGATAGTAGATGTAAAACGCGTAATAACGCACGACCGCAGTAAGGTAATGATGACGCCGGAACTGCAAACGGCTATTCAAACATCGCTGAACCAGAAAAAACAAGTGATTCTGTTTCAGAACCGCCGGGGTTATGCGCCTTATCAGATATGTGGTGTATGCGGCTGGATACCGCAATGCCGCAACTGCGATGTTACGCTTACCTACCACAAAAGCAAAAACAAACTGGCCTGCCATTACTGCGGCACCACCTACCCTGTAATACATTCCTGCGCCGCCTGCGGCAGTAATAAGTTTATACAAAAGAACTTTGGTACGGAGAAGATTGAAGAGATGATTGCCGAAGCCTTCCCGGATGCGAAAACCGCACGGATGGACTACGACAGTGTAAAAGGCAAACACGATCATGATAACCTGATTAAGATGTTTGAGCAGCAGAAGATAGACATACTGGTGGGTACACAGATGGTGGTAAAGGGGCTGGACTTTGAACACGTAAACCTGGTGGGCATTCTGGATGCAGATGGTATACTCAACTTTGCTGACTTTCGCGTAAACGAACGCGCCTACCAGCTGATGGAACAGGTAAGCGGCCGTGCCGGGCGTAGAGATGGCTTAGGGCAGGTAATGATACAGGTAAGCAACACACAACACCCGGTATTGCAGTTTGTAAAAGAACACAACTATGCAGAGCTGTTTCGCCTGGAGATGGCCAACCGCCAGCAGTTTTTTTACCCGCCCTTTGCACGCATTATACAGGTTATATTTAAACACAAAGAACATAACATAGCGGAGGAAGCAGCACAGCATATGCTGAACGGCTTAAAGGCTGATTTTGGTAAATACATCAACGGCCCTGCCGACCCGGTAGTAAACCGCATCCGCAACCAATACCTGAGCGAGCTGCTGTTTAAGCTGCCCAAGAGCACACCGTTGATACAGCAGTGTAAAATGCAGATAGCACAACAGATACATCTGATACAATCCACCAAAAGATACCGCAGCGTAACCATTATACCAGACATAGATCCTGTATAAACATATACTGCCCGTAATAATAAGCACACATGCCTACACAGATACAACAAAACATAGCATTACAACCATACAATACTTTCGGTATTAACGCCACTGCGCGCTACTTTGCTGCATTTACCACTGTTGATGAGCTGAAGGAAATGCTGGCTGAACTACAGGCGCAAAATTCAAAACTCAAAATTCAAAATTCAAAACTCCTACACGACTCCCAACTCTCTACTCCCAACTCCCAACTATTAATACTCGGTGGTGGTAGCAACCTGCTGTTTACGCAGGACTTTGATGGGTTAGTATTGAAAAATGAGCTGAAGGGCATTGAGGTGGTGCGGGAAAATGAGGAGCATTATTATGTAAAAGCATGGGGCGGCGAAAACTGGCATCAGTTTGTGCAACACTGTATTCATATGAGTTATGCGGGGTTGGAAAACCTGAGTCTGATACCCGGCTGTGTAGGCGCATCTCCTATGCAGAACATTGGTGCTTATGGGGTGGAGATTAAAGATGTGTTTGAAGAGCTGGAAGCGTTGGATATAGAAACACAAACCATTACCACTTTTAAACGCAACGACTGCGAATTTGGTTATCGCGAGAGTGTGTTTAAACGTAAATACAAAGGCAAATTCATTATACTTAACGTTACTTATCGTTTAAACAAAACACCTCAGTTTCATACCTCTTACGGCGCTATAGAGCAGGAACTGGAGCAGATGGGTATTGAGCAACTGAGTATAGGTAACATTGCCCAGGCTGTTATTAATATCCGCAGCAGCAAACTGCCCGATCCTAAGGTAACGGGTAATGCAGGCAGCTTTTTTAAAAACCCCACTATTCCGCATACACAGTTTCAGCAGCTGTTACAGGAGTATCCGGCTATGCCGCATTTTCCGGCACCGGCTGCCGCAGATGCTACCGTACTGGTTAAAATACCGGCCGCGTGGTTAATAGAACAATGTGGGTGGAAAGGATACCGTAAAGGAGATGCCGGATGCCATAGCAAACAGCCGTTGGTACTGGTGAACTATGGTAATGCAACAGGTAATGAAATATACCAGTTATCGGAGGAAATAATTTCCAGCGTAAGCCGGAAGTTTGGCATTACGCTGGAAAGAGAAGTAAATATTATTTAGTTAAGATCTTCCTCGGTTAAATCGCCTTCTTCATCGAAGTTCATCTGGCCGAGGTTCATCATACTACCAATCAGATCTTTAAACTGAATACGTCCGTCTATCATCTTCTTGCTGATCATAGAGTAGGCAGATAAGCCGTGTAATACAAACTCCATCAGCAATGCTGCTTCTTTTTCATTGGCATGCGGATAGCTTTTCTTTACAAAAGCATACAGACCATCTACCTGATATAAAGCTGCTATTTTATCTGCATCTTTCATATCTACCAGCAGGTCAATATGATTACCGTTATCAAACCAGGCAATAATGCTGCGGTAAGGGTTCTCTTCTGCACGTGCTTCCTGCGACTTTTTACCGGTAGGCTTTTTCTTCTTCACCTTATCGGGATCGGGAAAGTAGCTTACAAACTGTGAACGGATAGCCCTGTCCACCAGATTCACCGCTACCTGATAAGGCCCCTCCTGCTCACCTTCGTATACCAGTTCTATTTTACCGGTAATAGCGGGGATGATGCCCACCAGATCGCTCAGCCATATCTGCGATTTGCTTTCGTTATGAATAATAGCCCGGCGCTCTGCACTGCTTACCGCATTCTCAAACGCAGCAATGGTAAGGCGCGCACTAACCCCACTCTTCTTATCTACATATTCATTGTTACGCGCTTCAAAAGCCACCTGCTCAATCAGGCGCTTAATCAGATCGCTGATGGCAATGGCTTCCTCCTGCTCAGGTAGTATATCAGCTTCCTGTTCCGTAATAAGCAATGCGGTATCAAGGCTTTTTGGATAATGCGTGAGTATCTGGCTTTCAATACGGTCTTTCAGCGGTGTTACAATGCTGCCGCGGTTGGTATAATCTTCCGGGTTGGCAGTGAACACAAACTGTATATCCAGCGGCATACGCAGTTTAAAACCGCGTATCTGTATATCGCCTTCCTGTAAAATGTTAAACAACGATACCTGAATACGCGCCTGCAGATCGGGCAGCTCGTTAATAACAAATATGCCGCGGTTGCTGCGGGGGATAATACCATAGTGAATCACCTCTTCATCTGCAAAGCTTAAACGCAGATTAGCAGCTTTAATAGGGTCTACATCACCTATCAGATCAGCTACACTTACATCTGGTGTTGCCAGCTTTTCACCATAACGCTCGCTACGGTGCCACCAGGTAACCGGTGTTTCATCACCATGCAATGCTATCAGATCTCTTGCGTATTTACTCAATGGTTTCAGCGGATCGTCATTTATTTCGCTGCCGGCTACTACAGGTACATATTCATCCAGCAACTCCACCATCTGGCGGGCCATACGGGTTTTGGCTTGTCCGCGTAAACCCAGATAAAGAATATTATGTCTGCTTAATAAGGCACGTTCTGTATCGGGTATTACGGTATCCTCATACCCCATAATGCCGGTAAAGGGGTTTTCTCTGCTTTTAATTCTGGCTATCAGGTTCTTTCTTATCTCTTCCTTTACACTCAAAGGTTTATAGCCACTCGCTTTCAATGCTCCTAAAGTCGTAATCTTCTCAATATTCATTCATCAGTCTTTTAAATGCTAAACAAATAATCCCTGCAACACATCCTTACTGCTGCCGCTACTGCGGCAGGCATATACATCTATCAGAAAATCAATACAATGTTTTCCGCTTGCCACTCTCAAAATCTTTGAAGAGAAATGCACCCAGCTTATCCAGCGTGGCAAAGAATGCCTTGCCATGATTCATCTCGGTAAACTCGGTTACAAAGCTTTGCAGATAAGGGTCTGAGGCAATCATGAAAGTAGTAATAGGAATCTTCAGCTTCTTGCACTGTGCCGCCAGATTGATACAGCGGTTGGTGATTTTGCGATCCAGTCCGAAGCTGTTTTTGTAGTAACGGCCGCCTATTTTTAAACAGGTAGGCTTACCATCCGTAATCATGAATATCTGCTTGTTGGCGTTCTTACGCCTGCGCAGTATATCCATGGCCAATTCCAGCCCTGCCACCGTATTGGTGTGGTACGGCCCTACCTGTAAATAAGGCAGATCTTTAATTTCCACCGGCCAGGCGTCGTTGCCAAATACCACTATATCCAATGTATCTTTCGGATAGCGGGTAGTAATCAGCTCACTCAGCGCCATCGCTACTTTCTTGGCGGGTGTAATACGGTCTTCCCCATACAGAATCATGGAGTGGGAAATATCAATCATCAGCACGGTGGACGTTTGTGTTTTAAAGTCCGTTTCCCGTATCTGCAGATCATCTTCCTGCATACGAAAGCTGTCCACACCATGGTTAATCTGCGCATTACGGATGCTCTCCGTAAAATCTATCTGTTCCAGCATATCGCCAAAACGGTAAGGACGCAGGTCGGGGCTGGCTTCATCGCCGCCGCCCGGCTTAAACGTGTTGTGATCGCCCTGCGTAGTCTTTTTCAGTTTCCCGAAAATCTCTTCCAGACTGCGCTTTCGGATGCCCTGTTCTGATTTGGGGGTTATTACTATCTGGCCATCATTATCGTTTTCTTTAATGTAGCCGTTCTGGCGAAGGTCGTCTATGAAATCTCCCATTCCATAGTCCTGGTCGGTTAATTGATACTGTCTGTCCAGCTCATTCATCCACTGCAGTGCCTCTGCCACATCTCCGCTGGTATACGTTAACAATTGCAGGAAAATATCCAGCATCTGTTCAAAACGGGTCTTACCATTCGCACGGGGATCAAAATTGGTAAATCGGTGCCCTAACATGACTGTAAGCTACAAAAAGAATAGTAAATGTGGCAACAATGCTTCGTTAAGAAACGGGAACACGGAAAGTGGCTGATTTGTTTATAGAGGAAGGTTGCACGTCAGAAATTGCTTAATAGTATTGCGCGCTACTACCCGGAAATGAGAAAAGGGCCTGATGCGATAAAGAGAATGATGTCGGTTGGCTTAAAAACAAATGGTCCCGGCCGCATAACGCAACCGGAACCATTTAAAATCTGTCTGCTTTATTATAGAAGCTAAAGTGTTATTTCAACTATTTAGTAGCAGCACCTGCTCCGGAATCAAGCACCTGCTTTCCTCCTTCCAGCGGATTGGCTTTTTTACCAAACACTGTTTCCAGCTGATCCAGCTGCTGCAGCATTTCCTGTACACGGCCTTTGTCGTATTCCATGTTCTCAGCGTTCATGCCGGTTAAACCGTTGTAGTAGCGCAGTTGCTGTTGCAGATCTGTTTTAACAGATTTCAGCACTTTAGCAGCTAACTGGGCGTCATCTGCACGGTAAGCGGCCTGCAGGAACATCATAGACTGACTATTATGATCGTTGCCTCTGGAAGCCAGGCCGTAAGGCATGTTTTCCTGTAACATCATAGAATCTACCTTAGCCAGTACAGCACGGGCTTCTTCTTTGCGGTTTTTATAACTCAGATCCAGCGCCAGTTCTGCATAAGAACGACGGATGGTATTCAGGTGACGGCGGTTTTCCTCATCAAAGTATACACCCGGTACGTTTGCGTTACCAAAGCGGAATTTGTTCATCAGCTTGTCTTTCATCCACTCGGTGTTTACGTAGCTGTTCTGTACAGGTACAAAACGGTAAGTAAGACCATCTTTACGCAGGAAAGACTCAATACCTATACCGGTAGACTGGTTGTTGGTGAAGTAGATTGGACGCTTCCATTTATTGGCGGCAATAATGTTCAGCATAGCCAGATCGTTCTTCATCAGACCGTTCTTCGGAATATCGAAACGTAACTCGTTCTGTACGCTGTCATCCGCATTTACGGTACCATTAGTTCTTACCAGGTTCAGATCAACAGGTACTGATACCTTATGAACCGGGAAAGTATTGTACAGATCGCCATTACCACGGTCAAGCATCTTGTTTGGATCGTCGCTGCCAACATAATTCTTCATCATGTCGTACAGGTCGTAATACTTGTTCTCAGGAATATTAGGTCTTGGCTGGAACATTACGTAATCACGCTTGCGGCCTTCAATCTGGCTGGCGCTGAAGATTACGTCAATCGCTTCACTCTGGTTAACCTTGTTGCGCAGCTGGTTAATATACCAGTCAATACCTAACAGGCTGGTGTTAATTACACGGATATCCGGGCGAATACCTTCTACTTCCTGTGCATACCATAAAGGATACGTATCGTTATCACCGTAGGTAAAGAGGATAGCGTTAGGTGCACAGCTTTCCAGATAATCTTTTGCCAGATCAGGAGCCAGTACTTTCTTGCTTCTGTCATGGTCGTCCCACTCCTGCTGCCCCATTACCACCGGAACCGCTACAAAGCAGAGTACAGTAGCAAGGCTGGCAGCCACCGTCTGGCTCATCTTTTTCTGGAACCAATCCTGCACCTTCAACACACCCAGGCCAATCCACACTGCAAAAGCATAGAACGAGCCCACATAAGCGTAATCACGCTCACGTGGCTGGTAACCAGGCTGGTTCAGATACAGTACAATAGCAAAACCGGTAAAGAAGAACAACAGTGCGTTCACCAGGGCATCATCCCCTCTTCTTCTGAAATGGAACAATAAACCGATAATACCCAGTATTAAAGGCAGCGCGAACAGGCGGTTATGCGCCTTGTTATTTTTCAGGCTGTCAGGCATCAGGCTCTGATCGCCGTAAATGATATTGTCAATAAAGTTGATACCGGTAATCCAGTTACCATCGCGTTTGTTACCGGAAAATACACCCTGTACATCATTCTGCTTACCGCTGAAGTTCCACAGGAAGTAACGCAGGTACATGAAGTAATTCTGATAACCTACAAAATAACGCACGTTATCGCCAAAGTCAGGAGCACGCTCATAACCATCTTTGGTTTTGTTAATGCCCATGAAGTAAGCGTAGTAATCCGCATGCCCCTGGTCGTTGCTGGCATCCCACATACGGGGGAATACCATTTTGTCCTCAGGCAGGTATACATATTTCAGGTCTTTACCAATAGCTACATATTTGTCATCCACCTTTTGGTATTTGGTAGCGCCTTCTGCATAGCTCACCGGCTGTGCAGTAAACTTCTGGCCATACAGTAGCGGGAAATCGCCATACTGCTCACGGCCCAGGTAACCTACCAGGCTCATTGGGTTATCTACGTTATACATATCCACGGCAGGGTCTGCACTACTTCTGATCATAGTAGTTACATAAGTACTATAACCAATCAGAATGAAAACCGTACACCAGATAGCCAGGCGCAGGAAAGGCCATGCTTTTTTGGTAGCATAACGCAGCCCCATAAAAAACACCACTGCCACCAATACAAAGAAGAAGATAAAACCAGAGGAGAAAGGCAGGCCCATAGAGTTTACAAAGAAGATATCAAAGTAACCAGCCGCCTTTACAGAATATTGAATTACTGCTACCTGCACCACACCGGTAATGGCACAGCCGATAGCAAAGAATAAATAAGCTCCGCCGTAGTATTCTTTCTGCGTTTTATTGAAACGCTCAATCAGATACAGCACTAAAATAGCGGCACCCGCACCAAAAATAACCAGGCCGGCAATAGTGCTGTCGCCAGGTATGTTGCGGTCAGCATCGCCTCTGCCACTCCACAGGGCCAGAATAAAGGCAGCAGCGCCACCGATAATTACCGTCCAGATAAAGTATTTGCGCAGCGAAGCGTAATTGAAGGCAGTTCTTTTACGGAAATAGTACACCATTACAATGGCCGGAATGTTCAGGATACTCAGTAAGTGCACACCGATAGACAAACCGATCAGGAAACAGATAAATACAATCCAGCGGTCGGCACCAGGCTCATCTGCCTGCGACTCCCATTTCAGGATAGCCCAGAATACAATAGCAGTAAAGAAAGAAGACAGGGCGTATACCTCACCTTCCACAGCACTGTACCAGAATGAATCAGAGAAAGTATAAGCAAGTGCACCTACAATACCAGCACCCATAATACCAATCAGCTGGCCGGAAGTAAGTCCTTTGCCTTCACCACCTTTACCCAGTACAATCTTACGGGCAAAGTGGGTAATGGTCCAAAACAGGAATAAAATAGTAAAACCGCTGGCCAGTGCGCTCATAATGTTTACGCCTTTGGCAGCATGCATGGGGTCGTTACCGAATAAAATAATGAAAATTCTACCTAATAATACGAACAGTGGCGCCCCTGGAGGGTGCGGAATCTGTACTTTAAAACAGCTGCTTACAAACTCACCGCAGTCCCATAAGCTACCTGCGGCTTCCGCTGTCAAAAGATAAACAATACAGGCTATAGCACAAACCACCCAGCCTGTCACATTATTAACCCTTTTAAAATTCATACCGGTTTTGGTTTTTTTAAAGACTGGCAAACCTAATGTAAACTATCCATATTTGAAAACCGGGAATAAAATTTTGACAAAACCACAATATATACCCTAAACGGGTTTATTTCAGGGGCTTAGCCATGCAACATTACCGCTATGCAAGAGGCTTCTCCCATTCAGCCATTCAACGTATCTTTGCCGGCTATGGAAAAGAGGCGTTCAGTAGCATTTCACACATTAGGTTGTAAACTCAATTTCTCCGAAACCTCCACCCTTTCCCGCATGCTGGAAAAGGATGGTTTTGATAAAAAGGAGTTTGACGATACGGCAGACGTGTACGTGATTAACACGTGCTCGGTAACCGACAACGCTGATAAGGAATGCCGCCAGCTGGTACGCCGCATACAACGCCGTGCCCCGGAAAGCATGGTGGTAATTACCGGCTGCTACGCACAGCTGAAACCCAAAGAGATTTCGGAGATACCAGGGGTAGACCTGGTGCTGGGTGCCGCGGAAAAGTTCAACATTGGCAGCCACCTGCGCGAACTTACCAAAGGCAACTCTGCTAAAATAAGCAGCTGTGATATTGAAGAGGTAAGCGGTTTTAACGCCTCCTACTCCCTCAACGACAGAACCCGCACCTTTCTGAAAGTGCAGGATGGCTGCGACTATACCTGCAGTTTCTGCACCATTCCTATGGCGCGTGGTAAAAGCCGTAGTGATAGTATTGAAAACGTACTGCGCAACGCACACGAACTGGCAGCCAGCGGTGTAAAAGAGATTGTATTAACCGGCGTAAACCTGGGCGACTTTGGCAAAGGCCCCGATGGCAATAAAAAGCACGAGGAAAGTTTCTTTCATCTGATACAGGAGCTGGACAAAGTAGAAGGTATTGAGCGCTATCGCATCTCTTCTATCGAACCCAACCTGCTTACCAACGAAATCATTGAGTTTGTGGCCAACAGCCGCAAATTTATGCCCCATTTCCATATTCCCCTGCAAAGCGGCAGCAACAAAATTCTGGGCCTGATGCGCCGCCGTTATAAAAGGGAGTTGTATGCAGAGCGTGTAGCCCTTATTAAAACGCTGATGCCGCATTGCGCAATTGGCGTGGACGTAATTGTAGGCTTTCCTGGTGAGGATGAGGAGTCGTTCAAAGAAACTTTTGACTTCCTGCACTCGCTGGAGGTATCGTATCTGCACGTATTTACTTACTCAGAAAGGGCCAATACGCATGCGCTGGATATTCAGCCGGTGGTATCCCCTCACCTGCGTCATGAGCGCAATAAAAGTCTCCGTAACCTCTCTTACATGAAAATGCAGTACTTCACCGCCCAACATGGCGGCGAAACCCGTAAAGTGCTGTTTGAGGGGCATGAAAAAGAGGGCATGATGGAGGGATATACCGACAATTATATACGCATTACCACCCCTTTCCGCCAGGAATGGGCGAATGAAATAGTGGACTGGAAGATATAATTTACCCGAATCTATATAAATAATTAGGAATTAACCAATTGCGAATAATCCTGGCAATTTGGCTGTTCTATAACAGGAAAGAACGGCACTGCTTCCGTTTTTTCCCTTACTTTTGATTACCCGTTACTACTAACTCTATATTTACTATCCCATTATTTAGTTCTCTAACTAACCGTTAAGTTCTGACCAGGCAATTAGTGTGTTTTTGATTTTAAACAAAATGGAGATAGAATTATGTTTTCTTATGCTTTGTTAGAGCCAGGATGTTATTATCTGATTCAGGAAGAGGAAAATGCTTCTGTAACCATGGTACACATATCCGTAGTGTCCGACTATTGTATGTATGTGCACCGGTACGGCGATTCAGAAATTATGGAATGGAAGAAAAAGTCGGACCCTATTTTCGACATTATAGAATTGTTGAGTGACAATGTGGTGAGAGAATGGCAGGAAGTGTACAACAGTTCTGAAGGTACTTATGATTATGAAGAAGGCGAAGATTAGCGTGCATTGACGAACGCTTTGCTATAAAGAAAGGAAAAAGGAGAAAGAGTTATGCAAAAATTTCAGGCTGTAATCCGATTCACTATGGACGATGAGTTTATGAAGCTGATTCCTGCTCATCGTACCTACATTAACTATCTTATTAACAAGAAAATTGTGGAAAGCTACGCGGTGAGTATGGAATCCCAAACCGTTTGGGTAACCATGAATGCCAGCTCTAAAAGTGAAGCTGACCAGTACCTGTCAAAGTCACCTTTATACAGGTACTGGAGCTATCATATAGAAGAATTAGTGGTTTACGATGGCCAGGTGTTCCGGCTTCCCACAGTCCAGTACAATTAGTACCGGACTTTTTTATTTCATCATTGCTACGAAGTCATCAAACAGGTAACGGCTGTCGAAAGGTCCCGGCGTGCTTTCAGGGTGGTATTGCACACTGAAGGCTGGTTTACCTTTCACACGGATGCCTTCGATAGATTCATCGTTCAGATTTACGTGTGTTACCTCTACACCAGGATGCTTACGCACCGCTTCCGGATCTACACCAAAACCATGGTTCTGGGTAGTAATTTCAGATTTACCGGTTACCAGATTCTTTACCGGATGGTTCAGACCTCTGTGGCCGTGGTGCATTTTAAAAGTAGGAATACCGTTTGCCAGCGCCAGCAGTTGATGCCCCAGACAAATACCAAACAATGGTTTCTCCTCTGCCAGTATTGCTTTTACAGTTTCTACCGCATAAGGCATTGCCGCAGGATCGCCAGGTCCGTTAGAAATAAAGTAACCATTAGGGTTAAACTCTTTTAAACGGCTTACCGGTGTTTTGGCAGGGTGTACACGTACGTGTGCACCGCGATCAACCAGACACTGCAGAATGTGGCGTTTTACACCAAAATCCAGTACAGCTACTTTCAGCGGAGAGTTTACATCGCCCAGTTCATATTCCTCTTTGGTGCTTACCTCGCTGGCCAGTTCCAGACCGTCCATATCAGGTGTTTCGGCCAGTAAAGCCTTCAGCTTTTCCACCTCAGTAACCTCAGAAGAAATGATACAGTTCATAGCGCCTTTGGTACGGATATGTGCCACCAGTGCACGGGTATCCACATCTTCAATGGCTACAATATTGTTCTTTTTTAAGTAGGCATCCAGTGAGTCGGTAGCCTGGTAGCGACTGTAACGCTCTTCCAGGTTACGGCCAATCAGGCCTCTTATCTTCACACTATCACTCTCTACATCTTTTATGTTAACACCGTAGTTACCAGTGTGTACATTGTTCATAATCAGTACCTGGCCTGAATAGCTCGGGTCAGTAAAAACTTCCTGATAACCAGTCATCCCGGTATTAAAACAGATTTCTCCGGCGGTAGTGCCTACTGCACCGAAAGCTTTTCCATAAAATACGTGACCATCTTCTAATAATAAAACAGCTACCTTTTGTGTCTGCGTCATTTTTATACCAGTAATTTTTTGCAAAGAAAACATTTAATATTCGTAAAACCTCGCTAAAACTGTTGGTCCCGTTAAAACGGGCAGTTTGCAAAAAAGGCAAAACCGATTAAACGATTTTGCCTTTTTCAATGTTAAAAGAGCTTCATTATTATTCTGCGTCTTTTTCTTCAGTACCTGTTGTTTCTTCAGCAACGGTTGTTTCAGTTGCTTCGTCAGCAGCAGCTTTTTTCTTGCCACCACCGCTTGAACGACGTGTTTTCTTAGCAGGTTCAGCCGCTTTAACAACGGTTTTACCGTACACTTCGTTGAAGTCAACCAGTTCAATCATTGCAGTTTCTGCGTTGTCACCCACACGAATACCTAATTTGATAATACGTGTGTAACCACCAGGACGGCCTGCTACTTTAGGAGCTACTACTGTAAACAGTTCTTTTACAGCAGATTTATCCTGCAGGTAGCTGAACACGATACGGTGATTATGGCTGATTTCTGCTGCAGTAGCGTTCTTCTTAGTCTTAGTAATCAGAGGCTCTACATAAGTTCTCAGCGCTTTAGCTTTTGCTAAAGTAGTAACAATACGCTTGTGCGTAATCAGCTGGCTGGCCAGGTTGGCCAGTAACGCTTCCCGGTGTGCTTTCTTACGACCGAGGTTGTTGATTTTGTCTCCGTGACGCATGGCTATTTTGTTTGTGATCTGTACCGTGCCAGGAATTACAGATCCTGTTATAAAACGTTAAACGTTTCAGTAGTTATTAGTCCAGGTTGTCTAAACCCAGTTTGCTCAGATCCATACCGAAGTGTAAACCTCTTTCAGTAAGTACCTGCTCAATTTCGCTCAGAGATTTCTGACCGAAGTTTCTGAACTTCATCAGGTCTTCCTGCTCGTACTGAACCAGCTCGCTTAAAGAGTTGATTTTAGCAGCTTTCAAACAGTTGAAAGCACGAACACTCAGATCCAGATCTTCCAGAGGAGTCTTCAGTACTTTTCTCAGCTGAAGTACCTGCTCGTCCACCACATCTTCTTTCTTGTCTTCTTTGTTGTCGAAAGTGATGTTCTCATCAGTGATGATCATCAGGTGTTGAATCAGGATGCGTGAAGCTTGCTTCACTGCTTCTTCAGGATGAATAGTACCATCGGTAGATACGTCCAGAACCAGCTTCTCATAGTCAGTTCTTTGTTCTACACGATAGTTCTCGATTGCATACTTCACATTCTTCATAGGAGTGTGAATAGAATCGATAGGAATATATCCGAATGGAGCGTCTTTAACTTTGTTTTCCTCAGCAGGAACGTAACCACGTCCTTTTGCTAAAGTCAGTTCGATATCCACTTTCGCAGTGCTGTCCATAGTACAGATAACCAGTTCCGGGTTCATCACCTGGAAGTTCTGGCTGCCTTCACCAATGTTCGCTGCAGTGAATTCTGTTTTGCCTTTGATAGACAGGGTTACTTTCTCCTGTGCAATATCGTGGTCAACAGTCTTCTTGAAACGAACCTGTTTCAGGTTCAGAATGATTTCTGTTACGTCTTCAGTTACACCTTTGATAGTAGCAAATTCATGGTCTACACCATCAATTTTGATACCTACAATAGCGTATCCTTCAAGACTGCTCAGCAGCACCCTGCGCAAAGCGTTACCAATCGTTAAGCCATAACCAGGCTCAAGAGGACGGAATTCAAATTGACCTTCAAAATCGTTCGCTTTCTGCAGAACAATTTTATCTGGCTTCTGGAAGTTTAAAATGGCCATTTTATACTCCGGGTTTTAATTTTTTGCGAATAGGTGAATCAGGATTCACGATTACTTAGAATACAATTCGACGATCAGTTGTTCTTTGATGTTCTCTGGAACACTCTCCCTGTCTGGGTAAGTGATGAATGTACCTGTTTTTTCGGTATCATTCCAATCCAGCCAACTGAATTTAGGGTTTTTACCGCGGATCTGGCTAGTTAATGAAGTGTTGGCTTCGCTCTTTTCTTTCATGCCGATGTGATCACCTGGCTTTAATTGGAAAGAAGGAATGTTTACCACTTCACCATTTACAGTGATGTGTTTGTGGCTTACCAGCTGGCGGGCAGCAGGACGTGAAGGGGCAATACCCATACGGAATACAGTGTTATCTAAACGTGCTTCCAGCAGTTTAATCAGGTTTTCACCTGTAACACCCTTTAAACGGGCAGCTTCTTCAAAAGTGTTACGGAACTGACGCTCCAGTACACCATAAGTATATTTAGCTTTTTGCTTTTCTCTTAACTGTAAAGCGTATTCACCCAGGCTCTTGCGCTTACGGGCAGCACCGTGCTGACCGGGAGGGTTACTGTTTTTAGTTAACCATTTGCCATTGCCCAGGATAGGCTCTCCAAAAATACGGCTGATCTTAGTCTTTGGTCCGTTGTAACGTGCCATGCTTGTTCTGTTTTGTGATTTTTTAGTGTCGGCATTTCATCTGTAAAAATCTAAAATAAATGAAACACCCTGAATTATAAATATAAAAGTGTGCTATGCAGAATAAGTAATCCTGCATAGCACATACAATAAGAATATATTAAACCCTTCTCTTCTTGGGAGGGCGACATCCGTTGTGTGGTAAAGGAGTTACGTCCTTGATCATTGCAACTTCAATACCTGATTGTGATAAAGCGCGGATAGCACCTTCACGACCAGATCCTGGTCCTTTCACATATACATCTACTCTTCTTAAACCAGCTTCCAGTGCTACTTTAGCAGCATCCTGGGCAGCAGTCTGGGCAGCATACGGAGTGTTCTTTTTAGAACCTCTGAAACCCATTTTACCTGCTGAAGACCAGCTGATAACCTGACCGGTTTTGTTGGTCAGTGCAATGATCACATTGTTGAAAGTAGCGGAGATATGAGCGTCGCCATATGCGTCTACTTTTACTACTCTTTTTTTCGCAGCTGCTTTCGCGCTGTTCTGAGCTTTAGCCATAATTCTTTTTTGAGGTAATCTTCTGAAATGTTGTTGGCCCCTGCTATCCCGAAGGATCATCCGGTGGCTTTAGTTACTACTTCTTAGGTGCCTTCTTCTTACCGGCAACTGTTTTACGCTTACCTTTTCTTGTACGGCTATTGGTACGTGTACGCTGACCACGAAGAGGTAAACCTTTACGGTGACGGAGACCACGGTAGCAGGCAATATCCAGCAGACGCTTGATGCTCATTTGCACCTCGCTACGCAGAGCACCTTCTACCTTAAATTCGTTATTGATTACGTTACGGATTGCAGCCTGCTCATCGTCATTCCACTCATGCACTTTCTTGTTCCAGTCAATGCCTGATTTGGTTAAGATGTACTGGGCAGTCGAACGGCCAATACCGAAAATATAGGTCAACCCTATTTCGCCTCTTTTATTCTTTGGTAAGTCAATACCGGCAATACGAGCCATGTTTATATACTATTTATGATGTACGTAAAAAATGAAGAATTATCCCTGGCGTTGCTTATAACGCGGGTTCTTCTTGTTAATGATGTACAATTTGCCCTTTCTGCGTACGATTTTGCAGTCGGCGCTACGTTTTTTAACAGATGCTCTAACTTTCATGATCTATTATTTATACCTGAATATAATTCTACCCCTTGACAAATCATACGGACTCATTTCCACCCCTACTTTATCGCCCGGTAAAATTCTGATATAGTGCATCCGCATTTTGCCGGAGATGGTCGCCAGTATTTCGTGGCCGTTTTCGAGTTTTACCCTGAACATTGCGTTACTCAGAGCCTCTATAATTACACCATCTTGTTTGATCAATGATTGTTTAGACATATGATTTTTGGGAGCGCAAAGATAGAATTTTGCAATGAAATAAAGAAATAATCAGGTATATTTTTCGTTTTCAGGCGAAAAATCCCCATTAACGGCGGCAAATATAAGCCTTATCACCTGTTAAACAGATTAACCGGCCAGATAATTTGCCATACGTTCGCATTTTTAGCCCCTGTGAATGCATTGTTTAATAAACGGTTATAACGGAAACCAAAGGTTACATTTTCCTGGTTCCACCACCGGGTATCAAAAAATATCTCTGCCCCTACAGTAGCAAAACGGGTGGTGGTTTTTAAACGCAGGCTTCTTCCACCGGTAAGATCGTAAAACACATTTGCCCGTACCCTGCGGAAGTAAACCAGTTGTGCCAGCCCCCAATCGGGCAACCATAAAGGCAAATGATAGTTCGCCCCCAGCTTCCACATACGGGGGTAGCTAACTCCCTGATAGCCACGGGAGAATGGAAAGTTACTTTCAAAAACAATTCCTTTGGAATAGTTACTTACCAGGGTATCTCTTCCCTGATAGGCCGCATTCAATACAAGGCTATGGGAAGGTGCGAGACCGGGCAAATACAGGTTGCCACTTACCAGAAACTGCTGCCCCTGCAAGCTGGGGTTTAGCACATTCCGGAACTGCACCACCAATGAGTGTGCCCAGCGCGGGTAAATCTGGCGGGCTGCCGTTTGTACCTGTGAAGAGTACTGTATACGTGATTCCAGATAATTTACAGAAGGCCAGGCTACCAGCATCTTCTCTCCTATACCTGTCCATTTACGGTCAAGCACATTAAAGGAGGAAGAAACAGTCAGGTACCGGTACCTTCTTCCACCACTTAAGTTCAGTGGTAACTGAAGGCCTGCTCTCAGATTATTTTCATTCCAGTAAAAAGAAGTATCCCGGTTATAAGGCGTATTTCTATCCCAGGTACGGCTGATGCCTATAAAAGGTTGCACATACCAACCGCCGTACACACCGGTATATCCTGCTTTATGAAAAGCCTCATTGCGGTTGTACTGATAGTAAAGCCGGCTCTGGTAAGTATTCAGCACGTTCTCGCCATAAATAGAGAACGTAAAATCCGGATCATCGTAATCCGGTTGCCAGCTATGGAAATTGCTTAATCTGAATGCTTTATGATATGGGGTAACCGTATAATTTTCAGGCAGTTGGCGCTGAAGGGTATTATTCAGAAACGCATTGCCGGTTTTAGACACATACAATGGCTGCAGCGAATCACTATTACCTACCGGCTCCCATTTAGCCGCTACCTTTCCCAGCTGAAAACCGCGGGCAGTAAATACACTACTTACCAGTTTTCCATCGGCTGCACCAGCAGCCTGATACAACCCTGTCTGGTGCCCCGCCAGCCGGTAATGTTTATCAACGGCACCTACATAAGCCCATATTTCGTCATTGCCACTGTTGCTACACGTATAAAATAAGGTATCGCCCTGCACCACCGGGTAGCTTAACACGCGGTTGGCAAAAGGTAAAACCGTGGCAATTTCCCCGCCTGCAACAGGTTGCCGCTGTATAGCCATACGCCCCAGTTCATCCCGCTTAACCCAGTAAATTAACTGGTCATCCTGCGAAAACTTAGGAAAAGAGTATACATGCCCTCCACCCTCTTCCGGCAGAGAACGTATTACCTTTCCTTCATTATCCATCACCACCACTGCGGAGCGTTGCTTTTCGCTATAGGTAGTGGCTACAACCAGCTTGCCGTTGTGCGAAATGTCCGGTGCAAAATAGCGGCCTTTGCGGGTTATGCGTTTACGTTTACCGGTTTGCACATCCAGTACATTAATATCACTGTACTCTTTATTGCCCCAGCGCAAATCTGGCCGTAGCCCTGTGTAAGCTATCCGTTCATTATTGTAGGAGAAATAAGAATCGTAAGCAATGTCCCGCACTCCAATCCGCTGCTCCCTGCCATTGGGTAATAGTTTATACCAGGCAGGAATATGGGTATAGGAGTTCTTCAATGCTATCATGCTGCCATCAGCCGCCCGGTAAGGATACTGGTAATTAACTACGTTACGGTCTTCCGGTTGTGTTACCCAATCAATAGCGTTGGCAGGTTGCTGTTTCCATTGAGATTGGTAATACTGAAAGGCATCTGCCACAAACTGGCGATAAGCAATACCGGTGTGCCTTTTTAAAGCACCCTGCAAAGGATAAAACAGCGGCTTAAACCGCACTGCATCCTGGGTAATGGCGCGCCAGATAGAATCGCCATATTTTTCCCGGCCATAGGCCACCAGCAGGTATCCCAGCCGGTAATGATCGGGAACATAGTCTTTGAGCGAACCGTTGCGCAGTTTCATGTAATTGAACTGCCGGTTTTCGTAGAATAGCGATTTGTAGCCATTAAAAAAGAACGGGAGCCTGCCCCTGCCCTGATGACTCAGCAGGGTTTCGTTATAAACGGCGTCGCCCTCAAAAAACCAATCCGGCACCGCACCGGCATTGGCCAGCGCCTGACCGTCCTGTCCAAATAAAAAAGACATGAGCCTGGAAAGCCCATGTCTGAAATTACTGTATTGTTCAATATGTCTGAATTCATGAATCGCCAGGTTATCTACCCAGCTCTGAGCGCCCAGCTCAAGCGGACTCTGCGGCGGCATCAGGTAAAACTCGCTACGGTACGGGCTCAGCCCTACATAACCGTTTGAATAGGTGGTACCGTTTTGTAAAACGATACTCACCTTGCGTTTTTCCCCGCCAATAGTAGCAGCATTGGTCCGCTGCATATAGTGCGTAAGCGCAGCTACCCGTTGGGCAACACTATCCAGCCCCTCCGGAAACACTACACGAACTGTATCGGTATTAATCTGCTTCCATTTTACCGAAGCCGGATTGCCGCCGAATACCTGCGCCCGCACATCTATGTGTAAAAAAAGAACTACTAAAAACAATCCCGTTAACCGGTAAACAATGTTCATAATCAGTTTGCCTTTGTGGCCTGAAAATAATCATTATCTCATCACTTCAACCCAACCAGCTATTGGTTTTTCCTTACCCGTTCCATCATTCAGATAAATGAGGTAGTAATAGGTGGCCGCCGGTACATAAGAACCGTTGTAACGGCCGTCCCACGCCTTGGTGTATCCTTTGCTCAGGAACAGTCTGGTACCCCATCTGTTATATATTTCCACACGGCTGTTCGGATACTTGCTCAGGCCCGGAATATTCCAGTTATCATTAAATCCATCACCATTTGGCGAGAAGCTGTTCGGTACCCTGAATTTCAGCACACTTACGTTTACTGAATCCACCGCACGACATCCATAGCTGTTTTCTGCAGCCAGCAGATAAGTAGTGTTTTCTGTTGGCGTAATCGTCGGCGTCAGAGAATTCATCGTTGGCAGTGCCAGTCCTGCAGGTGTACTCCATGCATATTTGGTATAGGTACCGGAGATATAACCATCCAGGCGTACACTATTTCCTTCATATACCGTTTTATCAGCACCTGCTTCCACACCCGGAATCGGATATACCTTAAAGGAAACGGATTTGGCATCCTTACAACCCTCTTCACTGGTATAGGTATAGTTAATTACATAAGTACCTGCCGCAATGGTTGGATTAAACAATCCGGCCTCATTTACACCCGCACCGCTGAATACCCCCTTACCTGCAATTCCGGTAGTTTCTGAAGCTACCAGGTTAAACGCTGGTACGCTCTGACAAACATCGGCTATCGACGGCATGGTTACCGCAGGGCTCTTCTTCACTACAAACTCAACACTATCCCTCACTGCACATCCGTTTCTGCTTACAGTAACGTAGTATTTAAGAATATCTCCTGTTACCGGCTTAATAGTCATCTGCTGGTCCAGAGAAGTGGCTCCCATACCCTGCCATACAAAGGTTGATAAAGGCAGGTTAGAGTATGCTTTCATCCATGCGGTTGAGTTTTCACAAGCAAGGCCGCTTGTTTCTACTGTTACCACAGGATATTTATGCACCTGAACCACAGAACCTGCTGCGTGAGACTTACAACCGTCTTTTACCACTACCAGGTTATAAGTACCCTGATACAGGTCTCTGGCATTTTTCAGTGTGAAAGAAGGCTGATCGTTTACGAAGCCGGACGGGCCGCTCCATATATAACTATCCGCTCCTATATCTGAAGAACCACTTATTACTATCTCCTGGCCTTCACATATACCAGCCGGGCTGGTAATAGTGGCAACAGGCAGCGGTTTCACTCTCTGTGTATAACGCGCAGGTACAGAACTACAACCTGCCTTAGCTACTGTCAGCTGGTAAATACCACCTGCATTGGCTGCCGCATTGGTTATTACAATGTTCTTATCAGTGCTTTGTTTGCCTGCTACATCAGTCCATTCGTAGCTTACATCTTTCAGGTCTGCACTGCCTGCTAACGTTAACGTTTCTTCAGCGCAAACGTCTTTACCGGTTATGGTGGCTACCGGCGTAGGCTTCACAGTCACTTTCACTGGCTGTACGTTAATACATCCGTCTGCAGTAAGTGAGTAACTGTAGGTAACAGCTACAGGTTCTGTGCTATTGTTCACCAGGGTTTCAGCAATATTACCAGTACCATTGGCAGCTGCATTGCTTATGCCGGTTACCGCAGCGCGGGTCCATGTAAACGCTGTTTTATCAGTTTCGCTCTTCACGGCATATCTGAATGGCTGGTCGCTACACAGATCAGCCGGAGCATCACTGGAAATTAACGGTGTCGGATTCACCCGGATGGTGAATGCTTTTTCCGGACCAGTACACCCCTGTGCCACAGGTGTTACGGTAATCAGTGCAGAATCAGCCGCAGTGCCCTTGTTAACCGCAGTAAAGGCTGCAATCACCTCACCATCTCCTTTCTCAGCCAAACCAACTTTGGCGTTGGTATTAACCCAGGTAAAGGTTGTTCCGGTTAACGAACTGGTTAAGTTCACCGCCTGTGTCTGAGCATTGTTACACAGTATCTGATTGTTAAGGGCGCCTATCTTAGCCACAGGCACCGTTAAGGCTGCCATAGTGGAAGTATCAGAAGGTGCACAACCACCTGTTACAATACATCTGAATAAATAGCCATTCATAGTTTCTGTTACAGCAGCAGCTGTATAGGTATTCTCAGAAGCTATGCCAGCTATATTCACAAATCCTTTTCCGTCTTTCTTATCAACCTGCCACAGATACCTTAAAGTACCATATCCGTCAGCAGCTACTGCAAACACTGCATCCTGCTTCTCACACACCAGCTTGTCTTCCGGATTACCGGTTACAGTCGGAGCGGCTCTTACAGAATTGATAACAATACCGGAAATATCCTCGCCACAAAGATTTCTGATAATACATCTGTAGCGGTAGCCATCCATGTCAAGCGTCATCTTAGGTATACTTAACTGAGAGCTGGTTTCACCCGGAATATCAGTCCACCATGATCCGTCTGCTTTATCTATCTGCCACTGATAAGTCAGATAGTCGCCTTTTGCTTCCACAGCATAAGCGGTTCCGCGCGTTTCACATATGCCTCCAATACCTCTCGGCTGCAGAGTAACCACTGGCTTATCGCGCATGTTTACATGCAGTGGTTTCCCTTCGTAAGGCTTGTTAGCACACTTATCCATATTACTTACTTTAATATAGTAAGTAGTATTTTCTGTCAGTATTTCGCTGGTATAGTTTTCACCTATAGCAACGCGCTGTTCCATTTTCTCATCCACAAACCATTCAAGCGAACCGCCGGTAATATTACTGTTTGCTGAAAGTGCTATGGTACCTCCACGGCATATCGTGGTATCAACCACACTAATGTCAGCATCAGTTGCATAATCATTCTTAGTAACCCTTACCACCGCACCTGCATTGGCCTGGTTGGCGCACAGTGTATTGCTGGCTACTGAAACGTAATAGTCTCTGTTAGCACGGATGGTATCGGTAGTATACGTTCTTCCTGTTGCAATCAACTGAGTCAGAGCCGCATCGCTGTACCAACGTATGGTATCGGTAGTGCTGGCTGTTCTGGCGGTAGCCGTAAGCACTGTTATATTACCATCACAAACAGAAACAGCTGGTGCATTCAGGTCTGCTGATACAGCGTATTTCTTCATTCTCACCATCACCTCTGCTGCCTCGCCTTCTTTGTTTGCACAAAGGGTATCGCTGGTAGTAGTAAGGTAATAGGTACTGTCTGCGCCAATGCCAGCAGTTTTATACATATCTCCTATACTTACAAGATGCGTAAGCGCTCTATCGCTGTACCATTGAATAACATTGCCATCAGTATTAGCAGACAGTAAAGCCTCTGAACCCTCGCATACAGCTACTCCTTCTGCATATATATTGGCTGCAACTGCATACTCCATCTTCTTAACCAGAACAGATGCGGTATTAGCTGAGTCATTTGCACAAAGCTCTGTACCGTAAGTAGTCAGATAATAAGTAGTATTCTCATTAATGACTGGTGTACGGTAAGTTGCACCAAACTGCACCTGTGTATTAAGGCTGGCATCGCTATACCATTTTATATTCTCTGCGCTGGCAGTAGCAGTTAAAAACGCAGTAGTTCCTTTACAAACCGATACGCCTGCTACATCAATATCATTTGCAGCCGCATATTCTTTCTTACGCACCGTAACCAACGCTCCGGTACTTGCTTTGTTTTCGCAAAGTGTATCGTTAGATGCAGTAACGTAAAACGTTGTATTTCTTTCAATATTACCAGTCACATACTTAGGCCCGGTTGCAATACTGGAAGTAAGTGAGCTGTCAGCATACCATTTAATGGTATTGCCTGCAGCAGATAAAGCCCTCAGTTCTACAGAAGATCCACGACAGGTAGCCGTATCTCTGAGAGATATTTCTGTTGCCAGCGCATACTCATTCACCTTCACAACAACATCTGCCCCTGCATTAGATTTATTGGCACACAGTGAATCTGTGGAAACTGACAGGTAGTAAGTCATGTCGCTTTCTATAGCGCCGGTAAAGTATTGCTTACCCCAACCAATAGAATCAGTCAGTGCTGCATTGCTGTACCACACGATAGAGGCACCCTCTTCAGATGATGCATTTAACCTTACGGTTGTACCGCGGCAGGCAGATGTATCAGTAACAGTAATATTGGCAGCAGTAGCATACTCACGCTTCACCACTTTTACTACTGCTCCGCTGTCTGCACGGTTGGCACATAAAGTGCTGCCTTTGGTGGTAATATAATAGAACCTGTGGCCGGTAATAGCATCGGTAGTAAAATCAGGTCCCTCACCTGCCAGATCTGTCAGTTGCGGGTTACGATACCATCTTATGGTATCACCATTACTGATTGCATGCAGCATAGTGGTGGTGCCAATACAAGCTATTCCATCCTCAGCCTCAATATCTAATGCAGTAGCGTATTCCTTCTTCAATATTGTTACCGCTTTGGCAGAACCGGTTTTGTTAGCACATAAATCTGTACTGGAAGTGGTAACATAGTATACCTTATTGGTATCTATAGTTGCAGACACCAGGGTAGGCCCTGTACCTGCATGCTGCTTCAACTCATAATCGTTGTACCAGTTTATAACAGAGCCACTGGCAGTAGCAGTCAGCAACACTGTAGAACCTTTACAGGCAGAAGTATCTGGTGAAGTAACGTCTGCAGCTGTTGCGTACTCGTTCATTTTCACCTTTACCACCAGGGCTTCTGTAGCCTGGTTGGCACATACTGTATCGTTAGAAACAGTCAGATAATATTCCTCGTTCTGCTGAAGAGAATTGATAGTAATAGAATCACCGGTAATAGCAGTACCTGACAGGTCACTAGCCTTATACCAACGGATAGTACCTACACTGCTGCTGGCTCCCAGATTTACAACCGTGCCACGACAGGCAGTTGCATCCGCAGAAGCAAGGTCTGCACGGGTAGCATATCTGTGGTGTTTTACCAGAGAAGCAACCGCATCATTAGCTTTATTTTCACACAAAGCAGCAGAAGAAACCGTTACATAATAGGCACTGTCTGCCTGTATACCTGCCGTGTTATAAGTGGAGCCTTCACCAACCTTAGTAGTCAGCGCTGCATCACTATACCATCTGATAGTATCCGCCGCACTCCGGGCGTGGAGTATAGCCACGGCACCATGGCAAACTGCTGTATCTGAAACCACTAAATCTTCAGGTAATGCATAACGCTTCATATCCACTTTTACCACCGCAGCGCTATCTATTTCGTTGGCACATAAAGTTGTGCTTGAAACAGTAACATAGAAAGTGGTATCCGCAGTGATAGGGAAGCTGGTGTAACTGGTACCTGAACCTATTTTATGACGTAAGAAACGGTCGCTATACCAACTCAGATCACCAACAACTGTGCTGCTGGCACTCAGATTGGCAATACTTCCCTCACAAACAGCTGCATCTGCAGCAGCAATATCTATCGGGTTAGCATATTCTTTTTTAACAACTGAAACTTCCAGTCCTTCATTAGGCTTGTTAGCACATAACTGATTACTGCTTATGGCTACATAGTAGGTAGCATCTGCATAAATAGGTGCTGTTTTGTACTGATCTCCTATGGCAAGTGTGTCTGTAAGGGTTGCATCTTTATACCATACAATCACTCCCGGGCCTGAAGAAGCAGAAGGTTCTGCTTTTAAATCCGCAGCAGAGCCCACACACACACTGTACGGAGGTGCAGTAATACTTCCAGCAACAGCATATTCTTTCTTTTTCACCTTTACAACCGCTGCAGAACCAACTCTGTTGGCACAAAAGTCTGCACCGGAAACGGTTACATAATAAGTACTGTCCCCTTCAATGGCCTGAGTTGTATAAGGCCCTGAGACTCCTGCTGCATGTTCCACCAACTTAATAAGTAAAGTGGAATCCGCATACCAGGTGATAGCACCCCCGGTGTTGGTGGTAGCCAGCAATGAAGCTATGCCACCCACACACACTGCTGTATCTTTTACAGCAAGATCATCTGGTCCTGCATAGGCACGGTTTTTAACATTTACCCTGGCTGCATAACCAGCTTTGTTCTGGCACAGGCTATCAGCAGTTATTGTAACATAATAGAATGTATCAGCACGTATTGCATCGGTAGTATAAGTAGGGCCCGTGGCTATTAAATTATTCAGTTGCTCATCGCTATACCATTTAATATCAGTACCCTTTGTGCTTTGCGCTCTCACCTGCACAGTTTCATCATAACAGGCAGAAGTATCAAACACCTGTAAATCACCAGCTATAGCATACCTGTTCATGGTAACCTTGGCAGTTCTTACTTCTGTTCCTTTATTGGCACATAAGGTAGCGCTGCTTACTGTTACATACAAGGTGGTGTCTGCATTAATTTCACTGAAATTAAACGTTGTTCCGGTAGTAAGGCTGTCTGCCAGATTAGCATCACTATACCATTTAATATCTCCTTTGGTACTGGTTGCTGTAAGTACCGCAGGCGCTCCCTGGCATACAGTAGCATCGGTAACAGTAATATCAGAAGCCAATGCATATGGTAATGCAGTTACAGTTACCTGTGCAGCATCTGCGGCTCTGTTCTCGCAATAATCTTTGCTCACTACTGTAACATAATACGTGGTATTTGCAGTAATAACATCAGTAGTATATTCCTTTCCTACATGCACCAGACCGGTAAGGTCAGGATTGGTATACCATTTAATACTATCTGCCTTGCTTACAGCAGAAAGCGTAGCTTTCGTATCTGTACAAATAGCCACTCCGGCTACTGTTACAGAGTCTGCAGTAGCATATTCTTTTGCTGTTATAGCAATTGCTTTGGCAGCAAAAGCCTTATTGGCACATAAATCAGTTTTTTCAACAGTTACATACACTGTATCATTTGCATTAACAGCACCTGTTGTATAGGTATTAGTAGCAGTAGCCACCGGTGTTTGCAGCTCTTTATCAGCGTACCACTTAAAGGTACCGCCTGAACCAATGGTAGTAGCTGGTCTCACCGTAAGTGCTACTGTGTTTCCTTTACATACACTGGTATCAGCTGCAAGAATATCCGCATCTGTAGCATACTCATTTTTAAGAACCGTAACAATAGCGCCAGTGTTTGATTTATTCTCACACAATGTATCGCCAGATACGGTCAGATAGTATTTTGTAGTATCCGCATAAATAGCGTCAGTTTGATAGCTGGTTCCTGTTGCTACTCTCTCAAGCAAAGTAGAATCCTTATACCATTTAATATCTCCTGAGGTAGTTGTGCTGGCGGTAAGTAAAGTGGTAGTGCCTTTACAAACTCTTGCATCGGCAACAGTTATGTAGCCTGCAATACCGTATGCCTTTTTGGTTACATCCACCCTTACGGCATTCACCGGCTTGTTCTCACACAATTTAGCACTCTGAACAGTAACATAAAAAACGCTATCACCTGTAACAGGTTTAACCAGATACTCTTTGTTAGTTTTAAGCTTAACAGTCAAAGCACTGTCTTTATACCACGAAACAGTATTAGCTACAGCTGTATTGGCAGTAAGCAATATACTGTCTCCATAACATACTGCTCCACCAGCAACCGTAACGTCTCTTGTTCCTGCGTTGTTCAATTTGGTAACTTTTACTTCAACGCCAGCCGGTGTAGCACAGGTAACTGCATTTTCAACAGTTACCACATAGGTTTTAGTTCCTGTAACAGCAGCGGTAGTATAGGTTGTGCCAGTTCTTAACGTATCGTTCAGGTTACCTTTAAGGTACCACTTTAACAATCCTCCGCTTAATGAAGTGCTTGCACTCAATGTGGCAATACCTCCTTCACACACAGATGTATCTTTTACCGATATACTGGTTGGGTCTGCATAATCTGTTTTCTTCACCAGCACTTCCGTTCCGGCACCCGAAGCATTTTTACAGTAATCCTGCCCTTCAATGGCAAGATAATACCAGGTATCTCCGGTAATAGCAGGTGTAGTATAAGTTCTTCCGGTATCAATCAGATTTGTAAGGGTTGCATCACTATACCATTTAATCGTATCTCTGGTACTGGCTGTTACAGACAGTTTTACTGTAGAACCTACGCAGGCAAAAGTATCGCTGATGGTAATATCCTCTTTGGCACCGTAAGGTTTTACTTTCACCATAGCAGAATCTCCGTTATTAGCCTGGTTGGCACAAACAGAATCGTTCTGTACGGTTATATAATACGTTTTGCTATCAGTAAGCACCGGTGTAGTATATGTTTTATTGGTAGCAACTATAGTAGTAAGCCCTTTGTCAGAATACCATTTATATATGGTGTTGTTACCCGGCTTTTCCGTAGCAGAAGAAGCAGTCAGCCTTACTCTGCCATCTGCACAGATAGTAGTATCCCGTACCACAACATCAGCAGCCAGTGCAAAACGCTTCATTTTAACAGTAACTTTTTTACCGTTAAAGGCAGTATTTGCACAATAGTCAGTATTGCTTACAGTTATATAATAAGTACTGTCCGCATTAACGGCTTTGGTATTCAGCGTTGCCCCGGTTGAAATTCTTATGGTTAAGGCAGAATCTCTGTACCAGGTAAAAGTAGGACCAGATATGGTAGTCCTGGCTCTCAACAATACAGAATCACCCTTACAAACAGTGCTGTCGTTTATAGTAATATTACCAGCAATAGCGCGGTTTCTTTCTGTAGCTTCTACCGGTTTGGGATCAGAAGTACATCCACCCGGAGCCGTGGCTATAATATAATACGTTCCTTTAGGCACCCTTTTAGGATTAGCTGGTTTGCTGCCTATTAACGGATCTATAAAGTACTCATATTGCCAGCCAGTTGCACCTCCGGTAATAACAGCAGCAGCAGTAAGGTCGGTAGAGTCACCCGGACAAACAGGAGCAGGATTGTTAGTTGTAAAATCCGGCTTCTTGCTTATTGTTACATAAACAGAATCAACGTTAGATAAGCAACCTGCCGCACTTCTGCCTTGCAGATAATACCAACCGGTTTTAGTAACTCTCCTCGGATTTAAAACAGTGTCACGCAGATACCTGTCCAGATAATAACGTAGCGTCATACCTGGAGTACTTTGTTTATTGGTAAGACTGTCTGCCGTAATATTTATAGATCCTGGTTCACACACCGGAGCAGGCGTTGCTGACACCACTAATTTAGGGTTGGGGTGTACGGTGATGGTGAAAGAACGGGGAATACCATCACAATCATTCGCTCTTGGTACTACGGAAATTCTTGCTACGATAGTAGCATTGGTATTGTTCACCGCAACAAATGAAGGAATGTTTCCACTACCTGATGCTGCAAGCCCTATCCTGGTATCGCTATTAGACCACTCAAAATAACTGTTGTTAACCGTGCTGGTAAATTTCAACTCACCTGTAGTTGCACCGTTACAAAACACCGTATCATTCGGCGGATATACAGTTGGCGCAATGGCATAGCTGGAGAAGTAACCATAACTACCACCTACCCCACTGGTACCATAAATAATACCGGCGTGAAACTTAATGTTCTGTGTATTGGTAATTAATGCCGCACTTCCGGCGGGATAATCTGTTAAACTCAACTGAACACGTGCATATTGCCATAAAGAATTACCCGGCAGATCGCGGAAGTCTGTGCTTTTGATAACAGTAGCACTGTTGTTAAAACGGAAACCACTGGCTATAGCATTAGCAGCATTTACTTTGGGTGCCACCAATATCAGAAAGGTTTCATAGTTACCCGGACGAACAATACCTACTTTTTTAGATCCGATACAGGATCCCAATGGAGGTAATACCGCATAACTCAACTCACAACCGATACCTGTCATGTGCATTACAGCAATAGGATTGTCCGATTTAATGTAAACAGCAGCGTTGGTATTGCTTGCGTAGGCAAATTCGTAGGTTTCACCAGGCCCTAAATTAAGAGTCTGAGTAGTGCCGTTAGCCCTTGTAATAACAACCCGGGTGTTGGCAAAATCTTTCGTTGCCATAATACTGGCCCGGTCATTCTGAGAAAAGTAACCGGCAACACTGGCATACTCGGTACCAAATATAGTTACAGGAACCAACTGGTCACCACTCGCGTCACTACATCCCTCAACAGCCACAAAGTCATCAACCATGGTAACTGCCACCTGCTTATCAGACATAACGGTAGAGCCCCCAAGATGGGCGCTCGCATTCTGTCCCGTGGCGCGGCACGAAAAAGTCTGTCCTTTATTAAGTGTTATGGTAAATGGTCCATCACTTGCTCTTTTATATACCGAAGTACCGTCCGATGCAATAATATCATTGGTAAGTGTAATGGTAACCACCGTATTATCTTCTGTGGCAACAATATCAAACGAGTTATAAGCCCTTCGTGTACCATCACCCGTATTATTATTATAGGTTTTCTGGCCAGGTACATAAAAAGCAGTACCCAGAGCATTCACGCCTTTTAATGCATAAATCTCCGGGTTCCGGTTAGAGGCTTCATCAAAATAAGCAGTAACTAACTGATCTGATTCAATTTTGATACCTCTGTTCAACACCCTCCCGTGTGGCATGTTCTCCAGCAGTTCTTTGAACTTAGTAACGTTAATAGATTTAACGCCACCAGCCGGTACCAGCACAGTGGTATCCAGCACAGATCGGTCAGCAGGCAGATAAATTCGTACCGTTGCTGCCACATCTACAGGCATAATCCGGAATAAAATAGGGGTATCTCTGCCTACGCCGCCAATTACGTGGGGCATAGCAAACCAGAACGCGGTGTCTGTTTGAGCCTTGCCTTTATTAAGGAAGGATAAGACAATAAGCAATACTGCTACTACTTTTGTTCTCATTGGTTTTTTCAAGGATTTCGTAGTAAGGGGAAATATTATATGTCGGGTCGAAGATAGAAGCGGGAAGCAGTAAAAGCAAATAAAATGTGAAATATATTTTTATTCAAATAAATATATATACGTAAATAAAAAAAGGATATAAGCCATTGACACTGTTCGTCTCAAGGCTTATATCCTGAGTGCAATTTAGAATGGATTTTCAGACTAATACATCCCTTGTTAAAGGGATCTTGGTCATCTGCAGGTAGTGGTTCTGCAGCTGGTGAATGTAGTGTACATCGGGCTGAATACGGCGGTCCTCACGGTACCAGATTTCCAGCTGGGCAAACTGGTCCGGAGCCGGAATCCACAGGCGGAAAGCCCCCTTTTTGTACTTAACAGATCCGTCTGTCTGTAGTTCTTTGGTAAAATTCAGCCAATGCAGGCTTTCATCGGTAAGGGAAATAGGGTGAATGTGCTCACGGTCGTACCAGAATTCCTGCACATCCGTTTCCACGCCCACCAGTTTACTTTCATTGTCAACACCGGTAACCTCACCCATTCTCCGTTGTCCTTCATATTCGGCAATCACAAAATCGCCGGGTTTCATTTCATTGAACTTGATCATACAGCAATTTTTTTATGTTCAGTAATATACTGAAATAAATGCAATCATCCTGCCATATGCTCCCCGGCAATTCCTCCGCTTAAGGTTGTACCAGTTCCAGCTTTGCCAGCTGGTCGTTTATAAACATAATCTCCTCCGGTTTCAGCTGCACTTCTGCAGCACGGGCATTCTGTATAGCCTGCTCTGCATTGCGGGCGCCTACCAGCGCCACCGTAATACCCGGCTGCTGTATGGTCCAGGCAATTACCAGCTGGGCCAGTGTAGCGCCTTTGGTTTCGGCAAGCGGGCGAATCTTAGCCAGAAAAGCATTAATGCGGGTAATATTTTCGTCAGTGTAAAAGCGGTTGCCAGAACGGGTATCGCCTTCGTTAAAGGAATAGCCCGGCTTAATTTTACCGCTCAGCAAACCTCTTTGTAAGGGGCTATACGCAATAATAGATTTGTTATGCTCCCGGCAGTAAGGCACCAGCTCTTTTTCAATATCTCTTAATACCATGCTGTAAGGCACCTGATTCGCAGCCAGCGATACCACTTTCTCCGCCGTTTTCATCTGATCGGCCGTGTAATTACATACTCCACCAGCTTTTATCTTACCCTGCTCCTGTAAAAGCTGTATGGCTTCCATTGTTTCTTCTATAGGTGTGGTATTATCTGCCCAGTGTATCTGAAACAAATCAATATAGTCTGTACCCAAACGGCGCAGGCAGTTTTCGCATTCTTCTATCACACTCTCCTTACCAGCATAACGGTACATATCAATGGGCTTGCCGTCATTATCTGTACTGTTAAAAAAGAACTCCCCTTTTTTAAGGTCCCAGCGCAAGCCGTATTTGGTAAGAATCTGCACTTTATCGCGCTGAATCTGTTGCAGAGCCTCCCCTATTATTTCTTCACTCAGCCCCTGCCCGTAAGCCGGCGCCGTATCAATAGAGGTAACACCATTGTCCCAGGAAGCTCTGATAGCGTCCAGCGCGTCCTTACGGTCTGCTCCGCCCCACATCCAGCCTCCAATGGCCCATGCCCCAAACGTAATGGCCGACACCTTTACTTCAGAAGTTCCTAATACTCTGTATTCCATAACTATTGATTGTAATAAATAAGTGCTTGAATGGCCGCAATAAACAAAATATCCTGCATACTTCCAATATGCAGGATATCCGTTTATCTTATAAACCCATGAATTACTCTGCCCAACTCATGGTATAGCCGCTGTTTTCTATAGCCAACGCCTCTTCCGTAAGCTGTAATGGATGAAAGGTATCTATCATCACCGCCAGTTCGCGGGTTTCCTTAGCACCAATACTTTTTTCTACCGTACCCGGATGTGGCCCGTGTGGAATGCCCCCCGGATGCAGCGTTATCATACCCCGGGTTACATGCTTTCTGCTCATGAAATCGCCATCTACATAATACAGCACTTCATCGCTATCAATATTGCTGTGGTTGTACGGCGCGGGTATCGACTGCGGATGGTAATCGTACAACCGCGGCACAAAACTGCATATCACAAAGTTATGGGCTTCAAAAGTCTGATGCACCGGCGGTGGCTGATGTACCCGGCCTGTAATTGGTTCAAAATCATGAATACTGAATGCGAAAGGGTAGCAGCATCCATCCCAGCCTATTACATCAAAAGGGTGGTACCCATAATGAATATGGTACATTCTACCTTTCTTTTTGGTGCGGATAACAAAGTCGCCTTTCTCATCTGTTGTTAATAAATGCTGTGGCGCACGTATATCCCGCTCGCAGTAAGGCGAATGCTCCAGCAGTTGACCGTGCTTACTCATATATCGGCTGGGAAAACGTATAGGGCTAAAGCTTTCCACAATCAGCAGCCGGTTATTGCTGTTCTCAAACTCCAGCTGGTAAATAGTACCACGGGGTATTACCAGGTAATCGCCATATGCAAACGGAATAACCCCATACTGGGTAAGCAGGCGGCCGCTGCCCTCGTGTATAAACAGCATTTCATCGGCATCTGCATTTTTATAAAAATATCCGGTCATACTTTCGGTAGGTGCAGCCAGTACTACATGGCAGTCGTTGTTTACCAATACCGGCACCCGGCTTTTTATAAAATCAGCCCCGGGTTTTACCTTAAACCCTTCAAAACTGCGGTGCTTCAACATTTTCTCTTCTGCAATCCGCGGCATCACATCGTAAGGCTCTTCTGTTTGTATAATGGCAGTAGGCGGATGGCAGTGATACAACAGAGAATAATCGCTGCTAAACCCTTCTGTACTGAATAATTGCTCGGAATATAAAGAGCCGTCGGGGCGGCGGAACTGGGTATGACGTTTATGCGGGATATTACCCAGCTTATGATAATAAGGCATAGCAATAGCTTATAAGAATGAATTAAAATAATCGGAATAAGGGCAGGAAGTATCAGTATCTGGAAATAGTAAGGGTAGCCAACAGAAATACGTATTTCCATCTGCGCTTGTCAATCCAGTAGGTAAAATTCCGGTAGAAAGGCATAAACTTGCAATCGTTCTACTAAGATACAATTTTTGGTTTACTATGAACAAGGTCATTCACTGTGCAGGATTAATTGTGGTAAAAGAAAGAAAACTGCTGCTGGCCTTCAGCAACAACAAACAGGCCTGGTACCTGCCCGGCGGTAAAATAGATGCAGGCGAAACACCCCTCATGGGCCTGCGGCGCGAAATTCAGGAAGAGTTGAACCTGCAACTGCCGGAAGAAAGCCTCTCCTGGTACTATCATATTACCGCACCAGCTTTTGGAGAAGATAATATTACCATGCAGCAGCATTGCTTTATGCATCAGCTTACCCAACAGCCGCAGCCCGCTGCGGAAATTGGTGGGGTACAGTATTTTTCGCAGGAAGAATATCAGCTGCAACCGCATCAGGTAACCGGAGTGCTGATGGCTTTTGAAAAACTACGACAAGACAACCTGGTAGATTAATATGACACGGATAGGACTGATATCAGACACGCACAACTTTTTAGACGAAGCCGTATTCCGCCACTTTGCGCAGTGTGACGAAATATGGCATGGCGGCGATTTTGGAACAGCAGCTATTGCGGAGGCACTGCAGACTTTTAAGCCTCTAAGAGGGGTATATGGCAATATAGACGGCCCCGACATACGCCACCACTTTCCTGAAACACTGGCCTTCCAATGCGAGGGGGTAAAAGTGCTGATGCAGCATATTGGTGGTTACCCCGGTAAATACGAAAAAGGAGTAAAAGACAAGATTATGAAGGAAGAAGCAGGCATCTTCATCAGCGGGCATTCTCATATACTGAAGGTGATGTACGATCAAAAGTTGCAATGCTTGCATCTGAACCCCGGTGCAGCCGGAAAACAGGGCTGGCATAAAGTACGTACGCTTATACGTTTTGTTATTGATGGCAAAGAAATCAAAAACTGCGAAGTAATAGAGTTGGAAGGCTGAAACCAACAGGTACTGTAAACTTTTCTGGTTGTACGGAAAAGTTTACAGTCCTTTTTGGCCCTTAAGTGTTTAGGGGAAAGGTACTGGGTTGTAAGTGCAAATAAAGGTCATTTCTACACGCAAGACAATCCGTGAAAACACGGTAATTTAAGGGGGCCTTACCCCGGTTTACCACTATATTATTGTTCAAACTTCTATTTCTCACGGATGGCTTTAAACTCAGATCCCGGTTTCCACTCAGGAAAAGTGTTTTCTGTACTCAGCCGATGCCCTATCTGAAACAGCAGCCGCGCATCTTCTACCATGCCGCTAAAATCCCAACTGTCAGAATATTCATCTTTGGGCGAGTGGTATCGTACATGATTGTACTCCTCTCCCTGCGCTTTACCCCAACCCGGTTCATGATTTACTGATTCTATTCCATTCTCTATATACAGTGAAGGAATACCCACTTTGGCAAAATTGAAATGATCTGAGCGGAAATACCAGCCGCCTGAAGGATCCGGTTCTCCATGCACCGTCCGGTGCTGCCTGCCCGCTGCCTCCACTGCATATTCATCCAGTTCAGACTGGCCATAGCCCACCACACCAATATCTTTCATCCGGCCAAAAGGTTGAAGTACATCCATGTTTATATTGGCTACTGTTTTAGCCACCGGATAAACCGGATGGGTGGTGTAATACTCCGATCCCAGCAGGCCCTGCTCCTCACCCGTTACCGAAATAAACAACACAGAACGGGAAGGTGGTTTGGCTTTGGAAAACGCCGCAGCTATCTCCAGTAAAGCCGCTGTACCGGTGGCATTATCTACCGCACCATTATAAATAGAATCTCCGTTAATCGCCTCCCCTTTTCCAAAATGATCCCAATGGGCAGAATAAATAATATATTCATCCTTGCGGTCTGTGCCTGGCAACAACGCCAGCACGTTATGAGAAGTGGATTTTTTCAGTTGATTGTTAATTACCAGTGAGGTGGTTACGCCCAGGTCTACCGGTTTAAACCCTTTTTTCCCGGCCTGTTTCAGCAAATCCGGCGATACGCCCGCCAACTGAAACAACCTGGTGGCAGATTCAGTGCTCATCCAGCCTTCCATTACTGCCCGCGACAGATTGTTATCTGCCGTTTGCAGGTAAAGCCTGGATTTAGACCAGCTGCTGCGCACTACCGTCCACGGGTAACTGGCCGGTTTGGTGTCGTGAATAATAATAACGCCGGTAGCCCCCTGTCGCGCTGCCTCTTCAAACTTATACGTCCAACGGCCGTAATACGTCATGGTGCGGCCTTTAAACAGCGTACTATCTGTAAAACCCGGATCATTTACCAGCACCAGTACTGTTTTTCCTTTCACATCCAGGCCTGCATAATCGTTCCAGCCATACTCCGGTGCCACAATGCCATATCCGGCAAACACAATAGGCGAATTTTCTACTTTTACCAGATCCTGCACGCGCCGCGTAGCCGCCACATACTCATCCAGGTATTTCAGCGATAAAGAACCACTTTTGCCTTTTATTACCAGATCGCCCGCCGGTACAGAGCGTATTTCCACCATCGGCACCTCCTGCACATAACTGCTGCCATTACCGGGTTGCAGCCCCAGTTGTTTAAACTGCGTAGACAAATAGTCAATAGTCAGCTCCTCTCCTTTGGTAAAAGGTTTTCGGCCCTCAAACGAATCGGAAGCAAGCATTTTAATATGCCTGGCAAAACTGCTGTCGTTAATAGCCAGTGCTGCTGTAGAATCCTCCACTCCGCCCGGGGTATCTCCTCCGCCGGAATTACAGGCGCCAAGTAACAATAACGCGCCCCAGGCCATAGTCCTCTGTAGTACCATAGAAAAATCAGTTTTAGTTACACTCATGAATTACATCTTATTGTAAAAGATCGGTGTTTTCAGGCGTTCCTCAAAAATCCCCCTTGTTTTAATGGGCTTTCCTTAATTTTGCAGCAATCAATCGTAAACCTTTTATCATGAAAAAGTACCTGCTGCTCTGTGTAATGGCTGTAATAACCGCACTTACCTCGTGTCAGAAAGAAACTTCAATAGATACCTATAACCCCAACGAAACCGGCAACAACGGCGGTAGTAATGGTGGCGGAAATGGTAACGGTAATGGCTCCGGCACCGATACCACCAAACCAGGCAACCCTGGTAATACTTCTTCTTTAATTGGTACATGGATCTTTACCGGAATGCAGGCTAAGCTGGTATCTGATATGACAATGTCTGTTCAGGGCATGGGAACCCGCTCTGTTACTACTACAGAATATACCACTACCGATAACAGCGGCACCATTACATTTACCACAGACAAGGCTACTACAAAAGATATTGTATACAGCGTAAGTACCACCTCAAAAGCAAAGATTTATGTAACAGGTATGGAAACACAGGATTACAGCTTTCCGTTTGCCTATACCGCATCTGCCAGCAGTGGCTCTAACAATTACAGAACGGTAAACTCAGATTCTTTGTATTTTCCCGGCGGTGGCCTGGTAAGTGTTGATGTACCTAATAACACGGGCCAGAATGGAACCTACCCTACTCAGGCTGCCGGTTATAAGTATAAAATTACCGGTAACACACTTACCCTTTCATTAAACACGAACATAAAGCCTGATATGCCACCAATGGAAGGCGTTACTTATAATGGTAATAACCATGTAAACATTGTTATGTCGTTCAAAAAATAGCCATAAACAAATAAAATAAAAAAGGCTGCCCATATCCGGCAGCCTTTTTTATTTGCAGCAACACTAGCTAAACAGGTACGCTACATCTTCCTCGGTAAGCGATTTCACAAAACCCTCTTCCTCCGTTACCAGCGCCCCCGCCAGTTGCTGCTTCTGCTCCTGCAATTGTATAATACGCTCTTCAATGGTGTCCTTACAAATCATCTTATAAGCAAATACATTCTTCGTTTGTCCTATACGGTGCGCCCGGTCAATTGCCTGCTGCTGCACAGCGGTATTCCACCACGGATCAAACAAAAACACATAGTCTGCCGCAGTAAGGTTTAAACCGGCATTACCCGCTTTCAGGCTTATCAGGAATATATTCACTTTATTATCCGGCTGCTGAAATGCGTTGGCCATCTCTGCGCGCTGAACAGGCGGCGTTTGCCCGTCAAAATGGTAAAACTCCAGCCCACGCTCTTTACACGCATCTGCCAGTAACCGCAGCATAGAAGCAAACTGAGAAAATATCAGCACCTTATGATCTTTCAGATTATTGGAAAGTTCATCCATCAACAGTTGTGTTTTAATACTTTCTGTGCAGTTATTCTGCTCCTGCGGAGGCAACAGTAAAGGACTGTTACAAAGCTGCCGCAGCCGCAGCATACCCTGTAGTAAAGCGAGCGTACTCTTACCCAAACCCTCCTTCTCAATATCCATAAACACGCTGCTCTTAATGCTTTCCCGCACTTCATCGTATAAAGCTTTCTGTGCAGGTTGCATGGTACACCACATTACCATCTCCGTTTTAGGTGGCAGATCACCCGCTACCTGTTGTTTGGTACGTCTCAGTATAAAGGGGGCCGTTAATTTATGCAGGGCTTTAATACGCACTTCATCGCGGTTACGGTCAATGGCATCCGCATATTCTCTTTTAAAAAACTCTCTGTTGCCAAACATGCCTGGCAGCAGAAAATTCATCTGCGCATACAGGTCAAATGTATTGTTCATTACCGGCGTACCACTCAGGGCTATACCAAATGAAGCCTGTAAACGGCTTACCGCACGGGTTATCTGGGCAGAGGGGTTCTTAATGTGGTGACTCTCATCCAATGCTACCACAGCAAACGAAACGGTACTCAGTTCTTCTATATCCGCACGCAGGGTACCATAACTGGTAATTACTACGTCATGTTGTTTTTTAAGTACCAGCGGCGTGTTACGGCTGTTTCCATAATGCACCAGGCTTTTTAAATGCGGGGCAAACTTCTTCAGCTCCTGCTGCCAGTTGTATAACAACGAAGAAGGACAAACAATCAGATGTATGGCTTTTTCCTGTAAATGCGATTGCCGGGCCAGAAAACAGATTGTCTGTAACGTTTTACCCAACCCCATATCATCTGCCAGGCAAGCTCCTGCCCCCGCTTCTGCCAGCAGACTCAGCCATTCATAGCCTTTTTGCTGATAAGGCCGCAAGGTGGCTTTTACGCCCTCAGGCACCGGGTACAATAGCTGTTCGTCTTTCTGCCATATCTCCCACTTCTCCCACCAGGGCTTCGGTATTACCTTCTTCAGCACCTGTGTTTCATCGGTAGCAGACTGCTCACAAAACGCCAGCCAGCGCGATACCGTTACCTGGTTTTTATTCACCTTTCCATGCCGCAGCAAAGTACTGTAACGTTGCAGCCACTCATCGTCCAGCACCCCCAGCGAGGTATCTTTCAGCAACACCAGATGCTGGCGTATAAACAATTGCTTCTGTAACTCCACCAGCGATATTTCTTCCTTACCAAAACTCACCGTCATCTGCAGTGTTACCGTATTGGTTTCTTCTTTTACAATAGTAGCCGTGGTAGCTACTTTAAAGGAAGAATACCGGAAATGCTGCAACATATCCATACCTACCACCTGAACATCCAGTTCCAGTAAACGGTGATATACTTTCAGAAACCATTGCTTTTTACGGGCCTCATCAAAAGAGATATGGTAATAACCATTTTTCTGCTGCGCAAAACTTTCGTGTAACGATTCCAGCAATTGTAAAAAGCTATCTTCCGGTTCTTTGCTTCTCACCACCTGAAACATCTTCCCATCACGTGTAACCTCCATCATCTCTTTCCAGGCACCCTCCACCACAAAATCATCATACAGCCACTGCGGCGTCATCACCAGGTAGGAAGGATGTATTTCACTCAGCACTATGCGGTTTTGCGGGGCAACTTTTACCTGATCTCCCGAAAACAGATTATTCCGGCGCACGGTATAGTCGCCTTCCAGCTTAGCCAGTATATGCTGTGCAAATGCCTGCGGGGTTTTGTTATACATACGCTCCGGCTTTTGTTCCAGCCATTGAAGCGTTAAGTAATCGGTATGGGTTAACAGATAGTATACATTGTCTTTCTCCAGCAAAAACCGGTTGCGTTTAAACAAACGCAATGGTTCCGATGCGCCGTTTACAAACACAAACCCGGTCAGCTCCAGTTCATTCTCTTCATTACGGCTTACCTCAAACTGTAGCATCGGGCGCAGGCCGCTGAAGGTGCAGGCTACCGTTTTAAACCGGTCGTTTTCAATAGGTACTTTATGGTACCACTTTACGTGCGCTGCCTGGGCTTTCAACGGCTCAAACAACTCCTGAAAGCGGCGTACCGCTGCCAGCTGGTAAAAGGTATCAAAATCAGATTCCGGCTGTAGTTTCTTATAGCGCTCCCGCAGTTGCTCCTTCAATTCCTTTATGCCCTCCCTGGTAAAGCCTGGCAAAGCATCTTTGGCAGGTTTACTCAAATGTGCATAGTATTCCTTTACCTCAGCCTGGTCAGTTTTACAGGCTATATATTCTACTTTACTGCTATCGTACTTAATAATGTGCAGCGACTCCACCACTTGTTGACAATCGGTTAGTAATCGGTGGGGAGATAACAGTAATACGGTTTTATGATCGTTCTGTTTTACGGACATGCCTCAACTCTGTGTATTCAAATATAAAAAAGTCAAAAGGAGGCAAATGTAAAACAATTGCCTCCTTTTGACTATGCTGTTAAAAAGTTTCACTTATAAGCTCATGCCTGGAAATAACGGACGCGCTACACCCGTGCGGAAAGGCCAGGGAACTACTGCCAGAATCAGAATCAGTGCAATAGTGAATAAAATTGCAGCCTTTTTATGTTTGGCAGCGTCTGTAATATTCTTTTTGGCAACCCCTTTACCTAGTGTAATCAGCACAATAGCAGCAATCATTGCAACCGGATGCTCCACCAGGAAAAAACGCCAGTAACTGTCTTTCATAACCGATACATCAGCAGGTACATTTTTCCAGCTGATATTACCAATTGCTACCTGAATAAGACCAAGTAATAAGGTAATATGTGCGGCAATCATCAGAAACAATCCCAGTTTCTTATCACCCGCAGTATACGGCTTTTGGGCTGCGCTGAAATGTCTTAAAATGTTTACTACCAGTAAAAGCAGTATCACCCAGCGTAAAAAACTATGTAAATGCAGTAATCCAGTCTCCATATCATCGTTATTTGAGGCACAAAGTAACCGCAGAAAGCACAAAGTTCCAAAACACTGTGTTTTTACCCCGGATTTCCTGCATTACCCGCATCAAGCCCTTTAGCCATCGCATCCAACCGCCATATCTGTAACTTTTTGTGATGAAGCACGGCCTTTTCGTAATCGCTATGCTCCTCTCCCATTTTACTAACCAGTACCAGCATCTCTATAAAGAAAAAAAACAGTATCCACAACAGCCAGAAAGCCAATGCTACTGTAGATTTAGATATCAACTGAACCATTACTTTCAGCTCATCCAGAAAGCCCACTTTTTCTTCCATCTCCTTTTCTAACGAAGGCCTGATATGCAGCAAGGTATTTTCTTTAGCTGTTTTCAACTTTCTCATATCGGCAATAGTGGAATCTGCAGAAGCTATCAATGCCGTTTTAGGATTGGCAATGGCATTATTAGAGATGGATACAATGGGTCTGGAAACCATCACGATAGAATCCCGCCCAAGCACGTCCTTATACGTAACAGGCGTTGAACTCATTTGACTGGAACTGGTCGAGTATTTTATAACAGGGTTTCGTGTAACCTCATTAATATACTCCTGCTTTTCCCGCTCTTTAGCAGCAATGGAAGTATCTAAGGCAAATAACTGGCTTCGTAACTCTTCCGTTTTCATTGGTAAAATTTCGTTTACCCGGTTAGAGATATAAGTGATTTTTTCCGTTTCAATATCTTTTGCCAGCAATATCTGGTCAATAATAACAGCACCTAATATAGACATCATAAAAGCCAGACACCCTCTGAAGATGAGCAATGGCTTGCCAGGATTGATGGATAAAATAATCTGCCTTTCTATCTGTATAATAATCACAACTGCAATAACTGCTGCCAGCAAACACCCCACAATATTAGCCAACAGGTATCTCTGGGCAAATGTAAATCCGATAAAAAACCAGAGAATACAAACTATAAGCATAGCCGCCGTATACTTTTTTAAGGCTTTGGAAGCAGCTTCACTACAACCTCTTAGTATATTATAGTTCTGCCCTGTCATAAAACATCCAAAACGTATCCATACATTTTTCATAGCCTGTAATTAAAAGTGTTTATTCAAAATGGAATGACCTGATATCGCTGCCAGACCGTTCCGGAAACCACGCGTATAACTGATGATAATGCCATGCCCAACTCCCTCATCGTTCCTGGCTTGTTCTTCAATTTCAATCACCTGCTTAATATGACTTTCTGCAATTTCTTTTTTTACCGCAAGTTCTTCTACCGTGTCTACCATTCCGCTTCTGCTACGGCTGGCTATGTGAAAGTTTATCTGACGGATGAAATCTTCGTAGTAGGTCTTCACCTTACGGATAGATCGTTCCAGATCATTTTTTAAGGCCACAATGTTTTGGTCCAGGTGCGTGTTATCCGGATTAATCAATGCATCATTATATCCCTTCGATTCGTAGTTCTTGTCCAGAAAGTCATACAACAAATGAATACTATTGATAGGAGTACCATTTTGTTTTTCTTCCGGTTGTGTGGTACCTGGTTGTTCTTTTTCAACAAATATGTCCTCAGGTATATCTCCCATAAGTGATGCTGTGTCCTGCGCAACGGCCTGATCGTTATGCGGCTGACGATTAAAGAAGCTGAATAATCCCATAAAATAGAGTTTTAAATATTGACAGTTAGAACCTTGTATTTACTATGCCCCTGTCTGTTGCAGGAACTGCACAGTGTAATAAGTAAATGATCCGGGTAATCCCAGGGAAGTCTGAATTGTTGCTGGCTTACCAGAAAGTGATATTGCCGGTGGTGCACCTGCAGATTGTTGGTTTCCCGGCAGTGAACACATTGGTGCCCGTCACGTATCAATATCTCCTTTCTTTTATTTTTCCATTTGGGATGTAACAGTAAAGCACCATAAGACCCATGCGCCTGGCGCGCTGCTACAGATGGTTTGCCGGAAATAGTTTTTCCTGATTTAGCAGTTGAATTTACCTGCACATACCTTCGGTAAGGTGTTTTATCCTGAAAAGAAAGATATCGGTATAGGGAATGCGTTTCAGCCATGAGATATTTATTTTATTAAGCAATTCCTGTAGTTAACTGCTCAAAAATAGAAGCTGGCATATGTCTTTTTTTACGGGAAGCCGTAAAAGCTGATAAAGAGGTGAAAGTATTATTGTGTATACAATATTAACTATGCCAAGTGTATTTACCGATTATGAAAAGCTGGTTCTTCAGGACTATAAATTTAAAAGGAGCAAAAGCTTTATTCCTTCGGGATTAATGCATCCCACAAGGGCTAAATTAAAAAAGGCTTGTTCCGAAATATGTAAAGGAGAACTCTCTCCTCAGGATAAAAAAGCAATAAGAGACTTTTGCAAAAAATGGGATGAAACAAAGACTTTTAGCCAAAACATTACAGCTTATGATGAAGATAAGTTCAGACCCCTCTCCGATTATCTTACCGACACTACAGAGAGCAAGAACACTGATCCTATATACATTGAATTATTAGCTTGTTTAATCAACTTTCCACACCGGCCCTATGATTACACCATAGACTATGAACCGCTTTTAAAAATGCAGGCGGGCGCTATAGTGATAGAACAGGAATCGGGCACTGATAATCATACAGGCAGCAATACTGTTATTATTGAACCCTACAGTGAGATAAATAATTCATCGTTACAGGATAACGAAATCCCGGTCATATCAACCGGGCCTGCACCAGATGTCACTGAACGCACAGGTAATATTCAAAACGTTCCGTTGCCAGATGATGGCGTAATAAATACACTGGATAACAATCAGAAAAAGGAAAATAAAAGTGCCTTGTCACCACTGTTGAAGGCAGGCGTAGTCTTGATTTTTTTACTGATGGGCTATTGGTGGTATAGATTTGAGATTTCCCGGGAAACCGGAGGTTGTATGTACTGGGCAGGCGATCATTTTCAGCGCGTACCTTGTGATAAGAAAATTCAGGACACTTACGTAGTAGCATTAGATACATTCAGACTAAGGCATTTCAAAAAAATCACTGCTGTTAAAACTATTACACATAGAGATAAAGGATGTGTGTGGTATTCAAAAATCGGCAATCATCTTGAGTATTTTACGGCAGACGGAAAGCACCCGATTGTTATGAACTACGAACTGAAACCCATCACCGACTATATCATCGATACACACATCCACCCACCAGGAGAACAGATAAACTAATACACCTGTTACTTTATCACCATAATTAATGCTGATCGCTTCCCGGCCGGGCAGCACTTCTTCGTTCTGCCCCGCGCCCGGTTAGGAAGTATCCAAAACGGCTGCGAAAGCACCCTTTATTTTCGGCTTTGTTTGCCTACTTTTGGCTTTTTACCACATATGAATACAGTTTCACGGGCAGTACTGGCAGCAGGTTTTGCCATTTTATTTTCCTGCACAGGCAAAGAGAAAACAGCAGAAGAGCAGAAAGAAAAGCCACTTGCACCGGAAGTGGTGAGCATGATAAAACTGGTAAAACAGCACCCGGATAGCGCAGGTTTGCGCTTACGGCTGGCGGTAGCGCTTGATAGCTCCGCACATTATGGTGAGGCACTGGCACAGATGGACAGCCTCATTTCCCGCGATAGCCTCAACTACGGCCTCTGGTATTCCAAAGCACAGGTATGGGAGCATAGCGGCGATACGTCCTCCGCTATCCGTGATTATGAGAGGGCCCTGCGTATTTACCCCGCACCCGAAGCACAGCTATCGCTGGCCAATCTGTTTGCGGAACGTAGAGATGTAAAAGCCATCAATATTTGCGAAAACCTTAACCGTTTAAAGCTGGGCCGCGAGTACGATGCACATTGTGCCTTTATTGAAGGCGTTTACTACGCCCGCACCGGCGACACCACCAGGGCAATACAGCAGTTGGATAAATGCATTGCCAATAACTATACTTACATGGAGGCGCATATTGAAAAGGGGCTGGTATACTTCGATCATAAAGATTATAACAAAGCACTGGAAGTATTCCGCTTTGCCTCCAGCGTAAACACCCTGTATGCCGATGCCTATTACTATCAGGCACGTGCGTATGAAATGATGAACAAAAAAGACAGTGCACTGCTGCGTTTTAAACAGGCGCTCAGCCTGGATAAAAACCTTACGCAGGCAAAGGAAAAAATACAACAACTGCAAAAGTAACTCTACTCATATTCAATTCTATTACTATGGCGATAATTGCACCCTCTTTCCTGGCTTCCGATTTTTTACGTCTGGGCGAAGAATGTAAGATGGTTAATGAAAGTGAAGCTGAATGGTTTCACCTCGATGTAATGGATGGCCGTTTTGTGCCTAACATCAGCTTTGGCCTGCCCGTAGTGGAGCAGATTCGCAAAGCCACCTCCAAAGTGCTGGATGTGCATCTGATGATTGTAGAGCCGGAAAAATATACAGAAGCTTTTAAAGCAGCCGGAGCTGACCGTCTGAGCGTGCATATTGAAGCCTGCCCCCACCTGCACCGCAATATTCAGCAGATAAAACAACTGGGCATGAAAGCGGGTGTAGCCATTAATCCGCACACCCCCGTTTCGCAGCTGGAAGATATTATTGCAGATATTGACACCGTGTTAATAATGAGTGTAAACCCCGGTTTTGGCGGGCAAAAATTCATTCCCCATACCCTGCATAAAATAAAGCAGCTGAAACAAATGATTACTGCCGGTAATCACAATGTACTCATTGAAATTGATGGCGGTGTAACGTCTGATAATGCAGCCGAAATCATTGCTGCGGGTGCAGATGTACTGGTAGCCGGAAGCAATGTGTTCAAGTCATCCGATCCTAAAAAGGCCATTGCTGATCTTGCTAGAATATAAGCATTTTTTGCCGCATTTGCCCTGCTTTGTTACGCACAGCTGTGCATAATATAATTCGTATTTAGTTCGTATTTAAGTTAAGTTTGGTTAGACATGAATGAGTACATGTCAGCGGGCAATCATCGGCATTCCTTTTGTAGTACCCAAAGCCGGATTAATCACCTAAAGAATTGTACCTTGACAGAAGCAATCATTAACCTCGAGTCCGTAAACCCCATTGAGTTTTTCGGCGTTAACAATCGTAAGCTGGACCTGTTAAAGAAAAAATTCCCTTTGTTAAAAATTTTATCACGCGGTACACAGATAAAACTAAGCGGTGCACCTGAACACATTGAAACAGCAAAGGAGAAGATTGACCTGATTGTCCAGTACATGGAGCGCAACGGTGGCCTTACTGAAAACTATTTTGAACAGATTTTAGGCGGCGACGATGCGGAAACCATCGACAATTTTACAGATAGAAATCCCAACGACATTCTTGTGTTCGGCCCCAACGGCAAAACCGTTCGCGCCCGCACGGCCAATCAGAAAAAAATGGTTACCGCCTGCGACCGAAACGATATTGTGTTTGCCATTGGCCCTGCCGGTACCGGTAAAACCTATACCGCCGTGGCGCTGGCCGTAAGAGCATTGAAGAACAAGGTGGTGAAGAAAATCATTCTTACCCGCCCGGCGGTAGAAGCAGGCGAAAGCCTTGGTTTTCTGCCAGGCGATCTGAAGGAAAAAATTGACCCGTACCTGCGCCCGTTATACGATGCGCTGGACGATATGATTCCGGCAGATAAACTAGGCTATTACATGAGTACACGTACCATAGAAATAGCGCCCCTGGCGTATATGCGTGGCCGTACACTCGACAATGCCTTTATTATTCTGGATGAGGCGCAGAACGCCAACGATCTGCAGCTGAAAATGTTCCTCACCCGTATCGGCGCCAATGCCAAAGCCATTATTACCGGCGACCCTACACAAATTGACCTTCCCAGAAACCAGAGAAGTGGTCTGGAAAAAGCAAGTCGCATTCTGCGTAATATTGACGGCATTGCCCATATTGAACTGGACGAGGAAGATGTGGTGCGTCACCGCCTGGTTAAAGCCATCATTAAGGCTTACGAGCGCGAAAAAGAAAAAGAAGGCGACGCCTATCCGCAGCAGGGCCACGGCCGTTAATGTGTCAGAACTTACATTTTACAATAGTCCCGGCTGTAATTACAGCCGGGATTTTTATTTTCCCTCCATTATGCTGTTCCATCAATAAGGATATAAGGTATTACAACACGGTAAACCGGTTATGTGGGGTGATGTCAAAAAGGCGTACTTCCGGATGACGCAATGACTGCATGGTGTATCTTGCCGATGCTATGAAATTATTTTTCAAATATGTAACGCTCCCCATTTGCGCAGCTATCGCACTTTGCCTGTTGTTTACACACCCGGCCTGCACAACACCGCCGGAGAAAAACACGCCGGAGTATGTAACAACAGCTTTTTACACCGCTTTCCGGGAAAAAAACTTCTCAAAAGCGAAAAAATATGCCACACCGGAAAGTGCTGGCCTCCTGGATATTATGCAAACCCTGGGAGAAAAAGCGGAGAATGCCCTCATCGCGGACGCAAAAGCTGATTTTTCGTTAAAAACCCTGGCAGAATCAGACTCAACTGCTACAGTTCAGGTAGTTTTGCCCGATCATACGAAAGCCATAGTAATGCCGCTGGTGAAAAGCAACGGAATATGGAAAGTGGCCTTCGATAAAAGCATGGATTAAGAAAAACAGACTATGAACCTGATTCGCAGATTTTCAATTCTAGTATGCGGCCTGCTGTTGTTTTGCGCCGCATGCAGCAACAAACAAACCCAGTTTACACCCGCAGGCAATTCACTGGATGCAGCCCGGGAATTTATTGACGGCTGTTTAAAAGGTGATTTTGACAAGGCCAATTATTACATGCAGAAAGATGCTGAAAACCTCAGCAACCTGGAGAAAATGAAAGCTTCCTATGAAAAAAAGAGCAAAAACGACCGCAAACAATATCAACAGGCTTCTATTATTATAGAAGAAATTGACTCCGTTAACGACTCTACCGATATCATCAACTACAAAAATTCATTTGATCGTATTGCCCGCAAAGTAAAAGTGGTAAAGGGCCCGGATGGCTGGATAGTGGATTTCAAATACACCATCAGCGGCAATATTTAACAATTAATAAGGATTACACGTAAAAAACCGGAAGCGTAACCCGTTTACCCATTACCTTTGCCACCTTATTAAATAACACTAGTATCTTATGATGAATGTGCTACATCCCTGGCATGGCGTGCCATACGGAGAAAACGCGCCCGAGTTTGTAAATGCGATTATTGAAATCCCGGAAGGTTCCAGGGCTAAATATGAGATTGACAAAGAGAGCGGTCTGTTAAAACTGGACAGGGTTATTTATTCATCTTTCCATTATCCTGTAAACTACGGATTCATCCCTCAAACCTACGGTGATGACAAGGATCCGTTAGACATCCTGGTAATTACTTCATTACCGGTACAACCTTTAACCCTGATAGAAGCCAAAGTATTGGGCGTTATGCAAATGGTAGATGGTGGTGATGCGGATGATAAAATCATTGCTGTTGCAGCAAAAGACCCGAGCGTAAACCATTACAACAGATTCGACGAACTGCCTCCTCACTTCTTCAGCGAATTACGTCACTTCTTTGAAGAGTATAAGCGTCTGGAAAACAAAACGGTGGTGGTAGAAGACTTTGGTGACATGGAAAAAGCCCATGGCATTGTAAAATCTGCCGTTGAAGCGTACAAAAAGTACATAGCTAAATAAACCTGAATCGGTTTGTTCCTTACTTTTGCTAAAATTTCTAAGAATGGAAGCTCAAAAATCAACCGGGAAGCATTGGTTCTTATTTTTCTTGTGGTTAGCAATCCTGATTGTATTGCTTGTTGTTTACCGTGAATTTTTCTGGTTAGCATTACCTGGCGTAGTTACTTACTTCAGCAAAGCAATGAATCTGATCGACTTCAATTAATCGAACTACCTTATACTAAAAGGGTTGAACTGCACAAGTTCAGCCCTTTTTTATTTCGTAGCTATCAGCTAAAATTCTCCGTTGGTCTTAACCGATTTTCCGTCAGCGCTGACAGGTTTTCCGTAAGCACTGACGGATTTTCCGTAAGCACTGACGGATCTTTCGTTAGCGCTTACGGGTTTTCCGTAAGCACTAACGGGTTTTCCGTAAGCACTGACGGATTTTCCGTAAGCACTGACGGATCTTTCGTAAGCACTGACGGATCTTTCGTAAGCACTAACGGGTTTTCCGTAAGCACTAACGGGTTTTCCGTAAGCACTAACGGGGTTTCCGTAAGCACTAACGGATCTTTCGTAAGCACTAACGGGGTTTCCGTAAGCACTGACGGAAACCCCGTTAGCACTAACGGATTTTTCGTCAGTACTTACAGGCTTTCTGTAAATGCTTACTATTTTTTGGAAAGCCACAACAAGTTCTGCATAAGTACAGAAGAGCTTTCTGTATGAACTTTCACCCTGTCAGGCAATAATGCCGCACTTTACAGAAAGTGCTTACTGAAAACTAAAACTCTCCACTCAACTGCTCCCTTCCTGTTCCTGATTAATATCCGCCCGGTTTCTGCTAATAATGGTCAATACGACACTAAAACGCCGCATTATTTTGTTTGAGATAATTTATTCATTAACCGGCTAACACCTCAATTTGTAAGCTTTATGAAAAGTAAAATTCTACTCACACTCGCGTGGGTTTTACTCTGTACAGTTTCTTACAGCAAAACTGTATACATTCCAACCCAGTTCAGCAGCGCCCCCTGGAACGAATGGGCGCCTAACTACAAGTACGAATCTGCCAATTTCGTCATCTTCTGGGGCGCCAAAGTAGGTGCCAATCCTTCCACCTATTCCGATGCCAACCTCCGCTTCGACCCCGCTACTATCGCCAGCAACCTCGAAGCCAGTTTCAGTTATTTCATTAACACCGTAGGCTTTCACAACAACAGCGGTAAACTGGGCCTGTACAAAATCATCGTGGTAATGAACGAAACCTACAACGGTGCCGGAGGCCCTACCGGATGGGCATTTGGCGGCGCATACGATGAAATGATCGGTGCACTCTGGATTCATCCCAACGCCACCCGCGATCCGTATGTAATAGCGCACGAGCTGGCGCATTCCCTGCAAAGCCAGAACCGTATCGATTTTAAGCCCGGCGGCAATCAGGGCGGCTTTAATAACTATGAACCGGCAGGCTTTTTCTGGGAGGCACATGCCAACTATATGCGCTGCCTGCAGTTTCCCACTTTTGCCAGTGACGATATGCCCCGCTGGCTGATGTCGCGCCATTTTCACCTGGCCTCTACCCGCCACCATTACAGCACCTTTAAATGGCTGATGAATATTCAGCAGAACTATGGCGGCCTGAATACGGTTAACCGGCTCTGGCGCGAATCTAATGCCAACGAAACACCTATGGAAACCTGGCGCCGCATCAGCGGGTGGACGCAGGCACAGCTCTGCAACGCTATGTACGACTATGCCAAACGTGAGGCCAACTGGGATTATCCTGCACAGGGCTTTGGTGCCGATATGCGCGCGCAGATTAATATTTACAAAACTTCTGCGGCCGAAAACCATTGGCTCTGGCGGCAGCATACTATATTAAACCAGATCAGCGCTGCTACCAGCCGCTATATTGTTCCCAAACACATGGCTCCGCAGGATTATGGCATGAACGTTATTCCGCTATACCCCACCTGCGCCTCCAACACCGTACACATCAAATTCAAAGGCCATACAGAGGTGAACGCACAGGCTGGCTGGCGCTGGGGTTTTGTAGAAGTACTCGCCAACGGCACCACCAGCGTATACGGTGCCATGCAATCTGCCAGTGATGGCGAAGCCAGTTATACCCTTACCGCAGCCAGTTCTAAACTATTTCTGGTGGTAATGGGCGCCCCCACCGCCAAACACGATTATGTATGGGAACCCGGCTGGCCTAAAATTCACCGCTACCCGTACGAGCTACGTATTGAAAACGCGCTGCCGGAAGGTTATCAGACAAACTTCCGTTCCGATTTAAAAGCACTCTACCCAGGCCATACACACAGTAACGGCGGAGGCTGGGTAGCCAATTCAGCTACGGTAGCTGCTTCGGTATACGTAGGCCCCAAAGCAGTGGTGGTAGGCTCTTCCAACCTCTCCGGCAGTGTACGTGCAGAGGGTACTGCCCGGCTGGAAAATGTAACCGCTTCCAGTTCTGTAATATTCAGTGGCGATTGTAATGTATACGGAGGTACTTTTACCGGCACTGCACAAATAACCGATGGTGCTGTACTGGTAAATACCAACGTATCGGGCAATACCATTCTGCGCGATAATGCCTGGGGCTATGGTGTTACCTACGGCGGCAGCGGTGTGGTACTGGGCGGCGATGTGGAAACAGGCAGCTGCTCTACCGCAGGTCATTATCTGCAGACACCACATACCAATAATGGACGCGCGGCCTGCGATGGCAAAGGCTCCGGCGATGCCTCTAACACCGATATCAATGCAGCCTACAGCAACTTTACCGATGCGCAGATGAGCTGGACAGCCATTGGATGCGGCACTGCCGGCACCAGCACCAATATTGCCCCACTGGCTACTGCCACCACTTCTTATGTATCTTCCTGGGAAACACTGAGCGCAGTAAATGACAATTCATCACCTGCTAATTCCAACGATAAAACCAGCGGCGCTTACGGAAACTGGAACAATCCCAATAGTACGCAATGGGTGCAGTACGATTGGTCGCAACCTTATTACCTTACCTCTACACAGGTGTATTGGTTTGATGATGCCGGTGGCGTATTAACACCCACTACCGCTTATATACAATACTGGAATGCCTCTACCAGCGCATGGGTAAACCTGGGCAATGTACCACTGGTAAAAGATGCTTTCAATACTCTCAATATTAGTAATATTCAAACCAGCAGACTACGGGTAAGTATGCTTAATACCACACAATCTACCGGTATACTTGAATGGCGTGTATATGGCAGCACCTCTGCTTCACTTACTGCACCGGGTGCAATATCGGCTGTAACAAACACAGCCACCACAGCAGACAATGCCAGCATTACCATTTACCCCAACCCGGTACAAACCTCCTGTAACATTGTACTTAATGGCTTTGATGCCAGAGAAAAAGTAACCTTATTATTATACGATGTGCAGGGTAGAGAAGTACTGAAAACCAACCTCGGCACACAAAGGCAATATCAGCTGCATACCGGCCAGCTTATCACACAGGGCAACCTGTTTACGGTAAAAGCCGTAGGTGGCCGGAAAACCATGAGTCAGAAACTGGTAGTGGTAAAATAACAGCATCTATAAAACAACAGCGGGTGCATCCAAAAGGGTACACCCGCTGTCTTTATAATTGCTTTACCTGTTACCAGATGCGCTTCACCACACGCAGCTTATGCGTACGTTGTCCGGTATCAGAATTTAAAATGCCGGAGTTGTCCATCTTATCAATCCGCACACGCCCCGAAGCATGAATAATTTCTCCGGGATTCAGCATAATACCCACATGGGTAATCTTCTTATCATCGTTATCAAAAAAGGCAAGGTCACCACATTTTACCTCCTGTAAAAAATCAACCACTCTTCCCTGCAAGGCCTGTTGCGAGGCATCGCGCAGCATTTTTATACCCATCATCTTCATCACCTGCTGGGTAAAACCGCTGCAGTCCAAACCAAAGCTGCTTCTGCCTCCCCATAAGTAAGGCACATTCAGGTAAGGCATGGCCAGTTGCCTGGTAATAACCTCATCAAAAGGCTGCATTTTTAAAAAAGCCGGGGAGTAGGAAACCGAATAAGGCCCCCATTGATGGGTAACGCCTCCACCGTAGACAGGCGTTGCAATAGACAAAGGCACTTCTGTGTTATTCACCAATGCCACTGTATCTTTTGAAAAGGTATACCCTGCCACCGGCAACTGCGTATCTTCTTCTGTTACCGCTGTCAACTGACTGGTCTGGCACCAGCCTTCATACGAGTCATATAACCCAGCCACTTTTGTAAATTCTTTGGAGGTGTCTAATACTTTCGCAAACTCACCAAACAGTAACTGGCTCACCATTTCACTCCGGTGACTGGCGTCGGCCCTTAAAGGAGCTGCTGCTACAATGCAGGCAACATAACCCATATAAGTAAAAATTTACGCGTAAGTTATGGAATTCTAGTACAGCTGCATCATATTTGTCGGGAAACAGGCGCAGCAAACCCTTTCCTGGCTTATTATTCATAATCCGGGAAAACAATCAATCAGTAGATGAACCCACTGCCAGATGAATAAAGAGAATACGGACCATATCAGTGATCAGGAATTGCTGGAACGTTTTTATGCCACCAGAAACAACCAGTGGCTGGGTATACTATTGCAACGCTACACCCTGCTGCTGCTGGGTGTGAGCATGAAATACCTGAAAAACGAAGAGGAAGCAAAAGACAGTGTACAGCAGATTTTTTTAAAGGCTATAACTGAGTTGCAGAAGTATAAGGTAACCTATGTAAAAAGCTGGCTGTACATGATTGCAAAAAACCATTGCCTCATGAAGCTGCGGGATAAAACAGGCAGAAACACCCGGGAAATTAATGAGGAAATGCCGGTAAGTGAGCCCGATAGCAAACTGACCGATCTGGCTGAAAAAGAAGAGGTACTGGACCTGCTGGAATCGTCGCTGGGCGAATTGAATGAAGAACAGAAAACCTGTGTAACTTTATTCTATCTGCAAAAACAATCCTACACACAGGTAAGTGATACTACAGGCTTTAGCCTGCTGCAGGTAAAAAGCTTTATCCAGAACGGCAAGCGTAATCTCAAGTTATTGGTGGAAAAGAAACTGAAAAAGAAATCATGAGGAACTTTGAAGACATATTAGCGGATGAGCATGATGACCTTAACGACGAGGAGCTGCTGAAATACCTGGAAGGGCAACTGGATGCTGCGCAACAACACGAGGTAGAAAAGAAAATGGCAGACTCTGCGTTTGTAGACGATGCACTGGAAGGGCTGGCTGCTTATCAGTCTAAAGAAAAACTGAAGCTGCAGGTGCAACAACTGAATAAAAACCTGCACAAACAGCTGGATGCCCGCAAACAGAAAAAAGAGAAAAGAAAAATAAAGGAAATGCCCTGGGTGGTAACTGCCGTTATAGTTATACTACTGTTATGCCTGCTGGGCTACCTGGTGTTGCACGTATTTCACCACCAGTTTCACCTGCCAGGCAAATAACAGGCAGGCGTTAATAATCCTTGCGGTCCATTTTCAATTGCCATTCCCTGAACACGGGTAAAGCATCTTCCCTGCACAGGCAGGTAGTGGCAATTTTCCGGTCTTCTGCGCGCAAAGGCAATTCTTCATAAATAAAGGCATCATCAAACCCTGCTTCCGCCGCATCAAAACGCGTATTGGCATAATACAACTTAGCAGGTCTTGCCCAGTAAATAGCGCCCAAACACATCGGGCATGGCTCGCACGAAGTATAAACTTCACAGCCCTCCAGCTGAAAAGTACCCATATTAGCACAGGCATCTCTTATGGCCACCACTTCTGCATGCGCAGTGGGGTCGTTGGTAGAAGTAACCCGGTTCCATCCCCTGCCTACTATCTCCTCTCCCTTTACCACCACACAGCCAAAAGGTCCGCCATCGCCATTCTCCATACCCTTTCTGCTCAAACGGATGGCTTCCTGCATAAACTTTGCCTCTCTTTCCATATACTAAAGTTAGGATAGTAAGCATAAAAAAAACCGGTAAATAAGCTTATCACTTACTTACCGGCTGCACTATATTTCTAATCTCCTTCTCTGAAGAAGAAAAACAAGATGTTATTTGATACCGAAAGCCTTCTTCACCTTAGGAACATAATCCAGTTTTTCCCAGGTAAACAGTTCTACTTTCTTTTTAATCACCTTACCATCTGGTGTTTTAAACTCCTTCTCCACTATCTCGTTCTTACGGCCCATGTGTCCATAAGCAGCAGTTTCGCTATAAATAGGGTTACGCAGTTTCAGGCGTTGCTCAATAAAGTAAGGACGCATATCAAACAGCCCTTCTACCAGCCTGGCAATCTGACCATCGGTTTTCTTCACTTTGGCAGTGCCATAAGTATTTACATAAATACTGGTAGGCTGTGCTACGCCAATAGCGTAAGAAACCTGCACCAGCACCTCATCACAAACACCGGCAGCTACCAGATTTTTAGCAATGTGGCGGGTAGCGTAAGCTGCAGAACGGTCTACTTTACTTGGGTCTTTACCGCTGAAAGCACCACCGCCGTGTGCACCTTTACCACCATAGGTATCCACGATAATTTTACGGCCGGTTAAGCCGGTATCACCGTGTGGACCACCAATTACAAACTTACCTGTTGGGTTAATATGATACTTGATCTTATCGTTAAACAGGTGAGCGTATTTCTTATAACGTGCTTTAACACGTGGTATCAGAATGTTAATAATGTCTTTCTTAATCTTCGCCAGCATTTTAGCGTCTGCATCAAAATCGTCGTGCTGGGTAGAAATTACGATAGCATCAATACGTACAGGCTTGTTGTTATCGTCGTATTCCAGGGTAACCTGGCTTTTTGCGTCAGGACGCAGATATTTAATCTCCTTGTTCTCACGGCGCAGTGCAGCTAATTCCAGCAGCAGCTTATGGCTTAAGTCCAGTGCCAGCGGCATATAATCGTCGGTTTCTGCGGTAGCATAACCAAACATCATACCCTGGTCACCTGCACCCTGCTCTTCTTTCTTTACACGGTCAACACCCTGGTTAATATCACCAGATTGCTCGTGTATAGCAGAAAGAATACCGCAGCTGTTGGCTTCAAACATGTATTCGCTTTTGGTATAACCAATTTTGCGGATAACAGCGCGGGCAATATCCTGTACATCCAGGTAAGCTTTAGACTTAACCTCACCTGCCAGTACCACCTGGCCGGTAGTAACCAGCGTTTCGCAGGCTACTTTACTGGATGGATCAACTGCCATGAAATGGTCAATCAGGGCATCAGAAATCTGATCAGCTATTTTATCAGGGTGTCCTTCAGACACACTCTCAGAAGTAAAAAGATAAGGCATCCTTTAGAATTTAATGGTCGGCAAATATAGTAGGTTACTTATTATTTACCTGCAAGATCGTTATACAATTCCTGGTATTCAGCCAGTTCGCTGTCCCAGCCTTTAAAAGGTATAATTTTCTTACCCTTTACTTTGTTAAACTCGTCCAGCAGTGTCTGGTCTACATTATCCGAACCAAAGGTTACAGCATCCGCACTCAAAGCACCTCCGCGGAACATAGCCGTATTATCGGCATTCTTAAACGGTTCCAGGTCTTTGTCTTTAATATTGGCGTTAATAGTGGCTTTCTCTGTAAAATCTTCGCCCAGCGTATCTGCAAATGTGTTGGAACCAATAGTGTAAATAACCTTGCTCTGAGAAAACACGGGCTCTTTTTTGTAAGCTGTTTTCAGATACATAGGTATCAGACCAGTCATCCAGCCACTGCAATGGATAACGTCCGGAGGCCAGCCAAATTTCTTCACCGTTTCCAGCGCACCTTTACAAAAGAAAATAGTTCTTAAACCATTGTCTTCAAACCACTCATCATTGTCTTCGGTAAAAATCTGCTTGCGCTTGAAAAAGTCTTCATTATCAAGAAAATAAACCTGCAGTCTCGCATTAGGTAAAGAAGCTACCTTGATTTGTAAGGGGTAATCATCATTGTCTACAGATACGTTAATGCCCGATAAACGCACTACTTCGTGCAACCGGTGCCTGCGCTCGTTAATTACTCCAAAACGCGGCATAATACATCTTACTTCTAACCCGCTGTCGTTGCTTTTTATAGCCAGTTTGTTCACTATTTCGGCAAATTCAGTCAGCTCCAGATAAGGAGACATTTCCGTGGCTATGAATAAAATTCTTTTCTTTGTTGACATTCTTAGGCAGAATTTAGGCTTAAACCCTTTAAAAATTAGGGGGCAAAGGTACTAAAAACGTTGGAAATAGCAGTCAAATGATCCTTTTTAAACAAATTAGCCAGTTACAGCAGGAGCTTTCACTGGCCCGGAACGGGAAGAAAAGCATTGGTTTTGTGCCTACTATGGGCGCTTTACACGAAGGTCATCTCTCCCTTATTGCACAAAGCAAACAGGAAAATGATATTACGGTTTGCAGCATTTTTGTAAACCCAACACAGTTTAACGATCCCAAAGATTTCGAAAAATACCCCATCACCACCGCACAGGATATTCTCCTGGCTGAAAAAGCAGGTTTGGACATTTTGTTTATGCCCACCGTGGCAGAAATGTACCCCAATGGTCAGCAGCTTACACAACCGTACGAACTGGGGCACATAGAAACCCTGCTGGAAGGTGTGCACCGCCCCGGTCATTTTCAGGGTGTTTGCCAGGTAGTACACCACCTACTGAATATTGTACAGCCTAACGGATTATACATGGGGCAGAAAGATTACCAGCAATGTATGGTGATTAACAAGCTGCTGGAAATTACCGGTCTGAAACAAAGCATACTATTAAAGGTAGGCCCTACCCTGCGCGAAGCAGATGGCCTGGCCATGAGCAGCCGTAATGTGCGCCTCTCACCCGAAGCACGCAACCAGGCAACCATTATTTACAAAACTTTAGCAGCCGTAAAAGAACATATTAAAACAAAGGAGATATCTGATTTACAGGAAGAAGCTGCACAGAATCTGCTGCAAAACGGGTTTAACAAGGTTGATTATATCAGTATTGCTGATGCCGTTACGCTGGAGCCGGTTACCAAACCTGTTAGCGGCCAGCAACTGGTGGTATTGGCCGCTGCCTTCATCAACAATGTAAGACTGATTGATAATCTGATCTTCGATTTTTCCCTGTAACTTTGCGCCCGCCATGCAGATAGAAGTATTAAAGTCGAAGGTTCACAGGGCCGTTCTTACAGAGGCAAACCTGAATTACGTAGGTAGCTTAACATTAGACGAAGAGCTGATGGAAGCCGCCAATATGATTGAGAATGAGAAGATTCAGGTAGTGAACGTTAATAACGGAGAGCGCATTGAAACTTACCTTATTAAAGGGAAAAGAGGCAGCGGTACCTGCTGCCTTAACGGACCCGCAGCCCGTAAAGGCGCTGTAGGGGATATTATTATCATCATTTCTTACGCTACAATGGACTTTGAGGCTGCCAAACGGTACAAGCCGTCCATCGTATTTCCTAAGGAAGGCAACAAATTATAGCTAAATATTACATTTAATATGTAAACTATCTTAGTAAATTGCTGTTCATACCCCTGCAACAGTCATGAAACGGATAGTATTATACATATTAAAATATGTGGTAGGCTTTGGCATTGCGCTATTCCTGCTCTGGTGGTCGCTCCACAGCATCACCGCTGAAGATATAGCCGATATCAAAGCCGCTTTGCTCCGCGCCCGCTTCTGGCTGCTGGCGCCGGTTACCCTTGTACTCCTGTGCAGTCACTGGTTCAGAGCCATGCGCTGGAAACAACTCATCACTCCCCTGGGCTACCAGCCCGCCAATATTTACCTGCTTTCAGGCATACTGCTGGGTTACCTGGCCAATCAGCTGATACCCCGCGCAGGCGAAGTGCTGCGTTGCACCTCTGTAGCCAAAGCCACCAAGATACCTACCGAAAAGCTGATAGGCACGCTGGTGGCCGAAAGAGCGTTTGATATTATATGCCTGCTGCTGGTTACCACTGTTACCATATTAATGGAGTACCGCTATATAGAATCGTATTTTATAGAGTTATACGGTGCAGCCGCTACCGGCCTGTTGCAGGGCGGCAGCGCACGCTGGTGGTGGTTGCCGGGCATTGTATTGTTCTTTGTGGCGGCCGTTATTTTCATCCGCAAACTCAGGCATGGCGGTAAAACGGCCCGTTTTTTAAAAAGTGTACTCAGCGGCATTGCAGAAGGGCTGCGCAGCATACGACTGATACGCAACAAACCTTTGTTCCTGCTTAACACCCTGCTTATCTGGGGTTGTTATATCTTCTCTACCTGGATTGGCTGCTGGGCCCTGCAGGAAACAGCGCACCTGCCTTTGCCCACTGCACTTACCATGCTTATATTTGGTACGGTAGGCATTATAGTAGCCCCCGGTGGCCTGGGCGCCTACCCGTTGGCTATAGAAAAAACACTCAGCTTTTACGGTATCAGCGAAAACATAGGCCGCGCCAGCGGATGGATATTATGGATTGCCCAATTTATCTTTACTATTATAACCGGCACCATTGCCTGGTTTATTATATATCATTACAAAAACAGCAGCATTGAAAAACGCAGCACACATCCCGCATAAAATAACTACCCTTTCTCAGTTACAACATCTCATAGCCGGCTGGCGGCTAACGGGTAAAACCGTGGCCTTTACCAATGGCTGTTTTGATATACTGCACGAAGGGCATATCTTCTCCCTTTCCCAGGCCGCTGCGGAAGCAGATTATCTGGTGGTGGGCGTTAACAGCGATGCCAGTGTAAAGCGCCTGAAAGGCCCCACCCGCCCTATTAATAATGAAAACAGCCGCGCGCTTTTACTGGCTGCTATGGTAATGACAGATGCGGTAGTAATTTTTGAAGAAGATACCCCGCTGAACCTGATTACCGCTATTATGCCCGATGTACTGGTAAAAGGGGGCGATTATACCGTAGAACAAATTGTGGGCGCTAAGGAAGTTATCGCCAACGGTGGCCGGGTAGCCATCAATCCTATTGTAGAAGGTTTTTCTACCACCGGACTTATAGAACTCATCAAAACGCAAGGCGTATAACCATCAAACTTAGTGGTTATCAAAAACTTAACATTGGCATCACCCTACCCTTGATTATTTTTAGCCACCTATCACAACCGTATGAGCAAAAAGAATCTTCAGGCCAGAGACATCAGCTGGTTAAGCTTTAATGCACGTGTTTTACAGGAAGCCAACGACCCTACCGTACCGCTGAAACAACGTATCCGTTTCCTGGGCATTCACTCCAATAACCTGGATGAGTTTTTTCGTGTAAGGGTAGCTACGCTCAAAAGAATGATAGAACTGGGTGGCAAAAAAGGCAATATGCACCTGGAAGAAGATCCGCAGTCTATTCTGGACCAGATACAAACCACCGTACTGCAGCAGCAGAACGAGTTTAACCGCATCTGGGAAGACATTCTGAAAGATCTCAATAAACATAAAATATACCTCACCAACGAAAAGCAGCTGAACAAGGAGCAACAGGAGTTTGTAAAAACGTTCTTTGATGAATCGGTACGGGCCAACATTATCCCCCTGCTGATTGAAAGCCTGCCGCAGTTGCCCTATGTACGCGATAAAAGTATTTACCTGGGCGTGGTAATGAGAAAGAAAAACTCAGCCTACGACCAGAAATATTCCCTGATAGAAGTGCCCAGCAAGGTAGTAGGCCGCTTTGTACAGCTGCCCTCTCCGGAAGGCGAGCATCATATTATTCTGCTGGAAGATATTATACGCTTTAATCTGCCGTACATCTTCTCTTACTTTGGCTACGACCATTTTGATGCGCACCTGTTTAAGGTAACCAAGGATGCGGAGATTGATATAGATAACGATATATCTACCTCATTTGTACAAAAAATTGAAAAAGGCCTCAAAAGCAGACGTAAGGGTAAACCCGTACGTTTTGTGTACGACAAAGAGATGGACGCGGGCCTGCTGGAATACCTGATGCGCCGCCTGAACCTGAGCAGACGCGATAACATTATACCCGGTGGACGCATTCACAACTTCCGCCATTTTATGGACTTTCCGGATGTGTTTAAAGCCACTAAAAAAGAACGCGCTTCCTTTACACATCCTGAATTATCGCAGGCGCAGCGTGTTACCGATGTTATCCTGAAAAAGGATGTAATGCTGCACTTTCCCTACCACAGCTTTGGCTCTGTAATTGACCTGCTGCGCGAAGCAGCGATGGACCCGGATGTGCAGAGTATTAAAATAACCGCTTATCGGCTGGCACCCTCCTCCCGTGTTATCAACGCCCTCATCAATGCCGTGCGTAACGGCAAAGAAGTAGTGGTAATGCTGGAACTGCGCGCCCGGTTTGATGAAGAAAACAACCTGGAATGGAAAGAGGTGCTGGAAGAAGAAGGGGTAAAAGTATTAATAGGTATTGCTAACCTGAAAGTACACGCCAAGCTGTGTGTAATTAAAAAGAAGCAGGGCACCCGCACCGTGCAGTATGGTTTTGTAAGCACCGGTAACCTGAACGAGAAAACGGCCAGAGTATATGCCGATCATTGCCTGCTTACCAGCAACCGCAGTGTAATGGCTGATATTAACCGCATATTCAAGTACCTGGAAAACCCTAAAACCACTATACAGCACCTGCGCAACTGCACCACCCTGCTCATATGCCCCAATGCTATGCGCAAGCAGCTGATGCTACTGATTGACCGGGAAATAAGATGCGCCAAATCTAAAAAACCGGCTAAAATCTACATCAAACTTAACTCGCTGAGCGATGAAACGCTGATTAACAAATTATACGAAGCTGCTGCCGCCGGTGTGGAGTTGAATATTATTGTACGCAGTATCTTCTGCGCCTGCACCAGTCAACGTAAGTTTAAACAGCCTATTCATGCGGTTTCTATTATAGATGAAAACCTGGAACATGCACGGGTACTCATTTTCCACAATGGCGGTAAAGAAAAAATGTTCATCTCTTCAGCCGACTGGATGGTGCGTAACCTGGACCACCGTATTGAAGCCGCAGTGCCCATTCTGGCCCCTGCTATTCAGAAAGAATTAAAGGATATCATTAACATACAACTGGCCGATAACGTTAAAGCGCGCTGGCTGGATGATAATTTATCTAATAACTATGTAATTTCGGGCTCTGAAAAGAAGATACGGTCTCAGGTAGAAACCTATCAATATCTATATCAAAAAACCGGAAAGCATAGTGAAGCTAGCAGCCATTGATATTGGAAGTAATGCTGCCCGCCTGCTGATAGCAGAAGCAGTGGAGAATGAAAAAGGCGATACAGAGTTTAATAAACTTAACCTGGTGCGGGTTCCCCTGCGGCTGGGTTTTGACGTGTTTGAAACCGGCGCCATCAGCGCCTATAAAACAAACATGATTATGCAAACCATGCAGGCCTACAGCCATTTGTTAAAAGCGTATGAGGTATCTTACGTAAAAGCAGTAGCTACCAGTGCCATGCGCGATGCGGCTAACGGCCCGGCCATTATACAGCAGGTAAAGCAGGAAACAGGTATCGACATTTCTATTATTTCCGGTAGCCAGGAGGCTTCTTTTATCTATGAAAACCATATTGCGGAGAATCTGGACCGCGAACACTCCTACCTCTATATAGACGTGGGTGGTGGCAGTACCGAACTTACCTTTTTCTCCGATAACCGGCTTAAATACAAGGAATCCTTCAACGTAGGCACCATTCGCCTGCTTAAAAATCAGGTGGAAGAAAGCCAGTGGCAGGAAATGAAAGAAGGCCTGAAACAAAACACCAGAAGCATCTGGCCTATTACGGCCATTGGTTCCGGCGGTAACATCAACAAAGTATTCTCTCTCAGTAAAAAGAAAGACGGCAAACCGCTTTCTGCCGAACTGCTGCGCGACTATTATAAAGAACTTTCCAGCGTTTCCCTGGCCGAAAGAATGCGCCTGTATAAGCTGCGCGAAGACCGGGCCGATGTAATATTGCCTGCTCTGCAGATTTACATTAACATTATGCGCTGGGCCAATATTGATGAAATTTATGTGCCTAAAATAGGCCTGGCAGACGGTCTTATTCAGATACTCTACAACGAAATAAGCAGCAAAGCATGGGCAGCAGGTGAATAATTTCTATTACTTTGTGCGCTGAACGGGTATTGTTCATTTAATACGCAGTAATGTCAGTAAACAAAGAGATTAAGAAAATTACCACCAACACCTTACAGAAAATGAAGGCTAACGGGGAGAAAATCTCCATGTTAACCGCCTACGATTTTTCGTTTGCAAGGTTGTTTGATGAGGCAGGTTTGGATGTAATACTGGTAGGCGACAGCGCCAGCAATGTAATGGCCGGGCACGAAACCACCCTGCCTATTACGCTGGACCAGATGATTTATCACGCTTCTTCTGTTATCCGCGGTACCAACCGCGCACTGGTAATTGTAGACCTTCCGTTTGGCTCATACCAGTCAAACAGCGAAGTAGCACTGGCTTCCGCCATCCGTATTATGAAAGAGACAGGCGCCCATGGCCTGAAGCTGGAAGGCGGTGAGGAAATTATAGACAGTGTAAAAAAGATTGTATCGGCCGGTATTCCGGTTATGGGGCACCTGGGCCTTACCCCGCAAAGCATTTATAAATTCGGTACCTATAACGTACGCGCCAAAGAAGAAGCCGAAGCCAATAAGCTGAAGAAAGATGTGCAGCTGTTACAGGAAGCCGGTTGCTTTGGTGTGGTGCTGGAAAAGATACCCGCGCAGCTGGCCAAAGAAGTTACCGAAAGCCTTACCATACCCACCATAGGCATTGGCGCCGGCGGTTACTGCGATGGTCAGGTGCTGGTAATGCACGATATGCTGGGTATTAACAGCGAGTTTAAACCGCGTTTTCTGCGTCAGTACCTTACCCTGGCTACAGACATTAAAAACGCGGTTCAGCACTATATAAACGATGTTAAATCGCAGGATTTTCCCAACGAAAAGGAATCTTATTAAAAAACCTGCTACCGATAAAATGCCTGGTATTGTCTAAAAACAGTTGATACCAGGCATTCTTGTATGTAAGTTTGTCTACCGCCTCCATTTTACCGGTCCGGATATCTATCCGGGGTCATTTTTTGCAGCAGGGTTTTAGTTATTGACGGGTAATAAGGAGGCGCCTTTTAATTATTGCACATTGGTATTACAGAGAAAAAACTTAGCAGCGCAACTGGTATTGAACATTGCAGCATGGGCCATCTTCTTCATGTTGCCCTTTGTATTTCTGTACTACAATCCCAAATCAACTCCTTCCCCGCTATCCAGCCCCCGGTTTGTGAATTCCCTTATCACATCCAATATCATATTAATTATTTTTTACTACTTCAACCGCTGGTGGCTGATACCCAAACTGCTGGCGCGTAAAAAAACATGGTTCTATATATTTTCTATTATAGGGTATCTGGCCCTGTATATTGCCATTCTGTATTTCATCTTTATCAAAGCGCCTGAAACACAGAAATACATACGCGATCAGCTGGTAAAAAACCCGAATTTTAAAATGACCTTACGTTTCTTCTGGCCCGGGCCTGTTACCTTGTTTCTGCTCACCTTTGTGGTAAGTAGTAGCTCTAAAGTAATTGCCCAGTGGTTTCAGGCAGAAGAAAACCGGCAGGAGGTTACCAAACAGCAGCTACAGACCGAGCTTTCGCTGCTGAAATCGCAGGTAAATCCGCATTTTCTGTTCAATACACTCAACAGTATTTACTCTTTATCTGTTACCAATAGCGATAAAACCCCCGATGCCGTAATGAAGCTATCCCGCATTATGCGTTATACACTGGAGGAATCGCAGAACGATGAAGTGCCACTGGACGACGAAATAATGTTTGCCAGAAGTTATATAGATCTGCAGCAGTTAAGGCTTACCGATAAGGTGCACATTAATTTTGCCACCACCGGCGAAACAGAAAGTGTTATTATAGCCCCCCTGCTGTTTATTCCTTTTATAGAAAACGCATTCAAATACGGCATTAGCGCTCACCATCCTTCTGCCATTGATATACAGTTGCAGGCAAGTAACCACCAGGTGGTGTTTACCTGCGTAAACGATGTGGTACCCGCCGCGCAAAAACACGAAGGCACCGGCACCGGTATCATCAACACCCAGCGCCGGTTAGATATGTTATATCCCGGCAAACACAGTTTAACAATAGAATCTAACACCCAGCAGTATAAGGTATTGCTGATACTAAATGTGTAGCATTATGAAATGTGTAGCAATAGACGACGAGCCACTGGCATTACAACTGGTACAGGGGTATGCCCGCAAAACAGGAGAACTGGACGTAGTAGCCACCTTTACCGATGCTGTAAAAGCAAAAGAATACCTGCAGCAGAATGAAGATATAGATCTGTTGTTTCTGGATATACAAATGCCCGATATTAACGGTCTGGAGTTGTTTACCAGCCTGGAAAACAAGCCCATGGTAATATTTACCACCGCGTTTGGCCAGTACGCCGCCGAAGGTTTTAACCTGGATGCAGTGGATTATCTGGTAAAACCGTTCGACTACGAGCGTTTTCTGAAAGCCGTTACCAAAGCCCGCGAGCTGGTGGAGTACCGCCAGAACCGCGAGGTAAACGAAGGCTACCTTTTTGTAAAGCACAACTACCAGTGGAATAAAATCTACTTCAAAGACATTGAACTGATTGAAGCCCTGGATGATTACATAAAACTCTACCTCTCTCCCAAGCCTATACTGGTACATATGAGCATGAAAGCCGTATCGGAAAAGCTGCCACCCAGCAAATTTGTGCGGGTACACCGCTCTTATATAGTACCCGTTGAAAAGGTTGACGGCTGGAACAAAAACTCCATTCGCATTGGCGAAAAAACCATTCCTGTAAGCTATACTTATCAGAAGCAGGTACAGGAATTACTGCAAAAACGCATGGAAGGATAACCCGGAAAAAAGCCGGGCGACGCAATTAGAAAGCCGGGCGATGCCATTCTAAAGCTTAGCCGTACAATTCCAAAGCTTTGGGATGCCATCCTGAAGCTGGTCCATGCCATCCCAAAGCTTGTAAAACTGCCCATAGAGCTGCCGGAGCACTTTTACAGGCTTCTTTTCTACGCCGGAAAGTTGCTGCATGTTTCCAGATAACTTATAAATCCGCTCAGAAAACTTATAATTCTCTTCCGGAAGTTGGTAAATGTGGCCAGAAGGTTGGCCAATCAGGTCATAAAGTACCTGGCTTACCCGCCAGAGCTTTGGATTTTGCACCGAAAGCTTTGGATTTTGCTCAGAAAGCTCACGGATTTGCTCCTGAAGCTGGTAATTACGAGGAAGAAGCTGGCCGCTGCATTTTGAAAGCTTTGGGAGTTGCTCCGGAAGCAGGGCCATGAAATCCGGCTGCTCACCGGAGTGCTCCGGAAGCTCCGGAGTGTTTTCCTGGTACTTCTGTACGACTTGCAGCAACTCCCGGGCGTGACAATAATACACAATATATCCTTCCCGCACCTTTAGCGTACAGCCATTGCAGATGCCGTTTTTTTCCTGAAATTCGTTATTTCCCGGCAACAGCCATCTGCAACCGGAAGTAAACCACCACAAACACACAAAGAGTATGAAAGAGATTTTAGCGCAGCTCGGCATTTCCTCTCAAAACAAAGGCACCTCAACCGGTAACCACTGGCTGGCAGGCAGCGGATCTGAATTGGAATCTTTTTCACCCGTAGATGGTCAGCTGATAGCCACGGTACAACCTACCGATGATGCCAGCTATAACAATGTGGTAAACACTGCACTGGAAGCCTATACTACCTGGCGCACCTTCCCTGCCCCTAAACGTGGCGAAATTGTACGGCAGATTGGCGATGCCCTGCGTGCCAACAAAACCAACCTGGGTAAGCTGGTAAGCTACGAAATGGGAAAAAGCCTGCAGGAAGGTTACGGCGAGGTGCAGGAAATGATTGATATCTGCGATTTTGCCGTGGGTTTATCCCGCCAGTTGTATGGCCTCACCATGCACAGCGAGCGCCCTTTGCACAGAATGTACGAGCAGTGGCACCCATTGGGCATCACAGGTATTATATCGGCCTTTAACTTCCCGGTAGCTGTATGGAGCTGGAACAGTGCACTGGCCTGGGTATGCGGCAACGTATGTATCTGGAAGCCGAGCGAAAAAACGCCGCTCTGCGCCATAGCCGTTCAACATATTGTAGCAGAAGTATTTAAAAAGAACGATGTACCCGAAGGTGTATGCTGTCTGGTACAGGGTGGCCGCGACCTGGGCGAAAAACTGGCCGCCGATGAAAGGGTAGCATTAGTATCCGCCACCGGCTCTACCCGCATGGGCAAGGCCGTGGCCCAAACCGTAGCTGCACGCTTAGGCCGTTCGCTGCTGGAATTGGGTGGCAACAACGCCATTATTATATCCGAACATGCCGATCTGGGTATTGCCCTTCCCGGCGCCGTATTCGGGGCTGTAGGCACCGCCGGCCAGCGCTGTACCACCACCCGCCGTTTAATTATTCACGAATCGGTATACGAAGCGTTTACCCAAAAACTGGTAAAAGCCTATGGCCAGTTGCGCATTGGCAACCCGCTGGATGAACATAACCATGTAGGCCCGTTGATTGATAAAGACGCCGTAACACAATACCTCAACGCCATTGAAAACTGTAAACAGCAGGGTGGCCGCTTTGTAGTAGAAGGTGCAGTACTGGAAGGCAGCGGTTATGAAAGTGGCTGCTATGTAAAACCCTGTATTGCAGAGGTAAACAGCCAGCTGCCTGTGGTAACACAGGAAACCTTTGCCCCCATTCTTTACCTGCTTAAGTACAAAACACTGGATGAGGCTATTGCACTGCAAAATGCTGTGCCACAGGGACTTTCGTCCGCTATTATGACGCTGAACCTGCGCGAAGCAGAGCAGTTTCTCTCCTACGCAGGCAGTGATTGCGGTATTGCCAACGTTAACATAGGAACCAGCGGCGCGGAGATTGGCGGAGCTTTTGGAGGCGAAAAAGAAACCGGCGGAGGCCGCGAAAGTGGGTCAGACGCCTGGAAAGCCTATATGCGCCGCCAAACCAACACCATCAACTATAGCACTCAATTACCTCTGGCTCAGGGTATTAAGTTCGATTTGTAAATTAATAATTTCATAAAATTCTATTAATGTTGTATTAATCGTTTTCTTAACTTACAAGCCTGTCTGATATTTGTATTTATAGTAGAAATTATATAACGATTCCAGCAGTGACACATGAGACCTTCCGTGAGAAAATCTAATATCGTAATCGTTGCCTGTCTGTTCTGGGCTGGTCAAACACAGGCGCAGAACGCCCTGAAGGGCTGGCATCTGAAAGACCTGCAGCAGGATGGCTACTACGGCATCAGCATTGGCAATGCCTACACTTTTTTAAAAGATAAAAAAAGCACACCGGTTATTGTAGCTGTAATTGATTCCGGTATAGATACCACACAGGAAGACCTCAGAAGCATTCTCTGGCGCAACCCCAAAGAAATTCCCGGCAATGGCATTGACGATGATGGCAATGGTTATATTGATGATGTATACGGCTGGAACTTCCTGGGCAATATAGACGGCAATAACCTTAAAAAGGCCGCTGACGAAAAAACAAGATTATACCATCGCTATAAAAACAAATTCTCCGGCACCAGCATTAACGAAGACAGTCTTCCTAAAACCGATAAAGCCCAGTACAATCTATGGGCTAAAGCGGCAAAGGAAATGACCGTAAACAGCGAAGAACAGGCTGAGCTGATGTTTGTGGAGATGGCACTGAAAGCGCTGAAAAAGCACGACAAAACCCTGCAGCAGGAATTGGGCAAAACTGAGTTTACCTGCGAGCAGCTGGAAAAATGGCAGCCTTCCAACTCGCACGGCAAACAGGCCAAACTGGGCTACCTCAGCAGCATGAAGTTGCTGGGTTTTGAAGGTGATGATACCAACGCCTTTATCATTTCTCAGTTAAGCGAATATGCCGATGGCAAAAAAGAATCGATGGAAGCACGTGACGTGCCCCCGCCCGATTATCGCGAAAAAGTAATTAAAGACGATTATTACAACATCAACGACCGTTTTTATGGCAATGCAGATGTAATGGGTCCTAACCCACTGCATGGCACGCATGTAAGCGGTATAATAGGTGCAGACCGCACCAACAACCTGGGTATTGAAGGCGTGGCAGATAATGTAAAAATTATGATGGTACGCGCCATACCTGATGGCGATGAATACGATAAAGATGTGGCTCTGGCCATCAAATACGCCGTAGACAACGGCGCGCGTGTAATCAATATGAGTTTTGGTAAAGCTTTCTCTCCCGAAAAGAAATGGGTAGACGAAGCCATACAATACGCAGAAGCGAAAGACGTGCTGATTGTACATGCTGCCGGTAACGAAGCTACGGATGTAGACGAAACAGAAAACTTTCCCAACGCACAGTTACTGGAATGTAACAGACGTGCCGATAACTTTATCAATGTAGGCGCCAGCAGCGATCCGCATATTGGTGATGGTAAACTAATAGCAGACTTCAGCAACTATGGCAAAGCCAATGTAGATGTGTTTGCGCCAGGCGTAAAAATCTATTCCACGTTCCCAGGCAAAAGCGATTATGGCTTTTTAAAAGGAACCAGTATGGCCGCCCCGGTAGTGGCAGGTGTGGCAGCGTTAATACGCTCCTACTACCCTGATTTATCTGCCCGGCAGGTTAAATATGCTATTGAAAAATCTGCCTACAGCTGCGATACTACGGTTACTGTTTACAAACCTGGCACCAAAGAAAAGGTAACCATCAGCACTTTATGCGAAACGGGCGGTATGATAAACGCCCGCACTGCACTGGAAGTTGCTGCCACCCTACAGCCGGAAATAAGAGATAAAAAAAAGGTAACTTTACCAAAGGCTACTTTCAAAAACAGTAAGCCGGTAAAATAGCAATCATGGCAAAACCCACCGGAGGAAAATTTTACGTTCCTTATCAGGAAACCTACATCAACAAAGTAAACAGTGATACCGTAACAGACATAGTAAAAGACTATTCTGCACAAATTGCAACCTTCTATAACGCATTGCCCGAAGCAAAAGCAGACTATGCATACGCTCCGGGAAAATGGACTATAAAAGATGTAATACAGCACGTGGTTGATGCAGAAAGAATATTTGCTTACCGCCTGCTGCGTATTGCCCGTAAAGACAAAACGCCTTTACCTGGTTTTGAAGAAAACGATTATGCAGTAACCGCCGGCGCTTCTGCCAGAACCCTTTCCTCACTGAAGGAAGAGTTCAATGCGGTACGTACCTCCACAGATTTATTACTATTATCCCTTACAGAAGCGCAATTGGATTGCACAGGCTTCACTTCCGGCGTAGAGGTTACCGCCAATACCATTGCGTATGTGCTATATGGGCATCTGTTGCATCATAAGGAAATACTGGAGCAGCGTTATCTGTAAATTAGCATACTAAAAAGCCGCGCCCGGTTAAACAGGCGCGGCTTTTTATTTTTATATCATCAACAGCTATCTATTGCTCTTTATACGTCATACCCAGATTAAACATTACAAAGCTCCAGATATCCGCAGCCTCTTCAATCAGCTTGGTAGTAGGCTTACCGGCACCATGGCCTGCCTTGCTTTCAATACGTATTAAAGCAGGGTTATCGCAGCTTTGGGTTTCCTGCAAAGTTGCTGCAAACTTAAAGGAGTGTGCAGGCACTACACGATCATCATGATCTGCCGTGGTAACCATGGTAGCAGGATAACAGGTACCCTTTTTCAGATTGTGCAGGGGTGAATAGCTGTACAGGTTTTTAAAGTCTTCTGCACTCTTTTCCGCATTACCATACTCCACAGCCCAGCCCCAGCCAACAGTAAACTTATGAAACCGCAGCATATCCATTACACCTACCTGTGGTATAGCCACCTTAAATAAATCGGGGCGTTGCGTCATTACCGCACCTACCAGTAAACCTCCGTTACTGCCGCCTCTTACGGCTATCTTCTCTTTGCTGGTATACTTGTTTTCAATCAGCCATTCTGCACTTGCAATCATATCGTTAAACACGTTCTGCTTGTTTAACAGCATGCCTGCTTTGTGCCACTCCTCACCATACTCATTACCACCACGCAAACATACCATGGCATAAATACCTCCCTGCTCCATAAAGAATACGTTGGAAATACTAAAGCCAGGCGTCATAGCCACATTAAAGCCGCCATAACCATATATCAGCACCGGGTTTTCGCCATTCAGTTGTAAGCCTATCTTATACGTTAAAAACACCGGAACTTTAGCACCATCTTTAGAAGTAACAAATACCTGTTTGGTTTCATAATCCTCCGGTGTAAACTTCACTTCCGACTTGCGGAACAACTCTGATTTGCCAGAGGAAATTTCGTAACGGAATATAGTAGGCGGATAGTTAAAAGAAGTGAATGTATAAAAGAAATCTTTATCACTTATTTCGCCACCAAAGCCAGATGCAGTACCAATTCCGGGCAGTGCTATCTCCCTCACCTGCTTACCACCAAACGTATATTGATACACTTTGGTAGAAGCATCTTTCAGGTAACTTGCAAACAAATAACCACCTCCGGTGGAAACACTCTCCAGCACCTCCGGCTTCTCTGCAATCACCGTTTTCCAGTTTTCTTTAGCAGGGTTGGCCGGGTCAATCAGCACCACTTTATAATTAGGTGCACCATCATTGGTTTTTACCAGCAGCTTTGTGTCTACGTTATCAATTATTTCCGGCTCTGTATCAAAACCTTTTATCAGCGTGGCAAACTTTAAAGCCGCCTTACCATGGGCAGACTTAGCTTTAGGTGCGGCACCATAGCCCGATGCACCGTAACCTGCAGCGGGTGCAGAAGCTATTCTTTCCACCTTTCTGTCCAGCACCTTTGCCTCCCATAAATCGGTATATAAAATCTCTCCGCCACTGGTGCCCTCACTCACCTGAATATACAGGTAACGTCTGTCTTCCGTTACACCTGCACCAAAGTAACGCAGCGGATGTTCATTATCTTCAAACACCAGTATATCGCTGCTCTGCGGCGTACCTACCCGGTGAAAGTATACTTTCTGGTACTCGTTCTTTTTGCTCAGTATGCTCTTCTCATCCGGCTTAGGATAGCGGCTGTAAAAGAAACCATTTTCATCTCTCCACGCAAAACTGCTGAACTTAATGTATTCAATCTTTTCCTTTAACAGCTGTTTGGTTTCCGTGTTCATAATATAGCCCACCTGCCAGTCGCTGCCAGATTGTGCTACAGTATAAGCCATGTATTTACCGCTTTTGGTAAAACTTACATTGCCCAGGGCAGCAGTACCATCAGCCGATAAAGTATTGGGGTCCAGAAATACTTCCGGGGTTCCCGTTAGCCCTTCCTGGCGGTATAAAACGCTCTGATTTTGCAGTCCGTTGTTCTTAAAGAAATAATAATACTTCCCCTTTTTAAAGGGAGAAGAATATTTGGCGTAATTCCATAAACCTTCCAGCCGTTGTTTAATAGAATTGCGGAAAGGAATCTTTGAAAGATAGTTTTCCGTTACTGCATTTTGTTCCTTCACCCATTGCTTTGTTGCGGCACTGTTATCGTCCTCTAACCAGCGGTACGGGTCGCTTACACGCGTTCCGAAGTAGTCATCATGCTGTTCTGTTTTTTGCGTTATTGGGTACTTAATCTGAGCTTCACTTCGTGCTGTCATACCTGTCATTAGAATAAAAATGAACCAATACTTTTTCTGCATCTAAGTTGTTTTTGCACACACAAGTTTACGGAAACTAACTTACCGGTAAAGTTTAATCGGTTTGTCATTTTGGTTACTTGCCGCAAATCACTACTTTTGAGACTTCGGAAACGTTACCGTAAAAATTTTACGAAATTTTAGCCTGCCTCGTTGAAAATTATATTAAAGGGACAATTGATTGTTGCACAATGTCGAATAAAGTTACAAAAATCGGGGTACTCACATCAGGTGGTGATGCACCCGGAATGAACGCCGCCATCAGGGCGGTTGCCAGAACAGGAATTTATTATGGTCTGGAAGTGTATGGAATTATGAGGGGCTATAGTGGAATGATCGATGACGACATTTTCCACATGAGCACCCGCTCTGTCGCCAATATCATTCAACGCGGCGGAACTATTCTCAAAACAGCACGCAGTAAGGAATTCATGGAGTACGAAGGCCGTAAAAAAGCCTACGAAAACCTGAAAAAAAGAGGCATCGATGGCCTGGTGGTTATCGGTGGCGATGGCAGCTTCCGCGGTGCTCAGAAATTCAGCGCAGAATTTGATATTCCCTGTATAGGTTTACCAGGTACTATTGATAAAGACATTGCCGGTACTGACTTTACCATTGGTTTTGATACCGCAGTAAACACAGCCGTAGATGCGATTGATAAAATCCGTGACACCGCAGATGCTCACGACCGTTTGTTTGTAGTAGAAGTAATGGGCCGCGATGCAGGTTATATTGCCCTGCACAGTGGTCTGGCTACCGGTGCGGAGTGTGTATTGATTCCCGAAACACGTACCAACATCGAAGACCTTATTTCACAACTTACCGAAAAAGAAAAGCGCAGAAAACTGGTGAACCTGGTTGTTGTGGCCGAAGGTGATGAATTTGGGGGTGGCGCTGAAGTAGGTAAAATATTAAAAGAAAGACTGCCTAACATGGATATCCGGGTTTCTATTCTCGGTCACATCCAGCGCGGTGGTTCTCCTACCTGTCTCGACCGTATCCTTTCCAGCCGTATGGGCTTCCACGCAGTAGAAAGTTTAATGACCGGCCGCCACAACGTAATGGTAGGTATTATAGACGATCAGATGCATTATATACCACTGGATACTGCTGTGAAAGAAAAACAGAGCTTTACTTCAGACTGGTTGAAAATCATTAAAATATTAGCAAGCTAAAAAGTAGAACAATGTCAAACAATGTAGACAAGTACCTGCACAAACAAATGGATAAGCAGGCTGGAATAGACCACACTTTTCACCGTACTAAAATTGTGGCAACAGTAGGTCCCGCTTGCGACACTTATGATAAACTGCTGGAACTGGTTAAAGCTGGTGTAAACGTATTCCGTCTTAACTTTTCACACGGTACACACGAGGATAAAGCAAAGATTATTGAGTATATCCGCGCTATCAACAAAGCGGAACCTTATAATATTTCCATCCTGGCCGATCTGCAAGGTCCTAAATTGCGCGTAGGTGAAATCCAGAATGGTTCTATGGAAATTGCTACAGGCGATATCCTTACCTTCTCTTCCAAAGAGAAAGTAGTAGGTACCAAAGAAAAGATTTATGTTTCTTATCCTGACCTGCATGCAGACGTTAAGGTGGGCGACAAAATACTGATTGACGATGGTAAGCTGGAAGTAGTGGTAATTGAAGTTACCAAAGCTGGTGATGTTAAAGTAGCTGTTACTTACGGTGGTTTGTTATTACCTAAAAAAGGGGTAAACCTGCCTGATACTGCTATCTCTTTACCGGCACTGACTGATAAAGACTTAGTAGATCTGGACTTCATCATTGAGCAGCAGGTTGACTGGATCGCGCTGTCTTTCGTAAGAAAAGCAGAAGACATCGTTGATCTGAAGAGAAGACTGAACGAGAAAAAATGTGTAAGCAAGGTAATCGCTAAAATTGAGATGCCTTCTGCCATGGTTGATATCCGTAACATTATCCTGGAATCAGACGCCGTAATGGTGGCCCGTGGTGACCTGGGTGTGGAACTGCCTGTTGAAAAAGTACCAATGGCACAGCGTGATATCATCCGTAAATCTATACACCGTGCAAAGCCGGTAATTGTTGCCACCCAGATGATGGAGAGCATGATTGACCGTATTAAGCCTAACCGTAGCGAAATTACCGACGTTGCCAACGCGGTACTGGAAGGTGCTGACGCAGTAATGCTGAGTGCTGAAACCGCAACAGGTAAGCACCCTGCACTGGTGGTAGAAACCATGCGTAAAATTATCCTGGAAGTAGAACGTACCGAATACCGTTACGACAGAGAAGAAGACCTGCGTCCGCAGCCGCATTCTCCTAACTTCCTGAGTGATGCGATTTGTTATAACGCCTGTAACATGAGTAAAGACGTGAAAGCAGACGCCCTGATTGGCATGACACAGAGTGGTTACACTGGTTTCGTACTCAGCAGCTACCGTCCCCGCTCTCCTTTATTCATCTTCACCAAAGTGCGTAGCCTGGTAAACCAGTTAAGCCTTAGCTGGGGGGTTCGTGCTATCTATTATGATGAAGAGAAAGATCTGGATACAATCGTAGCCGATCAGATCAACATCCTGAAAGAAAGAGGATTTGTGAAGAGTGGTGATTCGGTTATCAACACCGGCTCAACACCGGTTCACCTGCACCTTCCAACGAACGTGCTTAAGATTACCAAAGTAGACTAACCAATACTTACAGAATCCGGCCAAAAGCCGGATTCTTTCTTTTATGCCTGTTGTTGCTTATCTTACTGGCTATAGAAAATTTCAATGTTACACATGAATTACCAAAAACTACTAGTACTGCTGTTACTGGCACTCCCCTTTGCCGGCGATGCACAAAACGAAGATTCTGCCTGGTTCCGCAACCACTACATTAAACAGGAACAATACATCCGCATGCGCGATGGTGTAAATCTGTTTACCTCTATTTATATTCCGGTGGATGATAAAGAAAAACATCCCATACTGCTTACACGCACACCGTATTCCTGTGCGCCCTATGGTACCAATGAATACAAAAGCTACTGGAGCAACTATTACAAAGAATACCTGAAAGCAGGCTACATAATGGTAACGCAGGATGTGCGTGGCCGCTGGATGAGTGAGGGTACTTTTACCGACGTGCGCCCCTACAACCCCAATAAAAAAACAAACAACGATATTGATGAAGCTTCTGACACCTACGACACCGTAGACTGGCTGGTGAAGAATGTAAACGGCAGCAATGGCAACGTGGGCATATTCGGCATCTCTTACCCCGGCTTCTACTCTACCATGGGTGCCCTTAGCAAACACCCCGCTGTAAAAGCAGTTAGTCCTCAAGCCCCCGTAACAGACTGGTTTGTGGGTGATGACTTTCACCACAACGGCGCCTTCTGTTTAATGGATGCTTTTAACTTCTATTCCTCCTTTGGCAAACCACGCCCCGTACCTACCACCAAAGGCCCCGAAGGCTTTAACTGGCCCACACAGGATGCGTATGACTTTTACCTGCGCACGGGTGCCTTACCTGATTTTGCAGCCTTAATGGGCGATAGCATCGCCTTCTGGAAAGACTTATACGCGCACCCTAACTACGATAGCTGGTGGCAGGCCCGCAATCCCCGCCCGCACACCGGTAACATCAGCGATAGCACAGCTACCCTGGTAGTAGGCGGTCTGTTTGATGCAGAAGACTGTTTTGGAGCATGGAGTACCTACCAGGCCATAGAAAGCAAAGCACATAACAATAATAAGCTGGTAATGGGCCCATGGTTTCATGGTCAGTGGGCACGCGGCAACGGCGCTAATCTGGGCAATGTGCAGTTTGGCAGCAAAACCAGCGAATGGTATGCCGCCAACCTGGAAATCCCCTTCTTCAACTACTACCTCAAAGGCCAGGGCCGTATTGATGGTGTTAAAGAAGCCAACATCTTCTTCACCGGCGAAAACAGCTGGAAACAGCTGCCGCAATGGCCTCCTTCCAACATACAAAACAACAGCCTGTACCTGCAACCCAAAGGTGGTTTGCAGTGGAGCAAACCTGCTGGTGGTAATGCTTTCAGCGAATACATCAGCGATCCTTCCAAACCGGTTCCGTATACAGAAGACATACTGTTCAAAAGAACGCGGGAGTATATGACCGATGACCAGCGCTTTGCTGCCCGCAGGCCCGATGTACTGGTGTTTACCACTTCTGCATTAACAGAAGATGTTACCCTTGCCGGCCCTCTTACAGCCGATTTACAGGTAAGCATCAGTACTACAGATGCCGACTTTGTGGTAAAACTGATTGATGTGTTTCCGGACGACTTTACTTATAACAACCAGCCGGGCTACTCGCCTGAAAACTATATTATGAATGGTTATCAGATGCTGGTACGTGGTGAAATTATGCGTGGCCGCTATCGCAACAGCCTGTCTAAACCGGAAGCCTTTACGCCCGGCAAAGTAACCAACGTTAAATACACCCTGCCCGATGTAGCGCATACCTTTAAAAAAGGCCACCGCATTATGGTACAGGTACAAAGTTCCTGGTTCCCTATTATGGATAGGAACCCGCAGCAGTTTATTGATATTTACCATTGTAAAGATGCTGACTTTAAAAAAGCATCTATTAAAATATATCATGATGCTGCCCACCCCAGCAGAATTATACTGCCTGTAGTGAAGTAGTATTCAAATACCAGGCTCCATCGGGGGGTATAAACACAAAGAGGCCGCATCAGATAATGATACGGCCTCTTTTATATTATAATCCATTAACGCAACAGTATTCAATAACAGGTTATTCCTATGTTCCGGCAGGCTCTACCAACAGGCGCTCTGTAACAGTGCTGCTAAGTACTAAAGCAGTATGCTTGCCGTAGCTTACCGTCATACTACCATCAAAAGGCTCCACCGCTTTAATCTTTATTTTCAGCCCCAGCCTTAACTCGCGGCTGTTGAGGTAGGTAAGAAATTCGGTGGTAGAATCCAGCACTGCGGCAAGCACCAGGGTTTCACCTGCTTTGCTCTGGCTCAGCTTCTGGTATTGCCTCCACACCAGTTTTCCGTTTTTATCAGGTATGGGCGATCCGTGGGGGTCTACTTTGGGGTAGCCTAGCAGCACATCCATTTTATCAAAAAATGCGGCAGACTGTATATGCTCCACCTGCTCTGCAATCTCATGTACCTCTTCCCAGCCAAAGCCCATCTTTTCTACCAGAAACATTTCTGTAAGGCGGTGTTTACGAATAATCAGCCCTGCCTCCCTGCGCCCCTTATCGGTCAGGCGCAAAGGTTTATAACTCTCATAAAACACCAGTTTTTTCTCCGCCAGTTTTTTCATCATGCTGTTAACGGTAGGCATTTTAATATCCAGCCGCTTCGACAACTCGTTCACTCCTACCTCTCCCTTATCATCCGCTAATGAAAACAAGGCTTTCAGGTAATTTTCTTCTGTCAATGAGTTCATTCTACAAAACTAAGCAAACTAATATGAATTTGTTTGCTGATAAACAACTGAATAGCAGGGTATTGCCCCAACACCAAGATAGGCGCCGCAATATTTATTTGTTAGAGCCAGCTAACTTTATATTTTTACACCACAAAACTCACCACTGAATACTAATGAAAAAGCATGTTCTGTTTATATTGGTTCTTTTATCAGGCGCTGCTGCAACAGCACAATCCGTAACAAAAGATACGCTTATCGCCAACACCGATCTGGAAGACATGGTAGTTACAGGAACCATGAAGCTGTCTAAACGGTCGGCCAGCCCCATACCGGTAGAAGTAATCAACCACCAGTTCTTTAAAAAGAACCCTGCACCCAGTCTGTTTGAATCGGTGGGCATGGTAAACGGTGTACAGCCGCAGTTAAACTGCAACGTATGTAACACCGGTGATATACATATTAATGGTATGGAAGGCCCTTACACCATGATACTGATTGATGGAATGCCTATAGTAAGCAGTCTTTCTACCGTATACGGCCTCAGCGGTATACCCAATAGTATTGTAGACCGTATTGAAATTGTAAAAGGCCCCGGCTCTTCGCTGTACGGTTCAGAGGCCATGGGTGGCATCATCAACATCATTACCAAAAATCCGGAAAACGCGCCCCGTATCAGCGCCGATGTATTCACCACTTCGTGGCAGGAACACAATGCAGATATTGGTGGAAAATTCCGTGTAGGCAAAGCAGGCGTGCTTGCCGGTATCAGCTACTTTAATTACCAGAACCCGCTGGACAAAAACGGAGATGGTTTTACAGATGTAACGTTGCAAAACCGCGTATCTGTTTTCAACAAATGGAAGCTGGAACGAAAGGAAAGCCGGATAGCAAGCCTGGCTGCACGCTATGTGTACGAGGATCGCTGGGGTGGCCAGATGAACTGGGGCAAACGTTGGCAGGGCAGCGATAGTGTATACGGCGAAAGCATTAACACCAGGCGCTGGGAGCTGATTGGTATGTACCAGTTACCTGTGCCTGAAAAAATAATGCTACAACTTTCTTACAACTGGCACAACCAGGATAGCTGGTATGGTACCAACCCTTACTTTGCCACACAACGCGTGGCATTTGCCCAGGCCTACTGGGATAAAGAGTTCGGGTTTCAGCATAACTTTTTGCTGGGCGCTACTTACCGCTATACGTATTATGATGATAACACACCCGGTACCGGCACCATCAACGGTAGCAATGCGCCTATGAAAACGCCTTTGCCTGGTGTATTTGTGCAGGATGAGTGGACCATTAACCCCATGCACACCCTGTTAGCCGGTTACCGGTACGATCATGATAAAACGCACGGCTCTGTACACTCACCACGTATAGCCTATAAATGGTCGCCCAACTTACGCAATACCTTCCGCGCCAGCTTTGGTACCGGCTTTAGAGTTGTAAACCTGTTTACAGAAGACCATGCCGCACTTACCGGCGCACGTGAAGTGGTAATAGCAGAATCGCTGCTGCCTGAACGCTCGTACAACACCAACCTCAATTATGTACGAAAATTTGCATGGAACCGCACTTTTCTGAATCTGGATATCACCGGCTTCTACTCCTACTTCACCAACAGAATTACGGGCGACTTCGATTCTGATCCATCTAAAATCATCTACCGCAACCTCAATGGCCATGCTATTTCGCGGGGCGTATCGGTAAACGCAGATGCCACTTTCCCCTTTCCGCTGAAAGTAATGGCAGGTGTTACTTACATGAATGTATATCAGATGGCTAATAACAACGGTAAAACAGAAAAATCTGTACAACTGCACGCCCCAACCTGGTCCGGCAACGTGGTAGCCACCTACACTTTTCCGCACAATTACATAGTAGATTTTACCATGCGATGGAACGGCCCCATGCGCTTACCCATACTTCCCAATGATTACCGTCCGGAATACTCTCCGTTATACTGCCTGGCCAATATTCAGCTTACCAAAAAACTACACAACCAGCTGGAATTTTACGGAGGAATTAAAAATCTGTTCAATTTTATACCAACCTACGCACTTATGCGCCCGTTTGACCCGTTTGACAAGTACGTAAACGACCCGGTAAACAACCCGCACAACTACACTTTTGAAACCAGTTATAACTATGCACCCATGCAGGGAATAAGATTTTTTGCAGGAATCCGTTACGCTTTGCGATAATTCATCTTCTTTAGCGGATATCGTAAATGTTTTTTCCCAATCGGGTAAACAGCAAAGCACCATGGAACCCGAATTTTACGATCAGAAATAGAATAAAAATTTTCTCATATAAGCAGTTAGTTTTGGTGCGCCCGGGGTGTCTACTCTGGGCTTTATTTTTATACACCACCTATTCCCTCCATAATAAATCGACATAAATCTGAATTTTGTCGGTGTATTCTGCCCGGTCACAGCATTCACGGTTGCCAGCTGTAAACTAAGCCTACTTTTAGTAAGCATATTACATATACTGTGAGCACTACTATAAGACCAAACCACTGCTACAGCAAACTGCTGCTGCCCATTCTCTGCTGTTTTTTACTTACCGGCACCGCCATAGCAAGGCATGGAAAAGGAGGTGCCCTGCTGTACGAATATCTGGGAGCGGGCGCTGCCACCGGCACCTCGCAATACCGCATTACAATACAACACTATGTAAACTGCGATAGAGTTGCAGACGAGCCTTCCAGTGTATACCTGGGCATTTTTACAGCCAATACCAACAGCCTTGTTACCACGGTAACCATTAGCCGTACCAGCGCAGCCACCATTACCAAAACCACTTTTAACTCCTGTATTAACCCGGTGCCCACCGTATGCTTTTACCTGGTTACCTACGTTACTACCGTAGAACTTGCTGATAATACAGCCGGCTATGTACTTACCGAGCAGGAATGCTGCCGGGCAGGCAGCCTGCTTAATATCAGCAACCCCTCCAATGTTGGATTTACCAATTACAATACTATACCGGGCGTTATTAACAATGTAACCTACCGCAACAACAGCAGCCCCGCCCTGCCTTTTAAGGACACGGCAGTTATTTGTTACAATGCACATTTTACCATCGATTTTGGATCAACCGATGCAGATGGCGATTCGCTTTCTTATGCATTCTGCTCCGCCAAAGCCACCAGTTCCGGCAGCCGCCAACCCAACCCACCTGCAGCACCACCCTATACAGATGTTACCTATACCAGTGGCTATTCCGGTGAAAAGCCCCTTGGCAATAATGTTACCATCGATAGTAAAACAGGTGTTATTACCGGTACAGCCCCTGCCACCACGGGCGATTATGCTGTATCTGTATGCATAAGCGAGTTCCGTAACGGCGTGTTAATCAATACCACTAAAAAAGAAGTACTGGTAACGGTTGCCAACTGCAGCCTCACCGCTGCCGCACTTGAGGTATCTTATATCAACTGCGATAACTACAATTTCAGTTTTCAGAATCAATCCACCTCTTCCAATATAGAAAAGTACCTGTGGGATTTTGGTGTAACCAGCAGTACAGCCGATACTTCCAGCCTGCCCACCCCTTCCTATACCTATACAGATACCGGCACCTATACCCTGAAACTAACCGTAAGCACATCCAATGGCTGTACCGATTCTACCAATGCTATGGTAAGGGTATACCCCGGCTTTCACCCCGGTTTTACCTATACCGGCCGCTGTTATCTGCTGCCTTTTCAGTTTACCGATACCACTTACGCTAAGTATGGCACAGTAAGCAGCTGGGCATGGAGCTTTGGTGATGGTGGCATCGCTACGCTCCAAAACCCTTCCTGGCAATACAATACAGCAGGCACACGCACAGTAACCCTGGCTGTAGCCACCAGTAAAGGATGCAATGCCACGGTAAGCCAAACCATAACAGCAGATGAAAAGCCGGTACTAACATTGCCGTTTCATGATACACTTATCTGTAGTATAGATACCTTGCCATTGGTAGCCACCGGCTCTGGTGTGTTTTCCTGGTCGCCTGCTTATAACATTATGAACCCCGAAACAGGTACCCCGCGTGTATATCCCAAAGACACTACCGTATATGTAGTTACCCTTACCCGGAACGGCTGTGTAAACAGCGATTCTGTTGAGGTAAACGTACTGAATTTTATTACGGTTTCGCTGCCGCCCGATACAACTGTTTGCGCCACCGACGCTTTTACACTTAACCCGGTAAGCCATGCGCTGCAATACCTCTGGAGCCCCGCCACTTATCTGAGCAGTGCTACTGTTAAGAACCCGGTAGCCTCTCCCGAGGCAGATATCACCTATGAGGTAACTGCCAACCTGGGCAAATGTCAGGATAAAACCGCTATCAATATTCACCGGGTGCCTTATCCGCAGGTGAGCGTAAGCGCAGATACCACCATCTGCTTTGGCAAAACCGTTACGCTCCACGGCACCATTACTGCGTCTTCCTTTTACTGGGCACCCGCATCCAGCCTTTTATACCCTCAAACACTGCATCCGGTAGCCGGGCCTGCCAAAACCACTTCCTATGTGCTTACAGTGTACGATACTCTGGGCTGCCCAAAGCCTGCTTTTGACACGGTAACAGTTGCCGTAATGGCTAAAATATCCGCTAACGCAGGGCACGATACCACTGTGGTAGCTGGCCAGCCTCTGCAGTTGCTGGCCTCCGGCGGCACTGCTTACGCCTGGCTACCCGCTACCGGCCTCAGCAACAGCAGTATTTACAACCCCGTGGCTACCCTGTCCGGCTCTGTTGATTCTATCATTTATCAGGTGCGTGCATACGATGCAGCAGGCTGCTATGCAGATGATTATGTTACTATAAAAATATTCCGCACACCGCCGGATATATTCGTACCCACCGGATTTACACCCAATAGCGATGGTCGTAACGATGTACTCAAACCCATTCCGGTGGGCATTCAAACCTTTAGTTATTTCCGGGTATACAACCGGTGGGGGCAGCTGGTGTACCAGACAGGCACTATAGGGCACGGGTGGGATGGTACTATCCGGGGCATGGAGCAACCTACTGGTACTTATGTGTTTGTAACAGAAGGTATTGATTATACAGGTAAGCGTGTACAACGCAAGGGAACCTCCGTTTTAATCCGGTAAAAAACCGCCGTTCATCCTTTCGCAGCATTGTTTTGTCAGTTCGCAGCAGGCTGGCCGTCACAACCTGGTCCGTCTGGTAGCTTTGTATCACTATGAAGCAAACTATACTCATTCTATTCAGTATTATACTGGCCTGCACCTTGCGGGCCCAGATGCCCTCCGCAACCGGGCATTTGTACGGAAAAGTAACTGACAGCTCCGGAAAAGGTCTTAACGGCGCTTCTGTAGTGCTGTTACAACAGCAGAAAGACACAGCTACAGGCAAAAGCAAGGATATACTGGTGAAAGGGATTGTCACCCGATCTTCCGGAGAATTTGACTTTGAAGAGATTCCGGTAAAAGGATTGTTAACCCTGAAGATTGAAGCAACAGGTTTTGTGGCCTGGGAGCAAAAGGTATCTTTTATGCCGGCAGGCCCGCAAGGGGCTACGGGTGGTAGTACGCCTCCTGCCGGCATGCAAGGTGCCGCCACCGGCGGAATACCCGGCGGCACGTCTGCGCCTTCTTTTGAAAAAGATCTGGGTAAAGTAAAACTGGTAAGCAGCAATAACCTGCTCACCGGCGTTACGGTAACCAGCTCTGCCAAACCGCTGATGCAGCTGGACCTTGATAAAAAAGTGTTCAGCGTGGAAAAGAACATTGTAAGCAATGGTGGTACCGCATTGGATGTAATGAGAAACGTACCCTCCGTTAACGTAGATATAGATGGCAATGTAAGCCTGCGTAACAGTTCCCCCCAGTTGTATATAGATGGCCGGCCAACTACACTTTCTCTGGATCAGATTCCTGCTGCTACTATTGAGAGTGTAGAGGTCATCACCAATCCCTCCGCCAAATACGATGCAGGCGGTGGTGGCGCAGGTATCCTGAACATTGTACTGAAAAAAGACAAGAAGATTGGTTACAATGGTAACGCCCGTGCGGGTGTAGACAGTCGCGGTGGCACCAACGCCGGGCTTGATTTTAACGTGCGCCAGGGGAAGTTCAACTTCACTGCCAGCGGCATGCTCAACCGAATGAGAGATAAAACCGTAGGTAATACCGACCGCCATAACCTTACCACCACACCACTTACTTCCATTTATCAGTCTAACGCCGATAAAAACAGTGGAACCATGATGTTTGGTAAAGTGGGGTTGGATTACTTCATGAACAGTAAAACCACCTTCTCTTTTGAAGGCGTGCGGGTACATGGGGAGTTTAAGCCTGCCGGCTTGCTGAATATGTATACCGATAGCCTTTTCACCACAGGCACCAGTACCAGCTTTGCACAACGTAATTCCAATACCAACCGGGTATTTAATGGTGGCGGGTTAAAACTGAGTATGAAGCACCTGTTTTCTAAAGAAGGCGAAGAGTGGACTGCAGATGCCAATTTGTTTGGTGGTAAAAACACTAATAACTCGCTGTATGTAACCGATTATTACAGCAACGGTTTGGGCAGCAGCGTACTTAACAGTGCCCGGCAAAAAACCATCGGTACCGGTAACGACCGCTTTTATACTTTTCAAACAGATTATGTAAAACCACTGGGCAGTAACACCAAACTTGAAGCAGGTTTGCGCGCGCAACTGCAGCATATTGAAAACGTAACAGACAACTATCTGTACAACGCCAACAGCAAAGCATTTGACCATGCGGCCAACGCCAGCACCAACTATAAAAACAATCAGAATGTATATGCAGCGTACGTATCTGTAAAAAGCAGCATCAAAAACTTCAGTTATCAGGTAGGTGTTCGGGCTGAACGTTCTAATTATAATGGCGACCTGCTTACCACCGGCCAGCACTTCAGCAACAGCTACCCGGTAAGCCTGTTCCCTTCCATCTTTTTAAGCCAGCAGCTGAAGCACAACCAGCAGGTACAACTGAGTGTTACCCGCCGTATTAACCGGCCTAACTTTTTTCAGCTGATACCATTTACCGATTATTCAGACAGTTTGAACATAACACGCGGTAATCCCGATCTGGTGCCCGAGTTCACCACTTCCTTCGAGCTGTCTTACATGAAGAGTTTTTCCCGTACGGCCACCTTTCTGGCATCTGCCTATTACAAGCACACCAATCACCTGATTACCCGTTATATTGATACGGCAGTGAACGCAGTATCCGGCCATCAGGATCTGATTAATACTTATATCAACGCCAATTCCAGTTACACCACCGGCGCGGAATTAACGTTAACCAACAACTTTACCAAATGGTGGGATGTTTCTACCAACGTAAACATTTACAACTCCCGCATCAATACCAACAATGTAAGCGCTTCGCAGGATGCATTGTGGAGTTGGTTTGGTAAAATGAACCATAACTTTAAATTGCCTGCCGGCTTTACCTTTCAATTAACCGGTATTTACCAGTCTAAAACCAATCTGCCGGTAAACGATAATAAAAACAACATGGGAGGCCCTCCCGGTATGCAAACACAGTCCGCCTCACAGGGTTATATCAAATCGTTCTACAGCGTAGACGCAGCGGTAAAGAAAACCTTCCTCAAAAACAATGCGGCATCTGTTTCGTTAAGTATCAGTGATATATTCCGTACCAGACATACTGATCAGTATTCACAAAGTGATTACTTTACACAATACTATAGCCGCCTGCGCAATCCGCAACTGGTAAGACTGAACTTTACTTACCGCTTTGGAAAAATGGATGTAAACTTATTCAAGCGTAAAAACATGAATAACGACAGCATGCAGGGCGCTACACAAGGGATGCAATAACACCAACGCTATTGCATCCTTTAATAACAGACATATGAAGTTAAATCTGGAAAACAAATGGCTGAGAATATTGCTGCACCTGGTTGCCTGGGTGCTCATATTCTCGCTCCCCTATCTTTTAAGACATTCTTACGATAACCTGCGCCCCGGAAAACACCCACCACCGCCTTTCAACAGCTTTTTCCTGCTGGTAAATCTTATCTGGATGGGCCTGTTCTACCTTAACACAGAGGTACTGGTGCCGCTGCTGATACATAAAAGAAAAACAGCGATATACATATTTTCTCAGTTGGGTGCGTTGTTTGTAATTATGCTCATGCACTGGTTCCTGTTTACACACCTTATGCCTAACGATAAAAACGAACCACGCCAGTTTAGCATACTGGCCTTTCTCGATTTTAATATTGTGTTGTTTATACTGGATACCGCTGCCAGCCTGGCCTACCGCACCATTGCCGATAAGTTTAAGGAAGAGAATCTGGAAAAAGAGCGGCAAAAAGAAAACATGAAAACAGAGCTGTCTTTTCTGCGTTCCCAGATAAGCCCGCACTTTATGTTTAATGTACTTAACAACATAGTAGCACTGGTAAGGCTTAAATCGGAAAAGCTGGAACCTACTATATTCAAGCTGTCGGCACTGATGCGGTACATGCTGTACCAGTCAGACGAAAAAAAGGTACCGCTGAAACGGGAGGTAGAATACCTGCAAAGTTATATTGACCTGCAGCAGCTGCGTTTTGGCGATAAGGTAACCGTAAACGTAGAAATTGATGTTCCCGATGGGCAGCTGGAAATAGAACCTATGTTGCTGATACCCTTTGTGGAAAATGCATTTAAACATGGCACCACGTATATAGCCAACCCGCAGATAGATATAGAGCTTACCGTACGCAACCGGCAGTTGTATTTTCTGTCCAGCAATAAGTACAGCAATAATCAGGATGAAACCAAAGATGAAACTTCCGGCATAGGATTGGCGAATGTTAAGCGAAGGCTGAAGCTGCTGTACGGCAACGATCATGAAATGATGATATTAGAAAAAGATGGATGGTTTTCTGTTTCACTTCAATTAAAATTGCACGATGTTACAATGTATAGCCATTGATGATGAACCCCTGGCACTGGCCCTGCTGGAAGATTATATCAGCAAAGTGCCTTACCTGCATCTGGTAGCCAAATGTCAGGACGCCTTTGAAGCCACTAAAATGATGCAGGAGCAGGAAATTGACCTGATCTTTGCCGACATACAGATGCCCGGCCTTACTGGCATTCAGTTTATTCAGAGCCTTGCACACAAACCCATGGTTATTCTTATTACAGCCTACGAAAAATTTGCGCTGGAGGGGTATAATCTGGATGTGGTAGACTATCTGTTAAAACCGGTAGAAATGGATCGGTTTATAAAAGCCTGCAATAAGGCCAACGAACTGTATCAGTTAAAGCATGCCACCCGGCAGCCCGCCACAACTTCGCAACCTCATCCTGCTTACTTTTTTGTAAATGCTGATTACAGCCTGGTAAAAGTGCAGTTTGCTGATATAACATGGATTGAAGGGCTGCGCGATTATGTTAAAATTCACCTGAAAAGCACAGCCAAACCGCTTATTGTACGCTCGGGCATCCGGGCTATTGAACAGGAACTGCCTGCCGATGGCTTTTTACGTGTACACAAATCTTTTATTGTTTCGGTAGACAGTATCACCTCCGTACGCAAGAACAGCGTATTTATTAATGAAATGGAAATACCGGTAGGTGCTGTTTACCGCGAAGCAATAGATCGTTTAACCGGCAAAACGGGGCATAACTAAGTTGATGCAGGCTGAGCCAGTACAATAACAAACTCAGGCTGCATCAATTATTTCACACCAGTAATAGCTAAGCACTTTCCAGCTCTTCAGCAGAGCTTGCAACACTTGCATCTCCCGAACGGAAACTCTCAGCTAACACTAACTGATAAGGCCGGTTCAAAGCCTCCTGAGATATTTTGAAATGTTCAGACAACTTCCTTATTACTTCTTTTGAAAGCCCTTTTTTATAATTTAAAATATCTGAGATATACCCTTTGCTTACCCCCAAAATATCAACAAGGTCTTTGGCTTTCAAATTATGATCTCTGATAAGAGAATGCAATAGCTGAATGGGATCGAGCTCTGCAAAAGTGTTATGCTCTGCATCCCATTTTTCAATAAGCACCGTTAACAAGGCTATTTCATCTTTCACATTTCTGTCTTTTGAAGACGAATAAACAAGCTGCTCCAGTATATTGCAGTATTCTTTGTACTGAACTTTGCTGGTAATTACTTTGTATTTAAGCGTTTCCATATCTTCCTCCTCTGGTTAATAGTGATTAATACTAAGTTGCTCCCGGGCATTACAGAGCTTATCATATTCCGCATGTGTACCAATCCAGCAGATAAACAAATGAACCTGTTTATCTCCGAAGACATATTTTACAAGCATTCTATACTTATTCCCTCCAATGTTCAGAATGGCTCTGTCAGATCCATTTCCTAACAAGTCTGCACCTGAAAAAGTATCCTGTATATCAGATGGGCTTTCCCAATCTGCATATTTAAGTTTGGTAAGAAACTCTCTGAATCCGGTTCTGCTTTGTGTATTTCTGCTGGCAAAAGACTCTATCGTTTCTTTTCGTATCAAATGAACTTTCATAACAAAGTTACTTTTTTCTTTTTAGAAGTTCTCTTTTTGTGAACTTTTTTTTCTTTACCCCCTCTGTTGTTCTTTTTTCTTCCTTCTACTGACGGTATATGGTATTTCACCTGTTTGCCTATTTTCTGTTTCCGGTGCGTACTCAAAGCGCAACGCCGGAAAAATTGCAGCGGCTGGCTGCATCCGGCAGGCAATAGCCGGTGTAGTTTTTCCTCTGGCTACTCACCCATCACACACACCTGCACGGCCTTGCGGAACACAACAGCCACAATTTTTCATATGTGTAGCATTCCTTAAGCTACCCGAATCACCCGTTCAGGTACCAGCTTCGTTAACCTAATCACCTGAATACGATAACGATGGACCATTGAGGCTTATTCAGTTGGCCGACAGCTCCCTTGAAGCACTTTCACCAGCCCCTGGAGTATCGTAGCTCTTCAGCCATACCCGTACAGAACTCACTAAATCAGCTGAACATTACAACCAGTTACCTTCGCAAGTTTTTCCACCGGTTACATCTCCGGAACAGTTGCCTGAGTAATACACTGGCCTGCTGTACCCCAACAGCCATGTACCAGACAAACACACTGGCGTCTCCCATTCATATGCCGCTGCACCACCAACATACCAACTGCACTTCTCTTCATACCCATGTAACTATCCCGGCATATGACTGAGTAGTCAGCCATATTCAAATATGCGCACGGTAACTTACAATGAAGCGCAGCCAAATCAGCATACTCCCCATCCATATCAAAAAATCCCGCATGCATCTCAAAATATCAGCAGTTTCCATGTGCTTTTACAAGCTGTGGCAAAAAATAGCCCACCTGAGAACAGGCGGGCGGTTATCCAATTCCTCTCAAAGTGCGAGAAGCTAGTTTTTGATAACGTTGGTGGTAGTTACCTGCTCACCCTTATCCGTTATCAGTTCAATTATATACATACCAGCTGCAAAGCCAGATAAATCGAGTTCGTCTTTCTGTGTGTCACTGCCGTGCCATATTCTCTTCCGCAACACTTCCGCACCCGCACTGTTATGCACCACCAGCAGCATGTAGCGTTCCGGATAACCGGTAAACATTACCGACAATCTTCCGGTTGTAGGGTTAGGAAACACCATCAGGCTGGCAGTAGCATTTGCCTGCGTTACCGGTATTATGTTGGATGTGGCTACACATCCTTCCGTACTGGTTACAGAACACTGGTAAGCACCCGGATGTGCGGCCGTTACTTTATAGCTCGCAGCAGTAGCATCCGTTACAGCCTGCCCGTTTAATAACCATTGATACCCACCTGAAATATCAGCAGCAGTAGCAGTAAGTGTTACCGATTCATTCTCCGAGAGAGTGGTATTGCCACCGGCAGTAATAGTAACCTTTCCCGCTGGTTTGGCAGTGATGGTAAAGGAAGTGGTTACACTATCCACACCGCCATTAGCAGTGCCGCCATTGTCTTTTACAGTAATGGTAACAAGGGCTTGTCCGGAGGTACTATCTTTCACTTTATACCTGAGCACCGTTGTGCCATCAGAATCCCGTATCACTATCAGCTGGGCAAATAATCCCGGGTTGTTGGTATGTACAGCTACCGTTACACATTCATCCCCTTCCGGTCCGCAGGTTATACCCGTAAGCGGCAGTACGCTCATTCCGGCATTTTCACAAACTACCTGGTTTGCCACAGCATCTATCACCGGAGGCTCGTTCACGTTATGTACTACTATCACCAGCGCTGTATCTACATAGCGCGCCTGCAAGGTGGCCCTTACCCGCACATGGTATTGTTGTTGCTGCTCATAATCCAGCGCAGCAGCCGTTTGTAAGGTGTTGCCAGAAATGGAAAACAAACTGTTGTCGGTATCACCTGCTCCGGCAACCAGGCTGTATACGCCCGCGTTACCGGAAGTAAGCGCCAGCTTACCTGCCTGTGCCCCGTTCCTGTTTTCATAAAGTGTATCCGCTGTAAAGCGGATGGTATCCTCCAGCGATGCTTCTCTTAACAAAACCATTACCTCTTCCGGCGCAGAAGTGTTTACGCCATCACTTACCGTAACCATCAGGCTAAAGCCTGTTATATCCGGGTTGTGTAAAGCATTCTCATTGGCCACTTTAAGCTCGCCGGTAGCGGGGTGTATGGCAAAAGCACCCTGTACATTGCCTTGCATAATAGTCCAGTTGCCCAACACTACCCCAACAGGGCCTTTGGAAGTAGCTTTTACTGTGCCTGCCACCGTTCCCGCAGCGGCCAGCCTGTCTGCAGAAAAGCTTTGAAACGGCGTTACCTGTGGCGCAACCGCGTTAATAATCAGAGCCCGCTGGTTGGCAAGTGTAGCCCCCCTGCCCGGCAACTGCAGCGTAGCATTTTTCGCCGTGGCATCCTGTATGGTACCGCTGTTAAGCCTGAGTGCATCAGTTGCCAGGTAATCCAGCTTCAAAGAAGTATCTCCCGGCTGCACCGTGTACAAAAAAGTAAGGGCACTGCCACAGGAACCTGTTACATAAACGGCCCTGCTGGCATGATTGCCCACATTCAACAGCAGATACGGACTACCTGCTGAGGTATTCACCACTACATTCCTGTTAAAATACACTTTGATATTGATTTCATCGCCAGCCCGGTAAACACCATCAGGCATATCGGAAGCTACCGCTATTACATACGGCGCGCTGGTGTCGGGCTCAGGCGTACTGGTAGTATCTGTGCCACCCGGCGTATCTGGCGTATCAGGCAAAACAATAGCAGGTGGTAGCCGCCAGATGGGTGCCACATTTATAGAACTGAAAGTATTGTTCCAGTTGGCATTGTCATTCACCATACCACGCAACACCCCGGGAGTAGCGTTATAGCCAGCCGAATAAAAACCACCAATGGTTGTTTTCAGCTGAGCGGTATTCGGGTCTCTAACCCATACTCCACAGGTACTGCATAAAGTGTTGGGATAAACAGACAGTTCGCTTGCACCCGTTGCCACACTGGTAACATCCCAGCCCTGTTGCGTGGTTCCAGCGTTTTTGTTGTAATGTAAACCAGCCAGTAACACCGTTGGCGAAGGCCAGGTGCCGGTAAAAGCAAACAACTGGTCACCAGAAGTGGAAAGATCAAAAGCTCCTGACAAACGGGTAACAGTACCCTTATCGGAAGAGGGGGTAGAACTAACTATCATTTTTACCTGTTCGCCGTAACGCAGATCGCGGCCGGCAGTCCATTTGGCAATTCCCTCTCCCCCTTCCCTGCCCACCTGAGAAGGCAACCATCCATTATCTGTAAATAGAATTTCTGTGCCGGCAGTAATACCCGATGCTTTCAGTACAACAAAACTAACGGTATCAGCAGTGGGTGATGTACGAACCAGATAACCTGTAAAGGCAATATCTCCGGAAACGAGGGCAGTTTGTGCTTTTGCAGAAAAAGCAGCGGAGAAAATCAGCGCAAATACCAACAATACAGTCAGATACCATTTACGCCTGTGCAGGCGCATTAAACATGGTGTTTTCATAACAGTTAAGTTTTATACGGATTTTATTCGTGATGCGAATATAGAAGCGAAACGCAGTTAGCAAAAAATATTTTACAGTTTTTATGTTTCATCCAAAACCCTTACCATTCGCGCGCATGTTATTAATCATAAATAAATTATTTTATAATATCTGCCAGCAGTTTCTCAACCCCCGCACCATATCATTAACATTAAATCACATCTGTTTAGCATTAAAAACCAGGAAACTGCCCTTATCACATACGAACACTTTCTCATTTGTTACACAATTGTTATAACCCCTTCTGCCATGTAATTTTTTGCTCCTTTTTACGTCTTATATGTGGAACTAAAAAACAACCAGTTATGAAGAAGATTCTAGCAATATTGCTCGCTCTCGCAATGGTGTCAGGCGTATCCGCTCAAAGACATGGTGGCGGATTCAGGGGAGGTTACAGAGGAGGAGGTACCCGCGTTATCGTTTCAGCAGGAGGCTTCTATCCTTTTGGTGCGTATTACGGCTTTGGTATGCCTTTCGGCTACGGCTATCCGTATGGTTATCCGTACGGTGGGTATACACAGCGTCCGTCTAAACTGGATCTGCAGATTGAAGACATTAAGCATGATTATGCCGACAAAATTGCCTCAGCCAGAGCCGATGACGGCCTTAGCCGTAAAGAGAGAAGAAACGAAGTAAAAGCGCTGAAAAGAGAGCGTGACAATACAATTTTGCAGGCAAAAAAGAGTTATTATAAAAGGTAACTCTTTGCATTCCCCCGATTCAAAGCCCGGCCTGGCCGGGCTTTTTTTGTAAGTGCAGGAATTGCCTATTTTCATTTATGCAAAAGGCCGATTCATTACAGGAACTGCACAAAATAGTAGCTGCCATTCATCCGTTTTCCGGCGAAGAATGGGAACATTTTGCCGGCATATGGCAGCCAGTTTCTTATAAGCGCAAAGAGGTACTAACAACTGCTGACGAAACAGAACGATATCTGTACTTTGTACTGGAAGGTGTACAACGCGCTTTTTACACCGGAGAAAACGGGCAGGAAGCCACTATAGTATTCACATACCCCTACTCCTTCTCCGGCATAGCGGATTCTTTTCTTACCCAAACACCTTCCCTTTACTTTATGGAAACGCTTACACCCAGCAAACTGCTGCGCACTTCCTGGCAGCAACTGCAGCAGTTTATTCAGCAACACCCGGTTGGCGAACGCTGGTTGCGCATGGCTACTGCACTGGCGCTAAAAGGAGCCCTGGAACGGCAAACAGAACTGCTTACCTGCAATGCCGAACAAAAGTTCCGCAAACTGCTTACCCGCAGCCCACATATGCTGCAACTGGTATCTCACAAATACCTGGCTTCATATCTGGGTATTGATGCAAGCACCTTTAGCAAACTACTGGCAACCGTAAGGTTATAAAATCATGGGAAATACCATGATTTTCCACTCACCGGCAAAATAGCTTTGCTTTATAAAAGAAGTGAAAATGCAAACCCTGAATAGCAAGCTTTTATTACAAACACTGGAAGACGAAACCAGGCAACTGCTGTCATTTGCCCGTCAGCTCTCTGCAGCACAAAAGACATTGCAGCAAAATCCTGTACAAGGTGGCTGGAGCGTTGCACAGGTACTGGAACACCTGAATACCTACTGCAATTATTATCTCCCTTTGTTAACCAACGCACTGGCGCAAAGCCCGCAAACCTCCTCTGCTGCCTTTCATCCGGGCTGGCTGGGGAATTATTTTACAAAGCTGATACAACCCGCTCAGGAGTGTGTTGCACAAAAGAAAATGAAAGCAGCAAAGCAACACTTACCTGCGCCCAAACCCGATGCAAAGGCTGTGCTACAATCATTTATCAACCATCAGGAGCAGTTGTTAACATTACTGCAACAGGCAGCGGGTAAAGACCTACATGCCATAAAAATACCGGTTTCCATACTTCCTGTACTGAAGCTGAAAACCGGCGATATTTTTCGCTTCCTGTGTGCACATCAACAGCGCCACCTGAAACAGATAAACAAAGTACTGGCTGAAGTTTACCAGCCTTCCATTACATATTCCTGACCAGCTTTGGTAGCAAAGCTTTTCTCTTTTCCCTTATAAATCAGCTTGCAGGTTTTACCTGCAAGTGAAGTTACCACTACCTTCTGCAGGCGCTGCTGTTGCCATACCAGTTGTAGTACAAAACCACCCCTGGCTTTAATTCCACTAACCTGGCCTTCTGCTAAAGCTGCTGGTAACGCAGGCAGCAATACAATGCCTTCACCCTGACTCTGTACCAGCATTTCTGCTAACCCGGCTGCACCACCAAAGTTGCCATCTATCTGAAAAGGTGGATGTGCATCCATCAGGTTGCTATATACCCCACCCTGCTCCTTCCCTTCCTTCTCAGCAGGTGCAAGCAGGTTCGACAATATGAGTAAAGCATGGTCGCCCTCCAGAAAACGGGCCCACAGGTTTACTTTCCAGGCAAGGCTCCACCCGGTACCACCATCACCCCGATAGAGAAGTGACTGACGGGCAGCCTTCATCTGTTCCGGTGTTTGCCAGGTGATATCTGTTCCGGGATATACACCCCATAAGTGCGACACATGCCGGTGTGTATCCGAAGTATCATCCACATCTTTCATCCACTCCTGCAACTGGCCATACCTACCTATAATATTAGGCGCAATGGCATCGTACTGTTGCTGCCAGCGGATACTGCTATCGCTATCTACCTTCAGCACAGCTGCTGCTGCAATACACGCTTTATATAAGTCCCGGATAATCTGATGATCCATCGTAGGTCCTGCCACCAAACCACCATGCTCAGGAGAGTTGGAAGGCGTGCTGATGATTTTGCCTGTTGCCGCGTCTTTTACCAGAAAGCTGTTGAAGAAGGAAGCTGCCGATTTCATTAAAGGATAATACTTTCTTAAAAAAGCAGTATCCTGTGTAAACTGATAATGATCCCATATATGATGGCACAGCCACGCTGCACCTGTTACCCAAATACCGTGATTAGAAGCATTAATAGGTGCAGTACCCCGCCATATATCGGTATTATGGTGCAGTACCCAGCCCGGTGCTCCATAATATTCTTTAGCCGTCTGCTCCCCTGCTTCACCTGCTTCTGCTATCAGATCAAAAAGCGGTGCGGTACAGCCTGACAAATTCAATACATCTGCCGGCCAGTAATTCATTTGCAGATTAATATTGGTGGTATACTTACTACCCCATGGTGGCGTAAGTAACTCATTCCAGATGCCCTGTAAATTAGCAGCCTGCCCGCCAGGTCTGGATGAAGAAATCAACAAATAACGCCCATACTGCGTATACAAACTTAGCAAGCCCGGGTCGGCAGCAGGTGAATATTGCCTTATGCGCTCATCAGTAGATAAATCAGTACGATTACCACCGCCGAACGATAAGCTAAACGCATTGAAAAGACTTTGATAATCTTTCAGATGTGCAGCCTCTACGCTGGTAAAGTCCTTTTCCCCGATGGCCTGTAAAGCAGTTTTACAGATAGCAGCCGGGTTGCCGGATACATCCTGATAGTTTTTGAAATTAGTGGCAGCAGTGATATAGAAGGTAACGGCATCTGCGCCTTTTACAACCAGCCTGCCGGCCTTCACAGCCAAACTGCCTTTTTGGGCAAACACCCGCATATAACTGGTACCCCGCAAAGCCCCATCCTTTACCTGTATCTCAAATGCCAGTGTGCGCGCATCTACTTGTTTTACCTGCCAGGCCTTGTGTGAGGTACCCAGCAAAGCCTCTACATTCAGGGCACCGGGCTTATCTGCCGTAAAGCGTGCCACCATAGCACGGTGCGGCGCACTTACAAAATAACTACGTTTGTATTGCACACCGCCTGCTTTATACTGTACATGCGCAGTAGCTGTGGCAAGATCCAGATCTCTTTTATACTCTTCCACTTCGCCGGTTACCGGAAAGCGGAAATACACATCCCCCAACGGTTGGTATCTGGCCTGATATTGTGGAAACTCAGGCGGCGTTGCGTTCTGAATTTTATATTTCCATACGTTGGATAAAGCTATACCCGATTCAGCAGTTGCGCCTTTAGGGTAAACCGCTAAAATACGTTCATCGCTTTTCACGCCGGCAAAGCCACCTTTATCGTAAAAGTTAATTACCTGTATAGCCAGTACGTTCTTTCCGGGCTTCAACGCTGCAGCCGGTATAGCGTACACTCTTTTGGTGTTAATACCCTCTCCTGCTGCTACCATCTTACCGTTGACATAGGTATAATCCATATCGCGTATTTTACCCAAAGCCAGTACCAGCTCTTTCCCCTGCCAGGCGGCCGGTAATTCAAAGCTGGTCCTAAACCACACAGCACCATCCAATCCATCCAGCCCCATGGCTTCCCATCCGTTCAGCATAGGTAAACGAATACTATCCCACAGTTTATCTGCAACACCGGGCTGCGACCACTGCGTCTGGCTGCTCACCTGTTTCAACCAGGTTCTTTTCCGTTGGGCGTATACACTGTCATCCACACTTTTCATCCCCATAAACTGTTCCGCCGCCAGCTTTTCTGCTTCACCTTGTTTGCCTTGCCGTAACAGCGTGCGTATCGGCTCCAGATATTGCACAGCATGCTGCCGGTTATAGTTGCGTGGCCTGCCCGTCCATAAGGTAGATTCATTCAGTTGAATATGCTCTTCCGCAACACCACCATACACCATACCTCCCAAACGTCCGTTACCTATGGGTAGTGCCTCTGTCCATTTAGTAGCAGGCTTTTTATACCAGAGCAACAGGTTATTATCCTGCGATATAGCAGGCAAGCTTACCACCAAAGCCAGTACAGCAGCGCAATTGCGTACAGATAACAGGTTCTTTTTCATGGTTTACAGCTTTACGGTAATGCGTTTCAATTTACTGCTTTGCGCAACTTTTTTACCATCCACCCAAATCTGCAAACCTTTGCCTTTCCCATATTTGCTGCCGGTTTTATCCCATAGAATGGTAATATCGTGTCCGTGATACAAAACCTTATCCAGACAAAACCATTCCCAGCTTTTCTCAGGCAATAACGGTGCAACCTCCAGCGTATTATCTACCCGCGGCTTCAAACCAATAAGATCGCTGATTATAATATCGCAGAAAGTAGAGTGGTTATAAAAGCTACTGCGTGCATTATCCCCCTTCAGCCAATAGCCATTTCTTTCATCCTGATACTCGCCAATATAAGGCTGTCCGTTTTTCTGATGAGAAAGTGCATACTGATGCACTGCACCTAAAAAAACTGCACTATTCAGCTGCTTCGGATATTTGCGGTAATAGTTTAACAGATTAGCAAAACCTTTCAATGTTTGTGAAGAAGCAAAAGGCCATACAGCACCATCCCATTCGCAGGAATGTCCTGAACCATGTGTACGGAATAAAGGATGCCTTCTTTCCGCAGTAGTTAAACCCCAGGGAGCCATAAAGCCGGATGTATCTGTTAACTGCAACCAGGCATTGCCCAACTCCGCTTTATCCGGTGGCAGGCAAAAATACCAGGGCGTAAACCCGATGGCTTCCCGCGCATCAGATAGCTGCCCGTTCTGTAATCTGGTTTTATAAAAAGAAGCTGAGGCATCCCACAAACTATCCTGTATTACTTTACGCAATGCCGTAGCCTTGCTGTTGTAAGCAGCAGCTACATCAGGCTTCTGTAACAGATTTGCCATGGCAGCCATAGCCATGGCGTTACCATACATATAACTGTTAATGCTGGGGCGGCGGTTCTGTACTTTCCGGCCGCCACTGATAGATTCTTCCATGGCATCCTTTACATCGTACTGCCAGAACAATCCACTCGCCAACCCACGCTCCTGCTCCCAGCCTACATAGTCGGTATCCATATCCGGATACAGGTTACGGATAAACGCCTTATTCATGTTTACTTTATACAGCTGATACACCGCATCTTCCACCCAGCCGCTAAAGCCGTGGAGGCGGGGCGCTTTAAAGGTTTTATCCTTCTGCAGCCAGAAGCGCACATAATCATTCAGATACTGTGTATCACGCAACCAGCGGGCTTCATAAATATGATGCCCCAGGCCACTGCTTACAGAATTGTGTTTGCCAGCATGTTTTACCGGCGTAATAAACTCAGTGAATATAAACCCGTCTGGTGTTTGCTTCAGATGCTTGCGCAACGTCCACCAGCGGTAATAATATATCTTTTCTATGGTAGAATCCGGACATTCCAGTAAAGGCACATTGGCCTTCATAAAAGCAAGCGCTTTACTGTCAGGTATATAATTCTGTACATCCTGTGTATCGGTAGCGTTAAATACTTCCACATACCGTGTTAACGTGGCATCTGTAAGCACACACCCCTTCTGTTGCTGGGCATTCAACTGTAAGGCACACAGCAACAGAGCAGCAGGAAGTAGTTTTTTCATCTCAGTAAAAGCAAACATCGTTCTGTATTTTTTCATGTCAGTTCATCCATTATTCTATTCAAACAACCAGTCCAGCTCCAGCTTCGTAACGCCCGGTACAAGCCCTGCATCATAAGGTTTCTGCATCTGTCCGGCTTTTACAAAACCCAGCACCATTACCGCCCCCCTGGCCAGGGTAAGCGTATGCGTACCCGCTTTAAAACCATAGCTGTGAATGTTTACTGCCGGAAAGCCCGTTACCACTATACCATTGGCTACTTTCACTTCAGCCTGCCCGTAATCGTTGGCGCTGGCATTGGTTTCCAGTTCCGGCTCGTGCAGCACACCCGGCACTTTTTTGTTAAAAAAGCCTACCAGTAATTCCACCGGCTCCTGTGTTGTAAACTGTATGGTAGTGCCTTCTGCTATCTGCTTTGCCTTGGTAAACCGCAGCGCATTCAGCGAAGTTAACTCCGGCGCATAATTTTTAATTACCGCCATGGTATCTGTAAACATCATCTGGCCCACCGCCATGTTGTAATTACCTTCAAACGCACTGGTAATAGTTACAGCAGCAGGTTGCAATAACGCCCTTGTTGCAGGAGCAGCATTGGCAGAAGCAGGTTGTTTTAACGAATCTATATTATGGCGGAATGTAGCCAACTCCTGCTGATAATGCGGCAGCAACTCGGCCCATGTTTTGTTTTTACCATCATTGCCACCAATAGGAATTTTCCGCTGGGCGGTTTGCATGCTATTAGCATAACGATAAGTGCCTTTGGTTAAATCAGTCAGCTTGCTGTACCAGTCCACACTTTTTTGCAGATATGGTAACGCGCTATCCAGATCAGATACCTTACGGGAATATTTATACCGCAATACCCATAAAGATGCCTGCGCTTTTTCCGCAAAGCAATGCGCCAGCGCACGGTAACAATACATATCGTTTTTCAAACGGTTAAACTCATCTTTTTCACGGGTAACGCTACCGGCTGCTTTTTCAATAGCCGCAACTGCCGCCTCACCATGTGCTACCACTTCCTGCATTATCTGCACCGGTGTTTCTCCTGTATGCGACTGACCTTTCCAGTCTTTTTCTGCATACTCAATCAACATCTCTCCTTCCGGCCCTTCAGAATTATACAGCAACGTAAACAGACCAAAACGGTAAGGATTAATCAGCTGGTTCATAAACATCCCCAACGTTAACGTCTGGCGGTTGCCATCTGTAATACCAAAACGGCGCAGCAGTTTGGGCGCAATCTCGCCTGAAGCTTCATAAGCATCCAGCACCGATTTACCAGCAGCCTGACCGGTACCAAATTTACTGGCCAGCAGTCCACCCCAATAAGCCACTTCCTGCACACGGTCGCGATCGCAGTTCCAGGCGTAGCGCGACCATGCTTTATACCAGATCCAGTCTCTTTCAATCTGCATCAGGCGTGGTGTGGCGCTGTCTGCTGCATATGGCCAATCCCAGTAAGAAGCTTCAGGGTACAGGTGCAAGGCATTGCCATTGTGTACTGTATGCATTGCCTGCACACTCTTTTGTATAAAGTCAGCGCTGCCATAACGGAAGGGTTCCAGGTTGGCCAGTATATGTACATTCTCAATCTGCACAGGGGCAGCTTTAGCCAAAGTACGATGCAACTCAGCCCAGGGGCCCCGGGGCGTATACGTAGTTAACGCTTCCCCGTTGTATTTGGCTTCGGTATATAAGTTCTTGTATAAAGGAGTAGAAGCCTTCATCACCTCAGGCGCATCGGTATCGTGCGCTCTCAGCACAATTGGCGGCTCCTCCGTTTTACCCAGCAGGCGCAGACCGTCTTTCACACCGGGTATAATGGTTTTAGTAAACCATTCAATATCATCATTACCTACACCTTCCATTGCCTCGCCCAGCGCCACCATCAGGCCCACGTTAGGGTATTTGGCCACAAAGGCAGCAATGGATTTACGTGTATAATCTGCAATCAGCGGAATAATCGGGCGCTCCCTGTCCTGCGTTTTTATCTGATGTTTTTCGGCAAAGGGTTTTGATACAATGATGTTATAAAACATTTGTATCACCCATATACCACGCTTGTCTGCTTCCGTAGTAAGAAAACGATAAATTTCTTCGTTCTTTTTAAAAGTCGCTTCATCTACTTCCACCGCATAAGGGTAGTCCTTCAGCTTTACCAGTGAAGCAAACGGATGCCCGTTCCACAGGTATAGCGAGTTCATACGGTTGGCTACCAGTGAATCCAGGTAGTTCAGCCACAATTGTTTGTTGTAAAACCACGGAAATGTTTCAGGCGTATAAGGGTATTCGTATACCGTACGGCCCGGGAGGTAATAAGGTTTCTGCACCCCCACACAAGCACCGCGTAAAACCATCTGCGGTTTGTCTTTTTGCTGAATAGTGGCAGGTAATACGCCGGTAGCCGCTACCTGATCAGCCAGTTCCAGTAAACCATATAAAACTCCGGAGGGGGCTTCTGCCACTACCACCAATGATTGTGTACCGGTACTGCTGCCGCCGCTGATGAAAAAGCCTTCTTTGCCTAATGAAGTATCACGTCCGGTAACCGACTGCGATTTTACCAGTGCATCCTGCCAAAGGCCCGCTACAATTACCTGCTTTCCACGTTTAATAGAACTTTGCTTTACAATACGCACCGGGTACCCTGCTTTTTTCAACGCTGCTGCAAGCTTATCTGCACCAAACTGAATACGTGCATGCCCCTTTACGGGAATAGCAATAGTAACCGGATCTTTAGCTGAAACAAAAGACCCCATCATTACCAACATCAATATCCCTGCTAACTGTACTATCCTTTTCATATAAGCCTCCGTTGCAACAATTTACTACTAAAAAAATTGGGGGCCAACGGAGAACCGTACCCCCTCTAACTGCTTGTGTTAGTGTATGAAAAATCTTAATAACCAGGATTCTGACCAAACTCTCTGCCGTTCAGCATCGCATCCAGATCGCCCTGTGGTATCGGACGCAGGTAAAAACGTCCCGGATTGGCATCATTCTTCAACTGCACAATATCAGGGTTTAATCTGTTTACCCGGTCAATTATCTTTTTAGTACGTTTTAAATCAAACCAGCGCTGGTACTCACCCGCAAATTCTCTTGCTCGTTCATCCAGAATAAAGTCCAGATTAATATCAGCAACAGTAACCGTTCTGTCAACCGGCAGTGAACCACCTCTGGCACGCATTTCATTAATACGCTGGGCAGCTACACCCGGGTTATTCAACTGCATTTCTGCTTCGGCACTTATCATATACATTTCAGCCAGGCGCATTACAATAAAGTCCAGTGTACCAATACGTGTACCGGCAGGATCGTTAAACTTCTTCATTCTCGGAAAGTTTACACCGCTGTAAATAGCACCGGTAGCACTGTTATAAGTACTGTCGCGATCAATGACCACATACGGACGGCTGGCTTTATCCGGCACGCTCTGGCGGGTAACCCATACTGCTGTATCCACACCTGGTGTTAACACCTTTCCTACAACAGAAGCTTCTTTTCTGTATATAGTGGCATCCCCGGCAGTCCAGGTATACGCAGTGTTGGCGCGCCATACTTCCTGAAAAGTAGCTGCATAACGCGGATCGTTCTGTGCATACATATCCAGTAAAGCACGCGTAGGCATCAACCTTTGCTCCTGTGTATTACCATATTCCAGTCCGCCTGCATTACTTACGCCGGGCTTTCTGCCATCATCATACTTAGTCTGAAACCACAGCTGAGAGCGGTTACCTCTTGAATCGTAGTTTAATACGGGGTTAGAGGAAGTACTTACCACATACAATGCCTCTTTGTTCGCCTTGTTGTTACCAGCCAGAAATACATCTGCATAGTTAGCATACAGGCTTACCCCATATGTACCGGCATTGGTAATAAGCTGGTTGGCATAATCACGCGCCCTGGTAAAATTAGCAGTGGCTTCTGCAGAACCGGCGGTAAAATAATAGGCTCTTGACAAATAGGCTCTGGCCAGAAAGCCCAGCGCAGATTTGCGGGTAGCACGGCTGTATTCACTACCCCAGGTATCTGGCAGATTGGCTAAAGCAAACTCCAGATCACTGATAATAAGTTGATAAAATTCTTCTACCGTACTACGCGTAGCAGTTACCAACGGACCATTGGTTTCTGTAGTCAGCAGCATTACGCCCCCCCACTGCTCTACCACATGCCAGTAATAAAAACCTCTCAGAAAATGTAATTCACCCAGACGCTTGTTCTTATCCGCTTCTGAGGTAAAACCAGCTGCATCAATACGGCCTATACCTGCGTTACACAGGTTAATAGCAGGCCATATAGCACGCCAGGAGTTAATGTTAGGGTTGCCCTGCGATCCGGTAAGCCCTTCATAACGCGTAAGCTGGTTGGCATAACCGGCTCTGTTCTGGTTAAACCACAAATCGGTTCCGGTTTCAGCAACAAACAATCCATTCTCACTCTGGCCATACCAGTCACGCTGGTAGTTATAAGCAGCGTTAACCAGTGTTACAAATCCTTCGGGATTGGTCCAGGTGGTTTCCGCAGTAGAACCGCCGGGGTTATATTCATCCAGCTTGTTACAGGCAGCCAGGCTGGCTACAGTTAGCCCCGGCAAACAATAACGTATAATATATTTTGTCAGTTTCATCTTTCTTCGCTTTTACATTAAAAACCTACATTCAATCCGAATACAAATTGTCTGGTCAGCGGATCATCAGTTGCACCACCTCTTTCCGGATCATAGTTTCTCAGCAAATGACTCTTTGTGAAAGTGAACAGGTTAGAACCGGTAGCATATACACGCAGGTTACCCAGTCTCATCTTTTCAGTAACATTTTTCGGAAAAGTATAACCGAAGGTTACGTTCTTGATCTTCATAAAAGAACCATCTACAAAGCTCAGGCTCTGATAACCGGCATAGCTGTTCAGCGGACTTTTGCTGGCACGTGGAAAATCGTTGGAAGGATTTTCGGGAGTCCAGTAATCCATAAATGCCAGACCATTACCAGCACCATCCGGATTGTAACGGCCCATGAATTCAGCATTAATCATCTGTCCCCACCGTACAATCATATAAATACCCAAATCAAATCCTTTGTAAGAGAAAGTGTTCTGGAAGCCCAGTGACCATTTGGGAACCACAGAACCCAAATAAGTACGGTCGCTGTCGTTAATAATGTTGTTACCTGTTACATCCTGCAGTTTAATATCTCCAGGCTGGAAGGCTTTACCTGCAAAGGAATAACCAGCTGCCGCATCTTTCTCACCGGTTTGCCAGATGCCCAGCTTACGGTAAGAGTAGAAAGACTTCATAGGCCTGCCAATCAGATAAGAATTGGTTTCCCATCCCGTAGAAGGAATGATATCACGACCATCTATCAGCTTGGTAATTCTTTCCTTGTTGGTTGAAAAAGACAAGGTAGAATTCCACTGGAAGTCGCGGCCTTTAATATTCTGAGAATTAATAATAACCTCTAAACCTTTGTTTACCGTTTCGCCTGCGTTCTGATATACCTGCGCCGGAGTGCTGGCACTACCTACCCCTGTAAATGTGGGCAGTCTGCGCAGAATCAGTACATCATACGTTCTTGCACGGTACACATCAACCGAAGCCGTAATCCTGTTTTTCAGGAAGGCGAAGTCAATTCCCAGGTTGGCAGTAGCCGTTTTTTCCCAACCCAGATTGGGGTTACCAATAGTGCTGCTGAACAGATAATAAGGCGCAGCTACTTCACCAAAAGACATGTTGTTGCTGCGTATTACCAGACTTTGCGTACCGTAAGCATCAATACCGGAGTTACCGGTAATACCGTAACCCGCTCTCAGTTTTACCTGATTGAAGACGCTCGTTAACGGTTCCATAAAGCTTTCCTGGCTCAGGCTCCAGCCTGCTGCTACTGACGGAAAGTTATCCCATTTCTTGCCGGATAATTTGGCGTTACCATCATAACGGTTGGTTACCGTAAGCAGGTACTTGCCTTTATATCCATAGTTAACACGTGCTGCATAGGCACGGGAATCGGTTTTGGTATAACCGGAAAAAACACGCTGGTTGGCAGCATCTGCAGCAGACAGATTGTAAAACTGCTGAAAGCTTACCAGTGTGGCACCCTGGCCGTTTGCCTGCACATAATCCGTAACACCGTGTACCATAGAAGCCACACCCGTTACGGTTAATGAATGGTCGCCAAAGTTTTTATTCCAGGTAATAATATTATCCCAGGTAAGCTGACGTGCTGCTGTGCTTTTGATAGAGGCATCTGCAAACTTTTCGCTGCGGTCCAGGTGATAGTACGAAGAGCTATCTCTGTAAACACCATTGCGTATGTTACTCAGGTTGGCCCCGAACACAGAGCGGAAAGTCAAGCCCTTCATGATATTAATTTCCAGATACGGATTAATCAACACGTTAGTAGTATAGGCATTATCCGTATAAATATTTCTGCCACGGTTATCTGCCAGCGGGTTAATCTGGTTAGGCGCACCTGATATGGGGCGCAGATTAATATTACCTGCTGCATCATAAGGAACACCCAGTGGCGTTAAACCTGTTGCTTTAAATAACTGGTCAGGGCGGGTATTGTTGTCATAGATGGTTATCTGGCTTTGTATACCCGCTTTCATCCAGTTGTTCACTTTCTGGTCCAGATTTAAACGAACTGTATAACGCTTCATTACATCATTCAGCAAACGTCCCTTCTCATTAAAGTAACCGGCAGATAAAAACGCTTTGGTTTTATCATTACCACCCGCTACAGAAACGTTATGGCTTTGCTGCACACCGTTACGCATCAGCAGATCTACCCAATCTACCCACTGTCCAGCCTGTACAGCCGACCACTCCTGGCCGGAAAACAACTTGGCATCATCTGCAGGAGAAGCCCATTCACCGGTAGTGCGCCAGGCCTCTCTTCTCAATTGAATATAGTCTGCACCGGTTCTGCCTTTAGGAAAAGGAGTTAAACCGTTAATGCCATAATACCCATTATAAGCTACCTGTGCACGGCCTTCTTTACCTTTTTTAGTAGTTACTATAATAACACCATTGGCACCGGCAGAGCCGTAAATAGCCGTAGAGGATGCATCCCTTAATACATCCATCGATTCAATGTCGTTCGGGTTAAGGTCATCAATGTTAGCACCCTGTACCCCATCAATTACATACAAAGGGGTATTGGTACCGCTGAACGAGCGCGTACCTCTTATTTGTATGTTAGAATTAGACCCGGCCTTACCAGAACTACGGGTAATATCCACCCCCGGTACACGGCCCTGAATAGCTTCCACCGCATTGTGCGTAGGCGTACGCACAATATCCGCGGCCTTTACCGTGGTTACCGCGCCCGTAAGATCTTTTCTTTTCACTGTACCATAACCAATCACCACCACTTCATCCAGTTGCTTGTTGGCAGCCGTCATTTCTGCGGTCATGTTGTTAGATGCGGGTAATTGTAAAGCATCATACCCCACATAACTGAATTCAATAGTTACATTGGCAGAATCCACCGCTAGTGAAAACACCCCTTCACCATCTGTTACCACCGTACGTGTAGCATTTAACGCTTTTACCGAAACGCCTGACAATGGCCTGCCCGAAGTCTTGTCCTTAACTTTACCTGAAATTTTTTGTTGCTGCGCATAGATCGGTTGCCAACAGCAAAGCAGTAAGAGGCATGCGATGGCATATCCACAGAGATTGCTCTTCTTCTTCATATAGCACTGCGTGATTTAGAGGGATTTATATGAAACAAACACGTTTTCCGGATGTGAAGGTATAGGTAGCCGCATGCCATAACAATGGCAGATATTTCTGTAATGATGGAATATTTTCCTATTTACAAACCGGGAGGCTGAAGTAAAAATAGGTACCCAGGTTCACTTCACTTTTCACCTTTAAAATACCCCCGTTCGCCTCAATAAATTCTTTACAAACCATAATTCCCATACCGGTGCCCTTTTCATGGCTGGTTCCCTGGCGGGAATGTATGCTTTCATCGCCTACCAGTTGGGCTACCTCCAACGCTGTCATACCAATGCCTGTGTCAGCTACATATATCTCCACGCGGTCCGGTTCTACACCTGCCATGGCCCCTATCGTCACCTCACCTCCCGCATGGGTAAACTTAATGGCATTGTGCACCAGGTTCAGCAGAATCAGCCGTAACTGCCCCTTATCTGCCCGGCAGCAGGTACCCCGCTCTACAGCAATGGTTTGTACAATCTTCTTCTTTTGCGCAGCCACCTTATTATCCTCCATAATCTCTTCAAACAACAATTGCAGCAAAATAGTTTCCGGCTGTGGCTCTAACCGCTCCATCTGTGTGAGCGACCAGTGCAGTATATTATCCATAGTTACGGAAATGCGCTTCAGTTCTGTATCTACTTCCTCACGCAGCCTGGTGACCTTTTCAGAACTGTTATTGCCGGAATACAACTGCCCCATCAGCCAGCGCAGGTTACCTACCGGTGTTTTAAAATCGTGCGATACAATGCCCAGCAACTTATTACGCATGGCATTGCCTGCAGATAAACGGTTCATAGCTTCCTGCAACTCTTCTGTACGTTCACTTACCTTTTGCTCCAGCTTTACATTATGCTGCTTTATCATTTCCATGCTGCTGTTCTGCAGGGCTATGGTTTGTTTTTTCAGCAACAGGTAACGGAAACCTAATGCAAACGACAACAGTATCACTTCTACGCCAGAGCCTATAGTAATAGCGTGCAACGTCCATATACGTACCCGCAACAACCCCAGCACAGAAGCAGCAAATACCACAATCGCCGCCAGCAAAACACTCCACGCTACCAGAAAGTACAGCGCAGGGCTGTATTTCTGCTGATATACCGTCAACGAAAGCATTATCACCAGCACTGGTGTTATCAGGCTAAATAGCTGCTCCTGATGCATAGCCGCCGCCCGGTAACCCGCAAAATTGGTAATCAGCGTAATACACATCAGCCAGGTAACCACCCGCAACACACGCGTAAGCCGCGGCGCATACAAACCACCTTTTAAAAACGAGATGGCAAAGCTGATACCGAACATGTAAGAGATAGCCACCAGACTGGCCCCATATTCACAGATAAAATCTGCCGCCCGCTGCCCCAGAAACACCCGGAAACCACGCAGATATAACAATACAAAGCCAGCCAGCGAAAACAGGTAGCCAATATAATACAGATAACTAACCTCTTTAATCCAGCGGTAAAGCGACAGGTTATAAAAAAGCAAGGCAATAATAATACCTCCATACAGCAGCTCCCAGCCATACATTCTCACATAAGAGTACCATAACCCCTCCGCAGTAGTAACCGTAAGCGGAATAATAACCGAATTACCCGAACGCACCCGCAGCCAGAACTCCAGCGCCCTCCCGGCACTATCCGCCTCCGGCAACAAAAAACTATACCCCGGAGCCAGAAATGCGTTATTAGCCAGCGGGCGGTGGCTGCCTGCCTCTATGGTACGCAGCTGCCCCTTGTGATAGTAGTAAAGTGTAATGGTGTCAATATTGGCATATTCCAGCAGCAGATAGGCGTTACTGCCGGTGGTATTGGTAACCGAACCGTGTATCCAAACAGCCGCGTTCAAAAAGCCATAGGAAAGCAGCATCTCCTTCGCCGGCTCAAACCGCTGAGCATATGCTGGCTGCTTTACCTGTTCCAGGGTAAGGCCAGCACTGGTATCCACATAATTTTCAGTTAAAGGCATGGCCAGCACATTGTTCTGCTGGCTGGTAAGGTGTACACGTGGCAGATCACGTGCAAAAAGGGCAGTAATCGGAAACAGTATCGTAAGGAAAAGTAAAATTGTCCTCAAATACATGCATTTTGGTTAGTAAACATACGCCTACTAACCAAAACACATGCCGTTTTGCGGCAAAACAGTTCCGCGAGGCACTACTGCACTTCCAGTTTATCCAGCATCAGGCCGGCTTCACCCGTTACCGGAACCAGCTGCACCGTGTACGTACCGGCGTTGATATTGGTACCGGTAGAGCTGTACAATGTTTTCCATTTGCTATTGGCGGGAGCAAAAAACACTTTATCATGCCGCATCAACGTACCATCCTGTAATCGAACCGTCAGCCATACAGGCACCTGCTTTTCCGTTTCTGTACGGTAGCGGAACCGGAGTTCGTAAGTATCTCCCACGCCTACTGTCATTTTCCAGGTAACCGTATCGGTTTGCGCACGCAGTTTGGCGTAACCACCGGTATTATACCCGGCAACCGCAGAGTCTAAACCTGCTCCTTTTTGCACCGCAACAGCAGCAGGATAGGTTACCACCGGGCGCTTTATTTTTTCAGCTTTTTCGTAGGCGGTGGGGCGATGGAGGATTACCGTATACATCTGATAATTCCCTGACGGATTAGGCCCGGTATATAATTTTGAACCGGCAGGAATGGTTTTGCGGTACAAGCTTAATATACATCCTCCGTTGGCATCTGTCACCAGCGAATCTTTCACTGACTCATATCCCTTCATCCACGCAGGCATAGAAGTAATACTACAATCGAGAGCTATGTAAACATCAGTTTCAACTTCACAATGCATATTGATGAGTGTATCGCTTTTTTGCGCAACATCTTCTGTAAAAGCAGTTTTTATCCAGTTATCGCCATACAGCAAAGGAGGAAGATAATTAATCTTTATAGCTGAATCACTGTAAAGCGCTTTTCCTTTATCTAACCAGCTTTCATATTTCCATCCATAGGGAATCCCCCCACTTATTCGTCTCCTCCGCTTATCAGATTCATACCCCTCTTTCGCAATACCAATAGCTGCAATTACTGCCTGAGAAGCATATACCTGTGGAAATGAAACAGTAAGCTTTCCACCCGTTATATGTACAGGCACCATCTTTTTCAACACCTTATCGGTACCTACCTCTTTCCATATATCCAATTTGTGCAATACCTTCTTACCATTAACTGCCACATCAAACACACGCCAGTTACGGCAGTCCATTCCTCCACCAATGCCGTACCATGGCTCAGTAAAATAGAGCACTACCAGATAATCACCATCTTCAACGGGCAATTTGTACTGCAATGCATCTCTGCCGTAACGACAGGTCTGAAACAAAGCCTGGTCAGCTGTATTGGCATAGACTGCTGACGAAGTACGCTGGCTCGCCTGAACAGGAGATAAGCCGGCAAACTGGTCAGCCCAGGAACAAACAGTATCATCATTATACAAGCGCTGATCCGAGCTCCAGATAAAACCTCTGCTATCTTCATAGTCAGAACCTCCGCAATTAATCCGATACAAATAGTCATACCCTTTAGGAGGAGTAACTAAAGCTGTGTTATTGAAGTACCTCTTTTTCATATGTGGCGCCTCCGGCAAATGCAGCAACCGTGTCTCGTCCTCCGCAACCAACTTGCCCTTATAATATCCCCTCGCATATAACACATTATACTTCACCGGCACACTATCCCACTGAAAATGCGTACCTACTCCACCCTTTCGTCTTTTGCCTAATGAAAAACGTTGTTCCTTATCGTTAAACAACTCCACTTCCTCACAATTCGAATACACCACAATGCCCGATTTAATACCGGGTGTCATCCAGCGCTCCGGCCAGGTATGCGATACTATATACACCATAGGGTCAGTAGCGGCAGAGGTATAATTGCTACGGTACATATAAAATGCATCCGTAGGTTCACCCCATATAGTAAACAGGCCCTTATTATTCACCGGCCCTACTTTGTCTATATAACGATAGCCTTCATCCGGCTGTACGCGGCCGGGGTTATCGTGCGAGTATAACAACCAATGGTAATGTCCGGTAGTTTGTGTTTGTACAGAATCTGCCAGACGCACTTTCATTTCCATCAATTGCGTCATGCGGTCTTCACTCAAAGGGCCTTTTACATCAAAGCCGCCTTCTGTGTGAAAATCAATACTGCGCCATGCGCCATACTCCCCTACCAGCAATTGCTTTATCAGGTCATTGCCATAGTCCGTAGGGTTGCCGCCATAAGTGCCCGTCCAGTTCTGCGGTACGTTCCAGTCAGTACCCGAGCCGCCGTTACAGGTGGTTATTTTACGCTGCACAGTAGCACCGGGGTCCATTTCACGGATGATATCCGAACACTCTTTTGCAAAATATTCCGGCAGGGTACTTTCGTTCTGCAGCCCCCACAATATAACAGATGGACTGTTACGACGTTCCTTAATCCAGTCCCGCATCAACGTTGTAAAGTTTGCGGTAAACTCCGGCAAATCAAACCATACATGCGCGGAGAACTGTGGCCACCAGAGAATACCCAGGCTATCCCAGTAATTCTGATAACGCAGGTTATGTGGCTGGTGTGCATCGCGGAACGAGTTAAAGCCCGCCGCTTTCACCTGCATAGCACGAGCGTAAATTTCTGTTTCGCTAAATGCATGGCTGTTGCCCAGTATATGCTCGTATTCCGCAGTACCGTTTATAAACACAGGCTTGCCGTTAATACGCAACTGGCGATTGCCCTTTCCATCCAGCTCGGGCCAGCTTACCCAGCGTATGCCAAACGCGGTAGTCTCTTCATCCTGCAATACACCTTTCTCACGAATGCGTGTAATAGCCTTATACAAATAGGGCTGCTCCGGGCTCCATAAACGGGTGTTGGAAATCCTGGGTTCCCAGTTAAGGATAGTTGTCTGCCGTGCATTCAGCAACACCTCCCGTTGATTGGTATATACCACCTTACGGTTACGGTCTTCCATGCTTGTTTCCACCACAACCTTGCGTGCCGTATTACTGTAATTCTTCACCTCTGCCGTGTAATGTAACTGCGAGGTTCCCCCTTCCCGCACGGTAGTATCATTCCATACATGCAGTCCAAATGGCTCAACACGTACGGGTGAAGTTACTATCAGGTGAACCGGCCGGAATATCCCCATCGGCTGCGAGCCTTCAGAAAACCCCTGTTCTTCCGAGCAGCCACCACATACCCAGGGCAGGGTGCGGATAAACGGCGGATGCTCCGCTTTTACAGCAATGATATTACGCACACCGGGTTTTGCCACATGGGTAATATCCAATGTAAAAGAAGTTCTGCCGCCAGCATGTTTACCTACTTCTACGCCATTCACCCATACCGTGGCAAAAGAGTTTATGCCTTCAAAAAACAGAAACAGACGCTTACCAGCTATGTTCTTTTCTATGGTTATGGCTTTCTGATACCAGGCAGTTCCATGGCGGTTGCCATGTTTCAGCTGACGGTAGCCCTCATACCTGTCCCAGGTATGTGGCACCTGCACCCGTTGCCAGCCGGTATATAAAGTATTCTTTTTTTCAAAACCATCATATGCCCTTGCATTGCTGTCGTTGGCTACGGTATACCAGTCATCGTTCAGCAGATAATCTTTACGCGGCTGTTGTGTAAAACCCGTATACCAGCAAAGCATGGCCCATACACCACAGAAAAAGTATTTATTCATGGCCCGGTCCCCCTTTTCTTATCGCCGCCTTTTCCGGCATCCCCAACAGGTAAAAACTGTAATGATAATCTTTAGCAGGCAGCTGGTATTGCTCCAGTGGTTGCGCCACATCACTCCAGCTATCGTTACCACCTACGCCCATCTGTACCAGATCAATATTCAGGGTAATATATCCCGCATCACGCAGGCGGTACGTATGTCCTGCACGCGCAATATTCTCTTCGGTATGAGGCCAGGCGCTCATGCTCAGTAAACTGTCAGCAGCCACCCATATACCTTCCGTAGAACGTTTATCGTGCAGCAGCATCCAGCGTACATCAGTTCTGTTACCGTTTTCCTGCGGCACCACATAAGGCTCCATAAAGTTTTCCAGCGAGGCGGCATACACATCCGCATCAAAACCATACCGTCTGTCAACATAATTTTCCAGCGGGCCCCTGCCATACCACTGAATACTGTCGTAACTTCTGTTAATACCACATTGCATACCCACTTTAGGCAGGTGTGGCAAAGCAGTATCTGCATGCAGCGTATAATCCACCTTCACAAAACCTGCTGCATCCACTGTATACACTACCACCACCGAAGCACTATCCCGGATCAGTGAGTAACGGCTTTCAATACGTGGGCGTCTTTCTGCATCCTTGTCCAGTTGCATGTTCACCAGCTTCATATCAGTATGAAACCAGGAATACAATTTCTTATGTGTCTTCCAGCCACGTTTATCATTATCCGTTTGCGGGCGGGTAAAATGCGGCAGCAATGGCGCAGACAACTGCTCTCTCCCTTTACGGATGTACGAAGCCAGCGCACCATTATTTTTAGTAAAAGTTACCTGTACATCTTCTGAACCGGTAACCACAATTTTATCTGCCGTCTCCTGCACCTTCACAGCACCTGGTGACAACCATACACCCGCAGTGCGCAGGCCTGTAATGGTCATCTGGTTAGAAGCTATTTCATAACCCGCATCTGCCCAAGGTGTACCCTTTTTCAGCAGAAAGTGAATGCTGCACAGCAGATCGCTGTTAGCCTCCACACCAGAAGGGTAATATCTGTAAATATCAATCACCGTGTCCTTACCCGCTTCCAATGAAAGCGAAGGCAGCCGCTGCGATACTACCTCACGGCCATATCGGGTAATCCGCAAAACAATATCATATTCATTCAGAGAAAGCACACCGTTTCTGTTTTGTATATGTACCAGCCCCTTTGCAGCATCCTTCATAGTACACTCCACCGGCTGAAATACGCGCTTACATTCATACATCGGCGCTTTGGGGCGGCCCAATGCATCCACAATACCCTTAATGGTAAAGTTGTCGTAATACTTCTCGCCAAAATCACCACCGTACGCATAATACTCCCTGCCTGCGGAATCTTTCTTCACCAACCCCTGATCTTTATACTCCCATATACAACCACCTATTACGCGTGGCGTACTACGGAATACATCCCAGAACTCTTTCATGTTACCGGCAGAGTTACCCATAGCATGCGCATATTCCACAAAAAAGATGGGGCGGTTATCGCCGTTTTTCTGGTTCGCCAGCAGTTCAGCAGTATACAATCCCGGATACATCCGGCTTACCATATCTACGTAATACTGATCTTTCGGATTCTGTAAACGGTGCGAGTGATCGTTGGTTTTAGGATAACGTGGGTCACCTAACGGAATATACCCTTCCAGCTGATGACTTCCCATACCCGGCTCATAATGTACCGGGCGGGTAATATCAAAGTCATGCAACCAGGCAGCCATAGCAGCATGGTTAGGCCCACGGCCTGCTTCATTACCCAGGCTCCAGATAATAACGCTGGGGTGGTTTTTATCGCGCATTACCATGCGGGTTACACGCTCCATATAAGCATTCGTCCATTGCGGGTCATTGCTCAGCTTTCCACCCAGGCCGTGTGTTTCGTGGTTGGCCTCATCAATTACCAGTATACCATATTCATCACACAAATCGTAGAAGTAAGGGTCCAGCGGATAATGGCTGGTACGGATGCAGTTGAAGTTAAACTGCTTAATGGTACGTACATCCTGCAATATATCTTCACGCGTTAAAGCTTTACCACGGGTAGGATGATGGTCAGGCCTGTTTACCCCATACAGATAGGTTTCTCTGCCATTAATCAGCAACTTGCTGTTCACCGGTGAAAACGCCACAGTTCTAAAACCAACTTTACAACTCTTAGCTTCCAGCAAATGGCCTGTACTATCTTCCAGCGATACTACCAGCGTATACAGGTTAGGTGCTTCCGCACTCCATTTATCAGGATGCGCTACCTTACTTTCCAGTAACCCAAACTTCACATTATCCAAACGCGGATAAATCTCGTTTACAATAGCATTGGCATTCTTACTCAGCGGCGCAGCAAACACCTGCTTACCGGCTTTATCATACAACTGTGCTTTCACCGTATAACCTGTTACGGCTTTACCGGTGTAGTTGTCCAACCTCGGGCGCACACTAAACACCGCATCATTATAATCTTTATCCAGCTGTGCCTGCCAGTGTATATCAGCAATACGCAGCTTAGGCTCTGCCATCAGCATTACCTCGCGCTGAATACCACTTAAACGCCAGTGGTCCTGATCTTCCAGATAAGAACCATCGCTCCAGCGCAATACCTGTACCGATAATATATTCTCTCCTGCTTTCAGGTAAGGGGTAATATTAAATTCAGAAGGCAGAAAACTATCCTCACCATACCCCACCAGCTTACCGTTCAGCCATACTTTAAAAGCAGAACTCACGCCACCGAAATGAAGCGTGATGTTCATATCCTTCCAGGAAGCAGGTACAGTAAACGTGCGCTGATAGCTACCTACAGCATTATAATCTTTCGGTATGTTAGGCGGGTCTACGGGGCGGAAAGGATATACCGCACTTTTATAAATCGGCTTATCATATCCTTTCATTTCCCAGTTAGCAGGCACCTCTATCTTCTTCCATCCCTTTACACGGGCCTTATAAAAATCAGTAGGCGCATCAGCAGGCTTTAAAGCCAGCGAAAAGTCCCAGTCGCCATTTAGCAATAACATTCTGCCGCTGGTGCTACGGTCGCCTTTTAAGGCACCCGCAACGTCTGCAAAAGAGTAGGCCGTACTGCGGCTTCTGTCGCGGTTAATACTGGTTACCTGCGGGTTCTCCCACGGTTCTGCCTGGTAAATACCGGGCACAGGCGGCACGGCAGCGGGTAATCCGTCTACCGTTTGTGCTGTTACTGTAAAAGGCGCTGTTATGCACAGCAGGGCTGCTATTTTATACCACATACTCTAAAATCAATCTTGAGAAAAATATCCTGTTCTTCTTTAACATACACTTACCGTATCAGCGGTAACCATACCGCCATATCTGTTGTACCGCGGTTGGCCCAGGCGTAGTAAGGAATCAGCTTTATAGTAACCGGCTGTGTACGCGGGTTTACTTCCCGGTACAGGCTTTTATTCCAGTCAGCCACCGGCAATATACGCGCTTCACCCTGTAAAGCCATCAAACGGGCATTGTCAATAGTAGCGGCTACCGGTTGTAACTGTATACTGGCAGGTATAGCAATGTCAGTTACTTTCTGCCCCGCCAGGTCTGCACTTTCCAGACAGTATACCACAGGCCCGCGTTTTACCGTAACCTGGTTACGCGCTTCTTCTACCAGCGGGTTGGCTTCTACCAGGGTAGCAGGCATATCCATTACCAGCTCCACCTTATCCCCTGCTTTCCATTTGCGGTTCAGCGCTGCATAGCTACCACTTTGTACCGCTACAGCTTTGCCGTTAACAGTAACGGTAGCATTACGGCACCAGCCCGGTATACGCAGGTAAATACCGGTTTGTTTTTCCGGTGCTTTTTGTATGGTAAGCGTTACCGCGCCATTCCAGGGGTAATCAGTAGTTTGCTCCAGTTGTAATGGCGATCCGTCTGGCAGCACCGTAGACAATTTGTTACCACCGTACATATCTATATACAAACCATCCTTATTCAGGCTGTACATATAGCTACTTACTTCTGCAATGGTACGCACCGTATTGGGCGGGCAGCAGTTAGATAAAGCTATATAGGGCTTTCTGCCGCCTTCCCAACGCATATGGTAAGGAAAATCAGCCGAAGCAGCCAGCGGATTGGTATAAAAGAAATCATTCCCATTCAGGCTTACACCACTCAACACGCTGTTGTACAAAGTCAGCTCCACCACATCAGCATATTTCACATCGCCGGTCAGTTGCAGCATACGGCGATTCCAGAGTACATTGCCAATATTGGCGCAGGTTTCGTTATAAGCCGTCAGGTTAGGCAGCTGATAATCGCGACCGTAAGACTGATGCACGCGCTGCACCGTATCCGGATTATAAGAAGTACCATCTACCGATACACCATCATACAAAGCACCACAGCCACCGGTAATATACATTTTACGGGTAATCACATCCTCCCATAAATGGTTCAGTGTATGCAGTAATGCGGTATCGCCTGTTTCTGCATATACATCTGCCACACCTGCCAGCAGGTAGTTGGCACGTACCGCATGACCAGCTATGCGCTGCATATCCCGGAAAGGGGCGCGGTCTGAATTATCATCTGTACCTTCTGTTTGGCCACGTATATCAATCAGCTTTTTAGCCAGTGCCAGATAACGCTTCTCCCCCGTGGTGCGGTACATTTCAATAATACCCATATAGTGCGAGGGGCAAATAGCATTTCGCGCCTGCTCCGGAGTAGCCTTGTTATAAAAGCCTTCCAGAAAGTCAGTGGCTTTTTTAGCTACATTCAGCAGCGAGGTTTTGCCGGTTGAGCGGTAATGTACGCAAGCCGCCGTCATCAGGTGGCCAAAATTGTACGCCTCAAAGCTCAGCTTATCATCAAACATATTCCGCTTGCCGGTCTGCTTCTGTTCAATGATTGATTTGGTGTACACGTATCCATCCGGCCGCTGCGCTTTGGCTATTACTGCAATGGTGCGGTCCATCATGGCATCCAGCTTTTTATCTTTTGTTGCTGCATACATGGCCGCTACGGATTCCAGTGTTTTATAAAAGTCCCCATCATGAAAAGAGGGGCCTTTAAAAGAACCGGTATCCATCCCTGCTGCTATTTCAAAATTCTTAAATGAATGGCACAGGTCTGCATCATTATAGGTAGCCCATAAATGCGGCACCATAGAATCCCGGCACACCGCAAACCGCTCCGCCCAAAAGCCAGAGGTCCACTGCACACTGCCCATATCAACGGTGGTGCGGCCTGCGTACGGGCTGGTACTTGTATTTACCAATCCGCGCTGCTGGGCAAAACTGCTGCCCAGCGCTCCCGCTACCATCCCGGTTACTATTATCCACTTTTTCATAGTCCTGTTCTTTACCAGCTTCACAATGCGTTACAGTGCAGTATATTTTACACGGTACGCTTTTCCTTTTTCCAGCACCAGTTCATATTCCTGGTTGCCTTTGGCTACTATAGTACCTTCGCTGCTGGCCGGTTTGCTTTTGCTTTTAAACCGAAGCGTACCCGTACCAATGGGTGATTGCAGCTTTATCTCCGTAGTACTGCAATACACCTGTATATTACCACCCGGTGTAGGCACTTCTCCTTCCATCCACTTCAAACCGCCCAGCGCAGGTGTTACTGTATATGTACCATAACCTGCTGCCACTGGTGTTACACCCAGATAATACTTACCCAGCAAATACAAAGGGCTTGCACCCCAGGCATGGCACAGGCTTTTACCAAACGGCCTGCCATACATGGCGTAATGCTCCGCTCCTTTCTTAGCCGGGTTATACTCTTCCCAAAACGATGTAGCGCCCAGGTTAAGCATGCCACCCCAGTAATCTTTCATCTCTTTCAACACATACGCCTGCTCGCCTAAAGCACACAAGGCTTCCAGTTCATAAAAACGCATATACGGCGTGGTAATAGCAGGTACCTGATTGTTCAGCAATACTTGCTTTTTTACACCTTGTTGCTGCTGCTCATTCAGATAGTTGAAAAAGATAGCAAACATATTGGCGTAGCGCGTTACATGGTCCGTAGGCTGCCCGTTAATGCGGCTGTGTACCAGCGCCTGTTTGCTGTTATTCCAGTACCAGTTAAACAGCTTTCCTTTCAGGTCAGTAGCCAGTTGATTATACGTCTGCTGTTGTTTATTATCGTTTACAATACCAGCACACAGGGCCATGGTTTCCAGGCTACGGCAAAAGAGCAGTTGCTCAAAGCTTACCTCGCCCTTTTTACTCAGTCCATCGGCCCAGTCAATAAACACCCAGTCTCCGGATAAACCTTCCATCAGCCCTTCTTTGTTTCTCCGGCCCAGGCAGTATTCCATCAGCGACTGCATACGTGGGTAACATAGTTTAATAAAGCTGCTATCGCCGGTGTAGCGGTAATAATCATAAATACCCAGGAACCAGTAAAAGGTATAATCCATAATGGTATTAATATGGCTGGTTACCGGGTCTTTACCACGCTGCGCCAGTAAAGTACGGGTTACGGTTGCGGAATCAAAATACAGGTAGTAGTTCATCAGATAGCTCTGATAAGCATCCCCACTCCATACCCATCGGTCGCGTTTAATACCATCAATAAAAAACTCGCGTGTAGCCAGGCGCAGGGTGTATTTAGATACATCGTAAATCCGGTTAATCTCTTCATCCGAACAACGGAAGCCACCTTTGTCTTTCACATCTGCATACTCGTACAGCATAGAAACAGAATCGTAGCTAACACCCGCTGCCGGTTGTAACTGCACAAAGCGGAAAGCTTTGGTAAGCGGCAATACAGAATCTTTAGCCTGTGGCTGGTTCAACTCCAGTCTGTCCAGCGTTTCGCAGGTTTCGGTAGCCAGCGCTTCCTCGCGCGATTCGCCGTAATACAACGAAAGATTGCCTTTGCCCTTCAACCCGTGAATGCGTATATAGCCAAAGGTTTCTTTACCAAAATCCAGTAGCTGCCCCTGCGGCACCTGCTCTTTCTTTACCGCAAAAGCGGGCGTAACAGGCAGGCGGTAAGCAGACGGAGGTTGTAGCGGATTGTTAAACCCACCGGTAGCAGCAGGCTGCCAGATAGTGCCGGATTGGTCAGATACTTTTCCGGTAGCATCAATCCACTCCTTATCTTCAAACGTTACCTGCCAGCTGCCATCTGTTACAAACGTTTTTCCTTTCAGGTATATGGCAGGTACACGGTCCTGACAAAACACTTTCATATCCAGTACATGCTTTCCGGCAGGCAGCGTAATACGTGCTGGCTTGCCCGGCAGCAGTCTGGTATCCAGTTTTATATTGTATTCCCCCTCTACATACACATCCACTTCCTCTGCAGCAGATAAATCCAGCACTTTATGAAAGTTGATGAGTACATAATGGTTATCCAGCTTCCAGAACGGCGGAAAGAAAGAGCCGCGCTCTGTACGTCTGTTCTGCATTTTATTGCTCAGCCATATTTCAAAGTCGCCCGGATAGTATATCCAGGTGGCCTGTTGCGCAAAGCTTGCTACCGACTGCACCAGCAGTGCGCCCAGCAGAAAACGTCGTATGCCTGATGTATATTTTTTCACGTTGGTTGTTTTAATTAAAGAACAAATAGAGTGCTATCATGGTTATGATTAATAAGGTCCATACCAGCTTAACCCGGTTGGTAGGCGGCTCAATAGTTTGTATAGTATTCAACGCCACTGCCTTCTCTTTATCCAGCAGCGAAACAAATACTGCTGCTACCAGCAGTATGGCAAACAGTATAAACGACAACAGCAGATAATGCGGCCAGAAGCTGTATTCCGATGCTGGCAATACCCACAGGTACACCACGCCGGTTAACAGACTAAAAGCAGAACCTGCAGATAAAACCAGATTTACCGCTTTACGCGTAGTGCGCTTCCAGAATACCGATAACAGAAACACTACAGATAAAGGCGGCGCTATAAAGCCGAGTACCGACTGAAACACATCAAACAAATTCAACCCTTTAATACTATCAATAGCCAGTGCCACCGCTACCGCAAACACACAGCCTGCAATAATGGTATAACGGCCCACTTTCACTATTTCCTGATTGGTAGCTTGCGGGCGATATTTCTTCACATACACATCCATGGTAAAAACCGTACTCAGCGAGTTGAGGGAGGAACCAATGGTACCTACCAGCACCGCAATCAGTACAACAATTACCAACCCGTTCATACCCGGAGGAAACAGATTGGTTACCATAGTCATATACGCCTCATTCGGGTCTTTCAAACCTGGATACAGCACATAGCACAGTATACCCGGCAGAATAAACAAAGGCAGAGACAGTATTTTCAGCCAGCCTATAAAGCTTACTCCCAGCTGTCCCTGCTCCAGGTTCTTTGCCCCCAGCACACTTTGCACCATGGCCTGATCGGTACAGAAAAAAGCCACCGCCGCTACGGGGTAACCTAATAAGATGGCGTACCAGGGATATTTGGGGTCACTGGCAGGATGCACCAGTTTCCAGTAATCCGCCGGTACCTTATGATACAGTGCGCTGATGCCTCCGGCCTTGTCCAGCCCTATAATCATCAGCGTAAGCGATACCGCAATTAATAACAACATCTGAAACACATTCACCCTTGCTATGGCCCGCAGTCCGCCTGCAAACGCAAACAAGCCTGCAAATAACACCAGCACGGTTACCGATTGCCACATGGGTATACCTAATATCTGCCTTACCAGAAAGCCGCCTGCAAACAAGCCTAGCGACAACCACGATATCAGCATTTTAATCAGCGCATACCAGGCCAGTATATTCTGGGTGGAATTGCCATAGCGCTGGCCCATATATTCCGGCATGGTGGTAACACCGGCTGCCAGGTAACGTGGGGCAAACACTACCGCCAGCAGAAACAGAAACACAAATGCATACCAGTCAAAGTTTACCGCCACAATACCCGTACTGTAACCAATACTGGCAAAAGCCAGCAACATGGATGGCCCTACATTGGTACCCCACATATTAAAGCCAATACTGGCCCAGCCTAACGATTTGTTGGCCAGAAAAAGGGTTTCATCCTTTTTACCGGATGCACGGCTGGCGCGGTAACCAATTACCAGCAGAATCAGCAGGTAAGCAATTACTATCGCGTAATCCAGCGTGGTAAGTTTTTCTATGATATTGTGTTTCATTCTTTCCTATGGCAATAAACAGTGAACAGATATTACAGCGAAGCCAGCCCGTGTGCTTTCAGCAGATCGGCCACTTTTACAGGCACACCGGTCTGAAGCGATTGATCCATGGCCTGTAACAGCGCAATGGTACCAACTCCTTCCTGCACATCCGGGTAGGCTACCGTATTGTTCTCAATAGCATCTGCGAAATACTCCAGATAATTCTGATATTCTCCCGCGTGATGGCTCTTGCCCTCAAAGCGGAAATAGTGTTTCAGCTTATGTTCCCAGGTAATAATTTTTTCTTCACCGGTATTGGTGGTAATGGCATAACGCAAATCCATATAATCACCCTGACTGCAACCTTCTGTTCCACGCAGTATACAGCTCATTTCACTGTCTCGCGTAACCGGCTGCACAGGGCCTGTATAGGCACCACTTACACGGGCAACACGCCCATCGGTACTTTTGAAAATAAAGTGCATGGTATCCGAGTTCTTTAAACCGCCCTTCTGCCCATTGCTGCTGAGCATGCCATAACCCATTACTTCTTCAATATTGGGCAGGTACCAGCGGATAAAATCTACCGGATGGCTCAAACCACCATACAACCATTTAAAGCTGTTCTGTAACGACCATGGCTTTTCCAGAAACCAGCGGTGGTCTGCATGGTAATAGGCTTCTATCGTAATCAGCTCCCCTATCAGCCCCGCTTCATAATCTGCACGCTGGCGCTTCATTGGTTCAAAAAAGCGGGAACTCTGCCCCACAAATACTTTCTTACCGGTCTGTTCTACCAGATCCAGCAATTCTTTCGCTTTAGACAAATCATCAATAAACGGCTTGGTACATACCACGTGCTTGCCGTGGCGCAACGCGTGGGCTACGTGTTCTGCATGCAAATGATCGGGAGTGTAAATGGCTATTACATCAATTTCCTTATCATCCAGCATATCCTGATAATTGGTAGTATACTGATGAAAATCAAACTCCTTTGCGCGCTGTCTGCACAGTTCCTCATTACGGTCGCAAACGGTTTTTAAACGGTATCTGCTGCTGTTCAGTGCAGCAGACATGGTACTTCTGCCCTCACCCAATCCCAGTATTCCAATCGTCAACATAAAAAATATTTTACCTTTTTGAATTTTAACTTTTGAATTTCTACTTCAACTCCACCCATACTTCCCCTGCCGCAGTACCCGGAATACCTTCCTGATACTCTTTCATCAAACGATTCCATTCATCCACGCGCGGGTTGTTTTCTGTTGTTTTCGGGTTCAGCTCATCCAGCTTTTTCCCTTTCGGTATGCTAATTACCAGCATCAGCTGCCTGCCGTTTCTAAACAACAGCAACTGCTGAAAATCAGCCTTACAAAAACCGTTGCTTACTTCCGGCCATTGGGCAAACTGCGTGGCATGGTACTGCAGGTATTCGCGTTGTAATGCGGTATCAGATGCCAGGTTTGCGGTAAGCAGGGTATGCTCCCATTCCTCCGCAACATGCGTACTATCACATTTACCCCGGTCAAATACGTAAAAAGGATTTTTGTATACTTTCACCTGCACTTCCTTACCTGTTTCGTTCATCAGTAAATGCTGAAGGCGCTCTGCTGTTTTTTCCGGATAATCCATTACCGCGTATATCACGTAATGGTTCTTCCACTGCTGTAACCCGTCATACCCCACTACCTGCCGGTTCAGCAACTCGTGTATCTTATCTGCATAACGCTTATCCGCCTTAGGTACAATCACTTCTATAATAGCAGGCTTTGCAGATATAGCTCTCTGCTGCAACTCTGGCCGGCCGTTGTTAATCAGCACTCTGGTATCCACTGGTGCTCTCTCCTGTAACAGTTGCTGCCAGGGGGCCTGTATGCCTGCCTTTCTGCGTATACTGTCGTTTACCTGCGGGCCGTTGTTTACCCAGCTGTTATTAGGCCCGTTAGCGTTTTGCAAAAACTTCTGCGCCGGGCACCAGTTGTTATTTACCGTATAGTAAGCAGTGCCCTCATCGGTATACAGATAAAACCAATGCACGGGAATATGTGCATACGGTGCTTTGTAAATACTGTCAATATAGTTTTCGCTGATTACAGAGCCGGGTTGTGCAGACAAAGTATACACTGCCGCCACATCGTACATACGTTTTCCATAGTGATGGATCCTGTTACCAAACACCCGGTTGTTACGCATTACGTTAATGGTTTTAGTCCAGCCCCATCCAACGCATATGCCGGAGTAAGACACTTCACTTACATCGTTATGCTCAATATTAATGCCTTTTACAAATCCGGCGCTGATGCCCACCGTACCCCAATCTTCATTGGTAACATCCGTAACCAGGTTATTGGCTATATGCGTATTGGTACAAACCTCTCTGGTATCAGTGGGGTTATATGGCAAATGCGCTTCAAAGGCTTCATCAGAATATACACCAACCTGTATACCCGTACCACCAATATCCTTAAACAGGTTGCCGGTAATATTATCATTCAGCGCACCACGGTGATAATCCAGCCCGGTAGAGGCCAGGTGCTCAAAACGGCAACCTTCAAAACCGGTATGCTGTGTATAACTCAGTTCCACCGCAGCAGTAGGTCTTCCCACCCATGCCTGATTCTCTAATCCTTTTTTATCGGGCGTGCCGGGTATCTTCAGTTTATAGGCATCCAGCATATACAAACCGGCCTGTAAAGGCACATGCCCTTTTTGCGATGGCCGCAACCATCCGGTATAGGCAAAGTTGATTCCTTTAAACTGTACATACTGCACAGGGTTATCAATAGTACCCGCCACTTTAACCAGCGTTTCCTGCCAGGGGGCTATCACCTCTGCATCAGATAGACGCTCTGCCTCTGTGGGCCAGTAGTATAACTGCTGCGTTTTTGTATCCAGATACCACTCCCCCGGTTTGTCCAGCAACTGAATGGCATTAGTAAGATAAAAAGCAGAGTTACCCGTAGAAGCCGATTGCCAGGGCGCAGGCCAGGGATGTTCAGATTGTATTTTACTTTCCGGTTGTTCAAATGAAAGCAGGGTGCTATCGCCATGTACTTCCAGTTGCTTCACGCGCAGCATCGCTACCGCCCACCACTGATGTATCAGCATTTCCAGCCCCTGCACTTTTTCCAGAGCGGGTACAGGTGGTGTAGGTATCCAGCACTGTTCCGTTTGTTTGTTCCACGATAAAATGCGGCAAAGGCTGTCCTCATTGCTATACCTTGCCCGCACCGCCTTGCGTCCGTTCACCCACAACTGGCGAAACAGAAAAGGATTACCACCCACCGCAGGCACATCGGCTACCCATATTTTACCTTTGGCGGCTGCCGGTAAACCCGGTACAGTAGCCACTTTCTTCCAGCCGGTAATACGTACACCGCCACTCAGCACCGGCTGCTCGCCGGGTATGGCTTCAATGGTGGTGGGACTATCAGCAGTACCAGCATCTTCGGGCCGTATAAATACCGGCTCGTATAAGTTGTAAGTACCACCCATCATCCAGATATGAATACCGCCTTTAACAGCAGGATCATGCAGGCGCCTCATCTCCCTTGCCTGCCTTAACGCAGCCTGCAGGGTGGCCCTGGGTTGCTGCCGGGTACCGGGGTGGGCATCATTGCCGTTTACCGATACATAAATGTCCGCAGCACCTGCTGTTATAACAGATGCACACAAACAAACGATAGCCAGCAACGAAAGACCGCATTTTTTCATAGTGCTGTTATTTCTTTCCGTTTTGAAATATCTTTTTCAGGTACGCTGTATTCGCACCGTAGTTTCCTTTCACATCCGTAGGCTTCCTGGCATCGCGCGAACGTTCAATTACCAGCCATCCCTGCCACTTCATTTTATCCAGCACCTTCTTCACCTTCGGCATATCAATCTGCGGATCGTTCTCCAGCCACACACTGTCTTTATTGGTACAATGTATCATGGCAATACGGTCTTTACCCAATGTCTTCAGCTCCTTGTATAAGTCACGCCCCTCTTTTAACGGGCTGGAAAAGTTGAAGTATATTTTAATAGCAGGTGAGCCAATGGCTTTCAGCAGCATCACTTCTTCCGCAGCGCTTAAAGCTGTTTCAATACCTATTACCACACCAGCCGCTTCTGCCATTTTACCGGCCACCTGTAAACGTGCCACTACCGAGTCGCGCACTTCCGGGTTCTTCCGCAGATCGCATTGTACGCCCAGTGGCAGAAACGATACTTTCACATGCATCAGCTGCATGGTTCTAATACAGTCAGCTATAGATTGTACATATTCCGTACGGTTGCAGAAAGATTGCGCATAATAACCGGTCATAGCAATGGAACAGATTTCCACCTTTTCATCGCGTACCTTATCCGTAAACTGCTGCCGCAGAGAATCTACCAGCAGCTTGTTATCAAACGTAGGCCGGTTGCCCAGCCCCCCCATGTCCAGCTCCAGTCCATCCGCCCCTAACTGCCGCGTTAATGAAATGGCAGAAGGCTTCTGGCGTTTCAGCAGCATCAAATCTATCAGCCCTATTTTATACCGTTGTGCACCTGCGGCAGTAGCCAGCAGCAGTACGCTCAGTAAACATGCAATTCCTTTTCTGTATAGCATAACATCGTTTATAAATCATTAATGGCCGGTACTCTTCTTCCAGAGTTGTTCCAGCTTATCAAAACCATGTATGGCATTGGCAGGCAGCTTTTCGCCATTATCACCAAACACATACATCGCCTGTTCTTTTTCAATGGTAATTTTCGTTTCGTCAATATTACCCGCTGCATCCTGCACCGCCGCCAGGTTCAATCCCAACTGCCTGGCCATAAAACGGTATACCGCTGTACGCTTGTTAATACCAAAGTCATGGCCTTCAGCAGGCAGGTGTACATTTTCTACATTATCAATCTGATTATAATACCCATACATCTTTTGCAGGTAAGGAAAATCGTGCTCCGGCGTTTTATCCGTCCAGTCGCCACCATCACTTACCAGCAGTTGCGGACGTGGCGCTGCCATAGCAGCAATTTCCACGTTATTGGTACGGTTGCCGCAGTTATGAATGGGCATACCGCTTTCACAGGGGCAACCACCGTAGAAATACGAGCTGATGGCCACCACCGGTGCGCTCACCTTAATACGATCATCAATAGCAGTAACCAGTACGGTATGGCTACCCGCACCCGAACCACCGGTAATACCCACGCGTGCCATATCTGCATCTTTTAAAGAAAGCAGGTAATCGAGTATGCGTATAGAACCCAGCGCCTGCACAGACATAGACAAGCTTTTTCTATGATCTTCACTCTGAAACTGCAATAACGATTCACCCCAGGCAAACAGATCATAACTAAAAGCCATCGCCCCCATACGCGCCAGCGCCGCACAACGGTACTGGCAATCCGGCCGGTAACGTTGCTTAGTCCAATGCCCATCAGGGTTCAGTAGTACAGGAATCTTTCCCTTATACTTTGCAGGCTTATACAGCGATCCGTTTACGTATACACCCGGCAATATTTCAATAGCAATATTGCGCACGGTATATCCATCAAACTTTCTTTCTGCGGTAATAATAGGTTGCGAAGCAGGTGCTGCCGGCAAAGGTGATAACTGTAAAGCTTCCAGCAGGCAAGGCTTCAGTAACGCCTTCCGCTGTTCCCATTCTGTAACATTGGTATACCGGGCAGCAAGCCTGTCCAGCTCTGCCCAGCCCTCTGCTACCGGCCAGCGGTAGTATTCGTACACACTCAGCTTATAAACCTTATCCTTCTCTTTTTTTACTTTCAGGTCCAGCGGTTTCAGCACATTATCCAGCGTAGCTTCCACATCGCCCCGGTAACGCCAGTCTGCATACTGCACCCACTTACCAGCCACCATGGTATCCTGGTACTTAATACGTACACCGTATACCGATTCAATATTCGTCAGCACCTCTTTCAACGGTCTGCGATACTGGTCGTCAGCGTTTTGCTGCGCCCCTGCCGGTTGGTTTACCAACAGCACAAGGCAAGCCAGCCCTACTATGTACTTAAGGTTCTTCATTAGAGGCTCCTTTTGCCGCAGCAGCGGTGCTACCCGGCCATTGTTCATTTACAATCTCTTTCATCTCCAGCTGTGCAGGGTCTACCTTCACATACTTCACTCTCTCCCTGCGCCAGGTGTATACAATGTGTATCATACCATCTGCCCCCTGTATTACAGAAGGGTAAGAATACTGGCTTACCGGAGAATCTTCCAGCAGCAGCGATGCGTACCAGGTTTTACCGTCTTTGCTCAACGCCACATTCAGCGGCGTACGGCCTCCCTTACCTCTCGGCAATTCAGGAGCAGGTTTTACGTGATTGTAAACAATCAGCTGTCTGCCATCTTTCAGGCTTACTGCATCGGTGCCGGAGTTGTTGTTGGGCAGTCCGCTTAAAGTCATGGCACTCCAGGTTTTACCACCATCGCTGCTCCATGCCTCGCCTACATTGCGGCTTTGTGTTCTGCACAGTATCTGTAAACGGCCATCTGCATATTCTAAAATACTGGGCTGTATTGCCTGTATGGTTTTACCGTCGTTAATCGGTTCTGTTTTAGTCCAGGTGCGGCCCTCGTCTTTCGTCATTTCAAAATGTACTTTCCAGCCATTACCTTCTGTGCTGGAGGGGCAAATCAACACATCCCCCACCTGTACCGGCTTGTTCTTAATGGGGCCGAGTATACCTTCCGGCAATGCCTCCGGTTTGCCCCAGGTAATACCATGGTCTTTAGAACGCATCATCCAGCCTTTCCAGCTGGAAACCTTTGCGCCCAGTTTATAAAACAACAACAGATCACCACCAGGCACCTGATACAATACCGGATTGTAAGAGGATACACGCACACTATCATTCTGCACACCATTGGCAACAGACACTGGTGTAGTCCACATGGTTTTCCCTTTATCTAAACGGCTTACATAAATCTCCACATCTTTATTGGCCTCTTTGGTGCCACCAAACCAGGAAACAATTAAACCTGCCGGTGTTTCAGCAATGGTAGAAGCATGGCTTTCCGGAAAAGGTGCTCTGTTAAAGATGAATTCATCCACCACTATACCCTTCTTAAACGGCTCTACCGCTGTAAAGGAATATTTACCGGAAGCAACACGATGCACCAGTGTACGCCCTTCTTTGCGCAAAAACTGTATACCAGCCACTTTAGCAGCAGGCTTGCCACCCTCGGTTACATATTGCTCTTCTAAAGCAGGTATATAAATTTCCGCAGAAGTATTGGCGGGTATCGTAATCTGCCAGCTGAATTTTCCATTCTCTCTTTTCCAGTCGCTTTCAATTAAACCATAGGGCGATTGATAGGTACCACGGGCAAAAGGCAGTCCGGTAATATTCTCCGGCTTCATTACTATTTTATGAAAAGCAATATCAGTATCGTCTGAACGTATACCAGCCACACTTTCATACAACCAGGTCAACAGATCACCCAGCAGCATCACATGGTTTTGCGAATTCATCTGCGGGTTGGCAGTATTGCCATTCCACAGCTCCCATATAGTGGTTGCACCGTTGGCAGCCATATACCCCCAGCTGGGGTAGCTGGTGTTGGATGCCAGCGTATACGCAATATCTGCACGGTCAAAGCGCGTAAGCCCGCGCATCAGCCATTGTATACCTATCACGCCTGTGCTTACGTGCATGTGGTTCTCAATTCTGATTTTTGCGTAAATGCTGTTGAACACCACTTCCTGCTGGTCAGCCGGTACCATACCAAAGTACAGCGGCAGCAGGTTGGCAGTAACGGTATTGTTATCGTAGCACTTCTTTTGTTTGTTATAAAACCGATCATTAAAAGCCTGTTTAATCTGTCCTGCCAGCGTACTGTAAGCAGCCACATCTTCTGTTTTACCACTCAGGCGGGCAAACTCCTGCATGTATTGCAACAGCTGATAATAATACGCGGTAGCAATGAGGGTACCGTTGGTATTACGCAATGAATCGCGAGAACGGATCAACTCCAGTGATTCAGGCGGCACACACCAGTCGCCATATTTATCTTTCGTTACCAGATAGTTTTTCATATACCGGCTCTGCATATAGCTCATCCATTTTTTCATGGAAGGGTAATGCTTCACAATGGATTGTTTATCACCATACTGATGGTACAGCATCTGCGCCACCAGTATATACGTACCTGGCCAGGTAACGTTATCGCTGTAATAGTTCCAGAAAGCAGGTGCCACATCCGGAATAGCTCCCTCTGCGGTTTGTGCTTCTTCAATATCATCTAACCACTTGCTGTATAAAGCGGCGTTGTTAAACAGAAAACTCTCACCCAGTGCACCGGTGGCACGGTCGCCCAACCAGGGCTGGCGCTCGTTGCGTTGCGGGCAATCCACCGGCATGCCTTTATAGTTAGAGGCAATGCCCCACCATGCATTACGGAAAATGGTATTCACCGTAGCATCTGCTGTTTCCAATGTGCCGGTAGTTTCCAGTGCATCAAATACCAGCTGCCCTTCAAAATCCAGTACCGTTGGCTTACCGGGATAACCAATAATCTCTGCATAACGGAAACCCTGATATACAAAAGCAGGATGCCATACTTCTGTACCCTGCCCCTTCAGCGTATAGCTATGGGTAGCTCTGGCATCGCGCAGGTTGGCGGTGTATAAAGTACCATCTGCTTTCAGACTTTCTGCAAAATGCAGTTCTACCGTTTCACCCTGTTTGCCTTTTACACGCATCTGTAACCAGCCTGCAAAATTCTGGCCCATATCCAGTATATATCCATTGGCAGAAGGCTTTATAGATACCGGGGCAATGGTTTTCATCACCTTCATCGGCGCCATCATCTGCGCTTTCAATATACCCTGCGGTGCAGATACCAATTGCGCCGGCTGCCAACCTGCTGCTGCATCTGCTGTAGCCAGGGAGCGTTTGCCGGTCAGTTCTTTACGGGCATCATACTCTTCACCATCATATTCATTGTTGCTGCGTACAGGGCCATCGCCGTTCAGCTTCCATTTGTCATCACTCACCACGGTTTCGGTAGTGCCATCTGCATAAGTCAGCTCCAGCTGAAACAACAACTTCGGATAACCAAAGGTGTTTATCTTCTGTGTTTTGTAGTTCTGGCGCATGGTAAAGTAACGGCCGTTACCCAGCGCAACCAGAATCTCTTCCTTTTGCTGTTGCAGTTGGTCGGTTACATCGTAGGTATTATACAATACACTCTTACGGTAGTCTGTAGGCGCAGGCGATAATACCTGGTTGCCGGTTTTCTTTCCGTTAATATACAGCTCGTACAATCCCAGCCCGGCCACATAGGCTACAGCTTTTTTTATCTTTTTAGTGTGGCGGAAGGTAGTACCTACATAACGGGCGCTTAAACGCGACCATTGGGTTACACTATCCCACGCAAAAGCTTTATCATAGCCTATCCATCGGCCTTTCCAATCGGCCGGCTTCAGCAGTCCCATTGTCCAGTACGCTTTCTCCGCGGATACAGCAGTGCCTTTATTGGTATATACTTTTACTTTCCAGTAACAGGCTGTACGGCTGCTGAGCGCCTTGCCTGCATAAGGCACCAGTACGCTCTGGTCGCTGTTTATTTTGCCGGATTGCCATACATCGCCCACACCCGCTGCCAGCTTTTGCGGTGTAGAGGCTACGGTAATTTCGTAAGCCACCTGCTTTACGTCTCTTTCACGGCTGGTGAGCTGCCAGCTTAAACGTGGCGTAGTGGCATCTATGCCTAAAGGGTTTTCCAGCATTTCACAACGCAGCTGCACCACCTGCACCTGTGCAGTGGCGCAAAGGCCGGTGAGTAACAATGCTATGAACAGATATAATTTCATTGGATTGGTTTAATTGTCAGATTACTTGTTGCAAACCTTTATTCGCCACGGAAATCGAAATACAATATCATCTCCAGCGCACGTAAAGGCTCTTTCTCGTAATCGTACATAATATTCTTCATGCCCTGTGGGCCCGTCGTTTCGCGCTTCTGCGTTTTGGTACCTACCCCGCTGATGCCCTGCATAAACGAAATATCGCCACCCGGAAATACATACTGCAGGTTCTTCCACGTGTCTTTAGGATCATCTTTTACCAGCGGCGTAAACAACCGCAGAAACACATCTTCTGTAGCAGATACTACGGTAAACGGCTGACCGGTGGTAATAAACTTAGTCCAGTACATATTGGCATGGTAACCTTTAAACTCCGGATACACAAAAGGCACTTCACCGGTTTCTGAGTTATTGTAGTCTTTATGCCATATATCCAGCGCACCACCTTTTAAACGGTTCTTCCAAACACGGTAAGGCCCTTTGCCCAGGTACTCCACGGCCTTTATCTCTTTCTCGGGGAAAGAAAAATTCACACCTATGAAATCAGTAAAATAGTCGCCGGGGAAGTAATGCAATTTCATCTTAATCCAACCCGAAGGGTAAATAGTCCACTCCAGGGTATTGTAACTGCTCTTTCTGTCAAACTTCGAACGTATCACCACATTGCCGCCTTCCTGCTTCCAGGTAAAACCGGAAAAGTTGGTTACGCCCTGCTGCACTATGGGGCCATTGCTTAACAGCTGTTTGCCTTTGCCATTGCTTACTGCTTGTATTAAGCCGGTACGCTTGTTAAAAATAAACTCCACCGTATTGGCAGTAACCAAAAACGTAGAGTCGTACTCCACCAGTGTAATCGGGCCTGCTCCTGTGGTATCTACTTTTCTAACAGCTACCTGCTCAGGCAACGCTATCGGGTAACTCCAGGTAAAAATCTCTTTATTATCCGGGCCATAGGCCGTCAGGTACAGCACATCATACTGCTGCCAGCTTTGCGGCAACGGAATAGCCAGCGTACCTTTTGCACCTGGTGCTATATCGGGCGCCACAGCAGTGCCGGTTAACTGCTGCTGTATTCCCGGTGTTTTCAGTTTCCACGCAAAGCGGCACTGATTAATATTGGTATAGAAGTAACGGTTTTCTATCATAAAGCGGCCATCAAAGGCAGGGGTAATTTCCCGGCGTTCCATATGTACCGGGCTCCATACTTCCTTAATGGTAAAATAACTGCCTTCCTTTTCGTGGTGTGGGCCTACTATACCATCCGGGCCGTGGTTTTCATCAGTATCTATAATGCCGTTTTTATCTGTACGTACCACACCTTCATCAGCAAAGTCCCACAAAAAGCCACCCGCACTCAATGGGTTGTGCCACATATGCTCCCAGTAATCATCCAAACCTGCACCATGTCCGCCATCGTACATACCGTGTAAAAACTCAGTAGGCATTACCATGTTATGGCCGTTTTCAAACTCACCTATGCCATAGTTAAAATCGCGGTAGTGCTGTGTTTCAAAACCACTGAAGGTTTGCCAGGGATGTATTACCGGACGCTGCTGTATATCCCAGTGCGTAAACAGCGTATCCAGTTCCAGGTTATGGCCCCCTTCGTTTCCATTGGCCCAGAAGATAATACTCGGGTGATGGGCATCATGCTCCAGCATCTCCTGCACCAGTTTGGTTCCGGTACGCGTATCGTAGTTGCCATGCCAGCCCGCCAGTTCATCCATTACAAACAAACCGAGCGAGTCGCACACATCCAGAAAATGACCATCGGGCGGGTAATGACTCATCCTTACTGCGTTCATGTTCATATCCTTCATCAGCAACACATCTTCTATACTCAGCTGTTTGCTGGTAGTACGGCCGGTAGAAGGCCAGAACGAATGGCGGTTCACACCTTTCATCTTCACCTTTACGCCATTCACATACATACCATCCCGCAGTTTAACTTCCACCGTTCTAAAACCAAAACGTTGGCTCACCTTGTGTATAGTCTTCCCATTTTTAGAAAGCGAAAACACTACGGAATACAGATGCGGCGTTTCAGCAGTCCACAACAGGGGCTGCTGGTATTGCTGCTTTACCCATACTTCTTTAGCACCCGCTTTCACCTCTCCGGTATAAGTGCTGCCAAAAGGCTTTCCGGCTGCATCGTATACCTGTGTCGTTATTTTATCTGCATCGCCCTGTAACTGCACTTTAGCCGCAAAGCTGCCATCTGCTTTGGCATCCAGCCAGTACTGGCTGATGTGCTGCTGTGGCAATGCTTCCAGAAATACAGGGCGGAATATGCCGCCAAATAACCAGAAGTCCGCCTTGCGTTCTGCTGCGTTTACCGAGGCATTGGCAGAGTGCTTGGCCACAGTTACTTCCAGCAGGTTTTCTTTGCCATATTTCAGCAGCTTGCTGATATCATACTTAAATGCATAGAAAGCGCCTTCATGCGTAGCACCGGCTGAGCGACCATTAATCTTCACCGTTGCATCCGTCATCGCACCTTCAAATACAATATTTACTTTCTTTTCTTTCCAGCCGGCGGGTACTGTAAAGCTGTATTTGTATAACCCCTGCTCTTTGCCACGGGCAGTATCTTTGGAAAAGCCGTAATCATACTTACCAAAGCCCTGTAACTCCCAGCAGGAAGGCACAGCAATAGTAGTCCACTTACCTGCGTTTCTGCCGCCTGTACAGTAAAACTGCCAGTCAACCGTATGGTCGCTGCCCGTGCCGGATAAGTACTGCACCTGTGTATCCTGCGCAGTAACCACACCGGCTAACAATAACCCTATATATACCAAACAATGCTTCATGCCCTTGCCTCCGAATTATTTAACCCTGAATTGTTCAATAAAATATGCTGCTTCTTTATCAATACCACCTGCGTTGGGCAGGTCGTACGACTGATCGGTTGGTGTATCCGCATCCGGAAAACGTCTGATGCTACCGGTGCGGAATGTAATACGCTGCACATGCTCCAATGGCGCGTAAAACAGATTGGCACCACCCTGCGGCTTACCATTAACGCTTACCGTATAAAAACGGGTAGCCGTATTTACTTCTACCTGTATATCCAGTTTTTCACCAGCCTTATAGCTCGCCAGCTTCTTATTACGGTAACCTGCTTTGGTAATCAGCGATCCGGTTGAATCCAGCGTCATACGTATACCTGCGTTACCCCGTGCATCTACAAACTCTATTTCCAAAGCACCAAAAGCATCCTGCTGCGGCACAATGGTAAAGGAAGCTGTAAACTGGCGTGAAGCAGGTATTACCCGCTCTGCCTTACCAAAATCAAAAGGATCACGGTCGCGCAGTGCCAGTACATTTTTTCCCTGCTGCTTTTCTATGCGCACCGGCGCCCACAGCGGACTGTAGATATTCCAGGCGTTTAAAGCGGTATCGGCTTTCATAGCTGTAAAGTCATCTGATGGGTAGCTGGTAGCCACAGACTGTACCGGAGCCGGTATAGACGATACCCAGATATCTTCCTTATTCATGCTATAGGTTACCCAGAAACGGTTACCAGGTGTTACACCATCCCCTTCCTGTATACCACGTACATATTGCGGCCCATAAGATTTATAGTTACCGCCATAACGCATAGCAGTAATCTCGCCGTTTACCAGCAACAGATTTTTATAGTTTAATCCATCATCACTTACCGATATTGCCAGCGGCCAGCGGAACTCAGAGGGATTGTATACCGTAGCATACCTGCCATCCGGCGTACGCTGTCCCCATATTTTGGCATTGGCATTTACAAAACCAGGTGCACGCAGTGGGTTATATTCCCAGGTTTTACCATCATTCTTACTGATGCTGGTAAGCGCGTATTTCCACAGCCCCGCTACCCTGCCATCAGGCAAATGATAAAAGCTGAATGCTTTGTACTGCTTCTTTAAAGGAATCAATGCATCATCCCTGTCACCCTCTTCCACCCACTGCTGCATCATCAGCGGTTTAGTCAGTAACTCGTTACAAGCCTGCACAAATGCCTTGTCTTTGCTGCTGGTGTAAAAAGGGTAAGAAGTATTCTTTTCATTAAACGCGTGGTTGTAACGGATAAAATAGATAGGGCCGAAACTGCCATCTGCTTTTATCTCCCGTACTACACGGCCTATGCCGTTGCCGTCATTGGGGTCGTCTTTGGCGTCCAGCGTAATACCATAATAAGCCAGTGCCAGCAGGCGTTTGTTAGAAGCGGTATAAAAACCGATACGCTGGTGCATAGTAGCATACAGGTCTTTTGCCACACCGGGGTAATCTGCCTTTTTAGTACCGTCGGGTATTTTATACGGTGGAAACAATATCACGGGTTTATCCCAGTTGTAGCCATCCGCAGATGTTACCAGCAGGGTTTGTCCCGGAGGAATATGCTCCCCCACCGGATCACTCAGGTATTCCAGATAATATTTATTATTCCAGTACGCCAGCATAGGGGCGTGATTATAAGTCCAGCCCTGTCCGTCAGCAAGCTCAGGCCGCTCCCGGCTGGCACGCATTACCTGAATATTGTGTACACCAATAGCGGGACTTAACTGCCCATGGTGATAATCTACATTACTTAACGTAGTACCTGTATAACGAACAGTGTCCTGTGCTGCAACGCCAGCAGCGCCGCAGATACAGGAAAGAGATAATATAACTTTAGAAAGAACAGTCATCAGCTTGATTTATTTATGGCCACAGGCCTGTTATTGAACCGCTTGCAACCAGGCATGCGCCATCAGTTGCGCACCGGCTAATGTGGGGTGTACCCCATCGGTTGTCCAGTAAGCACCAGGTGCCTGTTCCAGCGCTTTATCAAATACACGCTGGTAAGGAATAAACACCGCATTATGTGCTTCCGCTATTTCCCGGGCCGTCTTACGGTACGCATCAAAATCAGGAAACCATTTATCATCCACCGCTTTCACCTTGTTCAACGCAAAGGGTTCGCCTATAATCAGCTGTACGCCCGGCAGGTTTTCCTTCGTGCGCTTAAGTAAAGCATCATAATCGTTACGGTAGGTTTCTATCGTTCCTTTATAGTTATTCACCAGCGTATGCCAGTAATCATTTACACCCACCAGCATGCTCAGCACATTGGGCTTCAGCGCCAGGCAATCCGCCTCCCAGCGTTCTGCCAGCTGATATACCTTGTTACCGCTGATGCCTCTGTTGTATACAGCAATATGTTTATCTGCAAATTGTAGCAGCATCTGCGAAGTAGCATTGCAGGCATACCCTCTGCCCAGCGCTACCGCACTATTCATATCTTTATCATCCTTCTTACGGCCTGCATCGGTAATAGAATCACCCTGAAAAAGAATAATATCCTCTTTCTGTATGCGAATCTTCTTTCCCTTCTTCTCCTTAGCATAAGCAGCTGATACAATAGCAGGCATGTTTACTGCCGTAGCTGCGGTGCCAAGGGAGAAAAGTCTTAAAAAATTTCTGCGTGTCTGCTCTTTCATATCGGGTGGTTTAATACTGCTCAAGTTCTATCATTTCTGCAAATCACGTAGTAACCGCTTCAATGTTTTACGCTTTATTTCACATATCGTTCCGTGCTTATGGCCCTCCGGTACAGATACTCTGGCAGAGGCATCTTCAAAATGCACAAAGTCTTTGGTAGCCGCACATCCAAAGTTCTTTTTACCATAGGCATCGTAATAAATCAGCCACTCTTTTCCTGCATTCACCACTGCCGGCCCTTCGGTAAGCAATCCGGTAAACGGCGGCGTTACGTTGGTATAAGGGCCTAAGGCTTTATTGCTGTAGGCAACCTTAATATTCCGGTTGGGGCGGGTATTGTCTTTTAATACCAGCACGTATTTATCAGCCTGTTGTTTAACTATCACCGCATCAATTACACTAAAGCCGGCATCGAGAAACAGCCTACCAGGTGTGAACGTTTTAAAATCATTGGTTACCGTATAATACATACGATGGTTGTTCTTTTCTTCCTCCTGCCCTTTGGGGAAACGGTTGGGAATAGTAGAAGCCCAGATGATGATATAACGCGCACTGTCTGCATCATAAAACAGTTCCGGTGCCCATACGTTCACCGTTTCTTTTTCGTGTTCCATTACAGAGATAAAACGCTGCTCACTCCAGTGTATCAGGTCTTTGCTGCTGGCATACCCAAATCCTTTATCGCCGCGCCAGCTGCTGGTCCATACCAGATGAAAAGTACCATCCGGCCCCTGCACCATAGAGGGGTCGCGCATTACCTTCTGCTCTCCCACTGCCGGGTGCAGCAAGGTCGTGTCCAGGTCTGTCCAGTGATAAGCATCTTTACTGTACAGCATCCGCAAACCCGCTGTAGCCGGTTCATGAAAGGAGGTGTACAGATACGCCTTCCCCGAACAGGAGGCGAACAGCAAACAGAATACGATATATTTAATGCTACTCAAAGTCATCCATTCTAAAGTGAAACAATTGGTGCGCTTTCCAGCACCAGTACCCAGTCATTACCCTCTTCCACCTCACCCGGCGGGTTAAACGCTTGTACCGCAGTGTTGCTGTACGTTTTAATAGCAGTGGTTTCACCGGTACGTGGGTTAAACCAGGAAGCATTGATATGACTACCGCTGATTTTACCGGGAACTACATTGATATTGCGGCCGGTATAGGTATAAATGAACGCATAGCTTGTACCACGGGTGGCAACCAGATAGTCATACTTCTCCCCCTGTGTGCCCGGTGCAATCAGCGACTGATCAGGCACTCTTTCCAGATAAGGCTTCGACAGCATCAGTTGTTTCAGGTACTGCATCTGCCCCGCCCCCGGATCGTTTACCGCATCAAACCAGTAATCATGCGCACCGTAAGCACCGGTTTCTTTTTCATCGGCCTTGCGCATCTGCATTACCGCGTTATCGCCATAGGTATAACCACAACCACCGGCAAATACCGACCAATAACCGTAACGGCGTACATCATGCTGATTCCAGCGTTTAGCCAGTGTATCGTGCAGGCCATGCGGAATGCCTTCATAAGAAGGTTCTGCATCAAAAGAAGGTTTGGCAGGTTTTAATTTAAAATCACGCTCTACATACTTCCAGTTATCTTCCCCATAATGCCATTCTCCCTTAGACGTATCCTGCACATAGTTGCGGTGGCCAGATTGAAATGTATTAAAGCTTAACCAGCGCTGGTTATGAAACCAGGCCGAAGAACTGTATCTGCCACGGGGGTGGAAAGTAATCAGATGACGTTTATCCAGTTGGTATAATGTATTTCCAATGGTATTCCATACCTGAATAGAATCACTGCCCTTAATATCACCGCCATTCATCCAGATAATATTAGAACGGTTTTTATATCTGTTGGCCAGGAAAGTAGCATATACTTTAGCCTGTTTGCTGGTAACCAGTCCCCCCTTTACATCGCTGCCCCATATAGGCACCATAGCTATGTATAAACCACGCTGTGCTGCCTGGTCCACTATATAATCCACATGCTTCCAGTAATCATGAGTTTTTTTCAGCAACGGGCGCGCTACGTTCTTACCCACCAGGGCAGAATCGCCATACACGTTTGCCGCTTTTACCGTATGCAGCACCATCACCTGCAATACATTAAATCCTTTCGCCTTGCGGTTGTCCAGATACTGTACGGCTTCTTCGCGTGTCATTTTAGAAAACAACAGCCAGCCCGTATCGCCCAGCCAGAAAAAAGGATCTCCTTTTTCCGTAACCAGGTAACGTTTTCCGGCATCTACTTTCAGCAAAGGCAATTCCTGCGCTTTTGCAGTAAACAAACCGCCCATACATAAACTCAATCCAATTCGAAATAGCTGTTTCATCGCTCCGCTTTTCTATAGTTCAATAATCAGTTCCTTTACTTTCTGCTTACCCAGGCAATTACCGCACCCTGTACCGGCACCTGCAGATTCACCCTGCTGCCACCGTTTACCGTTTCTTCCCTGCCGGTAACCGCTCCGGTGCGTGTATCTATCCAGCGCACGGTATAACTACCTGCGGCCCCTTCCAGGTTTACCGGAATACTCCCTGCTTCACCGGTACTGTATACAATGTAGTTTTTACCGGGGTTTACCAGCCAGTAGCAACCTATTGCCGTTGCCAGTGTATCACCAGGCTGCGTGGTTGCTGCTGCTGCCAGAAACGCCTCACCAGCCTTTGGTATATTACATAAAGAGCCACCTGCCATAAACGCTGCCCAGCCGAAAGCATCGTAGCTATCACCGGAATACATCACCGCCTTACCGGGGTAACGTTTGCGGTATTCACTCACCATGCGGTATACCTGTTCAAACGAAGTCTTTTTAGGTTTCAGTAATCTTGCCCACTGACGCGGAGCCAGACTTTTGCCACCTTCGGGCGCATATGCAGATCCATCTGCCTGGTAATGCCAGTAACGTATATCAATCAGATTTACCACCTTGCTGCGTTTGGCATCGGCCAGTATGGCATCCTGTACGTCTTTGGTAGTACTTAAACCAACAATTACTTTTTTACCGGTTTCCTTCTCCCATTCCTGAATCACATCTATCCAGAACTGCACAAAATGCAGCGGCCCGGTAAACTCTTCGCTAATCAGCTGTATTACGCCGTTGTTGCTTTTAAAGTTGTTGAGGCATTGGCGTATGTACGCACGATGTAAAGCACGGCGGGTAGGATTAGTAATGTCGTAAAACTGTTGCGCCATAAATATGCGCTTATCACCTGCATAAGGCACCGGCTCCGGAAAACCGCTGTTATTGATGTTGTTTGCCCCACGCCATGGAAAATCGGCATAATGCGCACCTGCTTCAATAATGTTATGCTGGAAATAGTTTTCATGTAACAGCACCAGCCCTTTCTGATCAGCCAGATCAGCATACTGCTGTAACCTTAACCAGTAGAATTTATTATATTTCGTAAGATCGTACTTACTTAAACCATCCCATGCCGTTCCCTTGCCACTGCGTGCAAAAGGCAGCTCATAAAACGGAGGCCATACTTCGCCATCCATGCGGCGGATGCGCTCATGGTCATCCCGGCGGCGATCATACCATAACCCATAATGATGATCCAGTGCAATCCAGCCTTTGGCTTTCATGGTATCTGTCATCGCTTCCAGATTATCTGTCAGCCCCTTACCGGTTCGGCCGGGAACAAAACGGGTAATATGCGGTGAGGACTGTGGCAACCAGTAGTTACGTACGCTACCATTCCACCAGGGAATCTCGCGGAAAACACCGGCCAGCACAGCGTTACCACGTACCAACCAGCCATTGGTTACCTGCATAACACCTGCCTGTGCAGGCTTCACTACCGCAGGAATACCTATCTGGTCAATGGTTTTAACACCATTGGTATTTACGGTAACCGGCTGCCGTTGTGCGGCTTCGCCAATATAGGCTGTTAATGTTTTTTTTGGATTTGCGGCCTGTGCAGTTAACTGCAACGCCACTTCCACGGAAGGACTGCTGGAAGCTTCTGTTTCCACCGGCATCAGAAACGCACGTGCGTTCACTTCTTTACCAAGCCTGTCCTGTAATTGCGCGTAGTACAAACTACGTGGGTGAATGGCTTCATTGCTGTTATCCCAGTAGCCATTTCCGGCAAACTGCGCCCAGGTACCAAATGCCCAGTTTTGTGCACCCGGCGGCTGATAACAATCTACCCGTGCAGCACTGCACTGCCAGAACACGCTGTTAGCCGCAGCCCATCCGGCGCCGTTGCCATCCTGTCCACGGTTCATAAAGCTAAGGGCATTGCCATCCACATTTACAATATCAAACAACACGCCCGATGCCCAGCTGTCTACACCACCACTAAAGCTATAAGGCAAATACGATTCGCATTGTACAAACGCGTTGGGGCCTGCGGCGCAGAAACCCACTGCAAAATCATGATAACCATACTCCGCATACAAACGCTGAAACAAACACTGCTGGCCGCTGGTAAAAAAAGTATACCGGCGCTGCCCGCCAATTTCCGATACAGGCTGTAACGATACTGCATCCTCTACGGTAATGCGGCTTCCTGTTTCCTGTATCGCAACTGCCGAACCTGCAAAGTGCTCAAATACCAGCTGCCTTGCCCAGGCATCTGTTACATGCTCCATTACTATCGCCATCCAGCGGTGGTCTTCATCCTTTACGTTAGCCACATCGTATACCGAGCGGCAACGCAGGTTTTCCACACCTGACTCACTAATACGCCCGGGCCAGTTATATACCGCTACGGTAGCACCGCCATAAGCAGTATCCAGTGCTGTTGTTACCGGTGCATCCAGCACCAGTTCATTGCCATTTACTTTTACAACCGTTCTGCTCCACTCCAGATTACGCTGGCCGGGCTTCCATCCCAGTGATGTAATACCGCCACCAAAATGATCGGTACCCAGTTGTTGTATCCACGCTGCGGTACAAGGCCGTTGCACTACCACAGCATCACCCGCTTTAAAAGCGCCACCATTTGCTACATGCAATGTCATAGCATTTACCGGCACATATGCATCGGTAACTGCTACCTGCTGCTGCACCTTACGGTCATTTATACCTGCTATAGTTATCAATGTTTCTCTGCTGTAACCAGCGCCTATCAGCACCGTTCCTTTTTCGCCGGAACCACTACCACGCAGTACCACACCAGAGGTGTTAATACGCAAAGCACCTTCTACCACATACTCACCGGGCTGTAACAATACAGCACCTCTTATGCCCTGCTGGTTTGCAGGCAGTGTAGCCACATAATCCAATGCAGCCTGTATACGACGCGTAGCATCGCCTTTTACAACGGGCACCACCACACGCACCGGCGCATCAGGTATAGCAGACTCCCCTGCCTTGTACCCGCTGTACGAAAAATCGGGAATACGATTCCCCTGCTGGTCAGGCGTATAAACAAGCCTGCCACCCGTTAAGGATACGGGTGGCAGAGGCTTAACCGGCTTTTTGTTTTGCGCCTGTACAGAACCTTGCATCATGGCTATCTGTAGCGCCAACAAACAGAACGATATAGAAAAACATTTCATGAAACTCTTATTCAAGTCAAAAGGTAAAATTCAAAAGTCAAAAGAAAAGCCAGTGTTTTCATTTTTGAATTTTTACTTTTTATTTTTTACTTCCTTAGCAGGTGTAACATTTGCTACAGCTACCACACTGTTTAAATAATCTTCGATGTTTGTATATCCTTTGTTCTTCCTGCTCGGCCTGGCTGAATCAGAAGCATCGTTAGGGTTCAGCCCGTTCTTCACTTCCCAGGCATCAGGTATACCATCATTATCACTGTCTTTATAAGGCGTGCCTTTATACTCCGGATAACCACCCACCTGTGCAGGATCCGTAATAATACCTATCTTATAAGAGTCAATAGGCATTCTGCGGTGCTTAAACTGTGTTTCCGGCAGTTTAACGCCATCAATAGGTTCAATTTTACCGGTAGCCACCTGCTTTACAATACGGGTATCCACTGCATCCCTTCTGGGTAAAGTAGCACCGGCATTAGCCAGTACATAAGCCTTTGCATCCAGTGTAGGTATAATGGTCATCTCCGGCATAGGTAGTGGCTTGTTCCACTTCATAGCCTCGGTATAACCATCTGTGTTGCCCTGCTCTTCTACCTGTACGCCACCTGCCCAGTTGTCTCTGGTAATAGCATCGTAGCCTTCCATAACATTGCCATGCACATAGGTACGGCCATACACATGGTACTTCAGTTTGCTGCGGCCAGATTCCGGCTTTAGTATCCGGTGCCCCACATTGTTATCGGTAGGCGTAGCGGGACCTGGTTTGAAGTAGTTGTTAATGATGTTATACATAGCGGTATAATCACCACCATCTATAGAACGGTGTACCCAGTTAAATATCACGTTGTTGGCAAAGTTGAAGATACCGTTCCAGCCGATAGACGGGTTACGGCCTGCATTGTTTGCCCACAGGTTACGCATAAAAGAACAGTTTTCACCGCCCAGAGTAGAACCAAAGGCGTGGTTCCAGGTATCCAGCGCTTCCGCGAAAATGGAGTTCTGAATAGTAATGTTCACCGTACCACGCTTCTCTTCCGGCTTGCCGGTGCTATCGTTGTACATGTGACGGTACATACTCATATTCTCATCCAAACCCCAGCTGGCAGATACGTGGTCTATCATAATGTTACCAACGGGGTTACCGCCAATAGCATCATCCCTGCGCCCAACATTGGTTTCCCCTCTGCGGAAACGCATATAACGTATCACCACATCGTGTGTATTAATCCATACCGTTTCACCCGCCACACACACACCATCACCCGGTGCAGTCTGCCCCGCAATGGTAATATAAGGTGCGCGTATAATCAGCTGTGTATTCAAACGGATAATACCCGATACATTAAACACAATGGTTCTGGCACCGCCCTGCTCACACGCCCAGCGTAAACTACCCGGTCCATCATCATTCAGGTTGGTTACCACCAGCACCTTACCGCCACGTCCGCCAAAGCTGTACTTACCGCCACCTTCCGCTCCCGGAAAAGCCGGAATCTCTGCCTGTGGCAGATCTACCGGGCGCCCCGCCCACGGAATAAAAGGCTTGCCTTGTCTGGCTTCCTGCTGTATAATGGGGTAAGCAATGGCCCATGCCGAATCGGAATGCCGTTCTGCGGCAGCCGATAAAGAATCAGCCCACTTTTTAACATCCGGTGGAATAGATGGGTACTGGGCCTTTGCTGTTTGCAGCAAGGCCGCTGCGGAAACTAACGTAACACCTAAGGTTTTTCTGATCATGATACACTCTGTTTATGCTGTTCCTGTGCGCTTGATTTATATAATTATTCTGTAGGATCAAAAGTGCCGTCTGCCCAACCCTTGGTTTGTAACATACTGGGGTTTTTAGCAATATTGGTAGTAGGCAGTGCGTAGAAATAGTAGTTCTGCAGAAAGTTAATCGTCTGTTCACTGCTCAGGTTTTCTACTTTAGCGGTGAAATACGTTTTATAATCCTCTCCGTCTATGTTCAGTTTATCGCGGAACATTACACCATTGGCATCTTTCGCTTCCAGCGTAGCTGCCGTAGCAGGCGATTTAGGCGTAATAGTCAGTCGCTGGCGGAATGAGCCGTTCAGCAGGTGAAAACGACGCGTTCTTCTCAGATCATCGTTACGCTTACCTTCAAAAGCCAGTTCAATTCTACGCTCATTCATAATAGCATTGTCCATTTCCGTTCTGCTCATATTGGCTTTCAAACCATACAGGTTATCAGAACCTGCCGTAATACCTGCACGTTTGCGGATAGCGGTAAGCATATCATACGCTTCTGAAATTCTTCCGGTAGCATTGGCACACTCCGCCAGGTTCAGCATTACTTCTGCCAGGCGCAGCTCTACCCAGTTACCTGCACCCTGCGTTACGTTGGCAGGCAGTGTGCCCAGCGGAATAGCTTTGCGGCTGTAAAAGCCGGTGGCAGAAGGGCGGGTTTTATCTTCCGCAACACCCGTATAGTTCCACTGCTTACGACCTGCTTTACCACTTAACGCCCAAACAGCACCGTTATAAGCAATAGAAGCATCAAAACGTGGATCGCGGTCTTTCCAGTAATACACTGAATCGTAACCCGAACCAGCTTCATCTACCATTTTACCATTCTTCATGGGATAAGAACGCACCAGGTTCCAGGTAGGCTGGTTAGAGGCTCCGCCGCTACCTGCTGTTTCTGAATAAGGTCTGGTTACACTTTCCCAGGTATTGGAAGTATTGCTGGTAGTGGTAGTTCCATTGTAAGAACGGATAAGAATCGGTTCTTTATTAGCTGCACCCTTTTCCGTTAACACGTTGGCGTAGCTGGTATACAGTTCATACCCTTTTAATCTCAGAGAATCGTATGCAGCACGGTTAGCTTTGTAAGCACGCTCCCAGCGCTCCTGAATACCGTTAGGGTTAAAAAGCGGGCTGGCCCAGTACAACAGTATTCTACCGGCAACGGCCTGCGCAGCTACACTGGTAATACGGCCTGCATCAGCACTACCCCAGGTGGCAGGAAGTATAGAACACTTAGCCAGATCATTCAGCATAGAATCCACACACTCCGAGCTTTTGTTACGGGGTACCAGTACGTTCTCAGATAACCAATCCTGCGGATGCGTAATATAAGGCACACCGCCATACACCTTCCATAAGTTAAAATATACCCAGGCGCGTAAAAAATAACCCTGTGCTTTTATACCATCTCTCACATTGGCTGGCAGGGTGCCGCCATCAATCTCTTCCAGCATGGTATTTACCCGGCGTACATAAGAGTACGCATTGTTGGGGTTACCACTGCCATAAAAATCAGATACCTGATCAATAGTGAGTGTCCCAAACAGCGGCTTGGTATCGCCGTTGTTTAAGTCATCAGAAATAAAGTGTATACCCGTAGGCAGCGAGGTGTTACCACGCATATGCGGCCATATAGGCATTATCAGATCGTACGATCTGTTCAGGTATAAATTAGCTGTTCCTTCGTTATTCCACACCCGCTCATCTATACCATTAAAATCCGTTTTTTCCAGTATGTCTTTGGTGCAGGAACTGGCGCCCGCAAGTATGATGGCAGAATATATAATCAGTTTTTTCATGACTCTTCTTTTAAGCATCGTTATATTATAAAGTAGCACTCAGACCAAAAGTCCAGCTTCTCAGAATCGGATAATCCGCAATCAGGTTAGTAGCCTGATCTTTATACGGTGTGGGATTAATAATATTCCACAGGTTGGTACCTGACACGTATACTCTGAATTCCGGAATCTTGTACCTGTTTGAAATAGCAGCAGGCAGGCTATAGCTCAGCGTCATGTTGTTTACCCGCATCATAGTACCATTGCGCATCCAGAAGGTAGAAGCTTCGTTAGCCCAGGGAGAATAAATTACCGGGTAAGCAGCATTAGGGTTAGAAGCAGTCCAGGAATCTTTCCAGATATTTAAAGCAGTAGCATCTTTGGTGGGCGGCGCAACATCTGCTTTCTTCCACATGGCCTTACCACCCACACTTACCGAAATGTTCATGCTCAGCTTAATACCTTTATAAGCCATACCCAGGTTAAAGCCTCCACCCAGAATAGCTTCTGAACGGCCTGCAATACGGGTTCTGTCCAGTTCGGTTATTTTACCATCACCGTTCAGATCCTGATAGTTCAGCATACCTACACGAATGGTATCACCATTAATAGTATAACCTGGTGTTTTGCTGAGAATAGCATCCACATCTGCCTGTGTACGCACAATGCCGGTAGCCACATAACCTTCCACACCTCTGTCGGTTCTTACACCAATCGGATTTTTCCAGCCTGTATCAGTACCTGCGTTATAATAGCGGCGTAACACTTTGTTATCCGTCCACGAAACGTTCATATTTACAAAATAGCTGAGGTCTTTGGTAATGTTACCATTATAACCCAGAGATCCTTCAATACCCCAGGCATTCATCTGACCGTAGTTTACCTGTCCTATGTTACTACCAAAGCTGTTAGGCATAGTAGCGGTAGGCGACTCCAGCATATCGTAGTTATGCCTGTGGTAAAAGTCGAGTGAGAAGTTAAACTTCCTGTTGAAGAAAGTACCGTCTAAACCAATGTCTTTGTACAGCGCTTTTTCCCAGGTAATATAAATATTAGGTACTACGTTGGGGTTTAAGCCATTGGTCATAGCAGGGCTGGTACCAAACAGCATACCGGTAGTAGAGGTATATCTGTTCTTCCATAAGAAAGTACCTACCGCATCATTACCTGTTAAGCCCACATTGAAACGCAGTTTCAGATCGTTGATAAAACGTACGTTGCGGCTGAAGAAACTTTCTTCCGATATTTTCCAGCCTAACGCTACAGAGGGGAAGAAACCCCACTGACGATCGGGATGGAAGTTTGGAGAAGCATCGCGGCGGAAAGCAGCTTCCAGCAAGTACTTATTCTTCAGGGAATAGTTTAAACGTCCAAGATAACTTACACGACCACTATAGGTGCTCTGGCCGCTGTTATCCATATTGTTTTTATCCTGGCTGAAAGCCCATAACTGGTCTACACCCGGAATAACCTGAATTTCGCGGGAAGCTTTATAAGCATCGCCAAAAGTCTGGTTTTGCTCTGCTGCCAGCATTACAGAAATGTTATGATCGCCAAACACGCGGGCATAGCTTACTGCTTCATTCAGCTGCCAGTTAGAAGAGGCATCGTAAGCTTCAGAAATGCTGTTGCTGTTTCTGATGTTAACCACGCGCTGCAGCGTGTTAGTAAACATAACGTTGGTAGTAGCAATAGTACCCTGGTTGGTATGCACGCCTTCACGTACAAACTCATACAGGTCGTATGAAGGATAGTATTCTTTACCAAAATTATTACGGGTGTTTCTGCCGTATTGTACACGGAAGCTTAAACCCTCTATCTGAGGCACTTTATAGTTTAAAGCAGCATTAATGGTTAAACCCTGCGATTTGGAACGCGCGTAGGATTTAGAGTTTTGCAGCTCAAACGGATGCCAGTTAGGCGGATTGGAAAAAACCGGTCTGCCATCAATATACATAGGAATCCAGCGCGGCGTGTACATAAGGCTGCTCACAGTAGCGTTCATCTGATCGCTCTGTTCTGTGGCCGTAGTGCCTTTAGGCGCTGGTCTGTTTAAATCAGTATTATCTGTACTGATAGATACATCGGCAGTAAGGTTATTAGTTATTTTGGCATTCATACCAAAACGTAAACCGTACTTGGTAACAAACAGATCGCGCAGGTTACCATTTTCTTTATAATAGTTGGCACCCGCAAAAAAGGTAATACGATCGGTACCACCGCTGATGTTAACAGTATGTCTGCTCAGGTGTGCATTGGTCCAGGTCTGATCCAGCCAGCTCTGATCGCTTAATGTACTCAGATAATCCAGTTCCTTTTGCGTATACAACTCAGTAGCGGGTACGTTAAAAGGCCTTTTGCCCAGTACCAGCTGATTCAGCAATACAGCATGGTCGTAAGCGTTCAGCATTTCCGGCATTTTAGATGCTTCAGAAATACCGTATGAACCCGTATAGTTAATTTTAGGTTTGCCCGGCTTACCTCTTTTGGTAGTAACCAGTACAACACCGTTGGCGCCGCGGGAACCATAAATAGTTGCTGCCGCGTCTTTCAGAAAAGTAATGGTTTCAATCTGAGAGGCATCCAGGTTCTGGAACGCAACGCTACCAGATGGATCATCTTTGTTCATCTCCACCAACCCGTCAATTACAAACAGCGGCTGTGCCACTACACCCGCAAAGCTGGTTGCCTGGCGGATAGTAATGCTGGTGGTAGCCCCCGGACGACCCGAGCTTTGACTTACCCCCACACCTGGTGCTCTGTTTTTTAAGGCAGTACTCAGGTTGGCAACCGGTAAATCTTCAATGTCTCTGGCAGTTACGGTAGATACGGAGCCCAGCACATCGCTTTTCTTTTTAGTACCATAACCCACCACAATTACATCATCCAGCGCCGCGTTCAGGGGCTTCATTTGTAAGTTGAGGTCGGTACCTGTAAAACGATATTCCTGATAGGCCATGTTTACATGGCTTACCATTAATACACTGGAGGTATCAGGCACTTCCAGTGAGAAGGAACCGTCGGCGCGGGTAAGCGTTTTGCGGCCGGTACCTTTGGCCTGCACTACAGCCTGTTCCAAAGGAGCCCCTTTGTCGTCTGTAATACGGCCTTTTACTGTTTTAGATGCGTTAGTTCGGGAACTTGAGGCAGGATTATCCTGCGCATGGGTAAGAACCGGTGCTGCTGATAACAGCATGGCACCCAGGGCAAGCATGATTCGATTCATAAGCTTTTTTATGTTTAGGCAACCGTAAATATGGGCTAAAATTAGAGGTACCCTCAGGGGCAAACAATGTCAGATTTCGTTATACTGCTGGACAATATTACTATTGCTCCGCTCTGGCCTTTATTCTTTTCTGCCACGCCTCGCCTTCCTTTTTCATATCAATTCCCGCAGCAGATAAATAGTTATTAATACGCCCCTTGTACTTACCAAACACTTCATGTTTCTTTTTAGAGGTTTCTGCATCCATAGCACGCTCGCGGGCCTCTGTTAACCAGATCATAATCTGTTTTTTCTGGTCTTCTGTCAGCTGCGGCAACATATCCAGATAAGCGTTATACGTGTTGGGCAACACGTTGTAGGTCATGCCATTCTTCACTTTATCTACCTGCTCTGCGGTCAGCAGGGCGGTCAACCTTGTTATATACGCTTTATGCTGCTGTTCCGTTTGTTCTGCGGCTTCGGAAGTGATGGTTTTAATACGTAACTCCTGCGCACCTTTATCTTCAATAGTGGCTTTGGCCTCTTTAACGGCAGAATCGCGGCGAAACTGAATATCATTCAGCGCCATATACTGGTCGGCTATCGCCGTTTGTGCGTCAGTAGATTTACCCGCATCTTCCAGATGCAGGGAGCTTACAATTTTAGCCGCACGCTCATTGGCTACACGGGCATATGCCGTATCAATGTCTACACGTGCAAATAAAGAAAAGGAACTGGCAGAGATAGAAAGTAATAACAGAATAATGGACTTTGGCAATCGTTGCATACAATGATAATTTCTTCTAAACGAAGTTAAAATTATCACTGCATGCAACGGTCAACAATGTCAGATTTCTCTATAATGATGGAACATTTTACTATTACCCGGGTACCGATTTTGTACAGGTATCCACCGGAATTATCTCTTTTTAACTGCCGGCAGGGTAAAAGTATGCGTACCGGAACCAGTGGAAATGATGTAGGCATCACCTGCTTTTTTAGCCTGTACGCGGTTGCCGTTTTGTAAAACAGCTGCCCCGTTAGCCCCGGGCAGGTATATATCAGCGGTGGTATTGGCAGGTATCGTAACCTGAAGGGTGAACCCCTCTTCCGTGTTCCGCCATTCACTGGCCACCTCCCCGTATACAGCGGCGTAAGTGGCTTTTACATGATCTATCCCCTTCACCACCTGCGGGCGGATAGCCAATCTGCGATAGCCACTGGAAGCATCTGCCTGGTTAATACCCGCCAGCCCTGCGTACAGCCACTCCATCAGATGCCCCAGCATCAGGTGGTTATTACTTACCTCTTTCAGTGCCTGCCAGCTTTCTGTAAGCGCCGTAGCGCCTTTTTTCAGCTGGTAGCCGTAACCCGGCACATCATCGCGGTTGTTCATGTCATACAATAACTGAGACGCACCACCATCCTGTAAAGCCTGTACCAGAAAATGGAAGCCGATATCACCAGCGGTTAGCTTCAGTTCGCCGGCTTTTATAGAATCTACCAGATTAGCAAACACCGCTTTACGGTCAGTCTCATTCACCAGCCCTACACACAGGGGCATAGCCATAGCGGTTTGGCTACCGGTGGCGTACACCTTTGTTTGCGTGTTAAAAAAGCGCTTGTTAAACGCCAGACTGATGTCTTTTGCCTGCGCAGCGTACAAGGCCGCATCGCTTTTATTACCCAGTAAAGCAGCCATCTGTTGCAACAGCACATTATCATAATAATAAATAGCAGTGGCAGTTAAAGCCTTAGGCGTTAACTGCGCCACACCGGGGCGTTGAGGGCCTATATCAAACCAGTCGCCCAGGCCGTAGTCCAGTATATGCTTGTCAGACCGGCTTTTCAGGTAGGCAACATACTTTTTCATCATCGGGTACGCCGTACGCAGCAAGGCAGTATCGCCGTACCATTTATAGGTAAGCCACGGCACGGCCACACAGGCACTACCCCACTCTGGCGAATCGCGGAAACCAAAACCATGATCGTCAAAAAACACATACTCCGGGGTAATATCCGGCACAAAGCCCTCTGTGGTTTGTGCATCCATCATATCGTGCACCAGCTTCTTATATAAATGGTATACATTGAAATTGTGCTGAATAGAACCGCCCATCAGATAATCCTGCTCCAGCCAGCTCAGCTTTTCACGGTGCGGGCAATCGGTGGCCACACTCTGCAGGTTGCTGCGGATAGCCCACTGTATCAGCGTATCAATACGGTTAAACAACGGGTTACTGCAATAAAAACTGCCCGATGCAGGAGCGCTGTTACGGGTATGCAGCATGTTAACCGCCACTACCTCCGGCAGTTCTGTGCCGCCATTTACCGTATCGGGTGCTGTTTCTACCTGTACGTAGCGGAAGCCATAATAAGTAAAACGCGGGCTCCAGGTTTCTTCCCCATCGCCCTTTAAGGTGTAAGTGAAATAATAAGGCTTACCGGTAGCGCGCTGGTTGGCAGTAGAATCGTCCATCAACAGCTCGGCAGGCGTCAACTTAACCGACTGCCCTTTTTTCCCCTTTACTTTCAGTTGTATCACACCGGATGCATTCTGCGCAAAGTCGTACACCCGTATGCCAGGCTTAGGGGTTAATACCGTGCGCACAGGTAATACATCTGTTACCGCTACCGGGTAATCCCCCTCTGCTTCCAGCTTGCCCTGTAGGGCTTTTACCAGTAAAGAGGGTTTCCAGCCTGCATCGTTAAAGCCGGGCTTATCCCAGCCCTGTTGTTCCAGGCGGGCATCATACTCTTCCCCGCTGTAAATGCTGGTATAAGTTACCGGTGACGGGGTAGTTTTCCAGTCGTTACCGCTTACAATTACGTCCTCCGTACCATCTGCATAGCGCACCAGTACTTTACAAATAGCTTTAGGCAAACCAAACGCGGTAAGCAGTTTAAAATATCTTTCCCGGTTTATATAATAGAAACCGTTGCCTACTATCAGCCCCAGCGCATTACGGCCCTGTTGCAGCAGTGGCGTTATATCATAGGTATTGTACAGCACACGCTTATCATAGTAAGTCCATCCAGGTGTTAAAAATCCCTCTCCGGCTTTTTTGCCGTTCACCGTCATTTCATACTGCCCAAGTCCGCTTACAAACGCCAGGGCCTGCACAATCTTCTTATCCGCTGTAAACTCCTTTCTAAACAGGGGTACCACCGCCCGCTTTACCACACGGCCCGCAGGTATCTTCTTTTTGTCGGGGGAATGCACACCGGGTACCACCCGCATGGTATCTTCCAGCTCCTCATACCCTATCCAGCGCGCACCGCTCCAGTCTGCCGGTTGGGTTAGTGCGGTAGTAAACTGTGCCACCTCACTCCAGGGCGATACGCGGCCTTTGTTATCCCACACACGCACCTGCCAGTAATAAGTATGGGCAGATTGTAGTGGTTTTCCTTTATATAACTGATTTACAGATGCACCGGAAGCCACTTTACTACTCCAGAGCATTTTACCGCCGGCAGTCAGCGCGGCTTTGCTGTCTGCCACCCGTATTTCGTACGACTGCTGCAGGATATTCCTTTCGTCTGAAACCAGTTGCCAGCCCAGCACAGGCCGCAGGGTTTGAATACCGGTAGGATTGCTGAAATGATCGCATGTTAATTGATGCACGCGTACCGGTTGTGCAAAATTCAGTCCGGCGAAAAAAATGCTTACTACGGCAAGAACAATTCTATTCATCACTGGTTTTCCTTAGTTTTAATCCGCGATTAGGATGGCTCAAAGTACATTGAAATAATTATCTGTGCGCCCTCTGAATGTTAAAATAATAGTGATAACGATTGCGGAGCAATCACTCCGGGGATATAACCTGCTATATGGAAGAGAATAAAAAGGGTAGATCGCATAAAAATATATGGTATGGCCAGGGACGCCAGCGTATTGAGATACCCCGCCCTGTTTTAAAATCAAGAGTACATAATAACAAGTGGCTGCAACAGCTGCATATATGCGGACTGGGCTATTACCCCCGCGCCAATGGACATTATACCTATCGCAAAAAAGGATTACCCGAAAACTTCCTCTTTTATTGTGTAGATGGCAACGGCTGGTATAAACTGGGCGATAAACAATACAAGGTAAGCGCCAATGAGTTTTTTATACTGCCGCAGAATGTTGAACATGCCTATGGCAGTGATGATGATAATCCGTGGACCATTTACTGGATACACTTTGGTGGCGAATACCTGCCCGAGTTTAACGCCATGCACGCTACCCGCGAATGTATGAAGCCTACGTACATTAAAAGCAACGAAGAAATTTTTACGTTATTTACCCGCATTTATAAAACACTGGAACTAGGTTACAGTACCGATAACCTGATGTTTGCCAATATGTGTTTGTCTCATTTTATTACCCTGTTTGTATACAATGCCAAACACACCACGCAGATACCGCATGATAGTAAGGACTGCATAGACAGCGCTATTGTATTTATGCAGGAACACATCAGTGAGAACATTACACTGAATGAACTGTGCCAGCATTACAACTATTCGCCCTCCCGCTTTTCCGGTTTGTTTAAACAGAAAACGGGCTATGCGCCTATCGACTACTTTATACAGATGAAGATGCAGAAAGCCAGCCAGCAACTGGCGCTTACTACACGTTCTATCAAAGACATTGCGTTAAGCATGGGCTTTGATGATCCGTATTACTTTAGTCGCCGCTTCCGCAAAATCATAGGCGTTCCGCCCACTACGTACAGAAGCATGCGGCAGGACGGGTAAAAATACCTGAGCCGGTTGCCAGCCGGCTCAGGTGATGTATAATAGATGCTTACACCCGTTGTTTGCCTTTCCCATATGTCAAAGAACTATCCATGCCGTTCCGGTTACTCCTTTAACCGGCGGATCATGTTTAGTGGCTCAACACCTTGTGCGAACCACATTCCTTTCTTTTTGAATGTGAAAAATGGTGTTTGTATGCCCCCGTCAGATGCTGTTTCCAGGTAAAGCCTGTGTGAGGACGCCTCTCTCAAAACAAGGCTTTCAGCGTAGCCCTGGTTAACCCCCATCTGACCCTATAAATTTACGAAAAACAGAGGCCTTTTGCAATTAAAAATGTGCTAAACAACATATTTAACATGTTAAATAATAGAAATCGTATGCTAAAAAACGGAGCGCATTCTACAGGGCTTACCAGCAGTATATTCCCTTCTTAAAATCCTTATTTTGCAAGGGTTTCAGCCCATCCAAACCCCTTGCGTCAGCAAGCAATTTCCAACTCCGGAAACAGGCTTTTATCACAACCATTAATAAATAATCGTATTTCTGCCATTTTGCCGGTAGCATTTTCTATCGCTTTTCCTTCGGTGTTCCTTCGCCACGGGTTCGCTTCCCCTTCGCTCAGGTTTTTTTGATGCAAAAATGCCAGGTTGACAGCCTTTTCTGCGGTAATTCAATTCCGTTTTCATTCCTCCATACATCGGTTGCCCCTTACTTTCCTCTTCAGCCTATTTTAACCCACACGCCATTTATCTTAAGCCCTATTAAACTTATTCGCCCGGGAAGGTGTGTAACTTTGCTGTATGATTTTGAGGAGAGAGATTTTGTGCGCAGCCGTACCAATAGCCCTGTTGTTTTGGGGGATCACTTCCTGTCAGAAGGAAACAGACCTTGCAGCAAGTGCATCCTCACAAACACAGGAAAATATTCCAACCCTGCCGTCTACCCCAACAGTAAGTTATACCAGCTACACCATCCCCCCAGGTGCGCAATATTGCGAACAGGAGCATTTTGAGGCTATTTCCACGCAGGGAATTGCTTTTACTGTATTATTTGATTCTTCCGCGGTTTATAGCACTAAAAATACCTCTAATCAGGCCGATATTAACAAGCTGTACGGCTTCTCTGATAACAGAGCCCACCACCATAGTTACCGCCTGTATCCTTATTTTGGCGGCGATGAGTATGCCCCGCATAAGATTACCGTAAAAATCCGCGAAGAAGCAGCCGCTAAAAGCTAAAAAATCACCATAACCAGGTATAGGCATTGCAGAAACCCTCCGTTTTCTTTACGGCACAATTGCACGTACTTGTTATGAGAAATTTAACCGGGCTTTCTAAAGCAGCATTTGTTGCATTTACCATTGTTACCCTCTGTTTCAGCTACAGCTGTTCTAAAAAAGAAGATGAGCAGGAACAAATTATTCGGGACAACACAGCCAACGTAAAACCAGAATCAGCCAGTGTACTCAGCTTTCAGGTAGCAAACCTGGTGGTAAAGGGTGGGTTCACCAGCCTCTACAAAGGTACTTTTGGCGGCCAGCCGGTAGACATACGGCTTAGTGGCGATACCACACTCTCCTTTCTGGTACCCGATGTTGCTGAAGGTAAACACGTGCTGGAGTTTGAGCTGGGCCGTATTACCTATACGGTAACCAAACCGCAGGTAACCGACCCCAATAAACTGATTACCGATATGGTAGCCAATCTGGACGCACAGATTAACAAACTACCTGTTACCACTACGGAACAGCAGGACGAAGTAAACGATATTAAAGCATACAAACAGGAGGTACTGAAATTATACAACTCCCTCACTGCCGAACAGAAGCGGCAGACCGCTTACTTCTACGAAGCCAATAAGGGCGTGTTCCGGCAGTTTATGTCGCAGGTATATACCAACCTGGACGGCCCAACCAGCCTGCGGCAATCTGAATGCCCCCGGGTAGATTTCAAATCATTCTACAGTTGTACGGCAGACAATCTGGCCACTTCTGCCATTGCCCTCAAAAACAGCAGCAAAGAGTTTCTGAAACTGATGGCGCTGGCAGGCATTTCTGCCTATCTGGCTCCGGCCTCTTTTGGCCTATCTGCCATCAGCACCACGCTGGCCGTAGGCATGGCAGGCTATCTGCTGATTACCGAAATACGTCCCGCAGCACTTACCTTCAAGCACTCGTTAAAAGCCTTCCTCGGTGCTAACTGGATATTTACCAAAGCCCTGTTCAGTGTTATCAGAACTGAATTTGAAACCGGATTGAATACGGATATGCAGCTGGATGCTTCCTTTCATTCTATTATGGACAATGACCGCGATGTAAACAGCAGCACCAATAACTTTATCTCCGCACTGCGCAGCCTGCAGCTGCAATGGGATTTACTTACACAGGTATTCGGAAGCACCCCTACCTACAAAGGCAGTCTGGAACAGGTAACACTCAACACCAACGATATTACCATCAGCAATATCTCAAATCCCAACGTACAGCTGGTAACCCGCAGTAATGAAAACGTAACCTTCAAATCTTTATCCGGTAAAGAAGAAAGCTTCAGCTTCCATATCAAAGCTTCTAAAGAAGGATTTGTTTCGGAAAAGGATATTACTGCTAAAGTGATTGCTATTACAGACTCCACCAGCTTGTACAAAAACGCATGTGTAGGCACCTGGACGGTGCAGGGCTTTGACCCCAATAACCCCACCACCACCTATACACTGGAACTGAAAGCAGATGGCAGCGGCAGCTACCGTGTACCTAACAACCCTAACACTTACCGTGTTAGCTGGTACATCAGCCGCAGCGCCAATAACGAATACCGTTTGTACGAATCCGGCTTCTGGCATCCGGCCTATGATGGGCTTAGCCGCACCCGGCTTACATGGCCTGTCAGCAGTTTTAAAACATTCGCCAACTTCGACGCCAATTTTGTATCGCAGATATATACCAAAAACTAGCAATCCTTACCCCTTACAAAAACAAAGGCCGCTTCTTTTATGAAACGGCCTTTGTTCTTTCTTACAGTGAATAACTATTTGGCAATGTACTTAAGTACACTTTTATAATCCAGTTTCAGGTCGGCATCAGTAGTACCTTCATAATGTTCAACTGCAATAATATCACCATCCGCATCGTAAGTATACTTATTAGTATCCAGTTCATCTAACACCGGTGTTCCGTTAGGATAATGATATTCTTCCACACGGGTAATATTGTTAGTGCTGGCAGCATAATAGTCTTCCCGTACAATCCAGAAAGCAGGCGAAGCAATACGGGAATATGGGTTACGGTGATTATCGTAACTATACACATCTTTCCGCTTCAGAACCAATGTACCTGCGCCACCCAGCTCTTTTACAGTCATTGTAGCAAGATTTCCGTTAGCATCTACTGTAATCTCGTTAGAAGCAACTATGGTATACGTACCGTTTGGTTCCGCGCGTAAGTTGTAAAAGCTACTAAGCGTACCTGCACTGTTGTACACTAAAGAATCAATTTTCCAGATCTGGCCACTGCTTACAAATACAATTTTAGCAAGGCGGTTATTGGCATCAAACACAAAATTGTGGGTAATACCCGGCATGCCCGTGGAGCTCTGGCGGTAAATATTGGTCAGAATGCCATTTTTGTAAACAGCACTATCTGCCTGTATTCTGTAGCTGTTGGAATCTGCAATAGATAAAAATTTACCGCTGGCATCATAACTGAAAATCTCTACATCGCCATTCGTATCCTCAGTTCTTGACAACAATTTTGTGCTGTTTCCTCCGTTATCAGGAGCGGTATCATTTTTAGAACAGGAAGCAACGGCCAGTGTAAGTGCTAACACCGGAATAAGGACTTTTTTCATGGTATTTGTTTGTTTAATAATAAGATTCTCGGGTATTTCTTTTCAGGAAGCAATAAAGGCAAATGTTTGCAGGCTAACGTGAAAAACCTTTGCGCTATCCTCTTTGTACTTGTCTTCATGCTGACTATAAAGCGGAAGCGTAGTAGTAAGGAATATAGCAACAACAACTATCAGGCGTAACATAAAAAAACACTTTCGGGTCATGGGTTGTTTCTGAAAATAAGAAAGCCCAAATGTAAAACATCGGGGCCTTCACTGATGTTATTCCTGAAGGTTTTAGGGTTGGTTTGCACAGCAAAGAACGTTGAGCGCCAGCGTATAACAAGCGTGATTTTTCACGGTAACGGTAGGTTTTTTAACGGGTAAAACACCCTGGGTTTTGTTTTTGATTACTACGCATGGTGTCGGTTTTCTACTACAAACAGCATCATTTTCAGCGGTTTTACTGATAGGCCAGCTCTACCGCCTCCATGGTATGTATCGCATCCTCCACCGAGTTATCCGGCTTTTCTATAATACCCTGCGCTGCCAGCATCATCTGCTCCATGGTACCGATAAAGGCATGCGGAAACCAGCTGCCGCGTATATCCAGGGTATTCCATACGGCTGGTTCACCTTCTTCCGCAATAACATACTCAAACTTATCGGGTATGCCCTCGGGATAATTAATAAGGCTGCCCAGAGTAGCTTTAATTACACCTTTGGTGCCTTCAAACTTTACATAGGCATGCTGACCATGCAGCCCGAAATTATGGTTGTGGTTGGTAATAATATTTGCCCGCAGCCAGTTGCCATAGTCCATAATAATATTACTACGTACAGAGGCCAGTTGCGGCATAGACGGGTGCTTTACCGTTTTTGCAAACACGCCCACAGGATTGCCAAAGAAAGAGCGCACCAGATCTACATAGTGAATACTGTGGTATAATATCTCTACCCGGGGCGATTCAAACAGAAAACTCCAGAGATGCCAGGGGGTATATACGTTAATGTTCACTTCAATATCACACAGCAACCCAATTTTGCCCGCCGCAATCATTTCACGGGCGGCTTTAATATAAGGTGCATAACGCAGCTGAAAATTTACCCCTGCCAGCATTTGCTTGCGGCGGGTAACAGCCAGTATATCCTTCGCTTCTTCCAGGTTATTGCCCATGGGTTTTTGCAGCAGTACCGTTGCTTTATCCGGCAGCAGTTCCAGCACAGGTAACAGTGCCGTTGCAGGCAGCGCCACATCGTACACTGCCTTTGCCGGGGCAGCGGCTACCATTTGTTCAATGGTATCATATACCGTGGGTATACCAAACTTTCCGGCCAGTGCGGCGGCTTTCTCTCTGTCTCTGTCTACAATTCCTGCCACGGTGTAACCGGCCAGTTTGTAAGCCGGCAGATGCGCATCGTTTACAATGCCACCGGCTCCTATCACATAAATCGGAAGCATTTGCTGTTCATTTTATAACCACACAATCTTATTCTCCTAAATAGTTGCCGTAACTAATCACCAGCACCGCTATAATCAGCACCGCAATAGCGGCGGAGAGTATCTGCCGCATACGTGCATTGGCACCTGCCCATTCCTTCATCATAATTCCTGCCAGAGAACTGAACAATACCAGCATAATCATATGTATGGCCCAGCTGGAAAATTTGTACGTACCCATGCGCACATGGCCCAGCCCGTAAAAAAAGAACTGACTGTACCATAATACACCGGTAATGAACGCCATCAGATAATACATGCCCAGCCTGTCCGGCACACTGCGGTACTGGCCCCAGGTGCGGTGGCGGTTATGCAGAAAAATGCAATACAACGCCGTACTTACAAACGCACCGGTGTTGGCAAACAGGTAAATGATATTGCTCTGCATATCGCCCGCGCCATACTTAGCAGCAATATCTGCCATAGGCTGGGCCTGTGCAATAGCAAAACCATATACGGCCGATAACACGCCCGCCAGCAAACACAGCGGCAAACCTTTGGCCAGCGAAAACTGTGTGCTGCCCTTTTGCTGCTGCAGATACTTTTCTTTACTTCTGCCTGCTACGCCACATAAGGCTATCCCTGCAATACCCAGCACCATGCCTGTTACTATATACATAGCACCCGACTGTTGTAATATACCACCCAGCTGCCCCGCAAACAAAGGCGGCAGCAACGTACCCAGTACACAGGATAAACCCACGGAAATAGCATAGGTAAGTGAAAAACCTACATAACGGATAGCAATACCAAAGGCGGTGCCGCCAATGCCATATACTGCACCCAGTAAAAAGGTGCGGTACATTAAGGCGGTGGGAATTTCGGCCAGTACCTTATCTGCGGAGGGAATGGTAAACACGGTACCTAATACAGGCAGTAACAGCCAGCATACAGCTGCCTGCGCCAGCCAGAAGGTTTGCCACGACCATTGCACAGTATTTTTCTGGGGCGTGTAACAAAGTGCTGCACAGGATGCCCCCGTAGCGTGCAACATAATTCCGGCCAATACGCTCATAACAATCGCTCCTTCCTCTCTTACGCAAGAGGCTTATAAATGATAAAATCGTTCTGCATTCAGGGAAAAGATTTTTTCTCTTGCCGTAGCATCGGTAACCAGCATTACTGTTTGCCTGTACTTTTCCCAGGTAGAGGCGTAACTGCCTGCCAGTAACGAAACCGGCCAGTCGCCGCCCATAAAACACCGGTCTGCCCCAAAGTGCTGTAATACAAACGACACATAAGGCGCAATATCTTCCGGCTGCCATTGCGGGTTGCGGGCCGTGGTACCCAGGCCGGATATTTTTACATACATCCGGTTACAGGTAGCTGCTTCTTCCATCAGCGCACCCCAGCGGCCAAACCATTCTCTGGTGGCAACAGGCGGCTGGTTCATATGGTCAAACACCATACGCAACTCCGGTACCCGCTTAGCCACTTCAATGGCTGTTTCAATGTGCTCCGGCAAAATGCCTACTATGTCATACGGGATATGGTGGGCGGCCAGTAGTTGCAGGCTCTCTATCACCTGATCCTGCAACAGCCAGCGGGTGTCGGCCTCATCATGTATCAGATGGCGTACACCTTTAAAATAAGGGTCAGAAAGGTATTTTTCTTCCAGCAATGCCTTTGTGGCTACAGGGTCTGCCAGCGGCAACCAGCCTACCACACCTTTTATCCAGGGTGTGCGCCGTGCTACTTCCAGCATCCATTCTGTATCTGCCAGGTTCCACGCAGCCTGCACCAGTAAACCGCCTGTTACACCCGCCTCTGCCAGCTGCGGCTCCAGCTCTTCAATAGCATAGTTGCGGTTCAGCAACGGATCGGCCTGCTGTAACCAGTCATAGGATGCTTTGGAAAAATCCCAGATGTGGATATGTGTATCTATCAATTTCAAGCGGCGTTGCCAATCGTTGTTAAGCCCTAAATATATGGCTAAAATCTAATTTATGAAACCAGCCCGAACTGTTTTTCTATCACCGCATTATGCTCGCCCAGTAACGGTGCGCCCACAGCAGAAGCAAACAGTTGCCCATCCATACGTATAGGGCAGCGCGTGGTTTTTATGGTTAATCCGTTACTGGTTTTTACATCCAGTTCCATATCCAGTACCCGGTATCCTTCTTCCTGCGTCATGGCATCGTAATCCATTACCCTTGCACACCAGATATCGGCCGGTTCCAGTATGGCCATCCAGTAAGCGGTGGAGTGTGTAACCAGGTGCTTTGCCAGTATGCCTTTAATTTCATCCCTGCGGGTAAACCATTCCGCTGGTTCTGTAAATGCAGCCAGTGGCGTGCATTGCAGCAGCTGACCCAGTTGCAGTATACTGCCCATTGCCAGTGCCAGGTAGCCATCTGCCGTTTGATAAATTCCGTAGGGGGCGCCCAGGTAAGCATGGCCACCCCCTGTTTCGCTGCGCACCGGCAGCTCATTGCCATCATTATAAAAGCAGGTAAGCACTTCAAACTGAAAATCCATAGCAGCTTCCATCATACTTACCTGCACCAGAGCACCCTCCCCGTTACAGGTGCGCTGGAATAGCGCTGCAAGTATACCCTGTGCCACATAGGTACCTGCTAATATATCTACCACAGAAACGCCCATGGGTGTAGGGTTTTCTGTGCTGTTGTTGCTTAACCAAGTCATGCCCGATAAAGACTGCACCAGCAAATCCTGCCCCGGCCAGCCTTTCCACGGTCCCTCTTCGCCATAGCCGCTTATTTCAGCATATATCAGCTGCGGGTTAATGGCCTTAACGGTTTCATAATCCAGCCCCAGGCGTTCCATTACCCCCGGCCGGAAGTTGTGCAGCAGCACATCGGCTTTGGTGAGTAACTGTTTAATACGCTCCTGGTCTTCCGGCGATTTCAGGTCTGCCGCATAGCTCTGTTTGTTGCGGTTGATGGTATGAAAGATGGTACTCTCCCCTTCTATCACCACATCAGATACATACAGGTAACGGCAGATATCTCCTGTACCGGGTTTCTCTATTTTAATTACCTGCGCACCCATATCGGCCAGCCGCAAACTGGCGGAAGGGCCGGACAGGAACTGGCTGAAGTCTACTATAACAATATCCTGTAAGGGTTTCATCAGGCAATAATTGAGGTGAGAAATTCACGGCTGATGGTTTTGTTATGCTCTCCTGCCACCGGTGCCGGTACCGGTGAAAAAAGCTTTTGCCCGTTAATGCGTATGGGGCAGCGCGTAGTAGTTCGTACACTACCATCTTTCATGCGCAGCGGTTGCTCCATCTGCAACTGCCGGTAGCCTTCCAGCTGTACCAGCTGTTGCCAGTTCTGCACCTCCATAGCCCACAGGCCCGCCTGTAACAGCTGTTGCTGCCAGTATGCGGCGGTATTGGTAAGCAGGTGGTCTGCTATGCATTGCTTTATTTCATCGCGCTTACTAAAGGCATCGTTCTGTGTGTATTTTAGTAAATCATCGCACTGCACGGCTTTGGCTACCTGTTGCAGATCGCTCATGGCCACCGCTATATACCCTTTGGAGGTAGCATAAATACCATAGGGAGCGCTTAACAGCGAATGGCCGTTGTTTACCTGACTGCGCTGCGGTTGTTTGCCACTGGCAAAGTAGGTAGTCAGCAGTTCAAACTGAAAATCGAGCAGCGATTCTAACAGACTTATTTCTATCAACGCACCCTGCCCGGTTTTCTGCCGGCGTATTAAAGCCGCCAGTATACCCTGCACCAGTTGTGCACCACAAAGACTATCGCCAATAGATAAGCCGAAAGGGATAGGCCCCTTACCCGCATCGCCGGTGGTATAAGCCAGTCCACTCATAGATTGCAGCAGCAAATCCTGCCCCGGACGGTTTTTCCACGGCCCACGTTTGCCATAACCGCTTATTTCGGCATATACCATACGCGGGTTCAGTTTCCGCACTTCGGCATACCCTAATCCGGCCTTTTCCATTACCCCTGGCCGGAAGTTGTGCGTAAGCACATCGGCCTGGCGTATCAGCTGTTTTACCTTATCCAGGTCTTCTGCATTTTTGAGGTCTGCGGTAAAACTTTCTTTATTACGATTGATAGTATGAAACAACAAACTGCTGCCATCATCTGCCCAGAGGTTTTTGATAGACAATTTACGGCCTGCTTCCCCACTGCCCGGACGCTCAATTTTAATTACCCGCGCACCCAGATCGGCCATACGTAAACCGGCCGACGGGCCCGACAGGTACTGGCTAAATTCCAACACCACAAGGCCTTTCAATGGCAACACACTCATATTGATTGCTTGAATAATTTATTATTTTGAAGGCTTTTTGCGTAAATGGCATTAATCTGTTCCAATACCACTTCCGGATTGCCTCCATATTGAAGATACGCCTGAATAGGATCACCTGCATGATCCTGAAAATGCAAGTAGCCATTATACCGCGGGCGCATATACCCCCTTTCCATAGTAGGTAATACCGAACGGAAAAAGTTGTTGGTAAGGCGGTTTGCCTCTTCATCGGCCCAGGCCAGCCCATGCCCCGGCTGCCCGCCATGTTGTGTGTAAAAAGTAGACTGAAACCCGGGCGATACCACTTTCTCCGCAAACTGCACCGCTATTTTAGGATGCTGCGAGTAAAGCGATACGGCCAGCCCCGTGCCGCCAATAGTGCTGCGCAGTAAACCTGTTTTACCAAACGATACCAGATCGGTATAGGTAAGCAGCTTATCTGCATAGCCTTTGCGGGCGTAATTAGAGTAGCAATAGGCAAACGGGCAATACCAGTATTTATCTGTTTTGCTCATAGCCTCTGCCACGGCAATAGGGTTAAACTTAAACTGCTCTTTGGGCAGCAGCGAATACAGCTCGCGCATGGTTTCCAGCGCCAGTATACCGGTAGCATTGTCAATTACCTCATGGGTATTGGTAAATGGCTCACGGCCGTGCGCCAGACAAAACATATAAAAATTCATCAGCAGATCAATAGGAATAGCCGGTGCAGCTACCTTGCCCTCTTTTGCCAGGTCCAGCACATCCTGCCAGGTAGCAGGTACAGGCGTGTTATGCTTTTCCAGCAAATCGGCCCGGTAACTGGCGGCAGGCGTAGCAGCATCTATAGCCAGCGCCCACTGATGCCCATCTATGTTATAGCTTTCGTGGCTTTGCCCTACGGTGTGGGCAGCCTGATCGGCCATATATTCTTTACTCAGGTATCTGTCTAACGGCAGCACACATTTGGCATCTGCGGCAAAGCCCACCCAGGGATGGTCTATAATCAGCAGATCGTACTGACGTATCAGGTTTTCAATAGGCAGATCGGCGAATTCCTGCAGCGTTCTTTTCTTCCATACAATCTCCACATCGGGATGTAATTCCGTAAAACGCTGAGAAGCGGCTAGCAATGGCGTTATTCCCCTGCTATGCCCCCATGTTATTCCTTTTAGTACTACTTTGGGCATTGCAATTATTTTGATTATTTCTTCTGTGCCAGTAAAATATGTTCACACACCATAACGGTTTCGCCACGCTGGTTGGTAGCTTCCACCAGTTCGGTTACCAGGCCAAAGCCAGGCTTCTTGTGGTCCTTCATATCTTTAATGGTCACTTTTACCACAATGGTATCACCAATAAACACCGGCTTAATAAAACGCAGGTGCTCATAACCATAGGTCATAGCCACCTCGTTAATTTCATTGGCGGTTAAGCCCACGGCAATACTGAATATAAGTGTGCCATGCGCCATGCGCTGTCCAAAGGGTTGGGTTTTACACCATTCCGCGTCCATATGATGCGGGAAAAAGTCTCCGGTTTGTCCGGCATGTATCACAATATCAGTTTCGGTTATCGTGCGTCCGTACGTTTGACGAACCTCCTCAGGCACGTAGTCCTCGAAGTATTTCCTTACCATCATACAGCAATCAATTGTTAAGTTTTCCGGTTACTAATGTCAGACAGATGCGATGGGTATACAATACACTATTCCTGCATTCTAATGGATTATTTTACCATTTTCCGCCTGCTCTTTACACCTGGAATTCAGGGTTCTGTGTATAAAACCTGCTATTTGTTTCCGTACAAACGGTGTACTGAAAGCGTACACAGCCGTTTTTTGCACAACGTGCAACGCTATCATTATCAAACCCTTATTCTATTGGCACCGTTTTTAACATTTTTACCTAAAATGCAGTATGAACGCAGTTTTTTTGAAGACGGCCTGGCGCAGCTTATGGAAGAATAAGTTTTATACCGGTATTAATTTGCTGGGATTGGCTGCCGCCACCCTGGCCTTTTTGCTATTGGTAAATTACGTACAGTTTGAACGTAGTTATGAGCACTTTCATGAGAAAGCGGATAACATTTACCGGCTTACGCTGGATATGTACCGCGGCAATGAAAAATATAACACCGACTGCGAAACCTACCCCCCTCTGGGGCCTATGCTCAAAAGCAATTACCCGGAAGTAGTAGATTATGTGCGTTTGCAGGATATGGGCACGTATGAAATGAAAGGCCCGGATAAAAGCCTGCGCGCTTCTGCCACCTATGCTGCCGACCCTTCTGTATTTACCGTATTCAATTTTCCGCTGCTGAAAGGCGATGCCCGTACGGCGTTGAACACACCGGGCCAGGTAGTTATCAGCGCCAGAACGGCCAAAGCCATGTTTGGCAGTACCGATATTATAGGCAAAACCCTTGCCCTGAATGGCCAGCCTGCTGTTATATCTGGTGTAATGGCCGATATTCCTGCCAACACGCACCTGCGTTTTGACCTGTTACTACCCATTGCCGAACTTACAAAGATGGGCTGGGACCTGAATACCTGGGGAGGCAACAACAACTATACCTATGTACTAACGAAGCCACACCTGAACCTGGCTGAGTTTAACGAAAAACTGAAAGCGCTGTCTAAAGCACGGCTGCAGAATGAGTATGTAGTAGCGCAGGCCGTTAAAGACATTCACCTGTACTCTCATAAAAACTTTGAACCGGATATTAACGGCGATGCCACCGTAATTAATTACATACTTATTGTTGCTTTTCTGATAATACTGATTGGTGCTGCCAATTATATAAACCTTACCACCGCACACGCTGCCGGTAAAAAGCAGGAAGCAGGCTTACGCAAAATACTGGGCGCTTCCCGTTTCAACCTTACCCGTATGTTTTTTGCAGAATCGTTATTGATTAACCTGCTGGCTATGGTACTGGCACTTGTATTTACCGCCATAATGCGCCCTTTTTATGCATCGCTGGTAGGCTACCCTTCCGCAGCCTTACTGTTTCGCACACCTACATTCTGGATTACTACGCTGTTGCTATTTATAGTAAACTGTATTTTATCGGGCGTTTACCCCGCACTGGTATTATCTGCCGTTAAAACGGCTGCTGCCACTGCCCGGCAATTTACCGGCTCGTTAAAAGGTGCCGCGTTACGCAAAGTGCTGGTAGTTGGGCAGTTTACGGTGGCACTGATAGTACTGTCTGCCGCCGTAATTGTATACCAGCAGATGTATTATGTAAAACACCGGCAACTGGGCATGAACATAGAAAAGATACTGGTAATGCGCGGACCGGAACTGGCCGGAACAGACTCTGTACTTGCCGGTAAAGGAAAAGTGTTTAAAAACCAGTTGTTACAAGTTAAAGGTGTTGAGCAGGTGGCTATGACTGTTTCGCTGCCGGGCCTGCAACTCTCTTCCCTCTGTACCCAAACCGATGTACACAGGCAGGGCTCTACAGAAAACACAGGGTTTAACTATTACCTGTACGGGGTAGATGAAAACTTTGTACCCCTGATGAATATGCAGCTGGTAGCCGGTGAAAATTACAGAGCTGGCAGCCAGCACAACCAACTGCTATTGAATGAAGAAGCCTGCCGCGTGTTAGGCTTTGCCAATGCAGCCGACGCTATAGGGCAAAAGCTGGACATTAATTCAGGCTGCGTTAAAAACGGCACCATTACAGGTGTTATTAAAAACTATCACCAGCAATCGTTGAAACAGGCGCAGATACCGGTTATACATTGGTATCACAATGCTCCGTGCAACTATATCTCTATAAAAGTAAATGCAGAAAACCTGCACCAAACCATGGCAGCGGTTGAAAACACCTGGAACAGTGCTTTTCCAGATCATGTACTGGAATACTTTTTTCTGGATGATATGTTTAACCAGCAATACAAAAGCGATTTACAGTTTGGTAAAATCATTAACTTTTTCTCTTTCTTCACGCTGTTTATTACCTGTCTGGGCCTGCTGGGTTTAACCGCTTTCAGTATTGCCAAAAGAAGCAAAGAAATCAGCATCCGCAAGGTGTTGGGTGCCTCTGCACAAAGTATTATAGCCTTGTTATCGAAAGACTTTCTGTTACTGATACTGATAGCCATTGTAATTGCTGTACCGGTTTGCTGGTATGCCATGCACCATTGGCTGCAATCGTTCTCTTACCGCATTAGTATTAACGGATGGATATTTGTGTTAACAGGGATTGCTGCTTTGCTGCTGGCTTTGCTTACCATCGGATTGCAGGCTGCCAGAGCAGCCATGGCCAATCCCTCTCAGAACCTGAAATCAGAATAATACTATGGAGCGGAAGGCAGCCACTGGTTAGCCATAATCACATCCTGCCTTCTGCTTTCCGGTGTTACCTGTAAGCGTGTTACTTTACCGTTTGTAACCGACAATTCAACGGTGGTATTATATGGTGCGTGCAGCTTGCACTCCACCGGCCAGTCTTTAGGCCAGGCGGGTAACAGATACATTTTTTTACCATCTGCCTGTAATAGCATTTCCTGCAAACCTATCATACCCGATCCGCCCCAGTTATGATCGGGCGTCCAGTCAAAACCCGGCCCCCAGAAAGCCGGGAAGCGGTGCGGGCCATCTGCCAGCTTTAGTTTGTTATAGTGTGCAGCTTCTGCTGTTAATCCCAAACGTGCCGCAAAGATGTTGTATTGTCGCCAGCCCACATGACTGCGGTATTTTACCACCTGCGGATCGTACAACCAGGTGTTGATGGCAGTATCCAGGCCCGGTTTGCCCACGCCATACAATCCCCACGGATATACCGGGTACAGCTGTGGCGCTTCTGAGTTCTGCACCCGCGCCCAGGCTTCTGCGGGGGCTAACATAGCACGCCCGTCCTGCACCTTTACCGGCACTTCCGGAATACGGGTAAGCATGGTGGCCCATTTACGGCGTTGTGCTGTATCCAGGTATTGTTGCGGCAATTCGCCCACCCTGGTAAGGATAACTGTAAGGGCCGACACCACTGTAGTGGAGTTATAAGCCATTTTATAGGTTTCCGCTGCTGAGGATGGATAAAATACATATTGCCCCTTATCATTCCACACCCTGGCACCCAGCTTTTTTGCCAGGTACTGATAGTGTTCATCATAAAAAGTAAGGCAGCTTTCTATCAGTGGAATATAGGCTGTAATATCCATACCTGCGTAACGCTCCGCATCCAGTATCATCAGGCAAAACTCAAAGCAGGTTTCCCACTGGTATTCCAGCCAGGCATTGTATTCCATACCGGCATCATAACCTTCGGGGCGCTTAATGCCATACTCGGCTATATTGGGTAATCCAAAATATTCCATCTGTTCGGTAAAGCTGGCTCCGTTGTGGTGCCAGTAGTACCGGGTGCGCAGTTCTGCGTTCTTTAACGCATTCAGGTAAAAATCAAACTGCGGCTTCATCATATCTGCATCGCCGCTCTTCAACATGGGAAAGTATACCAGCCGCTGGTTCTGTGCCGTCATAACACCACCACCCCATAAACGGAAATCGGCACTGAAAGGGTATTGCGCATTTACATATTCCGGCTCAAACGTAAACAGCCCGCCATTAGACTTGCTGGGATAAGCTCCATAAGCATTACAGCCCAGCATGTAACGGAAAAGCTGATAATTGCGGGCTATGGCTTTTACACTATCGTCTGCACTGTTGATATGAATATAGCTTCTGTTCCAAAACTGCTTCCACCAGCTGCGGGTTTGCTGCTGCGCAGATTTATAATGGGCAGTGGCGTCATCCGCAATCTGCTGTAAACCCTGTTTCCAGGCCGCCAGCGTAGCTGTTTGCGCCACATGCAGGCCTATTTCCAGTTCATGCTGCCGGCCTTTGCTGCTTTGCAGCGTCCAGCGCAACGCGTTGCGGTTGGCATGTTTACTAAGTGATGAATCCGGAGAAAGCAAAGGCTTAAATCCCTTCCCTTTCATATACCCGCCAAACGTGCGGTCTTTTACCGGATTCCACAAGCTGTCTTTAATGGCAGACAGCCGTTCCATCCGTACGGTATAATCAAATATATCTTCCCGGTCGCTGTGGTTGCGGTGGTAAAATACCACGGCACCGTTTTCAAAGCCCGCTTCATCCTTACGGGTATACACAGGAAACTTTTGTGTAAACTTATAGGATGCCGCTCTTTGCTCTTTATCTTGTATCAGATAATCCTTATAACGCCAGTTCTTATACTCCGCCGTTACTGTTAAAGGCCGGGCGCTTTGTACAGATACATGCACCACCGGGCGGTATACATCCACCCACAACAATACCGACACCCCATTGCCTTCAATCAGTACATCCCCCGTTTCCAGACGCAGCTGCTGGCGGAAAGGCTTTTTATTTAATATACTGAAAGGAGCACCGGAAAGCTGGAACACAACTTCGCCCTGCTTCAGCAACATGTTATTCTCGTCAAAAGCACCGTTGCGGGAAAGGGTACAATGTATCATACCCGTTTGCTCCACCCATACATTCAACCCTATATCACCACCACCACAGGGCATAGAAGCAGAAGCATTTTCACTCTGGCTGGTCCACACCACATCGTAGACAGATACGCCCTTAGGTTGCTGTGCGCGGCCCAGACATATGACACCTGCAAGTAACATTGTGAGCGCGGTTCTTTTCATGCTGCTTTATTGAACACACTTTTATTGAACAAACTGCAAAGTACTCTTGCCTAAATCTTTGGAAGTAGCTACCGCAATACCACGCTGGTCTTTGTTGTTTACCGCGCAGTAAAAATGATATACCACCCCGTTGTGTTTAACCACATACGACTTATGTGCAAATTTACGGTCATAATCCTCACTGGAGTTAATCAGGTCCTGCCCTTCCCAGTCCGTCCAGTTTACCAGATCGTATGAGCAGGCAAAGCGGTTAAACGCATCTTTACGGCCTTTCCAGAACGCGCCAAAGTAAAACATTACCCACACATCATCTATCTTCCGAATTACCGGGTCGCCGGTAATACCCATAGCATGATGCACCACCGGTTCTGTATTAAAGCGTTTCCAGTGTACCATATCGTTACTTACGGCCATACCAATACGCTCGTACCAGCGGGTTTTGATATTGTTGGCTGCTGAATCGCCGTTGGCGTTATAGTACATTACAAAAGGATAACCCGTGGTTTTAGCCGTATCCCATATGATGGTACTCTTAAACAGCTTGCGGTTCTCCCACCAGCGTACATCTGTATCAGTAGCGGTAAAGATGGGCGTTTTCAGGCGTGTCCATTCTTTACCGGACGCCAATTTGCTTTTGGGTGTATACGCAATACCCAGCGCCAGCGGACCAGCTTCATAGCCTTTTACGTTACCCGCAAAGTAGCTGATCCAGTATTTCTTTTTATAAGGTTGTAAAGCGTAAGTACCATCCCACTTAAAATCCTGCAAGGCAGGGTAACCGGCTTTATGTATGGCATCCCATTGCGTGGTATCGGAAGAGAAAGACATAATGCGGGTACCGGCGCTCCAGTGCAGCAGATCGGCACTGCTGCTTTGCCAGGTTTCATAGCCCGTGCCATCAAAAATAACGTAGGTCATGTACCAGGTATCTCCTTTTCTAAACACAGTAGGGCAATCCATTTTCTGTGCGTTGTTTTGCGGCACCAATGCCAACCCGTATTTGTAAGGTGTTTTTACCTGCCCGTACACCTGCTGCATTACCTGTGCAGGTACTTGTTTGGCCGTTCTGTTATCCTGAGCGTTCGTTGCTGTAACCGGCAGCATCCCCAGCAGGGTGCCTGCAAGCATCGTCTGTAACCTGTTCATAGCCGGTAAAAATAGCATATTGCCCTGCGCAGGCAATGGGTGTTTTTACTGGAATGATGGACTATTTTACCACCTGTTTGCATCGTTTCCGGCAGCTTTTTCCTCATCTCGTAAACCTTTTTTCCCTATCTCCCACCCCGGCCCGGCCATTTTATCCCAGTTTTGCACTATATTAATCTGTGAAAAACCTCCGTATCCGTGAACTATTCAAATCAGGCAATGGAAGGGAAACTGTGGCAGGAACTGCAAAATGGCAATGAAGAAGCGTTTATGAAGCTGTATAATCAATCCTATCAGGTGCTATACAGCTTTGGAAGTCGTGTGCATGCCAACAGTCAGGTGGTGAAAGATACCATTCATGAGATGTTTTGTGAATTATGGGACCAGCACGCCCGTCTGCCCCAGGTAGAAAATGTACGTGCGTATTTATTTACGTACCTCAAACGCAAACTACTCCGCGAAATTACCATAGAGGTAAAACACCATTCTTTTGTACGGGAAGATAGCAGCCGCCCGCAAATGGAGCTTTCATACGAAGACATGCTGGTAAACCTGGAAACAGATGAGGAAACCAGGAACCGTCTGCGCCATTACCTGCAAAAGCTTACACCTGCACAATTGCAGATTATTCAGATGAAATACTATGAAGGTTTGAGTTATGAGCAGATTGCACACCAACTGCAACTGCAACCCCGCACGGTATATAATAGGGTATATGAATCGCTGCAATTGCTGCGTAAATACCTGAATCTGTTACTATTACTGGGTATTACACTGCCCTGAAAAAAATAATTGAAAAATATCCGGTAAAAACACCGCGTTTGCTGCACTGCTCTATAAACGGACTTTACACAGCGTATGGACTACTCGTTATACAGAGCGGAGGATTTTGCAGCAGACGAATCATTTAACCGGTATTACCTGCGCAGCCACGATAAGGATATTCAGTTCTGGGAAGAATGGATACGCCTGCATCCTGAAAAAATGGATGAGGTAATAATAGCCGAGCAACTGCTGGACAGGTTATTCCTGCGCCTGCCTGCCGAAGAGCTGGAAGCAGAGCAAAACCGTATGCTGCAATTTATGGCGCAGCGCAGGCAGGCTGTTATTGCTGAATTGCCTGCGGCTGAAACACCCGCTATGGTAAAGCATCCACGCAAACGCCGCTCAGTACTGGCCTGGCTGGCCGTACCTGTAGCCGCTGCTATAGCTGCTGTTACCGTATACTATGTTTTACAGCCAAAGCCTTTAGAGTGGCAGAGCTATACCAACCCCGCAGGCAAAAGAAGTACGGTACTGCTGGATGATGGCTCTAAAGTAATACTGAATGCAGGTACTACCCTGCAATACCACCGCTGGGAAAAAGGTGATTCTATGCGCATTCGCCTGAATGGTGAAGCTTTTTTTGAAGTATCGCCCCAGGCAGGCCGTGCCTTTGTAGTAACTGCCGGTGAAGTGCAGATTGCCGTACTGGGTACCAGCTTTAACGTACAAACACCCGCCAACGGCCAGCCGCATGCCATTGCACTGGTAGATGGACGCATACGACTGCACACACCTGCCGGAGATACCATACTGCTGCCGCAACAGCAAGCACGATATGTTGGCAAAGGCACTCCTTTACAAATACAGTCTTTCGACACCGAGGTAGCAACCGGGTGGAAGGAAGGCATTATAAAATGGAAGAACGCTTCTTTGGAAGAAGTGGCTGCCACGTTGCTTAAAACCTGGAATATAACGCTGGTAAACAAAAGCGGCAAACAGCCCGCAGGTTATACCGGCCGGTTTGTAAACACCCGTTATGAAACCATTCTTAAAAGTTATTGCTACATCAACCGCTTACAATACACGGTAAAAGGCAATACCATCATTTTAGAAAATCAACGGTAATGAAGTTGACAGCTTATGTTGGCAGACGCATTTATATGCTGCTGCTGGTAATTCTCTGTGCCTACCCCACCGCCCTGCAGGCACAGGCAGGCAAAAAAACAACGGTGCAGATAAAGGCTTCCGGCCATACCCTGCAACAGGTACTCAGCAGTATGGAACTGCAAACCGGCTATTCCTTCAGCTATACAGATAATGATCCCGTATTGCAGCAGAAGGTTACATTATCGTTCAGCGGCACCTGGCCTGCTGCCCTGGAAAAGCTGAGCGCCGTAGCAGGCGTGGAGTTTTTACAAACCGGTAGTGTAATAAGTGTACGTAAACAAAACACAAACACTGCCGCCCTGCCCATAGTAAGAGGAACTGTATACGATGCAGATAACAACCCACTCGGCGGTGTAAGCATTCAGGTATTGCCTGATGGCCGCACTGTACAAAGCAACGATAAAGGAAATTTCTCTGTAAGGGTAAGCACATCAGATGTATCCGCTACCCTTAAACTACAGTTTTCCTTTATAGGTATGCAGCCCCGCACCATTAGCGCACGTGTTAATGAAGCGATAAACGTAACCATGAACAACGACCCGGTAAGTATGCAGGAACTGGTAGTTACCAGCGCCTACACCGGCGAGCGCCGCAGGGAAGAGGTGGTGGGAAGCATTGCCCAGGTAACCAGTAAACAACTGCAAACCAACCGCCCTATTGAAAGTCTGGATAAACTGCTGGAAGGCCTGGTAGCAGGCGTACAGGTAGAAACCAATACAGCGCTGAATACACCGGTAAAGATTAATGTGCGTGGCGTAGGCTCGCTCACTAATATAGGAGGAGGGCGCACAAGCTCTTCACAGCCACTGTATGTAATTAATGGCGTACCTGTATACGAGCAGCAGCGCGGTGATGAAAACACAGCCTTCAACGGCGAAAGCTACCTGAACCCACTGTCTAACATCAACCCGCAGGATATTAAATCGATTGCTGTATTAAAAGACGCATCCGCTTCTGCCATTTATGGCGCCAATGCGGCTAACGGGGTTATTATTATTACCACCAAAGGCGGTACCGCCGGTAAAACCCGGCTGAACCTGAACTATCAATCCGGTTTCTCCCGCTTTATCAATCAAATGAAATATCTCAACGGGCCCCAATACTATGAGGTGCTGCGTGAAACTTATATTAATAACGGCATGAGCCCTGCAACCGCTACCAGCCTGGCTGGCAGCAGCACTATCAATACAGACTGGTTTGCACTTACCAACCGCACGCCTTCTTTCCAGAATGTTAATATGGACCTCTCCGGCGGTTCAGGCAATACCACCTTTCGTTTATCAACAGGTTACCGCGATCAGAAGTCTAATGCTATGCGCAACGACATGAAGAAAATCTATTTCCGCCTGTCGGTAGACCATAAAATAAGCGACCGTTTTAAAATGGGGTTCGATATAAGCCCCACTATTACCAAACAAAACACATTACAGATATACAACCAGATTATACTCCCCCCCAACGTATCACCCTATAATGCAGACGGCAGCTTTGCCGATATGCCGGGGCAGAACGTACCCAACCCATTGGCTATCATTGCGCAGAACGATGACTTTCATAACAGCACTGCTATAACAGCTACTGCCTTTGCCAACTATCAGGTAAGTCCCGCCATCACCCTTTCCGGCCGTGTAGGTGGCGATTACTACGAAAACAAAGAAACCGTATACCTGTCGGCCCAGAACGCTACCGGCCGCACCAGAGGCGGCTCCTTACAAATCTACGACCGTAAAAACCTGGGCTGGATCAGTTTTCTGCAGGCATCGTACGATAAAACCTTTGCAGGTAAACATTCCATCCATTTTCTGGCAGGCACTGAAGTGCAGGATGCAGAAACCAATCTGCTGCGTGGCTCAGGCACCAACTTTACATTCGACAGACTTCGATCGTTAAGTTACGCAGGCACCAAAGCCACCTTCTCCTCTACACAAGACCGTGCAAGTGTTTCCTATTACTCTCAGCTGAGCTACAACTATCAGCAGAAGTACTTTCTGAACATGAATGCCAGAGGCGATAAATCTTCTGTATTTGGTGGCGATAAGCAACTGGCCGTAAACAGTTCCATAGGTGCAGGCTGGATTATATCTAAAGAAAACTTTTTCCGCGCAGCATTGCCCTATGTTACGTTTCTGCGTGTACGCGCCAGCTATGGCAGTACCGGTAACTCACGTATAGGCACCTATGCAGCACGTGGCCTTTATTCCTTTGGTGGAGATACTTATAACGGTAATACCGCTTCTACACCCGGAGGTACTGCTGCCCCTAACCCTGACCTGGGTTGGGAAAAGAACTATAAAACCAATATAGGCCTGGACGTAACGCTATTTAACCGCGTACAGATAACCAGTGAATATTATAACAATACAATTAAGGATCTGATTTCCTCCGTACCTGTTCCGCAGGAAACCGGCTTCAACGCTATCTCGGTAAACTCAGGCACCATGCAAAACCGCGGGTTTGAATTCACCATCAAATCCACCAATATAGAACGTAAAAACTTTCAGTGGAACACTGCTTTCAACTACTCCTTTAACCGCAATAAAGTAGTACGCTTTAACAACGGATACACCAGCCAGTATTCTACAGAAGGCAGCGGCCTGGTTACCAAACAGGGCCTTAGCACTACCACTATATGGGGCTGGCAGTGGGCAGGTGTAAACCCACAAACCGGGGAAGAAGAGTTTTACGACAATACCGGAAAAATTGTAGACTCCCGCACCATTAATGCACTGGCAGATGCAACGGGAACAGCGCTTGGCGACCGTACACCTAAATTTCAGGGCGGTATGGTAAACACTTTTCAGATAGGCCAGCTGGGCTTTTCTTTTAACCTGATTTACAATTGGGGAGCCAGCAGCCTGTATTCTATAGACCTGATGAGTGATGGCCGCAACCTTAACCACCGCAACCAGAGTGTAAACCTGATAGATCGCTGGCAGAAACCGGGTGATATTACCAATGTACCACGCCTGTATTACCCGCGTAATATGGTACGCAACTCCAGCCGTAACGTGATGGACCTTTCGTATATCAAACTATCCAACATAGCACTGGATTACAGTCTGCCTGCTGCCTGGGCCAATAAAATAGGCATGAACAGGATGCAGGTGTATGCCAATGCCACCAACGTGTATTACTGGTACCGGCAAAAAAGCCCCAAAGGCCGCAACGGAGCAGCGGAAATGCGTTTCCTGTTCCCCGAAACCAGTGCATTCACCATCGGTATTACTGCCGGATTTTAAACATGACCACTATGCAATTCAAGAAGATACTATTCCTCGCCTCACTGATACTTATTTGCTTCACCTCCTGTGAGAAATTGCTGGACAAAGAGCCGTATGACAGTCTTTCTATAGAGGAAACTTTTAAAGATCTCTCCGGAACAAAAACCGCACTGGCGGGTGCTTACAGTTCCCTGTTAGAGACTTTTCAACCCGATATAATGGTGTATCCCGACCTGATAGGCGGCAACATCAAATATGGTGTTTCCAGCCGCTCCCGACTGGAAGATGTTTACAATTTCATACAGGTAGCAGATAACTGCTCTATGAACAGCAGTTACCTTTCTTTGTATAGTGCGCTTAATAATGTAAACAACATTATTAAATATGCTGCATTGCTAACAGATGCCACTACTGCACAAAAAAACAGGGTACTGGCAGAAGCCCGTTGCCTGCGCGCCCTGCTGCACTTTAATCTGGTAAGATTGTATGCAAGACCTTATAACCACACCGCCGACTCATCACACCTGGGAATTGTAGTAAACACACAACCTTTACTGGTAAGCGACCCATTACCTGTACGCTCTACCATAGATGCTACTTACGATGCCATTGAAACAGACCTGCTTACCGCGCTACAGCTTTTTAACAATACTACCGCTGCACTTACCGGCGGATATGCTGCTAACTACTGGAATAATTATTCCGCAGCAGCACTGTTATCAAAAGTATATCTGTACAAAGGCAACTGGCAGCGTGCGTGGCATTATGCCAACATAGTAATTACTACCAACAACTACCAACTGCTTACCAATGCAGCGTATGTAAACAGCTGGGGGCTGAAAACGCCTTCTACAGAATCTGTATTTGAAATTGCTATTGAAGCAGCTTATTCAGGCACCAGCCTGGGTGCCTACTATGGTTCTATGAGCAATACCTACCAGCAGTTTGCGGCTACGGAAGATTTGCTATCCTTATACAGCGCCACGGACATACGGGGAAGAGCCTCTTTGTTTAATGCTTCGGGCAATACTTATTTCACCCGCAAATACGAAAAAGATGCATCTGCTACTACCCCGATAAAACTGATGCGCCTTTCGGAAGTATACCTGATACGCGCTGAAGCAGCTGCCGAGCTGGACATGACACAACAAGCCAATGAAGACCTTGAAGTAATACGCAAACGCGCAGATGTTGCCGCAACACCGCTGGCGCTTACCGGCACGGCATTGAAAGAAGCCATTCAAACAGAACGCCGTAAAGAACTGGCTTTTGAGGGCAACCTGTTATTTGACCTTACCCGCCATAAAAAAGGCGTAAGCCGCACAGATTGCACTGCACAGGTATGCGGGGTGGCATATACAGACTTCCGCTTGCTGTTACCCTTGCCTAAGGCATCTGTAAACGTTAACCCACAACTTATACAAAACGATAACTATTAATTATTCAATAAAACCCAGGTACAAATGAAAAAAATGACCTCTTTCGCAGTAGTTCTGGCAGCAATGGCTGCAGTATCCTGCAGCAAAAAAGATACGCCTGTTACCCCTATTACCGGCGTAGGCTTCAGTAAAACGGTGGATACTATTAATCTGAATACTGCGTTGGACTCTACTGTATTCACTATCAACTTTGATGCATCTGTTACCAGACAGGAGTTACAGAACCGTTTTAAATTGAAAATGTCTTCTGACAGTGCAGTAGCCGGAAAAGACTATAGCATTTCAGCTGTAATTACAGAAAATCCGGTACAGGCCAAAGTAACGGTAAAAGCATTACCCAGCCTGGCACGTACCAACTTCCATATTGATATATCGCTGGATGAAAGCATGCAAATCACCGGCAATACACAAAAGCTGGCACTGGTAATACGCCCTTTCTCTCCGGCCGCTACCTGGTTCCAGTCTACCGCTTATTATGCGCCTAACTTTTATTATTATACTGACTCTACTTCCAAATGGACTTCAATTCCCGGTCATTATGCTGTATTAGACGAAAACGATGCAGCGGTAATAGGTTTTGTAAACAACTATGTACAGGGAAGTGGCGTAGGTTTCTTTAACATGCACCGTATTTACGGCGCTGAAGTTGGCATAATCAATATCAGAACCGCCAAAATTAGTGTACCCCGTGCACTGGAGCTGATTCCTGATGCAGCAGGTGCCCGTAAAGGTACTGTGAGAGTTATTCCACAACAGGTAAACGTAACCCGCAGAGATTCCACCGTGTTCCAGATTGGCATCAGCGGTACAGGCGCTTATGATCTTGATACTAAAGCAATGGATATTGAAATGAATTTCGACGATACCAAAATCAACGGTGCTGCTGTTAACAAGTACAAATACAAAATGAGTGTTGACAAATTAACTCTGTAAGCACGAATGAAGAAAGCGTTGGTTTTATTGATGATAGTGATAGCCCTGGCTGGTATACTCACTTCCTTCCGGTTGATGGAAGGAAGTGAGGGGCCCGGCTATAGTATAGATTCTCTGCGAATTATTTACAGCGGCGGCGATGCCGCTAAATGGCCCCGCCCTAACCTGGATAGCAGCGTAATGCCCGGCTTTCAGGATATAGGTGCCCTGGGCAAGCCCCCTTATCCGGCAGACAATCCCTGGTCTAAAGAAAAAGAACAATTAGGCAAACTACTGTTTTATGATCCACGCCTTTCGCAAAGCGGCCAGATATCGTGTGCTTCCTGCCACGATCCGGAACTGGGCTGGGGCGATGGAAGAAGAGTTTCTTATGGCCATAACCGGCAAACCGGACGCCGTAATGCCATGACGGTGCTGAACACCGCATATTACACCCACCTGTTCTGGGATGGGCGTGCAGGCAGCCTGGAAGAGCAATCTGTATTTCCGGTGCAAGACCCAAAAGAGATGGCACAAACACTTACCGCTATGGTAAGCAATGTGCGGGGTATAAAAGGCTACCGGGAGTATTTTAAGAAAGCCTTTAACAGCGATTCTGTTACACTGAATTATATTCAGCAGGCCATTGCCACTTTTGAAAGAAGTGTGGTAAGCCATTCCAGCCGGTTCGATCAGTTTGTATCCGGCAAATCCAATGCATTAAGTAATGAGGAAGTAATGGGTATGCACCTGTTCCGCACCAAAGCCCGTTGTATTAACTGCCACAACACGCCGTTGTTCTCCGACAATCAGTTTCACAACGATGGCCAGAGCCTGTACGGTGCTAAAATGCAGGACCTGGGCAGATATGAAACCACAAAGGATAAAAAAGATCTGGGTGTATTCAGAACCCCATCTATACGTGAGGTTGCGCAAACAGGCCCGTGGATGCACCATGGCAATTTTCCTACGCTGATGGATGTGATTGAGTATTACAACCTGGGTAACCCCTCGCCTATTCAAAAGCATGTGGTTATTGACAGCAGTACGCTGCCCACCACATCACCCATACTGCGTAAGCTTAACTTAAGCCTGGAAGAACGGAAATGTATTGAAGCGTTTTTACGGGCTATAAGCACTACGCCACGTAAACCTTTTGCACCGGAGTTGCCCCAATAAGGCAACTCCTTTTTTAGCCGCGCTACCTGATAACTATACTGTATTCCGCAGGCTGCAGCCCTTCCCCACTTACCTTCACTTTCACTATGCCCTTCTGCTTACCGGCTTTTACTATCAGCTGACACTTGCCTCTCCACGCTTTGCGTTGCGGCTCCTGAAAGCTTTCAATGCTGGATGGGTTGGCATTACCCACTCCTGCTATGGTAGCAGGGCCTTCCACTGTAAAGTGCAGCAGATTATCTGCCTGCGTATGCAGTACGCCTTTTTTATCAGTAAGTTCAATAGTAAAATAACTCAGGTCCTGATTGTTGGCTGTCAACGTATCCCGGTCTGCTTTTATCTTCACTGCTGCAACCGCTTCCGCCGTTTGTAAACGGCTTTCTGCAACAGCCTTGCCACCACTGTACCCCACCGCTTTTAATTCGCCTGCCCTGTAAGGCACTTTCCAGCTGGCTTGTAAGCGATGTGTGGTATCGGTTGATTGCCTGCCCAAAGAACGGCCATTCAGTAACAGTTCTACTTCTTCGCAGGAGCTATAGGCTGTTACGGTAATAATGCTATCGGTAAACTGAGGCCATTGCCAACTGTCCTGCACATCTTTCCAGTCCCAACGGGCCCACACTTCCGGCTTCAGGTTTATCTGCGGAAAGGTACGTACCGGGCATTCTACAAACAGCGACAACTGATTGGTTTTCCAGAGGGCATCGCGATAGTACGATTGCGGACGCTTCCAGCCGCAGATATCTATATCACCACAATAAGCCAGGTTCCAGGGGTAGAAGTTTTTGTTCTGCGGATAGCCCAGCCATCCAATGCTGGCTTCGCCAATATGGTCAAATGCCGTCCATACAAAATCACCAATTACATAACTATGCTTCTGTACTTCGCGCCAGTATTCAAAAGACTCTTTGGCAAACGACTCTGTGCCATACATAATACGCTGCGGTAAACGCTTGTGGTCATACCCGTACTTGTCTGGAGCGTAGTTGTAACCTGCCACATCCAGCGTGGCAATAAAAGGGTCTTTGTTTTCTTCAATACCATTAACACCACAGGTAACCGGCCGGGTATTATCAATGCTGCGGATATGGTCTGCCAGCGTTTTTGCTACCATTACCACTTCGGGCTTATCGCGGTTAGGAATTTCATTACCGGTGCTCCACATAATAATGGAAGGGTGGTTGCGATCGCGATGCAGCATGCTTTCCACATCACGCTGCCACCAGTCTTTAAAGTATAAGTGATAATCCTGTTTGTTCTTTTTATCTGCCCACATATCAAAGGCTTCATCAATCACCAGCATCCCCAAACGATCGCAGGCATCCAGAAAAGCAGGTGATGGCGGATTGTGCGAGCAGCGGATAGCATTGAAGCCACTGGCTTTCAGCAGGGCTACTCTCCGCTCCTCTGCATGGTCGTAAGCTTTGGCACCCAGCGCACCGTTATCGTGGTGTACACAGCCACCCTGTAGCTTTACGGTTTTGCCGTTCAGCTCAAACCCTTTCTCTGCACTAAACGCAATAGAACGAATGCCTGCATTGGTAACCAACTTATCAGTACGTTTACCATTTACAAAAGTTTCCGTTACAACTTTATATAAAGCGGGCTGATCTGTTGACCATAATTGTGGCTGTTTAACAAGTACCTGGCCCTTAAAAGCACCTTTACCCTTACCTGCAACCTGCTGCGTTTGTTTTACCGTGCCGGCTATGCGGTTATCGGGCGTGTACAGGGTAGTAACCACAGTAGCCTGCACCGCTTTGGCCTGCTGATTCAGTACACCCGTTTCTATGGCCACCGTAGCTTGTGCGCCATTTACCTGCGGGGTGGTTACAGATACACCCCAGGGGGCAATATGTAACGCTTCTGCGGTACGCAACCATACATGGCGGTAAATACCCGAGCCGCTATACCAGCGGCTGTTTCTACCCTCGTTCTGTACACGTACTGCAATTACGTTGGTACCAGCTTTTACACCCGTCAGCGCCAGCCAGAAAGAAGTATACCCGTAAGGATGGCAGCCCAGGTGTACACCATTCAGCCACACATCTGCATTCATATAAACACCTTCAAACTGCACGTAATGCAGCTTTTGTGCTTCTGTGGCAGATACCTGAAAGCTTTTGCGGTACCAGCCGGTGCCGCCCGTGGTAAAACCACCGCTTACACCGCTGATAGCATCCGGAGAAAACGGAGAAGCAGTACCGGGCAGGTTTTCTATACTCCAATCGTGCGGCAGGTCTACCGTGCGCCAGCTTTTATCGTTAAAGGCAACCTGTGCTGCCGCAGTAGTATCACCACGGTAAAAACGCCAGTCGTTATCAAACAATACCGTTTGCGCCTGCGCACTGGTGGCCAGGAGTCCTAAGAACAGGTAAAATATCTTTTTCATAATCACAACTTCATAATCAGAAATCAGTCAATCGAAACAACTTATCTAACGTTCTGCTACCAGTGCTACCGGCCCCAGTAATCCCGCTGGTTGCAGCGGCTTATTTTCCAGGCGGTAAGGTGCGGTTGTCCAGGTACGGGGTGTTGCGCCCGGTACATGGTCGCCTATAATACGGTTGCCCCAGGTGTTGGTAACCTGTATGGTCAGTTTATTTTCACCACTTACCACTGCATCTGTAATGTCCACCTCATAAGGGGCGGTCCAGGCAGTACCACAGGGTTTGCCATTCACCTCCACCGTAGCCATATCGGCCACCTTACCCAGCGACAGTTTTATTCTGCCCGGAGTACCTGTAGCCTGATGTGTAAACACTGTGGTATAAGCGGCCGTTCCCGAATAATACTTTACACCAGCGTCTGCAAACGCCGTCCAGCTTTGCAGCTGTTTGGTTTCAACCGGCGTTACAGGGCCCCCTGCGGCCGTATCAAAGCTAACACGCCAGTGAGGCTGCAAAAATTGTAAGGTATCCGTTAAAGCCCAGTTAAGGCCGCTGTTACTTTGCTTTTGTGTAGCCTTGCGTTGCAGTACCACAAACACAGAGGCGTTTGGTTGCAGCTGTACCGGTAGCGTGGTGTATACCCCTTCACTGCTATAGGTACGCGCCACCATGGTATCACCGGTAACCGGGTTCCAGAGCTCAGGAACTTTACCGGTTGCCCTTACGCTCAGCTGTATTACACGGGTAGTATCCAGCTGATTGCCTATAAAATAAATATCAAAATCATCGCCTGTTCTGTGTGTCCAGGCTATGCCTTCTGCATGTTTACCATCGGCATGCTTCACCACAACATCACGCGCTACACCCAGCGCATCAAACGTGCTTTGTTCATAAGGCTTCTGAATAATGGGCAGTCCCTGGCGTTTCCAGGCAGCCAGTTTCTTAGCCACTGCGGGGTGTATGATAGCTGAGCCCGGCATGCGGTTGTTCTTAACCGGTATTACCAGTAAGGGATATACTGCCCCACCGGGTAACTCAATACGTTTGTTACGCACAGTAGCCAGGTTCAGCAATGCATCTTCATTAAACGAGTCGTAAGCATACCCACGCAGCGGGTTCACCCATTTGTCGGGATCGGCCATGTTGGCGCTGTGGGTAACCCCATCGGGTATAGCCCGTACAGGCTCACCGGCATTGGCCAGGCGTTTTGCTTCCTGTGCCACACGCTCCGGGCCATATATACCTGGCAGTGTGCTTACCAGCTTATCAGGTAAAATAGCTCTGCGCGGTAACTCACCACCGGTAAACACTGCTATATCCGCAACCGGCTTACCCAGTTGCAGCAACGCCTGGCAACGGCGGGCATAATCTACCCAGGCACTACCCGGCTTCCACCAGGTTTGATCGCGTTGAAAATACATGCCCACCCCGTCCAGTGTCATACCCGGCTTGCGGTCTGTCCACGGGTTGTGTGTAAACACATGGTATACCAGGCGGTTTACGCCCAGGGCATAGTTACGGTCCTGCGTGGTTTTCATCATGCCGGGATGTTCGTTCCAGTTCATCCGCAGTGTGGTAAAGGCTTCTGCCTGTACAATGTTTTTACCGTAGATATGTGCTGCCGATGTGGCATCCAGCATATCGTTGGGTTTATCGTGCGTGGGGCTGTTCAGCCAGAATTCGCTCATAGGTATATCAACCAGGCTGTAATGTAACATGCCATCGCTCATCATGGTAGGTGCCACACTTTCTGCGGTAAATGCACAGTCGTGGCGATGTGCCAGATCGGCCAGTGTTTTATAAAACACATCTTTCACCAGTTCTGCTATGGTTTGGCGTACATCGTACAACACCTTTTCTGTGCGCTGTACGCTTTCTACCGGAACACCTGCCATTACCGGCAACCAGGGCAATATATCATACCCCCTGCGGCGGCGGAACTCATCGCGGAATATGCCAGACCAGTTCTGGCTGCCACACTCCCAGCTATCTACATAAAACACTTTCAATACCTGCTGCGCCAGCTCCCTGTTGCGGCGGAAGGCTTCGCCAAACCAATGATCGAACTGTGTGTTTACCGCTGCTACACTAAACTTATCACATTCCAGCCCTATACCTGCACCACCGGTGGCATTGGTATGCCCGGTAGAGGTATGGCCTACGCGCAGTATACACCATTTACCGGCAGGCACCTGCCATTTTAAGCGGCCCTGTGCATCCAGCTTACCGGCTAAGGATATTATTTTTTGTAAAGGAATGGCATCTTTAGCAGTAAGCTGCTGTGCGGTGGTACGCTCACTAATGCGCCATATAGCACCGTTCTTGCCTTCGTACTGATGAATACGTGGTGCGCCGGAAAGCGTTAAACCACGCAGCTTAAGTGAGGGCTTCCATTTAGCTGCATCCAGATCTTCCGCACCCGGTTCTGAGCCTTTTTTGCTATACACAAAACGGAAATAACGGGCAGTAACTGCCGGTATGGCGTTGGTTACAGATTCATCCACATCCTGCCAGCCATGCCTTGGTGGTACCAGACGGGTAATGCGCCGGAAATGTATACCATCATCGCTCACCTCTACTATCAGGCGGTGTGCCTGGTAATTGGTGCCATTGGTGGTAACGGTAATATTGCGGCAGGTGAAGGGCTTTGCAAAAGCATACTGAATCCAGCAGCTATCGCCCGAACTGAAGTTTTTGTTATTGCCCGGCGTAAGCAGATAAGAAGCATCTGCGCCAGGTATACTGGTAGTAACTACCGGTGTTTGGTTTTGTGTGTTGGTTTCTGCATCAGCAGGTGCCGGATAAGCATACACCGCCACATCACGATAATAATCTTTATAATGTGCCGGTGTGGGTAAGGTATCTGTAAACAATTGACCACCATGGACAATCTTCTCACTCCATACCAGTTTTTGCATAGAATTTTCCGGGGTAATCCACGGGCCACCTGCCAAAGCAAAGCCATCACTCACATGCAGGCCCAGTTTCAGGTGTAAACGGGCTGCTTCTGCTAAAGAAAAACGAATCATCTCCCACCACTCCGGTGTTAACTGTTCCACTGCCGGTGTGTACAACGGAGGGTTGGTTTTTCCTTTTACGCATACAATGTAAGCGCCACCCAGGCCTGCTGCCTTCATGGCCTGCAAATCGGCTGTAATACCTGCTTTTGATACACCTGCCTGCATCCAGTACCACAACACCCAGGGTGCTGCCTGTGCAGAGGGCTGCTGAAACTGCCTGTAAACATCAGTAATACCAGCCGGTGAAGATTTTACCGGAGCCTGTTGTGCTTGTGCCGTAAGAGCGGCCAGTAACAGGGGAGCTACCATTTTTTTCATATCAAGCATATGCCAAAAATACAATGTGATGGCAAAAACCAGCCCCCTGTTACACGCTTCTGTTCAAATTATTTTGGATATAGATGGACTATCTTACACCCCACCTGTTATACAGGCCATTGTTCCATCTGCCATGCGCTGTTCCAGAACATCCATTCCATGCGCGAAGCCATTACAAAAGCATTGGTCATTTGCTGCTGCTGGGCAGGTGTGCAGCTGGCCGCTACCGTATCACATATAGCAATGGCTTTTTGTACGGTAATACCGAAGGCTTCACCTGCATAGGTGTTAATCCATTCCTGATAAGGGTTGCCCTCTTTTACCTGATGTGCATATATATAATCGCCTACTGCTTTATATATCCAGAAACAAGGCAGCACTGCCGCCATAGCCACTTCTACCTGTTGTAACGCAGCCGTGCTGTACAGGTACTGTGTATACAGCAAACAGGAAGGTGAAGCCACCGGTTTATCTGCCAGTTGCAGCTGCTGAAAAAAGCCTGCATGCAATGCCTGCTCTACCACAATAGCCCCTTCTGCAAAACGGATAAAATCCAGCGACTGCTGCGTTTGCTGCGCACGGGCTGCAATCAGCGACAGCACTTTGCTAAACGCATCCAGATACACCGCATCCTGCCCTATATAAAAAGCAAAACGTTCTTTTAACAAAGTACCCTGCATCAGTTCCTGATTAAAGGGCAGCTCCAGTATACGTTGATAAATGGGCGCTATTGCCTCCCATGCCTGTTTACTCCATTGCATATTTCTGTAATTGCTGTGGTTGAAAAAAATGATTCAGCGGGCCGCTGCCTTTGCCGGTAACTACATTACTGCCTGCTGCTATGGCTTCCGTAATATAAGCTTTGGCCAGCATTACCGACTGCTGTAAACCATTGCCCAACGCCAGGTACGATGCTATGGCAGAAGATAAGGTGCAGCCCGTGCCATGTACATTGCGGCTATCTATCCAGTCGCTCTCCAGCACCAGTTCTTCCCCCTCAAAGCTTTTGTATACATCATACACCTTTTCTCCCTTCAAATGCCCGCCTTTGATTAGTACGGCACTGCATCCGGTTTGCAGCAGCAGGTCTGCTGCCTGCTTCATATCTTCTACCGATTGCAGTGGTCTGCCACAAAGCACCGCTGCTTCATCCAGGTTGGGGGTAATTAATGCTGCTAATGGAAACAACCGTTCTTTCAGCAGGTTGATGGTTTCGTCTTCTATCAGCTTATGCCCGCTGGTAGATATCATTACAGGGTCCAGCACCACCGGCACTTCCGGGTAAGCACCCAGTGCATCTGCCAGTGTAACCGCTAATGCTGCACTATGTACCATGCCTATTTTAATAGCCTGTGGTTGTATATCTGTCATCACCGCATCTACCTGCCCGCGTACAATATCTGCAGGCACGGAGTGAATGCCGGTAACACCTAATGTATTCTGTACCGTAATAGCAGTAATGGCAGAGGTAGCGTAGCAGCCCAGTGCCGACATGGTCTTTATATCCGCCTGTATCCCGGCCCCTCCGCCACTGTCAGAGCCGGCAATGGTTAGCACAGCAGCATACCTGTATTGTTTCATAAATATTGGAATATTGCATTACAGGCTGCCTGCGGCAGCCCTTTCAATTTCAATTCTGATTTTTTCTGCTGCATATGCCGGATGTTCAGCAGAGCAGATGGCTGATACTACCGCCAAACAATCTGCACCGGCTTTTATAATACTACCTGCGTTATCAGCAGCTATATGGCCAATGGCCACCAGTGGCTTCTGTGTTTGTTTGCGTATATGGGCAATACCTTCCAGCCCCCACTCCGTTACCGTATCTGTTTTGGTGGGTGTAGCAAAGATGGGGCTGAGTGCCAGGTAATCTGCTACTGCAGCATTGGCTGTAGACAGCTGCGTTTCATATTCTATTGAATAACCAATAGCTGCCTCTGCCCCTAATTGTGCGCGTACAGTAACCGGGCTCTGATCGCTGTTGCCCACATGAATACCATACGCCTGCACAGCCTTAGCAACTTCTACATTATCATTAATAATTAACGGAACATGATATTTATCCAGCAACTGCTTCAGCCGCTCTGCCTTTTGGATAAAAGCAGGTGTATCCAGTTGCTTCTCCCGCAGCTGCACCACGTCTACCCCACCTTTAATGGCTTCTTCTACCACCCAAAACAAATCGCGCCCCAGACAAGCCTGCTCATCCGTTACCAGATACAGTCTGTAACTAAACGGCATCATGGGCAGAAAGCTTTATACGCGCTACAAAATCTTCTTCGGTAATGTTATACAAGGCATCCAGAAAGTGCAACTGTAAGGTACCGGGGCCTGCTGCTTTTTCTGCTGCCAGCTCACCGGCAATACCCATCAGCGCCATAGCAGCAATGGTAGCTTCTGTATAATGCCCCTCTGCCACTGCACAAAATGCACCGGTAATAGCGGAGGCAGTACAGCCCAGGCCGGTTACGCGCGTCATCAGTGGCGAGCCGTTGCTTACACCTGTAATAGTGTCTTTATAAACAATAAAATCTGTTTCGCCAGATACACATACCACACAATCAAACGTATTGCTTACCGCAGCAGCAGCGCGCAAAGCCTGCTCGCTGGTATGTACACTGTCCACACCTTTGGTAGCAGCACTGGTATGTGCCAGCGACATAATTTCAGAAGCATTGCCCCGTATTACAGAAGGGGTATGTGTGTGCAGCAATTGTATCAGCACGGTATTACGGTAAGCACTGGCGCCCGCACCAACCGGATCCAGCACCCAGGGCTTTTGCAGGTTCTTTGCCTGTAGAATTGCCTTTTGCATACTCTCTACCCAATACGCATCCAGCGTACCTATATTCACAACCAGCGCACCGGCAATGCTTACCATATCATTCATTTCTTCATGTGCATGCGCCATAACCGGTGATGCACCTACCGCCAGCAATGCATTGGCAGTATTGTTCATTACCACATAGTTGGTAATGTTATGCACTAAAGGGCCGGCATTGCGCACAGCAAGTACCCGGTGCCAGAGTTGCTTAGGTTGTACCATAATATACAGAAGGTTCTCAGTGATGAATGAGGGGAAATACAGGCAGAGCAGCACAATATATCATAGCTTTTCCCTACGATGGTACCAACCATATCAGGTACTAAGGGTATGATCTCAGTCCTCTGCCAGGACACCCCTAAAGCACCCGCAAGTTATGGGAAATAGTTGAATGCAGTAACCGGCTGTAAAATGCCGCGGTTTATGGGCCGGTGTTGCCGGCAAACGGCTGTGGCAAGAAAAGAAGGGAAAACAGTAAGCAGCCACAGAGGCAGTTGAAGTTGGCCGGTTACACAGCGTAAACCGTCAACTTTAACTGCATATATACTATGTACTTACGCCTGCTTTGAAGGAAAGAAAAGCGGCTTTAGCGTAAACCAGCCCAGTGCCGGAAAAAAGTGCATGGGAATAGCCAGACCGTAAAACAGTTCGGGCGCTTCTGCATCCAGCGGCAGCTTATACCCCACGGGCAACAGAATACTGGCAAAAGACAGTATAGCAAATAACAGGTTGAACACAATTTCACCCTTTGCTTTTAAAAAGCGGGTAAGCAAGGTAAAACCAATAGCGGCCAGTAAACCACCGGCTATGCTGGCAGCAAAAATGTTCAGCGGTTTTACAATAGCAAACTCAACGCCGGTAGCCTCCAGATATACCTTATTCTGATATACTACCGAAGCTAAGCCTGCCAGCGCGCCGGAAATAATGCCCAGTAACAATGCTTTCTTAAACATATATTTCAATTGAGGGTAACTGTAAAGACTACTTTGTTACAGGAATGCTTACTTCTACTTTAATAACATCTGCCACATCACCACCTGGCTTACCTACTTTAAAGTCGTTGCGGTTAATATTAAAAGTACCGGCAAAAGTAGCACCGCTGCCAGCTGCTGTAAAGGTAAAAGGCAGGCTTACTTCTTTCTTCACACCCTTTACTTCCAGGGTACCGGTAGCCGTATAACCAGCGCCGCTTTTTACAATTTTAGCAGAAGTGTATTTGATGGCAGGATATTTAGCAGCATCAAACCACTCAGTATCTTTTGCATGTTTGTTCATCAAACCATTACCGGTATTGATAGAAGCCACATCAATAGCTACATCAAATTTAGATTGAACCAGGTTCTTTTCATCAAACGCTATAGAACCAGAGAACTTTTTGAAAATACCGTTTACACCGGTACCGGAAAAAGTAATGTTACACTTATCAGATATCTTCCAGCCCTGTACCAGGGTAAAAGCAAAAGTAACTACCAGCGCCAGCGCAGCCACTGCAGTAAGAGCGATCTTTTTCATGCGATGTTATTTACAGTGAAACAAAAAGTTCTTTCAGGGCAAACACCCTGAAAGAACATCTGAGATAATTAGTTTTTAGCAAACTCGCCGTTAGCCAGCAGTTGAACGTCATCGCTCAGCATAGAGGTATTGAAACCTGGAGCTATGCCAAAATCAGAACGCTTGAAAGAACCGGTGATGCGGAAACCTGCAATCTGCTTTTTGCTCTGTGGGTTAGTGATAGTAGCGTTGTACACTACTTCCAGGGTTACCGGCTTGGTTACACCGTGGAAAGTAAGGTCACCAACTACTTTGTATTTCTTATCAGCAACTTTAGAAATAGAAGTGCTTTTGAAAGTCAGTTTAGGAAACTTCTCAGCATCCAGCATGTCAGCGCTTTTTACGTGACCGTCTCTTCTTTCGTTGTCAGTGTTAATGCTGGCAACATCAGCAGATACTTCAAATACTGCATCAGAAAAATCTTCTTTAGAAGAAGTAATGGTTGCATCATAGCTTTTGAAGTTACCTTCAAACAGAGAAATGCCCATGTGGGTAATACCAAAACCTAATCTGGAATGTCCTTTGTCTACTGACCATGTTTGAGCAAAGGAAGCAACTGACATAAGCAGACCGGCTGCTACTACTGCGATTCTTTTCATAATTGTGTTTTTTGAGTCTGTTTTTGTTTTTATCTACTCCGGGTATTTTCCGGAAAGCAAAGGTATTTATATCGGTGTATAATTTACAGCAGGTAACCTGTAGTATAGTGACTATTGTATGTACAAATGTTATAGATAACTTAACCACCAATCGCGCCGCCGTGCTTTAACACCCATATACCACCGGCAGGGAAAATACAGCAATACCACCACCAGCCCCCATACCCCATACACCACCGGCAGGCTGTAGCCCGTCCATTCGTCCGCACTTTTCATTCCCAATAGCAACCCCGTTAACACGGCCAGCCCATGCGCCAGATACAAATGCAGCAGATAATAGAAAAACGGAACCCGCCCAAAAACCAGCGCCGGATGCCGCTCTCCCACCTGCACCCCGTCCATTGCAGCTAAAACAAGGCATGCAGGGCCCAGTGTAACCAGTAAATAATCCAGCGAGGGCGGATATTTCGTCACATTAATAAAAGATAAAATATTCTTCCAGTTTTCTACATACACTTCCCGCGGATGCAGATCGCCATACAGGTTTATAAAACGCAGCACCACAAACAATATCAGCGCGCCTACCCCGGCATATTTCAATATTTTCACACGTGTATCTGCCTCCATTTTATACAACTGTCCGCTCCAGTATCCGAGCGACATAACACCTATCCAGGGCACCAGTGGGTATAGCGTAAGCACTTTACGGCCGTCAGGCAGCTTAAATACACCTGTTTCGTGCAGTATATTCCATAACCAGCCACCGCTGCCCCAGTCCGCTGCGTGTATGCCATCCAGTGCATTATGCCCTGTAATCATAATAATACCCAGCAGGCCCGCATACACGGGCTTAACATAGATCAAGCAAGCCAGCACAATCATACTCCAGCCAATAGCCCATATTACCTGCCCTACCACAAAATAAAACTCCCAGTTAAAGCTGAATCCGGGGTTAACCAATAGTACTTCGGCCACAATAAGCCACAGCCCCCTTGTTAACAAAAACGCAGATTGCTGCCGTTTGGTCTTTCCTTTCGATAATCCCAGAAAAGCGCTGATGCCCGACAGGAATACAAATACCGGCGCACAGTAATGGGTAATAAACCGGGTAAAGAAATAAGGAATAGTTGTTTGTGAAAGATCCGTAGGATCGAAACGGGCATTGGAGAAAAAGTCACGCACATGGTCTAATGCCATAATAATCATCACTATTCCCCGCAGTACGTCGATGGACTGAATACGTTGTTTTGGTTGCACTTGCATGCTTAAAATTAAAAAAGGGAAAGCATTCCGCTTTCCCTTTTATTCAATTTCCGGTTATTATCCGGTGGATTTACTTTTTGTTATCCAGCGCCGTGGTTAAACGGTCAGCCAGATCCTGTAAGTGTGCACGGGTTGCCGCATCAGCTGCTGCAGGTGCCGCCGCCTTTATCTCAGACAGTAAAGATTTAGCCTGTGCTTTGGCAACAGACAAACCATCTGTAATGGGAGTCAGGTTAAAGGAAGGACGCTGCATGGGCAATTGAGGTGCTGTTGCAGGAGCCGGAGCTACCATATCAGCCAGTACATTCACATAAATCTTCTGCAGGTTTCTGCGATAGATGCTGATAGCTTTACGTGCAGGCAGCTCGCTGAAAATACCTTTCTTCAGATCGTTCAGCATTTCAGAAGCACTGTACGCTGTAGCAGGGCTGGCCGCTTCAAACTGAACCAGTTTGTTCAGCGTAGCCGTGTTCATAATACGTGCCAGTGTATAGGTTTGAACAGACGCAATAGAGCTGAGCCCGCTGGTACCGGTTACACTTGCAATTCTTTTATTAACCAGCCACTCAGGCGTGGTAAACAGCTGCTGCTGTAAAAACTGCATGGCTTCTTTCTGGGTAGCTTTAGGCACGTACTCAAATACGTCTCCACCCTGCTCTACGCTTTTAGGCGTAGTATAAATACCGCCAATGTTTTTGGCAACGTGGCCCATATAACGGCTGAACTGTCCGGTTACTTCACCGTACATTGTTTTCAGATCATCATAACCTTCAGCAGATTGTTTTGTCCACTGCTCCAGTTGCGGAATAATACGTTGCAGATTTTTAATACCGTAAGCGCTTGCCTTCATAGCATTATCGCCCAGGTCTTCGTTCTGGCAACGGGGGTCGTTCTGGTCCATTTCAGTACCAAACCATAAACGCTTGTTGGCGTTTAAACGCTCGATAATCCATTTGTTGCTCCATTCTTTTTCGTCAGCACCGGTAGCAAACTCAGGCTTCCATTTGTAACCCCACTCAATAGCCCACATATCGTAATCGCCAATACGGGGGAAGATGCCTTTTTCTGTAATGTTATCTTCGGGCTGTGCCACGTAGTTGAAACGCGCATAGTCCATAATAGAAGGTGTGTGGCCGTTGGCTTCTACAAACGCTTTGTCGCGCAGCTTTTCTACCGGAACGGTAGAAGAAGAACCAAAGTTGTGGCGCAGACCTAAAGTGTGACCAATTTCGTGAGAAGACACGAAGCGGATCAGCTGGCCCATCAGTTCATCATCAAACTGCATTTTACGGGCTTTAGGATCAATAGCCGCCGCCTGTACCATATACCAGTTGTGCACCAGGCTCATTACGTTGTGGTACCAGTTTACGTGTGTTTCCATGATTTCACCGCTGCGGGGGTCGTGTACGTGCGGACCGCTGGCATTAGGAATATCAGAAGGTTTGTAGATGATTACGTTGTGACGCGCATCTTCCAAACCAAAAGTAGAATCACCTGCAGGCACTTCTTTGGCAACGATGGCATTTTTAAAACCCGCTTTTTCAAAAGCAGCCTGCCAGTCGTTAACACCTGCAATCAGGTAAGGCACCCACTTTTTAGGCGTAGCAGGGTCTATATAATATACAATGGGCTCTTTAGGTTCCACCAGTTCGCCACGCTTGTATTTTTCTACATCTTCTGCTTTAGGCTCCAGTCTGAAACGGGTAATCATGCTCACCCTTTTTACACCCTGCGGGTTTGCATCAAAATCGGTATAACCGGTAGCAAAATAACCTACACGGCTATCAAAGTAGCGCGACTTCATAGGCACTTTAGGCAACAGCACCATAGAGCTGTTCAGCTCATACGTAGCCGGGCCTGAAGCACCACCCATCATTGGGTTAGCCGCCTGCTTGTTATAGGTTTTTACGGTTTTAATTTCCACGTTCATGGGATAGGCCTTAATGTCTTCCACATAAGAACGGTCAGAAGCCATCATGCCCAGTGATAAGCCCTTTTTAACAGAAGCATCAAAGAACAGGATATCGTTATCGCCGCCTATATATTCTGTTACATCTATTACCACGGCGCTTTTGTCAGAAGCGGAATCTTTATTTACCGCTTTAATATCAAATGCCTGTGCAATAGGTTGCAGGTTGCTGTTTAATACAGAACGGAACATACCGTTTTTAGAAGAATCTGAACTCATCTCCATGTAAGAGATGCTTTTCAGAAACACCTTGTTGTTAGGCCCTTTTTCAAAACGGATTACGTTTTCGTTAATCTCGTCTCCGGCATACCCCATCATTTGTGCGCGGCCACCTACGGCAGCCTTGGATATACGGCTCACCACCAGAATATCACGGTTAAGAATGGAATCGGCCAGTTCAAAAAAGTAACGGTCTTCCACCTTGTGTACCTTAAACATACCGCTTTGGGTAACCGCTTTTCCGGTAATTACTTCCTTATAAGGCTTTGGCCCCTGGGAAGGCGCTCCCTGCGGGCGGCCCATTCCGGGCGCTCCCATCATGGGCGACATGGTTTGTTTTCTGGCTGTGTCCGGCGCCGGAGTAGTCGGCTTTTTCCGTTGTGCACCAGCTGTTACGCCAATACCCAGACAAACCGAGAAAATCAGGTAAGATTTACGCATAATTCAACTTAACAATTTAAACTCTAACTATAAACAATAATGGTTTGTGAAAATGGTTACTATCGGGGCCGATCATAGAATGGTTAGCACAATGGAACATTGCATCTGACAGCAATATTTTCGATACCCGCCTTAGGCTCAGGCAATTGGAGGAGCAGTCTGGTTGCAAAATTTCTTTGTTTCGGTTCCAAAAATAGGGTTTGAACGGTACAAACCGTTCACCTTTCACCGATAAAGACGCTTAAACAGGCGAGCCGTCCTACCTGGACGGCCCGAATTAAGATTTTCTTAACTTTTACAATAAAGCCACCTATATAAGGTACTTCAATACATTTTTACGATAGGCAGCCCATTCATCCAGCGTGGTAAATGTGTCAAAACGGTTCTGGTTACCCAGTACATCGGGCCGCACCAGTGCCACCTGCCCCCCTCTTACCAGATTCACCTTCGCACGCTGCAATATTTCCTCCAGGGCAGGCACATCTTTAATCATTTGCAACTCTTCAATCTGCCTTACATCAATAATATAGTCTTCCATACGGTAATTACTTACCGCAAATATAGGTAGTTCCGCATGGGCGGTAACTGCGTTAAATAACCGCAAATAAAGCGTCCTCCGCCGCTGCCTGTGGCTGTAATAAAGTTGATGGTACAAAATCAAAATGAAGCGATACCACGTTTACGGCATGTAAACCCTGCGCCGGCAGGTTAAGCAACTTATCAACAGCAGACAAATCCACTTCTTCCACCGCAGCTTCTGCCTGCACCTGTGTAGCAGCCGATAATAAATGCTGCACCGCAATATCGGCCTGTTTAGCGGCCCATTTCTTCCCTTCCTCATTCAGGCGGTTAACCGCCTTCACCACATTTTTACGGTCTTCCCGCAATAAAGCAGGCGAGGCCTGCCGGGAGGCGGCTACGCGTGATATATAGGCATCTATTTTTTGCTCGCTGATAACATTCCAGATAGCAAATACAATATAAAAAGTATCAGAACTTTTCTTTTTCTGCCGGCGTATGAAAGGCTGTAACCGCTCCTTTACGGCATCATCTTTTACTACCAGTATTTTCAAAGGCTGAAGGCCATACGAATCAGCCAGGTGTTGTGCCGCGCTCAGGATGTATTCTACCTTGCCGGCTTTGTTTTGTGTTTTTGATAAAAGCATAATAAAATTGTTTATAAATAAAAGGATAAAATGTACCTTAGATAGCACGCCGCTGTTACTGCTTCAAATCCTTTACACACTTCTATTTTACGGCTTATCCTTTTGTATGGCAATACAAATGTACCGGAGATTACATTAGTCCACAAATTTAGTAGGTTTTATTTTTTTATTCGGAAACTTTACACTTATCTTTGACTTCACAACAATCCACTAACTAAACTCAACTTTATGTTAGCTTATTATTATCCGCCAGGCGGCGCCCGTACTATTACACCGGTTAACCGGCAAAACTATTACCTGCTTTCTGCCCGAATGCAACGCTGCTGTTGTAGCTATTAATCTGCTTAGTGCCCGTAAGTCTGGCACACGTTAATACCATTTATTTATTTCCATCATCCCGCATGGCCACGGCCTTGTAGTATTGCGCATACCTGTGCGCAAAAGGCTACGCTATGCACCAACAACAGTGTTATGAGCCAGTTTACCAACGCCACCTTTCAGCTGCAAAAGCACCTCTCTAACCAGCAACTGAACTTTTTTCACAAGCACGGCTTTCTGCATTTCAAAAACTTTATTGATAAGGAAACCGTTAGCCTTTTTATTCGCGAAGTAGAAACCATACAGGCACACCTGTTACACAATAACATCAGTAAAATCAATGGTATTCCGCTTAAGTTTGGTTCTGATGTAAACGGCACACCTTTAATACAGCGCCTGGCGTTTGCCTCGCAGCATAGCGAAGCGTTGAGCCGCTTTTTAAAAGACAGCAGGTTGCAGGCCCTGCTGCCATTACTGGGGCCATATGAAGGCCGTATTGGTGAAAATGAAAAAGACGGTCTGGTAGTAAACCACTATATCAATACCGAAAACAGCCAGTTTAAACAAATGGGCTGGCATACCGATAGCCCGAGAGATCTGTTTCTGGGTTCGCGCATTTTACCTATGCTGAACGTAGGGCTGCATCTGGATAACTGCACAGCAGCCAGCGGTGGTTTACGGGTGCTGCCAGGTACACATAAACAAAACCTGTTTCAACTGCTCTTCCGCAAAAAATACTTTATTGATAATACGCCTGATAAAAAAGAACTGGGCTTTGATATTGAAGCAGGTGATCTTACCATTCATGATGGTCGTCTCTGGCACCGCGTACAGCAATCAACACTCACCGGAGAGGCCAGCCGCAGAAGGGTAATGTATATTCCTTTTATTACAGGTGCACTGCAGGTTAAACATGCAGATAGCCCTACCCCGTTCTATCACAAACTGGCGCAGTTTAAAGTAAGTAACTATACCAGCCGCTTAGGGCTCAGCACCCTGAAGCCTAAAAAATTGTCTATCTAACTTAATACTTCTTTTATATGGCATTTGCATTGGTAACCGGCGCGGCAAAGGGAATAGGAAAAGCCCTTGCCGCAGGCCTGGCAGCAAGAAATTACGATTTATTACTGGTGGATATTGATAAGCCGCAGCTACGGGCCACCGCTGCTGAACTGGCAGCGCAGTACCGCGTTATTGCTTTTACCCTGCATCTGGATTTATCGGAGCCGGATGCAATAGAACGCCTGCAGGAATGGACGGCCGAATTTCACGATCAGTTGTCTGTAGTGGTAAGCAACGCCGGTTACGGACTTAACGGTGCCTTTGAAACACTTACGCTGGAGGAGCAGCTGAATATTATTGATGTGAACATAAGGGCGCAGGTATCCATTTCCCACAAATACATTCCGGTATTACGTGCGCACCGCAAGGCATACCTGCTAAACCTGGGCAGCACCACCGCCTACCAGTCCGTACCCTATTTAAATATTTATGCAGCCAGCAAAGCCTTTGCCGTGTCCTTTACCAGAGGGCTACGCTACGAACTGCGCAACTCATCCGTTTCTGTAAGCTGCCTCAGCCCCGGCAGTACCGATACCGATTTTGTAAACCGTGCCCGCATGGGAGCCTCTATACGCAAAACTGCTGAACGGTTTAATATGACGCCGGAAAAGGTGGCAGCAATAGCCCTGAAAGGGTTGTTTGCAGGTAAAGCAGAAATTCTGCCGGGCTGGCACAATAAGCTGAATGCTTTCCTTCCCAAATTCTTTCCCAAACGTCTGGTGGAAAAAATTGCGGGCGGCATTTACCAGCCTGCAGCGCATACAGCCATTACAGAAGTACCCCTGGCAACTATACCGAAAGCTACGGCGAATTTACCGGCCTGATAGCTGTAGCTCCTATACTAATACGATTTTGTTGTATCTTCAACTCCGGTTAGTGATAGCATGTTGCCCCTTTCTACATATCCCGATGAAGACCTTGTTCGTCTGTTAACAGCTGATAATGAGCAGGCTTTTAATCAGATCTACCACCGCTACTGGCGCAAACTCTATGCTTTGGCATTTCAGCGTTTGCGCAGTAAGCAGGCAGCGGAAGATGTGGTGCAGGAGGTATTGGCAGGTGTTTGGCAAAGGCGTAACAGTTCCTTAATATCCCACCTGGAAAGTTATCTGGCTGCCGCTACGCGGTACGCCGTTTTCCGTCAGTTAAATAAAGAAGCCGCGCAGGCCTCCGCCATCAACCAAACGCAGGAAAAAGCACCTGTATTTGATGAAATTCAGGACGTTAGGCTCCTGGAACAGATGGTACAGAAAGAGGTAAACAAACTGCCCGAAAAATGCCGGCTGGTATTTCAGTACAGCCGCGACCTTGGCCTTTCCAACAAAGAAATAGCCGGCTCGCTGGATATATCGCAGAAAGCCGTGGAAAAGCATATTACCAAAGCCATCCGCACCATCCGCTCGCAGCTGAAAAGCCTGCTCTGGTTCCTGTAAAAATATTTTCAAAAAAAAGTCGGGTACACAGGTAGGGTACTCTCGTTGTTGCTGTACTATACTATTTATATAGGCAAAACTAACATGCAACAATGGAACCGTGCCGAGCTGGGTAAACTGGCCGGCAAATACATTCAGGGAAAAGCTACTGAAGCAGAAAAACAGCTGCTGCAGGAATGGTACAACGCATTTGACGATGTTACTGTAAACGTACCTGCCGATTCTGAGGCAGAAGAAATGCTTACAGAGGCACGCATGCTGTTCCGGCTGCAGCAAACCATAGAGGCAGAAAAATACAAACCTGCCCCGCGGCGTATACCTGCCTGGTTAAAATATAGTGCTGCTGCATTATTACTGGGCGGCGTGGGCCTTTCCATATTCTGGCTTACCAGGCCACAGCCCCAACCGCTTACTGCCGCCGGCAAAACACCCTTACACAAACCAACTATTGTACCCGGCGGTAATAAAGCCGTGCTTACGCTGGATGATGGCAGTACGGTAATACTGGACAGTGTAGCCAACGGCACCGTAACCATGCAGGGCCACACACGTATTGTAAAAAACAAAAACGGCCAGCTTACGTACGATTTGTCTGCCGCGCCCAATACCGGCCAGGTTAGCTACAATACTATTACTACCCCCCGTGGCGGCCAATACCAGGTTATTCTGCCCGATGGCAGTAAGGTATGGCTCAACGCCGCTTCCAGCCTGCGTTTTCCTACCGCCTTCACCGCCAAAAGCCGCGAAGTATCCCTGAAAGGAGAAGCTTATTTCGATATTACCCGCAATGCAGCACAGCCTTTTCAGGTGCAGGTGAACGATATGAAAGTAAATGTGCTGGGTACACAGTTTAATATTATGGCTTATGAAGAGGAGAGCCAGGCAAAAACCACGCTGGTGCAGGGCAGTGTAGATATTAGTACTGCGGGTGGCACACAGCCTAAACTGTTGAAGCCCGGCCAGCAGGCCCGGTTAAGTAAAGGCGGCAACCTGCATGTGGTAAACGATGCCGATGTTGATGAAGCCCTTGCCTGGATTAATGGCAGGTTTTACTTCAACGATACCGACCTGGGTACACTTATGCGGCAGATAGCGCGCTGGTACAATATAGAAGTAGTATATGAAGGTGCCGTACCACCGGAAAAGTTCTCAGGCGAAATTCCGCGTAACAGCAATGTAGAGGAGGTACTTAAAATACTAAAACTGAGTAATATTCATTTCACCGTAAATGGCAACGTGTTAACCATAAAACCCTAAACCCTTTTTTACCAAAACTAATATTCAACAACATGCAAACGTAATTCAGTACAACAAGCTGATAACAAAAAGGCCGGAAGCACTGCAATGCCGCCGGCCCGGAGGGTCAGCCGCTTTTTAAAACATTCGGAGTGTTCTTATTAACGTAAACCCAACTTGTAAAAGTATGATTTTTACCACTCTTTACAAAGCCGTGGCCAGGGCCCGGTGTGTGAAGTCCAAAACAATGCTGGTTATGCAATTAACAGCTGCACTACTACTGGTTTGCTGCCTTCAGGTAGCTGCCACCACCAATGCACAGAAAGTAACACTTGCGGAGGAAAATGCCCCGCTTAAAAAGGTGCTTACGCAGATTAAAAAACAAACAGGGTATACGTTTTTCCTGAATGAAAGCCTGCTCCGCAGCAGCCAGGCGGTTACCATCAATGTACAGGATAAGCCGTTACAGGCCGTACTGGATGAATGCTTCAGCAATCAGCCACTCTCGTACCAGATTGTAAACAAAACCATTGTCATCAGTAAAAAAGAAGAGCGCGCCTACACTCCTATCTTCAATGCGCCCCCGCCGGTAGTGGAAATATCCGGTAAGGTTACCGAAGCAGATGGTGGCGCAGCAGTAGAAGGCGCTTCTGTACAGGTAAAAGGTACCGCACGCGGTACGGTTACCGATAAAAAAGGAAACTTCAACATTACTGCCGACCCCGGCGCTGTAATCGTTATCAGCTATGTGGGTTTTGAAACACAGGAAATACCTGTAAAACAAAGCACTAAACTTACCGTTAAACTGGTATCGCAATCTGCAAAAGACCCTGCCAATACCATTGTAATTACCGGTTACCAGCAGATAAAAAAGGAAAGCTTTACCGGTACCAGCACTACTGTTTCCGGCGAAGACCTGAAAAAGGTAAACCCCCAGAACGTGTTGAGAAGCCTGCAGGTATTCGATCCTTCTTTTAAACTGGTAGAAAACAACCTGCTGGGCTCTAACCCCAACAGTCTTCCTAAAATTAATGTACGGGGTACTACTGCCCTGCCTTCCGGTAGCTCTTCTGATCTTATCAGCAGAAACAACCTGAGCGGCAACATGAACCTGCCTACGTTTATTATGGATGGGTTTGAGGTTAGCCTGCAAAAGGTGTACGATCTGGATATCAACCGCATCCAGTCTATCACCCTGTTAAAAGATGCTGCTGCCACAGCCGTATATGGCTCCAGAGCCGCCAACGGTGTGGTAGTAATTGTAACCAAGCCACCCAAGCCGGGCCAGTTACAAATGTCTTACAACTACGAGCTGAACGTATCTACACCCGATCTTTCTCAGTACAATCTGTTGAACGCAACGCAAAAGCTGGACTACGAAATGATGGCTGGCTTGTACGATGCCACCAAAAACGGTTATCTGGGCCAGGATGCACTTACCAATCAGTTTTATCATAAAAAAGAACTGGTGGCAGGTGGTATTAACAGCTACTGGCTATCTGAACCGGTTAGAACAGCGCTGGGCCACAAACATTCTATTTATGTGGAAGGTGGAGATGCTACCATGCGTTATGGCCTGGAAGCACGTTACCAGACTATGCCCGGTGTTATGAAAGGTTCTTACCGCGACCGTTATAGCACAGGCCTTAACCTTACCTATAACCCCAGCAGAAAAATACAGTTCCGCAATACCCTTACTATTACACAAACCAATGCCAAAGAGTCGCCATATGGCAGCTTTGCGGACTATGTTAAAATGAATCCCTATTACCCTAAAAGAGATTCCTCTAACAATATTCCACAGGTAATTGATACATGGGTTGCGCGTGAAGCTGGTGTACCCAGAACACATTATGCACTTAACCCTTTATACAACTCTACACTGGCCAGCTTTGATAAAACACGCTATGTAGAAATTATAGATGCCCTTAGTGCAGAATGGGGTATTGCACCCAGCCTGCGCCTGCGTGGTCAGATAAGTTTAAATAAAACAGCTACCACTGCCGATAAATACGCCTCTCCGCTGTCTAATTATTACTTCAATTATACAGCCAACCAGGATAAAGAAAGAGGCAGGTATGAACTGAATACGCTTGATGAAACCACTGTTGACGGAAACCTTACTTTAAGCTACAACAAGCAGATAGTAAAGCATTACATTAACGCCATGATAGGCGGTAACCTGAGAAGTTATACCGCCAACCGTAAGGGTGTGGCCGCAGTAGGTTTTGCCAACGACCGGTTTACAGACATTGGCTTTGCTTACTCTTATCCTGAAAATGACCGCCCATCCAGCAGTCTTGATCAGGAAAGACTGGCAGGTTCCTTTTTCTCCGTAAACTACTCGTACGATAACAAATACCTGATGGACTTTACTTTCCGTCAGGATGGCTCTTCTAAATTTGGTAGCGAAAGCCGCGTGGCCCCCTTCTCCTCATTTGGTGTGGGCTGGAACATGCATAAAGAGAAGTTTCTGCTGAACACTGTAGTAAGCCGCCTGAAATTAAGGGCTACCACAGGTCTTACCGGCTCTGTTTCCTTTGATTCGTACAAGGCCAAAAGCATTTACAATTACAATAATTCCAACTGGTATTCATCAGGCATCGGCGCCCAGCTCAACAGCTTTGGCAACGAACGTTTGCAGTGGCAAAAAACCACCAACTACGATATTGGTGCAGAACTGGGCTTTCTGCAGGATCGTATTGTAATTATGCCGCGTTATTACACCAAATTAACCAAAGGCTTACTGGCAGATATTAACGTAGCACCCTCTACCGGTGTTTCTTCTTACACCGCCAACGTAGGTGACATGCGTAACAAAGGCTTTGAAATTAACATACAGGCCGCTGTTATGAGAACTAAAAACATGCAGATAAGCGTGTTTGGTAACCTGGTACACAACAGCAATACCATTGTTAAAATATCTAATTCTTTACAGGCCTACAACGATTCTGCTGATGTAAAGCAGACAGAAGGAAACAACAAGGGTACACCGATATTGAGGTTTAAGGAAGGACAGTCTATGGATGCTATTTATGCAGTACGCTCACTGGGTATTGACCCTGAAAACGGACGCGAACTGTATGTAAAAGCTGACGGCAAAACGCTTACCTATGTATGGGATGCAAAAGACATGGTTCCGGTAGGTGTAAGCACCCCCAAAGCAGAAGGCACATTCGGCACTTTCATTAACTACAGGCAGTTTGGTATGAACCTCACTTTCTACACCCGTTTTGGTGGTAAACTATACAACCAGACACTGGTAGACAGGGTTGAAAATGCTGACCCGCGTTACAATGTGGATGAGCGTGTATTTGAAGCCAAATGGAAAAAAGCAGGTGACCACACTTTCTATAAAAACATTGCAGATCTGGGACAAACCGATGTTACCTCCCGCTTTGTGCAGAAAGACAATACGATAGAACTACAGTCGCTCTACCTGTCTTACGATGCCGCTAAACCCTTCTATTCACAACTGGGCATGAGAAGCCTGCGGTTTGCGCTCACTTTTAACGATCTGTGGAGATGGGCAACCATTAAACAGGAAAGAGGTATAGACTATCCGTTTGCACGCAGCTTTACTTTTTCCTTACAGGCATCATTTTAACTGAAACCGGCAAAAGCTTATAACAATGCGAAAACTTACATATATCATACTGGCGGCGTTAACGCTTACCTCCTGCAAAAAATGGCTGGATGTAAATCCGCAAACGCAGATTCCGCGGGAAGAACTGTTCAGCTCGGAAAAGGGATTTGAAGAAGCACTCATAGGCATCTATACCAAGTGTACCGAAACAGATTTGTACGGAGGCGAACTTACGTTTGGCATAACAGATGTAATGGCTCAGAACTACGCCTTCCAGAACGACTATCTTAAGTATGCCCAAACAGCGAAATACGATTTTAAGTATAAGGAGATTATTGAGAAGAAAGACAAAATATGGCGCGGGCTGTATAACGGCATTCTGAATGCCAACCAGATACTGCTGAACATTGAAGAAAAGAAAGCACTGTTCCAGGGTAAGAAGTATGCCCTTATTAAAGGCGAGGCACTGGCATTGCGTGCTTACCTGCATTTTGATATATTCCGGCTGTTTGGCCAGAGTACACTGGGTGGTACGCAAAAAGGCATTCCTTATGTAACTACTTACTCTACTGCCCCAACAGCTATTTCCACTCCTGACGAGGCAATGACCAAAATGATAGAAGACCTGAATGCAGCTAAACTGCTGCTGAAAGATGCAGATTCTATTACCACTAAAAGCTATGTAATTGGTTACCCTAACGAAAAAGGGCAAACAGAAACCACTGCCACTTCTTCTTTTTTAAGAGACAGACGGCATCGCTTAAACTACTATGCAGTTTGCGCCCAACTGGCGCGGGTATACCTGCACAAAGGTGATAAAGCGAATGCGCTGGCCAATGCTACTGAGGTAATCCAGTCTAATAAATTTGTTATGGCAGATGATGCCGGTGCCCTTAAAGAGGTAACCCCCAAACTGAAAGACCGCATTCTGTATAAGGAGCTGGTGTTTGCATGGTACCTGCCTCAGAAATCTACCTGGGTAAGAGACCGCTTTCAAAAAGACAACGAAAACCTTAGTCTCAGCCCTGAGTTTTACAGAACCATGTTTGAAACCAATGGTGTTGGTGGCGAAGATGTGCGGGCCAAAGAATGGATGGAAATAATAGGCAGTACAGAAGTAGAGATTACCAAGTACAGAAGAGAGCTTACAACAGACAAAGACGATACCACCTCTAACCTGCATCCACTTATGGCTCCGGCCATCCGCATCAGCGAGCTGTATTATATAGCCGCAGAATGCTCGTATGCAACCAGTCCCGCACAGGCATCTGCTTATCTGGATTATGTACGCTTTAAAAGAAGCATTAACCAGGCAGCAGATATTTCTACACAGGATAAGTTTTATACAGAGTTGTTAAAAGAAGCCCGTAAAGAATGGATTGGAGAAGGGCAGATTTTTTACATGTATAAAAGACTTAACAGAAACATACCCGGGCAGCAGGGATTGGTTACCGTTCCCAGTGCTACCAATTGGGTACTGCCCCTGCCTGCTGACGAAATTCAATTCGGAGGCCGGTAATATCCATCACTTTTAAAAGCATTATATGACAAAGTCTGTAAAACCAATAGCTTTTGTTAGCCTGATAGCCATTACCTTATTCACCAGCTGCCAGAAGGCTAAAGAAAACACATACGACAGCGCAGAAAACGTGTATATCGATTACTGGGATAGTAAAGCCGATAGTGTGCTGTCTACCTTTGCCTTTCATCCTGATAAAGGCAGCGATACTATATTGGTACCGGTACGTATAGCCGGTTTGGCAAGAGATTATGACAGAACATTTTCTCTGCAGGTGTTAAAGGATTCTTCTACCGCAAAGGAAAACGTGCATTATGTGCCGCTGTTACCCATCTACACCATGCTTAAAAACACTACTATTACCAGGGTTCCGGTAGTATTGCTTAACACAGACCCGGCGTTAACCACCCGCTCCGTATCTCTGCGTATTAAGCTGTTTTCCACACCAGACCTGGGTGCCAACATTCCGGAAAGAAACAAAACCAAACTTGTGTTCTCTAATAAGCTGGAGCACGAAAAATGGTGGGATATGTGGTTTGTGGCCTCAACCTGGTCTGTTACCAAAAACCAGTTCTTCATTATTGTAACAGGTCTGGAACGCCTTTCGGAAGTAGGCCTGGACGCCCCTAAAAATCAATACCTCGCCAGTCTGGTACAGGCGTTTCTGGCAGCTCCTTTAAAATGGGTGGAGAAAAATCCCACTAAAGGATATAAGATGGACCTGCGCCCGGATGGCAACTACGATTTTTACAACATCAACACGCCTAACAATAAAGTGCTTTACAAGAAAAACAATTTGAACGGGCTGTTTTATTTCATTGATGAAAACGGTAATGAAGTGCACTAAAACCAACTGTATTGTATGAAACAAAAAATACTATTCTACCTTCCGGCCATTTTACTCAGCGCCCTGTTAATACAGGGTTGTTATAAAGACAAAGGCAACTATACCTATAACATGCCCCCAAGGCCCGAGCTGAGCCTTGATACGCTGTATTATGCAACGCTGGGCGATAGCCTGATAATAGACCCGCATGTAAAGGTAGCGGGTAACCCCCACCTGGCTTACGAATGGAAAATAAGTGTACCGTCTGATGTCAATATAGATGTAATAGATTCATCTGCTTCTTTTCGTATACTCTTTACATTAGATGCTATGCGATATGGTGCACAGCTTACTGTTATTAATCAGGATAACGGTATGAAGTATTTTTACAAATTTGTTGTTTCCGGCCAAACTGCTTTTGCCAAAGGCACTACGGTGCTTACCGTACAAAATGGCAAAACCATACTCTCATTTGTAAAGCCAGACAGCACGGTACAGGCAGATATATTTAACGTATTCAACACCGGCATAGCGCTACCCACACAACCTACGCAACTGGTGGCAGTGCCTGAATGGCAGTTTCCTAAAAGTGTAAAGCAATATTGGATTTTTGGTAAAGGTGGCCCTAACACAGGCGTACGGGTAGATGCAAACAACTTTATACAGGACCGTTTCTTCAAAGATCATTTCTTTGATGCCCCGGATACTATCAACCCTTTCAAGCTTATTCCCAACATGCTGAATGTAATGTCGGGCGTGGTAAACGGCAGACTGTACGAAGGCTCCCGCAATACCTGGAACCTGGCGCCTATTTACGGCATGTTCAGCGGTGGTGCTGTGGGTGATTACGATTTGTCTGGCGAAATTGCTTATGTATATTCGGTACCAGACGAGCCACGTGCCCCTTCTGCTTACATTGCTTTTGACCGCGTAAAATACCAGTTTCTACGCTTTTTCCCCACCGGTGCAGACCCGGTATTTATCGGCACCAGCTATGCGGTAGAAGGCGATGCATTCGACCCTAAAAACGTAGGCATGCCTATTGAGCGGTTACTGCATGCCACCAACGGCATCTGCTTTGCTTACTGCCGTGCAGCAGACAAAACCCTGTACGAATTAAACTTCAGAGCCCAGTTTATACAGGGTGCAGAACCCATTGGTTTTAAGGCGCTCCAGAAACGTCCCTTCCCCCGTCCTGAATTAGTGAAAGCCGATACCAAATGGGATATTACCGCCGCACAGATTATTTACTTCACTTCCGGAGATGTGGTATATCGCTACAACCCCGGTAACAACGATTTCAGACAACTTACTACCACCTTCAATGGTAAAGCTATTACCATGATGAAATTGCTGGATAACAACACACTGGCAGTAGGTGTAGAAAACACTTTATACTATCTCAACGTAAGCACGGGCGTATTTGGCACCGTTATTAAAAAATATGACGGCCTGCCAGGCGCTCCTGTTGATATGGCCGAAAGAGGTTTAAACTAACACAAAGAAATGAACAAGAAAACCGCAGTTACAGCAACGCTCCTTTCCGGTGCGTTGCTTTTTTTCAGCTTTCACAAGCCGGCTGATAACAAAAAAGGCTTTGTAGTAAAAGGGCATATCCGTGGCCTTACCGATTCTGCTATTTATCTGGCTTACGGCACCCTTGGTACCATGAAGGCGGATACCGCCAGGGTAGTTAACGGCAGCTTTGTATTTAAGGGTTCGGTAAAAGAGCCTTTGTATGGCATGCTGTTTAATAAAAACTACTCTGTTAAAGTAGATATGTTTGTAGACAATGGTGCCATTACCATTAACGGCAGTGTAGATAGTGTTTATGATGTAAAAGTAAGCGGGCCAGCCGTGGTAAACGAGTTTGCGAAATACAACCAGCAACTGCTGGATACCCGCAAGCCCGTACAAACCATTTACGAACAAATGCTGGCTGCCTATAAAGCAAACGACTCAGTAGCTTTAAAAACCACACGTGCCGCTTTTGATTCTGCCCGTAATCTGCAAACAAAGCAGGCGGCGGATATTCAGATGGCGTACATTAAGCAACACCCGCACAGCCCGGTAAGTGCATGGGAGCTGGTACACATAGTAAGCGATAAAAACCTGGAAGAAAGCAGCAGGCTGTTCAACGCTATGGATAAAACCGTACAACAGTCTTCGCTGGGGCAGGAAATTGCCACCCGCATTAAAACCCTCAGCAGCATTGTAACGGGTAAACAGGCGCCTGCCTTTACGCAGCAGAGCGTACAAAACCAGCCTGTATCACTGTCATCCTACGCAGGCAAGTATGTACTGCTTGAGTTCTGGGCCAGCTGGTGCGGACCGTGCCGTGCTGAAAACCCCAATCTGCGCAAAGACTACCAGCAGTACCACCAGAAAGGTTTTGAAGTACTGGCAGTATCGCTGGATCATGTAAAAGAGAACTGGGAAAAAGCCATTGCACAGGATAGCCTGCCCTGGACACATGTATCTGATTTAAAAGGCTGGAAAAATGAAGTAGGTCAGTTGTATGGCGTTAACGCAGTACCTGCCAACTTTCTGATAGATCCTTCCGGAAAAATTATTGCGCAAAACCTGCGCGGCGAAGCGTTAAATAAGAAGCTGGCTGAAATATGGCCGTAAGCGTTCAAACAATCAAGGTGTTGCTAACCTTAAAAACACCACATCCAACTTATACAGGAGCAACCAACACATCGGTTGTTCCTGTTTTTTTTGAAGCTTTTTTAAGAAGCGGAAGGCAATGCCACATAGAAAGTGCTGCCTCTGTCTGGCAATGAATCTACCCATATCTCCCCTTTCTGCATCTCCATAAACTCTTTACACAAATGCAGTCCTATACCGTTGCCCTTTTCGTTACCGGTACCGTAGCTGGGCGCCACCTGAACTATAAACAGGTTCTGTATTTTTTCCGGCGTCATGCCTACGCCTGTATCTTTTACCGTAATAATACCCCTGCCTTCATAGGCTGTATGTTCAATAATAATAGAGCCTGCTATAGGGGTAAATTTAATAGCGTTCTGCACCAGGTTACGTATTACCAGTTCCAGCATATCTGCATCCGCCGTTACGGTTTCATCCTCCCCAATATCAACATTTACCTTTACCTGTTTTTTAGCGGCAAACAGTTGCTGTGCAGTTAATACCCTTTCTACCACCGGCCTTACCGGCACCTGCGCAAGGTTTACCCGTACACCACCTTTTAACTGGCCGGATGACCATGCCACCAGGTTATTAAACATATCCAGTGTATTTCTGGCCAGCCCGTACAACTCCTGCTGCAGCTGCTTCTTCTCTTCTTCTTCCAGCGGATAGTCGTTAATCAGTTCGTTTAAACTTACGGCTGCTGCCAGCGGGTTGCGTAAATCGTGCGATACTACAGAAAACAGCTTGGCTTTTTCCTGGTTCAGGCGCTCCAGCTCTATATTCTGCTGCACAATTTCCCGGTGCTGCTGCTCTATCTTGGCCGCATATTCATCTACAATATTCTTTTTACGCAGGTAGCTTTTACGCAGGTAATTGGTAATCCAGTATATACCCACCAAAATTACCAGGTAGCTTATTACCAGATCTATAAAATGATCTTTACGCGCCAGATAGCTATCCGGCACCAGACCAGGCCAGAAGTATTCCACCGTCATCAGCAACGGCACCAGCAGCAAATGGGCTATAAACCACACATAATGCCAGCGGTTGGCCGAAAAGGCTATCAGCAACTGAAAAGTAAGAAAACACAGAAAAATGGTAGGCCCTCTGCTGCCCGAATTGAAAAAGAACAACCCGGCCATAGCTATATAGCTTACCACTGCATAACACACAATGCTGAAAGCATACTGTTTTCTGAAACGGGAAAAATAATAGAATACCAGCTGCAGCAGGATTAGCGACCCCAGTACGGCAGATATATCATACAACCCCATTACCAGATTAAACGGCAAAAACACCAACAGAATAATCAGTGTAATAATACCAATGGTATTAAACGCAATGTTCGCTTTGGAAAAAGCGGGCCGGCTTCCGATAAGCCAGTGCCAGAGGCGGGTAAATAAAACTTTTATATGCAAGGGCCAGATAATGGATTAGGGTGAAATATGAAGGTCTGACATTAAATCGAAAAACAAGCAATCTCCCGCGTTTAAGGGACTGCCTGTACACAATAAAAAAAGGACAAGATGTACGTAGCACACCTTATCCTTCTATAGTAGTTTTTGTAAAAATTAGTATCTGCGTCCGCCGCCGTTTCCACCGCCAAAATCACGGCCGCCACCACCGCCACCGCGGTTGCCACCACCGTAACCTCCGCCGTTTCCACCGCCACCATAGCCACCGCCGTTTCCGCCGCCGCCATAGCCTCCACCACCGCCACGGTTTCCACCGCCGCCGTAGCCACCACCGCCACCGCGGTTGCCGCCACCATAGCCTCCGCCGCCACGGTTTCCACCGCCGCCTTGCTGGGCTTCTGCTTCTTTAACAGACATTTTTTTACCTTTCAGCCCCGCACCATCCAGGGTTTCAATCGCCTGGCGGGCATCGTTTGCATCAGGCATATCCACAAAACCAAATCCTCTGCTTTTTCCTGTTTCTCTATCTACAACCACCTTCGCGGAAGTTACGTCGCCGTACAATTCAAACATCTCCTTCAAATCCACATCGTCAAAATCATGGGTTAGACCTGCTACAAAAAGCTTCATGCTAAAAATATTTATATAGTAAAAGTACAAAGAGAAAAACCAATGTCATAATTATTCCCGCAAATGTTTTTTGCTAAAAACATACAATTTGTTACCCATTGGCCCTTAGCAGGTTACCTTCTCCCACCGCCCTCGAAATAACCGCATGCAGCAGAAATTTATCGGTATGGTGCCCTAATTTCCACAAAAAGCCCCCCGCATGGCGGGTTAAACCTTTCAGGTGGGTGGTAATGCTCTTGTGCGAAACCTTGGCTTTTCTGGCCGCCTCGCTCAGCGCACTGTACCAGGCCACCGGGTTACCCTCCATATCGTATTGCGTTACCTTACGACCCTGTTTTTCTTTGTACGAACGCTGGCGGCGTTTTTCATGGTCATGCACCTCTTTCAGGTTAATCTTGTTACCATCGCCATAACGCCAGTAAAAGCCGCCCGCCTTGCTGGCAGGGCGTTTTACCGCCTTGGATATGTTGCCGTAAGAAATACCGGTGTTGCGGTAAGCTTCCATAATACTGGGATAGGTTTTCAGCCACAGGCCCTTGCTATCGTACTGCGATATCATCAGCGAGGTTTTTTCCCGCGAAGCCTTTACTATTTCCAGCAGTTTGTATTTGTCTGTCTGCAAATGGCTCAGTTGCCGGCCGGTATCATAAGGCCGCTGCGCCTTTTCCCGCAGGCTAACCAGTATCAGGTTCTCCGGCCGTACATCCAGGCCGTTGCCGTTGCGGGTGGTTACATTTACAGTAGTATCCTTCAGGTTAAAAGGCTCCACAAAGCAGTGATATACCAGGCGCGCTACCTGAAACGAGTACTTTACATTGCGCACCTGCAGCACTACCTGCAGGCGGTACGTCCAGTCGTGGCAGCGCATGTTACGGTCTTTATTTACCTGCGCCTTTCTTATACGCGCAGGCAGCTTGTATATACCGCCCTGCGAATCCACCACCTGGCGCTCCACCCTTTTAATGCGTCCGAAATTAGATACTAAAAAATCACCGTGCAGGCCAGGTATCTCTTTCCATAATTCACCGGGGCGGTTTTCAAGGCAATCGTCTTTGTAGGCAGTTGCTGCAGCATGGGTTGTTGTTGGCAATTCATTTTTCATAGTAAAAAGGGATATATTCTGCCAAAAAATTACGAACACCCCTTCATACTATACAGTCACCAACCCCGCTTCTGTGGGAACATTTAGGAACCGGCCGCCGCTGCCATTCTTTTGCGTATGCGGCTGAGCGATGGTCCCTGAATACCCAGGTAAGAGGCTATATGATACAACGGCACCGCATTAAAAATATCGGGGTGGTGCTCCATCAGTTCCAGATACCTTTCTTCCGGTGTACGGAACAGAAAATTTTCTGTATGCCCCATAATAAGGTTAAAAGCCATTTCGGCCACCAGCCGCCCAAAATGCTCCCACTGGTGGTGCGTGCGGTATAACTCATGTAAGTGACTGATATGAATATACACAATGGAACTCTCCACCATACACTCCGTATAATAGTTACATGGCTTCTGCGTTAAAAAACTTTTATACGCCGCTATCATCTGCCTTTGGGTATAAAACAGCAGGTTCTTCTCCTCCCCATTCTGCTCATTTACGTAATAGGTTCTGAAAACACCATTTATAATAAAACCGAAATGTTTGCACACATTCCTGTATTCATTGTAATACTCTCCTTTCTTATACGTTTTTACCTGCCAGTAAGGCGCAGCCACTTCAAAAGCCGCGGCATCTATACCTGCAAACTGTTGTAAAGCTTCTGCCAGTAGCTGCATTTCCGTCATACTATTTCTTTAATTACATCAAATGTAAGCAAAGTGTTTTTCCACTATAGTTAAGTGTATTAATACAATTCATTTCTGCCCCGCCCTCATTTATTTTACCTTTATTCGCAACAAAACAATTCCGCATGTCTCATATTGATATGATTATTGAAGAACGCCCTGCCGATATAGGTAATTTTCTGGTAGGCCGGCTGCTTCCCTTCCGTGGCAAAAGAATGGTTGGCCCCTTTATCTTTATCGATCATATGGGCCCTGTACGCCTGGACGACCATCACAATATGGACATTGGCCCGCACCCGCACGTAGGCCTGTCTACCCTTACCTACCTGTTTGAAGGCAATATTATGCACCGGGATACCCTGGGTACAGAAGTAGAAATAAAAGCCGGTGAAGTAAACTGGATGACGGCCGGTAAAGGCATTGTACACTCCGAACGTACCCCCGGTTACCTGCGCCATTCAGATAAACCTTTGCACGGCCTGCAGATATGGGTAGCTATGCCCAAACACCTGGAGCAGATGGACCCTGAGTTTTTTCACGCCAATAAAGAGGATATACCCACCTGGCAAAAAGATGGTGTTAGCTATAAACTGATAGCTGGTACTGCCCTGGGCCATACATCGCCCGTACCTGTATACAGCAAGCTGTTTTTACTGGAAATAAAAGCTACGGAACAAACCACCATTACCATTGGCAACGAACTTTATGGCGAGGCAGGTATGTACATACTGGAAGGTGCTGTAATAAGCGAAGGCAACACGTACCAGCCTAAGCGCATTCTGGTATCTAAAGACAGCAGCCTCTGCTCCTTTACCATGGAAGCCAATACCACCATTTATATTTTTGGCGGCGAGCCTTTTGCAGAAGAAAGATATATCTACTGGAACTTTGTAGCCAGCGATCTGGCTATTATAGAAAAAGCCAAAGAAGACTGGAAAGCACAACGCTTCCCCACCATTCCTGGTGAAACCGGTTACATTCCATTACCCGAACTTAATTCCTCCCTCAAACAAAAACAATAATGAATACTGTACACGCCAGCATAGGCAAACAACCTTATAAAACAGAAATACATACTGCCACCAACAGCATTATTGGCGATGAGCCGCTGGAGTTGGGCGGGCAGGATCTGGGCTTCTCTCCCGCCGATCTTATCACCGCCTCACTGGCCGCCTGTACCTGCGCCACATTGCGCATGTACGCCGATAGAAAGGCATGGAATTTAACGGATGTAAAAGTGAAAGTAACCTTTGAAAGGGATGCTGTTAAAAACACCTCTCACTTTGTACGCACCGTGGAACTGGTGGGCGAACTGGATGAAACACAACGCCAGCGGCTGCTTACTATTGCCAACAGTTGTTTTATTCATAAAACGCTTACTAACCCTATTGAGGTAACTACGGAGCTTGCTACGTTATAGTATAAAAAAAAAGCGACTGCCAGTTATGTAAAAGCAGGCTTCTCAGGCATCTTTCAGTAAATTCCATCACACACCAATCATTCATCAGATATGAAACAACCAATTACTGCCTGTGCCATTTTGTGCCTGCTTGCCATTCCGGCTTTTTCGCAAACCAAAAACTTTATTGATCTGCCTTACATTTCGGTTAATGGTAATGCCGATACCCTTATCACTCCAAACGAAATCTTTATCAAAATCACGCTATCTGAAAAAGACACGAGAGATAAAATTTCGCTGGAAGCACAGGAGGCAAAAATGGTGGAGGGCCTGAAAAGCCTTGGCATTAACACCGAAACAGATCTTACCACCAGCGACATTATCAGCAACTATCGCTTTTATCTGCTGAAACAGAAAGATATTATTAAATCGAAAGAGTACATGCTGAAGGTAAACACTGCCGCACTGGCCGGTAAGGTATTTGTAAAACTGGAAGACCTGGATTTATCTAACGCATGGGTAGACCATGTAAACCATACTGAGCTGGAAAAGCTTGCAGCTATATGCCGCGCAAATGCCATGCTGGTAGCCAGAGAACGCGCCAACGCCCTGGCAGCGCCCGTAAATCAGCGGGTGGGCAAGGTTATTTATATACACGACAATAATACGGAAGGGGTGCAGGGCGCACCTGGCGATGCTTCGCGTATTATGATACGTGGTTACGGTACCTACACCGACAAAGCCAAGTACGAACCCCCTAAAATTGAGTTCGAAAAAATCAGAATCAACATTAACATTCAGGTAAACTTTATGCTGCAACAGTAACCGGCGTAGCTGAATGGTTACGCCCGGTATAGCAAGTGTACCAATAGCAAAAAAAGCGCCCCGGCATTGCCGAAGGCGCTTTTACCAACCGCGTATGTGCCTTACCCGGCAAATACAATGGTTTCAATACTGCTCATCTGCCCCACATCTTCCTTACCATCAAAATAGCATCCTCTATATTCCCTTATTTCCGGCTGGTTTGCTAACACAAGCGGGCGGGTATCAATAAAAGGCGAAGCTTTATCGTTACCTATCTTTTCCCAGCCCAGGGTGCCCTTAATACGGCTGTAAATGGTAATACTGTTCATTAGCTGCAGGTTAAACGAAACCTCTACCTTACCTTCAAAAGCGCGGAGCTTCAGGGTGGGTTTCAGGTCTTTCTCATCAAATTGCACAGTATAACCTACAATACCCAGGTCGCTGCCCAGCTGTTCGCGGTAGTCGGGATGGCGTTTCATAATACCGGCAGCATTTAAAATTACCATCAGATCTTCTTCCATACTCTGGTTTTTGGCAGCTACCGCACTTTCCAGATCGCGCTTTCGTACCTCTACGGTATCTACTTTGTTTTGAATATTTCCGGCGGCGGTTTCTACCCGTGTTACCCACACCGCATCTAAACCCAGCATAGGGCCTATAACAGCTATTTTCTCTTTAACATTACCTGCCCAGGGGCCTCTTTCTGCGTGTGAACGTGGCACAAAATGTACGTGTTGCTTTTTCATAATACAACGTGTTTTAAAAATGTGATTTGAAATAATCGCGGGGCCCCTGCAACGATGTAAAATTTCAAAAAGGTACCGGACCGGCCAAAACCGGGTACCGGGTGGGTATAGCTGAAACGCAGGCCAGATAAGGAAAAAAAGTTTTAAAATAGTTTTCTGATGGTGCAGACACAAGAGAGAAAAACAAGTAAGATATTGGTTTACAACAAATTGAGCACTTTACAACACCCGCCCACCACCCGGGTGCCTACCGTATATTTTCGCCCCCCCTTACCCAGCAAGGATTTCAGCCTTCCACTCCCTGCTGCCCGGGCCGGTTACAGGCGAGTGGAGCAACTATACAGATGCGTAAATTGTCTGCTCCGTTGAATGGAGCAGAACATCCGCCGGATGGAGCAGACAATTTATGGAGCGGAGCAGGCACTCCGTTCAACGGAGCAGACACCCCATTCAACCGTGCAACTGCTCCATTGAATGGAGCAGAACATCCAATGAACGGTGCAACCACCCCGTTGATTTTACCGGATGCACCGTCCACCGGAGCAGTTGCACGGTTCAGCGGCGCATCTGCCCCACCGGATAAATTGTCTGCTCCGCAGAATGGATGGGGCACGCCGTTCAACGGAGTGCCTGCACCATTCAATGGCTTGCCTGCACGGTAAAGCGGTATTTTTTTCCCGGCAGGTCTTTTACACCTGAAAGGGCGCAGCGCTTACTTCAACAGCAGATAGCCATAAAAAAAAGAGTGAGGCATGCACCCCACTCTCTCCATTGCATTATATAGTAACCGTTATTTTAAAGGTTTCAGCCCTTTCAGTGCCGCTGCATCGGTTGCTTCAACTACGCTGATGGCGTAGCCGCCACCCGGAGCGCACAGTTGTGCCAGCTGGCTTTTGCTGGTTACAATACCCTTGCGTATGGTGTATGCCTGGGGATTCTTTTCGTAGTGTGCATCTTTTGCATCGCTGTACACGGTGGCAATGTACTTCTTACCCTCGTCCAGAAATTTGAAATCAATCTTAGATACACGGCCATTTTCGTCGCAGGTGCTGCCTATAAACCAGTTGTTGGTTCCTTTGGCTTTGCGGGCAGTGGTTATATAGTCGCCCGGTTCTGCTTCCAGTACGTGCGTATCATCCCAATCCACCGCTACATCTTTAATAAACTGGAAAGCATCCAGAAACTTGTTATAGGTTTCCGGTAAATCGGCCGCCATTTGAAAAGGGCTGTACATGGTTACATACAACGCCAGCTGGCGGGCAATAGTACTGCGCACCCAGGAGTTATTATCCGGGTTGTATGCACTTATTTTTGTTTGAAAAATACCCGGCGTATAATCCATAGGCCCACCCATTAAACGGGTAAAAGGCAGAATGGTAGTATGGTCCGGATTGTTACCCCCAAAAGACTCATATTCTGTACCGCGGGCACTTTCCTGCGCCAGCAGGTTAGGATAGGTGCGGGATAAACCTGTCATATGCACGCTCTCATGCGCATCTATCATAATTTTATAATCCGCAGCTTTGGTAATGGCATACAGGTAATGGTTTACCAGCCATTGGCCGTAATGGTGCTCACCGCGCGGAATCATGTTACCCACATAACCGCTCTTCACCGCATTGTAGCCATTGTTTACCATAAAACGGTAAGCAGTATCCATATGGCGCTCGTAGTTGCGTATAGAGCCTGAGGTTTCGTGGTGCATAATAATCTTTACACCTTTAGAGGCTGCATAACGGTGCAGTTCCTGCACATCAAAATCAGGATACGGCGTTACAAAGTCAAACACATAATCCTTGCTCTTGCCAAACCAGTCTTCCCAGCCTTCGTTCCAGCCTTCTACCAACACACCACCAAAACCGTGTTTGGCAGCAAAATCAATATATTCCTTTACATGCGCTGTGTTAGCAGCATGTTTGCCATTAGGCGTTGCTTTAGAAAAATCAGTTACACCCAGTTGCACGTTAGAAAGATCGGTGTAACTCCAGGTGCTTTTGCCGGTAATCATCTCCCACCATACACCCACATATTTAATGGGCTTAATCCAGCTGCCGGCATCGGCAAACTTAGTAGGTTCGTTCAGGTTCAGAATCAGTTTAGACTCCAGAATATCAGCAGCCTTATCACTTACCACTACTGTTCTCCATGGGCTTTGGCAGGGTGCCTGCATGTAGCCTTTATCGCCCACTGCATCTGGTGTAAGTACCGATTCCAGTACCATGTTTGTATCATCCAGGTTCAGCGACAGGGCCGAATAGTTAATCAACGCTGCTTCGTGTATATTAATGTACAAACCATCCTTACTCTTCATCATCAGCGGCGTTTGCAGCCCTGTTGGCGAAAAAGTGGTTTGTGAAGTGTTTTCGGTAATGGCCGCTTTCATCTTGCCTCTTACTTCAGACAGGTTGGAGGTTACGGTGCTATATTCCTGTGTATCGTAATCGCCCGGCAGCCAGAAAGCTTTGTGGTCGCCTGCCAGCGCAAACTGCGTCTTCTCCTCTTTAATTACAAAGTATTGCAGGTTTTTCTGTTGCGGAAACTCGTAACGGAAACCCAGGCCATCGTTAAACAAACGGAAACGTACCACCAGGTAACGATCGGTAGAAGTCTGGTGAAGGGTAACTGCCAGTTCGTTATAATGGTTGCGGATGTCTTTTACCTCACCCCATACCGGCTGCCAGGTTTCATCAAAGCTGGATGTTTTTGCTTCTTTTACTTCAAAGCTGTCCAGCAAAGAGGTTATGTTTTTTAACTCCAACCCCAGGTGGCTGGTTTTAACCACCTCTTTGCCCTTGTAGGTTAAGGCATACACCGGTACCCCTTTTTGCTGCAGGGAAAACCGTAAACTCAGGTTTTTGTCAGGCGAAGTAAGCTCCTGCGCATTCACCCAATGGCACAGGAAACCAATACAAACTAAAAGAAATGTTTTGCGCATTTTATCTGGTTTAAATAAAGCAAAATGGAAAAGTGGCTGTATAAACGAAAAGACTTTCATTGGCAACGGCAATCTATTGTGTATTTTGAACACAAATGTAATTGCTTCTGCTCCAAAATTCCAAGCCCTCACCGTTAATTTTAGTGTTGTTTGCCGACAAAGTGGTGTTTCTGAGGTATTTAAGGCAGGAAATCACCTCCGGAAAAGAACTTTTGCAGCATTGTTCTGTTAGGTAGTCAGGTCCTTTTCACAACCACTTCTAACAAAAACGTACCCACAATGTTTGCCATAACCGCTCTTTTGAGCATCCGCCGTACCGTGGCTTTTACCACAATTGCCACCTTCATCATTATTACCACACTCTTTTCTGCCTGCTCCAGCCCCAAAAGCTGCCCTGCGTTTTCTGATCCGGAGCTGGAAACCTGGTTTCCGTACCGTACCGGGCATCAGTACTATTTCAGGGGAAGCAATGGTGTGGTAGATTCTCTGCAACTGACAGCGATAGACAAATCAACACCGTACACCAGCGGTAACCACTACGAATCTTTTGCGTGCAGCGAGGGTGCCACCCTTACGTCTGGCAACAACAGTAGCGGCGTACGCTTCAACGTTTCGGAAACAGAGGTAGATGGCCAGATAGCCCAAACGGAGATTAGTGTAGATGGTATGTATTATTTCGCCACCCACCTTTCCGATACCGGTTATGTGAGCAGCAACTCCCCCTACGGCCATACGGTTTACCATCCGTCTGTAATATTAAACGGCCACACTTACAATCAGGTGCAGGAAATTATATCAGACGATGCGCGCCCGGCCGATCTGTTATCGCGCATATGGATTGGTAAAAATCAGGGACTGGTAGGTTACGAGTTTAAAAACGGAGGGGTTGTATACGCGTTGGAACAGTAAACAGAAAACCGGTGCAACTATTTTACAATGACCCCCGCTGTATCATGTGAAAGGGGTTGCGCACCTGCGCCTGTGTATTATTCAGCACCATTTCCGCAGCGGTTTTACCCATTTGCACAAAGTCGGTGGTAATAACAGTAATATCCAGCAATTCCTTCAGTACCGTTTCATTAAAAGAAATGATACCCACGTCTGCCCCCTGGCGCAGGTTCTTTTTCTTCATCTCTTTCATTACCACCGCCATATCTTCATCAGTGATAAAAATGTACACCGTTCCGCGGGCGGGTGTTACCGTAGCAGCATCATCTACCTGTGCAAACCGCTTTTTGTTATGATTACAATATTCTCTGATGCCGTTGATAATTTCCCCCGGGTGGTTACTATCGGGTGGAAACACTATGGTAACCGCTTTGTATTTAGCCAGTAAAGTATTGGCGGAAGATAAGGCATCATAAATATCCTGCTTAAAGTCCTGATATACTGCTTTTACCCCCTTCAGCTCTACCAGCTTTTTGTCCAGCAACAACAACTTTTCCTGTGGCAGTTCCTTTATTATGGCCAGATAATTCTTCTTGGCCTCCCGCCGGTCAAAATGGGCCATCAGCACATAAGAATGGTAGTTGCCCAGGTTATTGGCAATAATCTCTTTCAGCAGGCCGGAGCTGTAGTGATGCACCTGCAGATCAACCGCAGCCTTATCCCCTATGGTTTCAATAAAACCATAGTACACCTCCTTTTTATAACTGCTCAGCTTATTAAAAATCAGTAATATCTTTTTGCGCGCATTGGATTTGCCGGAAACATAATATCCCTTATTGCGTACAGAAACAATATACCCGGTACTTTTCAGCTCTTTGTAAGCCTTTTCTACTGTATCCCGCGCCACCTTGTGCCTTGCACTGAATTCATTAATAGAAAGTAGTATCTGCCCCGGCAATAGCTCGTCATTGTCTATCTGCCGGGCTACATGCCGGGCTATCTGTTTGGGCAGCGGCATTTTATCTGCGCTGTTAAAAAGAGAATTATTTGTCATGGCAATAAGAGTGGCAATCGTTCTGAGAAACTAAAAATAACAAATTCCGGTGTCAATTAAACACCGGTACGTTACGGCAGGGTAAAGGTATTATCTGCCGGTTGGCTATCGGGCACATGCAAACCACCCAGCACCACCTTTGTTACCTTCTGTTTTTCGGCAAAAGCAATGTTTACCACCTGTTGCTTTTCCCAAACCGATATGTCGCGCTGTACGGTACGGGTACTGCCATCAGCCAGATACACGGTAGCTGAAACAGGTACCGGCTTACCGCCGGTATTGGTAACAGTAATGGTTACCTTGTCTTTCTTCTGGGTTACCTTATTCACTGTTAGGTCTGCGTATCCGTTATCAAAAAACCAGCGCTTCCAAAACCAGTCCATATTCCTGCCCGCACCGGTATTCATGCAGTTAAAAAAGTCCTGCGGTATGGGGTGTTTGCCATGCCACTGCTTTATGTAATAGTGCAGCGCCTGCAAAAACAAACTATCGCCCAGCATTTCTTTTACATACAGGTAACCCATAGCAGGTTTGGCATAAGCATTCAGAAAATAAGGCGTGCCTTTAATAAGGCTGGAAGGCGTTACCACCGGCATATCCTGCTCCGTACCACCATCCATGCTATAGGGGCCAATACCATAATCATCTTTAATAGTGCTATCAATCATGGGCGAAATAAGCCATTCACCCAAAGTGGCCCAGCCCTCATCCATCCACGCATATTTGGTTTCGTTGGTACCCATGTAAAAAGGAAACATGGTATGAAATATCTCATGATCAGTCAGCTCAATGGTAGCCTCTTTACTATCCAGCGGGTTATCATTCACCATCATGGGGTATTCCATCTGGTCCAGCCCGTCAAAAATAGTTTCATGCTCATACGGGAAAGGCCATTTAGGAAACACATAACTCATGGCTTCCACTGTTTTGCGGCTGTAATCAATTACCTCATAAAAATCTTTATGCTGCGGGTTAAAGGCCACATCCACCCGTGTGCGCCGCCGTGTAGCAGCATCTACCTCCACACTGCAGGCCTTCCATATATAGTGGTTACTGGTGGCAAATACAAAGTCTGTTACCTCATCTGCCTCAAAATGCCAGGTATTTTCCCGGGCGGCTGTAACGGCATTGTCTGCAATATCCTGGTGGCGTATTACCTCAATAGCAGTATCGCTTTTCTCTGCCGCCGCCAGCCGGTCGCAAATGGGTTTAGCCAGCACTTCGGTTGCATTTTTAAGCGTGCCGGTAGCCCATACCACATAACCGGCAGGCACGGTAACAGCCGCCTTAAAACGGCAGAAGTCGTTATAAAACTCCTGGGTACCGGTGTATGGAATGCGGTTCCAGCCGTCAATATCGTCATACACAGCTATGCGCGGAAAAAAATAGGCTATAAAGTGCGCGCCGGTATCTACCTGCCCGGTGCGGTTGTGCGATCGTTCGTTTAAAGTGTATATAAAATCTACCGTAAAATGCAGGGTATCGCCAGGCTTCAGCGCGGGAGTACGCACCGTCATATTAGTGCCCTCTACCCGTATGGCTTTGGTTCTGTCTTCGCCGTTCACCAGCAGCCGGGTAATGTTTACGCCGTCCGTTACATCCTGCGGCAGAATTTTAGCATCTCTTTCTGCTCCCTTGCGGTACAGGTTAGGGTATAATTTAAAAACCACCTGCTTCAGCGTATCTGTACTGTTGTTGAAATAGGTAATTTCTTCAGCGCCACTCACCTTGCGCGTAGCAGGTGTAAAATGCACATCTATAGCATAGTCGGCCCGGTTTTGCCAGTAACGGGGGCCGGGGCGGCCGTCTGTGGTACGGGTTCCTTTTAAATAAGCAGGCTGAATATTACGGGGCACCGGCAGCTGCGCCTTCGCTTCACACAATAACAAACTGGCAATGCCAGCAAGCAAACAGATTTTCATACACTAAATATACAATGTCACGCCTTTAAAGCAAGTACCGTACATACAATAGCCGTACGCGTTTCAAAACCCAGCTTTTCGTAAAGTTTTACCGCAGCGGTGTTGTCGTCTTTTACATGTAAAAAAGGAATCCCCCCTTCTTCCAGTATTAACTGCACCTGCCTGGCAATCAGCTGCGCCGCATATCCTCTTCCCAAAAAATCCGGATGGGTACATACCGCACTCACCTCATGATAAGGCAGAGGCCGTAACCGTCTGCCAGTTATAGCCACCAGTTGCCCTTCGTGTTTTACACCATAATAATGTCCAAAATCTATAGTATGGTTGCGGAACGGGCCGGGGTTGGTTAGCCGCGTCAATTCCAGCATAGCAGGCACATCCTGCGCTGTTAAAGAAACCATAGCTGCCCCTTGCTTTACCTGCGGTGCCTGGCGGTGGGCATATACCATCTGATACAGCGGCAGCTGTGCCAGCACCTTCCACGGCTGCGGAACGGCAATGGCTGCTGTACTAAACAGAATAAACACATCTCCTTCCGGCCGGTCAGCCGCCTGTAACTGCAACCACCCCTCTTCACTCAGCTGTGGCATACCTGCAAAAGGCGCTATTGCTGCATTAAAGTATGCAGCCTGTGTGCTGCCTTGCGCCATACCCCTGTTGCCCGTTTGCAGGGCATTCCATATAGGATTATCCAACACATGTGCATTTTCCGGTCCACTGTTCTCCATACGCTTTATGCCTTTGCGGCAAATATAGAAAGAATGTATACCCCATTCACCTGCAGCACGGCTTAACAAAAAAGGCGAACATTTTACGTTCGCCCTTTTATACCTATTTTATATTAACATCTTCAATGCTTGTTACCTCAGTAGATACTTCCCCCAGCCATCCGGCTTCGGCCCGTATTCCTGTATACACTTTAATAAAGTCAACACCCGTCAGCTTTACCTTTTTTCCGTCTTTATCCACCGCCCAGTCAAGCTTTATATTTATCCGCGCATCGGTATTGGCCCAGTTGTCGGCATATCCGTAATCAAAGGCAGGGCTTACATAATACGTACCCACACCTGATTGATCCACTACATTGTCGCCCGTTAACTTAGTTCCCTTAAAAGTAATAGAATCACCCTTCCACTGAGGATAGTAGCTTTGCGTGTGAAACATGTTTTTTGACAAATAACCACTGCCGCCCTGGTTATCTTTCCAGCGGATATACTCCAGGTCTGACATGTAAAAATTATTCTCATCCGTTACAGGCAGCTTGTTCTCATCCGGCTTGTAATAAGTAATCTGATAATTCTTTACTGTTTTAGCACTGTTATGCTCCGAGCCGGCAATTTCATACCACTCATCATCGGGCAATCCGTTTTTATTGGCATCGTACGATACCATAATAACGCCGGGCTCCGCCCAGTTGTCAAATGCATTGCCCACCACTTTAAAGCTGGCGCTATCTGCAATATTCATAATAGTATGGTCAAAGCCTGCCACCACATATCCGCCAAATCCACCAAGATGAATCATAGTAGCCCCTTTTAGAGCGCTTTCTGCACGGGCAATTACCTGTGCCTCTGTTTCGCCGGCATTAAACTCCGGCATGGTATTTACAAACTGGCCCGGCGCCGGAAAATAATCAAACACTTTAGATACCCTGGGGGAATAAGTAACCGCCTCTTTATTCACCTGCACCGTAACGGTTCTGGTAAAACGCTGCCCACCGGCTTCCACCGTCAGCTTCACTTCATGCGCCCCCTCCTGCGCGCTTACAAAATAAAAGTCTCTGGTATCTGTAACCACTTTTCCATCTACCGCCCATTCATATACAGGCGCTGTAATGGTTCCCGCATCGGCACTCAGCAACAGCCCTTTTAAGCGTGTTGCCACAAAGCCGCCGGCGGGTTCTTTAATAGCAACCGGTGCATCATTTATTGCATCCTCTTTTTTACATCCTTCCGCTAAAGCCATTACCAATAGTGCTATAACAACACTGTACTTTTTCATATTCATAGTTATTACTTCCATACAAAAGCCATATGGGCGGGAATATCTCCCGTTACCACCGACCATTTCTTTTTGCCTGTTTTATCAAAACAATACAGTGTACCGGGCGATACATAATCCTTCGCATCTGTAACATAGATATCCTGTGTAAGCGGGTTTACCGCAATACCATATGGTATTCTGATATTCTTTTCTGTGCCGTCTGTAATAAAGTTTCTGGTTACCAGCTGTTCTGTGCGGGTATTTACTATAGCATAACTAACCGTATTGGCCTGGGTATTCCAATTCCATTCCACACTGTATACATAGGCAGAATCGCCCGTAATACATATGTTACTGGCAGGTATTTGCAAAGTATCTTTTACACGGTCGGTGCGGGTATCAATCACATACAGGTTAGAAGGAGTGTTGTAATAATCGCCCCTGGAGGTTACATACAAGTCACCTTCACTATCCGCTTTTAACCGGTGCAGGTTAATAGCCACATCAATTTTCTTTATTTCCATAAAAGACGACAGTTCTATTACAGAAACAGTTCTGTCATAATTGGGAAAACGATACCCTCCGGAATTGGCTACGTACAGCTTGTTATGCACTACTGCCATTTCCTCCGGCTGATACCCCACCGTTACCTGCCGGGTAACTTTTAACGTAGCCGTATCTATTTCAGCCACATAGCCTATCTGCGCATTGGGATCCAGCTGCACCGGGCCTGCATAGGAGCTTACATAAGCCTTACCGCCGTAAAAAGTAATGTACCGGCAGTTGGGAATATTAATCTGTGCTATTCTTCTGGCCGTACTTACATCCAGCACCTCTACCTTATTGGAAACGTTAATTACTGCATACAGCTTTCCACCGTATACATGTATATCATTTCCCACATCGCCTAATTCTTTTACAACGGTGGGGTTGGCCTTTCCGTAAATATTCTCATTATACTTACCGGTGGCGTAATCAAAATAATCCAGTGTGCATTTATTACTGCCCATATTCCCTTCATTCAGCAGATAAAACCCTTTAAGCGCCGAAGCAGGATCGGGCGGCTGCAAACCGGTTTCTACCGGCTCAATTACCCTGGCCTCTTTACGGCACGATGCCAGTAATACCAACAGCATCAGTAACGCTAACAATTGTATTTTCATAGCTATGTGTTATAAGTTTACCTGTACTACCAGTTTATAGTTTCTGCCCGGCATGGGGTAGTTGAGCACCACATCGTAATACTGGTTAAAAACATTGTTTACATCTATTGCCACCCGCCATCTGCCACCTGCTATATCTGCATATCTGCTGATAGATACATCGGTAGTATACCAGGGCTGCAGATAATTTTTAAGAATATTGGCTTTCTGATCGTACCGTTCGCCGGTATAAATAAAGCTGTAGTTGAGGCTCCATTGTTTATAGCCCGCTGTAGCGATAGCCGAAAAGCTGTGGCGGGGAATATAAGGTATCTGATTACCGTAAAAGGCATCTGTAGCATCGGTAAAATCCTGCGCCTGCTGAAAAGTATAGGTTAGTCTGGTGTTAACAGATGCCAGCGCAGACAACCGCCAATCGGCCTGCGCTGCCACATCCAGCCCTCTTATCTCTACCTTACCCAGGTTCATCATCATCCAGCGGAAAGGATTGGAAGTAGGCACCGCTACTATTTTATCTGTTACACTATTGTAATAAGCATCTACCTGTATGCTTGCCTGCTTCAACAGCTTACCTTCTGCCGTGCGGCTCCAGGTAGCCCCCACATCGTATTGGGTGGCATATTCCGGCTTTAGCAGTGAATTGCCGATAAAAGTGTAATAGAGATCGTTAAAGGTGGGCATGCGGAATATCTTTTTATAAAAGCTCCGCAGTGTTACATCTGTTTTACCAAAGGGTTGCCAGGAAAGAAAAACAGCCGGTGTGTATACGGTTTTAACCGGTGCCGCATCACGCACCCGAACCAGATCTTTTACCACCGTACCCAGCAAACTGCCCTGTACAGCAAAGCCATTGATACGCCACGAGGTAGCTGCTGCCAGCAGGCCGGTATGCCGCACAGGATAAGCAAAATCAACCAGATTGGCATTGAGTTTATTCCATTGATAATCGGCAGATAATGCCAGCTTCCAGCTACCGGCTATTGTATATTCATTGGCTGCAGACAAATACAATTCCGTTTGTTTATACCGGTTATCTGTATACATATTGGCCGTATCGGTATCCAGGTAGCGGGTATAGTCGTAAGCCAGCTTACCACTCAGCAACAGGTTGTAACGCTTTGTTACTTTACGCCTGTACCACCCCTGTGTAAACAAATTGCTATCCCACTGCCGCTGCCCATGTTTAAATACGTTGTTGGCTATATACCCCGGCAGGCCCCGTTCAGAGATATAAGAATAGGTTTTCCATTTCCATTCCGTTTTCTCTGTTTTACCATCCAGCCCCCCTTCCAGGCGCACCGCGTTTACATCTCCGTTTTCTCTTATCGCTGTGGTATCGTAGGCAATACTGCCATCGCTGTTGTGTTTTTTATACCGGAACCGGTAACGCCCGTTGGCATGCGTCCATTCAGTACTTATATGGCCATTTACCTTACTGCTTATCTTCCGCTGCCAGGTTATGCCCGGGTTTATTAACCCAAACGATCCTGTTTTAAACGTCAGCCGCAGATTATCTTTTTTATCGCCTTTAAACACCGGACGTGCCGATTGCAGATAAATAGAGCCAGCCGATCCAAAGTCCTTCGCCGGTTGAAAAATCTCTGCTTTCTGCCCGTTATACAGATTTACTTCCTCTACGTTATCCAGCGAAAACTTTCCCAGGTCTACCTGCCCGTTCTGCGCATTTCCCAGTTGTATACCATCATAAAACACACCGGTATGGTTGGTGCCCATACTGCGTATGTTCACCGTTTTAAGCCCTCCTATTCCGCCATAGTCTTTCAGCTGTACCCCTGAAAAGTAACGGATGGCATCTGCAACAGACTGACTGCTCAGTTGCTCCAGTGTTTGCGCGTTCATTCTTTGTACAGGTGTAATATCGCGCTGGGGCAGCTTGGTAGTTACCTGTACCTTTTGCAGTACCCGCACTGTGTCTGCTGCACTTTGTGCATGGCTGCAAACACACAGCAGCAGTGCTGCCGGCAACAACCCACCATAAATATTTTTGTCTGGTAGCATCATGTTTACCTGCCTGTGTGCCACTGCATACAGCTATCCGCGCATTTACAGCGGGTTGCCATAACAGCAGCAAAACTTTGCATTATAAAACGTAGATTACCGTAACAAAAGACTGTTACATACAGGAATGCAGGCATACCCCTGCCGGAAGCAGGCGCCATTATATCCCGTTGCCTTTCACCCGAAAGCTACGTATACATGCATACTGGCAGGTCTTCTGACTTGTTCCGGTGTTATACCGCCTTCCCATAGCGCTACACTACAGTGGCATTAATGGCATTCACCTGAAAGGAACTTACAGCTACGGGGATAGTTCCGGACTTACACCGGATTCCCATTTTAATCTGTAGGAGAACCAACATGCGCTGCAAATATAGAGTAAACAGCACCATACAAAAGAGGATACCTATAAGAAAGCACCGCATTTTACATTGCCATGTCAACCTGAATACCCCCACGCAATACCATCCCCTTTTTGAACCTTAGGATTTACATGGATATTGCCGGCCCTTCAAAAGCGGTAGGCTGATATATTTCTTTACTAATCAGGTCTTGAATTTTTATAATCCCGCTTTTTTCAGGGTTAAGAAACAGTTGAAATTTCATAACCTGCTCTGTTTTTTTATCCGTTAATGTCAGGATATCCTTATTTAAGCTAACGCTAAAAAACATGTATTTTACCTTATGAGAAAGCGGCTGGTATATTTCTTCTTTTTTCAGCGTAACAGAATCCTTTGTTATAGCATAATTTAATGCTGCTTCGTACAGGCCTATTTCAATATGCTTTTTGAATATCTGATTGGGCAATAGTAAAGTATCCTGCTGTACTGTCCAGCGAAATGCCAAAGGCGGATGTTGGTCTTTCAACAATTTCTCATAAACACTCACCGTTTTTTGAGCGTTAACAGAAGGCGCTGCAGCTGGCTTTTTGATGGGTGGTGGTAGCTGCTTTTTATTTTGCCCAATTACAGTCATTTGCATGCCCAATGCAAAAGTCATCAATAGAATTTTGCTCATCATCTTATTAATTAAGCTGTTTAGTGTTTTTAAAAATCAATCTATAGGAAGTAAAAAAGTGTTAGCGCGATGCTTTTCTAAAACAGGTTAAAAAGAAAAAGGTTTCAATTGCTTGAAACCTTTTTCTTTTTTAGTGACCCCTTCAGGATTCAAACCTGAAACCTTCTCATCCGTAGTGAGATGCTCTATTCAATTGAGCTAAGGAGCCGTTTTCAACCGTTGTTCTGTGTCGATTGGAGTGCAAATATAGGGCGATTTTTGATTCTGCAAAAACTTTGAAGAAAATTTTCAAAAAAAATGTTGACAGCCAGCCGTTTACCTCAAACGTACGCACATAAAAAAGGGCCGATAGGAATATCAGCCCTTTACGTTTTTATAGATCCACCTTAATAATACACAATGTTTATACTGCCGCTTTATGGGAAGGCTTGTGCCTTTTTCCCCACCAGAGCAGCACTCCGGTAACCGGCAGGCTGGCGGCAATTAAACTGGCCATAAACGCCAGTATTTTGCCTGGTAATCCCGCTATCGCCCCCACATGTATGTCATAGTTCATACCGGTTAACACTTCTCCCCTGTTTCTGCTGCTGCGGTTTTCTGTGTGCAACAGCTTTCCACTATATTGATCGTACTGTAGGGCATCGTAGTCATAATACACCTCCTTCCCCCTGTAACAATACATATATATCAGTCCTTCTTCGCCATAAGCAGGGCTAACCCCTATTCTATCCGCTTCCGGCCTGGCTTGTTGCGCATGGCTGAAAGCTATGTCCAGCGGATTAGTTTGCAGCACTGTGCCTTTAACAGAGGTAAATGCTTTTTGTTCAGGGTGTTTTGAAGTGCCCGCAGCAACCGTGTATACTGCTTTATTAAACCATTCAAAAGCCCAAACCATACCTGTAAGTGCCAGCACCAGTGTAATCAGCATTCCGTAAACCCCCAACACACTGTGCAAATCATAGTTCAGCCTCCTCCACTTCGCATCCCACTTTATACTAAAACGCTGTTTTCGTATATGCCTATTCCATTTCTTTGGCCACCACAATACCAAACCTGTAATCAGTAACACCACAAAAATAAAAGTGGCCCATCCTACTATCGGCTGCCCGTAAGGGGTATTCAGCAAAAGACTCCAGTGCAGGTTTTTAACAATTACAAAAAAATCTGTTTTATAATCTGTTTTGCCGGTTACCACACCGGTATAAGGGTTAATATGTACACTGCAATAGTGCTTTATACCTCCCATTATTGTAAGTGCTTCCGGGTCTCCTGCTTCGTATACCATAAACTCCCAGCTCCGGTCAGGCTGTTTATAGGTAGTTATATTACTAATCACCATCGAATCTCCCAGGGCATGCTGTGCCTTGGGCAGCAACGCGCTTAAAGGCATTGTTTTAGCCGCTGCCGGCACATCAACAAATAGCTTGTTCTTATGTAACAACTCTGATATCTCTTTCTGAAATGCAAACAAGCAGCCGGTAACAGCCACAATAAATACTATTGTTCCCGATACCAGGCCCAGCCACAGATGTATCTGGTTTACCAGGTATTTAAAACCCCGCTTCTTCTTTTGCATGTACAAAGAAACCTAAAATATCAGGCTTTTGCAGGTACAAATTTCAACCACCGTATTGTAAACGATTTACTTATTCTGGAAAAACGATTTACGCAACAGGTAAATCGTATAAATAAAAAAGCAGGATGAGAACACCCCGCCTGAAATTGATGATAGTGATAGATTATACTACAAAAGATAGTTATAATGCAAAGGTGCGGCAAATGCCTGCTACTGCTTTTACAAAATCGGGAAATGGATTTACGGTATCAGGAAAACACCCGTTTTTCCAATATCGTAACCCGTTTTTCGCATTTAATAAATCAACCGCAGGCGCACCGGCTACTTTTGCCTACTCATTTACTCGCTACGCACTAAGGTGCTTTGTTTCTGCTCCATTCTGTAATACCCGTGTATTACACACAATTCAGTATTTATGAAATATCAATGGCTTACAGGTATTACCTGTTTATGTATATGCAGTGCAGGCTATGCGCAGCAGGATAGTGTTACCGCTTCCGGCAAACTGGAAGAGGTAGTGGTTACCGCCACTAAAAGCGCACGCCCTTTACAGGACGTACCCATGCCCGTAACCGTTATTAACAGGCAAACCATTGAAAAAATGGGGTCTATGCGCCTGAACGAGGTACTGGCCGAGCAAACAGGCCTGCAAATAGTAAGCGACCACGGTACAGGTATTCAGATGCAGGGCATGAGCGCAGACTATGTACTGATATTGATAGACGGCGAACCCCTGATAGGCCGTAATGCAGGCACACTGGATCTTTCGCGCATTACTATTGCCAACATAGAAAGAATTGAAATAGTAAAAGGCCCCGCTTCATCCCTCTATGGCAGCGAGGCTATGGGCGGCGTTATTAATATTATTACACGCAAACTGCCCTCTGTACTTACAGGCAGCCTGCATGCACGGCAACGCAAATACAGTACCACAGATGTTACTGCTGAAATGGGGCAGCAACTGCAACGCTTTGGCTGGTCAGTATTTGGAAACTATTACCGCACCAACGGGTACTATACGGTAGATAGTATATCCAAAGCTATCCCCTCCTACCGCACCTACACGGCAGGCACAGGGCTCCGTTATGCGCTCAGCAGTAAAATCAATTTCTCGTTAAACGCCAGGCTGTACCGCGAAGAGCAGGATAACAAGTATCTGGTTACCGGCACCAGCAGCAACAGCATAGTAGGTACACACACTAATCTTACCGAAGTAACCGTTACACCTACCCTTAGCATACAACTCAACAGCCGCCAGCGTTTACAGGTAAAAAACTATTATACCTCTTACCGCACACGTACCACAGATAATACGGTGGCAGATGGCAAACTGTATGATGAAAGCTACTTTAATCAGTCGTTCAACCGCACAGAAGCACAATACGATCTGCAACTGTCGTCAGCACACCTTACCACAGCAGGCGCAGGTAATATTATAGAAGTAGCAAAAGCTACGCGTTACGATAACAGAAACACCTTTAACCAGCAATACCTGTTTGCACAGCACCAATGGCAGGTAAACAACCGGTTTAATCTGGTGGCGGGGCTGCGTTTTGACAAACACAATGAATACGCCAGCCGCCTGAGCCCCAAATTGGCTATGCAATACCGCTTTGCAAGATGGATTACGGTAAAAGCATCCGCAGGTGGCGGCTACAAAGCACCTACGTTCAGCCAGTTGCTGCTCAATTTTACCAGCCCGCTGGTAGGATATACGGTACTGGGCAACCGCATTATTACAGAAAACGTACAAAAACTGCAGCAGAACGGGCAAATAGCTTCTTTGTATATAGACCCTGCCACCATACCCACCATTAAAGCAGAAAGCTCTATGGGGTATAACGCCGGCGCCGATATTACACCGGTAAGCAACCTGCGCCTGTCGGTAAACCTGTTCCGCAACAATATTAAAGACCTCATTGATACCAGAGCCATTGCACTGAAAACAAACGGTCAAAACGTGTTCAGCTACTTTAATTACAACAATGTATTTACGCAGGGGGTAGATGTGCAGCTTACTTATACACCCGCACGCAACCTTACCCTTTCTGCCGGCTACCAGTATCTGGAAGCCAAAGACCAGGAAGTACTGAACCAGATAAAAGCAGGCAAAATCTATTACCGCGATGCCAATGGCGATGAAAGAAAAGTAAAAACTTCTCAATACGGCGGCCTGTACAATCGCAGTAAACATTCAGGAAACGTTAAACTGAACTACGAGAACAAAAAATATGCATTCAATGTAATGGCCAGAGCTATTTACCGCGGCCGGTTTGGATATGGGGGTGATGTAAACGCCAACTCCATACTGGATGATAAACGTGAATATGCCGATGGTTATACTGTATGCAACCTGGCAGTTCAAAAATCAATCCGCAGCATTGTGCTGGAAGCGGGTGTAAATAATGTATTCAAAGCCGCCAGTGCTTACGATCCTACATTGGCACCAACGGTATGGTACGGTGGTGTTATAGTAAAATTCGGTGCCCGTGAAAAATCAATCTCAACAAGCAACAAATAAATAGATAAATCAAACATCAGATGAAAAAGAACAAACTCTTCCTGTGTGCATTTGCAGCCCTGTCCGTGTTAGCAGTTTCCTGTAGCAAAGACGATGATGCCGATACCACAGCCCCTGCGGTTACCAGCACTGTTACTGTAAGAAACCTGGCAGCCGACACCGGCAACACCAGCCACTATGTGTTCTTTCGTTTAAGCGATAGCACTATCGTTCCTTTGTCCGATTCTGCTTCTACCAAATGGGATATTGGTTTCAGAACCACCAGCATTATTGTTAACGGTGGCGTAAGCGGCCCCGGCACTGCTGCAGCACAAACCGTAGCCACCGGCTTTGCAGACCTTACCACCGCACCGGCTACCGGCTATTTACGCGACAGCGCCGGCGGACGTGCTATTGCTGCCTGGTACGACTATAACCCTACCACTCACATTGTTACCCCAAAAGCAGGAAACACTATTGTGGTAAAAACTGCCAACAACAAATACGCAAAAATTTCTATTCTCAGCTATTATAAAGATGCCGTTGCAGCACCTCAGCTTTCAACACCATCCCGTTATTATACTTTCAGATACAGCATTCAGCAAAACGGCACCGCCAATTTCTAATGCTACGTAATACCCTTACAAAGCAGTTGCCTGTACAGGTAGCTGCTTTTCCCCTGCCCCGGTAAAACGGGGCAGGCTAATTATTAAAAACACAGATAGATTATGAAAAAAGCACTCTTATTTTTTGCAATAACCATGTTTGCAGCACTTACTGCACAGGCACAGCAACGCATTATATCTCTTAACGGCGCCATCAGTGAAATACTGTGCGCACTGGGGGCAGAATCACAAATTGTGGGGGTTGATGTTACCAGCAACTATCCCGAAGCATTAAAGACTAAAGCCAAAGTAGGCCATAACCGCAACATCTCTGCTGAAGGCGTATTATCTCTGCAACCCACATTGGTTATTACTTTCGACAACCAGCTTAACCCGCAACTGCTGGATCAGTTGAAAGCTGCCAAAGTAAAAACAGTTATTCTTAAACAGGAACTTTCTGTACAGGGCACCCGCAACCTCATTGGTGAACTAGCTGCTGCTATAGGCGCTACCGCTAAAGCCGCTGCACTGCAGCAAACCTTCGACAAACAAATGGCTGCTGTTAAAACCACTGCCCTTCATAAAAAAGTATTGTTTATTTATGCCCGCGGCGCAGGCGCTATGCAGGTAAGCGGCACCAATACCTCTATTGATAAAATGATTACCCTGGCTGGCGCCACCAATGCCATGACAGGGTTTACCGATTTCAAACCCCTTTCTGCAGAAGCGCTGGTAGCAGCCAACCCCGATGTTATTCTTATGTTCGATAGCGGCCTGGGCAGCGTTGGCGGTGCAGAAGGTTTGCAAAAAATACCCGGCATTGCACAAACCAACGCCGGTAAAAACAAAAAAGTTATCAGCATGGATGGCGAGCTGCTCAGCGGCTTCAGCATTCGTTTACCACAAGCCCTACAGGAACTTTATAATAAGCTGAAATAAACATGCGTCGTTCTCTTACTACCACCACGCTCATTCTGCTGCTGATAGCCAGTGTACTGTTTGCATCTGGAATGGGCGCTATGCACATACCCCCTATGCAGGTAGTTTCCATTATCTGCAACAGCATAGGCATTCACCTGCCTGTAGATTATAACGAAGGCATGGCAGGTGTACTTATACAAATCCGCTTACCACGTGTTTGTCTGGGTGTGCTTATCGGGGCCGGTCTGGCAGCAGCTGGCGCATCACTGCAAGGCCTGTTCCGCAATCCGCTGGCCGATGCGCGGTTGATAGGTGTATCTTCCGGCGCCTCCCTGTTTGCAGTAGTAACTATTGTGGCCATATCCGGCATTCCTGCACTGGCGGGCAATCATCTGGCAAAGTATTATCTGCTTAACGCAGCCACCTTTACCGGTGCCTGTCTGGCTTCTGTAGTAGTTTTCCGCATATCCAAAGCCGGTAATAAAACCATGACCACTACCATGCTGCTGGCCGGGCTGGGCATCAACGCCCTATGCGAATCTATTATTGGCCTTATTACTTCTACCGCTAATAACGAAGAGCTGCGCAATATTACTTTCTGGCTACTGGGCAGCCTTGGTGGTGCCAGCTGGGGCATGGTGTTATCACTGCTACCCTTTATACTGGTTCCCATATGCCTGTTGCCACAGCTATCCAAATCGTTAAACGCGTTCTCGCTGGGCGAAGCAGAAGCCATGCATCTGGGCATAAACGTAAAGCGTTTAAAAACCACCATCATTGTACTGGCCACCCTTTCTGTAGGTGCATCTGTTGCGGCTGCAGGCATCATCGGGTTTGTGGGCCTTATAGTGCCGCATATTCTAAGGGGTATTTCCGGCAGCGATCACCGTTCACTACTGCCCAATAGTGCATTACTGGGCGCCTCACTGCTTACGCTGGCAGATACCTTTAGCCGAACCATTATAGCCCCCGCAGAATTACCCATAGGCATTGTAACAGCACTGCTGGGTACACCGTTGTTTATTGCACTATTACTAAAACAGAAAAAAGCCATTAAAAGCTGGGCATCATGATGCAGGTAAATCAATTAGTTTATACAGCAGGAAAAAGAAACATACTCAACAACATTTCCTTTTCCCTGGCACCCGGTAAGGTTACCGTTATACTGGGGCCTAACGGCGCCGGTAAATCAACCCTGCTGCGGCTGCTATCCGGCGAGTTAAAACCTTCCGGCGGCACTGTAAGCTGGCACAACCGCCCGCTGCATCAGATTCCCCCGGCGCAGCTGGCAACACAAAGAGCTGTGCTTACCCAGCAATATGCTATTACGCTGCCTTTTACCTGCGAAGAAGTGGTGCTGATGGGGCGCTATCCGCATTTTACCAACCAACCCACTGCTGATGATATAGCTGCCGTGAAAGCCGCCATGGAAGAAATGCATGTTACCCACCTGAGCAGCCGGCCGTTTCAAACCCTGTCGGGTGGCGAGCAGCAACGTGTACAGGCAGCCCGTGTACTGGCGCAGCTATGGAGCAAACGCCCCGAAGCTGCACCCGGTAAAATGTTGTTGCTGGACGAGCCTACTTCCAGCATGGACATACAACATCAGCAGCTGCTGCTGGGCAAAGCCCGTAAACTGGCACAGCAACGCTACACCGTACTGATAGTACTTCACGATCTTAATCTGGCCGCCAGATACGCCGATGAAATAGTGCTGCTGCAAAAAGGCAGCCTGCTGGCAGCAGGTACTGCTGCGGAGGTGCTTCAACCTGCCACCCTGCAACAGGCATATGGCATTCCCTTGCAACTGATACAGAGTGTCGATTACCCTTATCCCATTCTTGTTCCCGGTCATCATTAACCGGTAGTTATAACCAGATCCTCTACTTTCTTCCACAAAAAAGCCCGGCTGCATTGCACCGGGCTTTTTTGTACTGCATAGCAGCAGGTTTAATAACCCACCTTGCCATCCCGCACTTTATAGTTTTTCTTCTTTGAGTTCTTTTTGTCGTAGTCCTTTACTTCCTGCGGCTTCGCCTCGTCTGATAACTTCTTACGTACCTGCATAGCAGAGTCAGAAGCTGAATTTGCCGTTAAATACTTTTTGGCAGGATCTTCCAGCTTACCCAGCATGTAATTTTCTGTTTTCATAATTCTTCCGGTAGCAGGTTCGTAGTACTGCCATCTGCCATGTTTTACCGTAGAACCTTCGGCCTTCACCACCTTCAGATCTACCTTATAAGGATCGTGCAGATCGGGCACCTCAATGGTATCATATGGGTTTTCCGGATTGGTGGCTTTCCAGTTCTCTTCCCGGTACATCCCCGAAATATTGTAATACTGGCAGGTGCCATGTTTATAGCCCCAGCGGTAATTTTCCAACGCCAGCAAATCGCCATTCAGGTTATAAGCCCGCCACAGCCCTTCTTTCTGCCCATCTTTAAAAATCCCTTCCTCCTCAAAACCCGATTCACCACGTAAAGCTTCCACATGTATTACCCATTTTCCCTGCTTCCGATCCTGCTGATCTATGCAGTTAAGCGTATCGCCATTAGCCCCTATGCGAAACGTTTTACATTGCGCCATTGCCGCCACAGGTAACAGCATTATTATCAGTAAAGCCCACTTCATACAGTCGTTATTTTTCAGGTTTTTCATTGTATTGCTATGCATATTGGTACAAACCACCCGCCTGTGCTACCAGCCAGTGTATTGCCAGTTCATACCCCTTCATACCCAGGCCGCAGATAGTACCTTTGGCTTTGGCAGAAACATGCGAAATTTTACGGAATTCTTCACGGGCATGCACATTGCTTATATGCACCTCTACCACCGGTGTGGCAATAGCTGCAATAGCATCGCCAATAGCCACAGAAGTATGCGTGTAGGCGGCGGGGTTTAATACAATACCCGTATACTCAAACCCTACCCGCTGCAATTCCGTTACCAGCTCCCCCTCTATATTGCTCTGGAAGTAAGTAAACTCCACCCCGGGGAAAAGAGACGGCAGCTTTTCCAGAAAAGCTTCAAATGAACTGTTTCCATATATACCCGGTTCCCTGATGCCCAGCAGGTTCAGATTGGGTCCGTTAATAATCGCAATCTTCATGATACAAACCTAAGTGATAACCCCATAAACGTTGTAATACCAGCAGCTTATTATTTATGTTTTGTTATAGTTTGAGAAAAAAAGAAAAAAATATTCTGCCCAAAAATTTGCAATTAATATCTGCATTCCTATATTTGCACTCCCAAACGCATTGAGAATTAACGAAATGCACAACGGGAGCATAGCTCAGCTGGTTTAGAGCATCTGCCTTACAAGCAGAGGGTCCGCGGTTCGATCCCGTGTGCTCCCACAGAGAAAGCCTTCATAGCAATATGGAGGCTTTTTTATGTCCACCACCTTTACCGCTTTATAAACATCTGATACTGAGATTGAAAACTCTGAATTGATTTCTGCCATGAGTATTTGAAATTTCTTATTGTAACTCACACAGTGTAAATACATGCCTTCAATAAGAATCTTGAATTTCCCATTTGCAAACATTTAGCAAACAAACGGATTTCAAACACTAGAATCTGCCTAAAACGGAATTGAAAAGAACTATCATTATAAAGTTAGCACTTAAATAACTCACCAAGGTTGAAACCGAATTAAAATTAATTAGGATAACTACATATCCACTTAATCTATTTTAACAGATCAGAAGAATCATAAGATCGAAACATATTCATTGCCCAAAACATCAACGATTGTTATTAATCAGCGCAAAGACAAGAATCAGCATTATCTATAGTTAAAAAGCTTTTTAAAATACAAGTTGAAAAGGAAAGTGTAGGAGGCATAGTTTAAGAACTCTATCAAACATTTAAAAGCTATTTTGTTTGTATAATGTTGGTGTAGAGCCTTTAAAACGACAAGAACCCCAATGAAGCGACTTTAAAAACCGTTAACAATGTGTGCCCCCGGAACGGTGTTGAACCGTTACTCGCATTCTTGCGATCAGAATTTTAAGTCCTGCGTGTCTACCAGTTCCACCACCAAGGCGGCGAATGCCGTTTAACCTATCCTTACTCAATTTAACTTAGCAACTTAGAAATCAATGATTTATCTAAATAGGCTTAATTTCGTCTTGCTAACCTAAAGAGCGTTTAACTACCGGTTTGTTTGAAAGAAGTTTGAAACCATTTTCCTTTCAAACAGGGTGCATACCCAAAAAAAAGATGGAGAGTGTCCCATCCGGCTGACTCCTTACCAACCAACGGAATCCAGTACCGTACACTACAATCTTAGCATGACTCCGCAGGATTATTTAAAACTGAAAGCACCTAATATTAATGGACGGCTAAAGAAGATACGGAATGGAATTAAGGAAATTGAGGAGAAAGCACAAGAGGTGTTAAAGCAGTTTGACCCGTTTTGCCACGAAAAATTCAGGCTTAACTACATCTTTAATAACCCCTTATTTCTACAAACAAAGCAAAAAAAAGTGGAGGCAATTACTACTCAACAAAACCCGTTTGAGTTTGATTTTAAGCCCTACGAAAAAAAATCATGATTCTGCGAAAGCAGAACTTACAGGAAAAAGGCAAAATCGGGTATACCTATTTAAAGATCGTGAAACAACTGATCGAGGATAAACGCATCGGAACAGCCTTAAAATACCATGACAGCTTTCCCTCTATTTATAAAAAAGCAGGAAATCTAAGCTTTAAAGAAATCGATGTTAGATTTTTAAAGTCATTTGAAAACTGGATGGTAGACAAAAATGGGTGTAGCCGCGCATGGGTAGGTTCAATATTCAGACACTTACGCGGTGCTTTTAATGATGCGATAGAAGATGGATTACTGATAAAATCCCCCGAAAACTATCCATTTGACAAAAGACGATATAAGATACCAAGCGTAAAAAAACAGAAAACTGCTATTAAACCAGAAAATATGGCTGCGTTTTATGAGTATACCCCAACTTGCCCCAGTGAAGAGAAAGCAAAAGACTACTGGTTTTTTATGTACTTCGGCAATGGCATGAATCCAAAAGATATGTGCTACATAAAATGGAGTGATTTTAACGGTCAGTATATATCATTCATCAGGGCAAAAAGCGAACTAACAGCAGACACTACGGTTACAATCACTGTTTTTGTAAATGATGATATACAAAGAATTATCGAAAAATGGGGAAATACCAACAAGTCACTTGACAGCTACCTGTTTCCAATCCTTCAACCGGGTATGAATGAACTGGAGCAAACATTAAAAGTAAAACGGACTACGACTTCATACGTGAATGGACTAACAAAATTTCAGAAAGATTATGCATCTCTCCTGTTTCCGCTAAACATAGCCGAATTCAATTCGCATCCGATCTGAAATATACCAATGTGGACAAAGAATATATCAGAGATGCAATGTGGCATACAGACACAAAAACTACAGATGCGTATTTAGCGGCATTCAATCAAGAAGTGGTTAAAATGAATTCTACTGCATAGGGAAAATTCAAAAAAGATCAAAAAGAATCAAGCATCGCATAAGATACTATCTCATAAACTGAGTAAATCTGAAAATTGGGGATTACCTTGATTTTCTTTTGAAATTATACGTCCGTATTATGAAAACAGAAGACCTCATATCAAACAATTTTTTTAAACAATTTAAGACTGCCTCCATTCCCTTCAACTATTTAATCCTCCAACTTCATTTGCTATCTACCCGTATATTCAAACCAATCAAAATCTGCATCCAGTATTCTATTTGTTTCAGCGGTGATACCATATAGGCCTAATACGCATCCTACAAATCCACCCGCATCGGCGGTACTCAATAAACGGGCATCTGCCTCGTGTATATTATGCCACCGCTTATTGTCGAAGGAGTATGCAAAAACATATTGACCACCACGCTGAATGATGTGCAGATAAATTTCTTTTTTTCTAAAAGGTAGGTATTGCGTACTTAACAACTGCATACGATCACCAATACCGGCAGACGAAAACACCTGTACAACTGGCAGCCCATTCAATAACGATTTAGACAAAAAATAATAATGTTGTTCATTCTGAAAAATGACCAATCCTGCCTTATCACTGCTATCCTTTGGCTCAAACTCAATACAGGTTGTTGCTGAAAAGCTATGATGCTGTTGTCTGAATCCTAAAAAAGAGGGGTTGCCGGTACCGCTAATATTCTCTTTACGCAGTTGCAGGCGAAAAAAGCCTTTTCTTGCTGTCGTATTATACCAGGGCTCAGTTACCGTTCTTAGAAAAACAAACCTTTTATCTAATCCGGTATCGGAAAAATTATTTCTGTAGGTAAAACTACCAGTAAAAGGTACTGCGCCATTGCCCTTTACTGCCCTGCCTGAAGGTGTTGGGTAACTGTACTGAATGGCTTCCTTTTCTTTTGTAATTACCGGCCACCCATCGCTGGTCCAGGTAACGGGGGCCAAAAATGTTTCCCTTCCGGTATTGTAGTAACCCTTTTCATATGGCCGGCATGCCAGAAACACTGCATACCATTTACCATCCAATGTTTCTACCAGATCTGCATGTCCTGACGAAGTGATAGGCGCCTGTCTGTTAGCATCCAGTTGCCGCTGAGTAAGAATTGGATTGAGTTCGTAAGGCAGATATGGACCATCCACTGCCTTACTTCTAAATACCACTTCAGAGTGCCTATCTCCTGTACCTCCTTCCGCACACATTAAATAATACCATTCATTGATATGATATAGATGAGGCCCTTCTACCCAAACCGGCTTTTGCCTGATGTCGGCACCTCCATTCACAATTAGCTCCTCTTTACCTGACAATTGTAATGAGTGGTAATTAAATCCACGCATACGGATACTGCGATGACCATTCCATAATGGGTTGTTATCAGGTGCCACACTATTGTAAACAATATATGCACTGTCATTATTGTCGAAGAAAAGTGAGGGATCAATGCCATTGATGCCAGGCAACCAGACAGGATCGCTCCACGGGCCGGCCGCATTTTTTGCAGTAATCACAAAATTGCCCTTCTTACCTATAAGGGTACACACGATATAGTAGACACCCTTATGATACCGAATCGTAGGAGCAAACAGACCTTCAGACACATGAACGCCAATTGTGTTCAACTGCCCGGGTCTATCCATTGCATGACCCAATAATTTCCAGCTAACCAAATCAGTACTTTGAAATACAGGCAACCCGGGATAATAAGCAAAACTGGAGTTTACCAGATAATAATTGGAGTCTACCCTGCAAATACTGGGGTCTGGATAGAAGCCTGCAAGAATAGGATTATTGTATTTCGGTACAGACTGACCGGCAGCTTGCATACCGAAACCGATTACCAGGGGTAAAAGCAACCACTTTGTCATAACTATATGCTAAATACTATTTATTGACTTTAGATTTTACTCTTACCAGTTTACCACGCCATAATATGCTTCTTTTCTCTTCAACGTTGTATCAAATAGTAAAGGGAAATCTTTCCTGCCTTTTACAGGAAAATCATCGAGCCAGCTATGTTGGTCAGAAAGATTCCAGAAGGTTACACCGGTAATGTATTGTCTGTACTTGCGAAACATTTCAAAACACATCTTGTACTGTAAAGACTGCTTTAATTGCTTTTCAGGCGTAAACAATGCAATAGAATCATTTTTTGTTCGTTCGCGGGCCTGATGCTCTTTTGAATACGCGGAAATATCCAACTCTGTTATCTGCATTGCAAGTCCCAACCTGGCAAAACGCGCCAGCGTTGAGTCTAATTGTTCCCTACCCGGTTCATTTATAGCCCAATGTGACTGAAGTCCCACTCCGTGAACAGGCACGTTCTGCGATTTTAGTTTTGTAAGTAACTGTAAAATCTTCTCCGCCTTTACAGGGCTAATCTCATTATAATCATTATAAAACAATACAGCATCCGGGTCTGCCTCATGAGCCCATTGAAATGCTTTTGCTATATAGTCTTCGCCAATAATTTCCAGCCACTTTGAAGGACGCAGAAACTCCTTCCCATCAGCAACTGCCTCATTCACCACATCCCAGGCGTAAACCTGCCCCTTATACCTGCCTACAACAGCTTTAATATGATCATGAAGACGTTGCAATAACGTATCCCTGCCAACCTTATTTCCCTGTTTGTCTTCAAACATCCAGTCAGGCGTCTGCAAATGCCAGCAGAGTGTATGTCCTCTCACCTTCAGCTGATGCTGGCGGGCAAAAGAAACTATTGCATCTGCCTGCTCCCAACGATAGGTATGTTGTAAAGGATGAATAGTGGACATCTTCATTGCATTTTCAGGTGTAAGGCTGTTAAACTCACGGCATATCAGGTCTGCTTTTTCCTTGTGCCTCAGATCTCCCGGCTCAATAGCCACTCCTATCGGGAAATAGTTCTGATAATAATCCTTTAGACCTTTCATCGTTTCCGATGCATTTGCAGGAGACAATGTTTCCGGAGGGCCCAGGTAAGAGGGCTTCATTCCTCCCCAATCAATGATAACCTTTTGAAGCACTACCGCGGAACTCACCATCCAGTATTTAAGTGTATGTTTACCAGCATACCTTACTGCTATTTCTGTTTTCCCCAATATCACATTACTGGCAACCCAACGTTCCCAGTTGGTAAGAAAATCTTCTTTGTTAATAGTAATTATTAGCGGCATTCCGTTATCTACAGAAATTGCCACCTTCATTCCGTCATCCTGATGAAAATTTAATGTGGGTGAAAAATAAAGATGAACAATCGCCTTACCACTGTCATAAGCATAAAAATCATACTCTACATAAGGAGAGTTGGCTGTTTTTTTAACTGATGCAGTTACAGGAAATGTACTGATTCCCGAACCTGTTCTGCCTATACCTGGAATAACTTTCCACTGAATGCCGTTGACATTTAACGCTCTCGTCCAATGAGATGCCTCCATTGATATGACACCGTTTTCTTCATAAAAAACGTTGCCGGTTTCCGTTGCGGGCACAATAGATCTGGCAACCGGTAGTTCTTTATACACAATTGGAGTAAGCGTTGTTTCTTCTTTTGACACATATTCCACAGCTGGCATTTTATTAAAAGGCGGGTTATTCCAACTGGTATAACCAATATGCACCTGATTCATCATATGTTCCCATTTACCACCGGCAAGAAGATGATATTTGCGGGTAATGAGCGAATCCTGCTGATAATAAAAAGCAGCCCTTTCTGCATACTTGTTGGCCTCAATATTCTTTTTGGCTACACAGCTGGCATTCATAGCCACTGCATAATAAAGTTCATGCAAATTACCCAGGGCTAATATGGGATGTAATACCAGCTGAAAATAAGCATCTTTATATTCCGGCGCAATAACCTTGTTTATCAGCATCGCCTCTTCTGTCAATTGGCGCCACTGCCTGATTACCGTTTCAGCCTCATTATAATTTTCAATAGCATAAGTGCCTGCATTCAGTAGTTCCGGTTTTATTCTCGCACTAAACTGTGCATACCGCGACAGCATTTCGCTGATCTGTTCAGCATATGTAGTTCCAAACTGACCAGTTGCCCATTGTGTATAATAGGTATTTATATTATCTTCATTCCAACGTGAGGGATTCCACGCATAATCCAGAAAAAAGGAAATGGGTAATTCCATAGGCTTAATATCACCAACATTCACAATCCATATTCTGTCTGCACCATATTGATAAGCCAGGTGCATTTGTTCCCATACCCTTGCAATATTGTTAGTGTTAATCCACTTGTAATTCCTGGGGCCTCCTACGTAATCGAAATGGTAATAGATGCCATATCCACCTCCTCTTGGCTTATCGGTTAACCTGGGCAGCTTTCGCAGGTTCCCCCAGTTATCATCGCAAAGTAACAGCGTCACATCATCAGCAACCCTCATTCCTTTATCATAGTAGTCCTGCACCTCTTTGTACAGCGCCCAAAGCTGTGGTGTCTGGGAAGCCGGCTTCCCGGTCACCGTTTCAATAATTTTCCGCTGATCGGCCACAATACCTTCCAGTAATTTCGTAGCAGTTCCCGCTGTCATAGGCTCATCACCGTCGCCACGCATGCCTATAGTAACAACACTTTCATGCCTGCCCATTTTCTCAATACCTTTTGTCCAGAAATGTTGCAGCACCTCCTTATTAGTGGTATAATTCCAATCGCCTGTTCCGTTCTTGCGCCATTCCTTCTGGGCACGTAGCATAGGCTCGTGATGAGAGGTACCCATTACAATTCCCCATTGATCTGCCAATACAGGATTCTGTACATCGTCTTCATTAAAAGCATTGCCCCACATTGCCGGCCACAAATAATTACCTTTCAAACGCAGGATCAACTCAAACACCTTAACGTAGAACTCATGATTAAACCCTCCGAATTTTTTTCTGGTCCAGCTACTTAAACAAGGCGCTTCATCATTGATAAAAATACCCCGGTATTTTACGTGGGGCGCATCGGCCAGGAAAGTAGCAGCAGGTATATACAAATCCTGTTTTTTTTGTACTGGAACATCAGCCCACCAGTACCAGGGCGATACGCCCATCTGTCTGGACAGTTCCATTATTCCGTACGCAACACCTCTTCGGTCGCTGCCTGCAATCACCAGGGCCTGTTCAATGCCGTCAAATGGATGTTTTACCACCTGCAACTGGTAGGCTTCCCATTTCCCCTGCAGGCTATCCGTTTTAATTAACTGCCTATCCGCTAACTGACGAATTAATCCGGATTGGCCGATGCTGCCCGCAATGATGATACTACCGCTTGCCGGTACCTGATTCAGTATCATTGCAGGCATATTACCAATGCGTCCCAGATCTTCCGCCAACAGGCTGGCGGAAATTTTCACTAATGTATCATCGTCAATATCGCAAACAATAGATGCAGGCTTCCCGCTTTCCAGAATAGAAAAATCGTCCTTTCCTCTTTGTTCAGCAACTATCGATTGAGCCTGCAAACACAAGCTCCAAAAAATAAAAACAAATGATAAACCGCCTTTCATGATACTATATTGAGATGATGCAAAGAGTTATAAGCTTTTGACGTAAGGCACTATCCTGAAATTGCCAAAAGACATCTGGAAGTTTGGAATAGCAACAGGAGGCCAGCTCTTTCCACTGGCGTCTGTATAGCTGCCGTTGATAAAAGCAAAATATCCCCCCTTGCTTACCGCCTGGTCCACCAGGTATTGATACGTCTTACCATTGAGCGCCTTAAAAGCACTTAATGGTATGCTGATGGTTTGCCAGCCAGTCATTTTAACCGGCTTTACACTTCCATTCACCAACCAGGGGGCGTAGTTATATCTCCAGTCAGTATTGCCTTTTACAAATTCAAAGCGTACAAAACCACAGGACCATTCTACAGGAATATAGGCATCAAACTGTAATGCAAGGTTATTACAGGCAGAAGCTGTTGTAATAGCTCCTCCTGTCGTTCTCAACACAGATGTGGCTGCCGGGCATGTACGAAAATCGAAACTACCAACTGTGGCATCAATGGCAGCAGTTGCCGCAGTAGCAGGAAACTGACGATAAGTGGCCGGATTTTTATGCCCGGTGCCAGTAGCAGGCAGTACTGCAGTTTGATTAGCAGAAATGGTGCTGCTGCCGAAATTATAAGTACGCTGATAACAATCGCCTGTGCCCCCGCTTACTGCCGTATCACTGGAAAACTTCTCAATAAAAATACAGTTCCTGCGATTCATATAATTATATAAATAATCACTGCCATTAGCGCCGGAAACATAAATGCCGCCGGCACTGGCTATTGCAGCGGCCGGCATTGTAAAGGAGAGTTTGCTAAAGTCCGAAGAGGTTTCAAACTCACCGGACAGCAATACTATATTTCCCGGTAGTTTCACTGTATCCAGGTCACGCAGATTTGTGCCGTATATTTCAACTGTTTCTCCTGCTTTAGGCAGGCTATGTGATACGCCGCTGATTGCAGGTGCAGGCCCCTGGATCAAAAACTTAAAAGCGTAATCATCATTACTCGTAATAATCCGGATAGTGTTTCTTGTAGCAGTATCTGTAATGTCCTTACCAAAAGGCAGACTGGACGGAATGGTTACCATAATAGCAGTTTCTGTAACATAGCCGGGATTTACAGCTACCTTAACCCCGTTCATATATACTGATTTAGCTTCTGAAAAGCCTTTGCCGTTAATTCGTACAAGCGTACCTACTCGCGCCTGTGTAATTACCTGTGTAGTAGTGGCCGCACTCTGCAGCGTAACGTTGGTTACGCTTATCTCTTTTGAGGTAGGCCCTTCCGCATCCCAATAACCTTTTTTACATGCACTCAGCAAAACTATTGCTGTAAATATCTGAACAACCAGTATGGCTTTATATTTAGCAGATCGCATAATTTAATTTTTAGACACTCAAATAGTTTGATCTAAAATGTAAAATGAACAGGAGCTTCATTCAACTTTGGATTCATTACCAATTCAGTGGAAGGGTACGGAAGTAGCAAACGCGCTTCTGTTGCTGTATTCTGCTCCTGTCCGTCACCCACATTCCTCCAGGCGAAACCATTGGGTGCTGTATTGCTCAGGTAGTAGTAATACTCAGAGCGTCGCTGGTGGTTCATATAGTCCAATACCCAGGCCTGATCCCAATAACCGCGACGCACCATATCAAACCAGAATTGCCCTTCCAAAGCCAGTTCGCACCGGCGTTCATCCCATAGATCGGCTACTGAAATAGCAGTAACCGGGTCAAGGCCAGCTCTTTTACGAACAAGGTTAAAATACTTCAGCGCTTCTGCATCGGTAGTACTGGCTTGTGTTCCCAGTATTGCTTCTGCATATAGCAGGTACACTTCCGCCAATCGTAACATGGGCGCTGCCAATCCGGAGTTGCCATTAATAGCCATTCCATCCGTATCTTTTTTGCTGCCTACTACATGCTTTTTAATATTCGGATAACGTACTGCATTAGCGCCGGTTACAATCCATTTACCATCAGCAGTGTGAGTACCTATATAATCATATACCGCACCCGGATAAAAGAAGGCCGCTTTTTTACGCTTAAGCTCTCCCCTGTCATGCATCAGCTTCACCAGTTCACCGGAAGCAAAAGTGCTGCTTCCATAAGCATTTAATCCGTCAGTTAATGTGGTACTGTAAGCCAGCCATTCCTGATTACGATTGCCGGCTCCATAATCTGTAGAGCCTGGCACAAACTGTAAGGCAAACAAGGTTTCAGTGTTGTTATTATTTTGTGGCCGAAACAGTTCTTCATAATCGCTCATTAATGTATAAGCGGAATTTTCACACACTTCTTTGGCAGCTATTCTGGCCAGCTCATAGTATTCTGTAGCATTTTTTGTCCAACGTTCACTAAACCTGTTGCCCCGTGCATAACAGGCAGCAGTGATGTAAAGGCGGGATAATATACCCAGTGCACTATACCTGGTTACCCTTCCCTTTTCATCTGTTGTACGCAGGTTTTTTGCAGCATATTCGAGATCGCTAATAGCATATTGTAACACGTCCTCAAAGTAATGTGGAGGTACTTTAGCATTCTTTGATAATGCTACCGGGTCTTCCACAATCGGTATATTCCCCCAGGTAGATCCTGCATACCAATATGCCAGGCCACGCATAAAACGGGCTTCTGCTTTACAGGCATTCACATCGCGTTCCGATACATTGAATTGCAATGCCCTGTCAATATTATTGAGAATATAATCAGCCTGGGTAATCACTACATACAGCGAAGCCCATCCTTCCTGTAATGTAGTTGTTTCACCTGTTTCCGTTAATCGTATAAAAGATTGGCCCGATGTATAAGGCTGAAACAGGTTATTACCTCTACCATCACCCATATCAAAATAAAATTTGCTGGAAAAGCTATACCAAACTCTGCTATACATAGCAGCCGTTGCACTTCTGCAATCCTTTAGTGTAGTAAAATAATTATCCAGGGTAGGCTGGCTGTTAGATTTCGTATCAAGAAACTTATTACAGCCACCGGCTATCATAATAATAGCAACATACAACGCTATTCGTAAACTAATTTTCATGGCAGTTGATTTGCAATTCGTTTTATAATCCAATAGAAAGGCCAAAGGTTATTGTACGTGGTGTGGGATAACGTCCGGGATCCAGGCCGTTCAGCAATGCATTCTGGCTACCATTGGAATATTGATCTTTCGTCATTCCCACCTCAGGGTCGTAGCCGGAGTATTTTGAAACAGTGAATACATTCTGGGCACTGAAATAAGCTTTTGCATTACTCACTTTTAGCCTGGAAATTACTTTTTTAGGAAAAGACCAGGAAAATGCAACACTTTGCAATCGCAGGTAAGATCCACTTTCCACAAAACGTGAGGATAACCTATTGTTGTTGTTTACATCATTTACCGTCATCCTGGGCATAGACGGATCGCCACTTACCACCCTTACATTATTAATATCAGAGGCAGATCCACCAGCATCTATCAACCCTAATTGCGCATAATCTCTTGCAGCCCGCCTCGTAATATTTCCGGTTTGAACATTAGGATTGTCCAGATTGAGGTTAAGGAAATTCATTACTTTATTACCATAAGATCCTGTAAAGAAAAAATTAAGATCAAAATTTTTATAAGTAAAGTTGTTGCCAAATCCATAGGTGAAAGAAGGAAGCGGGCTTCCCAGGTATTGGCGATCTTTGTCATTTATCACTCCATCTTTTGAATAATCGTCCCAAATCAGATCACCTACCCATATACCGGTCTTTTCATTTACAGTTTGCTTTTCAGGCAAGGCAATTCTTAATTTACCCTCTTTGTCATACAGGTCTGCCGCAGAATTAATGCGTCCGATAGTTTTATAACCCCAGAATTCCCCAATGCTTTTTCCTGCTTCTGTTCTACTTACAATAATAGGGCTCCCTGATAGCTGATACGTTTTATTGATTTGTGCCACATCTGAATTCAGGCGAATCACCTTATTCCTGTTCAGGGTAAATACCACGTTAGAAGTCCACCGGAATTGTTTACTCTGTAAATTGATAGTGTTGATCGTTAATTCCACTCCCTTGTTCTGCATAGCCCCAACGTTAGCCCAGGGAGCAGCAGCAGATCCGGGAGGGCCATCCTGCTGTGCACCGGTAATTCCAGGCAAGGTTAACTCCAGTAATAGCTGGTTGGTACGCTTCAGGTAAACATCAGCTACAATTTCTACACGGTTATCAAGTATCCCCAGGTCTAAGCCCAGGTTATAAGAGTCAGTACTTTCCCAGGTAAGATCAGGATTAGGTACATTCGCTATCAGTGAACCATTTCCCCAGGTAGTAGGCACATTGGATATATTAGCCGTATATGCAAACTGTCGAACATTTGAATTACCTACTTTACCATATCCTAGTCGTACCTTCAGGTTCATGTCGTCTTTCAAATGTCTCATAAAAGCTTCGTCAGAAAGTTTCCAGGCGAATGCCGCAGATGGAAACAGGCCCCAGCGATTACCATCCGCAAAATTGGAAGAACCATCATACCGTAATGTGGTGGTTAACAGGTATCTTTTCTTATAGGAATAAATAGCACGTCCGAACAAAGAACTGAAAGCATAACGGCTGGTATTACCTCCGTTAGTGGCATTTAAAGCATTACCGGCATCAATATCTCTCAGCGAATTATTGCCACCAAAACGGAATGCGGATAGATAGTCAGACGTACGTTCAGTAATTTCCTGTCCCAGCATTGCATTCAACACATGGCCACTGCGTGTCTGACCATTGTAAGTAAGTACGTTACGCAGGTTCCAGTTTGCAGAGAGGCGCTGTGATTTGCTGTTGGTAATTTCTGAATTGGTCCGGCCACCCAGCGTAAAAGTGGGTACAAAACTCCAGACCCGTTCCTGGTTAATGTCCGAAGAAAACTCAGATCTGAGTGAAAGATTCTTCAACAATTTCATGTCGAGGTATACATTTCCGCGAAGTCCAAGCTTTTTGTTTCCCTTATCGTAGAGTTCTGAAAGTGCTAATGGATTGGATAACTGGTCGTTGGGGTCTTCGGGACCTCCATAACTACCATCCAAATTTCTGGCAGGCACAGAAGGAGATTGCCTTACAGCAGCGTTGATCAGATTCCAGTCGGCAATGGTAATAACCTGGCTAGTACGGCTGATTGTAACAGCCCCCCCCGCTTTTAACCAGCTTTTGATTTTAGTATCGAGATTCGACGTAACAGTGATGCGATCAAATCCGGAACCACTGGCTACGCCTTCCTGTTTTAAATAACCACCGGAAAGGCGGTAGGTGGTATATTCATTCCCGCCGGAAAACGCCAGTGAATAGTTGCCCATTGAAGCCGGCTTGAAAATTTCCCGCTGCCAGTTGGTTCCTTTCGACAGTAATGAAGGGTCGGCAAAATAATTATTGATGGGATATCCCAGTAAAGTATACAACGCGTTCTGATGCCGGGCATAGTCCTGAAGGTTTGAAACCGCAAGTTCTTTAGGTAAGCTTTGTACTCCATATTTTGCGTCTGCCGTAATACGCGTTAATCCGGCCTTGCCCCTTTTGGTGGTAATAATAATAACTCCATTGGCACCCTGTGCGCCATAAATTGCTGTTGCTGAGGCGTCTTTCAATACATCAATCGTTTCAATGTCAGCCGGGTTGATAGCGGCGAAAGCATTGTCACTGTAAGAACCTGTTCCCGAACTAATAATCACCCCATCAATCACAAAAATGGGCTCATTGGTTGAATTAATAGACCCTAATCCCCGTATCTGGATAGATGAGCCACCACCAGGCATACCCGAATTCTGCGTCATTTGCAAACCAGCAATTCTTCCTTGTAGCACCTGATCAATAGATGTAGCGCCTGATTTTTCGATAATTTCTGCCTTTACCGACCCAACTGCTCCGGTAAGATCTGATTTTCGTTGCGAACCGTAGCCGATCACAATTACATCATCGCTTTTGGCATTGGGTGTGAGTTGAACAACAATACTTTGTGTTTTACCAGAAATGTTCCGCTCAATATCAGCGTATCCCACATAAGACACCACAATGGCAGTTACACCAACAGGAATTTGAAGAGAAAATGCGCCTTGACTGTCTGTATTCGTCCCAACAGGCTTGTTTTTAAGTTTAACACTGGCATGACTTAAAGGCTGGCCGGTTTCATCTGTTACCTTACCTGTTAAGGTGAATTGAGCCTGTAAAATGGAAGGAAGTAATGTCAGCAGGGAGAGCCAGGAAATGATCCCGGTTCGTTTTAATAGTTTCATTGGCAAGTAGTTAGTAATATTTTGAGATGCAGGGATGTGCCCCTCTTTAGATATAATCAAATGTAGTATCCGGCAGATACACGCAAGTTTAGTATTGACGAAAATGATAGCAAAAATGTCCAATACCATCTGCACACACCACATATAGGCCATCTAAAACATAAATACTTCAATTATCTACATTTCTTCCATCCGGAATAGTATGGCGTTACCATTTTTTGTGGGGTTCCTTTTACATTTGTATATGCTGTTTCGAACTTTTGCTACTGCCATTTTCTGCTTTTTCGTTGCAGGTATAAATTATGCACAATCCGGTCATATCAGTTTCTCATCACTGAATACCCGGCATGGTCTTTCATCCAATATGGTGAACGATATGCTGAGAGACAAATTCGGATGGATGTGGTTTGCCACAGAAGACGGTCTGAACAGATTCAATGGTACTCAGTTTATTATCTATCGCCATAAACCCAATGATACAACCAGCATTTCAGCCAATGATATCAACTGCCTCTACGAGGATAAAGCCGGAAACTTATGGATAGGCACCAATGGAGGCTACCTGGATTTGTATGACAGGAAAAAAGACGCTTTTGAACATATCGGCAGCTATAGCGGGGCAAAAGTATTAAACAGCGCCATCAAAACTATTTGTAGCGACACATCAGGCAACCTTTGGATTGGCGATTATAGTGGTTTACACCAGCTGAATCCGGCAACTAAGGAAATAACGAATATCCCTCTTAACACAAATGCATCTTCCTCCTCCACACGCATTTCTGTGATTTCCGTTTTTGAAGATAGCCGGAACCGGTTATGGGTGGGAACAAATCAGGGACTCTTATTATACAACAAACAGCAGAAACAATTTCATCCATTAGAAACCGGGTCCGCACATGAACTACAAAAAAATGCCATAGAAACTATTACGGAAGATAAACAAGGTAATATATGGATCGGTTGCGCTTCCGGCTTATATCGCATTGACGGAAACAGTAACACAATTATTCCTTTGATTAAAGATAATGCCACCCACTGTACGGCCATAGACAGTGGCAGCCGGATATGGGCCGGCACGGAAGATGGGCTATATATCATAGATAACGCTACTAAAAACGCCATCCGTTTAGCACCCGATATGCGGGATCCACACAGCCTGAATCAAAAATCGGTACGGGCCGTTTATATCGACAAACAGGATATTTGCTGGGTGGCTACTTTGCGGGGAGGAGTGTATAAATATGACAGAGGTCAACCTCTTTTTCAATACCGGCAAAGCAACCCATTTGACATCAACAGCCTGCGTTCACCCGCAGTGACTTCGTTAGTGGAAACCGAAAGCGACCATTTATATGTGGGGTCAGATGGTGGTGGGGTACAATTATTCAACCACAGAACAGGACTATTTTCACCCATTCCCTTTTATCCCCCGGGCAACTGTTCACCCGAAAAACTTAAAGTGCTTTCATTGGAAAAAGGTAGCCGGGACGAACTATGGGTAGGAACTTTTTCCAACGGGCTTTTTTGCGTAAATCCATTTACAGGAAAAACAAAGCAATTCACTACGGCGAACGGACTCGGCAATAACGCGATTTTCTGTTTAAAAAAAGACAGTAAGGGGAATATCTGGATTGGCAGCAATGGCGGGGGTGTTAATGCTTACAACCCCGTTACAGGTATTATGAAGCACTACACCAGCAAACCCGATACCGGAGAAATACGACTTCCGTTAAATGGCTATATAAGGGCCATTATAGAAGACGCGAAAGGACGGATCTGGATAGGTTCACACGGCACTGGAATAGCTATGTTAGACCCTGCCAGTAACCAATGCGTGGTTTACAACCGGTTTAACAGCGGATTACCCAGTAACGTTGTAATCAGCTTGCTTGAAGACAGAAAAGGCAATATCTGGATAGGAACTTTGGGAGGAGGATTAAGTATATTCGATAGCACCACCCATCGCTTCAAATCCTTCGCAGCCAAAGAAAATCTCAGCAATGATGTAGTATACAAGATAGTAGAAGATGATAAAGGGTTACTATGGTTAAGCACGAACCAGGGAATCAGCAGCTTCGATGTAAATAAAAAACATTTTGCCAATTATAACCATTACAATGGTATACAGCAGGATAACTTTATTTCAGGTTCGGGCCTTCAGTTAAAAGACGGAACGATATTGTTTGGAGGTATGGACGGCCTGAATTATTTCGCGCCAGGTGCTATTCTACGGCCCCTGTTCAAACCTCCTGTTGTATTTACCGGGTTGCAGGTGAACAACCAATCTATAGCACCTGGTAACAATAGTCCTTTAAGGGAACACATTTCAATTGCCCGGCACATTAACCTGACCTACCACCAAAACTTTGCAATAAGTTTTGTAGCATTGGATTTCACTTCGCCACACCAGAATAAATATCTTTATCAGCTTGAAGGATTTGACAAAGAATGGGTAGAGGCGGGTAGCGACCTTACTGCTTCCTACACCAATATCGACCCAGGTGATTATACTTTCCATATTAAAACATATAATGCAGAAGGAGATATAGCGAGCGCCGCAACCGCCTCTATATACCTGCATATCACACCTCCATTCTGGCGATCCGTCTTTGCCTATATATTTTATCTATTATTAATCATTTCCCTTCTGCTATTCTCAAGATACAAAACAATGCTGCGTTTAAAACGTCAGTTCGCAACAGAACAGGAAAAGTTACTGGCAAGGCAGACATTGGCCCAGGAACGAAAAGAAGTGGAAGTAGCCAGAGAAATGGACCAGTTAAAAATTAAATTCCTTACCAATCTAAGCCACGAATTCAGAGCCCCCATTTCGCTGATACTGGGACCAGTTGACAATCTGTTACAATCCGTTAATAACACGAAAGCCGCAGCACAGTTGCACATGATCCGCCGCAATACACGGCGCTTACTAAACCTCGTAAACCAACTGCTCGATTTTCGTAAGTTGGAAACGCATGAATTAAGCCTGCATCTGGTATCTGGCGAAATAACACACTTTGTTAAAGATGTATTTGACTCATTTATGGATCTTGCAGAGAGAAAAAAAATCACATACAGCTTTCATTGCCATACTTCCAATGCTATGGTTTTATTTGACCACGATAAACTGGAACGCATTCTCTTTAATCTGCTGTCCAATGCATTCAAATTTACACCTGCCGGCGGAAGCATCGATTTACATTTGGAATCAGCAGGCTTTACTTCTGAAGGTGTTACTATATACAGTATTAAAATAACTGATACAGGAATTGGTATTCCACCTGATAAAAAAGACAGAATTTTTGAACGCTATTTCCAAAGCCACACCTCTCCCTTCTCCCAGCAAGGCAGCGGCATCGGGCTCTCTATCACCCATGAATTTATAAAAATGCATGGCGGATCCATTGAGGTAAATAGCGAACCCGGCAACGGAGCAGATTTTACGATCACGCTTCCACTTATACCTGCAGAACAACAACCTATTCTTACTGTAGATAACTGGAAGTCAGAAGATGTGGAAGTAGCTGCCAATGAAAACCTCCCTCTTATACTTTTGGCAGAAGATGATGAAGATTTTCGCTTCTATTTAAAAGACAACCTTAAGAATCATTTTTCAATACTGGAAGCATCGAATGGAGAACAAGGTTGGAAAAAAACACTGGCGCGACACCCACTGGTGGTAATCAGCGATGTAAACATGCCCGAGGTGGACGGATTTCAACTACTGGAAAAAATAAAGGCGGATAAAAGAACATCCCATATCCCTGTGATAATGCTAACTGCTTTATCAGGCGAAGAAGCCTTATTACAGGCTTTTTCACTGGGAGCCAGTGATTACGTTACCAAACCATTTAATTTTCAGGTACTACTGGCACGTATTAACAGCCTGGTTTCTTTAAAAACAACACTTAAAACAACTTATACAAAGCAGATCACGGTAGAGGTACCCGAATCAGAAACACCATCTGATGATAATCTTTTGATAAAGAAACTACGCCTGTATATTGAAAATAACATAAGTGATACCAGCCTTTCGGTAGAGGGTGTTAGTAAAGAGATGGGTATGAGCAGAAGCTCCCTTTATAACAAAATGCTGGAGCTAACCGGGCTTTCTCCCATTGAATACATCCGGAATATAAAACTGGAAAAAGCCGCTTTCCTGCTTGAAAAAACAGATATGAATATAGCGCAGGTTGCTTATTCAACCGGATTTGCCACACCCAATTATTTCGCAAAGTCTTTTAAAGCGAAGTACCAAATGTTACCTTCTGAATTTGTAAACAGGAAAAGAAAGAATGGAAAATAATCATGGATAAATGCAGCCATTACAAAATGGCCAACTTTCCTTACATAAAAGAATCTCTAATAATCAAAAGGTAGATCCTTACAAAAGATCTACCTTTTACCTCTGCACGGGTTAACAGAAGATTTAAAACGAAGTCACTACACCTTCGTAACATGCCTGGTAAATGGCTTTCAAATCTCCGGCTGTTGGTTTTCTTGGATTAAACCCTGTGCATGGATCTAACAATGCATTGCCAACCATATAATCCAGGTTTCTATTCCATTCATCCTCCGACACTCCAAATTCTTTAATGGAACCAATGTTGTTTACCTCAGCGCGTAATGACTCAATTGCCTGCGCCAACTCCTCTGCTGTTTCCAGCCCTATCACTTTTGCAAGATCAGGAAAACGGGTTGATGCTTTAGAGTTGTAGCGGATAACATTGGGTAAAAAAATAGCATTTGAACATCCGTGAGGAATACCAAATATAGCCCCCACCTGGTGAGATAATGAGTGAACAATACCTAGCCAGGCATTGGTGAAAGCAAATCCTCCCATTGTAGATGCATCATGCATGTTTTGTCGGGCCATTAAATTACCAGGCTCAGCCACCGCAATTTTCAGGTTATCAAATACCAACCTCAAACCACCTTTAGCCAAAGCATCAGCATAATTATCTTCAACTGTTGATACATAAGCCTCCACGCAGTGTGTAAGAGCATCCAAACCTGTATTTGCAGTTACGTGCTCCTGCATTGATGCGCACAATACGCCATCTACAATAGCGATATCAGGAGTTAATTCGTAAGAAACTATAGGATATTTAACTCCCTTCTTCCTGTCGGTAATTACCGCTAATCCAGTCATTTCCGTTCCCGTTCCACTTGTGGTGGGTATAGCTACAAACTTTGCTTTATTACGTAATACAGGCACTCCAAACGGCTTTGTCATTGCTTCAAAATCTGCATCAGGATGCTCATAAAACACCCACATCATTTTAGCTGCATCAATTGCCGAACAGCCTCCTAATCCTATTATCCAATCAGGCTGAAATTCACGAAAAGCCGCTGCTCCTCTTAAACAAGTATCGGCAGAGGGATCTTCTTCTACCCCTTCAAAAATGGCAGCCTCAATATTAGCCTCTTTTAATAATGCCAGTGTTTTATCCAATGCACCATTCTTCTTTACTGAACTTCCCCCTATTACAATATAAGCCTTTGTTCCTTTGAGATTACTCAACTCAGCAAGCGCTCCCTGTCCGTGAAACACTTCCCCGGCCAAAAATAATTTACTCATGTTTCTTAATTTAATAAAACAAAATTGAGATGTTATTTTCCGGCACAGTTATACATAAATTCTTAATAATTATAAATTCGCGAAAGCTGCTGCTTCAGTTCCCCTGGTGTTGCATTGGTTTTGGCAATTACAAATTTATTCAGGGCAGAGGGAGAATCGAATCCAAGCTCAAAAGAGATTTCTTTACAACTCATCCCGGAGAAAAGCAACAACCTCTTGATTTCTGTGAGTAAACGTTCATGTATTACCTGTAACGCAGTTTTACCTGCTCTTATTTTGCATATTTCATTCAGTTTACCTGTAGTAGTTCGTAGCTTTTCAGCATAATAGGTTACGGTTCTTTCTGTTTTAAAATCAACCTCTATCAAAGACTTATAACGGGCATACTGATCGGCCTGGTCCGGAACCTGAAAGCTATTTTCCCTGGGATGTGCAGCTTCTATAATTTCCAGTAGCATTATTTTGATAAAGAAGCGGATTTGCTCCTTTTTAATGGGAGACAAATTGCGAAAGGCTTTCAATATCTGGGTGGCGTATGCATAAACCTGCATATACTTATGGGTAGGCAGCGTGATATAATTTAATTTACCAATCAAATCATTACTGTATGCACTCAGTTCGTTTTTTAATAAATCTGAACAAAACAATACTTCATCAAACTGAATAACAATGCCACGCGATTTATTGTTAACATCCAGCAGATTAACCTGGTTCGGAAAAACAACCGACACCGTATTAGCAGTTAACACATGAATATTCTCTTCCACCTGTTGTTTAGCTTCTCCACTTTCTAACAGAACTACCTGAAAATAATCACTCCGATGTAAAGCATCATTTTCGTTCAAATACCCATCCTGAACCTCGTATACATGAAAAGAAAGACAAGCAGTATTCTTTTTATCAAAAACCTCCTTTAGGGAGTGATTACGTATTTCCATTTTACTATATCCCTTTTATAAGATTAAAAATCCAACAAAAGTAGTTTAACCGTCCGTTTTGCAGCTTGCACATTCTTCCACTTGAGGGGTACTTTCCGGAAATCAAACATTCTTATCACTCTTTTTAGACGCAGGCCTAACAATCATTCTCAGATACTGGTCTTTACTGAAGTAGGCAGCAGTCCAGCTGGATAGCGTTCTTAATTTATTTCTGAAATTAATAAGCGACCGGAGATGTATAAAAAGCCATAACAACCAGGCAAACCCACCTCTGAAATGAAGATGAGGTTTAGGCACATCCGTTACCGCCTTATACCTTCCTATTATTGCCATAGATCCTTTATCATTATAGTGAAAGGGTCTCAATACGTTACCTTTCAACAGGGCATTGAAATTGAAAGCCAGATTCCGGCCCTGTTGAATTGCCACCTGCGCCAGTTGCGGATGACCATTAGAAAAAGCTGCATCAGTAGTTTGCAAACAGGTATCTCCTATTGCGTATATATTATCAAAGCCTTTCACTTTGTTATATTCATCTACAAGCAATCGCTTGCCACGGCCATAGGCATCAACAGTAATGCCGCTAAAGGTACTGGCAGTAACACCCGTAGTCCAGATAAGATTATAAGTTTCAATACCCGTTCCGTCAGCCAATATCACTAAACTGCCATCATAATCTTTCACCAGCACGTTCAACCGGACTATTACCCCCATTGACTGGAGAGATTGTAAGGTGTATTCCTGCGATTTCTTCGACATAGGAGCCAGCACAGAGGCTACACCATCAACGAGAAAAATTTCAAAGGGTAGTGATTTTAATTCAGGGTAATCTCTCGCCAGCACATTCTGCCTTAACTCAGATAACATACCTGCAATCTCAACACCCGTAGGTCCACCACCTGCAATTACAATCGTAGTCAGTTTCTTTTGCTCTGCTGCATCATTGATTCGCGCAGCCTGCTCAAAACGCTCCAGTAATGTATTCTTAAGGTAAACTGCATCAGCAATTGTTTTCATAGGCAAGGCATTGCTTTTCACATTTTGGTTGCCAAAATAGTTACTCTCTGTTCCGGTAGCAATTACCAGTTTGCCGTAAGCTAACTCGCCATTAGACAATATCACTTTATTCTCTTCCGGCCTTATTTCCAGTAACTCCCCCATCCGGAACGTAAAATTTAAATTTTTCCTGAAGAGCTTTCTATAAGGATAACTTATATTAGACACATCTAAAAAACCTGTTGCTACCTGGTAAAGCAACGGCGGAAAAAAATTATAGTTATTCCTGTCTACGAGCGTTACGTGTAATTTTTGTCTTGCTTTCAATAATTGTTTTGCCAGATTAACTCCTGCAAACCCACCCCCTACTATCACTATATTATCTTCATCTTTTATCATATAACTACATTTTCAAAATTTACAATCCTGCTTACTTTCCATAGAACAGAGCATGGCTGCTAAGTAAAAAAACCTAGCAACCATGCACTTGACATTGATAGATAAACATGAAAAAAGTGCCTGCGTGCCTAAAACAACACGATACAGGCTTCATTAAGATGCAATATTAACCACGGATCAGAGTTCGTAATTCGTCGTTATTGCGGTATTACTGGTCAAAAAGGACGATTACTGTAACGTTAATTCATTCCCAGGTACTTCAGCCATTCGTAGCAGGCTTCCATCCAATGATCTACAGGCAATTGTTGTTTCTTCATTCCAAAGCCATGCCTTCCTTTAGCGTAAATATGCAGTTCTGATAAACCTCCTGCCTCCTGCCATCTTTTATACAGATCAACAGAGCCGGCATTAAATCCGAAATCATCATCAGATGTAACCGCAATAAATAAAGGAGGAGCATTCGCTGGTACTTTTACCTTGTCAAAAGGATACAAATAAGGATAGATAGGTGCTGTAAAGTTTACGTGTGAAGCCTTATCAGCAGCAAGCGCAACACCCGCAGCAACAGTTCCCCCGGCTGAAAACCCCATGATTCCTATTTTAGCAGTATCCAGCTTATATGCGGCCGCATGGGCTCTTACATATTCAACTGCTGCTTTGCCATCTGCAATGGCCAGAGGTACATCTTTAGCCATTATTTCCACCAGTTTTTTAAAATCCTTAGCCCGTTCGAAAATAACCTGCATAGGCTGGGCCGATTCAATAGGCAACAAACGATACTTTAATACAAATACCGTATACCCCTTAGCTGTAAGCCATTTGGCCACATTAATACCTTCATTGTTCATAGCAAGAAGATGAAAAGCACCTCCCGGACAAACCACCACGGCAGCGCCATTGGAGGCAGACGAATCAGGACGATACACTGTAATGCTTGGAGACGACACATTATAAACGATGGTATCCGTTGCATCAACAGGAATACTTCGCTCTGAAGAAGTACCAGATGCCACACTTCCGGTTGTACGTAGTTGAATCACTTCCTGACCCAGGCAAAAATTGCCTGCCAATAAAAAAGTCCATACAGCTAAACTGATCTTTAACATATTCTAAAATTTGAACAAATAGATGCTTCACCATCACACATGCACGTCAAATGGTGGCAATTATACAAGACGTAAACAATGATACGGCGCTTTCCCTACTTTAGGGAACAGTTCCCGGCTCATAGCGCTGATAACTATCTTTTAGATATTCAATTATTACTTTCAGACATTACTTTCCCTCCCAATAAATACCAACTTTGATAGCACAAACTGAAAGGATTTTTTAAGTAATAAAAAAGAACATATGGAAATAACTGCAGCTATAGTAAAAGAAAAAGGCAGCAGCTTTGAACTTGCCAAAGTAAAACTGGACGAGCCTAAAGCTGATGAAGTATTAGTAAAAATTGTTGCGTGTGGCATTTGCCATACCGATATGGTAGCAAGAGATTTTATTATGGGCGCACCCAACTTTCCGGTAATATTAGGCCATGAAGGTTCTGGCATAGTAGAAAAGGTAGGTGAAGATGTACACCATATTAAAGCAGGAGATCATGTAGTACTCACTTACGGTTATTGCGGAGAATGTGAAATTTGCCGCTCCGGAACACCGCCCTATTGTTATGAATTTTTCCAGAGAAACTTTTCGGGTGAACGTGTAGACCATACCCACAGCCATCATTACCCCGACGGAACCGCTATTAATGACAACTTCTTTTCCCAGTCATCATTTGCCACTTATTCCATTGCACATAAAAACAACGTCATCGTGGTTCCCAAAGATGCACCGTTGGAATTATTGGGCCCATTGGGCTGTGGCATACAAACAGGAGCCGGAGCCGTAATCAATTCTTTGAAATTGAAAATTGGCAGCACTATTGCCATCTCCGGCACAGGTGCAGTTGGCCTGGCAGCTTTAATGGCAGCGAAAGCAGCTTCTGCTACTACCATCATTGCTATAGATATTAACGAAGAAAGACTTGCCTTTGCCAAAGAACTGGGCGCTACTCATACTATTAATAGTACCAAAGAGGAAGTATCTAAAAGGATACTGGAAATATTACCTCATGGTGTACAATTTGGAATAGATACCACGGGCAGAAATGAAGTAATTAATAACACACTGGCCAGTATGGCGCCTGTTGGTGAAATGGTAGCCATTGGGGTAGCCAGAAAACCGTTAGAGCTGGAAACAAATATCTTCCTCACCAAGGGCTACAAAATCAGGTTTATTAACCAGGGCGATAGTGTACCGCAGGAATTTATACCTAAATTAATCAGGATGTATCAAAACGGACAGTTCCCATTCGACAAACTGATTAAGAAATATGCCTTTGAAAATATTAACCAGGCAGTGGAAGATTCAGAAACTGGCAAAACCATCAAATCTGTTTTAACTATAGGTAACTATAAAAACTAATACCGCTGAGATAAGAAGCACATGACGGTCATGTGCTTCTTATCTCCTTATTACGAAACTGAGTGGGAGAAGTACCTACATACTGCCGGAAAAACCGGCTAAAATGAAATTCGTTGGAAAAATTAAGACGGCCGGATATTTCTTTTACAGAAATGGCATGATCGCTTAACTGGCCCTTTGCTTCCGCAATAACCATATCTATAATAAACTGACGTGCTGTTTTCCCGGTTTTCTTTTTCAAAAGCTGAGAAAGATATTTTTCATTCATAAATAGCTTTTTTGAATAGAATGAAACATCCCTGTACCTGGTAAAATTTTCGGAAAGCAGTTTATGAAACCTGTACACAACCGTTGCGGTTATTTTCCTGTCCAGCGCAGACTCACTATAATAGTGTTTAATCTTTAAAAGAAAAGATTTAAACAAGTTCACCTGAATAGCAGCATCGTCCTCATTCAAATTACCGCTATCCAAATGTTGCAGCATGGCCAACAGTTGCAGTAATAACCCAAAATCCCTGTCTTCTACCTGCTGGCTGGTTAAAACGCCTTCGCGAATGAACCCGGAAAGACTAAAATACTTTCCTTCAATCGAATATCGTTTCAGGTAATCATAGGTGAAATAAAGCGACACAAAACGCCCCTCTGCTGCCATCCCTACCATTTCAACAACACTTGATGGGGGAATAATAATCACTTCCTGCTCACCCAGAGAGAAACTACATTCATTCACCTTTAATTGTATATTCCCTTTTATAACGAGAATAACTGAGAAATTATATAATATGGCAGAAGTACTAAACGCTTTCTGAACTGGCAAACCCGCTGAATCGTAAATAAGCAACCCATACTCCAACAACCGGGCATCTTTAAAGGGGTAAGCCATATTCACTCCCCCGGCGGCACAATCATTAGTGGTTATATATTTCATAGCAAAACGGATTAAACAAAAATCCCTGTACACGCACAAAGTTCCTAACTCAATCGCATTTCGTCCCTTAAACAATCTTAAGAATTTGACTTAAAATACTACAAGCACCGCCTTTATCACCTGGTAAGCATAAACATCCTTTTATTCCAATGAAGATAGGTTTTATTAATAGCAGGCACCATTAATACCAGTAAGGCCACTCCAAACATAGCCACACCCAACGTCATAAAAACAGCCCTGTAAGTAAGAAGCTGCGATTGAAGGTTTAAACTTTGAGCAATGGACGCATTTGCCAGTGCAGCTGCCTGCTCTGCTGAATAGCTACCGGAAATGTAGATTTTCTGGCTCAATCCTAATCTTGTTATAGTTTCCTGGCTTTCACCGGTTATATTTTTTAAAAAGCCCAGCCGGTAATATTGGTTAAAATACAATTGAAGATTATAAAATCCTGCTACAGAATGAAGGGAGGCCATAAAGCGGGCATACGCCGCCACAACAATGCCTGTTGTACCTGTATTACCGGGGGCTGAGGATAATACAAAAATGACAATAGGAACAAACAAAAGCCCGGACGCAGCCCCTTGCAGGAAAACCGGTATCATTAAATCGGTGTAAGACAAATCAGGTGTAAACAAAAAACACATCCATATATGATACATTCCCATTACACAAAAACCGCTTACTATAAAATACTTACTTGAATGGCGGTGGCGAATCATGATACGGGAAGCAGGAATAATCAGGGAAACAATTCCCAACAGATTCATACACCCCAGCTGCATCACCTGCCATGTACTCCACTTTAATACCACAAACGCATAGTTATAAATCAGATTAACACTGTCTTTACTACCATAATAAATGGCCAGTAAACAAAGGCCCACCACCACATTGGGCGACCGCAGAATGCTCAGGGATATGAGCGGGCGTTTAACATGTGTACACCGGTATAAAAAAAGCAATAACCCGCATAAAAATACAAAGGCCGCCTTTTGAATACGTGCGTCGGCAAACCAATAGAACTTCGATCCGTAAATCATCAGGTATGCAAGTGCAGAGGCCGTTGCACAAAAAATAACGAAAGCCGCCCAATCCACCTGGTATAATGGATATCGTTTATAGCCAGACGAAGCCTTCAGCAAAAACAATATGATTACTATAATCACTAACTGAAAACCTATCAGGTAATAATACGTCCGTTGCCAGTCGTAGGTAGTAACTACCCAGGAAGCCAGCATTCCTATAATCACTGTATTACTCAGTATAGCACCATAAAATACTGCCGAACCTATTGCCTGTGCCCGCTCTGTTTGTAAACGGGAAAACACCAGTATTAATATGCAGGCAGCCGTGTTGCCCACTAAAATACCCTGTAAAAAGCGGTAAACGAAAAACATACCCAAGTCATTGCAATGCATGCAAAGTATATTCAGGCCAATAGCAAACATAACATTCACCAGCAGGTAGCTTCTCATTTCAAAGTAACGCAGAAACCTGAACTGAACAGGAAGTATGGAAATGATACCGGCATAGGTAAGCAACAAGGCAAACGAAATATCTTCCGGCTGCGCTCCCAGGTAACTGATCATATAGTTTTGGGTAAGCGCAAACATACCAAACTGAAAAAGAGCAGAAAGCAGAATCAGGAATAACGCAATCCTGATGCCCCACTCCCATCCCTCCAGCCACGATTGAAAGTAAGTAGGCTTATTCATGCAATCTTTTTTTAACAGACACCGTTACATTCATACCAGCCACTATCCTTTCATCATTGATGTTATCGAATGCTATTTTTACGGGCACACGTTGTACTACTTTCACAAAATTGCCTGTAGAGTTATCGGGCGGCAATAAGGAAAACTTAGCGCCTGTTGAACCTGCCAGGGCTACAATCCTCCCGGTAAATACCTTGTCTTTCCAGGCATCTATCACAATATCCACGGGCTGCCCCAGGTACATATCCGTTACCTGGTCTTCCTTAAAATTGGCGGTTATCCATTTCTCCCCTTCATTAATGATACTTACCAGCGGCTGTCCCGGCTGAATCTGCTGCCCTTCCATAATAGACTTCCTGCCTAACCTGCCTGAGTAAGGGGCATAAATTACCGTGTAAGAGAGGTTTAACTTTGCCAGTTCCAGGCTGGCTTCCTTCTTTTTAATATCAGCCTGCAATAAAGCTGTACGCGATTTCATTTCATCTATACGGGCAAGTCCCACCTTCAGGTTATCCTGTGCAGCATCGTAGTCACTGGCCGCAACATCATTCCTGGCCTTTACCTGGTCAAAATCAGAACCTGTGGCTGCCTCTTCCTTCACCAGGTTTGCATAGCGCTTTATCTCCTGTTGCTGTTGCCAGTATCTGGCTTCTGCTCCCTTAATCTGATCGGCGCTTACGCGGGTACCGGCTTCAGCGCTTCTGATACCTGCCGACAAAACCACCAGTTGCGCATAAGCATCATCTACAGCAGCCTGCGCGGCCTGCAGCTGCGCACGATATTCGCGGCTGTCCAATACCACCAGGGTATCTCCCTGGTTTACCAGTTGATGTTCGTTATAATATACCTTTTCAATATATCCACCTACCCTCGCAGATACCGGATTAATAAATGATTCTACCTGCGCGTCGTTCGTTTGCTCGTACAACCGCGTTAAGTTCCAGTAGCGATAGTAATAAATGCCCCCACCTACTACCAGCATAATAGCTATTACTGTAATGATAATATTGCCCGGATGTATTTTTTTTCTTTTTTCCATGGTTCTGTAATAAATTATAATTGGCCCGATGTATACAAGATATAGTGGTAAATGCTAATAGCATCCACCTGCGCTTTTACCAGGCTAAACCTCGACTCCTGATATAAGTTATCTGCATCCAGCAAATCAGTTAACAAGGCCAGTTGATTGAAGTATTTTGTTGAAACAATTTTTAAGTTCACCTGAGCCTGTTCTACAGAACGGCGGTTCACTATTATTCTGTTCAACGCTTCCTTATATTTAATGTAATACGATTGCAATGTGGTACGCACCTGATCGGTAGTAGCCTGCTGCTGCACCCCAAGCTCTTTCAAACGTAGCTTCGCAGCAGACAATTTGCTTTTATTGTGATACAGCGAAGACAGGCTGTATTGCGCTTTTACCCCCACAAAACCAAGTGCATAAGCCTGATCAACCGGAGGAAAAAAAAGATAATTGGGATAAGTAAGTCCATAAGCTGCATATAAGCCAACAGACGGCATATTAGCACTTTGTACGCCCTTTATTTTTGCTTGCTGAATAAGTATGTTTTCTGCTGCTTTATGCAAAGGATAAGACGCTGCTACGCCTCCTTCTATCAATGGCAGCAGACTATCGGGATCAGGGCCACTAATACCCGCAGAATCAGCCGGTATAATACAAACTGAATCAGGAAGGTTCATGATAACATTTAATCGCTGATTCGCTATAATGATATCATTATTATTTTGCTCTACCCCCAATTCTACATTGGACAACATCACTTCTGCCCTTAACACATCACTTCGTGTTACTTTCTCGTTATGATACAACGCATTTATATTATCCAGTCTGGTACGAGCCCTTTTTAACTGTTCATTCAGCAAACGCTGCTGATCATATAGCTTCACCATTTCCAGGTATTGCACAGCAGTTTGCAATACAGCATTTCCGGTTAACTCCTGTGCATTTACTTTTGCCAACCCTACCCTGGCATCGTGTTCACTTTCCAGTGCCTTTTGCCGGCCACCGCTGTAAAAATTAAATAATGCTTCGGCACCCAATGCAGCACCATTAGAAGATGGCTTACGAGGCGCTGTAGTGCTGTGGCTTAAACCATCTGTAAACAAAGTAAGATTAGAAAACCGCTGGTAAGAGCCATTGATATTTACGGAGGGTAATGCTGCCTTATAGCCATCCTTCCTGTCTTCTTCCGTGGCTGCTATCTCCATACGCGCCGCCTGTACCCATTTATTCTGATTACGGGAAAACTCAATGGCCTCTGAAAGCCTGATGCGATAAACCGCTGTATCTATGCGGTTAGACTGCGCAGCCAGTAAGGCAGGAAATATAAATCCTGTTATGATACAGGTACTACACCAGCTACGACGCAGTAATATTAAAAGCTTATACATAGTTTCTGTTTTCAAAAAACAGAAGGCGTAGCGCTCGAATACAACACCATCCCTGTTTTGGTGCAAATTTCGGTACGTAATAAGCTGTGGAATTCGCACAAAATGCCGGAATATTGGTCTAAATGCCTTTCGTAAATTTCCGCAACCGGAAACCAGGCACGCCAGTACGTTGGCAAAGAACACCAGCAGCCATTTCGACCAAAAGAACAGCAATATCAACCAATAACGGGCATCTGCTTAGGGCGAACTTTGCATGTGATAAAGCTGGCCACACAATTCTACATGATTGCATGCTTTGCCTGGCCGGAACCATTAAATCTCAAAATGTAAATTATGTCTACACTAAAAGGTAAGGTAGCATTTGTTACCGGCGCAGGCGGTGGAATAGGAAAAGCCATTGCTGTTGCATTTGCAAAAGAGGGAGCTAACGTAGTAGTAGCAGATATCAAGGAAGAATTTCTTGCAGCTACGGTGAAACTGGTAGAAGATCAGGGCGTGAAGGCATTAGGTGTTACATTAAATGTAACGGATTATCTCTCGGTTAAAAATGCCCTTTCCAAAGTAATAGAAACATTTGGCCGACTGGATGTTGCCGTTAACAACGCCGGTGTGGTTGGAATAGGAAGTATAGAGGAAATAGACGCAGACGAATGGGATCGTGTGCTAGGCGTTAATGCGAAAGGCGTTTTTGTTTGTACGAAGGCTGAGCTGGAAATACTTAAACCAGCCGGACAGGGCGCTATTATCAATACTGCTTCTATTGCCGGTAAAATGGGGATGGCACATTTATCTCATTATGTAGCTTCCAAATTTGCAGTAATTGGCTTTACCAACAGTATTGCAAAAGAGGTAGCAGCCACTGGCATTACTGTTAATGCTATTTGTCCCGGCATTGTAGGAACCGGCATGTGGCGTGGAAAAGGCGGTGTAGCAGACAGGTGGAAACTGGAAGGAGAAACAGAAGAACAATCCTGGGAGCGGAATAAGCAGTCATTAATTCCGCAGGGCGTAGACCAGACCCCGGAAGACATTGCGCAGGCGGTAGTATTTATTTCACAAGCCAAACATATTACCGGCCAGGCTATAGCCATTGACGGCGGAATGACCATGTAAGTTGATAGTAAAGCGAACTTTTATAATGTGAATTGGTTAAAAGTAAGAGCAGCCCTACGGCTGCTTTCTTTCATATATACCCGCTGGCATTTACTGAAAAAAAACAAACCATACCAACAAATGAAACGCGTTATAACATTAATGATATTGACAATCCAGGCAATGACTACAACAGCACAAACTCCTGAAAAAAACTCCTTCTTTCTGCAACATCCTTTTCTATGGGGTGCTGCGTCTGCATCATACCAGGTAGAAGGCTTTCACAAAGCAGATGGCAAAGGCCGTTCCATATGGGATGTGTGGATGAATGATAAGCAGATAGGTGGAAAAGGAGTTAATGGTAATGAAGCTATTCATTTCTACGATCGTACACAATACCTGAAAGATATACGACTGTTAAAGCAATTGGGTTTAAACAGTTACCGGTTCTCTATTTCATGGCCCCGCATCCTGCCTGACGGAACAGGTGCAATTAACAGGCAGGCCATAGATCACTACCGTCTTTTCATAAAAGATTTGAGAGCAGCCGGCATTGAACCGGTAATGACTTTATACCACTGGGATATGCCCTATAACCTTTATCAAAAGGGAGGCTGGGATTCCCGCGAATCTATTCAATGGTTTACAGAATATGCCAAAGTAGTATTTGAGCACTTTAACGACCTTGTAAAAATTTACGTACTCAGCAACGAGATGCTGGTAGAAACAGATATAAGCCTGATGGCAGAAGAACTGGCAGCAGGTCGGAAAAGTACTTTACAAATACTGCCACAACCTGAAAACCTGGAACGGGTATTGAATCAATTCAATCATAAACTACTGGCCGCCGCCGCTGCAGCAGAAATTTTCCACACCTATCACATACCGCAAGGCGAGGTAGGTATGGCATTCCCGTTATTTCCTACCATTGCGGTAAACACAGCATCCTCAGCCGCAGCGGCATTTGTTGACGGAATATTGAACAGATGGTTTTTAGACCCGATATATAAAGGAACCTATCCCGTAGATATTCTGGACTATGCCCGGCAACATCATCTGAATATAAACATACAACCAGGCGATGCTCAGCGTATAAAACAGGCAGGCTTCACCTATCTTGGCATCAACTACTATGCTCCCATTCCTGTTCAACAGGAGGATACCAGCAGTAGTTATCAACTTATTATACCGCAACTGCACAATACAGATTACGCTTATAATGGCGCCAACCGGCCAGACCAGCTGGAAAGGCTGTTACTGCGTATAAAAGATGAATACGGCAACCCGCCGGTAGTGATAACCGAAAATGGTGCCGGCTTTCCGGAAGAAGACCAGCTATTGAACGGAAAAGTATCCGATAAAAGAAGAACAGCCTATATACTGAATCATATCAACGCCATGCAATCGGCCATATCAAAAGGAGCGCATGTATATGGTTACCATGTTTGGTCAAGTCACGATAACCTGGAATGGAGTTTTGGTTACGACCGGCGCTTTGGGATGATTTATGTTGACTTTGCCACACAGCAACGCACACTGAAAGAAAGTGCTATCGAATACGGCAACTACATCAAAAAAGAAAACAGCCAAAAGGTAAGGGAGTAAACAGCAGGCTTAAACTAGTTTAAGCTTATTTATTACACTAGTTTATTGTAGCCACCGTGTACATTTTATCAATTTTGTGTAATTAAAAGTAGTGGTAACACCACCGCAGTCAAACACGTTATTATGAAGTATGTACTAGGTCTTCTGTTTTCAGGTATCAGTCTGTTCAGTGCAGCGCAAAAGCCCTATTCAAGGCCACTAAAAAGTTTTATGCAAACCAGCCCGATAACGGCCAATGCAATACAATATGGCAACAACCCTAAAGCAGGTCACTACGCTAATACAGGCGATGCCCGTATTTACTATGAAGTATATGGCAAAGGCGCCCCTTTAGTAATATTGCACGGTGGCATGGTGGGATCATCATTTGAAATGAGGCAGCTGATTGACAGCTTTTCAAAACGGTTTCAGGTAATTGCCATTTCAACCAGAGGGCATGGTAAATCTTCTATGGGCACTCTCCCACATACTTACGATCAAAAAGCGAAAGATGTAATAGCCGTTTTAAATCAGGTAACCAAAGACAGTGTAACCGTTTTTGGGTTTAGCGATGGTGGCCTCACTGGCTATTTTCTGGCAAGCATGTATCCTCAACGGGTGAAGCAGATGATTGTTATTGGTGCAGCAGAAACGCATGTTAATGACTATAAACTGAATGTGAAAGTAAGTGACATGATGCAACTGGACAAAGCTTACTGGGAGCAACAACTGGCTCTTATGCCTGAACCAGACCGGCTACAGGAGCTTTTTACAGCAGTGGGAAACGCTTCAGGCAAACTGGAGATTAGTGACTCCTTTTTTTCCACTATTAAGTGTCCCGTGCTGGTGATGGCAGGCAACCACGATCAGTTCCTGACCACACAGCGGGTAGTGAACGCATCTAAAATGATACCACGTGCCGAATTGGCCATCATACCTAATAGCACACATGCTGCATTTTTGGAGAACTTTCCGGCAGTATGGACCGCTACTAACGCCTTTCTTACCGGGGCATCATCTGTAAATAATATAAATAAAAAAGAAACCGCTATGAGCAGTACAGTAGAACAGGTTTTAATGCATCACCTTATCGCCTTTGGCAATAACAACCTGGAAGAAATTCTAAAAGACTATTCTGACGAATCAGTAGTGATGACACCAGGAGGTGAAATAAAAGGATTATCCAATATCAGGAAATTCTTTGAAGATTTTTTCGCCGTTATACCAACAGGATCAGCTTTTGGCATGAAACAGAAAAGCATAGTAGGAAACGTAGCCTATATTGCCTGGGACAGTGAATCGGCTACCACTAAAATACCAATGGGTACCGATACGTTTGTTTTCGATGGCGACAAAATCAAGTATCATACTGTAGCAGACTACAGAATAAAAAAATAAGAAAAAAAGGCCTCCCCGGAGGTCTTTTTTATGTTAAACAAAATTCAATTCTTATGAAGAGTATTTTTAAAAGCATTGCAATAGTTTCCCTGGCCGCTACAATTCATTCTTCTATACAGGCACAGGAATATGCCGACCCCACCAAAGTATTAGAAGATGGCAGGGCACCCGGCCTGAAAGTGAAGCAACTTAGTAGTAACGGTACTACTAAAACTTACATACTGATATTTACCAAGGGAGATGAAGTGGTAGCCGGGCTTACTGAGTTTGCCAGAAAGAATAATATTAAAAGTGGCTTTTATAGTGGAATAGGTGATGCACTGGCCATTAAAGCCGGATGGTTTGATTATTACAGGAAACAATTTAAAGTTATCCCTATAGACACCGCCGAGGTTACCTCCTTTTCAGGAGATATTGCCTGGTATAATGGTAAGCCGGTTGCACACACGCATATGAGTGCAGCCCTGAAAGATGGTACCGTTAAAGGCGGGCATCTTTTAGAACTGTTTAGCGGACCTACCATGGAAATTATATTAACTGTTACCCCCACGGCACTTTACAAAAAACTGGATCCTGAATTCAATGCAGGATTAATTGATGCCAATCAGTAGAAAACGAATTGTGCTGCTATAGCCAGCCGGTGCTACTGGCTGGCACTATCTTTCATGGTACGTAGTGTAACAGAATAGCGCATTTCTTTCACAGGTTCAATAGAATGTTGCCATTCAGAACGGGCAGGGCCATACATAACATAGATAGAACGCCTTTCCAGCACAATTGATTTTCCGGACCTTTTGACGCGACGCTCTTTTTCAAAGGGCCTTAATCGAAACACACCATCCGACAGAAGTGATATGCCCACAATAATATCATAAGGAGGGGCATCCCGATGCCAGTTAATGATGGCACCAGGTGGATATTGTGTTACCAGTAACTCCTGGAAAGCGCTGCTACTAACCTTTGTAAACTCAGCCACCTTCTCAATTAAACTATTAAACACCGGGGGAATAGCAGAAGTTTTTACCAATCGCAGCGTTTCAAAGTCCCAGTCGTTTCCAAACGAAAACACCTTACGCTTCGCCTCGTAGCCCCGAAAACGCATAGGCTGCAACTGGATATTTTCAATGTCGTTCAACAGCTTGCTTTCTTCCTCTGCCGTAATAAAATTGGGGATATAGAAAAAGCCTTCCGGATAAACAACTTCAAACAAAGACAATATACCATTCATTACTCTAGTCATTATTTAACTTGTGCAAGCCACCTGTTACAGCCATTTTTTAACTACTACCGTAGTTAATACGCTAACCTGATACCGGTAAATTGCCATTGGTGCATTGCATGAAAAAAATTACGGTATGTTTTACGGCTATGGCCTCCAGGAGTGGCAATGGAAGCGCCACGTAGCACCATTTGATTAACCATGAACTTTCCGTTATATTCCCCTACCGCACCTTCGGCCCTTATAAAACCCGGATAAGGCAGGTAAGCACTGGAAGTCCACTCCCATCTTTTCCCCCACTGAAACTCCTCTGCCGCCACCTCCCATTCTGCTTCTGTTGGCAACCGCATGCCTTTCCATGCCGCAAAAGCTGCCGCTTCATAGTAACTGATATGACATACCGCTTCTGCTGTATTTAGCGCCTGCAGGCCCGATAATGTATAATGCAACCATTTGCCATCAACGTAATGCCAGTATAAAGGAGCCTGTATTCTCTGTTTGTTTACCCAATCCCATCCTTCTGCATGCCAGTAACGGAAATTCTGATATCCGCCATCCTTAATAAATTCGAGATAGTCCCCGTTTGTTACCAGCCCTTTGGCAATATTGAATTCATTCAGGTAAACTTTATGCCTTCCCAGCTCATTATCAAAGCAAAACCCCTCGCCTTCAAATCCAATTGAATAAACCCCTTCTTTCATGGTAACAAAACCGCCCGCCTGAAGCAACTCATTTACGGCAGCTTTCTCTGCATACGCAGGAAACAGGGGGTTATGACCCAGTATATACTTGATATCGGTACAAAGCAGTTCCTGGTGTTGTTGCTCATGATGCAAACCCAATATAATAATATCCACCACAGTCTGCTCTATATCTTCATTTTCCAGAAACAATACCATTTGTTCATCCACATATCTGCGATAACGATAAACATCCTCTACAGAGGGCCTGCTCAAATTCCCCCGGTCGGTACGAATTACCCTTGCACCAATGGTTTCATAGTAACTATTGAAAACAAAATTGTACAGGGTGTTAAACTGCTGGTATCCTCTGAAAAAAGGTACCAGTACAAATGTTTCAAAAAACCAGGTAGTATGTCCTAAGTGCCATTTGGGCGGACTAACATCCACCACGGGCTGTACTACATAATCCTCCGTTTGTAAGGGCCGGCAAATATCTTCCGTATGCTTCCTTACATCTAAATATTGTTCCGCTAAATGCTCCATCTTATCCTTTCATTTAAATTATCCGGCCACCCAGCATGCATCTACAAACCATCCCTTTGAATCTGTGCAATGGCTAACAGGAATAAAACCTGAATCTGCGGCAAGCATAGCAACTTCATTCAATGTATACTTCTGCGAAATTTCCATGTAGATAGTTTCATCTTTCGCAAAAGGAATTTCCTTTTTGCCTATAGTAATCACCTGGTTGCAAAGGCTTACTAGGTAACTTTTGCAGGCACCGCTATCCGGATCATAATGTTGGTAATGTTCAAACTGCGCTATGTCAAAATCGGCTTTCAGTTCGCGGTTAATACGTGCAAGCAGGTTCAGGTTAAACCTGGCAGTAATACCCTCCCTGTCGTCATAAGCTTCCCTGATAACCCTGGGATGTTTTTTTAAATCCACGCCTATCACTACCCTGTCGCCAGGTTGTAAACCGGCCCGTAAACGCCTGGCAAATTCCAGCGCATCCTGCGGCGCCATATTACCAATATTAGCTCCCAGCAACAGCACCACTTTACGTTTTAAGGTAAAGGCTACTGCTTTTTGCAGCATCTCAAAATAGTCACCCTCCAGGCTACGCACCCTCAAAGCCGGAATTTCTGATGATAAGCGCTCTTCCAGTTCTGATAAAATATTTCCGGAAATATCAATAGGCATATACGTAAACGGTACCTCTGCATTGATAAGATGCTGTAACAGGTATTGCGATTTGGTAGCATCACCGGCGCCTAGTTCAATCAGGTCAAAAGCACTGCCATCCGCTATCACCATCCTGGCAAGAAGTTCTGTTTGTTGCTGAAAAATCTCCAGCTCACAATTGGTAACATAATATTCCGGGCAGTTCATAATCTGCTGAAATAGCCTGTCACCTTCTTTATCGTAAAAGTATTTTGATTGAAGTTTTTTAACACTTCCATTTAACCCCTCTAACACATCCCGTCTGAATTCTTCCAACGCGCTTTTCTTCTGCGCCGCCTGCGGCACCATATATGATTCGGTAAATGTATACATCTGTAAATGGTTATATTGGCCTTAGCCATTTGTAAGAACTACAATTTTCCCCTTAGCTGCATTGCTATCCATCAATTGATGTGCTGCCGTTATATCAGCCAACTGAAACGTACCACCTATACTAATACGCACCTGCCCCTGTTCCACCTCCTTAATAAACTGCTGAAAAGCCAGCCTGCACACCTGCAACTGGCCACTGTCGTATACAGTAAGAAACACGCCTGCCGGAATATATTCCATGGGTGCAAAATCTTTGATTGCCCACTGTTCAGCAAGCATTCCGGTCATACAAACTTTACCGCCTGCTTTAGCGCAGCGTAACGAATCGGCCAGCGTAACAGTACCTACCAGCTCCAGCACTTTATCTACTCCTTCCGGGTACAAGGCTTTTACCTGACGGGCCATAAACTCGTCATCAACAAGCACATGGTCAGCACCATTATTCAACAACACAGTACCATTCTCCCTACTGCGGGTGGTGGCAATAACAGTGAGTCCGTAATTTTTAGCCAACTGTGTAGCCAGCATTCCTATAGACGAAGTACCACCCCTTATCAGCAAAGTTTCTCCCTGCTGTATTTGTAGCGAAGTATGTAACGAGCCATATACTGTTTGAAACATTTCCGGTAGCGCACCCAGTATTTCCCAGCTAAGGTGGCTTTCAAAGGGGTAAAGCAGCTGGCGGGGAACTAATGTATATTCAGCATAACTACCATCAAAATCACGGCCCATACCGCCCATAAAAGCAGCCACTTTATCACCAGGCCTGAGTATACCTTCCGGGTCATTATCTACTATTCCTACACATTCAATTCCTAACACTCTGGGCAATTTCACACCGGGGGAGTATCCTTTACGGGTCATCAATTCGGACCGGTTCAATCCAAATGCCATTACTTTTATCCGCACCCAATCACCCACCGGAACAGGCATAGCCCGTTCTTCTATCATAAAATTCTCAGGCCCGCCTGGTTTATAAAGTACGGCAGCTTTCATATGTTACTGTTGCTTTACGTTATTAAATAAGTAACGGTAAATTTTCCAATTCTCCCGTTCTTTACGTAAAACAAAAAAATCGCGACTTGTTTTTACGATCTCCCTATTTGTTAGCGGATCAGTTTGTTTTACAACAGCGTCCGCCTCCGCAAATGCATATTTATTATCCACCGTTATATGTTGAATAGTATAATCAATATGGAAAGCATTCTTTTTCAACCAGCCTGCGCCACTGGCAGCCAGATTTTTACCAGAAAGTGTTTTAAAGGCATGAGGCATTAACAATCCATCTTCCGAGTAAAATGCCGGAATGGATAAAGCGTCTGCTTCATTTAATACTTTGGCATATTGGATAATCAGTTCCTGAACAATCCGGGCATCTTCCTGAGTATGCATAATCAGTGTTATTATTACTACACAAAGATGCCCGCAGTTAACACTTTTCACCAATAAACAACTATAAGAAATAGCCTTAAACTATATTAAGGGTTGTTTTGACGGATGGCTTGTAGTAAGGAAAGAAGACATGATATAAGCTACCATTCTATCACTTAAGTCGTCTCCGGCATTACCTGACATAAAAGGCAGCAGCTGTATTTCTTCTTCAGCAGGCGTTGAGAAAACGGCCGGTAGCAGGTTGAATACATTAAAAACAAACAAATCAACATCTACCTGTTTAAAATATCCTTCATCAATACCAGATATCACAATTTTACGTAGCAAACGAAAGTTTAACGCCCTCGCTTCTAAAAGCAGCGGCTTAATTCCGGGATGCGGCGCCATAGCAGTTTGCATACATAACATTCTGTAAAACCCGGGGTTCTGTTGAATCCGAAGAATGAAAGCCCTTAGAAAATACTCCAGCTTCTCATTAACTTTCAACGCCAGATCATCTATCCCGGCTAACTCTTCCTTTAGTTGTTTTAACCTGGATTCAAAAATAGCCAGGTACAATGCCTCCTTCGATCCAAAGTAGTAATTGACCATAGACACATTCATGCCCGACTCTTCCGTGATTAACCTGGTGGAAGCGCCATCGAAACCATATTGCGCAAAAAGCGCTTCTGCTACTTTAAGCAGCTTCAATCTTCCTGAATTAGCTATATGGTAACGTTCCTGGTGCATGAACAGCATTGTACTTTATCTCTTACAAAACTATCGCACTAAACGCCGCCCGGAAGGTATAAAATGCCTGTTTATTCGTCGAAATTGCCGTTTAAGATGGTCAAAACTGCCTCCGGTAATCCATAGGAGACATACCCGTGTTGGATTTAAAAAATTTCCCGAAAACTGACTGATCAGGAAAATTAAGCTGATTACTAATCTGAGAGATATTCAGGGCTTTATTCTGTAGCAACACCCTGGCTTCCAGGGTAACCGCTTCATCAATCCATTCACCGGCCGACTTGCCGGTTTGCTTCTTAATGGTTGCGGATAAATATTTGGCAGTTACATGCAACTGATCTGCATAAAACCCCAGTTTCCTCTCCCGCAGATAATTACGCGCCAGTAACTGTCTGAATTGTGTAAACAAACCGGAAAGATTGTTCGATGGCCGGCTATCTACCTGAAGTTGGCGAAACTGTGTATCCAGCTCGTAAATGAGCACAAAAATATAATTACAGGTAATTTCCGCCTGATAGTAATGAGGTGGCTCCTGCGCCATAACAAGCAAATCGTATATATGCTGTATTTTCTGCAAACAGGTTCCTGCAAGTGGCAAAATATGGAGTTCGTTGTTTTCAAAGAAATCATATTTCATCAGTAAAAACCGATCAGCCTGCTTTTCTAATAAAAACGAATCCTTGAAAAACAAAATATCCATCTCCAAAGCATCGCTGCTTTTGCTAAAACTTCTGATAACCGAAGGCCCCAGCGCAATCATAGCAGGCGCTTCAATCCGGTGACCGATTAACCCGGCCTGCAAATGAATCCCTCCTTTTTTCAGAAAGGCAAGGGCATAACTTTCTGCCCGGTACGGCTCTTCCAGGTAAGGATGATCTACAGCCTGCACAAACAGGTATTCCTTACTATTGTCAGCAACAGCAAATAACCGTCCATGCCTGGCGAGTGAAAATGTTTTTATCTCCTCCATTGTTCGTTCCTACTCATCGCAAGTTATTGAAACAGGCGTTTCTAACCAATACTAAAGCTATTTCGACCAAAACGACAATTACAAGCTGTTTAATATTGCGCCGCTATTCACATTAAACCATTTCAGGGCTATGTCTGTACATACAACTATAAAAAAGGTTACCAGCAAAACGCTTCAGGATATGAAATCCAGAGGTGAAAAAATAAGTATGCTAACTGCGTATGATTATTCCATGGCTCGCATATTTGATGACGCAGGTATTGACGCTATACTGGTTGGCGACTCTGCCGCCAATGTAATGGCAGGGTTTGAAACCACCCTCCCTATCACGCTTGACCATATGATTTACCATACGCAAAGTGTTGCACGCGCCGTGAAGCGTTCCATGGTAATAGCAGACCTTCCTTTTGGCACCTACCAGGGAGACAGTAAACAAGCGCTTGCCTCCGCTGTTCGTATGATGAAAGAATCGGGAGCCCATGCGTTAAAATTAGAAGGCGGTGCTGAAATTACAGATGCTGTAAAACGGCTTATCAATACAGGAATACCCGTTATGGGACACCTGGGTCTTACACCACAGTCAATTTATAAATTCGGAAGCTACGAAGTTCGTGCAAAAGAAGCGCAAGAAGCAGCCACACTACTGGAAAATGCATTGTTACTGGAAGAAGCGGGATGTTTTGCCATAACATTGGAAAAAATACCAGCAGCCCTTGGTAAGGAGGTTGCTTCCAAATTACATATCCCTGTTATTGGAATTGGAGCAGGCAGGTATGTAGATGGTCAGGTACTGGTAATGCACGACATGCTGGGCATATCTAAAGATTTCGCACCCCGGTTTCTTCGCCGTTATCTGCACTTATATGAGGAAATTAAAAACGCCACAGCCAACTATATCACGGATATTAAAAAACAGGATTTTCCCGGTGACAGGGAACAATACTAGCACTAATTGCCCTGGTTGGATTTGACTAACTAAATTTTAACTTTCGATACATTTGGTTGATATATCAACTAAATGTATCTTTGCTTTATGAATTATCCTGAAGGTTCACATGTTCCGTATTTATTAACATTTCAGATAGGTGCACTTAACCTGAGAATATTACGGGAGTGTAATAAAATATTCAAGGAAAGTAATCTTCCGCTGGAAATGGACCAGATACCGGTAATACTCAGCTTGTACTACCTGAATGGTGGTACACAACAGGAGGTTGCACAACGAATACAAAGGGATAAATCATCTGTAAACAGAACCATTTCATTTTTACAAAAGAATGAGTTGGTAAAAGCGAGTGAGGACGCTAACGACAAACGAAAAACCATTATTGAGTTAACAGCCACAGGAAAAAAGATTGCTAAAAAAGCCAGTGAGCTACTGGAAAACCTGGACAAATCGGTAACGGAAGTACTTACCGTAAAAGAGAAAGAACAATTTCAGGACATGCTGCTGAAACTTATTGCTAAAGTATCAGCCTTGTAATATAAAGTAAATATACATTTTTATATCATCCGGCTTTAGCCGGTTGTGTACTGTTACGCCTTCCGGAAGTGTTGCAGCAGAAATGCTATGTAAACCAATTTCTCTCTACTAAATAAAAACCAACTATGAAGGCAGGTATATTACTTGCGGGCATACTATTGCCTGCACTCAGCTATTGTCAGCAACAGGATACCACCCTGCGCAACAAGCTACTCAGCACCGCTCCGCGCTTAGGCGGCATCACAATCACCAACCAGGTGGTTCCTGTAAATGTAAACGGCCAGTCATTTACCATGCAACTGCCTGTAATGGATGTGAGTATTCCCCTATACAAAAAATTAAAATCAGCCCACCCCGTTATTATTAAAGCGGGCATCCGTTACCAGGGCCTTTTACTATCGAATGAAAAAGCAATCAGCAGCAACAATTTTCACTCGCTTACCATTCCGTTACTTTTTAGTTATTCCCTGTCTCGTGCCACAAACCTGTCCCTGATTGGAACTGCCACCTTAAGCACCGACTTTATCAGCGCTGTTTCCAATGAAGATATGATGTATATGGCAGGTTTCAGGCTGGGCTTCCGGCAGAATAAACTGTTTAAGTATGGCGTTACCATTACCTATATTCACAACTTTGCAGGACAGTACCTGCTACCCTTACCAGACTTCGATTGGAGCATTGGCAAACGACTGAACTTCAGCGGTATTTTACCTGCCAGAACTACCTTTAAATATAAGTTTACTCCCACCACTTCGCTGGGTATTACCGCCAGTTTGGGCGGCGGTAGCATGTACCGCCTGTTTCAACCAGGCAATGCACAATATATTCATCTAAGGCAAAGTAGTGCAGGTATTATATACGATCAGCAAATAGCTAAACGCTGGAAACTGAACCTGGTAGCCGGGCGTACCTTATCACAACGCCTGGAAACATTTAATATGGACCAGAAGATATCACTCAACAAATTTAATGAGCTTGATAAAAGAGTTCCCAATATATCCTATCAGCAGAACTCATTCCTTTTCCAGGGCAGTATCAGTTACCAGTTTTAATAATGACTTTACATAGAAAGGCCCTATCGTTATTGATAAGGCCTTTCTGTATTCCCAAATATTTCCGGGTTAAATAATATCTATTAGCTACCGAATATTTTCTCCAGCATTTTATCCAAATCTTCTTCCTCCTCTCCTCCTCCGCCATATCGGCCAACGATTACGCCGTTCTTATCTACCAGTATTTTTGTAGGTAATGAACGGATTCCGTAGGTGGCTGAGATGTATTCTGATTTGTCAAATCCTGTAGCTGTGCGTTTTAATCCCGTTAGTATATGTTTCCATACACCTATTTTATCCATAGCTACTGCCTTTTTCCATGCTTCGTGGTTGTTGTCATCGTCAGAAATACCAATAATTTCAAAACCTTTATCCTTATACTTATTATATAAAGACAACAAATGTGGATTCCCCTTCCTGCAGGGTACACACCAGCTGGCCCAGAAATCAAGTAGCACATATTTATTTCCTTTAAAATCAGCCAGACTCAGGCTGTCTCCATTAATATCTGCTTTTGCAAATACAGCCGCAACACTTCCTGGAGAACCTGCTTCTACTTCCCTTATAGATTTCAAAAATCCCTTCCCGTCGGCACTTTGTTTCACTTTCTCAGTAAACCCGGCATAAAGTGCCTGAGCCTCAGAAAGGCTCATAAAAGGAAACATCGTATAAGCGAGGTAAACCGACAAGTAAGAATCAGGATGTGACTTTATGTACTCCTTGCTGATCTCTGTTGAACGGGCTCTGGCACCAGCACCTTTCTCTTTTATCGCCTCCGCTTTCTCCTTCAATATATCCAGTTCCGATTCCGGCTTCTGTTGCTTTTTAGCGTCCAGGTAAGCCTCGTATGCTTTTCTATATTCTTCGTTTATTTGCTTCAGTTCGCCGGTTGCTGCTGCTTTGGCCTTCTCTAAACCTACAAATTCATCATGTGTAGCTGAACCTTCCACCTTCATATTAGCAAAATCATTCGCCGTTACGTGTAAAGTTAACTTACCTGCCTCCAGAAAAAAGGTAGCAGAATTAGCGTCATTAAACTTGAAGCCATCAGCATTGGTTGTGATATATGCCATTACAGGCCAGGATACAGTACCCTTAAACACGAAAGCGCCATTGGTTATAACTGCACTATCCTTGATGAAATTGCCATCCGCAGCAACCCAGCCCATTTTGATTAACCCACTGGTTTTATCTTTAATGGTACCTTTTAATATAAAATTTTTAAGTTGTGCAGAAGACGTAGCACAGGCGAGCAGTGCCCCTATCATCGATACAAGTATTCTTGTCAGCATCTTTCTCATATTACTTTAATTCTTTCTTCAACTGATCTACCTTTTTTTGATATTTTTCTACTGTACTGAGAGGTACTTTGATTTGCATTTCCGGCTTCTTCATTTCTTCCTGCGCCCTCAAAACAGCCTGCTCTTCCGCAGCCAATGCCGACTTCTTATCTCCAGCTTTGATATAGGCGTCAGCAAGTGTATTGTATGACAGAGATACAGGATGTTCGGCCAGATAAGACTTTAAGATATCTGCCGCAAAAAGATAAGCATTCTTCGACAACCCTTCCTTATTACAAATGGAGGAAGCTACTACATCAGTAAATATAATTGGCTCATTCATCAACTCCTTCCCCAATTTCAATGCTTCTGCTTCAGGATAATTGTTTAATAGAATTTTAAACTTCTCTGTTTGCATGGGAATTCTCAGCGCGACGTATTTCTTAGGAGCTTCCTCAGTTATTTGCAAAGCTTTTTGAAAGTCTTTTGCCGCTACGGCCTCCTTTAAAGAATCATAAGCAGCGGCCATACCACTTTGCATATTGGCAAAATCGGTCACCTTTTTCTCGAACTCTTTTTTAAACAAAGCAACGTCAAAAGTTCTCGCTAAAATTGGTTCTATTACCGAGTCAAGTTTAGCGGGGTGCCCAACCCACACAATCTTACCATCCTGCACCACAAACGTGGATGGTATACCAAACTGAAGAGCAGCTTTAAGCCAGCCATTGCCCATAGTGTAATCATTGTCATCTGCAATCACATTGTAGCTCATCCTGTCTCCATTCTTTTCTACAAATGCTGTCACCTTAGGAAGAGAAGATTCAGAAAGCGCAGCGCCTCTATCCTCCCAAACATTTACACCAATAAACTTTGTTTTACCCTCGTATTTTTTTGCCAGTTCTGACAAGTGCGGCATTGCAGCAATGCAGGGCACACACCAGGTAGCCCAGAATTCCAACACATACAGCTTACCATCTTTCCAATCTACACCCGGTGTACCTTTTATCCATTTTGAGTATTTAACCGGTGGGGCATCATCTCCAATGGTAAGTTTTAATTGAGTTTGAGCAATGGCACTGAAGCTATTACCTGTAATAAAAGCTACAATGCATATAACAACAACCACGCTACTTAGCATTCTATTCATCCGTTGCATATGTTCTGATATTTAATAATTTTGAGTGAGGTTTGAATTATAATTAGTGGCACTCTGCGGGAATGGAAAAATCCAGAGCGGTGATTCCGGCGATAACTGATAGGTAACCGTAGTAGTAACACCATTGGTAGTTATAGGTACCGTTCTGGAAATCGTTTCTTTATAAGCCTCTTCCGTATTCCATCTTTTGATGTTAAGGAAATTTTTACCGGTGTACAAGAATTCAGTTCTCGACATTTTCTTTAAATAGGCCATAGCCTGAGCCTCTGAAGAAGCAGATAAAGGCGTGTACACACTGGGGTGAATTCTCATTTGCCTGATCAGGTTAAGAGTATCCATCGCATTTGACACCTTATTAGTTCTGGCCAGGCATTCTGCTTTAGTAAAATACATATCCTCTGTCGTCAGTCCAGCAGTATTGATAGCATAAGCGGAGGGGTTATAAAACAATTGACTATTGGGAATACCGAGCGTTAATTCTCCTATTCCCGGATAAGAATAGTAAGGTTTTATATAGTCATTAAAAATACTGCCAGCTTCATAATAGTTGTTTAAAATTTCAAGTGATGGTGCACTAAAGATAGGAGTGGTACCAGCACCGGCATAAAACAGGTTATCAGCAGCGGACACAGGCGCCTTGGTAAAAGCAGCAGTGCCAACCGGAGAATACACGCGATGATCTTCCAGGTAATTGTTAATGTCCAGACTGGCATTTGCCGCCTCCAACGCTCCTGCATAATTTCTCATCGATAGCATTACCCTGGCTTTAACAGCATAAGCGAATGCCAGACCCGCACGCATATTGTTAATGGGTGTTACCGGCAAGCTATTGAGCTGTAAAGCTGCATCGATATCTGCCAGTATATTATCATACACTTCAGCAACTGTACTTTTCTTATTGGGTTCGGATATCAGGTTATTTTCCTTAACATATGGAATACCACCATCTTTGGCGGCCGTAGAGGGGTTATATGCCTTTGCATAAATATTCACCAGCCAGTAATGAAAATAAGCCCGTAAAATATAAGCTTCCGCCTTCAGTTGTTTCGCTTTTACTCTGTCACCACTTGCCTCATCAGCTTTAGCCAGCACCACATTACATACGTTATCAATGATGAAATACATTTTTTCATATTTAATATCCGTAGCAACAAGACTGGTGCGATCAAGTGTTTCATTCGAGGTAAACAGCACATAGTTTAACGTTTTGGAAGGTGCGTTCACCAGCGTACTTACATTGGTAACATAGGGATAAAGGTCATCAATCAACAAGTTTAATTCATCAAACTTGAAAGCAGATTCTGCTGTAATTTTGGCAAGTTCACCTCCCGCAATCACGCTTGTATTTGTACTATAGTCAAAATTAAGCACTAGGTCAAGGTCGGATACACTACTTAACGTGTTTTTGCCTTTAGGTGTAATTTCTGTGAATTTGCTACATCCTGGAAAAAAGAAGACCAGGCTTACCAATAATATGCTAAAGCTTATTTTTTTCATGTTTTCTTTTTTACAGGTTCAGATTAAGACCCAATACATAAGAAGTAGGTAATGCTGCGCCGCCTGTTTCAGGGTCAACATCCACCTTGTTCTTTTTCCATAATGCATGTGGATTATTCAACTGAAAGCGCAGCCTGATATTTTTGGCATATACTTTTCCTGCCCATCTTTCGGGAAGCTGATAACCCAGAGTCACATTTCTTATCTTGATAAAGTCGGCAGGATGAACAAATGCATCTGAGTAAGTTAAATACTGGGTTGGAGGGTTTGTAGGGGGAGCATATTGTCCTATACCAGGAATAAGGCTATTCGTTTTTCCTGTGGTCCAGCTATCAAGCACATAAGAAGGAAGAGAAGCATAACCTACCGTTAAAAAATCAGCCGGCTGGCGGGCTCTCATATAATGTCCTCCATAGTACACAGCCAGCACATTCAGGCTAAAACCCTTAAAATGAAGATCGTTAGTTAACGCAATACTATTGACAGGAGTTGTGTTGCCTGAGTAAACCATCGCATTCATATCACTTCCGGTTAAAGCCACTGTAGACAAAGTACCGTCAGCTTTAGCCCATTGCGGCTGTCCTGCACTATTTATTCCCTTATATTGAAAAGAATACAAAGCGTTTACCGGGTACCCTACCTTAAACCCACCCTGAGCCAAAGCCAGTGGTGTTGCAGACACTTCATCTACGTAAGTTACCTTGTTCTTATTATGCGTCATCACCAGCATAGTAGACCATTGTAGTCCGCTTCTGCTTTTCGGTTGCAGCCAGCTATATTGCAAGCTTAATTCAACGCCATTGTTCTGCATGGATGCGTTGTTAATAATCTGACTGGTGAACCCTTCAGAAGGATCTATTCTTCTGGAAGCAAACAGATCTGTTCCTTTTTTGTGGTACCAATCAAACGTACCGCTTAACCGGTTTCTGAATAAAGTAAAGTCTATACCTACGTTTGTAGTGGCAGTTTTCTCCCATCTTAATTCCGGGTTTGCGGCACTTTGCAAAATAGATACCGGCAAACCGGTAGCAGCATTAACATAGCTGGAATTAGCTGTAAGATAACTGGTTGCACCATTATTAATATTTCCGGTAATACCATAAGTTGTCCTCAGCTTCAGAAAATTAACCCAGGCATATTGAGCCATAAAATTCTCCCGGTGAATATTCCATCCTAATCCCGCCGACCAGAGTGGTTTACCCCTGAATTTAGGATCCAGTCCAAACACATCTGCATAATCTTTACGGAAAGAACCAAAAGCATTATAACGGTTATCATACGTATAGCTGGCATTAGCATACCCCGAATTCAGGCGATGTGTTGTATCCGGTATCAGTCCGATAGCATTGGCAATATAAGTAGCATAAATACTGGAAGGATTTAACGTAGGCTTTAATAGCGTAGTTGACGTTACTGCATTTAACGCCACCAAATTTACCGATGTAGAAGACTGGGACTGCAATTGCTCATCATATCCTAAAAGCAAACTTTTGGTTCCATTGCTATGCGTTTGTCTGAACTCTGTTCCTGCAATAACACTAATGGCGTGTTTACCAAACTCCCTGTTATAATCCATCTGGCCCCTCGCAGTCCAGTAATTACCCTGCACCTGTGTGGTAGCCAACTTGCCGCCGGATTGAGGTAAAAGATAGGTGTAGGCATAATTAGGAGCGGTTCCGGTTCTGGAGGTATAAATATTTTTCAGGTAACGCATGATAAAACTTTCCGACTCAGAATAAGCAGATACCATAGAGGTATTGTATTCGTACTGAAATTGCGGATTGATGGTTAGGCCAGGTAAAATTTTCATCGGAACATTTACGAATAACCTGGAATTATTGGTACGTGTTTTTCGTGCATCCATTGACAGCTCATCCAGATGATTCACCTTCATACTGTGCAACTGAGGTGTTACATCGGTTAAAGTGTTATAGCTGTTATAATCGGCAGTAGTATAGTAATTATGCGATCCATCGGCATTTAATAAAGGAATATAAGGTGATATATAAGCACTACTGGTAGCAAAATCGCTATTACTTGCCTTTATATTAGACAGAATGGTATTTACACCAAAGTTGATATCCATCCAGTTAGCTACCTGGTAAGTTCCTTTATAAAAAAGGTTAAATTGCCTGTTATAGGCATTGATTATACCGCTATTATCTGTCTTGAAATTAAGTACCAGGCTTGACTGAAACTTATTACCATTGGTACGAACAGCCAGATCGTACTGCTGTAACAACTGATTAAGCAGTGCATATTTCTGGTATTGCTTACGAAAATCATTTTGCTTAAAACCGGTCAATTGCGTTTCCAGATCGCTTTTCGTTATCAGGTTCTGTGCATATTGATACCAGGCATATTGTACCGGAGTGATAGGACTACCATTGGTAATGCTGGTTTTAGTAGCACTAATATTTGAAGCAGCGCCAGGCCCGGTAACATAATTGTAGTTAAAGAAGTCGCTTTCTACATCCACCTGCTGAGCAGATGTCATAAATCCATAGCTATTGTCGACTTTATCTGTGCGGGTAATATCCGAAGAAAAACTAACACTGGTACCTTTCCCTTTCGCTTTCTTCGTGGTGATAACAATAATACCATTAGAGGCCCTTGCACCATAAATAGCGGTGGCGGCCGCGTCTTTCAACACAGTTACACTTTCTATATCATAAGGGTTCAGATTGGCAACAGGACTTTCAAATGGCAATCCATCTACTACAATCAGTACACTGGTAGCAGCATTGAGCGAGCTGATGCCCCTGATAGTGGTAACTCCTTTATAATTGACCAGTCCCGGAATTCTACCTTCCAGGTTATCTATGATATTGGGAGTATATCGTTTTTCCAGCTCTTTGCTGCTTACAGTTGTAGAAGCCCCTGTAGAGTTTTCTTTACGAACCACCTGGTAGCCGGTAGAGATAACACCCACATTTGACATTTCAGCGAACGTTGGCAACAGTTGTATCTGAATCGGGGATGTATGTAAAGCAGGAGTGATAGTCAACTCCTTCACCTCAAAACCTACCGAGGAAAACACCAGAACTTCCTTAAGGTTTATGTCAATAGAAAACGTTCCATCTGTTTTAGAAATGGCTCTTCTCGTTGTTCCTTTAACGGTAACAATAACACCCTCCAGCGGCGCCCCTTTATCGTCAAGCACCTGCCCCAAAAATGTTTTAAAAGGCGGGGGCGGACTTGCCTCCAGGCTAAAGGTTGACAAATTATGTGAAGCAGCTTCTTTCTCTGAAAGGATAATTGTTTTAAGAGAAATGGAGTAAGTTATTGGCTGATCACGAAACAGGGAATCAAGAAATTTTTGCAAAGAAATACCCTTTACAGAAATGGTAACAGCATGCGTGTTATCCAGTGCACCCTGTTTAGAAAAAAACACATACCCGGTTTGCTGCCTGATGGCCTCAAACACCGTTTTAAGCGGTACATTCTTGCCGGAAAAAGTGACGGTCTGCGCAATGCTTTTTGCATGTACATTCAGACACAACAATGTCATAAATAAGAAAGTTAGTTTCATCGCCAACAGAGTTTGGTTAATTGTCCGCCTTACTTGATTGCAAGGCATAGGACCACACGCCCGATTGGTAACCCAATAAGCATTTTTTTGCATAAATTGCATACGTTTTGGTTGTTTAATTGAGATTCGAAGCTCCTTTTAAAGATCAAACCTGCCGCTGCGGGGCCGAATCCGTGGCGGTTTTTGTTATCATTTATGTTAATTTGTAGTCATTGCCTTTTACTTACTTACACTCCCCTTTTTTTATTTTTTATTGAATAGTAATAGTTACTTTTTTTCCGGTGACTTCGTAATGCATTCTTTTCTCTGTCTGAGCCAACGCCTTTAATACCCCCGTTAAATCAAGCTCTCTGCTAATTAACCCCTCAAATTTTATATTCATATCTCCCTGGCAAACGATCTCTACATCATACCAGCGCTCTAATTGCTGTAATATCTCTTTAAGCGTAAGGTTATCAAAATTGAAAAGGCCGTTTCGCCAGGCCAGCACATTATTAATATCAGCATTTTTGGTAACCTGAAATTTATCCCCCGTCAACTTTGCCTGCTCGCCTGGCTTTAATAAAACAGGCTGCGTGCTTTTTGTTGTTACAGAAGGGCCATGCAATAATCGTATGGCACCTGCCACCAGCGTGGTTTTAATATCAGGTTCGTTTTCGTAAGCATTGATGTTAAAGTCTGTTCCCAGCACCTCTATTATGGCTTTGTCTCTTACTGCTACCTGAAAGGGCGCATCTGAATTATGCGCTACATCCAGATAGGCTTCACCCGATATTTCTACGTTACGGACTTTGCTATTAAATAGGGTAGGGAAGCGGATAGAGCTAGCAGCATTCAACCATACACCTGTTCCGTCTGGCAGCAGTACCTTAAACTGCCTGCCACGGGGAGTTGTAAGCGTATTAAAAGTAACTTCTCCCGAACCTTCCTTTCCGTTGTATTGAAGTTGCCCCTTACTTAGCAATGCTTTTGTGCCGCTTTGAACGTCTATCAATCCATCAGTTGAACTATCCAGTTCAATTTGTCTACCATCTCCCAGCGTAAGAACAGCACCATTATGCCCGGCAACTGCCTTATTTACGGCAGCACTGGTATCAGCCAGCCCCTTGGTTTCTGTGTTTGTACGCTGATATAATAAATACATACCCACCAACAGCACAAAAACGCCGGCAGCAGCATACCGCCACCAACCGATATAAACACCCGGCGATTTCTTTTCAGGTAATGTGTCTCTGCTAACAGGATCAGACACAACAAGATTATTCTCCAGCACAATACTTTGCCAGACCTCTCCCATTGGTTCCCTCTTTTCAGGTGAATTGTCAGGCAGGGAAGAGATGATACGGGCAGATACTGCCTGATTCTCTTCATCATTGCTTACATCGGCTATATAGTCAAAAAGCTGCTTTACCTCAGCTTTAGAGGCCTTGTTGGCAATGTACAATTCCCATAAATGTTGTATATGATCCTTTGAATATTCCATATTCCTGATAAGGTGACGTACAGCTCGAAAAGCAGTACCATCGGAAAATGACTTTTTTTTAAAAAAAATAATAGACGCCCCCAATGATGAGTATAAAAGGGCCTTTTTGTTGAAGATGGCTTCTGATTGCCTGAAGCGATTTACTCATCTGATTGCGAACAGTATTCCTGGAAAGTTGTAAGCGGTCGGCAATTTGCTGGTAATTCAAACCTTCCTCCTGCTGTAACAGGTAAATGAGCCTACGCTGTTCAGGAAGCGCGTCAACCGCCTCCTTAATATATTGTTTAATCAGTTGAAGATCATATTGCCCTTCCTGAAATGCACTGCTTTCGCCGTGAACAACGGCAGAGGCTATATATTGCATTTCCATCTCCAGGCGATGCCGGCGAATGCGGTCAAGACACCGGTTTCCGGTCATTTTATGCAGGTAGGCACCCGGATTCTCAATTTCAGCCAGTGATTCTCTGCTAACCCATAAATTGGTAAACACATCCTGCACCACCTCTTCTGCCCAAAACTCCGACTTAATAATATGGAAAGCATGCCATTTCAATTTATGGCAATAGCTATCGAAAAGCTCTTGAAAAGCTTTTGGATCACCCTTTCCGATACGCCCGAAAAGAGCCCTTTCCATATCTAATTTGTCGGTATTCAATTCCTTACAGCCAGTGCAAAGTAAGGAAACTTACTTTCTTCGGTAAAAGATAAATTAACCGAAACCAGTGGGAGAATTTACGATGGCTGCGTAAAATTCTTACGGATTTTGCTAAGGAATTCAGGGGTAATACCTAGGTAGGAAGCAATTTGTGTATTAGGCAAACGTAAAGCGAGTGCAGGATGTTGCGCTACGAAATTATGATATCTCACTTCTGCCGAAGTGCTGATATTTTCTAAGGTTCGCTTCTGAAGCGCGATATATTTCTGCTCAGTTATAATTCGAAAATTACGGTCAAACTTATGATAATGTATATAAAGATGCAGCAGATCGGCATGCTTGATTTGCAGCACAACCGTAGGCTCTATCGCTTCTATAAAAACCTGGCTTGGTTTCTCTGAATAGAAACTGCTTAAATCGCTAATCCATTCCTGCTCTATAGCAAACTGAAGATTATGTTCTTTGCCTGCATCGTCTGTTACATACATTTTCAGACAACCCGAAACAACGAAGTAAAAGAATTTACACACGTCGCCCTGTTGCAAAAGCATCCCCCTGCGCTTAATCTTTCTTTGAGAAAAGCGCTCAAGTACCTCTTCTTTCTCTTTTGAATTTAAAGGGAAGTAGTTATTAAAGAAAGGAATGAGCGTAGTGGCTATCAGGTTTTCGTCTTCCAACTAACAGGCATTTATTGACTAACACGGAATTTACAACTTCTTTGCTAAAGATACCAAGGGCTAGCCACATACTACCTTAAAAATGCAGGGCTTTCAAAACCACTTGCTATCAACGCTCTGCACAGTCTGTTCAGCTGGTAATTAAAAGAGCAGTTTATTCAACCGCTCTTTTATCCAGGATATCCCAGTTATATATATCATCTATTACCTGTTGCAATTAAAAATCCTGCAGGCCATCCACCTCAATATTCCAGAATTTACCGCTTGTCTTATTTTCTGTAAGCGCTTTGTAAATTCCATCAACAGATTGGGTTATGGTAACAGGTGCATTTTGCCCCCCCATTCTCGTTTGCACCCATCCCGGATGTAATGGCGTAACAACAATATCTTTCTCTGCTAATCGCTGCGCCAACATTACCGCATACATATTAATAGCAGCTTTCGACATTCTGTAAGCAGGGCCGGAAGGTGCCGCATTACGTAAAAGCGCCATAGCTGTAGAAAGAAATAAAATATGCCCGCCATTTTTTACATATTTAAGCAACCCTTCTGTAAACAGCACGGTACCTGTAGTATTGATAGCAAAAGAAGTTTGCATATGTTCTGCAGTTGGCACATCTTCCATCAAATCAGGCCCTACTCCTGCATTGTTTATCAGATAATCAACTTCCACACCCATTGCCGCAATTTTTTCAATGGCATGCGAAATGCTGATTATACTGCTGATATCTCCCTGCACAATAGTTAGATTGGCATGAGAAAGCCCCTCAATAGCGCCCGATCTTACCACAGCTATCACCTTAAATCCTTCAGATAACAATTTGCCGGCTAAAGCCCGCCCAATTCCATTACTCGCTCCGGTAATCACTACCGTTTTCTGCTTATCATTCATCTCTTGAACTTATTATTTTATCAAACTGCAAAGGTCTAATGCGGTTTAATAACGAAGGCTTAAACTATTTTAATAAATACCCTTAAACTAGTTTAAGGGTAATATCAACCGCACTACCACTAAATTTGCATGGTACCTATATAAAACCGGTGGCCTTGCAATGAAAGAGATTTTCAAAATATTTAAACTTACTGTGGAGGACGCGGATAAAATACAACGGTCAGACAATAATCCACACAACCACGACTTTGAAGAACTGATCATTGGCAAAGAAGGACAACTGGAACATTTTATAGATTTCCGATCCCAGACTATTGAAGCGCCCTTTGTAAGCTTTGTAACGCAGGGAAAAGTTCATCGCATCAGGCCACTTCCTAAAGATGGCAAATGCAATATATGGGTACTCCGCTTTAAGAGTGAGTTTATTCCCCAAACCACTTTTCAATTATATTCCTCGTTTCACAATAATGCCGATTTATATCTTCAACATACCACCTGCTTTGACCGGCTGGATATTATCTGCGGCATTATACACCAGGAATATGAACAACCTTCGCCCGATCTTCCCGTGATGCGGGAACTATTAAGCGCCCTTCTTACGATAGTAGAATCTGAGAAAAAGAAACACGCACAGCCTGACGATGAGTTCCGGAAAACACAAAGTGCTACTTTTAAAAACTTTCTGCTATTACTGGAAGAGCACTACAAGAAGCCCGAAGGCGTTAGCTTTTACGCAGAAAAACTATTTATGTCATCCCGCAATTTAAACCTGATATGCCAGGAGATAGTACACCAGAGCATTTCAGAAATGATTGAAACCCGGAAACTGACCGAAGCTAAAAACCTGTTAATTACTACTAAGATGGCTATTGCCGAAATTGGCTATGAGCTTGGATATAAAGAAAAAACCTATTTCACCCATGTGTTTAAAAGAAAAGCAGGTGTTACCCCTTCCGAGTTCAGAGAAGAAATGTCGCGCCTGATTTCCTAAAATCACAACTGTTCTTCTCATAAGTGTTACCAGGCCACCTGTTTACCGCACGACCTTTACATCCTAATTATTCAAGTAAAATATACAGCGATGAAGAAGTCTATTGTAAAAAAAGCAGGATTAACGATTGTATTGGCAGCAGCTTTATTTTCTCAAAGCCATGCACAGAAAGAAAACAAGGCTGAGTTGCTTAAACAATTACAGGCGCTTACGGCCGCTAACGCAGAAATAGCCAAAAACCTGCAAACGTTTGACACATTAGATTATACAGTTTTCAGCAATCAGGATTGGTCGCGTTTGCACGAAAGCCACGCTAAAAACATTCTGGTACACTTTCCCGATGGCCATACAGAAACAGGGTTAGAGCAGCATATCAAAACACTGGCAGCCATGTTTGTGTATGCACCTGACACCCGTATTAAAGAGCACCCCTTCCGCTTAGGCAACGGCAATCTCACTGCTGTAATGGGCTGGATGGAAGGTACCTTTACCAAGCCTATGCCAATAGGTAACGGCCAATTTATACAGCCCACCGGAAAAGCCTTCCGTATTCCTATGGCAACAATTGGTGTATGGAAAGACGGCACCATGTCTGAAGAGTACCTGTTCTGGGATAACAAAGCCTACATGGATCAGATTGGTTTAGGCAAATAATAATACACACATGGAAAGAAAAGACTTTTTAAAAGCGATGGCTATCATGCCGATAGGTGCAGCAACAAGTTTGCATACACTCGGCAGGGTAGCCAATGCCCTTACACCCACCGAGCGGTTACCAGTGCTGTTTTTAGGCCATGGCAACCCCATGAATGCACTGGCTAATAATAACTTTACCAAAGAGTTTGTAAAGGTGAGTACAGAGTTTGCCCGCCCCAAAGCCATCCTGTGCATTTCTGCCCACTGGGAAACCCAGGGCACTTTTGTAACTGCTATGGCCAAACCCGAAACCATACACGATTTCGGTGGATTTCCCCAGGAGCTGTTTGACCTGCAATACCCCGCCCCCGGCAGTCCGGAACTGGCAGGGAATGTACAGGAGCTGGTTAAATCAGCACCCGTAGGCCTCAACCACGAATGGGGACTGGATCATGGTTGCTGGTCGGTAGTAAAGCATTTGTATCCTAAAGCAGATATACCGGTTGTGCAAATGAGTATTGATTATAGCAAACCTGCTTCTTACCATTATGCGTTGGGAAAAGAGCTGGCAGCGTTACGGCGCAAAGGCGTTCTTATTATAGGCAGTGGCAATACCGTTCACAATCTTCGCCTGGCCGCCTGGGATAAAATGATGACGCCAGGCTACGCCTACGACTGGGCCACCACGGCCAATGAAAAAATGAAGCAAATGATTTTGAACGGCAATCACCAGGCATTGATAGCATTTGACAAACAAGGTGCAGAGTTTAAGTTAGCGGTGCCCACACCGGAACATTATCTTCCCCTCCTGTACACGTTAAGCTTACAGGAAAAAGATGAACAGAGCAGCATCTTCAACGATAGCCTGGTAGCCGGCTCACTCAATATGCTTTCCGTAAAAATTGGCAACGCCTGATGAAAAGAAAAACACTGTTATCACTGATAATTATTGTTACCATTACAATTACGAGTTTTATGATACCAACAAGCAAAGAAGCACCTGCACTACATTACCTGGTGCGAAAACCAAAAGTAGCAGCCACTCATCCCCCATTAATTATACTACTTCACGGCGTTGGCAGCAATGAGCAAAATATGTTTTCGATGGCCAATAGCTTGCCGGACAAATACCTGGTTGTATCTGCCCGCGGACCATTAACATTAGGCCTTAATAGTTTTGCCTGGTTCCAGGTTGACTTTTCAAGCGGCAAACCGGTAATTATAAAAGAACAGGCCGAGCAGGCCAGGGTTTCTATTATCCGGTTTATTGACGATTTGAAAAAGGTAGAGCAGTTTAATGACCAGGAAGTATTTCTGATGGGCTTTAGCCAGGGCGGCATTATGAGCTATAGCGTTGCTTTAACTGAACCGGAAAAAATAAAGGGCATTGTCGTAATGAGTGGCAGACTACTTCCTGAAATCAAACCGCTGGTAGTATCGGAAGAAAGACTGAAGCCGCTTAAAATTTTTGTATCGCACGGCACCAATGATCGTGTATTACAATTTCAATACGCACTGGATGCAGTAGATTATTTAAAAACAAAAGGTCTGCACCCTGACTTTCATCAATACAACGAAGACCATACCATCAACACTCAAATGCTCAATGATGTGGCGGGTTGGCTAAACAAATAAACAGTAAACCTGTTAATTAGAAGTAAAACATTCAATTATGAGTAAAGTAATTGGCCTTCTCGCCGGAAGCCTGCGCAAAGAATCTTTTCAAAAAAAATAGCGAACGCCATACTGGCTATGGCACCTGAAGGATTTGAGTTTAAGTTAATATCTCTGAACAACCTACCTGTTTACAACCAGGACTTCGATGATAACCACGAGGTACCTGAAGCTTATACTGTATTCAGTAAAGAGATGAGCGCAGTAGACGGCGTAATTTTTATAACACCCGAATACAACAGATCTGTACCAGGCGTTTTGAAAAACGCAATAGATGTAGGCTCCCGGCCTTATGGCAAAAGTATATGGAACGCCAAACCTGCGGCCATTTTCAGTAATTCTCCGGGCAACCTTTCCGCCTTCGGCGCCAACCATCATTTACACCAAAGCCTGGTATTCCTGAACATGCCCACCATGCAGCAACCCGAGGTTTACCTTCCTAAAGTACACGAGCTGTTTGATGAGTCAGGAGCTTTAAAGGATGGAAGTACTAAAGAGTTTCTCCAAAAAGCGGTAGACGCTTATATTACCTGGCTTAAAAAGAATGCTTTATAGTTTGTACAATAGCCAGGAGTTATTGACCGGGCGAAACGACTTTACGTAATTAGCAAATAATTATTTGAAATGAAGATGACACAAGGTTTCAGGAAAGAATAAATCCTTAAAAGTTGCAATCGTTGGACTTTGACATATCAGCACTGTTGTCTCCACCAACCTTGTTAAAGGCAATCGCAACATAATTGTTGCTGACGGAAATTTAGTAAAAGCCATTGAGCTATCCAACAAATTAGGCGATCTGGCTCAACCGCGGGCATTTCCGAAGCCATCAAAGAGGCAGACTTCATCGTTATGGCTGTATGGTTTGACAACATAAAAGAGTTGTTAAAAGAATATTCAAAACAACTGGAGGGAAAGACCATTATAGCCCAATCTAATCCAATAGCACCCGACGACAAAGATGGGTTTAAAAAAATAATTGACAGCACATCATCATCTCGTCAGATTCTATCTTCACTTCTTCGTGTTGTCCAGTATTCATAATAACAGATTATAAACAAAATGGCCTCTACATAAAATACTGCGCCTTTACTCTATTTTATAGCTCCGCTGCTTTTTGTCAAATACAATCAAAACTCTTATTAATCCCATCACAATCACCAAATTAACTACACCAGAAAGCAATGATTCAAAAACCGGCAAACACCAGATAGCAAAAGTTCCAAAAGCAAAACCAATAGCAAGATAACCTACAAAAAAAACGGTTAAATGAGAAACAACCAATCGTGTTAACGGAGGCCGCTTCATTCCAATCACTTTTTTATATTCAATATAAATCAAAGTGAAAGCGAGTAACCAGAACATCAGAAAACTATGGATAAAAATAGCGGGGAGTAACTCAAGAACATTATCCCATGTATCAGTAACAAGCATTAGGATAACGCTGTAAAATAAAGACAGGTACGAGCCTTTCTTAAAAAACTTCTGTCTTACAACCAAGACAGACAATGAAAAAGAAACAAACGCTCCTAAGCCACTCTTAAACACCGACCATTTCATAAATTCACCTCCACGCAATATTTTAAAAAACCATCAATCACAGCTTAATGACGAGCCAGCGTTAATCGTAGACGCTTTAATGCCTGTGACCTTTGTGTATACACACTTGTTTCCGGAACATTCAGCAAGACCGCAATCTCTTTGGGTGTTCTTTCATTAATAAAAGAATGTATAAATATAGATTGCATCCCCTGCGGCAATGTCTTTACAGCAATCATTGCTTCTTTAAATCGCTCGCGTGTAACCAACATATCTTCTATTGAATTCAAAACATAGTCGCCATGACGCATCGCCTCAGTTTGTGCAGCCCTGCGCCGTTTTTCAGATCGCAGATAATTCAACGAACGATTAGCGCATGACTTAAACAAAAAGTTCTTAAAATCTCCGGAAGACTTATAGGAAGGACGAATCTGCGAAACCTTTATGAGAAGAAAATCTACAATTTCCAAAGAAGCTTCTGTATCCTTTGTGATACGGAAAGAATGTTCAAATAGAGTACCGCTATACATAAAATAAACGTCACTAAAAGAAAGTGATTCGTCACCTATAACAAAATTATTCCAAGAAGAGGGGTGAATTGTGTTTTTCATACAGCAAATCGTTTTAGTTAGACTGTAAACAATTCACATACTTGAAAAAAAAGAAATCAGAAGAAACAGAAGTCAATGGTAAGGAAGGTTTTGTAAACATAGCTTGTAATCAATAATCAATTAAAAACAAGCCTGAAAAAAGAGTCCAACACAAAAACAAAAAATTGAAGTAGTAATCAAATATAGTAAATCTCTAAACACTAAAAACGGGGTAATATGCTGACATAATAATTTTCCTCCTGTGAATCAAACAGCTGACAACCTAAAAAAACAGAGCTGTAAAACTGATTTTAAAAAATTGGCCAGTGTCTTAGACAAGACCGGCCACCTAACCTATGTTGTTGAAAACACCTATTTTTAAAGCACAAGGCTAAGATTTCAAACTCCGAAAAGAACTATACCCACACAGAACTTGTACAGGGATAAAATAAGCAAATGACAACTATTCCGCCTTATTATTACAACACCGGAAAAAAGAAAACCTAAAGACAAAAGCAGAATTTTTTAAGAAACAGTCCATATAGGGTTTAGCACCACATATTCCGAACGAATGAATTAAACCATCCCCACAAATTGTACCTATACTCAAAAAAAACATGCTGGGTTGAATCCACCCCAACCCTAACCAATAAATCAACTACCTTCCAGTCAGCATCCCACTCTCCTGTATATTCATCCATGAAACCATACTGAAGTACATTAAAAGCAATCGGTGTAGCATATCTGTCACGATAGGAGGCGCTATCATAATTGGCAAGGTATGACGCGCTTACATAAACGATCAACTTTGTGCCTACTGTATCAATTCTCTCCACCCAATTACTATCATTTCCATAACGCCACATTTCCTGATATAACCTTCTATAAGTCTTAGCGCTTAAATAGCCTGTAGGTTCACTGGGGGGATAATGATAGTCAATCATTTTACTCTTAGTGCAGCCCAACATAATGCACACAGCCAGAACTAAACCATACTTCCACATACAAATGGTGCTTTAAAAAAGAGGGATAAAAACTACGCTGCGTACTTTCTCTTGCAGCCGTATGACTTTTTTTTCCCCCTTCAATTAAACAACACCGCAAAACTCAAAACCTAAACGGAAAATGAAAAAAAGTACCACCCTGCCTAAAAAAGAATCCACCGTCAAAAGACGGGGGATTGAGCAATTATCCAATAAAAGTAGAATTCAAAATACACATGAGAGAGAAGGGAACCTGCTTTTATACAGTTTAATTGGCATTGCAAACCGGGTACACCCCTGCTCCGGCCATTACCCTATATGATTTTTGATCGACACCGCATTATTTCATAAACAACCTGAATACCCGAAATAATAGCATTTTTTTTAAAAACCGGCTTTGTGTACTGGTTATTAAAAAAATAGGCCTGAGCCTTAGACAAGGCAGGCCGTTGCTAACCTATGAAAAACACCATCTTTATAAGCCTAAGCCTATGTAAAATATTCTCAATTTTCAACCTTTATACTTAATCAACACCGATCACTTAAAAATCTAAAGAGAAAAATAGGCTTTTTCTCAAAAAAATTTGCAAACTAATAACTGAGTACATAAACGCTGGAAAAATACTGAAACCAATTAAAAGAAAAGTCTGTCTAAAAATCTCGAAACTTCATTCTTCAAATACGAGAAGATGAATGTAAAATACAGTAATTACAAAGGCCAGACCTAGACAAGACTGCGCCTATGATAAACCTATTTATCCATGATCTTACAAACTAATAGGCTTACTAAATCTAACCGCAGGGCTGTACTTTAGACAAAGTACCCCATGATGCGTCAAATGAGTATTTTTATGAAACCTGTACACAATTCTCCAACGAACAAAAAATGAGACTTTCAATTCTCATTGCACTACCACCACCAATCCCCCGGCTCTTTAATATTAGGATCAATAAACCTGTAATGAAACACTTGATTGGTAAGACCGCTAACAGTGGGAGTTTCTACTTTATAAACCAAATTGACTAAAAACCAATCCTGATAGAGTTTACCCGTACGTAAATTTGTAAACCCCAACCACTTTGTACGTCGGACAATAGGATCAACCCAAACATGCCTGAACATTGCGCTATCATAGCCCATCGGGTTTTTCGCTTCCAGTGTGAACACTATGTTTAAACCATCTAGGTGTACGGAAGCGCCAGCATATATTGCGGGAAGTGCCTTTCTTACTCTTTTCACCGTTGACCCAAACATTCCTGTTTCGTTTTCAGGCTCTTCCTGGTGCGTATTTTTGGCACACCCAGCAAGAACCAAAACACAGGCAAAAAAGAAAATCCTTCTCATAACAGCTATTATTATAACACTCTATACAACACCGCGAAAGAAAAAACCTAAAGAAAGAAAGCCCATTTTCTTTCCCTCAATCCGGCAAAACCTGTCCCAGTCTGCGACCAAACTGTGAAAAATCACTTTTAAGCAACTATACCTTCGGTACGTAATAACACAAAGCCATACACCTAAAAACACCACTATGTATTACGTTCTTAAATTTTCAGATTCATGGTCACTATATGACGTGAACAAAAACCAAAGCCGACCGCTGGAAAAAGAAGAGGTTAATCTGCTTCGGCAGCTTTTTCCCGGAGTGTTGAGCGACAAAATTCTACAGGCCGTTGCAGTCAGTTCGATTCAACCTAACAAGTTGACGAACTTACCTGTGAAGAATACACCACCAACCGGCAGAACAGCAGGGGAGCCGCATAAGACAACAGCCCCCACTCCTTAGCCCCCGTCAGGTTCCATCGTTTGCCCCACCTACCGGTGGGGTAAATACCTGCTGCACAGTTCCTGTGCGACAGGTGAATGGGGATGACCGTGCCTTTTCAGCACGGGGCAAGATGTATAGTTGTCAGCAACAATTAAATGCTAACGCATGGCAAGAAAGCACACCAAAGAGACAGAGGCACTCAAACACAGAATTTTCACGCGGGTAAATGAAAGCAAGTATCAGCAGTTGCAGACCATTCTCAAAAGCACCCGCAATAAAGATATGAGCAGCCTGCTGCGTGACTTCCTGCACAACAAGCCTATCAGGCTTTACACGCATGACGCCACTTTCTCTGACACCATGCAGGAACTGGTCAAACTGCGTTCAGAACTTAAAGCCATCGGGATTAACATCAATCAGATTACCCGATTTTTTAACACCTACCCGGAAAAATATAAAAAGGAGTACTACGCTAAAACAGCCTTTCAGGAATACACAAAGATCAATACCAGCGTAGAACGCCTGCTAACCATCATAGAAAAACTATCGCTCAAATGGTTATCCGCATAAACACCAGTAAAAGAATGAAAGAGCCGCTAACATACAACGAAAAGAAGCTAAACAACAATGACGCGAAATTAATATTGGCGTCTGGCTTTGGCTGCAACGTGGATGAACTTGGCTATTCACAAAAGCTGCAAAGATTTGAGCATAACACCCAACAGAATCCCAAGATCAAAACCAAAGGGGTTCATATTTCCATCAACTTTCTACCGGAAGATAAAATAAGTACAGAATCCATGATTGAGCTTTCCCGCAAATACATGGAGCGGCTGGGCTTTGAAAACCAACCATACCTGGTTTATCAGCATTTTGATGCCAACCACCCACACCTGCACATCGTCACCACACCTATCAAAGAAGATGGTTCCACCATCTCCCTGCATAATATAGCAAAACGCCTGGGCGAACAGGCACGGCAGGATTTGGAGCAGGAATACCATCTGATTCAAGCTAAAGGGAGAAATCAACAAACAGACGATGAAAGCAAATTAATACAGGATGCTATTTATGGACGCATACCCACTAAAAAGGCTATCAACAAAATTGTCAGCAGAATAGCAGGCCGCTACAAATTCACCTCACTGGAAGAATTTAACGCGATACTCAGACAACATAACATTATAGCTGATCCAGGTGCAGAGGGCAGTATCATCAAAAAAAACAATGGTCTGCTTTATTCCATAGTGGACAATAAAGGAAAGAAAATTGGCAAATCCATCAAAGCCAGTTCACTTATGGGTAAACCCACTCTTCACCAATTCTCCAAAAAGTTTCAGGCGAATGGGTTTGCTAAAAATGCGTACCAGACAGCAGTGCAACAAAAAGTACATGCGTTATTGTTGAAATCGTTCAGCCTGCAACAATTTCATCAGAACCTGAAAGCACAACAAATCAGCTGTTATATACAATACGACAACAAAGCTCATATAACAGATATTTCATTCATAGACAACCATTCCAGAACGGTATACAACAGCAGAGAAATTGGGTTGTCAATAGATGAAATCATTGCACGGACAAACAGACAACACCAGTCACAAGAGCAGCAAACCAGCCATTCTCTGACAGCCTTGCTGTATTCACCAACATACTATACCACTACCAATTTCCTACAAGATCAATTCACTTTATTACTCACCTCTCATTACCAGCCAGACAGCATTTCACCTGAATTCCTGAAACGGAAAAAGAAGAAGAAAATCTAAAAGCACCACATATCACCTCATTACCTGATTGAGCCGGAAACGGCTCAAAAGCCACACCTATGCAAAGCAGCGAAAACACACAGGCACTTGGAAAAATAATGGACTTTATCAGATGCGGCAGCATTCTGCTACTCATCATCCATTTCTATTGCACCTGCTACCCGGCGTTCCAGGAACTACACCTGACAGTTTCCATCGTAGACAACATTATCTACAATCTAACTACCGGAATCAAAGCCCTGAATGCTGCTAATCTTAAGTACTCCACACTGGTACTGCTGTTAGTGGCATTGATTGGTGCCAAAGGCAAAAAAAATGAAAAGCTTACTGTTAAGCCGATTCAATATTATATCATAACAGGCCTGATCCTATACTTCGGCTCCCATCTCTTACTCAGCCTCCCTTTGAAAAATCAGTTGCTGGCAGGCGTTTATATACTAATTACAACCACTGGCTATATATGTATCCTTTCGGGTGGTAACCAGATCAGCAGGCTCATTCGCGTGAACCTGAACAATGATCCGTTCAATACCCTTAATGAAACATTCCGGCAAGAGGAAAGATTACTGGAAAACGAATTCTCTGTAAACCTTCCAACAGAGTACAACTTAAAAGGAAAAATAAGGAAAGGCTGGATTAATGTCCTCTCACCTCAAAGGGCCACGATAGTGTGCGGGAGCCCTGGCTCTGGAAAAACGTATTTCGTTTTGCGCCATTTCATAACCCAACATATCGCAAAACAATTTACCCTTTTTGTATACGACTACAAGTTTCCCGACCTCGCGAAAATCACCTACAACCACCTGATTAAACATGCCGACAAATACAAAGTAATACCCCGTTTTTATGTAATCAACTTTGATGACCTGAGCCGGACACATCGCTGTAATCCTATATCCCCTGCTCAAATGTTAGAAATAGCGGATGCAACGGAAAGCAGTCGCACCATTATGCTGGCCTTGAACCGCGAGTGGATAAAAAAAGTTGGGGACTTCTGGGTCGAGTCGAGTATCAACTTTGTCACTGCTGTATTCTGGTTTTTACGCAAATATGAAGATGGCAAATATTGCACATTACCCCATGCTTTAGAGCTGGCCGCCTTACCCTATAAAGACCTCTTTCCGGTGATGGCACAGGAAGAGGAAATCTCTATTTTGATGGACCCCTTCATTTCCGCCTGGCAAAATAATGCAACTGAACAACTCGAAGGACAGATAGGTTCGGCAAAAATAGGCTTAGCCCGGTTATCATCTCCACAACTCTATTATGTACTATCTGGTAATGATTTTACCCTTGACATTAATAACCCCGCTGCGCCCAAAATAGTCGTGGCAGGTAACAATCCCCAACGGCAGGGAATATACGGTGCAGTGCTTTCTCTCTATGCAGAAAGGCTATTAAAGCAAATCAATCAGCCTGGCAAATTAAAGTCTTCAGTTATTGTAGATGAGGCACCTACCATTTACATCGGCGGTTTGGATAATCACATCGGTGTGGCAAGAGGCCGGCTTTGCAGTACCACATTAGGCATCCAGGATATATCGCAGTTCCGTAGAGATTATGGTAAAGAACAAGCAGATGTAATTGTAAACACCTGTGCCAATATCATATCAGGTCAGGTGTTAGGAGATAGTGCTAAACTCATGTCAGACCGCATAGGAAAGATCATGCAGGATCGGCAGTCTATTTCTATCAATTCCTCAGATACCTCTATAAGTAACTCCACTCAGCTGGAAGTGGCCATACCACCTGCTAAAATAGCGAATCTGTCCAGCGGCCATTTTGTAGGAGCGATAGCGGATACACCGCAACAGGAGATAGAACGCAAAACATTTTCTGCCAAAATAATCAATGACCATCAGGCCATTGCCAATGAAGAAGCAACCTATGAAGAAATACCGCAAATCAGAACGATAGACCAATCGGAAGTAATGGATAATTATTACCAGATCAAACAGGATATTAAAAACCTGGTTCAAACTGAACTGGACAAACTAAAAAATGATCCCGCATTTGCCCAAAATAGTACAGATAACCAAACTCAGTCAGCAGTAAGTCTATAACATCAAAACAGTTTACAAAAGAGCTACTTGAAAGACTGGCTATACAGTCACAATCGACAGTACGCTACTTGCGCATTATTAACTTAAAAATTAAAAATTATGGAACAGAGAAACTATGAATTCCTTACCACTAAAGTGCTACCAGACTTAGGGTTAAGAGGTTATTTTGACGAAGCCATCCACGCTAACATGAAATTAGACAGACCCCAGTTTGACGTATCAAGAACTGGTAGACAAAAGGATGGAAAGGAAGTAACAATTGAACTAACAAACTTTGTTAAAAAAGGGGATTATTATATGCTCAACGGCCCCAACAAATTACACGTCAAAGACCCGGAAACCGGTCAGGTAAAGACGGGTGTTTTTCGTTTGTATTATCAGAAAGGTTTTAGTTTTAATGAAATGTCGCATATAATGAATGGTGGCATCCTATACAAACCAACAAACGAAAACGGTAAAGAAACACCGAGAATACATTTTCTGGCTTCGCAACCAGGCCCCATTAAACGGAAAACAGACAAAGCCAGTAATCAGAAAACACCGAAAGAGCAGGAAGCCTACTCAGCTGAAAGGGTGTTCGGCGGCAAAGACCCCAAACCTGCCGTTGAGGAAAATAACCAGACGATGAAAGAGTATCACGTATCAAGCGTAAAATTCAAAATGCTCGACCTTGCCAAAAACTTCAACTCCTTACCCGGACTAAACGCCGATCAGGTAACCATTGAAGGAATGATGAAAACAATTTTGCTGGGTGGCACCGTTGAGGCAAAAATAACACAACCTTCAACCGGCGAACGAATCGACGCCAATCTTACCTTGTCTAAAAATGCAGGATTAATTGTAAAAGATAAGCAAGGCAATTACCTCAACCTGAAAGCAGAAGTATCAAACTTTATCCCCGATCCAATTCAACAACTCCAGAACCCGAACAACAATACTGTCCAGAATCAAACAACAAACGCACAGCACAATACCAACACTCAGCAAAACCAGCAAACAGCCGGTATGGGCGATAGCAACAAAAAAGCGAAAGACCTTTTGAATGCACAAAACCAACAACAAAAGCGAACGCCAAGAAAAAAAAGAGCATAGTAGAAAAAGTAACAAAAGCGGGTTCTACCCGCTTTTTACATTACATTATAGATATATAAGTTTTTTATCCGAATTATCCAAAATCAACATACCCGTTTTTTAACGGTACAGCGACAAATACCAAAGCCCCACCTAAGAACGTTATATACAACGTTTTATAAACAATACATTTTGTTAAACCCTAAAAACGCAATACAAAAAGAATTAATTTGTATTGCACGAGGGATCACTATTACTATGAAAAGGAACCGAACCCGATATTTTACTGCTTATACTGGTATTCAAACGCTTATCCATTCGCCACCCGGACGATGACCAGTCACATCTTACCTTAAATCTGACAACGCCATATTATTCTATCAATCAGTCCTCCCCTGATGATACGGGCCACAGTAAGTGTTCATATTAAAGTCCTATATCATGCGAAAAAAACTCATCGAACTTGAAACCTTGTTAAAAAAACATGCTGTACACACAAACTCCGCTGAACAAACAACAGACGCTGATTTCTCACCGCTCATAAGTGAAATAGAACACATCAGACAATTCTGGTTAGTAAAAGAGCATTATTCCATAGTCACAGAAAACGGGCATAACGAAGCAGTAGAAGCGCAATATGCGCTGTCACGCATTCAAGTGACCATCACGGACTATTTTGATGAAAACCTCATCCAGCTACCGGAAAACCTCTCACCCGGCTGGAAAAAATTAATCGAAGCACTGGAAGACCTGCAAACTGTATTGGAGAAGTGCTTCTCCCAATATCTTGACCAGACAATACGGGTTCCCATTTTCCTGTTGGGTAGACTGTCCAAAAGTATCAGAGGGAATTACCCTCAGCTCCAGCAACTTCTTTCTGTCAAAAAAGTAAATCAGACACTTGCCCACGCAATATTACAACCGCTGGAAGCCATTGCTAAGCCAATGCCGATGGAACGCATTTCCACAGGCAAATTAATTGTCGTTCGTGAACTACTGGATCACCTGTTGGAACTACTCAATCCGGCAAACGTATCACCCGACCTGCACATGCAACTATTAAACATCATTACCTACTGTAACTTAAATACCTTATCTGCTACCAACGCCGCCATCGATCTGTTTAAAAGCAGGTATGATGGAGAGGACTTTCCGCTGGAAAAACTCTTTACTATTAATAGCCAGTTAAATCATTTTAACGAAACTCACACCAAACCCAACCTGAGTTATGAAACCACGAACAGACATATCAAAGTGATACTCATTGAATGGCTGGAAGCGCAACAACACATTCAGGAAAATGAGATAAGCGAATGGAATGCAGAAAGGGGCAACAATACCATAATGAGGATCGAAACCAGCCTTAACGTGAAAGAAATAGGCTTGCTTATTAAACTCTTTTATGAGTGCGGCATACTTCTTAATAAAAATAAGAAAAGGCTGGTAAGGTTATTCGCCAGATCCATTCAATCTATCACTAAAAAAGAAAACGTGCCTATTTCTGAATTTAAGCTATGGAATGCTACCTATAAAACCAGTTACCTGACACTCATTAATACCAGGCGCATATTGAAGAATATGTTGTCGGCTGTAGATGAGTATCTGAAAGCCAATTACCAGCCGGGCCACACTAAAAAAGGAAGGTTGGACTAACAGACAAAGCGTTATAACGGCAATATACGTGTACATTCCCCCATCCCCCGCATATTCCCTGCAAAACTACAACCCCATTACAACCCCGAATAACAATCCTACAGTTCCCCCGTTTGCAACCCGGTTACTACCGCTAAGCGCAACCACAACACAACCAGATTCAACAACTTTACTATAACTGACCTGTTCATAAAGGCAGGCAGTGAGGTATTGTTATTGTTCCCGTTTGGCCGTAAACAGAATTTTCGGACTTAAACGGGTAAAAAATGCAACTAACCAACACAGTGAATGAACTGCACAGCAGTGTGAAAGAGGAAGTGAATAACATCATGAGCTTACCACTTAGTCTAAGCGAACGATATGAAAAAATTGTACACAAAGCTTCCGATGCCATAGAAACCATCAATACGCAGCTGACACAGAATGAATTCAGCTCGGATCAGGAAGAAATCAGCTTCTTCAAAGAAAGCTTACCACCGCTGTATGCCACTTACATGCGATACGTAACAACCTACAGTATCGAAACGCATAAGCCTATCGGCATTAAGAAAACGCTGGAAAAATACTTTAAAAAAGAACTTCGCAAAATAGAAGAGTACACAACCCATCATTCGGAATTCTACCGGTATCTGAGAGGCGGCAAGACGCACTTAGACAATCTGTACTTCACCCGCACCAGAAGCATCAATGACTTTTCTATAGACAATTACTTTCCCGCCATTAATAAGAAATGCTGCACCATTTATTCCCTCCGGGTAGCCATGTTGCAGGCAAACGAAACAGTCAAAGATTACCTGTATCAGGCTATTGACGATGTTAAAAACAACTTCATGGTAGTAGCCAAACTTGCGGAAGCATCGCCGTTAAATCAGCTTAAAAAGCTGGTATGGACAGATAGTAAAACCAACCTCATCGAACTTGCCTACGCACTGCAGAGTGCTGGCTGCTTCAATGAAGGTAAAGCCCAACTCACACAGATCATTGCATATCTGGAACATATTTTCTCTGTCAATCTGGGTAATACCACACGTATATTTCAGGATATACTGGCGCGCAAAACAGGGTACACCAAGTTTATCGAAATTCTAAAAGAACGACTACAGGCACGCATTGACAGAATAGAAACTAAGAATAGACAGTAGAAAAAACAGCCTGATTAACACCCCTAAACCCTTTCCTTTTCTCTGGCCTCTTTAGCAGCAACAATTTTAGTATATTCCTGCTCATTGCCTTTCGCCCATTCCTCCACAAAATGCGTAATATCACCCTGACCCGCAAACATTGCTTTATCCTCACTCAGCCATAACTTAATCATTTCAGTCTTATACTTTTTAATAGGATCAGGATAATTATCAGGCAAATACTCTAACTGCATATTTTTTATAAACCTATACTTTGTGAATATTTCATACCAGTCATCTTCATAAAAACCAAGGGCATTAAAATATAACAGGAGCTGTTCAAACTCAGATAATTGGTCACGCAGCGTACGAACCAGATCATATTTTCTTTTTCGGGTTACAACTTTTTCAGAAAAACCGTCTACATACTTAATAGTTTGATACAAATGTCTATAGTATGAGCCCAGGCTTGACGAATGGCCTCTAAAAGGTATAAAAGCAAAATTCCCTCCATATCTGCGGGAAAACCAATTGAAATCATCACTAAAACTAAGCTGAGCCAGGCAAAGATCCGCCAACACCTCACTAGCTACTATTTTTTCCGCATGGTTTAAACCCTTCATAACTGATTTCCTTACGGTATCGCCAATACCAAAGTAAAAAATAGCATAAGCAAGACAATCTACGTTTACCTGTTTACGTAACTCTTCAACCAACTCACTATTCCTGAAAAGAGTAACCCTATATACAGCTTCAAATTCAATATAATATGCCATAAAAGTACGCCTCCCTTTGTAGACTTCATTTTTCCCTTCATCGCGAATTTCCAGTTCAGCAACATTATCCTTGTGTAGCCGTAGCAACTCAAAAAAGCGCCCTGACAATTGCTCATTCTCCCAGTCTTTTCTTTGTTTGTTTATATCATCCCTTTGCTGCTGATTTGCCTGATACTGAACTATAAAAGCGAGAAATGTCAATATAACACCCAATCCACCTATGAGCGGAGCAGTAGTACCACCTAACAAATCTCCGATCTGCCCTATATCCTTTGTATTGATATAGCTTAAATAATCCTTATCATTTGCCACCATCCTTGGGAATCGTGCAACAAAAATCAACCATCCTATAACTAACAATAACAACACTATCGAAACAACGTATATATTTAATTTTCTATCATTTTTCATGCAGCCAACAGAGTTTTAATCGACAAGTACAAAACAAATATAAAGTGCATTTCGATTCATCATATTAATAAAACAATTCCCAGCCTGCGAACAGACTGTGAAACACCCTTTACCTGCTGAAGCATCTTTGCTGTAGAAACAACATCAATCACTACAGTAAAAATCTAACAGCATGGAAAACACCATTATCCTTATCGCCATCATAGCCGGAGGCTTATTTGTGGCGGTGCTGATCCCTCTCTTACTGGCCCCCAGGTTAAAACTCGCACTGGGCCATTTTACCAAACCTGATTCGCCCCCCGGAACATCAGTACAGGCTTCTTCTTTAAAACATGAACTGATCGCCCCTGTCACCACAAATGCTTTACCCAAAGACGAGTGGATAACAGAGATTGACGAAGACAGTTTGATGGATGAAGAAGACGAATTAACGATGGATGATTTTGAATGGCTACCAATGGCAGAAAGCATCTTACTCAAACAAGCCGAAGAGGTAGTCGATGAAATTCAGAACACCATTAACAACATTGCCTCCCTGCCGGTTAACCGCGAAGAAGTAACCACCAAGCTGAACGCCATCCTTTCCAATTTCAACATATTCAGAAACACCGAATACTTTGAAGCACTTAACAGCTATGTAACTATGGCCGTCAAAAGAGACTGCGACATAGAACTAACCGAAAAAGAAGTACATCAGCTCTGGATTGAATAAACACTATTACAGACAGCCAACACCCCCAGGCCCACCCACTCCGGAAAACACCAGCTACTACGGGTGGGCCACTTTTTAACAATCTCCAAACACATAACCTAAAACACCACCACAATGTATAAGAAATTATATAAAGGCTATTCCTATGCCTGTAAGTCAGCCATCCTGTTAACCGCCCTTTTTATCGCCACTACCACACAGGCGCAGACCGGCAACGGCGAAAAAGGCATCACCGATGCCACCGCAATGTTGAAAAAATACTTTGCATCAGGCACCACACTATTATATGCTATCGGCGCTATTGTCGGCCTGGTAGGTGCCATTAAAGTCTACAACAAATGGAACTCAGGAGACGGTGACACTTCTAAAGTAGCAAGTTCCTGGTTCGGCTCTTGCATCTTCCTTGTTGTGGTAGCTACGGTACTTAAATCATTCTTTGGCGTATAACCCTATCGCTATGTCAGTATTTGAAATCAATAAAGGGGTTAACAAACCAATTGTTTTCAAAGGCTTCAAAGCGCAGTACATCACCTTTCTGGCTATCGGACTGGTCGTATTACTCTTACTATTTGCGATACTCTATATAACAGGCGTTCACATCTATGTAACACTGATGGTAATACTTCCAGCCGGAGCCACCTATGTAGGCTATATCCAGCGGCTCAGCCACAAATACGGAGAACATGGCCTGATGAAACAAGCCGCTTTTAAACGCCTGCCCCACAGCATCACCAGCAAATCAGCAAATCTCTTCACTGCTTTAAACATTAACCATGAAGACCGTAAAACTGGAAAACCTGTTTCCGATCCAAAAAGTAGAAAATGACTGTATAATCGGCCACCAGGGCGATATTACGGTTGCCTACAAAGTAGAGTTACCGGAAATATTTACCCTTTCCTCCGCTGACTATGAAGCAATACACAACGCCTTCATTAAAGCGATAAGAGTACTTCCGCAACACTCGCTGCTACACAAACAGGATTGGTTTGAAGCAACAATCTACAAAGCCGATTTTGATAAGGAAGAGCAAAGCTTCCTGTCACGATCCAGTGAACGGCATTTCAACGAACGCCCCTATCTGGCGCATATCTGCTATATCTATATTACCCAAAAAACAAGCAGCCGTAAAAACATTACAGCGCTTAGTTCCTCCCTGCTGAAAAGAAGCATTGTACCTAAAGAAGCGCTGGACACCAACCTGACCGAGCGTTTTCTGGATAAAGCAGGCCAGTTCGCCAAAATACTGGAAGATAGCGGCTATATCCGTCTGCAAAGGCTCAGAACAGATGATCTGGCCAGTGGTGAAAAACCGGGCCTGATAGAAAAATATTGTTTCCTCTCTCAAAATGAGCAGGAGCCCATCATCAGAGATATAGAACTGAAACCCACGCTGAAAGTAGGCAATGTCAACTGCCAGGTCTTTACCCTTGCAGACATAGAAGACATACCATCCTTATGCGGTCAGAGTATCGGGTATGATAAATACTCTACAGAGAAAACCCGCTTTGCAGTGGGTTTTACGGCACCGATCTGTCAGCTGTTACCCTGTAATCATGTATTCAACCAATACATCATTATTGAAGATGCGCAGGATACCTTAAAGAAAATGGAAGCCAAAAGCCTGCGGCTGCATTCCCTCTCTGCGTACTCCCGCGAAAATGCCATTACCCGCGATGCCACCAATAAATACCTCAATGAAGCCATTGCGCAGCAGCGTCTGCCTATCAAGGCACACTTTAATATCCTCACCTGGTCAGAGCATAAAGAAGATGCCAAGGAAATCAGAAACCAGGTATCTGCTGCACTGGCCCAGCTGGATGCCCGCACAAAAGAAGAATCTGTTAACGCTGCACATCTGTACTGGTGTGGCATACCCGGCAACGCATCCGAGTTACCGATCCATGAAGCCTTTGACACCTTTGCAGAACAGGCAAGCTGCTTCTTTAACTATGAAACCAATTACCAGAGTTCCATCAGCCCTGTTGGTATTCGTTTAGGAGACCGGTTATCCGGCAACCCGCTACAGGTTGATATATCAGACGAGCCGATCAAAAAAGGTATCTGTACCAACCGCAATAAATTCATTCTGGGGCCATCGGGGTCTGGTAAAAGTTTTTTCACCAATCACATGATGCGTAGTTACTACGAAAGTGGCGCACACTGCGTGATCGTAGATGTAGGACACTCTTATAAAGGCTTGTGTGATCTGGTAGGTGGTTATTACTTCACCTATTCCGAAACAACACCTATCTGCTTCAATCCTTTTTTTCTGGAAGGAGAAAAACTCGATACAGAGAAGAAGGAAACCATCAAAACACTCTTACTGGCATTGTGGAAAAAAGAGGATCAGGGATACACCCGTGCCGAATACGTAGCACTCTCTAACGCCCTTCAGGGCTATTACGATCAGCTGGATATAAGGCCCGATATATTCCCCTGCTTCAATACTTTTTATGAATACCTGCGTACCGACTTCGCACAGCAGCTGGCCACCGAAGGCATCAAAGAAAAGGACTTCGACCTCGCCAACCTGTTATACGTATTACGTCCTTACTACAAATCCGGCGAATATGACTTTTTGCTGAATGCTACAGAGAATCTGCAAATGCTGGATCAGCCCTTCATAGTATTTGAACTGGACAATATTAAAAATCATGAAATATTGTTTACAGTAACCACAATCACGGTTATGCAGCTATTCATCAGCAAGATGCGGAAACTTAAAGGTATCCGTAAAATCATACTGATAGAAGAAGCCTGGAAAGCCATCGCCCGGCAGGGTATGGCAGAATATATCAAGTACCTGTTTAAGACTGTCCGAAAGCATTTCGGGGAAGCCATAGTAGTAACACAGGAGATAGACGACATCATCAGCAGCGAAATCATAAAAGACGCTATCGTTAATAACTCTGATTGTAAAATACTGCTGGATCAAAATAAGTACATCAATAAATTCCATCACGTTCAGTCGCTGTTAGGACTGACTGACAAGGAAAAGGCGCTGGTACTCAGCATGAACAAAGCCAATGATCCGCACCTGAAATATAAAGAAGTATTTATCTCACTGGGCGGCATACAATCCAAAGTCTACCGTACGGAAGTATCACTGGAAGAATACCTGTGCTATAGTACAGAAGAACGCGAAAAGGTGCAGGTACAAGCCTATGCAGCCCGGTATGGCAGCATTCAGAAAGGCATCACTGCCCTGGCACAACAACTCCGCGAAGCAGCCTGATTCATTAATCACATAACATAAAACACCATGAAACACTTATCTGCCATTGCCGCAATTGCCTTATTCATTACCGCCTGCGGCAACAAATACCCAAAGCCGGATTGCCCTCCTGCCAAAGTAACCACGCCAACACAGAAGTCTTCCACCGAACCCCGTCTGTTTGCTTCCGGCACCTATGTAGCGACCTATGAAACACCCATTGCTTTTGACACAGACACCATGCGTGTGGAAAAAATCATGAACACCGCCACCATGTACACTATCACCCGCAAAACTGCCTACCAGCAGATACTGGCGGGGATCACGCAGCTACCGGATGTGTATACACAGCAATGGACAGGCAGTTATGACGCTGCTACCAAAACCATGTATGTACTCGCCACAGGCTACCGCATACGCTACAACACTGCGGGAGCATTGGATTTTGACGGTGCTGCATACACCAAAGTAGAATAACCCCGCAACAACTATTACTATGAAAAACATCCGATACAAACACCTCCTGTTAACCTTCCTGCTACTCACCACCACTACTGTACTTCCACGGGCCCATGCACAAATGGGTATCGTGGAGGCAGTAAAGGCAGCAGCGAAAAAAGTGGTCAAAGCAGTGGACCTGCAAGTACAGCGTTGGCAGAATAAAGTCATTGACCTGCAAAACCTCCAGCGCAAGGCAGAAAACCTCTTATCCAAACTGAGGCTGGATGACATTGCCTCCTGGACGGACAAGCAAAAAGCACAGTATCAGCAGTACTTTGATGAATTGTGGCGTGTGAAAGCAATTCTCACTTATTCCGGGCGCTTTGTTGAAATTATTAACCTGCAAAAGCAGATCGTTAACGAATACGCCACCGCTTATAACATTATCCGGCAGGATAACCATTTCACCGAAGCCGAAATAAGCCGGATGCACAACATCTACTCCGGCATTGTCACCGAAAGCCTTTCCGGCATTGACAACATTATCGTCATGATGAAATCCTTCACCATGCAAATGTCAGATGCGCAGCGCATAGCACTGATTAATCAAACCGCTGATGAACTGGAAGGCTACTTAAACGATTTGAGGGAATTCAATCAGGACAACAAGCTACTGCGGCTGCAACGTGCCAGGTCGCAGGAAGAAATCGCCTTCATTAAAAAACTATACAACTTCTGATCTATGAACAAACTACCATCCTCCCGGCCAGCAACACCGGAAGAACTAACCCGGCGCAGGGAATCATTGGACGAGTTAGCTCAAAAGCTTGCTATAGCGGGCTACATACCGCCTGAACAGCAACAGCCACTGGCAGAAAAGCTGTTTACCCAATTCTTTGGTGACAGTTCATCTATTCCCGCTGCCGAACAGTTGCATACCCTCACGCTTACCACCGAACTGGATAAGTCTACCACTGTTCTGTCAGCAATCAACGTAGTGAGCTATCCCGATACAACAGCAGTAGAAGTACAATGGCTTCGCTGTAGCATGGATAACATTACCAAAGACATTTCCCCTGTTTTCGATACGCATTTACCCAGCATTCAGGCGGTAGCCATACTGCTGAAAGAAACGCAGGCCATTCATAAACGCCTTGCCACCCAACACCATAAACACAAAGCAGGTAATACCAACCCGCTGATCACTACCACCGGCCATAAAAACAACAATACTACCAAACGCTGGATAGACCAGCTGCCGGAAAACCGCAACACGCCATTCAGGAAAAGAAGATAAACACCACACCTATGCAAAAACTACTCTTCTTCATATTAATAACGCTGCCTGTTGTAAGTCATTCACAGACATTCAATGAATGGTTTAAACAGAAAAAAACACAAAAGAAGTACCTGTTAGAGCAGGTGGCCAAACTGCAAATTTATTTAGACCAGCTAAAGGAAGGATATAGCGTGGCTAAAGATGGCCTGACTGCTATAGGCAGGTTTAAAAACGGAGAATTCACCCTCCACAGCGATTACCACACACACCTACGCAACGTCAGCCCACAGGTAAAATCCTGGTCCAAAGCGCTGGCAGTTGTTGCCATGCAGAAAGAATCCTTTGCACTGTATAAAGATTACCGAAGCTGGTTTACCAACTGCGGTTTACTTACTGCAAGTGAACAAGGCTACTGTTTTCAGCTGCTGGCAAACATGCTTGATGCTATCGCCTTACAGGTCAATGACCTGTTGCAGGTCTTAACCAATGGGCAACTGCAAATGACCGACCATCAAAGGCTGGAACAGATAGACCGTATATACGGCCTGAGCTTACATATCAAAACCTCCCTGCAATCTTTCATCAAAGACATGACCGGTCTGGTATCGGTCAGAAAGCAAAACAGGCAGGACATAGACCTGCTGCAACACCTCTCTTTACCGCAATAGCTAACACTTCAATCACCTATGTATGAAAAAAGCACTTTCCATGCTGGTAGCATCACTGGCACTATCCGCACTATTCACAACGCCTGCCAAAGCGCAGTCCACCGAAATACAACAACTCATTCTCAATGTTACCAAATGGAACCAGCTGAAAGACATTCTGGAAAACATGCGCAAAGGATACGATGTACTGACTTCCGGCTATAGAACCGTCAAAGACCTGTCAGAAGGCAACTTCAACCTGCATAAACTCTTCCTCGATGGGCTCATGCAGGTAAGCCCCACGGTGGCGCGATACCGCAAAATAGCAGACATTATCGCGAATCAGAAAAGGATTATCAGCGGCTATAAAGCTGCTTACAACGGCTTCGCTGTATCCGGCGTTTTCAGTGAGCAGGATTTGATTTATATCAGCAAGGTATACGACAACCTCCTGACCCGATCAGCCAGAAACCTCGATGAACTGCTCCTGGTTATCACCGCAGGGCAGTTGCGCATGAATGATGCAGAACGCATAGCTGCTATCGACAGAATAGACGCTGATGTAAAAGAAAAGCTGGATTACCTCTACTACTTCAACAAACGAACCTTCCTGGTGCAGCAGCAGCAACAAAAAGCGCTGAATGAAATCAGCACCCTTCAACAGCTCCATCTCCAATAACAAACACCAATACCATGAAAAAAATTATCACCGCCCTTCTGTCAGCCATTCCGGCCTGTCTGCTCCCGCAACTGCTACACGCACAAAGCAGCGCCGTCAAAAGCATGCACACCGTTTTAGAAAAAACAAAAACGGAACTCATGCCCTTATGCGCTGACCTGATTAACGTATCCACAGCCATAGCAGGGTTGGGCGCACTCTTCTACATCGGCGTCCGTGTATGGAAACACATTGCCAACGCCGAACCAATTGATTTTTTTCCCTTGTTCAGACCTTTTGTATTAACGCTGCTCATAGGGCTGTTTCCAACGCTGGTTTTAGGCGTGCTGGATGGTGCCATGAAACCTATCACGCTGACTACGGAAAAGATGTTTAAAAAAACCAACCAGTCCGTAGAAGTCTTACTGGCGGAACGCGCCAAAGCCATCGTTACCGGCGGAGATGGCGAACTGGTAGGCAACCCCAACTCCGGCAATAAGAACTATGATAAATACGATAAACCGGAACCCACCGGGGGAGCGCAGGAAAAGCCGCCCAGTCTGTCTTTTGGCCTGAAACTCATGTCAGGCAGTATGTCATTTCTGATTAAGCTGTTTCTCTCTACCATCCTGCAAATGCTCTATTACGCCGCTGCAATCTGTATTGATGTAATACGAACGTTTCAGCTACTCATATTAGGTATTCTTGGCCCCCTCGTATTCGCCCTTTCCATTTATGACGGGTTTCAACATACCCTTAGTGTCTGGATTGGCAGGTATATCAACGTATCGTTGTGGTTGCCCATCGCCAACATCTTCGGTAGCCTGATAAACAAGATTCAGCAAAACATGCTGAAGCTGGACTTATCACAGATTCAGAGTGGTCAGGGTATGGCTTTCAGCCAGACAGATGCCGCCTATATAATCTTCCTTATTATCAGCATCGTAGGCTATTTCTCCATACCGGGTGTAGCCAACTATGTGATTCATGCCTCCGGCGGTAATGCAGTCATGGGAAGAGCCAACCAGTTAGCCTCTAACGCTATCCGCTTTGCCATCGGCGGCCCCGCAGCCGTATCCGCAGGCGGCGGGAAAGGAGGCGGCAGTATGGCTGATGACAGACCGGGAGATGACCGTAAAACAGCCCCTATGGCAGATGCCGCCAACTCAGAGCCCTACCGCAATGACGGTAATTCCTATCAGGCCAAAAAACTCTCTTAACCACCACCTATGCTTCACCTGAAAAACCACCACTATGTTCCAGCAACTAAAGAACATCGACAGCGCCTTTAAACACATACGCCTTTTCTCCTTTATACTGATCATTGGCAATGTCCTCATATCCTGTTACGCCTTATTCAAATCACACCAGACCATTTCCAAAACAAAAGACAAAGTATATGTTATAGCAGGCGATAAGTTTTTACAGGCTGTTTCCGCTTCGCGCTCAGAGAACCTGCCCATCGAATTGAAAGATCATATCCGGAACTTTCACCACTACTTCTTCTCACTGGAACCCGATGACGAAGTAATCAAAAGCAATATATCCCGGTCACTATACCTCGCTGATGCCACCGCGAAAAACGAGTACGACAACCTCAAAGAAAAAGGGTATTACAACGGCATTATATCCGGTAACGTCAGCCAGCGCGTAACAGACCCCGACAGCATACTGGTAAGTACCACACCACCTTATGCCTTCCGCTATTACGGCAAACTTAAAATTATTCGTGCTACCAGCATCGCCACCCGATCCATCATTACCGAAGGCACCATGCGGATCACCACGCCCAGCGACAACAACCCCCACGGCTTTCTGCTGGAAAACTGGCGTGTACTGGATAACACGGATTTAACCATTGAAAAAAGATAACCATGATTACCATCATTAAACAACTATTCAGCCGGAGGTCTGACCAATCGCTCCCGCAAAGCAGCACGCAAAACAATGGCCTCTTCACCAGATGGCAACGCCGCTTCGCCCATGTTTTAAGCAGGCACGAAAAACGCCTTTCCACCAGACAGAAAAAAATAATACTGCTGACTTAGTGTTTCGGCTTCGGGTTGTTTTTCGCGGCCTTGCTTTTAAAACCTTTTCTATCACCACACACCTCTTCACCGGTAACCGGCATGCAAAAAAGCCTGCCGTTAGTACCGCTCAACACCACCGTAAACATCACGCCGGGCATGCTTCAACAAGATTCTATCACCATTAATTCATATTAACCATGAAAAAACTCACACCTGCACAAGCAAAAAAATTACGCCTGTTACTACTTCTCATCATTTTCGCCGGAGGGCTGACAGGACTGTTCTTTGCCGCATCCACGCTCGGCAAATCCTTCTCTGAAAAACAGCAGTCCGCCGACACCACCAAGCAGGCTTTCAATACCCGGTTACCGGAAGCCAACCTGCCGGAAGCGGGTAGCAAAAGCAAGCTGGAAAGCTATATGGAAGCACAAAGAGACAGTATCAAAAAACTGGAACTGGCCAGAACAGACCCATACGCCAATACCAATCCGTATGATCCGGCACCACCTTACCAGCCGGAAACGCCGCCGTATGAATCAAAGGCTGCCGGTACCCCTGAAAGGAAAATGGACAACAACGAAAAGAAGGTCAATGATAAACTGGCAGAACTCTATAAGGTGATAAACCAATCCGGACATACACCCCCGCAAACACCTGCCGCTACCTATCAACAACCTTCGCAGACAGAAGACATTGCGCGGCTGGAACAGCTGCTGGCGCAAAGCCAGGCAGGAGAAAGCAGCGAAGACCCGGAAATGCAACAGCTGAATAAAATGCTCGATAAGCTGATCGCTATACAGCATCCTGAACAGATCACCAGCAAAGACAAACAGCATACTGGTAGCGGTAAACCACGCTTTAAAGTAACCGCCACACCGGATAATCCGGAAGATACCCTGCTGCAATACAATATACCCGTACAGGACGGTAGCAACAACGGCTTCTATGGACTGGCTGTACAAAAGGATACCAGCGCTGCCGATGGCATTTCTTTTACTGCTGTCGTTCACCAGAACCAGACACTCGTTAACGGCTCTACTGTTAAAATGCGGCTGACACAAGACCTCTTTATTAAAGGCAAGCACATCCCTAAAAATTCCTTTGTATATGGCTCCTGTAATATCAGCGATGAAAGGCTTCATATCGCCATTACCAGCGTGTTATCAGGTGCTACGCTCTATCCGGTAAGGATGGAGGTATATGATACCGATGGACAGGAAGGCATATTTGTACCCGGCGCTATCAGCCGTGATGCCGCTAAAGAAAACGCCGACAGAGCCATTCAGACCATCGGGCTCTCCAGTCTTGACCCTTCGCTGTCAGCACAGGCAGCGCAGGCGGGGCTTGAAACCGCAAAGACGTTCCTGAGCCGGAAAGTAAAGAACATCACCGTTACCATTAAAGCAGGCCACTCCATCCTGCTGAAAAACACAGACAACAATTAACCACCACACCAATTAAACAGTACTTACCATGAAAAAGATCATGCTGCTGGCAGCACTATGCCTCACCTTGTTTACCACCACATACGCACAACTGCCACTCAAACACCTCTTACGCGAAACCGTCATCGAACACTACAAAATAGAAGTCAGCTACTATTACACCACCGTTCTGATATTTCCCTTTGCCGTTATAGATGCAGACAGGGGCTTTAAAGAACTGCTGGCAGAAAAGCAGCAACAGGTGGGCAACGTGCTTAAACTAAAAGCCAACCGGAAGGACTTTGTACCTACCAACCTGCACGTATATACTGCCGATGGCAAAGTGTTCGCCTTCGATGTAACCTATAACGACACACCCACACAAACCACCTTCGACTTAAACCGGATGCCCACCACTGCCACCTATGCACCTGGCCCTATTCAGCTGAGCCATGTTCCTTATAACGAAACGCAGCTGCAACAAATCGATAGCCAGGTACGCGGTGGTAAAAACTTCCTGCACCTCAAAAACAAAAATGAGAAAATGAAACTCTCCCTGAAAAGCATCTACAGTAAGGGAGATATGGTATTTCTCAAACTGGAACTCACCAACCAGTCCGGCCTTGATTACACACCCGACTTTATCAGGGCTTATGTACAGGACAAACAGAAAATCAAACGATCTTCTGTTCAGCAGCGGGAGGTAAAAACCATCTATCAAAGCCCCGCAGGGAATATCGAAGGCAAACAGAAAGCCACCTGGATACTGGCCGTACCGCGTTTTACACTTGCGGATAACAAACAGTTCTACATAGAAGTATTTGAAAAGAACGGGGGCCGTTTTGTATCCCTCACCCTGAAAAACAAACACCTCCTGAAATCCAGAAAACTCCAGTGATATGGCACACACTTCCACCAATTTTGAAGCACCTGAAAACAGGGTAAGCAATGCGCTTAAATCATACGCGGCAGAGGAAACGCAGCTTATCATTGCCAACCCGCTTACTGCTGCCAATGATGCAGATGCCGTTACGCTAAGGCTCAATCACTATAGCAGCCTGCTTAACCGCTTTAGGCACGATGCCACCGCTGATGAAAAGTTGTCTTTAAAATTTGTAGAACACCAGATTAAAAACCTACAGGCTCAGCTCAACCCTACACCCTTTAAAAAACTGCTTTACTCTAAAGCCGGTAACGCCATCCGCAATTTTGTAACCGGGAACAATCTGCTTTTCAACAAACAGGCACGTATCCTTGATAGCATTCAAAAAGAGCTGATACAAAACCACAATGTAAAAGCACTGAAATCTTCCATTGCAGCCAAAGGCTTTTCCATGAACATGGAAAGTCAGCTGGAAGCCAATCTGCAGCTGAACCTTCCTGAGTTTCACATGAACTATCTCGACATGAAGAATCACAATACCCTGTACCATCTTCATTGTAAAAAAATACCCAACACCAACCTGTATTATTTTGAAAAGTTTGAGGCCCGCGCCAATCCTTCACTGGAAGACCTGCTGAGCGGTAACGTACCTTCTGTGGCAAAGCAATCGTTCGATGCTACCCGCACCAATGGCATTAATGCCGGAGAAGCCGCCCGGCTGGTACACGACAAGCATATTGTTAAAGACAATCAGTGTCTCTATCTGGAAAAAACCGCTGCCGGGCGTCAGCCGGAATTGGTAGCCACTGATTTTAACCCGGATGCAGAACTAAAAAAAATCAAACTCCCGTCACTGGAACCCAAAGAATACCACAAGCTGAAAGCAGCCTTGCAAAAAGGCGAAGCCTATCAGTTACCATTGGAGTTACCGGGTAAAGGCACCATTGACTGCACCGTGCAATACAATCCCCGCAATACCCACAACAAAATCAGCGTCACCGACAGTGCAGGCACTTTTATCAATATGAACCGGTTCCGGAAGGAAAACCTGGAAACTGTCAAACAGTTAGCCAATACAGTCACCAATGATGCCTTTGCAGGCATTGACTGGACACCCGATCCACCCCAGACATCTCCCGATAAAAAGAAAAGAAAAAGCAACTCAATATGAAAACAGAAACACCACTATCATCATCCGATAAAAGCCAGTTAGACCATTTGCTTAACAGGTTCTCAGAAACACAGCTGTCGCAGCTGAATGTTTACATCAATGATTACATCTGGAAAAGGCGGTTCAAACAATTTATTCAGACTATTGCAACCGGCACTTCAAAAACGGCTTCCCCCAGGAACAAACGCCGCCCCTGATAGGGTAGTATCTCACGTCACCTCCCCAATAAGACTAAGATCCTTCAATACCTGCCGTACGGCGTGGGGGAACCTGTACAACGCCGGTTCTCCCCACGCCGTACGGCCCTAATGTTCAGGTAGGCGTTGCAGCCTCATTCCCATGCCTGTGCCTGCGCATACAACCATGCGCAGGACAACTGCTGTAGCGGGAACGCAATGCTCCCGCTACAGCCTGCGGCTGTGAATGGGCAGGGAAGGCAATTTAAAGCCGGTTAGAGCTGTAATAGTATTGCCGTAAGCCTGTGAACCCTATTCAGACAATTAAAAGGCTTACAATGTGCCGTTTTGCTTGCTGTAGCCTGAGCAGCTTTCCGATGATTGGCTGGAAAGTATAGACGCAGTAAAGGTGATTAGATAGTAAGCAGATAAACATCAGTTAAAAGCCGTTTACAGGTGGATAGATTATATACAGGTAGTAGAAGCGCATGTGTTAGCAATAGTGCCGGAAGGGATCGGTAAGGAGGTCGGTGCAGGTGACTGATCGCGGCAGTGGTGTGCGTATAAGTAATGGGTTATGCGTAAACAGGGTGTTTCCGCTTTGTTCCGGGTAGTTGTTTACTGGTGGGTGGCTTTGGTAGGGATCGGGGGCGCAGAACCGGGTAACTGATTGCGGGGCCGGGAGAGAATAAGCGTCTCCCTGTAGGGCGGCCTTCTGGTGAATGCTATCTTTTTTTGGGGGGAGCCGGGGCGTTCTTCTCCCGATGGGGCTGCCGTTGCGACGCTCCGTTCGGGGTTCTGTTCGCTATTTATCACAACCTCCGCAGCCCTTTTTTTAAGTATATAGCAAATAAAAAAGCAACGTTCCGTTCAGGGTTCGTTTTCTATTACAACACCGTTATGCCCGGAATAACCGTACAGGTGGCAATAGACGGAATTTCACATTTGGGCAAACGCGCCATATTTCCATCGGTACTACGCACAAGCAATAGGCGAAACCCCATAGGCATTTCAATTTCTGCGTATTTCCTGCGCACGGTAACAACAGGCACAAGATAGGTACCGGCCACGCTTTGATAAAGAATATGATCTCCGACTTCTAACCGATTATCTTTTGTCATAACCTGGTACTTGTAATGATTGATAATAAAATGATAGAACAAAGATAAGGCGACACGCCGTTCAAGGTTTGCTTCGCTTTTCCCCACCTGCCTGATCCTCCCCGCAGGACTATAGCATAACTGGTATTAAATCAGCTTGCGTTTAGGAATAACCAAACGTATGGCAAAGGCATTTTCTTCAACACCCATCACTTTAGCCCTGTTTCCATCCGTTTGCCGGTCTAAATATGAGTGAAAACCGCCTGCTTTGATAATTCTGGCTTTAGTGTTAGTAACCTTATCCACCACCAACAGATCAGCACTATATTGTGCCATATAGAGTATCAGATCGCCAACTTCCAGTAAATTATCCCGTGTCATAATAAGGGCATCAAAGTTACTGCGCTACGGTGGAAAACAAGCCCCTTCGATTAAATTTATCAACTGCTGTATAACACCTTTCTACAGTAATTTGCTCCTATGGAAAGCCAGGAGAAAGATAGAAACAAGAAAATCGTAGTGGCAGGTGAACTCCCTTTTGTCTACGATGCTAACGAACCCGCAGTACAAAAGATGCTGGAACGCTCCGAAGAAACAGGAAACATTACCAACGCCATTGAAGTGAAAATCATACAGGCGAAAAGCAAAATCAAAAAGAATAAGACCAGCGGAACAAGCCCCAAAAAGGGGCTGTTTACCTTTTACCTCTCCCCAATGTAATCAGGTACTACCCGGTAACACCGCCCAAACTAATTATTTTCATCAGACAGACTACCCATCCCTCAAAAACTGCTAATACTTAAAAGCCTGCACCTCAGATTACTAAAATATTAAGCATAAAGATAGCGCCACATGCTAATTAATTTAGTACGTTTGAATTGTGAAAACGAAAGCGCGTTATGGCATTTACACCTCCCTCACGGGATTATACCGAAAATCCAATTGACTTGAATCAGGTGCTTGTTGCCGATAAAGAGGCCACCTTTTACTACCGTATCCAGACACAGGCATTGATCAATGCCCTGGTTACTTATGGCTCTATTGCCATTATTGACCGGTCACAGACCGCGCAAAACGGAGATATGGTGCTGGCTCGTATTGGCAATGAAGAGAAACTACGCCTGCTCCGCAAAAACGAACATAAGGTGTTACTATGCCCGGCAAATTCCAAATACAAAGAGATTGATATTACCGGCAGGCAGGACGTAACCATCATAGGCGTAGTTACTTACATTATTAACGACAAAACGATATGGGCCGATGTTTGCACTCGTTGATGCCAATAGCTTTTACGTATCCTGCGAACGGGTGTTTGATCCTACGCTGATAGGCATGCCCGTGGTAGTCCTGTCCAACAACGATGGCTGTTGCATCGCCCTTTCAGACGAAGCCAAACAACTGGGTATCGTCATGGGTACACCGATACATCTGCTCAAAGAACAGATACGGAAAAACAATATCCAGCTACGTCTCAGAAGCAGCAACTACACCCTATACGGGGATATGTCAAACCGTATGATGAACCTCTTCCGGAGGTTTGTACCCTGTCAGGAAAACTACTCTATAGATGAAGCCTTTCTGGACATGACAGGACTTTACCAGAAAGACCTCCTGCAATTAGGTATGACCATCCGGCAAACAGTCGGGCAATACCTTGGGCTACCCGTATGTGTAGGCATTGCCCGTACCAAGACCCTTGCCAAGCTGGCCAACCGGTACGCCAAAAAGCACCATAAGAACTTAGGCGTGCATTTTCTGGCTAACGAAGCGCTGACGACACAGGCTTTAAAAGCTACCCCCATCGGTGATGTGTGGGGTATCGGCCACCGGCTTTCTGCAAAGCTGCTGCAAAGTGGCTTCGCTACCGCCTATGACTTCATGCAGAATGCACCTGCACAGTGGGTACGCAAAGAAATGTCAGTCGTAGGCGAAAGGTTATTGAAAGAGCTACGTGGTACGCCCGCTATCAAATGGGATTATACACCTCCTATACCGCAAAACGTAGGCACTTCCCGCAGCTTTGGCACCCTGCAAACCAGTTATGAAATTGTAGTAGCCGCAATGGCTACGCATACAAGTCATTGCGCCCTGAAACTACGCAGCAACAAAGTATGTGCCTCCGCTATACAGGTATTCCTGCAAACCAATCCTTACCGCACACAGGACAAACAATACTATCAATCTACCGTAGTGGAACTACCCGTGCCTACCCATCACACGGCTGAGTTAATTCACCATGCCCGTATCGGTCTGGAAAGGATTTTTAAGAAAGGGTACAAATACCAGAAGGTAGGTGTCAATGTACTGGATCTGGTACCGGAAAATCAGATTCAATATTCGCTGTTTGATAGCATGGACAGGCAGAAAGCCGCTCACATGATGGGTATCGTAGACAGCATAAATGCGGTGCAGGGAAGGCACACCGTTTTCTTTGCTGCACAGGGCGACCGCGAAGATTATAAACTACGCGCGCAGTATATCTCCGGCAGGTACACTACCAGCTGGACAGAACTGCCCGTTATCATAGAATAAATCCGTATCCCATGTTTAATCCATTTGTCCGGTTCACGCCGGGACTGCTTACTGCCATGCTGCAACAAAATACATTCTACCTGGTTTCACAAACCATGAAAAGCGCTGTACCCAACGCGTATGATAAAAAGGCCATGCTCTTATCTGACTATAAAGACAAAGGGCTTGCACAAATACATTTTAATGCGCTCAAAGCCAGACAAGACAACCTCAAAAAGCATCAGGAGAAAGATGCGCTCATTGCATTGATTGAATTGCAGAACCCTAAACACCTCAGAAGGGTGAACGAAATTCTGTTACCCGATAGTGACTATGCCATTTTTGCCAACTTTATCAATGACCATAAAACAGCGATAAGGGATGCCACTAAGTTTTATACAAACAAACTGGAAAAGCATGTACGGGATGTAACCACCTGGAAGCAGATTGGCAAAATCAAACCGGAATTAAACGTGCGGTTCGGAGAACTGTTTTTTGATGTGAGTTATGGCAGTCAGCACTTACAGGTGTTTTTGCATGAGTTGGATGATAAGTATCCGATCGGGTAACGCAGTGTGGTAAAAAAAATTACTTACACAAGCCGGAAATAGGTACAGAACGAGCCCGTAAGTAAGGCTCATTCTGTATAAACTAAATCTGATAAACAACCATCAGGTTCCTTACCATTGTAACATATGTGTTACAGGTCTATCAAATTACCTTTGATACTTTTTATCATCGGGTGTATATAACGTGCCATCTCCACCCGCAAAAAGTAATGTAAATCCTCCCTCCGGTGTAGTCTTGTAATCCAATTTCTTCAAGCCAATCATTTTAATAAGGTTGTCCTCTTTTAATTCCTCAATAGAATTGGGAAACCTGTTATTGGCTGCTCTGAACTTATCTATAGAACGCATAAGCGCTCCCATAAGCTGCCCATCAGTCTTTCCACGATCGTAAGAGGAAATAGTGGGTAGTTCAATAGAGTTCAATATCTCAAATACGGAGCAGTTTTGCGATGGAGAACGTTTAATAGCCACTATCTGAGGGAACAAATTAGTTTCCGGATCATATATCTTAGACTTGATCGCTGACATTGATTGTAACGCAGTCTGAATAGATGCCTCGCTTATATCCACAGGCAACGTTATGAGATCAGTTATCTTGGACGATTCCATACCTATGACATCCACACTAAGCTGCCCCCTCAACTGATTTGTCTTTGCAGCCAGACCTAATCCAAAAAGAGAACTTACGTCCACATTGGCTGCCATAGTTACTATCTGAGCAGTAATTCTTAATCCTACGCCCACTTTTGTATAACCAGCGCAGCCTCCACCGCTTTGTAATATCTTCAAAGTCGTGAATTTTGCATAATCTAAGGTTACCGTATAAGAACCCCTCTCAGCTGTTACAGCAGCAACACCAAACTTAGCTTCCGCTTCACTGTCGTTTTTACGAACCGTAGCAAATACGGTTTCGTTCGGCAGGAATTTAAGTATTAATTTTTTGTCAGCAACCAGTTCTTTCACCGTTAATGTATCAAAGTCATGAGTAACGTCATTGAATATAACAACCGTTTGTTCAAACTCTAACGGTGAGACCGGTATAAAGTCTTTAAACTGTGATTCCAATAAAAATGACCCAGGTTGAGGGTTGGCTACATTCTCCTTTTGGCTGGCGCAGCTAATCAGCAACAGTGATAACGCTGTGGTAATAAAAATGCCTTTTCTCATTATGGTAAAGTTGTAAATCGTATGCAAAAATTATAGGTTGTTAACTTTGAAAGCTTAGCTTACTGTCTTCCCTAAAAGCACTTACGTAATCAAATCAAAGACATTGGCAATGGGCATTACTATGTATAGCATGTTCATATACAGGTTAATAAGGGTTAACGGGCCAGTACCGAAGAGGTATCTAACCACTGGAAATATTTTACTTTTCAGCTAATGGGAGAGATATGAAATGACACAAGGCTACTTAATTTTCCAATATTAAAAAATAAAATTAATATCATGAAAAGTTTAGGATATAAATATTTTACCCCCTTTTTTCAATTGATCCAAGATTATATTGTTGCCTGAGTGTATAAAAAATAATAAACCAACTGTTATGACGATCCATTTCGTGCCCTGTTCTTTGTCCCTTCAGGCTTCCGAAAAGTAGCACGCTAGCAAACCAAAGCCACCTTCTTTTTTATAACAGAAAAATATGCGATAAACAAAGCATCTGTTCAATCCTTTGTTTATATTCACCTTACAAATAACTGCATTAAACAATTACTATCGTTATGCAGCATTTGCAATATTGTCATACCAAATTCATAGATATATCCCATGAATGAGAACGGCGCAAAGGAAAACTATTTGCAGCTTGATACAGCAGGCAAACGCACACCAAATTAACTCCTATGAATGCACAGATGAAATTATATTGGGATACTTATTTCGAGCATTATAACACTCATGCTCTAGTAAGAAAAAGCCCAAACTATCTTCGCGAATATGAGGACGACCTCGCAGAAGGGCAAATCATGGAGCTTGGTTGCGGACAAAGCAACTACTGCATCGAATATTGTCAATCAGGAAGAACAGTATTTGCAATCGACAATGACCAGGAACAACTTGCAATGCTCCAAGAAAGGATTACTAAATTATCACCAGAGAATATCAACAACCTTAAGCTGCTCAATGCAACAATACTTCAAGACCCTTTACCCGATGAAATTTTCTCAGTAGTAATTATATCAAACCTACTTCATTTTTTTAGCATAGATGATTGTAAAAAAATCATCGAACAAATTGTACCTAGAACTAAGTCCGGCTCTATCATATTAGTTTCGGTGCATTCCGACAAACATTACGCTAACAACCCCAATGATCCTCACAACAACAATTACTTCAAACATTATTTCACAGAGAATGATTTAACCACTTTATTCGACGAAAAGATTTTTGAAATGACATTTCTCGCTGATATACAAAAGAAATTACCTAAAATAGAAATAGAAATAATTGACAAATGGTTGGATAAAGTCTTGAACCAAATGAAAGTTATAGACAAAAAACTGAGGCAGGTATATAAGAATGGATACCTGAACGATAAACAGGAATCCGACCGGGTAGCTATATTCAAGCGAAAATAAGGTTCAATATCACTTTAAAAAAGAACTCTCACTTTCAATATGTTTTATGATATCAGGAGAAGTACACGACTCGCAAATTGAACCAAACGACTACGAAATAGCTCACATGAGCTATCAACACGACCTTGATGGATTTACCGGAGTTCCAGAGAGGTTGTACGGATTTACGGACGAATTCAATAACCTTAGGCAACTGATTCAAGATACCGGAATAATGGTTAAAGAAGCCGAATATGAATTTCGCCAGGTTTTATTGAATCACCCGGATGACGAAGGAGGACCTTCCCCAAATCCGGAGCAGTTGAAAGTCTGGCACAAAAAAATGTATCGCCGATTTACTTATAAATCCCTACTCATGTTAATACACTCCACATTTGAAACACAGATTATCGATTTTCTGAATTTAATGATTAGGCACAAACAAATATCAAGAACAACAAAAGGAGATAACATGCCAACGATTTTTTCTGAGTTAGACAAAGTTGCAAATGAGGCATCGGAACACTACAAAAAAATAAGGCCGTTTAGCTTCCTAAGAAATAAAACAGGCCACTTGGATGGCATTTTTCACCAAAATGATTCTAACGCCAATGAATTTATAAAGTTTGCAAATAAACAATCAGGACTGTCACTTACTAAATTGAGCCACGACATACTCAACCCCCAATATCGAATTATCATTATAAACTCTTCCATTTTAATTAACTACATAAATCTGGCAGAAGACATTTGCAATAAGCTCGTCACAGCCGCACGCACAAAGCAAGCAATCACATAGAACTTGCATGACAATTGAAACCTGAAACACCATTTAGAAGACGTCTATTGCCTCTTAAAGAAATAAGTACTATGATATTTCTCTTCAAGCAAGAATCTTTTAAAAGATTCCTTTGTTTGTACAATAACATCAGACGTGTTGACTAAGTGATAATGATCAACCATTTTCCTACTATTTAAAAAAAACAATAAGAAGCCGGACTTTCTCTGTAGCTCCTCCGTAAGAAGTTCGGTATACAGCCAATTATCCTTTGAATCTACAACCAACCGTTCAAAAAAGGGTATATCATTGGCCTCATGGCGATCCAACAAATAACGAATCGCCATCGGGTAAGCTACTGGTTCTTTCCGCAAATTCTCCTTTAAACTATACAAATATGATTTAAAAAACTCATGCACAATTTCATTCTTAAAGCTAGCTAAAATCCCAACAACACTTGGCTTCATTTCATCTGACACTTTACCACTTAACACCTGTTTCCCTATCTTATCTAACAAATCATCATTAAGTTCGCTACGGTTGAATGTCAGAGTTGCAACCGCATCCCTGCCAATAATTTTGTCCTCGCTATTCATATCATCGACAGCATGTTCAAGTTTACTGAATAATTCCTTACGCTTAGCAGCGAATTGTTCATTAACAATCTTAGCCACTTTTTCATCATAGCGTTCTTTGGCCACTTTCACTATATACCCATCCAAATTCCTTTCAACAAACACATCTTCAATTCTATTCTTTGCTTCTGCAGCCGCAATATCTTTCACATTACTTAACTCATTCAACGCCTCGCTTCTTGTCTGATCTACCTTCGCCTCAGTTCTTATCTTCAAAAATTCGATATTAGCAACAAGATCACCGGACTTCTTCTCCAACTTATCTTTTTCCTTTTCCAATTCATCCTTCATTTTATTCAATGAATTCTCCTGTCGCTCACGCTGTTCTTTCAATTCCTTTTTAAAGTCCTCACCGTTAGTTTGAACAACATAACTAACAACACCACCAAAGACAGTAATCAAAAGACCAATGATTGTCACACAATATTTAAAAAGGCTAATCAAACTTTCATAATGCTGCTTTTGATCATTAAAGCCATCTCCAGCATTATGCTGTGATTGCGGCACAGCTGGAGTGTTAGCACTTGGAGCGCTGGGTGGAACAGATTGCCCAGTATTAGCGATTTGAGACATAGCAGGTTAAATTTACTTTTTACAATTGATCAAAAATCAGTAATTCGATTCAGCCAAACCAAAAACTTTTTCTATCAACACTCTTGCTTCTGAAGACTTCAGAACTATTGCATCAGGTCTGATGTAGAACAATAGTCAATAACACTATGCAGTATGTTGTTTAGAGTACAGCAAATTAATAATTTAAGATCAATCTTCAATTAATCAGGCAACATCAGGGCAGAAACGCAACCAAAATCATTCTTCATTAAAGGCTCCAACAAAACGCTGCAACTAAGGGGCAATGTTTTCCAAAATAAAAAAAGGGGAAAAGAAGAAGGCAAAGGTAGCGCCATTCCATTCCCCGCTCCGGCTGAGCAAAAAAATTATTGGCTGCGAACGGCAGCCAAAATTTGTTTTGCCTGCTACGCGTTGAATGGAATTTAACCGCGCTACATCGGGCCTTTCTTTTTTCCCTTTTTTTCTTTTGGAAAAAATTGCTTTCACGGAAAAAAGGCTAACGATAAAATAAATAGTTATGCGTTCCTATTCTCTGAGATGCTACGACCCGATTAAAAAGAACGTTCCGCTTTGCGGCATCTTTCTGTTGTCGCGGGGTAAGAATTCCGGCCGGCCTTCTTTTGAGCCAAACGCGAATTGTTTGGTACTGTCCTGCGATCCGGCACACCTGTATTATTTCTATTGGCTGACCTATGGCCTGTGGTATACGGGCCGCTTTCGTCCGGTGCTGTGTGGCTCCTGTGTGGAATTGATCCGCATTGCCGATGCGCGCCGGGTTATTGATGCCCTGAATGTCAACGGCCATTTAATAGAGCCGCAACTTCCTGCACTTATCAAAGGCTTACAGCTGCAACAGAAGCTTACCAAACAGATTGAGAAGCTTAAATATTGCTACGTGTCGCTATTCGGAACTTTTAACCGGATGGAGGAATAACTGCGCGCCCTGCTGCCTTCCCTGTATTCACCAATCAATTACATACTATGTCAGTTACCGTATTAGAACCCATCGTATTTGAAGCCGTTGCCTATCAGTTGAAAAAGCCGGTTTCCCGCTCCCACAATCAGCTGATCCGTTACCCGGCCTGCATCGAAGCGGGGGCGGCGCTTATTGAAAAACACGTACAACACTGGATGTTATTAAATGAACTTTCCGTAGCTATTGGCAACTTGCATGACGGCGTTACGTTGGATGACCTGTATATCCCTTTAAAGTTTACAGGGGCATACCCCGGTATTACAGAAATGCAGCTTTATAAGTGGCTTACCTGTATCATTTCTAACATTGATCTGCACGCTATTGCAGAGGAGCGGGAACTAACCCAAGGGCAAAAAGACAGCTATTTTTTCCTGCAAGCTGTAACCGTTCAGGTAACGCAGTCTATTTTAAACAATACTCCGGAGTATCAGGCGGCGGAGTGGAACACCTTTAACAATCACTCCCCATTAAAACCGGTATCCAAAGCCAAGGCCGCTAAAGCCAGAAAAAACAGGAAGTATAACGACCGTTACCAACACAGCTTTATCGCAGCGGTAGAGATTACGACCTACACGAAAAACAACGATAAAGCCGCCGCGCTTAATGAATTCCTGCGTCATCCGCATATATCGGTAAGGAATACCGCCATTATGACTATTGCCCAGGTAAGACTAAAGGCCGCATTCTGGAAATAGCCCCCTTTTTACCACACTAAAAATTTCATCCTATGGCTTGGAGTGTATCAATTACACCGGAAGGGTGGCAGCTTATTTATAATGCCTGCCACGATCAGAAACGCACATTCCTTATCGGTGCCATCCGTGAACACGCCACACAAAACAAGGTGCGGGGCCGGAGCGGGTGGAGCCTTTATAAGCTTAGTACCGAATGCCTTGCTAACTGGGTGTATGAACTCATTCAGGAAACAGACACCTGCGACAATGGTGGGTTCAGATACTGGATAGACCCGAAAGGCTACTATAAAATCCCCATCGAAGAATAACACAATTCAACAACAATTAATAAACATCAAAAACAAACAGATCATGAAACACAATTATCATGAGCGTAAGCAGAACCGTATTGATTACGCCCAAAATCAGGCAGAAAAGAACATTGCGAATTCGGAAAAGCTTTGTGAAAAATCGCACGACATGCTACAGGTTATACCACCCGGCCAGCCGATTTTAGTGGGGCATCATTCCGAAAAAGCGCACCGCAGTTTACTGGCCCGTTCTGACAACGCTATGAGGGCATCAGTAGCAGCGGACGATAAAGCCAAGTATTACAAAGAAAAAGCAAAGGCCATTATAGACAATAAGGCCATATCATCCGACAACCCGGACGCACTACCACTGTTACGGGAAAAGCTGGAGAAGCTGGAGAAAGAGCAGGAACTGAAAAAGGCGATCAACAAGTTTATCAGAAAGAACGACGAGCAGGGATATATGCAACTATCCGGATCAACACCGGAGCGGTGGGCAAAGCTCAATACGCCTGACCGTGTGTTTGGAAAAGGTATACCATCCTTTGAACTAAGAAACCTGAATGCTAAAATCAACAATGTAAAACAACGGATCAGGCAGCAGGAAGCGTTAGAAAGTGTACAACAGGAAGAAAAGACGGTCAAGGACTGCACCATGATCGTAAACCCCGAAGTAGGACGCATACAGCTGCAATTTCCTTCTAAGCCGGTAGAAGCAGTACGCCAGAAGTTACGCGACCTGCGTTTCAATTACAGTTATACGCAATCAGCATGGCAGCGCTTTATAAATAATGACGGCAGATGGGCGGCTAAGACATTTTTAGAATGGTATAAAAACAATCCGGAGTAAACAACACTGCCCGCTACTGCATCCGGTGGCGGGCCTATTACAAATTCATCAAACATATTACTATGTCAACACTAATGCTAAGTTTTGAAGTGTTTGAAGCAATTGCCAGCACCATAGACCGGCAGCACGTTAAACACGGTCTGAACAAAATAACGTGGTTTGATTGCCGCGACCTGACCAGAAAGAAAATAAACGATCTGGTTACCACATGGTGCGACCTCAACGAATGGTCTTATGTCGCGGAATATAAAACCGAAGAAGAATTTAACACCCTCAGTGAATTATTAGACCTCACTATCTATTATACCGGCATCAGCGCAGTGCAGCTGTTCAAATGGTTAGGCGCGCTTATCTACAATATAGACATTGAACAGGTGGAAACTATGACCAGCATATCAGACGAACAGCGCAGCGCATTCAGCACATTACAGCAGATATACACGCAGCTTGCCAATACTATCGTGCATGATTCCGAAGAATATGCAAAAGCCTATTACAGCGATTACCCGGCGGAGCATAGAAATACTATCACAGCACACCCCGACAGAAAGAAGGGAACGAGAGAATCAAAGAAACCACAGTTAATAGAATTGACCATACAAGCCAATGTACAGGTACAAACCAAGTTGCCAAATTATGAAATCAGCAGGCAGATAACAGACCAGACTACCTTTTATTTCAACCTCCCGGCGCAAATAGAAGTGGTAAAGGTTGTCGATATGCAAACCAATGTGAAAGCAAGTTAGTACACCGCAGGCCCGGTCACGGGCCTGCATAATACACAGCACTATGCAAAAGAAAATCAGTGAAAGATATTGGTATAGCCTGAATCTGGTGGAACAAAATTATGTGAGGCAGCGCCTGAGCAGTGATACTATACCCGTCATTAAACTAATTATTAGTGAAGCCAGAAAGCAGCACCCCGGATTTACGCAGCTATACGGTAAAGGCTTTATAAAAACCGCCACCGGCGAAACATTGCTTTGGACGGGTGAAGACACCAGACGCTTTAAACAGTTACCGAAAACGCCTGCCGCAGAAGACGCGCCTATACATATATAGATGCGCGAACGGAAAAAATGGGGGATGCACCAATGAAATATTTTTTAATGCAATATCTAAACGAATGGAAACTATAAATATCACCGATCAGTTTGGAGGTGGCATGTACATAGGCTCTAACTGTATAGCCAAGGTGTACAACCTGACCTTACCCGAAATGCTGCTTTTCTTAAAACGGCCGTTGCCACCGGCAGCACATTGGAGTATTTACAACAACACCGCACATGAATACGTGAACGTTGAAAAACTACTGGCCATGACAGAGGAAGACAACCGGCTCACCGATCCGGTAGCCATTATAGCCGCCTCCCTGACTTATCACATTTTTGAAAAGGTAGATCACCTTACCGCCACACACCAGCAGAGCGCCGCCCTGATCGCCCGGTGGGCAGCTGAGGTATACCAGACTTATTACCTCAGCAGCACAGAACAGCCGCACCCGGCAGAAGATACCGGCTTTGAAACCTTCATCAACACATGCGCCGGGGAATATCTGGATAAGGTTTTTGGCACTGCCTTTTAATTACCTCACCACAAAACAGGATGGCACCCTTACAGCCAGTTCTATAATGGGAAACAAAATATCAGGCTCACAACAGACTAAATACATACTGTCAATTATTACACCGCCACTACTGGATAAACTCACACGTTCCATTGGCAGGCACCACGCGCGTAAGCGCCTGCACCGGTGCGCCCGGCAGTTATACCGCAATTATTACCTGAAAGCTGCCCGTAACCCTCCGGAGTGCTACAGCCTAATGCCAGCGGAAGAGCTATTTATACAACTGACTTTTTACCAGTTACAGGCGCTGTTATGACGCCCGCACACTAGCCATTTCGACCCTTGCCGTTCCATTAATCATTTCTAAAACAAATCTTATGTTGGAATGTTCCATACCACGATATAGCCGTCAGGCGAACAGCCTGCGCGAAGAAGCTACTGAATATATTTTTGATGAAACCGTACGCCGCGGTAGCATACAGTTCTATCTGCCGGAAGACATACGGCTCAATCCCCGTCTTTCTAAATACCCCAAATTCCTGTTTGAAATATCGCCCAGCCAATACATAGAGGCAATCATTCACACCATTGAATACGATACCGTAAAAAGGCACGTTGCAGTGCATGGCACCGCATTGAATAACCTGACACCGGAAGCTGTTACCCTGCCACTGGATCAGCTGCGGCTCACTCAAATTTTATATCTGGCCGATTACCTCAGTACCTATATGGATTTTCAGAAAATGCGCGAATCTAAAAAGGTGTATGCTTTTGCTTTTATGCAGCAACACCCGTATGATTTTCCCTTTCTGGCTTTGTTTGATAAAGAACCACAACAGGTGTTAAACGCCTATGAGTACAGTGAAAGGGTGTATATAGTCGAATACCTAAAAGACAAAATTAAAGATACCCAGGCCACCTTTATTGTTCTTACTGACTGGATGCAACCGGAATCAACCACGCTGAAAGGTGCCGAAGAAGCAGCATTTGAATTAATGGCGAATGAACTGGTAGAAGATTTTGAAGCGCCGGAAGAACCGGATTACATCACGCCACCACCTACAGCGGCAGAAATACTAATGCAAAAATTATTCGCGGGTTACACCGCATAACAAAAGGCTATAGCAATATAGCCTCCTTAAAACTTACAATATGTTGCAAGTAAGCATACCACGCTACACGTTGAAAACAGATAGCGTCAACAACAACGCATTAGAATACATCTACCAACAAGTGCGTGAGCATCGCACCATACAATTTTACCCTGCATCTGATATTACCCGCAAATCAGCAGAAGCAGGTTGTTTTCCAGAATTTATACATCCTATGCAATGGGAAAACACTTTTGAAATCGCCATCATTTACAAACTCAGTGAGGACAGCTGCGAAAGAGTACGACTCCACGGAATACTTATCGGAACCAGCTTCCCGAAAGAGGTATCTATTCCGATGACTTCTTTATCGCTAACACAGGCGTTAAGTCTTGCAGACTACCTTAGTACGTACTTTAGTTTTCAGGAAATGGTGGCAAAGCGAAAAAAGTACAGCCTTGCAAAAGCCAAGAAAAAGGATATGGCCGTACTGGCCGAGTTTGCAGCAGAATACAGCGACAGGATATTAAACATATACACCTATACCAAGGAGGTGGTAATTGTGAAATATCACCCGGAGGGCCAGAAAAAGAAAGCCAAAATGTTTATGGTAATGACCGATTGGGCAGACCCTGTTTGTTCAACACTGGCAGAAGCGGAAGAGAAAGCATTTGAGCATTTTTCGGATGTGCTGGTAAGACTACAGATCATTTGAGATGGAAGAAGAACCCGAGGACAAATAAAGGTCTAACCGTCTTCAACCCTGAACCTTTTTTGGGTAAACCTTTTTACGTAGCGTTTTTTATCAACCGGCTTTATTTCTTCTATTTTTGTAACAATGAGCTGACCGTACTTGACAGTTATTTCAACATTATCTCCGTTCTTAAATCCCGCCTGTTCCAGCCATTTGCCGCTTATACTAATCCACGGCATAAATCGATATTGCCAGTGCTTATTTCTATAACCCCACTTTTCTGCAACTTTCAATCTTCGTTTTTTGAATGCCTGATTCTGTTCCGTCATACGCCAAATTTAGAATAACGAAACAAAAATACACATATCATGCACAAATCATACACGATTCATTTATTAAAAGTCCTCATTTTAGACACAAATCATGCAGGATGTTTTGACGGCCAGTTTCTTTGTAACTATGATAACCGAACCACCATTTTCAACAGCAAAAAAGCTGATCGATTCAGGCCATATACAGAATATTAAGGACTTATTGGATACAGTACCAAAGACACGTTTAGCCAGGGCAATGAAGACTGCACCGGAGCGGTTTAACAAGTTGATAGAGAACCCGCCATTGTTCACTTTTGAGGATGCCTATAAAATTGCAGACTTGATAGGTGTTGATGAAAGAACTTTAGTCCTTATAATACATGAAGAAAAGGTTCGACAGCAACAATTTAAAGAGAAAGCCCAGAAAACAAAGACCAAGAAATAAACCGGTTTCAAGAATTAACCGGACACTAAATTTAGAAATTAAGCTTTAAACAACTGCCAAATATTGATACCCAGCGCTTCTGCGATTATAACAATACTATTAAATTTTATATTCTCACTTCCTCTTTCAAAATAACCGATAGTGGCTTTGTCAACACCAGACGCGACTTCCAAATCAAGTTGGGACCATCCCTTTTCAGTTCTAGCCTTCACGATGTTTTTTCCTAGCATCTTCTTTACACTAGCTAATCTCTGCTCCAAATCATAAGAATACTTTTCACTAATGCTAACCCTAAACTTCCCTTCAAAATCAAAAAAGCAGTAAACAGGCATCTTAAAGATATTAGCCAATCGTACTATTGTTCTAAGCTCAACACTTACTCCCTTCTCTAATCTGCTTATAACCGATGATTTGGTGTCAGGGCCACTGAATAATACATCAACCTCACGTTTAGTTTTGAATCCAGCCTTAACTCTTAATATACCAATTCTACGTCCGAGTAAGACTTGTTTCTCTTTTAAGTAATGGCTATCAGGCATTCAACTTTTGCCGGTAATATTTGCCCTATCGCACTAAATTTTTGAGGTCTTAATTATGCTTTTTAATGACAAAAGCATATATTTGGAGTAGAAAAATATTAGTCAAACCCGCAAACGAGGGTTACGGCTTTAGCTTCTCGCATCCAGAACGTGACAAATTCTACCGGCGAGGGTAAGCAAAGGCCCAACTTGCCTATCTTGCACCACGCAATAGGTGTTGGGCCTGCTTATACCGTCGGTAACTACCCCGCAAGGGGTAGAATGGGCTTTGTCACGGCCCTGGGTACGGATAGCAGGTTCCAACACTTATTGCATTGCTATAAGTGCCATTAAAGCTTCGACTACTATTTTCTTCCATTTAAAAACGTGACAATGCCTTTTCAGTCCACATCAATTGCATGTAAGCAACAGATATTATTATCCGATAAGTTACCGGCTGCGAAAGTATTTATCACCCATTCCCAATATCCCACCTTAATCAAAGGGCCAATTACCCAATTCCCCTGCAAGTTTCATAATCTGGTTTTCTTTCACCTTAATTAATAGTTGCCTTATGTACTATTCAGCTACGACTAACGGATCAGCGAAGGAAATAGAAGCAATGAAGCTTTTCCTTGCGATCATTGCTCACGAAGTAAAGAACACCTGTGGCGCAATACCTGCTTTATGTGATTTTGTGTCAAAAGGGAAAAGCCCTGAACTGCATTTACATGCAGCTAAGGTAGCAGCAACAAACACAGTTACCCTTGTTGATAATCTTTTAAGCAGTATCAAGTTGATGGACGGCTCTATTTTAATTGAGCCCGAAATGGAATTCGTAGAATTCGGTAAATGGATTACACCAATAGTAAACAGGTCAACAATATATGACCTGAATACTGAAAGGAAACTGATACTGAATATTCCTGACTACCTGCAATTTTGCCCGATCTACACGGATAAAAATCTCACAGAGCAGTTATTACGCAACCTAATAGTTAATGCCATTAAGTATAGCTTCTATGGAACCGCCATTGAAATATGGTGCGATTGCATTGGCCATACATTAATTATTAATGTCAACAATTATGGAACACCAATACCAGCTGATAAAGTCACTACCATTTTTCAGCCTTTCACGCAACTACAGAAAGGTTCCGCAGGTTCAGGACTGGGGTTGTTTATCAGTAAGCTTTTTACCGAAGCACTGGGAGGAACTATTACGGCGTCCAGTTCATCTACTACAAACCTAACATCATTTACCGTCACTATCCCTGATTGTATTAGTATTGGGAAAGAAGCACAGATCAGAGCATGATTCATTACCTATATATAAACATCACATACTTCTTTCTTCGTAAAGCCGGATCGCGTGACTTACGGGGCAAGTATCTGGTAACTACAGGTTCAACAAAACGAAAAAACCCGGAATCCTTACGAAACACATTCCGTTCAAACACTTCCAATAGCCTACAGCATAGTTTTCTACTATTTGAGATAAAATCGTTCTGCCTGAAGATTGGGCGGCACAAAAACGGGGATAACCTCATTAGGATAGTCCCCAAAAATTGAAGTACGTCTTCCCGGTATCGATCCGGGAAGTTTTTTAATTTTTTCCGCAGGAAAAACTAATAAACCGACAAAGCTCAGGGTAAAACCATGACTGTAGCCGATTTACGAATTCAACACTTTGCATATTACACCTCTGCAGACCACCTTTCTGATAACCGATAGGTGGTTTTCTATCAAGCGCGCTTCTTAACCAACACTGTTTGTTTCGGATACATTTGCCGCACCTTACCTTGTTGTTTTTTCAGATAGCGCATGACCTCAGACTGTAAAAAATACACCCTACCACCCTGCTTTGTAAACGGCAAACCCGTTTTCATCCATTCATGGAGGGTAACCAGCGACACGCGCAACATCCCTGCTATTTCCTTACGATTTAACAGCTGTTCCGGCTCCGTTATATTCAAACCGGTATCACCCTGCTGTAGCTGTTCAAAACACTCCTGAAATGCCTCCTTAATCCATCTTTTAATGTCAGCTTCTGTAGGAACCATAATCGTTTCCATAGGTTAATATTTAGGTTAGATAGCAACATTGCTACTTGGTAAACCTACATTAGCCCAAAGCCGATTTTTGACAGTTTAAGCGCAAGCTGGGATAAAAGGAAGTAAGGAAAACACCGATAAGGTTAACTAAATAGCCCGTAAGATCAGGCAAAGCAATAGTTGCAAAGAAGCGCCAGCGCCACCGTTAACCATACAACAACCCAACAAAAGCAGCATCACTAAAGCAATTGTAAAAACCCAGTTTATAACTAAAACAGCTTTTACGTCTTTAGCCGGGCCTTCACTTTCAAAGCCACGTTTTTTTATTTTAAGATTGCTTTTTTCAGTATTACTCCGCATCATACAGACAATTTTCAAAGCAAATTATCCGGCTGGATTGGAACAAAAAAGGTGTTTATTTTCAGTTTTGAAAATGGCGGAGTATTATATAACAGAAGTTCCGTCGGCAGACGCCTGTTATATAATACTGCCAGTTTTTTTGAAAACCCCAGTAAAATCAATGGTTTTACTATGGTTAGGGTAGGGTACCCTATTTTTTTCAATTTCCCTTTTCACCTTGCGCTTTTTTCGTTAAGCGGTCCTTTTATCAGGAAGGTTCAAATCAAACGTTACAAGCTTTTCCGCATGTTCTTTTACCACCGGCTTTTTAAAACTGGACAGGTAAATCTGAGTAGTAGTGATATTCTGATGGCCTAAAACACCTTTAATAAACTCTGTTGAGGCTCCGTTATACAATAAATGAGTCGCCATTGAATTCCGCACCATTTTGGTGTTACTGGGAAAATCCAGCTTTAGTTCTCCAAATATTTTCCGCATCCACCTGTTTGTTATTTTGATGGTATCCTCCAGCTTTATGTACTTATCCATATCATTCATTCCTTCCTCATAAAACGGGAAAATATAGTTATTGCCATCTTCGCCACGCGGGTTACCCCAACGCTCAATGATAGCCTTCATTATCTCATTTACATATACCACTATTTCTTCTGTTCTATCTTTAGCTGTCCTTTCAATCTTGGCTCTTTCAAAAGTTATATAATCCCCGACATACTGCGGATACCGTAAAAGGCACAAATCTTTCATGTTCATCCCGTTTCCAAAGTACATAAACAGCCACGCATCACGAGACAAAGCAGCCCATTCGCTGGTTGTTTTAAAGTGGTATACTGCTGGTATTACCGCCACATCAAAGGCATCCTTTGCATTCTTTTTAGAAGGGATAACATACTTATCCCTACCAAAAGGGAATTTACTTTGCAGAAATACGCCCTGTTTAATGGCTACTTTAATCAACCTCCGCAAGGTTCTTACCCAAATCCCTACAGAAGTAGCTTTGTTTTCCTCCTTCCCTTTCATCCAGCTTTCATACCCATTCAGGTAGGCTTCTGTAACCTGGGTAATCTCAATAATCCCCTTGTATTTGACAAGGGAGTTATAGGCAGACTGGTAAACGCTGGCAGTTTTGGTTTGCCTGTTCTTAAGCAGTTCAATAATGTACTTCTGGTAACAATAAAGCAAATTACCTTTTCTGGCACCTTCTTCTTTCAGGATTTTGAATCGCTTTTCGTATTGAGCCAGATCATCTACTTTAAATTTCACTTCTTCACCCCGGTTCTTAACTTTCGTACGGGCCATAAATTTGTTGTGAATTACAAAGGCTATTTCAAAGTTTTCAAAACTGAATTCATCCGTCTCCTGCAAATAATCCTGTAACTGAATTTCTAACTTTCTGATTCCATCACGAATGGTACGTAATTCTTCACGGAGGTTAGAGGCGTTCAATTTGTCCCAGTCACTTTTCGACAGGTTGTAAATAGTGGAATACGGCAGCGCCCTTCTTTCATAAGTTACCCAGACTTTCACGGGGTAGGTTCCATCTTTTTTAATCCGGCGATCATCTAACCGCACATTGTAGGTAATTGGCATGTTAACCAGTTTAAAGCGTTAATAAGACCAATTCCGCCTTTAGCACTGTTTGCAAACAGTTTGCAAACAGCCTCAAAGTAAACGGCATTCATCATGGTTATCTGAACTCAAAACTAAAAAACTTCCAACTGATTATCAAACACTTACAGTAAAGATGGATATAAGAATGGTTAAGCCCGGTAAACGTAGCCCTCTGACTTACAAGCAGAGGGTCCGCGGTTCGATCCCGTGTGCTCCCACAGAAAAAGCCTTAGCAGAAATGTTGAGGCTTTTTTATTGCCCCTCTTTCTCTCCCCCCACTATTCAACTTGATCCCTTGATCCGGTACAGTCTCCTCAATCATTCAGGAAGTAGTTGTTAATGATTGCAGGCAACTACTCATAAAAACTGTGTACACAAAAACAGAGGGAATGCTCAAACAAATGGCTGAAAGCTACTTTCAATAGATGGTAGTCTACACAAGAATAACCAAATGACAATTTCAACCGGCAACTGTGTCCCCTCCTGCAATTTTAAGGCAGTTACAAATAAAAAATGGGTACACAAAAGTGCACGGTGTGTACACACTTTTCGCTCTGGTGTACACACTTTCTCCTGGAGGGTACACACTTTCTCCTGGAGGGTACACACTTTCTCCTGGAGGGTACACACTTAACATATTTCAATATCTACAATTCAACCTGCAAAACATCCCTTAAATCCAACACGATACTACATTTCGCACAAATCCACATTCATCATCAGTGCACAAAAACCAAAAAATCACGGAAAACCGGTATTGCATCGCTCATACACACGTTGTACCTTGTTGCTCGTCCGGGATAGAATACAACAAACAGTACGTGTATGTATATACTATTCCACCCCTTCTGTACTACAGGCAGCCTGGAAACACCACTTTCGATAGCGCTGTCATATTGAGATAGAACAAAAGCCATCATATATGTTAACTTTTTTTTACCAACGTAAAAAAACAGCGCTTGCATGCCTGTTATTCACTGCCAGCCTCGCCGCAATTCTATGGGGCTGCCATTCGCAGAACAACACCTCTTCCGAACCGGATGCCGATCCGGAGGCAGGAGAAAGCTATCTGCATGTAACCAAACTTTCTCCGGATGCACCGCATGACGTTGACACTGCCCTGGAGCATACACTGATTGATGCCGGAAAGTTTGATGAAACCAACCGCCTGTTTGATGTATGGGCATGGCAAACGTTTATTGCTTTAAACTGGCCGTTGGAAGCAGATGGCAAACCAAAATCTAGCATTAGCGATGAGGGTAAAAGAAAATGGGAATTCTGGAAAGAATCGTTTGAGGTATTTAAAGATGATGGCAGCAAACCTACCGTATGGGGTGGTAAAAAAGAACTGTCAGGTAAACTAGGTGCACTGGTAAAAAAACCTGCGATAGAAGATACACTCATTTTATTTCGCACAAGTGCCGTATCTGGCCTGGTAGCCAAAACTACCAAAAAAGGACACCGGGTATTTGTAAGAGACACCGCCGACGAGGTAAACCAGGCATTTACATCTCCGATATGGGATCAGCATGGCAACGAGGTGCGTTACGAAATAAGAATGGGCCGCCAGGAAGTAGAATACATTGTGCAGAATGAACTGTATAATATTGACGGACAGGTGAAATTCAGCAAAGCCGGCAATAAGGTAAACTTTCCGTCGGGCGATGTTACCAAAGAAGGAAGCATTGAACTGAAACTAGCCTGGAAAATACTGGTGAAAGATGTAGACGATCCCAACAGATATTTATCTCAACCAGCTTATGTATACGAAAATGATGGTTCTTTTCATCTGGCGCAGGTAGGCCTGATAGGAATGCACATTGCCGCTAAAACAGTATCTTCTCCACAATGGATGTGGGCCACTTTTGAACAGGTAGATAACCTGGAAACCAACCCTCTGGAGAAAGTAAACGGCAAACCCTTACAGCCCTCCTTCTACGATCCTTCCAGTCTCTCTCCTGTAAACCTGATACCAGACACTACTGCTAAAGTGATTAAAAACCAGATACAACGCGTGTTACCTATTCCCGGAGCTACTGCTGCATTAAACAAACAGGTACGCGCATTGCTCAAAACCCATAAATCATTCTTACAGTACTACCAGCTTATAGGCACTCAATGGCCTACACGACCCTCTGCTGCTCCTTACAGCGATACCAGCGTTTATAAGCTACCTGATGCAGTAGTAAACAAAGCCGGTGGCTACCCTACACCCACCTACCTTACCAATATGATAATGGAAACTTACTTCCAGGGGGCAACTACCTCCGGCAGCAATCCGTTGAGCGCTGAAGAAGTAGTGGCCATTCAAAAGGCATTGATGACAAATTCTATTAACAAAGCGCCCACCACCGGAACTACCTACAACTATATGCTAGGTAATGAACCTGCATTTTATCAGATGCCCAACTTTCCGAAGAATAAGGATATCAGCAATACACACACGGTAATTTTCGGCACAGAAAGCTGTGTAGGCTGCCACTCTTCAGCAGGCATTGCCAGCGATATTATAAAAACTTCCCGCAATACCGATTCAGTAGTGTATAACACCGCCACAGCTGCAGGCGATTTTGAATGGCTGCTGCAATTGAAAGCCCACCGAAAGCGTCCGTAATACATTATAAACCACGCAAAATATCATCTATGAGCAATTACAGTTTTGTTCAGGTAAACCAGTTTCAGGCCAACGCGCCTGGCTGGAACACCATTGGCAATGTAAACTGGCAACAGTCAAACAGCACCACCTTTTTGCTTACCAACAGCAGTGGTTTTCAGGTACAGCTATCCTTTCTCTCCAACACCACTTTCCGCATACGCTTTAATCCTGTTATCTCACCTGACTATTCTGCCAACCGCTCTTATGCCGTGGTGAATTATCAGCTGGGTTCAGTTATGGTATCTGCTACTGAGCTTCCTGATAACGGCGGTACTTTACTGCTGGATACCGGAAATATTCAGGTAAAAGTAGGACTTGCACCCTTTGGGTTTGCAGTATACAAAGGCACGCAGCTGATTACAGAAACACAGCTGGGCACCAACGTTGTTTACAGCAATCAGGCAATTGCCTGTATTATGAATTCGCCGGAAGAAGAAGCCTATTACGGACTGGGAGAAAAAGCGGGTAGCAATATTCAGAAGAATGCGTACACATATACCTTCTTCAACTACGACAACTTCACTTATAACGACCAAACCACTGTACCCGGCCAGAATGTAGTTCCTCCGGGCAATCAGGGTGGCCCGTTGAACCCCTCAGGCCCATTATACAACTCCATTCCGTTTCTGCTGGCTGCAGGCACGCAAAGCCTTTACAGCTACGGCATTTTTTTCGATAATACTGCACAGTCTTATTTCAATATCGGCTGCAACGATTATTCGGATATGGATGGTAAATATTACTTCGGAGCGCTATACGGTGAACTGGATTTTTATGTAATCACAGGCGTGGCAGATAACACACACAATGTTGCTACCAGCGTAATTGACCAGTACACGCAGCTGACTGGCCGTGCTGCCATGCCACCTCAGTACGCACTGGGTTACCATCAGGGATGCTATGGCTACTGGGATAGCAAGAAGCTGCTGAATGCTGCACAGCAATACCGCAACAACCAGATTCCGATTGACGGGCTTCATATAGATGTGGATTTTCAGGACAATTACCGCACTTTCACTATCAGTAATGTGAAATTCCCCGAAGCAAAAACAATGTTCGACAATCTGCATAGTATGGGCTTTGTTTGCAGCACCAACATAACCGGTATTGTATCTGCCAATCCGCTGGACGAAAACGGAAGCACTACTACCCCTTACCCAACGCGCGACACCCTGCTTAATCTTAACCAGCAAAACGCGCCGGAATCTACCTACAAACCAGACGTTCCTGTACAACCATTTATATTCAACACGCGCGCCGGAGAAGCGCCGTCACCTCTGATATTTCTTGCCAATGAAAACTACGGCACCAACTCGCCCACCAACCCTAATATTAACCCCTACCAGCAATATTATCCCACCCCCGCCTCACCACAAGGGAGCGAGCAGCTGGGCACCTATGGCTTTTACAGCAATATGTGCAACCCACAAGTACAGGCCTGGTGGGGATTACAATACAAATACCTGCTGCAAACCGGCATAGATATGATTTGGCAGGATATGACAGACCCTGCTGTTGTGCCCAATGAAGACAATAACTGTGATGATAAAACCCTGCCGCTGGATTTGATGCGGTATGATTATGTAACGCAGGAATACCTGCCCGAAGCTGTGATTCACAATACGTTTGCCATCAATCTGGTAAAAGCCACCTATAACGGTTTAACTGCCCTCAAAAGCAGCGAAGATTTCAAAGGCCTGTATAATTACCAGAAAAGGAATTTTATCATCTCCCGCGGCGGCTACGCCGGTGTTCACCGTTATGCCGGTATATGGACGGGCGATTCCGCTTCCAGCTGGGATTTTCTTTCCATCAACATTCCTGAGGTGCTCAACATAGGCATATCAGGCCTGCCCATATCCGGCTGCGATGTAGGCGGTTTTGCTAACGGCCCCGGCAGTGTTAATATCAGCATCAACAACCAGAATGCTGTAAGCATTACCGATCCCGAACTGTATGTACGCTGGATGAATTGCGCTGCCTTCCTGCCATGGTACCGCAACCACTACGATGGTTACACCAAATCGTTCCAGGAACCCTATGCCTATGGCGATCCTTATATGAGCTATTGCCGTACCTACATCAACATGCGCTACCAACTGATTCAGCTGTTTTACGATACCATGTATGAATGCACGCAGAACGGCAAACCCATTTCACGCGCATTGTTTCTGAACGATATTGCAGACCCGAACGTATTTGGCATAAGCGACGAATTCTTTGTGGGAAAAGACCTGCTCATCGCTCCCGTTATTACACAAGGCGCTACCAACCGTAATGTATACCTGCCCGCAGGCAGCAACTGGTATGTATTTGATATTACCGGCGGACAACTTAGTTCGGCTAATACGGGAGGACAAAACATTAACTGGTATGTTCCATTAGGCCTTGTACCTATTTATGTACGCGAAGGCGCTATTATACCTGTAAGGGGGTTGCAGCAATACACCAGCCAGCTGGAGGTAAATCCGATACACTTTTTCATATATCCTGGCGCCAACAGTACGTATACACTCTATCTGGATGACAAAATCACCACCGGAAATCTGGAACCAAAGCCGGTATGCAGAACCACGGTAGTTAGCACCAGTAATGTAGCCAATGGAAGAGAGATTATCTTCCAGCGCACATACGATAATTACTCACCTGCAGAATCAAACTTTTTTGTGGAACTGTATGGCTATACCACTGCACCTTCTGCTGTTACCATCAACGGATTACCCGTACCGGCGGTAAACAACGAACAGCTTAATAGTTATTGCTACGATAGTACTTCAGAGAAAGTAGTCATTAACGTGGCAGACAATAACAGCAGTATCGTTATCAGTGTTACCAGCTAATAAGGAATTAACGCCACAGAGAAAGCCTCGCAGTAAAGTGAGGCTTTCTTATTTATATCTGCCACTGCCACACTACTACCCTATTGTTCGCATAAATGATTCATCTTTTGCGGATAAACTATACTTTTCCAGCCTGCTTATTTTATCCAACAACGGCCGGGTGTAGAATATGCCTGTTGTATTACCATTACGCATGCCCCGTACAAATAAGTATATAACGCCGCCAAATTGTGTTTCATAATCAAAACCAGGCAAACGGCTTTCCAGGTATTTTTTGGCGGCAAGGGTATATATAAAGTATTGTAAATGATAATTGCTTTCGTTCATAGCCGCGGCAATGGCTTCGGTATTGTATTCTTCCAATGCACTGCCCAGGTAATTAGATTTCCAGTCGAGTATGTAATACTTACCATCATGTTCAAAAAACAAATCCATCATCCCGTTCATTATTCCTTCCAGCCGCTGCTGGTAGGCAGTAAACACTGGTCTTATTGCAATAGCCGTCTGCTCATCCGCCAGCTGATTCAATAAATCAGCAGGTAAAGCCTGTATCGGAAAATCAAATTCAAACTCGGTAATGCGTCTGTTGCCGGCTATCTGCGCCAAAGTAAACTGTGTGGTTTCATTTATAGGTATAACTGTATGTAATACCTGCTGTAATAATTGCTGCAGCATAGGTATGTATGCCTGCTGCTGGCCGGGTGCATACCGGCGCACAGCTTCATCCAGCACCTGTGGCCAGCGGGTATCATCACCAAAATGAATACGTTCAAATATATAGTGCAGCAGATCGCCTGTTTTGGCACCGCGTTTTAAGGTGTGAAAAATAAATGTATCGTATTCTGCCGCTACCGGTTGCGACTTGCTTTTGGGGCTTTTAAGCGCACTGGCAGCCAGCATGCTGTAACTCAGTTTTCGCCAGTGTTGCTGCTGCAGCGAAAACTGTACTGCAGGGGCAGCAGTAAAGGTATCAGATGCATTGTTTTTGCGGTAACGTTTTCCATCACTCTCAGGCACCGTTGCATCAAATAAAATACCCTCTGGCGGCGCAGCGCTCAACGGCTGTATAAACGCAGATAAGGTAGAGCCCGAATAAGGGCCGCCGGTGCCTTTATAAATATAACATTTGTATACGGCACGGGTAAGCGCCACGTATAACAAACGCCTGTTTTCCTGTTCAGCCTGTTGCTGCTGACTTTCCAGCAGTTCAGTAGATAAGCGGTATTTTTCGGCACAGATATATTCCCCGGTTTGCGGGTGCCGGAAACTAACCAGCTCATCGCGGTTGTTGTTTTTAAAATCAAGGAAAGGCGCTATTACAATAGGGTATTCCAGTCCCTTGCTTTTATGTATAGTAACAATCTTCACGGCTTCTTCGTCACTCTCTACTCTTTGTTCATATTCGTCCCCTTCTGTTTCCATACCTTCTATGCCTTTTTGCAGCCAGGACAGCAGTTCGGGTGCAGACAGGTTTTTCCTGCTCTGCACCTGATGTACCAGTTCTATCAGCTGAAACAGGTTAGATATAATACGTTCACCCTCTTCCGCATGTGTTTGCAGCAGCACCCGGCGCACTTCAAAGTCTGCCGTAAAATCTATCAGTGCGGTATAAATGCCATCTTCCTGCCAGCGGGTTTTGTATTTACCAAACAAACCAAGGGTTACCTCATCGTTGAGCATAAGGATGGTTTGTGTAGTGTAACCGGTAAAAGGCGATAGCAGTGCGCGGTTAATAGAAGATCGGTCCGGCATCTCCATAGCCTGCATCAGATATAGCAGATATTGCGCTTCGGTAGTGTGCAGCACTTTAGCATCATCAATAGCTACCGCGGGTATGCCCAGCTTTGCCAGCTGTGCTTTAATGCCCCTGCCCTCGTTATGCTTACGTACCAGCACACCAATATCCGATGGTGTAATAGCACGCAGTGTACCATCTGCCCGCGCAACCTGGTAACCGCTATCCTGCAGCAGTGCTAAAACCTGTGCCGCCGCCGCTGCTATAATTTCCTCTCTGGTTTTTACACTATACACTGTTACAGGCGCCTCTTCCACTCCATTCCTGTAAAAAGCAGTGGCTGCTTTGGGGTTGGCTGCTTCTACCGGTATATAGTCAATGCTTTCTTCTGCATCAGAAAAATAGAAGGTATCAAAGCCGGGTGCAGGTACAAAAAAGGCATTCATAGCCCCTATAAGCGCCGGGGTGGAGCGGAAGTTCCGGTTCATGCCGTAACACCGCTGTACGCCTTCGCGCGCTTTGAAATAGGTAAATATATCTGCTTTGCGCCAGGCGTAAATAGACTGTTTTGGGTCGCCTATGTAAAACAGAATCGTTTCTTCGCCAAAGGCTTTGTCAAAAATGTCGAATTGCTGGCGGTCCGTATCCTGAAACTCATCCACAAACACCGCTTTGTATTTATGGCGCAGTACGTTAACCAGTCGCTGACTGCCCGGTGCGGTAATAGCCTTGTGCAGGTTTACAATCATATCATCAAACCCCATCAGGTTATTACGCCGTTTATTTGCCTGTACACCAGCCCTCACCATAATAATAGCCTGGCAGTTGAGGTTAAACATAATATCCCTCAGAATATCCTCTATCGTTTCTTTTAATTGCTCCAAAGGTTCCAGCATGGTTAGTATATTTCCAAATACTTTACCTACATAAGCTTTATCCCTGTTGCTGTTTATAAACGTTATCAGTTGGTCGGGGGTATCTATTAAATGTTGTGCACTTTTTTTCGCATAGGTATTGGTAGCGCAAACTTCTTTTAATGTAGCAGCATTAGCGGTAATGTATTGCCGTATCTGGCTGGTCAATACCTCGCACTGTTGCTGTGCTGCTGCTATCTGCTGCTGCATAGCATCCAGCTCCGTTGCAGACAATGCAGCCATACCGTCTGAGTTCATGTATTTTTTACCGCCCAGGTCTTCCTTCACCAGCCGCTTCAGCGCCTCCATGGTATAGCGCTGCATCAGTATGTTCAGCAGTGCCACCGGCAGCGTGGTAATATGTGTACGCCAGAATTCATGCACTTCTTCCTCTATCATGGCTTCCGCATTCTGCACCATTTCCGTTCCAAACAGCTGATTGGTTTCAAAAGCAAATTCAGTAAGGGTTTGCTGGCAAAAGCTATGAATGGTAAATACTGCCGTTTCGTCCAGCAACAGCACCGCATCTCTCAGGCGCTGCTGCACATTCTGCACACCGTCCGCAGCAATAGCCTTTTCAACCAGTTGCTGAATATTTGCATCTTTCACAGGCTTGCCTTCGCAGGCTTTATATGCCGTGCGCATAAAAAGCCGTACCCGTTCGTGCAGTTCGGCCACGGCCGCTTTGGTAAAAGTAACCATGAGTATCTCTTTTACCGGTATCTTTTTTTCCAGCACCAGCCGTAAAGCCAGTATGGCAATGGAATAGGTTTTACCCGTTCCTGCGCTGGCCTCTATCAGGTTGCTGCCTTCCAGAGGCACTGTAGCTGCTTCAAAATGCTGGTATAAATTCGTTTTCATGTATTGTACCTACTATTTAAAAGGATAGCCGGGAAAAACGGATGCTAAAGGCGCTATCAATAGCCGGGCAATGGTTTTGTATTCTTCCATAATACCGGGGCTATGAAAAAAGCCTTTATCGTATTCCGGCATCAGATACGGATCATCTTTACGCTCAAAAAAGCCATTATCCAGTGCATCTTTTACTTTTTTATGAAAGCCTGGTTCGTCCAGCGTTTCCAGTTCATGGGGGCTGATAGCAAAATCAGGATAAAACGGAACAATGCGCGTAAAGCCGCTCCGGTATACCTCCACCAGCTGGTTAAGCCGCTGCATGGCCTCTTCTTTAGCTAAAGGTGCTGCTTCAAACACTTTGTTTTCTTTGGCACCGGAAATAAAACACATTCCGTTAAGGACACCTGCCGCAATACCCGCCAGGTAACGGATATAGGCATCCATCAGGTATTTGCGTTCGTTTTTACTCCACGATACCTGTACCAATGTACCATCAAATACTTCACTTATAGTACCCTTAAGCACACTGCCACCGCTACAGGGCAGCAGAATATCCACCTTTTGTTCTCCGGCACCTTTGGTGCAGTTCCTGTACAAACTGCGCGTTTGCGCCACTGTTTCATTCAGCTGCTGCCATTGTACATCTGCCATGTTTTTCAATGGCAGGCCGCCTGTTTTTACCAAACGCTTTTTCAGTTGCTCCTGCTCTCCTTCCGGCAACTGTAACAATTTATTTTTCAACGTCCATTGCTGGAGGGTATTAAGCGTAAACAATTCATTTTCTTTCAGCAACACCTGCTCGTTACGGTAATAAATACCCAGCACCTTGTTATAGTATACACGGAAAGGGTGCCGGAAAAAATACACCAGATCGTCCAGCATAATTTCTTCAAACGAAATTTCCGCAATGGCTTTATCTGCAACAGTCATCACCTTTTTTTCTGCGGGCGCCATGGTAAGGTAATTATACAGGCGGGTATTCTGCCGGTTATAGCGTATGCTGAACGATTGCAAAGGCTGCAATGTAATCAGCTGCTGCTTTACCTTTTCAGGCTCTTCAGCGCCAGACTCAATATACTCTACCAGTTCATCTATTAATGCCGATGCGGGAACAGTGGTGTTATCTTTAGCGCTTTGCCCTATATAGCTGATGTATAAATATTCCCTGGCCGACAGTACGGTTTCGAGCAATAAATGTTTATCATTTTCTTTAATGTTTCTATCGCCCCGCTGCCGGTTCTTTTCCATCAGGTTAAAATGAACGGTCTGTTCGCGGCGTGGAAACTGATTATACCCCATACCCAACACCGCCACTACTTTAAAAGGAATACTGCGCATGGGAATTAAGGAGCAGAACGTTATACCCCCATTCACAAACAGGCCGGAGCGGGTAGTACTGCCCAGTGTTTGCAAAAAGCTGTGGCTGAATACGGCATAGGAAATGTTATCCCGCATATACTCATTCACCAGGTTATAGGCCGTAAGCTGCTGTATTACCTGCACATACTCCTCCTCCGCCTCCTCCTGTGCCTCGTATACCAGGTTGTGCAATACAAATTCTATATAACTAACCCAGCCCGCAACGCTGCGGCTGCGTTTTTTATCTTCCACTACCTGTATCAGCATTTCCACAAAATGGCAGAACCGGATAATCTCCTGCGCTTCCCGGCCCTCCATCCTGTCTACCGGGTAAAAGCTGTAAGTGCCTTCACCATATTCTTCCTCCCCGCTCATACAAATACCAAACAGTATGCGCTTTAACCCATAGCGCCAGCTTACCAGAAAGGTTTCATCCGTCTCCCTGCCTTCTATACCATAACGTATATTGGCCTGGGTTACCACCTGCCTTATAAGCATAGGGTCGCTTATAGCAAAACGTTTACGTACATACGATGAATCAAGTAACTGCACCACATCTTCCGCCGTGCAGCTTTCTTCAGACAGTTGCAGTACCGCATACAAGGCATTCAGCAAGCTGTCGTTATCTGCATAACTTTCATCGGCAATGGTATAGCGAAAGCGGTACGGCGCATTGGCAAACACCGCTTTTATATAAGGCGCATACACATTAATATCGCTAACCATAACCACAATATCCCTGGGTGAAAGGTTTTTCTCTTTCTGATCGGCCAGGTATACCAGATAATTATACAAAGCCTCCACCTCCCGCGCTACTGTATAACAGGAATTGATGGTTAGCGAACCATCCTGTATATCGCCCGCCGTAAGCACATTACGCGCTTCGCCTGCTGCTGCATTAAATATATCGTGCTGCAGCTTATGTAACAGGCTATCCGGCACCGGCGGCACTATATCAGCATCATCATAGGCATTAATAAAAGCATCGTGTGTAAAAAACATACTAAAGGTATCTTTTACCACGGTGCCCCAGCTGTTGAGCAATGGGTTGCCGGTAATTTCAGCTTCGGTAAACCTGCCTTTCTGCCGCCACCGGGCCAGTTGTTTTTCGCTGCGGTCATCCAGCCAGTACACCGTTGGCGCCGGGTTTATCATATGAAAATGCACATCCGTTACCTCACTTAACTTCAGCAGTATGTGCATATGATAAGCGGTTATAATAGACAGGCCAAACAGGTGTACCGCTTTCATTCTGTGCCGCAATGTTTTTTGCTGTGCAACATTCTGCAGCGCCTCCAGAATGTATTGCCCTACCACCGTTTTATCGGGCAGTGTATGGTTGCTTGCCTGTTTGGCATTTACCCACAGGTATTGCTGCCAGGCATCTTCTTCTGCAATTTTCACATCAGACTGGTTCCATTGCATAATCATTTCCGGGCGGTATATCTGATACTGATCAAACAGATCGGCTACTTTTTCGGCCAGCGCCATTCTCTTTACTTCTCTGTCGGCTCCCGTAGTAAAATAACCTGCAATAGCAGGAAAACGCCGGGCAAAATCAGGCTCGCCCAGCAGGTTATATAACAACCAGGATAAGGTTTGTGCACTCAGTATTTCGGAGTGGCTTCCACCCAGCAGGTAGTATACGTTATAAATAAGATCGTTCGGTTTTACAAAACGGCAGTTGGCAGCAATACCCATTTGTGCAGCCAGCTGCTGCCGCAGCCAGTTGTTCATACCCTCTGTTTGGGTAACAATGGTATACGGCTCAAATACCCCTGTCTGCGACTGCTGTAAGGTATGTGATAGCTGCTGCGACAGTCTTTCGAGCGAATTAGAAACTTTTACAAAAAGCGCCATGGCAGGATTAACATATTAATGATGAAAACGGGCAGCAATACCGGAAGCCCTTTCTACAAAACGGGCGGCAGCCTGTAATACCACTTCTTCCGTAGCCTGAATATATACTTTGCTTTTAGCCCTGGAAACGGCGGTATACAACAGCTCACGCGTAACAATAGCCACATCAGATGATGGCGGTAATATTACCAGCACCTGATTAAATTCCGATCCCTGGCTTTTATGAATAGTCATAGCAAACACAGTTTCAGCCTCGGTTAAATAGCCCGGCAATACTGCACGCAACTCTCCTTCACTATCTTCAAACCAGGCCATCAGTATGTTATTTTCATCTGCACGAATAATACCAGTATCGCCATTAAACAGGTTATGCTCGTAATAATTGCGGGTAAGAATAACAGGTCTGTTTTCATAAAATTCCTGATGTGCGGTAATTAACTTACGGCTGTGCAGGTATTTTTCAATAGCCAGGTTAACCGCATACAAGCCGCTCTCACCCTCTCTTACCGCACATAGCACACGCAGCTGATTCATTTTGCGAAGTGCCGTGCGGATATCCTTTTCCTGCAGAAAATCTTCATAACCTGCTATAAAATTTTCAAATACCTGCTGACTGTATAACTGATCTATCACCACCTGTTCGTCATAACCTGGCTGAAAAAACGGACGAATATTTTCGGGCTGGTTTTGAATAACTGCCTTACTGAATTTTCCGATGCCTTTATCATCAGAAAAACGATGGCTATACCTTAACTCCACCAGGTGCTGAAACAGCGGATGCCCGGTATCATTGCCAATGGCACTTGCAGGTAGCTGCTTACCGGACTGCGCAATAAATGTATTGATGTACTGCAGCCGTTCCGGTGTAAACAGGTTAAGCACCGGCTGTGCCTGGCACACATCGCCAAACAGACTGCCCGCTTCCACAGAAGCCAGCTGATCTTTATCACCCAGCAGCAATAAACGCGTACCGGTTCCTATAGCATCCAGCAGTTTGGCAAATAAAGCCACATCTATCATGGAGCACTCATCTACTATCACCACATCGTACGGTAATGGGTTAGCAGCATTGTGGCGGAAATACGGTGTATTCGGCTGCGGTTTCAGCAGCCGGTGAATGGTTGCGGGGGTAATAGCCGCAAACAGGCCGGTTATTTCCGGTGCTGCAGGCAAACGGGTATTGCGCAAACTTTCGGCCATACGCGCTGCTGCTTTCCCCGTAGGCGCAGCCAATGCTACCGTTGTACCAGGCTGTAAGGTATATAGTATGGCCAGTATTTTAGCCACGGTAGTGGTTTTACCGGTGCCCGGGCCGCCGGTAATAATAGTAAACTGATTAAGCACCCCGGTAATAGCCGCCGCCAGTTGCCAGTCCGGCACAGAAGGCCCGTCAATTGCCGGTTGTTCAAACAAAGCACTGATAAAGGTGCGGTGCGCATCCAGCATCGCCAGCCTTTCCTCCCTTACACCGGCATCTTCCTCCATAAAACGGAAAATACGCCGGAGAAACAGGGTTTCGTACCGGAAATAGCGGTGCATATATAACCTGTTGCCATGCAATACAAAAGGTTCATAACCATCTTCCTCTGTTGTAACCAGCGGCACAGGCAGTTGCAGTGGAGGTAATGCTGTATCCCCACCCGCATCATCCAGATGAATGCAAATATGCCCTTCGGCCATCTTTTTAAAAAGCTGGTACAAATAAGGCTTTAAAACCGGTACGTTAAAGTACTCAGCAAACTGCTGATGTACATCGTTAATAGTTGCTGTATATGGCACTATATAAATGTATATAATTTTTAACTGCAGCACATTACGGGTAACCGCATACAGTTACATGATTAAATGCAGAATACTGGAAATTAAAAGGCTGTACGGAGATGCAGAGCCTTGTAAAGATAAGGGAATTACCGGTTTTCAGGAACGGACAGGCCGGTAACAGGGTTACAGTATCAGGTAACAAAAATCCCCTGCGCTCTCACAAGGCAGGGGATTTTATATGCATTTTATATTAAGTTACTAGTAAGAAACACTGTCCTTACGTACCGGAACAGAAGTTAAGGTCTTCAGCGGAGGCGCAAACTTGGTTAAGTCAATACCTTCTACTGCTGCCTTGTATTCTTCCACATTCGGAATTCTTCCCAGAATAGCAGAAAGTACCACCACCGGTGTAGAAGCCAGCAGCGATTCGCCTTTTTTACGCTCAGAATCTTCCACCACTCTTCCCTGGAACAAACGGGTAGAGGTAGCCATTACCGTATCACCTTTTGCTGCTTTTTCCTGGTTACCCATACAAAGGTTACAACCTGGGCGCTCCAGATACATCATGTTTTCGTATTCAGTACGTGCAGCACCTTTAGGGGCGTTGTCGTCGAATTCAAAACCAGAATATTTCTGCAGAATTTCCCAGTCGCCTTCTGCACGCAGTTCATCAATAATATTGTAAGTAGGCGCTGCTACTACCAGCGGTGCATGAAACTCCACCTTGCCCTGCTGACCTTCCAGGTTCTTCAGCATCTGAGAAACAATTTTCAGATCGCCTTTGTGCACCATACAAGAGCCCACAAAACCAAGATCCACCTTTTTGCCACCACCGTAGTAAGAAAGTCCGCGGATGGTATCGTGCGTATAACGCTTGGAAACGTCATCGTTGTTTACATCCGGATCAGCTACCATGGGTTCATCAATCACATCCAGATCAATTACCACCTCAGCATAATACTTTGCATTGGCATCTGGTGTTAACGATGGCTTTTCGCCCGATTTAATCTCGGCTATTCTTTTATCTGCTTTATTAATCAGGCCCTGCAGTACTTGTCTGCTGTTATCCATACCCTTGTCAATCATAATCTGAATTCTGCCTTTGGCAATTTCCAGAGATTGAATCAGGGTATCATCTTCAGAAATACAGATAGAAGCTTTCGCCTTCATTTCTGCAGTCCAGTCAGTAAATGTAAAAGCCTGGTCAGCAGGCAGTGTGCCTATGTGTACTTCAATAACTCTGCCCTGGAACACGTTTTCGCCACCAAACTGCTGCAGCATTTGTGCCTGTGTAGCATGTACTACATCACGAAAATCCATGTGCCCTTTCATTTCACCTTTGAAGGTTACTTTTACTGATTCCGGAATAGGCATAGATGCTTCACCGGTAGCCAGTGCCAGCGCAACCGTACCTGAGTCAGCACCAAACGCAACACCTTTCGACATTCTGGTATGCGAATCACCACCAATAATGATGGCCCACTCATCTACCGTAATATCATTCAATACCTTGTGAATTACATCCGTCATAGAATGATATTCACCTTTAGGGTCACGGGCAGTAATTAATCCAAAGCCATTCATAAACTTCATCAGTTTAGGAATGTTGGCCTGTGCTTTTTTATCCCATACAGAGGCGGTGTGACAACCAGACTGGTAAGCACCATCTACAATAGGGGAAATTACGGTAGCTGCCATAGATTCCAGTTCCTGAGCAGTCATTAAACCGGTAGTATCCTGAGAACCTACAATATTTACCTCTACACGCACATCAGAACCGGCATGTAAAACTTTACCAGGCGTGGTACCTACCGCGTTCTTGTTGAAGATTTTTTCAACCGCTGTAAGTCCCTGGCCTTCATTGGAAATTTCTTTGGCAGGCGCAAATACAGGCGTAGCGTCTATATTTAAAATCTTCGCTGCAATGGTTTGAATTTTCTTACCAAATACAATGGCATAAGAACCTCCGGCCCTGATAAATTCCTTTTTCTGAGGCGTCAGTGCCTTTGAAATGTCAATCAGTTCCTGCTCGCCTTTATATAATTTCTTGGTCTTTGTATTAATCGTCAGTACAGTACCGGTAGCCACAGAGTACACTTCTTCCAGAATAGGTTCACCATTCTCGTTGCGTATCACCTTGCCATTTTCGTCTACCTTTTTCACCCAGTTTTTCAGGTCAATACCAATACCACCGGTTACATCTACCGTAGTAAGGAAAATGGGAGAAATGCCGTTGGTACCACCTACAATAGGGGCAATGTTTACAAATGGAACATAAGGGCTGGCTTGTTTGCCGGTCCACAGTGCCACGTTGTTTACACCAGACATTCTTGATGAACCTACACCCATGGTGCCTTTTTCGGCAATCAGCATTACGCTTTTATCGGGGTGTTGTGCCTGCAACGCTCTTATTTCAGCTTGCGCCTGTGGCGTAATCATGCATAAACCATGCAGTTCACGGTCACTTCTGGAGTGTGCCTGATTACCTGGGGAGAGTAAATCGGTAGAAATATCGCCCTCACCAGCAATAAAGGTTACTATATTAATTTCTTCCGGTACTTCCGGCAGTTTTGTAAAAAATTCAGCCTGCGCGTAGCTTTCCAGAATTTCTCTGGCTATTGCATTTTCGTTTTTGAAGGCTTCTTTCAAACGATCGGTGTCAGCATCATACAAAAACACCTGCGTTTTCAGCACGTCTCCCGCCTGTTTGGCAACAGCAGCATCACTACCCAGCGCCAGATCCAGCAGTACTTCAATAGAAGGGCCACCTTTCATGTGCGATAACAGTTCAAAAGCAAAATCAGGGGTAATTTCTTCTACTTTGGAGCTGCCCAGAATAATTTCCTTTAAAAACTGAGCTTTAACGCCGGCAGCACTTGTAGTTCCTGGCAGTACATTATAAATAAAGAAATTGAGAGACTCTTTCCGGTGAACGTTGTTGAGGTCTTTTATCTGTGCAATCACTTCAGTCAGCAATTCGGCACTGTCAATCGGTTTAGGGTGGAGATCCTGACCCTTTCTTTCTTCAATTTCTTTGAGGTATTCGTTGTAGCGGCTCATATAACTTTCTTTTGGGTGCTAAGCCGCAAATGTAAGCATTGTAGATAATATTATACCAAAACGAACAGCAGATAGCCTTAACGGACCGCTTTCCAGGGCTGTTATTGGCGTTTTTTACCACTTACCTAACAAAACAGACGATTAACCTGCACCAAAATACCGCTTATCAGCAAATACAACCGGTCAACACTACCAGATAGTACTATGCCTTACATAGTACCTACCTTTATGATGTAATAAATAACAACAAGTACTTAAAACATACAGTTATGAAAAAGTTCATCATCGCCGCTATCGCCCTTATCTCTTTTACTACTGCCACTTTTGCAGCCGGTAACAACGATAAAGCCATGGATTTGTTTAAAGCCAGTTACCCCGGCGCTACCCAGGTGCATTACAAAACTGTTGGAGAACTGGTAAGTGTTCGTTTTGTGCTGGACAACACCAGAATGGAAGCTTTTTACAATGAGGAAGGCGAACAGGTTGCCATAAGCAAAGCCATCAGCTATCAAAACCTGCCTGTAACAGCCATCAGAAATATAGAACAGAAATTCAATGGCTACACTGCCACCGAAGTAATTGAAATGGAGCATAACACCGCAGGCACCTCCTATTACGTATCGCTGGTTAACAATGGCCACAAAGTAATTGTACAGGTAAGGCTGAATGGCGAGGTATCCGTTTTCCGCAAATAATGCGGTTTTTATATCTGATACTTAATACAGAGCCTTCCAATTACGGAGGGCTTTGTTTATATATATTGTCGCACAGCATTATGTGAAGCAATCAGCGGATACGGATATACTATTGCCGCCAATTTTCTTAATATTGGTGCCGCAAACCAAGATAATGATGAAATGTTTATCGCTCCTGTCCGTTCTGTTTTGTACACTTCCGGCATTTTCACAAAACCTTCCGCAGGTTACAATACCCGAAACCCAGCCACTAAACATCGGTGTTATTGATCAGCTGTATTCTAAAGAACTGGGCGAAAAGCGGGTATTAAACATTTATCTGCCGGAGGGTTATAATACACAGGACTCTGTGGTATATCCTGTTACTTATTTACTGGATGGCTCTGTTGATGAAGATTTTATACACGTTGCCGGTCTTTATCAGTTTAATTCTTTTGAATGGATAAACCGGGCACCCAAATCTATTGTAGTAGGCATTGCTACGGTAGACAGGCGGAGAGATTACACTTTACCCACTACAGTAAGCGACGACAAAAAGAAGTATCCTACCTCAGGCCATTCCGATAAGTTCATTGCCTTTATAGAAAAAGATCTACAGCCTTTTATAGAGAAAAAATACAAGGCAGGTAAAACCCGTACTATCATAGGCCAGTCTCTAGGTGGTTTGCTGGCAACTGAAATATTGCTAAAAAAGCCCACCCTCTTTAATAAATATATCATCATCAGCCCCAGCCTGTGGTGGAACAATGGCTCCCTGCTCAACGAATCTTCTGCTTTACTACAAGATACCTTTTCACAAAAAACAGCGGTTTACATAGCGGTTGGTAAAGAAGGGCTCACCCCTTCTACCCCACCGCGGGTAATGGAGGTAGATGCCAACCTGTTGGCAGAAAAAATTAAAAGTACACGCAGTAAAAACGTTTCGCTGTACTTCGATTATCTTCCGCAGGAAGACCATGCAACTATTGCACATCAGGCAATAGCCAATGCCTTTAAGTTCATCTATACACTATTATCGCATTAATTAGTGACATTTGTCACACACTGCTTTCCGCCACTGTATACACCTTTGTCCTGTACAATCATACTCAATGCCCGTGTAGCGCTGCACGGCCTTAAAAAGTAAACAAATGGAAAAGAGAATTATCAATCCCTGGCAATGGCAGGATGAGCGTAACTATGTGCAGGCAGTAGAAGTTAAAAACATAGAGAGTACCCTTTACTGTGCAGGGCAGGCAGCTGTACATGCGGACGGGCGCTCCAGCAATGCTGACATGAAAACCCAGTTGCTACTGGCCATAGAAAATCTGGAAAAAGTAATCACCCAGGCCGGATACCCACTCAGTGGTATTGTACGCTTAAACGTATTAACTACCAACTCCGGAGAACTGTGGAGTTGTTTTGATGTGCTGCAGAACTGGATTACCAAAAACGGAATTCAGCAGGCTACCACCTTGTGCGAAGTAAAAACTCTGTTTGAAACGCTGACCATAGAGCTGGAAGCTACCGTAGTAAAATAGCCGCTTTAACATTTCATTAAGACGCCGTTTGTAAGGGTGCCGCGCATTTTTAAAGACATGTACAGCTAACACAAAACAATAGTATGAGAAAAGTACTTACTGCAGTTCTGTTAATGCTGTGCACAGGATTATTTGCGCAAAACACTAACACACCGGTTGAAGAGGCCATGAAAGCCTATCTGATGTTAAAAGAGAATCTGGTTGCGTCAGATTCAGTAAACGCGCAATCCAATGCAAAAATACTCAGCGAGGCTTTAGGCAACATGCGGATAAAAAAGGCAAACATTTTTATGCTTGATACTTTAGGCAACGTGCGCAGGGATGCGGTAGAAATGGCAAAAGCAATCAGCGAAACGCAGCATATTAACATGCAGCGGAAGCAACTGGCTGTTTTGTCGGGCAAATTCTGGTACTGGCTGGAACATCAGCCGCAACCCGCTTTTACGGTATTTGAACAAAGATGCCCTATGACCGGGGAAGTGTGGCTGAGCAATGAAGAGGCTATTAAAAATCCTTATTATCCGCGCAACATGCTTACCTGTGGTGAGGTAATTAACCAAACCGGAGCGGCTAAAGCCAAAATATAACGGAGTTATTTTTCTGAATAAAAAAGAAGCTGCCTCAGGTACAGGGCAGCTTCTTTTTTATAACGCCAACTCACAGTTTTATTACCGGAGTGGTGTATTTGTCACCGTTACGCGTAGTAAGGCTTACATGATACAAACCCGCACTCAACGCCCCCATGTTTACATCGGCAGATACTGCACCGGCAGCCAGCACCTTCGTTAACACCGTTCCTCCTCTTGTATCGTATATACAGATATTACCGCCTGTAACTATGGGAAAGGTTAAATGCACCATACCCCTTACAGGGTTAGGAACTGCCCGCAGCGTAGTATAGTTTAACCCACCTGCGTTATTCATTACAGGTGGCAGCACCGTTACCTTTATTGTATCCTCCCCTGCCGCATGTTTATTATCCACTGCACGGAAAGCAAACCTATACACGCCTTCCTGTAAACCGGCAACGGTAGTAGTTATACTTCCGGGCGAAACGATATACGCACCACCATCGCCTGCTACCTTGTACCAGCGTACAGAATCAATATATCCATCCGCATCAGCGGCATGGGCAGTTAACATTACATAATTAACAGGTAGTGTAACAGTAACGGCAGAATCTGCCGTTACCACCGGCGCATCATTAGCCATCAGCACCTGCACCGTTATCCGCTCTGTAGTTTTCATGCCGGAATTATCGGTAACCGTTACTGCAAACACATAAGTACCATATACCAAACCTGAAACAGTAGTGCTGGCCTGGTTTGCAGCAGAAAAGGAAACACCATCAGGGCCGGATTGCTTTTTCCAGCTATAGCCAACAACCGTTCCATCAGGGTCTGTGGCAGCAGCTGTAAGTACTACACTGGCAATGGGTAATTGTATGGTAATGGAAGATGAATCAAACGTTACAACAGGTGGTAAAGATGCTTTACCAATACTGTCACCGCAGGCTACTATTTTGTCAAACAACATACTCCCATCATCAAAAGCAGTATACGCTGCATTGATATTCGTGTTTAAAGGAGTGGTCACTAATCCATCACATTCCGTTCTCGTACTGGTACCGTCTGTAATGCCTATACATTGCAGATAGGTTCCTGCAGAACAGGTGCCGCCTATTTCAGCGTCACCACCAATTTTTATAGTGCCAGACAAATTAACAGAGCCGGTGGAAAAAGCATTGCCAAACACCTGTGCGTTACCTGACAGATTGTTGTATTGCAAAAACGCTCCTTCACCAACGGTTGCATGATCGGTTATACGGGTATAATACACCGTAGCGGCACCACCTACCACCGCATTACCTGTAACGGCACTATTGCCTCCCAGCACGGCAAAGTCCTTTACCATGGCGTTGTCTGCAACCGTTACATCATCCAGCAGCTCCGCACGCCCTTCTATACGGGCGTTGCCGGTTACCCTTGCCCTGCCCAGCACAAACGCACCAGGGGCCACATAGGCTGTAGGCGCTACGCTGGCAGTGGCAGCCACCCAGCCGCCGCCGTTTGCATGCCTGGCTCCGGTAAGGCCAATAGTATCTGCGCTACGATACCCAGACTCATAACCCTGCGGAACAGCCCCCTGTATCTGAATCTCCCAGGGGTACCGGTATATTTTAGTAAAACCAGGTTCAAATACCGTACGCGGCTGAAAATGCATTTGCGTAGGTGCGCCCATTACCACAAAATAGGTTTCTGCTGTATGGGGTGGCAGTTTGTATAACACCTCGGCAGAGTCTTCTCCATAAAAGTTACTGAATGCAGAAGCCCCTGTGGCAGAATCTACGGTAACAAACGCATAGCGCCAGCCCGAAGAAGCATTCACATCCTTATGCCCTTTAAATTTAAGATATACATACGCCTGATTACAACCACTCTCCTGCTGCGGATACAGGCGAACAATATTAAAACCATATTGCTGAGGCGCCAGGTGATCCGGAACCGCAAAATGCCCTTCTGCAACAGAATCGAGCAATACAGTTTTCCTGAACTTCCAAACCCTGTCCAGCGATTGTTCGGCATGCATCAGCTCCTGCTTATTGCTGAAATCCCATTTCACACTATTAACCGCATAATGCATCATATAGCTGTTGAAAGCGGCCATATCCATGCCCAGCAAACGCCTGGCAGTTTCCAGGGGCGTTTCTGCTGCGTTGGCATTGGCTTCGCGCCACAGGCGCGAAACAAAATCAATTCCATAATCATCTTTAAACTGCTGCAGAAAATAAAACTGCGAGTAATGCTTACGGCCCGATCCTAAAAAGTAGCTGGACAGGTTGATGGCTCTGGGTAAATCGGTTGCCGTGGCAAACGTAGGGTACCTTTGCATAGCCATAAAATTGGCATGCGTTTCCCAGAAATAGCCAGAGTTGGTATTGGTATAACTATGTCCGGGGTACATAACCGTAATCATAGACTGAATGGCATGGGTAAACTCATGCGTAACCGTCCAGGCATTCTGTGCAAACACACCGGGGTCTACCCACATGGCCGGAGCCTTGCCTTCGTAGTTACCCCCATAGGCCCATCCGGTATGCAACCCATCCCGCCAGGTGTTGTTCATCACCACCATCACTTTATGCTTAGCCCACTGGCCAGAGTCGGGAATAATCTTCATAGAGTCCATAAAAAAAGCATACACCGCTTCCATAGAATCCAGTATCCGTTGCGGATCAAAACGTAAAGCGGGCGTGGCCGCCTGTTGCGGATCATTACCGGCCAGCGGCCCCCAGAACACCACGCAATTGGCAGACTGCCTCATGCGATTCGTTGAATCCCATGGTATGTTGTTGGAGGTTACTTTCCATTCGTTGGGTATGTAAATGGTTTTTGCTGCGGGGGTAGCAGAGCCAACGGGCTTACCGTAAAACTGAAGTTGTGTAAAGGTGATAAACGTTTTGGCGTTCAGAATACGAACATACCGGAAGCTATCTGTATTGTTTACGGTAAACTCCTGCCAGTAACTGTTAGCTACCGTTCCTATAACCGCCAGTTGCACCGGATGCGTAAACAATGAATCATGCGATGCCTCCAGCTTAGCGCCTTCCAGATACTGATACATCCAGGTGCTCCAGGTAGTATCGCCGTTGGCCACCGCGTACTCCTGTCTGGGCAGCACCCGTATTTTTGTAATAACAGCAGCATTTTCCAGCGCCACGGCTATCCAGGGCATATGACTCGCATCATTGGTATTGTAATCTACCTGATTGCCCATATTGGTTAAACCATTAAAGGCAAAGCCGGGCTGGGCATCTCCCCAGCCATCTCCTTTGCCGGCCATGCTGCCATACCCTATTCCCTTTAACAACTCCTGCGCTGCTGCCTGGGCTAATATCAGCATACACAGGCATCCTATAAACAAAGCTTTCTTCATTACCTGTGTGTAAGATTTTTAAGGTATACGGTTACGTAATAAGTGCCACTGGTAATACCATACGTTAAGGATGTCATGCTTTTTACCGGGTTGGCCTCGGTGCTGTTTAAAATCTGGTAATCCAAACGGCAGCTACCTCCGCCATCAGTAAACGTTCCTCCATTCTCCAGCTTCACCGTAGCATAATAAGGAAACGGCAATCCGGAATAAGGCAGTTGCTGCACCAGCGTACTATCGGTAGCTATTTCCGGATAGTAGGGCGCCCAGTTGTTCAGGTGCGGTACGGTGCCGCCCCACGGCTTCACCTCTCCCTGCTTAGGATTAAACACTTTTCCGTTTTTATCTACAAACTTATATACAATAGCAGCCTGCGCTGTGCCGCTTACATACTGTACTTCTATAGCAGAATTGACATCATTATCCCAGGTAGTTACCGGTGCTGTTTTGCCTGCATCCCACAGTTGTACACGGCGGTAATTAATCTTATAGGGATCAGAAATAGGCGTGATATTGATCTGGCAGGCGTTCTTCAGAAATTTTTCTCCGTTAATGTTGCTCACTACCAGGTCCATATTATAAGAACCCGCAGGTACATAGGTGGTGGCAGCAGTAAACTGTAAACGTCCACCAATTTCTGCTATGTTAAAAGGCCTTACCAGACTATCGTTCAGCTTGGCGTTAAACAACGCCAGGGTTGAGTCGGTATAATTAAGTGTGCCTTTAAAAGTTTTAATAGATCTGGGAGTTCTGAGTATGCTGTCTGCATTGTTGCCATGCGCATCGCGCAGGGCAGCCAGTTCCACATGCAGGGGCGCAGAGGAACCATTCAGCACCAGCGAACCGGAAACGGTGGTAACACCCTGTTGCACTTCAAAAGGGTTTACCTGATAAAAAATATTGTCGCTCAGATATCCGTGTACTCTTTTCTCACATGCCAGGCCTGTTACAAGAATCAGGCATATCCCAGCTATGTATTTTATAGTATGCTTATACATATTGCAGCTGTTTTAAATTTTACCTGTTACGCAGGGTTATACCATGGTAACATGAATAGTAATAATAACCGTCAAAACTTTTCCATCAGGTTTTGAATACGCTATGGCCTGCTTCAGCACATACTTATCGCCCACTTTCGCGTGACCGGGATATTGTCCCACATTCAGTACATAAGTGGCTGGTACATATTCCGCAAACAGATAAGCGTTATCTCCCCAGCCGGTTACTTTACCCGTAGCATCAAACCAGAAACCGGGCGCATTGGCAGTATAACCGCTGTTAAGGGAACCATCCGGCTCTACGGCATAATACTTCCAGGCGGCATTGCCCGAAGCAATCATGTCGCTGATGGTAGCAGCGTCCACGCCCAGAAAGCCCGCTACCTTAGCAGACTCTACCTGTACAGGGGCGGAAGTATAATCCGTGTTGCTCTGCGGCACATTTACATCGTAGCTTAATTCCAGCTCTGTAGGTACAACATTGCCAATCAGGTTTAATGGGGCATTATTGGCCAGTACGTTCAGGTTAGTACCACTGGCGGTTTTAATACCGGTTGTCTGGCACCGGAGTATCGCATCTGTTTCATCATTGGCGGGTGCGCCTGTGCTGCCATCCAATACACCATTTATTTTTACATATTGCAATACATAGTAAGTAAGCGTAGTGCTGGCCACCGGGTATGACAAGGCTATTTTAGAAATGCCTGCTGTTGTACCTGCCCAGCTGTCGTAGGTTTTAACGCTGGTAGCTGCATTGTCCAGCGTTAAAGAAGCCTGTGCAAACAGGTACTGCGTAATAAACTTCGAATTTATTTTTGTATACAGGTCGTCCAGCGTGGCAATATTATTCACATTCATCAGCCTGCGGATGGCATAGTCCGTTGGGGCAAAAAAAGTTCCGGCCTTATTCACCGAATCTTTCAGACCCAGATGATCTACCACCAGCAGCAGGGTATCAAAGTAATGCAGGCTGTTTGCAGCCAGGTAGTCGTAAGTACTGAGTGATGTATTGGTTTGTGCCAGCCCGCCATCGGTGCGGTAATCGTCTTTTTTGCACGAAGCCAGGCACAGCATGCCTGCCAGTACCATTACCTGTAAACGCATGCTGCCCAATATGTTTATACGTATTTTCATTGCAGTAAATTATAGGTTCATAATTGCATTAGCGGGTAAGCAGTTGCTGCCAGTAAGGCGTTTGTCTTAACCCGGCGTTGGTTATCATTAAAGAAGGATCTACCGGCCAGTAATATTTCCCTTTCAGAAATTCGGCATGTGTAATAAATAAAAATTTACTCACCCCGGTAAGGCGTTCATTACGCACCAGATCGTAATACCTGCTTCCTTCCAGAAACAACTCGCGGCCACGCTCTGCGGTTACAGAATCAATCAGCGCCGCTCTTCCGGCAATATCAGACACCTGTAGTTCTTTTATTCCCGCACGGTTTCTTACCGTATTCAAATCGGCTATTACCCCGCCATAATCAGGTGCCGGAGCAGCCGCTTTGGCTTCTGCACGCAGCAGATACACATCGGCCAGCCTGAATACCGGAATATTGTTTTTCTGCAGGTAATAAGTAACATTGTTAGCAGCCACAGGTGTTATGTCGGAATACTTTTTACAGAAGTAAAACCGGTTTGATCCGGAGTTGATATACGTAAACCCATTAACATACCGCTTGTCTGTAGTATCCGAAAACAACTGATTCAGCACATTGATGTTTACCTGCCATCTGGGTGTGGTAACGGTAGGTATAAAAGGCGCTGCCAGCGTATGAAACGCAATACTGGCCTCACTGGTTGCAGTGATCGATTCTGTAGACAGGTTCTGCGCTATTTCAAAAATTCCTTCGGCAGACTGGCCGCTATAAATGCTGTGATAAGCTGCACCGTTGACCAGCGAATACCCTCCCTGTTGAATAACCGAGTCGCAGGCCATGCGGCAGCTGTCGTAAGCCCCTTTCCAGGCGTAAATATGTGCCAGCAACGTAAAAGCCGCACCTTTATCTGCGCGCACCACCCGGTCGCCAGAAGCTGCATCTTTATAATCCAGCCATTTGCGCGCAAAATTAAGATCGCTGATAGCGCATTGCAACACCTGTTCCTGTGCCACACGCGGGTCGCTGGTAATACCGGAAATATCCCGTTGGTAAGCGGTATCTAACGGCACATCGCCCCATACACGCGCCATATAGAAGTAATTAAAAGCCCGGCAAAATCTGGCTTCTGCCAGGTATTTATTGCGCCTGGCCTGCTGCTCATCCACATCATTACCGGCAAAGGACCCGTTGGGCATCCGGTTCAGAAAATAAATGCAGCGGTTGCTTTGCTGTACAGAAGCATAGAAGGGTGTCCACACCCGCAGCTTCAGTTTTACATCGTGTATATCACCGGATGAAACGGAAATAGCCCAGTTCATCAGATAGATATTTTTCAGGTTTCCATCTGCCACATCGGCCCAGTAATCGGTAGGCAAATCGCCATAGGTATAAAAAGAACAGGCTGAATTAAAAGCCGATCTTATTAAGGAATAGCAGCCCGCCACCTGTGCATTGGCATCGTCTTCTGTTTTCCACGAAGTGTCATCCGTAACCACACTTACAGGGTCCTGATCTAAAAACTTCTTGCATGCCGGGCAGCACATCAGTATCAGCAGCAGATAACAGGTTATATATCTTGATTTCATGATCGTTTAGTTTTGTAAGGTTCAAACAGGCTTTAGAAATTGATATCCACCCCTATGGTTGTTTTCATACTGCTGGGGTAAGTTGAATTACTCGAGCCCGTGGTATAATCAAACAAAGTAGGATCTACCAATGCCTCAGACTGTTTGAATGTATGCACGTTGTTAAGAGTGGCATATACCCGGAGGCCTTTAAAATTGAGGCGGTTCAGCATCCGTTGAGGCAGGGTATACGCAAGTACTATCTGCTGAATTCTGATATAACCGCCTTTGTTCAGAAAGTAATCACGCGCCACATTCCAGGGGTCCTGCGCAGCGGTTCCTGTACCATATACCAACCGCGGATAGGTGGTTTGCTGTCCACTGGCCGCCCAGAACTGATTTAAAATGGAACTGTATACACCAGCGGGACCAGCTACCTCGCCCCATGCCTGATAGCGGCTGCCATTCAATGCATCAGATAAAGTACCGTTGATTAAATAATTGCCAAAAGAATAGTTGGCAAACACCGAAAGGCTGAAGGCTTTATAACTGAAATAATTGGAAAAACCACCGGTAACAGTGGGCATGGCCGATTTGCCTGTATTTACTTTATCATCCAGGTTAATATTGTAATCACCATTCTGATCTATTATTTTGCTGTCACCTGCATTTGTGGTGGCACCGAAATAAGTAATCTTTTTACCCGTAATAGGGTCTGTAGGCACATCTGCATCTGTAGCGTATACACCATCTGTTATATAATCGCGGTAGGTAAAAAGCGGCTCGCCCATAGAAAGTGTTTTCTGCCACCACGATTCTCCAAACAGCATGTCTTTATTACCATTCGGCAGTTTAGTTATCCAGCCTTTATTAAAGGCAATATTGAAGTTGGTATTCCACTGAAAAGCTGAGCGGGGGCCCATATTGGTGGTATTTACAGTAACCTCCAGACCTCTGTTGGTAAGGTCGGCATAGTTACCGGAATAGTAGGCATACCCGGTGGTAGAACCGGCCGGTATCATCCACAGGTATTTATCTTTCGAACTTTTCTGATACCAGTCTACCACAAAGTTTACCCTGTTGTTAAACATAGACCAGTCAAATCCCAGATCGGCCTGGGGGTAACGTTCCCAGCGCACATCGATGCCCGACTTGGTAGAATTGCTGTAAAAACCATTGTAAAACGGAAACGGGGTAACAACAGTAGTGCCGTTATAACCAATGGGGGTTCCGGTTAAATAAGGGTTGGCAGAAGGGCCGCCCACTGCACCTGTTGTAGCGCCCAGAAAACTGGCGTCTGCAAACAACTGCTGATACTTACCATACCACGATCCGGGATCCTGACCGGTAACACCGTAGCTGCCGCGTATTTTGAATGAGTTTATTACTTTTTTCAGCGGCTCAAAAAAGTGTTCATCAGCTATATTCCATCCGCCCGATACCGCATAAAAAGTACCCCAGCGGTTATCAGCGCTATAAATAGAACTGGCATCTCTTCTCAGCGATCCGGAGAGCATGTATTTGCCCTTGTAATCATAATCAAAGCGGCCGTAGTAAGATTGGGTGGTTTTGGTTTGTACGCTGGAAGCCACATTCAGATTAGCCCCTGCCGGCACGGTTTGCACGGTATATACACCCGATACACTGATACCGGCTGCTGAGGCAGAGTTGTAATATTGCTTAGCCTGATAGGCAGAAAACCCGCCCACAAGTGAAAGGGTATGATCGCCCAGGCGTTTCAGGTAAGTGGCAAAAGTTTCCCAGGTCCAGTTAGGGTTAGAAGCATTGATATCATAAGCCACATTCTGAATACCATTCAATTCCTTCGGCGAAAAATAAGCATACTTATCTATCACGTTCTGCATGCCATAAGTAGTAGTCACCGACAAGTCTTTGGTAAGCGTATCTGTTAACCGCAAACTGGTATTGTATAAAAACAGATTGTTGTCATCAAAACGGTTAGATTTTCCGGAATACAAATCCACCTGCGATTGAGATAAGCGGGCCAGAGAAGTAGGAAAATTACCGGAAACAAACAGGTAAGGGTTACCGCTAACACCCGCACCATGATTCCGCTTTTCCTTCGACATCTGCAGCGAAAGGCCAACCGATAACTTAGGCACGGGATTCAGCTGCAGATTCAGATTGGGGGCAATGCGGTCAATTCCATACCCCCTTACTGCTCCCTGTTCGTTATAGTGGCTGACGCCGAAGCGATAACTGTTTCTGTTATCAAAAGCCCCTGCCACCGCCAGATCCTGGTTATTCAAAAAAGTGGCGTTTCTTATCAGCATGCCCTGCCAGTTGACATTATTATTAAAAGCAGGGTTCAGGCTATCGGTTAACTGCACGGGAATATTACCGTTGGCAATATCTTCATAAGGTAACTGACCATTTAACTGTTGCAGTTTCAGCAGCCGCTCTGCGTTACCGGTAATTACCTTCATCAGCCTGGGTGCTGTAACCATACCACCGTAGGCATTTAAGGTAACCCTGGGGCGTTTGGCGCCTACACGGCGGGTTTTTACAATAATTACCCCATTGCCCCCTCTGGCACCATAAATAGCCGCCGCAGAGGCATCTTTTAATACATCTATCGATTCTATTTCGTTAGGGTTGATCAAACTCAGTGGGTTAGATAAGGCGTAGGCACCCTGCATGTTATTCTGATCCAGAATAACACCATCTATCACATACAGGGGCTGGGTATTACCGCCATTAAAGTTGCCATAATCTACGTTGGTAGAACCCCGTATTACAATATTGGTTTTGGCGCCTGGTTCACCCGAGCTGCTCTGCACACTAACGGCGGCTATACGCCCCTCCAGCATGGCATCAAAACTTACGGCTGGGGTATTCCGGATCACATCGCCATTGAGGGAGGACACAGCACCGGTTACTTTTTTCCGGGATTGGGTTCCATACCCTACAATTACCACATCATCCAGTGCTGAGGCTGTTTGTATCAGCACTATTTTGCTGATGCTACCTATAGGCACTTCCAGCAATTTATACCCCACGTAGTTTACCCGTATGCGCTTTAACGGGCCAGATACTTCTACCGTAAAGTTTCCGTCTTTGTCAGTTTGCCCCAGGGGCTTACCGTTATCGTCCTGTATGGTGGCGCCTGACACAGGTGCCCCATTCGCTTCCTGAACATGCCCCGATAATTTCTTTTTTTCCTGGGCCCGGATGGTAAGAATGGAAAAGACAAGGCACAATGATAGCATGCACATTTTCATCACGCCTGTAAAAGGGAATGACCTCTGCATAAACAGTTCTGTTTGGTTTAATTGAATAATCGTTGCAGCAATCGCACAAAGAGGCACCATACCAGGTGCCTCTCAGGTAAAACTATTCATAACCAAACAACATGCAGCCCTGTTATTTAACCTATGTTAACTATAAATTAACAGAAAGCAAAAAGCCCCTTATGGGGCTATGCTGTTACAAAGCTGTAATGGTTTGTAGTAATGCGGATAATGCTGCGGGCTGCGTTATCATGGCATCATGCCCCGTAGGCAATTCATAATACGTCCAGCGTTTACTTTCTCTTGCTTTACGCGCAAATACCTCCAGCTGCGGCATCTCCGGGTTGGTACACGCAATAAAAAACAAGGGTAGCTGATTGCCAAAAGCATGTTGTAAAGCAAGCGGCTGTGCAAAGCTGCGGAAGGGTTGTGGCGTAAGCCTTTCATTTACCCAACTGGCTTTTGCAGTATCAGTTACGCCAAATGAACTGGCAGGCCATACAGGTACCGTTAAGCCATTACTGGCCTGGGAAGATTTGCGCACCGCCTGCTGTATAGCCACTGGTTGTATAGAAAGCGCGCTTTGCCCGCTTTCGGCCAGCAATGCATCCAGGTATACCAGCTTAGCAAGCCTGTCGGGTATTCTGTCTGCCACACCGGTAATAACAATACCCCCGTAGCTATGCCCTACTAATACCACCTTACGCAGGTCCTGCATCTTAATAAAGCTTACAATATCCTCTATATGTGTATTCAGGTTTACATTGGTATCCAGTGTGTTTGCATGCTCGCCCAGGCCAGCTAAGGTGGGCGTATACACTACGGCTCCTTCTGCAGTTAACGCAGCCTCTACCTCCTTCCAGCACCATCCACCATGCCACGCGCCATGTACCAGCACATATACCGGTTGCGCACTTACCTTTTGCGCATCAGCAGCACCACCCACTGCTATAAACAGCAGCAGACAAACAAAAATCTTCATTCTCATTTTCTATTCTAATTTTACTCAAAAGTAGCAGGGGTGCTGTTGGCAATCAATAACTCACCCCAAAGTGAGCCGTTAATCTGAGGTATGAGTACAAAAATAAAAGAACATTCATCCAATGCACATAACCTGCGGGTACTGGCAGATCATTGTCAGGTAAACGAGGTATTAAAAAGCATCGGCCCCAGATGGAAGATGCAGATACTGTTTTGCATTTCAAAAGAAGTGTACCAGTTCAGCAGGTTAAAAAAAGTATTCCCTTCTATCTCCGATCAGATATTGGGAAAACGTTTGTGTGAACTGGTTAAAGAAAATCTTACCGTGAAGAATGAGATACCCGATACAGTACCACTGCAATACAAATACGAGGTTACTGCTAAAGGAATGGCCTTGCTGGAAATTGTTCAGCAACTGCATTTATGGGGATTGAAAGACTGGAATATAAACAGATAAAAAATGCGCAGCGTAATTGCTTAACCGTTACGCTGCACACCCTCTATTAACGGCTGCCCGTTGCATTGGTAATAATGATGGCGCCATCCGGCTGCATCACCACATTGATTTCTCCTTTCTTATTCAGACTTACCTGCTGTAATTGCGACTCACGGTTTTCTTTATCAGCATACTGCACCAGGTTTTTACCGGCCAGCATGGGCAGAGACAGGGTTAGTTTCTTAGCCTGCTTTTCTGCATTAATACCGGTAACATACCAGTTGTCTTTAGAACGTCTTGCCAATACGCAGTATTTGCCAGGATAACCATCTATAAACACCGTTTCATCCCATACCGTAGGCACGTCTTTTAAAAAGTTGATTACATACTCCGGAAACTCCTTCAGGTTGTTAGGCGTAACCCCAAAGTTTTGTATGGGCGATTGAAACAGCACTGCTGTAGCCAGCTGGAAAATATCGGTTGTTTTACGGATGCGTCCGCCATCGTTCTTTTTGTTGTGGCGCTTGTTCAGCAGCACCGGACCAAAATCCATAGAGGCTACGCTGTTACGGATAAATGGATGCAGTGCAGCGTTATAGGCCTCTTTATCGTTTGCCTGTTGTGTAAAAATCAGGTTTTCAGAAGCCAGTACTGCTTCACTGGCCACAAAGTTGGGATACATGCGCTCCCAGCCTCTTGGCAAGGTACAGCCATGAAAAATTACCGCCAGGCCATAGCCGTTGGCATCACTGAGTATATCTTCATACAGCTTCATGGTTTCCTGCTTATCACCGGCAAAGAAATCCACTTTAATACCTTTAATGCCAAGGCTCTTCATCCACGCCATTTCTTTCTTCCTTTCAAAGGAAGTGTTCATTTTGTTTTTGGGGCCTTGTGGTGCATCATTCCAGTATCCGTTTGAATTATACCATAAACAGATGCCTACATTCTTCGATTGGGCATAAGCCACCAGGTCTTTTATTTTATCGTGGCCAATACGCGTATCCCACCAGTTGTCTACCAGCACAAATTCATACCCCAGTGCTGCAGACAGGTCTACAAAGGTTTTCTGGTCTTCGTAGTTAATACTTTCATCCTGCCATTCCAGCCAGCTCCAGGTGGCCCTGCCGAATGAATATTCCTTAGAAGGCTCATACAATGGCTTCACTACATCAAAAGGCACGGTAGTTTCTACAATAGGCTTCAGATTTTCGCCTACTGTAATGGTACGCCAGGGCGTTTCACCAGGCAAGGCAATACCCGGCTTTGCACTGCCGAGGCCATTGTTTTCTCCCGGCTCGGGAAAAGCAATGGTGTATAAACCGTCCGAAGTACCCTCACTTAATTTAGAACCGCAGTACAGGCTGCTTACACCGGTTTCTGATACCAGTGCCCAGCCATTGTCGCCTACATGAAACAGACCCGGAAAAGTATAGCCTACTTTGTATTTGGAAGGGGTGCCTATGGGTTCATCAGGCGCGTATTCTTCTTCGTAACTGGGCTTGGTTTGTTTCCAGCCAATCAGCGGTGTAGCCTGTGGCGTTAAAAAAGTGGTAGTAAACCTGGGAAAATCAAAACCCGTTTGTTCTTTCTCAATTACACAACGGGCAGTTTCACCTACCTGAGGCAGACTGTACCGGAACGCGATATCGTTGTTGCTCACCCGAAAGGTAATATCCAGCTTCTGTTTGCCAGGCGTTTCGTACGTCAATACCAGTTCATTGGCATGGTAACTCACCTGACTTTTCTTAATACGGTTGGCCGTGTATTGCTCCTGAATTACAGCAGTCTTTTGACCGGTAAGCTTTAAACTTTTGCTAAAATCGCTGATGTTGGTTGTTAAACCCAGGGGCGACTGCTCCAGAATTGCTTTTCCTTTGTAACTCACTTCATACAGTACACTTCCCGCCTCATTCTGAAACACAGCTACCTGAAGTTTACTGTCCGGACTACTGATAAGGGCTTTGGAAGATGGCAATTGCGCGTAAACCGCCTGTGCGGTAAGGGCAAGCATCGAAAAGAAAACTACTTTTTTCATGTGGGCGTTATTTGATTAGCGGCATAAGCAGGACCCTCTGTTTATGCCGCTAATGTCAAATATACATTTATTTGCGGGTAAAAGATCCCAGACTGGGCATCACCGGCATTTCCTCCACATCAGCGGCATCTGCCAGCGTCATCTCTGTAATAAAATCAGCCTGGGGTGTACGTACTTTTTTCATATTTACCAACCAGTCGTTCGCCTCATCTCTGTACCCTAAAGGCAGTAAAACCGTACTCTTATATCCACTGCCTTTCAGCTTCAGCAACTCATCCAGCTTATCAGGCAAAAAGCCCTCTATAGGCGTTGCATCTACTTTTTGTTCTGCCGCAGCAGCAATAGCCATGGCAAAGGAAATATAACTCTGTTTGGCAGCATGGTGCGCCTCCCAGTCTTTACCCAGCGTAGCATACAACGTAAGTATGGTGTTTTTGTAATCATCCATGGTACTGTGCGGTAAGCCCCGCTCATCCATCATATAGTTAAATACCCCGCTGATTCGCTCCTCACTATACCCATCCCAGGCAGCAAACACCAGCAAATGCGAGCAATCTGTTATCTGGCTTTGATTATACGAGATGCTCTTTATTTTTTCCAGCAGGGCTTTATCGGTAATTACAATAATCTTATACTGCTGCAGGCCCGATGAAGAGGGCGCCATTTGCGCGGCACGTAAAATATAATCCACTTTCTCCTGCGGTACTTTTTCGCCATTCATCTTCTTGGTGGCATATCGCCAGTGTAAATCTTCTAATAAACTCATAGTAGTTTCTATTTATGAAAACGAAGGTAGCGGCACCGCTTTTAAAGCGTAACTTGGTGACAAAAAGTAATAGTGACATTCAGGTAACTAACTGATGAATATGAAACGAAAGTATCCGGACTGCGGCAAAAAAATACTGGCCATACACGATGCCATGGATGTGCTGAATGGCAAATGGAAAGTCTCTATCATTGCCTGTTTATGCTATAAAAGCATGCGTTATTCCGAATTGTTACGGGAAGTAAAAGGTATATCGGGCAAGGTGCTGAGCCGGGAACTGAAAGATCTGGAAATAAACCAGCTGGTGCAACGAAACGTGCAGGACACACAGCCCGTAACTGTATCCTACGAAATAACGGATTACGGCGTAACCCTAAAAGAGCTTACAGATGTAATAGCCCAATGGGGGTTCTTACATAGGGAACGGATTCTGAGCAGAAAAACCAACTGAAACCAGTTACAGGCTATACTGCTTTCGGCTTCAAGCCCAGGTTGTGCAACATGCTCATATCATCAGCAACACCTGGGTTGGGCGTTACCAGCAACTTCTCCGCATCACTCGTAAATATTGAATTAGCACCCGCCATAAAACACCATGCCTGTTCTGCCTCAGTCATCTCAATGCGGCCCGCGCTCAACCGCACCATAGAAGCAGGCATCATAATACGGGCCGTAGCAATTATACGCACCATATCCCAGGCATCCACCTTTGCGTTGTTCTCCAGCGGCGTACCTTTTACACGCGCCAGCGCATTCACCGGTACCGATTCCGGATGGGTTTCCATATTCGCAAGGGTTCGCAACATACCCACTCTGTCCTCCACCGTTTCCCCCAGCCCTATAATGCCGCCTGAACATACCGTAATACCTGCTTTTCGCACGTTGTTGATGGTGTTAATACGGTTATCAAACTGCCGCGTAGTAATAATTTTGTCGTAGTATTCCTCCGATGTATCCAGGTTATGGTTGTAGGCATACAGGCCCGCCTCCTGTAACCTTACCGCCTGGCTTTCTGTAAGCATGCCTAATGTGCAACATACTTCCAGGCCCATTTCGTTTACCCCTTTTACCATTTCAATAATGCGGTCAAAATCGCGGTTATCGCGTACCTCACGCCAGGCCGCAGCCATGCAAAAACGGGTTGATCCACGTTCCTTTGCTTTTTGGGCATGCGACAGTACGGTATTAACCGGAAGCAATGCCTGTACTTTTATATCGGCATGGTAACGTGCCGCCTGGCCACAATAAGAGCAGTCTTCCGGGCAACCACCGGTTTTAACCGATAACAACGTAGCTATCTGCACCTCATCCGGTGCATGCCATTCGCGGTGTACCGTTGCAGCTTTATACACCAGTTCCATCAACGGAAGATGGTAAATAGACAATACTTCTTCTTTCGTCCAGTCGTGACGTAATGCTTCTGTAGAAAATTTCATGCATCTATACTTTTAAACGCCTGGCCAATGCGCGCGCCAATTGGTTAGCTTGTTGCGCAAAAGTATAGATTGGATATACCAGGCCGGGGTACCGGTAGTAAGATGGGAACTAGTCCGGCCCCGTATGGTTATCCCCAACTACTTTGCAGTCACACCTTTCACCCACGCAAACGGCACAGCTACCTGCGGGTTAAACTGCGGCCCTTTCATATACGCCAGCAAACTGTTGTACAATTGCCGGGCAGCAGGTCTGTTGGCCCTGTCAGTAAGTACATCCATACCGGAGAACAATAACTTACCCTTACCCACTTTCACTTCCCACAAAGCACACAGGTTTCTGTTGGTTACAAAATTATCTATCACGCGTATAATCACTGCTTCATCCGGCAGGCTATCCACTTCCGGCGTTTTGCTCTTTTTAATCAGATCCCACCATTGCCAGTCCGTATGCTCCTTGGTAGGGAATGCTTTCAACGCAGGGTGCGCAGCTTTTATCAGTTGCCCCATAGTACCGGGCTGGTCAGGAAAATGCACCGGGCTCCAGAACACAGGCGTAAAGCGCCCTTCTGTACCTTTTATATCTGCAACAGCGGGAGACAGCAGTACCGTCTTCCCTTCCATCAATGCATTTTCCGCTGCGGCAAAGGATTGCGTTATCACTATGCTGTCTGCTGTAGCTTCCTCAGCAGCAGGATATACCCATATACTCCATTGGTTGCGGTATTGGGTACCTGTAACGCCTACCTCCACTATCAGCCGGGTGGCAGTGGTTATATTTTGCAGGGCCACATCCATCTGCCCTACCTCCAGGCGGTTACCAACACCATAATCTTTTTTATCAAACGTGCCTGCGCTTATGGTTTTGCCCGCTTCTGTGCGCACGTTCCAGTTTACCACAGCCTGCTGTAAAGGACTATAAAAGTTAGCCAGCTCAACAGATGCCGTAAAATGTTCATTATTCAGCCAGGTGGCTCTGGCAAAGCGGATCAATGGTACCAGTTCGCTGTTAAAGCTGCGGAACTGTTCGGCTGTTACAAATCCTTTAGAAGCCCAGAAGGCATTCAGCACGCCCACTAAAGCAGTACCCTGCCCGGGAAAATCCTGTAGCTGCAACAACTGCAGGCCATCAAACTCTTTTGTTTTTAAAGCCCTTTCTATTTCCTCTTTATATAACAAGGTAGCCAGCTTTCCGGAGGCATTCAGGTAGGCAGGTGCCAGCCATAAGCGGCCCTTCTTTTCCAGATCATTTTTTACGGCTATCAAGTTATTGGGCACCAGATTACCGGTATAGGCAGCTATTTCAGCTACATCAGGGTATACAGAGTACTGCCCTATTTCATGACTGATTAACGGCACAGCTATATTGCCTGCGGCGGCACTGTAATCCTTTGAAAAATCAGGGGCTTTATCATTAAACACACCCTGACCTCTCACCCATCCGTCCTTTGTCCACTGGGTAACCAGAAAATCATCTTCCGGCTGTACTATGCCCGAAACATTTTTCTGAAAGCTGAAAGTGGTAGTTGTATATAAATGACGTTTGTCAACTGCTTTCAGTTCATGCACCAGGTTGTTTAATAAGGCAAAATTACCTTCGAGTTCGTTACCCATAGAAAAGAACATAAACGAAGGATGATTACCATACTGCGCCAGTATACGATATGCTTCCCGGCGCAGGTAAGCAAACGCAGCGGTATCGGCACCCACTTTTAAATTCCAGTGCGGCAACTCTACCTGCAGGTAAAAGCCTGCTTCATCAGCCGCCTCAAAGGCTGCCTGTGGTGGGCACCAGCTGTGAAAACGGAAACTATTTAAACCAAACGATTTTGCCTTTGCATATAAATTCACCCAGGTTTGCTTATCCATAGGCGGATAACCGGTAAGTGGGAAAATGACACATTCCAGGTTGCCCCGCATAAACACCCGCTGATTGTTCAGATACAGGTTACGGTCTTTTACCGCTAAGTCGCGGATACCGAAGGGGGTAACTACCGTATCACGGCTATTGCCATAAACCAGTACAGATACCAGTTGGTATAACTGTGGCGTAAATTCATTCCAGGGCTTTGCTTCCTTGTCAAAATTCAAACGTACTTCCAGCTTTCCGTTTTTAGCAGTACCGGAAACAGTATGCTTCCACCTGCGGCCGGTTTTTATATCTGTTACATAGCTGAAAAACTTACCGGCAGCTTTGCCCTGCTGTTGAATAGTATACTGCACCGCAAGCTTCTGTTCTTTTACCAGCGGCTGTACATCTACCTGCTCAATAAAGCTAAGCGGTGTTGCCTGCAACTGAATATCACCCAATATGCCATTCCATTTTACCTGTGTATGGTTGGTATAGGCATGTACCATTTCATAACTGTCTTTATTCGGGTACTTGCGCTCATAAATATTAATACCGGGGCACAAGCTGCTGTTGTCTACCATCACCGTTATGGTATGCGTTTTACCCGGTAACAGCTTACCGGTAACATGATAGCTATGGCTTACCACCAGGCTTTCTTCACTGCCGTTCAGCCATACGCCATCAATACAAAGCTGCGACTTCCACAACACCCTTCCCAGTGTTAATACCAGGCGCTTTCCTTTCCAGTTAGCCGGCACCTTTACTGTACGGGTATAATAAGCTTTACCCACATAGTTAAACTTACGGGTAAGATGCGCCATTGTAGCAATATCCACACGCGGCGTTCCGGTAACCGGCTCGCCTATTCCCGCATCATCCAGCGTACCCGGCAGTTGAATGATCTGCGGCGTCTGCTGACCTGTTTCCAGTTTTACGTTCCAGTTACCGTTCAGCAATAGTCGTTGCGCATGCAGGCTTCCGGCTAGTACCAGTAATAAAGCACACACAACCATTCGCTTTCCCGCCGTCCATTGCAACAAATGTTTCATGGGTATCCGTATTTATGCAATTGTATTGAAATGAATGCTATCTGCCTGCTTTAACCATTGTTGCAGCAGTGACTGATGTATATGTAAGCCGGAATGCGACGGATTTCTTTGTAAACCTTTTTCCAGAAAAATGCCTGCCTTTTCAAACTGCTTCCGTCCTAACCAGCCCAACGCCTGTAAATACAGGCAATGGATAATATTATGGCGGGTTAAATCATCATCAAAAATCATCAGATCGGGGTGCGATACTGCAAAGAAATCCATACGGATGATCTGATCCTGATTCGCTTCTCCGTATTCAATTAAACGGGCAAATCTTTCATCCGCTTCTGCGGGGCGGTTCAGTTTCAGCAAAGCAAGTCCCTGGTAAAATATTTTATCGGGCTGCTGATCGTTGTAAAAAATGGCCTGTCCCGGCTCACTTAATCCAACCGCTGCCTTTTCCCAATAAGCCGCGGCTTGTTGCCCATCGCCAGTCAGCTCATACACACAACCCAGCCAGTAATGAATATCATTTTCCTGAGCGCCAAACAATTTTCCTTCACCCAGGTTTTCAGGATATACTTCAGCTGCCTGTAGTAATGCAATGGCTTTCTGATATTCTTTGTTGTGCATAGCAGCCAGCGCCAGCTGAATATGTATGGCAATATGCTGGCCGGAGGTTTTACCCTCACCACCTTCCCACGGATGAAAACTCCTGTTCTGTAAAAGCGATAACGCTTTGGGTGCCTGCCCCGTAAGGGTATGCAGTGTTACATATTCAATATACAAATCGTCCCGCTCTTTTACCAGCGTCTCTTTTCCGTCCAGTTTAGCCAAACGAACATCTGGTGCGGTAAGCATCAGCTTGTGTAACTGATCCAGCTCGTATAAAACCCGCGCATCGGTAGGGTCAGCCTGGTAAGCACGTTCAAACAAATCCAGCGCTTCTGCTTTTTTATCAAACTTGTTAAAGTAAGCAATGCCCAGGTTGCGTAATACGGTAGCAAAGCTGTCGTTCTGCTGCACGCTTGCCTCCCAATGTTCCCTGGCTTTTTCATACCGCCTTTTGGCATAGTAAAAGTTACCCAGGTAATAGTGTGCTTTATAATCATGAGGATGATATTGCAATGCCTGATGCAGCACTTCCAGATCTTCCAGCCTGTTGGGGAAAACACGGTCGGGCGATAGTTCAAAGGCAACCTTCCAATGGTGCAATGCCATGTCCTTATCCTGTTGTAACAGACTGTAGCTGCCCAGGTAATAACGCAGTAATACGCCGCTTACACCTGCTTCCACCGCTGCTGAAAGTAAGCTTACGGCGGCGGCATACTGCCCTGCCTTTGCATAATCAATAGCAATTTCAATATAGGTATGCTCACGGCCGTTAATCAGCGCGTTTAGCTCCTGTAATAGTAAAGCAGCCTGCTGTTCGTGGCCGGTACGTACCAGCAGCAAATACAATTCAAAGTGGTTACCAAAGTCAAAAGCGTCGTAAGCAATGGCATTTCTGCTATGCTCCAGCGCTTCCTGCACCTTGCCCTGATTACGCAGAATAATCGTTTTCAGGTGTTTCCCCTGCGGGCTGTGCTGGTTACGTGCCAGCGACTTGTTAATAAGCTGACCGGCAGAAGTCCAGTTTTTACGCATGGCTTCAATAGCTGCCAGCTCCAGATAAGCCTTGTCCTGTAAAGCGGCCGTCCAGGTAGCTTTAAACAGGTAAGGGAATGCCTCATCAAACTTACGCTGGTAACATAACGCCAGGCCCAGGTTGTACAAAGGCTCACTGTCGTAAGGGTTAGGGTTGTGCCTGTTCATTTTTTCCACAGCAGTTCTGCAATAACGCTCACTGCTTTCAAAATCGCCGGTTCGCATACACAACAAGCCCATGGCATTATTGGCGCGGATATCTGTAGCATCTCTGCGCAGTGCCTCCAGGTAATAATCTTCGGGCCGGTAAGTAGCATGCCGGTATTGTTCCAAATGCAGTCCGGCCAGGTATAATGCTTCCTGCGTATCTATTTCCGCAGGCAATCCAATAGGCTTTGCAGGATCGGGCAATGCTTTCTCTTCACTCTTTTCAGGCGTATAAGCCAGCAGCACCTCTCCGTTTACATCATATACGGTTATGGAATACACCGCCTCTGCTGAAGCCGTTTTGGGTAACGCCACCGTTTGCTGATAACCCGCACGCGGGGTCAGTGTCATCTTTTCACTGAAAACAACATTGTTACCATTGGTAAGGCTTACAAGGACTTCGCGTTCGCCGGTAACATATACCCCAATGGCTGCGTTGCCATCTGCTATATCCAGATTCACCATTACCTCTGTTGAAGCATTTTTTACATAGCCAATATCTTTGTAAGGCATGAAATACTGCTTAAACTCTCTTACTTCGTTCGGCATAATCCAGCTGAAATCAGGCTGGTTATCGGTGTACACCCCACACATCAACTCAAAATAAGGCCCATCCGAATCTGTCAGCTGTCTGTCCCACGCTTTTCCAAATTCACCGCAGCCCCAGGTCCATTGCTTTTTACCCGGACTTACATGATGATCTGCAATGTGCATCAAACCCGCCTTCTTTTTATGATGGTAGCCGCCAACAAAATTATAAGCACTGTTTACTGCCATATAGGAAGTAGGCACCGGAATATTGGTGTATACAGAAATATCAGTACCCGGGGAGTAGTCCACCTTATAATAGGTACCGGTGGCTATAGGGAAAGAACTTACATCTCTTTTACCATGATCGTACACCGCATGCACGTCTGGCGGAAAAACACTCTGATAATGCTCATCTACCGCTACAGCAGGGTTTGCCCACCATAAAAATGTTTGCGGAAACGCTGTTCTGTTATACAGCTTCGCATGTAATTCAATATACGCTTTGTCAGGATACAGGGTAAAGCCCAGCGAACATCTTGTTCTGAACATTACCTCGTATTCATTCACCCATACGGTTTTACTGCCATCTTCATTTTCCTCTACACTGAAATCCGTAGGGCCGAAAGTGGAAGGACGATGGTGCTGCGGCCAGTTAAACTCAATACCGCCGCTTATCCACGGACCGGCCAGACCCACCAGCGCCGGCTTTATAACACTGTTATGATATACAAAATGATAATCGTTTGTTTTGTCATAGGCCATCTGAATACGCCCGCCCAGTTCAGGCAGAATCATCACCCTGATATAATCGTTTTCCAGATAAAGCGCTATCCACTCTTTATCTTCTTTTTCATCATACACCTTATCAATCACAGGGTGTGGATATACCACTCCACTGCTGCCCTGGTATACCCGCTTTTCCAGAAACATCGGGTTAATATCAGGCGTACCCACCTTATAGGTTGGAATCACTATATTTTCTTTCCATGCTTTAACCTGCATTACTGTTTATTTTCTGATGATGCAAATACTTGCTATGGGTTAGTGAGCAGGCACAGCAGCCTCTTCTATATCGTCCAGAGAAGTGCCGTTGGTTTCCCGCACCTTTTTATAAATGAAGAAGAAACCGGCCACACAAATACCTGCGTAGATGTAAAAAGGAGTATACGTACCCAGGCGGCTTGCCAGAATAGGAAAGGTAAATACCAGAATGGCGTAGGCCAGCCACAAGGCAAGCACAGAAACAGATACGGCAGCTCCGCGTACACTCATGGGGAATATTTCTGCAATCAACACCCAGGTTACCGGTGCCAGGGACATGGCATATACCCCAATACTGGCCAGTAAGGTCCAGGCAGCCAGGCCAGACTTTTGTTGCAGCAACACAGCGCTGATAATGTATAACACTGCCAGCCCGCCTGCCCCTAACAACATTAAAGGTTTGCGGCCCGCTTTATCTACCTGCCACATAGCCAGCACCGTAAATACCAGGTTTACCACACCAATAAAAATGGTTTGCTTTAACTGATCATCCTGGCTAAACCCTACGCTTTCAAATATGGTAGTGGCAAAATTGAATACTACGTTAATACCACACAGTTGCTGAAAAACCGCCAGTGTCATGCCTACCAGTAAAGCCGGTAAAACAGCTTTTGAAAACACAGCTTTGTAGCTACTCTTGACTTCCTGTGTTTTTCTGGCGTTGGATTTTGCTACCACCTCGTTGGCATAGTCCGATCCGCCCAAACGCACCAGTACTTTCAGGGCTTTTTCTTTCTCCCCTGCCTTTAACAACCAGCGGGGGCTTTCCGGCAACCAGTATACACCTGCCAGAAAAAAAGCCGAGGGTACTGCCCCTAAACCCACCATCCATCGCCAGGCATCATCGCCCGAGTTGCGCAGCAGGTAGTTAACAATATTGGTAACAAGAATGCCCAGCACAATGGTAAGCTGGTTAATAGCCACCATTCTGCCCCTGCTTTCGGCCGGTGCAATTTCTGCAATGTATAAGGGTGATAAGGTAGAAGCCATGCCTACCCCTATACCTGCCACCAAACGGCAGCAAACAAAAAACAGCTTACCGCCTGCAAAGGCCATTACCAGCGAACTGAGCAGGAAAATAGCTGCTGCCAGCATTAAGGCTGGTCTGCGCCCATATTGATCTGCCAGCCTGCCTGCAAACACACATCCCACCATACAGCCCAGCGCCAGTGAGGCGGTAGCAAACCCCTCCCAGTATTCATTAAACGAAAAGCTGGCTTTTAAAAAAGGCAGGGCACCGGCAATTACGGCAAAGTCAAATCCGAATAAATAGCCACCCAGGGCTGAAATAAAAGATACCCGGAGAATAAAACGGGTATTAAAACCAGAAGATACATTCTGCATACGGCAACGCTTATGAACGCAAAGATTCAGTATTCACGGCAGGAAAAAAATAGCAGAAAAGCAGAAAAAGATGGATATAATTATTACCGCCATTCACCTTGCAGCATTACTAAATCTGCACTAACTTACATTTACGATTTAAAATAATGGATTTTATGCCTAACGAAACAGAGCCCGCACAAAAGCTTGCCGACGGGTTTAAAGGCCAGGTGTCCTGCATATTACCGGAAGCCAGGCGCAGATTCTGCGCCACGCATCCGCTATCCAGGCAGCTGTATATAACCGATATCGGATTTTATCCGCACGCAAAGCAACATAGCCGGGAGCGGCCACTGGGCTGCGCCCAGTACGTACTTATTTATTGTATAAAAGGATCGGGCTGGTATAAGCTGAAAGGGCAACTGTTTGCCGTAGAGGCCAACCAGTACTTTATACTGCCTGCAGGCCAGACGCATGAATACGGGGCCAATGAAGAAACGCCATGGAGTATTTACTGGGTACATTTTACCGGGGAAGAAGCAGATACTATTTTCCGGTTTTTAAATACCCGGAAACAAAACGGCCCATGGGCGGTAACGCCCTCCCCCATGCGCCAGATGATTTTTGATGATATGCTGCATCACCTGGAGTTTATGAATCACGTAGAAAATATTATTTATGCCAACTGCAACCTCTACGCCTTCCTTACTTCCTTCAAACAAATTCAGCTGAAAGCGCACGATACCAAAAACAACCCGATACAAGCCGCTATTGATTACATGAAGAATAATCTGGATAAGAACCTTACGCTGGAAGAACTGGCTCAATCCGTTAACATCTCCCCTTCTCATTTATCCGCCTTATTCCGCCAGACAACCAAATATTCCCCCATCAGCTTATTTACGTCTCTTAAAATTCAGAAGGCTGGCCGCCTGCTGCAGGAAAGCGAAAACAACATTAAAACCGTTTCACATATGCTGGGTTATGAAGATCAGTATCATTTTTCCAGAGTGTTCAAGAAAATCATGGGCGTTTCACCTAAACAATTCAGGAGCAAGGCAAACTAAGTGTAACCGGTACCAGCAAAAAAAAGCCGCCCGGAATAATCCAGGCAGCCATTATACATGAGAGAAACGGGGCTACTTACAACGTCTTCATTAACTCAATTACTTCCGTCAACTCATCCGCTAACGCACTGGCGCTTCCTTTAAAGCCAACGGTTATAAAACGTACATTACCCTTCTTATCAATCAACACCTTTTGCGGAATGCCGGAAATGGTAAACACTTTACATACCCGCTCAAACACATCACCTGTTTTCTTACTGCCTTCTATAGGATTATCAAACAACAGGTTAAAGTTAAAGCCATGCTCTTTCAGGTATTTAATATTTGCCTTTCTGTAATCAGAAGCCATATCTTCCTCTGTATCCACAAAATAAAAAACCACATCCTTGTCGTTCTTATATTTATCAACAGCCAGCTTCATACCAGGGAAAGAAGCTTTACAAGGTATACACCACTGTGCCCAGAAATCGAGTATTACTACTTTACCTTTCAGCGAAGACAAACTTACCTTTTTGCCATTGGCATCTTTCATCACAAAATCCGGCATGGGTTTGTTCATCATCTCTTTAGGTGCAGCATTGCTTTTAGCGGCAGCAGCATTTTTTAAAGATTGCAGATACTGCTCAAATCCTTTATCAGAACCATACTCTTTACGGTAATCTTTTTTCAGCATTTCCAGCATGGTAACTGATGCCTGGTTTTCATAAATGCTTTTCAGCAACACCTCTTTCAATTCCTTTTCCCGTCCGGTTTTACTTAACGCTTCTACCTGAATATCATTCAGCTGAGCCTGCGTAAATTGCTTATACTGCTGTACCTTTTCTGCATACTGCAAAGCCTCTTCGTAACGCCCTATAGCGTTGCATATTTCCGCATGTGTTGCATACATAGGCCATCCAATGCCTGCATACAATGCCTCCTCTGCTTTTTTCTGCCACTCAGATGGTGGCATATAAGCATATTCCCGCGGCTGGTTCTCTTTCAGATGCTCTACAAATTGTATCAGTTTCAGCGAGTAATTGTACAGAAAACTATCGCTCATCATTTTCCTGCTGTGCGTTACGTCAATAGTTTTATAGTAAACGGTAATAGCAGCAACAAATGGCAATTGGTTCAGATACCGGTCAATGGCAGAAAAATCATTCTTTGCAATTTTACCCAGCAATGCTGCTAAATAAACCCTGTTGTATTCAATACGGTTCAGTTCATCAAACCAAACGCTGCTATCTGCATACGGGTATTTTTCCAGAAAGGCAGTTGCCTTTATGGTAGACGAATCCATCTGCCGCTGGTTCAGAAAGCTATTATAGTCCGCCAGCTTCGTTATTGCATTTACCGGTGTCCGTTGCTGTATCTGTTTTGCCAGAGAATCTGCCAGCTTATTATCCTTAATTACCCGTGCAGCAATATACCAGGCACGTTCCCAATCGCTCAGGGGGGCGTCTTTCCTTCCCAGATACCCGATGGCTCTGTGAATCCGGTCCAGCTTTTCATCGCCATATGCCTTGTACAAACTTTGAACAAACGGAACCGCAAACACGCTGCTACCTTTGCCGGTACCGGGGTGGTGCAATTCCAGATCCAGCCAATAGTTGGTTACCTCATCGGTAATACCCTCACTTCCATCCAGATAGCCCTCTATGGTGGCTCCATAACCCGGCGACCGTAAAAGCCCCCATGCAGCCATGGCGCCCGGTGCATTCAGCCCCTTGCGCAGGCTATCCAGCAATAAGAAGCCGTACGACCTATTTTTGTTATTATCTACCGAATCGCCCGATACAAACTTAAAGGTGATAAATGCACTTTGCGGAGGGGTAGTATATTCTCCCGCCCAGGTATTACCCGCCGTTTTGGTTACCGGCACATCCACACCACGCCACAGGAAGGCCTGATTGTCATAGTAATACAATACGCAGCTTACATCCGCTTTATTTTCCAGCGGGGTGCCGGCTGCATTGTATGTAAACGAAAACTTCTCTCCGGAGGTTATTCTATCCGGTGTAAACTGCAGTTGGGGGTATTGTGCTTTTGCCACTGTTACTACACAAAGCAACATCAGCAAGCCAGCCCATTTTCTCATTTTAAAAACATGTATCATACACTGTATATCTATGGCGGATTTTCCTGTCAGGAGCAAACCAGAACTGGTTTGCTCCTGTATATTAACAAGAATGCCAAAAGCGAAAATATTACCCCACGGAAAAGCAACTTTTTTAAAAAAAGCTTCTCTGCACAAGATTAAATTCTGCAAAATCTGCCAAAACCTCAACCTGAAATTTCAGACAATTCAGTGGTGATGTATAAAGTTTGTGGAGTAATGAGCGGGCTCTATGAACTCATGGCTGAGCTGTGGCAAACCTTGCGTGAGCAGCAGGAAACCATCGAAGAGCTGTAGCACCTGATGCCACAGCACATAAAAATGCCCGGCGGGCACTGACAGCAATCCGGGCAACTGTTGCACTTTTACAGAGAGCTTGCGCAACATCTCATAGCACACATTGGGCTTTCCGGAAAGCTCTGGCATCTTCTGCCCCAACTCTGGCGGCATTCCCCAGAGCTCTGGCGACAAATTCCTGAGCTCCTGGGAATGCCGCCAGAGCCCTATGGAATGCCCAGAGGGCTCTTTGGAAGGCCGTCAGAGCTCTGGGGAATGCCGCCAGAGCCCTACGGAATGTCCATAGAGTTCTTTGGAATGTCCAGAGAACTCTATGGAATGCCCGTAGAGTTCTTCAGAACGTTCAAAGAGCTCTACGGAATGCCCGGAGAGCTCTATGGAAGGCCGACAGAGCTCAGGAATTTGTCGCCAGAGCTCTGGGGAATGCCGCCAGAGTGCATATTTAGCCGGAAATATACTTACGCTACGATGATAGTTTTGGTTAACGTGTAACCATCGGTGTTATTACCCGTAACCGAATCGGCCATATTTCTGCTTAAGCTGTCTGAGAAAATACTATCCTGTGTATTAGAGGTATCCGGTGCTCCGTTATAACCGGTAGTGGCATATACAGCCGTGTAGGTAGAAACCGGAAAAGCAATCTGGGTAACCAATAGCGATCTGCCGCCTGTTGTTAATATTTCAACATGAATGTGCGGTGCTCTTCCCGGGTACCATCCGGGAAATATACTTATGAATGATACCTGCCCGTTGCCATTGGTAGTTTGCCTGCCCCTTAAATAATTAGCACTGGTTTGCGTTGAATATTGCGAGTACAACCCATCTTTATCGCACTGCCATACATCCACATATACATCCTGCAACGGCGTGCAGCCATTGCTCTGATCCAGCACCGTAAGGTTCATCAACAGCGCAACACCCGTTCTGTCACCTATAATGCTTGCTCTTACATACTGCGCCGGAGTGTGTATAGGAAAAGGGCCTTTGGTTTCAGATGGTGATACAGGGCAACTGCCGCCGGAGCCATCATCGGCCGTATCATTATCCTTTGAACAAGATGAAATAACTACAGGCAATGCTATTATAGAACCCAGCCCCATCAGACCATTTTTCAGAAAATGCTTTCTTAATATCTTTCACCACCGGTTCATGACGGGTTATTTTCAGGATAAGTCCGTGCAAACGTGGCGCATATGCATAGAATAAACGCTCAAATGCCGCCTCGTCGCCTGCTGCCGTAAGTTGAAACAGCTCTCTTTCTATATGTATTTGCTCCGGGGTACTCAAAAGTAATACGCGCAAAGCTACAGGTTCTGCAACAGCAAAGAAAAAGAAGCTGTTTTATTTCGCAGGCGACTTCTTCATCTGCAAAGCAGAAAGCCTGGAACGGCTAAGCGATTCAGGAGTAATTCCGATATAGGATGCTATATGATATTGCGGTACCAGCTGCTCTATTCCGGGAAAGAGTGCCCTTACCATGTCAATTCTTTCACTGGTTGTATGCTTTAGAAAGGAGGTTTCTCTTTTGCATTTTCTCATAAAAAAGCTATCCGATACGGTTTTGGCAAAACGCAGCCAGGCTACGTCTTCCTCTACCAGGTGCATAAACCGCTCATACCCGATGAGGCAGATTTCGGTATCGGTTAAAGCCTCAATATTGCAGTTAGTAGGTTTGCGACTTAAAAAGCTGGTAAGTGCGCATACAATGCTATCAGGAAGATAAAAATCGTTGTTGTGCTCCACATCATCCGAAGTAACAAACGACCGCACCGCACCGCTGTTAACAAAGCCAATGAAATTGCATACCGTTCCTTCTTTCAACAGCAATTCATTCTTCTTTACTTTACGCACTACCATACGTTCTTTCAAAGCCTCAAAGCTTTTGTTTGTGTGCGGCGGGAGGTTATCAGCAGCAATGCTGCCTGCTTCTGTATTCACTGCCTTACCCCATTTTTCCAGTTCGCTTATTACAGGCCATAGCTGCCTGCCCCGCGGTGTTAATACATACTCTTTTACAGCCTTGCCTGTTTCGCTAAGCGTACGAAAAACAATGGCGGCGGCCTCCAGCGCTTTTAACTGCTCAGTAAGCACAGTGGGTGATATGGAAGGCATATACAACTGGAAATGACTGAATCTTAAAGGCCCCAGTTTAAGTAAGGCATTCACTATCTGAAATTTCCATTTGTCGCTCAACATCCGCACCGCAACATCAAGATCGCTTTGGGTAAAAGCCACTTTGGCGCCGCCATCCTGCTCAAACCGGTTTTTCATAACACTACGCTTTTCGTAGTAAATCTATCAATTATTAGCCGTTTCCCGGCGTAATTTCCGGCGTTCTTCCAACGTAGGTTGGGCAAAGTATTTTGTTAACTCTAAAGAATAGATAACACTGGTAATCTTCCATTGCCCGTCCCTCTTTATCAGCGTAAGATATTTGCTTCCCCAGTTGGTCATCTTATGGTTTGCCCAGAAACTATAATCCATGGTAACGGCAGCTACTGTTCCGTCTTCCACAATGTGTATATTATCAAATTTATCTTCTGAATGCTGATACCTGTAAAGCGCCCGCATAAAACCCTGATAGCTGCGTTCAAAATAATTGCTGCCTGCTTTTTCCACACCCAACTCCTCTTTTTCTTTTACATGAGATGCGTTTTTAACTGCGGCGCACCAGGTAACCGTTCCATTGTTAAAAAGGTTATAAAAAGCAACAGAGTCTTTTTCTATAACACACCTGGAATAATTGCTTAGAATACTATTGATTTCTTTTACATCTGCTGAACGATGCTGTGCAAAGGACTGACCGGCTATAGCCAGCATGATAATGCTTATTAATTGTTTCATTGCTTTATCCGGTTGCTGATGATTTTATGTTCTATGGTAAGGCCTTCATAGCCATAGGCGTCTGCACGTTGCTCTTCTATAGTAGTGTAACTTACCGGGTGCATGTTTTGTAAAAGCCCAACCATGGTATGATGCACCGCTTCTATAAACCGGGCTTTGTCATCTTTCAGATTGGTTGATTCTGAAAATTTAATGCTAAGATGAAAACTTTGCCTGTTTAATTCAGCAAGTGATTCCTGATTAACAAACCAGAGCTCATCAGGAATAAAAGTGACCGTAACAACAGTTACCTCACTTCTTTTCCTGAGAATATCTTTGGTTAACACCCCTATCTGCTGTGCAATCTCTTTTGCAAGTGCGGCATTTTGTTTCCCGCTTACTGTTACGTGTAGTAATGGCATTTTGTAACTATTTGTTGATAGCTACAAAGTTGGCCGGCCTGATACTGGTATTTATTGATTTGTGGTAAGATTACGCCGGCGGAGTTCAGATTGCGGTAATACAACTGGCCATTATGTGCGGCGCCGCTGTATGTGTATTCACCTCAAAAAAGCATCGGCTAAAACACCCGCTATGTAATCAGGCTGAATTTGAGGAAAAAATCCCCCGTTAACGCCCGCCTCCGTCGTCCTGGCTACGACAAAACATTACAGGAATGCTTTTTGATGTTTACACGGCAATCCTTTTTACCCTATAATCAAATCAATTGTATGACAGACCAAATAACCGTGTGGGCTGTAGAAGATGACGGAGATGACGCGTTACTATTACAATCTGCCATTCATGATGCCGGTGTACAGGTTAACTTTACCAGTTTTCCGGAAAGCCGCCAGTTTCTTGATTTTATCCAGCTGCATAACACCGTAGCTCCTACACTTTTGTTAATGGACACCCGGCTGCCCGGATACAGTGGCATGGAATGCTTGCAGCAAATAAGGCTGCTGCCCAAATTTTCAGATACACAGATTGTAATGATGTCAACCTTTATTAAGGAAGATACGGTGCATGACCTGTATCAGAAGGGCGCACAAGGTTACTTTACCAAGCCCGATAGCTATCAGCATCTGGTGCATATTATGAAAGAAATTACCGCTTCGTACCGCATGGCGTAAAACATGCGGTATTTTTATTGTGGCTGTTGTGCTTTATGCTTTTCACCCCATTGTTCCAGTTGCAGAATAATGGGCTTTAGTTCGTAGCCAATTGGGGTAAGCTCGTATTCCACCCGGGGTGGCACTTCGGCATACACTTCTCTTTTTACAATATTGTGTTCTTCCAGTTTACGCAGTTGTAACGTAAGCATGCGTTCAGTAATACCCGGCAAACGACGCTTCAACTCCCCAAACCGCAGCCTGCCGTTCAGCAACCAGGAACAGATTGCCAGCGCCCATTGACCACCTATGATATTGGCTGCGTACACTTCTGAACATTCCCCCATCAACGCCTGCTTGTTGGCAAAATTGGTAGATGTTTTTTTCACCTTCGACATTACTTACATTTTTTATAGTACCCTACATCTGGCTGCTAATGTAACACATTAAAACAGGCGCTTTACTTTTGTAAAACACAATTAATAGTTGATAGTATGAAAACATTGGTGATAGTAACACACCCCGATATAGAAGGATCGCTGGTAAATAAAAGATGGGTAGAAGAACTGAAAAAATATCCTGAAAGCTATGTAGTGCATGAGCTGTACAAAATATACCCTGATGAAAAAATTGATGTGCAGGCAGAACAGCAACTGGTGGAGCAGTTTGATAAAATTGTATTTCAGTTTCCCTATTACTGGTTCAATTGCCCCGGGCTGTTCAAGAAATGGCTGGATGAGGTTTTAACACATGGCTGGGCGTACGGAAGCAAAAGCGGCTACAAAGTCGCAGGAAAGAAAGTAGCCCTGGCTATTTCCGCAGGCGTGGATGAACATGAATACCGGGCAGGAGAAAAATATAAATACACGTTAACAGAGCTATTGCGTCCTTTCGAGTTAAGCTTTGAATATATCAGGGCCGACTACAGGCCCTTCTTTGCATGGTATGGTATTGAATTTAACGCCACCCGTGAATGGGTTGAAAAAAGCGTACCGCTGTATATGCAGTTTCTTCAATCACTGTAGTGTAACGGTTACATCTCCCATATTCTAATACTACTCTAATGTCACAACCAGGCGATGGCATAATAAATGTCGCTTTCCGTGTCTACCAAAATGTTCGCAAATGGATAGGCACGAAGCAACACAACAGCAATGGCATACATTGGAACAGGAAAAGGCAGTGGAGCAATCCGCAACAGACGCTGCTGCGGGATTAACAACCCAGGAAGCGGAGAAAAGACTACAGCAGCATGGTTTAAACAAACTTCCCGAAAAGAAAGCAGAGAGTAAGCTGATCCGGTTTCTGAAACATTTTAACGACGTACTTATTTACGTATTACTCGTGGCTGCTATTATTACCGCGGTACTGGGGCATTATACCGACACGCTGGTGATTATAATAGTAGCCATTGTAAATGCCAGTATCGGTTACTTTCAGGAAGCCAAAGCAGAAGATGCACTGAAAAGCATACAGGCGTTGCTCTCTCCGCAGGCACAAATTATACGGGATAACAAACGCATAGAGGTAGATGCCACTCATATTACCATTGGTGATATTGTACTGCTGAATGCAGGAGATAAAGTACCGGCAGATTTGAGATTACTAAGTGCCGACCATTTAAAAATAGAAGAGTCTGCCTTAACCGGCGAAGCAGAGGCAGCAGAAAAAACAACAGAAGCACTTGCCGCAGATACCGGCCTGGGCGACAGGCGCAACATGGCCTTTACCAGTACCACTGTTAGCGCAGGTTCTGGCAAGGGTGTGGTAGTAGCGATAGGAAAAGATACGGAGATAGGAAAGATTAACCAGATGATGCGGGAAGTGGAGCAGCTGAAAACACCACTGCTGCAGCAAACAGAACAGTTTGGTAAAACGGTTTCTGTATTTATATTATTAACAGCAGGCGCCACTTATTTATTCGGTCATTTTTTAAGAGACTATGATCAGGAAACCCTGTTAATGTCTATCATAGGTTTAGCAGTAGCCGCTATACCAGAAGGCTTACCAGCCATACTTTCTATTATTCTGGCCATAGGCGTACGCCGTATGGCCAGGCAAAAAGCCATTGTACGCAACCTGCCCTCCGTAGAAACGCTGGGCGCTGTATCAGTTATCTGTTCTGACAAAACAGGTACGCTTACCAAAAATGAAATGACCGTGCAGCAGGTGGCTGTAAAAGATGTGGAGTACAACATTAGTGGTATTGGCTATGCGCCCGATGGCGACATAAGCAAACAAGATCAAAAAGTAAACGTAGCAGACGAGCCGCTACTGCAACAACTGATTACCTGTTTTTATGTATGTAACGATGCCACGCTGGATAAAGACGAAAAAGAGGGCTGGGTAGCCAAAGGCGACCCTACTGAAAATGCACTGGTAACACTTGCGCATAAAGCCGGAGAAAACATTGTTCGCAACAAGCCGGAAAGAAAAGCCACACTCCCCTTCAGCTCAGACTATAAATACATGGCTACCAGTGCTGATACCAGCAATGGCCCTGTTATTTACATTAAAGGCGCGCCTGACCGCCTGCTGGATATGGCCACCCGTGAAGCCGGCACCAATGGAGAGCAGGATTTTGACCGCAGCTACTGGGAGCAGCAGATTACCCAACTGGCCAACCAGGGCCTGCGCGTAATAGGCGCGGCTTATAAGAAAACAGACCAGTTAACAGACCGGCTGGAACATGAGGACATTGAAAAAGACATTGTATTTCTGGGCCTGGCTGGCATTATTGATCCGCCGCGCGATGAGGCTATTGCTTCTATACAATCCTGCCACGAAGCAGGCATTACTGTTAAAATGATTACCGGCGACCATGCCGATACTGCCAAAGCCATTGGCAAACAAATGGGCATTGGCGATGGCGAAAAAATAATGGTAGGCAAAACACTGCAAAACATGGATGATGCGGCTTTGCAAAAGGCTGCGCAGGAATATGATGTGTTTGCACGTACCAGCCCGGAACATAAACTAAGGCTGGTAAATGCCCTGCAGGCCAGCAATATTATTTGTGCTATGACGGGTGATGGCGTAAATGATGCACCGGCATTAAAGCAGGCCAATGTGGGCATTGCCATGGGTATAAAAGGCACAGAAGTTACCAAAGAGGCTTCGGAGATGGTATTGGCCGATGATAATTTCAGCACCATTGTAGAAGCTGTAAAGGAAGGCAGGCGCATTTATGATAACCTGAAAAAGACCATCCTCTTTATACTCCCCACCAATGGCGCTGAAAGCTTCTTAATTATAGCCAGTATTCTTTTCGGTACGGTAATGCCACTGTTACCCGTGCAGATATTATGGGTAAACATGGTAACCTCACTCACTGTTTCCTTAGCATTGGCATTTGAACCTATGGAACCCGATGCCATGAAGCGGCCACCACGGCCCGTACGGGAACCATTGCTGAACGGCTACTTTGCCTGGCGCATTCTGTTTGTATCTGTTTTAATAGGCGGTGGTACGTTGTGGCTGTGTACCCGCCTGCATGCTGCTAATGTAGATGAAGCCACTGTGCGTACTATTACCGTGCAAACCATTGTAATTGCACAGCTGTTTCACCTGTTTAACTGCCGCAGTATTGGCCGTAGTGCTTTTAGTCAGCAGTTCTTTTCTAACCGGGCTATTTATGTAGTAGCGGCTGTGCTGTTTGTGTTGCAGGCATGCGTTACCTACATTCCGTTTATGAATCAGGTATTTGATACCGTGCCTTTATCTCTGGACCAATGGAAATATCCGGTGTACCTGGGGCTGGCTACGTTTATTATTGTGGAGGTGGAAAAGGCTATTGCGGTACGTGTACGAAGTAAAAATTCAAAAGTGAAAATTTAAAAGTAAAAACATGCATAAACGTAAAAGCCTCAGTATTGCTCTGAGGCTTTTACGTTAGTGACTGAACGTAGAACTATTCTACTTTTCTGAATTGTGCTTCCAGTACCTCTTTTGAGTTACCACCTACGAATACAGAAAACCTGCCCGGCTCAATCTGCTTATCGCCATTGGCATCGTAGTAGCTCAGATCTTCTTCGGTAAGTGTAAAATGCAGTTGCCTGCTCTCCCCTTTTTTCAGCAATACTTTCTGAAAACCTTTCAGCTCTTTCACCGGCCTTACAATACCCGCGCTGTGATCGCGGATATACAACTGCACCACTTCTTCCCCATCACGTGTGCCGGTATTGGTAACGGTTACCCTTACCTGTACCGGTTTGCCTTTGGCAGGAAGCGTATCCTGCAGGCTCAGGTTGCTGTATGCAAAGCTGGTGTAGCTAAGGCCATAACCAAACGGGTACAAAGGCTCATTGGGTATATCGCGGTATCTGCTGAACCAGTTACCCTGGTCATCCGTTGGTAAAGGGCGGCCGGTATTGGTATGATTGTAATACACCGGTATCTGCCCTACTGCTACCGGAAAACTCATCACGGTTTTACCAGCCGGGTTGTAATCACCACTCAGCACATCTGCCAGGGCATTACCGGTTTCTGTGCCCAGTATCCAGGCATACACAATAGCATCGGCCAGTGGTTCCAGTGCAGTAAGCACCAGCGGGCGGCCGGCAGATACCACGGCTATCAGGGGCTTACCGGTTGCGCGCAGCGCTTTCAGCAGACGTAGCTGCCCTTCTGGTATAACCGGGTTGGCCACGGCACGGTCTTCACCCGCCAGCTTACCGGTAATACCTACATTTACCACCAGCACATCTGCCTTGCGGGCAGCTGCCACCGCTTCCTGCACCAATGCATCGGTAGTATTGCCATCGGCACTGTAACCCGCAGCATAGGTAATGGCTTTACTCCCCCACTTCTGCTGCATGCCATCCAGCAGAGTTACGGCGTTTTTTGATTCGCCCATAGCTGCCCAGAAATCAAACAGGTCTTCTTTACTGTTTGCATAGTGCCCTATCACCGCCAGCTGCTGGCCTGTTTTGCGAAGGGGAAGGGATTGCTGGTTGTTTTTCAGCAACACCACGGAGGCACGTGCTGCTTTCAGCGCTTCGGCGCGGTGGGCAGCAGAGAATATCAGGCGTTGCTCCCTTTCAGTGGAGTTATACTTATAAGGCTGCTCAAAAAGGCCCAGCCGGAATTTTACAGCTAACACGCGCCCTACGGCATCATCCAGCTGCTGCTGTGTTATCTTACCCTGCTTTAACAGTGTGGGTATATAAGTGATGTTGATTTTCGATTCCATATCCATCATACTGCCTGCGTTAATGGCTTTTACAACAGCATCCTGCCCATCGGCAGCATAGCCCCACTGTACCATTTCGCCAAAGGAGTTCCAGTCGCTTACCAGAAAGCCTTTAAAACCCCACTTGCTTTTCAGCACATCGGTTACCAGGTATTTACTGGCACTTACAGGTACGCCTTCAAAAACATTAAACCCATTCATTACCGTAGCAGCCCCCGCTTCCACCGCTGCCTGGTAAGGCGGCAGGTATTTGTTCCAGAGCGCCACGCGCGACATATCGGTATTGTTATACTCCCTTCCGGCTTCTACTGCACCATAACCGGCAAAGTGTTTTACACAGGCCAGAATATGCTGCTCATCCAGATTGCCCTGAAAACCTTTTACCCGCGCGGCCGACAGTAAGGCACCATACCAGGGGTCTTCCCCTATACCTTCCATTACCCGGCCCCAGCGCGGATCGTTACTGATATCGCACATAGGCGCAAACGTCCAGTGTATACCGGCTGCCGCTGCTTCCGCAGCTGCTACCGTCGCATTCTGCTGTACCTGTGCCAGGTTAAAACTGCAGGCCTCTGCCAGCGGAATAGGAAAAATGGTCTTATACCCATGAATCACATCCAGGCCAAACAACAGCGGTATGCCCCAGCGGCTTTGCTCCACTGCAATCTGCTGTATAGCCCTTGTTTCCGCAACACCTATTACGTTTAACATAGAGCCAACCTTTCCCTCCTTTACCCATTGTATTTTAGTCTGCTGGCCTGCCTCGTTCAGGGCAGGGCCGGTAAACGCACCGCCGCTCAACTGGTTTAACTGGCCTGCTTTTTCCTCTACACTCATTCTGCCCAGCAGGTCTTTCACCCTTACTTCCACAGCTAATGAGGCATTTTTATAGGCAGGCTGTTCCTGCGCCTGTACTACGTAACTTATGCCATAACAACACAGGCATGTAACCACTCTTTTTAGCAACATATGTATTATTTACTTTATTGTTTTATCAGTTTGGTGTGCCTGCTCTTTTTTAAAGGGCCTTCCAGCGTAAGAAAATAGACACCCGCCCTTAACTCACTGATGTTTTTATGAATAGTGGTTTGCGTGGCATCTATGCTCCAGCGCTTTACCACCTGACCACCAGCGTTGGTAACAGACAAGGTTTCATAGCCGGTATCGCCGGTAAGAATGGTAACAGCACCCGTAGCCGGATTGGGATACAACTGTATATCTCCCGTTGCAGACGCTTCCGCCGCCAGAGCAGGCAAAGCCGCCATGAGTTGATTGCCGCTACCCGGTTGCTGGCCACAGTTATCAATAGCAAACCAGTTAAACTTAAACGTACCCGATACCACGTGAATACCTGTATAACTTAAAGCAGGCAGGGTAATAGTATCGGTAATGGTTTGCCATTCGCCATTGGTGGAAGGAATGGTTTTAATGCCATAGGTAATATTGCTATGCCCTATTCTTACTTGTGCAGGTGCGGTAGACCATACCCGGAAGCTGATGCGGTATAAACCAGCCGCAGGTACATTCAGCGTATTGTATGCAAAGTAGTGGCCGGTAGCCAGGCCGGTAAAGTTTTGCCCGCCACCCGCATCGGTACAGGCTTCCAACACCGGGCCGGAATGCCTGGCTGAAAAGCTTTCTGCTTCATACTTTGTATTAACCGAACAGGCAGTCAGGTTAACCAGCGTACTATCTGTAAGGCTGCCATTGCTGGCTATTACCCCAAAACTGCCTGGGGTAGTACCGGCCTGCAACCAGCCCGCTGCATCAATAGTATTACCGGTGCCGGTAACCGACCATTGCAATGAAGGTAAAGCTACTATCTGGTTACTGCTGTCGTAACCCGTAGCCTTAAAACGGTAAGTGCCACCCAAAGGCAGCAGCATACTATCTGGCGTAACCGCTATCCGCACAGGTGGCACGGGCACGGTAGCACAGTTATCAATAGCCAGCCAGTTAAATTTAAAAGACCCGGTTACTGCATGCACCCCCGTATAAGTAAGTGCAGGCAGTGTAACGGTATCTGATATGGTTTGCCAGGCACCGCCTGTATTGGGCACATTAATAATGCGGAAGGTGGTAGTACCATGCCCTATTTTAATACTGGCCGCAGCCGTGGTAGCTACCCGCAGGCGTATGTTATAACGCCCGGCAGATGGCACTTTCAGCGCACTGTAGGCAAACCATTTACCGGCAGTAATACCTTCAAAATGCTGGCCGCCATCTACATCATCCGTAGTTACCAGGTAAGGGCCTGCTGCTTTGGAAGAGGCAGATTCTGCCTCGTACCGGTTATTAACCGAACAGGTATACCCTGTTTGTACGGCCAGGCTGCCGGTAATACCACCGGAGCTGGCTGTAAGCTGATAAGTACCTGGTGTGCTGCCTGCTGTAAATACACCATTCGTGTTTACAGTATTGCCGGCACCGGTAACCAGCCAGCGCACCGTATCGGTTAACGGAACCTGTGTGTTATACTGATCGTACCCTTTGGCCGTAAACTGCTGCGATGCATGTACTGGTACCACCACGGTATCAGGTTTTATGTCAATGCGGGTTAAAACAGGATTGTTCATTACCTGCACGGTTATGGTGCGGGTTAAGCTGCCTGTAGTGGCTGTTACGGTATAAGTACCGGCAGCACTGGCCGTAAACAATCCAGAGGCAGATACCTGCGCCGAATCGCCCGATACAGACCATACAGGTGCAGGTGACAACATAATATAATTACTATCCGCATCATATCCGAATGCTTTCAGTTGTACCGATTCGCCCAGAAACAAACGGGCGCTGTCTGGCTGTATACGTACACTTTGTACCGCATGTGCATTGGCAGGCACCAGTTGCAGCCAGTTAAAGTTCCAGCCGGATGATGCGGCGGTAAGGCGTATGGTTTTCTGTCCCGGCCCAAATATGATAGGTGCAGATACTACCGTTTTCCATTTTTGCCAGCCGCCGGTAGCAGGCACCATTACGGTAGAAAGCAAACTGGTATCTATTCTTACTGCCACTTCAGAAGCATTGTTAGCAGCCACACGCAGGCGAATACGATACGCTGCAGAATCAGGCACGTTAATATCATACTCCAGCCAGGTACCATTGTTAATATAACTTACGTTCAATACCCCACTGGTATCTGCTGTATTCTCGGTGCAACAGGTATTGGAGTTATCAAAGGCTTCTGCCTCTATCCTTGCCGGTATAGGCTTGTAGTTGGTGGGCCGTACGCTGATGGCAGTAGTGCCTGCAACCGTAAGCGCATTGTGTGTAGCCGTAGCAGTTACCACACCTGTACTTTGAATAGTAGCCAGGCCGGTGCTGCTGATGGTATTGCCTGTACCGGAGATGCTCCATACCGGAGTAACGCCTGCCAATACATGCCCGTTCTGATCCAGCACCTTTGCAGTAAACTGTTGTGTTTTGCCAGGTAATACAGATACATTGGCGGGGGTAATGTCTACGGAATCCAGCACCGGTGTGCCCAGGCCCTGCTGGTAAATACGCACGTAATCAACCTGCATACTATCCGGCCAATCGGCCTCGGTAATATTACCGCCCATGCCGCCGCCGATGGCTATATTCATAATAACAAAGAACGATTTATCAAAGGGCCAGTCTTTCCAGTCCGTATGTGGATTGGCGTAGGTATAAAAGCCGACCCCATCGTGTGTAAAGCGCAGCGAATCGGGCGACCACTCCACACCGTATACATGATACACCGTATCCAGATCGGGCATTATCTGATTACCGCCGAGGTTGCCCCCATTGGTCCAGTTTTTATTTTCGGTATGCACGGCACACATGGCCTTGCCAAAGTTGTTACCTACATGTTCCAGTATATCCACCTCGCCGCTTTTGGGCCAGCTGCCATACGCACTGCTCACCGGCATTAACCAGAAGGCAGGCCAGGAGCCTCTTGCCCTGGGCAGCTTTGCACGCATTTCAGCTTTGCCATACATAAACTCCATTTTACCCAGCGATACTACGCGGGCAGAAGACCAGGGTGCATTAGGATCGCCGGTAGGAAAATCTTTTTTCCCGGTAATGATCAGGTTGCCATTACGCACCCGTGCGTTATCGCGTGTGGCATCAGCATATACCTGCTGCTCGTTGTTAATCCAGCCTTTGGGGCGCGCATCAATGGTCCATTTGGCAGGGTCTGGCAAACCATCCACGTCAAACTCATCGTTGTAAATCATGGTCCAGTTGGGGTTGCCATCAAACACCACATTGCCTCTGCCCGTATAAGCAGCAATATCAGGTTGCTGCAGTTGTGAACTATCTACCGTAAGCGTAAAGCTTGTTCTGGAATAGTTTACAGGTGAGTTACCGCTGAGTACTATATGCGCAGTGGTATCATTTACCCGCAGCAGATTACCTATGGTAACACCTGACGGCAAAGCCGAAGTATGCCAGCTGGCCATATTCAGCACCGGCTTAAATGCATCCCCATGCAATACCACTTCTATCTGCTTACCATTTTCATTACCCATAGGGATATTGGTGTTGGTAAGCGTAAGGCTGGTAGGGTTAGGCGCCTGTATCTGATCAAAATACAGAATACCATTCGCCTTTTTACCATCTATAAACTGAATGGCAATTCTGTTAAGGTCGGTTCTGTTATTAATACCGGTAAAAGTAAAAACCGCTTCCTCCCACTGGTTTACATTCTGTATGCGGTAAGTGCGGTATACCGCCTGTGTATAATCGGTACCAGGTTGTAGCTTAAACATTACCTCTTCCTTTACATTGCTGTACACCATCATTTTAAAAGTGGCACCGGCAGAAAGGTTCAGCGGTGCTGCCAGTGTTACAGCCGCAGCCATGTAGGCAGAACTGGAAGTATCCTTAGTAAATTTAGCAACCTGAGCAGTGGTATTTAAACCGGCAGGCGCCGGGTTGGCCGCATTAAAAACAACGGTTCCTGTGGCATTGGTACCGGCATTGTATATCCAGTTACCAGAGGCCGGCCCGTGGCCTTCCATATCATCAATCAGTAACCACTGGGCACTAAGCGGGAGGGCATAGCTCAACAGCGCTATACCTATGAGTAAAGCAATCTTTTTCATCTGGCGCAATGTTTATAAAAGCAGGCGGACACATTTGTTATCCGCCTGCCATGAACAAATGGTTTATTCAGGAATGAACAGTACTGCATCGGCAGGCAGGTAGCCGTCGGCCCCCGCATTACTGATTTCTACGAAGCTGTTGTTTTGCAGGGCATGTTTACCCAGGCTTACCCACTCTCCTGAGGTTTGCCCTTCCACGCTGATGTCAGCAGGTTTTATAACCACCTGCTGTACACCAGATGCAGTGGATATGGTAAAGGGCAGGCTATTGGAAATACCTTTGATTTTGGGAATATATACATACACCTGGTAAGTACCTTCTTTAGACAGGCGCGGCGTAAACTGAACAGATTTCTGCTCCTTGCCCTTGCTGCTGTCAATATACATGCTGCGGCCATAAGCACCATGCAGCAATCGCTGCCAGTTGCCTTTTACCTGTGCCTGCTTTTCATCGTCATTATCCACCAGTACCTCCGGCGCTTTGCCGTTCAGCAGCGGGTCTTTCGCAAGCACGGCCTGTAGCTGCTTCACATCAACCTGGTGCACGTTGTTGCTATGCTCCATTGCCAGTGAGGCTGCTACCGCCGCCGACTGTGCCAGCACCATAAACACCGGCTCCATACGGATTGAACCATAGGCAATATGCGTAGCCGATAAACATACCGGCACCAGCAGGTTGGTACACTGCTCCTGCTTAGGCGTAATGGCGCGGTAAGAGATGGGGTAAGGGCCAAAGCCCCCCTCTTCCACATTCCCTTCATTCTTTACCATACCATTTACCACTATGCGCTGGCAGTTGTGTGAATCCATAGTATAAGCGGCCATACCAATAGCATCCTCTGCTACTTCACGGCCCTGACAGTTGTGCTGCGTCATTACATACGCACCCACCATGCGCCTTGCTTCGCGTACATATAGCTGTGGCGTCCAGTTGCCATTATCCTGATACTCATCTTTCGGGTACCCCCATTGTAACATCTGGTTACGCAGGTGCTCCGGCATGCGGGCATCATGGCCTATAAAGTATAACAGCCCTTTGGTATAATCCTCATGCTCTTTACGGATTCTGCGGCGGGTAGCCACATCTGCCTCCGGGTAGTTGCTGCTATGGCCAATCATATCGGTAGAGATAGGGCCGTTGTTATTGATATCTGTTTTATGATTGGGCATGAGATCGAACTTGAGAAAACCCCAGAGATCACCAGGTACCTTTTTCTGCAGATAACGCAACAGCAGTTCGTAACGGGAAGAATCGTAGTTATCCGGCCGCTCAATAGTTACCCTGTTGGCAGGGTCATTACTAAGGCATATGCGAAAATTATAAGCCTGTACCCTTTTATCGCCACTACCCTGCGGCGGCAATGCGCCTTCACTAACGCCCCATACCAGGCCACTGTTGGGGTTACCCGGCTCTTTGTAGGGGTCAACACCATCCGGAAACTGGTGGCCATGCATCAGCTGCACGCCGTTAAACGTTTCGTTGTACTGGCTATTGGCTTCACGCCCTACGGTATAAGATACACCGGCTTTGGCCATCAGATCGCCTTCATAAGAACAGTCGATAAACACACCTGCATCTACCGCCTTTACTTTACCGGTAGAATCACTTACCGCAATACTGCTGATGGCAGCACCGTTCTTTATTACCGTATCCAGCTGGTAACCGTATACTACTTCCACACCTGCTTCTTTAATATACTGCTTCATTACATCCTCTGCCACATGCGGCTCAAATATCCACTGCTCAAACTTACCGTAGTGTTTACCTATGCGGCGGTACACATCCAGCGACAGGCCGTTGATGGCGTATTTATTACCAATATCCGTATACCCCAGGCCACCTGTGGTAAGGCCGCCCAGGTGAAAGCCTGGCTCAATTAATACTACTTTCCGGTTCATTTTGGCAGCGGTATACGCCGCAATAACACCGGCAGCATTACCACCGTAAATACAAATCTCTGTCTGCGTATGCGCTTCTTTATTCTTACAGCTCTGCATAAACAGTGCACAACCCACTGTTACCAGTACCAGTCTTATATACTTCATAATTCAATTCATTTATATCCTGTAATGCCTGCTTCGCTTAATAACCGGGATTCTGATCGGCCGTAGGGTCCAGTGCGGTATTACCGTTAAACTCCCTGGGCGGTATAGGCCATAACAGATGCTTCTGCGTCATATTCAGGCCCTCTACGTCTTTAATTACCTGCTGGGCAATACCCAGGCGTTTCAGATCAAACCAGTGTTTTCCTTCCCCTACTGTTTCATAAGCACGTTCCAGCACCACCCTTTTTGCAAAGGCATCGTAACCTGTATAGTCAGTCAGTTTAATATCAATAAGCGGATCTGCGGTATTAACCGGTTTGCCATACGCACGGCGGCGTACCATATTCAGTTTTTCCACCGCATCGGCGGTAGGCCCGTTATTCAGGCCCGCTTCGGCTTCTGCGTAAAACAACAGCAGATCGGCATAGCGGTACAGCGGATAATCGTTATTACCCTGCTGAATGGTAGCCTGCCTGTCGCTGAACTTTTTGCAGAGCACCGTAGTGGGTGAAATGTTTACATCCGCCGCATACCAGGTAAAGCGATAACGCAGATCTGCCCTGTCCCAGTTTTTCATGAACGTATTCAGCGAATCGGCGTAGATAGTACCAAAGCCTCCGGGAGGGAAATTGGTAGTTTTAGTGGCATGCAGATAAGCCAGGTACTGATACCCCTGCCCTGCTACTTTGGAAGAATACTTAAAGTAAAAAATTTCCTCTGAAGTATTATTGGCATCGCGGCCGAACAGCTTTTCAAAATCATCCGCTACACTTACACTTACCAGTGAAAACTTTCTGGAATCAATTACTTCCCAGGCGGCCTTCCTTGCCAGATCATATTTCTTAAGCGTCAGGTATACTTCTGCCAGCGCTGTTTTGGCTGTCCACTTAGAAGCGGTGCCCACCATTCTGGGGTTATCGGGCAGGTTGTTTTCTGCAAACACCAGATCTTCCTGAATGAGGTTGTAAATCACTTCCGGGCTGGACTTTTTTACATTAATAGAATCCAGGTTGTGCTCCGTATGTAAAGGAACACCTGCCCAGTTGCGTACCAGATGAAAATAAAACAGACCCCGCATAAAACGGGCTTCTGCCACATAGCGCAGCTTTTCGGCATCGGTTACCGCAGGTGCCAGTGGCGCTTTCTGTATTACCAGGTTGGCATTGCGGATGCCTTTGTAAAAGTTATTCCAGGTATCGGTAATACGGCCTACGTTGGTATTATCTAACCCATCGTAACTGTTCATGGGTGCAAAGCTGCCCCTGCCATACATATACTCGGTATTAATCTCGTGCTGTATGGTATAAAAGCCACCGAAAGTGCTGAGGTAACGTACCGTTTCATAAATGGCGTTTAAGCCAGACTCTACCTCTATCGGTGTGGTATAAAAGTTTTCCGCGGCAATGGCCTGCGGACGTTCGTCCAGAAATTTAGAGCAGGAACTGAGCAGGAACAGCCCACCGGCCAGTAATGAATATGCAGTTTTCATATATGCTTTCATTAATCGTTATTCAATTTTAAAATCCGCAGCGTAAACCAAAAGTGATGGATTTGCTGGGAGGATATACCGTATAGTCTACGCCCTGTGTACGGGAGTTAGCCGAGCCATAAGCGTTTACTTCCGGATCGTAACCGGAGTATTTGGTAAGCACCAGCAGGTTTTGACCGCTCACATACAATTGCGCCGATTTCAAATGCTTTATTTTCCAGTTTTGTAAAGGCAGCGTATAAGCCAGCATTACGTTTTTCAGCTTTACATAAGAACCATCTTCCACAAAGCGGGTAGAAAAGTTACCGTTGATTTTATTGGATGGCTTAGGGTATTTGGCGTTTGTTTTTTCGCTGGTCCAATGGTTGGTATACACTTCTTCCGGCTGGTTTAAACCAAAGCCCATATCCAGATTGCTGGCTTTGTTCAGGTTAAAAATATCATTACCCTGCGAGCCCTGAAAAAACAGCGTTAACTCAAAGCCTTTGTGTTTCATTACCGAGTTAAGGCCGTAAATAAAATCGGGGTTAGGGTTGCCTATAATACTTCTGTCAGATGCGTTGATGGAGCCGTTCGTGTCTTTGTCTTCATATTTAATCAGCCCGTCATTGGTATAACCAATTTCTTTGTAGCCGTAAAACACAAACACATCCTGCCCTTCGCGCAACAGGTTTACATAATCGTTAATGTTACCGGTAAAAATATTGGTACCATTAATATCCTGGCCTTTATACAGTTTCTCTACCCGGTTGCGGTTAAAGGCTATGTTACCACCTAAATCCCACTTAAAGTTGCGGTTATTGAACACGGTAGCTTCTATACCCAGTTCTATACCGCGGTTGCTGATTTCACCCACGTTTTGTAAAGCGGTTTCATACCCGAAAGAGGTAGGCAGCTGCACTTCGTTTAACAGGTATTTGGTTCTTTTATGGTAGTAATCGGCAGTAATGCGGATGCGGTTATTCAGCAGGCCCGCATCAATACCCATATCCATCTGGTCGGTAACCTCCCAACGCAGCTTTTGCGGATACTGGGCGCGTGGAGCATAACCAATGCTCAGCGCATCTCCAAAGATGACGTTATAAGGCTGCAGAATATTCAGCGACTGGTAGGGGCCTAAAGATGTGTTACCGGTACGGCCGAAAGAAGCTCTCAGCTTTAACTCAGATACCAGTCTGGAATTCTGCAGAAACTTTTCGTTAGACATTCTCCAGGCAATAGCAGCGGAAGGAAAGTTTTCCCAGCGGAACTCTTTGGAGTAAGGCGAAAACCCATCTCTGCGAAAGCTGAACGTAACCAGGTAACGGTTATCATACCCATAGTTCACCCTACCTATGTAGGAAGACAAAGCAGTACGGGTATAGTCGGAAGTAGGAATACCTGCCACATCAGCCGACTGTAAACGCCCTGTATAAATTTCATTACTCAAAAAGCCGGATGCATTACCAGAGCCCATGGCTGTATATCTATCCAGTTGGTTGGCAATACCTGCTACCACATCAATATTGTGTACGCGGCCCAGTTGCTTTTTATAACTGATAATATTTTCGTTTAACAGCGTAGTGGTTTGTGAAGTACCTACACTGGCATCCCCTACTGAATTGAGTGCATACGGCTCGCGGTTTCTGAAATAATCGCTACGGCCATTGCTGTTTACAATGTTACCGGAAATACGTACTTCCAGGTCTTTGGAAGGGCGTATACGCAAATGCAGGTTAGATACAAAATCATCGGACTTACCGTTGTTCTGTACTTCATTTTTGATGGCTACGGGGTTAACAATGGCGTTGGATATAAAAGGATAAACCGTATTTAAACGCAGGTAACGCCCCTGTGCATCGTAAGGCCCCACGGTAGGCGGCGCAAACAACATAGCGCCAAACATATCGCTGCCCCTGTTACCGGTTTGCGAGTTCTGGCTGCTGCGCTCGCTGCGGGTATATACCGCATTGTAGTCAATACTGAATACCTTGCTGATATCATGTTTCAGGTTCAAACGCAGTGAATAGCGGTTATAATCGGAGTTGGGAATAATACCCTGCTGAGAAAATACACCACCCGAGAAATAGAAATACGTTTTATCAGAACCACCGCTTACGCTTACATTGGCATTATACAAAGGAGCGTTACGCAACAGCAGATCCTGCCAGTCGGTACCCTTCATAGTACGGAACGAATCCAGCTGCTGCTGGGAGAAATAAGGCGCCAGGGTAGGGTTATCATTTTTACGCTGCTCGTTATACAAAGAAGCATATTGAAACGGGTTCAGCAGTTTCATTTTTTTAGTAATAGACTGCGTGCTGTATCCCATATCTACCCCCACTTTGGTGGGCTGGTTCTTTTTACCCGTTTTGGTAGTAATCAGTACCACACCATTACCACCGCGCGAACCATACATAGCCGTAGAAGAAGCATCTTTCAGAATCTCCATAGATTCAATATCTGCGTTCTGCAGATAGGTGGGCGTGCTGGGCACACCATCTATTACATATAAAGGTTCATTACCACCATAGATAGAGTTGGCACCGCGGATACGCACACTGATGGGGCTACCCGGTGTACCGTTGTTCTGCATTACCCGTACACCCGGCGCACGGCCGCTCAGCGCCTGCACCACGTTGGTAGTGGGGTAAGAAGTAATATCGGTTGCTTTTACCTGCGATACCGAACCGGTAAGGTCTGACTTACGCATTTTGCCATAGGCCACCACTACCAGATCCTGTGTTTCGGTTTCTTCGGGCGAGAGAATAATATTCAGAAAACCGGTACCGTTTACCGCCACTTCCTTTTGCGTGTAGCCTACATAAGAAACCACCAGTACATCACCGGCATCGGCCTGAATGGTAAAGTTGCCCTCCGCATCTGAATTGGTACCGCGGCCTTTATTTTTTACCTGTATAGATGCACCGGCTAAAGGCCCGTGTTCTGCACCCGTAACCTTACCCTTTACCGTAGCTACCACCGGCATAGCAGCCAGTGTATACAGGGTTGCATTGTCTTTCTGCTGCACTACAATAATATTGCCTGCAATAGCGTATTTAAACGGCTGATCTTTAAAACACAACCGTAACACTTCATCAATAGAAGCATTTTTTACTGTAACACTGGTTCTTTTGGCTTTGGCTAACAACTCCGCATCGAAAAAGAACACATAGCCGGTTTGTTTTTCAATAGCCTCAAACACTTTGGGTAAAGGTTCATTTTTTTCTGCCAGTGTAATAGACTGGCTATTGCCCGTGGCGCTTACCTGCAAACAGGTGGCTAACAGAATAAAGGCAACTAGTTTCATAACAAGCATCGTTTTGAGCATGTACCGCCACCCCGACAGCCGGGGGCCGGACAACAAATTAATTTGCATACATTTGATGTGTTTAGTGTAATAAAAGCACCCCTGAGCAAACGGGAGGCATGAGCAATCGTAAGCGGTTGCAGCAGCACTGAATGTTAGCCGGAGGTGCTCGCTACACTTCCGGTTTTTTCAATACCACATCAAGGCTTATTTAATCAGAATCTTTAGTTTTAGTTATTGGATATAGTAATGGTTCTATTGTTTAATCTGCATTGTACTTTACTTAGTTCCAGGGCTTTCAATACATCAGACAGCGGACTGTTCAACAGAATTTTGCCACCAAACTTTCTGTTGGGTACTCCTCCTTCATACCGCACCTGCACATCGTACCATCGTTCTATCTGCCGCATTACATAAGCCAGTTCGTTATCATCAAACTGCAGGTAATTGTTTTTCCAGGCCACTACCTGGCTAACATTAGCATGCTGTGTAACACGCATACCTCCTTCCTTATTCAACAGCGCCTGCTCGCCCGGCTTCAGCTGACGACGCTCTCCATTATTGTTTACCGCAATTTTTCCTTCCAGTAGTGTGGCAGCTACAGCCGCTTCGTTGTCATACGCCATTACGTTAAACCCGGTACCCAGTACCTGCACCTGCATGGCGCCTGCGTTTACGCGAAAAGGCATGGCTGCATTTTCTGCTATTTCAAAATATGCTTCCCCGGTAAGGGTAACCTCTCTGGTGCCTTTAAAAGCAGTGGGATACTTCAGGCTGCTGGCAGCATTCAGCCACACCTTACTGCCGTCTGGCAACACAATCTGGTATTGCAGGCCGCGTGGTGTAGCAATAGTATTGAATAAGGTAGCCGTGTCTGATGCGCTACCGGCTTTATAAGCCAGCTGACCGTTTGCCAGTTTTATCACCCGCGTGCCTCCCTGTTGTGCCAGCGTGCCGTTACCGGCATTATCCAGCGCAATTACCGAACCATCAGACAGCGTTAACACAGGCCCCTTCTGCTGAACGGATTGTTTACTATCTGCATCCTGCTGCCTTGCCACCGGTTTATTCTGCTGTTTATTGCCGGCCAGCTGGTAAATAGTTACCGATAGCGCCAGCACTACAGCGGCAGCGGCCCACCAGGCTGTATACATTCTTCTGCTTTGGGCAGGTGGTACCAGCTGTGGAACGGCATCTGTAAAAAGTGAGGCGGGAATTTTTTGCCTGGCCTGGGCAGTATCAATGCCGGCCATTTCGTGTAAACCGGCATGCAACTGATTGCCGGAAAGCGCTTCCAGTATGGCCCTGTTCTTTTCAGAAGCATTCAGCCATTCGTCCAGTTCAAGACGTTGCGCCTCAGTTAGTTCGCCCTTCAGATACTGTTGCAGTAACAGGCTTATATTTTCGTTTCGTGCATCCATCGTTAAAATGCGTAGCAATCGCATTAGTAAAACAGGAAAGCACTCCGTTTGTCAAAAGGATTTTTAAACTTTTTTTTAGAACCCCGAAAAAAAGTGATTGAGCCATTGGAAACACAGGCTGGTAAGCGCAACAGGATAGCGTTCCGCCAATGCCAGACGAAGCAGCTGCATGGCCCTGCTACGTTGGGAGGTTACATTAGATACAGAAATACCCATGCGCTCCGCCACTTCCGCCGTGTTGAGCCCATCGCGGTAGGTAAGCAGTACCACTTCCCGGCATTTTTCCGGTAACTGTTCAATTTCATGAAACAAAGCCCCCAGCACATCAGACAAAATTGCTTCCCTGCGGTAAAAAGGATCGTCATCAGCCGCCATACCCTCCAGGGTATCTTCTTCCAGCGCAATTACAGGTGTTACCTTATTCTTGCTGAGCAGATTAATTAACGCATTGCGGGTGGTGGTATAGAGAAAGGATTTAATTTTTGTGAGCGCATCGAAGCGGTTGCGCCGCATCCAGAATTTCACAAACGACTCATTGACAACTTCTTCAATATCCGGCTCGCCAGCCACATACCGCCGGGCAAAATATACCAGCCGGGGATACAATTCATTATATACCACATCAAAGGCTTGCTCCTCCCCATTTGCTATACGGGCAAGCAAATCCCCTTCATCATATGCGCGAATCGTTTTCAGCAGTTTGTTGCGTTTATACTGCTGCAAACTATTGTTTTTTACCAAAAGCAAAAAGTTTTGCGTGGGTTTAAGCCCCCGGCAAAACGTTATCGGCTAACACTCAGAGTAATCGGAGGAGAACTTTCCGTTAATAGCATACAGATTTTCAATGGCTATCACCGTCTGGTCATCCATCTTTAACCAATGTTTCCCATCCTGCTCAAACACACTTTCAATAAATCCGTTGGCCCGGGTTACACCACTGTTTTCATATAAAATGCCTACTTTCTTCTTTTCGTTGTACAGTTCCATTACCAGAGCGTAAAAGCTTTCGCCCGGAGGCAGCGTTTCTCTTTTATCCATAACGTATTATTTAGCCGTATAAAGTTACGCCTTCCCTTTGCAATACACATTACCCGCATGAGACAACACCTGTAGGAAAAAATTAAAGAAACCATAAACCACCACTTTACAATTAGCAATAAACAAATATAATTTTGCGGCGGGGCATAGCTGCTTCCACACTTCATGACAGTAGATAAACCAGCTGATTCAGATTTATGGCTTCAGGTAAAGCAGGGCAACGGGCCTGCATTTAAAAATCTTTTCAACCAATACTGGGAAAAGCTGTATGTGTATGCACATAACCGTTTAAAATCTGAAGCCGATGCACAGGATGTGGTACAGAATGTAATGATTGGGTTATGGACACGTCGGGCTACGGTTACCATTGAAACCACCCTGGCAGCTTATCTGCATGCAGCTGTTCAATACGAAGTATTGAGGCACCTGGCACGCGTATCCAGAATGGCAGAACGCAAAACGGAACTGGAAGCCACCATTCTACCGGAATTTATCGGCTATATAGATCCGCTGCATCTGAAAGAATTACAGGCATTGGCAGAAGATGAAATAAGCCGGTTACCGGAAAAAATGCAACAGGTATACCGCCTGCACCAGCAGGAAAACCTGTCGGTAAAAGAGATAGCCCAGCTACTGAATACCTCAGAACAAACCGTTCGCAATCAGCTGAACACAAGTTATCAGAAGCTACGAAAGCACCTGAAAGAAGCCTTTCTTGCAGCTGCGTTTCTCCAGGGATTTTAACCGCACCAACCTGATAACAATTTGGTAACAATACCGGATAGTTAAACACACCTGCTTTGCACGCATATGGTTGGGAACGTTAATGTTCCGGAGTAATATGAATATAGAAAAGCTGGGAGAAATTGTTGAAAGGTATCTGGCAGGCACAGCAACAGACCAGGAAAAAGAATGGATAGAGAAATGGCTGCACACACGGCCGGAAGATGCACGGCTGCTGAATGCTCCACACCGGGAAGCCACCCGCTCTGCCTTATGGCAATCCATTGCACAAGCCACCCACCAACCATCCGTTTCAGCTGCACCCGCAACAGGCAGATTACACCGCATTACACGGCAACGCTGGTGGCCAGGTTATGCGGCAGCAGCAGTCCTTATTCTTATCTGCGGAAGCCTTTGGTTATACACTATACTACCTACCAAACAAAGTTCGCCTGCACAAACCATTACTGCACTCCGCGGCTCGCATAGAACCACCCGGTTACCGGATAGCACGGTAGCCCATCTTTTCCCGGGCTCCACCCTTACCATTCCGCAGGAGTTTAATGCCAGCGACAGGCGGGTGGCCATAACCGGCAGGGTGTTTTTTGAAGTAAAAACAGATGCTTCCAGGCCATTTTATGTACAGGCCTATCAGCTAAACACACAGGTGCTGGGTACCTCTTTTGAAGTGATGGCGCAGGATAGTTTATATGCTTCTGTAGTAGTACGTACCGGCAAAGTAGGCGTACAATACAATAACCGGCAACCGGTAAGCCTGACCGCCGGCAAACGTTTACTGTATGATGTGCAGCACCAGCGCATTGCTGTTGATGAAGTAAATGCTGCTATGGTTTGCGAATGGTGGAATCATGGAATGGTTTTTAACCAGTCGCCATTAGCAGAAGTAGCGCACTGCCTTTCAAACTGGTACAATATACCTATAGAAATTACCGGTGCTAAATGGAAACAGGAATCTGTGACTATCCGCCTCAAAAACCAGTCACTTACCCAGGCACTGTCGTTGCTGGCTGAAACGCTCGGCTTTCAATATAAACAGGAAAAGAACCGCATCATTATTTATTAACCCTTAAATGCTTATTACCTGCATGATCAAGCCCAACCATTAATGCAATAAAAAACCGGTCTGCGTTATCAGACCGGATTATGCTACGCTGGTATCTCACCACCGGCGCTGCATCAGTAAAACACACAGTCCCACAAAGAGTCTGTAACATTTAATTTCTAAAGTTATGTCAAAAAGGATACTTCGTATCACCTGTTTTTTTATCATCATTATGCTGACTGCCCTGGTTTCTATCCCGGCACAGCAGTTATCTAAGCTTATTCAGCTGCCCCGGAAAGAGATAAAGGGCAAAGAAGTAATTGCGCTTATAGAAAAAGCGGAGCCTGTGCAGTTTACTTTCGGAAAAGAAGTAAGCGCACGGTTAGAGAAGCCGCTGCACTTTACTCATGCCACCCCTTCGGTAAAGGAAGTACTGGAACTGCTGCATAAAACAGCAGGGATTACGTATACTATCAGTAACAGCGGGGCTATAGTGCTAAAGCCTTCCCCCACTCCTGCCGGTGCAGCCAGTCCGTCGGCCACCACGCAGGATGCCGGCCGTATCATAGGAAAAATTATGGATGAAGCTACCGGCGCACCCATTTCAGACGTAAGCATACGCGTAAGAAATACAGGTGCTATCAGCTATGCAGACGGCACCTTCAGCCTCAGCCTGCCCTCCGGCAAATATGAAGCGGAGGTATCTTCTGTTGGTTATGGCTCTAAGCTGATAGCAGACGTTGAAGTAAAAAGCGGTCAGTCTTCTGAGCTAAATGTAACTCTGAAAAGAGACAATAGTACTTTAAGCGGTATAATCATCCGTTCTACGGTGGCTAAGGAATCCATTGCGGCCCTGTACATCCGTCAGAAAAACGAAGCCGGTATTTCCAATGGCATCAGCCGGGAACAGATCTCCGCCCTGCCCGATAAAAATGTGGGCGAAACACTGAAACGTATTTCCGGTGTAAGCACCAACGATAACCGGCGGGTAGTAGTGCGTGGCATAGCAGAACGGTATAACGTGGCTATGCTGGACGGCGCTGTATTGCCCAGTACAGATGTACAGGTGCGTGATTTTGAATTTGACATCATTCCCAGTAACCTGATAGATAATGTAATTGTGGCCAAAACCTCCACACCCGATATGAGCTTTGGTTTTGGTGGAGGTCTGGTACAGGTAAATACCTTTGCCATTCCCAACGAAAATTTCATCACGCTCAGCGCAGGAACCAAATACATTGCAGGCAGCACCGGCAAAGACTTTCTGGGTTATGGCCGTGGCAAAAACGATTATCTGGGTTTTGACGATGGCAGCAGAAACCATTTTCCTGATGCGCTGCTCACCTTTGACGGTAAAAACTATGATCCTGCCAAACCCAACGCTATTCCCTCACCAGGTATAACACCCATTACCCCTGCCATGATAGCGGAACAGAATAAAAAAATAGGAGGTCTGGAACGCATGGGCACCCGTACTTACAAAGCAGCACCGGGACAAAACTATCAGTTTAGCCTGGGGCGCAACTATGCCCTCCGGAACGGTCGTGTGGGGTTTGTGGGCTCATTAAGCTACCGCAATGAGCAGTCCACTGATGCTATACCTCATTTTGAAAGAGGCAACTGGCAAAAGATTGGTAACCCCGCCTATGATGCAGCAACGGGAGAAGAACTGGAGAACACCTATGCCCACCAGTATAACTTCAACACCACCTGGGGCGCGCTGTTTAACCTGGGATGGGAATCGAAGCATCATAAAATTACTTCACGCAACTTCTATTCCCGCGTGTTTAGTAACCAGTTTACCCGCACAGTAGGCTGGGGCAATGAAATAGGCTATGACAGTTTACCGGAAATACGTGAATATGACCGCCCTAAGTTTATAACCATGTTACAGAACCGCATCAATGGTGAACATAACTTCGGCCATTTCCGGTTTGACTGGAACATAGCACGCAATAAACTTACCAACCTGGAAAAAGATGCTATAGAAGCCTGGTTAAAGCCCGTAAACACCCGTAACGGCGTTATATACAACGTAGTACCCAGCTCTGTTACCAACCCTGGCAGCGGCACCTTTAACAGAGCGCAATACCTGTATGAGGAAGTGAATAAAATAGCAGAGGCATCGCTGGGTTATCAAACAAATATACGCGGACAAAAACAGCTGGTAAAAGCAGGCTACCAGTTTATGGAAAAGGAAGGCTTATATGACTGGCTTATTCTGCCCATTGGCACCGTTACCAACAGCAATACTTATGCGCAGGTACCTGTGCAGGAGTGGCAGTCATTCCTGGGCTTTACAGATCCGTTAAAAGACCTGCTTTACTACCCTGCTGCTTTTTCGCGCAACGGCTACAAAGGCAGAAACACCCATCAGGCTATTTACGGTATGCTTGATAACCGCCTTACCAGCTGGCTGCGTGTGGTGTGGGGCATAAGGGCGGAATATTATCAGTACGAAAGGCTGAAAAACGGTACCAACGACCTTGCTATAGATGCACTTATAAAACAGGGAGATCAACTGAAATATGTAGATCCGGCAACCGGCAAGATCATCCCCCCTTTTGCGGCCCCGGAGAACGAGGAAAAAACATGGCGCTATCTGCCTTCCGCAAGCATTACTGCAACCCCATGGAAGGATGTAAATATCCGGGCAGCTTATTCCCAATCTGTGGTACGGCCCTCGCTGATTGAAAACTCCCGGATGATACGCTTTGACCCCGCCATCAGCGCTTACCGCCGCAATGAAGGTGTATTGTCTACCGTAATTGACCATTACGACCTGCGCCTGGAATGGTACCCCAAAGCAGGTGAAGTGTTTACCCTGGGCTATTTTTATAAATATTTTGATAAGCCGGTAGAGCTGTACCGGAACGCCATAGATGCGGGATTTCGGGTATATGTGAACACCGCTAACTCCGAATGGGCCAAAGTACATGGCTGGGAGCTGGATATGCGTAAAAACCTCGGCTTTATAAACTCTGGCTGGCCATTTCTGCAGCATGTATACCTGAGCGGCAACCTTACCTTGCAAAGCTCTACCGTACAGGCCAGTGGCTTTGAAGAAAAATCAATGACAGAAGATAAAAACGGGATCAGGTATGAATACCGCAGCAAAAGAATGATTAAGGAAAAACGCCCTTTGTACGGCCAGGTACCCGTACTGTATAACATAGGATGGCAGTACGAAGGAAAGCGCTTTGGTGCCAATATTGCTTTTAACCATATGGGGTATAAAACCTTTGCCACAGGCATGAGCCCGGATATTGTAGAATACGAGCGGCCCCGCAACCAGCTGGATGCGCAGCTGAGCTATGCTTTTCTAAAAAACAGAAAGCTAAATGTAAGGCTTAACATGAGCAATCTGCTCAACAACCCTTATCGCTTTTACATTAACAGCGCCGCCACCTTTAAACTGCAGAACAAGTGGCAGGGCCTTGCCACTTCTGCTATTACCGCTACAGAATGGGATGATATTTATGAATGGAAAACCGGCTTTTCGCGCAAGTTTGAAGAAGGGAACTATGAACTTTCTGCCGATGGAAAAACCAAAACAAGAATGGGCGACCGGGAAACCTTTGTACGAAAAGTGGGCGCCTCCTTCAGTTTGTCTGTTGCTTATACGTTTTAATTTATCAGATTTTACAAAAGCAAATAATGAAAACAAAAAACATACTTTATACGCTTTTCAACGGCGTGTTGCTGTTAACGCTGGCGGCGTGCAGCAAGCAGGGCACTCTTTTGTATAATGCCAATGTGCTCACCGTTTCTGTAAAAGGTTATAACGGCGACAAAGAACCACTGGAAGTAACAGTAGATACCGTTCAGCTAATGGAATTTAGTAACGGCGCATTTGATGCCAGGCAGGTATATGTGTTCCCCAACGGACAGCAAAACGCCAGATTAACCATCAGAGAAAAAGCAACAGGGAAAGTGGTTATGGAGAAAGACCTGAAAAAAGAAGACACTCCTGTTAGCATCAGCTTTTTCTATATGGATGGCAAGGTAAGCGACATGCCGGAACTACCATCTGTTGAAGAAGGAAAGCTCAAACTCACCTATATGTTTAAGCCCACCATTACGGGCTACACTCAACCGGTAGATATTGTATTGGGTAAATATTATTTTACCCCAAAGGTGTTTGAAGAAATTACGCGGATAAAAAATGTAAAGCCGTATGAATTTACAGCACCTGTAACCTTATCTACCTTTTCTACCGCCAGCCAGCCGTATAACGGACAAAACACATCCGTACTGTTTCTGGTATATGTATATAAAGCCGGCACTAACGAGTTTTACACTCAGGGGTCAGCATATACCTTCAACGCCACTTCCTCAACTGCTCCTAAACCCGCTTCCTCCGCTGCCGCTTCTAAACTATATATATTCAGCGAACTGCCTTCAGGAAGTGTAATGAGGTTTAATAAAGATTTAGAATTATAAAAGAAAACATTCATGAACGCAACCATCCAGTATACAAAAAAAGGGATATGGGTATTACTGCTGTTACTGAGTATTACGGCCTGCAACAAAGAAAACCTGAACCAGCAAAAGGCTATGCAGATTGTGATAAACGGCTATAACGGATCGGACAATGCCCTTCAGGTGTTAGTAGATACAACCGCTTATGGCCTTTGGGTTTCTAACGGCAAACACCTGATTAAACCAGCATCTGTGTTTGAATTCAATATAGTATACACCTACCCTGTTAACCAGCCACCGCAACGCGTAATGCTGCTGGATACTATCACCCAAAAAATAGTTTTCAGCCAGGCTTTGCCCATCGCAGGCACTAAAGCCATCTTCAACTATCTGTATGTTGGTGGAAAGGAGTTAGCAGTACCTGCACCGGCTACCGGCACTGCTGCTAACCCACTGGGCTTTTACATTAGTTACACAGATAATGATGAGCCGTTTGACATATCTCTTTACAGGATAGACAACAACTCCGGACAGGAATATCGTACCTGGCTGGCTAAAAATGTAAAACCCAATACCTGGATACAGATAGACTATACTGCTGATACAGCATTTGACAGCAACAACGAACTGAGCAATGCGAGTATTTGTTTTACCAAACCCGGCACCACCGATCAGTGGGCCTTCCGGGATAATGAAAGCTCCAGCAAACGATCCGTTGGAGGCATGGGCTTTCCGAAAGCCGGAGAAACAGGCGTAACATTATCCTGGTTTCTGAAGCCAGGAGACTGGACACTGGAAACCAGCCGGCTGTTCTTTCACCCCGACAGAAACTGATAGAATAATCAGCTATTAAAAAACAAACAGCTGTCTGTGGTTGACTGCAGACAGCTGTTTTCACGCCGGAGAACCGGTGCCTGTATAAAAAGTATCGGAAGGTGTTAACCTAACGGCATACCTCGTTTGGAAATTCCCTGATACTGAACCCGCAAATTACTAATACTGACGGACGCCCAACTGTTGCCTCCGGAAACATTCCCAGTGAAATAAGGGGTGCGCTTAATTCTCTCCTATAACAGAATACTGGAGCTGTTAAATCTGTTTTTATTCCGGAGCACCCTCTGGTTAATGATACAGATTACGTAAGCTCCACCATAAAACGAAAGACTTATTTCCTTCATTGGAAATTCATCCTCCAGAAAAGCCCCGGTAGCTCTATCTCTCAAACGGGCAATATACTGCAGCAACTCCCCCGCTTTATCTACTACAGGCAAGGTCAGTTCTGCCTCTGTCATTTGGCCCCTGGCAAAAGCAGGAAAGGTATAAAACTCATCATAATCACCTGTGGCCGCATTGAATCTGAACAGGCAAAGATCCACCTCCACTCCAGCTGGCTGCAGGCTGGTGACCTGATTAAAAAAGCGCACCTTGCAGGAGTCTCCATGTACCGTGCTTGCTTCTCCCATAAACCCTCTGATTCCCAACTCTTCACTACAGGCAATACGAAATGCAAGCTTTTGGTTGGCCGGTATGCTCACCACCGTATCCAGTAATACCTCTTTTGTATCATGCCTGGTAAAGGCCACGGTGCCCGTATCTCCGGCTGTTACAATCATCATGGGGGAGATGCCTGCTGTACCGCCCGGAAAAACGCTATCCAGCAATACACCTTTAAAATAAATATCCATAATAGGGGTATTGGGCAGCGCCAGCGACTCAACCTGCAGCGCACCGTTTGTTTTGCCGGTTATCAGGTCGCCTTTTTTACAGGAGGGTAGTACGGCGACAAAGAATACCAGCAGTATTGCACAGATAAATATATTTCGCATAAAAGAACGATATAAGTTTTTAAAAACGATAAGAGAAAGATATAGAGTAAGTTCTGCCGGGGCGACCACTGTAATCAACAACATCTACGCCCTTTTTATATAACATCTGGCTTAAAGGAGGCACCCCCTCACCGTCATACCTGTTGCCATAAGCCAGCGCAGCACTGTTGAGCAGGTTAGATATATTTAATTTTATTTCTCCTTTCCGCTTCAGTACACGCACCGCTATCTGCGCATCCAGCGCTGTAAGTGGGCGCTCGAAAATAGACCGCGTATACACTTCTTCCAAACGCAGCAAACGGTTGCTTACATAATTGTAGCTAAGGCTTAGCGATACAGGTTTGGTATCATAATACGCACCTGCATTTAACATATAGTTACTGGCACCTGCCTGCGGCCGCTTTTCTTTGGGCAGTACTGTTTCTACAGGCGTAACCTTCAGCGGATCATCAGGATTAAGCAGATTATAGTTGATGACCATGGGCGTTACTTCACTGGCCAGAAAAGTACCGTTTGTATATACAGTAAGGTTTTTAACCACAGGCCACTGAGTAAAAGCCAGCGATTTTCTCAGCTCTACTTCAATACCCTTATTAGTAGCCGCCTTGTTATTTCTCAGATAAAAAGTACGCTGATCGGGTATTTTGTAAATCTCCATGGGGTAACGGATATCTTTATAGAAAAGCGACAGCGACAATACCTCACCCGGGCCAGGATACCACTCATACCTTACATCGTAATGATGCATAATGGTAGAGCGCACCAGATTAGAACCATAAGACCCACCCAGTTCAAAATCATATTCCTGGAAGAAAGACATTTCACGCAGGTCGGGCCGTACAATGCTTTTAGCGTAGGCCGCACGCAGGTTCATCTGCTCTGTAAGTTTATAGGTAAGGTTGGCAGATGGGAATAAATTCCAGTTAGGCTCACGGCTGTTAATATCACTGTAGTCAAAACTGTTATTACCTCCCCGGCCTCTATTGATTTCCTTAAATAAAGAATCCAGCAACGCATTTGCGCTGTTCAGGTTGTAATATTCAGCCCGCAGGCCCCATACCAGCCTCAGCTTGCCCAGGCGCTGATCCAGCATAGCGTATCCGGCGTGTAGAGAAGCGGTGCGATGGAAGTCATCCCCAAAGGGACTAAAATAGATTTCTCCTTGTTTATTATTGTCAAACGCAGTGGATAAAGGAGCAAAATAAGTCATATCATATTTGGAACCGGTATTGAGTACATAAAAAAACCTGCTCTTATGCCAACCGGTATAGCCTGTTTTAATGGTATTGGTCAGTGTTTTATTGCCCAGCTGCAGGGAAACAGGAACCGACACATCACTACTCCAGGTGTAATTATTTTCCGTTGCTTTTGTCCACCAGCGCAAGGCACCCGCAGAAATACCACTGCTGAAAGGAGCCTGAATATTCAGTTCCTCTACATTGTTCACATCTACCTTCTGCAACATACTGGCTTTGAACTGGTGGTTATCCGGGCGCTCGCGGTTAAGCAGAATATAGCTACCCATCCAGTTCAGCCTGACTCCCTTTTTACCAATAGCATGCTCGCCTTTCAGCTGGCTTTGCAGCATGCGCGTTTGCTGTGTAAGATCATAATATCCTACATAAAACCCGGAAGGGTCCTGATGATCTCCTGAACCCAGTATCAGCTGCTGATCCAGCAATTGCAGGTACAATCCCTGCAGTTCTATCTTAGCGGTGGGTCCGCTGTACCCCGCTCCCAGCAAGCCCGATAGATTACTGGTAAGTCCATAACGGCGACCACCGAAATTGGCCAGATCTTCGCCTTCCACAAACGCACCGTTAAACCCATCTCTGCTCATCAGCACTTCCTGCGTTTGAAAGGTATTACGAAGGCCTGTGGCACCTGTTATGCCCAGCTTATGCCTGCTACTTAATTGCATTACTTTACCGAACGACAGTTCGCCGTTACGCGATAATGGTGCATTCATACGATACAGGCCCCAGTTATTGCTGAACAGCTTTGCCGATTTTCCGGCTCCCTCAAAGGCATTCACCACATCAGAAGCATACTTCCAGTCGGTTCTGCCCAGCAATGCCCGGTTCTTTCCCGCCAGCCCCCAGTACTCCCTTCCTTCCAGCTGCTGGCTGATGAAAGGTTTTCCGGTAGTTAAATCATTATAACTGCTGCCAGCTGTTACGGTTAAAAAGTTGCTGGTGGGAATGGACCGGGTAGTTACTGACAACAGCCCGCCCCCAAACTCCGCACTGAGATCGGGCGTCAGCGTTTTATATACAATCATACTCTCTACCAGATGCGCCGGTATAATATCATAAGAAAACTGTTTTCTGTTCAGCTCGGTGCTGGGCATGAGCTGATTGTTAAGCATGGAGCCATTATACCGCTCGCTTAGCCCACGCACTACCACATACCTGTTATCCAGCGTACTTACGCCGCTTACACGCTTCAACACCTCGCCCAGGTGTTTATCCGGCGTACGGGCTATTTGTTCAGCACTGATGCCATCCGTTACCCCTGCTGCATTTTTCTGCTTTACATACAAAGCTTCCGCACTTTCTTTACGGGCAGAAGTTTTTACTACAATGCCCTCCAGCTGCCCCTTTGCCCGCCGCAGACTTATGTTCAGTTGTTGCACCGCATCAGCAGTAACCTGAATATCCGTTACCTGCTTGGTGCCGTAACCCAGCGAAGTAACATCTGCCTTATAGTGATTACCCGGCAACAGCGTGAATGTATAAGCGCCATCTACATCAGTAATAATTGCCTGATCACCTATACGCACTGTGGCACCCAGTAGTGGCTCGCCACTCTCTTCATCTACTATTGTACCAGCCACCTTTCCATTCGCCGTTGTTTTCGGTTTTCGTTTTACAATAATAATATTACCATCAACGGAAAAAGCATAGCCGGTGTTTTTAAGCGCTGCAGTTAACAGCTCTCTGGCCGTAACCTGTTTCAGGTGCAATGTTACACGGGTTTCATCGTTTACTTCCTGGCGGGCATAGTTAATAAGATAACCGGTGCCAGCTTCTATTTTAGCAAACACCTGTTTCAGCGGCGCGTTTGTAAAATCAGCATCCAGCTTTGTTTCCTGCTGTCTGGCCCGGCCTTCCGGCAATAACAGCAGGCAGCAGATACCTGCCAGCAGCGCACGGGATAATGCGCGCAGATTCCCCTTCCCTTTCACAGAGTTTTTTTGCATACTTTTGTTCATTCCTGAGTTTATTTTTCTGATAAGGATCATCCTGGTGAGAACAGGATGGTCTTTTTTTATGGATATATTCTGATAACAGAATCTTTAATGGAATAATGGAAATCGCCCATTTTACTCAGCACCCGCAACATATCATCCGGCGTACGATGCACAAAGCCTGCTTTAAAACGCTTGTGTTTTAAAGCTTCATCCGTAATAATATATTTCATACCATAACTATTGGCCAGCACTTCTGCAATAGCTTCCAGTGTATCATCTTCAAAAAACAATTCATTATTTACCCAGCCGCTGATAGCCCTGCTATCACAGCGCATCTGCTGCATGGATTGTCGATGTTTATCATACACAGCTTTACCCATTGCTGCCAGTACTAATGAGGTATCGCCAGATGCCTGCAACGCCACCCTGCCCGTTTTTACGGCCACGGTTATGGTAGTATCCCGCAGTCTGTTGCGCACCATGAAAGATGTGCCTAACACTTTAACGTGCAGGTTGGCGGTATATACTATAAATGGGTGTTTTGTATTGGGATGTATATCCAGAAATACTTCGCCCGCAACCAGCTTCACCCGCCGTTCAGCACCGGTAAAAGCAACGGGAAACTGCAGTACCGAACCACCATCCAGGTATACAACAGAGCTATCTGGTAATAATACGCGATGCCTTTCTCCTTGTTGGGTAGTAATAGTAGTCCACGCAATAGTTGCCGGTTTACGAAATTCAGCCAGGCTCCACCACAGTATGCCGCCCGCCAGTAACAGAACAAAGCAGGCAGCCCTCGCCCATCCGCTACGCCACCACGCGGCCAGAGATATTTCACTGGCACCGGCAGCAGACCGGGAAGTGATATGTTGTTGAATATTTGTTAGCATCAACTGCTCTACATAACTATATTCTGCCTCATCAGCAACCGGCTTCTGATCAGTTACCTCAAATGCTTCATACCATTGCAGCAGCACGGCTTCTTCCGAAGGTGTACATGCACCACGCGCCTGTTTTTCCAGTAGTTCCTGAAACAGTTTTTCATCCATATACCCTTACCACACGCAGGTAGGTGTTGTATACTATGCCATAACAATTTGGTAACAGGAATAGCACGCACCCAGAAGGGAAATAAAAGATTCGCGTATCAACATAGAACGTATGCGGGCCAGTGCCGCAGATATCTGGTTACGCACGGTTTGTGGGGAAAGCTGAAGTGCTTCGGCTATAGCAAGGGCGCTGAGGCCTTCTTCCCGGCTCATGCGATACACCATTTGCATAGCTGTGGGCATTTGCTGCACCTCTTTCTCCACCAAACGTTCCAGCTCGTCTGCTTCCAGTATGCCGGGCAAAGTAACATCGGCCAGTAATTGCCAGGAGGCTTCCAGTGCAGTTTTGTATTTTTCCTGTACAGCAGCGGAACGATAGTAGTTGAATACCCTGTTGCGCAATGCGCCATACAGGTATTCTTTTACAGAAGCACCCTCACGGGCAGGTATTCCATTTTTCCAAACGGCAATAAATAATTCCTGCACCATATCCTGTGCCTGGGCTTTATCGCCTGTTTTGGCATAAGCAGTTTCGTATAACTCATACCAGCAGGCCGTATACAAAGCTTTAAAACCCGCTTCGTCGCCTTTATGCAGTTGCTGGTAAGCAGTAATATTTATAACGCTGGCTGACATGTCTGCTGCAAATGTAGAGCAGCGTATACGCCAGCCAGGGTTATAAAATTGTTAAGCGCCGTTAGTTGGTATAAGTAAGCTTCTGTTTCTGACGATAGATAACCGGTTGATTATATTGTATAGCGGGATTCCAGTCAGGGCTGTTTTTGATAACGTTTAAAGCATGCTGATCCAGTACCTGGTATCCGGAACTTTCGTCTATAGCCACCTCTGTTACATGCCCCTCTTTATTCACCAGAAAGCTTACAACCACTGCCCCTCCAATTTCTCCTTTCTGGAATGCTTTAGGCTGCTTTCTACCCAGCTGCTCTCCCAGGTACCTGCCCCAGCCTTTATCACCACCGGGAAAGCTGGCCTGCTGCATAAAAATAAAATCCGGTATCACCTTTCCTGTAGAATCCCAGCCTTCTACCGAAGTAAAATCACCTGCATTATTATAATGTGCCAGTGCCATTAATGCACCGTTTTTATAGTAGTGATACTGAAGCTTTCTGCGGCCGTTTTTATAAATAGTGGAATCGCTCGTTGCACCGGATTCATAATAACTCCGGCTTACACCATCTACCAATCCTTTTATAGTATCGGCCCATGGTTCATCATAATCAAGCCGGTTGCCGGCATATTTGTAAGCATACATATGCCAGGTACCGTCTGCATTCTTCACCAGCTTTTGAATGGTGGTGATGGAATCGTTACCCGTAGCCCGCCGGCCGTTGGCCCTGTAACGGTAAACAGTATCTTTTTGTGCAAAACCCGCGCTGGCGAAAAAAAGCAGCATCCATACCAGTAGCAGCCTCATCATATTCATTTTCAGTTTAGAGGCCGCAAAAGTGCATTTTTTCTGTTCAAAAAGAATATTATATTTCCGTATATTAGTTGTATGCCTTTATCCCTAAAATTCCTGATCAGTATTTGTCTGACCATTTTTCCTGTGGCAGCGGCACAGGCCCAAATAACCACTCCCCATTCTTACCCCACCGGTTCCAAAGACGCGTGGGAGCTATCTGTACATTCAGGCTATGCTATTACCACAGGAGATATAGATGCACGGGCGGGATGGGGTCCTGGCCTGGCAGCACGCAAAGCCATCAATCATACCTTTTCCGTTCGTGCGGGTTATACCGGCTCTTTTCAGTATGGGCTTGATTACAGGCCACGAACTACACCTGCAGGCAGCTGGTATGTGGCTAACTACCGTAATGCCATGCACCAGGGCAGCCTGGATATTATTGCATCCGCGCTAACCGCAGGCAACTACCGGCAAAACTCCCGCACCAGCCTATATGCATTTGCCGGTTATGGTATTATTATAGCAGATATTGACCAGGACGTTACCCTTAGCGGCAACCCGGTATCACCGGTAGTATTTAACTACAACCGATCGCGAAAAGCCATTAAAGCAGATTTGAAAGCAATGATGCAAGGATTTCATACCAATGCATCCATCCCCAACGGAAACCGCGAAGGTATAGGCCGTTATCACAACAACCAGTTGCTAAGGCACGCGGTAAGAATGGGCGCAGGTATTGCTTTCCGGCTCAACAGCAGGCTCTCCTTAGGTGCAGAACAGGAGTTTACCCTCCCCTTTTCTGACGACATAGATGGTGTAAATGCCGGCAGCAGCAACGATGTATTCAGTTACACTTCGTTAAGACTCGGTATTTCTTCAGGCAACCGACTGCGAAAAACAGCCCCACTCTGGTGGCTAAACCTAAACAACTATATTTATCAGGAGCTGAACGTATCCAAACATATGCAGCTTACGCCACCAGTGCTTCCTGATGCAGACGGTGATGGCATAACGGACCTGTTTGACCTGGAACCCAATACGCCGGCAGGTTCAAAAGTGGATATGCGTGGCGCGGCAATGGACACAGACGGGGATGGCGTACCTGACGACAGGGATAAAGAAGTGCTTACGCACATGATGTGCTTTCCTGTAAATAGTTCAGGCCAGGGAAATTGTCCGGAACCACCCTGCTGCCGGGACCTGACAAGAGGTTGCGGGTATGACCGGCCCTTACACCATCGTCTATGCAGCATTGATACAGTTCCGGATATATTTTTTTCTAAAAACAGTTTCACCTTAACAACTCAGACACGAGATCAGCTGGTAAATCTGGCAGATCAAATAAATGCCTGCCCCTATTCTATTATACAAATAACCGGGTTTGCCAAGCCATCTACCAAAGCGGGAAAACTTAACCAAAAAAGAATCGATGTAATAATCAGATTCCTTTCAGACAAAATGGGCATATCTGAATCAAGACTACAGACAGGCCATACTTCAACGGGAAATCCCAATAAGATTTCATTGAAAGATATAAATAGAACCAGGTAATAGCAATACCATAAGCCCATTTATCATGTCACTTTATAAGTTTAGCGAGATATACTATCGTATTACAGGAGAATATGAAAATGAGATGCAAATCCTCTTTATTCATCCTGATGCGGATGACCTGTTAATTCATGATCTGAGTTGTTTTATTCTGGTAAACAAACCAGTGCATATATCACTCGAAGGTTTTACTCAATATAAATTACCGAAGAAAGATTATTGCATCCAGCGTCTTTTTTCAAAAGGCTTCAGTGATTATTATGTAGAACTGGAGAATGGCTTCATACACGTCTATTTTGAATTTTCGCACCGGTACGGACAAAAAGTGACAGACTTAAAACTATACTCCGGTGAACCACTTAATAACATGGAAAATATCAAAACAGAAGAACTGCTTGATTTCAGGTTCAGATTACCGGCTATCCTTTTTTAACAATTGCACCATATTTCCAAACACTATATTTATCAGGCTAAAGCATACTTATATAATTAATTGCCAGTACAACCCAAAGCCAACGCAACCATGCAAAACAGATGTTACTTTTCCATGCAAGCTTTTACAGCAACTATATTTCTGTTACTGGTATATATAGCCAGCCTTCCATTTGCAGCAGCACAAACCATAAAAATAACCGGCAGGGTAATCAACAGTATCACGCGGCAGCCGGTAGAAAATGCAACCTTGCGTTCAGGAAAAGCGCATGCCATTACCAATAAAAACGGAGAATTCGTTTTACAGCAGCATACTCAATTGCTTATCCAACAAGGCATCAGTTGTTCCAGCGTAGGCTACCTTACGCAAACCACCTTTTACAAGCATGTAAATACTGCTATTATAATAGAGCTAACAGAAGGTATAAATAATCTGCCCGAAGTGGTGATTAGAAATGAAGCCAACAGTATCATAAAAAAGGCCATTGAGCGCATCCCGGTCAATTATCCTTCCCGGCCGTTTATCATGAACGGTTTGTTGCGCCTGAAGCGGAACCAGGACAACGGCTATATATACCAGAACGATGCTGCGGTTGCCATTTACACGTGGCCCTATAGTAAAAAACGACAGGGAGAAGTAAAGCTGATTGCCAATCAGGCAACCATTAATACGGCTACAGACTACAACCCTTATAGCACAATGGCCTGGAAAACGGTTTACAGCCTGGCGCCTAAATACGATTTTGTGCATAACAGAACAGACTTTGCTGATATAGACCGCCTGCGCCAGTATTCCTATACACTGTTGGGCAAAACCGTGTATGCAAACCATCGTTGCTTTGAAATAGACGTAGCCTCCAAAGCAGGCGCAAAGGGAGTGAACTATGACAAGCTGGAAGGCAGGCTGTATATTGACACTTCGGATTACGCATTTGTAGCAGGCGCTTTTACGTACGTGAATGTAGAACCATTATTATATATTGCCATGGATACAGTACATCTGGAAGTGGAATATCAAAAGGGTAGCCATAGCTGGACCTTGCTATCTGTAAAACGGGATGTACGCTATGCCAAACATCAGAAAATACATTCTACTTCTTCTGCGGAATTTACAACAACCTCTTTGGATACTGTTAACGTGGAAAAGTTCGGCTATAAAGAAGTAATACAAAGCGCCGATGATGTGCAGCAAACCAATGTCACAACAGATTCCACTTTATGGCAAACTTATGTACAACAATTCCGCGAAGCAGAAGCCAATGGCTATATACGCCCTGCAGAACCGGTTAACTCCGATAGCCTGCAAAGGCAAAAAGCCCGGTCTGATTCTGTTGGCAGCGGTAAGCTGGCCACCCTGCTCCGGTTTATTCAAACCAGGTACACTTATGGGGTAGCCCTTGCACATGCACCGCTACAGGTGCATCCTCCTGTAAAGCCGCTTTCAGCATATATGGCGGGCCTTGCTTTCAACATACATCTGTATCGTCCGCTTTATTTTCACCTGACTACCGTATCTAACTTTGGGGTGGGTGGAGCTAATATGAATATGACCACCTACGCGCTGTCTCCACATATCACCGCTAACCGTACAGGCGCACCGTTTTCGGTAAACCCCATAGCAGGCCTTAACACCTTTTCAGTAAAGTATACCGACCCTGCATCCAAAAAATGGAAAGTCAATACCCATCTCTGGTTTATCGGCCTGGAATGCTCGCAGGAAATATCACGAAAGCTGCGGGTGTTTGCTGCAGGCTGGTATCACTTTAGTGCTGGTAACACCCAGGCGTTAAACAACCTTCCCATACAAACACAAAAAATGGCCTGGACCGCAGGCGCCCTTCTTTCCCGGTAACCAGCTTTGGAAGCAATTGACCAGATTTGCCGTAAATTGCCCCACCCTGCCTTAGGGAAAGATGGTATATGAGCAGTATGGCAGACATACCTTACAAAAGCCTGGTGCAGATAAACCGGGAATCGGCCACTCCGGTATTCCGGCAGATAGCCGACCAGTTTATCCATTTTATACAACGGGGTTACCTGATAGCAGATGCCAAACTGCCCGGCACACGAGCGCTGAGCCAGTTACTGGGCGTACACCGCAACACTGTTATTGCTGCCTATGAAGAACTGGAAGTGCAGGGGTGGATTAAAAGCCTGCCCAATAAAGGCACCGTGGTATTACATGGTTTTAACAACCGGCCCCTCAAAATACAAAGCAGTCAGTCAGCAGTCATTAACCAGTATCCGCAACAAACCGGCTTTCATTTTGAACAAACCAACATACTCGATAACCCATTCGAGTTTTCTGGTTGTGAGTATGTACTGAACGATGGAGCGCCTGATATACGTCTGTTGCAGATGGATGATCTTTCGCGCGTATACAGCTCCAACCTCAAACGTAAATCCAACCGGAAAAAACTTACCGGTTATAACCAGGAAGGCAGTGAATACTTCAAAGCCAACCTTTGCAACTACCTCAACCTATCGCGGGGACTGCATATTTCCGGTAAAAATCTGCTCATTACCCGCAGTACGGAAATGAGCGTGTACATAACCTCGCGTATACTGCTTTCAGAAGGCGATCTGGTACTGGTAGCAGACCTCAGCTATTTTTCCATGAACATGATTTTTCAGAAGAATGGCGCGGTGATAAAAACAGTGCCGGTTGACCGGGAAGGCATTGACGTGGAAGCCATAGCTGATATATGCCGCCTGCACCGAGTGCGAATGGTATATATTACCCCGCACCACCACTACCCCACTACCGTTACGCTGAGTGCCGAACGCCGCATACGTCTGCTGCAACTGGCTGCAGAGCAGGGTTTTATTATTCTGGAAGATGATTATGATTACGATTTCCATTATAATAAAAGTCCGGTACTACCACTATGCAGTGCTGATACCGCAGGCATGGTTGTATACACCGGTTCCTTTGGCAAATCGCTGGCACCGGGTTTCAGAACCGGCTTTCTGGTAGCGCCGGAAAACCTGATGGCAGAAATGCGCAAGTATCTGGGTATTATAGACCGGCAGGGGGATATATTGATGGAACAGGCGTTAGGAGAAATGATACAGGAAGGTGAAATTCACCGCTACCTGCGAAAATCGTTAAAGGTATACCAGGAAAGAAGAGATTATTTTGCACAGCTGCTTCAAACACACTTACCTGATGAAGTTACGTTTGAGGTACCAACCGGCGGGCTTGCCTTCTGGCTGGAATGGAACAAACGCCCCAACCTCCTTCAACTGAGTAAACAATGCGCACAGAATAACCTGTTTATGCCCAAAACACTCTTGTATCAGAACCAGCAGCTGGCCGCCATGCGCGTAGGTTTTGGCAGCCTTAGCTTTGAAGAGATGGAAAAAGTAATACACATTCTGCAGAAATCGATAGACCTGTAATATCAGGCTGTTTTGTTATTATTGCATACAACCGGAATTACCGGTACAAAACAACAATAGACATGGCATTCAACTCTGAACTATCTGCGCTGATTAAAGCACGATTTCCGCTGATTTACGTGCTTACCTGGGAAGAGAAACGCTTTATTACCACTGTTCAGAACATGCTGGCAGATACCAGCTTTTTCAGCAAACCCCGGGCTTTATGGGAATGGACCGTTACGGATGGTTTTATTAAAAATGGCCAACCTGAAAAAGCAGATATACGCACACCCGCCCGCGCGTTGGAAATGATAGATACTTTGCCGGAAGATGGCGTATTTATATTAAAAGATCTGTATTCTTTTTTAGCCTTACCGCAGTGCGACCAGGCCGTTATACGCTTATTAAAAGATCTGGTATGGCGTATTAAAAATGGCAACCATTTAAAAACGGTGATTATTACCGGGCACGACAAGTTTATTCCGGATGCACTGCAGAAAGAAGTGCTCATTAAGGAATTTGCTTTGCCAACGCGCGAAGAAATACGGGAAGTACTTTTTACGCTGATTGAACAAAACCGGCAGAACAAAAAACTTCGTTTTGATATTGCAGATGAGCAAACCGTAACCCGCCTTTGCGAAGCCGCCTGCGGCCTTACGTTGAACGAGGCTGAAAATGCTTTTGCTTTATCTATTGTAAAAGACGGCGTGTTGGATGCACAGGACATCAGCACCATTGCAGAAGAAAAAAAGCAGATTATTCAGCGCAACGGTCTATTGGAATTTAGTATTCCTAAACTGAAAATGGAGGATATAGGTGGCCTGGAAAATCTGAAAAAATGGCTGGAGAAACGTACCTCTTCCTGGTCAGAACGTGCGCATAAATACAACCTGCCTGCACCCAGAGGCGTAATGATTACGGGTTTACCCGGCTGTGGCAAAAGCCTTACCGCCAAAACCGTAAGCACCTCCTGGAATGTGCCGTTGCTGCGGCTGGATATGGGTGCCGTATTCAGTGGCCTGGTAGGCAGCAGTGAAAGAAACATGCGCAGCGTAATACAAACCGCTGAGTCTATGGCCCCCTGTGTGCTGTGGATTGATGAAATAGAAAAAGCTTTTTCGGGCGTAGGCTCCTCCGGCGATAGCGGTGTGGCTACCCGCATATTCGGCACCTTTCTTACCTGGATGCAGGAGAAAGAGAAGTTTGTATTCGTGGTGGCTACCGCCAACAATATAGATTCGTTGCCACCGGAACTGCTGCGTAAAGGGCGTTTTGATGAAATATTTTTTGTGGACCTGCCTACACAGGCAGAAAGAAAGATTATCCTGAGCATTCACCTGAAAAAACGCATTACCCATCCGGAAGTAAGCGGCACCACTGTTATAGATGATGCCTTTATCAATACCCTTACCGATAAAACGGAAGGCTTTACAGGTGCCGAAATTGAGCAGGTAGTTATCTCTGCCCTTTTTGAAGCTTTTGCCGAAAACAGAGCTATTACCCTGAACGATTTTATTACTGCCATTGACAACACCGTTCCTTTAATAGTTACACAGGCCGAAAAAATAAGAGCTATACGGGAATGGGCCAATGTAAGGGCCGTATCTGCCACCTCGCTGCACCACAAAGTAGCCGGAGAAATAGATACGGTGCAGGACACTACCACCCCTAAAAAACCGGAGCCGGAACTGATACCCAGAGGCGGCCGAAGTGTTGAATTTTAAAACCATTGTATGAGCATTATTATTTCAGTAATCCCGTTTGTAATATTATCCACTACCGTTGGCAGTGCCCTTGCCACCCCTACAGACACAGACAACGAAGGAGTGATAAGACCTACTAACATACGCAACCAGGCTTTATTGGAAAAAACCCTGGCCAACCTGGGTGCAGGCAATGTATCACGGGGCACCTACCAGCTGGATACTCCCCGGTTTAGCCCCACCATTTCTTTTTTCAAGGCAGATAACGGCACGTTTTCTATTAACGTTACCGGCCTGGTTACAGACGATGAAGTAGACAGATTTGTTTTGCAGTTAACAGAGGAATACGGCCGCGTGGTACAGGATTATGTATACACGCAGTTAAAAGAAAAAGCGGAAGAAAAAGGATTGGTGCTGGCGCAGGAAGCGGTGCAGCAGGATCAGTCTATTGTATTAACCTATCAAATCAACAGCTAATGGCCGGCAATAAGCAGATTATTATAGCTATAGACAAAGACGGATATGTAAAAGCAGAGGTTAGCGGTGTGCCCGGTCCTGACTGCAAAAAATACTTATCGCTGATAGAAGAAATTGTAAACGGAAAGGCAACAGACGAAACCCTTACAGCAGAATACTATCAGCAAAGCACTTCTTCTCAGAACGATCAAACCTCCTTAAACCAACAAAATGGGTAACAGTCTGGTAGCAACATTTTTCGGCATTCTTATAGGCCTTATTCCTGTGGTTAACCTGATAGTGGCTACTGTTATGGCGTTTAACCGTAAACACAAGAGAAGGATACTGCTGCTGGTGGCACTGGTGGTTACTTTCGCCGCCAGTATAGCCAACTCCGATTCAGACACCCATGGCGAAACAACGCCCATGGCCAGCGAACTGGCACTGCAGGTAAACCTGGCTATCGCCAGTACCAGGGCTGACACAAAAGTGGATACGCTGCAACTGGATTCTCTGGTAAAAACAGCATGGCCTAAAATAGCTGCAAATCACGGAAATAATAAAAAGCTGAAAAAGATGCTGCAACATGCAGTGGACCGCGATTTTTCCAGTGAATCGCATGACAAACTGGTTCCTTACCTGAACAGTCTGCACCGGCTGGCCGCACAGAAAGACAGCAGTGTGCAAACAGCGGTACTCAAGGAAACAGAGGATTTTGTATGGCACTACATGTACAAAGAAAGAGAGGAGCCCTTGTGGCCCATCTTTATTGTATTGGCTACTTATATCATGGGTCTGTACTATTGTGTTGTTCTGTTTAAAACCAGAGCTACAGAAAATACAAGCTACACCACCTCAGGCAATCAGCAGCAGGCATTTAGTCAGCCTGCCCCTGCTAACAACCGCAGGCAAACCAATCCACGGCAGCCAGGCCGGCGCCCTGTGCCGGGTGATGACCTTTCTTTGTTTGATACACGCAACCAGAGCACCGAAACGGAAAGTATTTCCGGAGATGACTTCCTGAGCCAGCTGGAAAATAATAACGACATCATCAGCACCACTGTTGCCTCTACAGGTGATCCGATATACATCAACTTTTTAAATGAAGCGCAGCTGGCAGGTATTCCCGGCATCAGCTCTATACAGGCAAAAGCCATTATTCAGCAACGCAACAGCGGCGGCCCTTTTATGCACCGTGATGATTTTGCTGCACGCTCCCGGCTTTCAGATATGGTAATTGACAGAATAGAAAACCAGCTGAACTATAGCGTATCCAGAAACAACAACGGTAGCAACAGCGGCGGCAGGGTGCTGGATATTTAATGAAGCAGCCACTTTATATACACAACTTTATACCGGTTACCGCGGCTGAAGGCCCCGGTAACCGTGCCTGCCTTTGGGTACAGGGTTGCGCCATACGCTGCAAAGGCTGCATGGTACCTCATACCTGGGATAAACACAAGGGCCGTATAGCTGACACTGACCAACTGATACAGCAAATACTGGCTACCCCTGATATTGAAGGATTAACGGTATTAGGCGGTGAACCTATGGACCAGGCAGAAGCCCTGCTACCTTTATTGCAGGCCGTTACCGCACAGGGCCTTTCGCTGATGCTGTTCAGCGGCTATACCCGCGAAACCTTACTGGCATCAGGTGGTGCAGCACAAAAAGCCATTATAGACCTCTGTGATATTTTTGTAGATGGCCCCTATATGCAGGAGTTGACCGATTTTTCACGCCCCTGGGTAGGCTCATCCAATCAACGTATCTTTTTTCAAACACCACGCTATCAGCATCTGGAAAGCCAGCTGAATACCATTAGTAACAAAGTAGAAATACGTATTAACGATGAAGGCACTATTACACTCAATGGAATGTTACCTCAGGAGCAGTTTAACGAACTGCGGGAGTTGCTGAAACACCTGTAAAAGAAAACACCGGCTATTTACCGGTGTTTACATATCTGCGAAAATAACTACACTCTTTCAGTACCTCTTTGTAATAAGCGCTTTGCGCATAATCTGCCTTTAGCGAGCGGAAATATTTACCGGCAGGGGGTAAAGTAGGGTTATCCCAGGTGCCACGTGCACTATCTGGCTGCGTATCCAGCCAGTTATAGTAACCATTTCTTTCGCATTTGGCTGCCATAAAAGTACACCGGGCCCTTTGCTCGTTGTTGGCAGCATTGCGTAAAGCCAGCAGGTAATACTTTTCAGCTATGGCGCAGGAAGTAAGCATGGTACGATATGTTTCCTCCAGCCCGGCTGACTCATAAGAACCACTGATAATAACAGACTCATAAAAATATCGTGCATTACCATGGTGGGTAATATTGTAGTAAGCATTGGCCAGCAGCAGGGCATTGCGGTACACATCCCGTCCGGCCGCTATTTCCGCTTTCATTTTTTTAATATTTGTAGCCAGGCTTAGCGGCGTATACTTTACTTTTTGTGCTGCTTCATGGTCGCAGTCGTGGCAATCGTTCAGCCTGCCATTAAAAGGATTACCTGGCAACTCATACAATGCCTTCTCCCCTGCCTTCTGCATCAGCGCTATAGCCTCATCTGTTTTTTCGGCATACATAGCCAGGGTGGCGCGGTGGTAATACAATGCTTCCACCTTCAGCGGATAATAACGGAGCATGGCCTTTTCGTAGGCTGTTTTTTCTGGTTTGGTTAAAAACCTTTCCATGGCAATTACCCGGTTGGTATCACTATAATACTCCGTTTCGTTGTTAAAGCACAAAGCTTTTACAACATCGCCCTGCTTTTTATAACGGGCAGCCAGTACGCTTGCTACATGACTTACCGCATGGTTAAAGCGCAGGTACTTAACAGTATCTGCCTGATCGCGCAGATTGGCCAGCCAGTTCAGATGCTCTGTTAAACGCCCCTCTGTTTTACTGTCTATCTTTTCTGTCTGCTCAACGTATAGCAGTATGTTCAGCAGCCGGTATTGCGCCGCCAGATAGCGGTTGTTGGCAGGCATTTGCTTTTGCGCTGCATTATAAAACGATGTGGCTTCTTTATAATCACCCTGCATGTAATGCAGGTACCCTGCCCCCAGATTCCATAACCAGGGTTTGGCAGTTTTACCGGCGCGGGCAACGGCATCTATTTTATGAATATCTGTTTTAGCAGTGTCTGCACTGCCCTCCCGGCTATTGATTAAGCGGGTAAGCAACAGATCAGCCTTATCTGTTTTGGGGTCCAGCGCAATTATTTCCTGAATAGCCCGTGCAGCATCGTATTCCATACCCAGCATATGCCACAGTATAATCTTTTCTTCTGTGCTCTTAGCCTGTTGCAGGGTTACGTTCCAATCTTCTTCTTCCTGCGGATGAAAACTCCATTTACTGGGTATTTTCATATCCATAGAATAATTATAACCCAGGCTATACAGGTAATTGGCTACCCCATAATTAGCATGATAGTAATGGTAACCAGCTACATAACCCAGCGTACGGTAATACATAAGGTTTTGTGGAAAAGCATTTTGATACTTGCTGTACAGTACCAGTATTTTACTATCGGGCTTTACCTGATCTTTATTTTCTGCACTGATAACAAAACGATCCTGAAAATAATAATAGCGCACCAGCTGAAACAGCAGACGTTGTTGTATAAATGCATCTTTTTCCTGCTGCAGGGCATTTTTCAATACGCTTTCCAGGGTGGCGTCTACCTTTACCACTGGCTTATCTTCCCAGGCCTCCCATGTATCACGCACCGCAAAACCTTCGCACCTTCTGGCTATGGTAACATAGCTGATGAAATTTTTCAGTTTTTGTACATCGCCCTTAAAACCTGTAACCCCTGCATATGCCGGTGGCAGGGTGGCCAATGTACCGGATAACTTTTTCTGTACCGAATCCAGTCCGCGGCGGCTGGTACCAAAAAGCAACAGCTGTAACGTTTCCCGGGGCAGCTGGTGGTTTAAGTAACCATCCCAATCTTTAACTGTTTCCTGGTTATACCTGGCGTTGTTATCATACTGGTTGGGCGCGTCTTCCCGCGCATCCCTATCGTACCAGGTATTGTCGCTATCGTAAAAAAAGGCACTGTACTGTTTGTCTACAAAATACTCGGGACTGAATACAGAGCTGTCATCAGGTTCGTACCAGGCGCAGGCCCATACAATGCCGGAGGTGAAAGCAGTAGCTGCACTAAAAATAATCAGTAAGGTCCAGGATGTCTTCCACCTGGTATTCTTCCGGGTCAAGCGTGGAAAGTTCATAGTAAATAATGGTTCTTGATTGAAGCGGTGGCAGGTAAGCCGCCAGTTGCCGCGCTGCTTTTTCAGCAATTTCCCTGCCTGTTTCTTCTGCTTTTAAAATATCGTTCTCTTTTATATAAACGCCTGCCATAAAAAAGCTGCTTCGGGCGCGAAAGGCATGTTTTCCCAATGGCTCAAACCGCTGCCGGTTTTCCAGCTGCGCACGCCGGATATTGCTGTACAGCTGAATTACCTTTCCGCTACGGGTATGCACCACCCAGCTGAAAACCGGTAAAGCCACATCTAACGGCAAGGGGTAGCGTGGCAGGCTGGTTAGGTATTTTGCTGCATCAGCCTTGTTATAAATAGAACTGGGCGATTGCACACGGGCGTTCAGATGCCCCATGTTGTAAAACATAAGCACTCCTTTATCTGCCGGAGGCACACCTGTACGCTCCTTATACTTTATCTGATGCAGCCGTATGGTAGTTTGCAGCAACTTACCACTATGCTGGCGCAATGTGCGGAGGTATTGAAAATATTTATCGCGTGTAGTAAGCGTCCAGTCGCAATCTATCTGAATAGCTGTATAATTCAGGTTAGCCCTGGCGGCTATCTGCCGTATTAATGTATCGGTTTGCCGGGCCAGGCTATCTATGCCTGTTGCCGGTAGGTTTTCCAATGTGCGGTTGGTAATAAATACTACGGGCGTAATGTGTAAATGTACTGCCGGTTGTACAAAATGCACAATGGCGTTAGGCATAGCCTGCTTACGCTCTGCATTCCAGTCAACATCAAATAAACGCAGGTATAAACGCTGCCCTGCTGCCTGCTGCAATAAAATTTGCTGCACACTATCTGGCTCAAAAACGGTTTTCCAGTAATAAAATGCGGTGGCAGGTGCATCCTTACGGCTATGGCAACCTGTAGCTGCTGCCAGTAAAACCATGGCCATACAAAAACCAGCAACCCAACATCTATAATACTTACTTATTGCGAACACGCTGCAACATATCCAATATACTGTTACGAATTCTTTCCTTTTCCAGAAAAGCAATCAGATGCCCACGCCCTGGCAACATCTGAATATCCACATGCGGCGAGTTTACCAGCTGTGCCCGTGCAAAATCGGCATTGGTGGTATACACCAGCTGATCATCAGCGCCCTGGAGATAATTTACCGGCACCTGTATATTCTTCCAAAGCGGCAACATTTTTTTAAGTTCATGTGGGTGCGCTATTTTTTCTGCATTGGCAGTTTGTAACATGCGCGGCACCGTCCAGTGAAACAACCAGCCTTCAATCATAGGTGTAAACCAATAGGTTTTCTCCTCTCCCGGTGCCAACGCAGGCGCTATCAGCACCAGCCCATCTACCAGCTGCGGATAATCCATGGTAAGCCGGCAGGCAATAGCGGTTCCATAGCTTGCTGCCACCACTACTACCGGGTGGTGCAGCTGCTGTAAACTATCCAGCACCGGCCGTATAATAGCAGCCTGTTCCTGTATAGAGGTAATGGGTTTGGCCAGCCCTGAGTACCCGTACCCTGCACGGTCTACCGCAATCAGCCGGCCCTGTTGCAGCAATAAACTATCTGTAAGGTACTCGCGGTAATAGGTAGAAGAACTGGGGGCACCGTGAATAAACAACACCGTAGCACCGGTATCCTTACCTGTGGCCAGGTACCGTATATCCCTGTTATGGGTATGGTAATAATTAATGGTCAGTGGCACCTGCTTTCCTTCAAACCACACCTTCGCTTCGGCATCAGACATTCTAAACTGCACCAGCCTGTCAAACACCAGCAGCGTTATAATCAGCAATACCAATAGCACCAGCGGGGTACGTAATGTAATTCTTCCAATCTTCCGGATCATAAACCTCTTTACTGTTTTACAGTGGCGGCCTGTTCAGCCCTACTTTTAATCACCTGCAATATATTATTCTGTATATCCTTCATAATCCACCCCGCCCACCAGCTGGAGTAAAAATTAAACGAGGTAGACAACTTATAATGACTATATAAATGCAGGCGATACGTATTGTTTGCCAGTGGCTGTAATTCATAAGTACCATCCAGCACATCAAAATACTTTCCGCCTACCACAATATGCTCATCCATAGTGGTAGAAGGTATATCGTAAGGGTTGGCCCTGATGGTAAACTGCATAAACCGCTGATGCTGGTACGCAGTTACTTTTTCATCAAACACAAGCCCTTTATCAAAAACGGCCTTTCTAAAGGCGCCTGTTCCTTCATAGTCCAGTTCTGCCTCCAGCGGACGGGGAAAACCCAGCATACGGGTAAACCATCCTTTATCCTCTGCTGCCTCTATTTTTTTAACCCGGGTAACCATACTCCATATCACCGCTTTATCGGCCTTTATTTCAATAGCGGTATCTGCGGTGTAACGGCCAGGTATGCTGGCTATAGCCTGCTCCACAGGAGCCACGGCAAACGGCAGCAAGGCAAAAAACGACATATACATTCTGTCTTTCAGATTCTTTAACCGGATACGTGCCATTACCAGGCCCCCTGCAACAGAAAGCGCTAAAAAGAAAGGCAGTATCATAAGCCAGCAGGCCCAGCCTTCCATAGCCAATGCCAGGGTAAGGAGAAAAAATGCCAGAATGGGTGCTATAGACATCCATATCACAAACCTGCGCTTAGCTATCAGCTTTACATCGCACAGAAATATGGTAAATGCACCAATGCAGAACGGTACGCCTGCTATAAACCCTATGCTCATTACCGTAAATACATTACCCAGCATATCCATAGTAAAAAGCGAATAAAAAACCAGCGCAGCCAGCAGGGCGGCGGCTACTATCCATATAATTTTTCTCAATTTTTCAGGGGCCATAATAAAGTAACAGGTTGAACGTAAATATAACCACTAATACCGGAAACATGTTTAAATTAGCCCATTGCCATAGGGCCCTTAACCGAACTGTAAATATGAAGTTTCTGCTAACAACCTTACTATTGCCAGCTGCAATTGTAGCTGCGCGCGCGCAATCGCACTCCCTTATTGACTCTGTTCTCAACCATCGTGTTATCACCATTCCTGCTTACGAAATACCGGAAACCGGTGCAGAAAATCTGGTATTGACCATGAACTATGGCAAAAGCCAGTTTAACGATACCGCTGGAATAGCCCGGCTGCAAAGCGCACAGATTTTATCGGTAGACCTGCTGTACTCAGACTTTCCCCCGGCGCTGAACCTGAAACCGCTTAATAAAAACCGGCTGCTGGAACTTTGCCGCCTGGTACCGGGTATAGATCAGCAACCGCAGATTAGCTGGAATATTGTACGCCAGACATCCGGCTATGATAAACCCAGCGCAGAAAAGCTGGTACACGGTTTTGTAATTAATTACCGTAGCCCCTATACAGAAGATGCAGCCCGGGAAGAAGCAGCACTGATTACTTCTTTAACACCTGCCCCGCCGCCTGCACCACCAGCACAGCCCGCCCCCAGAATAAACCACTGGGAAGTAATACACCGTACAGGCAACAGAGAACCGGTGATATATAATAACAGGGTAATACGCCAGACTGCCCACTCCCGCAGTTATCTGGCCCCTTACATTAAGCAGTATGATACTGTTATAGCCATCAGCTCTGAAGAAGCCTACCGTAAAAAATTAATGGTACCGCGGGGCAGTAAACTGGTAAAACAAGACTCGCTGTTTTTACTAACCGAACGCCTGGATAAGCCCCCGGCTACACTTTTAGATTCATTGCCCCTGCCCCGCCTGAACGTGGCAGACTCTACGGTACTCAACAGCTTTGCCCGTAATACCTTTACCAATGCGCTGGTTGTTATGGATGTTACCGGTAGTATGTCGCCCTATATAGCGCAGTTGCTACGCTGGCTTTGGCTACAGCAACAGCGGAACAATATTGACTATCTGGTTTGTTTTAACGATGGCGACAAAATGCCGGATAAGAAAAAGATTATTAACCAGACAGGTGGTATTTACGGCGAAAAAGCAGAAAACGCACGGCAGGCCTCGCAACTGGTGCTGAAAACCATGAACAAAGGCAATGGCGGTGGAGATTTGCAGGAGAACGTTTGCGAAGCCATTTTGTATGGCATACGCGAAGCCCCCACCAGCAAAGAAGTAATACTGATTGCAGATAGCTGGGCACCTGTACGCGATACCCCTTTAATAGCATCTATACACCGCCCCATACATATTATGGTATGCGGCAAACGCCTGGGCATACATCCGGATTACATACGGCTGGCCCTGGCTACCGGCGGAAGCCTGCACTTTGAAAAAGAAGACATACCCACCCTGGAACCGTTAAACCGGGGAGAAAAAATGGTGATTAACAAAATAACCTATTACCTGTATAATGGCCGGATTTACAGAGAATTATAATTTTCTGTAAAATAATTTGGCAGGAATAAAAGGAATCCTATATTTGCAACCCGAAACGCACGAAGCACCTGCCAAAAGCGATAAATAAAGGGAGCATAGCTCAGCTGGTTTAGAGCATCTGCCTTACAAGCAGAGGGTCCGCGGTTCGATCCCGTGTGCTCCCACAGAGAAAGCCGCTCATTTGAGCGGCTTTTTAAATATATCGCGTCGACACTAACTTCATTATGAGACAGCGGTTCCGGCATGGTAGAGGTTAGATAAATACCGGATCAAATACCATCTTTATAATATAAATTGTTATTGAGCCCTAAGCAAAGCCTACAAACCAATTCTTGTTTGGAAGAGGGCCTCATATCGTAAATATATTTTAAATTAGTGAGCGTTTCCAATGTTTTATACAGCGTATAGAATTTCTTTATAGGCTAAATACAATATCATTTAATATCTTGACGCCAATGGCCTTATCAAGCATAGATTTTTCATTTAATACATTACAAGTAGCAACTAAACAGTTAGTTTCTTCAAACATCTGCTGCTGAAACCTGAAATAGGTTCCAGATCTTCTTTGGTATTCTATCGCGGGATAGAGTAAAACACCATGCTTACATTTCCAGAAAAGATTGTAAACAAACATTTGCTTAAGATCATCATCTGTAGGTGTAAAATCTGAAATTAGCTTCCACTTGGTATCAAGTACAATAGTTTCATCTCCTTTATCTATCACAATATCAGGCCTTATTGTCTTTGAGTAGGTCGAATCATTCATTTTCCAAAACCTTTGCATTTGCTGCCTTCTCACTTTCACATTTCCATTTGCAGCCTTCTGAAGTTTTCTAAAAATGTATTCCTCCCAAAGTTCATTCATGTCAAACAAAATGGCTATTACATCATTTGTACCACCAGTAATATCCGGACGGTAATTAAGCAACAACATCTTTGCTATTTCAATAGCCTCCTTATAACAAACACTTTTTCTGTCATATTTGATTTTTCTAAAAGAATCCGCAGATATAGCCAACCTGCTTAATTCAGGAAACTCAAGTAAAATCTTCCCCAACCTATTAATAAGGAAAGGGTTTGAGATCAATGATGGAATAATAAGCAGCGCTTCTTTAATAACCTGATTATATACATTTTGCCTATCATAAATCAGGTGTTGAACATAAAATTTCTCTTTATGAAGCATGTTAACAGAAAAATGCTTCGGAAAGTTAATTCTACCTTTTAATGTAGTTATATTTTCAGCATTGCATTTGTATTTTTTTATTAGTCCACGATGCAACAATATTTCTACTTCATTAAGAAACAACTCTACATAAATGTCAAGTATGGACTTTACTTTCAATTTCAAATTAGCTTTCTCAGCATTCTCAATTTTTAACAGATTACATTCTTGAAGCAATTGCAGTAGTATATTATGCCACTTCTTTTTTTCAGTATCAGAATCAAGATTTGCCTTATCTATTTTAGGCAAAATCTCAATAGTTAAATTACCGGCCTGGATTACCCCAACGTAATTAGAGAATTTGATACCGTTATGCAGCACTGTAAAGTATCTATTTTTGTATTTTTCATTATATCGAGATAAAGCTTTCCAATGTTTTTCCGCAAAACAGCCACCCTCACCAAAAAACAACTTCTGATGTTCAAAAACACGAATAATATTTTTATTACTGAACAGTTTCATCTTAATCTATGTAAATTGACTTGAATGATTCTGTTGTCCATCTGTCAGCAGTAATTATCGTATAAGAAATACCTTCTGCTAATTCCTCCTTATCTTCATACTCAAAGTTCTTTGGAAACTGCACACTATTCCGTTTCGACTCTACAAAAGCATTACCTAATACAAGCCCGATTTTTCCATAATCGTTATAGAAATACTCCTGAAGCAGAGGTATGATTTTATTTTTAAAAACAGCTTTCAGGTCATCTTCCGTCGATATGTCGATAAAATATGAATGACCAATCAAATGATCTGAACTCAACAAAGCCAAGACCCTTTCATTAATTTTTGCAAGCATTTGACTTAAATAAATATCACCTATTTGCTTTTCTTTTATTGGTTCAATAGTTGGTTGTATACTCTCGAAACTAAACCTTCTGCGAAGTGCCGTATCAAGTGCCTCAATACTTCTATCAGCAGTATTCATTGTTCCAATGATATACAAGTTTCCTGGCACGCCGAATAACTTTTGCGAGTAAGGAAGTACTACATCGGCGATTTCATTTTTTGCACCTAAACGCTTATCGTTTTCAATAAGAGTGATCAATTCACCGAAAACAGCCGAAACATTGCAACGATTAATTTCATCAAGAAACAGTACCATGATATTATTTTCCTTAACCGCTGTATTAAACCTTTTTACCCTATTCGCCTTAGTATCTTGCAAACATTCATCAAGATTTGCGTAACCAGCCAATTGACATGCTTTGTTGCAAGCCTTATAAAAGAGCCCCTTGCGTATTTCGTATTGAACTGAAGTGATACTTAATTCACTGTCTATCGTATCTCTCTCCGTCAATATAGGCTTTATACCTTCAATAAAGTCCTCATAAGAAAGACTTTGATGACAAGTGGCAAATATGTATTTTTTAACTTCTTGACTTTTGTTAGAAGGATTTCTGAACCTATCCCATTCTTCTACTAATTCAGGAAAGGACGCCTTGAATTCACTTTCATTATCTAATCGCCATATGGAATTTTTCTCTTTAAAGAAAATCAAGCTTCCGCCTAACCTATCTTGAAGCTGAACATTCTCACAATGTCTAACTGTATGGTTCTGCAACGTACTCCAAAGACGAGCATTAAAGCTTTTGATTGCACTATTATTAAATTTTGTCTTTATTAAAGGATGCTCTTTTAGTTGAGGAACAGTTGCTTGCTTTAAGTCCAACAGTGCAATAGCAACTAACTCCCACCAGGCGTACCCATCAACAAAGCTATCATAGTTAAGCGAATACAAGTCAGCTTTCTCTATCAGATCCCAGTCTTTGATTAGTTGCTGCAAAGCATAGGTTTTACCAGTTCCTGGTGGTCCAAAAAGGATTGTATTAAGATGCATAGAACTTCCATTAAAAGATTGCAATGGTTGGCTTGGATAACCAGTTTGATTTTTCTTAACAACAACACTGAAGTAAGGAGCGAAAATTAAACTATTTGCTAATTGAATATCAGCATCAGGGATAACAATAAAAGTAGAGTTATTATTGGGCGTCCACCACTTATTTTCACCTTCATATTTTTCTTCAGCGAACGCCAATTTCACTGACACAAATTTTCTTTGCATCCACCCTTCCTCTCCCAAATCTTCAAATTCACAAGGCTCAGCATTACCAACAACTTTCCCTATTAATACAAATCGCTGATTACCTCTTGACAAATAAAAGTAATCTCCAACTTTCATTTTATTAACAAAAGTGTCTCCCTGAGTTTCATAAGAAGTACCCTTCCCTTTCGTGTCCTTATGGACTGCTATAAGATTCCTTTCGATCAGGTAATTAAATGCGTCCTCACTTATATCCTTAGCACTCATTGATACTTTGTAAAAACACTCTTGCTGTTTTAGCAGAATTTCATCCTCTACATTTCCATTATAATCGCAAAAGAATACATCATAGACATTCATTAAAGTCAAGCTATCGGCATCATAAACGGCAGGCAAAGGATTTGCATCATTAATCAGGCGTAACGTATTATCTTTATTGGATCTACCCTTTCCAATATTGTCAGTATTATCTCTAAAATCATTTAATAGACTTCCATCAAAAAAATCAGGCAACTTGAAATGCCATTTAGCACTTTTCTTGTAAAAAATCAAATTCCGCGAAGCTATATCTGGCATCGATGCATGTAATTCAATGCTTCGGTAATTATTGGAGTCTGCATAAGTGGCAGGATTTAAGAGCATGTCCTCAGTAAAGAATTCATCAAAATTTAGTTTAAAAAATGCCTTTTTATATGGGCGCCGGGTAGTAAATACAATTAAATCAGCATCAAGAAAAAAAAATTTAAAAGCGGCAAACCATGCCCTATTCATATTATCTAGACTAACATTTGTTTTTTGGAAAAATAGATTTTGTTCATCCTCGCTCCAATGGTCTGCTTTCCATAATTCAACAGAGTTACCAGCGATCATAAATACATACACTGGCTCCCTATTAAAACTTTCAAATTGATTCAGTTCAGCAAAGTAGGACGTTCCCTTTTGAGCTTGGAAATAGGCGTTCTGAAATTGATCACCAGGATTTTGATTAACGTTAATTCTACCAAAAAAAAGAAACATTTTATCAGGGTTTTATTTTACACTAAATTAACTGAGTTACAAAAAATTTCAAATGCAATGCATTTAGAAACAATAAAACTTGAATTGAGAATCCTCCCTCAGCCATTTATCTTCACAAAGCTTCTCAGATTGGTAATCCTGGGACGAGCGTTTATATAAATTAAACCAAAAGCATCTCCAGCTTATTCTTCCATTTCTCCCAATCTGGCATAAGCGCTGTCTGCAACTGGAAAAACTGTGCAGTATGATGCTTATGGAGCAAGTGGCATAACTCATGAATCACCACATATTCAATACAAACCTTTGGTGCTTTAATCAGTTCCGGGTTCAGAATAATCTTTCCCTTTGCCGTACAACTCCCCCAACGGGTAGGCATTTCCTGTATAAACAGCCCTTCGGGCTGAACGCCATATTGTTCAAACCGTTGTATCCATGGTTCTGCAATCTCAGCAAACTTTTCCTTTGCACGATAACGATACCAGTTTTGCAATACTGTTTTTGCAGTTCCTTTGGCAGTATGATACACCTGAATTTCCTTTCCTGTAAACCTCACTTCATTTTTAGCCGCCACTTGTACCCGCAAACGATATTGCCGTCCCAGGTATAAGTGCGATTCACCTCCCCTGTATTGACGCTCAGGTGTTTTAGGATAAAAGCGCAGAAAATAACTTTGCTGTTTAAGTATCCAGCGGGCACGTTTCTCCAGCTTCTCTTCAATGCGTTCCTGTGGCGTACCCTCTGGTGCCTTCACCAATACATCCATTTCAGGTGTTACGGTAATACCTAATGTTTTACGCTTGCTGAATTCCAGTTGATAGGAAATCGCTTTTGAGCCATATTGCAATACCTGCATCATGCTTTGTACCTTGCTTTAGCAATACCCACACATAAATTAGCCAGCATATCTGCCTGCTCTATAGGCAGCCCAAGCTCATCAATCAGGTACTCTCCTATATAAAAATTCATTTTCCGTATCACATCCAGTTTATTTTGCCAGTCTACCACTAAATACTGCCGTATTATTCGGTCTGTAGCCACTGCAAAGGCAACACTTTTGTCAGCCGCCAGCTTTCCCTCTGCCAGACCCAGACGGTAAAAAGCAATCGCTTCCGCCTTATCTTTTAACGCCGCCGGCATATCTTCCGCGCCTTTATTGATAGCCTGCACCCGATAAATGCCTAACCTTTTTAAAGCTTCTGCTTCTGATATACGTTGTGCCCGCAAATCAGCAATCGTCTGCTGTATCAACTCAGACAGCTGTTTATAAAAAACCGGGTCTTCATCCATCCGTTCCGTAATATGTCGGGCAGTTCTGCTGGCAATGGTTTCTGCCTTTGCACGGTCGCCAATTATTTTTTCCAGCTCCCGTTCAAAAGCTTCTGCATCCAGTATACTCACCTGCTCAGTAACCCGTATTACTTCCTCCGTAGTTACATGCTGGTCCAGTAATTTTTGCAACTGCTTCTCATACCGGTTAAAATCTATTTTATCAGAATAAGTCTGGCTAACTGCATTACGCAACAGGGTAAAAAACTTTAACTGGTCTCTGTATCCATTCTTCTTATGTTCTGTAGTCGTATTTTCGAAATCGAGTGAAGAAAAGGCAAGCTTCAGACAACGGGAAAACTCGCTGAACTTTTCATAAAACAGATCCCGTATGGACTTGTCTGCCAGCAAACTGCTATAACTCACAATATCCTGCTTATTAGGAAGGGTTTTAAACAAATCATTCAATTCAGCCTGTACCTGCGGCAACCGGGCTATTTCCACCGTAATGTCTGTTACCGCTCCCTCCAGGTCAGCTGCTTCAAATTCAGCCAGGCTCGTATATACATTCATTGCCGCATCCAGCTCGCCCAGCACTCCTTCATAATCTATAATAAAACCCTGATCTTTACCCGCAGCCACCCGGTTAACACGTGCAATCGCTTGTAGCAACGTATGTTCTTTCAGCTTCCGGCATAAATACATAACTATTACACGAGGCTCATCAAAGCCGGTTAGCAGTTTATCTACTACTATCAATAGGTCAGGGTATGCGCTATCTTTAAATTGCTTGATAATAACAGATTCAAAATTCTTCCCGTATTTCGTTTCCATTTTTTTCCAGAAAGCCACCACTTCATCAGAAGCACTTTCATGAATATCCTCATACCCCTCCCGCATATCAGGCGGCGAAATGATCACCTCGCTGGTAACCTTGCCTATTAAATCAAAAGCTTTCTTGTATTTAATAGCCGTAGCCTTATCCGGTGTTACCACCATCCCTTTAAACCCACTTCTGTCACCGGTTGCATCTGCACCCCAGTTTTTAGAGAAGTGTTCGCTTATATCACGGGCAATTTCATTCACCCGCTGCTCTGTTTTGGCTATCAGGTTGGCACGACTGTATTTCTTTTTCAGGTCAGCTGTTTCATAAGGCGTAAGGTCTTCGGCCACATAGTTAAAGCCCCTGTCCAGCGCCTTCTGGTTTACATCCTGCACAGCATGCCGTCCTTCGTAAATAATGGGCACAATAGCCCCATCTTCTACCGCTTCCCGTATGGTATAAGCATCTATAATACCTCCAAATTTCTGTGCAGTACTCTTTTCCTTTTTCATCAACGGCGTGCCGGTAAAAGCCAGAAAGCAGGCATTGGGCAGCACCTTTTGCATCTTTACGTTAAAACTGCCATATTGAGTACGATGCCCCTCATCTATTAAAACAAAAATATCAGGCGAATCCAGGGGCGTTTGTCCCAGTTGCGCTACGGCCGCTTCAAACTTATTAATCACCGTCGTAATCACCGCATCGCTTTTACTTTGCAACAGCTCCGACAATTGCTTACCAGTGGTTGTGCGCTGTACAGGCACACCTGTGCGCCCAAAAGTTTCGGTAATCTGTGTATCCAGATCAACACGATCTGTCACCAACACAATCTTAGGGTTGCGCACCTCCTGATGAATACGACTTGCCAGCATAGCCATGGTAAGGCTTTTACCGCTACCCTGCGTATGCCATATTACACCGCCCTGTCGCTTGCCATCCACCTGTTCCTGTACTCGCTCTATAATTTTTTCAATGGCAAAAAACTGCTGATAACGGGCTATTTTCTTGTAGCGTCCTCCTTCAAAAAGTATGTAATTTTTAATCAACGGCAATAGCCTTTCCGCACGGCAAAGATGGTATAGGTAGCTATCCTGCACACTTACCTCCACGCCACCCGATACCCGTTGCTCCCATGCATCCATTTCGGCTGCACTGCGGGTAGTTGCTAATGCAGCACGCTCTTCCTTACGGACAGGTATGTTTAGTAGCTGTTTCAGGTTATTATCATCCTCCTTTTCCTCTTTCCAGCTTGCCCAGAATTCTGCTTTGGTATCAGTAGTGGCGTATTTGGCCTGCAAAGTTGCACAGGCCAGCAACAGTTGGCTGTAAGCATACAAAGAGCGAATACCATCTTCTGTCTGGTTACGTGTATGCTGAGAAATAGCCTGCCGCATAGGTTCCTTCATATCCGGCCGCTTACACTCAATCACCACCAGTGGTATACCATTTACAAACACTACAATGTCGGGCCGCAGTAAATCACGGCTACCAGTACGCATTACTTCATATTCTTCGGTAACATGATATACATTTCGTTCCGGATGCTTCCAATCTATATATTGAAGCGTATAGCTTTTCTTATCCCCCTCTATACTCTGCTCCAATGCCTTACCCAGCGTAATACAATCGTAGGCATATTGACTGGCATTCATATATCCTTCCTGCAAAGGTAGTTCTTTCAAAGCCCGGATGCCAGCTTCAATATTAGTATCACTAAAGGGAATCGCTTTATTTACACCTGCCGGTATCCCGTTAATAGCTTTTAACTGTTTTCGCAGCACCTCTTCCAGCAATACATTACTGGTTTTTCCACCCCGCGCTGCCAGCGCTTCTTCCGGGTTAAGATAAGTATATCCCAACCGCATCAGTAATTGTAAAGCGGGAAGTTGGGATGCATCGTTTTCGCGGAAGGATGGATAAGACATGGGCTGTATTTAAAGGTTTATATTTTTACTCTCACCTTGCCGGTAAGTAGTACTTGCATGAGTCCTTTCTTTTGTTGTTGTAAGGCTTCCAGGCGGCGGCGATGGATTTGAATTTCGTTGTCAGAAGTACTTAGCATTGCAGCAATAGCAGTCTGTTCTGGCAAGGTCGGCAAATCAAGCAAAATTCTTTTTAATTCAGTAGCGCTGATACTCGCCTGATTAACCGCTGGTTTCGCAAGGCTTTGAGCAACTTTTCTTGCAGCTTTTGAATTAAGCCAATAATAGATAAAGTTTCTATCAGCATTGTCATTTACCCTCAAAAGAAGTAAATTCATTCCATGATACAACGGTTTCTCATCCAAATAGATTGCCGTCTTTCCTATATGCGACAAACTATTTATGTGACTATAAAGTATATCGCCATACTTTAATCGATAATCTTCTTGATTTGCAAATTGCTCAGCATATCCAATCTTACTAAAATTTATAATTCCCGACGAAATCGTTTCAATTCTTGTTACAGGAATTCCTATTGTGTTTTCAGTATCATAGGTAACCCCATTCGTTATTTTAGCCAGCACATCTTCGAACTTAAAGGCTTTCCACTCATCCTTAAACCCCTTCAATCTCTTTTTCCCACTAAGCAACTGCTGCATCAAAGCACGATGCCGAATTTCCAAAGTTTTAATAAGCTGCTGTTCTTTTGCAATGGCTTTATCCCAGGTGGAAAGAATAGTGGCAATACGTTGTTGTTCGGGAAGTGGGGGAAGTGGAAAAGGAATATTAGCCATATATTCCCAATCAGAGCGTGGCATTTTTGAACCAAAAGAAACATTTGCCGCTTGAATAAAGCGGTGCATCTGGACCATTCTAAAGAGATACCTATTATCTAGTGTTTTCTTGTCTTTTGAAGTTAAAACCCATATTTCACTTGAACATACTCCATCAAAATCAGCAAGCCAATATTTTTGAAGATAAGGGCGCAATTTCCCAAAAAGAACCTGTCCCTTTTTAAAGGCATTTTTCACACTTGCCTGAGTGGATGATGAACACCATCCATTAATTATTCCTGTACGCTGCTCAAAATGTTCTAATTCTAAACAACATATATCTTCCTTCTTGTCTGGTGTATATTTATCCTTAACAATCATTAAAATATTATTCAATTCTTCCATTTCCCACCCGTCAGGAATCTCACTTAAAGAAGTTTTTTTAACGCCTAAATAATTCATAGTCCTGAATTTTACAATACCCATTTAAACATTTTAATCACAGATTACTCCTAAAGTTCTCAGCTATTTATCATTATTATTTTTTACCCCTTTCACCAGTTCATCTAACCCATCCTTCCACTCCGGCAATGATTTATCAAAATCACTGCGAAAAGCAGCGTCCTGCTCCTTTCTAAACTGTTCATACTCGTTTTCCGCCAGGCTGCGGGCTATTTCATGGCTTATCTTGCCGGCATCTTTCAATACAACATAGTCGTTAAACTGTAAAAACGCATCCAGCCGCCCTATCCAATCCTGCATAGCCATAGGTATTTGCCGCTTGGCCTAGTTTTCTGCGTAGTCCAGGTACATCGTCACTATCCTGTTTAGCTCATCCAGCTCTTCACCTGAAAGATAGTTTTTGGCAATGCTTACATCTGATTTCAGAATTTTCCCATTAGGGGCGTTTTTCCAGGTGGTTAAGCCCATATGCGGGCTGATTGCTCTGGCTCTTTCGGCCACTATTTCAGCAGCCGTTTTACCGGTGATGGCCCAATGTAGTTTATTCTGAACGGTTTTATAAAACGTTTGTGTAATAGAAGCCGAAGCATCGTAGTCTATGCTACATTGTGCATAGATATCTGTAATCTTCTGGTAAAAACGACGTTCACTGGCTCTGATTTCACGAATACGCTCCAGTAACTCATTAAAGTAATCCTTACCAAACTGTTTTCCCTGCTTCAAACGATCATCATCCAGCACAAAACCCTTGATAATAAACTCGCGTAATGTTTGGGTTGCCCAGATTCTAAACCGGGTGGCAGAAACACTGTTTACCCGATACCCTACAGAAATAATGGCATCCAGGTTATAAAAATCAATATTGCGGGTCACTTCTCTGCTACCTTCTTTTTGAACTATCCGGAAATTCCGGATAGTTGCCGCCTCCATAAGTTCAGCAGAAGCATAAATGTTCTTAAGATGCTCATTTACAGTCCGTACGTCTACCCCAAACAGCTCGGCCATCTTCTTTTGCGACAGCCAGAAAGTTTCTGCCTCAAAAAACACTTCAATATGACTATTCCCTTCCGCGGATGTATAAAAGAGGATTTCAAACTTTTCCATAGGCGCTTATTTTAATCCCAGCTCCTTTAAATATTTCGCCATTTCCTTTTCCACCGTAGCAAGCTCACTCTTCAACTGCTCAATTTCCTGCTGTGTTGCCGCAATGTCAATCTCAGCTTCCTCTTCAAAAGTGTCCACATAGCGGGGAATATTGAGATTATAATCGTTTCCGGCTATCTCCTCCTGTGTAGCTACGTAGCTGTATTTTTCCTCAGCTACGCCTGCCGGCAGCTTGCCTTTGGTAAAACGTTCATAGGTTTTTACAATATCTGCAATATCCTGTTCCCTTAGCTTGTTCTGGTTCTTTCCGCTTTCATAACGCTGGCTGGCATCTATAAACAAAACATCTGTGCGTTTTTTTCTCCCTTTATTAAAAAGGAGGATAGCAGCCGGGATACCAGTACCGAAAAACAGATTAGCAGGTAGCCCTATAACAGCATCCAAAAAGTTTTCTTCAATCAGTTTTTGACGAATTTTCCCTTCACTGCTTCCCCTGAAAAGTACCCCATGGGGTACTACTACTCCCACTTTGCCATGTCCGTCATAGGCCACTTCAATCATATGGCTGATAAACGCCCAGTCACCTTTACTTTTAGGAGGCACCCCACGCCAGAAACGCTGATAAGGGTCAGCAGCTGCCTTATACCCACTTTGCGGCTGCCCGCCTGCGCTTTTATCGTCTTTTTGGGTATCATCAGCACCCCATTTATCCAATGAGAACGGCGGATTGGCTACCACCACATCAAACTTCATCAGCTGATCTTTCTCTTTTAGCTTGGGATTACGAATAGTATCGCCCCAGCGGATAACAGCACCATCAAAGCCGTGCAAAAACATATTTTGTACCGCCAGCGCCCAGGTACTACCATTGGCTTCCTGTCCATATAACGATACATTGCCAGAACCTACTTCACGCCCCGCCTTAATAAGCATAGAAGCCGAACCGCAGGTAGGATCACAGATGCGCGCCCCTTCAGGCGCTTTGGTCAGCTTTGCCACAAGGGTGGAAACCATCGCAGGTGTGTAAAACTCCCCTGCCTTTTTTCCGGCATCGGAAGCAAAATGGCCAATCAAATATTCATAGGCATCTCCAATAACATCATTGTGCTCCAGGTGTGAAGGGCTAAGATCCAATTCGCTGAAATCAATCAACAGATTCTTAAGCCGGGCATTTTTATCCTTTACATCTCCCAGGTTACTACTATTAAAATCAATATTTCTGAAAATACCCGTTCCATCTTCGCTAAAAAGCTTTTCCCGGTTGGCTTCTTCCAAATCATTCAAAGCAGTATTAATCAGCTCGCCAATATTGGCTGCTGCTCTGTGCTCATACAGGTAATGGAAACTACTTTGATCTGGTAATAAAAAACGCTCGCTTTTCATAGCCCGGTCAATACGTCCCTTATCACCTTTATATTTTGCATGGTATCCCTGATAGATATCCGCATGCACATCACTCACATACTTTAGAAAAAGCATGGTAAGTATATAATCTTTATACTGGCTGGGATCAATCAAACCTCGAAAGGTGTCGCAGGCCTTCCAAACAATCCGGTTAATGTCTTCCGCGCTGATCAGCTTCTGTGTCATTCTACGTTATACTATTTCTTAATATAATACGCCAAGGTACTAAAGGCTGTATATTTTAGCAAACAGGTGTTATTGTATTAACAGCCCTAGATGTTTTCTACGCTATAAAGCATTCTGGTGGCAACAATCAGAATTGCGTATCATTTTATCGTCTTATCAACTGGTGTTATGGCAAAAATCTATACCGTAAATCCAAATGAACTGGTTTATATAGCAATTAGCCTTATAAGAAAAGTATAGGATTGTAATATAATTACCCTTGCAAACAGAGCTCAAAATGCGTTAACTATCAACAAGTTGCACTAAACTCATTAGAAGCCACAATTTTTAGAAATAACAATACCGGAATCAGGGGTTCAATTCCAGCCCCCTCAGCTCCACAGAGAAAGCCTTAGCAGAAATGCTGAGGCTTTTTTATTGCCCCTCTTTCTCTCCCAACATCTGGAAAAATTGATTATATATGTGTAATTTTTCCGCGCACTGCATCTCAACTATAAACCCATACCACATTACCATGAAATCAGCATTCTTCGCCTTTATTCTTGTATTATGTACAAAAGCCACCTGCAGCCAGCAATTTCACCCGGATGGATCAATGGTTATAAAAGCAGTAGCAACAGATAAGCAATATGGCTATGGCAATACCAGTAAATATGCTATTAAAGTAGGTAAAATAGAAAACCAGACAACTTATCTGATGGCCTTACGGGGGCCAGCCGGAGAACAACTACAGTGGAACCGGAGAGGTAGCTGCTGCGCTTTTGAATGTAAAACCGCAACATTTGGTAGTGGCCTGCTGGATAAATATGAGGTAACCTACGAAGGTTTATCAGCGCCCATTATATTATATCTGAATGGCTATGAGTTTGACGAAAACGTGCAGGCGCCAGCTGGCTTTACTTTTTTATCAGCGGATAAAATTGAAAAGCCGTACGAATTTTCTGCAGACAGTATTTACAAAACAGAGTTGTGTAACAGCAATGAAATATATTGCCCGGGTTCCATTTCGCTGAAAGAAGTTACCGGCAAACTGGAAAAACCCGATAGCATAGCCCGATGCATAGACTTATCGATGCTGTACCTGTACTTTCAAGCACATCCACTTACAGACGCCAGAGCTTCCGGCACGAGATTTAAAGTAAGTATAGGAATGGTTATCAACTGTAAGGGAGAAGCCGGCAATTTTTTTATAACCTCCAGACGCAGGGGTTCAGATTATATTACCCTGAGTAATCAGGTATTAAAAACAGCTAATGACATGAATAGAAAAGTGTGGTCTCCGGCACTGAAAAACGGCAAAGCGGTAGATTCCTACCAGGAAATAGATTTTACCGTATCGGATGGCAATTTTCAGAAAATTACCCCCGCAGACAGGTAAAACATACCTGCCATAGCAGCATCGCCCCAATACTATAATTGAATTGCCAGTACTCAACCTGTTATCCTGATCGCTAACCGCTTCCCGGATAACAGGTTTAGCTTTTACTGCCTGTGATGTATTGTTCATCCAGGTAGCAGCCTGAATCAGAACACGCCGTTTCATACAAGTCTATAGCATACAAAAGTAGATGATGCCGATAAGGCGAAGACAATGGAACCTCGCAGGGATGAATTATCAAACGTGCTTTCCCAGATAATACTGGTATCCGGAGGCGCTATTTACCAGCAATAGACAACTTACTTCATGCACCGCATTCATGTGGTAATTCTAAAACGACACGGAAAGCCAATTTACCGGTCATCAGGAAATACTACCGCTCAGCCCATAAGCAAGTACTATGCCTTACATAGTACCTACCTTTATGATGTAATAAATAACAACAAGTACTTAAAAACATTAAAAATACAATTATGAAAAAGTTCATCATCGCCGCCATCACCGTTTTCGCTATCACTTCAAGCGCTTTTGCAGCCGGAAACAACGACAAAACAATGAATTTATTTAAAGCCACTTATCCGGAAGCTACCCAGGTGCATTATAAAACCGTAGGAGACCTGGTAAGTGTTCGCTTTTTGCTGGACAAAACCAAAATGGAGGCCTTTTACAATGAAGAAGGCGAGCAGGTAGCCATCAGCAAGACTATCAACTATCAAAATCTGCCTGCGCCAGCCATCAGAAACATAGAAAAGAAATTTGCAGGCTATACAACCACCGAAGTAATTGAGATGGACCACAACACCGCCGGTACATCTTACTATGTATCGCTTGTAAATAATGAAAAGAAGGTAATTGCACAGGTGAGCCTGAACGGAGAGGTGTCTGTATTCCGCAAATCAGCCAGATAACGTTTTTATTTCTATATCTAAATACTTAAAGAGTAAAGCCTTCCGTTATCGGAGGGCTTTTTGTTTTACTTACCGCCGGGCAAATAAACGCGGATGCCGGCCGCCGGCAAAGTACCTTTTTTGCAAACCGGCACTGCTGCTTTATACCCCATGGAGCCACAGTGGAGATCATCTCCACATATGTGGGGTTCAGTTTAGCGGCTGTGGGGATCATCCTCACATATGTGGCGATCAGTTTAGCAGCTGTGGGGATCATCCCCACATATGTGGCGATCAGTTTTACAGCAGTGGGGATCATCCCCACATATGTGGCGTTCAGTTTAGCAGCTGTGGGGATCATCCCCACATATGTGGCGATCAGTTTAGCAGCTGTGGGGATCATCCCCACATATGTGGCGATCAGTTTTACAGCTGTGGGGATCATCCCCACATATGTGGCGTTCAGTTTAGCAGCTGTGGGGATCATCCCCACATATGTGGCGATCAGTTTAGCAGCTGTGGGGACCATCCCCACATATGTGGCGTTCAGTTTAGCAGCTGTGGGGATCATCACTACACCTGTTTCGGCGGGTTTACAGCTGTAGCGATCATCGCTACATATGTAAAACTCATCCGTACAGCTATCCCGTTCACCGGCATATATGTGCGGATGAACGGGATAGCAGTACCACTGAATGGGATATATGTGCGGGTGGGTGGTGTATATAGATGGCTCATCCGTATATATATGCCGATCATCTGCAGTGCTATCCCACTCATCGGCATAGTACTACGGATGCCCCGCATGTCTATACCACTCACCGCAAGCAGTTGCTCCGTTCAACGGAGTGACAATTTATTCGGTGGTGCAGTTGCTCTACCCAACGGAGCGGACAATTTACTAAACGGTGCGGACGCTCCGTTGATTTGAATTTACCCGCACCTTACTCTTTTTTGAAATACATTAATCCGCTGTTACACCAACATTCACTTTTTTAACGGTAGCGCTCATTTTACCTCCGGTATAACAGACGACTTTTGCTAAAGCCACCTGTTAAAGTACAAACCCGGCAATGTGCAGCACCCTATTTTACCGCAATTCCCAAACGCAGCCTCCAGGCAATACGGATGGAATACCCCGCCAAACAGGTTGTCAACGTATCATAACCGTTGTACTGCTGTATATATCTATTATTGCATATTTTTACAGCAACTCAACTTTAAACCTCTTATGAAGCAGACTCTCTGCCTTGCACTACTGTGTCTTTTGTGTATCAGTACCGTTAAATCTCAGAATGATTATGCCCGGGTATGGGAAGCATTAAACAAAAGCAACCATTTCCAGGCTAATTCCATTATGGAAACGGCTATAAAAAACAAAACAGCCTCTCCCGACCTGTTTATTACCTATCTCTTACTTCAGGCCTACAACGGCAAAGACAAGGATGTAGATAATTTTGAAACAGAATTTTACAATAAAGCAGAAAACCCATATCCATACGTATATGCATTGTGGTTTAACAATGCAGTTTTGGGTGACTATGGTAAAAAAACAGCCACTCAGCTGCATTTGCTGGAAAAATTGATGACAGATGGAAAGGCACACGGCTCGCTGGTTGCCGCCTCCCATTATCAGAAAGGACACCATCTGGTGCGTACCAAAAAGTTTGCCGATGCCGTAGCAGAACATGGGCGTATAGGCTCTGTTGCCAACTGGCAGTATGTAGGGCCTTTCGAAAATCTGTCGCGCAGTGGTTTTTACAAAAACTACGGTCCTTTGGCGCATCCTGAACCAGATGCTCAGTTTGCTTCTATTACCAATGCAAAAATTAAATGGTTTACACCCGCAAGAGAATGTGGCGATGGCTGGACGCCGTTCTGCTACCAGATAAACAGACAAACGGCCACTGCCTATGCACAAACTTTTGTAGAAGCAAAAGACGAACAGGATGTGTTATGTAACATTGGCGCCACAGGTGCTATAAAGGTGTGGATTAACGATGCGCTGGTACTATCTGAGTATAAAGAGCGTGTTACCGAAATGGATGCTTATACAGTTAAATGCCACCTGAACAAAGGTAACAACCGGGTGCTGGTACAGTTAAGCTATACCTCTACCAGCTTTCCCAATTTCATGCTGCGGTTTACAGATGATAAATACGTAAGCCTTCCCGGCTTAGCAGGCAGTAATGTATATAAGCCTTACACAACAGCCACCGTTAAACAGCCCGAACTGATTCCGCACTTTGCAGAAACCTTCTTTATTAATAAAATAGCTGCCGACTCTAACAACCTGGTAAACTACGTTATGCTGTCTAACGTGTATATGCGTAACAAAAAAACACTGGAAGCCAGGCATATTATTGAGGCAGCCATGCAAAAAGAACCCGGCAACTCGGTATTGCGCGAGAAACTGATAGAAGTACTGATAGAGGAAGAAAACCGCAGCCTGATGCTGGAAGAGGTAGAAAAGCTGAAGAAGGCCGATCCCGAAAGTTTTATTGCCATGGAACTGGATATTAAAAACGACATCTCTAATGAAAAGTATGAAGATGCGGCGAAAAAAATAGCCAGGCGGGAAGCTATTTACGGCGAAGATGAAAGCTCTTTAACCCAACGGCTATCGCTGCTGGTACATGAAAAAAAGTATGAAGAGCTGGTAAGCATGGTGGAAAAAAGCTATAAAAAGTATCCTGAAATGGAATCTCTGATTCCGATAATGTACTCGCTGAAAAGAGAGGTATACAAGGATAACAAGGCTGCTTTAAAAGTGTATGAAAACTACCTGAAAGACAACCACAGCTATAATATCATCAGCAAGTATGCAGATGCATTGCAGGAACTGGGCTATGCCGATAAAGCCCTGGACCTCAAACTAACTCTGGCTAAGAATTTCCCGTACGACCCCACCATGTTTTCTTCTGTAGCACGATACTATTACGGCGCACAGCAATACGAAAAGGCCGATCAGTTTGTAAAAAAGGCACTGGAATTATCGCCTTACAGCGAGTATTATCAGGAATTACAAGGTGATATTAAAAGTGAAATGCAACAGAAGCAGGAGGCTTTTGTGGCGTACCAGTTATCATTACAGTACGATCCTAACCAGTACGATGTTATTAACAAACAGAGAAAGCTGGATGGCAAGCCCGAATCGTTTACCCTGTTTACAGAAGGTAAAGTAGAGGACATTATTAAAAACGACAAGCCCTCCGAAGCAAAAAATACAGATTACGGCTATTACATTATGCACGATGAAAAGAACGTAATTGTACATCCGGGTGGCGCTACAGAGGAATACTCCCTGTACATGATTAAGATTACCAATGAAAAAGGCATCAGTCAATATAAAGAATCAAGCATTGGCGCATCCCGCCACCAGGAGCTGCTGATTGAGAAAGCCGAAATAGTAAAGCCATCAGGAGCTATTGTAAAAGGAGAGCGCAATGAAAACGAAATAGTATTTACCAACCTGGAAGTAGGTGATGTACTGGTGTTTAAATACCGCCTGCAAAGCTATGTATATGGCCACTTTGCACACGACTACTGGTCTACCTACGCCTTTGGCGGCAAAATATACAAGGCGTTTACCAGATACAACATTCTGATGCCTGCCAAACAAACGCTGCACTACACCATGATTAATAGTACGCTGCAGCCCGAAATAAGCAACGTAGAGAACTTTAAACAGTATACCTGGGTATTAAAAGCACCTGCGCCTTTAGAGGATGAACCATTAATGCCTGTAAGCAGCGATCTGGCGCCGGTATTACACCTTTCTACCCTTCATTCATGGAATAATATTGCCAGCTGGTATCAGGATTTAACTACCACTACCACAGAAGAAGACTATGAAATTACCTCCCTCTTTAAAACACTGTTGCCGGCCGAAAAACGCAGTAAGCTAAGCCAGTTTAAACAGGCGCAGATTATTTACAACTACATCGAAAAAAACATCAGATACAGCTCTGTTTCTTTCAGACAAAGTGCTTTTGTACCACAAAGAGCATCTATAACACTGAATACAAGGCTGGGCGATTGTAAAGACTTGTCTAACCTGTTTGTTACCCTGTGCCGCATGGCAGGTATTGAAAGCCGCATGGTGCTGGTAGATACCAGAAACAACGGCGAAAAAGACATGATGTTACCTTCTATTGGTTTTAACCACTGTATTGCAAAGGTAAAACTGGATAATAAAGACTATTATGTAGAACTTACAGATAACTATTTGCCGTTTGCCAGTTTACCTAACAGTTTACCCGGTGCACAGATACTGGAAATTCCCGCAGGTAAAACAGTAGATAGCGCCGACCTGAAATACTTAACAACCCCTAACCGTACTAAAGAAGTACTGAGAAGAACCATAGAGTTAAAACCGGATGGCGCGGATATGCAGGTAACGGTAAAAGCAGCTATGTATGGCCACCTTTCTTCCGGCGTACGTGAAAACTACCTGAACCTGGATAGCGAAAAGCAACGTATAGAAATAGAAAAAGCAGTTGTTTCTGATTACAAAAACAATGTAAAAGTGGCGAATGTGCAGTTTCAGCAGCTGGATCAGCTAAGCGACTCTGCCACTTACCAGTACAGCTATAAAGTAAAAGACGAAATAGCAGAAATAGGCAGTATGCAAACTTTCCGCATTACTTATCCTGACAAAGTAGCCACTTTAAACTATTTAACTTCCGATACCCGCCTGTATCCTGTTGATTACAGAAATTATGAAGATGCCGATACGTACGAAACAACTGTAATTGTTACAGCACCACAGGGCAAAACAATTATTGAGTTACCCAACAGTGAAAATCTTTCATTTAAAGGCATGACGTATACGCTTACTTACAAACTGGCTTCACCATCAAAACTGGTGGTAAAAAGAACGTTTAACAGCGAACGTAAAACCATTGCAGCAGAAGATTACAGTGCTTTCAAAACCTTCTTCGAAAAAATTGTAAAAGCAGAACAAAAAATGATTGCCTTTAAATAGAGGCGTAGTGAATGCCCATTACAGAGAAAGCCGCGCAGCAATGTGTGGCTTTCTTATTTTATACCCGCCCCTGGCCTTAAAATTCCCCTTTTAATTGTACAATTGCAGCAGATCAAACCTAAATCAGCCAATATGGAATGGGTAGTTGTGATAGTTATCGGCCTTATCGCTTTACTTATTTACACCAGTATAGCTAAGAAAAACCTGCTGAAACAAATGGAGCAGGAAGGTTACGATGTAACCAACAGAATTGAAAATATCAGATACCTTTCCGGCCATCCTGACATTGACAACGGGATTTTGTTTTCCAGCCTGTTTAAAAGAGGCGACTTTTTATACATTATGCAAGCCACTTATGCCTTAAAGTGGCAATACAAGTTTTCAGGTAGTATTCCTTTGAGTGATATTACCAATATTACGCTGATGGACGAATCGTACACTACCTCCGAATGGGTAACCAGACCGGATTATTTTAACAGAAATCAAACCCGTACTGTGCAGGAGAATACCAGGCACGAAGCAGCCCGGTTAAGAATATCCTGGCGGGATGGACGCTTTTTGCACCAAACTACATTTGCCTACCGTGGTTACAACGCAATCAACAAAGCCACCAAAGCCCGGAACATCCTTATCAGACATATACAACAACCTGCCTGATGCAACGGCTCAGGCAAGCATTTCAAAGCCATACTTAGCCGTACTCCAAAACGCATCTAAAGCTATAATGCGGGGTTTTAAAAAGGAAATGATGGCTGCCCAGTCTTCCTGGCGGTGAATATTTACCCCAGGCAATGTTTTGCTGATGCTGCTGACTATTTTACCATAATCATCCGGAGCAGCCTCCTGCCAGTTCCACTCCTCCCCCTCCAGTGCACTATGCAGCATGGCTTTTAATTGTACAAACTGCTGATAGTGCAGCTGCTGCAAACGCAGATCGGCCTGCGACAGCAAAATAGAAATAACCGCCCGCGAACGGTCCACGTCCATTTTAAATTGTATACCCGATACCCCTGTTTTATAATTTACCCAGCTAACCGGTTCACCATCTGCCGACAGCACCGGCTGCATGTATTTTCCGAAAGCCGTCCAGAAAGCCTGCTTTTGCCGGGATGCTTCCTCTTTTGTGTACATACGCTACCCTCCCCCTTATTCAAAAAGGCGAAAGATACACTAACAAACTTTTTGCACAATATTTGAATACCTTTGCCATACTTACTTACTTTTTATTCATCCACTACAATGCCGGTTTACAATCAGTCACGCAGCAGAATTGTACAAATTATTTTCCTCGCCGTTTTTGTCATCATACTGGGGCAATTACTGCATTTACAGTTGTTTTCCTCCAACTACCGTATGCAGGCAGAAAGCAACGCGCGTTACCGCAAGGTAATTTATCCTGACAGAGGCCTGGTGTACGACCGTAAACACAAAGCCGTACTGGGCAACACCATTATGTACGATCTGGTGGTTACCCCAGGCGAAATAAAAGGTACAGACACCTTTGCCATGTGTAAAATACTGGGCATTGATACCGCCGAGTTTAAAAAACGCATTGTTACCGCCATTATAAAAAACAGCAGAAACAAACCCAGCGTGTTTGAACCCCTGCTTACGCCGGAGCTGTATGCCAAACTGAACGAGAATATGTATAAGTTCAGGGGCTTTGTACTGTCTGACCGCCCGGTAAGAGATTACCCCTACGCTGCTGCTGCCAACATTCTGGGCTATCTGGGTGAAGTGGATACCGGTTTTCTGAGAAGACATAAAGAAGATGGCTATGAAATGGGCGATTATGCAGGCATGACCGGCCTGGAACGCACCTACGAAAAAGTGCTGATGGGCCAGCGTGGTATCAACTACCTTACCCGCGACAACCTAAGCCGTATTCAGGGTCCGTATGAAAACGGGAACTATGATACTGCCGCCATTGCCGGTAAAAGCCTGTACTCCAGCCTGGATATAGAACTGCAGGAACTGGGCGAGAAACTGATGGGCAATAAAGTGGGCAGTATAGTGGCAATTGACCCGCGTACCGGAGGCATACTGGCCATGGTAAGCAGCCCCACTTATAACCCCAACCTGCTTACGGGCAGCCAACGCAGAAAACACTTTTCAGAACTGTATACCGATCCCCGCCTGCCGCTGATTAACCGCGCAGTAAACGGTATGTACTCCCCGGGCTCTACCTTTAAAACCGTAGTGGGTATTATAGGCTTAACCGAAGAAGTAATTGACCCCAGCTTTACCATTAGCTGTAGCGGCGCTTTTTATGGTTGCGGCACAGGTAAACCCAAATGTTTGGATAAAGGTACTTTTGACCTGAGAGGTGCTATTGCGGTGAGTGATAACAGCTATTTTGCCACCGTTTTTAAACGCCTGATTGATCAGCCACGCTATGGCACGGCAGACAGCTCGCTCAGCGTATTTAACAGGTATGCTTACTCATTAGGCCTGGGCAAAAGGCTGGGTATTGATATTCCGTCTGAAAAACCTGGCAACATACCCACACCTGCTTACTACAGAAAAATATTCGGCCCACGCTGGGTATCCTGTAACATTATATCTAACGCCATTGGACAGGGTGAGGTACAAACCACAGTAGCTCAGCTGGCGAATGTGATGACGCTGATTGCCAACAAAGGCTGGTACTATACGCCCCACCTGATTGACAGTATTGAAAGCGGCGACCAGTACCACCTGCTGGAAAATTATAAACAAAAACACACCATACCCCATATTACAGCTGATGCCTTTAATGCCATACACGATGGCATGCAAGGTGTAATGGATTATGGTACCGGCCGCTGGGCACAGGTACCCGGTGTAGTGGTATGTGGTAAAACAGGTACGGTAGAAAACTACCTGCGCGGCGTAAAACAAAAAGACCACGCCTTCTTTGGCGCCTTTGCCCCCCGCGATAACCCACGCATAGCCATTGCAGTAATGTGTGAAAATGCCGGCTTCGGTTCTACCTCTGCCGCCCCTATTGCCAGCCTGATGATAGAAAAATATCTGAACGACTCTATCGGTGGCAAAGAGCGCAAGGCTAAAGTGGAAGAGATAGCTAAAATGAACCTTATACCGGAAAGGATGCGCAGGGCTATGGACAGCCTAAACCGCCTGCACCGCACAAAAGATAGCATTGCACGCAACCGCGACAGCCTGAAAAACCTGCGGCTGCAAAAGGAAATGAACGATACGCTTACACTGGAAGACCCTAACGAAATGGATTCCGGCAACATTAAAGAAGCACCAGCCGAAAGCCCGGCAAAAAGAGATTCTATGCCTAAAAAAGTGCAGCCTAAATCACCAGCCGTACTACCTCCCGACCAACGGAAACCAGTACCCGCTGTTAAGCCACGCACTACTTAAAAAAGATTTTTTAAAAATAATTGGCGGACTGTAACGAATTCCTATATTTGCAGCCCGTTAAGGGAGCATAGCTCAGCTGGTTTAGAGCATCTGCCTTACAAGCAGAGGGTCCGCGGTTCGATCCCGTGTGCTCCCACAGAAAAAGCCTCACAGAAATGTGAGGCTTTTTTTCTTTTTAGCAAGCCGTGCGCTTTTACAACATCAGATAATCGTTTTCCGGCTGCTGAGTAAATTATCAGGATCTTTACTATAAGTCTCCTTTATTTCTTTAAGCCTGTCATAGCTTTCCTGAAAATAAACGCACGTTGGAATACTATCATCTTTAAAACTGATGAAAGCACCATAAGTGCCAGGTATCTCATAATTCCTGCACACCTCCAGCCAATCTATAGCACGGTTTACATAAGGCTGTACCTGGGGCTTCTTCTCTCCATCATCCCACCAAGCCTGGTACTGCACGGTATAATAACATTTCTTATATGCAAATGAACTTCCCTGCGGAAACTGATTGGCAGCAAAGTCATAATCTCTGTAATACGCACCGGTAATGGCACCAAGTGTAAAATAAGTATTCATTCCCTGTAAGACACCTTCGGTATTCAGCAGATCAGATTCAAGGCTTTCTATCAATTTGTTTCTCCGTTGCGCTGCCACCTCTTTATCATCTGTTACTATAGCAAGCCTTGATGTTATTTTATGCGGTGCAGGCTTGTCCATCTCAGGAGGAATAGCCTGAAAATGCGGAGGCAAAGCAGCAGTATCATATATACTTTCCAACAGCGGATGTTTATTCTGTTCAGTATCCCATTTTGCCACCCGGTCCCAGGCCGCAAAAGTGCTCCATTGCCGCCTTTGGTTATCAGCAACCGCAGTTAGCTTACCTGATGAACTGGTAACGTTGTTTGACAATACAGCTGCAATACTGTCTTCAAATGTAATCTGGTACTGACCAAATTCATTCTCCGGAAACCATTCTGTCTGAATAATTGCTCTCAGATTATCTTCAAAATCCTGCTGGTTCTTAAACTCACTTTTGCTGCCCATGTAATAGCCATAGAAGTAACAGTCATGTATAGATTTCTCTACCGGGCTGGTATCCTGCGCATCTTTAAATTTAGCAACCACCTTAAGATTGGTGCCCAGTAAGTCTGCATTTTCATTATAACTGATAAGCGCTTCCCAACGCTCCAGAATATTAACAGCAGGTGGTATAGGATAACTCAATGCCTGCTCCCAGGCAACCGTAAACTTAGTAGTATAATCAGGCAGGGTGAATGTTTTATAAATAAGTTCTGTTACAATGCCATAACTCATACCTCCGCCACCACGCAATGCCCACAAAAGCCTGCGCCCTTCCTCATCCAGGTCCGGTACCGGTTTCCCTTCATATTCAGGAATAAGTTTGTTATCTATTAATGTGCGGTACGAACCATCGCCCAATACAATTGTAGCACCAGCCAGGCTTTCGCACCCCATACCTTTCTGGCGGGTCCAGGGCCCCCATCCCCCACCAAAAGTAAATCCGGCAATACGTACCGAATAGCAGGTGCCATGCGGCAATCCCACATTCTTTTCGTTCATTTGTTTAATCAGATCAATAAACATAATGCCAGGCTGAATAGTAGCGTAATTCTTTTCAGCTACAATATCAACAGTTGTCATTTCCGACAAGTCTATTACAATGGCATCAGTGGCAGAACATTCGCCCTCATGATCGTGACCGCCGGAACGTACTCTTAAAGGCCCCTTATATCCGTTTGTTCTGATGCAGGTAATAACCTCAGAAACCTGCAGGGTGTTGGTGCAAAATATAATTGCGGCGGGCCGCAGTTGGAAATAAGTATTAAAAATCTGTCGTTTTTTGTTATACACCTCACTGGTTAAAGGCGCATCAATCAATATTTCGGGCATATTGCCCTTAGAGAAACAGTGTTTCAACTTATCAATAATGTCAGGCAGCGTTATTTGCATTAGTTATGGGTTTTAATTATGATGAAATATGGATGAAATGCCGGTACTATTTGTATGCTACTGCCTTACAACCCTGTTTTGCAGGATAGTGAAGCCCCCAGCTGCACAGTAAAGTCTGGCTGCAACACAATATTCTTACCGGCATGTATTACCACATTCTGATTACCGGTAAGTGTTTTGCCAGCTACAGATACTTTACCCGCTGTGCGATAGAGGTATTCACTTATAAAACCAGCACCATTGTTAAAGGGAATAGTAATATCCTCATTAACAGACAAGGCCGAAGGACGGAAGGTGTATACATAGTTATCATTGCCAGCCACTAAACAACCGTCAGGTACCATCAGCAGGCGGTTGCCGGTGAGGTTTCCATTAGCATCTGCAAAGGGTAGCGCAAAAGCAGCAGCACCTCCTGCGTTAATCATCGTAAGGCTTTGCTTTCCCTGTTCTGTATTTAAAGCATACACATTATCACCGGCATCCGCCACCAATGCACTTGCTGCATTCAGGCCCGTAACCGCAGAGGTATATAGCCTGGCGCCATTCTGTAAAGCATAGGCTTCCAGTTGGCCATTGTTAATAATAAATACCTTGTCTGTTCCTATAACAGGTTGCGAAATAACTTCGCCGGCAGCTTGCACTGTTTGTAAAATATTACCATTACCGGCATCTATAATAAAAAATCTGTTCCCTTTGGTTAAGCCATTGGTAACACAAAGGCGGCCATTTTTTACTGAGGGCACAGGTATATGTGTATCAAATGTGTTCTGTAATACGGTCTCCCATTTCTTTACCCCGTCAACACTGTTTAAAGCAACCACCTTACCTGCTAATCCATCATATACATAAACAACATTTTCTGCCTCATTCAACGCAACAGTTCCAAACTTATTAACAGAGGTAGCGTATACCCATTTCAGTTTACATTCCGGCTGCGGGGTATAGGCATAAATACCTTTGTCTGTAGACAAATAAATACTGCCATCAAACCCTATTACCGGTCTGGCTCTTGTTTGCGCGTTAGCTTCCAGCTGTTTAGAAAAAATAACCTGCAATTTATCCTTGTCTGTTACCGTAAGCGTGCTGCCTTCGTTACCTGTAAGGCAGTAAACATTCCCCTTTCTGTCAGCCACAGGGCCATAGCTTACTTTCCCTGGCTGTTCCGTAGTAGTTTCTCCAACTACCTTACCCTGCTGGTTTATCATCTGAAGCCTGTACATAGGCGAAGCAGGCGCCTGAAAGGCAAACACCAGCTTATCATCGTTCAGCAACGGGTCAGAGTTAATGTAGCCACCATTGCCGGCAGCATAGGCTTTGTGCAAAGCAAAGGCAGTGGCAGCAGCGTTTGATTGCCAAACCGACACACCGGTATGTTGCGCATTATACTTGTATTGCGGCCAGCTGTTCAGCCTTACCTGGTTGGCTGGCATATGATAAGTAATCACCAGTTTAGGCTGCTTACTTTTGTTGTCCGATCGTTCTGTATAATAGCCATAAGTTTCCGTTTGCTGCGCAGCCAGCAGGCAATAATAAGTACCCTTTCTGTTTTTTACCCAGGACGCATCATTGGCAACATCGGGCTGCAGATGTATGTCCTGCCCTATATCTTTTTTCGATACCCGGCTCATGGCAATACTGGAAGAGTCGCCAATTGTAACGGCCTGATTAACCGGAACACCGCCCAGCTCATACAAGCTTACAGCCTGTTCTATAACAGAAGACGTATTTTTTACTTTATTCAGATAAACCGTAAGATCTATTTTATCCACAATAGCACCTTCGGGTATAGCAGACAAACTAAACTGCATAAAAGCAGCGTAGTCATAGCTTACACGCCGCCCACGAACAGAAGAAGAGATAAAAAAGAAATTATCATCACCACAAAATGTCCGCACATCCTCATTAACAGTAGCTTCACCGGGCCGCAACGTTCGCGTAACGGAAGGCAATATCACAACAGTTCTTTCCCCGTTCCAGGTAACAGACTGTGCCGTTCCCCGCAGCGAAAGCAATAGCAGTATCGGTATAATAATTTTCATTACAACTTGTTTATGAATTTCAGAAAATACATGTAACAGGTACATACCGGCTATGGTACCGGACATGAGTAATGCAGGTCAGACACCACAGTAGTATCCTTCGACAAATAAGCAATAAACACCGCCCACACACAACCATTAAATCCAACAGTTACCATAGTAAAATCACGCGCAATGCCAAACGCTGCAGGTAGTTCCGGTTTCTTAACGCGGTCTACCAAATCCCACTTATAGAGGTTATTGCCAATATCCACTCCCAATATCCATCTGCATTGTAGTTGTTTATCATCGCCACTGAAATCATTGGATAATATATAACGGCAGGTGCCGGCAGTATCACCCATGCTATTCTTCTCCGTTCGCACATAACACATAGAGGCAGCTGCCAGCCAGTCTTCACTATAAGCAAGCCAGCCTTTTTTTTCTTCCTTTGCCCGTATCCACTGCCCTTCTTTGTACAACCACACATCATTCAGCGTATCCCCATCATACCGTTTTGCCCCTCCGCTGATCCAGATGCTCCGCTTACCCGTAATATCAGTTTGCACAGTGGCAGAAAACTGGCAACGTTTAGGAAAAGCAGTATTTTCCACCAGAACCTGCGTCCATTTAGCGCCATCAAACCGCCATACATCATTCAGGCCATTACCGTTTTTATCGGCACCACCTATTAACCATATATGGTTATTACCCTGCGCCTCTCCATACACCACGCAGGCATGTGTACTGCGGGGCACCATGGCGTCCGGGGCTGTAATTAAACGGACACTCCCGTTGCTGAGGCTTACAGCAGTAATCGTGTTTTTACAAATACCTATATCCACTTTGCTGCCGCCCACAAAAAACAACTCATCCTCCCCAAAATGCAGGCAGGGACAATGCACCAGCTCAGGTGGTATGTTCAATAACGCCTCACTGATAACACCGGTGGTATTATCTTTCGAACTATAAGTATGGGGTTCCCAGGCAAGGCCGTCACACGACTTCCATATACAAGGCAATGTGTCTGACGTTGCAGGCTGCCCCTCTCTTTTCTGCGCAATGGCCCATAACATATCATCACGCTCATTCAACACCAGGTCCAGCACACGGCTTTGCTCCGTAACATAATAAGCAGGTTCATTACCCGTACCCTTGCTGTCTGTAACCGGCACCTGCCTGCTAAATTTGTCAACCCTGGTCCAGTCTGCAGTTTCAGCCCATGTAACATCAGCAACCGTATAATCCACGGCCTCAGATGCACCATCACGTGCGTGCAGATAAAACGGAGTAACAGGCGTGGTTCCTTTACTGCCTACATATACTTTTCCGGAAAACCGTACAGGCTGCGCTTTATCCTTGTTTTCAAAAAAATGTATACGCCCGCCTGCATTGTTTTTTAACTCGCAGGAAGTGGCATTCATCACTTCATAGGTAACAGTAACCTCACCACTCCCCTGCGTAATAGACGGGTTAATACGTAAACTTTTAATCTCCGGCTTTTTCTCTGCTACCTGTATAGTATTAAAACGATAATCATCCGGGTAATTACCAATTACCGCCTGGGTAACCCCCTTCAGTTTAAACGTAATGGGGGCACTGGCCGGCAGGTGGGTTCCTGCCCGGGCACGCAAATGGGCAATGGTAAATTCAATCCTGTTTTTACTGGTTTTTATATCTGTTTGCGCCCGCAAAGCAAAGCGTATGATACCAACAGACAGGTCAGGGCCAGGCCCCACCTCGCAGTTAGCAGTAATGCCTGTTATAGCAGGGCGCACCGCCGCCCAGTCAATAATACCAGCCAGGCTCAGTATCTCTACCTCTATGTATTTAATCTTTGCTGTATTAAGTGCATTATCACAGGTAATGACAAAGCTTACATCCCCGTTCGTATCAGAAAGGGTATTATCTATTGTTATTAAACTGAATGTATCCATACTGTATAGCTGTATTGGCAGTTATTGTTGATTATTGTCAATGGCAGGTTGCAACGACAAATAGCCCTCCTGTATTACTTGTGTATTGAAAGAACTGATTCGTGGCTGAGCCTGACTGTCTAACGCTGTCTGGCGCCATCCTCCTGATGTGGTTTGCTGCTTCAGCACCCATTGCCGGCCCGGCTCTGCACCCACCGGCAAAAAGGGTGCTGCCACAGTACTCAAAAACGGAGCTGCCAGCATGTCCAGCTGCATGTGCTTTAATCCCTGCCCCGTATGCACTGTGGGTAAATCAATAAACTTAGATGGCAGCATACCTGCATCCACCTGCACACCACCCCTGGGGTCCATCAGAATAACCACTTCTTCCTTCTGCCCACCTGCATTCAGAGATAATTGTATATCACCGCTGGTAAAATAATCACCGTCGGGCAGGGGCATACCATAGGAAATATGCATTTTAGTAAAGTCTTCATTTTTCCTGCTTATAAAGTAGCCAATCAGGCCATCTTTATTATTTCGCACATCTCCCAGCACTACCGGAAAAGACAGTTGCGCCAAACCAGGTGGCGATGCCAGTACGGCACCGGTAACAGTATGATCGTTATGCTGCGGCTGGGCAGGCATGCCCTGTAACTCTAATTGTAACGATGCGCGCACCAGCGCAAGCGGTTGCCCCATCAACCCTGCTACTCCGGATACCTGATGCCCACCGGAAGCGGAAAGGTAAAGTGCTGTGTTATTACATAACTCAAACAACGATTGCAGCGCATCACCACCTGCTGGTTGTTCATTCCTGTTACGCAGGTTCAGCAAGCCCTTCACAAACCTGAGCAGATAGTTATTGCTGATGGCTTGTTCAGGCAACAGTTCCTCTGCCACACCAGGGGGCATAGTCCATTGCAGCTGAACTCCGCTGCCAATGACAATCATTTTCAACGAACCGCATTTTTTACCATCTGCTTCATATACATCAAGTGACTGATCAAGCGCATCAGGCAACAACCAGCCACATACAGGATTAGTAGCCGGATCATTACTGCTTTCTACCGGAAGCGCCTGCGCTGCCGCACACCATCTGAACAACAAACGTGCAGGCTGCACCAGACGTGGCGGCAATGTTACCTGTACCGCAACATCCGGCTGACTCAAACTTTCCGAAACATGCAACAGTCCGTTATTAGTAACAACACCATTATCTATTACTTTCTTCACCTGTCCGAAGGTATCCGTCATCCAAAGCCGGGTAAATTGTAAATGCCCGGCCCTTACCGGGAAAAAGTTAGGGACACGTTCTGTAAGCCCGGCTACGTCAGGCAGAAAACCTGCGTCTGCGGTAATATAATTGTTCCAGGTATTATCAGGTAACAGCTTCGTTGTATCCTCACCGGGTTTCTTAAATAACGGCAACTGTATATCCTGCCTGCGCATAAGCAAAGCATCTGCAAAAGAACCCAGTGCCTGTGAAAGATGTTCTCCCACTACCACATCATCCGGCAGTTTTTGCGCCAGCATACCATTCACCATATCTGTAAGCAGCACTTTTCCTGAATACGCTATTGAACCGGCTGTATCAGGCGCAGAACCTTTGTAACGGTATTGCTTATCTTTCCACAACCAGTCCGCTGCTTTATACTGCCATTGCCCGTTTTCTATTGTATAAGAGGGAATAAAATTCGCATACCATATCATATACAAAGGCGTCCATGGATGTTGCCAGCCCTGAATACCCCGCTGCTGCAACAATCTACGCAAAGTGTCATGACTTCCGCACTGTATAACTGTACCATCGCCTGTTACCAGCCCCTTACATTTATCAGCAGGGCTAACTTCCATCAACTGCAGCATAGCCTTAAGATAAACCGACAACTGCTTTATCAGGGGCCTGTTACCACTCTGCTCCTGATAGTACTGCTGCGCCCATATTACTGACCAGGCAGGATCTGCCAATATCGCTTCTTTGTACAACTGCCCAATCAGGCCGGCGTTGCGGGCAAGCGATCCCAACTGCTTTAGCTCAGGCGCAAAGGCACCACTCTGTATAGTGGTATCCTGTACTTTGTCGCCATCGTTCAATACCATGCCGGTTACAATGTCACGCGGCAGGCGGCAGGTAAGCACATCACTACCATCAGAATTTTTATACCTGGCAGAAGCTGTTACCCCCGGCCCTGAAAACAAAACGGCCACATCATTGGCCTGCCAGTAGCGTGGCATCTTTTTCTCCAGCAATTCAAACAACGCCGGTTTATTGTCTGCTTTTATAAAAGCAGGCATTTGGTTAATAGTAGTTTTTAACGAAGCTATACTTGCCTCCTGTTCTATTATTACCGCATTTATGCCATCTATTTCATTCTTTAACTGCCCACGGTTAGCAGTAAGCTTTGTAAGCAGTAGCGCATCGCCTGCTGCATCAGCCATAATTATTTTATCACATAAAGCCCTGAATTCAAGCATAAGCGACCTTCTATATCCCCGCTGCCTGTCGGCCGCCTGTTGGGCTTCATTGATTCTTTGAAAAGCAACGGAAAGGGCGGGATTTGCAGTAGCATCGGGAAAGCTTTGCAGCGGCATTTCCTTTTCTGTTGCTGCTGTTGTTTCTTTCTCCACCTGCTTTATCTCCCATAGGCTTCCGCCATCAAAAGATGTGTAAGCATTGTTATCAACCAGGGTATCAAGTGTGGCATTATCCACGGTATCTTTCAGGGCATCATAAAAATAGCCGGTCAGCATTTTTTCGGCAGCACCGGTTTGCCTTGACAGTTGCGCCGCTTTTGCTTCTATGGAAGTCATACCCACACCTGTATTAACCGGGGCGCTTTTTACCGGCAGCAGGTAACGTTCTGCGGGGCTCCACCGCACACTATGTATATAACCATGGCATAGTATAGAATCAGGAAAGCTTTCTGTATCCGCCATTCCTGGTATCTGCCATTTCTTTCTGATATTACTGATAAGGTCGGCATCGCCGTTGCTTAGCGGCTCAATAGCAGCATCAGAATACCACCCGGTTACCAGGTAAGAAAACACGGTATCCTTATCCGCTACACCACTCACATCATCCCACAAACCAAACACATTCCGGCAATGCTCGTAAATAGCTGCAAAGGCTGCATTACCCGGCGCCATAGCGGTTAAAGGAGTGTGGCTACGGGGTGCTTCCTCCGTCCAGCTACCCAGCTCTGTTGCCTTTCCTATACTATGCGGGGCAGAAAAACTACCGTCAGGCAACTGCAAGGCCCACCCGCTCTTATCAGATTCATATTCCCCTATATAATCGCTTTCCAGCAACCATTTTTTTAAAACAGGCTTACCGCCTTCTATATGTGTTCTTATTACCAGCCAGCGGTTAGGCACCGCAGGAAATAAGGCTTTATTTTCTTTTTGTATACCATTGGTAAGCGCAGCCGGTAAAGCCCAGTGCAGATGAATGCCTTTTTCGCAAAACCCACCTTTGTAAAGCTCTTTCAGGTCACCCGGCTCCAAAAAAGAACCCAGCCGCACAGCCAGCCCTTCGTAATCTATACGATAACTTTTCCAGTTTAAAGCATCATCTTCCGCGGTAGCCTTATCTACCACAAGTGCCTCTATTTTAACAGGTACAATTACTTTCTCACTCATAGCAAGCCAGATTTATATCAGCGATGATTCTTTTTTCCAGTGGTCAGAAATGTTTAGCTTATATATAACCGGGTTCTCCAGCATCTGAAAAGCAAACGAGGCAGCAGCAGTTACCGGCATACCCGCCTTTGCCATAGCTGCGGCCGCATTAGCCAGGCCCAGCACCCCATCTGTAACGTTCAGTTCAACAGCAGTTGTTCCTATATCCCCTTCTTTATTCCTCAGGGTTTTCTGCCAGCTTTTTCCATTGTTCTCTATCCCAAAATGAATACCTTCCGGTGGTTGTATAAACATTATCTGCTGTACCTTACCGGCAAACACACATAACTGAATATCTTCTGCCAGGCGCTCTATACGCAACGGATACTTCATCCAGTTATCTGTTTCATCTCTCGCAAATACTTTAATCCCCTTCCAGCCCGATATTAATTGCGACCGCAGAAAGAACCCGGTAATATGCCCGCTGATCTTGTCAGGTAAAGGCACGCGTTCCCCTTCTCCTGATGGAATAAAAGCAGCATTCTTTTTATAGTCCTGCAGTTCTGCAGGCAAAAACTTCCCGTCTTTCAGTGTATTCAGCAGGGCAACTGAATCTTCATGCGCTACAATGCTTAACGCACCACCCAGCAAGGCTTCTATCCAGTCATAATCTATATAAAAAGTACCCAGCGCTTCCCTGGCAGTAGTATTCCCTTCGCGCCTTATCAGGTAATCTTCATGCGGAATAAGATAGTTAACAGGCACCCCTTCCAGCAGAAACAACCTGCCCAGCCAGCCTGTAACAGCAGCGGGAATATCCGGTACAATATCCGCCCTTCCTGCAACTTCATCCAGTTGCTCCAGCGTATCCGCAGCTTTGTTTGAAAAAGGGAGGGGAGTAATATCAAAACCACTTTCCATATTGTAGCGCTTAGCCAGAAAACCTTTCATAGTTTCTTCCAGGGTATCGTTTCCGGCTATAGCAATACCCAAACCAGCCGGCAACATGCCGGAGGCCTGTTGCTTTGCAGCCACGCCCGCCACCTTTCTTTTGCCCTGTAACTTCCATTGATACAATGCGGTGCTGAAGGTTTTATCTTTCAACGCCAGCAAACGGCCCAGTTGCCAGGCAGCCGCATAGGATACATCTGCCAGCCCTGTAGCAGCATCAAAGCGCAATGCAGCATCTGCCGTTTTATAAATAGTAGTGGCAGCACTGGCTGGTAAAAAATTGGGGTTAAAGGGCCCTCTGTACCAGGAGTACGTATGGGCGCCATTACGTGTAATATGCGGCAATAACGCATAACCATAATCATAGGCTTTTTTGAGGCTTTCATCCGTTTTTTCCGGATAATTCATTTTGAACGGACTTACATGTAATCCTTCACAGCACTCCCTGAAGTTATTGCCTGGTGCAATAGTAAAACTCCATGATTGCAATACAACCAAACGCACTTTCCCCTTCCCCTTATCTTCAATATATTTTTCTGGCTTTTTAAAAAAACCGTGATACCCCTCCAACGATACCAGGAATACAGAATTCCTTACCCCATCCGCTCCGCTGTCCGGCCTTACCGGCAACCTGTTACCTATTAAAGTGGCAAAGTATCCGTTATCAGCAATGGCCGCACTTTCCTTACCTGCATCCACTGCCGTTTTTCTTACATGCGCCAGGTAAGGCAAATCAGCTTTTGCAGGCACTACTTTTTTAAACAACCCAAGCGGTATATCTATAACATCATACTCATTATTTATATCTTCCCAGGGGGCTAATTCCGGCCCCTGCCCTTTTATTCCTGCTGCGTTCAGCTCCGGCACAAAAACATCCGTTCCCGGGTCTTTCAGGCTTTTCCTGCCTGGCACCACCGCATCAGCTGCATTACCGTTACCACTCATTTCTACTTCACTAAACAGCAAAAGCGCCATCCAGGGGGCGTGCCCAAAAGCCGCTCCCGGCTCAACAGAGGCATTATCCAGTTTAAACGCTGTAATGCTATGCAAAGCACCATCAATCGTACGCTCCCAGGGCAGTGTACGCCGGTTAAATACAATCTGAGGCAAAGTGGCTTCAAAATATCCGCTTGCATCTTTAGGCGGGTACATGGTGTACACCGCAGCATCTTCCAGGGTAAAGCGTGGTGCACCTACCCATACATTCTTAACAGCTTTCCCAAATCCTGCTTTATCGGCCCCCTCAGCTTCTACATTCAAATCAGCAGTTATAGAATATTCTCCCGCCATCAGCTGTGGCAGGCATTCATCAATAAACACCAGCTGTTCCGGGTGCTGTAATATTTTCTGGTCAGTGGCCATTGTCCGCCTTTCCTTTTTTTGCTGTTTCGTTTTTATACTGGGGCAAACCACCCAATTGCACAATAACGGGTTCAGCCCCCAACGCATCTACCCATTTATATACATCCCCCGCTTCAGCAGCGTAACTCACTCCCTGCACCTGCAAAGCCGCTTTAATTATTGCCTGCCGGGCAGCTGTAGTAGCATCGTTCTTCAGCGCATTAGTAACAATCGTTTTTAACGGTATGCTGTAAGCGGTATTATCCGGCCCTGTTAAAGCAGGCGTATAAGCCCAGCTTAACAATTTACCAACCACCACAAACCTCCCGTTCAAATCAAACTGCTGCGCCTTCTCCGGCACGGGTGCTTCCCTGGCAGCAATAGCTACCCCTTTCAAAGCATCTTTCAGTACATGCACTTCATCAGGCTTGCTATTATCCCCCTTAGCCTGCTCACTGCTCCATAACGACTCAGGCACTCCCGATGCGTAGCTGGAATATTCCGGAGTAAACGCGCCACCTGGTTGCTGCCCGTTCATCAATACCTCTACCTTAAGCGTTGATGTAAGTGTTGTTTGCTGCATGGGTCGTATGCCCAGCTTCTGGTTACGACTGCCGTACAACGAGGGTCCGTTACCTGTCTGCATCACGGCATCTTTCTGCATTTCTGTAAAACCACCAGCACCATCAGGCAGTTGCACAGTGGTTACCGGCATAGGTGCGTCTACATTTATTTTCAGCTGGTGCGGGTTTACCAGCAGATACTTTTGTTTGGTTCCATTGGCATCAACGGTATATTCATTAATAACACCCGCACTTACAATAATTTCAGGCGTTACCTGGTTAACGGCATTAACGGGAATAAACTGTTCCCGGAAAGCACTCCAGCTCAGCTTCTTCTTTTCCTCTTTCCTTGCATTACCCAACGGTATGGTAAACGAAAAAATGTTCCAGTTAACATGCGCCTCTCCTGCAAAAGAGGGCCCCCATATATAAAGTACAGCCCCCATTTCCAGTTTGAAATGAACGCTTATAGCCATCACTTTTATGTTCGCCTCTATGTTTACCCTTATACCAATTTCAGCTGCATACTCAAAAGGTGCCCAGGCAATATACAGGTCAACCCACGCTACCACGCTGGCCTTTAAAAAGCTAAGGCTAAAAGTTACTTCCAGCCGGCCACCTGCCATAATGCTACCGGGTGTTAAAGCATAATACAGTCCGCCTTTTATTTCTACTTCGTCAGATATTTTCCAGTTCAACCCCAGCCTGTCCACTTCAGGATAATGTGATGGCCTGCTGAACCTGGGATGATAACCGCCCAGGGTAATTACAAAATCTCCTTCATGTTCCCCTTTTATCCATGCATAAAACGCAAAGCCACCTGTTAACTTACATTTCTTATCCAGCAGGTAAGAGTTGGGTGTAAGCATTGCCTCCACTGCTATTACCTCACTATCAGATCCAAAACTGGCCTTAACAGCCAGTTCTACATAAGCTATCGTTATTTTTTTAGAAGGCCAGGCCAGAACAGATAAACCCAGCAATGCAAACTCTGTGCGGGTACCAAACTGTACCAGCATCAGCAGAAACGAATCAATAATATTGAAAGAAGTAAATCTGATACCTGCCGCCAGCCAGTAATCACCAGGCGAAGCAGGCACCCATTGCTGACTCACCAGATCGCCCAATATATTATTCAGTGATTTATCGGGGTTGGGATTCATCGCCATAGCTACCAGGGGAAAAGTATTCACCTCTCTTATAGATGGCACTTTAACCTTTCTGTTAAAACCAAAGCCCGCTGCAATGCCAGTAACAAAGAAAAAAGCCGGCCCACCAATAGCACCCGCATACATGGCGTAAATAAACATAGAGATGGAGCCATCTGGCCCGGGCTTTACCAGCCTGCTGTAAGCCCCCATACCACTTACACTAAAACCCGCCAGCGATAGCTGAGCCGCACCATAATAAGCATACTGCTCTACCCCATCCTGCGGTGTAGCTCTTATAAACATACCGCTGATGCGTAAGGGATCTCTGGTATAAGACAAACCAATACCATCTATATAAAACTCAGGCATAGCGGGCGGAAACTTCCACTCCAGCTTAAAACCCAGCCCCAACCCCGCCAGTTGCATACCCATGCCCGCCATAAGCACCGAGGCATCCAGCAGCACTACCACCTTACCTGCATTATATAAAAAGCCCAGTCGCTTAATCGTTACCGGGCCTATCTTTTTATCAACTTTCATCCACTTAGCCTTCGATGCCACTTCTCCGGCAAGCGTATTAACAACAGGCCTCTTATTAGCCTCCTCCCCTGTTGTTTTCTTTTCCGGCACACTCTTTTTGCGCATGCCTCCATTCAGCACATAATAGTCTTCTTCACCATCAATCATCAACTGTGCAGAAATATTAAAACCAGCACTTACAGCAACGGCCGGCAACCCATCAAACTGCTTCAGTTCACCGGCAGTAAAGTTGCCATTGGTATACAAAGCAAGCACTTCTTTAAAAGCAAACGCATCCTTTTCATTCAACAGTTCGCCAACCAATGGCAAATCAGTAACAGCAAGGCTAAGCCCTGCCCCCAGGCCTGCCATCAAAGCAGTACTGCCGTCTTTCTTTTTCCTGTATAACAAAAAGGCTTTAAAAGCATCCAGTGTAAGTGAAGCGTCAGGAATGGCATCTGCATCGTCAAAAAAGGCGCCGGTAATATCTTTCAGGTTAACCGTTACGGCTCCTTTGCTTTTATACAAAGCGTACAGATACCAGTCTGCCCCAACTTTTGCAAATACCGCACTAAACCTATGACTACCTGTGCGTAAGGTGGCTACAAAAGTAAACGCCCCCAGCTGCCCTCTTGCTTTATTATAGCCAGCCACAATAGTAGCCTCAATGTTCTTTCCGTTTATGTTTAGCAGGCTGTCAAACTCAATATCAAACTCATTGGTGTTTTCAGCTGATCCATATTGAATACTGAACCTTTGAATAGCAGGAAGGTTTTGCAGAAACTCAGGCAACGCTGCCTGTTTACCACCCCCCAAAGCTTCAATAAGTGCGGGCAGGCTGATGCCCTCCTCATTTTTTGCCTGCAACGTGGCATACACATATTTGTTAGCACCATTTACCCTTAAGCCTAATGATATCTCAAACTCAACCGCATTGGTATTACCAATACGTGTTGAGCCTGATATATCCAGCAAAAATGGTTTTGATTCAGACATATGGCGCAATACCTGTTTACTGTATAATTTTCTGATGATTATTCCGCCGGTTCAGCAGCAGGCAATGCTTTAGGCTTTTCCTTTACCTCAGCAGTTGCTGCCATATTGGTAACCCTGAAACCTGCTTTCTTAATAGTAAAATTGCCAAACGTAATTTCACTACCCGCTTTTGATTCTACCCAGAAATCGAAAGTATTCTGAGTAATATTGTAGTAGAAGTTTTTAAATACAATAACAAAGTCCTCAGGTTTTTTAACACCACCGTTGCCATCTTCTATTTTAGGCAATTCCGGCTTGCTGGTTTTATCCTTAGAGCTTTCCAGAATCCAATCAATCAGCACTTTCAGGTTAATCTCACTCCCTCCCGCTACGCTATCTGTTTTATCGCTGAAATTGATGATAGTATCGCCACTCTTATTGGTATCACTCACCATGTTGCCAATCCTAACCCGCAGTAAAGCTGCTGCCTTATCATCACCCTTAGGGCCAATGGCAAGCTCTCCGGATACCTCAGCACTATACTTAGAAGCATTTTTGAGTCCACTGATGACTATCTTTCCTTCTTTTATAGCAAAACGCCCTCCCACACCACGGGCTATCAGTTTTTCAGTTTCATCCTGCCAGGTCACCTGTATATTATCATTATCCCCGGCAAAATCTGCCCAGGCCGTTGCTGTAAAACCAGCAGCAGTTATCGTATCTGCAAAACCAGCTTGTATGTCAAACTTTGTCAGTTCAGCCGGAGGGGCTTCTTTTTTGGTAGTAAGATTCTTAATTAGTTTAATTGTTGTTGGCATCGCTTTTTATTGAGTGGTTAACAAAAATGTATGGTAAGGAGCATTCCGGCTGCCTAGTATTTAATAATGTAATTCAACGCTATCCACTGAGGGCGGTTTTTGCCACTTGAATTGTTGGTTGTGCCTGCCGGCAACTCAACAGTTACCTCATGAGTATGAGCGCCGGCTTCCTGTGTGGTCTGATTCTCAATTCTATCATACGTATCTATACCATTACGCTTTTCATCAAGCCATCCCGCATCTTTTAAGGATCTGAAATACCATTTGGCAGGAAATTTATGACTATGATTGCCTGCACTGGTAGTAGAAAACGTTTTAGGAGGGATTATTACACTATGCGTATGCACATCAGCACTCCCCCGCTTACCCAGTGAATCATTGGCATCACCAGATACAGCCCCCATCACAAAGCTCCCACGCAAATCAGGAACCCTGAATTTATCTCCGTCACTACCATACATAGTACCAATAATGGTGTAAAGATCTTTTTGATCGCCATTTTTGGCGTAAGAAGCACCATTGCAAAGCAACCATCCGGCCGGCGCCACACTTCCTGCATAAGGCAATATGGTACCCGCTGGCATTACCAATCCCGCCTTATCCATTATACGGCCATTTACTTTTAAATTACCTTCCACTTCCAGCTTTTCTGTCGGCGTTTCTGTACCAATACCAACATTACCATTAGGTTGAATTTTTAAAGCATTGTTTTGGGCGTAAGAGGAAAATGTAATAACACAATACAAACCCACAACACTAAAAAAGCTTATAGCATACTTCATTTGCATTCTATTAAAATTCAATAATTAAACACACCATACCTGGTTACTTAATATTTAATAATATAATTCAAAGCAGCCCACTGAGGGCGATTTTTACCTGTAGAATTACCACTTAAAGTATCAGGAAAAACTACCGTAACCTGGTGGCTATGGCTACCTGCATCCTGTGTGGTGTGCGTTTGAATATTTCCCGAATGAATATCAATACCATTATATTTCCCATCGGCCAGTGATCTGTTATACCAGTTTGACGGAAACTTATGTGAGTGGTTCACTGAATTTGCAGTACCTGCGGTTTTACTCTGTAAACTAACCGTATGGTTATGCAGGTCTGCACTACCGCGTCTGGAAAGCGAATCATTACTATCACCCGGCATTGCCCCCATAATAAACGTTCCTCTTAAATCAGGCACCCTGAACTTATCACCATCGCTACCGTACATAGTACCAATAACAGCAAACAGCGCCTTCTGATCACCTGTTTTTGAATAAGCATTTCCATTGCAAAACACCCAGCCGGGCGGCGGCACGCTTCCACTAAAAGGCAAAATGGCTCCGGCAGGCATTATCAACCCTGTCTGATCCATAATTCCACCATTTACTTTTATATTCCCATCCACCTGCAATTTTTCTTCGGGGGTAGCAGTGCCAATACCTACATTCCCCGTTTGTTGTATATGTATAGCATTATTCTGCGCGGTAAGCCGGGTTAGTACAATTAAAAAGAGGTGAACAATAAGCAGTAGTCTTACAAAATACCTCATTGTTATAGTATTAAGGATAATGAATATGTGCAAGCTTATAATAAAAGAAATGACATCTATAGCTGTGTCTGGCACTGTAAAGAAAGACTATTTGCCAGAATAACAGAATCCCGGTTTTCCGTGATTTTTACAATATCCGTATTGCCGGAGTGGAAGTAAAACGGGTAAGACTAAGAAGCAAGCTAACACCTGCATGCAGCAGCGGCATACAGGATAGCAGCAATTTTTGTAAGGTTATATGATTATAGCCACAGTAACACTGCAATACCCACCAACGCGGGCATCGCCTGCACCCAGAAAATTCTTTTAGCCGCAGTAACTGCACCAAATACACCGGCAATTGCCACACAACTTAAAAAGAACAGGGCAATATGCTGTTGCCACTCAGCATTGCTTATAAATAAAGACCAGATGAGCCCTGCTGCCAGAAAACCATTATACAAACCCTGATTAGCCGCCAGGCCTTTGGTAGGCGTAAACAAATGAGCTGGCAAACTTTTAAAAGTTTTCTTCCCTACAGTTTCCCAGGCAAACATCTCCATCCATAATATATATAGATGTTCCAGGGCAACCAGGCCAATCACTATTTTGGCAAACAAACTAACAGGTTCTGTCATATTATTTAATATCAGGTAAATAACACAGCTGCATACAGAAGGCATGCGTTAACAAGATAGCAATATTTTTCAGCTTTATTCTATACTACAACGGCAAATCCACCCGGAAACATATTTACTTAAAACGGACAGATAAACTAAAAAGCCCCGGCATTACGCCAGGGCCTTTCTTATGTGTGTAACTAAACTTTACTAGAAACTGTACCTTACACCAATCTGCGCCTGATAAGGATCACCAGATGGGCCCGGTATACCCGAGTTGTTTACACGGTAAATAAACCTTTGGTTGGCTTTGTCAAATGCAGGAACAGCAGGGCTGGTATCCGTTTTAGGAATACCTATTCCATACAGCGCCTGGTTGCCCATATTTTTGCTTACACCCCATGTTTTCTTAAACATATTGGCTACGTTAAACAAATCACCGGAAACCTCCAATGCATGTGTTTTATAGATTTTGAACTTTTTGCTGATGCGCAGGTCAAAAGTGCCATAAAAGCCATTTACACCGCCGTTTCTTTCCGCCATTCCGCCGGCATATTTATTAATGTAATTCTTAAGGCTTTTGCTGGCGCTAGGGTTGTTCAGAATAGTATTCAAGCCATTTCTTACATTCTGGGCAGTTTTGCTTGAGTTAGGGTCGAAAACATAGGCCAGATCGTTAGTACCCACCACAAAGTCACCATTGGTGTTTCCGCCGGATAATAAGCTGTAACGGGTACCGCCTATGCCAGAGAAGCGTACGCCTATGCTGATACCATAAAAAGTAGGCAGGGTACCAAATACCACCACTTTATGACGGAACTGGTTATCAGAATAAGTCATTCTGCTCAGATCACGCGGATCATCTTTTACAGGCAGAGAAAGGGTGGCAGAGTTTGCCACGTTACCGTTAAAAGAAGTATTGTCTTTGGCATCATTATAAGTATAGCTTACAGAAACATCACCATCCCTGTAATACTGCCAGGAGGCATCCAGCACCACAGCATACTGATTTACCTTTCCAATGCTGTTCAACTCCAGCACACGGCCCAGCTTATTAGAAATACGTCCCTGTAACCAGTCAGCAGAACCATTTTCGGGCATTTTTTCCAAAGGAATATATACGCCACGGTTACCTTCTTCCGGCAGTGTAAACTGCGGTGTAGTTACCATGTTGCGGTCCAGATACATATAGTTGTTACGCCCCAGCGTAGCATAGCCGGTAACGGTAGCCTTCAGCTTAGGAGTAAAAAAGTGTGTATACGACAGGTTAGCCTTATACATCACCGGAATTTTAGCGTTCGTACCATTGGTATTAATAGTAGCCAGCTGAAAAGCAGGTAAAGTGGGTGCTGTAGCAGTACCATTGCGGTAGCCAATAAAATCAGCAACCGGCACATTAGGGGCACGCACATCCACAGTAGCAGAATGCTTACCATCAAATACCAGGTTATTAATCAGTACATAGTTGTTGATGTCTGACGCAAATACACCCGCACCAAAGCGAATAATGTCTCTATGCTTTTCATTAATATCATAAGTCAATTGCACACGTGGCTGAATAACGGCAGACTTCAGTTTGTTATCCGTACGGATATTCAGTTCGGTCTGCACCAGTTGGTTCAGCGGAGATTTTGGATAGTGTGCGTAATCAAAACGCAAACCACCGGTAAAATCCAATCCTTTGCCCAACGAAGTCTGCATCTGGCCATATACACCTGCATTCAGAATATTACCGGTAACGCCCGGATCATCCATTAAAGGCACCTCGCGGGAAAAACGGTAAGGCGTGTTGGCTATAAAATTATCTATATCCTGATAATAGAAACGTCCGTTTACTTCACTACCGTATCTGGAACGGGAATGCGTGTACATTACATCAATACCAAAAGTATATTTTACTTTATCGGTAGTGAGATATACGTTATCTACCAGCTGTAGCACATGGTTGCGGAAATTCTCCTGTGCAAAACGATGTCCACCAATCTGAATAGCAACCGTTCTGGTAGCACCATTAATGGTAGAAGCTACCTGATCTACCGTTGCACGGGGAATATTGCCTTTAGGCAGATCATCTCCCGGCTCACTGCTCTGGTAAGTATACAGGTGTTGCACTTTCAGCTCATTGGTAAGCTTAGAACTTACAGAAGTACGTAAAGTAGCCAGTAAGCTGTTATCTCTGTTAAAGTCGTTACCGGTACTTTCATACAGGTTAATAGCAGTATTATCTACCAACCCCAGTTTGTTACGGTCGTTGGTAAAGTTATCGCGGATAGTTAACAGGTTTTTACTGTTAATCTGCCAGTCTAAACGTAAAAAAGCAGCATCAGATCCTCTGTTCTTATCAAAAGAACCATACTGAGGCTTGTTAGAAACACCGTATTTAGAACGGGCAACGCTTACAAAATTATCCAGAGAAGCTTTGGTAATACTATAGGTATTTTCATCAGCCGGTGACTGCACATCGGCAATAACTAATGAACGCATATCCCGCTGATGATCCCACGCTATAAAATAATGCAGCTTGTCCTTAATAATCGGGCCACCCAGTGAAAAACCATACTGATAAGTAGAATAGTTATTATTACGTACGTTACCTCTGATATCATACTTGCTGGCCAGCCAGTTGGCACGTCCATAACCGAAAACACTTCCGGTAACGGTGTTGGTGCCCTGCTTGGTAACCGCACTTACTGTACCACCACCTGCACGGCCATAGGTAACATCGTACTGGTTAGTAACTACTTTAAATTCACGCACCGCCTCAATAGAAATAGAATAAGGCGCACCACTACGGCTGGTAGTAGCACCTGCCGAAGTTGGGTTTTTAGCATTCATACCATCAATAGTGTAGTTGGTAGAAGAACCCAGCTGGCCCGAAATATTACCACCACGGCTTAACGGAGAAAGATCCATCAGCGTAGTAAAATTACGTCCGTTAACAGGCAGCCTGGTCATGGTTTTGGCAGAGATAGCCGTTGCCGCACCAATGTTTTCAGATTTATTTTTCAGGCCGGAAGCAACTACTTCCACCACCTGAAGTGTAGAAGCTTCTGTTTGCATATCCATGGTAAGCTTAATAGCGTCACCCTGGCTAAGCATATAACCGCTTCTCTTCTGTTCTCCAAAGCCTACATAGGTTGCACTTACCGTATAAGGCCCGCCCAGTGGCAATTCCTTAAACGTAAACGAACCTTGTGCATTGGTAACTGTTTTGGTAAAAAAGCCGGTAGACTCATTTCGCACCGACACGTTTGCTCCTGCCTGTGGCTTTTGCTCGTGATTGAGAATTACGCCGGAAATAGAAGCCTGAGTAGTCTGGGCCTGTACATAACCGCCAAAAGCAAAAAGCACCATCAGCAGTAGTAAGGCATGAAGGGAATGTTTAAACATAAGATAATTGGGAAATTATTTTAACAAAACTATAAGCGTTATATTAAGCTAATGTTTCCCCAAAATGACCAAATTAATACCTTCACCTTTTTAAAGAGAATAGGAAGAATGGCAGCACTGATAATAAAAACTATTGACAACAGGTATTCACAGCAGGTAGTAGATCTGATACTTCCCATACAACAAATAGAATTCCAGGTTCCCGTTACTTTGGCAGACCAGCCAGACCTGCAGGATATTGATAATTTTTACATTACACCCGGCGGTGGCTTCTGGGGTGCATTTGAAGGCGATCTGCTGGTTGGCACTATTGCCCTTATTGCTACCGGCCACAACGCAGGTGCCATCCGCAAAATGTTTGTACGAAAAGAATACAGAGGCAGGGAAACAGGAGTAGCCCAACAGTTGTTAGATAAACTTATACAATATAGCCACCAACAGCACATAAACGATCTCTATCTGGGCACAGTAGATATTTTAAAAGCAGCACTGCGTTTTTATGAGCGTAATGGATTTAACGTAGTATCAAAGAAAGACCTGCCTTCCTATTTCCCGGTAATGTCTGCAGATAATGTATTCTACCACCGGCACCTGTTATAAAACATAAAGCATCATTTCTCAAAACAAACCGCAGCAATAGCTGTTAGTTAGCAAAAAGCAATTGATTGTACCTTACACAACCTGAGTATTATGAAGTCGGAAAAACAAAAAATGCTAAGCGGAGAATTATATCTGGCTACAGATAACGAATTACTTTCAGAACGGGAACGTGCAAGTCAACTGGTTTTTGAAATCCACAGCCTGCCACCCGGCAATCCTCAAAAGCAGTTATTATTTAAAAAACTACTGGGCACCACGGGCAACAGCTTTGTAATAGAAAAGGGCTTCCATTGCGATTATGGTTATAATATTCACCTGGGCGAAAACTTTTACGCCAATGTAAACTGCACCATACTGGATTGCGCAGAAGTACGAATTGGCAACAACGTATTATTCGCACCCAACGTAGGTATATACACCGCCGGCCACCCATTAGATACCACCTTACGTGTAGCAGGGCAGGAATTTGCCTATCCTGTTACCATTGGAGATAACGTATGGCTGGGTGCCAATGTACTGGTGCTACCCAATGTAACCATAGGCGCCAATACTGTAATTGGTGCCGGCAGCGTAGTAACCAAAAACATTCCCGCCAATGTAGTGGCAGTAGGCAATCCCTGCCGCGTGGTAAAAGAACTAACCACTTCCTGAAAATAAAATCGGTTGTATCACCTTCGATACAACCGATTTTGCCTTAATAAGGCCGTTCCGGTATAAGACTTCTATATCACTCCAGAAACCCTCCGTACCCGCTTTATCAGAAGAATAGCAATCATTCTTTACTATCGTGCCACCAGCGAACGGTATCTGCTCAAAGCTTCCAGGTAATAATAGTCAGCATACACTAACGGTACATCAATTTCACTACTGTGCGGAATACTGCCTACACTATGTTTTAATATAAAATCACCGTTCTGCCCTTCGGGTGCCAGATACACCGGGCTGCTAAGCGCATGCAATATGTTGATGGCCGCCTGTTTATATTTCTCGCCCTTACTACCCAAAAACGTACTCAGTTCCAGCAGCGCAGAAGCGGTAATAGCAGCCGCAGAAGCATCCCGGTATTTGGCAGCTGCTTCAGGTGCATGTGATTTTACAGAAGGCTGGTATCCCACTTCATTGGCGTTAAAATCCCAGTAAGCCACTTTATCAGAAGGCAAGGTTTTCTGGTTCAGATAAAAATCTGCCATCTTTTGCGCAGCAGTCAAAAAACGTTTTTCTCTGGTTTCCCGGTAAGTCATGGTAAAGCCATAAATACCCCATGCCTGTCCGCGCGCCCAGGTAGAGTTATCAGAATACCCTTGTGCTGTTTCGCGGGCCAGCACCGCACCGGTACCGGCATCATAACATACCACATGGTAACAGCTGTAATCGGGCCTTAACTGATTTTTTAAAACAGTAGTGGCATGCTGTACCGCTATGTTTTTATACTGCGCATCGCCGGTAACGCGTGAGGCAAAAAACAGCAGTTCCAGGTTCATCATATTGTCAATAATCACCGGATAGTTGTATTTGTTTTTGCCATCCCAGGAGCCGAAGTTGTTCCAGGATTTAATGCTGCCGGTTTTGGCACTGAAACGGGTAGCCAGCGACTTTGCTGATTGTATCAGAATGTTTTTATATTCCTCCTTACCGGTAAGGCGATAAGCATTGCCATAGCTGCAATACATCATAAAACCCAGATCATGATGGCCGGTAAAGGTTTGCAACGCAGCCAGCTTTTCTGTCCATTTTATCGCTTCCGCTTTCAGAATCTCCTCTTTGGTTGCCTCATAAGCATACCATAAAGAACCGGGAAAAAAGCCGGAAGTCCAGTCATACTTATCCGTCAGTTTCAGATGCCCCTGCTTATCAGTAGTTCTGGGAAAAAGCGTGTCTACCCCATTGGCAGTTACCAGCATCTTTTTCAACCGGCTGGCACCGCCGGAAAGCTGGCCATTGATAAATTCGTTTTCATTGTTGGCGGGTGTAAAAGCAAACAAAACGCCTGCAAGCACCCAAAGCAATCTGCTGTTTTTTTTCATTTTCATATTTGTATATATCCACTGCTCATCATAAAACGGCACAGAAAAAATCAGTCTGCCGCCGTAAAACAGGGAGTAAAAAATAGGGCAAACAAGATACGTTTTAAAATATCTCTTGCCTAAACATTATCAACTATCGCAAAATTTCAACGGCAACAAGGTATTAACAGGCACTTCAATCTACCACGGCCACAATTCATTTTCATTTTTTATTGAAAATTCAGAAAACACAGTATACCTTTGAACTGTCAAAGCGTAACACACTTTAAAACAGAAAGCTATGAACACGCTGGCGTATATTATTTACCTCACGCTTACCTATTTCATCACCTTTCGCGTGGGCCTCATCTTTTACAAAAACGGCAGGGTATTCATTATTACCATGTTGGATAACAATGAATCACTCACCCAATTCATCAATAAAATGTTGCTGAAAGGGTACTACCTGTTAAATCTGGGATATGCGGCCCTGATGCTGCGTAGCTGGAATACCATTGCCACCTGGAAGGAACTGATAGACAGCGTTGCCGGTATGACGGGCAGGATATTGCTTACCCTGGCGGTGATTCATTTCTTTAACATGAGTGCTATTTATATACTCAGCAAACGTAAAAATCATTATTTATCATCTAAACCATAAGCTATGCGCACCTCTTTCAATTTTGTAGCCTATCTCGTATACCTGCCTGTAATTATTCTGTTAACATGGTACGTGGCACATACCCTGTTTAAAAACAGTAAAGTGTTTATGCTGGATATTTTTCATGGCAAGGCAGATATAGCTATAGCCACCAATAAGTTATTTGAAACCGGCTTTTACCTGCTAAACCTGGGCTTTGCATTAACCATTATGACCATTGCGCAGGAAATATTCACCAGCCGCAGTATGCTGGAAATACTGGGCACCAAAATAGGTGGCTTCTGTATTTATCTGGGCATTATGCTATTCTTCAATCTGTATCTGTTTTTCAGGGGCAGAAGAATCTCTAAACTAAAAACAGCCGGAGTACCTGTACAGCAATAAAGTAAAAGGGGTAGCGTATCCTGCACGATACGCTACCCCTTTTTATTCCCAGCCTCAATAAAACCAACTATCAGATTAACGTTATCCGGCGCCGGCCTATAATGTTATTTCTTTCATTGCTAACGATACAGCTTTAACGCAGCCGCCTCTTTCTCAAACAGGGTTTCCGGTTGGCGGTAATATTGTATAAAGTCCGGTGCAGCCGCATGTCCTTTATAAGGTATATAGTATTCCATCGCATTATCCTTTGGTTTAAACCCGGCATTACGCCAGTATAACAGATAAGCAAAATGATGCTTCTTAACAGCGGCACTTACAGTTTTGGTAAACCACTGCACATCCGGTATCAGGTTATAACCCAGTTCACCAATGGCCGCAATTTTTTGCTTCTCCTTTGCCACCGCTTCTACTACCGATAACTGTGCCGATAACTTCTCTGCAAAAGCAACACTGTTAGAAGGCGCTCCATACTGATAACCATCAAATGATACAATATCTACATAGTCATCTCCCGGATAACGTTCCAGAAACTGCTCCTGTGTTTGAAAATCATTCGCAGTATTATAACAGATCAGCAGGTTATGCAGCCCCTTCGTATTACGCAAATAATCCACTTCAAAACGAAACAGCATAATCAGTTCTGCCGCGGTACAACTTTTAGCGCCCCACCAGAACCAACTGCCCGTAAGCTCATGAAAAGGACGGAATATCAAAGGAATCGCCTCCCCCTTCTTTCCCTTCAGGCTTTTGAGAAAGCCGGCTACCGTATCTAACTGCTGTACAAACAACGCATGCTTGCTACCGCCCGGCAATATAGCTGCCACCGTACCACTGGTTGTATCCCAGGCACTTTTTCCGGTAAGCGGGTTATTGCCATGCCAGCTGATAGTAATAGCGCCACCCCGTTCATATCCTTCACGTATATACTTTTTCATGGCCGCAAACGGTACGCTGTCCAGGTTAACCGGTGCACCTTTTTCCAGATCGCCCAGTTCCCAGCCGTATAAAGCAGGATAATCGCCAGTAACCGCTTTCACATCACTATTACCCGCTTTGTACTTCCAATGCACGCCATAAGCCAATGCATCCTGATGCCCTACCAGATATCCGCGGGCAGGCAAGCGGTAAAGATTTTTATATAAAGCTATAGTAGACTTTGTAGCTTTTTTGTCCGCCGGCAGCCGCTGCGCATTTGCACCTGCTGCCAACATAAACAGTACCGTCCACAACCATTTATGCTTCTGTATCATACACCAACTTCTCATTAATTAACGTACTTCCAGCGAAGCCTCCAGTACATCACGGGAGTTTCCACCTGCATACACAGTAAACTTACCAGATTCCAGCACCAGATTACCAGAGGCATCATAAAAGCTCAGTACTTTATCATCTACCTTCCAGCTGATTTGTTTGCTCTCACCGGGTTTCAAACTTACTTTTTCAAAACCTTTCAGTTCTTTCACCGGACGAATTACCGCAGCAGCATAATCGCGTATATACCACTGCACCACCTCTTCACCTTCCCTGTCACCCGTATTGCTAACTGTTACGGTAGCAGTTACTACCTTGCCCTTATCCGTCAACGCACTGCTCAGCTGCAGGTTACTGTATTGAAAGCTGGTATAGCTTAAACCAAAACCAAACGGATACAACGGCTCACGCGGAATATCCCGGTAACGGCTGTACCAGTTGCCCTGGCCATCTGTCTGTACCGGCCTGCCGGTATTAAAATGATTATAGTAAACAGGTATCTGACCCACCGCATACGGAAAACTCATTACCGTTTTGCCGGTAGGATTAGCCACACCCGATAAAATATTCGCCAGCGCGTTACCACTTTCTGTACCCAGTATCCAGCCATATACAATAGCATCTGCCAGTTCTTCAACAGCAGTAAGCACCAATGGGCGTCCTGCTGATACCACGGCAATAACAGGCTTACCGGTAGCTTTCAAAGCCTTCAGTAACTGCACCTGCGCCTCAGGAACTACCGGGTTGGCCAGCGAGCGGTCTTCACCCGCCATTTTGCCGGATAAACCAATATTCACCAACACCACATCCGATTTGGCAGCATTGGCTATTGCTTCCGCAATCAGTTTATCATCGGTAGTAGCATCTGCACGATACCCGGCCGCAAAGCTTACCTGCTCCGCACCCCATACTTTACGCACACCTTCCAGTAGTGTAACTGCACTTTTAAATTCCCCCTGCGCAATCCAGAAATCAAACAAATCCTCTTTACTATCTGCATAATGCCCCACCACAGCAATGCGGGCGCTTTTATTACTAATGGGTAATACTTTATTGTTATTCTTCAATAACACCACCGCCTCCTGTGCAGCCTGCAGCGCCTGCTGCCGGTTAGCAGCAGTAAACAGGGTCGCTTTCTCCCGGTTTACATCACAATATTTATAAGGGTTATCAAAAAGCCCCAGTTTAAACTTAGCTTCCAGTATGCGGCCAACAGCTTCATCCAGTTGATGTACAGTAACCTTCCCCTGTTTCAGTAATTCAGGTAAGTGCGCTATCATTACCCTTGCTTCCATATCCATCATACTGCCTGCCTGCAAGGCTTTCGCCGCCGCATCGGCTGCATCCGCCGCATATCCCCAGGTAATCATTTCTCCAAACGATGCCCAGTCGCTCACCAGAAAGCCGGTAAAGCCCCATTTCTTTTTCAATACATCGGTTACCAGATAATGGCTGCCACTTACCGGCACCCCTTCAAATGTGTTAAAACCATTCATTACCGATGCCGCCCCGGCTTTAACAGCCGCTTCATAAGGTGGCAGGTATTTGTTCCAGAGCGCTACGCGCGACACATCGGTATAGTTATACTCCCGGCCCGCTTCCACCGCACCATAGGCAGCAAAATGTTTTACACAAGCCAGTACATGCTGCTCATCCAGGTTACCCTGAAAGCCTTTTACGCGGGCAGCAGAAACCAGCCCCGCATACCATGGGTCTTCACCTGCCCCTTCCATTACCCGGCCCCAGCGTATATCATTGCCAACATCACACATAGGTGCAAACGTCCAGTGTATACCGGCAGATGCCGCTTCACGCGCTGCTACACCAGTATTCTTTTCTATGTTATTCAGGTTCCAGCTACAGGCTTCTGCCAGCGGAATAGGGAAAATAGTTTTGTATCCATGTATTACATCATAACCAAACAGCAATGGAATACCTAAACGGCTGTCCTCTATGGCAATGGTTTGTATGGCTTTGGTTTCTGTAGCACCAATAACGTTAAGCATAGAACCCACTTTTCCATCACGCACCATCTGCATTTTAGCCTGCTGACCGGCATCGTTTAATGCGGGGCCGGTAAAGGCCCCACCGGTAAGCTGATTCAGTTGACCCGCTTTCTCTTCCACGGTCATCCGTTTCAGCAGGTCTTTCACTCTGGTTTCCACTGGTAGGGCTGCATTTTTGTACATAGCGCTTCCATCCTGTTTTTTCTGTGAGTAAGCAAAACCGGTAAGTAGTCCGGCAGTTAGCAATAGATAAAATTTACGTAACAGCATCGTCAGATTGTTTTATATAGGTGCCTGTTGAATCCTTTTCATAATTTCTATACATGCCCTGCTGTTGTGATATGGGCATTTCCAGAGGCCAGCCTTGTCTTCACCCGGCATAACGGCATAGTCTTCCCGCACGCCCCAAAACCATTCGCCATTCGTTTTATCCAGCAGGTGTTGCTGAATAAACGCCCAGCTGCTGAGCGATGCATTAAGATACGCTTCTTTACCCGATAACTGCCAGGCATTAAAATAGCCCACCATAGCCTCCGCCTGCGGCCACCAATGTTTTTCTTTCAGCAGATGTGCGTCCGCAGGTTCAAATTCATACCACAGGCCACCATCTGTATCCAGCCCCCGGCTGGCAGCATCTGCCATTGCCAGCGATAAAGGTTGTATCCTTTTCAGTAATGCGTCATCCTGTATTATTTCCGCCGCCTCCTGTACCAGCCAGGCTGCTTCTATATCATGTCCGTAGGATACTGTTTGCGATTTCACCTGCCATTCGTTCCCAAAAAACAACAGCAGGTGATATGTAGTTTTATCAATAATACGCTCCGTAAACAAAGTAATCAGTTCAGCAATATGTGCCCGCAGCCCCACATCCGGCCATATCCGGTACAGGTTGGCAAAGCCTTCCAGTACATGCAGATGCGTATTCATCGACTTTTTCTCATTCGCATCTTTGGCACTCAGCCGCAGATCAGCTATCTCTTCCCAGTTACGGGTAAGCGCTTCAATAAAACCACCATTCACCGCATCATAGCTGTGCATTGCAATATCATGATACAGGGCTATAGCATCCGTTTTCGCAGCTTCATTGCCAGATGCCAGATAGTATTCACTCAATCCGTACACCGCAAATGAAAGTGCATAAATCTGCTTTTTGGTATCGGCAGGCTTGCCCGTATTATCCACTGTCCAGTATACACCTCCGTACTCCCGGTCTATAAAGCAATCCGCTATATACCGGTACGCCCTTTCCGCCAGCTGCAGGTAACGCTCGTTTTTAGTAAGCAGATACCCGGCGGAAAAGCTCCATAAAATACGGCTGTTCAGCACACTGCCTTTTACAGCCGTTGCATCTGTTTCATTCGCATTGTTTACCCTGCCAATAAAACCGCCATACAGTTCATCCACCGTATGCGTTGCCCACCAGGATAGAATATTATCCAGCTCTGCCGCAACTTCCTTCCTGTAGGTGTCCAGTTGTTTGCTCATGTATATCCCCTTTAGTGTGCCGCTGTAGCCTTTTGCTGTTTTACAGTTTCGTTGGCTGTAATAATACGGTTAACTGTATTTACCGATTCTGCAGAAACAAAGCCATCCTCCGGTGTATTCACTACATAATCCACCAGCTTTTCAATGGTTGAAGTAGCCACATGCAAACGCGTATCGGATGAAGCATAATAAATAAACACCTCACCATTATCATCTGCAATCCAGCCATTGCTGAATACCACATTCGATACATCACCTATACGCTCCTCCCCTTCCGGCGCCATAAAGTAACCGGCGGGTTTGTGGGTTACGCAGGTAATATCTGCCAGGTCGGTCATAAACATATATAACACATACCGCAAACCAGCAGCCGTATTACGCACGCCGTGCGCCAGATGCAGCCAGCCCTGCTCCGTTTTAATGGGTGCAGGCCCCAGCCCGTTCTTGGCTTCGTATACGGTGTGATAAATTTTCTTATCAATTACTACCTCCTCCTCAATCACCGCCTTTTCAATAGAAGCACTTAGCCCAAAGCCAATACCGCCACCTTTACCGGCCTCAATAAAACTGTCCTGCGGGCGCGTATAAAAAGCATATTTCCCCTGCACAAACTCAGGATGCAGCACCACATTACGCTGCTGTGGTGAGGGTGTTACCAGATCAGGCAGGCGTTCCCAGGTAAGCAGGTCTTTGGTACGTGCTATGCCACACTGGGCTATAGCGGCAGACTGATTGCCTTCCGGTGCTTCCGGGTCGCGGCGCTCTGCGCAAAACAGGCCGTATACCCAGCCATCTTCGTGCTGCACCACCCGCATATCATAAATATTGGTAGAAGGGTCTTGGGTATCCGGCATGGTAACCGGCCTGTTCCAGAAAGCAAAATCAATTCCGTTGCTGCTCTCCGCCACTGCAAAAAAAGACTTCCTGTCTAGCCCTTCCACACGCGCCACCACGTAATATTTATTATTCAGTTTAATAGCACCCGCATTAAACACCGCATTAATACCAAACCTCTCCATCAGGTAGGGGTTGGTTTCAGGGTTCAGATCGTACCTCCACTGCAACGGGGCATGCTGTGCCGTAAGCACAGGATACATCCAGCGTTCGTACACTCCATTACCCAGCAATTCCCTTTTGTTTTCCCGTGCCAGCAAATCAGCATGTTCCTGCTCCAGTGCCGCCAGTCTCTTTTCAAAATTTTTCATAATAACATCTGTTTACACCTGTGTATTAGTTTTTTCCTGCCGCCGCTTCAGCAGCTCCTGGCTTACATCCTGCATAAAGGCATCGCTCAGTTTATAAAACACAATAAATATTGCCGACAACAACGCACCCACCGCCGGTACCACACTCAGCATCATACGTATGCCGGTGCGCGCACCTTCCGTTTGCACCATATTGGCTTCAAACCCCCATATAGCCAGCAGCCAGCCGGTTAAAGCACCGCCCAGCGTCCAGCCCAGTTTCTGCGACATAGAAGAAGAAGAAAAAATCAGCCCCGTAGCCCGTCTGCCGGTTTTCCATTCAGAGTAGTCGGCAATGTCTGCATACATAGACCATAACAGCGGGAATATGCTTCCCGCACAAATACTGATGAGCAACTGAAACACCATTATCAGTGCCACATCCTTTTCAGTAAGAAAATAAAAACCACAGCTTAACAGGGTTGCCACCAGCATGGCGTAGAAGAAAGTATTTTTCTTACCTATTTTATCACTCACCGGCTTAGCCAGCACCACCCCTATAATATTAGCGCCCTGGCCCAGAACCAGATACAGGGTACTATACCCTACTGCCACATGCACCAATGGTAACTGAAAAGCCTCCTGGTTACTGAAATAATATTTAAAATAATACACTGCCGATCCATCACGCAGCGAATTGAAGATGAGGGTAAACACACCTGCACCCAGCAGTATAAAAAAGGGCTTATTAGCCACCAGATCAGCAAGATCTGTTTTTAAAGTATTCTTCTGCTCCTGCACCGGCGTAACCCTTTCACGCGTCCAGCGGAAAGTGAGATAAAACAATACCACCGCAATCACTGCATAAATAGCCATAAATAGCTGCCAGCCCTTCTTCAGATCAGCTCCGCCCAGCGCTTTCACCAGGGGCTCCGCAGTTGCCAGCACCAATATGCTGCCTGCAAAAGCGAAAATGAAGCGGAAGGTAGATAAGGTAGTACGCTCTTTAATATTAGCCGTCATTACCCCCATCAGCGAGGCGTAAGGCACGTTAATAGCAGAATATACCATCATCATCAGCGTATAGGTAACATAAGCATACACCAGCTTTCCGTTGGCAGTAAAATCAGGTGCCGTAAACGTAAGCACCCCGGCTATACCAAAAGGTACCGCCACCCATAGCAGATACGGCCGGAACTTACCCCAGCGGCTTTCTGTACGGTCAGAGATGATACCAATAAGCGGGTCTAACGCCGTATCCCAGATACGGGTAATCAGAAACATAGTACCTACTGCTGCTGCCGCTATACCAAACACATCGGTATAGTAATACAACAGATATACAGAAAACAGTTTCCAGAACATGGAAGAGGCAAAATCGCCAAACCCATAACCAATCTTTTCTTTTGTACTTATTTCCAAGTGATAGTCTTTAAAATCTTACTTAGAATGGATGAATGAACGTATCAGCTTCCAGGTACTTACATCGCTGTCAAACACCGTATTTAACCCCTGCTCTTCCTGCGGTGGGTCGCCCATAAAGTCGTTCCCTTCTTTCCAGAAGGTTTGCCCTTCAATGGGGCGCGCAGTGCCACCAAAAGCCCAGAAGTTGCAACCTGCCACAGGCCCACCCTGTGTGCGGCTTTGTTTCCATACACCAAAGATGGAAGCAAACAATTCATTGCGCAGGGTTACTGCAGCAGACGGCTCAAAAGCATGTCCGTTCCGTGGCAACCCAAACTCTTCCACCACCAGCGGCTTCTTCAGTTGCTGTGCAATAGCCGCATGGGTTTGTATATAACTCACTGCTTTTTCTTTTACCACCGGTAAAGACGCCGCAATCGCCGTGTCTTTAAACCAGCTCCAGTTTTTGGGCCATATATGCAACGTAAGGTAATCTACCTGCGCAGGTGTATGTACTTCGCGGAACAGGTCGGCAGATTCTTCTGTACCCATAATTCCCTCTGTACCCAGCGTTATCAGGTGGTTACCATCCAAAGTTTTAATGTAGGCAGCAGTAGCTGCCGTCCATTGTTTATAAGCATCCACCGCAGCAGGGCGCATAGGGCGGGGTTCATTTGCCAGTTCCCAGGCCATAATAGCCGGTTCGTTACGGTAACTGCGTTTGGTATACCTGTTTACATGCGTAATAATATATTCCACCTGTTTGCGGTAATCTTCCTGGCAGGGTGTGCAATGGTAAAAGCGGCTGGTGTTATCCCGTAGGTCACCCCAGTTCATTTTGCTTTTCATAGCACTGTCAGTCAGTTGTCCGTTCCAGTTCAGGTATTGCAGAAAGCCGCCACTCCACTCCCAGTTATTGCTTAAAAACAATACTGCATACATCTGCCGTTTCCCCATTTCGTACAACAGGTAATCCAGCCCCTCCATCCATTCTTTGTTGTACACACCATGCTCTGGCTGTAATACAGGCTTTACACGCTCTACCCCGTTCACCAGCCCGTGCCCTTCCGATCCGGCCAGTACCCGCAGGTTGGTTACACCCTGCGCTTTTAAAAAGTCCAGTTCTTTACGCAGCCGGGCCTTGCCTTTCTCTGCATCTTTTCCCTGCGCCAGCAGTCCGCCATACCAGTAATTGGTTCCTATAAAGTACCAGGGTTTATTGTTCACCACAAACTGCCCGTTCTTTACAGCAACATATTGCTGCCGCTGTTGGGCGGCAGCAATAAAAGGCATTATAGCAGCTAACAGTATATACAAACAGCGTTGTGTCATTTATAGCAACTTATTATTTAATGAAGATTACATCATCAAAATACAGCACCGCATCCCCGTCATTCGGCCCCTGTATCATCCATCCCAGGCGCTGCATAGGACTGCCAGTTGCCCACAAACCAATATCCTCTATTTTAAGTTTGTAGTAAGTCCATACGTTGGCAGGTACCACAATGGGTGTGCTTTTATCTGAGTTACCATAATCACCACCCGCTTTCTTATCAGCAGTAAGGTAATAGGTAAGATCTCTGTCGGCTCCTTTTACCCAGAAAGAGAAGTATCTGTACCCTGCACTATTATCCATACCGGGCGACCAGTTGGCAAAACCATCAGCGCTCCAGCCACCTTTGCCATAAGTAGCTTTGAACGATCTGGTACCCGATTTGGCAAAAGCAGAGGATATCTCTGCCGGCCCCCAGGAACCATTGTCCCATCCGGCACCATAACCATCCAGAAACACTGCATAAGCATTATCTATTGATACAAACTCCTGCGTAGTGGTAATTGTTCCAGCGGCGTTGGTAATATCCAGCTTAAACAGAGATAACGCCGTGCTGGCAGGCATTTTAACCACCAGCGAGGTAGCGGTTTTAGATACCACTGTCAACTCTGTAGCAGCACCACTAATCAGTACTTTAGTTACATCATCCAGGTTTTTACCGGTAAGGGTAATTTCCGCGCCGGCAGTAAAGTTGTAGTTAGATACCGTTGTAATAGCCGGTAAGCCCAATACCGTAAATGGCACTTTAAACTCCACACCTGCACTGTTTTTAAACAGAATGTTCTGCTGGCCCGGTACCGCATCGGCCGGTATACGAAACAGAATAGCATTGTCAGTATTCAGGTTGGGGTTAACATTTACCTCCACACTGTCTTTTTCAAACCAGATACCGGTAATAGCGCCTAATCCGCTCCCGGTTACCGTTAGCAATGCATTGGCAGCGCCCTGCCCTGGTTCTATTTTATTGGCAGCAGGATTGGAAGAAGCTGTACTCAGCGGCTTCGCTTCCTTTTCACATGAGGCTATCAGCATCGTTACTGAAATTGCCGGCAGCAGCAATATCCAGCTTATAAAATTTCTTTTCATACTATCTATAATTGACAGAATTCGTTATTTGTAATAAGGTACAGCAGGTTGGCTCAGTTGCGGATCAGATACCGTTTCTGATTGGGGAATAGGCAAAAACAGCTGACTTTCTGAAGTTAAGGTAGCCGCTACATGGTTAATGCCCGTTCCCGTGTAAGAACCACGCTCCTGTGCTTCAATAATCTGTTTGGCTTTTGCATATCCCTGGCGCTGAATATCAAACCAGAAATCGCCCTCATAAGCAAACTCCGCGCGGCGCTCTTTCAACAGCAAATCTTTTGTAATGCTGGTTACCGCCACATTGTTAAAGTTACCCTGGCGGTTATGCACTTTATTAAAGGCAGTAAGTGCTTCCGCATCAGAGGTAGCAGCACTTTCACCCAGTGTAGCCTCTGCAAAAATCAACAGTACATCCGCATAACGCAATATGTAAGTACCAATACTGCTGCTTCCGTTGGCGCTTAAAGCCTCTCCGTTGGTGCCGGTACCTACTATGTATTTAAGCGAATTGGCACGTGAGCCGTTGCGGATGGTAGTTGCCGTTTCATAATTAGTACCGCTGGTATCATACTTAAATCCATTAGGAAAATTTGCATTTTTCCAGTCAGCTCGGGTAAAACCATGTTCCATATTAGACCACTGTCTTCTCTTGTCTTTAGCGTCGTAAGAATTCAGCATATCAATAGTAGGGTAAACAGAAGAGTAACCGGTATTAAAATCGGGCTTTAGTAAGGTAGAAGGCGCAGCGTAGCAGTTTACTGCATTGGCAAAGCCATAACCACCAGCTGCTATCCATTGCAGCGAAAAAAGAGATTCAATATTGTTGTTCACTTTAGAACTGGTGAACATTTCTTCGTAATTAGCATACAGATCGTACTTGCCGGATTGAATTACCTCCGCTGCATATTTTTTTGCATTGGCATAATCCTTCTGGTATAATGCCACCTTAGCCATCATACCCAGCGCCGAATACTTACTTACACGGCCAGTCTGGTAAGGTGCTTCAGGCAGGTTTTCTGCTGCATATTTAAAATCTTCCAGCGCAAACTTCAATACATCTTTCTGAATATAACGGGGCACGTCATAATTGCCGGAACCAGCCAGTGTTACAGGGTTTTCTACAATAGGTACATCACCATATACACGCGCCAGAAAAAAGTAAGCAGCGCCACGCATAAACCGGCACTCTGCCATACCTGTTTTTAAAGCATTGGCAGCTTCACCGGAAAGGCTTTTCTGCTTAAAGGTTTCCAGCAAAACCGTAGAATTACCCGCTACCTTATACAGCGATTGCCAGGCGCTGGCCACCAGTGGATCGGTACTCAACACCGTAAACCTGTTAAAGCTACCCCCCCCATAGTTGGGCCCTGTTTCTGTAAGCATGTTACCAGCCAGGGTTTCACCAATGGCATGAAAAGCTTTATCGCAGTAGTCGTACCATACCGAGTTGTACAGATAGCCCGTGCCGGCATAAATCTGCTCAGCAGTATTGTAGTAGTTATCTTCTGTAGGCGTATTGGGCGAAGGCCTGTCCAGAAAGCTCTTGCTGCAGGATGCCAGTAAGCCCGCACCCGCTATAAAACCCAATATATATGAACGTTTCATTGTATAGTAATTAATCGTTAGAACTGAATGTTAGCACCTATGGTAAAAGTTTTCGGCGTTGGATAATGGCCGTTATCTACGTTCTGCGTAAGCACGTTTTTATTAAAGGACCCTATTTCAGGATCGTAACCTGAGTATTTAGTAAACGTATGAATGTTCTGTGCAGAAATATACAACCTCGCCGTATTTACTTTGGCGGCGTTCAGCCATTTTTTAGGTAGATTATAGCCCAGTGATATGTTTTGTATCCGCAGGTAAGAACCATCTTCTATATACCGGTCAGAATTACGGGTATTGTTATTATTCCACATATTAAATCTGGGCATATCCGAGTTAGGATTGGCAGCAGAATAGCGGTTTAATACGGTAGACAACTGGTTTACATAGGCATCTGCCATAGACTCCGTATACTTACGTGTCCAGTTAAATATCTGGCTACCCTGTACACCTTGCAGAAAGAACGAAAAATCAAAATCCTTATACTGGAAGGTGTTGGTAATACCATAAGTAAACTTAGGGTTAGGATCGCCAATCACCATCACATCTTCACTACCAATTTTTCCATCAGGTACACCTTTAGGGCCGCTGATATCTTTGTAACGGATATCGCCCAGGTAAACTCCGGTAGGGCCTACTGCCAGTCCCCAGTCAGTACCAGTGTTCAAATCATTCATGTTACGGAATAATCCATCAGTTACATAACCATAAAAAGTGCCTACCGCACCACCCGCCTGCGTAACGTTTACAACAGATGCACTGCCGGTATAATCCTGCTCAGCGCCTCTCAGCAAAGCACGCTCAGAGTTCAGTTTCACCAGCTTGTTCTTGTATTTACTAAAGATGATGTTGGTTCTCCAGCTAAAGTCTTTCTGCTGAAAATTATAAGTAGTAAGGCTGATGTCAATACCCCTGTTGGTCATTTCGCCTGCGTTGGTTACCGGGGGTTCAATTTCCTTATACGCGGTATTAGGCGGGTTAGGATCCAGACCGGCAAATACAGGAAGTATGGTAGACAGTACCATATCAGTGGTCTTTTTATTATACACATCCACAGATAATTCAATGCGCTTGTTTATAAAGCTTGCATCTACACCCAGGTTCTGGGTTACCACACTTTCCCAACTCAGGTTAGGGTTACCGGCGTTAGCAGGTATACCACCCGCACCAAATGGTGAAATAGCGAATAAACGGATGTTTGTGCTATAGGCATTCTGCACCGGAGAGTTCTGGTTACCTACTGCACCAATGCCAGCGCGTAATTTCAGATAGCTTACAAAATCCCACTGCTTCGCAAAAGCCTCATTGGAAATGGTCCAGGCTACAGAACCGGCAGAGAAATAACCGATACGATTGTTAGGACCAAAGCTGGAAGAGCCATCTCTTCTTACAGATCCGCTGATAGAATAACGATCGGTATAAGAATAGCTGGCGCGGGCAAAGTAAGACTCCATAGCCCACTCGCCTTTATTACCATTGGTACCGGCAGGATCAATGGTGCCGGCGTTGATGGATTTAATATTCAGATTCAGATTAGTAGCGGTTACCCATGCATTGTCGTAATAAGAAGCCTGTGCCTCGTGTCCTACCACCGCATTCACATAGTGTTTACCAAAGCTTTTATTAAAAGTAAGATAGTTTCTGAGCGCCCAGTAGTAGCTGCTGTTCTTGTCTTCCCGCAGCCGGCTGGGTGCCAGAATGGTCTGGTTTGTATTTTCATTGGTAATCTTGGGTTGAAACGCGCTGTTCTGCGTCAGCTGAAAATCATAGTTTACCTCATTACGCAACGAGAGGTAAGGTGTAAAATTAATCTCAGCGTAAATATTACCAAAAGCCTTATTCTGAACAGAACGCACATCGCGCAGTAAAGCAGTAGCAATAGGGTTACCATTGCTATAGCCAAAAGAACTGTTACCCAGTGAGCTGGTTGTCATAAACTGGCCAAAAGCATCACGGATAGGTGTGGCAGGGCTGTTAAACAACACAATGGTAGTAGGCGTTTCTGTTCCGTCAGTCAGCGTAATACGCTGATTGCTGCGGGAAAGGTTACCGGTAATACCCGCCTTTAACCAGGGCTTCACCTGGTGGTCTATCGCAAAACGGGAAGAATATCTTTTAAAGTCAGAACCGATAATAGTACCGGTCTGGTCAAAGTAGTTAAGCGAGAAATAGTAGGTGGTTTTGTTCTGTCCACCGGAGAAGGATAACTGATGGTTATCAATATGCCCCTGCTGAAACAAAGCCTTCTGCCAGTTGGTGCCTTCGCCCAGTACAGCAGGATTTTTTAATTCTTCAATTTCAGGCAACATACTGCCGGGAGAAGCTGCTGCTACTTCCGGTATCAGTGAATTATAATATTGTGCAAACTGGCGCAGGTTTAATACATCCAGCTTTTTAGGCACCGCCTGCCAGCCATGATACACATCATAACTAATTTTTCCTTCACCGCTCTTGCCTTTTTTGGTGGTAATAAGTATTACCCCATTCGCACCCAGCGATCCGTAAATAGCCTGGGCAGAAGCATCTTTTAAAATGTCAATAGAAGCAATATCGTTGGGGTTAAGCGTAGCCATAATGCTTTGCTGCGATTGGCCGGCTTTACCACCCAATTGATCCTGCGGAGTGCTGGTGGTATTGGTAAGAATAGGCACCCCATCCACTACATACAACGGCTCTGTGCCGTTTACCGAGGTAATACCCCGTATACGTACCGAAACACCACCACCCGGCTGTCCGCCGTTGTTAGAAACGGTAACCCCGGCCACCTTGCCCTGCAGCGCCTGGTCTACACCCGCCACCGGCAGGTTTTTAATATCTTTTTCTGAAATAGAAGAAATAGAAGTAGTAACAGAAGTACGTTTGGCCGAACCATAACCAATCACCACCACATCATTCAGGTTGCCGGCCACGCCTTTTAAAGTTACATTGATTACAACACTGGTTCCTACTTCCACCTCTTTGGCTTCGAGGCCTACATAGGTTATTACCAGTGTTTTAGCCCCCGCAGGAAGCTTTAAGGTAAAAGTTCCGGCATCGTTGGTCAAAACTGACCTTTTACCTTCCTTCACCGCTACAGTAGCGCCGGAAAGCGGTGTACCCTTTTCATCAGATACAACTCCCGTAATTGTTTTGTCCTGGGCCCATACTGTAAAAGTGAATAGAAGATAGGTAAGCAGGCAGATTAGTTTTGGAATAATCCTTTTTAGCATATGGCGTATTTTTAATAAGCCAAAAATAACGGGAAGGTGTTTGCGATATTGATACAGTTTTATCCATTCCCCGTATTTTTTATACACCCTAAAATACATTTTTCAAATCCGTTGCCTGTAACGCAGTCACAGTAAGCCTTACAAAAACATCCAAAAGCGTAACATCTAATACTATTTTAGCTTTTAATAGAAACCTTTTTACCATTTTGCAGCGCTCCACCGCCTGCGCAGTTGCGTATTTTTACCGGTAAAACCGCCATTTCTGCCTGCTGCCCAGTTAATTTCTGCCTACCATCCGCTAATTCCTGCTTAATTCCGGCACAGGGCATCCCTTATATTTACAAACACCACTATGCTTATGACATTTATGAACCGTTTTTACCTTACCGCCTGTTTATGCGTATTACTGCTACAGGCCAATGCTCAAAACAATACCAACCACTCACTGCCCGTAACCACATTGGAGCGCTGGCTCATCAGTAATCCGCCTGATAGCCTGAAGCTGGATACCTTTTATGCAAAATATACCGATGCCTGGGGTATACCCGTAGTAGCCTCCCGCAATGTATCAGATGCCGCCCTGCTTATTGGCCGGGATATTATCAATTACATGCTGCAGCAGCGGCCCGATGTACGCAGAGTGCTGTTAGCCCGCAAAGCACGTTTATCGGTAATTGGTAAAGATGAAATGCAGACAGATTTACCCGAGTGCCGCGACTGGAAGAAGCCCACTAAAGACGATCGCCGCCTCACCCCTTCTGAACGCGACAATTACGATAAACCCGGCGGTATAGCTTCTATGACAGACCGCCAGTACTGGAACCAGCGCGCCAGAGGCATGGGCGGTATACAAACCTCCTGCGCCGAAGAAAACCTGCTGGGCATACCCGGTACCCGTTATTTTGGTGAAAACATTACGGTGCACGAATTCAGCCATAACATCATGGGCGCGCTGATGAGTTTTGATACCAGCTTCCGCAATGCCATACGCATCGCCTATGCCAACGCCAAAGAAAAGGGACTGTATAAAAACCAGTATGCCATAAACACTATTGATGAATACTGGGCCGAAGGCAGCCAGTGGTGGTTCTGGAGCAACTATGAGTTTTACGATAACAATACCCGCATACAAACACCTGATGATCTGAAAAGCTACGACCCGCTGTTGTATGCTATACTGGAAAAAGTATACCCCGGCCATCATATCCCTGCCGATGTATACCATGGTCAGAACCTCAATTCCCCCGTTAAAAACCGCCCATAACACCACAGCACCATGACCAACAGAACCAACCAGTTAGCCGGGCATCCCCGCGGATTGTTTATTCTTTTTCTTACCGAAATGTGGGAGCGCTTCTCCTTCTACGGCATGAAGGCACTGCTGATATTTTACCTTACCAAATACCATTTCTTTTCCGATACCGCAGGCAACCATATTGTAGGCAACTACGCCACCCTGGTATATGCACTGCCCCTGCTGGGTGGTCTGCTGGCCGATAAATACCTGGGCTACCGTAAAGCCGTAATCTTTGGCGCTGTGCTACTGTTGCTGGGTCACCTGGGCATGGCCTTTGAAGGCACACAGGCCTACTACAACAACAGCGGCCAGCTGGTGCAGGATACCCGGGCCATACAGTTCTTTTACTTTTCCATGGGCCTGATTATAATGGGCGTAGGTTTTCTTAAACCCAATATCTCCGCCATTACCGGCCGGTTATACGAACAGGGAGATCCCCGCCGCGATGCAGGTTTTACCATCTTCTATATGGGCATTAACCTCGGCTCATTCTCAGCCACCCTGCTCTGCGGCTGGCTGGGCGAAACCTTTGGCTGGCGATATGGCTTTGGTGTAGCGGGCATAGGCATGATACTGGGCCTGTTTACCTTTATTAAAGGCCAGCGCTTTCTGGAACAGCAGGCCGAACCACCACACCCTGCACTACTGAAAGAGAAAACTGCCATAGGCATTAATAAAGAATGGATGGTATACCTCTGCTCCAGCCTGGGCGTGTTCGTATGCTGGCAGCTGGTACAACGTCATGCACTGGTAGGCGGCATTCTGGGCATTACCGCCATTGCAGTAGTATTGTTTTTGCTCGGCTTTATTCTTACCCGTTGCAGTGGTGAAGAGCGGGGCCGCATGCTGGCATTACTTACGCTTACCTTGTTCTCCGTTATATTCTGGGCTTTGTTTGAGCAATCCTACAGTTCTATGAATCTGTTTGCTGATAGGGTAGTAAACCGGCAAACGCCTTTCGGTACCATTAAAGCTTCGCAGTTTTTATCGCTCAGTGGCTTTTTCATCGTACTGCTGGCGCCCGTATTTGCTATGGTATGGATGCAGCTGAGTAAAAGAAACCGCGAACCCAATGCCGCCGTAAAATTTGCTACCGGCATTATATGGGCAGCCGCAGGTTTTGGTGTATTGGTATGGGGTATTCAGCTTGCCGGTGCAGATGGTAAAGTTAGCCCCTGGTGGCTGGTATTGGCTTATCTGTTGCATACCTGTGGCGAGTTATCTATCTCCCCGGTAGGTCTTGCTGCCGTAAGCCGCTTATCGGTACCAAGGCTGGTAGGTTTTATGATGGGGGTATGGTTTCTGGCTACTGCAGGCAGTGAGTATATTGCCGGGTTGCTGGCTACTATTGCCAGTGTGGAAACTACTGCGGGTGTAGTAAAAGACGCAGGCAGTTCTGCTGCCGCTTATGCAGCGTTATTCCGCTTTCTGTTCTATACCGGATTAATAGCAGGTGCAGTATTACTGGCACTATCTCCCCTGTTAAGCAAACACTTAAAACATAAAAAATGAAACCTGTATAGACATACAGGTTTCCCAATAAATAAGCGTGAACATAGATGACACGTTGTATTAACGGCTGCTTAATTGCAGCGTAATGTTTTTGCTTTGTGTACCCAGCGGCACCACATAGTAACCGCCCTGCTTAGCTAATGTTGCAGAAGGCACATATTCTTTTCCTTTGTAAGCTACTGCCTCCTGCTCCGCTTTTACATAAGCGTTGGCAACGTGCGCATCCGCTGCCGGCAGTGTAACAGTTATGGCTTTGGTAACAGTATTGTATTGTACAGATTGCAGCCTGCCAGCAGCCAGCGTTACCCAAACACCCACCGGTGCTACATACACCGCATTGGCCGCAGCAGTAGTAGGCCGCAACGTAACCGTGCTGCCTTTCACCTGCACATTACCACCAAAGCCCAGCCAGCCAAACGTGCTATGTTTTACCAGATAAGAACCGGTATTTACTGCATACCCGTAAAAGCCCGAACCATAGTCGCCGGAAAGCCCATCATTCTCCAGAGTAGCCGGGAAGGAATGGAAGGCGCAGGGCGCAAAGCCATCTTCGGTAATAGTAGAAATACCACCCTGCAAACCACCATAGCCTACCCGCAACAGATAAAAATCATCCGGCTTTCTGCGGTATTCTGTTAACACCGGTATAGCGTTTAACTCCGAACCGTAATGGTGAATCATTCTTTCTATGCGCGATAACTTGCCGCCATATAGAAAGTCCCAGTAACGGCGGGCATTACCATTGTAAGCCCAACTCGGTATGGCAGGCATATAGGCCAGTATGGCTTTCAGCGTAACATCGGCTTTTTCTTCAAAGCCAAAGAACAACGACCATATATATACTTCTTCCTGCCCCGTAGAATCCCAGGGCATTTCACTGCCAAACGGATATTTGAGCGATTTCCAGTGCAAGGCACGTTTCTTCATCACCCCCTCCAGTTCATTGGCATCTGTTTGCAACCCTTCTGCTTTCAGGTCTTTCAGTACCAGACAAAATACCGAACCTTCCATCTGCCCAAACTCAGCATAATAAGGTGCATGCTGCACCATAGCCATAGCCGTACGATGTGCCTGCTGTAAATACCATTGCCAGTCATGGTTAGTAACCAGCCCTTTATTATAACGCGCCAGCCGGTACAGCACCCAGTAAGCAGCCGTTACGTGCGGGTAGTTATACGAGCGCCCCAGCGACATTGCTTCTTTTTTAGGCCAGGCACTCCATGTTTTATAGTTAATCTCCTTGCTGTATGTACCTGCAGGCATAGAATCCGGCTCGTAGTAATACAGGCTCTTACGCACCCCATATTTCTCCGGCCCTTCCGATACCTGTAGCCTGCCCCAAAGCGTCTGGTCTACAAACTGCTCCAGCTGTTGCACCTGCTTCTGATCGGGCAGTACCAGTTGTTTCATAGCTGCACCCAGCCAGCCGCCTGCACCACCTTCATCACTCAGGCCGGCAATCCATGCACGGCTGTCCTGCGTTACCTGTTGTTTCTTTTCGTAGTCGTAACTGATAACAGAGGGGCTTCTGTGAAAAAGATCGTTATTATTTACATACCACTGGTCCTGTGTTAAAAAGCGGCCATAGTCAGCAATCACCGCTTTCTCCGGCTTACTTACCTTGTATTGAATGGTTTGCACCGTACCATCTGTATAGGTAATCGTTAAACGTACCCGCCCGTTGGTTTTACCCTGTACGCTGTACGCCTGCCAGCCGTTGCTAAGGGCAGGCCGCGCAGTAATCTTTAACGCACCGGCAGGGTTTACAGCTACCTCTTTTACTTTTTTACCATATTGTAAAAACAGCGAAGCATCCACATCCTGCGGCACTACATAACCTGGTATACCTACCGCTACCGGCCTGCCGTTCTCTGCCAGTGTTTTTTCAATCTTCCGCAAATCATCCGTTACTATAAACTGTACGCCGTAGTTTCTTTTTTCACCCGGCTTCAGTACGGCAGAGGTGGGTTCATTCCAGGGCTGTGCCTGTTTCCACTCTTTCTCTGCATAGGCTTTGCTGTGCACCATCCATTCATGAAAGCCCTCAAAACCTATTCCTCTGGGGGTAGGGTCATCCAGCAGTGGGTTGTATGCCTCAAAAGGGGTTTTACCCAAAGGCACTACCAGCATTACCGGTTTTTCGCCACTCAGGCGCGCCACCTGCAGGTATCCGGCATCGGCACCGGTATAAGGGTCAAAGAATACGTTATCCGCATGCGTCTGCTCCAGTGTTTTACCAGCCAGCAGGTTATTAAATATCATAGGTATACCCAGGGCGCCTATCTCCACCGGCTGGCCGGTGGTATTGCTCAGTTCAAAGCGCAGCGTCAGCCGGTTGTTCACCACTTCCCAGTAACGCTTTACCTGTAAAGGTATGCCTGCGGGTAACGAGGCAGCTAAATCAGCTGCCGCCAGTACACCTGCTCCGGCAGTAAGGGCCGTTACCGGTTTGCGGCCGGCCGCTGTGGAATAGCTTTTCCAGCCGGTATCGCCCGCAGCACGTAAGCGCAGGGTAATATCCCCCAGCTGGTACATGCCATTACTGCTGCGTACCTTTATGCTATCGCCCGGTGTAAAGTCAAACCCCGGCAGGGTAACGGGCGATAAAGCCGCTACCGTTTGCGATGCCTTCACCAGCTTTAAACGAAAAGCCTGCGTTTGCAAATCCAGTGTACCCTGGTCTAACCCCAGTGTAGAGGGCCGTTGGCCCAGCCGTATCCAGGGCGATTGCGCTGTTGCCGTAAGCTGCACTATCATACCGCCACATAGTATACCCGCCACTATTATTCTTTGTAAAACCATGCCCTTCATATTTACAACGAAACTATTCAGCCTGCCTGCCATAAAGTGTATAGAATTTAATGAATTGTAGTAAAAAATTAACTCCCCGTTACCCCTTACCGCCTGTTAATAAAATGATAAAATCGAATCAACACCTGTTAATATCCGTCAAGCAAATGCCTGTAACAGATATTACTTTTAATATCAGATTAGCTTGTTATCTATAGAAGAACCTTACCATACTAACCGACAGGCATAAGGTCAAAACCTTGTTTAATTGAACGTGAATTAAGCAGGAGCCGTTCTCTGCAGGAACGCTGTTACAGACCATTCAGCAAGGATTTCCCCATACAATTCAACAGACAGGTCTGAATGCATCCGCATGTGCACATGAGCAGCTGCTGCCGTTACCGCGGCCGGTATCAGTACTCCTATGCCCCTGCCTCATTCAGCCACTCCCGCTGCTGCGTAAAATACGCCAGAAAAAAAACCTTATAAATGAAAAAGCTATACTCATTCGTAACATCACTGCTTGTACTATGTTGTTGCCAGGCCGTTGCACAAACCAACGTAGCCCCGCTGGCAACCGCTACTACCTCATACGTTTCACCGTGGGAAACCATCGCGGCTTTAAATGATGGCTATACGCCTGCCAACTCTAACGACAAATCCAACGGCGCGTACGGTAACTGGAACAATCCCAACTCCCTGCAATGGGTACAGTACGATTGGGGCCAGGCCTATGTAGTTACCTCCATTTCTGTATATTGGTTCGATGATGCCGGTGGTGTACTTACCCCCACCACTGCCTATGCCGAATACTGGAACGGCAGCGCCTGGGTAAATATCGGCAATATCCCCCTGGTAAAAAATGCCTTTAATACACTCAGCGTAAGCTCTGTAAGTATGAGCCGCCTGCGTGTTACCATGCGCAATACCACACAAAGCACCGGTATGCTGGAGTGGCGTGTGTTAAGCAGCACTACTACCGGTGGTGGCGGTAACGGCAATGCTTATACCTGGCCCGCTTATTCACCCAATATCAGCTACAACTTTAAAACAGAGTATCCCAGCCTTAACACACCTGCCAATATACTTAACGATTGTCCGCAGGTGGTAGGTACACAATCCTCCAACTGGTGGACATTCCGTTGGGGCCCCAACAAAAACGCGTTGGTTACCAGTGCAGCTATTACACCGTTGCTGGCCCGCCTCAATACCGACTTTGCTTATTTCCGGGACAGTATGGGCTGGCCTCCCGATCTGCGCGCACGCAGCGGTTATAAAAGCTCCGTATACCTGTACGGCTCTGGTCTGTGTACCGATAACGCTTCCAACACTGCACTGGGTGGCTGGCAAAGTGCTATCAACTATAACGGCACCTCATGGCCTATGGTACTGGCTTCGTACTATCCTATTTACAGCTTCGATCCTGCATGTACCTATAGCGACAGAGTATTTCAGCAGGGCGCTATGACGCACGAGGGCATTCACGCGGTACTGGCCGATCTGCCTGGCGTAAAACAATCAGCCTGGTTTCATGAAGGTGGTAACGTATGGTTACAGCAGACCGCCGATGCCAGACGCACCAATAACTTCAGCTCGCTGGGCGACTTAAATGGTACTGACTTTATTGCGCCGTTTATGCCTATTGAATGTTACTCCGGCTGGTTACAGGATGGCAGCTTTGGCGGCCCTTCTGCCGAAGGTGTAAACATGTTCAACGGATCGCAGCAGATATGTACCTGGAAAACCTACCTCGGTGGTCACCAGTACAGCAGTTCCTTCCCCACTTTCCTCGGCAACGCCCTGGGCGATGGTTCCGTACCCTGGATATGGCGCAATGCAGCCGGCCGTGTACTGGAAGGCATAGCCTCTGGCATTGGCGCTGCGCAAACCCGCAGACTGATTACCGAGTACCGGGCCAAACAGGCACTGGTTGATTTTGGTAAATGGAACGGCGCAATCCTTACCCTGTTGAACAACCACTTTGGTCAGTCCATAGGTGCAGAATGGCAGCCCAGCTGGTTAAACCCCGCTCCGTGGATAGCCACTCCATATGTTAAAACCACCAACACCGCCGGCCTGTTAAAGCCCGATACACTTACCTTACCAGGCTGGTCTGGCGGCAACCAGATACCGCTGAAAGTAACCGGCAGCACCGTAACCGTAAACTTTGAGCCTATCGGCAATAACATGACCTGCCAGCTGGCTTACCGCACCACCACAGGTGTACCTGTATACAGCCAGTGGGTAAGCACCGGTGCCTGTACCTTAAACCTTACTTCCCCTCCGGCCAACGGCGTGGTAATAGCTGTTATTACCAACACCGATTATGTGTATGTAAACGACAACACCCGCAAAACCAAGTTCGACTACCGTTTACGCCTGGTAACCGGTGTAACCGACACGGCTGATGTAAACAAGAAATGGTACAACTCCGCCACCCTGGCCGCCGCAAGAACAGACGGCTCTGTAACCGCAGGCGAAGCAGGCATTGACTGGTCGCAGTACTGTAACCACAACATACCCGCCACCCGCGTGGAAGAGGTGAAACAACCCGCAGGCACTGCCTTCGATGTATTCCCCAACCCAGCCGCTGCCGGTACCAACGTAAAGGTGAAATTCAGAAACGATCTGAAAGAAACCACTACTATTACCCTGTTCTCTTCCGATGGCCGCCCGGTATTGCAACAGGCAACCACCGGCACCAATGCCACCATCAATACCCGTCCTTTACAAAAAGGCCTGTACATGATAAAAATCAAAAACAAGCAGCAGCAAAGCACCCAGAAACTGGTAGTGATGTAGCAGCAGTTTAACAAGCAAAAAACGCCCCTCATCCAAAAAATGAGGGGCGTTTCTGTTGGGCTGCCTATCCCTGACACCAATCATCCTGTAAGGGTATTTTTGCCGCCACCCACAAGCCGGATATCACCACACTGCGGCAGTGCATTCAGCAGGATTAAATAATAATCGTATGTATAATATAGCAGGTAAGTTGTGCACCTTTCACAAAATCGGTAAGAGAGGTTTTGCTATTTGCCTTCTTATTGGTGAGTTCAAAATAATACTCCGTTGGATTCACTAATCTTTCCTGATACAATCAGAAGGAGAACCGTCTCACCTTATAAGACTTTCTGCCACAATTCAATTCCTTCACATTGTCCATTTTAGTAAAATGAAATTTTACAAGAGGCAACGCCACGTTCCCCTGTAGCCTCAGCGTGTCTGTAGCAGGCTCAGGTTTATCATAACCAATATAAGGGTGCAGGATGCCTGACGTAAAAAGCTCCGTTAAATCTTCCTTTAGGCCGTACACCACTATAGACTCCTTTCCATAGCTAAAAGTATAATCACCGTCTCTCAGAATAACACCTGCATAGCGTTTATACTGCTTTCTACCTTCCTTATTCCTGAATACTTGCCTTATCTCCCGGCACTCCTTTCTCCGGGCCCCCCTTTCCTCTCTGTTACCATTGTCCTCCTGCCCGTACGCCGCCACAAATACCATCATAACCGTTATGCAAAAGACCAATTTCTTCATAAGCTTGAATAATATAAATAAAAGTTGCCCACTGCTGTAACCTTCTACACCCAATGTACGCTTTATACAGCAAAACTATGCACGTATTCAGCCTTCCCCCTTCGCCCATTCCCACCCGGTTAAATAACAGTTGCATCCGGTTAAGAAATGGTGACTATATTGTATCAACAAACAGCAACTTAGCCCATTCACAAACCAGCACTATGCACAGTATTACGCGCTATACCACAGCAGTGGCCGTTCTTCTGCTATCTGCCCTACTACCCGCCCGCAGTTCCGCGCAACAGCCGGAAACAGCCCCTGCCTTTACCCGGGCCGACACCCTCCGTGGCACGCTCACGCCCGAACGTACCTGGTGGAATGTACAACGCTATGAGGTAGCTGTTACGCCGGATTACAATGCCAAAACCATCAGCGGCTCTAACGAAATCAAATACCGGGTAATGCGTGCTAACAATGGCAGCACCCGCATGCAGATAGATCTGGCCCAACCACTGGAAATAGACAGCGTGCTATACAATGGCAACCGCAAACTGGCCTTTCAACGCTATGCCAGCGTATGGCATATCACCGTACCACAGCAGCAGAAAGGAGCCAACAACAGCGTACTTATTTACTACCACGGCAAAGTGCATGAAGCTATACGCGCCCCGTGGGACGGTGGTTTTATCTTTGGCAAAGACTCGCTGGGCAGGCCCTGGATGACGGTAGCCTGCCAGGGCCTCGGTGCCAGCATCTGGTACCCTAATAAAGACCATCAGAGCGATGAACCTGATCAGGGCGCTTCGCTTACCATGACGGTAGCCGATACCCTCATAGCCATTGGCAACGGCCGGCTGGTAAACAAGCATCCCAACAACAACGGCACCACTACCTGGCGGTACAATGTAAACAGCCCCATCAGCAACTACTGTATCATTCCCTACATAGGCAAATACGTAAACTTTTCAGAAGTATACCCCGGCGAAAAAGGACCGCTGGATGTGAATTACCGGGTGCTCGATTACAACCTGCCTAAAGCGCGTACCTACATGCCGGAGCAGGTACACCTGATGCTGAAAAGTATGGAGCATTGGTTTGGCCCCTACCCCTTTTATGAAGATGGTTACCAGCTGATAGATTGCTCACACACCGGCATGGAACACCAGAGCGCTGTTTCGTACGGCAACGGTTACCGCTTTGGTTACCGTGGTAAAGACGCATCCGGCTATGGCTGGGGCCTTAAGTTCGACTTCATCATTATCCACGAAAGCGGCCACGAATGGTTTGGCAACAACATTACCACCAACGATCTGGCCGATATGTGGGTGCATGAAGGTTTTACCAACTACAGCGAAACCCTGTTTACTGAATATCACTGGGGCATAAAAGCCGGCAACGAATACAACTACGGTATACGCAAAGGCATACGTAACGATAGCCCCATTACGCCTGCTTACAACGTTAACGCCCAGGGCAGTGGCGATATGTACCCCAAAGGCGGTAACATGATACATTCCATACGCCACAGCCTGAATAACGACAGTCTTTTCCGGCACATACTGCGCGGCCTCAACAAAACCTTTTACCACAAAACCGTAGATGCTGCGCAGGTAGAAGCCTATATATGCAAGGCAACAGGTTACAACTATATGCCGGTATTTAAGCAGTACCTTACCACCACACAAATACCCAGGCTGGATTATTATCTGAAAAATGGCCGTGTGTATTACCGGTACAGCAACTGTATAAAGGGCTTTAACCTGCCCATCGCTTTACAAAACAATGCAGCGCATATCCGTTTGCTGCCATCCACCACCTGGCAAAACACTGCTGTAACCAAAGCACAGGAGCAGCTGCTGGCAGCAGATGCTATCCGTTTTATGTACTATGTAGAAGTAAACCAGCAAACACCGCAGCCATAACATACAAAAGCCAGCTGTAGATACAGCTGGCGGATTATTGAACTAACTGCGAGATTTATAGCTGAAAACAAAGTTTATATACAGCCTTATGCTGTTGCACTATATATCAGAAACGCTGCTATACAGCACCAACTGCCGTAAGCAGCGTTTTTTATTACCCCAGGGGGAAAACTATTTATGAACCTTCAGGCACAAAGAATCTACCCTATGCAAATGATGTCCAGCCCGGCTTATGTACAATTGAGAACAAATACATTATTTTACTTCACATGGCGGTCTGAAGTAGCGGCAGTAGTTTTCTCATTACAAGCGTCCTTCCCTTAAAAGTAGATACACCCCAACCGTATACCTACCTGAGAATTAACTTGTTTAATACATTATTTAACCCTTGCTATATTTGCGGTGTTACACTTATAGACATGACGGATATTACCGCAGAAGAAACCATACAAATGATACGTTACCAGGAGGAGTTACCCGCTATGCGCCGGGGAATGGAACTGGTAGGCAGTAAGTGGAAGCTGATTTTATTGCGCTATCTGGGCGTACATCACTTTCAAACCAATAACTTCAAAAAGATAGTACGCTCCGTACACGGCATCTCCGCCAAAGTACTTACCAAAGAACTGCGCGATCTGGAAGCCGCTGGTATGATTACCCGCACTATCACCAGTACCCGCCCATTGGCTGTGGAATATGCTATTACAGATTATGGCCGCACCCTGCTACCCGTGGCCGAAGCACTGGCTCAATGGTGTATACAGCACACAGCAGCAGAAACAGAGCAAACGGCTGATGCAGTTACCCCGCATCAGCCGTAACAGGTTATATTTACAATACAATATTGCTGATGCCTTTTTCCAGTGCGGTAGCCTGTAAGGCGCTCATGGCAAAGCCTTCTGCCTTATTAAACACCACATCTGTAATGCCTATAAAGCCCAGCACGTGCTTCAGGTAGGGTGTTACAAAATCAATGGAACGCAGGTCGCCCTCGTATACGCCACCTGTAGCTACTGCTATATAAGCTTTCTTGTTTTTCAGTAAGCCTTCGGGGCCATTGGCGGTGTAACGGAAAGTAACACCAGCGCGGGCAATATGATCTATCCATGCCTTCAGCACAGAGGAGATGCCAAAGTTATACATAGGCGCGCCTATTACCAGTATATCTGCCTCCACTATCTGCTGTATAGCTTCGTTTGAATGGCGGATGGCTGCCTTATGCTCCTCCGTATGGTTTTCTGCCGGTGTAAAAAATGCATTCAGGTGCACTTCTTCCAGGTGGGGAAAAGGATTGTGGGTAAGGTCTTTTACTACCACCTTCGCATCAGGATACTGCTGTTGCAATTTGCTGATAATAGCGTTACCAAGTTTAATACTGTTAGAAGCCTCGCCACGGGGGCTGGAAATAATGTGCAGGATATTCATGATGATTGGTTTATTGGAATGAGATAAAACAATGGTACAAAAAAAGCCCCCGTTAAAGAGTAACAGGGGCATTATAACCCAGGCCTCTCAGCCAAAAATCTATGGTTCTAAGGTGGCTTCTACGGTAATAGCCGTGTTCAGCACTTTACTTACCGGGCAATTCTTTTCCGCATCCTGTACACAGGCGTCAAATGCTTCCTGTGTAATACCAGGCACAGTAGCCGTAAGCACCAGGTGCGAACCTGCAATAGCGCCGTTTTCAAAGTTGATATAAGAAGTTGTACGCAGTTGCTGCGGTACAAATCCCGCCTCACCCAGCGAAAAACTCAGCTTCATGGTAAAACAGCCGGCATGTGCCGCTGCAATCAGTTCTTCCGGATTGGTACCCACACCTTCCGCAAAGCGGCTGTTAAAGGAGTATTGCGTGTTTTGCAGTACGGTACTCTGCGTGGTTAAATGTCCGTTGCCTTCTTTGCCGGAGCCTGTCCATACGGCGGTTGCATGACGTTTCATGGTTCTGTTCTTTTAGGATATCTGGTAATGTTACCGCACAAAATTAACAGCCATCCACCCCGCCATCAATGTATGGATACGCGAAAGATTTATACATTTTATTGTAAAGCGGCTATTCTACGCCCGTAATCAGTCCACCGGTAATTACCGCCAGCTGTGCTACCACGGCGTTAAACGAGGGGCGCTGTAACACCTGCTCCTGCATGCAGTTTTCCTGTAGCTGCGTTAAAGCCTGTATTACTTCGTTATAAGCCGGTTCTGCATTCACACGCACCAGCATATCATCCAGCAAACAGCCATACGCGCTCACCTCTATCCTTTCAACGGCAGCTGCATGGGCGCTGTTACGGTCGTACATACTGGCAGCACCATAGTCCACCAGCAGCACACCACCTGCTTCATCGGTAAGAATGTTATGCGCATACAAATCGCCATGCATAATACCCCGGCTATGTAAGTGAGCCCCTACAGATGCCATGGCTTTTGCTACGGCCAATACCTGCTCCAGGGTAAAAACAGTATCCGCCGCATAGGTATCGCGGGTGCAGGTGGTAAAGTCCGGCGGGCCGCCCAGGTTTTTATATACAGAAGGTATCAGATGTAATACCAGCCCTTTTTTTGCTTCGGGGTGGCCGGCAATCTGCCCCAGTACATGCACCAGATGCGGATGCGCGCCTGCCGCCATACAGGCATTCATTTCCTCCTCCGGTAATCCATCGCTCGTAACTTCTCCTTTAAACACTTTTACCGCAACTGCTTCCGGCTGCACTGCCTCCGGTGCCTTCCACCGGCCGGTACTTACAAACCCCGATGCGCCTTCGCCCAGCTGATGGCTTACCTCCAGCTGCCCCCAGGGTATAAAAGCGGGCTGCTCTGTAAGTTCTGGTTTAAAACAACAGGGGTTACCCGCAAAAGCCAGCCACGACAAACGAGGCATCGTAAACAGCCAATCGGGCAATACCTCCAGCGCATTGGCAGATATACGCAGCAGCCCCAGATTGCGGCACTGCGCCAGACTATCCGGCAATGTTTTTAAACGGTTACCCGCCAGCATACACTTTTGTAGCCGGTAGCAATTGCCAATAGCATCTGGTAACACTTCCAGCCGGTTATTGGTCAATATCAGCCAGCGTAGCTGCGCAGGCAATGCACTTCCCGCCAGCTCCGCAATGCGGTTCGATTTAAAGCCCACCATCTCCAGCAATGGCAGCTGCGCCAATACCTCCGGAAACACGGTAAACGCATTATCGGAACAGAAGAATATTTTCAGTTGCTTCAGTTGTGCAAATTCAGCCGGTAAGGCTGATAGCTGGTTGCCGGATAAATCCAGTATCTCCAGCGTATCTGCCAGCTGCAGTATTTCAGCAGGAAATTCAGTAAGGCCACAGGCCAGTTTCAGTCTTTTAGTACCGGTAAGTTCGCCGGCACGCAGTTGTTGCAAGTTGTGCATGGCGGCAATTTAGGAATACTTGCAGAGTATTTCCCGAATCCATAAATGATATCACCGCTAAAAGCAGATTTTGCGCAGCAAAAACCAACCCTTCCGGTTTATTATGGCTACTACTTACAAAAAAGGCTGGGCGCGTCACCAGCAACGCTGGTTTGGCAAATGGCATGTGTACCTGGGTATTATTGCCGGTTTTATTATTGCCGTGGTGGGTGTTACCGGTAGTATTCTGGTTTTCAGAGATGAAATTGACCAGGCGCTTAACCCCAGCCTGTTTAAGGTAATGGCAGAGCAGCGTCGTATGCCTATAGAGGAAGTAATGCCGCTGGTAAAAAAGCAATATCCTGCATACGATTTTAACTATGTAACCATGCCCGGTAAAAGCCCTGCCGAGCCCTACATCTTTTACAACTTTAAAAAGGAAGAGCAGTTTTTTATGAACCCCTATACCGGAAAAGTAACCGGTAAGCGTTTGTATGAAAGCAGCTTTATTCATGTAGTTACCGATATTCACACCAGTCTGCTGGTACCTGTAGCCGGCAGATACATTGTAGGCATCAGCGCGCTTATATTACTGATACTCACTATAACAGGCCTGCGCTTGTGGATACCTAAAAAGTGGAAGCAACTGAAACAGGTGCTCACTGTTAACTTCAAAGCCTCTTTTAAACGGCAGAATTATGACTGGCACAATGTGCTGGGCTTTTACTCTGCCCCGGTAGTAACGTTGATAGCGCTTACCGGCTTTTGTATGACGTTTTCTATTGTAATCATCCCCATGCTGTTTTCCCTTAGCGGCCTGCCCCCGCAAGGTGCTGCCAAACTGCTGGGTGCCAAATCGCAATACCACGCCGGTGCGGTAGTAATTCCATTGCAACAGCTACACACCATTAACCAGCGCGAGCTACCCGGCAGCGAAATAGCGGGCATAGCCTTCCCGGCAGACTCTACCGGCAACTTTCGCCTCGATATCCGCGACAAAGGTGTTCCGGCAGAAGGAAAACGGGAAATGCTGATACTGGATCAATACAGCGGTAAAGTGCTGCTCAACAGCCGCCGCGATTTTCCCCCTGTAGCCGCCGCTTACCTCAGCTGGCTCAATCCTATTCACTATGGCAGCTTTGGAGGCTTACCCACCAGAATACTGGCCCTGGCGGGCGGACTTATACCATTAGCCCTGTTTATCACAGGCTTTATCATCTGGTACCCACGCTGGAAAAAACAGAAAAGCCGTAAAGAAAATATTACTGTTACAGCAGAAGGTGAAGAGCAACCCGTACAACGCAAAAACGTTCCGGATGCTCCGGTGGTTAAAGCCTTCCCCTACTTTGGTCTTCAGCTAAAGAAAGGGTTGGTATACGCAGGCTGGTTTTTACTTACCAGTCTGGTAATGGGCGCTTTATACGGCGTTATCTCCGGCAGGCCGTTACAGCCCGCAATATTTTCTGTAGCCTTTACCACCACGCTGGTAGTACTGAATTTTGCAGCGGCCTTGTTGTGTATGGTAATACAACTGCTGCTGTCCATCTTCAAAAAAAGCAGCCGCAGCATCAGCCGTTACTTTGCCTGGTCGCTGGCTTTTGCACTGGCATTTTTACCGGTGTATTTTCTGCTCATGAATACCGGCTGGAATATATTCTGATAACAGGTTTACTTTAGAAGAGAGGCTGTGTCATTAACAGGTGATAGAGCCTCTTTTTATTTGCCCCTATCCTCACACCCCATGGCCCGTCTTTTGTAACACCAACACAGCTACCCGCCATCAGAATAACACTAAGTTCATGATTTGTTCATGCACAGGTGATGTTTGCGGTGTTGCTTTGTAAAACCACCGGCTATGAAACACTTAATGCACATTCTTTCGCTTGTTATTGGCATCAGCGCCATGGCGCAACAACCCGACAAAGGTCGCAACATCTTCATTATCACCACTGATGGATTCCGCTGGCAGGAGATATTTAACGGAGCAGACTCTGCCTTACTACACAACAGTGCGTATGTACAGGATACCACACTGGCCCGCCACATGTATTGGGCTGCTACCCCGGAAGCCCGCAGAGAAAAGCTGATGCCCTTTTTGTGGAATGTACTTGCAAAGCAGGGGCAGCTATATGGTAACCGCGCCTGGGAGAATGAGGTGAATGTGAGAAATTTCTACAAAATATCTTATCCCGGTTACAACGAAATTTTTACCGGGTATGCCGATCCCCGTTTCATTCCCAACAGCCCGGTAGACAATCCCAACGTAAACGTACTGGAATACCTTAACAAACAGGAAGCTTATAAAGGCAAGGTAGTAGCGTTCAGCTCCTGGAATATTATGCCGTATATACTGAACGAAGAACGCAGTGGCATACCTGTGAACGCCGGTTATGAAATGCTGGATGAAAGTGCAGACTCCACCAACGCCCTTATTAATCAGGTGCAGAATCAGGTAGCACATAAACACAATACCCGGTACGATTTACTTACGTATGCCAGCGCCCGCGAATACATTACACAGCATCACCCCAAAGTGCTGTTTTTAAGCCTGGGCGAAACGGATGAACATGCCCATCATGGCGAGTACGATCTTTATTTACAAAAGGCCAATGAGGTAGATCATATGATAGCTACTTTGTGGTATCAGGTACAAACCGATCCTTTCTATAAAAACAACACCACTTTCATCATCACCACCGATCATGGCCGTGGCAGCAAAAGCAGCACGTGGAAAACACATGGTTTCTGGGCCAAAGGCTCGGGCAGCATCTGGCTGGCTATGTTAGGTGCAGGTGTACCCGCAACCGGTGAAATGAAAACAAACCAGCGCATCTGGCAAAATCAGATCGCAGCCACTATTGCACAGCTGGCTGGTATACCATTTACCACGCGCCATGCTGCTACTAAACCGGTTAATCTGGATGCTGGTGAGGATACAGCAGGCCTGGCCGGAAACTAACAGTTAGTGGCATTACCTCCTGTTGAGGGAGGTAATTTTTCGGTCATGCGTTTTTGTTTTGCAGTAGAATGCGATAATTTTGGCCTATGAATACCCCCCACATACACATATACGCAGCCGTTAAGCCAGAGGAAGAGCACGATGTGGATGTGCTCACAGATGTGCAGCAGCCCTGGTCGCTGATTGTATGGAACGATGAGGTGAATACATTTGACTGGGTAATTGAAACCCTGGTAGATGTATGTGGCCATAGCGAAGAACAGGCTGAACAATGCGCGCTTATGATTCACTTTAAAGGTAAGTACGCTGTTAAAAATGGCGATTACGATACGCTAAAACCTATGTGCGATGCCATCACCGAAAGAGGCATCGGTGCTACAGTTGAAACTGTGGCAGATAAATGATACTTTTAAGCAATGCCTTTACATGTTTTAGATGAAAATTTATGGTTTCCACCGGTGGAAGACGCCATGGATGATGGCCTGATGGCTGTTGGCGGCGACCTGAGTGAAGAAAGAATACTACTGGCCTACCGCAGGGGTATTTTTCCATGGTATGAAGGCGATGTGCCGTTATGGTGGTGCCCCGATCCCCGCTTTGTTTTGTTACCCCAACAGCTGAATATAAGCAAGAGCATGAAAGTGCTGCTGAAACGGCAGGCATTCCGCTTTACCATTAACCAGGCGTTTCCACAGGTAATACGCCACTGTAAAACAGTAAAAAGAGAAGATCAGTTAGGCACCTGGATTACCGATGATGTAGAAAGCTCATACATACACCTGCACGAAAGAGGATTTGCCCACAGTGCCGAAGCCTGGCTGGGTGATAAGCTGGTAGGCGGCTTATACGGCATACGCCTGGGTAAGGTGTTCTTTGGCGAAAGCATGTTCAGCCTGGTAAGCAATGCCAGCAAATACGCCTTTATCAGTTATGTACAACAACTGATAAAGGAAGAAGTGCAGCTGATAGATTGCCAGGTATACACCCCACACCTGGAAAGCCTGGGTGCGGGAATGATACCACGGTCAGCGTTTATAGAGGCACTGGACGCTTTGATAAGTTAGTAGTTTGAAGTTGGGAATTGAGAGTTGGGAGTTGAAAATCCTTAACTATTAACTTCAAACTCCCAATTGAAAACTATCAACCCTCTACGTGTTCATTTTCCACCAGCACTCCTTTGTTATTAAACGCCAGTACCGCAAAGCGGCCATCATTCAGTTCCAGGGCGTCGCGTGTAGCTTTCTTTACTTCACCAAATCGGAACTGGCGTTGAAATACTTTTTCTCCATCGGTAAACTCTTCCGGCAGTGGCAATGGCGTGCCGCCACCTGCTGATTCCAGTTTAGGAGCAAACATGTTACGGATTTTTGTTTTTATCCGGTTATCCGTTTCTTCTTCCACATTGGCTATTTTCCAGGCAATGCCTTCAATAAAATCAATATCGTGCCTTCTGCGGCCGGTGGTGTAAATACCATAATACAGCTGCGCTTCGCTATTGCCGGTAATTACCTTGGCTACACAGGCAGGCACCTCATCCAGCGTTTCCAGTGTTTTTTTATAGGCAGCTTTTTGCATAACTATAAAGGCAATAACACAGGCAACAAAAACTCCTATAGCTACATACAGATATGAGCTATAAGCCGCATCATTTTTAGATATATCATAGAAAAAATAAGCACCAAATGCGCTGAATACCGCCAGCACAAGGGGTATAGCAGCCAGCTTGTTTTTGCCCAGGGCGCCGGCTGAAGCGTAGTGTTTCTTTACTTCGGTGTTTTGCTCCAGGCGTTGTAAAGTTTCAGATGTCATAGTAGCGGTGTTTGTTGTGAGTGTTCGGTTATATAATGCGGAAGTATCCAAAACTATACCATACCGCAAACACAAAGGCCTGTGCAGCAACGCACAGGCCTTTTATATACAATTGTTTATCACATCTATTCTAAAACCCAAAATTCAAAAGTCGAAAGGCAAAACTCCCAACTTCAAACTATCAACTCCCAACTCTCTACTGCCCCGCACCTTCTATCAGGCGGTACAGCTCGTTCAGCCTGGGTGTTAATATAATCTCGGTACGGCGGTTCTTAGCCCGTCCTTCCGGCGTTTCGTTGGGCAATACCGGGTCGTACTGGCTATGGCCCGATGCTATTACACGGGTAGCATCTACCTTATAATCGTTCACCAGTATTCTTACAATAGAGGTGGCACGTGCGGTACTCAACGCCCAGTTGTCTTCAAACCTGCCTCTGATAGGTATAGAATCGGTATGCCCTTCAATGTTTACAGAAATATCCGGGTTTACATTCAGCACTCCCGCCAGTTTGGCCAGTGCAGTTTTACCTTTCTCATTCACTTTGGCGCTACCGGAAGGGAATAACAGGTTTTCCTGCAGACTCACATACACCTTTCCGTTTTTAGTGGAAATGGTAAGCTCGTTGGAGTTAAAACCACCCAGCGCTTCCGCCATTTTTTTACGCAATGCGGCGCTGGCTTCTTTCTGCTGATCTATCAGTGCCTGTAACTGGGCCAGTCTGCGTTGCTGTTCTTCAATCTGCTGTTTGCTTAACTGTAGCTGATTCTGCTTGCTGGCAGCATCAGAATTGGCTGCATCCAGTTTGTTTTTCAGATTGCTGTTCTGGCTGTTAAGCGAGTTATTGGTGCCTCTGGCCGCATCCAGTTCGCTTTGCAGCTGGCTTATCTGGTTGGCTTTTAAAGCACTGTCGCTCTTTAACAAACGAACTGCAATTTCAGAGTCTACCAGCTTCCTTTTCGGAACACAGCTGCTAAAGAAAGCAGCCGCAGCCAGGGTGGCAGATACGAATGTGAATACTTTGCTTCTCATGGGGATATTATCTGTTTTAAAAAGGTCCGTAACCATCCATTAGCGTGCCGGAATTGTACCTGCCTGCCGGTGTTTGGTTACGGACCTGTTATAAGAAATATACTTAAAACAATTCTGTCTGGTTCTCGTCAGTTGCTTTCGCCTTACGTTCCCATTCCATGTGTACGCTCTTGTTGTAATCAGCCAGTTTATTACCGGCGGCTTTCCAGCCCATTACTTCTACAAAATCGGCCACCTTCATTTTTTGGGTACGCTGCTGCGTGCCTTTGCCCGAAGTAAGCATTAATATAGGTTTAGCATCGGTAGTAACAGCTTCCACACGGTTGCCATCCCCTTCTTTAATAAACATAAACTTGTTGTTCATAGTAGTCGTTTCAATTTTGAAACGTTTTACGTTAAACTGTAGTTTATCGTTATCCAGGTATACAGCGGTAATCACTTTGTCCGGGTTAAATCTCTCAATCAGCTTCACCTTTTCCGCATCAAAACGGCGGGTCATTTCAGCATCTGCTATTTCGTAGTTACCATCGTCATATATCACCATCACTTTTTCATCCCCGTCAAAGCTGCCCAGGTACGTACCTTTCTCTTCCATGTTCAGACGGCCAAACTGATCGTCAAACCATATTTTTCTGCCTGCCAGTGTACTCTTACCCGCTTCTTTCAGCTTCACGGAGCGAACGGGGTATTTGGTAACCTGGTTACCCATGGAGTTACGGTTCTTAATTTCCAGCTCTTCAAAATGGAAATCCAGCTCCTTGGTACGTGCGTTAGAACTTGGGCTCAGCAACACTTTTACCACTTCTGCTTCCCCATTCGGGTTGGCAGTAAAGTACAGTACTTTAGATTTATCAGAGCCTTTGGTAAGGTCGTATTCTTTATCGCGGGTAATACCGGTAACATTAAAACGCTTGGCGTAGGTAACACTGGTTTCGCCATCAGCGTAAATCATGTTATAGGTCATACGCTCATCGTTCTTCTGAAAAATAGCAGCGTGCAAAATGTCTTTGCCAATAAACACCTTATCAGCCACACGTACAATCTTCATAATACCGCGGCGGGTAAACACAATTACATCATCCAGATTGCTACACTCGCACAGCAGTTCTTCTTTCTTCAGGCCGCTGCCTATAAAACCTTCTGCACGGTTAATGTACAGTTTGGTATTGGCAATAGCTACGTTCTTGGCCTGAATGGTATCAAACAGTTTAATCTCTGTTTTACGGCCACGGTCTTTACCGTACTTCTTCAGCAGGTTTTCAAAGTAAGCTACCGCAAAATCCACCAGGTTCACCAGGTCATGTTTTACCTGCTTAATCTCCGCCTCAATACCTTTAATCTGGGTAATCAGGTCGTTAATGTCCAGCTTGTAAATACGGCGTACCGGCTTCTCGGTCAGTTTCAGAATATCTTCTCGCGTAACCTCACGTTTCAGTTGCTTCTTAAACGGATCAAAGCCCTTGTCAATACCCTCAATCACCTTTTCCCAGGTAGCGTGGCCTTTTTCCAGTTCCTTATAAATCTTCTCTTCAAAGAATATCTTTTCCAGTGAAGTGTAGTGCCATTTCTCTTCCAGCTCAGCCAGTTTAATTTCCAGCTCGCGCTTCAGCAGTTCTTTGGTATGATCCGCTGAATTACTCAGCAGCTCTTTAACCCCTACAAACTTCGGACGGTCGTCTACAATTACACAGGCGTTGGGTGATATACTCACCTCACAATCTGTGAATGCATATAACGCATCTATAGTAATATCCGGAGAAATACCTGCCGCCAGCTCCACCATAATCTCCACTTCCTTGGCAGTTTCGTCCGTTACCTTTTTAATCTTAATCTTACCCTGATCGTTGGCTTTTACAATAGAGTCCATCAGCGAAGAAGTGGTAACGCCATAAGGCACACTGCGTATTACCAGTGTTTTCTTATCCATTTCCTCAATTACTGCACGTACGCGCACCTTACCACCACGCTTGCCTTCGTTGTAGTTGGTAGCATCCATCATACCACCAGTCAAAAAATCAGGATACAGGTCAAACTTTTTCCCTTTCAGGTATTTGATAGCCGCATCGCACACTTCGCAAAAGTTGTGCGGCAATATTTTAGTAGATAAACCTACGGCAATACCGTCTGCACCCTGTGTTAACAGCAACGGAAACTTCATAGGCAGGGTAACAGGTTCCTGCTTACGGCCGTCGTAACTCACCTGCCAGTCGGTGGTTTTAGGGTTAAACGCTACCTCCAGCGCAAATTTGGATAAACGCGCCTCAATATAACGCGGCGCTGCCGCATCATCACCGGTACGCACATCGCCCCAGTTACCCTGTGTTTCAATTAACAGGTCTTTCTGGCCCATGTTTACCAACGCCTCACCAATAGAAGCATCCCCATGCGGGTGATACTGCATACTCTGACCAATAATATTGGCCACCTTGTTAAACCTTCCATCGTCCATTTCCTTCATCGCATGCAGGATACGGCGCTGTACCGGCTTCAAACCATCTTCCATGGCAGGTACGGCGCGTTCCAGAATTACATACGACGCATAATCCAGGAACCAGTTTTTATACTGCCCCAGTACCCCCGAGTCGTTCGTTAAATCGATCTGCTTGATATTCTCCTTCGCCATCTTATATTATTTCAGGTCAGTTTTCATATAATTCCAACGGCTGCCCGTTGGGGTCGTTAAAGAAAGTAAATTTCCTGCCGGTGAACTCATCCACCCTTACATCCTGTACACTTTCCACGCCCTTGCTCCGCAAATAAATAATCCATTCCTCCACATTGTCTACCGCAAAAGCCAGATGCCGTAATCCCAGAGATTCGGGGTAAGAACCCCGTGGCCGGTAATCGGGAAAGCTGAACAGTTCAATCTGGTACAGGCCACCCAGGGCCAGATCCAGTTTATACGAGTCGCGGGCTTCGCGGTATACTTCCTGTATTATTTCAAAGCCCAGTACTTCTGTATAAAACTGTTTGCTCTCCGCATAGTCTTTGGCTATAATAGCAATGTGGTGTATGCTTTTCAGTTTCATAATTACGATGCTGCTTCTTCTGCCGGTTGCGCCTCACTGGTGGCCATACCTGCAGGTTTAACCACAATATCTTTCCAGCCTTTTGTCCAGTCGCCCTGTACATCCAGCTTTCCTTCCTCTGCCAGTTTACGTATGCGCCAAACCAGAAAAGTATCGCCGGTTTTCAGTTTCATTTTGCTCAGGCAGTTGCTCACCACCTTGTTCAGCTTACCAGCCTCGTTACCAACGGCCGCAAATATATCTTTATCGTAAAAGGTCAGTTCCTTGCTTACTATTTTCTTTCCGCCTTCCAGTATACGCACCGGAGCGCTTTCCTGGCAAAGCTTCTTCCACTCATCGGGGTCTACCTCAAACTCACTCAGGGTAATAGGGCGCGCCAGCCGCTTGGCTTTCAAAAACTCTTTCGGCTGAATTTCAAACAGATTGGTAGGGTAAAAAATGCCGCCTTTTTCATTAATAAAAGGCAGGTTATTCATATACAGCACCTGTACGTTGCCCTGATAATCTTTCAGCTGACTCATCAGCCAGTAATAACCACATACATCATGCTGGTTCTGGCCCATCCATATCCATACCGCCGGCTCTTCATCGTCCTCTTTGTATATACGAGCCTCCTCCCCTTCCGCAGCGGGAAAAGTAAAAGCACCACCTTTCAGAAAACGGGTCAGCTGATGCACCGTCCAGCGGTCTTCCGTCATAGTAAAACCTTCTGCATACGGTGTGTACTGCAGCACCTCTTCCCACCAGGCTTTTCGTTCCTGAAAACCTTCCGCTTCGTATATTTTACCCAAAGGGCCTGTTGCATAGTCATCCAGAATCTGCACTACCAGTCCCGTCATTTTAGGGTCCAGCTCAATAGCCTTTTCCAATACAGCTATATCCGCCTGCTGAAAAACAACGTGTATCATTACAGAATTGAATTTATTTTTTTACCCAGTATAATTAATGATCTGTATTCACCATCCAGCAACGCAATGCCCGGCATATTGGCCCAGTGTTCAAATCCGGCACGTTCAAACAGCTTCATGCTGGGTATATTGTGCGCAAACACAAACCCCAGCAGGTTTTCAATACCCAGTTCCGCACTCAGCGCAATAGCGTGCTGCAATACCGGCATCCCCAAACCACGGCCACGGCAGCTTTCGTGCAGGTAAATACTGATCTCTGCTGTAATATCGTAGGCAGGGCGACCGTAAAACTTTTGCAGACTTACCCAACCCACCGGTTCACCGTCCACTTCCACCATCCACAAAGGATGCTTCTGGTTGTGTGCATCAAACCAGGGAATACGGCTTTCCACCGTTACCGGGTCGGTATCGGCAGTTACCATACGCCCGGCTACAATAGAGTTGTATACCTCCACTATCCAGGGCAGTTCTTCCCGCAAAGCGTATCTGAATACAGGTTTCATAATTATTTACCGGCAGCCGCAGTTGCAGTAGCTTCCGCAGCAGCTGAATTTTCTTCAATCAAATCCAGTTCTACACGCAGGTTGTTAATAATAAACTCCTGCCTGTCCATGGTGTTTTTACCCATGTAATATTCCAGCAGTTGCTGAATATGCTCGCCCTGCTCCAGTATCACCGGCTGCAGACGCATATCTGCACTGATAAAACGCTCAAACTCGTCCGGCGAAATCTCACCTAACCCTTTAAAGCGGGTAATCTCCGGCTTGCCGCCCAGCTTTTTAATAGCCACCTGCTTTTCCGCTTCATCGTAACAGTAGTGCGTGGTTTGCTTGTTACGTACGCGAAACAGCGGGGTTTCCAGAATATACACGTGCCCTTTCTTCACCAGATCAGGGAAAAACTGAAGGAAGAAAGTCATCAGCAACAGGCGAATGTGCATACCATCCACATCGGCATCGGTAGCAATTACCACTTTGTTATAACGCAGGCCTTCCAAACCATCTTCAATATTCAGCGCGTGTTGTAACAGGTTAAACTCTTCATTCTCGTACACCACTTTTTTGGTAAGCCCAAAACAGTTCAGCGGCTTACCACGCAGGCTGAATACGGCCTGACTTTCTACCTGCCGTGCCTTGGTAATAGAACCACTGGCACTATCACCTTCGGTAATAAATATAGTAGTGCCTTTTTGCTTTTCCAGTACTGCCTCTTTGTCCTTACCGGTAGGCTCATCATTATAGTGGAAACGGCAGTCGCGCAGCTTTTTGTTGTGCAGGTTGGCCTTTTTGGCGCGTTCGTTAGCCAGTTTACGTATGCCACTCAGCTCTTTCCGCTCTTTTTCGCTCTGTTCAATCCGCTTTTTCAGCGCCTCAGCCACCTGTGGGTTTCTGTGGAGGAAGTTATCCAGCTCTTTAGACAGAAAATCACCCACAAAGTTTTTCATGCTCGGGCCACCTTCAAACACATACTGGCTACCCAGTTTGGTTTTGGTCTGGCTCTCAAACACCGGCTCCTGTACACGTACAGAAACGGCTGCCACTATACTCTGGCGTATATCGGCCGCATCGTAATCTTTCTTAAAAAACTCACGCAGGGTTTTTACAAATCCCTCGCGGAAAGCCTGCTGGTGCGTACCACCCTGTGTAGTATACTGGCCGTTTACGAATGAGAAAATATCCTCCCCGTAATCGTTGTTGTGCGTAACCGCTATTTCAATATCCTCCCCTTTCAGGTGAATAATAGGGTAACGCAGCTCATCTTCGTTGGCTTTACGGCGCAACAAGTCCAGCAAACCGTTTTTACTAACGTATTTTTTGTTGTTGAAGTTGATAATCAAACCCGCATTCAGGTAACAGTAGTTCCACAGCTGGTTATCAATGTATTCATATATATAATGGTAATTGCGGAAAATGGTGTCATCTGCCACAAAACTCACCAGCGTACCGTTAGGCTCGTCAGTGCTTACCTCTTTATGCTCCTTAATCAGGTCGCCTTTTTCAAACTCCGCTACTTTCAGTTTGCCATCGCGTACGCTCTGTACTTTAAAATAGCTGCTCAATGCGTTTACCGCTTTGGTACCCACACCGTTCAAACCCACACTTTTCTGAAAGGCTTTACTGTCGTATTTGGCGCCGGTGTTAATCTTGCTCACCACATCTACCAGCTTGCCTAAAGGAATACCACGGCCATAGTCACGTATCGTAACTGTTTTTCCGTCCAGTGCCAGGTCAATTACCTTACCGTGGCCCATCGTGTGTTCATCAATACAGTTATCCATCACCTCCTTCACCAGCACGTAAATGCCATCATCCGGGGCTGCACCATCGCCCAGTTTACCAATATACATACCAGGACGCAGCCTGATGTGCTCCCGCCAGTCCAAACTCCGGATACTGTCTTCCGTATACTCTGCCTGCTGCTTGTTTTGAGGTTCTGCCATACTACCTTTTTTATAAATCTTCTGTTACACCGGCCCCCTGCGGATACCGCACTTACCAGCCACTAACTTTTTTAGCAAGAGGTGTTGCCGGGCAAATATAGGGTTAAATGCAAATAGCGCAAAGCGGCAGGACTTTTGTACAGTTGTGAATAAATATCATTACCCGTAATATTTGCTTACAGTATACGCTGAAGAGGACATTATGTTTAAGTTATGGCAGCAATAGCAAAAGGCGATAAATACACCACAACGAAGAACTTTATAGCGGAACTGGCAGGAATTTTAACCATTATCCCCCTTGCCCCGTTCATTTGTCGCTATATTCCACCGGTTATGATCGGTGAATGGAACTTTGATCTTATTGCAGCGGTATTAATTGCCGTAGCCGTGGTCAGGGTCATTCTCTGGTTGGTAAAACCGTTGATTATTCCCGCTTTTTTACTGGTTTTTACCATTTTAACGGTCAATCAGATCAATAATAAGTATGGTTTTGGCAATATTCTGAATGATTACAAAACGCTGGCTTATCAAAACTGGATGATCCGGGAGCAGAAACAGCCCGATGGATTAAGCATCGATCCCCGCTCGTTTGGCAATCCGCTCAACAAAACTTCACAGTTAATTAAAGCCCGGGTAAACACCACCGATTCGCTGGTGCGCAACTTTTCTGTTAAACATTCCCTGGATAATTTTGACGAATACCAGCCTAAATATGGCATGGTTACCCGTTATCTGTCGCTTTTTCAGTACATCAATACCCATTTTAAGTACGTACCGGATTCTCAGCGGGATGAATACTTTGCCAATCCACGCGAAACCATCCTTAACGGTATGGGTGGCGATTGTGACGACCACTCCATTCTTATGGCCAGCTGCCTTATGAGTATCGGTGCCCGCTGCCGTCTGGTAATTATTAAAGGACATATGTACCCCGAACTGTACTGCGGCGATAAACAGGGGTATGAATTAATGCAACAGGCTATTATTCAACTGTTTGATAAAGAACAAATAGATCGCATTTACTACCACGAACACAATAACGAATACTGGATTAACCTGGATTACAGCGCCCGCCACCCCGGTGGCCGTTATCTGAACGATGATGTGCGCATGGTAATCGATCTGTGATCGCCGCCTTAACTACCAACTCCCAACTTCAAACTCCCAACTATCAATTACCTTCGCCCGGTGAAACTTACCCACCAGCTGGATATTATAGAAAAAGAGGGCGCAGAAAAAGAGGCGGAAAACTATCAGTTCAGGCTGTTTCTGAAAGCACAGAACAGCGCGGAAATGGATGAAGCAGTGCATCGCCTGGATGCCGAAATTACCCCACAGATAAATTGTACGGAGTGTGGTAACTGCTGCCAGAGCCTGATGATTAATGTTACGGCGGAAGAAAACGTACGCGTAGCAGCACATCTGAACATGCCGGTGGCCGATTTTACAGAAAAGTATATTGAAACCAGCCTGCAGGGCGATATGATAGTAAACACCATACCCTGCCACTTTTTACAAAACCGGTGCTGTACGGTGTATGAGCATCGTTTTACAGAGTGCCGCACGTTTCCGGGTTTACACCTGCCCGATTTTACAGGCAGGCTCTTCTCTACTTTCATGCATTATGGCCGCTGCCCTATTATATATAATGTAACAGAGCAGCTTAAAGCACATCTTCAGTGGCAATACCAGCCTGCTGATACAGATTCCTGATAACTACGCTGGCTACCATACAGCCAAAAATGGCGGGCATATAACTGATAGTACCAATTACCGATTTCTTCGGAAAAGCTTTTTCTGTTACAATAACACGTTCGCTATCAATTTCTTCCGGGCTGTACACTACGGTAATGCCGGTATGTATATGGTGCTCGTGCAGGCGCTTACGTACATATTTGGCCAGCTTGCAACTGTGCGATTCGCTGATGTCTGCAATGGTTGCTTTGGAAGGGTCGGTTTTACCACCTGCTCCCATAGCGCTTACAATAGGAATGCCCCTGTCTACCGCTGCTTTCATATAAGCCACTTTGGGGCTCAGCGTATCTATACAATCTACCGCATGGCTAAAAGCGTGGCGTGCCATAAGGGCATCCATCTGATGTTCTTCCTGGTAAGCGGCTACCACATCCAGCTGTAACGCCGGGTTTATATCCAGCAGGCGCTCTGCCATAACCTCTGCCTTTAGCTTACCGGCGGTGCTGTGCAGTGCTGGTATCTGGCGGTTGCCATTACTCAGGTCTACCACATCGCCATCTACAATGGTCATTTTACCCACGCCGGCCCGGGCAATCATTTCGGCGCAGATGCCACCCACACCACCCAGTCCTGCCACCAATACGTGGCTATTCATTAAACATTCCACCTGTTCATCACCCAGTAACAGTTGCATCCGGCTTAGCCAGTAAGGAATCATAGTAGATATATTATAAAATGTTAAAACAAGTTGTATTTTGGCGCAAATGTGTTGTGCATTATGCGCTTTTCAAAAATCCTTTACCTTTTTTTGTTGCTGACTTCCTTTGAATACGCTCAAAGTCAGCAAAAGTATTCTATTTCTATATTAGACTCCGGTCGCTCCGTAAGCCTTCGTGGCCTTAGCGTACCCTCAGACAGTATAGTCTGGGTAAGCGGCAACAATGGTTATGTAGCCCGCTCTACCGATGGTGGCGCCCATTTTAACTGGATGCAGGTAGCCGGGTTTGAAAAAAGAGACTTTCGCAGTATACACGCTTTTAATGCAGATACGGCTGTAATAATGGCCATAGCCGAACCCGCACAGATACTACGCACCACCGACGGCGGCGCACACTGGCAGATTGTTTTTACCGATAATACGCCGGGCATGTTTCTGGATGCCATGCATTTTGAAGGCACTTCAGGTGCAGTAGTGGGCGATCCTGTTAACGGCCGCCTGTTTATTGCCCATACTGAAGACGCCGGACGCAGCTGGTTTAAAATGAAGCCCTATATGCCGGAGGCGGAAGAAGGCGAAGCCTGTTTTGCCTCCAGCGGTACCAATATGCAATTGGTAAAAGTGCAAAGGCGTTTACCGTTTCTGGCGCTGGTAACGGGTGGCATGGTTTCCCGGTTACACCTTATTCCTGTACCTGGCAGTAAAGCAGGCGTAACAGTTAATACACTGCCCATGATACAGGGTAAAGAAACCACCGGCGCCAATTCTATTGCCGTATGGAAAGATAGCTGGCTGGTAGTGGGTGGCGATTTTACCCGTCCTAACGATACCACCGGTAATTGTGCAATCAGCACCAACAGCGGCAAAAACTGGCACAAACCCGGCACTCCACCCGCAGGATACCGCAGTTGCGTTATTTACGTAGATAAAGGCAAAGCCCTTACCTCTGGACTTAACGGAGTGGACATTACAGATGATGACGGTCTGCACTGGTTCCCCATCAGTAATCAAAGTTTCCACGTTATTCAGAAGTCCCAAAGGGGGAACAGTGTGTATTTAGCGGGCAGTAAAGGACAAATAGGGAAATTATTGGATATAAAAAATTAATTAAAAAAAAGTAAAAGATGATTAAACCTTCGGCAAAAGAAACTATCTTACGTTCAGTTTTTTATGCAGCAGGGTTAAATAGGGGGTTCTGTTTCGATCAGAACGCCCTTTTTTTATGCCTGAAACGTCCGTCACTACTGCATTTTACCGCATAAACACGAAAGCCTCCCCCCACTCCTCTGTGTAATATTGACAATCTTTCCAAACATTTCGCCATTGCCTCCCCTTCCCCTTCGCACTAGTTTTACATCCTGAACACGATCAAAACCCTGAAGCTTCCAACGCTTACATAGCAGCCACGTTTCCGGCCCATAGGTACCTGCCGCCGGAATACAACCGCTTTGCAACCGTTACACGGCTTCGGCTTATCCAAACGTATAACCGGCATGCTATGCATTACTGCGCCAACAGGCGTACAGGCAGCGCCATGCCCTTTCAAAAACAAACTTTAATTATTAATAGTATGAAACCATCTAACAAGTTATTGACGCCTTCTAACCACGCTTTAGTATTAATTGACTTCGAAAGCCAGATGGGCTTAGCCACCACCAACCTTTCCAATACAGAGCTGCGCACCAACACCGCTATTATTGCCGGCGCCTCTAAAATATTCAACGTAGCCACCCTGGTAACCACCGTGGCCGAAGAAAGCTTTTCAGGCCCTGTGTTTCCTGAGCTGGAAGCGGTTTACCCTAAAGCAACCTCTGGCTATTTAGACAGAACCAGCATGAACACATGGGAAGACAAACCCGCTTACGAAGCTATTGTGGCTTTTCAAAAAAAGAAGATTGTTCTGGCGGGTCTGTGGACCAGCGTATGTATTGTAGGCCCTGCTTTATCTGCTATTGACGAAGGCTATGAAGTATATGTTATTACCGATGCCTGTGGTGATGTAAGCGTAGAAGCACACGAGCGTGCTGTACAGCGCATGATTCAGGCTGGTGCCGTACCTATTACTGCTGTTCAGTACATACTGGAGTTACAGAGAGATTGGGCACGCCAGGAAACGTACGTAGCCGTTACCGATCTGATGAAGAAGTACGGCGGCGCCTATGGTATAGGTATTCAGTATGCGCATACCATGCTGAAACACTAACCTAAAACACTTTTCCGGATATGTTATCAACACAAATCAGGTTACTTTTTATAAGGCTTTGCCTGTTGCTTACTGCTGCCACCGCAGCAGTAAGCGCCGGCGGCCAGTCTTTCAAGCTTATGCGGTACGATGAAAACTATGCACCGCTGAAAGATTCTCCACGGGGCTTTTACAACAGCATTAAATACATTCCATTAAATGCTGCTAAAAGCAGTTACCTGAGCCTGGGCGGCGAAGCACGCTGGGAAATGGTCAACTTTAATAATGAAGACTGGGGCAGAATGAATATAGGCCATAACAACTTTCTGTTGCAGCGGTACGATCTGCATGCCGATGTGCACCTGGGCAGCCGTGTAAGGCTGTTCGGCCAACTGCGCAGCGCCATTCAGGGCGGACGCAAAAATGGTCCCCGGCCTATTGATGAAGACAAGTTGAACGTACAAAACCTGTTTGCAGATGTGGTAGCCTGGCGCAAAAGCAGTCAGTCGCTCACTTTCCGCATTGGACGGCAGGAAATAGATTATGGTTCCGGACGGCTCATTTCGGTACGCGAAGGCCCCAATGCCCGTTTGTATTTTACCGGAGCCAGAGTTATGTACAATACCCCCCGTTTATCGGTAGATGGTTTTGTAATGGCAGCCGATACCACCAACAACGGAGCTTTTGATAACAAAACCAACCGCCAGGCCAACCTATGGGGTACGTACGGTAAATGGATTATTCCCCGCCACGGCAATCTGGATTTCTACTACCTGGGTATACGCAGAGATGCTACGATGTTTGAAGAAGGCGTGGGCAAAGAAATCAGACATACACTGGGCACCCGTTTATGGAAATATGGCGGCGGGTTTATATACAATCTGGAAGCAGCTTACCAGTTCGGCAGCTTTAGTGGTGGTAACATCAGTGCATGGACGGGTTCTGTAGATCTGGGTTATCTGTTTGAGAACGTAAAATTCAGGCCCAGCATTAATATCAGAAACGATTATATATCGGGTGATAGAAAAGCCGGTGATGGCAAACTGCAAACTTTTAATCCCCTGTATCCCAAAGGTGGTTACTTCGGGTTTAACCCGCAGATTGGTCCCGTTAACCTGGTAGATATTCATCCTTATGTATCGCTGACACTGCTGCCCAGACTGCTATGGCAGGGCGATATAGTGTTTAACTGGCGCTACTCACTACAAGATGGTATTTACCGCCCCAGTGGCACGCTGAATATGACAGGTGCATCTTCTACCAAACGATATATAGGCACTGCATGGCTTACCAGCTTTGTATACAACGTAAATAAGTTTATTACCCTTAACACGGGTTTGCAATATTTTAAGGTAGGCAGCTTTGTATATGATGTGATACCCAATGCTAAAAACGGGGTATTTATTAACACACGGCTGGCCGTTAAATTCTAACCACACACTAAAACAAGATTCCATGAATAGCTTTAAACACAGCAGCAGCATTTTAGCAGGTCTTATACTGGCCTTTGGTTTACACACCGCCACACTGGCGCAGACTACTACCGCAGATACCACCCAAAAGATGACCGCTATCAATACCTCCAAAGTATGGGGCAAGGTAGATGGTATTGCTTTTGAAGGGCTGGTACAAGGCCCCTCTACTTCGCGCGCGCCTTTACAGATAGCCTGCGTGTTTGAATACACCGAAGGCGACATATTTAACCCACCGGCGTTACCCGCTCAGTTAAACGGCATGGTACATCTGGATGATGCCCTGCTGGGCATTATTACCGATATCAGAAAAAGCGGTCAGTTTAAAGGGCACGCGTATGAAACCCTGTTAATAGAACCTTCTGCCGGCCACCTCTCTTCCAAAAGATTATTACTGATTGGTCTGGGCCACAGAAATGCTTTTACTGCTGATTTGATGACCGGTATTGGCGCTGTGGCTATGCGTGAAGCCTTACGCTTAAACGCGCCCAGCTTTGCTTTTGCTTCTGATATTAAAGATGCAGGTATAGACTCTCCCACTGCTGAAGTGGCAGGCAACGTAGTAAAAGGTATGGTAGATGCTTACCGCACACAAACTTACCTGAGTACTAAAAAAATGGCCGTTAAAAAACCAGTAGCCAAAGTTACCCTGCTGGCTGGCCCCTCCTTCTTTACCGTAGCGGGCCAGGGTATTCAGCAAGCCATTCAATCATTCAACTAAGCTTTATAAACCACCATCTATGACAGCAGATATTGTTTTATACAACGGTAAAATACACACCCTGCACCCCACGCAGGAAGCAGTAACTGCCGTAGCCATTAAAGACGGTAAGTTTATAGCCGTAGGTAGCGACAGCACCGTAATGCCACTGGCAGGTGAAAGCACCAAACTGGTTGATCTGAAGAAGAAAACCGTAGTACCCGGCATTAACGATTCTCATATCCACCTCATCAGAGGTGGCCTTAACTACAATCTGGAACTGCGCTGGGATGGCGTGCCTTCACTGGCCGATGCTATGCGTATGCTGAAAGACCAGGTAGATTGTACACCCAGCCCGCAGTGGGTGCGCGTAGTAGGTGGCTGGTCTGAGTTTCAGTTTGCCGAAAGAAGAATGCCTACCCTGGAAGAGATCAATGCCGTTGCCCCCGAAACACCGGTGTTTATATTACACCTGTACGACCGTGCTTTGATGAACCGTGCTGCACTGAGAGCGGTGGGCTACACCAGAGATACCCCTGCCCCTCCCGGTGGTGTTATTCAGAAAGATGCCAATGGCGAACCTACCGGTTTGTTGATTGCCAGCCCAAACGCCATGATACTGTATGCCACACTGGCAAAGGGCCCTAAGCTATCGTACGATCATCAGCTGAACTCCACCCGCCACTTTATGACCGAACTGAACCGCTTTGGCATTACCAGTGTAATTGATGCAGGTGGCGGCTTTCAGAACTATCCGGATGATTACCAGATTATCAACGAACTGCACGATAAAGAACAACTTACCGTACGCATAGCCTACAACCTGTTTACACAACATCCCAAACAGGAGTATGAAGACTTTGATAACTGGACCAAATCGGTAAAAGTATATCAGGGCGATGATATGTACCGCCACAACGGCGCCGGTGAAATGCTGGTGTTTTCTGCCGCAGATTTTGAAGACTTTCTGCAACCCCGCCCAGACCTTCCTGAAAACATGGAAGCCGATCTGGAGCGTGTGGTACGCCTGCTGGTAGAGCACCGCTGGCCCTTCCGCCTGCATGCTACGTACAACGAAAGCATCACCCGCTTCCTGGATGTGTTTGAAAGGGTAAACCGCGATATTCCGTTCAACGGGCTGCCCTGGATATTTGACCACGCAGAAACCATTGATGAGCGCAATATAGACCGCGTAAAAGCACTGGGTGGTGGCATAGCCATTCAAAGCCGCATGGCTTACCAGGGCGAATATTTTACGGATAGGTATGGTGCCGCAGCAGCGCTGCAAACCCCACCCGTAAAACGTATGCTGGAAAATGGTGTACCTGTGGGCGGTGGCTCAGATGCTACCCGCGTAAGCAGCTACAACCCCTGGGTAAGTATGTACTGGCTTACTGCCGGTAAAACCGTAGGTGGCCTGCAGTTATACAATGAAGCTACCCGCTTAAGCCGCGAAACCGCGCTGGAACTGTATACCCGTGGCAGTGCGTGGTTTTCTAACGAGCAGCATAAGAAAGGTGATATTAAAACCGGTATGCTGGCAGACCTTGCTGTGCTGGATCGTGACTACTTTACCGTAAACGATGAAGAGGTTAAGCAGATAGAAGCGCTGCTGACTATTGTGGCTGGTAAAATTGTATATGCCAAAGAAGATTTTTCCAACCACTCACCAGCATCTATACCTGTATTGCCAGACTGGTCGCCCGTTAACAGATTTGGCGGTTATTATGCTGATCGCAGCAACCGTGCTGCCATACACGCCAATGCAGGCAGCGAAGCCCATGTTACCGCACATATCCATTGCTGTTCCGGCAGTTGCGATGTACATGGGCACAATCACGCCGCTGCACGCCATAGCAACGTACCGGTAAACAACTATACCAGTTTCTGGGGCGCATTAGGCTGTTCGTGCTTTGCTTTTTAACTGATAGTAATTACACACATGATGAATATTATTCAGCAACTTTTGTATTCAGATATGGGCAGCAGCTTTAACAACGCTGCCCTGCTGATCTTCCGTATCTTATTGTCGATAGAATTGTTTCGTGTGCACGGACTAAAAAAGTTCAGGCTGGAAAACGGGGAAAAAGAACATGTACCCAATCCCCTGCATTTACCCGAAAAGCTGAATGGCATGATGGCTACCCTGTCAGACACGGTAGCGCCTTTTCTGGTAATAGCAGGCATCGGCACACGGTTGGTAGTGCTGCCTGTTATAGGCGTTACGGCCGTTGGCTACTTTGTAGTACACCGCAAAGATTCGCCCGAAGTAAGAGATGTGCCGTATATGTACACACTTTGCTACCTGTTGTTACTGGCGCTGGGTGCAGGTACTTATTCAATAGATCATTACCTGCTACAGGTTTTCTTTCACTAATAACAAACGTATATGGAGCAACCTAAAAGTATATGGTTTACCACACTCATGCTTACCGTTGTAGCAGGCTACTGCGATACAGTAACTTTTATATCGGCCAAAGCCATTTTCTCTGCACACGTTACCGGTAACTTTATTGTATTTGCTTACGAGCTTATTAAAGGCAGCGATGTAAATGCCTACATTAAACTACTCACCTTTCCGGTATTTATTCTGGCAGTTATGTTTGGCGGCTGGCTGGCACGTAATGTAACACACCGCTACAAGCTGCTACTGCTGGAAGGCATATTGTTGCTGGTAAGCGGACTGGCCGCCGGATGGTTTGCACGTAATGATATGCTTACTGCTTCCTGGCCTGTATATACCATTGCATTGGTAGTGGTATTTGCTATAGGATTACAGAACGCCTATGGCAAACTGTTTCCCAAAGAAACCTACGGCCCTACTACTATGATGACGGGAAACGTAACCCAGCTATCGCTGGATCTGGGTGGCTTGTTTCATAAAGACCGCCGGGAAGAAGCTTTGGCCAGTTTGAAAAAGCAACTGGTTACCGTATGCGGTTTTCTGGGGGGCTGTATTGCGGGTGCATTTCTGGCGCATCAGTACCGTTTACCCGCTTTAATGCTGCCAGGCGTAGCTATTATGATCTGCTATTTTTACAGCGTAAAGAAAGCATAAACCATCACTAAAAAGATAATGCAGGCCCTGAACTGATTGATAATCAGCTCAGGGCTTTTGCTTTCCCACCTGTTTGCCTTCCCCAACGCTCTTTTCTTTCCGGCACTCCAAAAACAGGCTCTGTCGAAACAATCCCCCTCTTCATCGAACAGCCAGCTATAGTCAGCGAAGTGATTTTTTAATCGCAGTAATGTTTGCAAAATTTGAATCAGCAAGCAAGGGTAACTAACAAAAACCTGAAAAACATGAAAACAACTGCTCATCTTCTCATCGCTTTACTACTGTCTGTACCAGGCATAGCGCAATTGACCATAGAGGGAAAAGTGGTAGACGAAAACGCACAACCTGTGGCATTTGCAGCGGTTCGTATTCTAAAAAATACAGCGGTGGTATCTGAAAAAATATCAGCGGAAGATGGCAGCTTTAAAGTTAGCATAGATAGCACCGGTTATTACGGTATACAAATCAGCCATGCTTCTTACCAGGCCTATCAGGTATACAAACAGGTTACCAGTTCGCTTACCATAGAGCCGGTACATCTGAAGAAAAGCGAAAAGCAGCTGGAAGGCGTTACCGTTTCTACCAGAAAGCCCATGATTATACGCAAAACAGACCGTATTAGCATGGATGTAGCCAACAACGCATTATCTGCCGGCAAATCTTCGCTGGAATTGTTTCAGCTGGCGCCCGGCGTGTTTGTAAACAATGGCAAAATATCTATTAACGGCAACCCCGGTACAAGGGTAATGGTAGATGGAAAGCGGCTGCAGATAAGTGGCGATGACCTTACCAATTACCTGAGCAGCCTGCGGGCAGAAAACATACAGTCTATTGAAATTATTGCGCACCCACCGGCAGAATTTGATGCAGAAGGCAGTGGCGGGTATATTAACATAGTACTGAAAAAACAAAAAAGTGCCGGCCTGAATGGCAGCGCCAATGCAGGCTATACACAAGGTCGCTATGCAGGCACCAGCGAAGGGTTGCAGCTGAACTTTAAAGACAGGGATTTATCGCTCTTTGCCAGCTACTCACATGAGCAAACCAAAGATTTTGATGATACCTGGTTTTCCAGACCGGTGGGCGATAACGTTCACTACCAGTCAACCGCCAAAAGAGTTAATAGCTATACCTCAAACCGGGTGCATGTAGGTGGCGCATACGATATCAGCCGCAAACAATACATAGCGCTGGATTATACAGGTTCTTTCCGGGATGGCGGTTTCTCTTACAATTCCAATATCGCCGTAACACAGCCGCAAACTGCTACTAACCGGTACGTACAGGGCAGCTATCCGGTTTCCAATACACGCAGGTATCACAATGTGGGTGTAAACTATCACCTCAATACAGATACAGCGGGTTCGGGCCTTACCATACTGTCTGATTATACGCAGAACGAAACAAAAACTTTTAGTTCTGCACAAAGTAACTTTTACGATGATAAAAACCAGTTTCTGAAAGATACCCTGTTCCGCAATGCCACGCCCAGTACGGCTAAAGTGTTTACTGCAGATGGCAAATATATTAAGGTACTCAACGCCACCTCTGCACTAACCCTGGGCGCCAAGCTTACACATACCAACATATACAATAGTGGTACGTTTGAAAGCTTCAGCAACAGTAAATGGGATAACAGAAACGAACTGAATTATATATACGATTATCAGGAACGGATTGTGGCGGGTTACGCAAGCTACAGTGCCAGAATTCTGAAAACCACAGTGCAACTGGGCCTGAGAGCAGAACACACCCATACGCATGGAGACCTGGTATCGGAAGGTAAACTGAACGAAAGAAAATATTTCAACCTGTTTCCTACGGTGTTTATGAAACGCGGAGTAGGTAAAGGGCAGTCACTCAGCTTCTATTATGGCAAAAGAGTTTCCCGCCCATCCTACAGCGATCTAAACCCTTATCAGAGCTATGCAGATAACTATACTATAGGCATGGGTAACCCTTATCTCAACCCTTCATTTATACATTCTTTTGAAATGGGGTATACGTTTAAAAACAAATACACCTTATCGGCAAGTTACGACCGGCAGAAAGATTTGATTGCACAATACGCCCTGCAATCAGATACCGATCCGCTGATAACCATATACACCCGCCGCAACTTTGGTAAGCGCTCCAATGCAGGCATCAGTTTATATACGCCTTTTGCCCTTACCAAATGGTGGACCTGGAATAACAACATTATCGTGCGCAGAGAAAGCGTATCCATGCAGGATGTGGAAATTGCCAAAACCATTTTTACCATGCAGGCAGTTCAGGTGTTTTCGTTGCCTAAAGGTTTCAGTTTTACGGTAAATGCCACTTATTACTCCAACCTGATTATGGGCAACTTCCTGTTCGATCCGTTCCTGATAGTAGATGCAGGCATACAAAAGAAGCTGATGAAAAACAAGCTGATACTCAAATCTACTGTCAGCGATATAGGCTACGGTTACCAGCTCAATGGCAATGTATACTTCAGCAATACCAAAGTGGGCAGAATGGAGCAGAAAAGACAGTCACGCACGTTTAACCTCAGCGCCATTTACAATTTCGATCTGGGCAAGTCGTTCAAAGCCCGCAAAATAGAAAGCAGCAGTCTGGACGAACAGAACAGACTGAAATAAAATACTTGTTGCAACAAATGGGAAATGCCGAAAACCAGTTAAAAGAGTAGGCTAACACTTTTTAAACTTAACAAAAATGTCAACACAAGCAAACAATCAGAAGACTATCCAGGATCTGGAAAGCGCAAAAACCAGACTGACTAACCTTATCAGCGTATTAAAAGAAAATCCTTCTCTGTTATCTGAAGAAGAATTAAAGCAATTAAGCGGCGGTTATTCAGAAGTATCTGGTGAAGAACTGGCTCCTGTACTGGATATCAACCTGATCGCCTGCTAGAATGTAAAAAACATTCTGCGGATATAAAGGAAAGGATTTATCAGCATTGATAAATCCTTCCTTTCCCAAAACACTGTTTATACATGACCACGCTGCCACTACTAACACCTGTAATATTATTGATGGCCGTTGCTAACCAATTTTTAAAATCATTTGTATATGAAGTTCAGAAGAGCCCAGTCCCTTTTTTTCGGCTTCCATAACGGAGACATTTACGTGCAGAACTTTCTGCAGAATAAAACCATTGTGGTTTCGTTTGAAGAACTGAACCTGATTAAAGGTATGGATACCTGGGTGGATGAGGCTTATCTGTTAAATCATTTTACAGAACTACCCAATGCAGACGCAGTATATGAAAGACTGTCGCGCCTGGTACTGTGCGGCATTATTATGGCCGAACATACTAAGGAAGAAGAAGAAGATGCTGATTATAAAAACAAGTGGGAATGGGGCCCTAAAACGGCAGCCTTCCATTTTGCGTTGAAGAATACACAGTTCTTTCCTGTTCATTCAGATCAGATGAAACAGTTTTATCAGCAGATTGAACAGAAGTATCAGGAACAACGCGGCCCTGCATTATACACACTCAACCGCAACCATTACGATACGGTATATGAATACGCACCGCCTTCTACAGCAGAAGGTTTGTTTAAAACCATCGGCCGGCGCAGAACCATCCGCCGCTTTAAAGCAGAACAGGCGGTGTTACAGGAAGAACTGGTGAATTGCCTGTATGCCGGTTTAGGCATATTAAAGTTCAGAGATTCTCCTCCTGTGGGCCAGATGCCCATTAAAACCACCCCTTCCGGTGGGGCACGCAACCCTTTTGAAGCGTATGTGCTGTGCAGCAATGTACGCAACCTGCCAGCCGGTGTTTATCACTATTCCGCTTTGGAACATTCACTGGGCCTGGTAAACAGCGAAATACCACATACCGCCGCTTCTATACTGAGCGATCAGTTGTGGATTAACGATGCAGCCGTGGTTGTATTTCTGGTAGCCAATTTTGAGCGCACCATGTGGAAGTATTCGCACCCGGTAGGTTACAAAGCCATTATGCTGGAAGCCGGGCATATAGCGCAGAACATGCTGCTGGCCGCTAATGAATATGGCTTCTACGGCTCCCCTACCGCAGCGGTTATTCACCCGCGGTTTGAAGAGCTGATTAAAGAGAAAAAAATAACCCAATCCTGTGTATACGCCATTGCGCTGGGATATGCGCATGAAGATGCACCCGAATTGAAGGCTTAGCTAATACACTGAATCTGATGATATGAAAAATCTTGTACTGGGTGTTACCGGCGCTGTTTCTGCTTCTTCTATGCCTGCATTTATTATGCACCTGCGTAGAGAGCTTAACTGCAATGTAACCGTTATGGTATCTAAAAATGCTACCCGCTTTGTTACCCCTTACGCGTTGAGAATTTATTCGGGCAACGAGGTATTTACCGATACATATGAGGCCATACCCGGTACACTGGTGCCGCATGTAAAGTTATCGCAGCAAACAGATCTGATAGCCATTATGCCCGCCTCGGGCAACATTATAGCCAAGGCAGCCAACGGCATCAGTGATGATCTGATATCTACCGCCATCCTGGCTTCTTCTTCACCCGTGTTGTTTGTGCCTTCTATGAACGAGCATATGTGGTTTAAACCCAGCGTTCAGGCAAACATAGGCCGGCTTAAGGAATACGGCTACCATGTACTGGAGCCGGAACGCGGTATAAAAGTAGAAGGCGCGCAGGAGGTATATGGTGCTATGGCCTCGCTGAAAAGTGTACTGTATCTGTTAAAACAATTTCTGCCCGCTTAAGCGGCAGCATTTTACAACCGGTAAACGCAGCAACTATGAAACTAAGTCAGTTTAATAACTCGGTGCACTATAACGATGGCGTACTGTTGTACAACGCACTCAGCAACCGCTTTCTGAAAGTAGAACCGCTGCTGAGCGAGCTGATAGACTCCGCCAAAGCCAACGGTAATATTGAAGAGCTGGAAGGCTACCACCCCGGCTTTTACCAGGCGCTTGTTAAAAACGGGTTTATAGTGGAAAATACACTGGATGAGATTGCTTATGTAAAAAAACTGCGCGAAAAGGTAGACCTGGAAGATGATACGCAGTACCAGCTGGTAATTAACCCTACCATGAACTGCAATTTCAAATGCTGGTATTGTTATGAGGCACATGAAAAGGGTTCTAAAATGGGCGCACCGGTTATGGACAATGTAAAAAAACATATTGCCGCTGTGGTAAACAGCATGCCCAACCTGAAAGACTTTCATATCTCCTGGTTTGGTGGCGAGCCCCTGCTGTATTACGAGCAGGTAATTGTACCGGTAATGCACTATGTAAAAGAGCTGTTTGAAGGCCGTACTGCCCGCTTCAGCACCGGCTTTACCACCAATGGCTTTCTCATCAACGAATCTATGTTTGAGGAGTTTCAAACCTACAATATTGTCAATTTTCAGATTACGCTGGATGGCACGCGTAACACGCACGATGCCGTAAGGTTTGTAAATGCCAAACGCGGTTCGTACGATGATATTCTGCACAATATCCTTTCGCTCTGCCGCAACCGGCTCAGCGTTTCTATACGCATTAACTACACCAGCTCTAACCTCAACAATCTGGAAGAGATTGTAAACGACCTGCTGCCACTGGAAGATGAGTTTCGCCAGTACCTGAAAATATCTTTTCATAAAGTATGGCAGGAAAAAGATTATACGCTGATTGAAAGAGTGCGCGAGCTGCATCGCTTTTTCAGAGGCAAAGGTTTCAGAACTACGTTTGGCGATGTGGATTTGCCGGATACCGTGCGCAACTCCTGCTACGCCGATAAAAAAAACCACGCCACTATTAACTATAATGGTGAAGTGTTTAAATGCACCGCCCGCAACTTCTCATCCGATGCCAAAGAAGGTACACTGCACGAAGATGGTACCATTACCTGGAACCAGAAGTTTTACGACAGGCTGGATAGTAAGTTTAAAAACAAGCCCTGCCTCTCCTGCTCTATACTACCCATATGCAATGGTGGCTGCTCGCAGGAAGCTATTGAACATAAGGATGACTATTGCATGTACGATTTTGATGAGCAGCGTAAAAAGGGCGTGGTACTAAACCGTTATCTGAATATGACCAACATACGTGCAACCGCACCGCAGGAAGCCTAAAAACAACACCATGCAAAAACCCAACGCCATAGGAAGCACCTCCGCCAAAGAAGGCCCGTTTCAGGTGTATATGAATTATATACTGGATAACGTGTTTACCCCGGCACAGAAAGCGGAGTACAACCATATATCAGACACCTACGATGCTTTTTTTAAAGCAGCAAAAGAGAAGAAAAGATCCGATCTGGAAACGCTGTACAATGAGTGTTGCAGCCTGGCCGATAAAATGGATGCCGGTATAGCCACCTGGGTTATAGCCATCTGCGCACCACGGTTATCGTACTACCAGTACAGCCGGAAGGATTTTACCGGCGCGCTTGATTTTACGCTGGAGATTATAGCGGCCAATCAGCTGTTGCAACAGCAGGGCTATCAATACCTGTTTTTTTCAGAGATACAGCAGCTGCACAACCTCAGCAGAATCTATTTTACCCAAAACAGAATGGAAGAAGCTGTGCAGGTAAGTGTAAGGTGTATACGCGATATGGCAGCGCATGCGGGCAAATGGGGCAGCTTTCTGCCTTTGAAAGGCATGCGGGAAGAAGAAGTAATTGCCGAATCGCAATACGGCATGACCATACAGGTACTAACAGAAACGTTTATACGGCTGCTGAAAATGCATGATAAAGATGCAGGTGCCCTGCAATACTGGTTTAAAGCGTTTACGGTTCCCGTATCGCGCATACGCTATCCTGAAACCGCTTTTGATATACGTTATCAGCAAATGGATGCAGTAATACATCTGCTGCTGGAAATGATGGAAAACTATGGCAGCATATCAGACAGCTATCTGCAGTGGGCAAAAGAAGAAAGCCTGGTAAAAGAGCTGAAGGAAGTATTGCTGGCCTACCTGCGGCATTGTGTAACCGCGCAGGAAAGTATTTATAACATAAACCAATAACAAATGAAGAAGCTGACAAATTTGTTTTCGCCGAAGAAAATACCGGAGCTGGAGGAATGCTCTTCTTTTCAAATGCATAAAGAAGAAGCCGACACGTTATATGGTGGCTTTAAAGAATACAAACCACCTATTTACGAGCAGGACGCTACAGCGGAAGCCTCGTTTAAAACCACTGACCTTTTAACAGATATTCATCAACACAAATAACTACTGCTATGGCTCAGAAAAAAAAGAATAAAAAAAAACCTGCTCAGGATAAAAAAGACAGCATGGTGGATGTAGACAAGCTGAAATCGTTTGGTATTATTAAAGACGGGGATAAAGACGATATAGAAGAAATTGATGGCAGCAATGTTACCGGCGGTAAAGACGACACCACGGTAGATACCCACTGGCCCACCACCGCTGGTGCATAAAACAAACCGCACAGAGGTAGTTACAACACGATGTTAAACTCCACACCGATGGGACTATTCAGCAGAAAATATAAATTTTATAAACAGCTGGACTACATGGATTGTGGGCCCACCTGTTTGCGGATGATTTCCGCCTACTATGGCGAGGAATATTCGCTTGATTACCTCCGGGCCAATTCATACATCACTAAAAACGGGGTAAGCCTGCTGGGGCTGAGTGAGGCAGCAGAAAAAATAGGGTTCAAAACGCTGTCTGCCAAGCTAACCTATGAACAACTCACCCAACAGATTCCCCTGCCCTGCGTATTGCACTGGAACCAGGAGCATTATGTAGTAATGTACGCCGTAGAAAAGAAAAATCTTTTCCGGCCCGTAGAGCGCATTATTATAGCCGATCCCGGCCATACCATGGTAAGGGTGGAAAAAGACGTGTTTGAAAAATGCTGGCTCAGTTCTGCCGACCGCAAAGGCATTGCGTTGCTGATGGAGCCTACACCCGACTTTTACCGCAACAAGGAAGAAGCCCCTAAAGTACAAACCGGCTTTGGCTTTTTACTGGGTTACCTGAAGCCCTACCGGCGCTACTTTATACAGCTGATGCTGGGCATGCTGCTGGGTAGCCTTATCAGTATGTGTTTTCCGTTTCTTACCCAAAGCCTGGTAGACTTTGGGGTAAGCCGCAGAAAAATGAGTTTTATTTATCTCATTCTGCTTTCACAGCTGCTGCTGTTTCTGGGCAGCATTGCGGTAGATCTGATACGAAACTGGATATTGCTACACATAAGTACACGCATCAGCATCAGTATCATTTCCAACTTCCTTATTAAGCTGATGAAGCTGCCTATTAACTTTTTTGAGTCAAAAAACGTGGGCGATATTACCCAGCGTATTAACGATCATAAAAGAATTGAAGCCTTCCTTACCGGTTCTACCCTCAACACGCTGTTTTCTATTATTAATCTTTTTGTATTTTCTTTTGTACTATCGTTATACAACACCAAACTACTGCTGGTATTTGTAATAGGTAGCTGCCTTTCCATTGCCTGGATTTCTATTTTCCTTAAAAAGCGCAAAGACATTGATTATAACCGCTTCCAGCGCTCGCGCGAAAACCAGAACAGCCTGTTTGAAATTATTACCGGCATGCAGGAGATAAAGCTGTACAACAGCCAGAAAGCCCGCCGGTGGGAATGGGAACGTATACAGGCCAAACTGTTTAAAGTAAACATTAAAAGCCTGGCGCTGGAACAATACCAGGCCATAGGCTCTACCTTTTTTACCCAGCTTAAAAATATTGTTATCAGCTACCTGGCAGCAAGGCTGGTAATAGAGCAGCAGATAACGCTGGGTGTAATGCTCAGCATCTCTTATATAGTAGGGCAAATGAACAGCCCGCTGGATCAGATTATTCTGTTTATTAAAAGTGTACAGGATGCCAAAATAAGCCTGGACAGGCTGAACGAAATTCACAGCAAGCCCGAAGAAGAATCCGGCGAAGACCTGATTGGGTATGATGAAAACAAATGGCCGCGCCAGCCGGAAAACGGTGCAGACTCGCTATACCTGAGCCATGAGTTGTTTACCAAAAGTATCCGCAAAAACATTGGCGAGGGCATCATCATCTCCAACCTGTCGTTCCGGTATGGCTCGCCTAAAAGTCAGCTGGTGCTTAAAAACATCAGCATGCACATTCCCAAAGGAAAAGTAACTGCTATTGTAGGCGCCAGTGGCAGTGGCAAAACCACCCTGTTAAAACTGCTGCTGAAATTCTATCCCCCTTCCGAAGGGCAGATACTGGTGGATGAGGTAAACCTGCAGGATATATCCTCACAACTGTGGCGTAACAATGTGGGTACGGTTATGCAGGATGGCTTTGTATTTTCCGATTCTATTGCGCGTAACATAGCCGTAGATGGCGAAAGAATACAGGAAGAAAAACTGTACAACGCCGTACGCATAGCCAATATGCACGAATTTATTTCCCGCCTGCCGCTGGGCTTTACCACGCGCATAGGCAACTCCGGCTCCGGCCTCAGCGGCGGGCAAAAGCAGCGTTTGTTTATAGCACGTGCGGTATATAAAGATCCGCGATACCTGTTTTTTGATGAAGCTACCAGCGCGCTGGATGCCAACAACGAAAAGGTAATTATGGAAAACCTGAATGAGTTTTATAAAGGCAGAACCGTAATTGTAATTGCGCACCGTTTAAGTACCGTTAAAAACGCCGATCAGATTATTGTAATGAAAGACGGGGAAATAGTAGAAGAAGGCCACCATTCAGAACTTACCAGAGCCAGAGGCTACTACTTTGAACTGGTGAAAAATCAACTGGAATTAGATGTCGCATAAAATATATACTTATGCCTGAAATAAATGAGTCATTAGAAATCAGAAGCACCGAAATGGAGGAAGTGGTAGGCACCATTCCCCCATGGGTTATCCGCTGGGGTATTACCGTACTGTTTGTGGTAAGCGTGGTAGGGCTGGTTATAGCCAACGTTATCCGCTACCCGGATACGTTGCATGGCACCGTATTAATGCAGGGTGAAAACCAGCCCGGTAAGGTTACCATACGGCGTACCGATGAAAACGCCGGCTTTCAGTTTAACTTTCTGGTAAAGAACGGCGATGAAGTATCGCGTGGCGATACACTGCTTACCCGCCACGATCCTAAAACCGGAAAAGATTATTACACCATTACGCCTATGAAGGGCAGGATATACATTACCAAGGGCATTGATGAAAAAAATACACTGGATCAGGTAATCTGGGTGGTACCCCGCTCGTCCACTGCCGAAGTAAAAGTGCGGTACTCCAGCAAGGGCGCGGGAAATGTAAAAACCGGGCAGGCGGTTAAAATAGAACTGAACGATTTTCCGGTAACAGAATACGGGTTTCTGGAAGGTACCATTTCTTCTATACTGCCCATGCAGGTAGATGGAGAACATCAGGCCTATGTTCAGCTGGATAATCCTAAAATAGTAACCTCTGAAAACAAAGAGATTCCCGTACTGCCGGTAATGGAAGGAAACGCGGAAATTATGCTGAGCGACCGGAGTATTTTCCAACGCCTGTTTGGCAGCCTGCTAAATTAATTGCGGCCAAAACCCTTACGGCGCGTAATTTTCATTACATTAGTTTACCAATATAAAAATCAATCTGCTGAACAACACCACGCTAACGTTCTAATCATCTGCAATCCAGCAATATGCAGGAAAAAACCTTTAAAAACTACGGCAGGCTTGTCGTACGAACACCGCTCTATTCTTATAAGAGCCTGTTAAATAATCAGGGGCACGCAGCTGACCTTGACCAGGTGGTTATGTCTCTGCTGAAAGACCCTGTATTTCTGGAAGGCATTTACTGGTGCTCACCAGGTTTATACCATACGGTAAAAACCTGGCTTCAAACGGGTTTTACTGCTGAAAAAGAAAACAAGCTGATGCATACTTTACGCAAGTATGCTATACGTGCAGGCACACGCCCCACCCCGTATGGCATTTTTGCAGGCTGCCATCTGGCGGGTATAGATGCACCTGCCGCACCCGCCACGCAGGTACGTAAAGTACGTATTGATATGGGGCTGCTGCAACAGTTGATTTACAAGCTGGAACAACACCCCGTACTATGGCAGCACCTGCGGTACCGGGTAAACCCTACCTGCTACCTGATGGCAGGCGAATACCGGTATACCGAAACGGTTACAGAAGAAGGCAGCACGGTACACCAGCTCAGCTCTATACAAGCAACAGACCTGCTGAGCCGGTTGGTAACACTGCTTACCCAACAGCCGCTGCTTACCCTGTCAGATATGTACGGGCTGCTGCAGGAGGATATTGATTACAAAGAATTTTGTGAATATATACGCGAACTGGCTGAGGCACAACTGCTGGTAAGCGAACTGCAGCCCGCTTTAACACGCAACAATGAACTGGGTTACCCGCTGTATGTACTGGAAAGCCTTGCTGCAAAGCAGGTAGCAGGTGCAGATAGCTATTTAGCTGTTTTTCAGCTGATTCAGGCGCTGTTAAACCAGTTTGCAGCATTACCACCCGGCACGCTGCCCGAAGCGGATTTAAAGCAGCTGGAAGCGCTGCTGCACAGCATGGAAATAGTACCGGTACAGGGGCATCTGTTTCATGCCGATTTGTATTTTGCACCACCTGCCGCCACCGCCTGGCAACAGGCACATTTGAAAGATCTGGAGAAGGCGCTGGAGTTCATGAGCAGGCTGGCTTATACCACTTCGCCCGCAGAAACTATACTGGACCGCTTTAAGAAAAGATTTGCCGAGCGCTACGAAACGCAGGAAGTACCCCTTACAGAACTACTGGACCCGGAATGCGGCATTGGCTTTCCGGCCGCAGAGCAAATAGGCAACACCACCCACAACCCGGTAGCAGAAAAGATGAACCTGCTACCCCGAAAAAATACCCTGCCTAAAATAAGCACAGGCGGCAGCTGGTTGCAGGAGAAGCTGGAGTGTACAGATGCTGCTGATTTATACAAAGGTATTCAGCTGGATGCACATACCGCAGGCCTGCCGGAACCTAAAGCAGACAAACTGGCCACACAGTTTTCTGTAATGGGTATGCGGCTGCCACAGGATAAAATATTTCTGCAAAATGCCGGAGGTGCGCATTCCAACATACTGCTGGGCCGTTTCTCGTATATTAATGAAGAGATGAGCCAGTTCTGCCACCAGCTAGCCGCACCGGCCCATGAGGAAAGCAACGATATTATATACGCAGAAATTATTCATGTGCCGGAAGGCAGGCTGGGCAATATTGCCAGGCGCGGGCAGCTGTCTGCCTACGAAATTCCGCTGCTTGCCCCGGGTGCAATTGCTAATGAAAAGCAGCTGCCTGTAACAGACCTGATGGTATCTATTCAGCGGGATGAAATTGTATTACGCTCGCGCAGGTATAACAAAAGAGTTATCCCCCGCCTGTCTAACGCGCATAACTATGTTAACAGCACGGTTACCGCTTATAAATTTCTGGCATCGCTGCAACATCAGGGCCGCACCGGGCTAGAACTAAACTGGGGTACAGCCGCGCTGCAAAAGCGCTTTTTACCGCGTATCACCTTTAAGCAATATATACTGCACCGTGCCACCTGGTTTTTGCGGGAGGCAGATATTAAAACCATCCTGCTGGCGCCCCAACCGCTGATTGCGCTACGGCAGTTTATGCAGCAATGGCAGGTTGCCCGGCAGGTATGCCTGTGCGAAGGCGATAACGAATTATTTATAGATACCGGTAATGAAACCTATCTGCAACTGCTGCTGAAAGAAATGCGCGACAGCAGTACCGTAAAACTTACCGAATGGCTGTATACCACCACACCCCAAACAGATAATGCAGCAAGTGCACCCTTTGTAGAGCAATTTATTCTGCCACTCACCCACCGGCAACCTGCCACCATTGCCCCCTGCACCGGTAAAGCACCTGCTGCACTGCAGCGCGTGTTTGAGCCCGGTAGCGAATGGCTGTACTACAAAATATACTGCTCTGCCAAAGTAGCGGATGAAATACTGGCCAATACCCTGCACCCGGCTATGAACGCCCTGCTGGATGAAGCGGTAACAGATCAGTTTTTCTTTATCCGTTATACCGATCCGCATTACCATATCCGGCTGCGGCTGCACCTGCACAAAACGGGCGCAGCCAGCCATTATGCCGCTGCGGTACAACACCTGTACCACGCCTTACAGCCCTATGTTCAAAACGGCCTGGTATGGAAAATACAGCAGGACACCTATCAGCGCGAAATAGAAAGGTACGGGGAAAGCCAGATGCTGTTTACAGAAGAACTGTTTTTCCGCGATTCGCAACTGATATTAAACTGTTTGCAAAACCCGGCTTTTACAGAAGATGCAGAACTGCGCTTTCTGGCAGGCATTAACAACCTGCACAGCTGGTTAAACCTGTATCAGCTATCGCCCGAAGCGCGGGTAACATTCTGCCAGGAAATGGCAGATGCTTTTGCAAAAGAGTTTGGCGCCGATGTAAAAAAGCAATTGAACCTGCAATACCAGCAATGGAAAAAATCCATTGCCGGCAGTTGGGGCAGCAGCGGCTTTGAAGCATTGTTCGCCCGCAGAAACCAACAACTACTAACCCCTTCTCTGCCCTACAGCAATATATCCAGCTACATACACATGAGCATCAACCGCTGGTTTGCAACCGATCAGCGCCTGATGGAGTATATGGTGTATTATATGTGCGGCAGGTATTACAATCAACAGGTACATCAGAAACATGGAGCGTAATAACGAGTTTTCATTGTATTCCAGCCTTTCCATGAGGCATTTTTTACATATCCTGTACTGGACAGGTATGTTGTATTTTATCATGTTCATCACCTCCTATTCCTTACATGGTAACATTTTCAATACAGATAACACCCTTTTTGCCTGCGCCGTATTGTTTAACACCATTCTTATACATTATTTTATATGCAATGTGGTATTCAGGCATGTACGCCAGCGGCAGTGGCTGGTGCTGGTGGCAGACATCCTGCTTATTTACCTGGCATCGCTGTACATTAAAACCGGCGCCCTGTATATGATACGGCAGCTGTACCCCGCCAACGAGGTGGTGGCCAGGCTATACACACAGTTTTCTACAGGCAGCCTGCAAAAGCCCTTTACGGGCGACAGGCTGGTATGGGTATCCTCCTTTATAGTATGGTTTAACGCGCTGGGGGTAATTATAAAAATTGTAAAAGATTTTCACGAAAGCTCGCTGGAAAAGCTGGCCATAGCGCAGGAAAGAAACAATATGGAAATTAATTTTCTGCGGGCGCAGATACAGCCGCATTTTCTGTTTAACTCCCTCAACAGCATTTACGGCCTTGTGATTGATAATGAAGAAGCCAGCCGCGTAGTGATACAACTGTCTAACCTGCTGCGTTTTTCGTTGTACGATAGTGCCAAAGAGCATATTACCCTGCGGGAAGAAATTGATTTTTTAAGCAGTTACCTGCTGCTGGAAAAAATGCGGTATAAAGAAAGCCGGGTAAAAATTGAATACAACTTTGAGCAGATAGATAACAAAGAAAAAATTATCAAACCTCTTATTTTAATTAACTTTATTGAGAACGCCTTTAAACACGGCATTAACGCCAGCATTAACAATGCCTGGATAAAGTTATCCGTAACAGAAAAAGAAGGCCTGCTAACGTTTCATGCTGCCAACAACAAACCTCCCGCACCAGGAAATAAAAAACAGGGCGATGGGGCCGGTGGCCTTGGTTTAAAAAATGTGAGAAGACGATTGGAACTGGAATATCATACACGCTACAGCCTGGATATTAAAGACACAGATGATACTTACGAAGTAGCGCTGGTACTTAAGCTTTAACCTATACCTTTTTTAACTCATGAAAGTGCTGATTGTTGATGATGAACCCATAGCCCAGCAAATACTGGAAAAGCTATCCGCCAAAATACCCTACCTGCAAATAGCCGGTATATGCGATAATGCGATAAGCGCGCTGGAGTTTATCCGTGAAGTACAACCCGATTTAATTTTTCTGGATATACAAATGCCGGAAATGACAGGTGTGGAAATGTTACGCATTCTGCGCCAGAAAGATATTATGGTCATTTTCACCACTGCGTTTCATGAATACGCACTGGAAAGTTATGAGCTGGATGTGGTAGACTATCTGCTGAAACCCATTTCGTTTGAGCGCTTTTTAAAAGCCGTAACCAAAGCCAATGAACTGTTTACCCTGAAAGCAGCCAAACAACCACCAGTGGCCCAGCCCGGTATGGAAACCAAAAACTATGTATGGGCCAAAGAAGGACGCAAACGCGTGCAGATATGTATAGAAGATATTATTCTGGTGCAGGCGCTGAAAGACTATATGGAGCTGCAACTAAGCACCGGTAAGGTAATACTGAACGTTACCATGAACAAGATAGAAGAGCTGCTGCCCGCCCCGTTTTTTTTGCGCGTAAACCGCTCCTGCATTGTGCGCAAAAACGCCATTAAATCTATACAGGATATGCACATAGAAACAATACTTCCTGCCATAAAAAGAATTCCTATCGGCCCCACCTACTGGGAAGAAGTTAAAAAACACATAGTGGAGCTGTTTTAGCACGCCTCCATCGAAGAACAGCAATACTTTGTCGAAACTTTTATGCACTGCTGGTAAAAAGCGCAATCTTGAACAAGAATCACAACACTAAAAACTAATTCTATGACTACGAAGAAACTGCAGATCAAAAAACGTATTGTTAGTAAATGTAAAGCAGACGACCTGTTTGCAGAGAACAAAAACGCCAGGCAACAGTCGCCACGCTCACTTATTACCGTTACGCTTCCGACCACCAGTTTTTCTATGATGCTTCCTGTGGAATAAATCCATCCACCTACACTGCTTATTTATACACAAACACTAATTCTCAGGCGCCGCTGAACAGAATTAGTGTTTTTTTATTTCTTAAACGCAAAGTACACTGCCCCCATAATAAAGGCAAAGCTGATAAGGTATTTCCAGTGAAAAGGCTCGCGCAGGTACAGCACCGCAAAAATGCAGAAGATAACAAGGGAGATAATTTCCTGTACAATCTTCAGCTGAAACCCCGTCCAACCGGTGGTGTAGCCCATGCGGTTGGCAGGTACGGTTAAACAATATTCAAACAAGGCGATGCCCCAGCTTATCAGAATGGCTTTCCATAAAGCAATGCCCTTGTCTTTCAAATGCCAGTACCACGCAAACGTCATAAACACGTTAGAGCATATCAGCATTATTATTGTCTGCATATCGGGGTAAATTATTTAGTGAAGGTTAATCCTTATATTTTCTTTTATACTGTTTTTCATTCATAGCCTGCTCTTCCAGCAAAGCTTCGGGTGTGGGTTTGTTGGTTACCTGTACTGCTATCTGAAACAAGGCCAGCAGTAATATTACGGAAAACACGCATTCACCCCAGGTAAACCAGTACCCCCACCAGGCGTATACCTGCGCATTACGGGGCCTAGCTGTTTCATATATTACCTGTACCCGCTGCCCTTCGTGTAAATGGCGGAATACATAACCGGCGGGTACTTTAATAGTATCTGCTTTGGTAAGGGTAAACACAGCCATAGGCTGTACTGTACCCGTACTGTCTGCTATAAAATGTACGGTAGCAGGGTGAAACTCGCCATCAAAGTAATCTGGCTGGCGTGAAAACATCACATACAAACCAAAACACACAAAATATAAAACAGCAACCAGCTTATACATTAATTACTACTAAGGCTTGTAAAGTCAACCGGTACCAGCTTGCTTACACCTGGCTCCTGCATGGTAACCCCATAAATAACATCCACCGCACTCATGGTCATTTTATTGTGGGTAACAATAATAAACTGCGAGTTCTCGCTGAACTTCTGAATCATCTGGGTAAACTTGCCCACGTTGGCATCATCCAGCGGTGCATCCACCTCATCCAGAATACAGAACGGTGCAGGCTTAATCAGGTAAATAGCAAACAGCAGCGCCGTTGCGGTTAAGGTTTTTTCTCCACCACTCAGCTGGGTAATAGAAGAAGGGCGTTTGCCTTTGGGTTTAGCCACAATATCAATACCCGTTTCTGCCAGGTTTTCCGGGTTTTCCAGTACCATATCGGCCGTATCTTCTTCTGTAAACAGGGCCTTAAATACTTTCTGGAAGTTTTCGCGCACCTGGTTAAACGTATCCAGAAACTGCTGGTTGGCCGTAGCTTCCACTTCCTGTATGGTTTGCAGCAGGCTGTCTTTAGCCGTTACCAGATCATTCTTTTGTTCCAGAATAAACTCGTAACGCTTTTTCATTTCCTGGAAGGCTTCAATAGCCGTAGGGTTTACCTCGCCTATGTTTTCCATCCGCTTCTTCATACGGTCTGAAGAAGCCTGTAAGTCTTCCAGCGAAGTATTGGTCATACGTGGCTGATCCAGTATTTCATCCAGATCAATTTTAAACTCCACGTTCAGCCTTTCCTTCATACCGGCCAGCTGTAAACGCAGTTCGTTCAGCTTGTCTTTAATTTCCTGCAGCAGGTGATCGATAATCTCCTTGCTTTTGGTTTTCATACGCAACGCACTTTCTTTTTCCTGAAGCTCGTTACGCAGGTTATAGTAAGCCTGATCAGATTCGTTTAGTTTCTTTTCCTCCTCCTCTTTCTTCCGCATCATTTCCAGCAACAGGTCTTCTGCCTCTTTCAGGGCATCTGCACTTTCCTTAATATGCGTGCTGGCATCGGCCAGTTGGGAAGTATTGCTCTGAATCTGCTGATGCAGATCGTTCAGCTGATTTTCTTTAAACAGCAACTCCTGCTTTAACGCACCAATCTTACTCTGCTGGCGGGTAAGCGATAGGTTGCTTTCGTTAAACTGGGCCGAAGCAAAATTGTATTCCTGCTCCGCCTGGTGGTAATCCTGTTCTACCACCCGCATGCTTTCGCCGGTCTGCTGCAGTTCGTTATTCAGCGTTTGCAGCACCTCACGGGTTTCTGCAATGGCATCCTGCTCGTCCTGCATGCGCACATCGTTATCTTCCAGGCGTTGCTGCGCGTTCTGCTGGGCTGCCTGTAAGTTTTCTATTTTGTTTTTGGCGGCAAACAACTGGTTGGTCAGCTGGTTAATTTCTGACTCTGTTTGTTTTATCGCCTGCTCTTTCAGTTGTTCCTTATACGCAATTACCTCGTTATGGCGCGCCTGAATATCGGCCTTCAGCTGGTTCACCACCGCATCCTGTGCCACAATCTCTTCGTAGAGTTTTTCCAGGTTCTTGGCGCGGCCAATCTTTTTACCTTCAAACAGGCCTACGCTACCACCGGTAAGGGTATAAATACCTTTTACATACTTACCTGTTTTTTCCAGCACCACAGCGCCGTTGCTGTTTTGTAACGCATCATCACTTTCAGCAATATATACGTTACCCAGCAGGTATTCAGCCAGTTTGCGGTACTGTGCATCTACCTCAATAACATCCATGGCTTTCATGGTGTGGGCAGGCTGTTGCGTTTGCACGTTTACATCGGCAAACTGTTCCAGCATAAAAAAGTTGGCTTTGCCCTTTTTATGGGCATCCAGCAGGTGTACCGCCTGTAAACCTTCCTGTAAGTTGTTTACTACATAGTAGTTCAGGTAAGGCTCCAGCACGTTTTCCACTGCGGCACGAAACTCTTCTTTTACATATATAATGTCTGATAAAATAGGCGAGGTATGGTTCCACTCCTTATTATTATGCAGAAATTTTACACTCTCCGGGTAACCTTCCATAGAGTCAATCAAACTCTTCAGCAGGTCGTGTTCGTTACGCTTTTTATCCAGCGTACGGTTGTCTTCCGCCAGTTTGGCGCGTAAGGTTTCCAGCTGTGCCTGGGTGGCAACAATCTGTTCTTTGGTTTTTTCGTGCTGCTCCTGTAGTTGCTGCAGGTCAATACGTCTGGCATCCAGCGTTTCCTCCTTGTCTTTCAGCTCTGTTTCCATCTGCTGAATCTGCATCAGGCGGTTCTGCTGCTCATCCTGTATCTGCGCGTGCGAACGTTGCAGGTTCTGGATAGAAGTATCTGCTACCGCCACCTTCTTTTCCGCATCAAACTGCTTGCGCTGTATCTGCTGGTACTGGCTGCGTAAAGCATCTACCCCGCTGCGTTTTTCATCAAACAGGCGGCGCTTTTCTTCAATCTCCAGTTTAGAACTCTCTACCCGGTCCTGAATATCGGCCAGGCGGCTTTCTTCCTCTCCTACCTGTATCTGTGTATACTGTATGGAATCGTCAATCGTTTTCAGCTGCCCCTCTGCCTTCTGCAAAAAGTCTTTCAGGCTGCCTTCCTTTTCGTGCAGGTATTGCAGTTTCTGCGAGGCCAGGTTCTTTTCGTTTTCCTTGGTGCGCAGTTTCTGCAGCAACTCGTTAAACTCGTACTGCTGGCTTTGCAGGGCGCGCTCTTTTTCAATAAAGCCTACCTTTTCCTGCTCAATAGCCGCTTCTTCAGTGGCTATTTCTGCATCCAGGCGTACTTTTTTATCGGTTTCCGTATCCTGCTGCTCGTTCAGCTCGCGGTAGGTTACATTAAAACCTTCCAGCGCTGCTTTCGCCAGCTCTATGGCTACTTCCTTGTAATCTTTCTTAATCTCGTAATACTTCTCGGCCTTTTTTGCCTGGTTTTCCAGGGTTTTCAGCTGGTTGTTAATCTCAAATAACAGGTCCTCAATACGGTTTAAGTCCTGCTCCGTAGCATCCAGTTTCGATTTGGCTTCCTTCTTACGCGTCTTATATATAGTAATACCCGCCGCCTGCTCCAACATACGGCGGCGGCTGTTTTCCTTGTCTTTAATAATATCATCCACCATGCCCAGCTCAATAATGGCATAACTGTCGGTACTAACTCCGGTATCCATAAACAGGTTATGAATATCCTTCATCCGGCAGGCCACATCGTTCAGGCGGTATTCACTCTCCCCGTTTTTATAAAAACGGCGGGTAATGGTAACGGTACTGAATTCGGTAGGTAACAGGTTTTTGGTGTTTTCGAAAGTGAGACTCACCTCTGCCAGGCCACTGGGGCTACGCGTACGGCTGCCGTTAAACACCAGTGCCTCCAGGTTTTCGCTACGCAGGGCAGAAATTTTCTGCTCGCCAATTACCCAGCGGATAGAGTCAATAATATTGCTTTTACCGCAGCCGTTAGGCCCGATAATGCCCGTAATGCCCTCGTCAAAGTTCACCACGGTTTTGTCAGCAAAACTCTTGAAACCCTTAATTTCTAGTTGTTTTAATCTCACTTCTCAGGCTATTTAGCAAACGCGAACTTAAATCATTTTCCTGTCATTCAGGCAGTTTTATGCCTGTAGCCCCGTTTAACCGCGCAATTTGACGGCCGTAACAGTTTCAGGGCATTCTTTTTCAACAATTTCCCCATTTTAAATGGGTATCGTTTGAAGAGTGAGGCGTTAACATTGGCCGCATGCCCTTATTTTTGCGCTCTGAAAAAATGTTTATACCATTATGAGGCGAGTTGTAGTAACAGGCTTAGGAGCTTTAACCCCTATAGGAAATAACGTGAATGACTTTTGGAATTCTCTTGTTAATGGCGTGAGTGGTGCGGCACCTATTACCCGTTTTGATGCGGCGAAATTTAAAACCCGGTTTGCCTGCGAACTGAAAAACTTTAATCCACTGGATCATATTGAAAAGGCAGAAGCCCGTAAATATGATGTATATACCCAATACGCTTTAATTGCCGTTGAAGAAGCCATTAAACAGGCCGGCATTGATTTCAGCACCCTTAACAGAAACCGCATTGGCGTAATATGGGGTTCTGGCAACGGCGGCATTCAAACCTTTCAGGAGCAGGTAATGGAATTTGCCAAAGGCGATGGTACCCCACGCTTTAACCCGTTCTTCATTCCTAAAATGATTGTGGACATTGCTTCGGGCATTATTTCTATTAAACATGGCCTGCGTGGTGTAAACTTTACCACCGTTTCGGCCTGTGCTACTTCTAACACAGCCATCATTGATGCGTTTAACTATATTAAATGGGGTAAAGCGGAAATGATTATTACCGGTGGTTCAGAGGCACCTATTAACGAAACCGGCATGGGCGGCTTTAACGCGGTAAAAGCGCTGAGTACGTTTAACGAAAACCCGGCAGTTGCTTCCCGTCCGTTTGATGTAAACCGTGATGGCTTTGTAATGGGCGAAGGTGCAGGCGCCTTAATTCTGGAAGAGTACGAGCATGCGGTAAAACGTGGCGCTACCATACTGGCAGAAGTAGCAGGCGGCGGCATGGCAGGCGATGCCTACCACCTTACCGGCACCCACCCCGAAGGCGAAGGCGCTTACCTGGGTATGGAAGCAGCCCTGGAAGATGCAGGTATTACTGCAGCAGAAATAGACTACCTGAACGCACATGCCACTTCTACCCCACTGGGTGATAACAGCGAACTGAAAGCCACCCAACGTATGTTTGGTGAGCATGCAGCCAAACTACACATCAGCGCTACCAAATCTATGACCGGTCACCTGCTGGGTGCTGCCGGTGCTGTAGAAGCTATAGCCTGTATACAGGCGTTGCAGCACAATCTGATACCACCAACCATCAATACCAAAGACGTAGATCCTGAATTACCTGCGGGCCTTAACCTTACCCTGGGTACTGCTGTGCAGAAAGAGGTGAAATACGCCATGAGTAATACTTTCGGCTTTGGCGGGCATATTGCCACTGCTATTTTTAAGAAAGCATAAGTACACTTGACTTGATTGAAAACCAGTAAGGAAATTCATTGCATTATTTTTTTGGCCAGTTAGAGTAATAGCTATAAACTAAAACGCCCGCTTTTGCGGGCGTTTTAGTTTATAGTACCAAAGGAGGTTCTAAGATAAGGTAGTGTGGATATTTAGTCCTTTAATTAAAGACCAAGATATGAAAAGCTTCTATTGACTTATTTTATAAAACAGTTTTAAGTTTTATAGCTGTGAAAACGTTATACAAACACCGTACTCATCAAACAACCCATCTTTAGAAATTTCCATTTGGAATGCTCTCGCAGGAAAAAGCTTTTCTAAATACATTGACCAAAACTTTACTATAATTTCAGCAAGCTTCAACAGCAATTCTTCATCAGAAGATGCCTCGTCGGCTGCGAGTAAATAAAAATCAGACAAACACAGAGTGTTAACATACCGTTCCATAGACTTTCTATCATCCCCATAAACTTTGTAAAGACCATTATTTGCAATAACAGGATAGTTTTCTTTAAGAAAAACACACCCCGCTTCCTCAATTAAATCCGGCGCTAAAATACCAGCAACAGACAACGCCCCCTCGAGACCTACCAAATTTTGCACGTAATTGAAAAAGCTTTTTATGGGATGCTGCGATGGAAACTTGTCCATTACCTCTATATCGACAAAACTCTTAAGCTCTTTATTCATTTAACTTCAATTAAAGCCCCAAAGCACTAAGTACTTCACCGGGAACATTATTAACAAATATTTCGTTTCACTTCCTTTCTTAGGAAACCAAGCTCCTTTAGGGCTCACATTCCATTCAATGGCCTTTATCCGTTCCACAGATACATCAAACAATGCCCTTCCATCTTTTCCATAAACAATCCTATGCCCATTGCCCAGATTTGCATAAGTACTAGGCTGTCCGGTTAAAGGTAACTGAGTTCCACCTCTCCCCCCTTTACAATCACCTGCACCTCCTTCAACCCTTCAAACATTTTACGATCCAAGATCCCACCAGCCTCATCAGCAATAAACCTTGTTTCTACTGCTGCTACCTCAGCACCAGCGACCTCCCCTACAGCCTCACCTGCTACAACGCCCGAAGCATCACCCACAGCTGCTCCTACAGCAACTTTACCTACACCACTCATGGCCGCACCAATCACCTTACCTCCAACTACAGCAACAGTTAACTTACTGGCAGCTCCGATCCTACTTACAGGAGTACCATAAACAATATCTTTTCCGAGTACCAGGTGATATATATCTGTAAGCGGGTTTAGGTTACGGTTAACCCAATCCAGGCCCCCAAATACATATCCTTTACACATCCAAAAGTTATTCCATTAAACTACTTGAAATCCCGGCCTTTCCCGGGTCACTAAAATAAAGGCGGCACCGGAAGATGTCGCCTTTATTTTTATCCTTATGTGGAACGGGAACCGTTCAACCCGCATCCCTTGCTTAGCATCCCTTAGTTCACCAGCTCCAGATGCAGCTGCCCGAAGTTTTGCAGCGAAGTAAGTTTTAAATCCGCCGCTCCCCAACGCTCTTCTTTCTGCTGACTGTGATGGGGTACCACCACGCACTTCATACGCGCTGCTTTGGCCGCTATCATACCATTAAAAGAATCTTCAAACGCAATGCAACTGGTTGGTGCAGAATTCAGCATCTGGGCGCAGTTCAGGTACACCAGCGGGTGCGGCTTGCCGTAGGGCAGCTCACCGGCAGAAGAAGTTACCTGCAGGTATTCTTTTACCCCTACAATATCCACTACCTGGTCTATCATACGCTGCGGACTGGAAGAGGCCAGGCCTATTTTAAACCCGCGCTGCTTAAAAAACTCGAAAATGTAGTGTACGCCCGGCATGATATGCCCGCGCTGGCCTATTTTCTCCATTACCAGGTCAATAATCCGTATTTCGGCCTTCTCGTCCTCCCGCGGATCTATATTATATTTACGAAACCACCACTGCACAAACTCCCTTGTGCGAAGCCCGGTAGTGGTGGCATATTGTTCGTGTGAAAGTTTAAATCCGTATTGACTAAACAGGTCATCTGCCGCTTCCCCCCATAAAGGTTCGCTATCAATCAACAACCCGTCCATATCAAATATTACCGTATCTATTTGCATGCGCTTTTATTAAAGGCGCAAAGATAGGTTTGTAACAGGTACTACTTTAAGGCAAAGGTTACAGATACGCTAAACTGTAGTTTTATCTTTTTAAAGTCTACATCCAGCCCGCCGCCTGCTGCATCCATTACCGTATTAGCCATCATTCTCACCTGCGGAAAAATTACCGGGCTGCTCTCTTCATTAGGGTCGTTAATGGTAACAGCACCGCCCACTTCTTCACCCAGGGCAGCTGCCAGGTACACCGCTTTGGCTTTGGCAGCTTTAATGGCTTCTATTTTCAGCTGCTTTTTGTACTCTTCCATTTTACTGTGGCCGGTACGTGCAATAGAAAAACTTTGGGTAGCCTCATCGTCCAGTTTATCAACCAGTTGCTCCATCTTCTGTAAATCTGCAAATTTTACCGAATAAGTAATGCTGGCTTTCATGTCCGGATTCTGCTTTTTGTTCTTTTTATAAATCCAGTAATTACCGTCGTGGCCCGAAAAGCTCTGCACACTCACGTCTTTCTCTGTTAACCCTACATTTTTGCACGCGGCCAGGAAATTATTTTTAATGGTTTCCAGGTTTATTTTGCCAGAACCCTTTTTGTCATACTCCTGCAAGGTTACCTGTACATAAATTTCGTCGGGAACTACCTCCATTTCTGCTGTACCGGTCACATTTATAGTCTTTTGCGTTACGCCGGGCTGCTGTGCGGAGGCGGTAAATATGGCAGATACGGCCCCCAGCAATACTAAAATCTTCTTCATAAAACTTGCTTTTATAGAATGATGTTGTAAAAATTATAATTACATAACTACAAAATATATGATCGTTTACCTTAACAATTATTTGACAATGCGTATTTTGCACGCGCTTGTCAGCTAAAAAGACATTAATGAGACGACCGAAAAAACCTCTTACAGAGAGATTGAAACATATAAGGATAGTAAGATCGATAGTGTATGCCATTGTGGGCGCCGTATCTTACCCTGGCCTTGTATGGGTGAACCGTATTAAAATAGAGGGTACTGAGCACATTGAAAAGCTGCCACGGAACAACGTACTATTTGTAAGTAACCACCAGACGTACTTTGCAGACGTAATTACCTTTCTGCACATATTCTGTGCGGTAAAATGGCGCAAACGCAACAGATTAGGCCTGCCCTACTACCTGTTAAGCCCTTTTACCAGTGTTTATTACGTTGCTGCGGAAGAAACCATGAACGGTAGCTTTATCAGCCGCTTTTTTAAACTGGCGGGTGCTTTAACCGTAAAACGTACCTGGCGCAGAAATGCTACGGAAATAAGAACGGGCCTGGACCCTTCCGATACCCGTAAAATTACCCGCGCTTTAAAAACAAGCTGGATTATCACCTTCCCGCAGGGTACCACCAAACCTTTTGCACCTGGCCGTAAAGGCACTGCCCATATTATCAAGAACAACAAACCAGTGGTTGTGCCTGTGGTAATCAATGGTTTCTGGCGTGCTTTTAACAAAAAGGGCCTGGTGTTCAAGAAAAAAGGCTCCCTGTTATCTATCCGCTTTAAAGCACCACTGGTAGTTAACTACGAAGCGCCGGTAGAAGAAATTCTGGACCAGGTAATGGATGCTATAGAACAAAGCAAGAAATACATGCTGAAGGGCAAGCACCATATGAATAAGCTGAAACAGCAGGAAACTGTAGCCGCAGAAGCTGCCGCTGCCACCGCTGTAGCTGTTACGGAAGCTCCGCAACCTCCTCAGGCATAAACTTTTATACTACACCTTATACAAGGCGGGTATATCGTAACCACGGTATACCCGCTTTACATATCTGGCATAGCCAGTGAGTTGCCGGGCCGCATACTTCCGATAGTTGCCTTAGAAGTTAAGGCGCCGGACCTGGTAAATCAACTGGCAACGCACTCAGGTCCGATGTGGGGGCTACCCTGTTACATACAAAACTGTTACAGCCACATGAGTCAGCTTCCCGTTCGTATGCACGGGGCTCCCATGCATACCACGGAGCCTGCCAGTCATATAAATAAGTATAAAAACCCCCAGGAAACGCTTCAGGCACACCAATGCCGCTTCCTGTTCATACCAGTCAGCACTGCCGTTGGGCCCAAAGTAGTACTCACCTGGTACCACCATGTCCGCAACCAGCAGAAGAAAGTACGCAAACACTCCAAAGAAGTACCCAAACATATGAAGTGGCAAATTTTGCATACCAATGGTGCCCACCAGCATCTTCCCCGCAAACCCGGGAACACCAACCAGACGTGCAGCCTGTGCAACAGATACCGGCACCGTACACAAAAATGCCCCTGACAGTAAATCAGGGGCAGTAATTATACCTTTGTGTAAGGCAGCTTCCTGCCTGTACACCTACTTATCTCCGGTAAAAAATGCACGCAGTTCGGTAGCTTCTTCCGGCTTCATTTTACCGGCCAGCACCAGACGCAGCTGTCTGCGGCGCAACGCACCTTCATACAGCGATTTCTCCTCATCGGTTTCCGCAATTACCGGTGGTACCTTGCGGGGGTTGCTGTTAGGGTCAAGCGCTACGAATGTGTAATACGCTTCATTGCTTTCGTAACTGTACTGGTGCAGGTGATCTTCTCCCCATACCTTCAGGTGAATTTCCATAGAGGTGTTGAAGGCACGGGTTACTTTAGCCTCAATATGCACGGTGTTACCCAGCTTTATCGGGGTTTTAAAGCTCAGATTATCTACGCTGGCAGTCATACACGGCGCATTACAATGTTTGCCGGAAGCAATAGCCGCAGCTATATCCATCCAGTACATCAAACGTCCGCCCATCAGATTACCAAACACATTGGTATCGTTGGGCAATACCAGCTCGTTCATTATTGTAAAACTCTCACTGGCCTTTTTTGCTTGCATGGGTTCTGATATCATTTATAAAACAAACGTACACACTAATTCTATGAATAAGGGTACTTATTTCTTTTGCTCTTTGTAATGCACTTCGCTCAGGCTTCTCAGGCGGTCTGCTGCCCACTCAGGGGTAACATCGCGCTGCGGATTGGCCAGCATTTCGTAACCCACCATAAACTTTTTAACGGTAGCAGAACGCAGCAATGGCGGGTAAAAATGCATATGCCAATGCCACTCTTTATGGTCGCCATCGTTTACCGGTGCCTGGTGTATACCGGCAGAGTATGGGAAAGAAATTTCGAACAGGTTGTCGTACTTAGCCGTTAATCTTTTCAGAATATCAGCCAGCGCGGTTCTTTCTGCTGCCGTAAACTCCAGCAGGGTGGTTACGTGCCTTTTGCTTACAATCATGGTTTCGTAAGGCCATACCGCCCAAAAAGGTACCAGCGCTACAAAATGTTCATTCTCTACTACAATACGCTCTTTCTCGGCCAGTTCCAGCTGTACATAGTCGCTCAGCAGGCTGCGTCCATGCTCCTCAAAGTACGCCTTCTGGCGGGCAGTTTCCTTCACTATTTCAAGGGGTAAAGAACCGCCACTCCAGATCTGACCATGCGGGTGCGGGTTGCTGCAACCCATAATCTCGCCTTTGTTCTCAAAAATCTGAATGTATTTAATAGCCGGATTGGCAGATAACTGCTTAAACTCTTCTGTCCACAGCTCCACCACTTTGGTAATGGCAGGAACGGTTAACTGAGGCAGGGTAAGGCTGTGATCGGGCGAAAAGCTGATAACACGGCAGATGCCAGACTCAGAGCGGGCCTGTAACAAACCGCCTTTGTTCAGTTCGCCTACCGGCGTATCGGCCAGTAAAGCAGAGTAATCGTTGGTAAACACAAAAGAATCTGTGTACTGCGGGTTAATACTGCCATCTGCTCTTTTATTGCCGGCACACAGGTAACAGCCAGGGTCGTAAGCAGGCCGGTCATCTGCCGGTAAGGTTTCTACCTTGCCCTGCCAGGGTCTTTTGGTTCTGTGTGGAGACACTAGTACCCAATCACCTGTTAAAATGTTCTGCCGGGTGTGGGGATGTTCGGTAAAATCAAATGTTTGCATAAATGTGCTTGCTATGTTGTTGGAAAGGGGTTTCAGACTTTTTAAATGGCAGGCGCTGAAAGTTGCGGCAAAAATATCCGATCGGGCCTGAAAAAAAAAGGGCAAAATAATTGCGGCCCGTTTACCCTTTTACACATTACAAAATAGTTTGTATGACTTATGCAAAAATTGAAGCGCTGCTGGGCGATAAAGCATCGCTGCTGCAGCACCAGTGCCACACCATTGCTAAAGAGCAGCTGCACCTGCCTTCGCCCGATTTTATAGATAATGTATTCAGCGCCTCTTCGCGCAACATTCCTACCCTGCGTAATCTGCAGGCGTTGTATGGCCATGGCCGTTTGGCAGGTACCGGTTACTTATCTATACTTCCCGTAGATCAGGGAATAGAACACAGTGCAGGCGCCTCGTTTGCCCCCAACCCTATTTACTTCGATCCTGAAAATATTGTTAAACTGGCCATAGAAGGGGGCTGTAACGCAGTAGCTACCACGTTTGGCGGCCTGGCTATGGTATCGCGTAAATATGCGCATAAAATTCCCCTTATTGTAAAAATTAACCACAACGAGTTACTTACCTATCCTAACCAGTACGATCAGATACTTTTTGGTTCTGTTAAAGATGCCTGGAACCTGGGCGCTGCTGCGGTGGGTGCTACTATTTACTTTGGCTCGCCCGAAGCCGGCAGGCAGATAGTGGAAGTAGCCAAAGCCTTTGAAGAAGCACATCAGCTGGGCATGGCCACGATACTCTGGTGTTACCTGCGCAACAATGCTTTTAAGAAAGAGGGTACAGACTATCATGTATCTGCCGACCTTACCGGCCAGGCCAACCACCTGGGCGTAACCATACAGGCCGATATTATTAAACAGAAATTACCTGAAAACAACGGGGGCTTTAAGGCACTGAACACCGGCGGCAGCAGTTATGGTAAACTGGATGACCGTATTTACACACAACTCACCAGCGACAACCCTATTGATCTGTGCCGCTACCAGGTAGCCAACTGTTATATGGGCCGCGCGGGGCTTATTAATTCCGGCGGTGCTTCTTCGGGCGAAGGCGATTTAAAAGAAGCCGTACTCACCGCCGTTATTAACAAACGTGCCGGTGGTACGGGCCTTATATCGGGCCGCAAGGCGTTTCAGCGGCCTTTTAAAGAAGGGGTGGAACTGCTGCAGGCTATACAGGATGTATATCTGGAAAAGCAGGTAACCATTGCTTAAACATTATCACCACCAGTATCGCCGGTAAGGGTAATCAGCAGCCGGGCATGTTCCAGCACCTGAATAGTGTGTGGTTCTTCCCGGTGTATAAACAGCATTTCACCTTTACCGGCTTTATGGTTGTTATTGCCCACCCTGGCCTCTACCCGGCCATCCAGCACCTGCACCGTCATAATACCCGCTGCAGTGTTATCTGTAATACTGGCGCCTTCACGCAGGGTGCTTAATACCACGGTAATGCCGGTGGTTTTAAACAGCGTAATACCATTGCGGTCGTTCTTTTGCCAGGCTTCTTCCGCCTCCAGTTGTTGTATACGTTCTTCCAGGTCTGTTACAATACGATCATCATCAATAGGCCTGCTGCCATCCGGGCGGCGAAACGTGGCGTTATTGCTTTTACTCATAGGTATTCTATTTGGTACACCTACCCTACTACAAGAAACTTACCAGTTGCAGGCACGGTTTTTTAACCAATCTTACAAAAGAATGAGTTATGAAAAACGCAACCATGAAACCGGCCACCAAACCCGTTCAGGTAAAGGGTAAAACAAGGCCCGAAAACAAAGACGATATGGACAGCCGTAAAAACGAAGAACAGGATTTTAAAGGCTCTGATATTACCCATAATAAAAAGGAGACGAAAGCCGAAAAAATGGGTGATAACCAGGGCAGTTAAACATGCATGATAAAGCCGGTACCACTACCGGCTTTATTGTTTACAGAAGGAAGCTGTTATCTTTGAAGCTTGTGTTAAATAAGCGTTATTGATACCACTACTTATTATAGTTACTTCTACCGCCATTATTACCAGCTTGCTGATAGTGGCAATTACCACTATTGCATGGCTGTTGCTACGCCTGCTGCAGGAGCAAAAAAAGCACCGCGCTGCCACAGAACAATACAAGGCACTGGAACGTACCGTACAAGCCAGCCAGCTGGAAACCATTGGCTACAAACTGAATCCGCATCTGTTTAAAAACACGCTCAACACCATTCAAAGCCACGCTTATCAAACGTACTATGCACTGGACAAACTATCCAATGTGCTGGATTATATTCTGTATGAAAGCGACCGGAAGTATGTTACGCTACAGGAAGAAATTGAATTCTGCCTCAGCCTTATTGAGATTAACCGCGTAAAAGTAAGCCCGCTTTTTGACCTGCGGGTAAAGAATAAAGTAGACACCGGTAATGCCCTGTACAATCAGCCACTGATAGCCCCGCTGATTATGATTGACCTGGTAGAGAATGCTTTTAAACATGCCGACCTGCAAAGCGAAAACGCTTTTATTGCCGTGCTGTTTGAATTAAAAGGCCCTGTATTCAGCATTACCGTATCTAATAAAATAAGCAGCAAACCCGCGTTAAAAAAAGAACGCGGCGGCTTTGGTACCGATAGCCTGCAAAAAAGGCTTTCGGTAATTTATCAGGATGATTACCAGCTGAAGCATGGTGCCGAGGGAGATGTATATGTTGCACATTTAAAAATAAACCTGCTTGAGCACAAGAATAAGATGTTTACTGCTGGATGATGAACTGCCGGGCCTTACCTACCTGCGCATGTTGTGTGAGCAGATAGAAGGCGTGGAAGTAGTAAGAGCCTTTAACGATCCGTTAAAGCTGCTGGCAGAAGCAGACCAGCTGGAGTTTGACCTGTGTATTACCGATATTGAAATGCCGGGGCTGAACGGCCTTGCCGTAGCCCGGCTGCTGCAAGGCAAGCCGGTTATTTTTACCACGGCTTATAAAGAATATGCAGCCGAAGCGTTTGACCTGGAAGCCATAGATTATATACGTAAACCTATACAGAAAGAACGGCTGGAAAAAGCGCTGCAAAAGGCTGCAGACAAAATACAGCCACCCGCAGCTGCACCCGGAAGGCAGTTTGTACAACTGAACACCAGCCAGGGCAAGGCGCTTTTGTACTTTGATCAGTTGCTGCTGCTTACCACTTCTGACCAGGACAAGCGGGATAAACTGGCAACACTGGATAACAACCAAACCCTGGTGTTAAAAAACATATCCTTTGATCAGTTACTGAAACTGCTGCCCGCCCAAAGCTTTTGCCGCATTAACAAAAAAGAAATACTGGCGCTGAGAGCTGTCAACTTCTTTTCGCATGAAGAAATTACCACGCATATACCAGGGCCGGATAACAAGCCATTGATACTAACCCTGGGCGAAACCTATAAAGCCGGTTTTACCGCCCGCACAGGCAACAAGCCGCAGGGTACATAATTTCCGGTTTTTGTTACAAAAAACAACCGGTTGATTACACCGTGCTGTTATATCAGCAGGCAATAGAATATGTTTGCCATAGTTTAAAACGGCACCATGAGAAAATACAAAAACCTGCTATTTTATGTAGTTACTATTGCCGCGTTTTCAGCCCTTATTTACTTGTTTTTACACAAGGGCAGATTACTGGAAACCGATAAGGTAAACCACTTTGTTCCCCAGATATCGGCCTCTACCTGGGATCAGTTTAAAGACACTTATTTTCATAACCTTACGCATCCGCTGGCTATACTGTTATTGCAGATTATCACCATTATATTGGTAGCACGCGCCTTTGGCTTTTTGTGTAAGAAGATTAAACAGCCCACCGTAATTGGCGAAATAGCAGCAGGTATTTTTCTCGGCCCTTCTTTTCTCAAAAGCTGGTCGCCGGAAATCTCTGCCTTTTTATTCCCTCCCAACTCCCTCGGCAACCTTCAGTTTCTAAGTCAGATAGGCTTAATACTGTTCATGTTTGTAATAGGCATGGAGCTGGACCTGAAAGTGCTGAAGAACAAAGCCAAAGATGCTGTGGTAGTAAGCCATGCCAGTATTATATTTCCGTTTAGCCTGGGCATAGCCCTCTCCTATTATCTGTACCGCGATTTTGCGCCGGACAACATCAATTTCCTGTCATTCGGCCTGTTTACCGGCATAGCCATGAGCATAACCGCCTTTCCGGTACTGGCACGTATTGTACAGGAACGTGGGCTTTCCAAAACCCGGCTGGGCACCATTGTAATTACCTGTGCGGCGGCAGATGATATTACCGCCTGGTGTATACTGGCTGTGGTTATTGCCATTGTAAAAGCAGGCTCGGTACTCAGTTCACTATATACCATATTAATGGCGCTGGCTTATGTGTTTGTAATGCTGCGCCTGGTACAGCCATTTCTTAAAAGAATAGGCGACAAGTATTCCAACAAAGAAGCGCTGAGCAAACCGGTGGTGGCAGTATTTTTTATCACGCTGCTGCTCTCTTCCTTTACTACCGAAGTAATAGGTATTCACGCCCTGTTCGGCGCATTTATGGCCGGGGTTATTATGCCTGCCAATATCAGCTTCCGTAATATTTTTATTGAAAAGGTAGAAGATGTATCGCTGGTGCTGTTGCTGCCACTGTTTTTTGTGTTTACCGGTTTACGAACCGAAATAGGCCTGTTAAACGATCCGCATATGTGGGGCGTATGTGGTATGATTGTACTGGTGGCCGTAACCGGTAAGTTTGCCGGAAGCGCGCTGGCCGCCAGGTTTGTAGGCCAAAGCTGGCGCGACAGTATATCTATAGGTGCGCTGATGAATACCCGTGGTTTAATGGAACTGATTGTACTGAATATAGGATACGACCTGGGGGTGCTTACACCGGAAGTATTTGCCATGATGGTGCTGATGGCCCTGGCCACCACGTTTATGACCGGCCCCGCGCTGGACCTGGTAAACCGCTTTATGCCCGAACCGCGCGAGCCTGCATTAACAGAAGAATTACAACACGGCATACGCTATAACATACTGGTATCTTTTGGCAACGCTGCCAAAGGTGTTTCGTTAATTCAGCTGGCTAACCGGCTGGTAAAAAAAGCAACCCCCAATGCACATGTAACTGCACTGCACCTTTCGCCCAGTAGCGAGCTGAACCAGTTTAACCAGGATGAGTATGAGCGGGAAAGTTTTGAACCGGTTACCGCAGAGGCGGAAAAGCTGAACCTGCCGCTTACACCATTGTTTAAGCCTACGCTGGATGTAACAGAAGAAATTGTGCATACGGCCAATACCGGCAATTTTGATCTGCTGCTGATAGGTGTAGGCTCCTCCGTATTTGAAGGCACCCTGCTGGGCAAAATACTGGGCTTTACCAACAAGATTATTAACCCGGAAAGATTATACGATACTATTACCGGTAAGGAAAAACTGTTTGATACCTCTGCCTTTGATGAACAGATACGGCAGGTAACCAAAGGGGCTAAATTACCGGTAGGTATTTTTGTTGACAGAAACCTGCCGCAGCTGGAGAATATATTTATACCTATACTTTCCATAAGCGACAGCTTTCTGCTTATTTACGCCCAAAAGCTGATACACAACAGTGAAGCCCGCGTGGTGGTGCTGGATGTAGCAGGTGTAATTAAACAAAACCCTGAGTTTAAAGAAAACATACGGGCTATTGAACAGATAGCACCCAACCATATTGCCTTGTACAGCGGGCGCAATATTGAGCAGGCTTTTCTGGAGCAGCAGCACCTGATGCTGATAAGCCTGGACAGCTGGAAAAAATCGATAGATAACGAAAGCGCCTGGTTAAGCCACACGCCTTCTGTGCTTATTATAAAACCGTAAAGAAAAAAATGCCTGTTACCAGGCATTTTTCATTTGATCGTTCACCCGCTCGGGCGCTTTGGCCGGGCGGTTTTTCCAATCTTTATCGTACCCTACAAAAAACGCAAGCCATATGGTACGCGCCAGCCGCATAAATATCGGCTGCAAAGCCACCAGCAACAACGCATTTGCACCCAACCACCAGAACAGCCGGTTATCGTTTAATGAAAAGCCTATAAATACCCACCAGGCTATAAAGCTGGCCACGCTAACGGCTATAGAAAACGCATAGCTTACATAGCTGGTGCCGTAGTAAAAACCTACTTCAATATCAAACTGCTGTCCGCACACCGGGCAGCTTTCATTCATAGCCAGCGTACTTTTTAAATGATAAGGATTAGGATCCTTAAACATATCACCTCTGCGGCAACGTGGGCAATGGGTATGGCATACACTTACCAGCCAGTTGGGTTTGGCAGTATCATGAGCGTTCATAACAATATATTTAAACGTGTTGAAATTGCTTGCGGAAAGCCTCAGGCGTTATACCTGTATCTTTTTTAAAAAACTTGATGAAATAAGAGCTGTCCTGAAAATTAAGCCGGGATGCTATTTCATGTATACTCAGTTCCAGATTTACCAGCAGGCGCTTTGCCTCCAGTAATATGCGTTTACGTATCAGTTCGCCGGCAGATACCCCCAGATGATCTTTACACAAAGCATTCAAATGGTTGGGTGTAATGTACAGCAGGGCTGCATATTCCTTAGGCAGTTTCAGCACCGCATAGTTTCTTTCTATCAGTTGCTGAAAATTGCGCATTAACGTGGCGTTATAACTTACCGGCAGGGTTTCCGCAACAGGCATGCTTCTTTTAACGGTAATAAACAGCTGTAACAGCATAGCGGCCATCATTTCACGGTTCATAGCGGCCTGGCCCGTCTGTTCTTTCAGTATCTGCTCAAATACGGCCTCTACTTTCTTCTGTTCCGGTGCAGGCAACTGAATTACCTGCGGCCCGGCCATAGGCTCCCAGAACGGAAAATGCTCCAGTACCTGCGAGCGTATAAAAGCCTGTTCAAAAAAACCGTCTGAAAAATTAATTACATACCCATCGGCCGGTACGGTAAAATACCAGTTATGTACCTGGCCGGGCTTCATAAAGTATATAGCGCCTTTTTGTACAGGATAGTGGGTAAAATCAATCACATGCTCACCACTGCCCTGTGTAAAGTAAAGCAGATGGTAGTAGCTGTGCCCGTGAGCAACCTGTAAGTGCGGGTTGTTAGAAAGATATTGCTTAAAGCGGTCTGCCACCCACAACTCATCTTTCGATTTTTCTGCCACCAGGTTTCCAATTCCAAACGTTGGATATTTAAGCTTGCTCATATCCCTTTTGCTTTACCACACAAAGGTACCGCAACAAGCCTACCCGGCTGCTGTATTTTACAGGGGAATCATGGTACTTTTTACGGATGTGTAAAAAGTACCATGAAAACTCATGTGTAACGGAGCATTAATGTACTGCTAACGTATAAGGTTAACAGCCCCCTTTTTTACCACCTGCGTCCCATCTGCCACAGTAACCGTGCATACATACATATAAACGCCTGTTGACTGCCTGGCGCCTTTAAAAGTACCATCCCAGCCCTGCTGCACATCGGTAGTTTCAAAAATCTGCTGCCCCCACTGGTTAAATATTACCATACGCAGCGCTTTCAATGAAAAGCCATACACTTTCAGCACATCGTTATTACCATCCCCATTAGGGGTAAACGTATTGGGTACAAACACACTGGTACGGCATTCTGTAACCGTAACCGTTTTTACGGTATCCTTTGTGCAGCCATAGCTATCCGTAACGGTAAACTTAACATCATACTGCCCGGCCTGCGCGTACATAGCAGCGCCTGTATGTGTATCAGCCGTTTTACCATCTCCATAACTCCATGCCCATGCAACCGCCTGCCCTGCCCCAACGGTATCTGCCGGTATAAAGCGTAATTGCTCACCTGCACAGGCAGGCGCAGGCAAGGTAAAATCTGCAAAGGGTGTACACACTATGGGGGTAAATTCATAAGCGCCCGCATCCGGTGCAGTGGTACTTCTTACCACACCGGTAATATCATCTGTAATGCCGGTACCGGCAGCACCAATATCGTTTACTTTCCGCTCCATGGGGTGCAGATCGCCATTTACCACATCTGCATAAGCAGGGTCTGCAGATACAGAAGCCGCATCGCCCCCTGTACCGGTTTGCAGATCACTCAGTGTTTTATAATCCGTACCGTTTATCTGCCCTATATTATTATCACCATCACCCGTAATATAGTACACACTGTTATCGCTGTTAATAGCATCGCCAAACGTAAATACCGCGTGTGCTTTACCGGTACCATTATGCGTTACCGTTACAATGTTATTACGCAGGGTAACGCCAGTGGCAGAACGGCCAAAACGCAGGCCGGTTAACATACTCCACGGGCTTGTATTGGTATAATTGATATCAATGGTGTTATGCAGAAAAACGCCACCCGACGTTCCGGAAAAAACAGCCGTAACGGTTTCGCAATGAGAGATATCGTAAAACACGTTATTGGTTACCACCAGGCCGCCACCGGGGCTGGAATCGTTGGTACCATCAAATATGCCGAAGAAAGAATTGATACCCGTTTTTTGCGTACCAAACGGATGCGTGAATATATTCTTAGTAATATAGGTACCAAAACTAAAACCTTCAATATACACGTAAGACAGCACAGAAGCCGCCGGGAAAGCGGCATTTCTTACATAGCTGGTGAACGTATTATTTTCCAGATAGGTGGCTGCCGCACCTATAACAGATACCCCGCGCGACCACGCATCTCTTAACAGATTATTGGTAAAATGATTATTGGTATTGGGTGCGCCGGGGTTACTGGCCATGTATATATTGTACTGCCCACCTACAATGGTATCTGCATCAAACACATTTCCATCGCAAAGTCCGTCTTTATTATACTCATCCTTATCACTGCCGTTAATAACCACTGCATAATAACTGTAAGAGTTTCCCACCGTATCTGACAATATGGTACAGTTGCGGAAGGTATTGGCATCTGCATTCTGTAACAGATGCACCCCTACCCCAAAGTGGCTGTTGCGGTCGCTTTCTGCTGGTACGGCATTAATAGTAAGCTGTTTAAAAATAAAATAAGAAGCGCCTCTTAATTTAACCACTGCACGCTCACTTTCATCTGTAGCACTCCAGGCAATGGTGTTGCCATTACCGTTAAATGTAATGGTGTTGGTTTCCGAAGCGCCTGCCACCTGCTCCAGTATCAGCTGCTCCGTATAAGTTCCGCTGCCTGCAGCTACGGTAAACTCCACAGGGCCGTCAATACCACATTTTAAAAAGCTATACGCATCGTTAAAGCTGGCAAAATTCTTTCCGCCGGTGGGCAACGCTTTGTTAATAGTAAAGTCTGTGCCGCTTACCCGTGGGCTAACAGCTACCTGCACTACATTGCTTACACTGCTCTGGCTGGCAAAGGGGCAGGTAGCCTGTAAACGCAAGCCGGTGCTAACTGTTAAAGGTGTGGTATAGCTGCTGCCGGTAGCACCGGTAAAATTTTGCCAGGTGCTGCCGTTATCTGTGGAGTACTGCCACTGGTAGGTAACACCTTCTGTATTGCCCGTCATTCCATCCAGCTGTACCTCAACGGAAGCTCCGGCACACATACTGCTTTTATCAGCCGAAACCCCGTTAATAACAGGCGCTCCGGTGCAGGGGTAAGTGGCTGCCACCCGTACGTTATCTAACCCTATATCCGAATTACCATTATCGGCAATGCCCGCAAAACGAAGAATTACCTGCGAAGCATAGGTAGTAAAAAATACTTCCTTCTTTGTCCATTTAGCGGCAGTAGCCACACTATCCAGCCGCACAAAATCAGCCCCGCCATTGGTGGAAAGCCATATCACCACTTTATCAGTACCGTCTGTATTAATATAATCGAACGAAAGCTTTTTCAGTTCAGGTTCTGCCGTATTAGATGCATTTATATACAGTTGAAGGTATCCCTCGCTGCCATACGTACTGTGAAAGCGGGCAGAGTAATCGCCCGTAGTGGAAGTGGGTGTATACCCCCCAAAATCGGAAGACCAGCTTCCATCTTCATAACGGTCGTTCCGCCGCCACGAGCTGTTACCGGCTGCGGGCCAGTTAAACCAGTTAATGCCCGAGCCCCATGGCTGCGGCAGCAAGCCTGTTTTACAGATGCTTATCCAGCCGCCATCAAAATCTTCTGCAAAAGGCAGGGCCGCATATTGGGCAAAATTGGGTACCGTTACCTGCACGGCATTGCTGTAAGCAGAAAGGCCGGAGCCGGTACAGGTAACCTTTGCGCGGTAATACTGCCCTATAAAAGTATTGGGCAGTTTATACACATAAGGGGTATCGGTTGCGCCCGCTATATCGGCCCATTGCACCTGATCGGCCGATTGCTGCCACTGCACCACTATATCTGTGCCTGCTGAAAAACCGGTAATAAACAGCTTCATTTCTTCGCCGGTACATATAACCGGTAACGCAGCTGTAACAGTACCTGCCACAGGGGTTCCGCTACAGGTTTGCGCATGCAGGGGATAATGAATACATAATACAACAATAAAAAGCAGCAGCGCTTGTACTGCCGCAGTAATGCACACTTTCATAATTGCCGTTAGTTTTGGTAATAAAATTTATTTTATTTCTTTTTTCTGTTGTACAAACACGTTCTGCAAATTGTCTTTTGTTGCAACAGACACTACAGCCTGCTGCTGCACACATGGTAACCATACCGTGCAATACACCACACACCATTCATCAAACGCCTGTACATCAAAGCGGTTTGCACGCATACACCTGTAATAAGCAGTTCTGGTATACATTAAGGTATCATAAAATAACAGCGGGTACATATTTGCATCCGCAACGCTTAACAGCTGTTACGCAATGAATTTATTTTTCAGTAAAGCCATAACTCGTAATATCTTTGAGCCGGCTCTATATCCTACGGCCCTTATTAATCCAATCCAATGTTCAGATACCTGCTGCTCCTCTTACTTACCATTACCTATACCACCGCTACCGCGCAACTCTGCACCGGTAGCCTTGGCGACCCCGTAGTGAATATAGACTTTGGATCTGGCACCAACACCTACGGCAAAGCCCTCCCCGCCTATAGCACCAATTATACTTTTGTAAACAGCAACGGCCCCAACGATGGCAGCTACAGCATTTCAAAAACCAGTACCAGCGGTGCCGCAGATTCCTGGCATGTTACCAACGACCATACCGGCAATTCCAACGGGTATTTTATGATTGTAAACGCAGCCGCAGACACGGGAACTTTTTATACAGACACCATTCACGGCCTTTGCGGCAATACCACCTACGAGTTTGCATCCTGGATTGTAAACCTGAATAAACCCAACAGCATCTGCGGCAACAGCCTTATTTTACCCAACGTAACTTTTATAATAGCAAAGCTGGATGGTACCGTTATTAAAACCATTGAAAGCGGTGATATAGCAGCTACCGAAACCGCCACATGGAAGCAATACGGCGCTTACTTTGTTACACAACCCAATGTGCGCGATGTGGTAATACGTATGCGCAATAACGCGCCCGGCGGCTGTGGTAACGATCTGGGGCTGGATGATATTACCTTTCGCCCCTGCGGCCGTATGATGAATGCGTATGTAGCAGGCAGCAGCAGCGCCACGCAGAATATTTGCCAGGGTACCACCGCCAGAATAAGAATCAATACCATTATTTCCGGTGGTGGCGATGATCCCGCTTACCAATGGCAATCCAGCATAGATGATGGTTTTACCTGGCAGGATATTGCCGGTGCCACCCAAACCAACTATATAGTAGATATACCAGCCAATGCCCTGCCCGGCTATAAAAAATACCGGTTAAGCATTGCAGAAGCAGGCAATATTGCTTCTTACAGCTGCCGCACAGCATCCAATGCCATTTCCGTATACATAAACCCTACACCTGCATTGCAGGTAACCGGCAATGCATCCCTCTGTACGGGCGATACACTACGGGCAACGGTTACCAGCACCAGCAATATCAGCGCAGCATGGAAAGGCCCGGACAACTTTACCGCTACCGGCAACAGCATTGCCATAAACCAGGTAACAGACGGTAACAGCGGCAGGTACTATGTAACCGCTGTGTCTGATAAAGGGTGCAGCAATACCGATTCCAGCCTGGTAACACAGGTGCACCCCACACCCGTTGCCCATGCAGGCACACCGGTTACTATATGCAAAGGAGAAAGAACGCTACTGAAAGGCGCCGGAGGCGGCACCTATCAATGGACGCCCGCCACTTATCTGTCCAACGCCAATGCTGCAACCCCCACCGCAACGCCGCTCAGCAGCACCCAATACCAGCTTACAGTTACCACTGCATATGGCTGTACCGATACTGCTTCTGTATACATTACGGTTATGGATGTGCCTGCCACCCACGCAGGGGACGACCAGATAATTGCCCACGGCAAAACAGCACAGCTTAACGGCAGCTACAGCGGCGTTGCCGATACCTGGTACTGGACGCCTGCCGCACTATTAAGCAACGCAGGCAGCCTTACCCCCTACACCACCCCCGAAGAGCCGGTATTGTTTACCCTGCATGTTACCAACCCATGCGGTACTACTACAGATGATGTGTGGATTGAAGTGGTGCGGGATATTATTGTACCCAATGCCTTTTCGCCCAATGGCGATGGTATACATGATACCTGGTTAATACCGGAGCTGAGGCTGTACCCCAATACAGAAGTGAGTGTGTTTGGCCGCTTTGGTGCGCGTGTATTTTATAGCAAAGGATACAGCAAACCATGGGATGGCACTTATAACAACAAAAAGGTGCCCGCAGGCACCTATTATTATCTGATCGATTTAAAAAACGGCAGTCCGCGCCGCAGTGGCAGTGTACTGGTTTTATAGTTATTCGTATTTAGCCGGCTGCCCTTTGGCAGGTATAGATTCTCTGATAAACGTACGCAGGTTTTCATTGGCGGCCGCCAGGTCTTCCTTACGCAGGTACATCATATGTCCGCTGCGGTACCCCTCCCATTTCAGGCGCCCCTTCAGCCTGCCACCGGGGTCCATCTGCCACATGCTGTATTTGGCGTTGAAATAATCGCAGGCTCCATCGTAATAACCACTCTGCACCAGCAGGTGCAGAAAAGGGTTCTGTGCAATGGCCTGGCGGAGGTTTTCACCGGTTTGGTTGTTCTGGTTATCCCAGGGCCATACCTTGCCAAACATATTGTATTTTAAATCGGTTTTATATTTCAGCTCTTCGCGCAGGTAAATATTAATAGCCGGGGTAAAAGACTGTAACCAGGCGGTAAGCTCTGCATTGTAGTCCGGCTCGCTACCGCCGTTCTGCTTGTCAATACCCTTATAGCGCGAATCCAGTCGCCCTACGGTAAAACCCTGCTCACGCAACAGTTCTTTCCAGAACAGGTTAAACGATACATTCAGGTTATTCTCCTGCACCACTTTTTCTGCAATACCGCTGTAACGGGCTATTTTGCCTGCAATGGCATTACGTGCCTGCACATCCAGCGAGCCGCCGCGCGAAAGGGCGGGTATCAGTTCCTGAATAGTAAACTGCTCCACCTCGGGCAACAGGGCTGTAAGTTCTTTCTGTTGCAAATCGGCCGGTAGTTTTTTGTGGTACCAGGCAGTAGCTGCAAAATAAGGCAGCTTTAATGCTGCATCCAGCGGGCCATTACGGTCAATACCCAGCTCGGTAGGCGATACCAGAATTACCCCGTTCAGGTACATCCAGTGCGCATTCTGTAACTCCAGCGCCAGCCCCGATACACGGGTGGTGCCATAGCTTTCGCCAATTAAAAACTTGGGAGAAGCCCAGCGGTTTTTACGGGTAACAAAAGTGTTAATCCACTCTGCCAGGTATTTAATATCCGCATTAACCCCAAAAAACCGGGAGCCTGGAACATCTTTATGCACCGGTCTGGAATAGCCGGTGTTTACAGGGTCTACATATACAATATCCGCCACATCCAGTATCGAATGCGGATTATCGCGCAGCCCGAAAGGCTGTACCGGATAGCCCTCATCATCTATATTCAGCAAACGCGGGCCGGTATAACCAATCTCCATCCATACAGATGGGGTGCCAGGCCCGCCGTTGAAAGAAATAACCAGCGGACGGCCGGATTTATCCCTGATATCCTCCCGCTCATAGTACGTGTAAAAAACACCGGCCACAGGTCTGCCATCCTCATCCCACACCGGTAAACTGCCGGCGGTAGCGGTGTACGGCACTTTTTGCCCCTTAATAGTTACCTCATGTCTGGTAACTACCGCAGAATAAACCTGCAGAATACGGCCGGGAGATACCGGCATTTCGTTTTTAGAATTGCCCTCCTGCGCACGGGCAGTACCTGCCGCTGCCAGCGCAGCCACCCCCAACAAGGGTAGTAGAAATTTTCTCATGGTAAATTGAATTTTGATAATGCAGGCCTAAATGTAACAGAATCAACGCAAACAACGACGCCTGCATTTGTTTATATCCGGGCTGATTTGTACATTCGTAGTATCTCCGATACCTGTAAAAACCGGCATTAAACTCCATCCATCCTACGTAAAACCGGTAATCTGTTTTTTTAACCGAACCGTAAGAACATGCCGCAACCCGAAGTAAAGATTGTACATATACAGTCTGCCACTGTATCTACCTGTAACTTTAACCGGTTTACAGCCAGGCTTACCCGCCGCCATCTGATAATACGCCAGGCCACCACCTTACAATCCTTTCTGTTATCAGATATCATCAGTATTACTATTTTCAATAATGCACCCGTATACCAGCAACAGGTACGCAGCTTTATTAAAAGAAGAAAACAGCTGTACTGGTTTATGCTTACACCAGCCATTGCACTGGCTATCAATTACCTGCCAATAGGTTTTCAGGCACAGTTATATGCCTGGGTGGCAGCCCCTTTTCTGGCCCTGCTTATCTGTGCTTTTATGCCCGTAGCTGCCACTGCTGCGGAAATGCGCTGCGGACTGATTATTGAAACGCCCGAAGGCACTTATACCTACCCTTTTACCGGCAACCAGATATCTGCCAAAGCTACCGGCCACTTTTTACAGCAACTGAAACAACAAAAAGCCGCCGTGGAATAGGCTGAAAACACTTTCGCTGAAATTTTTCACCAGTTCGCTTGCAAATGCAGAAAGCATAAATTATATTTATAACAGCCACAGCTGCATGAGAATCTGCTTCGAACTGTTCCTGCCATTGACCGGAAGAACTTCTTCCGTGTAACTGATTTATACTATACGCACATGAGAAAACAGCAGCCTATACACGCTGCAGGTGCCGCATTGCCGTGCACGCTGCCGCCAACACCATTATTGCAGAAAACTGCGCCATCACATTATTATTTACCCGCTTTTGCCCCCATGGGGGCATTGTAAACACCTGCATCTAAAACCGTTACCCACTTTTACAGATTGCTATAATATTATACCCATGGCTTTTTCTCATGTAACCATGGGATACGCGGGCCGCCTGTTCAGGTGGCCCTGTTTATTAAAAAGTGGCACAGTTTTCATAGAGAGATAAGTGTACTCACTAAAAACGTAAACTATGAAAAATCTGATAATAGCCTTTTGTACAATGGCCACTTTATCAGTGGCTTGTAAAAGCAAATCCAGTGCAGATGAGATAGGAATAGCCAAACAGGCCACTATAGATTCTGTTAATGCCGTTAACAATGCCCGGCAGCAGGTAATCGACTCTGTTAACCTGGAAAAGATAGAGCAGGCCAAACAGGAAAAAGCCAACGGCTCGCGTTTGCGCTCCGGCAGTTCTTCATCCTCAGGCAGTTCCGCCTCCACCAGTGCGCCCGCCACTACCCAGCAAAAAAAAGGCTGGAGCAGTACCGCTAAAGGCGCAGTGATAGGTGCGGGTGCAGGTGCGCTTACAGGCGCCTTAGTATCTAAACAAAAAGGTACCGGTGCCATAGTCGGCGGTGTACTGGGTGCAGGCGCAGGTGCCGCAACCGGTGCTATTATAGACAAAAACAAGAAAAAGAAGCAACAGCAATAACTTACGTGGACACTGATGAAGAAGGGATAAGGGAGCAGTAGTACTGCTCCCTTGTGCGTTTTATAAACACTACTCCGTACTTTTGCAGCCTTATCTGCATGCAAATATACTCAGCCCTCCAGCGAGGTGATTTTCACCTCAACCATTGCGAAGATTACCTGTACATTGACCATATCGACAGCAATACCCTGCTCTGTGCTGTAATGGACGGTTGCACCATGGGTAAAGACAGCTACTTCGTTGCTACACTCACCGGCAAGCTGCTACGCAAAATCTGCAAAACAACGGGTTACACAGAATTTCTGAAAGGCCACCCCATTGCAGAACCGGAAGAGCGTTTGAAAGCCATTCTTAAAGAATTATTTCAACAACTGAATCAGGCAAAAAACACCCTGATGCTGGAAGAAAAAGAGTTGCTTACTACACTGATTATATCGTTGACGGATATACGTGACAAAAAGGGACTGATATTGGTAGTGGGCGATGGTGTTGTTTCTGTAAACGGCCAACTGACAGAATTTGATCAGGACAACCGCCCCGATTACCTGGGCTTTCATCTGGCAACGCCATTTGAGGAATGGTATAACGCACAGCATCAAAAAATAACCTTTTCCAACCTCCGCGATCTTACTATTGCCACAGACGGTATTACGCTGTTTCAGCCTACTACTTCACAGGCTTCTACTATTAATCCGGCTATATTTTTAACTACCGGCAGCACATTTGAAGAAAAGGAAGACAGACTGAATTTATTGCTGAAGCAACTGGAGCATGAACACCACCTTATTCCTGGTGACGACCTGGCTATTATCAGAATTACTTTATAACAGGCTAACGGTATATTTTCCTGCCCTTCTGCACCAACTCCTTACCTACCAGGTAACGGATAGCCCGTATTACGGTTTCCACCCGCAAACCGGTTAAATCGGCTATTTGCTGGCGGGTAAGGGTAACGGGGTATAATTCCTCTGTAAAACCATCGCGTTCTTTTAAAAAATCAATCAGGGTAATAATGCGGTGCCCGGCATCGTACAAGCTTATTTCGCGGGCTATTACCGATTTAAAGTATAAGCGTTGGGAAAGCGTTTCCAGCAAGCGCAGTTGCACATCAAAATGTTGTTGCAGCAGGTGTATAAACTTTGCCTTTTCCAGCACCAGCACTTCACAGTCAGTAATAGCCACTGCTGAGGCCGGGTAACCTGCCTCTATAAACAACGGCGGTTCCGCAAAGCTTTGCCCGGCTTTAAACAGGCCCTGTATAAACTCCTGCCCGTTCTCGCCGGTGTTTATCATTTTTACCTCGCCTGTTACCAGCTGAAAGTAAAAACGTGCTTTGTTCCCTTCCTTCAGCAACAATTGCCCACGGGTATAGGTACGTAGCACAGCACCAGCCTGAATAAGAAGTTCGTAGTCCAACATTTTTACTGATTATGATCCAGGTCATAAACCCGGCGTAAAACGATTCGTTCCTTTACGGTACAAAAACAATAGTTATGGCAACCATATACATCAACCACCGCACTCCCGTTCAAACCACTGCCCCCCATCCCCTTACCGCACGCAAAAATAACTACCTGAAACGTTTTTTACAATTTGCAGAAAACCAGCAACCCAACAGCTTTGGCTGGCTGGCAGTGGCCCTGTTTGCGCAGGGATGTCTGCTGGCACCGGTAACCATTCTGGCCATTGTACAAAACGGTAATTCACTGGGTCTGTGGATGGCCTGTATTCTTACCTTTGTAATAACAGAGGTTACCAACCTGGCAGCCATGCCTACTAAAATTACCATTCCTGTATTTTTTGCCGGTGCCATAACAGACCTGGCAGTAATTGCACTGGCGTTTGTGTTGTAAGTATAAAAAGGAGCAGATATGAAAAAAGATATAGAGAACAGGCAGGACATTCAGTTACTGGTAGATAATTTTTATACAAAAGTAAAAGCCGATGCCACCATCGGCTACTTTTTCAGCGAGGTAGTACCTGTAAACTGGCAATCGCACCTGCCCCGCATGTACAGCTTCTGGGAAACCGTGCTGCTGGGCCAGGCATCGTACAAAGGCAATCCGTTATTAAAACATATAGATATTAATCGTTTGCAACCACTGCTGGATAAACACTTTGACCAGTGGCTGGTATTATGGCACCAGACTATCAACGAGTTGTTTGATGGCCCCATAGCAGAAAGCGCCAAACGCAAGCCAGAGCAAATGAAAATAATCATGCTGAGTAAAATGCATCCACTGCCTTCCTCCCTGCTATAACCAAAGGCATTATATATACAACAAATACGATTGTATAGCTATTGCCCTGCCGGTTCGTAAACACCAACTTTGCCTGTATAGAAGAATCAGGAATTCATTATCCTACGCTTTAAACCCCTTCCTTTTATGAGCTTATCGCAACCGATACGGCAAACTATGCTGTATGGCTTCGCCTGCCTGTTACTGCCCGCATCAGCGTATGCCAACCCGCTGTTGCAGCAAACCAGCCTTTCTGCACAAAGCCATGGATTACTGCTGGCAGCACTGGTGGCTGCAGGTATTATGTTTCTGGTAGCCTTGTATTTATTGTGGAGTATTACCAGACTCAACAGCCAGGTAAGAGAACAAAAAAAGCCACACCGCCGCGAGCGCTTCCGCGATTACCTCAACCTGCTCAACAGCGAACAGATACAGAAAATACTACGCATAAAAAAGCTGCCTCTGCTGGCGGGCCTGTTACTGTACGGCTCCTCGTGCTTTGCACAACAGACAACTGTAGTACGCAAGCTGATAAACGACCCCGGCATTATCATTACCATTCTATTAATTATGCTGCCACTGCTGGCAGGCATAGCCATTATGGCGATAAAAGTGCTGAACCTGCTGCAACAGCAACGGAATGAAAACAACAGGCGCGAAGCCGGTGAGTTTGCCAACTACCTGCAAAACGAGGCAGATGAAGCAACCCTGCAAACACTGCGCGACAGACAGGCAGCGCTGGACTATCGTTTATCGGGCCAGGAGCTTACCGGCTCAGGTGCACCCAAAGACAACCGCGGCCTCATTACCTATATCAACCATGAAGAACACCTGCCCTTCTTTGCTACCAAAAAGAAAGCCATCAAAAGGCCAGACATAGATACTGCACTTTCCCGCCTGGTGGTAGCTTTTATTGTATGTGCCGCTGCCTGGCTGGTTATAGGCACTTCTGTAGGTGAATACGTAGGTATTAAGTTTGTATCGCCCGATGCAGACCATATCAGCTGGCTCAGCTTTGGCAGGTTGCGCCCGGTGCATACCAATACGGTATTCTGGGGCTGGGCCTCGCTGGCTATGCTGGGGCTGGGTTATTACATTATACCTACCGTTAGCAATACAAAGCTGTACAGCATTAAATGGGGCTGGTATGCGCTTATACTCATTAACCTGGCAGTAATCACAGGCAACATCTGTCTTATGGCCGGCATTAACAATGCCGGTGGCGAATACCGGGAATATACATGGCCTGTAATGGCGCTGTTTGGTATAGGCCTGGCGTTAACGCTGGCCAACTTTTTTAAAACCATTGCACGCCGCACCACACACGAAATTTATATATCGGGCTGGTATATAGTAGCCGCTATTATGTTTGCCCTGGTAATAACGCTGGTAGCGTATTTGCCCTGGTGGCAGAACGGCCTGGGCGAAACCATTGTACAGGGCTATTACATGCACATGGGTGTAGGTATGTGGTTCATGTTCTTTACGCTGGGCATTGTATACTATTTTCTGCCACAACAACTCAACAAGCCTATCTACTCCTATAGCCTGGGTATACTGGCCTTCTGGGCGCAGATATTCTTTTATACCGTAATAGGCACGCACCACTTTGTATTCAGTTCCATTCCCTGGTGGTTACAAACCACCGCTATTGTAGGTAGTATAGGCATGATTATTCCGGTAGGGGCAGGCTTTACCAACTTTATCATGACCTTCAAAGGCATGTGGCATAAAGTGGCTGACAGCTACACCCTACCCTTCTTTCTTACCGGTATTGTATTCTACCTTACCGGATCGCTCCAGGGTACAGCAGAAGCCTTCCGCAGCACCAACCTGTTGTGGCATTTTACCGATTTTACGGTAGCCCACTCGCACCTTACCATGTATGGCATCATCTGCTTTTTTGCATGGGCTGCTATTTATGCAGTGCTGCCACGGCTTACCGGCAAAGAGGCACCGCATGCTACTATAGGTGCGCACTTCTGGCTGGCACTGGTAGGCCTGTTGTTCTACACCATTCCATTAATGTACGGCAGCACCCTGCGCGGTTTGTTATGGATGGATGGAAAGCCTTTTATAGAAAGCGTGGTAATGATGGCCCCCTATTGGCTGTGGCGCGCCATAGGTGGTAGCCTTATGTGGTTATCGCACCTGTTTTTTGCCTACAACATTTATAAAATGCTGGATAAAAAAGCCACTGTGGATATTGCCGCCACCGCAGTAGCTAAACTGGAAAAAGAATATCAGCAGGCACCCACCCCTATTCAATAAGCACAAGCAAACACCTCATGGAATTTTTTAACAATCATAAAAAGCTATTCGGTACAGCCCTGCTGCTGTTTGTATTCCTCACTATTATAGTGGCCATACTGCCAGCCATGCAGAACGAACGTAAAAACAAACTGCTGCCGGGTGCAGAGCCGCTTACTGCCGATGCAGCAAAAGGTAAAGAACTGTTTATTGCCAATGGTTGCGTGGCCTGCCATACCCAGCAGGTACGCAATGTAGAAATGGATAAAACCTGGGGCAGCCGCCCTTCTATAGCAGCCGACTATGCAGGCAGCCGCCGTACAGATGTATGGCGTAACACCGCTACCCTTATGGGTACAGAGCGTACCGGGCCAGACCTTACCACTATTGGTACCCGGCAACCTTCTGCTGAATGGCAGCTTACCCACCTGTACAACCCGCGCATACTGGTAGAAGCATCGGTAATGCCCGCCTACCCATGGCTATTTACCGTAAAGCCACAACCCGGTATGGGCGAAGTAGCCGTGAGTGTGCCGGAAGGTTATGTTGCAAAAGGGCAGAAAGTAATAGCCACCCGCGAAGCATTACAGCTGGTAGCCTACCTGGCCTCTTTAAAACAAACTACATTGCCCGATGGCGCTGCTACCCCTGAATTTTTATATAAGAGAACTGTTAAGGCCGAAGGCGGTGCCGCCACTGCTGAACTGGATGGAGAGGCACTGTATGTAGCCAATTGCCAGGCCTGCCATCAACCCAATGGCGAAGGGTTACCAGGCGCTTTTCCTCCGTTGAAAGGCAGTAAGATTGTACTGGACGACAATGTGGAATTAATGATAAGCATTATTATGAATGGTTACGAAGGCCGTATAAAAGAAGGCTATGGCCCCATGCCTGCAGTGGGTGTAAACAACCAACTTACACCCGAAGAAGTAACCGCCATTATGAACCACGAAAAATCCAGCTGGGGCAATGGCGCTAAAAAGGTAGACCTGGAGCAGGTAAAAAAAGTACTCAGCACTTTAAAAGCACCCGAACAACCATAGCGTATGAAAAAGTATTGGTTACTGGCAGTATCTGCTACTGCATACAACATAGCCGCCGCCTGCAATGCCTGCCAGAAGCAGCAACCAAAGCTGCTGAAAAACATTACACATGGCACAGGGCCAGACAGCAACTGGGATTACCTGATTGTAAGCATAGCCGCCGTAATAGTGCTGTTTACGCTGTACTACTCTGTTAAATGGCTTATACGCCCAGGTGAGCAATCGCCATCCCATATTAAGCAACTTGTAATAACCCAACCATAATGGAAGACGGAAGCAAAGTATTTATATTCATTGATAATGAAAGCCAGCCCGTAGCCAGCTTTACCGCACCGGTACATTTTGAACTGGATACCCGCAAACTAACCGATGGCCAGCACGAGCTGAAGATTGTAAGCCGCTCTACCAACGGCCGGGAAGGCATACGTAAAATTCCGTTTACGGTAAAGAACGGGCCGGATATATCCATTGAAGGCTTACATGAAAACGCAGTGGTAGATGGCATTGTACCGTTAATGATTAACGCTTACAGCAAAGGCGATCAAACCCGCTTCTTAATCAGGGGCAGCGAAACACCACAAAGCATCCCCTCCTGGTTATGGGTACTGGTGCTGGGTGTGGGTGTATGGGTATTATATTATTTCATAGCTTATATCGTTTCATAAACATGTCTGCAACGCCTATAAAAAGAGCGCCCGAACTACAGTACCTGAGTCACCAGCACCACCAGGTATTAATTGTTTGCTGGAAAATAAGGGCCGGCCTGGCCAAACCCGGCGCTATAGCATCTTTACAAAAATTCGTTATCTATTTCTACCGGCATTACCTGCTTCCACATTTTGCGGTAGAAGAAGCCCACCTGTATCCATTACTGGGCAACCATCATCCGCTTATTCAGCAGGCACTGGCAGAACATCGCCAGCTACAGCAAATACTGGACAATCTAAGCCTGGCACCTGAACAATATACATTGCTGGAGCAGCTGCTTACACAACACATACGCTTTGAAGAACGGGTATTGTTTAACGAAATTCAGCAACAGGCTACACCGGAACAACTACAGGCTATTGCTGCTGCCAATACCGGAACTGACAAAGGATTTGTATCTATTGAGCAGTGGGAAGATAAATTCTGGGAGTAACCACTCATCCATTCATCCTTTACCACCGGCGCGGCAACAAAACCGCGCCTTTTAACACAATGGGCTGATAATAACCCCATTAGCCGCCACGGAAACTAACAAACTAACACCCGTTTATCCTCCTATACCCACCCTCATCCTTGATTTCAACCGCATATAATTCGCTTTTTACCATTGGTGAGACAAAATAACCGCTCATATCAGTATCTGTTAAAGGATGTCAAACCCGCATATATCTTTACATCCTCAATCAAACAGGAGTCAATCTCCACGCAAAATGAACAACAATCGGGATTATTTATTCAATAGCCCGCCTTCACAGACGGTTACAACAACCACCGGAAATCTCCACTCTGTAAAACAAATACATACAGTACAGGATTTAACGTAGTTGCAATAGCGGCTTCGCAGAGATGCTTCTCTGGGTTTTATTCTTAACGTACTATTTATTCCATTCAACAATGAAAGGACTAATACGGTTTACCGTATGGATGACCGTACCGGCTATCCTGATAAGCTATTGCGTATGCAAAAGAATGCACACGCATGCCGGGCATCTACCAAAAAAAGATGCAGGTATAGACTCCATCCGTGAGGCAGTGTTCGGCTTAAACCGTGTACTGATCCGCTTCGCGTAACTACTGTTATCAAAAACAACATGGGCAATGTAAAAAAGCAACCACAGGTTGTAAGGGCGGAGCTATGTCCGTAAGTAACCATCATTTTTTCAACTGTAAATAAACCAAACATGGCCTCATTGGGAAAAAAGATACTGTCGGCCTTTGTAGACATGGACGACAGTACACCAACAGAACCGGCACCTGCTGCAACACAGCACGTAAGCCGGCCGCACACCGCTGTACCACAGGCACCGCCTGCCGGTACAGATAACGGCAGCAGCAAATTCAGCGAACACTTTAACCGGTTGTTTGCCGATGCCAACCTGCCCGGCCCGGACTACTACGAGTTTTGGAAGATGACAGAAGCTATGCAGGCAATAGCCGATGAAAAAGCACGCTTTTGCGCAGCCTTTGCAGGGCTGCAGGTACAGGGCCTGGATAAGCAGAAACTATTGTCCTCTGCCCAGCAGTACCTGCAGATACTGGAAGCAGATGCCGCTGCCTTTAACAACACCATTGACCAGACACTGCTGGAAAAGGTGCAAAGCCGTAAAAAGGAGATGGCCGGAACGCAGGAGAAAATTCAGCAGCTGAGCCAGGAGATCATCCGCCTGCAGCAACATACAGAAGTGCTTACGCAGGAAATAGCCGCCAACGAAGCCAAAATAGAAAGCAGTACTGCAGGCTATGCCACTGCACTGGCAGCCAGTAAAAACAAAATACTGCAGAACATAGATAAAATATATACGCACATATCTTAAAAACCATCAACCATGAATCAATCACTGAGCAAGGCCGCTAAACCAGGCTGGCTATCCGAACCTAAAAACATAGCCACCGGCGTGGTAGCCCTCTCCCTTTTTGTAAGCCTGGGTTATGCCTTTGCCACCTATGTACTGCCGTGGCTGGTTACCGTTACCTGGAACCTGATTAACCTGGTAGCAGGCGGCATAATACTGGCCTTTTTGCTGATGTTGTTTACCAGCAAAAAGTTCTGGCGGGCCTTAAAATACTTTTCGGAGTTTATTGCCAACTATACCATTGGCCTGGCAATAGAACTGAACCCTTTTGCCATACTACAGGCAAAGATTGATCAGGGGCAGGAAGACAGAAACACCCTGTTTAAACAAACCGCACGTTTAAAAGGCAAGCAAAGCGAACTGATGGATAAGCTGAGCGATAAAGAGAAAGAACTACAGCTGAACATTCAGAAAGTAAAAATTCTACAGGCAGAAAAAAGCAGCAACCGCCAGCTGGATTTGTATGCCAACAACGTAATACGTTGCCGGGAATATATTGACAATGTTACCCCTATTGTAGGCGACCTGAACAAGCTGGTAACTTTTGCAGACGCGGCCTATGACGAAAGCGGTATTATGCTGGAAGACGCAAAGCTGGACCTGGAAGCCAAGAAAGACCTCTACTATTCTGTAACCACCGGCCTTTCCGCTGTAAGCAGTGCTATGAAAGCGTTTAAGGGTGATGACGATCTGAACCGCGATGCAGAGCAGGCACTGGCGATACTGAAAGTGCGTATAGGCGAAAAAATAGGCCACATAAAATCGGCCATAGATGTTACCTCCCGCTTTATGGACGATAAGGTACTGGAAGACAAAGCCAGGAGCGCCCAGGCCCTGGAACTGATTAACGGCTTTGATGTACAGTCAGATTTCAACTATACCCAATCGGCCCTGCACCAAAACAGCAACAGTGGCAGACTGGGCGATGTAAACGTACAGGACCGCTACAGAGGCTTATTAGACTAACCCGCATAAACATTTATACAAATACACTAAACCAAACATACCATGGCACTTAAATTAAAACCCGCAGGAAAATTAGTTATTATTATAGCCGTTGTAGCCACAGGCATAGCAGGCGTAAGATGGTACCAGAGCCGCCCCAAACAGGTAGCCGCTTCTACCGAAGTAGGTAAAGTAACCTTACCCAATGCCCCCGAACCTTCGCTCAGCAGCAATGCCGTATTGCTGCCCTTACCTGGCAGCAACCCCGCAGAAAACGGAGGCACTTCTATTACCTGGCTGCGCATGGCCTGGAACAGCCAGTTCTCTGCCTACTACGCCAATGGCGGTGTACATACCACACAGGGCTCTCTGTTTGATAAAGCAAAACTGAATATTACTTATGTAAGGCAGGATGACTGTAACAAACAAATGGCCGACCTGGTAAAGTTTGCACAGGAGTATAAAAACAACCAGGCTACGCCCGGCGTGCTTATTACTTTTATGGGCGATGGTATGCCCGCTTTTATGACATCACTGTCCAAAGAGCTGGAGCCACTGGGCGCCGAATACCAGCCCGTTATCATACCCGTTACCCACGGTAAATCGTATGGCGAAGATCAGGTAATGGGCCCTCAATCCTGGAAGGCCGATCCTAAAACAGCCCTTGGCAAATGCGTAGCCGGTGTGTTACGCGATGGTGATATCAATATTTTATTAAAATGGGCGGGCGATAATGGCTTAAAAGTAAACCCCGACGAAACCACCTACGATGCCACTGCTATTAATCTGATAGCCGCCAGCGATTTTCTGGATGCACCCAATAAATACATAGCCGGCTATACAGAAAGCCGCAAAATAGTGCGCGATGGCAAAACCACCGGCAAGGATACCACGGTAGGCGTAGATGGTGTTGCCACCTGGACACCCGGCGATGTAAACATATCTGTTAAAAAAGGGGGCCTGGTTACCATTGCCAATACCCGGCAGTATGCCTCACAAATGCCCAACCAAACCATTGCCATTAAAAAATGGGCTTACGACCACAGAACCGATATTGAAAACATGATTATAGCCCTGGCACAGGCAGGCGACCAGGTACGTTCTTTTAACGAGGCCAAAGCTTTTGCCGCCCAGGTAAGTGCCGACCTTTATAAAGAACAGGATGCCGCCTACTGGTTAAAATACTATAACGGCGTAGAAGAAAAAGACATACAGGGCCTGAAAGTAAGCCTGGGTGGTTCTATGGTATTTAACCTGCAGGATATGGCCAATACCTACGGCCTGGGCAGTGATAAAATTGACCGCTATAAAGCCGTGTACAACACCTTTGGTAACCTGATGGTAAAAATGTATCCCACGCTTATGCCGTCCTTTATGCCTTACGAAAAAGCAGTAGATAAATCCTTCCTCTTCTCTGTATTATCTAACCACCCCGAACTGCTGGAAGGCAAGGCCATTGAAACCAGGTACGCATCAGAAATTACTTCGGAAGTTTCTTCCCGTTCCTACAGCATAGAGTTTGAAACCGGCTCTGCCAATATCCGCACTTCTTCTTACAAACTGCTGGATGAAATATTTGAATCAGCCGTGGTAGCAGAAGGTTTAAAGCTGGGCGTATACGGCCATACAGATAACAATGGTTCTGACGCTATTAACCTGCCTTTATCTGAAAAACGTGCCAACGCCGTAAAAGCCTACCTGCTTAAAAAGGGCATGGCCGATAACCGTATGGAGGCAAAAGGCTACGGCGCTGCCCGCCCGGTAGCAGATAACAGCACAGAAGCCGGTAAAAAGCAAAACAGAAGAGTAGAAATAGTGCTTGGCCAGTAAGTAATATATACAACAGCTGCACTGGTTGCAGCTGTTGTGCCTGCAACCACCCTACGCTAATAATTATCAGCATGAAAAAAATACTTCAACCATTTGCCTGCGTTAGCAGACAAACACTAACCATTCTGATAATAGTACAAACTATTATGGTGCTGGGCTGGTGGCATTTTTCTGCCAACGGGCTTATGCCCGCACCCGGCAGGGTAACCGTTGCACTGGCAGAGCTATCTGCCTCCAGCCAGCTGTGGGATAACATACTCACCTCCCTTATGCTTACCATTAAAGCCATGTTGTATGCTATTATTATTACCCTGCTTATTTCATGGCTTTCAGTAATACCCTTTTTTAAAAGCCTGGCGCAGGTAATGGTAAAATGCCGTTACCTGACGTTAGCAGGTTTAATATTCGTATTTACGCTGCTTACCCAAAACGGCGCAACCTTAAAGCTGTGGTTGCTGATAGCGGGAATTGTTCCCTTTTTTGTTACTTCTTTTTTATCCGTAATTGTGAATATTCACCAGCAGGAGTACGACCTGTGCAAAACCCTTGGTTATAACAACTGGCGCACTTTACATGAAGTAATTATAGTAGGCAAGGCAGACAAAGTGCTTGAAATTATACAGCAGAACTTTGCCATTGCCTGGCTGATGATTACCATGGTAGAAGGTGTTAGTATGAGTGAAGGTGGCATAGGAACCCTGCTTATTAAATACAACAAGTATAACGACCTTACCAAAGTACTGGCACTGCAGATAGTAATATTTCTGCTCGGCCTGCTGTTCGACTATCTGCTATCCGTAACACGCCTATGGCTGTTTCCCTACATCCGCAAAACAAAATAGTTATGACAGAATATACCAGAAAGCAGCAACTGCTGCATGCAGATAATGTATGCCTCAGCTATGGCCACAAACCCGTGCTGCACAACATCAATTTCAGCATCCGCAATATTGTAAGGCCTGGTGTACAACAGGGGCAGGTAGTATCGCTGTTGGGCCGCTCAGGCATTGGTAAAACACAGCTGTTCCGGCTGCTGGCCGGTTTGCAGCAACCTACCAGCGGCAGCATTACCATTAATGGTAACAAACAGGTGCAGGCGGGTGATATGGGTGTGGTGTTTCAACACTACTATCTGTTTGAATGGAAAACCATTCAGCAGAGCTTATATATGGCAGCACACCAGAACCCCGCTATAAAAGGCAACGAAAAAGCGGCCGTTGAAAAATGGGCTGCCGACTTTGATATTACCGAGGCCCTGCCCTGCTACCCCCATCAGTTATCAGGCGGGCAGCGCCAGCGTGCCAGCATTATACAGCAGCTATTAAAAGGCAGCAGCTTTCTGTTGTTTGATGAGCCTTTCTCTGGCCTGGATGTATGTGTACTGGATAAAGTGGTAAACATGCTGCTGCAGGTATCTGTATCAGATGAATTAAAAACGCTGATTATAGTATCGCACGATATTGAAACCAGCGTAGCCATATCTGATACCGTATTTATTCTGGGCAAAGAACCCGGCGAACCCGGAGCCACTATTAAAAAAGAGATAGACCTGATAGAAAGAGATCTTGCCTGGCAGAAGGATATACGCCGCCAGAAAGCTTTTATAGATACACTGGAAGAAATTAAAGCCACCCTGTAAATCCGCAGTATGCAACAGAAAGCTATACGCGCTCCACCACAATAAAAGACATTTTAGTCTTTTATTAAATCTTTCCCCTTACCTTTGCGCTACAATATCCTTACATGGGCGTCTTTTCCAAAACATCAGAATATGCAATGCGCGCAGTGTTTTACATTGCACACCGCACCACCGATGGCTCCCGTGTAGGTATTAAGGAAATAGCAGAACAGGTAGATTCGCCCGAACATTTCCTGGCTAAAATTCTGCAGGATCTGAGCCGCAAAGGTTTAATACAATCTACCAAAGGCCCCAACGGTGGCTTTTATATAGATGACCAGAGCCTGAAACGCCCGTTGGCAGATATTATTAAAGCATTGGATGGCGATGATATTTTTACCGGTTGCGGCATGGGCTTATCTCAATGCTCCGAAAAAAATCCCTGTCCGCTGCACAAAGAATTTAAAAAAGTACGCAATCAATTATCCCGCATGCTGCTTACTACTACCATAGGGCAGTTTAATAAAGATTTACTGGCCGGACACCTGAGCCTGAAAAAGGAGTAGCTTTTTTTAACCAAATAAAGGATAAAAAGGTCTTTATATATTCATTCAATATCTTAAATACAATCGCATGACAACAGCACAAAAAGAACTGGTGAAAGCAACGGTACCTGTTTTAAAAGAGAATGGTGTGTTATTAACTGCGCATTTTTATAAACGCATGTTTACACACAACCCTGAGCTGAAGCATATGTTTAATATGGGTAACCAGCAAAATCAGAAACAACAGACAGCCCTGGCAATGGCAGTGCTGGCCTATGCGGAACATATTGAAAACCCATCGGTATTGCTTCCCGTACTGGATAGCATTGGACAAAAGCATACCAGCCTTAGCATACGCCCCGAGCATTATAATATAGTAGGCCACCACCTGCTCAACTCCATTGCAGAAGTACTGGGCAATGCTGCCACACCAGAACTGTTAAACGCCTGGAAGGCCGCCTACCTGCAACTGGCAGAATTAATGATAGGCCAGGAAAGTAAACTCTACCACCAGCAGGTAAGTAAAACAGGTGGATGGACGGGATGGCGCCCTTTTGTACTGAAACAGAAAGTAGAAGAGTCCGCAGAAATCACCTCCTTTTACCTCTACCCTTCTGACAACGGGCCTATTGCACCCTTTACACCCGGCCAGTACATAAGCGTACGTTTGTTTCTGCCCGAATTAAACCTGCTGCAGCCGCGCCAGTACAGCCTGTCTGCCGCGCCCAATGGTAAATACTACCGAATTAGCGTAAAAAGAGAGATAGGCAGTGTACACCCGGATGGAATGATTAGCAACAGACTGCACGATCATGTAAAGGAAGGAGATATTATTGAGGCATCAGCGCCGGCGGGCAATTTTGTTCTCAACGCAGCCGGCCATCACCCCGTGGTACTTATCAGCGGCGGTGTAGGCCAGACACCGTTAATAAGCATGCTGGAAAGTCTTATACATACCGGTAACACACAATCCGTTACCTGGATACATGGCTGTCGCAACCAGCAGGTACATGCGTTTCAGCAGCAGGTAGCTGCGTGGACACAAAAACATTCCCATGTTAAACAGCATCTGTTTTATAACCAGCACAATAATGAAGCAAACATAAACGCAGGAGTAGTGGAGCTGGATGTATTAGGAGCAGATATACTGGAAGAAAACACGCAATATTATATATGCGGCCCGGCTGGTTTTATTAACAAACACTACCAGTATCTTACCGCACGCGGCATACAAAAAGAAGCCATCTTTTTTGAAGAGTTTGGGCCTGCTTCATTACAACTGAATTAGTACCCCTATGTTTACACCATCAGTCTGCCGGAAAGTTTATTCACCGGCAGGCTGCTTTGTATCTGCTGCCTCATCCTGCACTTCTTTAGCCGCCTGGCATATTTCGTAATACTCCAGTGGCAGGGCAGCATCTGCTATTACCTGTACCGTATGGGGAGATATACAACGCATCACCTGCTTAATATCTTCTTTATCATCAAACGTATCCAATAATTTTAATACACTTTCTGTTAACGCAGCAATGGCGTTACCCTGCGAAACCCGCTTTATTTCATGCATACCTGCCAACCGTTATAGCCGGGCGCAAATAAAAGCTATTCAGAGATGTTTGGCAAGAAAAACTGTTTGTACGGGCCTGTTGGCCGAGAGTTGGTGTACACGGTAAATAAGATAGGCCGATATAGCGCCGCCCATAAGGCATACCCCCATTTCTCCTATCTGTTGAATCAGCAGCCAGTAAGCGCCCACCGTGCGCGGGTTGGCATACTTTAAGGTAACAGCCTGGTAGTAGCAGTACAGGGTTAATGCCAGTACAATTACCAGCTCAACCATATAAATACCCACCGCTTCAAAAAGCGATACTTCTTTCTCGGTTTTTTGCATTCCCAGCCCTTCTTCCAGAAAATGGTAAAAACGGGCGTAATCTTCTTCGTCAGGAAATATAAATGTGCAGCAATTAATAATATTCAGCGGCCCCCGGTAGCGCACAAAAAGCAGATTGCCATCCAGGGCGCGGGTAACAGATACCAGCGAATTATAATCAATCTGATTCCGGAAATCCTCTTTCTTAAACAGCTCCTGCCAGCCCTGCTCAAAATCCACCACATTGTAAAAGCTCCTGGCCGACAAGCGGAAGGCATCTTCCGTTGCCAGCAAAGTAGCCTTGTCCTGTCCGGCTACAGTAAAAATCTGTTGATTAAACTGCATAGTCTATATTAGTCAGCAGCGCTCCGTCTGCTTTGGATAATAACCAGTATCACAAACACCATGGCTCCTGCCTCAAAAGAGGGTAGTGTCGAAAAATGTGCCAGGCCTGCCAGCAACACACCGGTACCATCCCATAATGCAAGATAAAACAGGCGCCTGGTGGCCATACCCGTTTTTTCCGGTACCGATATCCGTTTAAACACCTAATCCGGTCAAAATTGCACTTTGCTTTGTAAGAATGCAGGTTGAGTAGTAAAACTACATTTTTTAAATGGTTAGCCATAACAAAACACGCCACCTGCATAACAAGTGGCGTGCGCCTGTAAAAACTTAACAGAACGGTAACCTATTTATGAATATTCTGGGGTTTCAGCTCATCCGGGGTATCTTTTGTAAAGCTATCCCACTTCTCTTTCGAGGGGGTGGTAAACAAATCTTTTAACACCGCAAGTTCCACACGCCCTTCAGGCGCAAAAGCCGGGGATGCCATGTATTGCTGTAAGCTATACAACAGCTGCCTGGCAGCAACGCGCCTGGTGGTATCTGTAAACAAATCAGCACTGCTAACCAGCACCTTACCATTCCCCACCCGGGCTTCTATAATCAACCCCAGTTTGCGGTTCATAAACCAGGTATCAATTGGCTGCACCAGCGGCTCAAACCCTGCCGGAAAATCTTCCAGGTGCATTACCTGTGCGCGGTGTACAATCTCCCACCATTGCAAATCGCTATAGGAAGCGGTAGGAAAATGCCGGAAAGCCGCATGAGCAGAATCCAGCAGTATACCCAGCGTATGCGGCGGGCGCATTTTAAACCAGGAAGTATTCCAGAAAACCGGTGTAAAATATTGTACTACTTCCTTACCCTTTACTACCCTGCCGGCAGCATTTAAAAACACCGTGCCTCCTTTTTGTAAAACCGCTTCCGCAGCGGCATCCAGGGTATCTGTATAATGTACATTAGCGCCAGATGCAGGCAATGTTTTGGGGTACACCCAAAAATGCCAGTCGTTGGCAAAGTGGGTACCTTTTACAGTGGTTTCCAGGGTAAGCCTCGCAGCTTCCCGCACATCTGCCAAAGCTACACGTACCATACCCAGCTGCGTGTTTTTGCCGCTATGGATAGTAGCGGGTGCAAAAGCACCTTTTTTTATAATGGCCCCTTTATCATTGCGTATCGTCCATTCCACTACCGCATTGGTAAGCGCCCTGGCACCATAGTGGTATATTTCTATGGCCGATTCAAAAGTTTCATCATTGGTATACGTAAACTTAGCAATACGACTTAACGGCACAGTAGTATTGCAGAAACGACGCCACTGCTTCGCAGATATATAACCCTTTTCCTGCCAGAAGGCATTCAGTACACCAATCAGCGCAGAGCCCTGTCCGGGAAAGTCCTGCAGCCCCAGCAGCTGAAAACCGGCACCATCAGGGGTGCGTAGCGATTTCTCTATTTCCAGCTTATAACACAAAGCCTGCAGTTTACCGGAGGCAGTAAAAAAGTCCTTCGCTTTATTGCCCATACCCTTTGCCTGTAAATGCCCCTGAAACAGTTCAAAATTGCGGGCACGCATTACACCGGTATACTTCGGAATTTCTGTAAAGTCAGGAAACACGCACCACTGCCCCATTTCATGCGTAACATACGGCATATGGAAAGCCTCAATTTTTGCCCGGTAGTCGCTCACGGTTTCCGGATGCGCACTATCCCAGTTAAGGCCGCGGGGGCCCGACTTAATCATATAATCACTGCCCGGATACAAAGGCCAGCTCATAGCTACAGATGCACCGGTATATATATGCCGTGCATCCTGCTTACGCCAGTGTTGCATATAGCTTTCCAGAAAGCCGGCCTGTTTGCGGCCCGCAGGTTCGTTAGCAGCAGCAAACAAACAGAAAGAAGCATGATTGCCATACTGCTTCATTATCCGGCCTGTTTCATCATACAAATACTGATCTATAAAACGTCCATCGCCCAGTGAGGTGCCATGGTTGGGCCAGGTAGGCCCTTCCGGCTGCAGATAAAAACCTGCCTCATCCGCAGCTGCAAAAGCAGCCTCTGGCGGGCACCAGGAGTGAAAACGGATATGATTTAAACCAAATGCCTTTGCCTGGGCAAACAGCCGCCGCCAGCTGTCAGTATCCATAGGCGGATAACCTGTTAGCGGAAACTCACAATTGTTCAGGTTACCCCGCAGATATACCTTTCTTCCGTTCACCAGTATATCCCGCCCTTCCGTACGCACCTCGCGCATACCAAACTGCGTTTGCTGCTGCTGGCGTACGCCCGCACCTTGCAGCGTTACCTGCAGCCTGTATAAAGCAGGCGAAAACTCATCCCACAACAGCATTCCTTTGCCCATGGGCAGTAGTATTTCTGTAACAGTAGTATCGTTAGCCAGTGCTTTATAACCAACAGTAACTGCTGCCGGATGATGCTTTTGCACGGTATTAAAGCTCTGTGCCTGCAGGGTTAATTTACCCTGCACCGCTAAGGCCCCCGGGTTTACAATTGCCACCTTTACAAGAGCCTTGCGCCCCGCAACATCAGGGTACACCTGTACATCGGTAATATGCAACGCGGGTAAAGCCTGCAGCATTATCTTACCCACAATACCATTCCAGTTGCCTTGGGTATGATCGCTTACACTGTGCGAATCCGGGCCAACATTCACTTCTTTAATGCGGTTATCTACCCGTATAGTAATAATATGCTCACCCGGCGCTGTTGCAGCAGGCAGCGTAAAGGCATGCATAGCAACCAGCGAGTTGTTCCTGCCCATTTCCACACCATCTATCCAGGCAGTGGTTTGTATATGGCTGCGTTCCAGTATCAGTTGTACGTACCGCTGCGTCCATCCTGCAGGCAGGGTTATTTTTTTCTGGTACCACGCCACGCCCACATAATGTTTTACAGGTGTAAGCCAGAAAGGTATTTTAACATGGCCCGGCTGCCGGAAAGCCGCGTAGGCTGAGCGGAAAAAGAACGAACTGTCGTAAATAGTACCCGTCCATTGGGTTTGCAGGGTTACTTCATCGCCTTTTCCGTTGCTGGCCATGGAGCCAGGCAGCTGAATACTATCGGGCAGTACCCGCCTGAACCATTGTTCGGCAACGCCTTTATCGGTGCTGTCTGTAGCAAAACGCCACACACCGGCAAGCGACAAGTCCTGACCATACGCAGGCATTGCCCACAAAAACACAATACACAACAACAGTTTTCTGAAATACAATACCGGCATACAACAACTTTTAAAATTTAATACGCGTGGCATACTGTGGCACCAGCGTAATACCATTTACGGTAAGATAGCTTTTGGCATTACCAAAAGCAGGAATATACTGCGGATAAGGCTGCAAATCCAGCAGATAGGTGGCATTCGGCTGCATAGGCCGGAAGTACAACACCATTTCTCTGGCACCGGCCGCCACAAATTTGCGCAACCCGGTTTCCCATGGCAGCCCCTTGTAAAACTCATCCGCCACCAGCTCTCCATTTACAAACCCCATCCCGGTATCCCCCGTATAATCCACCTTCAGCAATACATCATTTACCTGCGCCGGCAGCGAATCTGGCAACTGCACCACCCGCTTTTTCTCACTTACCTTACGCGCATGTACCGGAAACGACCAGTAAGGCAACGCAATGCGGTAAGCAGCAAACGGGGTAATACTTTTGGTTACCGCTATACTGCCATTGGTTACCTGCGGCACAGTGTTAATACGCGGATATACGGCAAGATCAAACACCGGGTTGCTGTTATTAAGTAAACGAAAGCCAGCCGGCCCCTGCAATATTACTGCATCAGAAAAGAACAGATAGCGTTTTTGCTGCAGGGTAACTGTATACGCCTTTAACGCAAGCTGTTTGGTAACTACCAGCACCTCCACTTTACGGCCCCCGGTAGCAACGGTAAACACACTTACCGTATCTGTACAATTTACCAATGTACGTTTAGCCGTTCGCACTGCGGTTGAGCCATACAAACCGCTCACTTTTACGTTACCTGCAAAAGAAAACTCAGCCTTTACCCCTTCCGGCGTAAAAAACACATAACGGGGCAATGCCGCATCACCACATTGTGCAAGCAGTTGTGCGGTAGCATAGTTAAGTGGTATACCACCTTCCATCTCCATCCCAAAAGGAAAAATGGCGTTCTCTCCCTCAGGCAGGTCAAACCCACCTGTTTCGGGTATACGCACTTCACCCGTATGGGTTTTAATACGTACCTGTATTTGCTTCTGATGCTGCATAGCAGTATCATCCTGAAAATTATTCAGAAACAGAAAGCCCGAGTTTTCTTTTATACGCACCGCATAGCGCAGATCGGTAATATTATCCGGCCGCAGGTTTGCCGCGTTGGCAGGCAGCGCAGTGGTCATAGGTGCCAGCTTGTGGCCAAAATCGCGCAGGAAAAAGTGCAACAGCTTCAGCCGGTGAAAACCTTCCCGTACCTGACCATACTCGCCTATCGGAGCCTGAAAATCGTATGATATTTTTGGCAATCCATACGCCTCATCGCTCATAAAAGAACGTTCGCCCCGCGGCGTAGAACCACCATGATACATATAGTAACCGATACCATTGGCACCACTGCCCAGGCAACGGTTTATCATAGCATCCATACTCTGGTGTACCGCAATAGGCCTGCGGGTGTATACTGACATGATGCCGGAGCCCAGCTCGGCCGCAAAAGCCGGGTAATCTTCCGGATGATAACGCACCGGAGCGTAATCAGGCTTCCGGTGCATATTCTTATACAGAAAAAACGGGGAATAATCGCGCTTCGGTGTCCAGAAAGGATAGGCATAGGCAGCAGTTACCGGTAAAGATTCGTTGGGTATAATAGCCGCATTACCCCAGCCCGTAGCCGTATAAAGCGGTACATCCATACCAGCTTTTATAGCAAGCAACTTCAATTTCTTCATATGCCCGTTGCCTGATCCGGCATGGCTGTTTTTTACGTCCGAAATACCCACCCCCTCCTGCGTAACACTCAGGTCTCTTTCCGCCGCCGTCATATCCATTGGCTGCCCGGGATACGTTAAACCCCATGGGGCTGCGGAATGCTGGTACTCGTTTTCTATCTGAATACCTATAACAGGCCCATCGTTTTTATAATACAAGCCCTGCAACTGCATTCCAATCTGGTTGTATAACCGCTCTACATAAGACAGATACAGAGAATCATCCGATCGTATATTCAGGGGGCTGCCCAGCAACCAGTCCGGTAAACCGCCACTCCGTATCTCACCATGGCAAAAAGGCCCTACGCGCACAATAGCATAAATATTATGCTTTTTACACAACTCCATAAAATACCGTAAATCCTTATCGCCCTCCCAGGCAAAAACGCCCTCCTTCTCCTCATGCAGGTTCCAGAATACGTAGGTAGCAATTACATTAATGCCGCCCGCTTTCATTTTTTCAATACTCTCCTCCCAGTACATACGCGGATAGCGGGTAAAATGAAACTCACCCGTAACAGGCACCATGGGCTTGCCATCAACAGAAATATAATAGTTATTTACGGTAATGCTGCTACCGGCAGCGCTGCTGCCGCCCAGCTTCAGGTGGTGAGAATAAATGTTTACTTCCGGCACAGCAGCATCTATTTCATATACATGTTGCGCCGTGGCCTCCGTACGTAAAAACAACAAAGGCAGTAAAGCCGGTAGCCAAAAACTTTTCATATAAGCAAGTATTAACACATTGATTTATAAAGCAACAATTCAGGCTTTCAAAATAAAATCTTTTACCCGCGCCCGGCAATGGAGTAAAATCCGGTTTTGATGGACTATTTTTCGGTCTGGTAAAAACTACAGCGTGAACGGAAACATTAAAAAGAAAGAAGGTTTTCAGGGCCAGAAGGCCATTGTTATACCTAAAACGGTTATCAACAACCGGTGCGCCAGAAATGCTGTTATGGGCAATATGTATATTACCAACATAGGCTACTACCCTAAAGCCCAATACCACTACAGGGAAAGATTACATGGTGCAGATCAGCATATTCTTATTTACTGCCACGAGGGCAGCGGCAGTATACAACTGGATAAAACAGAACATCCGCTGCAGGCAGGCGACTTTTTTCTTATCCCCGGTAAAACCCGGCATGCCTACGGAGCAGACGAGCACAACCCATGGACTATTTATTGGGTACATTTTAAAGGCATTGCGGCCAATGAAATAATAGAAATGTGCAAAAAAAATAACAGATGGAAAGGGTTTGCAGGCGCAGGCGGTAAAAGCCTGGAGCTTTTTCAGGAAATATACAGTCAGCTGGAAAGAGGATATGGAACAGATACCCTGCTGTATGCCAATATGTGTTTCTGGCATTTTTTGGGTACCGTGCTTTTTCATGAAAAAGCAACAAACCCCCATGATGTAAGCAACAAAAATGCGGTAGATAAAGCCATCGATTTGTTCAGCAGTAATATTGACAAGGTGCTTACGCTGGAAGAGATTGCAGCGGCAGCCAATTTATCGCCCGCCCATTTTTCTACCATCTTCAAAAAGAAAACCGGCTTTTCGCCCATTGAATATTTCAATCATCTGAAAATACAGAAAGCCTGCCAGTACCTGCAGTTTACCAATCTACTTGTTAAAGAGATAGCCCAGGCCCTGGGCATTCAGGATCAGTATTATTTCTCCCGGCTGTTTACGCGTGTAATGGGCATATCCCCCAACGATTACCGCGAAAAACGCAATCAGTAACAACCATAAGCAGTTCCCGCATGTACTTCTATCGAAACACATGCGGGTTGCCCAATTCTTACAGTTGCCGGAAAGCATATTTATAACCTGCTGAAAAACTACAGCACTATATTCTCCAGTGCTTTTTGCATAGCCGTATCTTTCAGGTGTGGCATGTTCAGGCCTTCTGCCCGTATAACGCTAACATCCGTCATGCCCATAAAGCCCAACGTTGCACGCAGGTAACGCTCTGTAAAATCAAACTGCTGCATAGGCCCTTCAGAATACACACCGCCCGATGCTATGGCCAGGTATACCTTCTTGCCCTTTACCAGCCCTTCCGGCCCATGCTCGCTATACGAAAAGGTTTGCCCGGCACGCGCAATATGGTCAATCCAGGTTTTTAAAGTAGAAGGAATAGTGAAATTGTACATAGGCACCCCTATAACAATTACATCTGCCGATTTTAATTCTGCAATCGCTGCATCAGAATGCGCCACGGCCTCTGCCTGTTCCGCACTCCGCTGCTCCTGCGGGGTAAAAAACGATTGTAAATGAGCCTCTTCCAGATGTGGAAACGGCGTGGCTGTTAAGTTGTGATGCACCACTGCACTACCCGCATGCGCAGCCTGAAGTTTTTCTACAATGGCATTGCCCAGCTGTAAACTGTTAGAGGCGCCGCCACGGGAGCTTGAAATAAGGTGTAATATCTTCATCTTTGTCTATAATTAGGGTAGCAAAGCTATTTACGTTAACAGCCGGGCAATTGATACTATCCTTTAGGATAGTGCTATCATCCGGTATACTAAGTTTAGTGCGTATGAATACTACAGAGGAGCAAACAACAAAAGGGCATCAGAAAGAGCAATGTAAAGAACTGCAATTGCCGGTACAGGATGCACTGGATGTTCTCAACGGCAGATGGAAGCTGCCCATTCTGATAGCCATCTCTTTTCAAACCAAACGCTTCAGCGAAATATCCCGCGAAGTAAATGGCATTACCGACAGGGTATTATCTAAAGAGCTGAAAGAAATGGAGCAGAACAAAATCATCACCCGCACCGTGCGTGATGCCTTCCCGCCCATAGTGGAATATTCCATTACCCCACATGGCTTAACCCTGCATAAAATTTATGCAGAACTGGGCGAGTGGGGCGCTGCACACCGCAAACTGATTATAGGCAAATAACTACGTTATATTTACCGCCCGTTTTAAACGCAAACAATGAAAAAAACAACAGGGTTACTGCTGTTAATGGCCTGCATACAAGGGCTGAATGCACAGCAAAAAGTATATAATATCACCGCCTTTGGTGCCGTACCAGATTCCACTACCCATAACACCCGCTTTATTCAACAGGCTATTGACAAAGCCGCCGCCGCCGGTGGCGGGCAGGTACTGGTGCCTGCTGGTAAATTTGTTACCGGTGTACTGCATATAAAAACAGGCGTAAACCTGCACCTGGCAGAAAATGCAGTACTGCTGGCTACCACACAACGTATGGATTACGGCCCCGCCAAAGCCTCCGCCCTTATTGTAGCCGAGAACCAGCAGAACATAAGCCTTACCGGCAAAGGCGCTATAGATGGCCAGGGCGAACAACTGCTGGAAGATATTTTTCGCGTATTGAAACAGGGCATACTGAAAGATGCAGAATGGCAGCAATATAACGACTGGGGCCAGATGCGCCCCGCAGAAAACAACCGCCCCAAACTGATTATGTTTAGCAACTGCAACAATGTTACCGTAAAAGGCATTACCATAAAGAATGGCCTGTGCTGGATACAGGACTACCGCAGCTGCACCAATATGTTGTTTGATAGCATTAAGGTAGTAAGCAATACCTTTTTAAACAATGACGGCATTGACCTGGTTGACTGTAAAAATGTAAAACTAACCAACAGCTTCTTTGATGTGGCTGATGATGGTATCTGCCTTAAATCGCACGATCCCAAAAGCTATTGCGAAAACATTTACATAGCCAATTGCACCGTACGTTCCAGCGCCAGCGCGTTTAAAATGGGTACAGCCTCTTTTGGCGGCTTCAAAAAAATTACGGTAGACAGCTTGTATGTATACGATACCTTCCGCTCTGCCATTGCAGTAGAAACCGTAGATGGCGGCGTAGTAGAAGACATAAACATTCGTAACATTACCGCACGCAATACCGGCAATGCCATTTTTATAAGGTTGGGCAAACGACGCGCAGAACGCCAGCCAGGTACACTGAAAGGCGTGTACATAAGCAATGTAAAAGTGCAGATACCGGCAGGCAAACCCGATGCAGGCTATAACATGGAAGGCCCCCGCGAGTTATATGAGCACAATGTATTCCCCTCTTCCATCACCGGCATTCCCGGCCACCCCGTAGCAGATATTACACTGGAAAACATTGATGTGGAGTATGCCTTAAAAAGCACCAATCACATAGGAAACGTAAACGTAGATTCCCTGCAAAACATTCCGGAAAACATAGCCGCCTATCCGGAATTCTCTATGTTTCGCGAGCTGCCTGCCTGGGGCTTTTACGTACGCCATGCCAACAACATTACCATAAAGAATGTACGGTTTAGTTACACCGGTAAAGAGTTTCGCACCAACAGTATTTTTGATGATGTAAACCGGTTAACGCTGCAGAATTTTCAGGTAACAAAAGCAGCTGCCCAACCCGTAATTATTCTCAATAATGTAAAAACGCCGGTACTAAGTAAGGTGTTGACACCAACAGAAGACCAATCAGCCATTCTGATTAAATAAAAAATAACTTTTCACCTTATACTGTATTTACCAAAAGCACCCACCCAGATGCTTTTGGTAAATTACGCAGCTAACCAATTCATTCTCAAACACCAAACACAAGTACAGGCAGCTAACTTATAGCTCCCAACCTTCTACAACCATCAGCTGGCAAATTGCTGGCGTTCATTGGCAAAAAAGACTTGCCGGACCTGAGCAATAAGTTTTATTTTGTAAAAAAAGCCCAAACTCCTTATGTCCAGGTTCATTTGCCCCCTATTGCTTATTGTACTCCTTTTTTTTCCCGTATTTAACCCGCTATTCGCTCAAAAAGCATCTGCGTATAATATTACAACTGGCACTTCGGGCTCGCTGAAGGCCGATAAAAACGGCAATCAGATTAATCTTGCCAACGCAATTGACCTTACAATGGAAGGCTATCAGTTTGCCGCTCCTTTTGATTCAATAGGGTTTCCTTTTGTTTTCATGGGGCGTGTTTATACACATCTCCGCATAGGACACAACGGAATGGTAGGCCTTGCAGTAGCTAACACCCCATGGAATATCATTACCAGCACCGCTCCTAATAAACTCACCAGAAAAGTAGTATACCCTCCTACTTCCTATATGCCCGATCAGGGAGCCGTGCTTGCTGCTTTCTGGGATGATATGCGTACTGCAAACGTAAGTCCCACCACCAGAAAGCTGATAACAGGCACTGCACCTAACCGATGTCTTGTAATAGAGTGGAACGTAACAGTAAACGCCTCTTCTACCACTGCTACGCAAGGAGGAGATGCAACATTCCAGGCAAGGTTATATGAAAGCACTGGCGAATTAGAATATGTATATGGCAACATGAACGTAGGCCCTTCGTCTGGTAACGTTACAGCTTCAGTAGGATTTACTGCCGGTGAAGCGGACAATCAATTTCTGGCGCTGAAAAATCTTAGTACCCTATCGTTCACATCACTGGCATCGGAAGAGCCAGCCACGCAAATGCTGGTAAACCGTTCAACTGCCGGTACAATAGCAGGGCTGCATGCTGCAAAGGATGGTGAAAGAAGATACTTCCGGTTTCAACCACCTGTGTTAACTGGCAATTTCAGCAACATAACCATACAGGAAACCGGTGCAACCGCTATGCGCATTAGCTGGAATGACAATTTCACCAATAAAACCCATTACACCTTATACCACTCTACAGACAACATTACTTTTGCTGCCGTAACAGACCTGCCTGCCAATACTACCTCGTATATGGCTACCAATCTTGAATATGGAAAACGCCACTACTGGAAAGTTACCGCCTTTACAGAGGGCAGCATGCAAACATCTTCTATTGCTTCCGACTCCACACGCTGTAATTTAAAAGGTAGTTTCTCTATTGGAAAAAGCGGATACTTTACAAGCATAGGTCAGGCTTTTGAGGCTATAGGCAACAAAGGAATGACCGGCAGCATAACACTCGAATTATTAAAAGACTACAATAGCACAGTGGAAGCTTTTCCATTGACTTTCCCTAAAAAGGTCTATTGCCGTACGCCTGATTATACAGTATTCTTAAGGCCTGCAGCAGATGTCACCAACCTGGAAATTGCCAACACGGGCAGCACGCCTTTATTAATCATCGACAGCGCAGATAACATTATCCTTGATGGAAGACCAGGTGGCACAGGAACGCTAAAGGCACTCACCTTAACCGGCCGTGGCACAGTAATACTAATGCAAAATGCTTCTGACAACATCATCAGATATCTCAACATACGATCAGACTATAGCAGCCAGTGGGCAGGTGCCATTACCATGGCGGGAACACTTGGCAAAGGATGCGACAACAATATCTTTGACCAATGCAACTTCTCTGACAATAAAACAATGCCCCGGTTACATCTCAGCTCCATTACCAGTAACAATATAGAAAACAGCAACAACCAGGTAACCGGATGCAACTTTTACAATTTCACTACGTGGGGCATCAACCTGGAGAAAGGCAACAAAGCATGGCTGATAAAAAGCAACAGCTTTTATGCAACCAAAGAAATAACAGCCGACAGTACTGATTGTGGCATCATTGCAGCTTATGACAATGAAAAAACGGTAGCGCATCTGATTACAGAAAATTATTTTGGAGGCTCTGCTCCCCATGCCGAAGGCAACCCGATGAAGGTATCTGCCCAGAAATACTATATCATATCTTCTTATGGCGATTCCCGGATCATAGGCAACACTTTTAAAAAAATCAGCACCAGCCTTACAAGCAGGTATGTTGCCCATAAAGCTGTTTATATAGGCAAACCAAAGTTTAACAATACTACAGATACAATACGGAATAATACCTTTGGTGGCAGTAATATAGCAGACTCCATCTCTTTTAGTAACAATACAGGTAGTACCAATACAGGCATAGAAGCTGAAATAAACCTGATTAATGCTGAATACAGCGAAAGCAAAGTAGTTATTACAGGCAATACAATACAAAACACCAGACTGTATAGTTCTTATCGTTTTAGTACAAACTTCTCGTTTATCAATAGTTCTTACTCAAAAAGTGAAATAAATGATAATCAGATAGGAACACCTTCAGACGGAAGAAATTGCGGAAACTTTACAGGTGGGCGAACCTTTGGCATTTTTGTAAGAGGTTCAATGGCAGACGTAAATAACAACCTTATAACACGCCTCCATTCAGCAGCAGATTTGGCCGGAATTTATTTTATGATGTCTTATGCTTTTTTCCTGGAAGGCCAGGTATCCGGAAATACCATTTCCCATCTTACCGGCGGTTATGATCCTGCATACTTTTACCACTATAATGTCTGCGGTATATATTCAGATGGCATGGACTGCAATGGCATCAGCAAAAATAAAATATACAGTCTTACAGCAGAAGGCAGCCGGGGCACACTGAATTATACATATGGTATTTATATCCGTTCAGGCTACAGAACACCTGTATCGGGTAATTACATACATTCTCTCTCCGCCGGCTATGGATCAGTTTACGGCATAAGCGCACCGGGTGTTAAACAGGTAGACAATAACATTATCAGGCTTGGACTGGATAGTATGGGTAACATGATTTCTACCAGCGTACTTGCCAGAACTACCGGCATAGAGGGCGGTACAGATATAATACATAATACCGTGTACATTGGAGGAAATACAGCAGTTGATTCAGGTACCGCTACAGGCGTTTCTGCAAGCGGCAACTTTTACAACAATATAGTGGTGGTTAAACGCAGCTTCTATATCTCCGGCAACGGACGTAATAACATTATAACAGGAAACTTTTATAACCCGGGTAAATACAATAACAACGTATATTACGGAACGGGTAAAGGCACAGTTTTCTCCGATTTCAACCTTGACACATTTGATAAATGGCGCTCTTATTTTCATGCCGATACAAGCTCTGTATTTGCTGAACCTAACTTTATACTACCGGATGGTCCGGCTGCACAAATGAATCTGCATCTGGCTTCCCCTACACCTGCCGAAGGAAAAGGGAATACCCGGTTTACTACCACTGCTGATTTCGATGGAAATACAAGAACCGGAAAAACCCCTGTAGATATTGGGGCCTATGCTGTTACCGGAGAAACCCAGGATAATAGAATGCCCTTTATTATTCCCGATTCTGTACCCGGACACCACATAGATTCACTACAGATTATAAGAGCAACCATATCGGATGAAACCGGAGTAGACACATCTGCCGGAAACAAACCCAGAATCTGGTTCCGGAAATTTTACCCAAATACAAGCGAATGGTATAGCCTTCCCGGGCAAATAACAGGAGGTAACATCAGGGAATCCAGATGGCAGTTTCCCGTAAACTATGCTACAGCAGGCTTACCGGTAACCACTACCGATTCAATAGAATGCTATATAGTGGCCCGGGATGCAAGCTCTTTCCGTACCATTGGCTCAGCACCATTTTTTACAGGAAACCATACCCACGTAAGCACACAGGACACTCTTCCATTACTTACCTTTCATTATAAAATTTCAGGCCCGCTTGCCGATACTATGTGGGTAGGTAAAGGACAAACATTTACCTCACTGACTAACGAACTGGGCGCCTTTCAGGCAATTAATCAGGGTATCGCACGCAATAAAGGCGTAATAGTTGCTATTACCTCCGACCTGGACGAAAAAGGCACCTATGGCTTGAATTATTTTCCTTCCAACGGAGGCACTGGTTTTCTTAAAATTATTACAACCACGCCGGTTGTAAAGGTTATCACCATCACTTCAGGAAATCCACTCATTAAAATAACGGGCTCCAGCAATATCACTTTTGATGGAAGTGTAAACGGTGCAGGCAGATACCTCAGACTCATAAACAGCTTTAACAAAGTAATTTACCTGGATGGTTTCCCCTCTAATAAAAACATAACTATTCAAAACCTGGTTTCAGAAACCAGTTCCTACGATCAGTCCAATATTTCAATTTATTCCGGAGATACCAATATCATCATCCGTAACTGCGAAATTAAAGGAGCCACAGGCAATCCCGGAAATACCGGTCAGATGTATTACGGAATAGTTACAGGTTATGGTGCCAGAGTTACTGTTATCGGAAATGAAATTTCCAATTTTGCGCGTGCAGGTATTTATATGGATGCTCCGGGTGATAGCTGCGTAGTACAAAACAATCACTTATTCAATAGTTACCACAGGAATACCTATTCCTATACAACTGGTATTGGCTTAAACACATTTCTTGCCGCAGGACGAACCTTTAGTGGAGGACACATTATTTCGGGCAACTACGTTGGCGGTAGTGCTCCTTATTGCAAAGGTGAGCCGTGGGAGGTGCCAGGAAACTATGGCACCGTGCCGTCTCCTTCGTTTATTGCAATTATGGCATCTTCCTCTCCTACCCAAAAAAGTCAGATCTACAATAATACTGTCCGCAACATCACCATAGGCGAGGCAGCTTCAATGGATTTCTGGGGTATTTCCACAGGCGGATTGGTAGAGGTAAAAGACAACATGGTAGGTAATAAAGAGGTAGCAGATGATATATTGGTAAAGTGCAAACAAACTGTTTACACCGGCACCGCGCTTAACATGGTTGGCATAAGTGTAACCTCCGACTCCGGAGCAATTGCTTCGGGCAATACAGTGGCAAATATGACCGCTTCAACCGACACGGCTATTGCAGTAAGAGGCTTACATATTAAAAATGTTGCTCTTACTCAAAAAAACACTATTATAAACATAACCGCCAATGGATCGCAGCTACAAAAGGCGAACAATTACTCCATTGCAGGTATGTTTATAAATACCAGTTCCGCCGATATGGTTATCCGTCAGAATATTATTCATAACATCCACAGTACTGGTATTAAAGCCAATAAACTGGCAGCAGGTATGCTATTTAACAACACAACAGCCGCTGCAACCACCGCTAAAGTAGAGGTAGCCCGTAATCAGATCAGCAATATAACCAACCAGTCAATAACCGGTGGCGACATAACAGGCATACAATTAGAAAAAGCTAATTATAATATAGCCAACAATCAGATAACCCTCTCTAATGCAGACAATGTAAACGCTGTTACAATAAAAGGCATTGGAACCCAAACGGCAGACACCGTTCAAAAAATGAACATACTGTTCAACAGCATTTGCATTAGCGGAAATACAACTAATAACACCGGCAGGTCTTATGCAGTGCTGCTTAACGCAAACAGAAAAATAAACAAGTTCTTAAATAACCTGCTATATAATGGACGCACAGGCAATGCCAATTTTGCATTGGGGGTAAACATGCCGGCATTTAATAACCTTCTCTGGCCGGCAGCAGCTTCAGATTACAATTTTATGGTAACTGCTGACTCTTCCACCACTATCGAACAGGCTAATAACACCAGCACCCTTCGCGTATTTAAAAAACTCAGCGGCGGAGACGCCTCTACATTTGCAGCCCTGGCAGCAGATGTACCCAAAGATTCGTTATTTCAGCAATCTGGCAACGGAACCCTGTTAGTAAATACCAGCGCCTCGCAATGCTGGTATATAAACGGTAAAGGATTGCCCATTGATAATATAGGCGAAGATTTCTATAACAACAACGTACGCTCCACTGCAATAAGCACAGGCCCGGTTGATATTGGAGCTGAAGAATTTACACCAGCCGCCGATCCCCAACCGCTTTTAACCAACGGCAGACATAGCCGGGGTGGTTCTGATACATTAAGCCTGAATGGACGAATAGCAGCAGTAATTGAGTGGGAGGATACTGGTACACTGCCAGAACTGGGTAAAGCAATGTGGTATAGCGGTATCTGGCCCAACGACACCACTAACAATGGCACAGCAGAACATGCGCGCTTTATGAGTGGGTTCTGGAAAATACCCGCTACAGGCGGCAATGGTTACAAGTATAGCATAACCTTCTTTTACGACTCTGCCATGCTGGGTAAAATACAAGATGCACCTACCATGGTCATCAATAAAAAACAATCCGGCATAGCAGGTAGCTGGCAGGCAATAACTCCAACCGTAGTAAATACAATACAGAAAACCATTACAGTACGTAACCTTACCTCTTTTTCAGAATTTACAGCAACAGATGCATCGGCTACATTACACAATGGTGTTCAACTACCCGACCTGTATATCAGTAAGCTTACATACAATACCAGCACCCCTGTAACCGGAGACACAGTAACCATGTCCTTCACAATATCAAACAAAGGAAAAACAAGTGCTGGCAGTCATAAAGTGAGCATATATCTATCTGCAGACACAGTTTTAACACCTGGAAAAAACAAGGACACACTGCTTACCACCTATGAGCACACCTCTGTAATAGAGTCTGGCGCGGAAGCAGAGATAAAAAACAATTTGTTAACAATTCCCTGTAACCTTGCATCAGACAACTACACTGTTTTTATTGTTGTAAACGGAAACAACACAATAAAAGAAGCTGATACCACTAACAACATATCCCGTTTCACCATTGCGATAAAGAAAATGGCAGTAACAATAACGCAAACTGATACTACTATTTGCGCTGCTACGCTGCCCTTATCTGCAACAGGTGCCACGTCCTACTCATGGCTACCTGTAACAGGCTTAAATACCAGCACCGGCGCAACCGTTCAGGCAACCCCTTCCACTTCTGTTACTTATATAGTAACCGGCAGCAGAGGAACCTGCACAGCCACCGACTCTGTGCGGCTGACCGTTTATTGTGAACCAGTAACACCGGAAGCACCAGTACAACCAGAAAGAATAACACAGATAAAATGTACTCCCAACCCAACTAATGGTTTGCTTACAATAGCCTTTACGCTTAGCCAGCCGCAACAAGTTAGTATAATCGTTACCAACAACGCGGGCATTCCGGTGTACCGCAATGCCGCAGTAAGAAGAACAGGAACTGTGAAAGAAGAAATAGATCTGCGGGGAATGCAGACGGGCCTGTACTATGTCCGGATTATAGCGGAAAACGATACAGCGGTAGAAAAAGTACTGCTGATAAAGTAAAAGAAAAGGCGCCGGAAGCCCCGGCGCCTTTTTATAACCACAATGCTGTTAAAGCTTCAGTTTTTAAGAAACAGGCGTTGTTATCAGGTGCTCCATAACCGCATCAGCCGCCTGTATACCCTGGTAAAACGCTTCTTCAAAAATGCTCACACCCGCCACATCAGTATGTGCAAAGTGAATGTTGCCATTCACAGGCTTTCGTAACTGCTGGCGTACTGCGCCATGAATCATCTGCGGCAGGGGCTGTGCCATGGCATGCGCATGTATCATTACATCTATCCGTTCCGTTTGGGTGTCAATATCCGGGTGTACTATCCGTAAATCATCCAGTATCATCTGCACCCATTGGGCATGTGTGCGTTGTTGTGCCAGCTTGCGTTCTTCCACCGCAGAAGCTGTTGCTAAAGGCCGGTAATAGGTAAGTACCCGCTTAGGCTTCAGCTGCTGTAATTGCTGCTGCGTGGCATCTACATATCCCAGCGATGCGCCACCGTATATTACATTATCCCAGCTGGCAGGTGCACCACTACGCTCGTACAATTGCTTAACCGTTAAATTAGCCACCACCCAGGGCGTATAGTGGTAATGCGCATGTAACAGCGGCATACGTTCCGCCGCATCCGGCAGCAGCCTGGCAGCCACAAACTGCGGTATAGCCATAATACATTGCCGGGCATCAATAGCTTTCAGCTGTTTCTGTTGCACATCGTAATAATGCACGGCAACACCGCCTTCTACCGGAACTACACGGGTAGCCAATGCCTGTGTACGTATAGCCCCCTCCGTATCATGCCTCAGCTGCTCCGCCAACCAGCCATTACCCTGCGGCCAGGTAAGCACATCGTTAGCAGCCGCATTGGCAGCACGCCCCTTACGGCAGGCAAAATAATGTATGCCTGCCCAGGCACTCACTTTATCTATAGTAGTTCCAAAATCATCTCTGGTGCAGTAATCTACATACCAGTGCAAATAAGGGCTGGCATATCCCTGCTGCTGCAGCCACTGCTGCATGGTTATACTGTCCAGGGCTGTATATACCGGGTCTTTGCTGGAGGCATCTACCGGTATAGCAAACGCTTCCTTTCCATCCTTACCCTTCGCCGCACTCCACACATGCATCTGATGCAGAAAGCGGTCAATATCTGCTTTATCTGCTGCACCAATGCCCGAGGCAGGTATCAGCCCATCCTGCCAGCTGCCGTTAATATATAACCGCTCCTGCGGGTCGCTACACAGGTAAAACTCATTATACACAGGCAACCCTGCAGGGTTATAGCCGGTAACCACCCCGCACGCTTCTAAAAAAGAAAGATATTCAGTAAGATTATTATTGGGTACCGGTACATAATGCGCACCCCAGGGGTAGGCGCTTACTGCATTACTACCAGATGAGGCATTACCACCCGTATGGCCTTCCAGTTCCAGTAAAACCACGTTTTGATGGCCGTTCCTGTGCAGCCGGCGCAGCGCGCTCAGGCCACTGATGCCGCCGCCTATTATTACCACATCTGCCCGCTCTGTGGTTACAGGTGCGCCTTGTAAAGCACCATCCCGTACCAGATGCCCCACTGCTGCCGAAACACCCTTTATTTCACCCGCAATAATTGTGGGCCGGGTACACGCAGCCGGTAATAATGCACCTCCTGCCAGGGCAGAGGTAAGCTGTATAAACTCGCGTCTGTGCATGCATCCATATTTACTGTTCCGAATAATTGCCCCACTCCTGCTCAAAGTATTCTACCAGCGCCTGATTATTCAGGCGGTTTACCGCTAACGGCTGCTGCGTTTTCATATCATCCGGAAAATACAGCATCTGCTGCATCACCCCTTTGTTAATGTAACGCGCCGGTATAGCAAAGGTATCCGGCACCTGATAGGAAGGACGTTGGGTTATCATTACATACCCCCACTCACCAAACGAAGGCACATAATTGTGATAAGGAATGGTAGTAAAACCTACCGACTGCAACGTAGCGTTAATACACCAGAAACTTTTGGGCGCCACAAAAGGCGAGGTACTTTGTATTACCGCATAACCGGCTGGCGATAAAGAACGTTTTACCAGTTGGTAAAAAGAAGTGCTGTATAATTTGCCGATAGAGAAATTGGAAGGATCAGGAAAATCGATAATAATACAATCAAACTGCTGCCGGTTATCCCGTAACCATACAAAAGCATCCTGATTAAACACTTTCACCCGTTTGTCAGAAAAAGATTGTTTGTTAATAGCCGTTAAAACAGGCTGCGTGGTAAAAAGCTTTGTCATAACCGCATCCAGATCAACCAGTGTAACCGCTTCCACGCCCGGATACTTCAGTATCTCACGCACCGCCAGCCCATCGCCCCCGCCCATTACCAGCACGCGCTTTACCTGGGGCGAAGCCTGCATAGCAGGATGTACCAGTGCCTCATGATACCGGTATTCATCTGCCGAAGAAAACTGCAGGTTGCCGTTAAGAAAAAGCCGTAACTCCCTATGGTTGCGGGTTAACACAATACGCTGATAAGGAGAGGAAGTGGCATATACCACCTTATCCGAAAACTGAAGATGCTCGCTCAGCTTCATAATAGCATCCGCACCAATAAATGCCGCCAGCTCTGCCAGCAGAAACAACAGCGCCGTAAGCTGAATAGCAGCCGTACGTTTTACCTCGCCCTTAAACCGCCGCAACAGATACCACCCCACCAGTATATTCAGCATACCAAAAAACAGCGAAGTACGTATCAACCCCAGATACGGCACCAGCAGCAAAGGAAATATAAGAGAAGCCAGTAAAGCGCCTACATAGTCCACCGCAAACACCCGGCTCACCAACTCTTTAAAAGCCACCCTATCCTGCAGCAAACGCATCAGCAACGGTATCTCTAACCCCACCAGCACGCCGGTTACAAACACAATGGCGTATAATATTAACCGGAAAGAGGCTGCCAGCGGAAAAGTAATAAACAATACGGCAGAACTAAAACCACCTACTATACCCACCAGCAATTCAATCTGAATAAACCGGCGCAGCAGGTGCCCGTTAAAAAACTTAGACAGATAAGAACCTACCCCCATAGAAAACAGGTACACACCTATAATGGTGCTGAACTGGGTAACACTATCGCCCAGTACATAACTGGCCAGCGTACCCGCTACCAGCTCGTAAATTAAACCGCAGGTGGCGATAATAAAAACAGCCGTAAGCAGCAGCCACTCCGCACTGTTGCCCCGCTCCTCCACATGTTCCTTATCCGTATTATCCATGTATGGCAGAAGCTATAATGATGGCAATGGCAAGCATAAAAAAGCCCGCCAGTACAGCCAATGGCATGTTCTTGTTTTCCAGTATCTCCTTACGCAGGTTATGGCGTGGTGTTAACCATTCTGCCAGTGCAAAAGTTACCACCAGTATGGCAATACCTATAAACGAATACACCACAGAACTTACAATGTAGTTATACATATAATTGTTTTTAGCTGTTATTTATGTCTTACCCCCGGCCTGCCACCCGCACTCCACTGGCGCTGGCCGGTAGAAAAAAGCGATGCAATACGGTATCCCGTAGCATCTGCATAGGCCTCCCACAATACAAACACTACCGTAATGATGATAAACCACCGGTAGGGATATAAGGAAGACGCTTTCTGAAAAAAATGTTTATTCATCATATGTGTAGGGCGAATAATCACTATTATACCATCTGGCCTTGTCTGCCATCCATACGCGTATATAGGTTACCACAGGCCATATCAGCAGCAACCCCAGCAGCAGATAAAAATTAGAATCCACCGCTACGTTCCGTTTCAGTTTTACAGATACCTCAGTTACCTGTTGCCGCGCAGTACTATCCTGCGATAGCTGCGTACGCAAAAAATACTTTCCCGCAGGCAAACCACTTACCACATCAGAAGCCTGGGTACTTCCTTCCGACCAGCTTTCCCCATCTTCATACCCATGGTAATACTCCACCCCCTGCGATAAGCCATGCGCCTCACCCGTTTCAGCATTTACCAGTTCAAAATCAGCGCCCACCCACGAATCATTCACATCGGCGTGCGTACTTAACTCCACGTTATTACGCCAGTTGGGCAGGCTAAATGTTTCAGATACCAGCACAGGTGCCGTTTTACCGGCAGCATCTGCCCAGCCATAGTTTTTTTCCAGCACCATAGTTTCTGTACCGGTACGGCCCGATAACAGATGTACCCCCAGTAACACCAACGCTGCAATAAACGTAACCAATACCAGACGCCGTGGCTGTATAAAAGGCGGGGATAACATGCCCATCTCCTTTTCCTTCGGCAATTGCACACCAAAAGCTTTCTCCAGGTCTTTCCGGTCAATATATTCACCCAGGTAATAACTCACCTGCTCTTTGCTGTCTTCTTCTTCCGCCCACATATATGGCGGATGAATAAATTCCCGGCAGCGGGTAAAAGCCGCACCAAATGCCTTTCCCGGAAACTCACCTTCTGCCGCAACAATCCGGTAACCGTACCGGCTATACAAACGAAAAGTCTTGCGCTTATAACTAAATTCTTTTATCGCCGGCATATTGGCAATAACCGGTGCCACCTCCTGCTCCCGGCTGTAAATCCAGTTGCCTTCATATTCACTCAGCCACGCATATCCCTCTGCACGGTTATACAGCACATATTCACGCCACTTGCTTTTATACTGCGTGTTATCCTGCTTTACCGCATATCCAATCAACGTATACGATATGCCTTTTATAACGCCGGTAGCACCCAGCCGGATGGCAGATCTGGTATTGCCAAAGGCACCATCTTTCCTGAACTCACCGTCTTTTTCCAGCTCCAGCTTTGCACCGCACTGGCAGGCATAACTTTCGGCATAAGGGTAGCTTACCAGCTCAATCCTGTTTTTACAACGGTTACAAACTATCTTCTCCGGTATTACCACAGCCTCATTCAGTTGCTGCAATTGCAGTTGTGCAAAAGTGCAGCTATGCACCTCAAATGCCGCCACAATAGTATCCACCGTAGCCAGTGTTATATAGTCGCCATTAAGCCGGGCAAAATCATAAAAAACAGGCTTCCGGTCAAAGTAGGCTCCAAACACATCCCACGCTTCCCCCTCTGCCTCATAACCCACACTCCGGGCTATGCTTTCCAGCACGCTTTTCTGCCCGTCCACTTCGGTATGCTCCCCCGCTTCGCGAAACACTTTCAAATCAATAGCAGGCGCAGGCGAAAATTTAACCAGCATGGCATACAGCCCATACCCTTCACTCAGGTACTGCACCAGGCCATCTTCCATCATTACCGTCCAGAAGTTTATCAGCCCATCTTCAAACCGGTAACGTACCCGCCCCAGCACCTGAAAGGCTTTTCCGTGCCAGCGCCCGGTGGTGCCCGGCTGTATAAGATCGTTACTGGTGCGTATGGCCTTTACCGGTTTCCGCACCGGGGCAATACCATCGTACCGGTAATGAACAGTGCCGCAGCCACCGCAGGCCATCCATTGCGTATCCTTACTAACAAAGGAAAGCGTGGCATTGCAGGAATCGCAGGCATAAAGTCCGTTCACGGTTGCCATAAGCTTATCGGGTAATATTTTGTTGTTGAAGTATCTCTGCCTTAAAAAACAAAACCAGCGCCGTGTAAATGGCCTGTACCGTTCCGTCGTTGCTGCGCTGGTGGTTGCTCAGGTATATATCCAGGTTCACTTTCCCAAACTCCGGCCAGGTATGCACAGAAAGATGGCTTTCACTTAAACAGATAACTGCCGTAAAACCGGCAGGCGAAAAATGGTGATATACCTCACCCAGATTATGCAGCCCGTAAGCCGCAATAAGCCGGTCAGCCTCTGCCCGGAAAGCCTCATAGGTGCTCAGCAACGCAATCTCCTTTGTTTCCAGCGTTGCTACAATATGGGTGCCTGGTATGTATTTCACAGCGCCAATTTATTGCATTCCGCATTGCCACGCAATCACATTTGCCATTAATTTTACCTGGAAAGCATTTTAAAACACCAATAACCACCCGTATGAATAAAAAAGAAAAGGTACATACCACCAATTACCTCAACACTTTTATTGAGGTGGCAGAAGATTCCACCGCCACAGAAGGCAAGGTTCCCCAGGCAAAAGGCGACAATAAAACCGTGGCCGAAATGCAATACCAGCTTATTGCCGCACACCCGTACAAATACACCTCCGATGATGTACTGTTTCAGGTATATGCCGATAGAAACGATCTTACCCGGAGCGAATACAAGGCAGCAAGAGAACAATTCTTCTCTAAAGGCCAGGCCTGCCTGCGTGCCTCCCCCCTTACTAAAAAAGCGGGCTTTGGCATTCATGCAGATGAGGAAGGGAAAATTGCCCTGTATGCTGTTAACAGCCCCGAATACAACACATTTGTAAAAGACCCGGCTGTTAAAAAAGTAAAAGCCATGCGTAGCGCTAAAAAATAAGCCGGAGGTAAATTATTTGGCCGTTCCACCTGTTACACCATAAATTTGCGTACAAACAACGCAAACCAACGTTTCGTTACCATGGCTCACTACCTGTAACAAGGGTGGGCCACAAAAACTAAATAGGCTAAATAACGTAGTATGACAGCAGATGCATATACAGGCCTGCAAACCGTTACCGATGAAGAAGTGCTGGAAGCCGCAGTAGCGCCAGTCCTCGGCCCGTTAAGGCATATAGAGCACTCGGGCGGCTATTCCAATAAAAATTACAGTATTACCACGGCAGCCAATCAACGCTATTCCGCACGTATAGCACGTACCAACCGCACAGCAGCAAGCGTAGCAGCAGAAGCACATATTCTCAATGCCCTGGCGCAGTTTACCAACCTGCCCGTGCCTGCATTGGTTACACTACCGCAGCAGCATATTACCATTAATGGGCAGCAACACTTTCTGCATTGCTTTACACATATCAACGGTAGTATACCCTGCCTGTGGTGGCAGCAATGCAGCCCGCAGCAGCTACAACAACTGTTTCATCAGCTGGCGCTGCTTCATCGCGCTATGCACACCATACCCTCCATTGGCAAAGCCGCCACAGATATGGTATGGTATCAGTTACCCGATAAGGCACCTGCTATACTGGCTGCAACAGATACAGGCAGGTATGTTACCGCACACTGGCCCGCCTTTACACAGGCAGCCACCCGTTTGCAACAGGCCATGCAGGTACGCTTTCCCTGGCAGCAGGCACGTTATCAGTGGATACATGGCGATATACAAACCGAAAACGTATTGTTTGAAAACGACCGGCTTACCGGCCTGCTCGATTTTGAGCTGGCCACCTGGGATGCCTGCGAAAAAGATGTGATTCTGGCTGCCTTCCGCACCTGTAAAGAAGGCAATTCAGATGCACCTTTTCAATACAATGCTGCCGCACTGCAACTGGCAATCTATACTTACCGCCGCGCAGAAAAGGGCTTGTGCGATGCCTTCTTTACAGAATACGATACTTTATGGAAACCCTGGTTCTGTCTGGATCAGGCCATGCTATATCTGCGCAACGCGTTTGACGGCGTATGGCAACTGCAGCCAGGCATCGGCTTTCTTCCCTGCTTTCATCAGGTATTACAATACACCTAAAAAAAACCTATGTGCAAACGTACCTTATTGGCAACAGACTGGCGAGCGCTTACCGGCACCCAGCTTTCTTTTATACAACAACTTACCAGCAGTTGCGATGAACTGATTATACTGTTGCAGGAAGATGATCTGTACCCTGCCAATACCGCCGCTGTTACAGGAGGCGACTTTGTAGTACAGCTGCGTCAGTTGCTACAGGCACACATATGCATACCCGTATATCTGCTTCCCGTACCCTCACGCGGGGCTACGCCATTGTACACCTGGTTAAAATGGCGGGTTGTATGCCCTGCATTTAACCAGGTATATACCAGCCCCGGAAATAACATACCGGCCATGCAGGCATCCTTACGTGTTCCCGTACACCCGTTACCACAACCCTCCGGCGCTGCCATACAATGGCCTGCGGTACCACTGCCAACACCTGCAAGAGGTTTGTTTGTTACCAGAACACAACCTTTGCATAACGGGCATGTAGCCTGCCTTACACAGATGCTGCAGGAGGTAGAAGAAATAGTAGTGGTAATAGCCATGGCAGAACGCTCACACCAGCCCACCAACATTGCCACCGGAGGCGAAAGGCTGGCAATGCTTCTGCCGGTATTAGAAGAACTGGCGCCCGGTAAATATTACCTGGCCGCCCTGCCGTATAGCGATTACTATATGGAAAACCTGTACGAGCTGGAAAGCCTGCTGCCCGCCTTTCAATACATATACACCACCAACCCTGGCACCATGGCTATGGCAGCCACTGGCGGCTATCCGGTAAAAACATTTAACACCGGCCTGCCCGTAAGCAGTACCCTGGTACGCGATTGTATGTTACAGGGCCTGCCTTACCAGCAATACGTACCACCAACCGTATATAAGCAATTACAGCAAACAGGCATGGCAACCCGGTTACAACAAATAATGGCAAAAGAACAGGAACGATAATATGTGTGGTATAGGAGGAATATTATTTTCAGCGGACGCCCCTGCCGTGCTGCAGCAAAAAATAAAACAGCTGGGCAACAAACAGCAGCACCGCGGGCCAGACGGGCGTAGCGAATGGCAGGCAGGCAACCACGCCCTTTGCCACCAACGGTTGGCATTACTGGATGCAGCAGGCGGCACACAGCCATTTACCGATAACAGCGGCCGTTACCTGATAGTATACAATGGTGAATTATACAACCACGCAGCACTCAGAAAACAACTGGAACCACAATACCAGTTTACCACCCGCTGCGATACAGAAGTAGTGCTGGCCGCCTATATCCGCTGGGGCGAAAAATGCCTGGGTCATTTCAACGGCATGTTTGCATTTCTGATATGGGATACCCTGACAGAATCTGCCTTTGCAGCCCGCGACCAGGCTGGCATAAAGCCTTTTGTGTACTGCCGCCAGCAGCAAAGTTTTCTCTTTGCCTCCGAACAAAAAGCCTTACTGGCAGTACTCAATAGCCGCCCCGCACTAAATGAATATGCACTGGCCGAATACGTTATAGCCCCCTACCTCAGTGGCGACCATCTGAACCTGTTTCAGGATATTCACTTTTTGCAGCCAGGTACTTTTTTACGCATCACCCGCCAACACGTTACCACACATACCTGGTACCGCTTTCAATGGCAGCACCCACACATACCGGAAGCCACACTTACACAGCAGGTGGCCACTGCCCTGCAGCAAAGTGTTACACAATGCCTGCAGGCCGATGTTCCGGTAGGCTTATTTCTCAGCGGTGGGCTTGATTCCTCGCTACTGGCAGGCATAGCCGCACACACCGGCGTAAAGCCCGATGCATACACCATTACGTTCAACAACCATCAGCATATTACCTTCGACCCCACCACTATTGTTAATAGTGACGATCTGCCCTGGGCCACCCGCCTGGCGCAACAGCTGCAATTACCCTTTACTACCGTACAGGCACAGCATACCTCTTTGCAGGAAAGCCTGCGCCAGCTGGCCATAATCAATTGCCGCATACCAGTATGGGAGCAGGAGTTTTCGCAACACTTTCTATCTAAAGCCGCCGCTACCCGCAACAAAGCCGTACTGGTAGGCGATGCCGCAGATGAAACCAATTATGGCTACTTCTTTCTGCTCAATAATGCCGTCAACCACAGCCCGCTGGCGCTGCTGCAATGGTTTGGAGCCGATAAACGCGTACAGCTGATGCAGCCACGCCTGCAGAAAACTTTGCAGCCCCTTACCTGGCTGGATGCACATTACAAAGCGCTCGCCTGTGCAGAAGGTCTGCAGTTTGGTAAAAATGAACAGGAAAACATACTGGCCATGAGTGCCGTGGTACGCAGCCGCTGGTTGCAGCGCCTGCTGCACAACGGCGATATTCATACCATGCACTTTGGGCTGGAAGCGCGTGTGCCTTTTGCCAACAGAAACGTGCTGGATGCAGTAAGCCAGGTAACACCAGCCAGCGGTTTTAAAAACGGACAGGAAAAATACATCATCCGCCAGGCTGCCACCCGCTGGCTGGCAGAAGACTTTTCCTTTCGTAAAAAATCCGCACTGCCACGCGATCCGCGCCTGGGCAAAGCCTATCAGCCTATACTGAAAAGCCTGTTGCAGCCAAACAGCAGCTTTATACACACCTGGCTGAACAAACCAGCGCTGGAAGCCTTATGCAATCAGCAAACCATTACAGAAAACGACAGAATGATGCTGTTCAACATGATTAGTTTACTCAATTGGGCACAGGAATATGCAGCATAAAAGAATACTGATAGTAACCATTCCCGAAAAAGGGCATATCAACCCCATGATAGGGGTAGCCGCCCACCTGCAGGCCGCAGGCTTTCAGCTGGCCTTTTTTGCGCAGCAGGATATTACTCCGCAACTACAGCAGGCAGGCATCAACAGCAAAATGTACTGCCCCCCTGCTGCTGCAAATAGTAACACAGACTTTGTTACCAGAGGCAAGGCTTTTGTTGAGCAACTGGCCGATAAAGCATGGCTTCGTAACTGGATTAAAACCCTGCTGATAGATGCCGTACCCCAACAGGTACAACTGCTGCAACAGGCAGTGGAAGACTGGCAGCCCGCATTAATAGTTACCGACCCCATGATATATGCTGCCCCCATAGTGGCCAATAAAGCAGGCATTCCCTGGGCAGGCATATCCTCCTCCCTTAACCCCGTTACACCCGCACACTGGCAGTGCGAACTTACCCATACACTGGATCAGTTGCACCCACAACGGCAGGCCATGCTAGCCACCCCGCAATGGCAACCACAGTTCAGGGTAAGCGATGTTATATCTCCCTGGCTGAATATTGTATACACCGTAGAAGAATACATATCCAGAGCAATGGCAGACAATACCTTCTCCTTTTATGTAGGCCACAGCTTTCCACCCCATAGCCGTGGAGATGAAGCTGGCTTTCCCTTTCACCTGCTGCAACCAGGTAAAAAGAAAGTATACATGTCTATGGGTAGCCAGATTTATTATCACCCGCACCTGTTTACTGCCGTAGCCCAGGCCCTGCCAGATGAGGACATTCAATTAATCTTTGCCATCAGCGAACTATATAATAGCCCCTTTTTACAACAGCTACCCGCCAACGTTATTGCCGTACCTTACGCACCACAGCTTCAGGTACTGCCACATGTGCAACTGGTAATATCGCATGGTGGCGCCAACTCCGTAATGGAAAGCATGGCCAACGGCATACCCGTAGCGCTTTTGCCCATTTGTAACGATCAGTTTTTACAGGCACAGCTGGTAACACAGGCAGGCACAGGCATTGTACTGGATCCTAACAATCCTTCTCCCGAAGCCTACCGCCGGCAACTGTTACCACTACTGCAACCACAATCACCCGTAGCGCAACAAGCCGGTAAAACAGGCAATGCCTTCCGCCAGAAAACAGGCCCACAGGAAGCCGCCACACTTATTCAGCAATTGTTCCATACCCGGCAACCTGTTATGCCACAGTTATGAAAACCATACTGATTATATCGCCCCATCTGGATGATGCTGTACTAAGCTGCGGTGCTACCATAGCAGCACTGCACACACAGGGGCATCACATTACTACCGCAACGGTATTTACCCACCCCGGCACAGCAACAGATAAGCATACACATTACAGCCAAAGACGCCAGCAGGATGAGCAGGCACTGGCACTGCTGGGGGCAGCCTGTATACACCTCGGCTTTGTTGATGCCCCTTTCCGGCATACTACCTGGAACAGCTTCAGCACCCTGCTGTTTCATCACCATACGCCACCCCATCAGTTGCAGTTGGTGCAGGATATAGCAGCAGCCATAAACACGCTTATTCAACAACTGCAACCGCATGAAGTGTGGTATCCGCTGGGGGTGGGTGGGCATATAGATCATCACCTGGTATGGCATAGCAGTACCCTGCTCAACCATCTTCCAACGCAGCATGTGTTTTACGAAGAGTGCCCTTACGCAATGGTGCCTGGCTGGGCTGCCATAAGATGGAATAGTATAGGTGCCAAAGCCATCACGTACGGCACAGACACACCTGTACCATACAGCCCACTTACACAAATTCCACTGCCCTTTATACATAACTATATTACCAACGCACACGATAAACAAGCCAGCCTTGCCGCGTTTAACAAAGAATGGCAGGCACAACCACCCCAGCCATTTACAGTAACACAGTGGCAGCTTAACGGCCGGCTTTATACGCAAAGCCCCTCCTGTGTACCAACCACTTTTTTTCAGCAGCAGTGCAAAGCCATTGCCTGTTACACAACAGAATGGCCCGCATTGTTTGGGCCACAGGAGCAGCATATAGCAGAAACACTATCACAAAACATACATAACCACCAGTACTGCGGGCAGTACTGGTACAAAAACTGATGTGATGATATACGTATCCGATGAAAACGAATACCTCCGGCTTACCAACCAGCAACTGCCGGTATTAAAAGCCACTTTTTCGCAAAACACTTTTGCAGATGCCTGGCTGGGCGAACAACCTGTAGCAACTACCACCCATACCGCACAGCAGGTACAATGGCAACATACTGCCAACGGCTTGTTCGGCAGTATCTCCGTTAACGCAGGCCCCGGCATATCGCTGCAAACAGCCACACAGGAGGCATACACACAACTGCTACAGGCATTGGAGCTGCAACCGGAATATACCGTTATCCGCTTCTGGAACTACGTACCCAACATTACAGCAGCAGCAGCCCCTGATACGGCCGATGGCGAAACGCGTTACCACCTGTTTAACGCAGGCAGGCAAAAAGCATTCAGTAATTATTACGGAGAAAACCTGGCCACCAGGCCCGTACCCGCAGCCAGCGCCGTAGGCACCCAAAGCCATTTGCTTACCATAGAGTTTCTGGCGGTACAACACCCCATTCAGCAACTGGAAAACAAAAACCAGATACCCGCATGGCGCTATTCTCCCCGGTATGGTAAGCTTTCGCCTTATTTCAGCCGCGGCGTTATTTATAACAACAATGGCCAGCGCCTGCTGCTGTCCTCCGGCACGGCCAGTATTACGGGGGAAGACTCCCAACACCCCGGCGACATATACGAGCAGCTTTGCCAGAGCATACACAACCTGCGCATACTGGCTGCCCAGTTCAACCTTAAACAATACCATATTCACTATGGTTTTGCACTGGAAGATATTGCCCACATGCGCGTATACTATAAAAACGAAACAGACCGCGCCTTTCTTCAACGCTTTGTGCCACGCTTTCTGGCCCCTGCCTGTAAGGTATCTTTTATACAGGCCGATATATGCCGCGAAGAATTACTGGTAGAGCTGGAAGCCGTTTTTATTAAAAAAGGCGAAACCGAAAACGGCATTCGGCCTAAATACTATCTGCAACAAAACCGCATCCGCACCGAATCGTTTGAGGTACATGTAGCAGAACATTGCAATCTCAAATGCCGCGATTGCTGTAACATATCTCCCTTCAACGCTAAAAAATTCATTAGTCTGGAAGAGGTACAGGAAATATGCACCTTTGTAAGTACTCACCTATTGCCCGATGTATTTAAAGTAGCAGGCGGAGAACCCACCCTGCATCCGCAGCTGGATGAGATATTGCGGATAATTAAACAATCCGGTGCAGGCAAAGTAGTAAGAGTAGTATCCAACGGCCTGCTGATGCACAGGATGACAGATACTTTCTGGCAGCATATAGATCAGCTTACGATATCCAACTACATCAGCGCCCCGGTTAAACCCGCCCTGCTGGAGCAGATTAAAAGAAAAGCCCGGCAATATGAAGTGGTACTGAACATTAAATACATAGATCAGTTCAACGAAATATTTGTAGACGATGCTATTACAGATACCAACCGGGTACAGCAGATTTATAACGACTGCTGGATGCGCCACCGCTGCCTGATTGTACGCAACGGCCGCTTTTTTAAATGCACCCGCGCCGCGTATATGGACGACTTTCTGACTATGAAGAACAAACCCATACAAGCAGGCAACAGCACCTACACACAGGAAGATGGCATACTGTTATCAGAAACCGGCTTTCAGCAAAAAGCATTAGACTATCTGAATACAGATACAACACTCCTGTCCTGCGAATACTGCCTCGGCGTATCAGGCAACCTGCGTGAAAATATACAGATGAAAACAGCAAAGGTGGTTTCCTGAACCATCTTTGCTAATCACCTCCCTTTACCGCCAAACCGAAAGGCCAGGGCTTGCCCGGCAAGCGGCTAAGCATTCCTATTTGTCCGCAATGCCACATAGTATGCTGAATATTCCACTCCAACGCCTCACGTATCGTACGCGCTACCCATAATATAAAAACTACCGGTTTCTGAATTGGGCAAATGCAACAACTCTCCCGCCGGACCAATTACCCTGCATACATCTGCCCAATCCTCCTGTGCAAGTGGTAAAAGCTTCACTCCGGTATATTTCTGCGCAATCCCTAACTCTGTCAAATGCCGAAACCATAAGGCGGCATCATTTACTTCAATAAGCAACATTGTATTTTCCAGCCAGTCTTTCACATAATAGTCTTGAAGAAAAAAAACATGACCATCACGCTGAAAAATAGACATCTTCTCCGAAACAGCATGCTCCCGAAACCCAAGCTCTGAGTAAAACGCACGGGATAAAGCATAATCCGAGGAGCCGATAAAAGTGCGGAGAGATTGTACCTGAAGTTCCATATATTTAGTGTAGGTTACCTCAAATCTAAGCCATATGCTTCAGGAAATCGAAACATACCATAACTCACTGTCAGCCACAGATCAGGAAATAGCCAACCTGTTATATGAGGTCATATGCGAAAGCCTGCCCGAAGCGGAACACAAAATATGGCACCGCCATCCCGTATGGTTCCTGGACGGAAATCCCATTGCAGGCTACAGCACACGCAAAACCGGCATGAACCTTATGTTCTGGAGCGGACAATCATTCAATGAACCCTTACTACAAAAAGAAGGCAAATTCAAAGCAGCAGAAATACGCTACACTACTGCACAAGACATTAATACCACTGATCTTAAACGTTGGCTGGATAAAGCCAGAAACATTCAATGGGATTATAAAAATCTCGTAAAACGAAAAGGCGTTCTGGAGAGGTTGAAATAGAAACACATTACTGTTTCTGTTCTACTTTAAACAAGAAACTCTCCCTGTGTAAAGCAACAACCGGTTTACCATCTCTGGTTGCAGGCTTCCAGCGGGGCGATTTTTCCAATACCCTTGTAACCTCGGTAACCATACCAAATCCTGGGTCTTCTTTAATATTTACTTTAGAAACCGTTCCATCTTTTCCAATCTCAAAGAAAGCTACAACAGTGTAAGCTCCTGCCGGTGCATGATTACGAATAGCTACTGAATCATCCAGTTCACGTTTCAGATACTTCTTCCAGGCAGCGCTTCCACCGGTATATTCAGCCGCAGTCTCTATACGCATAAAAAAGCCACCATCATCTTCACGGGCCTGCTTACGCGCCGTATCCTGTGCATGTACAAAAGGGCTGAAGCAAATACTGGAAATAAGAAAGAGTAAAATTGGTTTCATTCAATATAGGTTTTTAATTATCTCTTACCGTAACGTTTATAATATCATTACCGAAGAAGATAAGAGTTAAGAGTATAAACAGGCGAAAGCTTCTGTCTTGCAGTATCTTTTTCATATTACTTACATCAAATATAAGTAGTCCGTATAAATAAAAATTATATCCGTACATGCAACGCCCAAAGCAACTGCACCATCATGTTTAAAAAAACTTATTATGCGTATCGCTTGTATGGCACTAGCCGTTTCCACTATTTTTGCCTTTTGTAGCAAATCAAACGACACCAATAATTCTTATTCCGGAAAATGGGAACTCCGCATTACCGACAATGGCTCAACAGGTTATAAGGAGCATGCGGAGGGAAATGGAAATAAGTTTCTCATTTCCGATGATTCCCTTTATTGCTTTGCAAACCACAAATTACAGTACACCCGCGCCTTCACACTGGTAAAAGATACCCTGAGAGGTTACGGAGAAGACAGACTGGCAGACAAACTCGTATCCGACGACGACTATTTATCCACCCACTTCTTTGAAGTAAGCAACAACAACCTTACTGTTTATACCGGCATACCAGCAGCCGATGGCGGTAAAGCTGTTTATGTACGTATTAACTAAAGCATAGTCAACTATCAGGGAACATCTATGTAAGTGTTCCCTGAAGTTTTTACAATAAAAAAAGCAGCTTACACAATCGCCTTATCAGCCAACTGCATAAACTGCTATATATACCTAAGCAAAAAGCCCTACAGCTTCGCTAACCCATCTTTCTTAGCTTTCTCCAGCACTTTCGCGGCGCGGTCAGCACTCTCCGGATGAGAGCTTAACATTTTTTCAGATTTGCTTCTGTTATCACCCGCCTCTTTTTCCATTTCAGCAAACTTGTTAAACGCACTTGCCAGCGCAGTAACGTTATAACCATGCTGCTTCATAAAGTTATAAGAATAGTCATCTGCCTCACTTTCCTGCTTACGGCTGAATTTGGTTCCCAGCAAAGCAGTACAAAAACCACCCAACTGGCTTTCAGAAAGAGAATTTACTGCGCCCGACTGAGAAGCCGCTGCATCTGTAAGCGCCGCTGTTTTATACGCATCTCTTATAGCATCACGCGTATCCTTATTTGCCACATGCCCAATCTCATGACCAATAATGCCCAGCAACTCCTCGTCCGTCATAATATCCATCAGAGAAGAAAATACGCGAACACTGCCATCTGCACACGCAAATGCATTAATATCCTTTACCTTATATACCTTAAAATTCAGTTTCAACCCGCCTTCATTCTGATGTTTGGAAAACAGTTTGGTCAGCCTCACCATATACGGATCATCAGCCGCCGCAACCTCATTATGTGTGTCCATATACGCAATCGCCTCACCTGCCAGCTTAGCCGCGTCAGCATCAGAAAAGGTGGCCGCCTTTACCCCTTTGTCTACAGCGCCAATGGCTTTTTTGTTAAGTTTAAGCTGGGCAGAAGCGTTGGAAGCAGATGTCAGCAGCAGGCTCATAACGGCCGCGGAAAGTAGAAGTCGTTTCATAGTGCGTAGTGTTTAATGGTTTGAATGCGTTAAAAAGCAATATTTATGCCGCGTTAACACCATGTTGGCTCCCCTGCAACCACACTGTTCACCCCCCAACGATGTACCACTTAACAATTGGCCTTTTTTTTGCAGTCATTAGCACCTGATTTTGAATTACTTTAAATCATTTCCGGCCCTACCCCAGGCATGGACTATTGTTAACACAACCTCAAAAAGACCATGACACCAGAAACCGCAGTAGCAGAAGCCATCATGCGCGGCAAGTTTGCAGAAGCAAGAGAACGTTTACAAAATGGCGAACCTCTTTCCGGCCAGTACGTAGAAAACAACAAGTCACAGATCATCAGCAGCATCCTACGTGAAAAAGCATTTGACCTTATTGACAATCTGATTGAAAACGGACTGGTACTAACCGACATATACGAGTACGACACCTTCGACCGATCTGTATTTAAAAACATAGCCATGAACCTGAAAGGTGATGAGGAATCACTTGCTTTTCTGCGCAGCTTTGTTCAAAAACTACAGAACAAAAACGATGAAGTACGCGACACCACGGTACTACAGTTTTGCATAGAAGAAGCCGCCGACCCCGCAGTGATACAATGCCTGATAGAAGAAGGCTTTAATGCGCAGTACAAAAACAATGCAGATATGAACCTGCTGCACAATGTGGTAAACAAAGGCATGCTGGATGAAACCAAAGGCAAAGCCTATATAGAACTGCTGCTGGCTAACGGCGTAGATGTTAACCACCGAAATGTGGTAGGCACCACTCCACTGATGCTGGCTGTACAAAGAGGTAAAAAGAATTATCTCGATCTGCTGTTACAAAGTGGTGCCGATCCTAACGAGCAGGACAACAAAGGCAACAGCGCTTTCTATTTCGCCGTAGTAGAACAGCAAAACAAAGCTGTTTACGAAAAGCTGAAAGAATATGCTTCGCCCGATTTCAACAATGCCAACAAAGAAGGAGAACACATTCTTACCGGCTACCTGCGCATGTTACATGGCAACTCACCAGACTCAATAGCCTTGCTGCTGCAAATGCTGGAAGATGGAGCAGACATTTACCAGACCTCCCCTTACTATCAGGTACCTAAATCCGGTACCGACTGGCTGGCAGAAAAAGCACCCGAACTATTGAAAGCTGTACTGGCCAGCGGTACTATTGATGTAAACCGGCAGGACGATCAGGGCAACACCATCCTGCACAAAGTATGCGCCTTCAACGTAAACTACGAGCAGGAGGTAGCCCGCAAACTTTACCAAAAGGTGAAACTCCTCATAGAAGCAGGTGCCGATCCATCTATCACCAACGACAAGGAGGAAACAGCGCAAACACTGGCCTCCAAAGACAACCTGAAAGTAAAAACAGTAGACCTGTTGCTGCAACATCAAAACAACTAACCATGTCCATGTCATTCATTATTGCCTGCGAAAACGGCAACAGAAAAATAGCAGAATTACTCCTTGCCAATAAAGAAGCAGATGTAAAGTATACCGATGAACGCGGCAGAACTGCTCTGCACTATGCCGCCCACCGCGGATACATAGATATAGTAAAAGTGCTGGTAGAGGAAGGGGCGGATATAGATTATGAAGACCACGCAGGCGAAACACCGTTATATTTTGCCTGCCTGCAAAAGCAGAAACAAACCGCCTTATACCTGCTGGAAAAAGGCGCCAACAGCAATATCAACGATAAATCGGGCAACAGCCTGCTGCACCTTACCGCCCACCTGGGCCAGAAAGAAATTGCAGGCAAACTGATAGAACAGGGCATAGATGTAAACGCCCTCAACAACAATGGCGAAACCGCCCTGCTGCTGGCCACACAGGTACGCAATAAAGACCTGGTTGAGCTGCTGCTGAACAATGGTGCCGATATTAACGCCACAAACAAACACGGCGACACGGCACTTATACTGGCCGTACACGCCAAAGCCCTGCCACTTATTACAGTGTTGCTGCAAAACGGTGCTGATGTTAACCACACCAACGACAGTGGCGAAAGCGCGCTGTTAATTGCCTGTCAGGGTGCCAACAGAGCCATTGCCAAACAACTGATAGATCAGGGAGCCGATATCACCGCCTCCACCAACACCGGCCTGGCCCCCGTTTGGTATGCCTGCGCCCACAACCAGAAAGAAATGGTACAACTGTTCCTGGACAACGGCATAGACGTAAACTTCAGCAAACCACTGGGCGAAGACACTTCTTCTATGAACGCCTATCTGGACTGGGTAGCCACGGCCAATAACCTGAGTGTAGAAGCCAGCTTTAACCTCAACACCAGCTACAGCTACGGTGGCGAAAGCCTGCTGCACCTGGCAGTAAAAAAAGGCAACATCAGCATGGTAAAACTGCTGATAGAAAAAGGTGCCGACATAAACATACAAGACGAATCTGGCAACACCCCACTGCACTACGCTGCCGCCAACGGCAAAAAGGATACGGTGAAATACCTGCTGGATAACAATGCAGATATCAGTGCCGTAAATGTAAAAGAGCAAAAAGCCATCGACTATTCCAACATTAAAGGCTTTAACGAAATAACAGAACTGATTTTATTAAAATCGCATCAGGCCAAAGCATAAAAAATGGCAGTGCGCAGGATACCGTTTGAATGAAAAAAGCCGCTGACCCAATCAGCGGCTTTTTTACTTATTGCAACCACGCCCATCGTTTAGCCCAATTCAGCAATACAGCTTCACGCCATTTTGATACCGTACGCGCGCCCTGCTGTATACCATAAAACAAATCCGAATCAGGCCGGTCAGTATACCAGTTATCGCCCAGCACATAATCATCCGGCCCCGGCTTACCAGGCCAGCCGCTACGCACCACAAACTGCCCTTTCTGTACAGCAAAGCCCGGAATAGCAGCACTTACCTGGTAAGTAACTGTTTCCGCCTGCTTAGGCGCATAGCGAACTACATAATCACCATTACCGGCGTAATAACCCGGCCATTTCTGTTCACCAATCTTTGCCTGCACCGCCATCGTAAAACAGGCAGAATCCTCAGGCAATGCCACCACAGGCCCTTTAAAATGCAACTCCACCACTGTATAAGCAGCCACTGTATCAGCAATACTGGTACCGTCATAAAATACACGCCGTGGGCTGCGTTTAAATTGAACAAAACTGCCACCCCAGCTTTCTTTTAAAGGATTAGCCGGGTCGCCATCCATCATATACAGCAGTGAAGGCGTATCCCCCATTTTAACAGTACCACCGTAATACTTTTTAAAGTCTTTGCCCAGATATCCTGCACCGCGTATATACGCATCGTAATATTTATTCTTCTTCAACGTATCCGCAGCATCCGTATCTGAAAACAGGCCGTAGTAAGAAGCATTGTTTTCAATAAACCACAACCCCGGAAAATGCTTAACCACATAAGCATACGCATTGGCGCTCCACTTTTTATTAGGTCCACCTATCCAGTAAATACGTATGTTATGCTGAATATCAGGCGCATCATGTAAGGCCTGCGCCACATCTTCCAATCCGCCCCAAACCAGCACCCACAATGGCTGTGTGCTTTTCTTTCTGGCACAACTCACAATCCAGTCCGATCCTTCTGTAGCCGCAGCATACCCTTTCAGCGGCGCCGCCCCCTTCCTGCCCTGCTTACACAGTTTACGCAGGTCATCGGGTAGCACATAATTTTTCACATGCTGTTGCAGCTTAGGCAAATCCTTCTCATACAAATCAATCATATCCAGCAGTTGCTGCTTGCTCCCCTCGCCAAAAGAAGGTGAAGAAACAAGCCCCTCTGTAGTAAACAAATGACAATACATCAGAAAATGCGCTATCGACTGGTTATCATCAGGATCAGTACCGCCAATATCTGTACTTATCAGTATACGGGGTTTAACAGGCACCGGTTGCCGGGCAATCATCGCAAGCGGCAAAGCAATCGCCTGAACAAGAAACAATATTCTTTTCATACCGGAAATATACTATCCACTTCTCATAATGAAAAGAGTACTATAAAAGTCCCCCTTACACCGTAACAGCAATCTGTACGTTGATATTTCCGCTCGTAGCTTTTGAATAAGGGCAGGTTGCATGCGCCGCCGTTACCACCTGCTGCGCCTGCTCAGCAGTCAGCCCCGGCAGGTTCACCCGCAATCGCGCCTGTAACAAAAACCCATCTGCTCCTGTTGCTAAATCCACCTCCGTATCTACTGACGTTTCAGCCGGTAAGGGTATACCAATTTTCGCAGCATTATGCTGCATAGCGCCTATAAAACAGGCCGACCAGCCCGCAGCAAATAGCTGCTCCGGATTGGTGCCGGTTCCTTTGGCGCCTGGCGGGGTAAGACCTGTCTGCAATCTGCCATCTTCGCTTTTAGCATAACCATCACGCCCACCGGTAACATGCACACGTCCGGTATATAACACTTTAGTAACGGCGGTATCAGCTGTATTAAACACGGTAATCTGTTCCATATTCATTCGTTTTATAATTGCGTTGTTTAAGTTGACAGATCAAAAATACCAGGCATAACCACCGGTAAAAGCCACCACTACCTTCAAATAGACATATTGCACCGCCAGCCGGAAATTACAGCCATCAACCTACGCTAAGCATAAAAAAAAGGCTGCCCCATCACCCGATGAAGCAGCCTTTTCACAATACTTACTAAAATTTACCAGCCAAAATTCTGCACCAGCTCCTTATTCCTATCCAGCTCCGATTGCGGAACAGGAAACAGATAATGCTGCGGCAAAAACACCCGGTTTTGTATAGTAACCTTTTTATAAAACACTGCCAGCCCGGCTTCTTTACCATTCACATCCAGCCCGGTGCTCTGTAATTCCTGCGTGGTAGGCCGCGCATTTAAACCATGCACCGCACCATTATCCACCTGCTCACCAATCAACCACCTGCGCACATCCCAAAAGCGGTGTGCCTCAAAAGCAAACTCTACACGGTTTTCGTTCTGCACACGCTTGCGGAAACCCTCACGGGTATTATCTTCTGCTATAATAGGCAAATCAGGTAATCCTGCCCGGCTGCGCACCGCGTTAATAGCAGCAAACGCTTCGGCAGTAGGCCCTTCATTATATTCATTCAACGCCTCAGCATAGTTCAGGTAAATCTCGCTCAGCCGTATAATAGGGTCGTTCCGTTGCGCATCTGGCGAGCCCCAGTAGTTATTCATATCCACCGCAGGATCAATCCACTTGCGCACATTATAACCACCAATAGGGTATGTACCGGTTGATTTGGGCCATCCCTGCGATGCGCCCCCGTTAGAGCCCCACCAGGCCAGCCATACAGGCGTATTGTTGGTATTACCTACTGCCCACTTGCTGCCCTGGAAAAAGATGGTAGCATAAAAGCGTGGATCGCGGTCTTTATACATATTGGAGATATTCTCCAAACGCACAGTCTGCCCCGTAATGCCGCCACCACCATACATATCGCCGCTCCAGAAACCTGTTTCCTGATAACCCGAACCGCTATGTGTAATAGGAAAACCATTTTTCATTTCATAGCAATCCACCAGCTCCTGCAGCACACTATACTTACCCCAGCCACCAAACTCGCCACCATAAGGCAGCAGTTCGTTTTCAATACTCTTGCTGTTCGCTATTACCTTGGTAAGTATCAGTTCACTCCAGTTGCGCTTGTTAAACACCTGCGCGTAACTGTTAATAGGGTCGCCTGGTATCTTATTCAGCGAATACAGGTTCAGGTTTAACACTGATTTTGCTGCCGCTGCCGCCTTCTGCCATTTGTTTTTATCATACGCCTGGTTAAACAGCACCGTACCATCTCCATTTTTAATGTTAGCATACCGTGTATTGCCGTTAAACAAAGGGCTTGCCGCATAGGTAAGCGTTCTGCATGCCAGCGCCAGTGCCGCACCTTTGGTAATTCTGCCCATATTCGCATTGTCATACCCCGGAGGCAGCAACTCAGCCACCGCCTGGCATTCCCCTGTAATGTAGTCCACCACCTCATCTACAGTAGCCCTGGGCATACGCAAAGCATCCCCTTCTGCCGGTTTGTAGCTGCGGGTAATAATAGGTACACCGCCATACCGCTTAAACAGGTTAAAATAGAAATAAGCACGTAAAAACCGTACCTCTGCCTTATAACGCGGAATCACCTCTTTATAATAAGCAGCCTGATCGCCCATAATAGGCACCTTATCTATATTCTCCAGAAAAAGGTTGGCCTTGCGGATGTTCTGGTAAGAAACCGTCCAGTTATCATACGGGTTATTCGCAGCATTCCACGCCCCTGTGTTATAATACAAAGGATAAAAACCCGCACCCCAGTGGTGGAACGATTCATCGGTGGCCGCCGTAATATCATCCGTCCACCCGTCCGGCAAACAGCCCGCCATCATAGCGTACAAATTCGCCAGTGCGCCGTTGGCATTGTTAATATTACCCCATACCTGGTCTTCAGTAACCAGTTCAGAAGGCACCACATCCAGAAACTTTTTACAGGAAGAAAGCACTAATCCCGATACCAGAAAAAGGCTTGCGATAGTATATAATTGAATTCGTTTCATGTCGCTTCAGATTTATTATAAACCAATGGTTACCCCGGTATTAAATACACGCTGCTGAGGATAGTTGCCTGAGCTGTTTGGAATTTCCGGATCAAATATTTTAATACTGTTCCAGGTAATCAGGTTTATACCATTCACAAATACCCGCGCATTACGTATACCTATACGCTGCGTAAGTTTGGGCGATACAGTATAGCCCACCTCCACGTTCTTTAAACGAACATAGTCGGTAGATCTCAGCCAGAACGTAGAGTTCTGATCGTTGTTTGCATTGGCAGCATAGGAAATACGCGGATAAGCGGCATTCGGTCTGTCCTTTGTCCAGTAATTATCTTTCACATCTGCCAGCACCCCGGCATCGCCCGAAAATGGCCATACCCTTGGCCCTGTCAGCCATACATTACCACCAAACGCGCCCTGAAACAAAGCACTCACATCAAAACCCTTCGCATTAAAGCCCAGTGCAAAACCCATAATCTGCTCCGGAGTGCTCGACTTACCCAGGTAAGATTCATCCATAGAGTTCACTACACCATCCCCGTTAATATCCTTATACATAATATCGCCCGGTTGCACGGTACCATAAGCAGTCTGGCTGGGCGCTTTGTTAATATCATCCTGACTCTGAAATAAGCCCAGCGCCGTTAATCCGTATTGCTCGTTCACGCGTCTGCCGGTTCTGCGCTGGTACTCACGGCCCACATACTGCGGCTCATCCATCTCCAGTATTTTGTTACGCGCAAAAGAATAGTTGCCTTTTACAAAATAACCATAGCTCCGCATCTGGCGCCTGTACTCTACTGAAAACTCAAACCCTTTGTTAGATACAGAACCCAGGTTTACATAAGGCAGGTTTACAATACCAATAGAAGAAGGTATGGTACCCGGCCGGGCCAATATATCATTCCGCTTTTCATAAAACACATCACCAGTAAAGGTTAAAGCACCTCTGAACATTTCTATATCTAAACCAATATTATACTTACGCGCCTTCTCCCAGGTAACATCCGGGTTACCCGTACGGTCCTCTACAGAACCATTGTACCACAAACCATCGCGGTTCAGCCCAAACTGATAACCCGCTGCACCCAGCGCCCAGGTACTCTGATACAGAAAACGCTCACCACCAATTTTATCGTTACCCACCGTACCCGCCGATGACCGTATTTTAAAGAAGTTGATTACCGGTACGGCCTTCTGGAAAAATTCTTCCTCGCTCAGCACATATCCTAACGATACAGAAGGGAAGAAATCATACCGCTTGCCGGCAGGGAAGTTTTCAGATCCGTTATACCCAAAGTTGAATTCGGAGAATAATTTAGAATTAAAGGCATAAGTAGCACGGCCAATAAAACCATTGTACTTATAAGGCAAACCCAGAATAGCCTGCCCGGTACCCACCGCCTCAAAAAAGCTCTGCTGCTGATACAGCAACATACCCGACACCGCATGCTTAGCCGCAAACGTACGGTTATAGTTAATATAAGCCTCCACCTGCGTTCTGCGGTTGCTGTTAGCAGCCACATCATACCCCAGGTTATTAGTACCATCGGTAACCTTGGTATAGGTGCCCTTGGTTAAATCCGTTTCCTGATCGTTCGCCAGCGAATACTGGTACGTGAAGTAAGATTTACCACGCGTTACATTGCGGTAGCTGTACGAATCGAACGACAACCGCACCCGCGTACTTAGCCCCTCTGTAATAAACGGCATATTCAGGTTAAAGCCCGCCGTAGCCTGCAAGGTATTGGAAAAATTACGCTGATAGCCACCCTGCGTAAGCCTGCCATAAGGGTTATAAGGCTTGGCTGGCAGGTAAGCTACCGAACCATCCGGGTTTGACATGGGATACAGATAAGGCGGTATACCCTGCATATCCGAAAATATAGCACTGGCCGATACATTGGGATAGTTGTTATCATATACAATCTCCCCCAGGTTCAGCTCCATCGTTAAATCCTTCGTAATGGTTACATCTACGTTACTGCGGAAGTTATACTTGTTGTTCACCGCCTGAATGTTGTAATCAGACAAGTCAGCATATTTATACAACCCGTTCTGCCGCAGGTAAGAAATAGACGTAAAATATTTTACCGATTTGTTACCACCACTCACATTAAGGTTACCCTGATACATCAGTGCATTCGGCTCCAGCAATTCTTTCAGCCAGTTTACATTCGGATACAGGTACTGATAAGCCGGGTGACTCCTATCCCGGAACTTATTCAGGTATTCATCCGTATACATAGCATAGTTCTGCCCGTCATTAATTAAACCCACCCGGTATAAACTCAACGCATCATACGAATCCAGATACTCCGGCAAACGCGTAGGCGCCTGCAAACCCGTTTGCGCCGTAAAGTTTATCTGCGACTTTCCTTCCTTACCCCTGCGCGTAGTTACCAGTATCACCCCATTCGCCCCCCTTACGCCGTACACTGCTGTAGAAGAAGCATCTTTTAATATAGAAATACTCTCCACCTCATTCGCATCAATGCCCGAAAAAGCACGTTCCACCCCATCCACCATAATCAATGGTGCCTGGTTGCCCGTAAAAGTGGCCATACCGCGTATCCACAACTGCGCACCATCATACCCCGGCTCGCCACTGTTCTGCAGCGTTATAAGCCCCGGCAAACGCCCCGCAAGTGCATTGGTAAGGTTGGCCACCGGGCTCTGCCGCAGCTCCTTCGTACCCACCGTAGCAATAGCCCCGGTTAAACTTATCTTTTTCTGCTTACCAAAGCCTACCACTACCACCTCATCCAGCGCCTTATTTACCAGCAGTACTATCTCCATGGCATTACCGCCGGTAGCAGGTACCTGCACCATCTTCGTCTGGTAATCTGCCAGGCTCACCGCCAGGTAATCTTTAGGCAAAGCCCCCACTATGGTAAAGCGGCCGTTCGCATCTGTTTGCGCCGTCAGTTTCTTACTCACCACCTCAATATTGGCACCCGCCACAGGTTTACCCAGCGAGTCCGTTACCATACCACTCACCACCGGCGTATCTGCCACAGGTGTGTAGCTATGGTTATACTGCGTAGTACGTTCTTTCTCTTCCTTTTTAACAATAGCAATCGTTTTATCTTCTATCTGATAGGTCAACCCCTTATCAGACAAACAGGTTTCCAATGCCTTCGTAAGCTCAACATCCGTTTGCTGAAAAGTTACCTGGCTACCCTCGTTCAGCATGTCCGATTTCCAGAGCGTGGTATACCCCGTCTGTTTTCTGATCTCTTTAAAAACCCCGCCAATGGTCATCTTCTTTTCCGCAAAATGCAGTTTCTGGCCCACAGCAGCCTCTACGCTACCCGCCACCAGAATGCAGAAAAGAATCATTGCCCATCCCGGAATTCTTGCGTAAGTGGTGTTACAGTTCACCCCCACCTGAATGCGTGTGTTGTACATGGAATGTTCGGTTAATTAGTGAAGCAATTAGTTGGTTAATGTCTATTTTTTCAATGGCTTGTTCGTGTGTGGTACCCTGCTTACATACACATGCGTATCCCGGGCAGTAAACTGTACCTCGCCCAGCAGTTCTATCTTATGTAATACCTGTAATGCAGATTCGTATTTAGATATAGTACCGCTTATCTGTACATCAGCCGGTAACCCCTCATCATACACAAAAGAAATATTATACCAGCGCGAAATCTCTTTTAACGCATCCCGCAACCGCACCCTGGTAAAAGCAAAATACCCTTCCTTCCACGCAATCACCTCATCCGTATCTACCATTGCTACATCAATAGCAGCACCGGCATGAATGCGACTTTGCTCTCCCGGACTTAACAACTTAACAGCGCCCGAAGCAGTATGATTTACCGCCACCCTACCCGTAACCAGCGTGGTTTTTACAGAAACCTCATCTGCATAAGCACGGATATTAAAACCCGTACCCAGCACCCGCACCTGCTGCCCGGCAGACTGTACTATAAAAGGAGCATGTGGGTTAGCAGCAATATCAAAATAAGCCTCGCCCTCCAGCGTTACCGTTCTATGTGTTTTATCAAATTGAGCAGGAAAACGAAGGGTAGAACCCGCGTTCAAACATACACGGCTCCCATCTGCCAGTGTTACAGTGTATTGCCCACCTTTGGGCGTAGATAAAGTATTATACTCCGTGCTATTAACCTGCTGCTGCAAACCACTGGTGTAGCTTATTTCACCGTCTGTGCGCTTCCTAACCACACCATTCTCCTGCGCAACAGTATTGCCAATAGCCATACTGTCTAACACCAGCCGCCTACCACCCGCCAGCGTAAGCACTGCATGGTTGCCACCAGGCATAGCAGCTGCCAGGCAATTCACTTTTTCTGTAACCCTGGTAAAAGGAAGATAAAACCACACAGCAGTAGCAGCCACCCCTATAACAGCAGCAGCCACCAACCATCTGGTATAACGGAAAGAAGAACGTTTTTTACGCTGAATAGCCTTCCACAGTTGGCGGCTAAGCGCTGCTTCTCTATCGTCAGACAAACCGGCATCTTCCCGTTCCCCTAACGATAAAAACCAGGCTTCTACCAGTTGCTTCTCTGCATCGGTAGCCTCCCCCCTTTCGTAACGTTCCAGCAGATCAAGGGCCTCCTTTCTGTTCATAGCTTGTCCCTTTTATTATATAGACAAGAGAAAGAAAGCAAGGGGGTACAAATAATTATTATTTATTTAAAATAAAAACGGAAGCCAGCTGCCTACATGCGCACGAAGCAGCCGTAGCGATCGCTTCAGTTGGGTACGCACCGTTTCGCGGGATATACCTAACTCCTCACTAATTTGTAAATGAGAAAAATGTCCGCTCCTGCTCAGTTCAAAAACCGTTTTCATCTGCCGGGGAAAAGCAGCTACCTTACCGGCCACCTGCTTCTGCAAATCCTTCTCCAGTAAAAACGCATCCGGCGCAAGCGCTTTTGCTGCCTGCAGGTACGCTACAAAAGAATCCAGATACCGCTCCTTCGATTTTTTATGCGTAAAAATATTCAGCGCTTTATTATATATGCAATGAAACAGATAGGCAGGTAACGAAGTATGTATTACCTGCGTGCCTCTCCTTTCCCATAACGTAACAAATATATCCTGCACCACATCCATAGCCTCCTGCTCGTCCAGCAGCTTTACTGCATAGCGCAACATTTTAACGTGATAACGCTGGTACAATTCACTAAAGGCAGCTTCGTTATCCTCGCTTAACAGGGTAAGCAACTCCTGGTCTGTGGTAGCAGCAGAATATCTCTCCATCTGGAAATATGCTTGTAGTTTTGGTTTTGCTTTATACTCATCGTAAATATCGCCACCTCAAAAACATATCCATTAGCATAATTTAGCCGCTTATCCCCTTAAATTAACCAGAGTGCGTTACTCCTTTCGGCCCAATATTTGTTAACACCACCTTAACCAAATAGCTATTTTCGATCCATATAACTGATTACACATTCAGTGTAACAACAGCAACCTAACAATAAAAACAAAGTTCAAATGACAATGCTATCCTTAATCCGTCCGGCTATTGCAACCCTGGCAATTACATGTTTCTCCACTACCGCTTCAGCAAGACTTAAAATTCCTTTCGGCGAAAGAGAAGTATTGAATAAAGTACATGACCTGCCCGATACCGAAGAATTTAAACTGCGCAACGGCAACCACCTGGATCTGGCTACCTTTCACAAAGAGTTCAACATAGCGTATATACTTCCCTTATACGTTACAGAAGAACCCAAACTGGTAGGCTTTGACGCAAAAACAGAAACCTACTACGATATTCCGGAAACAGAGATGAACGAAATTTTAGCCGCTCAAAAGCTGGATAAAGCCAAACTGAATAAACTGCCTTTTTATACAAGGTATGGCGGCAAGGCAGTGGCAGTGTTGCTGATTGCGTTTATTATATGGGGAATTATACCTTCTAAGAAGGATGAGCCTGCAACTGCAACAGCCTAGTGCCTGCTGAATACATCATTAAAACGAAAAAGCCGCCTCCCATTCAGGAAGCGGCTTTTTAAATGATACACTTTCCCATATTTAACGATCTAAATGCCCCAGCCATCTGAATGGCGAATAGTGATCTCCAATACAAACCTCCGCTATTTGCGCACTAACAGTTTCAAAGTTTTCACTATTGCTCAGTAAAACCACAGCAATCCCCTTTTCCGGAAAAGCCACCGCATAATTCTGATTAGCATCTCCATGCCCGGTATGAAAAAAGCCTTTTCCATAAGGTGACTGAAACAATCCCACTCCCAGCCCCCACGATAATTGAATAGCGCTATTCTCCTGCGTAACGCTGTCCTTCAAAGGCCCAAAACCACGCTTACTGGTTACTGCTATTTGTGAAGATAACATCTGCTTAAAAGAAGACTCCTTCAAACCTTTTTCCATCATAAGGTTAATCACAAAATGAGCATAATCAACTGCTGTGGTTGACATAGAACCTGCTGCACGACTACTCTCGCGCCTTTCAGAGCCATACCTCTTACCATCTTTAAAGTAAGCATTGGAAAAATTACCTTCAAATTCCTTTTCCCAGATCATACTCGTGTGAGGCATTTGCAAAGGCCCAAAAACTTCTTCACGTGCAATTGCCTCAAGTGTTTTACCGGTATACTCCTCAATCATAAATCCAAGCAGATTTATTCCTTCGTTGGAGTAATAGAATTTTTCACCGGGTTTGGCTATTAAATTCACCTTATTCCCATACAATTGACGTAACACAGGCAAACCTGAACTATGACTTAATAACATGCGCGGTGTAATGCGCTTAAAAGAAACAGAATCGTCCGCCAGATCTTTCCATTTTGCATAAGCCCCAATAGGCTTTTTAAAATAAGTGTACACAGGCTTATCCAGGCTAAAAACACCCTTATCAACCAAACGCATAAAAATATAGGCGCTAACAGGCTTGGTAAGAGAAGCAGCGTACATAACAGTACTATCGTTTAAAAGCTGCCGGCTTTCAATATCTTTAAATCCAAAAGCAGCTGTCCATACAGTTTTATTTCCGTTAATAATAGCTACCTGTAGTCCGGCAAGTTTAGCGCTGTCCACCAGATGCGCTAATCTTTTTTGCAGCGCTTTAGTAGAAACTGATTGGCCATTAAGGTATTTGATCCCGGTAACCTCCTGCGCAAATAGCGGATGCAGGAAAAGTGAGCATACAAGGGTAAGCAGTTGTTTCATCATGTATATATTTCATTCAAATTTAGGAGTCTGATCCTTATTGTCCATCAACAATATCATATCCAGTGTGGGTAGTACCCTCGCTATCCAACAATACATTTCCGTTCGGATGAAATACAGCAGTGCGTGTATAATGACTGAATCCCGTTGAGAGCTGTTCTAAGTCTTCTGGTAGATCCATGCAATTACCCTTATGCCATGCATAATCTCGTTTATAATCTGATATAGTAAAAAATCGTTAGTTACAATGTAAGCGTCCGGCCAAGTACATCTTGGCTATTCCGTCGAGTTTACATATCGATGCCTTATAGCTATACCTTATAATGATGGGGAAGCAGCTCTTTGATTCTGTTAACCGGATGGTCGGCGATTGTTTGGAGTACAGCTTTAAGCCATGCATAAGTCTCTACACCGTGCATTTTACAGGTACCTAACAGGCTGTAAAGCATACCACTTCTTTTGGCTGCTTCATGCGATCCGGCAAACAAATAATTTTTTCTACCCAGCGCAACCGGACGGATGCTATTCTCTACGGCGTTATTATCGATTTTTAGCCTGCCGTCTGTAACGTAACCAGATAGTTTCTGCCATCTTTTTAGGCTATATGCGATGGCTTTTCCTATAAGGCTTTTGGGTAATACATGCACATACTGCTGCTGAAGCCATAGCCCCAGGTCTCGCAGTATGGGAGCTGACTTCATGCCTCGTACAACCTTCGTTTCTTCAAAGTTCAGGGCCTGCTCTTTACAGATACGTTCTATTACATACAGCTTCTGTATTTCTTCTAATGCGTATGATGCACGTTCATAATCATTCTCCAGCGCTTCGCTGAACATACGGCGCGCATGTGCCATGCAATGGATGTGTGTGATGTTTGCCTCTTTGTCAAAAATATTATACGCTGCATAGCCGTCGGTCTGCAGGTAGCCCGTAAAATTTTCAAGCATCTTTAACGGTCCTTCACGACCTCTGCCTTCCTGATAATCGAACAGCACTGTTTTATTAATGCTATCCTGATATACCCAATAGAAGCCACGATGAGTTTCACCCTTCTTATCCTTGTCCATTACTTTGATCGGGGTTTCATCTGCGTGGAGATAGTTGCAGTTAAGAATTTCGGCCTGCAGTGCATTAAATAAAGGCGTGATCAGCTGACAGGTGCCGCTAACCCAGTCTGTCAAGGTAGAGTAAGCTATCTTAACACCTGTTCTTTCGAAGCGCTGCATTTGACGGTGCAATGGCAGGTGATCTATATATTTATCTATAATCACCTGTGCCAGCAAACCTTCTCCGGCAAGTGCTTTTTCCAATGGGCGTGACGGAAGTTTACCTATAACAATACCGCCCTGATCCGGCAGTGCATATTTAGCACGCTTATATTGCTTTACATATAACTCGCCGGGAACATACTCCAGTATTTCTGTTATCTCTTCACCTATTTTCCTGCACCCGGTAATATCTGTATCTGGTTCGATGGTAATTTCTTCCCTGCGAAGTGTTTCCGGAAGCCTCATTCTGCCGGGATGTGGTATAGCCCGGGCTTCTTCTTTAGTCGTGTGCCGGGTGTAAGATATCTTTTGTGCATTCACAAGGCTAACCGCAGCTACCGGTTCCGGCTGTATATCAAGAGCTGGTTGCGGATTATTGGAAGAGGTCGGGACAAAACGTTCCTGGCGGGAGCCAAAAATCATTTTCTGCAGCTGTTGCAGCTGTTGCTCCAGCGCAACAATCCGCATTTGCGATTGCTCGTATAAAGTCTGGTAATCTGGTGTAGCTGCCGGTTGCATGTTAAGCAATCTACAGTTTTATAGCTGCATACCAGATGATTAGTTATTCACTAACGGGCTCTTTTTGTTGATATCTTTTCCGGTATTTAATGGCCTGTAAGGATATGCCTTGTAATATAAAATGCAACTGGTCTGCTGTTAGCTGCATGCTTTTCTCATCCAGATTAAATGCAGGCACTTCAAACGCTCCCTTTTCCAGCCGGCGATAAAAAATAGTGAAGCCGCGATGCTCATATAACAACAGTTTCAGGTGTGTCCGATGCCGGTTGATAAAGATAAAGGCATCTCCCTGCGTTACCCTGCGGCCGAGCTCATTGGTAACAATGCCGCACAGCTGATTAAATCCTTTGCGCATATCTGTTTCTTTGCGATACAGGTGGTAACAGCGGTGGTTGCCCAGCACAATAAGACTGCTCATAAGGATCATGCTTTCAGGTAAGCAGCACTGACGGGCTGATAGATTTTTATATTCCCAACCTCAGCAAACAGACCCGTGTGCTGTGACGGAGTTATCTGCACCTGCATAAAACCATCCGGCCCCATATCTGTAGACTGATATTTCCTTCGCCAGTTATGGAAGGAACCTTCCGGTATCTGGTGGTTGGCGCAAAAGCGACTAATGCTTAAGCCTGAGCTTACCTGTTCACGTAGTAGCCGGTGTATTTCTGTTTTGTTTCGGAATTTACGCTGCCTAACGCCGGATGAAGTTGTCATAGTTTTTTGCAACTAAGCTAGTGGCTTTCGTTTGTCGGGGAAATATGTACTTGGCCGGATGCTTACGTAGCAGTCTTAAATTATTTAGAAAGAATTAAGAGACATTAAGTCATTTACCTCCTGCTTTTTTATAACCTTATTCAACAATCACACAGAGATCTCTTTCAAGGTCATCCTTCAACCTCTTGAATTTGGCCTCAACTACTTTCCCATCATTATATCTAACTCGAACAATTTCATTTCGTCCGTATTCCCGGACAACACGTATGGGAATAGGCTTATGTAAGGACTGTAGAGCATTTAAAGCATTCGATTTTATGACACTTAAATTTGCATACTTCATCAATCCAACGACATTACCACTAGCCGTAGCTGATTCCACTTTAGAAAGTATAGTTGCCGCTTTAAGCTTAACTAAACGCTCATCTCCCTTAATCTTATGGACATTTAATTCCAAATGATCAAACAACAAATAGTTGACAGCTGTCCTTTCGTCAACTTTTGACGCATAAGATCTGAATCTTCGAATAACATCCAATACTGTATCAAGTTGATCTTTTTCTAAGCATTCGACAGCAATTCGTAATACAGCCTCAAAATCATAGCTATCAATTGTAGTGGTATTATTATTATCTAAATATTCCCAATAAGCATCGATTTTATCCTGCTTAAGCTCAGCGCCAAAAGATATCAGAAATCTAATCACCGGAATTTGACTCGCCGAATCCATGTCACCATATTCCGGATAATTAATAAGATAAGTCAAAATCTCTATTCCATATTTATCATCCGAGTGGCCAAATGCTAACATTGAGGCCCCCATCAAAAATCTAAATTTATCAACAAATCCCTCCTTTGATGAAAACTTATTGAGTGTCTCTTCAAAATAATATTCACCACAAATCCTGAATGTTTCTAAGAGTATCTTGTGAATATGATAAAGATTATACTCTATTTGAAAATTTTGAAGATCGCTATTAATTGGCAACAAGGAATTTTCCTCTATATTCCCCACAACACATCTGAGAGCTTCAGCCTTTTCGCTGTCCTCAGATAATTCATACAGCCCAAGTAATATCGACGGCTTGAATGTATCCGGTGCACTTATTAACGATGAATGATAGTATTCTCTAGCTCTTGGCTTATCAAAATATTGCAAAACATTTGCTTTTCTAAAATTAGCTACTGAGATAATCTCCTTGATGACAGATGGCTTTATCTTATATTTAGATAAATCATCTTCCAAGATTTCGTCTATTAAAGATTCTGCACGTTTAATTTCGTCGCTGTCATTATCAAAAGACTTAATACAAGCTAAATCCAACACGGCCCTAAAGTAAACATCATTTTTTATGCCTACGCTATAAATCTCCTCTAATGCAGCAATTGCGCCAGATACATCTTTAATGTAATAACAACAAATGCCAAGAAGGTGTAATCTTCTTTGATATAATCCAGCTGAAGCATCAATGTCAAAATTAGCTTCTGAAAGATACCTCTTAGCAACCTCAAGTCTTCCCAAATTATAGGCTGAGAATCCCATATAGTAATAATAGGTATCTTTCATCTCATAACTAAAATCATCTTTCGATAAAAACTCCTCAAAATATGCTAGCGAATCAGAAAATTCCTCATCGCCAAAAGCATCAAGTGCGAGTTTCAACACTCCCCTTTCCAATTTATCGACAGACTTCAACCATTCAGGGCTAATACTTTTTCTTATTATTTCATTTTTAATTTCTACGCTATCTTCATAATAATTTATAACACCTGCCAGATACAGCTTATTCTTAACCTTATCAGTTACACCAGCTACGTTACCTTTATAAATTTCGCCAATTGCCAGCCTGATTTCTCTATCATTTTTCACTAATTCACGTATATTATCAACTGGAGGTCTATCAAACGATTTTAGATAACCTTCATGAACTAGATTATCAATTATATACTCATCAATTGGAGACGCAGTTTCAATACTTTCTAACTCCGAGCAGATGTCCCAAGTCATTCGAGGACTACCGTTGGTCCAATAAAAAATCCTATCAGCAATTTTACTTTCTACCTTAAGTCCTGCCTTATCCAAAAACTCAAAAAACTCAGCCTTATTAAAATCATTTAAAAAAATCTTCTGACCAATATTGAAAGGGGATATCTTAGGGTTTTTGATAATTTCGGTAGGCTCGACAACACCCGATAGCAGATATGTTAGATTATTTAATTCAGGATAGTTAACTCTTGAAAAATACACACTCCGAATTTGAGCAAATACCTGATCACTATATGCAGTTTTAGTCAATGCATCTATTTCGTCTAGTATAATTACAATTTTACCTTTTGTACACTTAAGCAAATTTCGTAGTTCAATACCATGCAGCTTATGGGGCGACATCTCCTTATTCTCTACTCTAAATTTCAAAATAGAACTATAGGCATCTTGAAACTTATCCATATTTGTTTCACATGCGATGTCAATAATATTCTCAAAGCACTCTTTCATGCTTTCAAACGAATTCGACAAGTCGACGTAAACAAACACATCCTCATCTGTCTCCAATTCTCTCTTTGCATTCAGTAAGAGATTTGTCTTCCCCATTTGCCTCGCAACTAAAACGTAGCCAGGCCTTCCCATATCCTTAAGAATGTTAAAAACTTGCCTATCAGCATCCCTTTTAACGTATAAATCGCGTGGAACTATCGTATAAGGCTTTAAAATTTTCTCCATGATAAATAAACTAAGTAAACGAGAAATCTTTTTTTGTCTCAGCGATCGCGACTTTGAGATTTACACCATTTAACTCATGCAACGCGACTAAGTTTTGAAAGCACTTTTTAATAAATCGTGGAGACCCACCAGCATCTCCTATTAAGCCGTCTTTTTCTTGATTAGTAAGCTTTATACCTAGAGCTTCACAAATCAAGTCAATCAGTTTCAAAATGTCTTTAGATTCCCAGTTTTCAAGTTGAACAAACTTTAAATAAGATTTAATTTTATTCTGAGTTGGAGGAATATACTGCCTTGGATCTTCAATTGAAGACAGAACAAATTTTACAAAACTAGGACTCTGATTATATTGCAATTCTATTAGTATCGCATTTAATTTTTGGATAAACTCTTTAAACTCTTCCTCTGTATTCATAGGCAACTCCTCTAGGTATATTACAATCGGTGACCTGACATTTTTCAAGACATTAACTATCGCTTTTTGAATCTTCACAAACTCCCTTGGAGGCACTACCTCTTGACCAAGCTTTTCAGCTATACATAGATAAATTTCAGCAAATAAACTATTAATACCCTCGCCTATATATGAACCTAAGCTTATTGAACACAACTCCAACTCTCTACTTACTATAGTTCTGATAATCAAGTTTGACTTACCACATCCACTTGGGCCAAACAACCAAACACCGTACATATTCAACTGGCCGGACACAATCGCGTCGCACTGCCTAACAACATAGTACGGTTCATACTCTTTAATGAAGATGTCAAATAATACGTTTTGCGCTAAACGTAGGTTTACTTCGCACGGCCGTGTTCCCTCAGAAATTTCGATATCGGCGATGAGATCTTTAAACAACGTAGGAGATAGAAAAACAGCTTCAGACAGACTAACAGCTGCACTCATCGCTGCTATTTGATTTTTCTTTTTATTTATCCCTTTCTCTCCGTCTGCAAAATCGCAAATACCCTTTATAAGAACCCAATCACAAGTCGAATCACATGCTGCGAATAAGCCAGCCCCCTCCATCTCACCACCAATTGCCACCGGATAAAGGTCCGTTAACTCATCGCGTCTCTCCTTGTTATCTATTAGTTCTTCACCAGAAAGCACCAGCCCAATATGCATTTCGGATTCAGAATTACCGTCATCCAGCAAGTGTTTCCATTCCAAACGCAAACTTCTAATTCTACTTAAAAACAACTTACTTGCTGGTCCAGAAACCCCTCTTGGAATTGACTTTTCTTTACCAACGCGTTTACTATCGTATGGCTGGATTACTTCGGAAATTAATACGTCGCCAATTTTCTGATCCTCTTTGACACCAAAAGCAATTCCGATCATTACCGTAGCCCTTGGTTTAAATTGGCTTATGGCATGACTAATTGTTAAAATAGAACTTGCCCGTCCTATAGCACCCATATTTCCGCACTGTACGTGAATTATTGGATACAATCCAAACTTTGCTATATAATAATAATGTGATTCGATATGTAATTTAAAGATCGAATTACTGTTAGGCAAAGGATGTAAATGCTTATGGAGAATATCTGTTTCAAGATTAGTTGCTGTTACTAGCAGAATGGGATTACGGAGATTCAACTCAGATAATATCCCATTATCAATTTCTTTATAAGCAGCAGATGCAAGTTCAGGCACAAATCACTTTTTAAGTCACAAATATATTCACCGATCGCTATTTCCAAGAAGATTTCAGATTAACATGGTTATAATTTGGAAAACCAATGAAATTCCATTCAATTATTAAACTACTGATATCCGCTTTATCTAATACTCCAATTACGCCGAGTATACCCTACCGAGCATTAGAATTTTACCACCAAAACGGTAAATAACTGCCGTGTAGCTGGTCAGAAAACAGGACTGACTTCTAATCAACTAAAATAGATAAGTTCTAGTAACTCATTTTATTCTCTGATTCGCTATTGTTTCTATTGCCCCAGCATCCGAAGCAAGCTTTTAATGCTGAACACGCCTCATACTTGCCGTAAAAATTTCCTTTTCACCCATTTAAATATTCAAAAAAAGTTGTTCACGTCGAACAAACAACAAAAGCATTTTTGGCTGTAGAAAATTCCTATTCTCGCCCCAAATAAAATAAGCAAACAATTTGTTTCAATTTAGGTAAACTTCATAAAATCACGTATCGAAAAGCGGCTTCCAAACTGCAGTCATCAAACCCCGCGCATGATCTAAAGCCCGAATGAATATGCAACATATAATATTGTAGCTATATGAAAAATCATGAAACATCAGAAAAATCACACAGACAACATAATTCTGAACGCCGGTGAGGGCAGAGAAGACAAATGCAGAACTATGACCGCTATTTTTAAGGCCGACGAAAACGAAACCAACGAAAAGTATAATATCTCTGAGTGGTGGCTGGAAGCGATTTCAGGTGGGCTAGGCACCCATCTACACGAGGATAACGATGAAGTATTTTACGTGTAGGAAGGCAACGCATCAATACTAATCGGAGAGGAATGGATACACGCTGAAAAGGCAGCTTCATAAGAATTCCTGCCGGAATAATCCACGATTTCAAAAATCAGACTAACGCTAAAGCAGGACTCTCAAGTTCTTTATTCCAGGTGGCTTTGAACGGAAAATGCCATCAATTGTGAAATGGTTTGAAGACAATCCAATGTAACTTTTGTACAGGCCAAAATAAAAAAGGGGAAGAATACATTAAACTGTATTCTTCCCTTTCCGTGGAGCTGAGGGGATTATATCCGAACACCTTCTCTCTTATCTAATGTTTGCAAGATTTGTAACCCTTTAAACAATATCAACAATACGATTTTTTAGTCTGGTGTTCGTCTAGTCCCCTTTATATAAAAACAGGTCATACGAACACCTTATCTGCATACAACAACCTCAAGTAACACATTGATAATCAAATAAAAAATCGCCTTTTTCACAGAGAAAAAATCTCAATATGAAAAAGGCGATCCCCTTGGTGGAGTTGAGTATTTGCCAATCGAACAACTCACACCCATGATACTGGAAATAAATGATATACGGTTAAGCACGTATGATAATATCAAATAGCTGATTTTTTCCTATTAAAATGATGCTTTGCTGATGCCATCATATGCAAACGATTGCCTATCACCATTTATTTGGCTGACGTTGCATTTCCATGTAATACCAAATATCACGTTTGGCAACCTGTAAATCTGTATACCATTTACTAACAGGCTGCTTATCTATTTTCCAAAAATACCTTGGTTTATGCGGATCCTTAAAAAGTAAAATGTTATGGCCTTCTTTCGTGCAATAAAAGCTTCCAAGTGAATTCTGCCCCCATCTTTTAGCCAGCCATTTTGCCTTCCGTACTGACTTGTTTTTTAAAAAGGCCTCCCTTTTCTTATGACTTTTATAATTGTTTGTGATCTTTTCAGCACAGACACAACCAGCCCTAAAATAGTCTGGCATTACGGGATGCTCTAGTGTGCCGGTCTTTCAAAGCGGTAGAAGGCGACAATATCTCAATTACCAAAGCGGGAGCAAAATCCAGATACTTCCTTGTAATTTCTCCGCATACCACCAGCATGTCAGGCTGCAGGATCGTATCATCTGAAGCAGGTTAAAACTCGTCAGAAACGCCCCTTGTCCCATTTTAGGGGCTGTTTTTTCATGGAAATTATACCGCGTGTAGATATAAGCGCTCAGGACAATCACCATGATGCGCGCAAATGAAGCGTCGTTCTTTAATTTGCCGGCCAAGTAAGTAGCAGGCTGCCAGGCCAGGTATGCCGGCAGGACACAGGTAAACCCTATGCATACCGCTAGCAGAAGCAACCATAGCAGGCCATTCTTTTCCGCAGAGCGACGAGCATCCCCTTGAGAAAGAATAAGAATTGATATAGAAGCAGCGCAATGCCAATGATTCCTCCTATCCACAACAGAGCGGAGGCTTTGCGTTCTAGGAAAGCGGTACAGATCCAGTAACCGGTAAACAGCAAGGGCAAATAAATAAAGATTTTCCAGAAGCCTCTGGCTATACCTGATTGTTCTAGCCTAAGCAAAGCGGCTTTCCGTCGGTTCCATGTATCTGCCGTCAGGCCGCCCAATAATTCCAGTAAGGAGAAAGAAGTATAAAAGTTTTGGTTAAAAAGTCGTGCAGGTACCGCGAAATGTCGTATGAAGAGCATAATCCGGCTCGATGGCAAGATCAGGGAGGCGATGAAATAGGATATCAATGAAATAATATGGTTCGGCAACCGGCGATAATTGGCAAATTACGGAAAGGGGCCATGATTTCTTTTAGCTTACCCAAGAAATGATATAGGAAATTTGTAAATAACTGAAATCCAACGAAATAAAAAAAATAACAAAGGCATTTAACTTATTTTAAGGTGCGGGGGATCCTCGCTGATAATCTATTAACGACCAACCGAAAAAGGAAATTTACTTACAGAACATCGGGGTATCAGTTATGTTTCTTATCATTGCCATAAAATCTTATTCTGTCAGAAAAAGGGGCAAAAAAATTGATTTACAGCAGTTTAGTAAAATAAATTCGATTTTTCAGCCGGATTTTCACCAATATGTATGGCAAAAGTTAAAAGAGTTCATTTCCAGGTACCAGAAAAGGTCATCGCCGACCAACTTGGGTATGAATTTTTATGTTATTGCAGTATTAGCCTTTATTCTGCTAAAAATGAAGAGCTGAGTTTTGACTTTGCCGGCAACAGTTATTTTGAGGCTAACCTATTGTCACCGTTTGGAGCCCTAATAGCCAGTCTAAAAGCTGAGAAAAATCGGGTTGAGCTGAAAAATGTACCGTCTCATATTGAAGATGAGTTAATAAAGTCTGGCTTTTATAAGGTTTTAGGGGAAAAAAATTTCGAGGCTGAAACAGAGGCAACAATCATTGACTTTAGGAAGTTTGCTCTGGAAGATACAGCCAGTTTCCAAGATTACATTAATGATCAGTTGCTTGCTCAAAAGGATTTTCCAATTTTATCTGATCGATTGAAAAAATCAATCATTAAAAGTTTATTGGAAATATTTAACAATGCTCATAGCCATGGCAAATGTGAATTTGTATACACATGCGGACAATTTTACCCGGAGGAAGGCGTATTAAAGTTTGCTATTTCGGATATGGGAGTTACCATTAGGAAAAATGTAAACGATTATTTTGAGAGTGGCAGTAACTTGGATGGTGATAAGACAATTGAATGGGCTGTTCAGGAAGGAAATACGACAAAGAATGGAAAAATTCCAGGGGGACTGGGGCTCAGTTTGATTAGATCTTTCCTTAAGCTAAACGAAGGTTCAATTCAGATAATATCGTCAAACGGTTATTGGGAAGAAAAAAAAGGTGTTAAATTTGCTAATACATTCAAAAATAGGTTTTTAGGTACGATAGTCAGTTTCGAGTTTAATCTGAATGACAAAAAGACTTATAAACTGTCTTCGGAAATTGACCCTAAAAATGTACTTTAAATGACAACTATTAATGATGCTATGAACGAAATTAAAATTGGCGATGTACTACATTCGTCATTTGCAGTATCTACCGAGCAAGGTGAAATGATTTTTAAATTAATTAGCAATTATTTCACTCAGGACAATCAAGTAGCCGTAGACTTTACTAATGTAGACTTAATAGTTTCCACTTTCCTTAATGCAGCAATTGGCCAGTTGTATGGAGAATATACTACTGACTATATACAAAAGCATTTGACAATTGAAAATATGTCAAATGAAGACCTTCAGGTTTTGAAGCTTGTTACAGATAGGGCGAAGGAATATTTTAAGGACAAGCGCGGCTTTGACAACGTGTTCAAAAAGAATTTTCCGAATGCCGAAGAATAATATTCTAAAAATTCAGGACTACACTCTTAAATCCGACGACGTTTTCTTATTTGATAACAATGTTTGGATGTATTTATTCTGTCCGCTGGCCAACTTTCAAAGAGAAAAAAGACAAAAAGTATACTCAAGTCTTTTCAACAATGTTCTTTCAAGGAATAGACCCATATTTATTAACTCTCTAATCTTATCGGAATTCTGTAACAGATATTTGAGATTGGACTATGACCTTGCTAACAAGAACGACGGGCAATCTGCAACCAAAGCATTCCCTTCCTATAAAAAAGATTATGTAGGCTCAAAAAGATACCTTCAGACTGTTTCCGATCTGAAAATTGCAATGACCAAGATTACTAAAGTCTGCGCTAAAGCTTCAGATGATTTTAACAGTATTAACTTGGAGGAGGTACTGACTTTGTTTCAAAAGATAGGATTCAATGATAGCTACTACGTCTATTTCGCAAAAAAAAAGAACTGGATTATAGTTAGTGATGACTCAGATTTTACGAACTCAAACGTTCCAGAGGTAGGTCTGAAAATTTTGACATATTGATCTTCCCGGAAGCCTTCAGTTTATTTGGCCAGGTGTCGAGACAATCAGAATTGACCATCTCCTTAAGTGGAGATCATATTTATTCAATGCAATTTGAGGACTTTGTTTTATTGATTTGCAAAGAATCATCCCCATCGTATTTTAATACTTTCAAATACCTCATATTGTTGCCAACTGAAAAAGAAATGTCCCTTTTTCGATATAAATGACAGGCAGATCGAATAAAATACATATTCTCTTTTGCGCTGGCAAAAAATATCTAAGTCTGAATAAAATCAAATAGATCTATTAAATCCGTCTATTTTATTTTTTCATAAAACAATCATCAATCAATAACGCAATATTAGCTTCCTCTACTTTCTCTTTCCGTGCTTATCCAGCAGTGCATTTAAATACTCAAAAGCTTCATTATAGGATACGGACTCTTTTACCATATTATCCCTTTCGATAATATCATCTAGCTCTGACTTTAACCGAGTGATATTACTTTCCAATTCTATATTTGTCGCTTCCAAACCCGAAATTTTCAAGTTACGTGGATTAACTTTCCAAGCATACCAAAATAAGGAGACAGAAACGATTAAAAATATAGAACCAATAATAATCAATAATAGAGAAATTGCTGAATCCCCTTTTGTCGTTCCTAACTCCGTTTTTATTCCTTCATCATCAATAAGACGAATTTTAAACTCAGCCTCCTTACGGGTAAGCCAAACTTTACAAACCGCTGTAGCTCCCTGGACAAATCTTTTGAAATCAAGCGTGATTATAGATGAGTCACAGTGGCTAGTAAGAGCTTCGTCACTTTTTATATCCTTATCAACAATGTTTCCATCCAGTTCGATTATAAGGCTTAAGTTAGTTGACGATTTGTTTCCAGTATTCTGGATGCGAATTTCCCTGTAATAATTGGGGGCCGATGAAGCTCCCTCTTTGGAAAGCTGTACACCGGATTTCGGGTATTTTAAATCAACATTTAAAGTTGAATAGACGACTTTAGGCCCTCTGAATTTTTCTATCAAATTATTACCAAAAAACAAGACAGTAATAGATACAAGTAAACTGCCAATGCTTAAGTAATGAGCAAGAGTTAACTTAGCCAATGTAACCTCCTCTTTCGGGCAGGCGGATCAAATATTTCCTATCAACAAGCGATGGATTAACAGTAAAGCCAATAAATTGAATTTTATCTTTTTCCACTGCTTGTCCTATGATTCTACCTAATTTTTCAAAAATACTGTAATCGAAGAATGTACCGAAAGAATCGTTTACCAATAAACCGACGGTATTTAGAATATCGCCTCTTGACTGCAAAACAAAATCAATAAAGAAATTGATAAGCTCTTTCTCGCCCGAACTCCTTCCACTCACTCGCCCATTAATAACATCCGAAACGTCAATGTTTGATGAAACGCCGACATCCGCTAACAACTTAAGAAAAGCAGAAGATATTTCGCTCATCTTTATAGAAAATTGGTCCTCTGCCTGTTCAGATAAATTAATTAATAACTCCTCTGACTTAACTAATACATCCTGCATTTCTTTTCTTTGCATCGAATAGCGGGTGTACGATCCATATATTATGTCTTTTATTTTCCTAAGATCCACATCCTTCAATTCTCTTTCCATAAGGAAGACAATTTCATCTCTATAACGAGACAAATCGCTAATTGTCCTTTCTGATGCATTAGAATTTTCTTCTAAGTATCTTATTCGTTTCTTCATATCTCTGAGATAGAAAAAGTTAATTCCCATCATCGCTCCGTAGATTTCCTTCCTGCTATAACGAGATCGCTCACGGAACGAAGGATCAGATCGAAACGACTCTCTCAAGACACTAACGATTACATTCTTCGGATAGTCATTTTCGAGTCGAAAATCAAACGTATCAATCAGAAAGTCAAAATATTCATCTGTATTTGCAAGAAAGGTCAACCATGTGCCACCCTTCTGGACTTTGACAGTATTGAGTCCATATCCTCTGACAAATACATATGGTTCATCTCCTATTGAAGCTTCAAGTTCAAAGTCATTGAAAATGACTGGAGTTTGGCGATATTCAAAGTCGCCTTTAATCCCTAATACAAACTGAATTAAAGTAAATATGAATGTTTTTCCGCTGTAATTCGGTCCATATATGTAGTTAGGTAATTTTTGAAACTCGATTCTATTTCCATTATATACCAAATTTTTCAGTTCTAGTCGTCTCATTTACTATAATTTAACTCTGTATTGTTAAACATCAATAATCCATATACTGTAAAGCATCAACTCTCCAACACGTGTCATTCATAATCCATATCAATTTGAATTCCAAGCAATTTACTTTCGGGAGCTCTATCTTCCAATAAATGGCAGATGTTGTCTTCAATTATACTAGTAAACTCTTCTTGATCCAGATAGGGCCGTATTTCAGCTAGATGATTCTCATTTATAGTCAAAATATATTGCTTATTAGATGAAAGGATATAATCGCGCAGAACTCTGAACAACTCTGCCAACTGCCTAGGGTCAACTGCGTCCAAGAGCCGACTATCATGAAATATAGTATCCATATGATGGCCATATCCCTTCAAAAGAAGAGTTAGATCATAACAAAATATTTTCACGTTATTAATACCATCAGAAGCATCGGCCTCAATTCTTACATCAAAATCAAATCGAATTTGATTATCACCATCATTATTGTATAATGTAATACCTGCCGATGATTTTGGATAAAATCTTTTAGCCAACTCTCTGAAGAAATCTCGTGTATCCTTCAAAATAACTTGTACCTCTTTCAAATATTTGAAGGTCTCTTCAGTAGCCGTCTGAAAGTCTTTCTCTAAGGTTACTTTTGATTGCTTGTATTTATTAAGAAGTTCATCATACCGTAATAACCTTTCCTTTTCGCTTTTCATGTCGGCAACCTTATTTGCCAATTTTACAAACACATCCAAAGCCTGATGAGTATCGAGATACTTGAGTGCTCCGTCGAATTGCCTACTGGTAACTTCATGATCCTTACGTAATGCTAGTAATTCAGAGGCAAGCGCCTCCTTCTGATCCAATAACCGTTTTTGGCGATTTTTCGTTAAATGTGCATAGAACAACTCCAATTCTTCAAGTCTCTTAATGGTTTCACCAGCAAGAACCACTGAAGCCTCTTTATAGATTCTCAATATTGAATCCTTCTTAATATCGGGAGAAAGTTGCAAACTCGTCTCAATATTAGATATTTGGTTCTCTAGCAAGACTATATTATTTTGTATGTCTTCTAGCTTTCTCTTATATAAATCAGCCTGCCTTTTTATTTCGTAATAGTCATCAGCAACATTAAAATTCTTCAAGTCCAACTCAAGAGCAGCAATTTGTTCCTCCAAGTCCTGGGCAGCTAAAGCAACATTCCGGTTTCCAGTAAAAAAATCTTTTAGTAGGTGGTCTTTTTTTAATTCAACAACTAATTTTCGAATCCTTTCTTTTTCGAGCCTAAGCCTAAACTTCTCCTGAACTAATCTCACATTCAGTCCTATGAGAAAAGAGTTTTGAAGCAAAGAGTCATAAGGTTTGTTTTGACCATTAGGATCTTTAAAGTCTTCATAAGATATCCTCCTTGGCCGTATAAAAAAAGACAACAAATTTCTGAAGCTCAAATGAGCCACCCCCTCCGGAATATCAAATAACAAAGCTTCTAGAGTTTCATTAAAGCTTTTTATTTTATACTCTTCGCCATTGAGTAATATTATCTTTTGATTTAAAGTGGCTCTCATAGAAGTAAACTCCTCTTCACCAATCTTAAAAGATAAAGTAAACTCCCAACCTTGCAGGTTTTCCTCGAATGAATCATTGGCGTTTGAACCTAAACAAAAATGAATAATGGCAATTAGCAGTGATTTACCTACGCCATTGTATGTATTGGTCGATTGATTCTCGTTGCCTTTCGCCTGCCTTGCCACTATAAAGTTCAGTCCATGACCATTTTTAAACACAACTGGCCGGAAACTTTCTTTATTGGCTCTTAATGAAATTAGTTGCATTTTGATATTAGGCCTTTTGTTTCAGAAATTGCATTTATTCCATAGAGAAAAATCAAGGCCAATATCAAATTATCAAATGTTTGTTTCGCATGGTAATTCCCATTTTTATAGTCCAGATTATACTGTCTCCAAAGCTCATCTACCGATTTAGGCCTCTTCAAGTTTTCCAAAAGGTAACTTCCAAAGCCCAGAAGTGACTGAGAAAAATTAATATGTTTACTTGGTAATATCATATTCTAATCTGTCGGATGAATCTCAAAAACATCACAAGACTCAAAGTATTTTGCAATGATAGTCATAACAGCGTGTTGATATCGAACTTCTTTCTTTGGGCAACATTCATCTATAACAGTCCAAAAAATATAATCCCCAGAGTATTCATCAGACGACTCAATTTCCATTTCCTTAACCTTTTGATAGATGCCGGATATTTTTTCCTGCAAAGCCTCAGCTAAAAAAGGATCGCTACCTAAGAAAGTGTTAAGTGCTCCAATATTCTGCGATCCTAAGTTTAGATAAAAATTAGTTTTGGGGCTCAACTTATTAAAAGCTATTTTTCTATCCCAATTTGGAAATTCAATTTTCGTAATAACTAGGTCAATCTGCAATCCCATTATAAAACCAATTACCTCAGAAAGTATGGAAAAATCGATATGTTGAATAATTTCTTCGCTTGGCAAAAAACCGACAACCGACATAATTTGATCTTCACTTAGCTCAAACAATTTATTTTCCAAAACTTTGGGTGTAAGCAACCCTCCGCCTCTTAGTTTATATTTTTTAACAATTAAGGATAGAGCTTGCTCACAATCAGCGTTAACTCCCTTGAATTTATCATTGAGCACAAAATAATATTCTTTTATACCTTCCCATTGTGAAAGCAACAATGAAAAATCATCTTTCGCTTTTTTCACTGCAGTAGGATAATCTCTTGTAACATCTTCGGGCGCATAAACTTGAAAAAAGGTACCGCTTTCTTTAATATAGCCATCATTCTTACGATCGCCAATGTTCCCCCATGGCTTTATCTGTTGGAAACCAGATTCACAATAATTCATTATGGAGGTGAAAACATCTTCAAAACGGCTACCATCTGCCTGATAAACTAATAACTTGAAGAATTTACGGGCAAGGGCTTTTCTTTGAGCATCCATTGGCAATCTAATTATCGTAGTTTATGGGGTCGGTTTACATTGGTAAACCCTACTAGAAATTAAATATACAAAAAATCCAACTCACACATATTTATATCAAAAGCTAAGGGCTAAATATGAAAGCTCTTATGCTTAATTTCCCATCCCAAATCCCCCCTCAATTCCTATAGATTTAATACCTTTATACTTCCTATAATCTGTAGATTTGAAAATTGCAGATTTATATATTAGGGTCAGCACCGAGGAGCAAAAAACAACTGGTTTTTCACAGCGATACCAGGAGGAGATTCTTAAATCTTACTGCGTCCTCAACTCCATTGAAGTAGACAAGGTTGTATTTGAAGACTACTCCGCTAAAACATTCAATCGCCCGGAATGGAAAAAACTATTCGCCAGCTATCTAGCCCAAAAGCAATCTACACCAAGGCTTTTACTAGTCACAAAATGGGATCGCTTCAGTAGAAACACCGGCGAAGCCTACCACATGATTAAACAATTAGCAAATCTTCATATTGAAGTCAAAGCTATTGACCAACCGCTGGATACATCAATTCCGGAAAGTAAAATAATGATGGCCTTTTATCTTGCGCTTCCTGAGGTAGAAAATGAAAGAAGAGGATTGAACATCAAGCAAGGTATCGATAGAGGCTTAAGAGAAGGAAAATGGATGGGCCATGCTCCAGTAGGATACGTAAATAAAATAACAGAGGATGGCATTAAATATATAGAACCTGTTGAGCCTTACGCAGGTCTTATGCGGATGGCCTTTCATGAGCTAGCAAAGGGAGTACAGCCTGTTGGACATGTTTATAAAACGCTCACTAAGTCCGGTTTCTCGAAAAGCATTCATTGCTTTTGGCAAGCAATAAGAAACCCGATATATTGCGGAAAAATTCTATTAAAATCAAAAAACCAAACTTCGCCTGTCTACATACAAGGACAGCATAGTTCCATTGTCTCAACTTCATTGTTTGAAAAAGTCCAACAGATCATATCGCGAAAGAAAATTCACCCCAGAAAGAACAGTGCCGATAAAATGTTTCCTTTTAGAGGCTTCCTGCGCTGCCCAGTTTGCAATAAATGTTTGACAGGGAGTGGTTCAACAGGCAAGAAAAAGAAAGTGTACTATTATTATCACTGCCAGAGAAGTCAGCATACCCGAATCCCCATAGAACGCATCCATTCACAATTCAGCTCATTTATTGCTGAACTTATACCCAACAATTATTTCAAAGATATTTATCAATTAGTTGTTATGGATTTGCTCAATGAAAATCTAATTGGATTATCCACTAAGCAAAATAAATTAGTCATTAAGATCGAGATGCTCAATTACAAAATTGAAAGAGCCCGCTCCCTGCTTCTGTCAAGCAGCATTGATGTTGAAGATTATAGAATAATGAAAAAGGAATTAGAAACTGAGAAAGGACTGTTGCAATCGACGCTGGCTATAGTCTCTAACGAAACCAGCCGTATAACCAACGCATCCACTATCATTGTCTCTAGATTCTATCATTTGGATACATTGTTTGAGGAGCTTTCAATTATCGAGAAGAAAGAGCTCATAAGCATGATCTTTCCCTATGGAATTGTTTATTCCGAGGCAAGCTTCTCATTAAGTAATATGGCTGAAAGTCTTCAACTTATCTATAGAAATACAATCCTACCGTTTAAAAAGCCTCACCGTAAAACACCTAAGGAACCGATCCAGGACTTGGCACTTTTAGATAATAAACCTTTTCTAAAAAAGTTCATAAGCGATCTTATATCTAATCACATTACCGAGACTATCAAGCAGGCGAAGGACATTGTCACCTTTTTTCGACGGGTTGCAGAACTTTCGATCAGAATTGCAACCAGTAATTAATATTGGGCTACGATTCAAAGAGTTCGAATACCCGAAAAAGGGGTTCGATACCCCTCAGCATTCAAGCAGAATTTGACAACATTAAACTTTTGCAGATATATAAATAGGCATTCCGTTTTCCTTAAAAGACAAATAAAGGAGGGATAACATCTTTCTAAATAATTAATAATCATTACAATAGAAGAACATCATAGTAAATAATAGAAACAAAAATGGGTAATCAGAAACTGATTACCCATTAAAAAAATCAATAACGTCGGGTGGAGCTGAGGGGAGTCGAACCCCTGTCCAAACATCATTGTCATAAGCTTTCTACATGCTTAGTTCATTATTAATTGTCGGCAACTGGCAGGAAGTGAACAAACCAACCAATCACTTAGCTGTATAGTCTTTTGCAGTAGTCACAGCCTTCCACTACAGCATTCTGTATTTGTTTTGAGTCGGCGGCGGAGCTTGGTAACAGACCAACCTGCTCTAGCGGCCCTAATGACTATCTAATCACTGATTAGGCAGCCATGGCATACGAAGTATTGCCATTTGAAATTTGAATATTCAGATTAAAGTGCTAATTATCCAACGCACTGCATGCTTACACCTACCACAACGTATGCTGTCAAAACCAGTACAACCCCATATGTTGCTTAAGATCGTAAAAGATCAAAGAGCTTATAAATCCGGCTGCAAATATAGCAAAAATTCCGCTCCCGTTCACCATTTTTGCCGCCTTTGCACAAACTCCTTCGTCCCCATCCCAAAACGTGCCGGAAACAGCTTCATAATGTTATTGGCACTTAAACCAACCACCTGCTCCACTTCTTTCACCCGTTTACCGCCATACCACAGCAGCTCCCGCACCAGCAACAGCTTCTGCTCCTGCAAATACGCAGCAGGGGTTTGCCCGGTCAGATATTTAAACGCCTTTCCCGCCTCATATTCACCTATGCCCAGTTCCTGATAAATAGTTGCTAACGGTTTAGATAGGTTATTGCAGGTGTCCATGCGCATTTTCAGTTCCATCGCTTTTTGTATATGCCGCTCTTCTATACTCTCCCGCTGCATACGCTGGTACACCAGTTTTTTGTATTCCGCAATCGCAGTTTCGGCACTGGCGGGTAGGGCTTCCGGTTTGCCACTCGTAAGCAGGCTTTCAAAAGCAGCTTGTATAGGCTCCGATCCTTCCAATACCGGCTGCTGCCAGGCACGCTTACCTCCGCGCCGTACCCATTGCTCTAAATGATACAACTGGTGCAGGCGCGGATGGTGCGCATCCAGGTGCGATGGCAGCAGGCTTATACACATAAACACATGCGTACCCGGTTCATAGGTAGCAAAATGTTCCAGGTGGGCAGGCAGGTAGCTCAACGCGCATTTACCGGCCTCCAACCTGTTATTGCCAAGCCCCTCCAGTACATACCCACTCCCACCAGTGCACATATACCACAACGCGGTAAAATCACATACGGCCCTGAAACATATCCGCTCCCGGTGGCGAACATGCAGGGCAAACAGCTGCACCAGTTGTTTGCCGCAATACAGTCCCTCCATCAGCAGATGGCCGTTATCCCACTCTTGATATTCGGTAATATCCGCGCCCGCTAACCGCCGGGCACCGGTATAGGTGTCAGAAACCTGTCTGAAGGTGTTTAAGGAAGGGGTTGATTCCTTCGGCAATTGAGCCCGAACCATAAGGCAGCTTGTTTAATACTATAAATAACGGCAACAGTTCCATAATAAATATATAAGGCAGTTATTTTATCTTATATATAACAATTAACTACTACGTTATTTTTTCATCCCTTTTCGCCATATTTCTCTTTTGGCAGGGTCACTTTCCTGCATAAACTTTATACACCATAAACCAAGGTGCTATGTCAACCAATCACAACCCAGACAGCACCAATATCCTATTGAAAGCTATTTTGTCCACCCTGGACGCTGCTCTTATGGAACACAAAAAAGCAGTCAGATTTTTGGAGGAATGGTACTACCATCCCAAACCGGAAAAAGGGCAGTTACTGCCTGCACAGCAATCGGTAAAACAGGCAAAGCCGCCACCCGCGTTTTTGCGGGCAGAGCATGTGGCACAGGTGCTTTGCATCAGCCACCGCTCGGCAGATAGAGTGTTGCGGCAGGTTCGTCAGCAAGCCGGTCTGGCTCCCAGAACGCCGGTATCTGTTCAGCTGTTTGCTGAGGTAAAAGGCATTCCCGTGCGGGATATCATCCGCATAATCGCAGGGTAATACAAAGGGGCCTCCTTCCAGAAGCCCCTCCTTTCACTTACCTCTCCGCGTTAACCATTTCCACACCAGTTTCATCAGCATCGATGTTACAAAACTTACCACCGCACCCGTGGCAGCCAGCAACATCGCCCTTCCTAAGTCCGGGCTCCCCGCGGTGGCCACTACCGTCAGTACCAGCCCTCCGGCAAATCCCAGGCGCATGCTGATGCTCCCCTCCCACAGGTTATTCATACCGTTCCTCCGGTGTAACTTTGCGTGCCGCCTGTGCATCCGGCAGCACCGCCAGTACATCCTGCGATACGGTAGCCTGGCTCACCACCGTCATCACCGTTCCCGCCACCGCCAGGTAACCGGCTACATCGGTTAAAATCGCAGGCAGCCCCGCAGGCGCTACCAGCAATGCCCCGCTGATGGCCGTCAGTGTCATCCCCACACGCCGCACCTTCTTAAAAAAGTTGGGCATGGGCAGCTGCATCCGCTGCAACATGCTCAGTGTTTGTTCTGCTGTTTTCATGTAATGCGTTTTTAAATGGTGAAAAATTAAATGGCTTTTACAATCTCAAGAATCACCGTTTCGCCGCTTGTTAATGCGGCCCCCACCAGATCAACCAGTCGCTCAAAAGGCTTACGGGATTCCGTACCTGTTCCCTCACCGGTATGCGTTGTTACAGGTGCAATGCAGCCCCGCAGTTCTTTTAGTGCATTGTTGGCCGGGTGAATCAATATCAGGCTTCTGCTTTCAACATCAGGCAAATACAAATGCTCACCATGTTGTTTACTGTGCCGCAGCACCACCTCATATTTACCTTCCGGTATACAAGAAATGCCTGATTCATTTTTCCGCCACGGCAACTCTATCGTACGGCATAAAACCTGCTCTCCGGCATACAGCGTACCATTGGTGCCTCTGGGGTAATACGTTCTCGTTAGTAGTAATTTCATATTTCCCGGTTTAAGCAATGGCATCAACTTTAATAAGCGAGATAGCGTTAAAACCGCCACTACGCAACATATACAGCGTACCGTTCACCTCCTGATAAAAGAAAGCGCACAGCACCACAAATACCGGAAGCGTGGTATTGGCAGAAACATTACACGAAAGCGAACTCGCAGGCATCTCATCTGCACCGTTAGTAAAGGGTGCACCCTCATTGGAAGTCATATTCACTGCTCCCGTAGCAAAATCAATAGTAGCTGCCGCAAGCACAGGCTTGCAGTGTGTAGCACCGTGCGGAAAAAGCACCTGATTCTCGGGTATAAAGTTGGTAATCTCTGCTGTCACCGCGCCGGTAACGCGATCCACTGCCACAGAAAACGGAATAGTAAACACTACACTCAAAGGCACACGGGCATTAAATTCCAGCCCCTGTAACAAGGTTACATCGCCCGCCAGCAGATTGCGTTTGCCACGCACACTGGTTTCATCCGTTTTAAGTACATCCATAATGTTGCGCACCAGCCTGCCGGTAAACCGGTTGTCGGTAGACCGGTTCAGCATAGGCTTAAACGCATTCCTGATCATCTTGCCCATACGTCCGGAATAACCAAACTCAGTCATATTCTCACGGGTACGCTGAAACCTGGGGTCGGTTTTAATTCTGTCGCCCTCTATGCCGCCTTTTTCGCGGATCATATATCCATCCTGAGTTTTGTAAAACGTAGCATCGCCGATGGTACCCTTCAGTTTAAAAATGTTACTCTGTCTTGCCATAACAAATAGTTAATGAAAAATGATAGAATAAGCGGCTTCCGTCCGGATGTCATAGCTGCCGGCGCCTGGCAATCATTTCAACCTGTTTACCGCTGTTGACAGTACAATGCTAGCCCCGTTCAAAAGCCCCGCAATAACAGGTGTAGCTTCAGGTAGCATATAGCAGCATAGTGTAGCAAAATGTAGCAGCATCAGTTATACCAGAGTCTACCCTAAGCCTGCTTAAAGCCATACATCCCCGCAGGATACTCCGTAGATGCTCCGTAGATCCTTGCTGGATGCTTGTACCCATAGCCATACATCCCCGGTACCTGCTCCGTACATACCCCGTACTATATCCGTACTGCAAGGCACAAAAAAGCCCCACCGTTCAACGGCAGGGCTTTCCCTGTTTATATAAAAATTTTCATATCACTCTTACGTATCCGTCTGCACCTCATCCCACTCCTGCTCCTCATACCCCGTCAGCCAGTTCAGCGCATAATGCCGTTCATACACCACACCCGCCTCCATGCCACCCTCCGGCTGTTGATGGTGCAAATGGGCTTCCACGCAGGCCCAGTGCATACGGTATATCTGATCCAGTTGCTCCAGTATCTCTTCCGCATCACGCAGTTGCGCCTTGCTTTCCAGTATTACACGGCTCTGGTTAATCACCATCTCTACCATATGCGGTACATCGCAAATGGTATCCGGGTAGCCCAGCTCTTCTTCCAGCCCCAGCGCCCATAGCAGCACATACACACACTCATACCGCCAGGTAGTATTCGCCTGTTCCTGTTCCGTCAGCGTTTCTTTATCCAGTAAAGCAGCCTCTATAGGCGTAAAGCCGGTTATATTCAGTTCTTCTATTTTATCGTCCAGCACTTCCTGGCGCACACCTTCACCTTTGGCTGCCAGTACCGTAAGGCAGTAAATACGCTCCAGTATCTCTTCTTCACTGCGCAGGGTAATAGCTGCTACATCAGGCACCACAGGAAGGTGATGGTTCACACGTATCTTCCGGCGCTCCAGCAGGGCTTCCGTGCGGTTCTTACGTGCCAGCTGGGTTTCATTCGCAGGCATAGGGTCGTCAAAATACCGGGAAGAGATCACCAGATCTACATTGCCCGTACCCGTATGCCCTTCGGTATCCATCAGCAGGTAAAACTGACTGTCCAGAAAATGCTGTACGGTCGATTTGGATAAAGTAAGCCCCGGCCCCACAAACAGAATGGCCTGTAAGCCGCCTGCCAGTTCCAGCAGAAACTGCTGAAAAGTGGGCGACAATACCGGGTCTGCACTCACCGCTATCTCAGAATTCAGTGTTTCTATCTTTTTCAGCAACGCCACCCGCAATTCCTCATCACGCGCAGGCAATGCCGCTACATAATGGTACATGCCCAGAAACTGATTGCTCACTGCACAATGCACATCCTTTAAATGATACGAGGGAAACAGCCGCTGACGATACTTCAGCGTAAGCGTTTGCTTTTTAGAAAACAAACCGCCCTTCACCATAACAGTAATAGTGGTAATTTCCTCTTCTTTGGTTACTTCCACAACAGCCTTCGGAAAAGCCTGCTGCACCTTTAATAAAACGCCTTCCAGCTCAGCTGAATGCGAGTACAATGTATAGTTTTCCATAAAGTCGTACAGATTTGCCCGTCATCACTACCAATACAGCCATCACCGGTCATTGAATCATATGGCATTGAAAATAGCAATTTTTGCTATACTTACCCCGCCATGGGAGGATGCATTTTTGTTAATACTTCTGTTAATAGTGCCGCACAGCCCGCATTACACCGCATGTTACCCCGCAATTTTACACAGCCGGTATACAATATGCCCGTATCCTCCTTAGCTTAGCCGCTATGAACAAGAGTATTCAACCGCTTGCCTGGTATCAGGCGCAGTTACAGGAGGCAGAAGCACACCTGCAACAACTGCTTCAGAAAAGAAAACGCCTGGGCTGGGTACGCCTCGCCTGCCTGTTAATTCCTGCCCTGCTCTGTTACCTTTTTCTGCCGCAACAGCCGCTGGGCGCGGTTATCAGCATCGTGGCAGGCATAGCCGTTTTCCTCACCATCGTTTATATGGATATGGATAACGATACCCTCATCAGCTTTCTGCAACGCCGGGTACATATTCTGCATACCGAACTGAATGCGCTCAGTAACCGGTATACCGATCGCGAAACTGGCGCCACACATCAGCCTGCTGTACATGCCTACTCCAACGATATGGACCTCTTCGGCCCATCTTCGCTCTATCAATACATCAACCGCTGCGAGTCAGAACAGGGCAAAGCACTCTTTGCGCAACGCCTGCTTAATCCACTTGGCCCCGACCAGATCATCAGCACCCAGCAGGCCGTAACGGAACTGAGTCAGCAACCCGCATGGCGACAAACACTCCAGAACTACGGTCAAAGCGCTGCCATCACCGTACATACCGAAAACCGCGTTAACCAATGGCTCGCCACACCCAACAAGCATTTCACACACGCTATCTGGCGCATGCTCCTTTGGCTTTACCCCGTTATACCACTTACCTTCACCGCCCTCTGCATTGCAGAAATCATCACTGCCTCGCAGCTCGTAAGCATCTTATTCCTGCTCATCATCATCACCTCTGCATGGCTAAAACCCATCAGCGTTATACATGCTTATGTATCCCGCATCAACCCGGAAATAGACGCCCTGCAACAACAGATTAATCATATCGAAAAACAAGCCTGGCAGGCACCCGCCTTACAGGAAATACAACAGCTGATTCAAAGCAGCGAACGCAAAGCCGCCGCCGAACTGCTGCAACTGAAAAACATTCTCAACCGGCTCGATTTCCGCCTCAACATAATGGTCATCCCGTTACTCAATGCCTTCCTGTTATGGGATATCCGGCAAACCATAGCCCTGCAGCAATGGAAACAGCGCAACAAACAGGTAGTAGCCAGCTGGTACAAAGCCATTGCACAAACAGAAGTATACAGTACCCTCGCCACCCTGCACTTTAACCAGCCGGAATGGGTGATGCCCCAGCTATCGCAGCAGCACTTCACCTTCCAGGCCGATGAACTGGGCCACCCGCTTATTCCGGCAGACAAAAGAGTAAACAACAGCTGCCATGTCAACGGCACCGGGCAAATCATGCTCATCACAGGCTCTAATATGGCCGGTAAAAGCACTTTTCTTCGTAGTATGGGGGTAAACACTATTCTGGCTATGATGGGCGCACCTGTATGCGCTAAACGCTTTGTAATGTCGCACGTACATCTGGTTACCAGTATGCGTATTGCCGATAACCTGGCCGAAAACACCTCCACCTTCTACGCCGAACTGAAAAAACTGAAAGAGATTATTGAAAGGGTAAACCAGCACGAACAGGTATTTGTGTTGCTGGATGAAATTCTGCGTGGTACCAACTCGCTCGATAGACATACCGGCTCTAAAGCGCTGATTCAACAGATGATTAAAGAAGAGGCGATTGCCGTAGTAGCCACGCACGATGTAGAACTGGCTGCGCTGGAACAGCCTTACCCACAGGCTGTACACAACTATCACTTTGATGTGCAGGTAGCAGGCGAAGAATTGTACTTCGACTATAAATTAAAAAGAGGCGTATGCCAAAGCATGAACGCCTCTATTCTTATGAAAAAGATTGGAATTAATATTACTTAAATATCCGCCAGAAGTCCAGGCCCAGCGCATAAACCATTAAGCTCAGCAACAGTACCATACCTACTATCTGGGCATACTCCATAAACTTATCGCTGGGCTTGCGGCCGCTGATCATTTCTACCAGGGTAAACAGTGCGTGACCACCATCCAGTGCCGGTATTGGCAATATGTTCATAAAAGCAAGGATAATAGAGAAGATAGCAGTCAGCGTCCAGAAACGCTCCCAATCCCAGATGCTCGGGAAAGCATTACCAATGCTGATTACGCTACCCAGTGAATCTTTCGCAGCTACCTTACCGGTAAATATCTGCTTAATGCCGGTAATATAACGGCCCAGTGTTTCAAAGCAACGGTTAACCCCTTCCGGAATAGATTGGGCAAAAGTGTATTTCTTCACTTCTGTACCAAACAGCTGATCAGGCTTACGCTCACCAAAACCAACACGCGTACCGGCTAACACTGCCTTCACCAATACAGTATCATTACCACGCTTAACACCCAGCGCAATCTCTTTGTCTTTACGTGGCTGCTTCAGGCTGTCAAACTGATGATACCAGTAAGCAGGCTGATTGTCCAGTGTAAGAATGGTATCGCCTTTAATCAGTTTGTCCTGTGTAAACTTCGCTGCGGGTGTAACCGTATCCACAATCACCGGAACATTATAATTAATAAAGCCCATCAGTTTCGCTTCATTCAGCTTACGTGCAAATCCATCAGGTATATGAATCTGCATTTGCTGGCCACCACGCTCAATGGTAAGTACTTTACCTTCTTTCAGTACCACATCAATCGCCAGCAGTTCCAGTGTTTCCGGGGCTTTGCCATCCAGCGCCAGTATTTTATCACCGTCCTGTAAACCTATAGAGCGGCCCAGTGAATCGGCATGTATACCGTAAGTAACATTCTTCGCAGGAATATATTCTTCACCCCAGGTATAGGTGATCATGATAAATAAAAACAACGCCAGTATTACGTTTACTATCACACCCGCTACCATGATAATCAAACGCTGCCAGGCGGGCTTGCTTCTGAACTCATGAGGTTGTGCAGGCTGGTTCATTGCCTCCTTATCCATGCTCTCATCCATCATACCCGCAATCTTCACATAACCACCAAACGGAACCCAGCCAATACCGTATTCCGTTTCGCCAATCTTCTTCTTCCACAAGCTAAACCATGGATTAAAGAACAGGTAAAACTTATCAACGCGACATTTAAACCAGCGGGCTGTTAAAAAGTGACCAAGCTCGTGCAGGGTAACCAGTATGGAGAAAGACAGAATAAACTGAAGAACTTTTACGCCTACACTGCTCCAGTTTATTGCTAATAATGTTAATGACATACGTTCCGTTTCCCTCTCTTGAGGGATGATTAATTTAATTTACAATGGTTAAAGCACAGCAATGATACAAAAAAAGGCACTACATCTGTATTAACGAAGCTGCAAAGTTGCGGGCCTCGCCATCGCTTTCGTAGTACTGTTCCAGCGTAGGATTTGCAATAAATTGTATTTTATCCATGGTACGTTCCACCAGATCTGTCATGTCCAGAAACCCGATGCGATTGCGCAGAAAGGCAAACACCGCTATCTCGTTCGCCGCATTCAGAATACAAGGCATATTACCGCCTTTATACAAGGCGTTGATAGCCAGCGACAGATTACGGAACGTTTTCATGTCCGGGTCTTCAAACGTAAGTGTGGCCGGTTTTTTAAAGTCGTATCGTGGAAAATCGTTGGGAATACGGTGCGGAAATGCCAGTGCGTACTGGATTGGCAGTTTCATATCCGGCAGCCCCATCTGGGCTTTCATACTGCCATCTTCAAACTGTACCAGGCTGTGAATAATGCTCTGCGGATGCACCAGCACCTGAATCTGATCGGGTTGCAGGTTAAACAGCCATTTAGCTTCAATCATCTCCAGCCCCTTGTTCATCAGCGTGGCAGAGTCTACGCTTATCTTGGCACCCATGCTCCAGTTAGGATGCTGTAAAGCATGATCCCGCTTTACATTCACCAGAAAATTGGGCTTCTTGCCTAAAAACGGGCCACCACTGGCCGTTAATATAATCTTCTCAATCTTGTTTCTACCCTCACCCACCAGACACTGAAAAATGGCAGAATGCTCGCTATCCACCGGAATCAGCGGCACCTTCTTCTCCAATGCTTTCTGCATCACAATATCACCCGCAACCACCAGCGTTTCCTTGTTGGCCAGCGCTACAGGCTTGCCGTTATCCAGCGCCTGTAAAGTGGGCTTTAAACCTGCATAGCCAACAATAGCCGCCAGCATCAGATCGTAGCAGTTCATAGCCGCTACTTCTTCCAAAGCCTTTTCGCCTGCAAACACCTTAATAGGGGTGCCTGCCAGCGCCTCTTTTACTTTGGCATATTTGCTGTCGTCTGCAATCACCACAATATTCGGGTTAAACTGCAGCGCCTGTTTAATCAGTAAAGTCTCGTTCGTATGTGCTGTTAATATCTCCGCTGTAAACTTATCGGCATTCGCCGCTATTACCTGTAAAGCCTGTGTGCCTATCGAACCGGTAGAACCGAATATAGCAATACGTTTAGTCATCTGTAATGCCGTTGTTAAAAGAGTTGAAGATAAGTTAATTAGTTACCGCTGTTTTCTAAGGGTTATTGCGCAAGAAACTCCTGCATCTGATCGGCAATTCTACGGTCATTGCTTAAACGGGGCAGTTTGTTCTGGCCGCCCAATTTACCAATAGATTTCATATAATCGATAAATCCGTTTTTGCGTACCTGTGTAATCTTCAGCTGCTGCAGAATGTTTCCTGCTATCAGATCGTCATAATAAACGTTCTTCTGTCTCAGGTTATTATCCACCTGCTGCGCAAACGAACGCATGTCAAAAGGCAATGTTTCAAACTCCACAAACCATTCATGATAACTCTGCCCCTCTCCCTGCTGTACCATAGGCGCCACTGTAAACTCCGTAATCTTCACATGCTGCTCATTGGCTGCCTGCATTAACGCATGCTCTACCTCCTCCGCAATCACATGCTCGCCAAATGCAGAAATAAAGTGTTTGGTACGGCCCGTTACCACTAAGCGGTAAGGATTGGTACTTACAAACTTTACCGTATCGCCTATATTATAGGCCCACATACCTGCATTGGTACTCAGTACCACAGCATAGTTCTCGCCCACCTTCACATCACCCAGCATTAACCGCGTAGGATTGTCGTTGAAGATTTCGTTGGCCGGTACAAACTCAAAAAATATACCTGAATTGGTATTCAGCAGTAATCCCTCCGCATGCTGCGAGTCCTGGAAAGCCAGAAACCCTTCAGATGCCGGGAATGTTTCTATAGAATCCACCTTTCCACCAATACTATCAAACAAACGCGAACGGTAAGGCTCAAAATTCACCCCGCCATACACCATCAGCTGAAAATTAGGAAAAAGGTCTTTTATCTTCTTGCCGCTCAGTTCAGTCAGGCGGTCGTAATACATCTGCATCCACGGTGGAATACCGCTGATCAGGGTCATATTCTGGTTAATCGTCTCCTTTACAATCGCATCCAGTTTGGTTTCCCAGTCTTCAATACAATTGGTTTCGTAACTGGGTAACTGATTGGTACGCAGGTATTTGGGTACGTGGTGGTTTACAATACCGCTTAAACGACCGGTAGGAATGCCCCCCGTACGCTCCAGTACCGGCGAACCGCTTAAAAAAATCATCTTACCCGCCGTAAAATCCGCATTGCCGGTTTCGGCTATATAACACAGCAACGCATTACGCGCAGAATCAATATGATTACTGATAGAATCTTTAGAAATAGGGATGTACTTGATACCGCTCGTGGTTCCGGAAGTCTTGGCAAAATAGATCGGCTTGCCTTTCCATAATATATTGTCCTTCCCTTCTTTCACCTGCTGAATATAAGATTTCAGCCCCTCGTAGTCCCGGATAGGCACCTGACGCTTAAACTGATCGTAGTTCTCAATATCCTTAAAACCATGATCCTTCCCGAAAGCAGTACCTGAAGCGCTCTTAATCAGGCTTTTAAAGATAGCCTCCTGGTCGGCTACCGCGGTTTCCATGCCCTTTTTAATCTTATTATGAATATATGTGGCAAATGGACGCGCCAACATCGACTTCAGGTTCATACGCTGTTTTTAGGAGGCAACAAAAATAGGGATGTATGCCTGGTATAGCACAAAAGGCATATTTTTAATTTTTATGTAACACCGCCTCCTATCCTTTTTGGAATTTTTTAAAAGGTGCTTGTGTTTTTTATTCCAAAACCCCTACCTTTGCCGTCCTAATTTTGGACTATTTATGTTAGCAGTTGTAAAAATAGCAGGTCAGCAATTTAAGGTACAGGAGGGTCAGAACCTGTACGTTCCTCACCTGCAGGGAAAAACAGGTGATAAAGTTGAGTTCAACGAAATTTTATTTGTTGACAACAACGGAAAAATTTCTGCTGGTGCCGATGCAAAGGCAACTGTAAAAGCAGAAATAGTTAACGACCTCGTAAAAGGTGATACCGTTATTGCTTTTAAAATGAAAAGAAGAAAAGGTTTCCGCAAAAAGCACGGTCACAGAACTCACTACACTCAAATCAAAATTGAAAGCATCGCTTAGTCGTAGCTTTTCACTTTAAGTTATTAACAAGTAAAATTCATTCATCATGGCTCACAAGAAAGGTGAAGGTAGCGTAAAAAACGGTCGTGATTCCCAAAGCAAACGCTTAGGAGTTAAAATATATGGTGGTCAACCTGCAATCTCTGGTAACATCCTGGTTCGCCAGCGTGGTACTTCTTATCATCCTGGTAAGAACGTAGGTGTAGGTAAAGACTTCACCCTGTTCGCTCTGGCTGACGGTATCGTTGAGTTCAGAAAAGGTAGAAACGATAAGACTACCATTTCTGTAGTTGCTTCAGAAGCAACCGCCTAAGCAACAAAAATTTTGGCAGTTACCATAAAGTTTTTATTTTTATTCCATATTTACTAACCATTAAATTTTAAAAACATGGCAACTGCAAAAAAAGCAGCCCCTAAAAAGGCCGCTGCAAAAAAAGTTGTAGCTAAGAAAGCCGCTCCTAAGAAGGCTGTAGCTAAAAAAGTAGCTCCTAAAAAAGCTGTAGCAAAGAAAGTAGCTCCTAAGAAAGTAGTAGCGAAAAAAGCAGCTGCTCCTAAAAAAGCAGTAGCGAAAAAAGTAGCTCCTAAGAAAGTAGTAGCGAAAAAAGCTGCGCCTAAAAAAGCTGCTAAGAAAGCTTAGTATTTCTTACGCTAAATAGATTAAAAGTCCCGGCATATGCCGGGACTTTTTTATTTTCACGCCCTTTATAAAACGCCTCTCCGGCTGCCGGCACACATATATGGGTATCCCCTTCTGTATATCCATAAAATACTGCATACAGAGAAGGCGGCAAACGGTTTCGTATGACGAATGCACAAATAGCAGACAACTTCGCGCTCCTGGCCAAAATAATGGAAATACATGGCGAGAACAGCTTTAAAACAAAATCGTATTCCACCGCCTCCTATACAATAGACAAGCTACCCGTAGCCCTGTCCGAACTACCCGAAGACAAAATCTTCTCCATCAAAGGCATCGGAGAAGCCATCGGCAAAAAAATACTGGTGCAGCTGCAAACCGGCCAGCTACCCCAACTCAACGAATACATCACCAACACCCCACCCGGCATCATAGAAATGCTGGCCATCAAAGGCCTCGGCCCCAAAAAAATAGCCACCATCTGGAAAGAGCTGGAAATAGAAGCCATCGGCGAACTATTATACGCCTGCAACGAAAACAGACTACTCCTGTACAAAGGCTTCGGTGCCAAAACCCAACAAAATATCAAAGAAGCCATCGAATTCTTCATGGGCAACCAGGGAAGCTATTTATATGCCCAAACAGCCCCCTATGCCCACCAGATAACAAAAGACCTGCAAGCCACCTTCCCACAAGCCCTGGTCGCCCTCACCGGCGATTTCCGGCGCCAGATGGAAGTCATCAGCCAACTGGAATGGGTAACCACCACAGACGAAGCTGCATTACATACTTATCTCACCCGGCACGGGTTTGAAAAACTGGAATCTGACACAACAACTGATAATGCCGCTGCACCTCAACACTCCTCCCTGCACACAGCACGCTACAAAGGCACCGGCAATATCATATTGGTATTCTACTTCAGCACCGCTGAAACCTTCTATAGTACACTATTCCAAACCAGCAGCAGCGAAAGCTTCCTTACCGCCTTCCGCCAGCAATACGGTGAAATACCAGCCGATGCAACATCAGAAGAAGCCATCTTTACCCAGGCATCGCTGGCAGTAATACCATCCTGCCTGCGTGAAAAGGAAAGCATCCTGGCCGCAGCCGCTTCTAACACCTTACCCGTACTTATTACTAAAGAAGATATCAATGGCATTATCCACTCCCACAGCAACTGGAGCGATGGCGGTAACAGCATAGAAGAAATGGCCCAGGCAGCTAAAGAAATGGGCTTACAATACCTTGTATTAAGCGATCACTCTAAATCCGCTTTCTACGCCAACGGCCTCTCTGAAGAAAGAATCTACGCCCAACACCAGGAAATAGACGAACTCAACCAAAAGCTGGCCCCCTTCACCATATTCAAAAGCATAGAATCAGACATCCTCAACGATGGCAATCTGGATTACAGCGATGCAGTACTACAAACTTTCGACGTAGTAATTGCCTCCGTACACTCCAACCTCAAAATGCCCGGAGAGAAAGCCATGATGCGCCTGCTAAAAGCAATTGAAAATCCCTACACCAGCATCCTCGGCCACATGACCGGCCGCCTGCTGTTAAGCCGCAATGGCTACCCCGTAGACCATCGCAAAATAATAGACGCCTGCGCTGCCAACAACGTAGTAATAGAACTAAACGCCCACCCCAGAAGACTCGACATAGACTGGCGCTGGATCGACTACGCCCTGGAAAAGAACGTGCTCATTTCCATCAACCCCGACGCCCACGCCACAGAAGGCTACCACGACGTAGCCTACGGCGTACTAACAGCCCAGAAAGCGGGCGTTACCAGACAAAATAACCTCAGCAGCTTCTCACTGGATGAGTTTAAAAACTTCATCATCACCCAGCACAGCAAGCGCCCATCATAATTACAACAAACAACATATACAAAACGCAGATGGCCGTATCAGTTTTGATACAGCCATCTGTTATATTCATTGGTCTACTTCAAACCTTCTCTTCTCTTCTCTTCTACTCATTCATATCTTCCACAACTACCCCAACTCCACACTATTAACATTCGCTCCCAAACAACTCCCAACTTCAAACTCCCAACTATCAACTCCCAACTACCCCTCCATCCCTTCTTCCAACGGAAACGACACATAAAACGCCGTCCCCTTCCCTTCCTCCGTGTCAAACCAGATACGGCCATTAGCCTTCTCCACAATGCCCTTACAAATGGCCAGCCCCAGCCCTGTTCCGGAAGATTTGGTGGTGAAATTGGGTGTAAATATCTTATTCTGCATATCCTTCGGAATGCCGGTGCCATTGTCAATTATCGCAATAATCACCCGGTTATTCTGGCGGTACTGGCGTACAACAATATCCACCTGCCCCTCACCGGATGCTTCAGAAGCCTCTATAGCATTCTTAATCAGATTGGTGAATAAACGGTTTGTCTGCCCCTTATCTGCCAGTATGTAATCATTGCCTACAGAAGTCTTCTGCCAGTCAATATGCAGCCCGGAATCGGTGTTATACAAGCGCGTTAGCGTGCTGATCACCTCACCTATGTCAAAGTACTCCGGATTCACATTACCTATGTTGGCAAACTGGCTGAAATCACCGGCAATCTTGGCTAACTGCTCTATCTGTTCAATCAGCGTATCCGCAACCTGTTCAGACAACTGCTTCACATTCGGAGCCCCACTATGAATAGCCTTCTGCAGATACTGTATACTCAGCTTCATAGGCGTTAGCGGGTTCTTGATTTCATGCGCCACCTGCCGGGCCATCTCTCTCCAGGCACCTTCCCTTTCACTACGGGCAAGCCCCTGCGCACTCTCCTCCAGCTTCTGCACCATCTTGTTGTATTCCACTACCAATGCGCCAATCTCATCATTGCGCTTCCATACAATGGCCTCGTTCATCTTACCCAGACTAATCTCCCGCATCTTATCACCAATCAGTGTAAAAGAAGAAGTAATACGGTTGGTAATTAACATGGCAATAGCACCCGCCAATACAAATATGAAAGCATTCAGATTAATCAGCGTAAGCAGGAAGTTGGAAATCTCCTGATTCAGTTCACTCTGCGAGTTGAGGTAAGGAATATTAATGTAAGCATACAAAGAACCATCCTTAAACTTAACCGGCACATAAATGCTCAGAAACGAAAAGTTATCTACCGTTTCCGTCTGTATACGCTGCGTTTGCTTTTCATAGTTCAGTGCATAGTAAGCACGCGGCTCCATCTTGCCGCTCAATACATGCTTATTATAAATATAAGGCTGTGTAGAAACGGTAAGGTTACCATTGGCATCATACACATTCACATCCACATTATGTATCTCAGAAATATCTATAATCTTTCGCTCCAGATCACCACCGGTAGAGCCCAGCGTATTTAACGTAGGAATATCATCATCCACATACCTGTCGCGTATATTAATCATTTCCGAAGCCATTACCTGTATGGCTTTCGTCAGCCGCTCTTCGTTATTCCTGTCAAACCGTACAATAAAAAAGGAGATAGTAGCAATACCAATTACCACAAAAGAAAACAGACTGATAAAGATGATAATAATATGTATCTGCGTTCGGATATTGAAATGGAAAATCTCTTTGATGCTCTCCCACTTAAACCGCACACTAATCATAAAGCTGGCGATATGAAACAGCAGCACCACAGCCAGAAACACACAAAACAGATAAGCAAACAAAGTAACCGTTTCCACAAAACGGTCGTTCTTCTTCACTACTGCCACCACCTTATTGTGTCCTGCATTATACCACAACTCGCTATAGTTGCCCTTTACCCTTTCTTCATATTCCAGCCTTGGCATATCTGCCGGTGCCAGAACAGAAGAAAAGCCATAATCATTAAAACTGTTAATCAGCTTGCTCTTGCTGTACACCGCATACGCATAATTCGTATTCAGGTCCGAGGCTATATCACTCACCTGCTTAAACAGTTCCGGAAATAACGACTCACTTTTATAACGCTTAGGCTTAGCTATCACAAATAAATACCCCGCAACCGTGCTATCGTTGTTCAATACCGTTTTCTCATACAGATAACTGAACAAATCCTGCGAATTCTCATAGTAATACAAATGCGGAATACCTGTAAGCTTTCCTTCTGACTCAATGGTATGTCTGATTACATGATAATAAGTAGAATCATCATTAAACAAAGGCCTGAAAGCACTATCATACGTGTAAACACGCGTATCGTACTTGTTCAGATAGCCGGAGAAGTTTTCGTTAATCAGGCTATCCTTGATATACTTATTGGAGTACTCCGATTTAAACCGCTCAAAATTGTCATTGATAAAACCATCGTTAATATTGGTGGTAGCAATATTCATCAGACTCTCCCCGGAAGGATCAGTCTGATAAGTCAGCTTCTCTGCAATTTTCTTGCGCTGTTCCAGCTCCACCTTGTTGTTCTGTGCCACAATCAGTATGGTTACAGAAGAACCAAAGAACATGAGCCAGAAAAGGAAAAAGGCAGACTGCACCAGCGACAGCTGTATATCCCCCTGCCTGTATTCCAATATAGCTATATACACCAGCAACCACACCAGTATAAATACTCTTATAATAATGGAAGGTGTACCTATCTGAAAAGTGAGCATAAACAAACCCGCAGCTGCTACAATCACCAGCCTGTTATAAAAGGTAAGCCCTGCCTTAATAGAAGGAATAATGAGAATATGCGACAGCTGAAAAAAAGCATACATCATAAAACTCAGCATAATAAAGCTGATAAACGTATACGCGTTCAGACTAAAGAAATTGGTTACATCAAACGGAATCTTCGAGTCAATCACCAGACTACTTACCACATCCCCTATTCCAAATGTAATAGCGGGCATTACAACCAGACAGCCGATAGCTGCATACAATTTCTGTTTACGCACCTTCTCACTGGCATCGTGATAAGGATTCATGTTCTGTAACGGCGGATACCGGTATTTAAAAAACACCACCATCCAGAACAGCAACACCGCGTTAATCAGCAGATCACCCAGCGACGGATGCAAAGAACTGGAAGCATAAATAGAGGGGTCAAACAACTCCAGCTTACGAAAATCGAACGGAAAAGGAAAGTAATACGTACAAATACGGGTTAGCACAATCACAGTTACCAGAAACAGATAACCGGCAAAAAAGCCTTCTTCCCTCACCGTATCGGAAGCCAGCCCATTTACAAAGGCCATCAGAAACAACACAGCCAGCACCCGCAATGCTATAGAACCGGTATCCGGCTGATCGAAAGACACCGCATCTTTCTGTTTTAGCTGAAAAATTTCCTGCCCGGCGGAGTTATGAATAGGAATACCTGTTCCATCATCGCTAACAGCATACAGGTTTTCAATATTGGGATAATTAGCAAACTCTTTATGCAGGTACTTATTCTCTATAAAATAATCCCAGTGAATGGGTATCAATCCAATCAGTACATACTTTTTACCTGGTGCTTCAATGGTATGTTTCAGCAACTCAAAAAGCCCGTTCTGGTACACTACCGGATACATACCATCTGCCCTGTCAAGATCGCTGCTATTGACGGACATATTGAAGGTGTTCCAGTATATCTCCTCCCGGTATCCGGTTTCATGTATAGTATAGGCAAATAGCCCGAACACCTCACCCGGCAGCGCCTGTTTAATCTTGCTGCCGTCTTTGCTGTAAATGGCTTTAACAGTAGTAGTATCGTTTACCAGCTGCTGAAAGCGGGCTTCCTGCTTACTCAGATAGTTTTCCAGTGTCTGCTGTACCTTTTCAGGCGAAGCGCTGTACGTCCAGTAGTTGGTGAAAATAAAAGAGATGGTATACAGCCATGCCGCTGTAATAATAAGATAGCCGTGTTTATACGCTGCCTGTCTAAGCGTTTGTATCAAGTTCTTTGTTTTTTTGTTTCACCTCGTCCCATATCGCATCCATTTCTGCAAGGGTCATATTGGCCAGTTCCAGCCCCTGGGCAGTGGCTATTTCCTCCATCTGCATAAACCTGCGCATAAATTTTTTGTTGGTTTTCTCCAACGCGCCTTCGGCATCTATTCGCAAAAACCGTGCATAGTTTATCAGGCTGAACATTACATCACCAAACTCCTCTTCTATATGCGCCTTATCGTCTTTCTGTACGGCCTCCTGCAACTCTCCCATCTCCTCTTCCACCTTTTTCCATACATCCTCCCGGTTATCCCATTCAAAGCCCACCTGCGCGGCTTTTTCCTGTATACGGGTGCCCTTTACCACCGCCGGCAGTGATACCGGTACGCCGCTAAAAAGAGATTTCTTTCCCTCTTTCAGTTTAATCTGTTCCCAGTTACGCTTCACATCTTCATCATTTTCCACCTTTACATCGCCATAAATATGCGGATGCCTTACAATCAGCTTCTCCGATATGCCCTCAATTACCTCCTGTAGCGTAAACTGCTGCTGCTCTGCGCCAATTCTGGCGTAAAAGAGAATATGCAGCAACACATCACCCAGCTCCTCCTTAATACCTTTCCAGTCTCCATCAGTAATGGCATCAGCCAGTTCGTAAGTTTCTTCAATCGTCAGGGGCCGCAGGGTTTGAACGGTCTGTTTACGATCCCACGGACATTTCTCACGCAAATCATCCATAATCTGCACCAACTGTAAAAAACGTTCACTTAACTGACTCATAACTATTCTATTAATCAAATAAAAGTACCAATAATGAAAACACTGCTACCAGCAGCATTAGTTAATTCTTTTCAGCACGTACTTTCTGCCGTATGCCGTTGCCACTACTGCAAAAATACCGGTTTGCAAAAGCGGCAAAAAAACTGATAAGGTTACCAGGCACCGTACCAGAAGTTAACACTAACGTCGAATGCTGGCATGTGACCTTTTTTAAGCCTGCAGCATTTTAATACTCCGGCTAAATATAACAAACCACCTGCATGCCTGCAATTATCAGTACATATGTTTTGCAGTTTGCTCAACTAACCGCACTTTTGACGCAAATTCCCCTATATGAATCGTTTTTTGTTGGCGGCCGTTCTGCTGTCAGGAGCCTCTTCTGCCAGCGCGCAGTATTATTATAATGACATTATAGCCGCCTCGCAAACCAATGCACAATACCAATCGTACAAAGCCCAACGTGTTCAGGAAATCAGCGCTACCAGCTATGAAAGTGATGAAAAACAGGCCGAAGGCTTTGAACTGAATCAGATAATTACGCCTGACTATAAAAAAATTACCACAAAGGCTGCTTATCCTTCTACCGGCCCTTCCTTTACAACCCACTATTACAATGGTACCAGATTGATTAAAACGGAGGATAGCACGGCCAGGGTTATTACCCGCGCAAACTACACCTACGATGCTGCAGGCCACCTTACGTTATTGCAGACTACCACCAGCGATGGCTTTATGAAAAGTCAGCTGACGGAAACCCATCAATGGATATACAAAGAAGACGGTACTCCCGCGCGCATGTTTAAACTGAAAGATGGCAAAGACACCACAGAAATAAGCTTTACATATGATACGCAGGGCAACATAACAGAAGAGCACTGGAAACGTAAAGGCGTACTACTGGAAACCTGGTATTATTACTATAATGATCAGAAACAACTAACGGACATAGTAAGGTATAACATACGCGCCAAACGCCTGCTGCCCGATTACCTGTTTGAATATGATGCATCAGGTCACGTAAACCAGATGACACAAATAGCTGGTAGCCCCAACTACATGGTCTGGAAATATGTATACAATGCAGCCGGATTGAAGGTGAGAGATCTTTGTTTTAATAAGCAAAAGCAGCTGGTGGGACGGATAGAATACCATTATACCCAGCAACAATAAAAGCGGCTGGTATACATGGTACAGGAAAGTCAGCGGAATAACACGCTGCCGGGAAAAATAAACAAGTAGCGTATCCAGCTATAAATAAAGAAACCCCACCAAATGGCGGGGTTTCTTTATAACTATAAGTTAGAAATTACTTGATTTCAACTTCAGCACCTGCATCTTTCAGTTTGCCTAACAGTTCGTCAGCTTCTGCTTTAGATACGCCTTCTTTAACTGGCTTAGGAGCACCGTCTACTAAGTCTTTCGCTTCTTTCAGACCTAAACCGGTTAATTCTTTAACAATTTTAACCACGTTCAGCTTGCTAGCGCCACCGCTAACCAGGATAACGTCGAAAGAAGTTTTCTCAGCAGCAGCTGGAGCAGCGTCACCACCTGAAACTACAACTGCAGCAGCAGCTGGCTCAATACCGTAATCCGCTTTCAGAACGTCTGCTAATTCCTGAACTTCTTTAACTGTTAAACCTACTAATGTTTCGGCTAATGCTTTAATGTCTGCCATTTTACTTAATTTTTAAAACCGCCTTCATTGCTATTGCTCCGGCGGAGAGTGAATAATTGAACTATTTAATTAAACTGCCTGTTACCTGCTATCAACATGCTTCAGGCAGCATATGTTTTACTACTCTGCAGCTGCAGTAGTACCTTCTGCCTGCTTCTCGTGGTGGTGCAGTAAAGCAGCCAGTACGCGTTTTGCAGGAGATTGCAGTAAACCAATAACGTCTCCGATGAGTTCGTTTTTGGTTTTGATCTGAGTCAGTGCTTTCAGGCTTGCATCACCACTGAATACATCACCATTAATAAAAGCAGCTTTCAGCTCAGGCTTCTGAACGTTGCCAGCCTTACGGAAAGAGCTCAGGATCAGAGCTGGTTCTTTAGGATTCTCAGAAAACAGTAACGCAGTTACGTTGTTCAGAGATTCGTAAACGTCAGAATACTTCTCAGCATCGAGAGATTCCAGCGCTTTACGGATTAAAGTGTTTTTAGCCACTTTCATCTCAACCTGCTTGTCAAAGCAAGCACGACGTAAATCGCTGATCTGTGCTACAGTCAGAGATTCTGTATTGGTAACGTAGAAGTTGTTGTATTGAGAGAACTTCTCTTTCAGAAGCTCAATTACTTCATTCTTTTGATCTTTAGTCATAACGGTCCTTTTTTACACCCATTACTCTATACGGAGTAATGAATTAGTTCTGAACTGATTTAGTGTCGATGGTGATGCCGGGGCTCATAGAACTTGCCATAGCCACACCTTTTACGTAGATACCTTTTGCTGCTGAAGGCTTTAATTTAATAATAGCGTTAATCAGCTCCTGGCTGTTTTCAGCCAGTTTCTCAGGTGCAAAAGAGATACGACCGATAGAAGCGTGAATGATACCTGCTTTATCAACCTTGAAAGCAATTTTACCACCTTTAACCTCGTTTACCGCTGCTGCCACATCGTTGGTAACAGTACCGGTTTTAGGGTTTGGCATCAGGTTACGTGGACCTAATATCTTACCTAATTTACCAATCTTAGGCATCACAGATGGAGTAGCTACGATCACATCAACATCAGTCCAGCCACCTTCAATTTTCTGAATAAACTCGTCCAGGCCAACAAAGTCAGCACCAGCGTTTTTAGCATCAGCTTCTTTATCAGGAGTACAAAGAACCAGTACACGTTTTGTTTTACCAGTACCGTGAGGTAAGGTTACAGTACCACGTACCTGTTGGTCTGCTTTCTTAGGGTCAACGCCCAGGCGAACGTGCAGATCCACAGAGCTATCAAATTTAGTGCAGTTCAGATCTTTCACTAAAGTGGTAGCCTCTTTCAGAGTGTACGACTTATTTTTATCAACTTTCGCTTCCGCTACTTTTCTTTTTTTAGTAATACTTGCCATTACAAATTCGTTTAGGAGGGTTCACAATTAATTTTCCCACGGAGCATTACCATCAACAGTAATTCCCATACTGCGGGCAGTACCTGCAACCATTTTCATTGCGCTTTCCAGCGTAAAGCAGTTCAGATCAGACATTTTGTCTTTGGCAATAGCCTCAACATTAGCCCAGGTAACCTTACCTACTTTGTTACGGTTGCTTTCTTTAGAACCCTTCTGAATTTTGGCAGCTTCCATTAACTGAATAGAAGCGGGAGGAGTTTTGATTACGAAGTCAAAAGACTTGTCGGTATAAACCGTTAACAGAACAGGAAGTAATTTTCCCATTTTATCCTGTGTTCTGGCATTAAACTGCTTACAGAACTCCATGATGTTAACGCCTTTAGAACCCAGAGCGGGACCGATTGGAGGAGCAGGGTTGGCTTGTCCGCCTTTTGCCTGCAACTTCACGTACGTTGCGATTTCTTTAGCCATGTTACTTCAATTTTTGGTATTAGCGTCCGGGCATTTTACCCGAACTCCCACAAATCAACATTCTTCTTTCTAAGAACTTTTTGGGGCAGCAAAGGTAGTTATTATTTCAATAACAACAAATAAATCACTGCCCCGTTATATGCCTATTTCAACGCTTTTACCCTTTCAGCCAGCAACTCCGGCTCATTGGTAGTAATAAAAGCGAACTTATTGCTTAATAACCAGTCCATTATATTCGCATCATTCACCGTCCAGGCGTTCAGCACTATGCCCAGTTTATGTGCTTCTTCTATCCATTCCGGATGTTTCTGAAATACGGAATAATGATAATCAACTCCCATAATGCCGTCCTGCTTCAATTCTGCGGGCGACTTATCTCCCATCAGATACTGCACCGGTGCTTTGGGGTCCAGTTCATGAATTTTCTTTACCACATCGTAGCTGAAGCTGATATAAGTAATCCATGGTTTCACCTGTAACTGCTCTACCAGTTGCATCGCCTTTTCAGTCAGCAAAATGGAACGTTCTTTACTTATCACAGATGGCTTTATCTCTAGTACCAGTCTGGTTTTTACCTGTTGCTTACCCGATTGCAGGTATTGAAACAAAGTAGGCAATTGCTCGCCATTAGAAAGCGGTGTGGCTATTAGTTCAGCATAGGTACTTTTTTCAATAGATTTACCAGCATATTCCGGATCGTGATTCACTACCAGCGAATCGTCAGCAGTCATGTGCACGTCAAACTCGCTACCAGTACATTCCAATGTAACCGCCTGTTGTAAGGCGGCAATCGAGTTTTGTGGCAGATTGTTTTTCTTCCATGCACCCCTGTGGGCCACAATTACATTGGAGGCAAAGTTCATTTCAGGCGCTTTTGCTTTTTTCTGGGCGTATACACCGGATACCAGGCTCATAGCCAATATACCGGCAACCATTACATTTTTCTGCATACCTTTTCTATTGAAGGATGCAATATTAATTATACTACACCTGCAGGGCAAGGAAGCAGGAATAATTAATCGTGAAATTATCAGGCCTGAATACACAGACTACAGCAGCCTCACCTGCTTAAGAAAGGAAAGGCCGGGCATAAAAAAAGCGCCTCTTTGCAGAAGCGCTTTCTTAACTTTTTATATGTTATGCCAGTTTTTCAACCTGCACATAGTTCAATTCTACTGGTGTAGAGCGGCCGAAGATTTTAACCGTTACTTTCAGTTTTTTCTTCTCGTCGTTCACCTCTTCAATTACACCATTAAAGTCGTTAAACGGTCCTTCGATGATCTTGATGGTTTCACCAACAATGAAAGGCTCACTGAGTGTAACACCCTGATCGTTCATTTCATCTACTTTACCCAGCATTTTGTTTACTTCTGCCTTACGTAAAGAGATAATGTTACCCTTGCTACCTTTGCCATCAGTTAAGAAATGCATTACATTGCTTATGTTGCTGATGTGCTGTATTATATCGTCATTTAATTTACCATCGGTAACTTCCAGCATAACATACCCGGGGAAGTAGTTTTTCTCGCGCATTACTTTTTTGCCGTTCTGCACTTTATACACTTTCTCCATAGGCAGAAACACCTGCTTCACAATCTCAGTCCAACCACTACGTGCTATATCTTTATCCAGGTACTCTTTAACCTTTCTCTCCTTTCCACTCACTACACGCAGCACGTACCATTTGCTTTCGGCGGCTTCTGTTTGTTGTGCTGTACCTTCCATGACGTGTCTTCCTTATTATCCTTTAAAACAATGAATAGATTAACTTGAGCAACTGGTTACCTGCAAAGTCCATTACCCATACCATTGCGGTGATGAGTACGGTAGCAGACAACACAATTACAGTGGATTGCTGCAACTGTGCCCATGTTGGCCAGGTTACCTTCTCAACCAGCTCCTGGTATGAGTCTCTGAAATAATTGGCAACTTTATTCACCTATTCAACAATTTGATTTTACTAAATATGCACGGGCCACAGGATTCGAACCCGTATCAAAGGTTTTGGAGACCTCTATTCTACCATTGAACTAGGCCCGTAAAAAAAGAACATTTGTCTTTAGAAGCAAAGTACCCGGTTTAACCCGAGTACTTTGCAAATATATAACATCCGAACTCACCTTCAAAGGGAGTGGGAAATTATTTGATTACTTCAGTAACCTGACCGGCACCTACTGTACGACCACCCTCACGGATAGCGAACTTCAGACCTTTTTCCATAGCGATAGGAGCAATCAGTTTAACAACTAAACCAATGTTATCACCAGGCATAACCATTTCAGTACCTTCTGGCAGCATACACTCACCAGTTACATCCGTAGTACGGAAGTAGAACTGAGGACGGTATTTGTTGAAGAAAGGAGTGTGACGACCACCTTCTTCTTTGCTCAGTACGTATACTTCACACTTGAATTCGGTGTGCGGAGTGATAGATTTTGGCTTACAGATTACCATACCACGACGGATCTGAGTTTTCTCAATACCGCGTAACAGTAAACCTGCGTTATCACCAGCCTGACCTTCGTCCAGTAACTTCTTGAACATCTCAACACCAGTTACGGTAGAGTTCAGAGGAGTTTCAACCAGACCAACGATTTCTACAGCTTCACCCACTTTGATGATACCACGCTCGATACGACCGGTTGCAACGGTACCACGACCAGTGATAGAGAACACGTCTTCTACAGACATCAGGAATGGCTGATCGATAGGACGGGGAGGTAAAGGAATGTAAGAGTCAACAGCAGCCATCAGCTCTTCTACTTTAGTAACCCACTCAGCGTCACCCGCCAGAGCACCGGTAGCAGAACCTTTGATGATTGGAGTGTTGTCTCCGTCAAAACCATATGAGCTTAATAATTCGCGAACTTCCATTTCTACCAGATCCAGCAGTTCAGCATCATCAACAAGGTCAACCTTGTTCATGAATACAACGATCTGAGGTACACCTACCTGACGAGCCAGCAGGATGTGCTCTTTCGTTTGAGGCATAGGACCATCTGTAGCAGCCACAACAAGAATAGCACCGTCCATCTGAGCAGCACCAGTGATCATGTTCTTCACATAGTCAGCGTGACCAGGACAGTCTACGTGAGCATAGTGACGATTATCAGTCTGGTATTCTACGTGAGCGGTATTGATAGTGATACCTCTCTCTTTTTCTTCAGGAGCACCGTCGATTTCATCGTAGTTCTTTTTTTGTGCTAAACCTTTTTTAGCAAGAACGTCGGTGATAGCTGCGGTTAAAGTGGTTTTACCGTGGTCTACGTGACCGATGGTACCAATGTTTACGTGAGGTTTCTCCCTCTTGAAGGTCTCTTTAGACATCTTATCGGTTTTTTGTTGTGGTTTTACAATTGTATTTTACGTAACTGGCCCTGCCTTACGGCAAAGCCTTTCTTACTTCACTTCTTTCAAAATTCTTTCTGCACTATCCTGTATTCTGAAAAAAATCCGAGCCGTTGATGAGAATTGAACTCACGACCTCTTCCTTACCAAGGAAGTGCTCTACCACTGAGCCACAACGGCTTTTATTATGAGCGGAAGACGAGGGTCGAACCCGCAACCTATAGCTTGGAAGGCTATCGCTCTACCAATTGAGCTACTTCCGCATTGAATAAAAACTTAATACAGAAAGAACTTTACGCTCAAAAACCAGCCAATTTCCGGAAATCTTTTAACTGACTAATTAATAAGTTAGTGTGGGCAGGAGAGGATTCGAACCTCTGAAGTCGAAAGACAGCGGATTTACAGTCCGCCCCATTTGGCCGCTCTGGAACCTGCCCGGAAAAAAAGAAGAGCCACTTGTCGGAATCGAACCAACGACCTACTGATTACAAATCAGTTGCTCTACCAGCTGAGCTAAAGTGGCCTGTTTTTTTGCTTTTTAAGAACTGTCCCGTGTTTTTCGGGATTGCAAAGGTAGGAGAAAGTTTGACTTCACAAAATTTTAAGGAGAAAAATTTCAACTTTTTTTTTCAAGCCCCCCAATATCTATCGTTTTGATATCATGGAAGTTGTATTTGGTTTTCCAAAGGGTCGTTTGCCGAAAACCGAACGCTCACCGAGTCGTGGGGTACTACTTTCCTGCCGTCTACATCGGCACTGTCTTTTACCTGCTTCTGCTCCCCTGCCGTAAAAACATAATTCACCCTTACTTTTCCATTTGCCAGAGCTTTGCGCTCAATAATGTGCGCTTTGGCTATTTCCGTACTTGTTCCCTGGCATCCTGCTAAGGCCAGCACTATGGCGGCCCCTCCTATCCATCTTTTCATACACCTGCCTGTTTTTGATCGCTATAAACAAAAAAGGGGCCGAAGCCCCTTTGTTTACACGGTTTGTTTTTCTTTTTTACGTTTTATCTGGTTTACCAGAGAATCCAGTGCGCTATCGAAAGACTCTTCGAACGATTTGGAAGAAGCCTTTACAAAAAAGTTCTGTTTGGGCACATGCACCCGGATCTCTGCAATTTTGTCTTTAATTGTGTGAACTACGTTGTCTAATTTCAAAAAAACATCCACTTTGATAACCTTGTCGTGAAAGGTACCGATCTTCTGCAGTTTTTTACTTACATAATCAATCAGCTTCATGTCTGCATCAAAGTGCACAGTTTGGATGTTTACGTTCATAGTAAATCACATTTAACGGTGAAATAATAAATGAAAGAACTTTTAAAAAGGAACACTTTGAAGGTAGCGCAACGTTATCAAAATATCAATTTTTTTCGGCGTTTTTCAGCTGTTTTTAACAACCGAAAAACTTCGTAATAAGTAGCGTTTCAACACTATGCCTTGGGATGCGCCTTACGGTAAATATCCCGCAGCTTTTCGATAGTATTGTGGGTATACACCTGGGTAGATGCCAGGCTACTGTGCCCCAATAACTCCTTCACAGCGTTAAGGTCTGCTCCATTGTTCATGAGGTGGGTAGCAAATGTGTGGCGCAGCACGTGGGGGCTTGTTTTTTCCAGTGTTGGAATATTGCCAAGATACTTTTTTACAATAGCCCGCATGGCAGACGGCGTAAACGGCTTCCCCTTTTTATTCACCAGTAAAAAAGCCCCTTCTGCTGCCTTTTGTGGCTTTGCGGCTATATAATCCTGTATCTCTTTCATCAAACCGGCCGAAACGGGAATTATGCGTTCCTTATTGCCTTTTCCCAACACCTTCAACTGGCTATAGTACGCGTCTACCTGTTTTTCTTTAAGATGAATCAACTCGCTCAAACGCATACCGGTGTAGTAAAAGATGGAAATAATCAACCGGTGGGTAAGTATTTCCAGTGGGCTTAGTTCCGGATGCATTTCCGCCGGCAGGCTACCTCCCGGGGTAGCGCTGTTGTCCCTGCCAGCCTGGGCATAAACCTGCTGCTCACTACTGTCCGGCAAAACGCTGTCCTGCCTCATTCCTGCCAGTAAACCTTTCATTTCGGCTTCGGGGGCAAAAACAGGCAGCCTTTTGGATATTTTAGGCGTAACAATGGTTGTAAGCGGAGATTGCTGAATCACTTCATCTTTCAGCTGCTTTTTGAAAAAGGTACGCAGAGCAGACAACTTGCGATTGATGCTCTTAGCGGTATAGTTTTCTTCTTTTAAAGAAGCCATCCAGCTGCGGATAAAGCCTGAAGTAATATGAGGAATGGCGGGGCCGTCAAAATCGGCGGAGAGGTAAGCGAAAAACTGCTCCAGATCGTTCTGGTACGATAGTACCGTATGCTGTGAGTACCGCTTTTCAAAGCGGAGGTAGTTGAGGAACTGCTGTAAGTAAGGTTCGTATAGTGGCAACATAAAAAGGTAGCTACAAAGTTACTAACCTTATAGCTACCTTTTAATATGTTCGATCAAATCAATTAAGCTTCAATCTTGCCACTAGCTAAATTCTGCTTGTAGATAGCTTTCAAAACCTCGCCGCGACGTCTAACGGAAGGCTTAGTAAAACTTTGACGCTCTCTTAATTGTAAAAGAACTTTGCTTTTTTCAAACTTCTTCTTGTACTTTTTTAAAGCTTTGTCAATGTTTTCGCAATCTTTTGAATCGATAATAAGCATTGTGGATACCTCCTTTTGTGAAAAATATTTTTTGGACTGCAAAGATAGAATAAGTGTGGAAAATTCCAAATAAAAAGTGAAGTTACTAACTTGCGCTCATGTTTACAGGAATTATAGAAGCCACCGGCCACATTCTCAACGTTACCACACAGGGCACCAACAAAACCTTCTGGATACAATCTCCCCTCTCTCACGAGTTAAAAATCGACCAGAGCATCAGTCACGATGGCGTGTGTTTAACCGTAGAAGAGATTCGCGATGGCGCCCACCGGGTCACGGCCATTGAGGAAACGCTGGAAAAAACCAATCTGACTTCCTGGGCTGCCGGCCGCTCTGTAAACCTGGAACGCTGCATGATTATGAACGGCCGTCTGGATGGCCATATTGTACAGGGACATGTAGATGCCACAGCTGTATGTGTTGATCGTCAGGATCTGGACGGCAGCTGGGAGTTTCGTTTTGCCATTCCTGAGCAGTTTGCTGCACTGATTATTGAAAAAGGTTCTATTTCGTTGAACGGAACCAGCCTTACTATATTTAATGTAACGCGTACAGAGTTTACTGTTGCCATTATTCCCTACACCTATCATCATACCAGCATATCGCAGGTACAAGCCGGCTCTATAGTGAATATTGAGTTTGATATGATTGGGAAATACATCCAGCGAAGAGCTACTCTCTGACAATAAGCTGTTGATCTGTAAACCCGCTCTTCTTATTAAAAGCAGGCTTACATCACAAGTTCGCTGTACTCAGTTGGATGTTCCCGCATATAGGCTATTATATCCCTTTGGTGCGGATGCCTTGCCGTAGATTGACAGGTACGTAGAGGCAAGCGCCACGCCGGCTATTTTTCCACTACCTCTGTTGCACTCAGATAGTCGTGCAACGGTTTATCCAGAAAAGGAATAAACAGGCAATCAATTATGGTAAGGCGTATAGCAGAACGCACCAGCACCTGCCAGAATGCAGGGCGGCCACCTGTTTTGGTAACTACTTTAGAATAAGTAAATCTTTTACCAACTGTGCTTCTGAACAGCCCTTCGCCCACCAGATAGTAAATAAACCAGGCCATATAAAAGAAGTAATAAAAAGGTATAAATGGTATGCGGTAGTAGTAAGCGTAGAAATACCATATTTTGTAGCCAATAAAGCCAAGCCAGAAAAACAGGAATGTATCTATGAGAAAATTCAAAACTCTTGTACCTATACCTACCTTATTCATACCGCAAAGAAAGCACTTTACGCTGTTTCACGCTATTTTTGCCACAAATTAAGTTGGAATGAACCTTATAGAAGAATTACGCTGGCGGGGCATGATTGCGGACATAATGCCCGGAACAGAAGAACAACTTTTAAAAGAAATGACTACCGGTTATGTGGGCTTTGACCCTACGGCCGATAGTTTACATATAGGCAGCCTGGTTCCTATTCTTTTACTGGTTCACCTGCAAAAGGCCGGTCACCAACCTATTGCACTGGTAGGCGGTGCCACCGGTATGATTGGCGACCCATCCGGCAAAAGCGCAGAACGAAACCTGCTGGATGAGGAAACGCTGGCAAAAAACGTAGCAGGTATTAAAGGCCAGCTGGAGAAGTTTCTGAACTTTGATGCAAGCCTGAAAAACCCGGCTGTTATGGCCAACAACTACGACTGGTTTAAAACCATTTCGTTCATCGACTTTTTACGCGACGCTGGTAAGCACATCACGGTTAATTACATGATGGCTAAAGACAGCGTGAAAAAAAGAATTGAAGGTGAAACCGGCATCAGTTATACAGAGTTTGCTTACCAGTTAATGCAGGGTTATGATTTTTACTGGTTATACCAGCAGAAAAACTGTAAGCTGCAAATGGGCGGCAGCGACCAGTGGGGTAACATGACTACCGGTACTGAACTGGTACGCCGTAAAGCCGGTGGCGAAGCTTTTGTAATAACCTGTCCCCTGCTTACCAAAGCCGATGGCACCAAATTCGGCAAAAGCGAAGGCGGTAACGTATGGCTGGATGCAGAAAAAACATCGCCCTATAAATTTTACCAGTTCTGGTTGCAGGCAGCAGATGAAGATGCTAAGAAATGGATCAAAATATTCACCTTCCTGGATCAGGCTACTATCAACGGTTTACTGGAACAGCACGATCAAAATGCTTCTGCCCGTGTACTGCAAAAAGCACTGGCTAAAGAAGTAACCATACTGGTACATGGCGAAGAAGAATACAATAAAGCAGTAGAAACCACTGAAAAATTATTCGCCAACCAGAATGCGCCAGCCGAATCCTTATCGGTAGAAGACCTGGAAAGCATGGAAGGCGTTGAAAAAATCAGCTATGCGCTGGATAAGCTGAAAGAAGGCGTTGATATTGTAAGCTTTCTGGCAGACAGTGCTATTAACCCCAGCAAAGGCGATGCACGTAAAATGCTACAGAATGGTGGCATCAGCGTAAACCGTAACAAAATTGCCGATGTACAGTTTCAGGTGAATAACACACTGTTATTACATGGCAGATACCTGCTGGTTCAAAAAGGTAAAAAGAATTACTACCTGATTGAATGCCAGTAAAAAAGTTCGAAAAAGTTTGCAAAATATTTGGCGTAAATGAGTTAAATGTTATCTTTGCACTCCCAACAACGAACTGGATTATGGTGTAACGGTAGCACTACAGATTTTGGTTCTGTCTGTCTAGGTTCGAATCCTAGTAATCCAACAAAAGAGCAGGTAAATTACTTGCTCTTTTTGTTTTATATCCTTTCTTTTCTCTTGTGTTCCTGGCCGCCGGAATGATAAAACATTTACCAATGGTGCGGAGGTGCATGGTAAAATCTTTTTTTCAACTTATTACCAGCTGCCCTGTCTCACTCCCCCACTGGTAAGCACTTCAGGATTTTTCCAGGTACTTCCTGACTGAGTCAGGAAGTTTCGCGACTCAGTCAGGAAGCTTCGCGGTTTGGTCAGGAATCTTCCTGATTCAATCAGGAAGTTTCGCGGTTCCGTCAGGAAGTTTCGCGATTGAATCAGGAAGATTCGCGGTTTAGTCAGGAAGGTTCCTGACCCAATCAGGAATATTCGCGATTGTACCGCGAAGGCTCGCGATCGAATCCGGAAGTTTCGCGGTTCTGTCAGGAAGCTTCCCGATTCAATCAGGAAGCTTCGCGGTTCTGTCAGGAAAGTTACTGATTTGCTCAGGGGGTCTGCGGAAGCATCCATAAGTGCTTATCGAACGTTCAGCCGGTCTTATCAGTTCCGGCAGTATAATCACCCATACTTCAACGAGACTTTTAAAACTACCGGAATACCTCTCCGCAGTTTTATCAGCAAGCGGCATTTTCTCCTTATGGCTGGTGTATTTACCCATTAGTAATAATGTGGAGCAGTAAAGTTTCTTCCGATACCCAATAAGCCATTCGCCAGCTTTTTAAATTGATCTGCTACCTTTCTGAAGCACCTGGTAATTAGCTGGGAAGCGCCGGGAGAAAATGTAAATAGCCCAAAGCAAAAAATAAAAGAATACAATTTGCTCAGTAATTGAATAACTAATTCCCTATATTTGCACCCCCAAACAGGGAACTGGATTATGGTGTAACGGTAGCACTACAGATTTTGGTTCTGTCTGTCTAGGTTCGAATCCTAGTAATCCAACAAAAGAGCAGGTACATCACCTGCTCTTTTTGTTTGTATACTGTCGCTCTCCCCACTGATGCACACACCGGAGTAAGGGCACAAAAAAGCCGCTGTTTTATAAAAGAAACAGCGGCTGAATATATTATATGCCGGTATTAAGAAGCCGCGTTTTTCAGTCTTTCCATACACTCAGCAAGGCTACCTCTCCACGGAACATCCTGCACACCATATACCTGCTGTATTTTGCTGATATCCATTACTGAGTAAGAAGGACGTGCAGCCGGAGTAGGATACGCAGAAGAAGGTATCGCTTTTACCTCACAAGGCAGTGCGGCAATATCACGGATGGCTACAGCAAAGTCGTACCAGGATATTACGCCTGAGTTGCTGTAGTGATAGGTACCCGGCTGTGTTGCCTTTTCACCGGTATGTAATACGTTCACTATATGCAGAATGGCGGCAGCCAGATCGCGGGCATAGGTAGGGCATCCTACCTGATCTTCCACCACGCTTAATTCCGGACGTTGCGCCATTAAACGCAGCATGGTTTTTACAAAGTTGTTACCATGCTCGCTATACACCCAGGAGGTGCGGATGATAATGCTGTTGCGACATTTTTCTCTGGCCGCTACTTCCCCCTGCCATTTGGTTTCACCATAGTAGTTGATAGGGTCGGCAGGTGCATCGGGCTGGTAAGGGCTGGTGCCTTTGCCATTAAATACATAATCAGTAGAAATATGAATCAGCTGCGTACCTGCTTTTTCGCAACAGTCGGCTATAATACCCACCGCTTCTGCATTTATGCGCGCTGCTACTTCCCTTTCTGTTTCTGCTTTGTCTACGGCCGTGTAAGCGGCACAGTTGATAAAATAAGCAGGTTTATGCAGGTCAAAAGCTTTCTGCATTTCTTCAGGGCTGGTAATATCAAGGGTATCTCTGTCGGTAAATACAAACGAAAACTGTGGCATTCCTTCCGCCAGCCGGCTCAGTTCAAATCCAAGTTGTCCGTATCCGCCAGACACCAGTATAGTTGGTTTCATAAAATCGATGGTTTATAAACTCCAGTACATTCTGGAGTGAATTTTATTTCTGTAAATACCTTTAATGTCCGCAATCAATGCATGTTCGCGGGTAATGTTTGCAAACCAGCTGTCGCTGAAGTTGCTATACTCTTCGTGTGCAACTGCCACCACCACCACATCATACGGTCCTGCAGGCTGTGCAGTAAGTTTAAAACCGTATTCTTTTTCTACCTCTGCACTTTCGGCATTAGGATCGGTTACTTCTACCGTAAGATAATAAGATTGTAATCCTTTTACCACATCGGCCACTTTAGAGTTGCGGATATCAGATACGTTTTCTTTAAAAGTAGCACCTAATATCAGCACTTTGGCTTCGCGTACGTTGCCGTTATGCAACAGTACATGCTGCAATATCTTTTGTACTATATGCGCGCCCATGTGGTCATTGATATACCGGCCCGCCAAGATTACTTTAGAGCTGTATCCCAGCTCAGAGGCTTTGTAGGTTAAGTAGTAAGGGTCTACGCCTATACAATGCCCGCCTACCAGGCCGGGAAAAAACTTCAGGAAGTTCCATTTGGTTCCGGCAGCTTCCAGCACTTCAAAGGTGTTGATGCCCATTCTGTCGAATATGATGGAAAGCTCGTTCATCAACGCAATATTCAGATCGCGCTGGGTGTTTTCAATTACTTTGGCGGCTTCCGCCACTTTAATAGAAGTTACCTTGTGTATGCCCGCTTTTACAATCAGCCCGTATACAGCTGCAATTTCCTCCAGCGCTTCTGCATCGCAACCAGCCACTACTTTTACCACACTTTCAATGGTATGCACTTTATCGCCCGGGTTAATTCTTTCAGGAGAATAACCGGCCTTAAAATCCGTTCCGTACGCAAGTCCGCTTACGCGTTCTATTACGGGAATGCAATCTTCTTCTGTGCAACCGGGATAAACAGTAGATTCAATGACTACGTAATCGCCTTTTTTAATAACGCTGCCAACCAGTTCAGCTGCCCCAAGAATGGGGGTAAGATCAGGAACATTATGGTCGTCAACAGGCGTGGGTACGGCTATAATATAGAAAGCCGCCTCCCGTAAAACTTCCTTAGCGGAAGTAAATACGATGTTGCGGCCTTCAAAAGACTGTTTACTGATTTCCCCGCCCGGGTCTATACCCTGGCGGAGTGCATCAATACGGTGTTCGTTTATATCAAAACCTATTACGTTTATGTGCTTCGCCATTTCCAGCGCTACGGGCAATCCTACATATCCGAGGCCTATAACGGCCATTTTTTTTTCTTTGGCTAACAACGAAGCAAACATGCTTATTATTTAGATTCAAAAGTTTTAGGCTGCTTAAACCATTCGTCTGGCGGCAGGCTTTTAAAATACTCATACGTATTTTTCAAACCTTCTGCACGGTCTACTTTTGGTTCCCAGCCTAATATTTCTTTCGCTTTGGTAATATTGGGTTTCCGTTGTTTCGGATCGTCTACAGGCAGTGGCCTGTACACAATCTTCACAGAAGAACCCGTCAGCTTTAATACTTCCTCAGCAAAATCTTTCAGCGTTATTTCCACAGGGTTACCAATGTTTACCGGCTGTGCATAATCGCTCATCAGTAAACGGTAAATACCTTCAACCAGATCATCCACATAACAGAAAGAACGGGTCTGGCTGCCATCACCAAATACAGTCAGGTCTTCACCACGTAACGCCTGGCCAATGAAAGCAGGCAGTGCACGGCCGTCATTGAGTCGCATACGCGGACCATAAGTATTGAAGATGCGGATAATACGGGTTTCCACCTGGTGAAACGTATGGTAAGCCATGGTAATGGATTCCATATAACGCTTGGCTTCGTCGTACACACCACGTGGGCCAACCGGGTTTACGTTACCCCAGTATTCTTCCGTTTGCGGGTGCACCAGCGGATCGCCATAGATTTCACTGGTACTGGCTACCAGTATTCTTGCCTTTTTAGCTCTGGCCAAACCTAAACAGTTGTGCGTACCCATGGCACCCACTTTCAGGGTCTGAATAGGTATTTTCAGATAGTCGATAGGGCTGGCGGGAGAAGCAAAGTGCAGGATATAATCCAGCTCACCAGGCACATGAATAAACTTGGTTACATCGTGATTGTAAAACTCGAACTGTTCCAGCGGAAACAGATGTTCGATGTTTTTTAAATCACCGGTAATCAGGTTATCCATACCAATAACATGGTATCCTGCTTTTATAAAGCGATCACACAGGTGTGACCCCAGAAAACCAGCTGCGCCGGTGATTAATACTCTTTTTCTGCTCATAGGAGGGAGTAGTTTTATTGTTTAAGGGCGACCAATGCTTTCGTAATAGAAGCCCAGTTCACGTACGTGATCTACATCGAACAGGTTACGACCGTCGAAAATAACCTTGCTCTTTAACAGGCTGGTTAATTTTTCAAACACCGGTGTTCTGAACTCGCTCCATTCTGTAGCAATAATCAACGCGTCTGCATGGTGCAGCGCAGAATACTGATCGTTTGCAAAAGCAATTTTATCATCCAGTAAACGCTGAACGTTTTTCATTGCCTCAGGGTCAAACGCAGTTACAGTAGCACCTGCTGCCAGTAAAGCATCGATAATATATAAAGCTGGTGCTTCACGGATATCATCGGTGTTAGGCTTAAACGCCAGGCCCCACAGTGCAAAATGCTTGCCTTTCAGTGATTCTTTATAGTATGCTTTGATTTTGCTTACCAGGTGCAGTTTCTGCAGCTCGTTTACATCTTCAACAGCATTCAGTATCTTAAACTCGTAGTTTACTTCTTTGGAAGATTTAATCAGCGCCTTTACGTCTTTAGGAAAACAGCTGCCACCGTACCCAATACCTGGAAACAGGAAGCGTTTACCAATACGCTCATCGGTACCAATACCTTTTCTTACCATATCCACGTCCGCACCCATTTTTTCACACAGCTGCGCAATCTCGTTCATAAAAGAGATTTTGGTAGCCAGGAAAGAGTTGGCTGCGTATTTGGTTAACTCCGCAGATTTTTCATCCATGAAGATGATGGGGTTACCCTGACGTACAAACGGAGCGTACAGGTCGTTCATCAGCTTCTTCGCTCTTTCGGAAGTAGTACCAATTACCACACGGTCAGGCTTCATAAAGTCGTCTACCGCTACGCCTTCACGTAAAAATTCAGGGTTACTCACCACATCAAATTCTCCGGAGAAGTTTTTAGCAATAGCAGCATGTACTTTTTCAGCAGTACCTACGGGAACAGTGCTTTTGTCTATGATTACTTTGTAATCTTTCAACAGTTTACCAATATGATCAGAAACACCCAGGATATAGCTCAGATCAGCGCTGCCATCTTCACCGGGAGGTGTAGGCAGAGCCAGAAAAATAACTTCCGCATCTGCAATACCTGCTGCAAGATCAGTGGTAAATGTCAGACGTCCGTCTTTAAGGTTTCGGGCAAAAAGCTTTTCCAGGCCGGGTTCAAATATGGTAATTTCTCCGCCTGAAAGCTTTTCAACTTTCTTAGCATCAATATCCACACAGGTTACATAATTACCTGTTTCGGCAAAACAGGTTCCTGTTACTAATCCAACATAGCCGGTGCCAACTACAGTCAGTTTCATTGATACGCGTTTTTAATTGTTTTTTATGTATTCTAACAAGGATGATACAATGTATTCCAGCTGCGCTTCGTCCAGCTCGGTATGCATGGGCAGGGAAATTACCCGTTCCGTAAGCCAGTCCGTTACAGCAAGATCGTATTGCGGCAATCCTGAAGCTTCAAACATCTTTTGTTTATGTCCTGGCACCGGGTAATAGATCATAGAAGGAATCTGCTTTTCTGCCAGATACTGGTTTAACCCGTCTCTGTTTACTCCTTCCAGCACCAATGTATACTGATGGTATACGTGGTTGCTGTATGCAGCTACTGCCGGTGTGGTTATTTTCGGATGGCCTGCAAACGCTTTGTTATAGTAATCTGCCGCACGGTTTCTCTTTTGGATATAATTATCCAGCTCACGTAACTTAATATTCAATATGGCAGCCTGAATGGTATCCATCCGGGAGTTGCAACCTACCACATCATGATAGTAGCGCTTACTTTGCCCGTGGTTAGCAATCATTTTCAGCCTGGCGGCTAAAGCATCGTCGTTGGTAAAGATAGCACCTGCATCGCCATACGCCCCTAAATTTTTTGAGGGGAAGAAAGAAGTGGTTCCGATATGCCCAATGCTGCCTGCCTTCTTTACCGTACCATCAGAAAAGCGGTAATCGCAGCCAATCGCCTGGGCGTTATCTTCAATTACGGGCAGGTTATGTTCTGCCGCAATTTTCATAATCTCTTCCATGTTTGCCGCCTGTCCGTATAAATGCACGGGTACAATGGCTTTGGTTCTGGGAGTAATCGCTTTACGTAAAGCCTCCGTATCCATACAAAAAGTATCTTTCTGTACTTCCACAAAAACGGGCTTTAAATGCAGCAGTGCCACCACCTCAGTTGTAGCAATAAAGGTAAAAGAAGGCGTAATAACCTCATCTCCCGGTTGTAAATCCAACGCCATCAGGGCAATCTGCAGGGCATCTGTTCCGTTTGCACACGGTATTACATGCTTAACACCTATATAAGCGCTTAACGCCTCTGCAAAATCCTGCACCGGTTTTCCATTTATAAAGGCACTGCTTTCCAGCACCCCTATTACAGCTGCGTCAATCTCCTGCTTCAAAGCCTGATACTGCGTCTTCAAATCAACCATTTGAATGGCCTTCATATTCCTTTTTTTTGAATGCGGACAAAACTAGTGCAAAAACCCATCAAAACCATACCGTTAGCACCAGGGCTATTTCCAGTGCGGATTCCACACTATCTCCCAGTAATTCTCCTCCACATCGGCAATAAAACCGCGGTAGCCACCCCATGCTGCCTGCTCTGGAAAACGCACCACTTTTATCCCTTTTTCCGGGCATTGTGCAAACCATTCATCCACCTGTTCCCGCGAGTCCAGATTAATCGCAAAAGCCATCAGCCTGCCCCGCTCTTTCCCGGCGCCTTGCGAAAACATCACCCCTATTTCCTCCGCCAGTTTTTCTTCCGGGTACAGGGCCAGCATACACCCATTCAGCGCAAACAGTACCATTTCTGCCCTATCCTTCGCCGGTTTCCAGCCAAATACTTCTGTATAAAACTGCTTCATCCGGGGCAAATCTTTTACTCCAATGGTTACAAAGCTGACGGACTGTTTCATAAATGCCTGCTTTTTGTTTATGGTAGGCGCTAAAATAAGCCTAAGCTGCAAAACTGGTTACCCCGGCACACCTCCCTTTCCTGCTTTTTGATTTTCTTTGTCTCTATTATTATGGGCAAGCTTTTTTACCACCTGTTTTTAGTTCTTTACCCGCCAATGGCACGGGTGCTGGCATTATTCAATACCAAAGCCCGCAAATGGGTGGACGGGCGTACAGGTATTTTTCAACAACTGGAAGCGGCTTTTGCCGGCAATACCCAACCGGTTATCTGGATGCACTGCGCCTCGCTGGGCGAATTTGAACAGGGACGTCCGGTACTGGAGCAACTGCGGGCGCAATACCCCGGGCAACGGATACTGCTTACCTTCTTCTCCCCTTCCGGCTACGAAATCCGTAAAAACTATGCGGGTGCGGACTGGGTTTTTTACCTGCCCATGGATTCTCCCACCCATGCCAGACGCTTTATGCAGATAGTACAGCCGCAGCTGGTTCTGTTTGTAAAATATGAGTTCTGGTACTATTACCTGCAGGCAGCTCAGCAACAAAACATCCCGTTATTATTGATATCGGGCATCTTCCGCAGCAACCAGCCCTTTTTTCAATGGTATGGTTCCTTTCACCGCCGCATGCTTTCCTGCTTTACCCATTTCTTTGTGCAAAACGCCACTTCGGTGCAGTTATTACAACAGGCTGGTTATAATAATGTATCACTGGCGGGCGATACCCGGTTTGACCGTGTGCTGCAGATTGCACAGGAATTTACTGCCATTGATGCGGTAGACCGTTTTTGTAAAGGGCACGCCGTTATTGTAGCGGGTAGCACCTGGACGGAGGATGATAAAGAACTGGACCACTTTGCCAATACCCATACCGATATACGGTTTGTGATTGCCCCGCATGATATAGGACCAGATCGTATTAAAGAATGCATGAGCTTGTACCGCCATGCTGTTTTGTATAGCAACTGGATAAAAGGAGATTACACCGGCAATGCCAATGTGCTTATTATAGATAATATAGGTATGCTAAGCCGCCTGTACCACTACGCCACTATCTGTTATGTAGGCGGTGGCTTTGGTGGCGATGGCATACATAATATACTGGAGGCAGCAGTATACCACAAACCCGTAGTGTTTGGCCCGGTATACGATAAATACTTTGAAGCGGTGGAAATGCTGGAACAGGGCGGCGCAATCAGCGTACCGGATGCCCTTCATCTGGAAAGCACACTGAATCAGCTACTACAGCAGCAGGCATTCTATACTGCTACTGCCCAAAAAGCAGGAGATTACGTGCGTACCCATGCAGGCGCTACCAATAGCATACTTCAGTATTTTCAGGAAAAGCGCCTTCTCACCAGCTGATCAAAGTGAGCAACAATATCGCTTTGTTCGTTCCAGCCCAGCTTTACCTTCAGTTCTCGCTGTATCCAATACTGCGCTTCGGGTAATATATTAAAACCATTAATGGTTTTAAGGCTGCGCTCGTACATGGTTTCATCGCCCCGGAATAACTCGGCAATGAATACATAGCGGTCGTTAATGGCAATGGCTTTCTTCAGGTCGCGGATAGGGCTTTCCTGCAGCACACTTCCCAGTTCTATCTTTTCCACTTTCAGCTTTTCATTCAGGCTGGCTTCTCCGTTAGCAGCCTTGCTGTTAACATCTGAAGAACCGTTAGCGCCCTGATGCACCAGTGTGGGCACATCATGCACCGGATCGTACTGCCAGCCTTTGCCTGTTTGTACTGCGGCCGGCGGAACAGAAGGAATAGCCGGTTGTGCAACGGGCACATCGTCCTGCACCTGCTGTTGCTGTGCAGGTGCCTGATACGTCTGTTGCGGAGGAACCTGATATGCCTGCTGCGCGGCCTGCCAGGACTGCTGCGGGTTTGCCGCGGGTTGCTGCGGTGCAAACGGAGGCAGCGTTTGCTGTTGTGCTGAAATATATGGCTGCGCTGCAGAAGGCTGCTGCTGTATATAAACTGGTTGCTGGTTTGCCGGTGCGTTCTGTTGTTGCAATGCGGCAGTTTGTGTATGCGCTGCTGGTTGCTGCACAGCAGCAGATTGCCCGTTTAACACAGGTTGCTGATGTCCATTCGTCACAGGTGGCTGAGAAACGCCTTGCCCGTTACTTACTGGTTGCTGCACAGAAACTGATTGTGCAGGTTGCTGTACAACTACCGACTGCTTAGGTACCGGCGCGGGTTGCGGCGGTGCCTGCCAGCTGGCTGCCGGCTGATATTGCTGGTATTGCTGATAAGGCTGTTTTTGCTGTATGGGCTGTTGCGCACTTACAGCGGATGGCGCCGCCGCAGGTATAGCGGCTGCTACCTCAGGCGCTGCTTGCACTACCGAGGGTATTACTACGGTTACTTTGTTTGACAAGCCGTTTGCCGATGCCTGCTCGTATTGTTGTAATTCACTCAGCAGCATCTGGGCCGTCATCATCATTTTGCCTGCCCCTACCTGATTTTGGTACTGATCCAGCAATTTATAAATCAATGTCGCTACTCTTTCCATAGTATCTGTACTTTTGGGGGGCGTGAGAAAATGGAAACGGTTACTTAAAGTTACTAAGGTTTTTCCTTCAAATACAACTATTTACAAATGTTTATCGAACCTAACATTACTGGCGAACGAAGAGGCTGGATAGAGGTGATTTGCGGTTCTATGTTCAGTGGAAAAACGGAAGAACTGATACGCAGGCTGAAAAGGGTAAAGATTGCCAACCTGAAAGTGGAGATTTTTAAACCGGCAATAGATACACGCTACCACGAAATGCAGGTAGTAAGTCATGATTCCAATGCTATTATTTCTACTCCTATTGATAATTCCCAGACCATTCTGTTGCTGGCCCAGGATGTGGACGTTGTGGGTATTGACGAGGCACAGTTTTTCGACGAAGAAATCATTCATGTTTGTGAAACTTTAGCTGTGAGGGGCGTTCGGGTGATTGTTGCGGGCCTGGATATGGATTATACGGGTAAACCGTTTGGCCCTATGCCACAGTTGCTGGCAATTGCAGACTATATAACCAAACTACATGCCATATGCGTACGCTGTGGCAATATCGCTAACCTCAGTCACCGCAAAAAAGCCGGTGGCAATCAGGTATTATTGGGCGAAACCGATGTATACGAGCCCCTGTGCAGGCATTGTTACCACCTGTAAAACTTTCGCCAAAATTAGTTATGCCGGGTAACCTTGCCGGGTACTGCCCCCAAAGTGGGCACTGCCCGCAGCGTTTGATTGTAGGGCAGTTACGCAGGCCAGCGTGCTTTTTTCAGTTTTTCCTGAAAAAAGAAAAAATAACAAAACTAACACGCGTTTGCTATTACCTTTCCCCCTAATTTTGCCTCGCAGAAAACAACAGTACCCTTTTCGCACATTGAAAAAACAGTAATAAAAGAACCTATTAAATCCAGTTTATGTCCGAACAAGAACAGCACTATAGCTTTTTTGACAGTGTAAATAAAAGTTTTGATAAGGCTGCCGGATTTACCAAATGGGAAGCCGGTATCCTGGAGCAGATCAAAGCCTGTAACGCTGTATACAGAATGAAATTCCCTGTACGCCGTGATGATGGAAATATCGAGGTAATTGAAGCCTACCGCGTACAGCACAGTCACCACAAAACGCCGTGTAAAGGTGGTATCCGTTTCAGCGAAGCGGTTAACCAGGATGAGGTAATGGCACTGGCGGCACTGATGACTTACAAGTGTGCTATTGTAAACGTTCCTTTTGGTGGTGGTAAAGGTGGTATCAAAATCAACCCACGTTCTTACAGCGAGTTTGAACTGCAGAAGATTACCCGCCGTTACACTTCTGAACTGATTAAGAAAAAGTTCATCGGACCCGGTACAGACGTGCCTGCGCCTGACTACGGTACCGGCGAAAGAGAAATGGCCTGGATACTGGATACTTATATGAGCATGAACCCCGGCGAAGTAGATGGTATGGCCTGCGTTACCGGTAAACCTGTATCGCAGGGCGGTGTACGTGGCCGTAAAGAAGCTACCGGCCTGGGTGTATTTTTTGGTGTAAGAGAGGTATGTAACATGCCGCAGGTTATGGAGCGCTTAGGTCTTACCCCTGGCGTAAAAGAAAAAACCGTGGTAGTACAGGGCCTGGGTAACGTGGGTTACCACTCTGCCAAATTCTTCCGCGAAGGTGGTGCTAAAGTTGTTGCCATTGCCGAGTTTGAAGGCGCTATCTTCAACGCTGCCGGCCTGAACGAAGAAGAAGTATTCCAGCACAGAAAAGCTACCGGTTCTATCCTCAATTTCCCCGGTGCTACCAACCTGGCTAAAAGCACAGATGCACTGGAACTGGAGTGCGATATTCTGATTCCTGCTGCACTGGAAAACGTTATTAACGGCGACAACGCGCCTAACGTAAAAGCCAAAATTATTGGTGAAGCGGCAAACGGTCCATTAACGCCTGAAGCGGATGAGATATTTGCTAAAAAAGGTACCCTGGTAATTCCGGATATGTATCTGAACGCCGGTGGTGTTACCGTATCTTACTTTGAGTGGCTGAAGAACCTGAGCCACGTACGTTACGGCCGTTTGGGCAAACGCTTTGACGAGAATATGAACATGCACATCCTGAGCACTATTGAAGACCTGACCGGTAAAAAAGTGAGTGACCAGGATAGAAAATTCATTGCACATGGCGCTGATGAGGTAGATCTGGTACACAGCGGTCTGGAAGAAACCATGATTGAAGCTACCCGCGAAATCATGAATACCTGGCTGAGCAATCCTGCCATCCCTGATATGCGTACCGCTGCATTTGTGGTAGCTATTAACAAGGTAGGTACTTCTTATGCTGAACTGGGTATATTCCCATAGTAGATTAACAACTACATTATAAAAAGAGAGGGTGTGCCATCAACAAGTGGTACATCCTCTTTTTGTTTACGGTTTCTAAAATACAGGCAACTCCACTATCCCCTGTCTGGCTCTGGTGTCTAAAGCATAAGTATAGTGCCCGTTGGTAACTACCAGGTAGTCTACATCCAGCGTAATATTATACCGGAATATCTGTGCAGCCACCGCATCATTCAAAGGCACATCGGTTTCTTTGCATTCAATAATCATCCAGGGTTTACTCTGGCGGTATACCACAATATCACAGCGCTTTTTCAGTTCGCCCAGCTTAATGGTCTTTTCTACTGCCATTATAGATGTAGGGTAGCCTTTTACCTGTACCAGGTACTGGATAAAGTTCTGCCGCACCCATTCTTCGGGCGTGAGCCTCACCCACTTACAACGCACTTCATCAAAAATGCATTCTTTCCCCTCCTCCTCTTTGAACCGGAAATTGTGCGCAGGAAATGTTATCTTCACCATAGCACAAAGCTAGCCTGCCTATTCATACTTTAGCTATTATACACATGAAAACAAAAGAAGAGATTATCAACAACTGGCTCCCCCGGTACACAGGAGAAAAAATAGAGAATTTCAGCAAGTACATTCTGCTTACCAATTTCAGTAATTACGTACAGATGTTTGCTGACTGGCACGGTGTAGATGTAATAGGCCGCGACCGCCCTTTTCAGTGCGCAACCGCAGAAGGCATTACCATTATTAACTTCAGCATGGGCAGCCCCAACGCTGCTACTATTATGGATTTGCTGGCGGCTATAAAACCCGAGGCAGTACTGTTTCTGGGCAAATGCGGTGGTTTAAAAAAGAGAAACAAAATAGGCGATCTGATACTGCCTATTGCTGCTATACGCGGCGAGGGTACTTCTGATGACTATTTTCCGCCCGAGGTGCCTGCTATGCCTGCGTTTGCATTACAGAAAGCCATCTCTACCACTATACGCGATTACCAGATTGATTACTGGACCGGCACCGTGTATACCATGAACCGCCGCGTGTGGGAGCATGATGAAGAGTTTAAAGACTACCTGAAAAAGATACGCGCCTATGCCATTGATATGGAAACAGCTACCATTTTTACCGTAGGCTTCCACAATCACATACCCACCGGGGCACTGCTGCTGGTAAGCGACCAACCCATGATACCAGAAGGCGTAAAAACAGAAGCCAGCGATACCAAGGTAACCGCCCAGTTTGTGGAAAAGCATTTGCGTATTGGCATTGACTCGCTGAAACAGCTCATCAATAACGGCGCAACCGTAAGGCATCTGAGGTTTTAATGGCGGATAATGCTGAACATACCGGCTTATTGCATGTAGATGCGCTTTCGGTAGACTTTACAGGTAACGGAACCGTTAACCGTGCATTGAAAGCAGTATCTATAACGGTAAACAAGGGCGAACTGGTAGCCGTAGTGGGCGAATCCGGGTCGGGCAAGTCTGTTACTTCCCTGTCGGTAATGCGCCTGCTATCCTCTCCTCCTGCACAATATACAAGCGGGCATATCTGGTTTAACAGTTCCGCTTCGGGCAGGGAAGATTTACTACAGGCTAGCCCTGCGCAAATGCAGCAGTTACGCGGAAGACGTATTGCCATGATTTTTCAGGAGCCAATGACCTCGCTGAACCCCGTATATACCTGCGGGCATCAGGTAGCCGAAGCCCTGCAACAACATCTGAAGCTTTCCCGTAAACAGGCCCACGCACAAACCATTGCTTTGTTTAAGCAGGTGCGCCTGCCCGATCCGGAACGTATATACAACAGCTATCCGCATCAGATAAGCGGCGGACAAAAGCAACGGGTAATGATAGCCATGGCTATGAGTTGCAACCCCGATCTGCTTATTTGCGATGAGCCTACTACTGCACTGGATGTAACCGTGCAGAAAAGTATACTGGAACTGATAAAAGAACTACAACTGCAAAAGCAGGTGGGCGTACTTTTTATTACGCACGATCTGGGCGTGGTAAGTGAAATAGCCGACCGCATAGTGGTGATGTACAAAGGAGCGGTTGTGGAAGAAGGGCCTGCCAAGCTACTCTTTGCGCACCCTGCCCATCCATACACCAAAGCCTTACTCGCCTGCCGGCCGGCGCTATATCCTAAAGGACAAAGGCTGCCGGTAGTGAGCGACTTTCTAAATGTTAATGCTGGTGACATTACAGAAACAACTGTTGCTCCGGAAATGGTTGCCCCTGAAACAATAACGCCTGCTATAGCTACAGACAATACAGCATTTCCTACGGTAGTGGTAACAGAAAAAGCGCCTGTTACAAGCAACAACAACTGCACCAGTGCTAACAATGCCATACCGCTCATTCAGGTAAACCAGCTACGCGTATGGTACCCACGCAAGCGCAACTTCTTAGGCAAGGTTACCTCCTGCACCCAGGCAGTAAACGATGTAAGCTTTACGGTATATGAAGGCGAAACCCTCGGCCTGGTGGGTGAATCTGGCTGTGGTAAATCTACTTTAGGCCGTGCATTGTTAAGGCTTACACCCGCTACCTCCGGCGACATTCTTTATAAAGGCCGCTCATTACTCAGCCTCAACAAAACCGAACTTACGGAGTTAAGGCGCGATGTGCAGATTATATTTCAGGACCCGTATTCCTCATTAAACCCACGGAAAAAGATAGGGCCTGCTATTGCTGAAGTACTACAGGTACATGGTATAGGCAATGGCGAACAGCAACGTAAACAACTGGTAACCGAACTGCTGCAAAAGGTAAACCTGCTGCCGGAACATTATCACCGTTATCCGCATGAGTTCAGTGGCGGGCAGCGGCAGCGGATTGTTATTGCACGGGCATTAGCCTTGCGCCCTTCTTTTGTAGTGTGTGATGAAAGTGTATCGGCACTGGATGTGAGTGTACAGGCGCAGGTGCTGAACCTGCTGAACGATCTGAAAAAGGAGTTCAGCTTTACTTCGGTGTTTATCTCGCACGATCTTTCTGTGGTACGTTATATCAGCGATCGTATTATGGTAATGCAAAAAGGGCGGATAGAAGAATGCGGCCCCGCCGAACAGGTGTATACCCACCCTCAAAGTGAATATACACGTCAGCTGATACAGGCCGCACCTGTTATTGGTAGCTGATACCTTAGTCCTGGTAACTACCTACATTATTGTTCTCGTCTTCAAAGAAAGATCGCGCAGAAGGGTGCTGATCGTATATCAGTTTCTTCAGTTCTGTTTGTAACTGCTCCTGCAACTCATCCTTCGGCTTTATTTTGCGGTTGGTCATTTTCACCAGCTCATCCCCGCTGCTTACTTCCTTTTTGTTCAGTGGCTGCAAGCCGCTTATGCCCAGCTTCCAGTCGTCCTCTTTTTTAATACGGTATTTAAAAAAGTATACCCATCCCTCTTTGTTCTTTACACGCAGTTGTTTAGCGCTCAGTAACACAATAGAATCCAGTTTTTCATACCCACCCTCGTGCATTAACACGGCACGGGCTACCAGCTCCTGTGTTTTGTAAGCGGCGGGCATTTTGTCTGTTCTTTTGGCTTTCTCCAACAGTTTCAGTAAACGGGCACGGTAGCTGTCTCTTGCTGCCAGCGATTTCCATAGCGAGTCGGGTACGGCATAACCATTCTTCAGCATAATCATGGCAGCCTGCCCCTGTACTTCCGGGTCTTTCGATTGCAGCAATCTGTCAAAGTAACGGTGTACTGCATTGTTGTTGTTATAGAAAGGCGCCAGTAATACAGCATAATTAGCCAGTTCAGAAGAAGAGAGTTCGTTGTTTACACCACGCATATTTTCATCGTTCTCGTCTTCTTTGCTTTGTTGTTCCAGTGTACGCTCATCACGGCCCTGCTGTCTTTTCAGCTCTATCTTGGCATCAAAGTAAAGCTTGCTGTAGTAGGCTTCGTAGTCCTTAGCCGCAATGTATCCGCTGTCTACCATGTCACGCAGCAGGCTTACCACCGGTGCTTTATAATCTTCCAGCGATGCCAGTTGCAGCAGTTCGGGAAAGAGGCTGCGGCTGAGTGCCAGCGAATCGTTCAGGTGCGGGAAGAGTGAGTTATCATCATAATCATCATCAAACACCGGCGGGTCCTGCAACAGCAGTTCCTTCAGCTTGCTGTACGATGATTTGGTTTTCATTCTTGCCAATGCCATCAGCACCTCATCCTGAAAGTAGCTGGTATCAGCGGTCTGGTTGTATAAGCGTTCCAGCAGGTTTACTACATTATCCACGCAGCAGCTGTCTTTCAAAAAACCCAGCTCGTTAATAAAGCGGTTCTTCACATCAAAGTAGTTCTTATCGCCATACTGCAGCTTACCAATGGCCTCCATAATTTTTCCGGTATCGGCTACGCCAAAGTATACATTAGAAATGGCGGCTGCGGCTTTCTTACGCAGTGAAGTGTCTTTGCTGTAGTAGTCTGCAAAAAAAGTATCTACCCTGTTGGCAAATACAGAGGGGCCTAACACCTGCTGGTCCGGACGGAAGCTGTTGAAAAACTCACCTACAAAAGAACTTTGCGGCCCCAGTGTATCCAGCAGCGTGGTTAATACAAACGTATAATTATCCTTTAACAAATGGCGGCGAATGATTCTTCTGGCAGTATTGGTATCCTGTATCACCAGTTGGTAACCGCTGCAATTGTTGGGTAGCGACAGCGCTGTTTTAGAAACAATCACTTCATCTTTAAAATACTTCTCGTTCAGTTCTTCTTTCCAGAAGCTGGCCGTATCCTTACGGAAAAAGTATTTGGGATACTTCTGAATTTTTACAATTACTGCTTCACCGGTTGAGTCTGATTTAAAGCCTGCATAACGTTCAGCCGGCCAGTAGCTGGCCTGCCCGTATGCCGCTTCCAGAAATGATTCGTTGCTCATCTGGTTCATCATCTGCACCAACGTTGGGTCCAGTACCGGCTTTAACGGTGTGTTTACCGTAAAGTGAAATAACGTATCTGTATAGGCAGTAGAAGCTGCGTATTGAAAAGGCTGTAAGCGGAATGAACTGAGGTATTTAGCCAGCGTAGCCGTACTCTTCTTAGGCCCGGTAGCTGCTATCAGATAGTAATGCGGGCCGCGCAGAATGGCGCGAGCCTGTAACAGGTTACCGTTCTTCAGTTCATAGGTAAGATCCATGGCAGCATAACCATCCTGCAATACATGTTCGCGCTTTACCGGTTTGCTGATGCATTCTGATTTCTTCAGGCTTTCTTCCAGCAGCGACAAATCAAATGTATCTTCTTCCAGAAAGTTATAGTTCACCAGTGTTTTCTTCCATACCATACAAGCCGTATGGGTGGCACTGTCTTCTGCTTCATATTCCCAACGTACCAGCCCGTCTGTTAAACCATTGCTTTTGCTTATCACCGGTTGTTGTGGAAACTGTACGCTGAAATCGCCAAACACCGGCTGAAACTGCACCCAGTTCTTTTCCTGGCGGGCTACCTGAATAGAAGAAAAGAAGGTGTTAGCTTCTTCCCCATCTACATAATCATCGTTACCACTCATTTTAAACACCAGTACTTCAAACGGCGTTACGATGATGTTATAGCGCTGCAAGTCGCCGCGGCGGGTGCGGTTGGTAATATCAAAACCGGTATATCCGTTTCTGGTAATAGCTGTTTTCTTCAGTATTCTGCCGGGTATGTTTTCGTACAGCAGGCTGTCTATCTTCTTCACCACATCCTTACTGTTCTCGCCGTTCATGGCAGCGTGTGTTTTTACACGGGTAAGCATGTAATAAGCCCCGTTATCCATATCGGCATATTGCCAGCTGCCGTTGACCATACTTACATACGTGTCTGATCTTTTGTACAGCGGGCCGGGTAAGCGCATAGATATGGTTCCATCATCTGTAGCCACTGCGCTAAAGGTTACCGGTACTTTCATTTTATCAATAGCATCTTTACGGCTGGCATCTCTGTCCTGCATCATCACGGGCCGTAAACGGTATCCTTTTTTACGCAGCAGTTCTATCACACCTCTGGTACCGGGCAGGTGCGCAGCACCCACACCTACAAACAAAGAGTTTTTGCGTAAAATAGAATCCATAGAGTTGGCCTGTATCTCGTTGCGTTTGTACAAAAACTTCTCGTTAAACGCTACAGAGGTAGTGGTCAGTTGCTCCAGCGAGTCCAGCATGTCCAGGTCGCCACGGCGGTAAGCTTCCTGTATCTTCTTCTGAATATTCCCCATCGACTCCCCATCGGTATCCGGCCTTTTCTTGTTCTTTTCTTTGGCCATATCCTGGTAGCCTTCAAACACTATTTTCTCGGTTTCGTAGTAATCTTCTACGCCACCCGGCATTTTACCCAGCTTGCGGCCGGTTTGATATATGTACAGGTCCAGATAGGTGCTTTCCTCATAATCTGCCTGCGATTGCTGGGTACGGTATAATAACCCGTTAATCTGCGTAGGATCTTCGGTAAGTGCTGCTTTCAGGTTATCCTCGTACCGGTTCAGGCGAAAGGATGATTCGCGCAGGTAGTTGCTGGGTATTTTGCTTACATAATCGGCCAGGCGGCGTTGGGCACCTTCCATCTTCATCATATCCCGCTGCCAATAGGTAGGGTTCAGTTCCAGCGCTACCATATCGCAACTTTGTATGGCATGGTAAAACGAATCGCTGAGGTGAAACACCATTTTACTGCTTACGTGCATGGTACCGAAGAGGTAGGAGGGCTTTTTAAGGCCGTTGCCGGTAATTTCCCATAGCAAGCTGGGGTAACGGGCGGGTTTGTTTTTCTGGGCATGGACCGTGCAAAACATCAATAACACACAACAGAACACTCGGATTTTAAACATATAGCGGGTCAACAATTTGTAAGCATTGAAGTTGATGAAAAGATATGATTTATGTAGCGGTTATCGGTAATATTCCTTAAAATTGCTTAAGCCATACGAAATATCGTGCTAAATACCATACCTTTGCCCACTTTTAAATCATGCCGTAACATGACACGAACCTTGCCGAAAGGCGGGGCGACCTGCATGTGACCATTGAAAAAAAATCAATAGACACATGAAATTATCACAATTCAAGTTTGATCTTCCTCTTAACCTTATTGCCCAAAACCCTACCAAGCGCCGTGAAGACAGCCGCATGATGGTGGTTGACCGCAAGACGGGTAACATCGAAAACCGTTATTTCCGCGAAATTCTTGACTACTTTGATGATAAGGATACGTTTGTGGTAAATAACACCAAGGTGTTTCCTGCGCGTATGTATGGCAGAAAGGAAAAGACAGGAGCCAAAATTGAAGTTTTCCTGCTGCGCGAATTAAACAAACCCAACCGTTTGTGGGACGTTATTGTAGACCCTGCGCGTAAAATACGTGTAGGTAACAAATTATACTTTGGCGAGAATGATGAACTGGTAGCAGAGGTAATTGACAACACTACCAGCCGCGGGCGTACTATCCGTTTTCTGTGGGAGGATGACGAGGAGAGCTTCAAAAAAATGCTGGAATTTCTGGGCGAAACACCTTTACCTAAATACATTAAGCGCAAGCCGGATGATGAAGATAAAGAGCGTTACCAAACCGTGTACGCCAAGTTTGAAGGCGCTGTGGCAGCACCTACTGCGGGTTTACACTTTAGCAAAGAGCTGATTAAGCGTTGCGAAATTAAAGGCGTTCGTTTTGCAGAGGTAACCCTGCATACCGGCCTGGGTACTTTCCGCCCTATTGAGGTAGAAGACCTGAGCAAGCACAAAATGGATGCAGAGTACTACCGTATTGACGAAGCAGCCTGCAAAATTGTAAACAAGGCTAAAGAAACCAACCACCGTATCTGTTCTATAGGCACTACTACCATGCGTGCTATGGAAAGCAGCTTTACTGCACAGAAACTGTTAAAGCCCAGCGAAGGATGGACCAACACCTTCATTCACCCGCCGTACGATTTTAACGTGGCTGACAGCCTGGTAACCAACTTTCACCTGCCTAAGACCAGCCTGCTGATTATGGCCTGTGCTTTTGCCGGTTACGATCTGGTTATGGAAGCTTACAGAAGAGCTATTAAAGACAAGTACCGCTTCTTCAGTTATGGCGATGCGATGCTGATTTTATAAGGCTTAACGATAACACATGGGCGAACCACCTCTTTTACAGGGGTGGTTTTCTTTTTTGCGCTATCTTGCTGTAGTCAACCAACTTCTATGAAAAAGATATGCATTGCCTTTGGTGTACTGATGATAACACACGCTACACAAGCCCAGCAAACCATTAACCTGTACGATGGCGTGGTACCTAACTCCCGCCCGGCTGCCACCTATGCAGAAAAGCAGGAAGACAATCAGGGCCAGATACGCATAAGCCAGGTAGTTACTCCTACTTTAACGGTATATACACCCGCTGCGGATAAAAACACCGGCGCGGCTATAGTAGTATGCCCCGGTGGCGGTTATTCCCGCCTGGCCATGACGCACGAGGGTACTGATGTAGGCAAGCTGTTTGCCAGCTGGGGCATTACCGCCTTTGTACTCAAATACCGCCTGCCTTCTGATGCCATAATGCTGAACAAAGCCATAGGGCCTGTACAGGATGCTCAGCGCGCTATACAACTGGTACGAAGCCGCGCAGCAGAATGGAAAATTGATACCGCCAAAGTAGGTATCATCGGCTTTTCAGCAGGCGGCCACCTGGCTTCTACAGCGGGTACACACTTTAACACGCCATTCATTCAAACCATTCCCGGTGTTAGCCTGCGGCCCGATTTTCTGATGCTGATTTACCCGGTAATTACCTTCTCTGATAAGTTTACGCATAAAGGCTCTAAAGAAAACCTGCTGGGCAAAACCGCACTGGCCGATTCTGTTACGTATTTCTCTAACGAGTTACAGGTAACAGACGCCACCCCTCCCACCTTTCTGGTGCATGCGGGTGATGATAAAGCGGTACCGGTGGAGAACAGCCTTTCTTTTTACCGCGGGCTGAACGATCATCATGTACCTGCTGAACTGCATGTATATCCTGCCGGTGGCCACGGTTTTGGTATGAAGAATAAGACTACCAGAGATGTGTGGACAGACCGTTTACAAAACTGGCTGAAAGCACTGAAGGTATTGCCCGAATAAGGGCTTACTTATAGCTGGACTGATAATCGAACGGTAACATATTAGCCATTTTTTCGCTCTGGCTCCAGTAGCCGGAGGTAACCAGATTAATGGGGTTGTAAAAGGCCCCATTGCTGTTTACGCGCAGCGGCTCGTTGTTCATCAGCTTAATATTAGAGGTAGGGTTGGCCCTCCATTGTGTAGTACCACTCATCTGCTCAGCAAAAGCAGCTCCTTTCTTCACCGTGTATTCTACTTTCAGGTACTCGTCAAACTTCATTCCTATGGTAGCCCCGTCTATCGGGTACGATACAGAATCGGCAGACAGCGCCGTCTGCTCTACCATTTCCAGCTCGTCTGATTGTTTCAGTATCTGATTGTAGTAAAATACCGAGTCGTAGCTTACCGTTACCGGTTTACCATCGGGTGTAAACTGAATCTGTTTGTATAACGGCTTTATCCGCTGCTTTTCCTCATTGGGTACCAGGCTCATGCGGTACATGCGAAAGTTGTTTTCCAGCAGGCGCTTCCCATACAGGCTGCGCATAAAGTGCATCAGCGATCCCCAGTACGCCTGCTCCCTTTTTCTGGCCCATTTCTTCATCTGCCTGTCGCTGCTCTGCATTTCTTCAAACAACGGGTAACCGGTGTACAGCAGATACCCCTGCCGGAAGTTAAAGCTAAACTGCTCCATCTGGTATTGTATGGTATACCCCAGGGCTCTGTTTTGTATAATCAGCGGCTTGTACGCAATGGCTATCAGTTCGCGCTTTGCATTATCGTACCGGAAGCGGATATCCTGGTAATTTACAATTTCACAATCCAGGGCATTGCCCGTGCGGCCCAGAAACGACTCTGAAAACGTTTTACCCCATTTCTTCCAGCCATCCTTTTCAAAAGACTGCAGCACTATGGCTTCCAGTTCCTTTACTTTCGGCTGCAGCTGTACCCGTATGGTATCAGGGGTGGCAGGGGTTACATGCAGGGTAAAAGTTTCATAACCTACCACGGCCACTACCATATCGTAAACGCCGCGTGCGGGTAAATTCAATCTGAAACTGCCATCTGCTTTGGATGTGGCTCCGTAAGAAGTATTGCTGAAGAAAACGCTGGCTGCCTGTACAGGCCTGCCCGATTCTTTGTCAGAAACGGTTCCACGGTATACTACCTGGGCTTTTAAGAATAAAGGGGATAAAAAACAAACTAACAGCACTACTCCTGCTCGAAACATAGACACATTTCTTATGCACTAAATATAGACAAATTCGGTTCACGGCAATAAAAAAGTGAAGGGCCATATAAATAGCCCTTCGTTATATAAACGCGAAAAACATTGCGGTATTATTCTGCCTTCAAACTTTGTAAAGGATTGGCTCTTGCTACCTTTACGGCCTGAAAGAAGATGGTGATTTGTGCTACCACTATAGCCAGTATGCCTGCAAGGGCAAAAACCGTCCAGCTGATATTGGTATGATAAGCATAGTTCTTCAGCCATACATGCATGGCCCACCAGGCCACCGGCGCAGCAATGGCAAAGGCAATACCCACCAGCACCAGAAAATTCAACGATAACAATCTGCACAACGTAATAAAGCCAGCCCCCAGCACCTTGCGCACGCCAAACTCTTTTACCCGCTGCTCTGCGGTAAACATAGACAGGCCCAGCAGCCCCAGGCAGGAAATGGCAATGGCTAAACCGGCAAATACTTCTGAAAGGCTTTTTATCACCGCTTCACTTTTGTACAGTTGGTTATATTCCTCACTGGCAAACTGATAAGAAAAGGGTACCATGGGGTTTATGTTATCCCATACCTTTTTCAGCTGTGTTATTACTGCCTGTGTTTGATGCGGCGCCACACGCACTACCAGCATAGTGGTGTTGTCACGGCTCGTTAACCTGAAAATAAGCGGGCGGATATTTTCGTGCAGCGACTGAAAGTGAAAGTCTTTCACTACCCCTACAATACGCCCCTCCTTGCCCCAGAAGGTTAGCGGCTGTCCAACCGGATCTTTATAACCTATACGTTTGGCAGCTGCTTCTGTAACAATATAACTGGCAGAATCTGCATACGCTTTGGAAAAGTCGCGCCCGCTTATCAGTTGCAGCTTCATAGTTTCCAGATAGCCGTAGCCAATAGCCATGGCTGCAAACTCTATTTTAGCCTTAGGGTCTTTTCCCGGCCATTTAACACCCATGGTTTTGTTATCAACATTGGTGGGCGACTGGTTCACTTCTGTAATTTTTACCACACCACTTATGCGGGTTGCCTCTGTAGTAAAAGCTGGTATTTTATCTACCACGCGCAGGTTATCCAGCGGTATGTATACCAGGTTTTCCCTGTCGTACCCCAGATTAGCCTGTTGCACATAACTTACCTGGCGGGAAATAAGAATGGTGGATATAATGAGAATGATAGACAATACAAACTGAAATACCACCAGCGATTTCCGCAGCCATAAAGCCGCAGGCCCCGCTTTTACAGAACCACCTTTAAGTATACGTACCGGGTTAAACCTGGAAAGAAACAACGCCGGGTAGCTACCTGAAATAAGGCCGGTAACAGCGGTTAACAACAGCATAATACCCCAGAACCTGCCATTGTTAAAAGGCAGCAGCATGTGCTTACCCGTAACCTGATTAAAGAAGGGTAACGCCAATGCTACCAGTAACAGCGATAGCAAAGCAGCAAAAAAAGCAATCAGCACCGCCTCACCTATAAATTGTGCAATAAGGCTGCTGCGCCCCGCACCTACTACTTTACGTACCCCTACTTCTTTGGCCCGCTTTACAGAGCGGGCAGTGGTAAGGTTCATAAAATTAATACAGGCTATGGCCAGAATAAAAATGGCTACCAGACTAAACAGATGCACATACTCAGATCTGCCACCGGTAATTACCCCATTCTCAAAATGCGAGTTCAGGTACACATCTTTAAACAACGTTAACCCCAGCTCTACATGAAAGCCGCTTGCCCTGTCATCTTCATACCTTTCAATAAACCCTTTTATTTTGGCTTCTGTAGCATGCTTATCCGCGTCTTCTCTCAGCACTACATAGGTAAGGGGCGCATTATTAGCCCAATCGTCCAGCCACGGATTCATCTGTATAAATGCCTCCCAGCTAAACAAAAAATCAAACTGCGTGGATGACTTTGCGGTGATATCTTCAAATACAGCCTTTACTATAAAATCCCGGTTATTCTCGTACCGTACGGTTTGGTTTATCGCTGCTTCCGGGCTGCCAAACAGGCTTACTGCCATAGAACGCGAAACAGCTATACTCTCCGGTGTACTCAACGCATCCTTTGCACTACCGGCCGCCAGCGGATAACTGAATATAGAAAAGAAAGCCCTACCCGCTCCTGTTCCGGATTGCTTTACCACTTTAGTGCCTACAGAAAAATTATGCGGCATAGCCCAGCCGTAAGAACAGGCCAGTTCTATTTCCGGAATGTTCTTTTTCAGTTCCTCCGCCATTGGTGCAGGCGTATAAAACTGCCCGTTTATTTTTCCATCGTAATACTGCCTTTCGTATACCTGATACAGGCGGTTGCTATGGGCATGAAAACCGTCAATACTCTTTTCATCACTTATCCATAGAAAAATGAGTACACTACAGGCAAGCCCCAGGGCCAGACCTGCAATATTAATGGCTGAAAAACCCCGGCTTTTCCAAAGGTTTCTCAACGCTACTTTCAGATGGTTGCGAATAAGCATAATACAGTTTAATTTATCGTATACGAACCGCCGGTAAAACTATTAACAATAATGCCACTATACATTTCTATTGATAATCAACAACTAACAGCACACCGCAGCGGTTACGGGTGTTCGCTTTTAATACAAACACTGTACGCTTTACTGTTATTTTCCAATCGAATATGTCAAAGAACTGCTACGCCCTGCCGGGTTGCTTTTGAGTGCCAGTGGTGTGGATACCTGCTGGTCAAAATCGGTAGCAACACCGGCGGGTTAATGCAATAATACTATTGTGGAAAGGCCATCGGGGTAACAAAAGGGGTAATCGACATTATTGGAGGGGTAATCGACAATAATCCGGGGGTAATCAACATAATCAGGGCTACAAACCTTATAAACACTGCATTCCTGCCTGCCATGCAGCCAGCAGTAAGGCTTTCAGCCAATTATTTTTACATCTCCGTCACTTTGTCATCCGCAGTAAATTGTATACCAGCCAGCTGAGCGAAGGGGAAGCGAACCCGTGGCGAACCCACACCGAAGGAACGGCATTGGAAAGGTTCCGGTAAAAATGACAGTTCCCCCGGTAGGGCTGTTACGCTTTGCCGGAGGAACCTGTCTGATTGTGTGTATGTATGTTAACTGCTAGTAGTAACCAGCATTTTGTTTATACAGGTTGGGTTTAACCAGAATTTCGGCCTGTGGAATAGGATAAATTACATAGTTAGGCACCACTTCCTTCACAGCAGTTAGGTTGTTGGCAGTGCGCCATGCGTTCATGGTGGTAACGGCCATGCCTTCCCTTACCAGATCGTTCCAGCGCAGGCCTTCGCCTAAAAACTCGCGTCTTCTTTCTTCCATCAGCTGCGCCAGGGTAACGTTTGTTAAAGTGGTTTGTACACCTGCTCTTTTACGTACGGCATTTACAATAGAGTCAACCGTGGTTTGTGTACCTGGTGCGCCATGCAGAATACATTCTGCTTTCATCATCATTACATCGGTATAGCGCATTACTATAAAGTTGATAGGCCAATCGGTATAGCTGGCACCTACCCTGCCGGTATTAATGTATTTTTTGATGAACGGGCGGGTATAATCATTGGTAGTATCGGCACCCGTAGCCAGCCTGAATTTACGCTGGATATTAAAGGTATCTCTGGTATCAACAGCGCCACCGGTAGTGCTGGTATAAGAGGCAAATAAATCGCCCGGAATATTAAAAGCACAGGTACCATAACCGTTACCATAGCCACCCAGGCCCAGGCCTGTAAAATAAGCCGGAGGCACCAGCATGCTGGGGAAGGTAGCGCCGTAGGTAGAACTGCCGCTTACATACTGCACATCAAAAATCACCTCTTTATTGTTCTCGTTGGTATAAGAGAATATGTTGGGGTAGCTGGTACCAAAAGTATAGTTGCCGCTGCCCAGCACTTCATTAAACAGGCTCAACGCTTTGCTGTATTCGTTACTGGCCAGTGTAGGGCCATCTGTACCTGCATATACCGGACCGGAACGGGTAAGGTACACCAGGCCCAGCAGCGTTTTAGCAGCACCGGAGGTAGCCCTGCCTAAATCAGTACCGGTAAAGGTAGCCGGCAGGTTGGCGGCGGCAAATTCCAGATCGCTGATGATGAGTTTGTATACATCGGTTACATCGCTTCTGCCAATAGATAACGCTTCTGTATAGGTTCTTACCGTATCTATGATAGGCAGCTTGCCGTAAAAGCGTACCAGATCAAAATAATAGAAGGCACGCAAAAAACGGGCTTCTGCTGCAAAGCGGTTACGCAGGTTGGCATCTGTTACTACACTGCCTTTGGTAGCCAGCGCGCTTAACACGGTATTGGCATTGTAAATACCGTTGAAGTTGTTATTATACGCACCCACTATAAAAGCAGTGGTGGTAAGGTTGGGCGAAAAATCGTTAATACCCTGCCAGTCGCGGTTACCATCAGAGGTAGCAGCCACGTTATCGCTCCGCATCTCGCCCATCCACAGCTGGTTATCAGGATAACCGCGCAGGTTGGAGTATATGGAGTTTACACCTGCCTGAAAATCGTTGGCAGAATTATAGAAGTTTTCTACAGTAACATTTGAAACAGGTACCTGATCCAGCTGTTTGGTGCAGGATGCCATTATGCTTAACACCAGCCCGGCAGCTATATATATTCTACGTTTCATACAAATAAGTCTAAATAATTAAAAAGATACGTTTACACCCAGCGTAACAGTTTTGCTCAGTGGCATAGCACCATAATCGCCCGGTAAAGGGTAGCTGCTCTGGCCACTCAGGTTGGTGTTCTGCGCTTCGGGGTTTACACCGCCTTTGTACTTATCATGTCCGAAAAAGTTTTGCAGCGATACATATAAACGTGCGGTTGACAGGGCACTGGTATGTATCAGACTTTTCATATTGTATCCCAGTGTAATGTTCTGCACGCGGATAAAGTCAGATGAGTACAACCAGTCTGTAGTAAAGTAAGGAATGGTGTAACCCAGGCCTATCTTACCTCTGGGGGCATTGAAGTTCTGGTTGCTTTCTGTCCATCTGTCGCGCCATACGCCCAGTGTGGTGTTTTTACCATTGGCAGGGTTGTCAATAGCACGGGCCAGCAGGCTCAGCGTTTGGCCGCCCATTTGTCCGTATACCTGAATACCTAAATCCCAGTCTTTATACTTAAAGTTGTTGTTCAGGCCCCAGGTGTACTTAGGCGTGGGTCTGCCACTCAGTTGGCGGTCCTGTGCATCAATAATACCATCTTTATGCGCATCTACGTATTTGGTGTCACCTACGGTTTGTCCGCTTAACTTAGCTACGTTAGGGTCTGCAATATCTTTTGCTGTTAAAATACCATCTGTCTGTATCAGGTAGTAGCTGTACATAGGCATACCCAGCTGTAACAAAAACGGCGGGTTACCACCATAGCCGGTGCTAACGTTTACCGGTGCACCATCAGGGCCTAAAGCTTTTACCTTGTTGCTGTTAAAGGCAATGTTGGCAGAGGTAGTCCACTGTAAAGCAGTTCCTTTCAGGTTATTGGTATTTACCGTAAACTCTAAGCCTCTGTTTTCTACCGCACCAATGTTACGCAGTACGGTGTTGAAACCTACAGAACCCGGTACCGGCACGTTCAGCAGCAGGTTGGTATTCTTTTTAATATACGCATCGGCCGTAATGTTAACGCGGTTGTTAAACAGGCTCGCATCTAAACCTACATCGTAGGTGTTAGAGGTTTCCCATGCCAGCAGTTTGTTAGGTATACCGGAAGGTCTCTGACCGGGTGCCAGTGCACCACCAAAGGTATAGCTGGTGGCAGACAGTGTAGGCACTGCCGCATAATCGCCAATGTTGTTGTTGCCCGATTTACCCCAGCTTGCACGCAGCTTTAAATCGTTCAGGAAGGTGAGGTTTCTCATAAAATCTTCCTGAGAAATACGCCAGCCTACGGAAGCAGATGGGAAGGTGCCCCAGCGGCTGTCTACCCCAAAGCGCGAAGAAGCATCGCGGCGCACGGTAGCAGAGAACAGATACTTACCATCGTAGTTGTACTGGCCTCTGGCGTAGTAAGACATCATGGCGTTGTTACTTTCGGTAGTGTTACCGGTAACCGTAGCTGCGTTGTTTAATGTAGTTACAATAGAATTGGATAAACCGCCCGAAGAACTGAGGGTAAATGTTTCGTAGTGTACATAACCATAACTCATACCGGCTACTGCATTCACGTTGTGATTGCCGTTGAAGATGTGGTTGTAGGTTAATGTATTTTCGTTAACAATGTTCTGCTTTTTAAAACCGCTGTAAGTAGCAGAAGCTGATCTGCCAGGGTTGTTAAGATAGTTAGATATGTTACCCGCTACATAATCAGAAATATATCTTTTTGAATTCTGGCTGTTATCATCGTAGTTAAACGATGAGCGGAATGCCAGCCCGTTCAGTATTTCATATTCGCCATAAATACTGAATAACAAACGGGTGGTTTTAATATCATTAATGGTATTGTTGAGATAAGCAACCGGGCTTACGCTGGAGCTGGCATACTGGTATACCGCATTTTTACCGGCGCCGGAAAGCAGGCCTGCTGAGTCTTCCACAATAGGCGTCATGTTATAAATCTTCATCAGCTGGTTGTCTTTACCTTCTGCACCGGGGCTTTTGGTAACTGAGTAGGTAGGTGCCAGGTTTAAACCAAACTTCAGTTTCTTGCTGGCGTTTACTTCTATATTGGCTCTGGTAGAATAGTTGCGGTAACCAGAGTTTAACAAAGTACCATCCTGATTGAGAAAACCGCCGGATACAAAGTATCTGGCAAACTCGCTGCCACCGCTGGCAGATACTTCGTAGTTCTGAAACAATGCATTGCGGAATACTTCATCCTGCCAGTCAACATACGTAAGGCCGGGGTGGCCGGGCATGGTCCATCTGTCATCCGGCATTAAAGTAATGTTGCGCTGGTTGGCGTTCAAACCCAGTATGGCTCTGCGTTCTGCGTTGGTTTGCCCGGCTGTTCTGCCGGTGCCTGATTTAACCCAGGCGTTGTTAATTACTTCGGTAGCCTGCCCTATCCACTCTTCAGCACTTAACACATCTAACTTTTTAGCTACTTTACTAATACCGGTGTTGGCGTTAATAGCAAACCTTGCCTTACCAACTTTACCACGTTTGGTAGTAATAATTACCACACCGTTTGCCGCGCGGGAGCCGTAAATAGCGCCTGCTGCCGCATCTTTTAACACCTGTATACTTTCAATATCGTTTGGGTTAAGGTTATTGAGCGGGTTACCGGTAAAACCACCGGAACTGCTCTGGCTGGCCACATCCAGCGGAAAACCATCTACCACATACAAAGGCTCGTTGCCCGCACCAATAGAACCGGCACCACGCACCTGAATACTCAGGCCTGCACCGGGCATACCCGTTTGCTGCCTTACCTGTACACCCGCCATCTGGCCAATCATAGCCTGATCAATACGGGCTACGGGTTTCTCTTCCAGGGCTTTGGTATCAAAAGTGGCCACTGCCCCTGTAAGGTCTTTCTTCTTCTGCGATCCGTAGCCTACCACAATTACATCGTTCAGGGCTTTGGTGGATGACTGAAGCACCACATTAATAGCGCTTCTTCCATTTACCGGCTGCTCCACATTGTTGTAGCCTACAAAAGAAAATACCAGTACTGCATTGCCTGGTACCGATGCACGGAAGCTACCTTCTGCATCCGTAATACCCACTGTGGCGCCATCCTTTATCTGGATGGATATGCCTGCCAGCGGCTTACCTGCTTCATCATTTACTTTACCTGTTACGGTTATCTTTTTAACTGAGCTGGAATCCTGAGCCTGGAGTGCTGCCCGGACAAACATGAGGAGGCTGAATAGCAGCAGAGCACGGCTGCTGCCTTTAAAAGCTTTTAGCAGATTCATATAGCAAATGTTGTTTACGCTTGTACTAAGTTAAAGGGATGTGAAAACTAATTATCCTGCACCGTCCTGTTATAAGCACATTTTAATAGACTAAACTCCGATGAAGTGTATTGATCTTCATGACTAATACACACTACTTATGGCCATAAAAAAAGCGGCTGTATACAGGATACAGCCGCTTTACTATAAGGTATGTAATACTATTACAATCCAAAGATGCCTGCGTTTAACAACTGCAGGGTTTTTGTTCTGTGCTCACTGGGCACCAGCAACGAAATGTTGTGTGCACTGCCACCATAGCTTACCATGGTAACAGGTATGGTGCTGAGGGTATCAAATAAACGCTTCAGCACATCGGGTGTTTGTGCAATTTCGTTACCTACAATAGAAACGATAGATTGCTCTTTTTCTACCTCTACATGGCCAAAGGGTTCCAGTTCTTTTATAATATGATCCAGGTGTGCATCGGTATCAATAGTTACCGATACAGCTACTTCCGAAGTAGTAATCATATCAATAGGTGTTTTGTATTTTTCAAATACCTCAAACACCTTTCTTAAAAAGCCATACGCCAGCAGCATACGGCTGCTTTTTATTTTAATAGCAATAATGCCATCTTTGGCGGCTACGGCTTTAACGCCTACGGTACCGGCTTCTTCCTGTATGGTGGTACCCTTAGCTTCGGGCTGCATAGTGTTCAGCAGCTTTACAGGTACGTTGTTCAGTTGTGCAGGCCAGATACAGGTAGGGTGCAGAATTTTAGCACCAAAGTAAGCCAGCTCCGCAGCCTCATCAAAACTCAACTGCTCAATAGGCAGGGTTTTGTTTACAATACGCGGGTCGTTGTTGTGCATACCGTCAATGTCTGTCCATATTTCACAAACAGTAGCATTGGCAGCAGCAGCAATCAGCGATGCGGTATAATCACTACCCCCTCTTTTCAGGTTATCTACCTCACCGCGTGCGTTGCGGCAGATATAACCCTGGGTAATGAACATTTTTTTATTGCTATGCTGTTTCAGCAGTTGTGCCAGTTTATTAGAGATAGCGGGCAGGTTAGGCTCTTCGTTGCCATCAATGCTCATAAACTCCAGTGCAGGCAGCAGCAGGTGGTCAATACCCTGCTCTTCCAGGTATACACTAAACAGTTTGGTGCTCATTAATTCACCTTGTGCCAGTATGTCTTTATTCAGCGCTTCGCTGAAAGAGATGCGGAGAATGATATTCAGAAATTCAAAATGCTCGGTAACAATGGCACCGGCTTTAGCCCTTGCGTCTTCCTTTATAACCAGATCGGGAATAAACTTGCGGTAATGCGCTTCCAGTTCGTCAATCTTTCGTTTGGCAGCTTCGCGGTCGCCGCCGGCAATTGCATCACTAATCGCTACCAATGCATTGGTAGTTCCGCTTAAAGCACTTAACACCACTATTTTAGCATCGCTGTCTTTCGTAATCAGCTGCGCTACCTGGTGCATACGTTCCGGCTTACCAACACTGGTGCCGCCAAACTTCATAATTTTCATCGCTGAGGAGTATTTAATTCCAGTTCAGACCACTTGACTCTATGACCTACTGATATTTGAATGACTTTTTGTAAAGGTTGCCGAAGTTAAAGCGCAATTGCGAACTTCTGTGCCAATTGCTGTAAATCTTCTGTTACGGCAGCTACCACAGGAATACCGTCTTTCATACGTGCGGCTTCCATTTCCCTTTCCGGATCGCCGGGTATCAATACTTTCTCGTACCCTTCGGAAGGTTTAGCCTTACGGAAGCGGGAAATCCAGTTATCCATATGTTCCTTAAACTCGTCTGCCGGGCGGAAGGCATCTACGCGCATAGCGCCAAAGAAATGCCCCAGGCCCTGGCCGGGCATATTCTCCGGCATAGGTACATAGGCAGGAAAAGGAGGCGCCCAGGGGCCGTAGCTGGCACCGCTGAGCACGGCAGAAAAAATATCTACAATACTACCCAGGGCATAGCCTTTATGGCTGCCATGCTCGCGGTCGCTACCCAGGGGCAGTAAAGAGCCGCCTTGTTTTAATTCGTTGGCATTGTGGCTGGCATGGCCTGTTTTATCCTGTACCCAGCCTAACGGCGCATCGGCATTTTTACGCTGCAATATTTCCAGCTTGCCGTTGGCGGCAGTAGTAGTGGCAAAGTCAGCCACAAACGGCGGTTGCTCTCTGGCAGGTATAGCCACCGCAATGGGGTTGGTACCCAGCATTTTTTCTACGCTGAAGGTGGGCGCTACCAATGCGCTGGCATTGGTCATAGCCATCCCTATCATATCGTTTTCCAGCGCCATCATAGCATGATAACCTGCAATACCGTAGTGGTTGCTGTTACGCACCGCCACCCATCCGGTACCGGCAATCTTAGCCTTATCAATGGCTACCTGCATGGCAAAGGGCGCTACTACCAGGCCCAGGCCCGCATCACCATCAACTACTGCTGTGGAAGGCGTTTCGTGTACTATCTGAATGTTGGGAGTTGCATTGATACGGCCGGCTTCCCATAAGCGTACATATCCGCTTAGTCTTGCCACACCGTGGCTGTCTACACCGCGCACATCGGCGCTTAATAAAACTTTTGCAGCAAGCGCTGCATCACTGGCACTACAACCTATTCTGGTAAATACACCGGCTGTAAAATCGTACAGCCGGTTGTAAGAATATATTTTTTCCATGCTTAAAACGGAAGATCATCCAAAGGTTCTGTTATATCACTGCCGCCGCCAGCTGGTGCTGTGTTGGCTGGTGAGTTGTAATTGTTACCACCGCCGTAGTTATTGCCACCGCCCTGCTGGCTGTAACCACCGCCGCCACCGCCTTCTGCGCCGTCTGAACGGTTACCGCCCAGTAACTGCACGCTTACTACACGCATTGTAAGGCTGGCACCCTGACGGCCATCGTTGGTTTGGTAAGTACGTACCTCGGGGTTTCCTTCCACGTATACGGAGGTGCCTCTCTTCAGGTAAGGCGCAATACCGGTTCTGTCAGTCCAGTAAGCACACTCTACCCAGATGGTTCTATCTTTCATATTACCGGTAGCATCCCTGAACTTTTCAGTATGAGCCACACTGAAATTGATTACGTTTTTGCCGTTCACATTATTCAATACGCAATCCTTACCCAGGTTTCCTATCACTTGTAATTTGATCATATATCTCTGTTAAATGTTAACTTGTTTAGCAAAATAAGCAAAAATCTGCGGTTATTTCCCCAATTGTACCCAATGAAACAGCCAGTCAATCATGCGGCTGGTGTACCCAAATTCGTTGTCGAACCACACAATCAGCTTTAACTGCCTGCCTACCACCGAAGTAAGGGTGCCATCCACAATACAGGAATGGGTATTTCCTTTAATATCCAGCGACACCAGCGGGTCGGTAGTGTATTCCAGTACCCCATCGTATTCCGTTTCGGCCGCTTTTTTAAACATCCGGTTAATCTGCGCTACGGTTACATCATCCTTCATTTGCACGGTAAAATCGCCCATGGCGCCGTTGGCCACCGGCATTCTGGTAGAAAGGGTGGCTATTTTACCTTCCAGGTTGGGGAATAAACGCTCCAGCGACTGATACAGATCTACCTCAAACGGAATAATAGATTCCGCTGCGGCCCGGCCCCGGCGCAGGCTTTTGTGCGGCCCGTCTACCAGTTCCTGGCGGGAGGTATAGCTGTGCAGCATATTAATCTGTACAGATTCTATGCCGATAGCATTGAGGATATATAAAATATGGGTAGAACAGTTGGTCATGCAGCCACCGGGCGAAAACAGCGTGCTATCTGCCGTAAGCAGGTGCTGGTTAAACCCGTAAATAAGCAGCGGTACGCCTTCGGGGCCGGTGCTGGACAGCATTACTTTTTTAGCCCCTGCCTCGCGGTGCAATGCTGCGCCTGCTTCGCTGGCAAATACGCCGGTACATTCCAGTACTATATCCACTTCCAGCTCTTTCCAGGGCAGCTGGCGCGGATCGGCACATTGCAGAAAACGTATGCCGGGCGCGGGAACAGGCTCTGTATAGGTACCATATATAGAATCGTACTTAATAAGATAAGCCAGGTTATCCGGGTCCATAATATCATTTACCGCTACCAGCTCCACCTCTTTACTGGTGGCCAGGCGGCGGTACAACAAACGGCCAATACGCCCCATTCCATTAATCGCTACACGCATACTTTTCGTTTAAAGGACTGCAAATATCAAAAAAGAAAAGTATTGCGGGGCGTTATTTTATATTATAGTTCACAACACCGGCCACGGGCACTCCTTTGTCTGTAATACCCTCAGCCACAATGCGTATGGTGGTTTTATTGCCAGGGTTATGATAACGTACCGGCTTGCTGCCCGCCCCGGTAGTTACGTTGGGCTGCCACCAAACGGTGGTGCGGGGCAGCTGGCGCGGAGCGTTTGGCCCCGGGGTGGGTACATAAAAATCCCGCGCCTCGTAATAGCCGGCAATGGTAACATTCAGCAAATCCAGCTGTTTGCGCTGGTAGGCTTCGGGTTTCAGGGTAAGGTATACAAACCAGGCATCTGTCATTTGTGCACTTAGCATATGGCGTATGGTTACCTGTTCAATTACGTTCATAGGCAGGCTGTAAAAGTCAATGCGCTCAAACAGGTCTTCCACGTTATCCACTTTAAAGCGCGGGCGTATGCGCTGGCCGTTCGACATAAAAAATACGCCCTGCGTATCGGCACTGGACGTAGCGCCCGGCATGCGGTGCAGTATAAAGTTTTCCAGTGTTTCGTAATCTTTAAAATCGGCTGCGGTAATGCGGAAGGTAGAATCGGGCCCACCAAAGCTTACATAATGTCCATCTCTGAACACGGCTGTTTTAGGCGTGTTTTTTACCACTACCCCTTCCAGCTCGCGGGTGTCAGCTTCCTGCTGTTTGCGCAGCAGCGTTTGCCGTTTTTGTGATTCTGTGGTAAACTGTTTTACCAGTGCAGCGGTATCTGGTAACAGGGGTGTGTATTGCGGTAAAGGCGGCACGGGTACAGAAGCCTGTAACACAGAATCCATAGTAAGCATGCCCCCACCCTTGCCGGAAGGGTTGCGGGAGGTAAGCCTTATCTGCCGCGGGCCGTACAGCGGCAGGCCATCCAGAAACCAGGCGCCGGAGCTGTCACTTTCTGTAAAGTATATCTTATTGCCTCTGGCCTCATTGGCCATAAGGGTAATGTTCATTTTAGGCAATGGCTTACCACCCAATACCTGCTTAACATGGCCGCTGAGGGTAATGCCCGGCTCGGGCAGGTAGCGCACTACAATAGCAGTATCCTTTACACGGCGCCACAGAAAATCGCGCCAGCCCTGGGTGCTCAGCAGCAGATCCAGCTGCTGTTTCCGTTGGGCATTGTCTTTATTAAAATAAGCAAGCGGTTGTTCTATTTCGCCCCGCAGCTCACTTTGCAGTTGCAGGTAGGTGATTATGTTTTCTGTGGCTACGGGTATAATGCCAGCATCCACTACTGCCAGCGATAGCTGTGCTTTTACAGCGCTACCATCTTCTGCAGTGGCGGTAAGGTATACGGCGGCCTGCTCTGCGGGGCTGTACTCTGGCTTATCCGTTTTTAAGCGCAGTGTTACCTGGGCTACTTCTTTTTCTATATATACCAGCCTTTCGCATTGCGGGCGCAGGCGCGCATCGTATAAAGTAAACGCAGCCACTCCTTCCGGAAAATGGCTTTTAGCTACCTGCATTACTGCATGGGGTTGAGTAAGGGTAACGGTATCTTCCAGGTAAAACTTACCGGCGTGTTTACCGCCCAGGGTTACGCGCATAGGGCCTTCGGCCTGTAAGGTGGCGGGGTTGGTAAATATATCTACTACCAGCAGCGTATCTTTTTCGGTAATCTTTATGGCCAGCCCCTGCTCCAGTGCCTGTGGCAGATCGGCCGTAACGGGTTTGCCATCAGGTAGCCTGCCCTGAAAGCGATAGACTACACCCGGCTGGGGCTGTAGTTCAAAACTGCCCATGCCCAAATGGGTGGTTTGTATTTCAGCTACGGCTTTGCCATCGGCGGCAAGTACAGTGCCTTTCAGCGCTATGCCTTTACCAACGGCACTTTCTGCTTTAAAAGCAATGCGGCTTTTTACACCGGCAATCAGCGAGCCCCCTTCGGGGAAAAATAATATTCTGTTATCTGATTGTGCGGCAGTGGAGGTTGCAGCCGCTTGCGCGTTGTTGTTTGCCGTGGCCGCGGTTTGTACGTTGCTGTTTGCAGCCGCAGTGCTATCCTTTGCACCTTTGCTTACATACAGGTCTTTGGTAAAAAAGAACATGCTGCCAAAGTTGCGCATCCAGCTGGTATAGGCCCGTAAACGGTAGCGGCCGGCAGGCAGGGCTTCATCCAGTTTAAAATCGCCATTAGCACCTCCGTTTTGCAGGTGCAGCACTTCCCGGTCTACCACTACGCCTTCGGGCGATAGCAACTCGGCATATACATTGGCGCTGTTGGGTGCAGGCAGGTTGGTTTGTGCATCGGTACAATAGGCTTTAAACCATATATCTTCCCCGGCTGTGTAATAATCCCGGTCGGTATGTACATATACTTTTTCAAAAAACAGGGTAAACCGGCGGGCGGGCTTTTGCTGGGCGTTGGCCTGCAGCACCAGCATACACATACAAATACAACTGATAAGAGGCCTGGTTGATTGCTTGGTAAACATAGATTTCATATGACAAAAGCCAATATACTTTAATTCTTTAATAACAATCCTCATTTCAGGACAGTACCAGACGGTTGCGCCTTTTTGTATAACTTGCCACGGTGAAGATTTTTTTCTATTCCGTGGGTAAACCCCATGAGGCATATATAAAGCAGGGCGTGGAAGATTTTACCGGCCGCATTAACAAGTACTTTACGGTGGCCTGGCAAATTATTGCGCCGCCTAAAAACGCAGGCGTAATGCAGGAAGCGGAACTGAAAAAGCAGGAAGCGGCGCTGATATTACAGGCTTTGCAGCCAGACGATCAGCTGATTCTGCTGGATGAGCGCGGTAAACAACTGTCATCGCCCGAACTGGCGCAGCTGGTACAGCAAAAAGCCAACGAAAGCACCCGCCGTGTGGTGTTTTTAATTGGTGGTGCGTTTGGGGTAGATGAAAGCGTTACAAAGCGTGCTAATTTTGTATGGAGCCTGTCTAAACTGGTATTACCGCATATGCTGGTAAGGCTGGTGCTGGCAGAGCAGGTTTACCGGGCATGTACTATCTTGCGCAACGAAAAATATCATCATATGTAGGCCCTGCGCGGCACACACGTTTACACTAAACCAGGTTTGTTGTTATGACTGTTACTATTGCAATTATTGTTCTTACAGTATTGATTTCCCTTTCGGCAGAAAACAATTATAAGGTAAAGTCCGATCTGGCTTTTGTGCCTACCGCCGTTCATTACCGCAAACAATGGTACCGCTTTATCACCGGTGCTTTTGTACACAGCGGTTACATGCACCTGGCGTTTAATATGTATGCCTTGTATATGTTTGGACAACTGATAGAAATGTCGTTTATGAACATTTTTGGTGTTACCGGAAAGCTGGTGTATGCCCTGTTGTACCTTACGGCTGCGGTGGCCTGCGACCTGCCTAACTATGCGAAGCATAAAGACAACTATGGCTTTTCCAGTGTGGGCGCATCTGGTGCTATTTCAGCAGTTTCGTTCTGTTTTATGCTGCTGTATCCTGCACAAAAAATGGGTATCATTTTTATACCCTTCCTTAAAATACCTGCCTTTTTGTTTGCTCCGCTGTTTCTGATTGCCACTTCGTACATGGCCAAACAGGAAAACAGCCGCATCGACCATTCTGCCCACTTATGGGGCGCTATATACGGTATGGCCTTTCTTATTGTAATAGGTTACTTTGTTGCGGACTTTAATGTACTCAGCAATTTTGTGTACCAGATAGGTACGTATTTTCATCTGGTATAAGCTTACGTATACCGCAGCATTACTTTGCTGCGGTATACGTAAGTTTCAGCACCCGCTTGGTATGGGGTGTTACTTTAAACCGGTTGTCAATACGGCGGCCCACCACCCATATGATTTTCTCGTTCATTACCAGCACCCATGTCTTTTCTTTATCGGTGGCAGACAGTTTCAGATCAATCAGAAAACGATTGATCTTTTTCTTTTTCTGCATACCCAGCGGGTAAAAGTAATCGCCCGTTTTCCAGGGGCGCAGTAATAAAGGAAACTGAATAGCATCTGCATCAAACAAACCTACCTGTGGTGGCTGCTGCATTTCTTTTTCAGCCATCGGCTGCTCAGATAACTGCATCTGAATGCTCCCCTGCGAAAACAGGCTGTTGCCTGCAAAATCTTCTATTATAATATGCTCAGCCTCTTCTACCTTAACAGGTGCAATAATCAGCCAGTTTCTGTTTTTAATAATGCGGTGTGTGGCAGAAGTAATATAGCTGCCCTGCCCGCCCGTGGTAAGTAGTTTTTTTACTTCTTCGGTTTGGGCAGCAGTAAACTGAAACGGGCGTATCATTTCCCATAACAGGGTATGCAGGGGTGTTGCCTTCAACAGTTTGTAAATGGGTATATGCTGCTCGGCCCCTTTTTGTTCCACCAGTTTTTCCAGCTGCTGGCTTACGGCCTGGCGGTACAGCATTTCCACTTCTGTAAAGCGTTCTATGTTCTGTAATAAATTTTCTTCTACTTCCGGAAAAACCTGTTGCAGGCCCGGAATCAGTTGCAGGCGAAAATAGTTACGGGTATATTTATCGGAGGCGTTGGAAGAGTCTTCTACCCATTGCAGCTGGTGTTGTACTGCATAACTGCTAATCTCCTGGCGGGTAGCAAATAGTAAAGGACGAATGATATGCCCCTGTACCGGTTGAATGCCGTGTAAGCCACTGATGCCGGTGCCTCTGAAAAAATTCATCAGCAGGGTTTCCATGCTGTCGTTGGCGTGGTGGGCGGTGGCCACCGCACGGGGGGCGTGCGGTAACCTGCTCCATATTTGTTCAAACCATGTGTAACGTAATATTCTTGCAGCTTCCTGTATACTTACTTTCTGCTGCTGTGTCCATTGTGCAGTAGCAAAACGTTGCACATGCACCTCTACCCCATACTGCACACCCATGTTACGCACAAAGGCTTCATCCCGCTCACTCTCTTCGCCACGCAGGCCAAAGTTGCCATGTGCCAGCGAAAAAGTGATACCCGTTGTATGCAGCAGGTGGGCCAGCACCACACTGTCTATACCCCCACTTACCGCCAGTATTACATGTGTGTTACCTGCCGGAAGGTGGTTAAAATGTTTTTTCCAATACTGCTGAAAACGTGCTGCAACCTGATTCATATTGCAATATGCACAAAAAGCGGCAGTTGCCCTACAAGCCCGAAGGCTTCAGGTGCGCGGTATTTACCAGCAAAGTGTCTTTATTTATAATAAGTAACTGCAGAGATGCCTGAAAACCTGCTGTTATTTCAAACTCCAGGCGTCGGGCGTCGCGGCCCGTGAGCCGCACGCCTTTACCTGTTTGTGTAAAATGCAACAAGGTGCTTTCGGAGGTATCTAAGGTTACAACGAACTCCTTTCCGGGAAAATCCCCGTTCCCGTTACAGGTAACATCAGTTGATGGCAAACAATACGTTACTTCTTCTGCCAGGTTATTACTGGCCCAGGCAAAATACCAGGATGCAATCAGGTTAAGGTCAAGGTCTGTGTCTGAACTGGTTAATTCCAGTACGGCATTATGGTATACCCATATATATCTGTTTTCACCTTCAACAGCACTGTGTGCAGAAAAATGCCCCATACCCGGTGTATCTGCTTTCATGGCAGGCTTTTCTGTTTGCGACAGGGCTGCCTGGGCCACAAAGCGGTTATACGCCAGTTCATTATTTCCGCTTACCACATATAGTTTTACAGTAATCAACGCATCATCACGCCGCAGCATCCATAGCTGCATCACTTCCTCCGCACCCGGTACCAGTTCTGTATAAAAGGTATTCCAGGCACCCCGCAGGTAAGGAATGGTTTCCGGCTCCGGCCATTTACCGGCTATTGCCTTTGTGGCCAGTACGCAAAAGCTTTTAAAAGAAAAATCGTTTTCCTGAATAAAAGCTGCGGTATGCGTAAAATGAGGCAGCGTGTGTACACTGCTGATGGTATCTGTACTGGTTACGCCTGTATACTGTTCTACCGTATGCTCACCCGGCTCCGGCAATGCGGCCTGTTTATAATACGCCTGATCCAGCAGCTGCGTAAGGTAATCACCCATCATTTCATATCCCATGTGCGGGCCTACTGCCGCATCTGCCACTACACCATAGGCGGGTATGTATACAAAACTATGATTGCTCCATGCTGTTCTGCCGGTGGCGGCGGGGCTTACAACAGGCATATCTGTTGCGGCATACAACGGGTTGTTGCTTAAACCTCTGCCCAGCAGGTTGGTAAGCGACAGGTACCCCGTACGCGCCAGCAGGCAGTAATAAGTACGGTATCCATAACTGCATAACAGGTATTGTAATACCGCTGCTATATCAAAACTACTGGCTACTGCGCCACCAACTGCCTGTGCAGCACGCCATGCCTGGTAATGCAGTGTTATATTATTAAAATTATTTACTGTTACAAAACGGGCGGCACCACTATATACATCTAACCGCGGCCCCTGATTATTAAACAGGCTTTGTACAATAGCCTGTACCGGATACATATAAGCAGCTTCGGACGGAAAATAGCTGGCCAGCGTAACAGCGCTGCACAAGGCCTGCAGCAGTTCTACCGGAATACCATTTCTGTGAACGGCATCCGGCAGTTCAGCTATATTCATCCAATACATTTCAACAGGTATGGTACCTAAAGGCACCTGGGTACCATCATCCATAGTAAGCTGCAGGTACAACATATCATCCTGCAGTTGCGATAGTACTTCGGGTGTATAAACCGCCGTAGCCATTACGGTTTGCGAGCGGTTAAACAAACCCCGGAACAATAAGATACTATTGGCAGCAAATATTTCGAGCACCCCCTGCCCTACGTTGCCGCCAACAGCCAGTTGCACTTCCAGCTGTGGCTTCCGGTCGTTACCGATATCAAAAGCCACTGCCACCGGAGTAGTACAAACATTCTTATTGTTCCAAATGGGTAAGTGTGGGTTCAGCAGTTTCCCCTTCCGCTGAATTACCAGATTGTTATGAGGCTGTATGGCAAGCAACTGTATGTCCAGTGTAACAGGCCTGCTTCTTCGTAAGGTTGCTACCATAGTTATATTGGATTTATACACAAGCCAAATACTGCCGCAAATATTTTGTTATACCCTACAGGCATATTACCTTTAGCTAGTTCTGGTTATTGCATCAGCAGTATCGGAACACCCCCTTTGCTCATTGCTGATTGCGTGATAAAATTGAAACTTATTCCAAAAACCTGCAACACGGTTAACCGGCATTTTATAGCTACCGGAAAACCGTTAGATCAGGCATCCTCCGTATCCTCATTATTGCTGTTTCAGCATGTTATCTACATGCGGCAATAGAACAAGGGGGAGATAATCAACCAACAACGTCATTTCATTTTATTCACTTCTAAATTGTAAAAACGACAATGAGCACGTACACTTTAAACCTTCAGGAACCAGCAGAGATTACTTACGTTGATTTACCTGTTGGCTATCCCCAACTATCCGGTGGTGATACTTACCAGCCTGCTGCCTATACAGAAGGTTCTTCTTCGCTGGTAAGCGTTGCCATACTGCTGCCGATAGACCCCGCTGAGCGCGTGGTAGTACCAGGCACCCTTTTATATACTACAGATGCGAGTGGCGACAACGGTATGATTTATTGCCAGCTTACCATTATTGAAGGTACAAGCACTACGGAGCAATTGTCTATGATTAAATTTTCTTTTGAGCCGGAACATGGTGCAGAAACCGCTGGTATTACCATTTTTGTAAGCGAAGGCAAAGCAAAAAAAGGTGGCCTGGGAGACAGGAAACTGGGTAAGGTGGTAATGGACTCTAACATTATGCCTACCGGTTACTAATTATTCAGACTGATTAAGCTTATACTTTGCCGCCAATGAAGCAGCTACTTGTTTTAATTCTGTGCCCCTTGCTACTGCTTGCAGTAAAACCCTGCCATGCACAAACTGATTTATATACCGATAGCATTCAGCGGTTTTTACAAAGCCCTGTGCCCGATACGGGTAAACTGTATTTGTTTACCAGACTGGCACAGCTGCCCGATTGCCCGGCAGATACTTTACTGAAATATGAAAAATTGTTTTACGACTATGCAGTGAAGCACAAATTGCAGGCTGCTGTGCCGGAAGCATTGTACCATATAGGTCTGGCGCATTTTAAAAACACCGGCCTGTCAGAAGCAGCAGACTTTTTTTACCGCAGCGCCCAGTTGTGGGAAAAGAGCGGGGATAAACCTTTGGAATTATCCCGTGCGTACGAATTACTGGCAGCTATTTATAAAACCACAGACCGGTATAAGGATGCGCTGCAGTATTACCGGCAGGCATACAGGTTAAAAAGTACATTGAACAACGAGCAGGCACTTATCAGTACCTATAATGGTATGGGTAATGTATTCAGGTTGCTTAATCAGTCTGATTCGGCTATTATTTACTTAAAGAAATCGCTGGCACTGGCCCGCCAGGCTAAAAACACTTTATATATTGCCCAGGTTACCAACAACCTGGGTAATATATACTGGCAGCTGGAGCAGTTTAATGAGGCGCATAACTGGTACGCCACCGCACTGGCTTCTTTTGAAGAATTGGGGAGTCAGCATAACATACGCGAAGCCAGCTTTAACCTGGGTATGATAGCTTATAAACAGAAAAACTACCAGCAGGCCATTAACTACTTTACCCAAAGTCTGGATGTAACTGAAGAAGGTGCGCCGCTGGAGCACCTGGAATGGATACACCAGCACCTGGGTGCCTGTTACGCAGCCCTGCATCAGTATCAGAAAGCGTATGAGCATTTTGATGCGTACGATACCATTAAAGACAGTCTGTTTTCGCTTAACACCCAAAAAGCCATTGCGGATGTAAGGGAAAAGTACGAAACGGAGAAAAAGGAGCAGGCTTTAAAAGTGGAGAAAGAGCGGACCCAAAACCTGTCTGAACTGAACCAGAAAAGCAGGCTGCTGATATATCTGCTTATTTTTATAGCCATACTGATTGCTTTCCTGGGCTTTTTTATGGTGCGCGACAGCCGCAAGAAAAGATTAATTGCCAACCAGCTGGCAGAGATTAAACAGAAAGAGAACGAACAGTTGGTACGCGAGCAGGCGCTAAAAGCCAATATTGCCATGCTGGAAGGGCAGGAAGCCGAACGCCAGCGTATTTCTATGGAGCTGCACGACCGCCTGGGCGGTACCCTGGCCTCGCTGAAGTTTATGCTGCAAAGCCTGTATGGGAAAGACGCTTCTGTTAACGCGCACTCGCAAAAGATTGATATGCTGTTGCAGGATGCGTTAAAAGATGTGCGCGGTATTTCTCACAACATGAGCGTAGGTATTTTACACAAATACGGCCTGGTAGAGGCCATTCAGGATTTGAAAGAAACGGTAGAAACAGCAGGCAACACACAGGTAATTGTAAGTATGCAGGGGGCCAGCCACCTGGCCAAACACAAAGCAGAAGAGGTGTATTATATTATACGGGAGTTGCTTACCAATGCCGTTAAGCATGCCAAAGCCACTGAAATTTATATACAGTGTTATGCAGAAGAAGAAATTCTGCTGCTTACGGTGGAAGATAACGGCGTGGGCTTTGATGCGGGCCTGCGTGCCAAAGGCATTGGGCTTACCAATATTGAAGCACGCGCACACAAGATTCATGCACAAATGGATATTGAAAGCTCACCAGGTAATGGCGCCTCGTTCTTTTTCCGTATTCCATTTGTATAAACTGTTATATTGCCGCCATGGAAGGGTTTTCGATTTTTATTGTAGATGACCATCAATTGTTTATTGAAGGTTTAACCGCTTTGCTTAAAGCCAATAACTACACCGTAACGGGCTTTGCCAACAGCGGAAGTGCTTTGTTTAAAGTACTGGAACAGCAACAGCCCCATCTGCTGCTGATGGATATTGGTATGAAGGAGATGGACGGTGTAGAGGTATCTGCACTGGTTAAAAAGCAGTATCCTGCTATTAAAATTCTTATTATATCTATGCACGCCAAGCGTGTGTACCTGGAAAAGCTGATTGAAGCCGGTGTGGAAGGGTATCTTCTGAAAAGCGCGGATGATGAGGAGCTGAAGCTGGCCATTCGTTGTATTGCAGAGGGCAGTACTTATTTTTCGCCCCAGGTAAGCGACAGTATTTTTCAGAACATGGTAACGCGTAACCGGGAACCCGATGTAATGCTTACCCCACGGGAAAAAGGTATTATTAAGCTGCTGGCAGAAGGCATGAATACCAAAGAAATTGCAGATAATTTAAACATCAGCATTAACACAGTGGAAAGCCACCGGAAGAATGTACTGCTGAAAACGGGGCTAAAAAATGTGGCCCACCTTATTAAGTGGGCCTTTGAAAACGGTCATTTATAACAGTAGTTATCCTTTCTTTACTTCTTTCGCCCAGGCATCTTTCAGGGTTACTGCACGGTTAAATACCATCTTTTCTTCGCTGGTATCTTTATCCATACAGAAGTAACCCTTTCTTAAAAACTGGTAACGATCGCTGAATTTAGCATTGGCCAGTGCAGGCTCTGCATACGCATTCTGCACAATCTGTAAAGAGTCCGGGTTAACGTAGTCTTTAAAGTCTCCTTCCTCATTAGCAACGTTCTCTACCTTAAACAGGCGGTCGTACAAACGTACTTCTGCATGTATGGCATGTGCAATGCTTACCCAGTGCAGGGTACCTTTTACGTTAATGCCAGAGGTATCTGCGCCGCTTTTGCTTTCAGGAATATAAGTACATCTTACCTCGGTAATATTACCCGCCTCATCTTTCACCACCTCCTCACACTTAATAATATAAGCGCTTTTTAAACGCACCATCTGGCCGGGTGCCAGGCGGAAGTATTTCTTCGGAGCAACTTCCATAAAGTCTTCCCGCTCTATATACAGCTCTTTGCTGAACGGAATATCGCGGTAGGTAGTGTTAGGATCTTCGGGATTGTCTTCACTCTTCAGCGTTTCCACACCCTCGTAGTTGGTAATAACCACTTTCAGCGGGTCAAACACCACCATACGGCGCTGTGCCTCTTTGTTCAGGTGCTCACGCACACAGAATTCCAGCAGGCCCACATCAATCAGGTTATCACGTTTGGCCACGCCTATTCTTTCGCAAAACTCGCGGATGCCTTCGGGCGTATAGCCTCTTCTGCGCATACCGCTGATGGTGGGCATACGTGGGTCGTCCCATCCATCCACAAACTTTTCCGTTACCAGCTGCAGCAGCTTGCGCTTGCTGGTAATAGCATAGGTGAGGTTTAAACGCGCAAACTCGTACTGATGGCTGGGGAAAATTTCCAGTTGCTGAATCAGCCAGTCATACAGCGGACGGTGCGGAATAAACTCCAGTGTACAAATGCTATGGGTAATTTGTTCAATGCTATCGCTTTGTCCGTGTGCAAAATCGTACATCGGATAAATGCACCACGCATCACCGGTACGGTGGTGGTGTGCATGCTTAATGCGGTAAATAATAGGATCGCGCATGTGCATATTAGGACTGCTCATGTCTACTTTTACACGCAGTACCTTTTCACCATCCTTGTATTTACCGGCGCGCATATCTGCAAACAGCTGCAGGTTTTCTTCTACGCTGCGGCTGCGGTAAGGGCTTTTCGTACCCGGCTGGGTAGGCGTTCCTTTTTGTGCGGCAATCTGCTCGCTGGTACTATCATCAACATACGCCAGCCCCTTTTTTATCAGTTCCACGGCAAAACCGTACAACTGCTCAAAGTAGTCGCTTGCATACAATTCCTTCGCCCATTGAAAACCCAGCCACTGAATGTCAGCCTTTATACTTTCCACATACTCGGTATCTTCTGTAACCGGGTTGGTATCATCAAAACGCAGGTTGGTAGCACCGCCGTATTTCTGGGCCAGGCCAAAGTTGAGGCAGATGCTTTTAGCGTGTCCTATGTGCAGGTAACCGTTAGGCTCCGGCGGAAAACGCGTAAGAATAGATGCATACTTACCGGATTTCAGATCCTCTTCTACGATCTCTTCTAAAAAATTAAGACTTTTTTCTTCACTCATTCAATGATGGTTTCAGTATTGGCAAAAGTAAGGGATGTGGGGAATGTAAAAAACATGGGCCACAAGCCATATTAGGATTAAATTTATACTTTTAGCAACGTTTCCCGGCTTTCAGGAATCTATAAACCAGATTACACACCAATTATGCGCTTATTGAGTCACCGGCTACTGGTTTTATGGCTGCTTCTTTTGTTTACCGCCTCCGGCGCAGCCGGGCAGTGCGTTACCGGGCAAACTCCCGCCACTGCCTTTCCCCTTTGTGGCTTTAATACGTTTCAGATGACCACCGTGCCTTCCTGCGCGGGCAGAACCATGCCGGTACCGGGCTGTGGCGCTGGTTATACAGATGTAAATGCTTTCTGGTACAAGTTTACCTGCTACAGCACCGGAACCGTTGGTTTTCTGATTCAGCCAGGATCTTCCATGGATGATTACGACTGGCAGCTGTTTGATATTACCAATGCCACCTCGCCAGATGAAGTGTATACCAACGCCGCACTGGTGGTTACCGGCAACTGGGCGGGTACTTATGGCAATACCGGCGCCTCTGCCTCGGGTGTAAGCCATATAGAATGCGGCTCTATACCGGCAGATAACAAACCTACCTTCAGCGCTATGCCCACCCTGCTTGAGGGGCATCATTACCTGCTGATGATCAGCCATTTTACGGTTACCAACCAGAGTGGTTATACCATCAGCTTCAGCGGCGGCACCGCCAGCATTACCGATCCTAACCTGCCTCACCTGCAGGCAGGCAACTACTATTGCCCTACCAAAACCATACGGATAAAACTGAATAAAGAGGTAAAATGCGCCAGCCTGGCTACCAATGGCAGCGATTTTACATTGAACGTGCCGGGTATTAATATTGTATCTGCTGCGGGTGTTAACTGCAATCAGGGTTTTGATATGGATTCGCTGGTGCTGGGCCTTAACCAGCAGCTACCACCCGGTAATTACCGTGTTACTATTAAAAAAGGTACCGATGCCAATACTCTGCTGGATTACTGCGACCGCGATATTCCGGAAGGGGAGCATATTGATTTTACGGTAGACCCGCCTGCGCTGGTATATATTGACAGCCTGAAGCCCCTGCCCTGCGCACCTGACAGCATACAGATGGTGTTTACCCTGCCTATAGACTGTGCCACCATTGCCCCCGATGGCAGTGATTTTACCGTTACCGGCCCTTCGGCTGTAACCGTAACCGGCGCAAGGGCTAACTGCAGCTTTAACAATGCCGATAATACCGTTACGCTTTACCTGGACAAACGTATTTTAACCGGGGGCACTTATACCGTATCTATTGTAACCGGCAGCGATGGCAATTCTGTAGCCACCGAATGTGGCCAGTACATTCTGGCCGGCAACAATAGTATATCCTTTACACTGGAACAGCAATATCCGGCCACACTGCGCAAGGTGCTGCCCATTACCTGCCGTACCGAAAAAATACGGGTGGTACTGAGCCAGCCTGTACAATGCAACTCTGTAGCCACTAATGGCAGCGATTTTGTAATAAACGGGCCGGAAGCCATTTCCATTACCCGGGCTGAATTTACCTGCAATGGCACCGGACAGTTTACAGATACTATTGATTTGTTTTTTAACCGCCCGGTATTAACAGAAGGCAACTACACCGTAAGCGCCCGTACGGGAAGCGATGGCAATACCCTGCTTACCAGCTGCTGGCAGCCTACACCTGTGGGCAACAGCACGCCATTCAGCACCAAAGACACCGTGTCGGCCGATTTTACCTATCAACTGTTTCTGCATTGTGAGCTGGATACAGTAGCCTTGTTTCATGATGGGGCGCATGGGGTAAACAGCTGGGCCTGGTATTACGACGGCAAAACAGATTCCAGCAAACAACAAAACCCTGTAAAAATATACAGCCGCTTTGGCACCAAGTCTATTACACTGGTAGTGTCTAATGGCGTTTGTACAGATACAATGGAAAAACAGGTGGTGCTGAGCAATGTGCTGGAAGCCGCTTTCCACCCGGTATCAGATACCCTGTGCCCTGGTGTAGCGGCAGAGTTTGTAAATGAAAGCATAGGTAATATCGTAGGGCAGCAGTGGGTATTTGGTAACGGCAATACCAGCAGCCTGTACACCCCACCCCGGCAAAACTATCTGGTACCCAATACGCGGCAGCAACTGTACCATGTGCAGCTGATTGTACAAAGCAATATGAACTGCTTTGATACGGCTACTTACCGGCTTTTTGTGCTCAACAGCTGTTTTATAGCAGTGCCTACCGGCTTTACCCCCAATGGCGATGGCAGAAACGACTTTCTGTATCCGCTGAATGCGTTTATGATGTCTAAGCTTGATTTTAAAGTGTATAACCGCTACGGGCAGATGGTGTACCAAACCACCAGCACCTTCGGCAAGTGGGATGGTAAGTTTAAAGGGGAGGCACAGCCACCCGGCGCCTATGCCTGGATGCTTACTTACACAGAGAAAAAAACGGGACAAACCTTTTCTGAAAAAGGTACTTCGGTGCTGATACGGTAGTGGTGAAGGCTTTTATATTGAGAACCAAAAGTTTACATTCCGGCTGTTTCTTCAGCCCTTTCTGCTACCATGGCAAAAGCCGATAACTGCCCATATTTTACAGGAGTTTTTAACTATTCAGCCGTTTTTTTTAATAAAGCTATAACCAGTTTTTGCACTCTCTTAGCAAACCAGTGTTGTATCTTTGTATTCACTACTCCACCACACTCTTATTTCAACCAATCCCAACATTTTCGACTTGCCGTTGACACAACAGTATGCCCTGTAAGAGCGTTCTTATAGATGTATTGTGTGATAAAGATACTTTTTGCGAACCAGAGGGTATTTGAACCCCCCATTGGTACGACCCCTGTTTTCACAGGGGTCTCGTTTTTTAGAAAGCTTCCCCTACTTTAAAGTAAAATCCACTTGTTTTATCGGTAGATACCGCATAATCAAACCGCAGGTAAATACGTTTGGCTTTATTGGCCAGTACACGCAGTCCCAGCCCCCCGGCCAGTTTGGTATCCTTTGGTGTAAATGCACCTATAGTATGCTGCACCTGCCCTACAGCCGCAAAAGCTGCCAGGGTTACCCAGCGGTGTACCGGTTTACGGTATTCTGCCTGTGCGGCCAGATATTGATTATCGCGAAAGCGGCCGCTGAAGTAGCCCCGCATAATGGTACCGTTGCCCATACGGGCCTTTTCCCGCCAGGGTACCGTGCCGCTGGTTAGCAGGCCATAGCCCTGAAAGGCAAGTACACTGCTGTCGCGCAGGGTATAATACTTCCGCACATCGCCCAGAAATTCCGTGTACCGGTAATCGCTGCCCAGGGTGCCGGTATACCAGGTAGCCGCCAGCTCGCCATACCAGCCACGGCTGGCATTCATAGGGTGGTCTCTTTTATCCCAGATAAGTGTGGGCCCTACCCCTACCACCAGGCTGCCGGTTTGGCCGGGCTGCCCTGCCAGCAGGTTGGTATCTTTTACTACGGTAGATACATCGTAAGTTTTACTGATGTTGAGGTTAATACCGGCAAACAGCTGGTTTTTCAGTTGCCGGGCCACGCTGCTTTGTAAGTACAGGCGGGTATAGGTAACCTTTTCAAACTCATTGGCGCCAACTGTTTTGTTACCAAAGCCCCATACCCGTTCATTATAATTAGCATACCCCATACGGTGCTTTATAAAAAAGGCTTCGCCGGGGGTATACATCTGTGTGTAGTTCTCAAACACTGTTTGGTTACGGGTGCTGTATAAAGCTTCCAGGTAAGAATAGGAATCACGCGTTTTGCGCAGCGTATCGGCCTTGTTACCGGTGTTAAAAAAGTATTGCAGCACCACGCCTGCCCGCAGCCCTGTTTCCGGGCTGCTGCTTAACACAGGCACCGGAATAATGCTTAGCTTGCCATTAATAATGGAATCGGGGTGCAGTTTACCCAACCAGTGTTTTTTTGCAGCTGTTGTATCCTGGGCGCCCGCCATACGGGCGCCGCAAAGTAACATACATGCAACAGCAAGGCTTCGTTTCATGCTATAGTTTTCAAACAATTAATAGGCTAATTCATCATGCGCGCCCTGCAATTCGCCATAAGCGTGCCTGTCGCCCACCTGGCGGGCAGCAGCCATACCTTTTGCGTACCACTCCAGCGCCAGTTCATTTTCGCCCGTACGCTCCAAAAGCTTGCCTAAGTGATAATAACTGCCTATATAATCGGGAAATTCTGTAAGTATGTCTTCAAACAACTGTCTGGCCTTTGCCTCCTCCCCTAGTTTTCCGTACTCCAAAGCCAGCGCATGCCTCAGAAAATTGTCTTTGGGCGCGGTTTGCAGTAACTGAAGTATCCTTTCTATTCTGTTCATAGCTGCCTGTAAAGGCTGCAAATTACACCAGCAATAAGTTTTAACACTATCTTTTTCCCAAACTATCTGTTACGCTACCCGCAGTATTATCCTTGTTCGTAAATGGTGTTTCCTCCCTGGTCCTTATCTTTACCCGAGAAAGCTAAAAAATTCCTTTCAACATGAAGATATTAGTCTGTGTAAGTAAAACACCTGACACTACGTCTAAGATTGCTTTTAAAGATGGCAACACGAAGTTTGATGAGGCAGGTGTGCAGTGGATCATTAATCCATATGATGAATGGTATTCACTGGTAAGAGCCATTGAGCTGAAAGAAAAAGATGCCGCTACGGTTATTCATCTGGTAACGGTGGGTGGCGCTGATACCGAGCCGGTAATACGCAAGGCACTGGCACTGGGTGGCGATGAAGCTATACGTGTTAACGCAGAAGGTGGCGACAGCTTTTTTATTGCATCGCAGATTGCAGAAATAGCTAAACAGGGCGGGTACGACCTGATACTGGCTGGTAAGGAAACCATTGATTTTAACGGAGCTTCTATAGGCGGTATGGTAGCAGAACTGCTGGATGTGCCTTATGTGGCGCTGGCTACCAAATTTGAACTGAACGGTACTACTGCTGTTGTTACCCGCGAAATTGAAGGCGGTGAAGAAGTAGCGGAAGTGGCGCTGCCGGTAGTGGTAAGCTGCCAGAAGGGTGTGGCTGAACAACGTATTCCTAACATGCGCGGTATTATGGCGGCAAGAACCAAACCGCTGAAAGTAGTGGAGCCGGTGGGTGCCGACAACTTAACCCAGGTGGTAAGCTACGAACTGCCACCAGCCAAAGCGGGTGTTAAACTGGTTGCTGCAGATAATGTAGATGAACTGGTACGCCTGTTACATGAAGAGGCTAAAGTGATCTAAGCTGAGTAAAGTCAAAAGTTAACATTCAAAAGCGAAAACCATGTCTGTTTTAATACTGATAGACCATGCGGATGGTCACGTTAAAAAAGCTTCTCTGGAAGCGTTAACCTACGGCGCTGCGGTAGCCAAACAACTGGGTGTACCTGCTGCGGGTTTATTACTGGGTACTGTTACGGAAGATGTTGCGGCCCTGGGCCAGTACGGCATCAGCACGGTATACCAGGTAGCCAACGAAACCTTTAACACACTGGATGCGCAGGTGTATGCCAAAGCTATTACTGCTGCGGTTGGTACTACCGGCGCTACTGTGGTAATATTCAGCCATAACCAAACCGGCAAAGCGGTTGCACCACGTGTATCTGCTGCGCTGAAGGCAGGCCTGGTAGCAGGTGCGGTAGCTTTACCCGATACTGCCAGTGGCTTTGTGGTAAAGAAAGCCGTATTCAGCGGTAAAGCATTTGCCAATGTATCGGTTACCTCTGCCATAAAAGTAATTTCAGTTAATCCTAACAGCTTTAAAGTAGAAGCGGTGGGCGGTACTGCTGAGGTTAAAGCACTGGACGTTACCCCTGTTGCTGCGCGCGTTAAAGTAACTGCTGTAAACAAAGTAAGCGGTGAAGTGCCGTTAACAGAAGCAGATATAGTAGTAAGTGCCGGCCGTGGTTTAAAAGGCCCGGAAAACTGGGGTATAGTAGAAGATCTGGCGCATGTATTACATGCGGCGCTGGCTTGTAGCCGCCCTGTGGCAGACAGCCACTGGCGCCCGCACCACGAACACGTTGGGCAAACCGGTTTTCAGGTAGCGCCTAACCTGTACATAGCTATTGGTATTTCCGGCGCTATTCAGCACCTGGCGGGCGTTAACCGCAGTAAGGTAATGGTAGTGATTAACAAAGACCCGGAAGCACCTTTCTTTAAAGCAGCAGACTACGGTATTGTAGGCGATGCGTTTGAAGTAGTACCTAAATTGACTGCTGCTATTAAGCAGTTAAAAGGATAGTAATAACAGGTATCTGTTAAAAAGTCCCGCTCCGGTATGGAAGCGGGACTTTTTTTATGGCATAGTCTTTTTAGCCGTTATTATTAAACAGATACTATGAGTACACCATCTCCAAAGCAGGCCGGGCCAACCAATGCAGGCAATAAGGCAACACAACAGGCCGTACAGCCCGATGCAGATAAAAACGCAACAAAACAAGCGCTGGAACAGGCCGAAAATGATATGGAGCAAGACCCGGATATGGATATAGCCGGTGAAGAGGACGACCTGGACGAGGGCGAGCTGGCACGAAAAGATAATTCCAACGATTAAATGTTACAGTAATGACTAAGAAAGCAAGAGCCGGCAGCGCCGGTAAAAATAAACTGGGGGTAACCAATTCCCTGGTAAATAATATCAATGCCCGTAAAAAGAAAGGCATTTCGCGTACTAAAAAGGACGCTACCGTATCCAAAGAATCGTACGAAAACATGCAGCGGAAATGGGAGTAATACACACTGTAAGAAGGGATAGAAAATGTAGAATAATTTTACCATTGTTATTGTGTGCATTTGTTGCACCTTTGCGGCCGTACCCTTAAAAAATACTGTATGCCGCTGCTGCATAAGAAAAAGCTGATGCAAAGGCTTATGATAAGCCTGATGTGTTTTGTTGCCGCCCTTACCCTTGTAGCCCTCTACTTCCGCTATCAGATTAATCAGCGCAGTCAACATTTACTTACCGTAGTACAAAACAGCCGTTACCCCGGCGAACAGGCGGGCGAAGCATTGCTGTTGCTGAATCAGGCAGAAAATGATTTTCAGCTGGCTATACTCTCTTACAGTCCGCAAAAGCTGGCGGGTTATAAAAACAAACTACAGCAGGCTTTTGTAAAAATGGATTCGCTGAACCTGCTGGCGGGCGATAGTACGCTACCGGCATCAACCATACAGCCAGCTGCAACGCGTCAGTTGTATCAGCAAAAAGTAATGTTATCTGATCAGATATTTGAGCTGAAGAAAAGCTTTGATTCGGTAATTATACTGGCCGGTAATTTTACGTCCCGTAATGCCCAAACCACGCTGTTTAATGCTATAGACCGGCTGGCCCGGCAAAGAGCCGCTGCACAACAGCAACATGCCGATACGGTAAAACCCGCGCCTGTAGTGGAAACCCGTAAAAAAGGCTTTTTCAGAAAGCTGAAAGATGCCTTCTCCGGTAAACAGGATACCATACGCAGCAATGCCGCTACGGTAATTAATAACACAGTGGAGAAAACCTACCGGGATACCGTGCACCACACGGTAGTAAAAGTACAAACGGCAGATGCTTTTTATCAGCAATTGCTGCATACCCTGCGCAACAAACAGCAACAGCTGAGCACCGACCAGGCCAACATGATTATTATTAACCAGCATATGATGGAGCAACTGAAACAGCTAACCACCAGTTTGCAGGCCTGCTCCTACGCGTTGTCTGAAAATATTAAAACCACTGCCCTGCAGGAATACCAGCGCACCCAGCAACTGCTCAACCGCACGGGTATGTTTAACCTGCTGTTATTGCTGGTGTTTGCGGTGCTGATTATTACGTATGTTAGAAAGATAGGCCGTGCCGAACAGCAGCTGGCCCGTGAATACGAACTGGCTACCAACCTGGCCCAGCAGAAAACAGATTTACTGGCTACTATGAGCCACGAAATAAGAAACCCATTGAATGCTATCATCGGCTTTTTACAGGCGTTTCGCAAAAGCGGGCTTACAGCAGGGCAAACAGAAATGCTGGATTCGGTTCAGTTTTCTTCTGACATGCTATTGGGTACTGTAAACCATGTACTGGATATGTCGCGCCTGGAAAGCGGCCGTTTTCAGTTACAGTCTATACGCTTTAACCCCTACCGCACCTTAGGGCAGGCTGTAGAGTCTATGCGTTTCAGCGCACAACAGAAACAACTGCATCTGCAATATCATTTCACCGGCAAAAACACGCAGCTGATTACCGGCGATTTGTTCCGGCTTAACCAGCTGGTAATAAACCTGCTTTCCAATGCTATTAAGTACACAGAAAAAGGAAGTGTAACCCTACAGGCCACGCTGGAGCAGCAGGCAGATAAACCTGTGTTAACAGTTGCTGTTACAGATACAGGTGCCGGCATGTCCAAAGCACAGCAGGCACAGCTGTTTACCCCGTATTACCAGGTAAATGAAGGCGATGCCCAAAAGGGCTCGGGCCTGGGCCTGTATATATGCCACAAGCTGGTGCAGTTGCAAAATGGCAGTATTGCGGTAGAAAGCGTGCCGGGTAAGGGCACTACCATGCAGTTTACTATTCCTTATTCCAACGCGGTACTACCTGCGCAAAGCGGCCATGCAGCCCCTGTTGCAGACACCTCCATCTTCAGTGGCAAAAAAATACTGGTGGCAGATGACAATGAGCTGAACCTGAAACTGGTAAGCATAATGACGCGTAACTGGAATGCAGAAGTATTACTGGCTACCAATGGTAAGGAAGCTTTTGAGTTGTTGCTACAGGAAAATGCAGATATAGTACTTACGGATATGGAAATGGCAGGTATGGATGGCAATGCATTGGTAAGCGCCATACGCAACAGCAGGCTGGCATTTGTACCGGTAATTTTATCCTCGGCCCATACGTATGACGAAGCGGAAATTACTGCGCTGAAACAGGCGGGATTTACTGATGTACTGGCAAAACCATTCAACGAAATGCAGCTGGCACAAAAGCTTTACCACGCCCTTACCTCGTAATGCACTCATAAACAATGCTAAAACTGTTTTTTATACAAAAACAGACAAGGAACCCGAAAAAACTATAAATTCAGGCTAGAGAACATACCCTCTATTTTTTCAAAACGGACATGGGGCATGAGAAAAAAATTGGTAATTGCCTGGTTACTTGTTTTACTCTGCGGAGTGATAGCGCTGTTCTGGCGTAATGAATGGGTATATGCCCTGCCTACTCCTGTACCTGCCGGTTATAAACCTGTAGCCACCGGAACGCCGGTGGTATTGCCTGCGGCTATTGCGATGAATGGCAACAAACCGGTATTGCTGCATTTCTTCAATCCCGACTGCCCCTGCTCCCGTTTTAATATCCCCCATTTTGCTTCGCTGGTCAATAAATATGGTAAACAGGCCAGCTTTGCCATTGTGTTAATGACCAGCAAAAAGTATACGCAGGAAGAGATACAGCAACGCTTTCATGTAAATGTGCCGGTATTAACCGACACTTCTCTTGCCACTGCCTGCGGTGTATACGCTACCCCCCAGGCGGTTATACTGAACGGGTACCGGCAACTGCATTTTCGTGGCAACTATAATAAAAGCCGCTATTGTACTGATATACAAACAAATTACGCTGAAATAGCCCTGAATGCCCTGCTGCATAATACCATTGTACCGGTAGCGCCGGAGGCAACAAAGGCCTATGGATGTCAACTCCCGAACTCTTGTAAAAAATGACAGGAACACAAGTAAATTCCCTTCATACCAATCCACAACATGCTCATACCATGGCCTTACATAGAAATGTAAAAGAACGGTCAGACAGGTTAATGAACTATTTCTTACCTGGCTTTTTTGTAATAGGCTTGCTACTGGCCTTTTACTATGATACGTGGCTGATAGCTATTGGCGTAGGCAGCCTATGCCTTACTGCCTACTACTCTGCCAAACTGCTGCTGCCCCAGTCTAATCTATACCAGTATGTATTAAGTAGTGTGCTGGGCATATTTATGGCTCAGTTCATATACCAGATGCACGGGCTTTTTGAAATGCACTTTTTTGCATTTATAGGCAGCGCCTTACTTATCACCTACCAGAAATGGAGGCTGCAGATACCTATTATGCTGATAGTATTGGTGCACCATGCCGTGTTCAGCTATTTGCAGAACAACGGCTACCAGGAAGTGTACTTCAGCCAGATGGAATACTTTGAACTGTCTACTTTTGCCATTCATATACTATTGGCTGCTGTTATCTTTTTTATCTGTGGCCTGTGGGCTTACCAGATGCGTAAGTACACAGAGATACAACTGCAGCAGATACTGGCCATGCAGCATTTACAGGAAGAAGCACGTTTATCGGAGGAAAGAAAAAAGAACGAAGAAAACCTGAGCAGGGCCAACAAAAAACTTACCCAAAGCAACCGGGAATTGCAGCAGGCATACCTGAATGCCGACCAGGCCCGCCGCGAAGCGGAACAGGCCAACCAGGCTAACCAGGCCAAAAGTATTTTTCTGGCCACTATGAGCCACGAAATACGTACGCCAATGAATGGTGTGCTGGGCATGTCGGCCCTGTTGGCCGGTACACCACTGAACCAGCAGCAGCGCGATTATACCAATACTATTATTAATTGTGGAGAAAGTCTGCTGAGTTTACTGAACGATATTCTTGATTTTTCTAAAATAGAATCGGGCAAGCTGGAGCTGGAACAGGAAGAGTTTGATTTGCAATCGTGCATTGAAGACGTGCTGGATATATTCAGCTCGCGCGCGGCACAGAAAAAGCTGGAACTGGTATACCAGATACATGCAGATGTGCCCCACCAGATAGCGGGCGATGGCCTGCGCTTAAGGCAGGTACTTACCAACCTGGTAAGCAATGCATTGAAGTTTACCCCATCGGGCGAAATTTCGGTAGACGTGCTGGTGCAGGAAACAGCGCCGGATGGCAATATCACCCTGCGCTTTACGGTTACCGATACGGGTATTGGTATTGCAGAAGACAAACAGAGCCTGCTGTTTAAAGCATTTTCGCAGCTGGATAGTTCTACTACGCGCAAATATGGCGGCACGGGACTGGGCCTGGCCATCTCTGAAAAACTGGTGCGGTTAATGGGCGGCCATATACAGGTTGCCAGCACTGCTGGTAAAGGTTCTTCCTTCACTTTTACCATTCAAACCCATGCTATACACAAAGCAAAACCGAACCCGCTGGATACGGTAATGGCCGATATATCGGGTAAAAAAATACTGGTAGCGGAAGATAACACTGCCAGCCGTTTGCTGATGATAAGCCTGCTGGAAAACCGCAAGCTGCGCTGTGTTACCGCCGCCTCGGGTAAAGAGGCTTTGCAGCAGATGAAGAACCACCGGGATATTGAACTGGTGCTTACCGATATTCTTACCCCGCCCGAAGATGCTATACACCTGGCCCGGCAGATAAAACAACAGTACCCCGGTACGCCGGTAATACTAATGAGTGGTGTAGGTAACGAACCTGCTAAAAACCACCTTTCGCTGTTCAGCTCTGTGCTGGCCAAGCCGGTAAAAGGGCATGTGCTGGACAACCATTTGTTAAAAGCTTTTCATATAGAAATGCGCGATCTGCAATTGCAGGAGCCGGAAGAACTGTTACCGGCGGGCTTTGCAGAGCGGCACCCGTTACGCATATTGGTAGCGGAAGACAACCTGATGAACCAGCATGTAATTACTGCCGCACTGCAGAACCTGGGTTATGCACCCGAGGTAGCCAACAACGGACTGGAAGTAATTGATATAATAAGCAAACAGGTATTTGATCTGATACTGATGGATGTGCAGATGCCCGAGATGGGCGGCATTGAAGCCACGCATGTAATACGCAGCCTGGGCAGGCAACCGGTAATTATAGCCCTTACTGCCAACACCCTTACCGGCGACCGGGAAGAGTGCCTGCAGGCCGGCATGAACGATTACCTGAGTAAGCCTATTGATTTAAGGGCCATGGTGGTGATGCTGGAAAAGTGGGCCAACCATATTACTGCCTAACCTACGGTTCACTCCCGTTTTTCTACGGTTGAAGCTGCCACCCTTGTAATCAGGTAGAAGATGTTTCAATTTCGCTGTATCAAAACAGCAACACATGAAAGCCTTCTACCTGATTATCGCCCTTGCTTTTTCTCTATCCTTTTCCTACGCACAGGATTCACTGGCGCTTCAGCAATATCTGCAACAACATAAGCACGAAGTAGCGTTGAACGCAGCCCATCCCTTTTCTTTTCCCGATAGCTTTTACCACAAACAACTATTTCTTACCGGCGAAATACACGGCTACCAGAAAGCACACGATCTGGATCTGGCGTTGTTTCAGCACCTGCATCAGAAAGCCGGTGTACGCCACTACATAGCCGAAGTAGATGCTGCACAGGCCTGGCATTTTAACCAGTATCTGCAAACGGGTAAAATGCAGCACCTGGATACTGTGTTTAACTACTGGGTAAAAACCGGAGCGCAATGGGGTAACACAGACTACTACCATAAACTACAGCAACTGTATACCTGGAACCGCAGCCTGCCACGTAAGCAGCAGATTACCATATGGGGTATTGATAAAATACAACAACTGCCTTTGAACATTGCCTATTTTGATCGTTTACTGGCCGATAAACAATGGCAGCAACTGCCGCTGGTAGATAGTGTTTATAACAGTCTGCACGCCGATAGCATTGTAAAAGCCACGTGCAGCACGCAGTTACAGGCGTTGGAAACACAATTGCTTACCCATGCAGCCCCTTACCAAACCGCTTTGCAAAACAACTTTACCGATTTTACCCGGTTGGTAAATAACCTGCTGGTGTATTTTACCAACGGTAGCCGCGAGCAGCAGTTTGTAAATAACTATACGGCTTATTACCAGCAGCTGCAACACGCCCCTATGTACGGCTTTCTGGGCTTTTACCATACCATTCAGGATCAGGTGAACGACCGGTATGCTTTTGCAGGCCGCCTGAAAAATTCCGCACTGCCGGTAAAAGATCAGATGGTATCTCTTAACCTGTTGTATATGGATAGCGATATTATGATAGACGCTACTATGAATGCAATGCCTTTTCCCCCAGGTGTGCTGCCACAGGATAAATTGCCAACCATACCCAACCAATCCGGCACGCACCAGTACCTGAAAACGGATGTACTGTCGCAGGATGGTATGCTGATGAAAATTAAAGGTTGCGATATGCTGAAAGCTATTACCCGCCCCCACAGCATTACTATTTTTGATATGCAGCAAGCAGGCCCTGCCATGCAACAGTTTCCCGGATTTATGGATACACAAATGCCCTTACCTCCAGGTGCCTGGCTAAAGCTGAACAACCCTGCCGGCATGCATTATCAGTACCTGGTGCTGATTCGACATTCGGCCTGGGCGGCCCCTTTTCTTAATAAATAATCATTTACATTAGCAGTTATGAGCCTTTCCCCGTTTTCCAGGCAATACCTGAAACAGCTGCTGATTGCATATGTTATTGTACTTGCCGTTAACCTGATGGCTAACGGCAGGGCTTACCTGGCAGGTACCGGTAACTGGAAAACAGGCATTGGCTTTTCGCTGGGTATAGCCACGCTGGGGTGGTTTAGCTTTACCTGGTTGCTGAACACCCTGCTGCAAAAGTTTTTCGACTGGCGTAACCATGCCACCCGCAGCTTTATTCTTTTTCTGCTTTGTGCTGCTATATACGGGGCCCTGCTGATGCTGCTGTACGGCCAGCTGGTAAGCTGGTTGTTTAACGTACGCATAAACCCCAAGTACCTTACAAGTGATATTACCATGTCTGTACTCATTACGGTTATTATGACGCTGATTGTATGCGTTAACTACTTTATAGCCCAGTGGAAAAAGGGTATTGCCGAAACCGCCTCGTTACAGCAGGCGGTGCTGGCCAGCCGGTACGAAACCCTGAAAAACCAGGTAAACCCACATTTTCTTTTCAATGCATTTAATACGCTTACCTCGCTGATACAGGAAGACAGTAATAAAGCCGTGGAGTTTGTGCATCAGCTGGCACGGGTATTCCGCTACTCGTTACTGTATGCCGATAAAAACACGGTAGATCTGGAATCGGAACTACAGGTAACTCTTTCTTTTCTGCAGGTATGTGAGCAACGGTTTATTAATAAACTTTTTTATACGGTGGAGTTACCGGACCATAACCGGAAGGCACAGATAGTTACCCATAGCCTGTTGATGCTGGCTGAAAACGCTATTAAGCACAACGAAATATCTACTGCACGGCCATTGCATATACGTATTTATGCAGAGGACCAATACCTGTGTGTAGCCAATACATTACAGGTAAAAAGAGCTATTGACAGCAGCAACGGCATTGGCTTAGCTAACATGCAGCAACGCTACCGGCATATTACGGGGCAGCCGGTGCTGGTACAGGAAACCCCGCAACAGTTTATTGTAAAAATTCCATTACTTATTTATGAAACTACTGATAGTGGAAGATGAAACCGCCGCTGCACGGCAGATGCAGCAACTGGTACTAAGCCTTATGCCCGATTGCCGGATAACCGCAATACTGGAAAGCGTGGCAGATACCGTGGCCTGGTTAAACAGCCACGAAGCACCCGACCTGGTGCTGATGGATATTCAGCTGAGTGACGGTATAAGCTTTGATATATTTAAACAAACCACCCTTACCGCACCGGTAATATTTACTACGGCGTATGATGAATATGCTTTGCGGGCTTTTAAGGTAAACAGTATTGATTACCTGTTAAAACCTATAGACCGTGGCGAACTGGAAAGCGCCTTTGCCAAATACCACACGCATTATACTACCACCGGTGCCGGCGAAGCAGACCTGTTGCACCGGAAAATAGACAGGCTGCTGCAACAAATTCCGGTAACGGGTACAGGCAACTGGAAAAAAAGGCTGCTGGTAAAAACCCACGAGGGCTTTGAAAGTATTTATACAGAGGATGTATTGTTTTTCAGGGCGCAGGGCAAACAGGCTTATGCACATACTATTGATGGCAGCGAATATGCTATTGACGATACGCTGGACGATCTGGAAAAAACATTATCCCCCTCCCGCTTTTTCCGTTTGAACAGGCAATACATAGCCTGTTCAGACAGCATAGACAAAATTATCACGCACTTTAACGGTAAGCTGAAACTGCGCCTGCGCAAATGTGCCGATGATGACATTTTTGTAAGCCGGGAAAAAGCCGGCCTGTTTAAACAGTGGCTGAATGAGTAAGCAGGCTTACTGCATTTTTACCATGGCGGTGCGCTTTTCGGGCATGGTTTGTTCCGGCAGTTTAACCCGGATTATGCCTTCAGATAACAGATTGCCAATATACCAGCCGTTTAGTTTAAATTCAACGGGAATTGCCACTTCCTCATACCCTTCTTTTTTATTTTTAACGGTGCAGCCGGTAAAAACAGGCTGATTACAGCTATAAACCGCAGTAAAGGTTTGGTAATCATGCTAAAAATGGTTTAAGGTTTGATTATTGTGAAACAGGATAGTGATTGGAAAATTGAAAGAAGTGTTAAGAGGTTCTGAACCCTTAAATCTTTACATTTGCCTGAATAACGTATATATAAATTATTGCCGGATAAAGGCCATGAAGAAAATAGAACTGGAAATAGTAGCCCTGTCGCACAGCATTACCCAAACTCATTCGTATGCCGTTGTGCTGGGTGAAGTAAACGGATTACGGAGACTACCTATTGTAATAGGCGGTTTTGAAGCACAGGCTATTGCGGTAGCGCTGGAACATATGCAGCCCAGCCGCCCGCTGACGCACGACCTGATGAAAAATTTCATGAATGCGTTTAATGTGGAGCTGATTGAGATTGTGATAAATGACCTGCAGGAGGGTATTTTTTACTCCAAACTCATTTGCGTAAGCGAACACGACACGGTTGAAATTGACAGCCGCACCAGTGATGCACTGGCGCTGGCAGTTCGTTTTGGCTGCCCTATTTATACCTACGACCATATACTGGAAAGTGCTGGTATTCTGATGGAAGACAACGGTAAGAAGAAGAAAACCGAAGTATCCATTGAAGAACCGGCTGAGGTAACTGCCCAGACTACCGGCCCGCGCGAGAACCTGAGCGCCCTATCGCTGGAAGAGCTGCAAACGCTGTTACAAGAGGTATTGGAGCAGGAGGATTATATCCGTGCCATTGCCATCAGAGACGAAATCAATAAAAGAAAATAGCCTTGGTCCATTTTCCTAACTGCAAAATCAACCTCGGTTTAAATATTATCCGTAAACGGAATGACGGTTTTCATGATCTGGAAACCGTTTTTTATCCCGTACACCTGCGTGACGCCCTGGAAACGCTGCCCCAACCTGGCGAAAAAAACACCACCTCCCCTGCTATTCATTTTACAGCATCCGGATTACCGGTAGCGGGTAGTGTGGACAGCAATCTTTGCGTAAAAGCGTATCACCTACTGTTAAAAGATTATCCCGCCATAGGCAGCGTTCGTATGCACCTGCACAAAACCATACCTATGGGTGCCGGTTTAGGCGGCGGCAGCGCAGATGGCGCTTTTGCCCTGAAAGCACTGGACCAGCTATTTCACCTGAACTTAACAGAGCAGCAGCTGATTGCCTACGCGTTACAACTGGGTAGCGACTGCCCCTTTTTTATCATTAACAAGCCCTGCTTTGCCACCGGCCGCGGAGAAGTAATGCAGCCGGTAACGGTAGATTTAAAAGGCTATACGCTGGTGATTATTAACCCCGGCATTCATGTAAACACCGGGCAGGCCTTTTCCCTCATTACCCCGCAGCAACCACCGGTAAGTGCCCTGGATATTATTCAGCAGCCGGTAAACACCTGGCGCAATGCCCTTACCAACGATTTTGAAGCGCCGGTAATGCAGTTGTACCCCGAAATAGCCCATATAAAAAATAGACTATATGAGGCGGGAGCCGTTTATGCCAGCATGACGGGCACGGGAAGTACGCTTTTTGCACTTTTCCAAACACAAGTACCAGACCTATCTATCCCTTCCAGCTATTTTTTTACAGAATTGCAGTTATCCTAACGCACGTTTGTATTTTATTCAGATAAGAGGCAGCATCCTTGAAATAAATTCAACTGTTCCACTGAATAAATAAAAATCTTCTATTGTTTATTCAATCTTTTTCTTAACTTTAAGGCTCAGCGATTGCCGGCTGTTTTATTCCACCTTAATATTCGATTGTAATATGCCTGTACAAAACAGACATGAGGGGTTGTATGACCCATCCTTTGAGCATGACGCTTGTGGTATTGGTTTTGTGGCCAATATTAAAGGGAACAAATCTCACCAGATTATCTCTGATGCCTTAACTGTGCTTGAGAACATGGAGCACCGTGGTGCCTGTGGTTGTGAGAACAATACAGGTGATGGTGCCGGCATTATGATTCAGATGCCGCACGAATTCTTCTTTGATGAATGTATTAAACTGGGTGTACACCTGCCTGCGTATGGCAAATACGGCGTGGGTGTGGTTTTCTTTCCCAAAGAGATACGTTTACGCGAAGAATGCCGCGATATTTTCAACCGTTCGGCTGAGAAGCTGGGCTTAGAGGTGCTGACTTACCGTAAGGTACCGGTAAACACTTCCGATATTGGCGCTACTGCCCTTTCGGTAGAACCGGAAATGGAACACGTGTTTATTGCCTGTCCGGACCACGTAACCAATCCTGATGAATTTGAGCGTAAGTTGTTTGTACTGCGTAACTACGCCAGCCATACCATTAACAACACGGTTAAAAAAGACGCAATTGGCTTTTATGTAGCCTCTTTATCGTATAAAACAGTGGTATACAAAGGCCAGCTTACCAGCGGCCAGGTAAGGCACTATTTTAACGATTTAAACAATAAACGGGTGGTATCTGCATTCGGTCTGGTTCACAGCCGCTTTGCCACTAACACCTTCCCCAGCTGGAAACTGGCGCAGCCATTCCGCTACATTGCCCACAACGGTGAAATTAACACGCTGCAGGGCAACCTTAACTGGCTTAAAACCAGCGAAAACAGCTTTACCAGCCCTTACTTTACCAAAGAAGAGCTGGATATGGTACTGCCTATTGTTACCGAAGGCCAGAGCGATAGCGCCTGCCTGGATAACATGATTGAGCTGCTGATGCTTACCGGCCGCCCTTTACCGCATGTAATGATGATGCTGATACCCGAAGCATGGGATGGCAACGAAGACATGGACCCGGTGAAAAAGGCCTTCTACGAGTTTCACGCTGCTATGATGGAACCGTGGGATGGTCCGGCTTCTATTTCTTTTACCGATGGTAAAATGATTGGCGCCACGCTGGACAGAAACGGTTTGCGCCCCAGCCGTTACTGCGTTACCAGTGATGACCGCGTAATCATGGCTTCTGAAACAGGTGCCCTGCCGGTAGATCCTTCTATCATTATTGAAAAAGGCCGCCTGCAGCCCGGTAAAATGTTTGTGGTGGACATGGAGCAGGGCCGCATTATCAGCGACGACGAAATCAAACAAAACATCTGCACCAGCAAGCCTTATGCAGAATGGCTGAACAAATACAAAATACGCCTGGAAGAACTTCCTGAGCCACGCGTAATGTTCACCCACCTGCAAACGGAGCAGATATTCAAATACCAGAAAGCCTTTGGTTATTCTACCGAAGACCTGGATACCATTATCGCCCCTATGGCGGTGGATGGCAAAGAGCCTATCGGTTCTATGGGCACCGATGCCCCGCTGGCAGTACTGAGCGATCAGCCACAGCACCTGAGCCATTACTTTAAGCAGCTGTTTGCCCAGGTAACCAACCCTCCTATCGATCCTATCCGGGAGCGCATGGTTATGTCGCTGGCTACCTTTGTGGGCAACAACGGCAACCTGCTGGTAGAAGATCCGCTTACCTGCCACTCGGTAGCACTTAAACATCCCGTACTCAATAACCACGAACTGGAAAAACTGAGAAGTATCGATACCGGTATTTATCAGGCCAAAACCCTGCAGACTTATTTCAGGGCCGATGGCAAACCAGGATCGCTGAAAGCAGGTATAGAACGCCTGTGCCGCTATGCAGCAGATGCGGTAAACGATGGTTTTGAAGTAATTATACTCAGCGACCGGGCTATTGACAGCGACCACGCTGCCATACCTACCCTGCTGGCTGTTTCTTCTGTACACCACCACCTTATCCGCAAAGGCCTCCGCAGCCAGGTAGGTATTGTGGTAGAAGCCGGTGATGTATGGGAAGTACACCACTTTGCCTGCTTGTTAGGTTTTGGCGCTACTGCCATTAACCCTTACCTGGCACTGAGTAGCATACGTGATATGCACCTGGCTGGCAAACTGAATACTACACTGGATATAGAAGCACTGAAAAAGAACTATATCAAAGCCGTGTGTGATGGCCTGCTGAAAGTGTTTTCTAAAATGGGCATCTCTACCCTGCAATCATATCAGGGTGCACAGATTTTCGAAATCATTGGCTTAAACAGAGAAGTAGTTGACAAATGCTTTACCGGCGCTACCTCACGCATTGAAGGCCTGGGCCTGGATGAAATAGCCAGAGAATCGCTGGCCAAGCATGAACTGGCATTCAGCAGAAAAGACATACCTGTTGACCGCCTGCCTGTAGGGGGTATTTACCAGTGGAAGCGTAAAGGTGAGTTTCACCTGTTTAACCCGCAAACCATTCACCTGCTGCAGCACGCTACCAGATCAAACGATTACAACACGTTTAAGAAGTATACCAAACTGGTAAACGACCAGAGCGAGAAAGCAGCTACCCTGCGCAGCCTGTTCCAGTTTAAACGTACCCGCCCTTCTATTTCTATTGAGGAAGTAGAACCGGCAGAAAACATATACAAACGCTTTGCTACCGGTGCTATGAGCTTTGGCTCTATCTCCTGGGAAGCACACACCACACTGGCCATTGCCATGAACCGCCTGGGCGGTAAAAGCAATACCGGCGAAGGTGGTGAAGATGAAGTGCGTTACCAGCCGCTGGCCAATGGCGACAGTATGCGCAGTTCCATTAAGCAGGTAGCGAGCGCCCGTTTTGGTGTAACCAGCTTATACCTTACCGAGGCAGACGAACTGCAGATTAAAATGGCGCAGGGTGCCAAGCCTGGTGAAGGTGGTCAGCTGCCCGGCCATAAAGTGGATGAGTGGATTGGTAAAACCCGCCACAGCACACCTGGCGTGGGTTTGATATCTCCGCCACCGCACCACGATATTTATTCTATTGAAGATCTGGCACAACTGATCTTCGATCTTAAAAATGCCAACCGTGCTGCACGTATTAACGTAAAGCTGGTTAGTAAAGCAGGTGTAGGCACTATTGCTGCTGGTGTGGCTAAAGCAAAAGCAGATGTAATTCTGATTGCCGGCCATGACGGTGGTACAGGCGCCAGCCCTATCAGCTCAATCAAGCACGCCGGTTTACCATGGGAATTAGGCCTTGCCGAAACCCATCAGACACTGGTAAGAAATAAACTCCGCAGCCGCGTAGTAGTTCAGGCCGATGGTCAGATGAAAACCGGTCGTGACATTGCCATTGCTGCCCTGTTAGGTGCAGAAGAGTGGGGTGTAGCTACTGCCGCGCTGATAGTAGAAGGTTGCATCATGATGCGTAAGTGTCACCTGAATACCTGCCCGGTGGGTGTGGCTACTCAGGACCCTGAACTGCGCAGCCGCTTTACCGGCGATCCGGAGCATGTAATCAACTTCTTCCGTTTTATGGTACAGGAACTGCGTGAGATTATGGCAGACCTGGGCTTTAAAACCGTGAACGAAATGGTAGGCCAGGTAGAAAGTCTGGAAATGCGCGAGAACATTACGCATTGGAAAACCAGCAAAATCAACCTCTCTCCTGTACTGTACAGAGAGCCAGCTTCGGCCCATACCGGCCTGTACAACCAGGAACAGCAGGATCATGGCCTGAGCGATGTGCTTGACTGGAAACTGCTGGAAGCCGCCAAACCGGCGCTGGAGAAGAAGCAGCCTGTTAACGCCTCCTTCAACATCCGCAACATTGACAGAACAGCAGGTACCATTTTATCTAACGAAATAACCAAGCTGTACAAAGCAGAAGGTTTACCCGATAATACCATCCATTTCAACTTTACCGGTACAGCCGGCCAAAGCTTTGGCGCCTTCAATACCAAAGGGGTTACCCTGGAGCTGGAAGGCGATGCCAACGATTACTTTGGCAAGGGCCTGAGCGGTGCCAAACTGGTGGTATACCCGGCCAAACAGGCGAAGTATACACCGGAAGACAACATCATTATTGGTAACGTAGCCTTCTATGGCGCTACCAGTGGTGAGGCGTATATCCGCGGTAAGGCAGGCGAACGCTTTTGCGTACGTAACTCCGGTGCCCGTGTGGTTACAGAAGGCGTAGGCGACCATGGTTGTGAGTACATGACCGGTGGTGTAGCCGTAATACTGGGCCCTACCGGCAGAAACTTTGCAGCAGGTATGAGCGGCGGTATTGCTTACATCTACGATGTAACAGGCACCTTTGCCTCACGCTGTAACATGGAAATGGTAGACTTAGACCCACTTAGCCATGAAGATGCAGCGCAACTGAAAGAAATTATCAGCCAGCACTATGCACACACCGGTAGTACGGTAGCACAATTTGTGTTGTCTGATTACGAAAATCAGTTACAGCATTTTGTAAAAGTATTCCCGAGAGATTACAAGGCAGCCCTCCAGAAAATGGCAGTGGACAAGTCTAAAGTGCAAACTAAAAAGTAAAAAATGTGCGGTACCTGAAGGCATGCAGCCAAACACCTTCAGGTATCTCTTAAAACTGTTTAGAGATGGGTAAACCTACAGGATTCTTAGAATTTACAAGAGAGCTTCCAGGCAAAACTGCCCCTAAGGAGCGTATCAAAAACTATAATGAATTTATAGAACGTTTTTCTCCGGAAAAGCTGAATCAGCAAAGCGCCCGTTGTATGAACTGCGGTGTGCCTTTCTGCCACAGCGGTTGCCCTTTGGGCAACGTTATTCCAGAGTTTAACGATGCCGTATACCGCAAAAGCTGGAAAGAGGCTTACGAAATACTCAGCAGCACCAATAACTTTCCTGAGTTTACCGGCCGCATTTGCCCTGCACCGTGCGAAAGTGCCTGTGTACTGGGCATTAACCAGCCACCGGTAGCTATTGAAGAAATAGAAAAGCACATTATTGAAATTGCTTTTGAAAACGGCCTGGTAAAACCACGTAAGCCTAATGTGCGTACCGGTAAAAAAATTGCCGTGGTAGGTAGCGGTCCCGCAGGCCTTGCTGCTGCTGCACAGTTAAACTATGCCGGCCACAGCGTTACTGTGTTTGAAAGAGATAACAGACCCGGTGGTTTACTGCGCTACGGTATTCCGGACTTTAAACTGGAAAAAAATGTAATTGACCGCCGTGTGGCGCTGATGGAAGAAGAAGGTGTAGTATTCCGCTGCAATGCCAACGTAGGTGTGAATGTTAGCGTGAACGATCTGGTAAGAGAATACCACGCTATTGTACTGGCAGGTGGCAGTACCATTCCGCGCGACCTGCCTATTCCCGGCCGTCAGCTGAAAGGTGTACACTTTGCTATGGAGTTTTTGAAACAACAGAACCAGCGTGTAGCCAACGAACCTATTGCTGTGGAAGAAATAAAATCTACCGGCAAAAATGTAGTGGTAATTGGTGGTGGCGATACCGGCAGCGACTGCGTAGGTACCAGCAACCGCCACGGCGCCAAAAGCATTACTCAGTTTGAATTAATGCCTAAGCCTGCCGCCAGCCGTACCCCTTTTATGCCATGGCCTACCTACCCCATGATTTTAAAAACCTCCACCTCGCACGATGAAGGTTGTGAGCGCCACTGGGCTATTGCTACCAAAGAATTCCTGGGCAACGATAAAGGCGAACTGACCGGTTTAAAAATAGTAGACCTGGAATGGAAGATCACAGAAGATGGTCGCCCTGCCCAGTTTACTGAAATAGCTGGCAGCGAAAGAGTAATCCCTTGCGAAAGAGCTTACCTGGCCATGGGCTTTTTACATGCACAGCATGAAGGCATGGTAAAGGAACTGGGTGTGGAAACTGACGACCGTGGTAATGTAAAAGCCGGTGAAAAAGCTTTCCAGAGCAATATTTCAAAAGTGTTTGCCTGTGGCGATATGCGCCGTGGCCAGTCACTGGTGGTATGGGCCATCAGCGAAGGCCGTGAGTGCGCCAGAAAAGTAGACGAGTTTTTAATGGGCAGCTCGCTGCTTGAAACAAAAGACGAGTCGCTTTTACAGGCAGTTATCTAGTTTTTATTCCCGATTTATAGCTGAACAACAAGCCACCACCTTTTCAGGTGATGGCTTTTTTTATGTGGGCTTTTCATGCTACCCGTTAAGCGCCCTGCCACTACCCATTAGCTACCGTAAGTGCCACTGTTGTACGCTTTGATAATCCATTGGGCTTGGAAAGCCAACATTGTATGCATAGCTAACCTATTTATACCAGGTGAGAGCGCGACCACGTTGATATGTAACCTCCGGCATCAGCTAACTACGCAACCTCCTGTATATACACCTCACTTATAACGGGTAAGACAACAACCACATGAATACATAACCTACCAGCACCCGAAGCACCCGTAGCCAGGTGCATGTGAAATCTTTTGGCACCAGGCGAGTCGGCAACCATATGCATACACAAGCCGTTGGCACCAGGCGAGCCCGCAACCACGTGAATGTACAACCTCTTAGCACCAGGGGAACCCGCAACCATATGCATACACAACTCGTTGGCACCAGGCGGGTACATAACCATGTGCATGCCTAACCTGTTGACACCAGGTAAGCCCGTAACCACATGAATATACAACCTGTTAGCACCAGGGAAACCCGCAACCATATGCAGGCGCCCTCATTAACCCCACATAGGCCACCAATCATATGCATGTACAATCCGTTAACACCAGGTTTATCCACAAACATGCACTTGTACACCTCATTAAGCACCAGATCTACAGCAATCATAAACATGTACGTTCCGGCAACAGCAGCAAACTACCTGGTCGCTTCAAAAAATAATTTTTCGATGCAGCCACTTATTATTTTAATAGGGATATAGCATTTAAAATATGATTTAGACCAATCATTCTTCTTAAAATTCACGGCATGCGACTCAAAATAACACACATGCTACTTTTTAATTATAACAAAACACCAGAGCTTTTATCCCTCCCCTGCTAATGAAAGCTTACCTCACAGCAACAAATGCATTAATTAAATTTTACATTTAAAAAAATCCAGGGAGATACCCGTTTTTTAAAAAAATTGAAAATTCAGAAACTATGGAGTTTACAGGTAGTAAAAGCTTACAAGTGATTGTGTAATAGCTACATAGCACTTTAAATTAAATAAAATAATATTTGTACAAAAATTTGCACATTCTCTATTTAGTCGTACATTTATTTAAATTAGATCATATCTATTAATTTTTAATTTAAACCAGAACAATTATGAGTAAAGTCACTATTAAGCAGGTGGCACCCTTCGTACTCTTGTCGTTGATTGCAATTGCCGCAATTTTTGTCAAGTCAGACGCCCCCACTACCGATCCGTCTACTTACAGCGCAGCAGACATTACCTGGATACTAGTTTCCAGTGCGCTGGTATTTCTGATGACACCGGGTCTTGCATTTTTCTACGGTGGCATGGTAGACAGAAAGAACGTTATTTCCACTATGATGAAAAGCCTGGTAGCTGCGGGTATCGTTAGCGTACTTTGGGTAGTAGTAGGCTTTAGCCTTTGTTTCGGCGATTCTATCGGCGGTTTCATTGGCAATCCTTCCACTTTCCTGTTTTTCAAAAACGTAGTTTCCGGCGCTCCTGCCTTACAGGGTGGTGCTCCGCTGACTATTCCATTATTACTGTTTTCTGTATTCCAGCTGATGTTTGCGATTATTACGCCCGGTCTGGTAGTAGGTGCGGTTGCAGAACGTATCCGTTTTACTGCCTATGTACTGTTTGTAGTATTGTTCAGCTTGCTGGTTTACGCACCTCTGGCACACTGGAGCTGGCATCCTAACGGCTTCCTGGCTAAAATGGGTGTATTTGACTTTGCCGGTGGTACTGTGGTACACATTTCTGCCGGTTGTGCTGCACTGGCTGGTGCGCTGGTATTAAAACGCAGACACACGCACATTGAGCACAGAGAAATTCCACCAGCTAACGTACCGTACGTATTAATTGGTACCGGTTTACTGTGGTTTGGCTGGTTTGGCTTTAACGCCGGTAGCGCATTAAGCGCTGGTCCGCTGGCTGTTTCAGCTTTTGCTACTACTAATACTGCTGCAGGCGCTGCAGGTTTATCCTGGATGTTCTTTGATGTGGTTCGTGGTAAAAAACCTTCTGCCTTAGGTTTTTGTATCGGAGCTGTAGTAGGTCTGGTAGCTATTACCCCTGCTGCCGGTTTCGTAGCCATTCCACAGAGCATTTTCATTGGCGCGTTTGCTGCTATCGTTTCCAACGTAGCTGTATACTACAAACAAAAATCAACACTGGACGATGCCTTAGACGTATTCCCCTGCCACGGTATTGGTGGTATGGTAGGTATGTTAATGACTGGCTTGTTCGCTACCAAAACAGTGAACCCTGCTGGTCCTGATGGCTTGCTCTATGGTAACTCTGCTTTCTTCTTCATTCAGTTGAAAGCGATGTTGATTGTAGTTGCATTCAGCTTCGTGGTATCTTTTGCCATCTTTAAATTTATCGGCCTCATATTACCGTTGCGTGTAAGTAAAGAAGAAGAAGCGGAAGGCTTAGATGCTACACAGCACAACGAAGAATATGCAGGTAAGAACATAGCACTTGTTGCATCTTAATCTTAATACTGTTCTTATTTTTCACTGGATTTTATTCATAAAAGGGTGAGCGGGCTACCAACCGTATCCCGTTCATCCTCTGGTTTTAGAAGTAGATTTTTGCCTGAAGAAACATGAGATTAGCTTAGATTGTTGTTACTGCCAGACGAACCAAAAGAACTAACTGACGACTTCGAGAAACAACTGCCGAGTTGGCTGCCATCTATAACACACGGAATTTAGCATTTAGACACACACACTAACATAGTTGAAAGCAGAAAAGGCATTGCCTTTACGTGAACGACTGCGAAACGCTTCTGGAACAAGCCTACGCAATCCGTAATGCAACACCCTTTCTTTAACACTTAAAAATCCTCACAATGTTACAAAAATTATTGGCAACAGGCGTTGTTGCATGCACTGCCGTATGCACTTATGCCCAGGATTCTACTAAAGCAGGCACCTTTACATTATCAGGTAATGCAGATGCTTATTACAGATATAACTTTAGTAAGCCACCTGTAGGAGGCGACCCCAAATACAACAGCATTACTAGCTTTACCAAATCGCATAACTCTTTTGAGCTGGGTATGGCGTCCCTTAAGGCTGAATACACCAAAGGAAAAGCCGGTGTAGTTGCCGATCTGGGCTTTGGTAACAGGGCCGAAGAGTTTGCTTATAATGATGCCAATACCCGACTGGCCATTAAACAATTATATGTTACTTATTCCCCCAGCAGTGCTGTAAAACTTACCTTAGGTAGCTGGGCAACACACGTAGGTTATGAGGTACTGGACCCATACCTGAACAGAAACTACAGCATGAGTTATATGTTCTCTTTCGGACCATTCTCTCATACCGGTGTTAAAGCAGACATCAGCCTGGGAGGCACCAGTTCGTTAATGTTAGGTGTAGCCAACCCTACTGACCTCAGAAGTGCTAACAGTGCCCCTAAAACATTTCTGGGACAATTTGCTACCGGAAGCGTTAACGGTAAGTACAAAGCTTACCTGAACTTTGTAGGCGGCAAACAAAACGATCTGAGAAAGGTAATACAAGGAGATGTGGTATTAACCGGCGCCTTCACTTCTCAGTTCAGCTTAGCGCTTAACGGCACCCTGCAAAATGTAAAAACAAGACCCGCTATAGCAGATCCTTACACCAGCGGTACCTGGTGGGGTGCAGCAGGTTATGCAAACTACGATTTCAACAGCTGGTTTGGTGCAACGGCAAGGCTTGAGTATGTAAAAGACAAAGACAATCTCTTTGCGCTTACTCACGGCATTAACCATGTATGGGTACCTACCATTTCTGCCAACTTTAAAATTGACAACCTTACTATTATACCCGAATTCCGTTTAGATGCTGCTAAAAACAACGCATTTGAAAAATCAGACGGTACACTCACCAAAAGTAGCAGCACGCTTTTACTCGCCGCTACCTATCATTTTTAACCCAACAGTTATCAACATAACAAAACTAAAAAGCCCGGCAAATGCCGGGCTTTTTGCTATTGATACTTATAAAAAACTTACACAGAATTTCTGCCTGCGTTGATAATACCAAACGAGCAACGCATTACCATTTTCTCGTAAGCACCTTTTACAGGCGATTCAATCAACTGCTCATCCAACTCTCTTACTTTGGTAATACCATATTGCTGAATGGTCAGCAAAGGCAGTACTATGCGCTCACGCATCTGAATAGACAACTGATCTACCGGGTAGTTGCTCATCAGATCAGATTCGCCGGATAAACGAAGTACATATTTTTTTGTCAGCTCATACTCCCCATAAATAAGGTTCCATATTTCGCCGTACTTAGGATGCTTAGATAAGAAGGCTGTAAGCGGGAAGAAGCTTTTCTTCATCGACATCTCACAGTTATCCATCAACGTTTTAAACAGCAGGCTTTTGTTGTACAGGTTCTGTACATCTTCCCATCTGCCTTCTTTCTCTATTTTCTGTAAAGCAGTACCTACACCAAAGTAACCGGTAACATTCTGCTTTAACTGGCTCCATGAACCTACATAAGGAATAGCACGCAGATCGTTTAAGCTAAGCTGATTGCTGTTACCTCTTTTAGCAGGGCGGCTGCCGATGTTGGTTTGAGAATAGAAGCGCAGCGGACTGGCATGGCCCAGATACTCCAGGAAGCAAGGGTGATTTTTAAGCGCCACATAGGCTTCAAAGCTATCTTCAGCCAACTTATTCAGCAGGGCATCTTCCGATGGTTCCAGCGTGGTTTTACGCTGTGCAAACAATTCGTTGGAAATACCTGCGTTAATCAGCTGCTCTATGTTAAACTGTGCAGAGTCAATAGTACCAAAGTTAGAACTGATGGTTTGGCCCTGTATAGTCAGTTGAATTTCGTTGTTGGCAATATTCTGTCCCATAGAGGCATAGAACTTATGGGTTTTACCACCACCACGTGCCGGCGGGCCTCCCCTGCCATCAAAGAACACCACATCCACATCGTATTCACGTGAAATGCGGGTAAGTTCTTCCTTCGCTTTGTAAATGCCCCAGTTAGCCATCAGGTAGCCACCATCTTTGGTACCGTCTGAAAAGCCGAGCATAATGGTTTGTGTATTACCTCTGGCCTGCAGATGTTCGCGGTAGGCTTTAATACCATACAGCTTTTTCATAGCAGCACCTGCATTCTGTAAATCTTCTACCGTTTCAAACAGCGGCACAATATCTATAGATAACTCGTTCTTTTTCCAGCCGCCCAGCATAAACAAACCGTATACCTCCATCATGTTCAGCGCACTGGTAGTGTGGCTGATAATGTAACGGTGGCAACCTGCTTCTCCATTCACTTTCTGAATACCTTTTACGGCACGTATTGTTTCCAGGCTGTCGCGGGTAAGCTCATCATCCAGTACACTGATGTCGGTAAGTTCCTGCACGTTCATCAGCGCAGTAATCTTCTCGTCTTCACTCATTTGCGGATAGTTGGCAGGCAGTAGTTTGGTATGCGCCAGAATATCTTCAATGGCTTTGGTGTGTATGCTGCTGTCCTGGCGCACGTCCAGTGAGGCAAAGTGCAAACCAAATACCTGCACTTTGCTTATCAGGCTTTCCAGCTTGTACAGGAATAAACCGTTGTGCTGTGTAATCAGGGTTTCTTTAATCTGATACAATACGCGCAGTATTTCACCGCCACATACATCACACGGATACTCTTTTACAAACAGGTTATCGTACAATCTGTTTTCCAAAGCCAGCAGTGCATCGCTGATACCTTTAAAGGTAAGGCGGCGGCGCAGCTTACGCAGCTCCAGATAATAGCACTTCATAATACTGCGGCGTAACGATTCTGCTACTTTTACCGTAGTGTCTGCCGTTACAAACGGGTTACCATCACGGTCGCCACCCGGCCAGAAGCCCAGGTGAATCAGCGGGTTTTCATCGCTTACCGCATCAGGAAACTGTGCTTTAATCTCACTCAGTATTTTACCGGAGGCAGGATAGAATATATTTTCCAGATACCACAGCAGGCTTACCGCCTCATCGTATGGCTTTGGTTTTTCTCTTTTCAGGAAAGGCGTTTTACCCAGCTGTTGCAGGTATTCGTTTACCGAAGCACTGTCAGCATTGGCCAGGGCTTTTGCCAGATCGCTGATAATACCCAGCACTTCACCCGGATAAAACTGAGTGGGGTGCGCGGTTAACACCAGGCGAATGGAAAAGCGTTTCATTTTCTCCGCAAGTGCTTCCTGCTTACCTTTCTGAATTACTTCAGACTGAAGGTGCTTTAAGCTACCCGGCCCATTCATATCGTGTGTATTACAGAATGCAGCGTCTTCCAGCGCATCAAACAATACTACCTGTCTTTCAGCGTACTGGATAAAACGGAACAGCAGATCCATCATTTCCTGCTCTTTTTTATAGGGCGTATACTGCTCCATAAAAGAGGTAATAATTTCATCAGGACTTAACTGCTTCCGGTACCCTTCTTCGCAATGAATCAGGAACAACGATAACAATACCCCCGTTTTCTCGATACGGTGAAAAGGCAGGGATGTAAAAAGGCTGTTGTACAATTGAAACCGGATAGCTACCAGGTTCTTGTATTGCTGTAAAACATTATCCATAATATACACATTGTTAACAGTATGATCAGCAAACTGTTACGGCGGTCTAAGGTAGCACAAAATCAGCTATGCCCGTTGTACCCCCCTTAAATTTGGATAATATTCAATATCCACACCTATGTGAACAACAGCTGTTAGCAGGGTAAGTATTTTTTTAATTTGACGGCTTCCGCGTAATTTCGCACATCTTATCAATAAAATCATTTAGTGCCATGGCATACGATGTAATTGTTTTGGGCAGTGGTCCCGGAGGTTATCCCGCCGCTATCCGTGCCTCACAGCTTGGATTTAAAGTAGCAATCATTGAAAAAGAAGTGTTAGGTGGTATATGCCTGAACTGGGGTTGTATTCCTACAAAAGCGTTGCTGAAAAGTACGCAGGTGTATGAGTATATGAAGCACAGCACTGCTTATGGTATTAATGCAACAGGTGTACAGGCCGATTTTGGAGCTGTAATCAAGCGTAGCCGTGGCGTTGCCGATAAAATGAATAAAGGCGTTCAGTTTCTGATGAAGAAGAACAAGATTGATGTAATCATGGGCTTCGGTAAACTGAAAGCAAAAGGTCAGGTAGAAGTTACTGCTGCTGATGGCAAAACCAGCGTAGTAGAAGGTAAATATATTATCATAGCAACCGGTGCACGTGCACGCGAGCTGCCAAACCTGCCTATTGACGGTAAAAAAGTAATTGGCTACCGCGAAGCAATGGTACTGCCTGAGCAACCTAAAAGCATGATTGTAGTAGGTAGCGGCGCTATAGGCGTTGAGTTTGCTTACATCTACAACAGCCTGGGTACTAAAGTAACCATCGTAGAGTTTCTGCCACGCATTGTTCCGGTTGAAGATGAAGACATTTCTAAAGAACTGGAAAAACAATACAAGAAACTGGGCATTGAAGTAATGACCAACTCTTCTGTTGAAAAAGTAGACACTTCTGGCAAACAGGTGAAGGCTACTGTTAAAAAACAAGACGGCAGCACTGTAACCCTGGAAGCAGACGTGGTGTTAAGCGCAGTAGGCATTGCCGCTAACATTGAAGGCATTGGCCTGGAAACGCTGGGCGTTAAAACTGAAAAAGGCAGAGTAACTGTTGATAAAAACTACCAGACCACTGTACCAGGCATTTATGCTATTGGTGACTGTGCTCCTGGCCAGGCGCTGGCACACGTTGCTACCAAAGAAGGTATCAATGCTGCTGAAGCCATTGGTTTTATTGAGAAGAAATATGGCCACCAGCCTGAGCCTATCGATTATAACAACATTCCTGGCTGTACCTATTGTACTCCTGAAATTGCCAGCGTTGGTTATACCGAGAAAGCAGCTAAAGAAGCTGGTTACGAAGTTAAAGTGGGTAAATTCCCCTTCATCGCATCTGGTAAAGCAACTGCCGCCGGTGCTACTGATGGCTTTGTAAAAGTAATCTTCGACGCTAAATACGGTGAGTTCCTGGGTGCACACATGATTGGTAACAACGTTACTGAAATGATTGCAGAAGTATCTGTAGCACGTAAACTGGAAACAACCGGCCATGAAATTCTGAACGCTATTCACCCTCACCCAACTATGAGTGAAGCAGTGAAAGAAGCCGTTGCAGTAGCTTATGGCGAAGCGATTGACATCTAGACTGAATGTTCGCAATAAAGTAAAATGCCGGTGCTATTGCAACCGGCATTTTTACTTTATATATGTTTCAGCGGTGTATTAATCCAGACTCTGATATACCAGCGCTTTAAACTTATCCTGAATTTCGCCATGTGTAAGTGGCATCTGGTTTATAAACAGCAAGCCCACCAGTTTCTTCTGAGGATCGGCCCAATAGATGGTACCAAAATAACCGCCCCAGGCAAAAGTACCTGTAGAGGCCCCTATTTTGGCAGCTCCCCTGTCGGTAGTAATTTCAAAGCCCAGCCCAAACTTATTTACCCCTACCATTACATCGCCCACCTGGTTCATAGTCATTAACTCCACGGTGCGGGGTGCCAGAATACGTTTACCATTGTAAGTACCGCCGTTCAGCAATGCCTGTAAAAAAATAGCATAGTCCTTTACTGTAGATACCAGCCCCGCGCCACCGGAAAAGTAGCTGCCGTTTCTTTTAGCATATTCTGCTGATACAGGCATTTCCGGAGATTCTTTAAAAGGCACCAGCTGCCTGGTTACTTTATCTGTTGTATATAAGGTTACCAGGCGCGTGTGTTTGGCAGCAGGCAGATAAAAATACGTATCCTTCATACCCAGCGGTTCAAATATGCGGGTAGCAAAAAAGCGATCCAGCGGTATACCTGATACCACTTCTACCAGGTAGCCCAATACATCTGTATTTAAGCCATAGGTAAACTTTTCGCCGGGGTTATGTTCCAGTGGCAATGAGCCCAGGCGGGGGATAGCGTAGTGCAAATGAAAAGTATCGCTGCCAATACCGGAAGGGATATGCGCTTTGGCATAAATAGCCTTCATTTTTTTAGCACCAATGCCTGCATAACCAATACCAGAGGTATGTGTAAGCAAATCGCGGATGGTTACTTCTCTTTTAGCAGGCATAGTAGTATAAGAGCTGTCTTTCTCGTTAAACTGATCCAGCACCTGCGGTTTGGCAAAAGAGGGAATGTATCTGGAAACAGGATCATCCAGCAGCAACTTACCTTCTTCAAACAGCATCATTACCGCAACGCTGGTAATGGCTTTGGTTTGGGAGGCAATGCGGAATATAGCATCCTTTTGCATAGTGGTACCCGGTGCAGCCGTACCAAAGGCTTTGTTATATACAATAGCACCATCTTTGGCAATCAGCGCCACTGCGCCTTTCAGCCAGCTGCTGTCCACATACTGTTGCAGGGTTTTATCAATCCGCTGCAGGCGGGCAGCACTTACTTTTACTTTAGCAGCATCCGTTTCCTGCAAGGGCTGCTGTGCCTGTACACCTTGTGTCAGCAACAGGCCCGCTATGGGGGCAGTAAGTAGTAGCCATCTATTTTTCATATAAAGCATTGAGTTTAGTTAAACAGGTTTAGTACCCTTTTTCCAGGTTAAAATATAAATAAGAAACGCAGCCAGCATAAATATACAGCCTGCTGTACAAACCGCCGTCCAGCCGCCCACTGCCCACATACCCAGGCCAATGGCTGAGCCCATAGAAGTGCCTATAAAACTCATGGTCATATATACGGTATTCAGGCGGTTGCGTGCCTCCGGCATCAGCGCATATACACGGCTCTGGTTAGATACGTGAATACATTGCAGCCCCAGATCCAGCACCACAATACCAATAATTAATGCGATAACTGATACAGAAAAAACCATAAACGCTACGTAGGAAAGCATTACCAGTATAATACCGTAACCTACCGGTACACGCGGGTTGCGTTTATCTGCCGAGCCGCCTATTAATGGTGCCAGTAAGGCACCCGCTGCTGCGGCCAGCCCAAACATACCAATGGTATCGCTATGGTAAAGGAAAGGCGGTAAAGACAGGTGTAGTACCATGGTAGTCCAGAACATACCAAAGGCAGCAAAAGCCAGCGCGTTAATGGCAGAAGCTTCACGCAGCAGTGGCTGCTCTTTAATAAGCGTAAGTAATGATTTCATTAGTATACCGTAGCTACCAATAAAATGCGGTTTGCTTTTAGGAAAAGATACCCGCATCAGCAGTAACAGGCTGGCAGTAATACCCGCAGCTATCCAGAACATGCCGCGCCAGCCCATCCATGCACCTATCCAGCCACTCAGCGTGCGGGATAACAATATACCCACCAGCAGGCCACTCATAATAGAGCCTACCACTTTGCCCCTTTTTTCAGGAGCCGCTAAATGTGCTGCTAACGGTAATATCAGTTGTGGAACTACGGAGGTAAAACCAATACAAAGGCTGGCAATTTGCAGCAATAATAGTGAAGGAGCTTTGGCAGCTGCAATCAGCGATAACACAGCGCCCAGTGTGGTAAACAAAATCTGCTTTCTACGCTCCAGTTTATCGCCCAATGGCACCAGAAACAAAAGTCCCAGTGCATACCCCAGTTGGGTAAGAAAAGTAATAACCCCTGCCCTTGCTTCGGACACGCCAAACTCTTTACTGATTAACACCACTAAAGGCTGGCAATAATAAATGTTCGCTACAATTAATCCTGTACAGGCAGCCATTAAAATAATGTGCCTGCTTTCCAATGCATTTTCCGGCTTTGTGCTCATGATAGGCAAAGGTAAGCAGGCACAAACTGCCTTAGCTATTATTTACTGCCAAATACACTCTTTAACAGGTCGGTAGTTCTGGCCAAAGGATCCTGGCGGATAGATTTTTCTTCCTGACCCACCTGATAAAAGATACCTCCTAAAGCCTTCTCGGTTACAAAAGCGCTTAAGTCAGGATTGATCTTGCTTACCAGTGGTATTTTGTTATATGCTGTAATTAAGGAAGTCCAGTGCTTGGTAGCGTTTACCTTAGCCAGCGAAGTTTCAATAACCGGCTTAAACGCAGTAGTTAAAGGCGATGTGGTTTTAACACGCAGGTAACTGGTAGCAGAAGTATCACCCCCTTTCAGCAAACCCCATGCATCCTGAATGCTCATATCTTTAATCGCGTTCACAAAAATAGGAGCAGCACCTTTGGCGGCATCTTCCGCGGCGCGGTTCATAGAAAGGATAGCACTGTCTACCAGGCTGCCCATACCTACATTACGCAGTGTTTTTTCTACTTTCTGCGCTTCGGGAGGTAACAATATTTTAATAGCGGCATCTTTAAAAAAGCCGTCCATAGCAGACAGTTTAGCGGTACCGTTCTGTACGCCTTTGCTCAGGGCTTCTTTTAAACCGGCGGCTACCGTGTTGGTGCTCATGGTGTCTTTGCTGCCACCTGCTACTGATTTAATCAGGCTTCCTAAACCGGAAGACTTGCTGGTTGAGCTGGTATCTTTCTTTAAAAATTTACCTAACTGTGCATGGGAAGTTCCACAAACAGCTATGGCTGCTGAAAATAAGACTACAAATCTTTTCATATTGGAGAAATAAGGTGACCAAAAATAACAAGCTGCGGCAAAATAACAAGTTAAAAACTGCCGTACAGCGTAGTAGTATCGGTTAGTCAAAAGCAGACCAGCAGGCGTTTTACACCGCCCGGCCCGCGTGTATTCCCTCCCGAAATGATATTCCCGCCGAATTAACCTATTTTTTTAGTTTTGATTTTTACCTTTAACCGGTTACACTCAAATAATTATGATGAAAAAATACGCCTTCATAGGCCTGAGCGCTTTGCTGTTTTCCTGCGGTGGTAATTCAGACAATAATAATAATGCAGATAACGGAGCAGACGCCAGCAACAACCCACCCCCTGCCGCACTGGCTTACACGGTGGTGAAAGTGTACCCGCACGATACTTCTTCTTATACTCAGGGACTTATCTGGCACAACAACACCCTGTACGAGGGTACCGGCCGCGAAGGCTTTAGTAAAGTGGCCCGCCTGAATATTGAAACCGGCAAGCCCGAACAGCAGGAAATGATTGCCCAAAATGAATTTGGCGAGGGTATTACCATATTAAACGGCAAAATTTACCAGCTTACCTGGCAAAACCACCTGGTACACGTATATGATGCTGCAACCCTGAAAAAAGTGCAGGAGTTTAACTGGCCTTACGATGGCTGGGGTATTACGCATGATGGTACCAACCTTATCATAAGCACCGGCAGCAATAATTTATACTTTGTAAACCCGGCCGATTTTAAAATACTTAAAACAGTAGGTGTAAGCGATAATTTTGGCCCGGTAATGAACCTGAACGAGCTGGAAATGGTAAACGGCTTTGTATACGCCAATAAATACCTGAGCAACTACATACTGAAAATAAACCCTGAAACCGGTAAGGTGGAAGGCCGTGTAGATTTGCAGGACATTTTTCAGAAGAGCGGAAAAACCTACGATGCAGCTTCTATTCCCGATCCGGAGCAGGATGTATTGAATGGTATAGCCTTTAATGCAGCCACCAATACCTTTTACGTAACCGGCAAGCAATGGCCTGCCCTGTTTGAGATAAAGCTGAATTAACAGGAATAGCGCCTGTTATAAGCGGGCGCTACTTTTGTTTGATGATATAGATTACAGAGCTGCTTTTTTCGGGAGAAGAAGCAGCTTTTGTATTTGAACGCCATCCGTTTATAAAAGCCTTTACCAGGTTGCCTTTGCCGTTCAGGTATTGCTCACTCAGCATGCTTACATAAAAGCTATCAAACCACATAGGCTTGCATTCCACTACCTTAAATCCGTGCTGCGCCACCAGGGTACGCATAGAAGCGGGAGAAAAATGATACAGATGCCGCGGTACATCATAAGCTGCCCAGCTGGCGCCATACCGCTGCGCATCGGCACTGGTATAATTGGGCACCGCTACCACCAGCGTACCGCCGGGGCGTAAAATGGTTTGAAAGCGGTTAAGGTACCCATGCAGTTCGTGCACATGCTCCAGCACATGCCACATGGTAATTACATCGTAACCAGCCGCAGGTAAATGGTATAAAGCTTCCAGCGTTTGCAGGTTCAACCCATGGTTCCGGGCCGCATTTTTACGGGCTGTTTCATCGGGTTCCAGGCCGGTTACCTGCCAGCCGTTCTGTTGCATAACCGCCGCAAACGCCCCTGTTCCGGCACCTACATCCAGTAAACTGCCCGTTTTTTTACCGGTAACACCGGTAATCATTTTCAGTTTTCCTTTAAGCGTAATGTTTCTTACTATATGATACAGACGGTTAACCACCCCCTTTTTGGTATCAGAATGCGATACATAGGCATCAGACTGGTAATATCTGCCTATTGCCGCTGCCTCAGGCACGTTTTGTGTAAAACGAAGGGTGCAGTTGCCGCACTCCCATATAGCAAAGGTTTCGTGGCTTACCGTATAGTCTTTCGCCTCCAGTACAGGTTGAATATTACTGTGGCTGCATCCGGGGCATTGTGTATACAAAATCGTCTGGCTCATGAGGCAACAAAGAAACGAGTTTGTTACGCATTAACGTAAAGTTTGAGTTAAAAATAAAACAAGAAATACTTCTTTGCCTTAACTTGTCAATCAATCATGAACAGGCGTTTACAAAATACAATCCGTGCTGTAAAACAAGCCGCCATGTATGTACCCGTAACCGGGTATTTCCTGGTATTTGTTATCAGCAGCTGGCTGGCTTTCCTATGGCTGTTGCAACAACAGCGTATGCCGGACACTTCTTTTTCCGATATTTTTTCGCTGCTGCTGGTAGTAGCTTTTGCAGGTTTGGCTGCGTTAACAGGCATTGGCTTTTTAACAGTAGTTATATCCTTTCTGTTGTTTACGGTTAAAAAGCGCCGCAACAAAGTTACCTGCCGCCTGGGTACGGTAACCGGTAACGTTAAAAGCGGCCGTCCTCAGCAGCTGGTGCATCTGCACATATCACCGGTATTTAAACCGTTGCTGGGCTTTGTAAAGCTGCGGCTGATTTACGATAACGTGCATTATTCCGATAAATTTTCGTTAACCACACAAAAAGGGCAAAAGAAAGCCCTGAGTGCTGTGGATGGCGTATACGAATGGCCACTGCCGCAGATAAAAGAATATGCGGTACAAAAAGTGCTGCTGTACTTTGAAGATTTTCTGCAGTTCTTTTCTTTTACCGTTACCCTGCCCTGCAACAGCCGCTTTTTTACCAAACCCGCTGTAACACCGGAGAAGGAACTGAAAACCGGCCCCCGCAAAACAGAGGAAACCAATAAACGCATTGAAGAACTGAAAAAGGTAGAGGGTGAACACCTGCATTATAAAAGCTTTGAAGCGCATGATGATGTAAGGCGTATTGTATGGAAGATATATGCCCGTAACCGCGAACTGGTGGTGCGTACGCCGGAAGTGTTAGATCCCTATGCCTCGCACCTGAGCATGTATGCTTCTTTTCATACCGGCTTTGATATTACCGGCAATGAAGTAGTGCAATACCCGTTTCAGGACCATTATAAAACGGTTATCTGGAACACGTATCTGCAACTGGTTAAACAGGGCTTTGAAGTAGAATACCTTTCAGACCAGCAGATGGCTGTACCCTCCCTGCCCGATCAGCAGCAAACGGTACAGTATACCATCAGCGCCAGCCAGTGGCAGCACGATAAACCGCTGCAGGCTTATATTAAACCCAAAGAAGCCGCGGTAGTACTGATATCTTCTCTGAACGATTATGAAGAGGTGGCAAAGCTGATGGAACAATATGGCAACGACATTACTTTCATATTTGTACAGTTAAGCAAAAGCATACGCGGCCGCCATATAGGCCATTGGGTAAAATGGCTGTTTGTGTCAGAAGAAAAGCATTCTTACGAGGTGTATAAAACAAGCTGGCGTTTATCCAGGTTACGCAGCAGGGTTACGGCCAACGAGAAGAAGATTAAACAATTACTGGAACAATACGCAAAACCTGTTGTAAGATAACCCATGAAAATAGGAAATGTACATAATGCCAAAAAAGTGCTGGCCCAGCTGTTGCTGCTGGCTGTACCTACAGTAGCACTGGTGGCTTACCTGTTGTGGCATCTCAATTTATCGTATCAGATATTGCAGAACGACTGGCAAAAGCAGGCCCTGTACTTTGCAGGCGGCATTGCCGGTGCTATTATTCTGTATAGCTACCGCTTCCGTTTTATTACCACAGCAGCACTGCTGTTTGTGGTGTATTACTATGCTTACCGCTCTATAGGCAATGTATCGGTAGGCGAGTTTGATGCCTTCTTTGCCTCCGTGCAGTTTCTCATATTTGCCATTTTGTTCAGTGCAGGCTGGATATGTGGCTTCGGCTTTTCCCGCTCGCGCTACTTTACGGTTTTCTGGGCGGTGTTTTTACTGGCTGTGCAAATTGTAACCGCAAGCAAAACGCATACTATTACTGCATCGGCCATTATCAGTTCTTTTCTGCCCACATTGGCTTATGCGGTATATATTATTTATACAGCAGAGCTTATCCGTAACATGAACCCTTCTGAAAGGCATTTCGGCTGGTTTGTGTTTAAACGGCTGGCTGGCTTTGGGCTGGTACTGGCAGCGCTGTTCTTTTTACTGTTACAAACATTTAATAAAAACTTTCAGGCAGTAGAAAAAGAATGGGGCCAGGGGCAGGGCAAGTACGATCAGAACCGCAGCAACCAGGAGAGCATGACCAAAGAAAACCGCGATGGCTCTGTAGGTAATAAAGATCAGACACAGCTTACCGGTTCGCTGAACAAAGGCAAACGCCTGGTATTTGTAGCCAAACTGGATAATTATTTTGAAGATGGTAAAACGCCTAACCCGCTGTACTTTACCGCCTACTACTATACCAGGTTTGATACGCTTACCCAGACTTTTGAAACAGACACCAAAATGCCCGATAACGATCTGTTTAAACCAGATCCGTCTAAAATACCTATCTACTTTGCCAAAACCGATTCTACCGTTATCAAAAACGCGCATGCTACCAAAGCGCGGAAAGTGGTAACGGCAGATATTTATAAAACCTTATTAGGGCCATCTGAATACGTGGCCCCTTCTACCGCTTTCTTCTGCCAGCCTTTGCCGGTAGAAGCTTCGTATAAAGACCAGTATAAAAGCGCCTACCGTGCCAAAATGTGGGTGAGCGATTTAAACAGTGCTTACTTTATTTACAACCCGGCAGGCAACCAGATGCTGGAGCAGTTTCAGGAGCAGCGTTTTAAAACCTTACGCCAGGTAACCGATTTTACCGGCATACCGGAAAGCTTTAAGCAGTACTACACTTTTATGCCTAAAGACCCGGAGTATGACCGCATTAAAACCCTGGCGCAGGAAATTACCAAAGATGCCCCTACCCCACTGGATAAAATGCTGGCCATACGCGATTACTTTTTAAGTAAGGATGAGTTTGACCAACCGCTGTTTAAATACACCAATAACCCCGGCGTACCAGGTATGCCCAGCGCCAATAAACTCAACTACTTTTTGTTTGAAAACCGCAAGGGCTATTGTGCTTACTATGCCGGCGCCAGCTTGTTTATGCTGCGTGCCATGGGCATTCCTTCGCGCATAGCGGCGGGCTTTCTTACAGTAGACCGCAGCAGTAAAAACCCTGGCTGGTACTGGTTTTATGAAGATCAGGCACACGCATGGGTACAGATATTTTTTCCCGGTTATGGCTGGATAGATTTTGACACCACCATACCCGACCTGGAAGCGCATGAATCGGAACAGCCGGATGGTACCCCACCGCTGAATATGCAGCAGGCTTATCTGGTGGCAGACGGGCATATTACTTCTGTAGACACTACCACCAAAAAGCTTACGATGAGCGTGGAAAAACTGCTGTTTCACGATCAGAATTATGAAAGCACCCGTCCGGACACGTTGTCTATAGACGGTGCGGTGGCTCAGGTTTCTGCCGACTCAGGTGCAGTACCCTTTAGTGTACTGCGTAAGGGCATGCACATTACAGCTGCTTCTTTTGCAGAAGCGCTGAAAGATATGACTGCCAACCCGCAGGAAAGCATGGCCGATGTATTAAAGCGTGTACCCAAACCAGCCCCGGCTGATGAAATAAAGATTATTGAAGAAGAAGCTACGCAGCAGCCGCACAAGAATATGTTTGAAAATATTCAGCCGGTAAACTGGCTGAAAGTGCTGGCTACGGTGTTAATAGTGGCCGCTATTCTTATTGTGCTGGTATTTGCTATGCCATGGCTGATATGGCAGGTAATACATGCCCGTGCCAAAGGCAATAAAGCCACGCCACAGTCGGCTTACCATAAGTACCGCGCAGCCCTGTACTATCTGAATCAGCTGGGCTACAGCCGCCATCAGAAAGGGCCGGGCGATTATGCACGCGATACCGATGCGCGTTTTGGCACAGCTTTTTACACATTCAGTAATGTGTATCAGAAACTGAAATACAGCAAACAACCGCTTACCGCCAGCGAAGAAGCTGTGGTAGCACAGTTTTATACTCCCTTTATTCAATCCGTTAAAAAGCAGGTGCCACTGCGTAAACGAACCGCAGCTTTCCTCAACATTTATAACACAATTCATTATTTCACGCAACCTAAATAACAGAAGCAATGGAACAATCTATAGCTATAGAACAGGCATTACAGAATATTCAGTTACTGATTGGCAATATTGAAAAGGTAATACGTGGTAAAAGACCTCAGATTGAACTGATATTAACCGCACTGCTGGCCAAGGGCCATATATTAATGGAAGATAACCCCGGCACCGGTAAAACGGTAATGGCCAAAACGCTGGCGCATAGCATTGCCGGTAAACAGCACAACAGCGAGGTGAATTTTAAGCGTATACAGTTTACGCCCGACCTGTTACCTATGGACCTGATAGGCTCGCATATATTTGATGATGTGCATAAGGAGTTTGTGTTTAAAAAAGGGCCACTGTTTTGTAACGTACTGCTGGCTGATGAAATTAACCGCGCCTCCCCTAAAGTACAATCTGCCCTGCTGGAGTGTATGGCCGAAAACCAGATTACCATAGGCGAAACCACGTACCCGCTGGAGCAGCTGTTTTTTACCATTGCCACCCAAAACCCGGTGGAAATGGAGGGCACTTATCCCCTTCCCGCAGCACAGTTAGACCGCTTTTACCTGAAAATATATTTCGGTTATGTAGATGAAGCTACCGAACTGGATATTTATAAAGATTACCTGGGCATACAAAACAACCTGGAGCATACGCAGCAGGTGTTAAACATGGAAGATATATTGCTTCTGCAACAGCAGGCGCAGCAGGTACACCTGCATGATGAGCTGACTATTGCAGTAAGAAACATTGTATCTGAAACGCGTAAACACCCGGATATTGTACTGGGCGCCAGTACCCGTAGCGGTATTACCTTCCTGAAATGTTTAAAAGCATTTGCACTGGTACAGGGCAGAACTTTTGTTACAGAAGATGATCTGCAACTGATTACCCCTGCTGTGCTGGACCACAGGCTGATTTACCGTAACAAAGAAGCCAAACAAAAAGCACTGGCCTCTATTCTTAATAAAGAAATGGAACGCTTAAGTAAACTAAAGCTGAGCCATTAAGCACCACCATAGCAGTATTATACAGGCAGGAAAAGCAACAGCAGGCTAAGCGATTAATTAAAGCTATTGTAAGTGAAAGCAGATACACCGATACATATAAACCATACAGGCTGCCACAAAGCAGCAACAGTAAGCAGGTTAAAGTCTGCGCTGTTGTCTGTGCTGTGTACAGGCCTTTTTCTTTTTACATTTCACTTTGCACAGGCACAGGGCAATGCAGCCGCGCGGTATGAAATTGATGCCAAGCGTATGGGCGTAAAACCCACCGATAAAGATGCCCTGCCCCGCAGCCGCGAGTTTATAAGGCTGGATAGCACCTACTATGTAGGCTGGATGTATGAAGGCATTTATAAATGCGACCGCAGCTCTGATTATCTGGGTTATAAAAACGCCATACCAGCCCTGCAAAAGGCACTGGCACTGATGGAGAAAGACTACGGCAACGTAATGCGTAATATGTATTCATCTATTGAATACTTTGCCCAGAACGTGCCGCGCTATCAGGATATGTTTTTTATTTACAACGCCCTGAAAGAATGCTACGACAACCTGGAAATGCCGGATCAGGTAATAGCCCTGCTGGATAAAATTGACAGGTACCGTTTTAAGAAAGATTACTTTGGTACCTATTACCACCGGGCATGGACTTACCACCGCAACCGTTTTCTTACCTCTGCCAACTTTCCGTTTTTGAAAAACAGCGTGGCAGAAAATGAAAAAATGGCGTTTGAGTACTGCTATAAAGGATTGGGGTTTATTGGCCAGCACAAGGCGCAGAACGATTTATGGTTTGGCCCTTCACAGGCAGAAAGTGATAAGCTTACCATTTTCTACTACATGGCTATGCTGCATTGTTACAACAAAAACTATGATAGCAGCGAATACTATTATAATGTACTTGCCGCCCGCGGCGCCGTATCGTGGAACAACTACGGCAGCATGCAGGCCGAAATAGGCAACTTTAGCCGTGCAATAGAATATTATAAACGCGACCAGTTTAAATCGTTCAGCCACATGCTGCACGAGCCTTTCTACTTTCTGCCTATCCTGAGTGTATACGGCGGCAAAACACAGGAAGCTATAAAAACTGCGCAGGACATTATACAGCAAAATGGCTCTACACCTGGCTTTGGCTGGTATAACCTGGCGCTGGCCCGCAGTTATATGTACGATGGGCAGCTGGATAGTGCCGAACACGCGCTTAACAAAGCCGCCAATTTCCGGGAAATACATATAGGCACCACACTTACGCAAAGCCAGTACAACTTTACCACCAACCTGTTGAAGGTACAGTTGATTGACCGTAAAATTAACCAGCTTAAGTTTCTGAATAAAGGCTGGTGGTACTCCCCCAAAGCGTTGTATCAGCTTGCTTCTTATACCTCCGAAAAGCTGATGACAGAATATGTAACGGTAAACGAACTGGCTTTTAACCCCGAGCGTAACCGGGTGGTGTACGATCTGTTTTGTTCAGAAGCTACTACCACTTTTGATGAGGCCTGGTTTCTGATGAAAGATTTCAGCCCCTCTTTCTTCCTCAAAAAATACGAGAATTATCTGGCTACCGATAAGCGGGAAAACATACAACGCTACTTCTCGCTGTTTGCAGCTAAGTTTAAATACGAGCAGGGCAAAAAAGACGAGGCACTTAACGACTTTCATACACTGGAACGAAGTATAATGCTGGACACAGCCAATGAAAAGCTGTTTATGGGCCGGTTATACGAAGGGCTGATTAAAGCCGGTAATAAGCAGGACAAAGCCAATACCGCATTGTACAGCAACGCCCTGTACGAAACCTTTCCGCAGCTGATACCCTTTAGTGGTATTACGCCTGCCCTGTCTATAAGCTTTAGCGGCGATGAAGATGCCGTTACCAAAGCAGTAATTAAAGAATTGAAAGGCTGTAATATCCGCTTTGAAGAGGAGCCCTTATCGGGTATTCCCACTGCTGTTATCAGGTTTACCAAAAAAGGCACGCGTTACGAAGCTATTGTACAGGTACGCAGTGGCAATGGCAAACCCATGGTACGTAATAACCGGCTTATCTTTTCCAAAGCAGAAAATACGGGCAAAGAGCTGGCATTGCGCCTGTTTGGCAAAAGCGGCGCGCTGGAAATATAAAAGAACAACACGGCTTGCCCAATGCAGGGGTATGCGCATAAAAAAAGCATGAGTGGGTTTACCAGCTCATGCTTTTTTATTATCAGTTATAAGTACTAGTGTACTTTAAAGTAGTATATCAGCGCTATTAAGGCCACAATAGCCAGTATAGTGGCATATAACCACCATTTATCGTGATGCGGTTCGGCAGCACTATCGCTGGCAGCAGCTACTTCTTCCCTCGCCGGCTCTTCATCCTTCTGCAGGCGTTTTTTCATTTCGCTGCTGGAACGTACGTTTTCGCCCACTTTTACATCATGTGTAGCGTCTTTACGTACCACTCTTTCTGCAACCGTATCAGGAAAATATTGCTTTACAGACTGTTCAGGGGTAAAAGAATAAGACTCGCCAAACTCCTTTTTCAGCTTGCCAATACCCGGTAAAACACCGTCACGCCCCTTGCTCAGTTCATCTTTCAGGTAAAAACTAAGGTCGTTAAACTGCTTAATAGCATCAATTTCAGATACCGCAAGGTCTTCAGCCAGAAATTCGTAAACAGATTTTTCAGGTATCGCATTTTTATCCATGCTGAACCTGATTACAGACATGGGCGAGTGTAATTGTTTATTTAAAAAATCCAGCCGCCCCGGAATATGCTCCACAGTAAAGGAGCCGATACCCGGAATAACCATTTTTTTATTGAAAATCAAATACTTATATAAGCTATTATACATCTTTACCTGGAACTTTTGCCGAACGAATATACAACTCCTCCCAGAACATTGAATCCCAATACTTCGTACTGGTTCCAACGCCGGTATTTGTTATTCAATAAATTATTAAACTGTACCCAAACATTCAGGCGGGGCATTACGCCAAACTCAATTCCTGTATTCAAATCCACCGCTGCATCCAGCTTGCCGCTTTGTAATTGCTTATTGCGGTAGCGTGCGCCATCCCAAAAGTAAATATCACTCTTTAACATCACATCTTTCAATATTTCCCAGCGCAAACTTCCATTTATTTCAAAAGGTAACAGTCCGTAAGCCCGGTCATTATCGGTAAGGTTGCTGTATTTGGTAAAGGTTGCGCCAGCCAGCAGCGAAAACTTCTCCTGCACAGTGTACCCCAGCTCGCCATGCAGGCGAATACCGGTCATATCACTTTCATTCACTATTTCAAAAGAACGGCCGCTCAGCGTATCGTTAACAAACAGCGGCTGGTTTTTAAATTTGATGAAAGAAGCACGGGCATTGTACGTAAAATGGCTGCCGGCAGAACCTTTAAATCCGGCATACTGCTCGTAAATGCGGGCATTGGTTAAAAACTTGGGTTGCTGTAACCAGGGGTTAAAGGCGCTTAAAGACTGGTAGGTGGTTTTGTTATAAGAACCCGTCCAGCCCAGTTGCAGCAGAAAACGCTCATCTTTTACTTTCAGCTCAGCCGTAATATCGGGCAGCATGTAAAACTGGCCGTTATCCCATGAAGGGGTAAAACCGCCATTTATTTTAAAATGCTCGTTTTTGTATTGCAGTGCAGGCGATACATAAAAAAGGTTATTATTAATAGCACCATCGGCCAGGCTATCGCTCTTATAACGGGTAATGTCTGCGGTTACACCTACATTAAACCAGAATTTATCTACCAGGGTTTTAGAAAAAGGAGCGTTTACAATAAAGTTGGTTTCGCTGCCTTTTTTGTTATCTGTCAGTTGGCTAAAGGCCAGTGTGGGGTGATAGCTTACGCCAAAACCATTATCGCGCTTATTGCGTAAACCGGCTTTCAGGCCAATGGTAGTAAAGCGTTGGCGCAGGCTGTCTTTACTGAATTTGGTTTCATCTGCCTCCGGAAAGCCATATTGGTACTGTACATTATTGTCAAAATACACCTTGCCATCCCACTCAATATTGTCGTTAGGGCTGAAAATACCAATTACATCTGCCCCTGTTTTAGAAAACTGCTGAAAAGGCAAACTGCCTTTAGAAGAGGTATGGCGCAGATGCGCATTTACCACCGACTTTTTACCATCGCCAAACGCAAAGCCCGCCTGCAGGTAAGGCGTGGTATAATTACCAAACCCCGCTTTAATATAATGGTTGTTCTCCCATGGCATGGTAGAATCAATAGATAAAGCCATAGGCTTTAAAGCAGCCGGTTCATAACTGAAAAACAGGTTTTGCGAAGGCACTTTGTATTGCAGCCTTGGCAACACAGAATCGGGCAGCGGAGAGGCGGCGCTGAAATTAACTTTGGCCGCATTGCGCAAAGCCGGTTTAAAAGAAGAGGTAATTACTACCGTTTTGGTAGAAAGCGTATCCCCCTCCTCCCGCTTAGCCGCTGCTTCTTTTTTGGCAGCTGCGGCAGATTGGGTAGAAGGTTTAGCTGTCTGCTTTCTGGCAGCCTGCTTTTGGGTGGTTTTGCTTTTGGTGCTGCGCTTATTTCGCTGCGCCTGCACGCCCGCTATGCTACACGCCAGTATTATAAATAAAATAGTACGTTTCATTGTTGTTCAGTTTACTGTTGAGGTTCCACTTTGCTGTTTCTGTTCTTTTCTTCCACTACTACATCCAGCTTTTGCTGTGCTTCTTTTTTCAGATCATCTGCAGAAGCATTTTCCACTACACTCTTCAGCGTAGCTTCGGCATTGAAGTAGTCTTTTTGCCGGAAGTAAATTTCACCCAGCAGAATGTATGATTTAGTAATCCAGTAATCGTAAGAACCTGCTTTATTAATTACCTCAAAAGCCAGTTTTTCCGCATCTTTCAGGCTACCCTTTGCCAGGGTTATTTCCGCTACATGGTAGCGGGCTTCTGCGGCGTATTCCGATTTGCCCAGTGCAATCACGGCTTTGTAAGCAGCCAGCGCTTCGTCCTGCTGGTTGTTAAACTGGTAGCTTTTAGCTACAATCATATTCGCCATCATTTTGTCATCCGTAGCCAGTCCCTTCTGCTGTAACAGTTCCTGCGCATTCGGCACTGCTTCTGTCCACTGTTGCAGTTTAAACTGGCAACGCAGCAATCCGCGCATAGCTTCCAGTTTGTTTTCACTCTGTACAGCTATAGAACGCAGTTGGGTAAAGTATTGGGTAGCTTTCTGGTACTCCTTCAGCTCAAAGTAGTAAATGCGGGCCACCTGTAACACGCTCAGTTCTGCGTATTTGTTAGGCGCTTTAGCCGCTACGGCCTCGTAGTGTGGTAATGCCTTATTATAATCTTTACGGTCGTTATAAATCAGCGCTACCAGATAATGCGCATCCAGCACATTGCGCCCATCCGCAAAATGGCTGATGTACGATTCCAGCGCAGGCAATGCCTGATCGCGCTGGTTATTATTATAGGGAATAATAGCTGCGGCGTAGGTTAAAGAATCTTCCTCTGTATAGCTTACGTTTTTGCCGTTCTGGCGCATGAATGCTACAAAGTCGCCCGCCTTTTGCTGGCTGATAAAGATGTTACGTACATACTCCACCGCTGCATCGCTTTCTGCTGCATTGGGATATTCTGATACCAGCTTTTTAAAATAGCCCAGTGCTTCTGTATCATTATCCAGGTTAAAGTACGATACGCCCAGTTTCAGATACGCCTGTGGTTTTAAAGATGCTGCTTTTTTATCGTTCAATACCTTGTTCAGCGGCGCTACTGCACTGCGGAAGTCTTCGCCCGACATATAGGTATTGGCTATTTCCATATTCGCATCCGGAATAAGTGAAGAAGCCGGATAGCGTTTTTCCAGCGATTGCAGCAGGCTTACTTTTTCTGAAGTTTTGTTGTTGGCGCCTGCAATAATACCTTTCTGATATAACGCATAATCTGCCGCCGGCAGGTTGTAGTTTAATACATTCTCGTACATCTGCTGTGCCTTTGCATAACGCTTCGTCATAAAGTAGCAGTCAGCCCCTCTTACATACGCATCCTGCTGTATGGCAGAAGAAGCCGGCGATACGGTAGTTGCCACCTGCTCAAAGCTTTGCAGTGCCTGGTCGTACCTATCCTGCCGCAGGTAAGCGTAACCCAGTGTATAATGTGCGTTGGTAGCTGTTACCTCACCATAGGTCTGCGAGCGGCTCAGGTAATTTTGCAGATACGTAACTGCAGAATCAATTTTATTGGTACGGTAAGCAATCTCTCCTTTCCAGAAATAAGCAAAAGGCAATTGCGCACTGTTACCTGGTGCCACCATCAATTTGTTCAGCAGTGCATCTGCCTGTACCAGTTGCTGATCGTTCACCAGCTCTACTGCGCGGCCGTATAATATGCGTGGATACACTTTCTGCACCGTTGCACTGCCCGTGCCTACACTTTCTGTTAAAGCCAATGCCTCTTTATAGTTATTGGTATTGGCCAGTACACTTATCAGTAATTCTTTAGCCTCGTTGCTGTAAGATGATTTGGGATAGGTTACAATAAAATCGCGCAGTTCGTTCAGCGCTACATCGGTATAACCCAGTTCGTAAGAGAGTTTTCCGTAATGGAATTTAGATATTTCCTTTTGCGTGGCATTGCTGCTGTTGAGCGCGCAAAACAAAAACGCACTTCTGGCGCCTGCTTTCTGGTTGGTTTTCAGGTAAGCATCTGCCAGCAGGTACATACTGTTCTGCGCCAGCGAATCGCCTTTACCACCCAGCTCTTTAAAACCATTGATGGCTTTGTTCCACTGTTGTGCTTCGTAATAGCAGTAAGAAAGCTCGTACAAATCTTCGCGGCGTACCTTTTCTGTATTGGTTACATAGGTTTCCAGATATGGCAATGCTTTGGCATATTCTCTTTTTTCAAACAGCCCATGCCCTACCAGCTTGCGCAACTGCATATCGTAATACTGCCCGCCGCGCTCCAGTGCTGCTTCGCCGTAGGCTACCGCCTCATCTTTATTACCACTGAAGTAATAAATTTCGGTAACATAATAAGGCACTATTTTCTGGTAAGCCGGTTTGTTCTCTACTATTTTAAAAGAAGCAAGGGCCTCTTTATAATCCTTTTCGTAAAACGCAATAAAACCATAGTAATAAGTAGCATCAATATAATTAGGGTCGGAAGGTATCTGGCGTATGGCGTTAAACAGTGGTTTGGCATCAGAAAAGCGCTTCATGGTAAAGTAAGCGTACGCCTGGTGAAACTTTACATCCGCTATTTCGCGGTTGCTTAAGTTGGCTACACCTGCCTTTTCATAATAAGCAATGGCATTGGTATAATCCTGCTTTCTGAAGTAGAACTCGCCCAGGTGATAACACATCATTTCAATGCGCGGCTTATGATGTTCCAACGCAATAAAATCAATGGCTTCTTTCTCGGCCGAAGCATCGTTCATACGCAATCCGCACACCGTTGTATAATACTTTGCTTCTGACTGCATGCTTACAGGAATAGCGCTGTAAGTGGCGTTGCGGCCATTGCCCAGGTTTTTAAACAACGGAAAGGCAAGACTGAACTGCTCTTTCTGATATAGTTCCTTTGCCAGTTTAAAATCGGCATCAGGATCATTGTTGGCTTTGGTAGCCTGCGCTTTCACTTGCCCCATGCATGATAAAAAAACAGAGGCAAGGAAATATGTCGTAAGCTTTTTATTCATACTTTGGTGGAACGGGTATTTTTAGCAAATATTTTACAACGCGTCATAATTTAACGCAAAAACCGTTTAAAGATAGCAAGGAACATTGCCAGGGGCCGGGATTGTGGATAAACAACCCAGACCTCTTATTTTTGTATCCCGAATGTGAAAAACCATTTAAACACTTTTGACAAACCAATCTGATGAAGCGACTATTATCAATCCAGTACAGCGACGGAATGTTCAATTTTTCCATGTTATTACTTCGTTTGGCTTTTGGCGGCCTGATGCTGCTGAACCACGGCATGGATAAACTGATGCATTTTTCGGCTTATGAAAGCAAGTTTTACAATTTTATGGGCATGGGTAGCCGCGCTTCTTTAGTGCTGGCCATTTTTGCAGAGGTATTCTGTAGCTTGTTTATTGTACTGGGCCTTTTTACCCGTTTTGCTGCTATTCCCTTACTTATTACTATGCTTATTGCCATTTTTGTTGCCCATGCAGGCCAGTTTGCCAAAGCAGAAATGGCAGTTTTATATTGCTCAGCCTTTTTTGTACTGCTGTTTTGCGGCCCTGGTAAAGTAAGTGTAGATGGAATGATGAGAGGCTAGGTAATTTCGATTTCAACTTTCAGATATGTACGAATCAACTACGCAGGTGCGTGTACGGTATGCAGAAACCGACCAGATGAATGTGGTGTATTACGGAAACTATGCGCAATATTTTGAGGTGGGCCGCGTGGAATGTATACGGCAGCTGGGGTATACTTATAAAGATATGGAGGCATCGGGCGTAATGATGCCGGTAATTGAACTGAACATTAAATACCTGCGCCCGGCTACTTACGACGATCTTATTACCATTAAAACCCAGATACGGGAATTACCAAAAGATCATAAGATTGATTTTTACCAGGAGGTATATAACGAACAGGGTAAAATGCTTACCGCCGGTAAAGTACACCTGTACTTTCTGGAAATGAAAACCTGGAAAAAAACAAAGATGCCGGAAGAGATGTATCAAAGGCTGGCCCCTTATTTTGAGGAGAAAGCCTGATGACTATTTCAGCTCATCCAGCAGGCGATACATTTTCTGCACTACCGCACTGGTACTGCCATCATAATTATTAATGATAATAGAAAATGTATAGGGCGTGCCGTTTTTAGCGGTGTGGTACCCGGCAAACGCTTTGCAGCCTCCAATGGTTCCACTTTTCATCTTCATATTATTATACAATGGCAATGCCGCATAAAAGCTGTTAAACCACGGCTTTTGTGCGGCATATTGTAATACACTCACCAATGCCTGCGGGGCAACCCGGTTTTGTGGCGAAAGCCCGCTGCCATCCGTAATTTTTAAAGCAGCGGCATCTATACCCCGCTCTTTCCAGAAAGCCTTTACCAGCTTTACGCCGTTATCTGTAGAGCCTGTTTGCCCCTGTTGAAAAGGCAAGGTTTTCAGCAAAGCTTCTCCGTACAGGTTAATACTCTTTTGTAAAAACCAGTACACCATGCTATCCAGTGTGGGGGAATACAGGGTGTCGAATACGGTTGTAAATGCGCCTTTCCTTTTATCCTTATCCAGCTCGCTTAACGTTTGCACGCTTCCGCTTACGGTTATATTCTCCTGCTCCAGCGCCTTCTGCAGCTCGCCCCCCAGTTGGTAAGCCGGGTTAGGTAAAGCACCGGAAATAGTAAAATTTCCCCCGGGCGGCACCGTGCCTTCGGCAAAGCCCATTACAGAATAAGGGGGCAGGTATATATATCCGTTATCTCCACTGCCAGGTCTGCCGGTTTTAACCAAACTGTTTACCACAGCTATTTCCAGCTCAGGTGTAGTGCCGCTGATGGTAACCTTATCGCCTTCTTTTTTACCGGGTTTCAGGTGCAGGTTGTATACATTCTCATTCCAGTTCAACGCCCAGCTGCCTGCACCGTAGTAGTTGCCTATATCATCCCATATCCAGCCGCCCGGCAGGGGCTGGTAACTAAACCCGGTATTATCCAGGTATATATTTCCGTTTACAGCAGTAATGCCCATGCGTTGTAAGGCGCTGGTAATTTTCTGTAATACCTCTTTACGGCCGGTAATGGCAAAACGGCTGCTGCCAAAAGTAGGGTCGCCCTGGCCCACCAGGTATATATCGCCATTGTACACCCCTTCCTGCACAGCACCGGTACCTGCCAGCAAAGTAGCGTACCGGAAGCCCGTACCCAGCAAATCAAAAGCAGCTGCTGCCGTAACCACTTTTTGCGAGCTGGCTGGTGCCATGCCTATACCACCGTTGTAATTACAAACCACCTCTCCGGTTTTGGTATTTACTACATAAAAACCCAGCAGGGCATGCTGCATCTGCGTATCGCCCTGTAGCTGTTGCACCGCTTTCTGTAATTTTGCCGCCACGTCCTGCGCTGCCGCATACCGCAAAAACGGCAGCAACACCCCTATTAAAATAATCAGCTTCTTCATCAGTTTTTCTGTTTCCGGTTTTACACTGCCCCGCTACTTCTTACCTTGCATTAAAATTAGCCATTCGCATGGAAAATAATACCGCAGCCACACAGGCAAAAGTATCTATTATAACTATTGGAGATGAGTTACTGATTGGGCAGGTAGTGGATACCAACAGCGCCTGGATGGCGCAACAGCTAAACCTGGCAGGTTTTAACGTACACCACCGCGTAGCTGTAGGCGATACCTGGGAAGATATATGGGAGGCCCTGAACCAGGAAAGTGAACGCGCCAATATAGTACTTATTACCGGTGGCCTGGGCCCCACAGCCGATGATATAACCAAGCCTTTATTGTGTGAATACTTTGGCGGCAAACTGGTACAGCATGCCCCTACACTGGCACATCTGGAACAACTTTTCTCACAGGTACTGAAAAGACCATTAACAGACCGTAACCGCAAACAGGCAGAAGTACCCGATGTATGTACTGTATTACTGAACGAGCGGGGTACTGCTCCGGGTATGTTATTTGAAAAAAACAATCGCCTGTTTTTTTCCATGCCCGGTGTCCCGCACGAAATGCAGGGGCTGATGCAAAAGCACGTACTGCCTTTATTACAACAACGCTTTAACCCCGGTATTGTAGAACACCGTTATCTGCTTACAGCGGGCATTGGAGAGTCTGACCTGGCAGATCGCATAGAAGCCTTTGAAACCGCCTTGCCTGCCTTTATAAAACTGGCCTACCTGCCACACTATGGTATGGTGCGCCTGCGCCTTACCGCCCGCGGTGTACAGAACGACACCTCTGTTATTACCACCTTAAACGAACAGTTTGCCTTGCTGCAAACCTATGTAACAGATGTAATGGTGGTTAATGAAGATATTACCATGCAGGCCCTGGTAGGTAAACTGCTGAAAGCACGCAAACAAACCCTGGCCACCGCAGAAAGCTGTACAGGGGGGTATATCTCACACCTCATCACCGCTATGCCCGGCGCCTCCTCGTGGTTTACCGGCAGTGTGGTAAGCTATTCCAATAAAATAAAGGAAACTGTATTACATGTACTGTCCGATACCTTTACCACTGCCGGCGCTGTGAGTGAAGAAACGGTAATTCAGATGCTGGCCGGCATTTTAGGTGAAATGGAAACCGACTATGGTATAGCGGTATCCGGAATTATGGGCCCCGACGGCGGCACACCTGAAAAGCCTGTTGGCACAGTATGGGTTGCCGTAGGAAGCAGAAAACGCCTGGAAACAAAAAAATTCCAGTTCCGTTACGACCGCGCCAGAAATATTGAAATGACTGCGGTAAATGCTTTGAATATGCTGCGGAAGGTAATTGAAGAAACGCATCCCTTATAAATTTCCGGAGGTAGCCCTAAAAGGGTCAGGTTATTAAAAAAGAGGTTCGCGATTGCGAACCTCTTTTTTAATATTTAAATTCCCCTTAAGGTGGAATGTTAACCCATTGCGAAACGTTACCGGTAATAATTCAATAGCAGCGTACCATCTCCATAAGCATCAAGCGTAATATCACCTGCTTCCAGAATGTTACCGTCCTTATCGTTGATTGACATTTTATACTTTGCGCCTGGCACCCCTTCTCTAACGCTGGCGGAAAAACCCACACCCGAAACGTTTTGATGAACAGTTACCGTTTTTTCCCATGGTGGTGTTACCACTTCTTCATACTCAATATCATCGGGCACTTCAGTCATATTGGGGTCAGTTAGCGTAGGCGTGTACTGCACCTCAACAACAGGCGCGGCCGGCCCCGTTAGCTTGTAAGTATAAGTACCTCCAGGTGCTTCATTGCCTTCTTTAGAACAGCTGGTTAGCACAGTGGCAGCAACCAAAAGCAATAACATAAAGCTTTTTACTTTCATAGATATAGCATTTGCATGTAGCGGGCAATTTTCATACCACGCTGGCCGGGACTGCACCTGAAAAAGCAGTTTACACAGTATAGGCTATATCTATAAAAAGCAAGCGCCTGCTTCAATACAGGCAGGCGTTTCACTTTGTTAAATCACCAAAAATCTATTGCTTAATCAGTTTTATTTTACCCGTTTGAACTATCATCATATGGTTTTCCGGAAGCTTTTTGGCCGCAGCATCATTGAAAGGAAGTCGCGCTCCTTTGGTAGTATACGACGACCGATACTCTGTAGAGCCTTCCGGACGAACCCTGTACATAATGGTCGTGTATGGCAGATATAACTCACCATTCTCCTTTAGTATAAGTATCTTATTCAGATAAGCTACATTATAAACATAAAAAGAAGCTGTTTTTACATTGGTAGGTGCATAATCAAATTGTACACTATACCATTGTTTATTGATAGAGTCGGAACGTTTAAAATCTTCCGGTGAGGTATAACCTACATAGCTACTGTCAACATAGGTAAGTAAAAGATCTCCATTAGCTCTTTGTTCAACTTTCGCAGCGTTTCTTAACTCTGCCCGTGTTACCGTATTTTTAAAGTATACATACGCAGTATCACCGCTTATGCCGATTGCCGTATAGTTGGCAACTGAATCTACAGGATTTGAACCATATACAAAAGGATCAGGAAAAGTACTGCTTTTAATCACCGCGGCAGTTTTAATAGAATCCTGATTGGTTATAAAACGGCTGCCCTCATACATATAAACAGTCTGTAACATTACTTTTGAGTCCAGCACATATACGTCTGCTCCCTTTACCGGCGGGTTATTGTCTTCCTTTCTGCAAGCTGTAAACATGGCAAATACCGCCATCGCAATCAAACCTTGTTTCATTATTTGTTTTTAAAGAGTTTATGGGTTAAACAGTTGCTACTACCGCGGCATCATCTGCACCGTACCGGTTTGAATAATTACCGTATGGCCAGGTTGCAAGGGTTTAATAGCTGTATTGTCAAAAGTAGCGATATATCTTTTTAAAAATGCTGCATCAGAACTTATTACAGTACCCGTTGCATCTTTTTTAACGGCAAGGTTAAAAGCGTTTACAAAGGGCAGATATAACTTCCCTCCTTCTTCTTTAAAATGAACATCAAAAGCACAGGCCGTGTCTTTTAACCCTATGGTTCCGGGCATAGAAGTGTAATTCATCCACAGGCTATCAAAAAAGCTTTCGGCCGAAATAAATACCAGCGGCTGCGGCGTTGTTCCGGATGATACGGGAATTTTAATAGTATCCATATAAGTAAACGTAACCCGGCCATGAGCAGTACGGGTAATAACAGCACTATGCGGTTTATTAAATAATGTAATAGCACCTCTGTTATCCGTTTCAAAACTTATCTGCACAGCCGGGTCTACTGCCCCGCCCGAGGCTTTATACACAAACAAATCAGGATCGTACGCCTTTACTACAGCTGCAATAGAATCGGTTTGTGTAACGGTACCGGCAGAGGTATACATTACCGGTGCGCTGTAGACAGCTGTAGAAGAGGAGGTATAGGAATTACTTATTCCCTGAACGTCTTTGTCTTTCTGACAGGAGGTGAAAGCAATCACCATTGCAACCATCCCCACCATTGTCTTTTTCATATTGTTACAAGTTTATCTTAGTTATCTGCCACCTTACACTCCGGTGCATGATGCACCGGAAAATTGCAGGAATTGGCTATAAAACATAATTCGTTAGCCCTTGTATGCAGGGCATTGGCTTTGTTAACCATTGCCTCTTCTGCCACGGTAACCACCGGGTGCAGCGTTACCTGGGTAAAGCGCCCGCCGCCATTAGTTGTTTCCTCCATATTGCCGGTAGCGGCATCGCTGTAAGCCGTAACCACCACGCCTGCTTCTGCACACAAATGCAGGTACCATAACATATGGCAGGCCGAAAGCGAGGCCACCAGCATTTCTTCCGGGTTGTACCGCGTAACATCGCCCATAAAAGCAGGATCGGAAGAGCCGGGTATGGCTACTTTTCCTGCTGCCTGTATGGTATGGCTGCGGTCGTAAGCTTTATAATTACTGGTGCCCTGTCCTTTGTTTCCCGTCCAGGTAGTGGTAAGCTGATAGGTGTGGTTTCGGTGGCTCATACTACAAAGTAAGTCTTATTCCGGCGGTAGCGCCCACCCGTACCATACTTTCCGACTGTCCATCAGGTAATGTGCGGGTTTCTGTGCCATAATTGGTTTCTACCTTCATACTACGCAAAGCGCCGGAAAAACCGGTAAGCTGCGCGCCTATAGCAAGTATAGGTGTAATCTGAAAATCGTATCCAAAATCCCACGCGGCCCCCAAAGTACCTCCGGTAGCTCTGTAAGGCCCTTCCGGTATTACACCATTTTCAGTATAACGCAGGTAACCCAGCGCCAGGTTAATAATCAATGCCCCCGTGTATTTTTTATTATAAATACGCCCGCCAAACATAGCGCCGTAAAAGTCGGTACCCGTATTAATTTTTGCCGTAAGCAGGGTATCCATCTGCTTTTGGGAAGAAGTGGTAAAACGATTGTATTTGAAGCCTATGCCCAGATTTTCTGATAAATAGAACAGAAAATCGCCTCCAAACTGGGCGCCGGAACGCATGCCGTTGAGCAGATCTTTGTAACTCTCACTTACATTGGGATTGGTTTTACCCAAACGATACCCCCAGCCGCCATTCAGGGCCAGTCGTATACGCGAATAATCCTGTGCATGAGAATGAGTGAATACAAGCAATAATAAGGCAGCAAATACAGCTTTTGCAGCGGTAATGGTAAGGGATTTTTTCATAAACAGCGTACTAAGGTTAAGAGTTAAGTTGAAAGGTTGCAGACAAATATATCTTTTTTGCCGCCTGCCAGGTAAAAATTACCGCCAACCTTATGTTAAGGCTTATCATTTGCTGTAAATACGGCTACCGGAAGTTGAGTTTTTATGCTTACAGGCTTTTTGAAACATATATTATACATTTGACGCCGGAAACGATTGCCCCTTACTGAAAATCATAAAAAATAATTGCATGGCGTTAGTAGACCTGGTGATGCCCAAATTGGGTGAAAGTATAATGGAAGCTACTGTTTTAAGGTGGCATAAAAAAGCCGGCGACACTGTTCAGCTGGAAGAAACCGTACTGGAAATTGCTACCGATAAGGTTGACAGTGAGGTGCCTTCTACTGCTGCAGGCGTTATTACAGAATTACTGTATAACGAAAACGACGTTGTACCTATTGGTACCGTAATAGCCCGTATTGAAACAGCTGCCTCTGCTGCAGAAGCGCCTGCCGCGCCTGCACAACAGCCTGTTGCAGCAGCAGTTACCGCACCTGCCGAACCAGAAGCAGTAGCGGAAGAGGAAGTTCCTTTTGTACCATCACCGGTAAAAGAACCTGCTGCTGAAGCACCTGCTGCCGGAGGCGCCCGCTTTTACTCGCCCCTTGTATTAAATATTGTTAACAGTGAAGGAGTTAGCCTGGCTGAACTGGAAAAAATACCCGGTACCGGCAATGATGGCCGCGTAACCAAAAAAGATATTTTACAATACGTAGCTCAGCGTAAGGCAGGCGGCGCACCTGCTGCGGAAGCAACAGAAGCACCTGTGGCAGCTACCCCGGCTGCTGAAGAAGAAGCTGCGGAAGTAACTGCACAACCTGCTGCGGAAGCTTACGCACCACCAACTGCTCCTGCCGTTGAGGAAAAAGCGCCGGAAGCGCCAGTAACAACTGAAAATCAGCCTGCTGTACCGCAACAAGCGCAACCTGCTGCCCAACCACAGGCACAACCTGTGCAAGCCACCAGCGCCCCTGCGGTAAAAGCAGAACCAGCGCCCGCGGCGGTTACCAACCCAGGTGGCAACGTAGAAATTATTGAAATGGACCGCATGCGCAAGCTGATTGCCAAACACATGGTAGACAGCAAGCACACCAGCCCGCACGTAACCAGCTTTGCTGAGGCCGATGTTACCAATATGGTACTGTGGCGCGACAGGGTAAAAAAGGATTTTGAAAAGCGGGAGAACACAAAAATCACCTTTACTCCGCTGTTTGTAGATTGTCTGGTGCGTGTTATTAAACGCTTCCCTATCATCAACAGCTCGCTGGATGGTGATAGAATTATTCTGAAAAAAGACATCAATATAGGTATGGCTACTGCCCTGCCATCGGGCAACCTGATTGTTCCGGTAATTAAAAATGCCGATTATCTGAACCTGGTAGGCTTGAGTAAAGCAGTAAATACCATGGCCGATAATGCCCGTAACAACCGCCTGAAACCTGATGATACCCAGGGTGGCACTTTTACCCTTACCAACGTTGGCACTTTTGGCAGCCTGATGGGTACCCCTATCATCAACCAGCCACAGGTAGCTATATTGGCAGTGGGCGCTATTAAAAAACGTCCGGTGGTTATTGAAACCAAAGAAGGTGATACCATTGGCATACGCCACATGATGTACCTGAGCATGAGTTACGACCACCGTATTATTGATGGTAGCATTGGCGCATCCTTCCTTACGGAGGTGGCTAAAGAATTTGAAAACTGGGACCCTAACAGGCCCTTACTATAAAATGACATTACATTGAAACCAAACTGCATTAAAGCCATCATATTTATGATGGCTTTCCCTTTATTATCTGTTTCTGTACAGGCTCAGAACAACGAACTGGGCTCCTGGGATATCGCCAACCTGTCTCTTACCCTCAGCAAGAAGTTTACCCTCTGGCTGGAGGCACAAACGCGTTCTCAAAAACTAACTACCGACTTTTTTTATCACGAGTTTAAAGGCGGCATTCAATATAAACTGGGCGATAAGGCTACGGTAATGCTGGGCACCGGCGATTATAAAACCTATAGCTTTCCCGGCAACTTTAAAACACCTATGGCTGTTAAAGAGTGGCGTGTGTGGCAACAGCTGGTAATAAGCAACAACATCAGCCGTGTAAAGCTGGAGCACCGTTACCGTATTGAGCAGCGCTGGCTTAATGGCGAGTTTGCCAACCGTTTCCGGTACCGCCTTAACCCCATTCTGCCGCTGAATCATTCCTCAATAAAGCCTAAGACGGTATACCTTACCGCTTTTGATGAATTGTTCTTTACCAACCTGGCCCCGTACTTTATGCGCAACCGCCTTTTTCTGGGTGCAGGCTATCAGTTTTCTAAGGTAGTAACAGCACAGGCTGGCTGGATAAGGCAATTCGATTACCGCAAGGCAGATGACGGCAGCGGCAAAAACTTTATTCAAACCTCTCTGCTGTTTACACTGGATAAAAAGCTGCTGGAAAAAGAGCACTTCCCCAATACAATGGATTGATTGTTACGGGCTTTTTTTCGTAAATTCAGATAAGTAAAACTGAACCAGCATGCAATACTTATCTGATACATGGTTTGCTGACGGGTACATTGATTTTGAGTTGAAAAAGTACACGCTACTGGCCTATTTACAGGAAATTAACAAGTACTTTAACCAGAATATGCTGTACCCGCAGCTTGCAGACATTATTTTTCATCATAATAACCTGCTCGCCTTCCGCAAAAACAAACGCTTTTTACAGGAGCAGTTTCCCAAACGGTTAACCGGCATTCAGATAGAACAGCTGCAGTTGCTGTACGAGCAAATGATTGAAGATGACGAACTGATGCAGGAGTTGGATGAGATTATTCAGTATGCTGCAGGCAAGCTGCAAAACACCATCAGCAGCGGTACGGAGATATATGAGTTTGTAGAAGACAAAATGACCATTACCCCCATAGGTTTAATACCACTGGATTTAAATGAGGGCTATATGTTTCTTTCTAAAAACACTACGAAAGAAACACTGGTATACCAATACCGGCTGAGCATTTTTGAGCGGCACGATGAAAAGTACCGCAGTATTAAAACAGAATTTATAGCCACCTGGCGGCGTAATATGGCCAATACGTACGAGAGTATTAAAACAGAGCTGATACGTAACAGAACAGCCCTGCCCAACCCCGCTGTATATGCTATAGATGTACCGTTGGAATACCCTTTGGAAGAAACGCTGCTTCCCATAGCCAAACGCAGCCTGGTACGTTATATTTCAGCTTAACAGGCCCATACACATACAACAACAAAGCGCCTGCTACGTTGCGTAACAGGCGCTTTGCTATATATAACAGCTTATGTGTTTACAAGCCCCAGGTGCGGCCTTTCATTATAGCTGGCACGCCATCTGTAATCCACGGTGCGGGCTTCTCCCCTTTCAGCAACCAGTCAAAAAACTGTTGCTCTCTTATCTGAATATCCTTACGGTTTCTTCTTTCTACCAGGTTGTGTGCTTCACCATTGTAGTTGAGCATCCAAACGGGTTTGTTCAGCCTGCGTAAAGCCGTAAAACATTCAATGCCCTGGTACCAGGGCACCGCGCCATCTGCATCGTTAGCCATTACCACCAGTGGCGTTTTCACTTTAGGAAAATGGAATAACGGAGAGTTCTCGGTATACAGGTTGGGCTTTTCCCAAATGGTAGCACCAATACGGCTTTGCGTATGCTCGTACTGAAACTGGCGGTTTAAACCACTTTCCCAGCGGATACCGCCATAAGCACTAAACATGTTTACCACCGGCGCACCCGCCCATGCAGCAGCATACAGGTTGGTTTGCGCAATCAGGTGTACGGTTTGATATCCACCCCAGCTTTGTCCCTGTAAACCAATTTTGGTACTGTCAATAAAGCCTTCTTTTATCAGTGCCCGGGTGCCGCTTACAATATAGTCGAAAGCACCTTTGCCCGGATGGCCGTTGGTATACCAGATATCGGGTACAAATACCACGTAACCGCGGCTGACAAAAAAGGATATATTTAAACGGGAAGGTGTAGGAGCCGGAGCCGCATAGTTATACAGCGTGTTGTTGTTGCGCTCGTAGAAATACACAATCATCGGGTATTTCTTTTTAGCATCAAAGTTTTCCGGCTTATACAATACGCCCTCTGTTAACTTACCTGTATAAGCTTTCCACTTGTATAACGAAGCGCTGCCCCACAGGTAGTCAGCCTGTTGCAGGTTGGTATTAGATAATTGTTTTTCATTATCAAAGTACACGCTGCGGGTATACAGGTTAGGTGAGTTATTAAAGGTTTCTTTGGTATACAACAGCACATCTGCATTTTTCGCTTTCTGTATGTTAGCAAAAAAGCCTGCACCAAACGAAACGGGCTGCAGCCACAATGTAGCAGGTGCTACCGTATCCTGTAAAGAGAAAGCCGCCAGGCCGCTATACTTGGTATTCTCATCAAACAAACGGAATAACATCTGCTGACCAGGTTTCAGAAATTTTTCATCCTCATTGGTATTTACATAACGGTACTGCAATTTGTTTTTGCGGCCGTTGGTAATAGCCACCGACTTTTCTTTTGCTTCAGGGTCTACTTTCCATACATCATAACGGTCGTAGATCAATACATATTTATCATGTTCTGTCCAGCGTACAATACCGTAGTTGTTGGGGTCATCCGGCACGTCATTGTCCTCATCGTACAAAGGCATTTTAATATCAGCCGCTACCGGTATTACGGTCCCTTTCTCCTTATTGTAAATACTGTACGTACGTTTTATTTCATTGTACAGTAACAGATACTTACCGGTATACGAAGCATATACATTGCCTTTAAAATCTTTAACCACCAGCTTTTTAGCACCGGTTACCGCATCAATAGCATAAATATCATTAAAGGTATATCCCTGCCACTGGGCAGCTACACGCTTGCCAAAATCGTTTACCGCATAAAACGCCACACCATCTCCTTCACCTGTCAGTTGCACCATTCTGTAAGCGGTATCCGCCAGCTGAATCACCTGCTTACCGGCATCATCCCACATGGCCAGATAGCTTCTTTTCAAATCTTTATTCAGGTTATACAGCTGTACCGTTTGCAGGGCGTCATCTTTATAATTCCATACATCTACTGCTGCACGCTCAAACTCGGGCAGTGTAGTGTCTTTAGGTGGCAATACGGGTGCAGTACCCAGGAACAATCTGTTGCCGGATTTGCTGAAGCTGAGGTCTGCATTTTCACTGATGCTCCAGTTGGGCAATATGCCTTTGGTAGTGCGGTCTGCCAGCAGTTTTGCACTGTCATATCCCGGCATATAATACCACAAACGGTAGTACTTCTGTACGGCTTTGGTGCTGCTATCGCGCTCTGCCACAAAAGCCAGGCGTGTACCGTTATCATCCAGTACAAAAGCCCGCGCATCGTTCAGGCCCTTCATTACCGTATCCGTAGTGTTATTCAGCAACTGATGCCATAACACCAACGCTTTGCTGTTGCTATCACCGTTTTTACGGGTGGTGCGTATTACCAGCGCTTCTCCTTTTTTACTAAACAGGTAATCGTTTACCAGTTCATATTTCCTTTCGTCACCACTCAGCAGGTTACGTAGTACCAGTACCGTACCCTCTTCTACCGGGCCATCATCTTTTTTGGCTTCTGGTTTACCAGCAGGCGCTTTGGGTTGTATGGCCGCAAAGCCCAGTGTTTTAATTTCAGTAAGCTTATTGCGTAAGCTATCTGCAACACGCGCCAGACTGTCGGCGGCCCTTACCAGTTGCGCAATGCGTGTGGCGGAATCTGCAACAGGTTTATCCTTAGGTGCGGCAGGTGCTTTTTCCAGCAGGTATGCCACCCAGCCATTTCCCTCTTCGGGTATTTTAAACGATTTTACAGCAGCTATTTTAACCAGGGCTTTGTTTTCCAGGTTATACACAGCCAGGCTGTCTTTGGGCATTTCTTCCGGCTTCTTCTTTTTAATACGTGCATCGCGGGTGTCTTTAAACAACGGCTTTATTTTACAGATCAGAAAGCTGTTGTCATCTGTAAACTTTGCAGCGTAGCCACGCGGCAGTTCCAGCAGTTTCCCGCCATCGGCCAGCTGTACCACCAGGTTGCCATCGCCTTCCTGCGGCACTACCGTGTATACCACGTATTTACCATTATTGCTGATTTGCTTTTCGGCAATGCTTTGCCAGCCATCATAAACAGTGTGGTCAAGCGGCTTTTTCTGCGCTAAAGCCCCCTGTACCAGACAGGCGCAAAGCAACACACCCGCTACTCGTAAGAAGATTTTCATGTATATATCGGAATTTGGACTTAAAATTAACAGCTACCGCAAATAAAAAGCGCTCATTCCTGCAAACAGTTCACAAAAAGCGGCAGAACGGTCTTACATAATAAACATTTAGTATGTTTATAGCCATTGTTATTAAAAACAGAAGCATGAAGTGTCTGATTGCCCTACCGTTATTAGTGTTCTCTCTTGTTAGCAATGCGCAAACCCGTCTTACGCAGCAATGGGTTACTGATACGGTATTGCATGTGCCGGAATCGGTATTATACCACCATGGTGAAAACATATTGTATGTATCGCAGATAGGTAACAACCCTAACGCGAATAAAGACGGTAAAGGCAGTATAGCCAAACTATCGCCCGATGGCAAAATACTGGATTCTGCCTGGGTAACCGGCCTCAACGCTCCCAAAGGCATGGGCCGCTATGGTAATCTGTTATACGTGGCAGACGCTACCGAAGTAGCCGTTATTGATATGAAAAAAGCCGCGATAGCCTACCGCATTCCCATTGACAGTGCTGTTTTTCTGAATGATATTACCATTGATAAACAGGGAAATGTGTACGTATCAGATTCCCGCCGGAACAAAGTACACGTTATCCGCAGAAAACAGGCCAGCCTGTACCTGGATGATGTGAACAATGCCAACGGCCTGCTGGCAGCAGACGGTGTTTTATATGTACTTTCTGCCGGGCGCCTGCTTGAGGTAAATGAAGACAAAAAAATAACCGTTATAGCCACCGGTATGGAAAAAAGCACTGATGGCCTTGTACAGATTTCAGAGAACCAGTTTATAATTACCAGCTGGGCAGGCGTTATATACAGCGTTAAAAAAGACGGTACCGTAAAACAGCTGGAAGATTACCGCAGCACCAAAACCAACACGGCCGATATTGGTTATAACCCTAAAACCAGAATGCTATATGTACCTACTTTCTGGAAAAACAAGGTGATGGCTTTTCGTGTGGAGCAGTAACTTATGCCTGCGCCTGCATTGCACGGTTCTTTTTCGCTAAGCGTATAATCCGCAACATTTGCAATATCACCGCCAGCAGTATCAGTAAAAACCCGATATAAAAGTTCATGCTCAGCGTTTTATTCTCCTGAAACAACATAAACGCCAGTAGCACCCCATACACCGGCTCCAGCGTAAGGGTAAGGTTCATGGTAAAAGCGCTTACTTTTTTAAGGGCGGCTATGTACAGGAAAAAGGTAAAAATGGTACAAACCCAACTCAACACCAGCAGCCATAGCCAATCCCATTTTACAGGCACAACAGCATCTGTAGGAAACAGCAGGTGGTATACCGGCATTAACACGCTTAAGCCTATAAAGCCGCCTGTTAGCTGGTATAGGGTAATAGCGGCTGGTTCGTAGCCTGTTACTACTTTTTTATTCAGCACCGAAACCGTTACGGTAAGCACTGCGGCCAGTAAGCCAATATAAATACCCGCAGAAAAATGCAGGTTACTGAAATAGATAATACCAATACCCGCCAGTGCAAACAAGCCCAGCGCCAGTTCTCCGGGATTAATACGTTTGCGGAAAAACAGGGGTTCTATAATAGCAGATAACAAACCCGAAGTAGAAAGGCAGGTTAAGGCAATAGAAACATTGGAGTACTTAATGCTGCCGTAAAAACATAACCAGTGCAGTGCCAGTATGGTACCTATGGCACCTATTTTTAAAAAGCCGCGTACATCTACCCGCTTAATCTCGCCCCGCCACCAGAAATATATCCATAGCGATACCACGGTAATCAATAACCTCCACCACACCAGCCACCCTTCGTTTAAAGAAATAAGCCGGCCCAGCACACCTGTAAAGCCCCATAAGAATATGGCCAGGTGCAATCGAATCAATGCAGCCTTCATGGCGCAAACCTACACCATTCCCCGCATTTTCATACATTACCAATTTTCTCTATCTTACAGGAATGGAACCCGTTATCTCAATCCGAAATCTCCGAAAAAGCTATGGCGATAAAGAAGTACTGAAAGGTATTTCGCTGGATGTATATCCAGGCCAGGTGTTGGGCTATATTGGCCCCAATGGCGCCGGAAAAAGTACTACCGTTAAAATTTTATGTGGCCTCATCAGCGACTATGAGGGCGAAGTAACCGTAAAGGGGCTGGACCTGAAAACCAATTCATTGCAAATTAAAAGCATGATTGGTTATGTACCGGAACTGGCTGAACTGTATGATGTACTTACGCCTGTGGAGTTTTTGCAGTTCTGCGGCAGCCTCTACGGCCTGGGCGCAAAAACCGGTAACGATCGCATTGAAAAAATGCTGGCCGCGTTTGGTTTACAAAACAACATGCACCAGCGCATGGATAGCTTTAGCAAAGGCATGCGCCAGAAAGTATTACTGGCTTCAGGCATACTGCACAACCCCGATATTATTATACTGGATGAGCCATTAAGCGGCCTGGATGCCAACAGTGTTATCATAATAAAGGAGCTGATAAGCAAACTGGCTAAAGATGGTAAAACCATTTTCTATTGCAGCCATATGATGGATGTGGTAGAAAAGGTGAGCGACCGTATTATTTTAATTGATAACGGTACTGTAATAGCGGACGGCTCTTTTGAAGCATTACAGCAACAACAGGGCGATACCAGCCTGGAGCAGATATTTGCCAACCTTACTGCTAAAAACTCTTTTACCAATACTGCGGACGAGCTTATGCGTGCGTTTGATTAAGAATAATTATGAACATTATTAATAAATTACTGCTTCGCCTGGTAATGCTGGCTGCGCCCCTGTACCGGAAAATGGGGGTGGATGTGTTTTTGCTGGAGGTAATAGTAAGCACCAAGCTGGTAATGGACGATAGAAGACCTAATGCCATACGCCAGAAAAAAAAGCAGAATAACAAACCAGTAAAATGGGCAACCCTGGCAACCATGTTCTTCAGTGCACTGCTTGGCGTATTTCTTTTGTTTGCCTTTACAGTATCAGATACCATTGCGCAAATGGTTGTATACTTTCTGATGTATACGTTTATGCTGGCTTCGTCGCTGATATCAGATTTTACCTCGGTGTTGATTGACGTGCGTGACAATTATATCATAATGCCTAAGCCGGTAAACGATAAAACTATTGTGGTAGCAAGGCTTGCGCACATTTTTGTGCATGTATGTAAGTTAGTATTACCTATGACGTTGCCTGGTATTATTACCGTTGGCATTATGTATAATCTGTATGGTGCAGTGCTGTTTATACTAATGGCATTTCTGGCAACGTTACTGGCTATATTCATCATTAATGCTGTATACATTCTGATACTGAAAATAACCACGCCACAGAAGTTCCAGAGTATCATCGCCAACTTTCAAATTGTTTTTTCGGTAATTATCTTTGGCGGCTATCAGTTATTTCCCAAAATATCAGATAGACTGTCGGGCATGTTAATCAGTTTTTCCGATTACTCATTGTCACTACTCATTCCCTCTTACTGGTTTGCAGCAGGCTGGAAGGTATTATTCACGTTTTCAGGCAACCTGCAGGAAATAGCAGGCTTGTTTCTTTGTTTCGCGTTTCCGCTTTTCAGCATGTATGTAGTAGTAAAATATCTGGCACCTTCCTTTAACCAGAAGCTGTCTATGATAAGTGGCTCTTCTACCGATTCCGCCCCTGCCATAACCACTACAGGTAAGCCGTCAAAAGCAGCTTCTACCAAAGATGGCTACAGCCGCATGCTGGCTAAATTGTTTACCGGAAGCGCTGCTGAACGCTCCAGCTTTTTATTAACCTGGAAAATGACTTCCCGCAGCCGGGATTTTAAACTAAAAGTATATCCCAGTATGGGTAATCTGCTGGTTTTGGTAGCAGTAATGTTTGTAAACTCCAAAGGGCTTACGCTTGAAAACCTGCAGCAGGGTAATATGAAGGCCAGGATAATGATACTGGGGCTTATTTATATGTGCAGCTTAATGGTGATTACTGCCGCCTTTCAGATTGCTTATTCAGATAAATACAAAGCTTCATGGATTTACTATGTAAGCCCTATTAACAATCCCGGCTCGTTAATAAGTGGTGGTATTAAAGCAGTATTATGTAAGTTTTGTCTGCCTATGATAACAGCTACTGCTGTAACAATGCTATTGCTGGTTGGGCATGGCGTTATACCCAACCTGTTACTGGGTATTGCTAATCAACTGCTGGTAGTAGGCTTAATGGCTTACTTCGGGGCTAAACAGCTACCTTTTTCGCAATTGCAAACAGCAAAACAAAAATCGGGTGGCTGCATAAGATCTATTATGTTATCACTGATTTATCTGGTGCCGGTAGCAGCACATTTTATGCTGTATAACTTTGCTCCTGTGCTGTATATACTGGCTGTAATAGCCGCTGCGGGCGCATGGTATTTATTCGACAGCGTTAAGAATATGGAATGGAACAAACTTGAGGGAGAATATGCCGCTGATTAACTATCAGCGGCTTACCATTTCTTCTTTTCTGCGCCTTACGGTAACAGGGGTAGCCGGGGCAGTAGTGCTGTTTACTCTGCGGCGGTAGTTTTTAAACATACTCTGCCATTGAATTTTCAGTACACCCAGCACGCCTTCTTTAATAATGCCTTTGCTCATTTTGCTCACACCTATTTTACGGTCTTTAAACACAATAGGCACTTCTTTAATGGCAAAGCCCAGCTTCCAGGCGGCAAATTTCATTTCAATCTGAAAAGCGTATCCAACAAAGCGTATTTCATCAAAGTTGATAGTTTCCAGTACTTCTTTTTTATAACACATGAAACCGGCGGTAGGATCTTTCACCGGCATCCAGGTAATTAATCTTGTGTAAATAGAACCGCCACGGGAATACAGGTGACGATCCAGCGGCCAGTTTTCAATCTTTCCCCCTGGCACGTAACGGCTGCCTACAGCCACATCGCCGCCCTGATACTTACAGGCCTCATACAGCCTTTCCAGATCGTTGGGGTTGTGCGAAAAGTCGGCATCCATTTCAAAAATGAATTTATAGCCCTTGTTAATGGCCCAACGGAAACCGTGAATATAGGCAGTGCCTAAGCCCAGTTTTCCTTTTCTCTCTTCCAGAAACAGCTGGCCAGGGTAACTGGCAAACAGTTCTCTCACAATATTGGCAGTTCCATCAGGCGAGCCATCGTCAATTACCAGTACATGGTACTGTTGTTTCAGATGGAATACGGCTTCCAGGATAGCTACAATATTATCCTTTTCGTTGTAGGTCGGTATTATTACGAGCTTTTCCAATTTCTATGGGGATTGCTATTATTGTAAAACTAGGCTTTTACCGCTTCATCCCAAAACCGTCAGGCTTTTTTTAACAGCGTACGGTTTAAAATTTCGGTTAATTTTTGCTTGGTATTCATAGCAAAATCACCCTTCATCATCCAGTCATAGTACTGAGGCTCAGCCTTTAACACGTCTGCAACAGGGCGTCCTTTGTGTTTACCAAAGTTAAACACCTCTACCCCGTTCACTTTTACCAGGCGACGGGCAAAATCTACTATATCATCTTCCCCGGTAAATTTAACAATACTGTCTACCGTATTGCCAATAGCCGCATAGCGGGCCACCTGTGCATCCAGTACTTCCCAGGTAGCATCTGCATCTGCTTCTGCACTGTGGGCGCCTTCCAGGTTTTTATTGCAATAGAATTTGTAGGCAGCACTCAGTGTACGCTGCTCCATCATATGAAACACGCGCTGCACATCTACCATTTTACGGCCATCGGTGGTAAATTCCAGCCCAATGCGCAGAAACTCCTCCACCAGCATAGGTATATCAAAACGGTTGCTGTTATAGCCACCCAAGTCGCAATTTTCCAGAAACTGCTTTACCTCATTCGCCACATCTTTAAACGTAGGCGCATCTTTTACCATATCATCAGTAATGCCATGCACATCGCTGGAACTTGCAGGAATAGGCAATTGCGGGTTCAACAGCCTGCGTTTAACAGTTTTAGTGCCGTCGGGCATAATTTTCACGATCGCTATTTCAACTATTCTGTCGGTACCAATGTTTACACCGGTAGTTTCGAGATCAATAAATGCCAAAGGACGGGTAAGCTGCAGATTCATAAAAAACGCGAATGTTATTGAGCGCGCAAAATAGACCAAAAATCTTATCAACGGTGTTGCTGGTAATAATTTGGCGGAATGGCCTGTTGCAGCGTACTTAATTCAGCAGCGGTTAAAACACCTGCTTCGGCTGGTGCCAACACATGCTGTAACTGCTGTTGGGTGCGTATACCCACCACGGCGCTGCTTACTGCTGCATGCGCAAGCGTGTATTGCACAGCGGTTTGTGCAGCAGTACGGTGCTGCGAAGCCTGTTCCACTGCCTGTGCAGCCTGCTGTACCTGCTGCGCTGTATAGTCCAGCCAGGCATCGGCGGGTTTACCAGCCAGTAAGCCTTTGGCAAGGCTACCGCGGGCAAGTACGCCTATTTTATTTTCCTGTAACAGAGGCAGGCAGGCCTCTTCAGGCCGCCTGTCCAGTAAACTGTATTGCATCATTACACTCACAATACGCGAGCGTTGTACATATTCCCTTATTACATTGGGCCGGATAGAAGAGATGCCGTAATACCTTATTTTCCCCTGCTGCTGCAGCAGTTCAAAGGCTTCTATGGTTTCGTCTATATTATCTTCCGGTGTACCGCCATGCAACTGATACAAATCGATATAACCGGTCTGTAACCGCCGCAGGCTATCCTCTGCAGAGCGGAGAATATGGGCTTTGGAAGGGTTCCAGTTCCAGCCGCTTCCATCCTCTTTCCATTGGTTACCCACCTTGGTGGCAATAATAACCTTACTGCGCCAGGGTTTCAACAGCCCGCCTATTCTGGCTTCATTCTCTCCTTTCTCATACAGGTCGGCCGTATCAAACAGGTTTACGCCCTGGTCAATAGCCTGCTGTATCAATGCTTTGTTCTGTGCGGAATCCTTTTCCAGCGACATACATCCAAAGCTTACTTCACTTACCTCCAGAGAAGATTTACCTAAACTGCGATACTGCATACAATGGTGTGTTACGGGTTAGTAGACCATAAGCCGGCTTCTTTTACAAACACACGGCGGTTCAGCTTTAACTGGCTTACAATCAGCTCAGCAAAGTCTTCGGCCTGCATTACTTTTTCCGGGTTGCCATCAGTAAGCTTTAAGTCAATAGCCATATCTGTAGCAATAGTGCTGGGCGTTAAAGTGGTAACGCGTATGTTAGATTTACGCACTTCCTGCATTAACGATTCAGACATTCCTATTAACCCGAATTTAGAGGCACTGTAAGCACTGGTTACCGCTGCACCATTGCGGCCTGCGGTAGAGGATATGTTTACAATATCACCTGTTTGCCTTTCCAGCATAGCAGGCAATACGGCACGCACCATATAGTAAGCACCAAACAGGTTTACTTTAACCACATACTCCCACTCTTCCGGAGCCAGTTCCATAAACTTTGCAAACTTACCTACGCCCGCATTGTTAATAAGAATATCTATAGGCCCCAGTGCTGCCGTAAGTGCAGCCACTGCTTTGTTAACAGAAGTTATATCCGCCACATCTGCAGTTGCATACTCCACTTTCACACCCGCCTTAGCCACTTCTGCTGCCACTGCTTTTAAATCACTTTCTGTACGTGCTATCAGCGCCAGGTGTACACCTTCGGCTGCTAACGCCAGTGCTACTGCTTTTCCTATTCCTTTGCCAGCACCTGTTACCAGGGCAATCTTTCCTTTTATCTGTTCCATAAAACTTGCTTTCAACTATTTACCTGCTACCTGCGTTGCAAAGGCAGCCATATCCAGCCCATCATAGTTACCACTGCTCATCAGCAGCAGGTTAGCATTGTGGTACTGCTGTTGTTGCAGCCACTGCCACAAATCTTCTTTCTGTGTAAACACCTGCAGCCCTGGTTTGGCAAAACCAGCTATTACTTTTTCCGCAGGCAAATCGGGCATACGTTTCAGTTCCAGTGCATGCTTGGAATAAAAAACCGCGGCATAATCTGCCTTATCCATAGCACCGGTATATTCCGTCATAAACTGCTCGTTCAGGCTGCTGTAAGTATGCAGTTCCAGCACCGCTATCAGTGAGCGGTTGGGGTATTGCTGCTTTACTGCTTCCATAGTAGCTTTTACTTTGCTGGGCGCATGTGCAAAATCGCGGTACACATTTACATCTGTACCACCTGCCATCAGCTCCAGTCTTTTGGCAGCACCTTTAAAATCAGCTATTGCTTTTACAAAGTCTGCCGCGCTTATACCCAGTTCTTTACACGCATACCAGGCAGCATGCATGTTCAGCAGATTATGGTCGCCAAACACCAGCAGATCGCCTGCTGCATTTTCCAGTTCAATATGGGTTTTGCCATTGCTGATAGTATGCGTTGGCACACGATAAGGCTGGTAGCGTATATCCGTACGGTTATGGCTGGTTACCAGCTCTTTTAATACCGTATCGGTTTCGTTATATATCAGCAATCCACCTGCTTCAATTTTATCAATGAATATGCGGAATTGCTCCAGATAAATATCAAACGTGGGAAACACATTAATATGATCCCATGCTATACCGGTAAGAATAGCTACATGCGGAAACAGGAAATGAAACTTGGGCCTTTTTTCCAGCGCACTGGCAGGGTACTCATCGCCCTCACAAACAATAACAGGGGCATCGGTAATATTCACACTTTGTGCAAAGCCATCCAGCTTAGCGCCTACCAGGTAATCAAACGGCTGGTGCAGTTGCTGCAACACATGCATAATCATACTGGTGGTAGTGGTTTTGCCATGGCTGCCACCTACTATCACCCGTTTTTTATGCTGGCTCTCCTGGTAAATGTATTCCGGAAAGGAGTAGATTTTTAAGCCCAGTTGCTGTGCTTTTATCAACTCAGGATTGTCTGCTTTGGCATGCATACCCAGAATAACGGCATCCAGATCGGGGGTAATGAAGGCTTCATCCCACCCGTATTCCAGGGGGAGTAGTCCCTCCCGTTCCAGGTTAGATTTTGCCGGTTCAAATATCTCGTCGTCTGTACCGGTAACGTGGTACCCCTTCCTTTTCAATGCAATAGCTAGCTGGTGCATTACGCTGCCACCAATGGATATAAAATGAACGCGCACTTTGAAGATGATTATTTGATGCAAATATTTTGAATATCAGGCTACAAAAAGCAATAAACCTGTATCTTTGAAATGAAGGTAATACACAAACGTATTGTTTACTCAATTGTTGAATAAAATGAAAAAAGTACTTCTGGCTGTAGTATTAATTAGCTCTATCGCTGCTTTAATGAGCTCCTGCTCAGGTTCACGCAGAGGTATGGGCTGCCCTAGTCACAACCCTCGTTATTTCCGTTCATAGTGCTTTTATGTAACTTTGTTACATGAACTGGATTAAAATAACGGCTACGGACCAATTAGACAGCATTAAAGAAAAATCGCATCAGGTACCCCAGGTAATTTTTAAGCACAGTACACGCTGCAGTATCAGCAGTATGGCACTGGGAAGGCTGGAAAGGGCTAAGGTACCTGACAATGCAGATTTTTATTTCCTTGACCTGATCGCCCACCGCGATATATCCAACAAAATTGCGGACGTTTTTCAGGTACACCACGAATCTCCCCAGGTATTAATCATCAAAGATGGCCAATGCGTGTATAACGAAAGTCATATGGGCATTACCATGGATGAAATAGCCGGGCAGGTTGCCTGATTTTACCAATCAGCGTAACACTTTATCAGCATTTAACATTCTCTTTAAAAGACCGCTTCCGGCCTTACTATAATCTTATTGCCCTGATTGTAAAACAGTTCGCTCCCGTCCGGGGCGGTTACTCCTGTCACATTTTGTCCTGCCTTGTTTCCGCCTGTCGCCAAACTGTCATTTAAGGCGCAATTCAGGCTAACACAGTGCTAATTGGTTATCTTTGCACGAAATTTTTATTCATGAGCCGTAAAGGAAAGGTTTTAGTTGCTATGAGTGGCGGTATAGATAGTACCGTTACGGCTCTCATGCTACATCATGAGGGTTATGAAGTGGTGGGCATTACCATGAAGACATGGGATTATGCCACCAGCGGCGGTGGCCATAAGGAAACAGGCTGCTGCAACGTAGATAGTTTTAACGATGCACGACAGGCAGCCGTACATCATGGATTTCCCCATTTCATCTTAGATATCAGAGACGAGTTTGGCGATTTTGTAGTGGAGAACTTTGTGGAGGAATATCTGGCCGGGCGCACCCCTAACCCCTGTGTTATGTGTAACACACATATCAAGTGGAAGGCATTGCTGAAGCGGGCGAACGCACTGGACTGCGATTTTATTGCTACCGGGCATTATGCCAATGTATACCAGCACGAAAACGGCCGCTACGTTATCAGCAAAGGGCTGGATGAAACAAAAGACCAGAGCTATGTACTGTGGGGTCTGGACCAGGAATTACTGAGCCGCACCATTATGCCGCTGGGTAAGTATCGCAAAACAGCCATACGCCAGATGGCGGAAGATTATGGTTACCCCGAACTGGCTAAAAAAAGCGAGAGCTACGAAATATGCTTTGTACCGGATAACGACTACCGCGGCTTTTTAAGGCGCCGGGTAGACGGGCTGGAAGAAAAGGTAACCGGCGGCTGGTTTGTTGATAAAAACGGAAAGCGTTTAGGGCAGCACAAAGGCTATCCCTTCTATACCATTGGCCAGCGTAAAGGGCTGGAAATTGCCATGGGCAGGCCGGTGTATGTAACCGCTATTAACCCCGAATCTAACACCGTGGTACTGGGCGATGAGGCAGATCTGGAACAAAGCGAAATGAACGTAGCCCGTATTAACTGGATTAAATACGATGGCATTACAGATGGTATGGAAGCCTTTACCAAAATACGTTATAAAGACAAAGGTGCTTTAAGCAACTTATATGCCTCAGAAAACGGCGTACGTGTACGCTTTTATGAGAATGTAAAAAGCATTGCCCCGGGGCAGAGCGCTGTGTTTTATGATGGTGATGAGGTAATTGGCGGCGGTATTATACAAGGGGGCATGCAATCACCCTTTATGCTGTAATACACCTTTCATTTTTACATAGTCAGAGGGCCTGGTGCCCACTATTTTATAAAAGGTATTACTGAATGTAGGCACACTGTTATAACCCACCATATAGGCGGTTTCATTAACAGTGTGCCTTTCTTCTAACAGCAGCTGCAAAGCCTTCATCATACGCTGCAAAGTAAAAAACTGCACAAACGACATATTCAGTTCCTGCATAAACACCCGCGCAAGGGTACGCTCACTAAACCCAAAATGCCTGGCCACATCAGGAAACAATATATTCTCCTCCATATGTGCATACAGGTAACGCACAATTTCCAGTAAACGGTCTGTTTTAGGGTAAGGCAAAGAAAGCGGTAAACTGTAACTGCTTACTTCGGGCAGTATGTTCTTCAGCGATTGCATAAAGCCAAAAGCCGTGGCCTGCTGCGGGGTTACCTGCCCGTTCCACCGGCCGGTAAAAAACAACATCTCCAGCAACAGATCGTTGGCGGGGTAAATGCCTATATGGCTGTAAAATTCCGGTTCCTCTGCTGCTACCGGGTAATACAGGTTGCGCATCATTACATGCTCTGCATTCGCCTTTATACTGTGCATAATGCCCGCAGGAATCCACATATAATGGCGGGCAGGCAAAAAGTAATTCTTCTCGTCGGTAGTAACATGCACAATGCCCCCTTCGGTATATAAAAACTGCCCTTTTATATGGTTATGCCGGGGCACATGGTTTTCGCCACTGCCCGCCTTACCCATATAATCGTGATTACAGTAAATATTCTCTGCAAACAAGTCTACTGCTGTCAGGTGCTGATCGTGATAGTTACTGGACCGCATGGCAGAAATGAATAATTTTTTGACTTCCAAAGATAATTGCGCCTCTACGAAGTTAAGGAACTTTGCAGCGGAAAGACGTATAAAACCTGTTACATACCCCTGGTCCTCCCGCTTTCCCCGCCAGCGAATGCTGCCATAACAAATGATTTATGGAAACGAAATATAAGCCGTTTAAAAGGCTACTGCCCTTTATGGGCCTGCTATTGCTTTGGGTGACTGGCAACGGGCAGGAAACAACACAGCACCCCGATACACTGCTGCTGACCATAAGCCGTTCGGTAGCAATGGCACGCGCCGGTAACAAAAACATACAGCGCGCCCACCTGCAGCAGCAAATGGCTGATGACAATACAGGTATTGAGAAAAACAGGCAACTGCCCGATGTGGACCTGCACGCATCTTACGCACGCATTACCAACCTGCTGGAATACCATGGCAGTTTATCTAATACAGAAACCATTAAGGCTATTCCTGATATGTATGAGCTGAGCGGCAACCTGAAAATGCCACTGTATGCCGGTAAGCGTATAAAAACCGGTATAGATATAGCTATGGAACAGGCAGCGGTATCGCGCCTCAAAAGCGCTGCCGTGGGTAACGATATTCATATAAAAACAATTGCTACCTATCTGGGCATTTACCACCTGCAATCGTTACAGGCAGTAATTATCGAAAGAATTGCCGAGTATGAACAAAGGCTGAAAGAGGTACAGGCACTGAAAAGGAATGGTGCGGTTACCAGAAACGAAATACTGCGGGCAGAACTTCAACTATCCAACATGCAGCTATCGCTGATCTCTAACCGGAAAAACATAGAGATAGCGATGCAGGAGTTGAAAACCCTGCTGAACGTTCATGAACGTACGCAGCTTACACTGGATACCGCACAGCTAAGCAATATGCCGCTGCTGCAACAAAGTTATGAGGCCTGCCTTACGCTGGCTTATCAGAAAGATGAAATGCAGATAGCCAGAAAAGAAGAAAAGCTGGCGCAGCTGCAACGTAAACAGATACAGGGAGGCTACTACCCCACCGTAGCTTTGTTTGGCTCCTGGGCATATAACTACCCCAACTACCGCCTGTTTCCACCCTCACCCTATTTATACAGGTTGGGCATGATTGGTATAGATGCCAGTTTTAGTATTTCAGATTTGTATAAGAACAAAAAGCGCATGGCGCTGGCCAGTAAAAAAGTGGCTGATAAAGCGCTGGAAACCGCCCTGATACAGGATGAAATTACCAACCAGGTACATAAGGAATATGTGCAGCTACAGGAAATAAAAGAAAGAATACCGGTAACCGAAGCTGCCATTACACAAGCCACCGAAAATTACCGTATTGTAAAAACCAAATACCTGAACCAGCTGGCACTGATTACGGATATAACAGATGCAGACAATGCCCTGCTTTCGGCACGTTTTGCCAACATTACCGAAAAAATAAATGCGCAGATGAAGTACTTCCAGCTGCTGTATGTTACCGGAATGCTTACACCTGCTGCGCCGCAACCAACAAACTCACCGGAACAACCGTAAAAATATATGAAAAAGAATAACAGTTTATTGCATCACCTGCTAACCGTAATTTCCACTCTGCTTGTGCTGGGCGGCATAGCAGCCGGTGTTTATTTTTTTGTGTTTTACCACAACCACCAAGAAACCAACGATGCCCAGGTAGATCAGTACGTAACACCGGTAATGAGCCGTGTTACCGGCTATATACAGGAAGTACGTTACGAAGAAAACCAATTGGTACACAAAGGCGATACGCTGGTAGTGATAGATAACCGGGAATTTACAACGCGGCTGCAACTGGCCCAGGCCGATCTGGAAGCGGCTGCACAAACTGTGCAGGTATTACACAAGGGGGCACTGGCTATAAGTACCAATACCAGTATTAAAAAAGCACAGATAGAAGCTGCGCGTGCAGAATTGTGGAAGCACACGCAGGACTATAAAAGATATGAAAACCTGTTACAGGAAGAAGCGGTTACCCAACAGCAGTACGAGCAGGTAAAGGCTGGCTACCAGGCAGCACAGGCACGTTATAACGAACTGGTAAGCGGTTTAGAGGCAGCCAGTTTGGGTACAGAAGAAGCAGCCTCCCGCGTAATACCCGCCTCTACCTCGGTTAAAGCCAGACAGGCAGCGGTAGACAATGCGGCGCTGTTTGTATCCTACACCATTATTACTGCACCGTACGATGGCTATACCGGCAGAAAAACCATACAGCCCGGCCAGCTGGTAAAAGAAGGGCAGACACTGGTATCGGTAGTAAGCCGCGAAAAATGGATTACCGCCAATTTTAAAGAAACGCAGGTACACAAACTGGCTGTTGGCCAGGCCGTAAGTATGAAAGCGGATGCCACGGGCAATGTGGTTATACATGGCAGAATTCAGTCCCTCTCCCCCGCCAGCGGCGCCAGGTTTTCGCTGCTGCCGCCAGACAATGCTACCGGCAACTTTGTTAAAATAGAGCAGCGTATACCCGTACGTATTGAGTTAACAGATAAGGATAGTATTACGCAGTTTTTACGAGCCGGAATGAATGTGGTGGTTACGGCAAAGAATGAATAGTATGGAACAAGCCAATAACATATTTAAAGCGTGGGCTCCGGGCTGGTTAATAAAAGGCGTGCTTATTTACTGCATGCTGCCTTCTATGATGCTGCTGGGGCTGTACAATTCCAACACCACCTATACCGCCAGCTATCTGGATATAGAACCGGAAGATATGCAGTTTATCATCAGCCTTACCTATGGTACCCTGCTGGCCACTGTTTTAATTGAAGCGCGCTTTTTCCGCTACTTCTCTACCCGCAATTATTTTCTCTGTATTAACGCCATCAGTGCGCTGGTACTTATCCTGTCTGCCTATACCACCAATTATTACCAGTTTATTATGCTGCGTATTGCAGAAGGGCTTTGTATGGCATTGCCCGGCGTTTCGCTGCGTATGCTGCTGATGTCGCGCTTTAAAACCAACAGCGCCATGATTATTGCCTACAGCATTTTCTATGGCATACTGCTGTGCTCATCCACCTTTACCATTCATATAATGGTATGGCTGATGGATAACTCAGACTGGCAGCATATGGCCTACGGTGGTGCTTTGTTTCAGGTGCTGGGTATGGGTTTGATACTGCTGGTGTTTAACACCAAAAGATTTACTAAAAAGCTGCCTTTGTACCAGGTTGACTGGGTTAGTTATCTGCTGGTATTGCCTGGCATTTTATGCGGGTCGTACGTACTGGTATATGGCGAAAAACTATACTGGTTTCAATCGGGCAAAATTGCTGTGTGCGCCATTATTGCGGTGGTGTTTATGGGTTTGTTTGTACTAAGGCAACTCAGAATTAAAAGGCCCGCGTTTAACATGAATGTATTCCGCAACAAGCAGGTGATAGCAGGTATGCTGCTGTTTGTGTTTTTTTATACCTGCCGCGCCACGCTGAATTTGTGTTATGCCACCATGAGCGATATATGGCGGTGGGAGCCCATATATATAGCCCACGTGCAATACATTAACGTAGCCGGGCTTATAGCAGGGTTAATACTGGCAGGGCTGTTATTACACCAGGCGGTTGCCAGCCACTACATTATTCTCAGTGGTTTTGTACTGCTGGCGGTATATCATTTCTGGTTTACGTTTTTGTTTGTACCGGATGCCGCTTTACAGCAAATTGCCGTTCCTTATTTTTTACAGGGCGCAGGTGTGGGTATGGTGTTTATTCCACTGGTATTTTTAACCACTTCTACGGTGGCACAGCCGCTATCCCTGGCTGCCGGTTTCGCGGCCGTTTCGGGCCGTTTCTGGGGCACCAGCGTAGGGTTTTGTGTGGTACAGAATGCCAAAGTGTTTTTACAGCGTACACACTACAGCAAATTGCAGCAGTTTGTAACACCGGAAAGTACCGAAGCACAAAGCAGGCTGGCCAGCCTTACCGCGTCTTTTACTGCCAAAGGCTATTCTGCCGATGCTGCTACGCAGCTGACCTATCAGCAACTGCATGCAGCCGTAAGCCGGCAAAGCACCCTGCTTTCTTATATGGAAATTTATACTGCAGTGGGCTGGGCCTTACTGGCTGTGGTAGTAGTAATGATACTGAACAAACACCTGCTGTTTTCTATTAACAAGGTAAAACAGGGCACCATGAAGCTGATGCCCAGAACCATGTGGTAACCAGGCTATGCTTTTGTAAACAGGGCGGCATACATCGTATCCGCCTTTTCGTGGTAGCCCTTTAGCAAGGTAGCGGCTACCGGTTTCAGTTGCAGCTGGTTTTGTATGTACGCTGTCTGCTGTTCGTTCTCAGCTGCAAATACCGAACAGGTAATGTATAACAGAAAGCCACCGGGTGCCAGCGCGTTTACTGCGGTAGTTACTATTTTCCGTTGCAGGGTGGCATAGCGGTCAATTTCCGCCGTTGTAAAAAAGGCCAGTTGTTCCGGCGTTCTGCCCCAGGTACCAGATCCGCTGCAGGGCGCATCACATACAATCAGGTCAAAACCCTTTCCCGGCACCGGCCCGCGTTTCAGCGCTTCCTTATCGGTTAAGTCGGCAACAAACGATTGATAACTGCGGATGCCCGCTTCCGCAAAACGTTGTTTTAAATTGTGGATGATAGAGGCCCTTACATCTGATACCGTTAGCTGAATATCTGAAAGCAGATCTTTTACCAGTATAGACTTTCCCCCGCTGGCGGCACAGCAATCCCAAACAGTTCTGATACGCTTATTATCTGCCTGTAGTAATACATCACCCACACGTTGCGAGCTTAAATCCTGCACCACTGCTTCGCTGTTCAGCTGTAAAAACTGATCGGCCTTGCTGGCAGGTGGCAATGCAATACAATCAGGCTGTGGCTGCGTAAACACTACCTGCTGCTGTTGCAGCTTTTGCAGCACACGTTTTTGCATACCCGGGCGTACACGCAAAAACACATGGGGCTGTAACAAATGGCTATGGGCAAACGCTGTGGTATCTATATCGCTGCTGCACTGCTGTAACCACGGAAAAACGGCAGCAGCCTCAAATGGTATTCCCTGCTGTACTACAAACTGTATACGTTGGGTAAGCTGCGGCGTATGCGCCTGCTGCCAGGCCTGGGTAAACAAGTCATTCCAGCCTTCCAGCTGCTCACTGCATAAGTACAGCGATACTTTTATACGCTCTTCTGCCGGCAGCTGCTGCAAAGCATGGCCGGTACGGAAGTAGCAATAACAAAGATGGCTGATAAAACGCCGGTCTTTGGAACCGTACTTTTTATCAGCCGCAAAAAATTGTTTCAGGTAATGCTGTAAAGGCAGTGAGCCGTTAAAGCCTGCCAATGCAGTAACTGCATATTGTATATAACGATGGGCGTATTGCACCAGGCAAATATACCCTCATTCTGTATTAGTTATACGTGCAGGTAAGGGTACCGTTGCCGTTAACACCGCCAGATTGTGTAATAGCTACTTCTACCGGCTTATTGCTGGTAGTGTAAGCACCTGTTTTGTAGTCGTAAGTAAAAGTGCCGGTTTCGGTACGTTGTACAGAGCCGGAAGTATAGTAAGGCGAAATCCAGTCAGTAAGATTGTTTACAATAAACGCTTCTGTACCCAGTTGTACAGGCGTTTTAAAAGTACCGTAAGTATAAGTGTAGGTGCCAGACTGCACATAAATATTGTCGGTAGCGTTGTAAGCAGCCTGCACCAGTCTGCTTATGTTGCCGTTACCATCGTAACTAAATACCTGGCGGGTATTTTTAGCCAGTACACCATTTAACCCAACCGCAAACCAGCTTTCTTTCTGGCTTATCTGGCCTTTGGCGTCGTAGGTATACACAATACTGTCTCTTAAACGAATGGCCTGAGAATATTGTATGTCAGTTACATATTTCAGCTTTTCGGTACCTTCCTGGTATACGGCAGTATATATTATAGAATCCAGATTAGCGTTGCGTGGAAAGCCCGATTGAACCGCTTTTATTACTCTGCCGCTGGCATCTCTGTCAAAGCGGTAATTTACACTTATAGGATTTTCGTTGGCGTCTGTTCCTGTTTCAGAATACCTTACCAGCTTTTTGGCAGCATTCCACGAAAACTGGGTAACTCTTGATTCTTTGTCGCCGGAAGAATAGGCAAAATCCCGCTGCACCTTCATCAGCAGATCGTTGCCGGTAACCGGTTTAACGGTGTCGTCGGGGGGAGTAACAGGCGGTACAATTTCCGTATCATCTGTTAGCGGTCCCAGTTCTTTCTGACAGGAGTACATGGTGAGTGTAATCATTACCAAAAAGCAAGGCACCAAACGTTTCATAAGTATCAATTAGGGGGAATAAAAAAGTTGATATGACAAACATATCAACTTTTCGTGTTGGCGCTCCCCCCGCATTTAAAGGGGGAACGCTGATTATTTTTAGCCGGATTACAGTTCCAGCAGACTCTTCACCGGATCTTTCCCTATCAGCAGCAGTTCCGGATTTTCCAGTAACTCCTTCACTCTCACCAGGAAGCTAACGCTTTCGCGACCGTCGATAATACGGTGGTCGTAGCTTAAGGCAATGTACATCATCGGGCGAATTACCACCTGGCCATTAATAGCCATAGGTCTTTCCTGAATTTTGTGCATACCCAGAATAGCGCTCTGAGGCAGGTTAATGATAGGCGTGCTCAGCAGGCTACCAAATACACCACCGTTGGTGATGGTAAAGGTGCCGCCCTGCAGCTCATCCATAGTCAGTTTATTGTCGCGTGCTTTGCCAGCCAGTTCAATTACTTTTTTCTCAATACCAGCCATGCTCAGGCTTTCCACGTTGCGTATAACCGGTACGGTTAAACCTCTTGGGGTACTTACAGCAATGCTGATATCTGCATAATCGTGGTATACCAGCTGGTCGCCATCGATGTAGGCGTTTACAGCAGGCCACTCACTCAGGGCAATAGCACAGGCTTTGGAGAAGAAGCTCATAAAGCCCAGGTTTACACCATGCTGCTCTTTAAACTTGTCTTTATAAATTTTACGTACCTCCATTATCCTGGTCATGTCCACCTCATTAAAAGTGGTTAACATGGCAGTGGTATTTTTGCTTTCCACCAGTCTGCGGCTAATGGTTTTACGCAGGTTACTCATTTTTTCAACGCGGGTATTGCGTGAACCCAGTTCCTGACCGGCAAATGCCTTTTTACCAGGGTTGTTCAGCGCTTCCAGCACATCCTGCTTCACAATTTTACCACCAAAACCAGATGGGGTAATATCCGCAGGATTTACTTTTTTATCAGCAATGATAGCAGAGGCTACCGGAGTAGCTTTTACATCACTGGCAGGTGCAGCAGCAGTTGTTTTTGCAGGCTGGGCAGCGGGTGCAGCAGCAGGTTTTGCTTCTGCAGCTTTGGCGCCACCAGCAGGCACAGCCACATCGGTATTAATTTTGGCAATTACATCGCCAATCTTAATTACGTCACCTTCGTTTCCAACGGGTTCCAGCTGACCAGCTTCTTCTGCATTCAGTTCAAAAGTAGCTTTTTCGCTTTCCAGCTCTGCTATCACTTCATCGCGTGATACCAGATCGCCGGCTTTCTTCACCCATTTTAATATAGTAACCTCGCTGATAGATTCACCAACGGTAGGCACTTTCATTTCAATAATACCTTTACCAACAGCTTTGGCTTCAGCGGCAGCAGCAGCGGGTGCTGGTGCCTCAGCAGGAGCAGCGGCTGGTTGTTCAGCGGCTTTTGCTGCGCCATCACCGGCAGGTTTGGCAGCAGTTTCATCAATATTGGCCAGTACACCGCCAATTTCAATAGTATCGCCTTCTTTGGCAACGGTTTTTAAAACACCCGCCTGTTCTGCGTTTACTTCAAAAGTTGCTTTTTCGCTTTCCAGTTCCGCAATCACTTCATCACGCTCCACATATTCCCCGTCCTTTTTAGTCCACTTCAACAGCGTTACCTCACTAATGGATTCTCCTACTGTTGGTACTTTAATTTCGATCATAACATTCTATTATGTTAGTATATTCTTCTGCCGGTAAGTTAATTAAATACTGAATGCTGTTTCTATGATATCTGCCTGCTCTACCGCATGCACTTTGGCAAAACCGGTAGCAGTGCTGGCACTGGCGTTACGGCTGATGATACCGTAGTTAACAGATTTCAGGTTCATTTGCAGGAAGGAGGCTGCACCCATGTTCAGCGGCTCTTCCTGTACCCAGAACCATACAGCCTTGCCATATTTCTGATACAGAGCTTCCAGTTGTTTTACAGGCAGCGGATATATTTGCTCCAGACGAATTACCGCTACGTCCTGTCTGTTGTCTTTCTGCTTTCTTTCTGCCAGTTCAAAGTAAATTTTACCGGAGCACAGCAGCACTTTCTTCACCTCTTCTACTTTACCCACAGTAACATCATCAATCACCTCTTTAAAACCACCCTGCGTAAACTCGCTGATATGGCTGTAGCTACCCGCATGGCGCAGGTTTGCTTTGGGCGACATGTTGATTAATGGCTTACGGAACTGCCATGCCAGCTGACGTCTTAACGCGTGGAAGAAGTTAGCTGCCGTGGTAATATTGGTTACCACCATGTTCAGTTCTGCACTCATTTGCAGAAAACGCTCCAGACGGGCGCTGGAGTGGTCTGGTCCGCCACCTTCATAACCGTGTGGCAATAACAATACCACACCGCTCATGGTACCCCATTTTTGTTCGGCGCTGGCAATATACTGGTCAATTACCATTTGCGCACCGTTTACAAAGTCGCCATACTGCGCTTCCCATACCACCAGGGCATTGGGGTTAGCCATAGCATAACCATATTCAAAACCTAACACCCCATACTCACTCAGCAGCGAGTTGAAGATGCGGAATTTACCCTGCTGCTCCTGAAAATGATTCAGACGGTTGTACTGATCGTTGGTTTCTGCATCAAACATTACTGCATGTCTGTGTGAGAAGGTACCACGCTTAACGTCTTCCCCACTCATACGTACATCTTTGTTCTCTGCCAGTATGCTGGAGTAAGCCAGCAGTTCAGCAGTAGCCCAGTCAATTTTCTGCTCGGCCTCAAACACCTTTACTTTATCCTGTAACAGCTTCTCCACTTTTTTCAGCGGGTTAAAGCCTTCAGGCCATTTCATCAGCCCCTCAAACAGCCTTTTAGCGTCTGCTTCAGATATTGCAGTATCAGGGCTTTGGTCAAAGTCTGCATCAGTAGCTCTGCGCAGTTCTCTCCACCACAGTTCAGGCTGCTGATACGTATAAGGAAGCGGCTTTTGTCTTACTTCGTCCAGGCGCTCCTGTAAGTCGGCCCAGAACTTCTTCTCCATGTCCTTCGCCAGTTCCTGTGCATCAGGCTCCCCGTTTTGTAACAGAAACTGCACGTATACTTCGCGTGGGTTAGGATGCTTATCAATTAATGCGTACAGGCTGGGCTGGGTAAACTTAGGCTCATCACCCTCGTTGTGGCCATGCCTTCTGTAGCAAAGAATATCAATATAAACGTCTGAGTTAAAACGCTGACGGTAATCGGTAGCAATTTCCACTGCTTTTACCACCGCTTCTGCATCATCACCATTTACGTGTAATACAGGAGATTGGGTAATAGCTGCTACAGAAGTACAGTAGTCAGAGCTCCGCGCATCATCAAAATCGGTAGTAAAACCAATCTGGTTGTTGATGGCAATGTGAATAGTACCGCCTACATAGTAGCCTGGCAGTTCGCTCATTTGCGCTACTTCATAAATAATACCCTGGCCGGCCAGTGCCGCATCGCCATGTATTAATATAGGCAGAATTTTATCGTAGTCTGCATTGTATAACACATTGGCTTTAGAACGTGCAAAACCAATAACCACAGGGTCTACCACTTCCAGGTGAGAAGGGTTAGGACACAATTGCAGGTTAATGCTGCGTCCGTCAGGTGTGGTATGGTCGCCGTTAAAGCCCAGGTGATATTTTACGTCACCGCTGCCCATGGTTTTGTCAGCAGGTATAACACCTTCAAATTCCGTAAAAATCTGCTCGTACGTTTTTCCTAATGTATTAGCCAGTACGTTCAGGCGGCCACGGTGTGCCATACCTATTACCACTTCTTTTACATCGTTGGCTGCTGCCTTGTTAATAATGGCATCCAGCGCAGGAATCAGGTTTTCGCCACCTTCCAGTGAAAAGCGTTTCTGACCTATATATTTCGTATGCAGGAATTTTTCAAAAATAACACCCTCGCTCAGCTTTTCCAGAATGTGCTTCTTCTGGTCAATAGCCACAGGTTTCAGCATTCTTTCTTCTACCGCCTGTGCCAGCCATTCAATACGCTCAATATCGTTCAGGGCGCTGTATTCCACCCCTACTGAGCTGGCGTATACTTTGGTAAGTTTGTCAACAATACTCTGAAGTGTAGCCTTTCCTAAACCAATAAACTTACCGGCTTCAAAAGTGGCTTTTAAATCAGCCTCTCCTAAACCAAAATAAGAAAGCTCCAGGTTGGCGCGACGATCTTTCCGCGGACGGATAGGGTTCGTTTTTGCTACCAGGTGCGCTTTTTTGCGATAGGCCTGAATTAACTGATAAACACTGAATTCTTTGCTTAACTGCGTACTATCTACTGCTGCACTACCGTTTACTGCCGGTTTGCCATTGCCGTTCACATTCGCCACCGCGAAATCAAAACCTTCGAAGAATTTTTTGAGATCAGGATCCACATTCGTTGGGTTCTCTACGTAATCCTGGTATAAACGCTCAATATAGGCTGGATGCGAGCTTGTTATATATGAAAAGTCCTTCATGCCAAGCGGATGTTTTTGTAAATATTGTCTTTTTTGAAAGAATTGGATGCAAATATCGGTGTTCTGAGTTATAGACAGTTCAAAATTCAAAAGTTAAAATTCAAAAGTCAAAATAGGTTTAATCTAAGCTAAAATCTGTTAGTTTCGTGCTATTCCCATTTATGCGTGTTTTGTACACTTATTGTCCGGAAATGCTTTTTTAAAGAGCGGGTTTACATTGCCTTTATCTTTTTTTTCCTTTTTACTTTTGCATTTTGAATTTTTATTCTTACTTTTGCCCTCCTTTAAAAGAAATCACAAATGGCAAACCATAAAGCTACAAAGAAAGATGTGCGCCAGGCGGCTAAACGCAGGGACAGAAACCGTTACTATGGCAAAACAACCCGTAATGCTATTCGCGGTTTGAAAGCTCTGAAAGAAGAAAAAGCTTATGACGAGCAGCTGCCTTCTGTAGTTTCTATGATTGACAAACTGGCTAAACGCGGTGTTATTCATAAGAACAAGGCAGCAAACCTGAAAAGCAAGCTTTCTAAGAAAGCGGCTTTCAAAGCAATCGCAGCATAGTCCGGATCAGATTAATTTATCTTATTCAGAATAAGGCATTTCAACCAACTGGTTACAAACCAGTTGGTTTTTTTGTTTCGCGGAATACAGCGTATTTCTACTTATGCAGCTTCTATATTAAAGAGCGCCCCGGAGTTTCATCTTATATACCCCATAATACCTTGCGTTGCTCTGCTCAAGGCAACAACTCCCCGGATTAATAGAGCACCTCTTCCGGTTATCGGCGCAACACTTCTGCTCATTGGAGCAACTTTTCCGATCATTGGAGCAACTCTTCCGATCATTTGGAGCAACTTTCCGGTCATGGGAACAACACTTCCGGCCATCGGAACAACTCTTCCGGCTATCCGAACAACACTTCCGGCTATCGGAACAACTCTTCCGGCTATCCGAACAACACTTCCGGCTATCGGAACAACTCTTCCGGTCATCCGAACAACTCTTCCGGTCATCGGAACAACTCTTCCGGCCATCCGAACAACTCTTCCGGCCATCCGAACAACTCATCCGGTCATCGGAACAGCTCATCCGGTCATCGGAGCAACTCTTCCGGTCATCCGAACAACTCTTCCGGCCATCGGAACAACTCATCCGGTCATCGGAACAACTCATCCGGTCATCGGAAGAGCTCTTCCGGCCACCGGAACAACCCTTCTGGTCATCGGAACCTTGCTACTCTTCTGTAACTTCTTTGGGAAAGCGGAGCGTAAAACGGTTTTTACCCTCGTATACACTGTACTCAATGGAGCCTCTGTGTAGTTGCACAATACGTTTTACAATTAATAATCCCAGTCCAAAGCCTTTGGCACGCATGGCGTTGCCACCGCGGAAAAAAGGTATAAACAGGCGTTCCTGTTCAGGCAACGTAAGCACTTCCCCCCCATTATCCACATAAATACATACTTCTTCCCGGCCGCCTTCTATAATTACAGTAAGGCATTTATCTGCGGAATACAGGTAAGCATTTTTAATCAGGTTGCGCAGGGCTGAACGCAGCAGCGCCTCATTGCCGCGTATGGCCAGGTCCATATCCGTTTCCGGAATAGTGGCAAAATCAACAGAAATATTACAGTCGGGCATTACCTGATTGGTAAGTGCAATGCTATCGTACAGTACTTCATCCAGCCTTACCCATTGCCAGCTGGAAGAATAGTTAATGCTATCGTATTGCGACAACAGCAGTAAAGAATTAGCCAGTTCAATCAGCGCGTGCTGATCTTCTTTCAGCGAAACGAGTACCTGCCGGGCCTCTTCCGGGCTCAGCTGCCGGTTCAGGGCCGCTTCGGTCTGGGCCAGCATACTGGCCAGTGGGGTTCGCAGCTCGTGCGAGGCATGATGTACAAAGCTTTTTTGCAGTTCAAACCCTTTTTCCAGGCGGTCGAGCATGGCATTAAAGTTTTCTGCAATCTGCTCCAGCTCGGCATAGCCCTTCCCTACCTGTACCCGCTCTTTCAGGTTGTTGGCAGTAATACGCTGCATCTGGGCTTTTACTCTGTCCAGCGGTTTCATTACCTGCCTCACAAAAATAAAGGCACCCAGGGCAGTAAGCAGTATACCCCCGAATATTACAAATCCGATAATCAGGCGCAAACGCTCCATTTTACGCAGCCCGTAACGGTCTATAGCAGAAGTAATTACATAACAGCTGCGGCTGTTCTCCCCCACATACACGCCTACATATTCCCGTTTGCCTTTTTTAAAGTAAAAGCCATCCCCGCCCGACCAGCGGATTTTCTGCAACAGCTGTTTATCCAACTGGTGGTGCATGGTATCGGGGTAACAAAACAATTGATGGAAGGAAACATCCAGAATAATAGTTTGTAAATCAACCAGATTGGCCGGCGAGTTCCGGTCAATTTCGCGCAATAGCTGTTTATCCAGCGTATCTACATGGTAAAACACGCGGTAATTCTGCAGGGCTTCGGCCCACAGACGTTTATTGAAGTCTTCCCTCCTGGTATCAGAATACAAAAAATAAATAACCAGTACTGAAGAAAAGAGGATAATGGATACTAATAAACTGAATAGAAGGGCAAATTTTACTTTCAGGTTCATGACAGGGCAGTCTCTCTCACATAATAACCAAACCCGGGTTTGGTGTGTATCAGTTTAACATCAAAGGGTTTATCAATTTTGTTACGCAGGAAGCTGATATATACCTCAATGGTATTGGTGCCGGTATCAAAACTCAACTCCCATACCTTTTCCAGAATATCATGCTTGGAAATTACCTTGCCTTTGTTACGCGACAGCAGTACCAGCAGGGCAAACTCTTTGGCAGTAAGGCTGATGCTTTTTCCGCCGCGGGTAACCATTTTGTTCTCCATGTCTATTTCCATGTCGGCCACCACTATTTTTTCACCGCCATCGCCTGCCGTATCGGAGCGCTTCAGAAACACCCTGATGCGTGCAAACAGCTCATCAAAATGAAAAGGCTTTACCATGTAATCGTCTGCGCCCAGGTTAAACGCATCAATTTTATCGGAAAGCTCGCCCAAAGCGGTAAGCATAATAATAGGCACATTTTTATTGTGCTCTCTGAACTCCTTGCACAGGGCCAGACCGTTTTTGTATGGCAGATTAATGTCCAGCAACACTAACGCGTAGTTATGCTGTTTAAACAACTTTTCGGCAATCAATCCGTCATACGCCACATCCGCCTGGTATCCCTGCCGCGCTAGTTCGTCCTGAATTACCTGACTCAGCTTTGGCTCATCTTCTGCCAGAAGAATTCTGTATGTGTTTTCCATCCCTAAACGTTTGTAAGCTTATTCTATATCAAAATAATGAAAAAAGTCATTTTACTACACAAATCGGACAATATTTGTTTTTTGGTAAGGGTTTTGACCGCACCCACCTTTTGGGTGCATTGCAGATAAATACTACTTTTGCACATGCAAGAAAAGATCATCATTCTTGACTTCGGGTCTCAATATACACAGTTAATTGCCCGGAGAGTCAGAGAGCTTAATGTTTATTGTGAAATCCATCCGTTTAATCATCTTCCTCAGTTTGATGCCAGTGTAAAAGGCGTTATTTTTTCCGGAAGCCCTTATTCTGTAAGGCAGGAAGATGCCCCTCAGATTGATCTGAGTCTGTTCCATGGCAAATTTCCGCTGTTAGGAGTTTGCTACGGCGCCCAGTACATTGCCCAGCATTCCGGTGGCGAAGTGGTTCCCTCTAAAATAAGAGAGTACGGAAGAGCCAATCTGCATTTTATAGAAAGCAACAACGCGCTTTTCCACAACGTACCCCTGCAATCGCAGGTTTGGATGTCGCATGGCGATACCATTTCCAGCGTACCGGAAAACTTTGAAATTATTGCCAGCACCGATTCGGTAAAGGTGGCAGCCTACCATATTAAAGATTCTCAAACCTATTGTATTCAGTTTCACCCCGAGGTTACACACAGCATAGACGGTAAACAACTGTTACAAAACTTCCTTACCACTGTTTGCGGCTGTAAGCAGGACTGGACGCCTGATGCGTTTATAGACACTACCATTGCCGACCTGCGCGCCAAACTGGGCGATGACCAGGTGGTACTGGGCCTTTCCGGCGGTGTGGATTCTTCTGTAGCCGCAGTATTACTGCACCAGGCTATTGGCAAAAACCTGCATTGCATATTTGTAGATAACGGCTTACTGCGCAAAGATGAATTTGAGCAGGTGCTGGACTCATACAAGCATATGGGCCTGAACGTTCGCGGTATTAAAGCCGGCGACCGTTTTCTGAGCCAGCTGGCTGGTTTAAAAGATCCGGAACTGAAGCGTAAAGCTATTGGCCGCGTATTTATTGAGGTGTTTGATGATGCGGCGCATGAAGTACAAAACGTGAAGTGGCTGGGACAGGGTACTATTTACCCCGATGTAATTGAATCTGTATCTGTAAAAGGCCCGTCTGCCACCATTAAATCGCACCACAACGTAGGCGGTTTACCCGATTTTATGAAGCTGAAGGTGGTAGAACCGCTGAATACTTTGTTTAAAGATGAGGTTCGCCGCGTAGGTAAGGCTTTAGGTTTGGACGATGCCCTGCTGGGCCGCCACCCCTTTCCGGGCCCTGGTTTAGCTATTCGTATACTGGGCGATATTACGCCTGAAAAAGTAGCTATACTACAGGAAGCGGATGCTATTTATATCAACAACCTGAAATCATCTGGCTGGTACGATAAAGTATGGCAGGCCGGCGCTATTTTCCTGCCTGTACAATCGGTAGGGGTAATGGGCGACGAACGTACATACGAAAACGTAATCTGCCTGCGCGCTGTTAGCTCGGTAGATGGTATGACTGCCGACTGGAGTCACCTGCCTTACGAGTTACTGGCTAAAATATCCAACGAAATTATCAATAATGTAAAGGGCATTAACCGCGTGGTATACGATATCAGCTCTAAGCCCCCTGCTACTATTGAGTGGGAATAGGCACTAATTTTGCCGGTTGCGTTATTGCAAATAAAATCGTGTATGACCCTAATAACCAAATCCCGGGTTATCCTGGCTGTGCTTTGCTGCTGGATAGGCAGTTTACATGCCCAGGATAACATTCCGAAGCCTGTAAGACTGCGCGTGGCGGTACTTGCACCGTTGTATATAGACTCTGCGTTTAATGGTTACACATATAAACTGGGCACAGGTGTAATGCCTAAGTATCTGTTACCAGGGCTGGAGTTTTACAATGGTGTAATGCTGGCTGTAGACTCGCTGAACAAGGAAAAAGCGCCGTTGGAAGTATGGGTATATGATACTAAAAAAGCAGGTACCAATATTGTTTCCATTGTTAAAGAACTGGATTATCTCAACTTTTCGCTCATTATTGCTTCGGTAAACAACGCAGCAGAGCAGAAGGTGATTTCTGAATTTTCTTTCAATAAAAACATTCCTGTTATATCTGCCACCTACCCTAATGATGCCGGTGTTACTGCTAACCCGTTTTATATTATGGTAAACTCCACGTTAAAAACACATGTGGAAGGCATTTATAAATATGTGCAGCAAAACTATGTAATTGGCAAAATGCTGTATGTAACCCGCAAGGGCGCATTGGAATCTAAAATACAAGGCTACTTTGCCGGTATGGATGCGGCGGCGGCCAGTAAGCTGAAGTATAAAGTGGTGGAACTGCCAGACAACTTTACGGCAGACCAATTGACCAGTTATATGGACAGCACCCGCCAGAACATTGTTATCTGCGGCAGCGTAAATGAAAGCTTTGGCACTTTGCTGGCGCGTACGCTTAATAGCAGCGCTACCAGTTACCGCTCAGTAGCAGTGGGCATGCCTACCTGGGATATGATTAATCCTTCTTCTGTTAAGAATATTGAAGTGGTGTATTCTACCCCTTACAATTATTCCCGTACAGATGCGTTTGGCAAATCAATTGTTAAACAATACAAGGATAAATACCAGGGCAAACCTACCGATATGGTGTTTAAAGGTTTTGAAAGTCTGTTTCACTTTTCCAAACTGATGCTGAACAACAAACCCAACTTTTTAAACAACCTGTCTGATTCCAGCTACAAAATAGCGAATGATTATTCCTTTGATGCGGTACGCCTTACCAGCACCTCATTTGTTCCGGATTATCTGGAAAACAAAAAACTGTACTTTGTAAAAATGCAGGATGGTGCGGTAAAAAGTGTGAATTAACGTGCTGATGTACAATATGGCAAAATGCCAGCCGGATGTTTCTGGCTGGCATTTTGCTTTTTACTTAGCCTATGTTGCTTTCATTTACCGATAAAGGACTGTATTGCGCTGCCGGAGATTTTTATATAGATCCCTGGCGGCCGGTTAACAAAGCAGTGATTACACATGCACACAGCGATCATGCCCGCTGGGGCCATAAATACTACCTGTGCCACCACTACACCAAACCCCTGTTACAGGCAAGGCTGGGCGATAACTATTATGAAAGCATAGGCTGGAATGAGCCCATATACATAAATGGGGTAAAAGTTTCCCTGCATCCGGCCGGGCATATCATAGGCTCATCGCAGATACGCCTGGAGCATGGTGGCGAAGTATGGGTGGTAAGCGGCGATTATAAAACAGAAGATGATGGCATCAGCGGTGCCTTTGAAGTAGTGCCATGCCATACGTTTATTACCGAATCTACCTTTGGCCTGCCCATTTACAACTGGAAAAAGCAGGCCGGTATATATGAAGACATACGGCAGTGGGTTACCCATAATGCAGAGCAGTTTAACACCAGTGTTATTATAGGTTACAGCCTGGGTAAGGCACAGCGCATACTTACGGCAGTAGCACCGCTGGAAAAGCCGGTATATGTGCATGGTGCGGTATGGAACATGCACCAGGCCATTCTTTCTGCCGGTATAGCCCTGCCACAGGTACACCGCGTTACACCGGAAACCACCAAAGCAGAACTGAAAGGCAGCATAGTAATAGCGCCTTCCAGCGCAGAAGGCAGCCCATGGATACGACGCTTTAGCCCCTACAATGTAGCAGTATGCAGCGGATGGATGCAGGTAAGGGGTAATGTAAGAAGGCATAATGCAGATGCCGGTTTTGTACTGAGCGACCATGCTGACTGGAACGGCCTGCTTGGCACCATACAGGCTACCGGTGCAGAACGCGTATATGTAACACACGGGTTTCAGAGTGCGCTAAGCCGCTATCTGAACGAAAAAGGGATATGGAGTGCGGAAGTAAAAACAGAATACGGCGGCGAGGAGGAAAATGCGGAATCCGGCAAAGCTGTTAACACTGCGGAGGAATAATATATGAAAGCATTTGCAGCACTGGTACATACGTTAGGCACTTCTACCGGCACCAATGAAAAACTGGATGCACTGGCTAACTATTTTGTAACGGCCGATGACCGGGATAAGGTATGGGTAATAGCGCTGTTCAGCGGCCGCCGGCCCAAACGCATTATCAGCTCTTCCTGGTTATCGCAATGGTGTATAGATATTACCGGCCTGCCGGCCTGGTTGTTTGAAGAGAGTTACCACACCGTAGGCGACCTGGCCGAAACCATTGCCTTATTACTGCCCCCACCCGTTATGGAAAACCAGGAAGGCCATACACTGGCCGGTTATCTGGAACAGCTGATATTGCTGGAAAAACAGACGGATACCATTAAGCGGCAGTTTATTACCAGTTGCTGGCGGCAGATGCAGCGCGAAGAAATATTCGTATTTAACAAACTGCTTACGGGTGGCTTTCGCATTGGTGTATCGCAAAAAACAATGGTGAATGCACTGGCTAAAAAAATAAACCTTTCTGCTTCTGTTATTGCCCACCGCATCAGTGGTAACTGGAACCCCGCCACTACCAGTTTTGAACAGTTGTTAAGCGAACATAATACGCAGATAGATTATTCCAAACCGTATCCTTTTTACCTGGCACATCAGCTGGATAAAACGCCGGAACAACTGGGCGCACCGGAAGAATGGCAGGCAGAATGGAAATGGGATGGCATACGGGGCCAGATTATTAAACGCAACAACGAACTGTTTGTATGGAGCCGGGGCGAGGAGTTGATGACAGAGAAGTTTCCGGAATACCAGGTATTACAGGCGCTGCTGCCTGATGGGGTAGTGCTGGATGGAGAAATTATTCCCGCTGCCCAAAACATGCCACTGCCCTTTGCTTTACTGCAAACACGCATAGGCCGCAAGAATGTTACAAAGAAAAATCTGGAAGAAACACCTATTGCTTTTTTTGCGTACGACCTGCTGGAATACCAGTATGAAGACTGCCGCGAACAACCGCTGGAAACCAGGCGTAAACACCTGGAGCAACTGGTGCAGGGTATTAACCACCCGGTACTGCAACTATCTGCCGTAATAGCTTTTAACAGCTGGCCGCAACTGACAGCAATACGGGAAGAAGCCCGGCAACGGGTAGCAGAGGGGCTGATGCTGAAACGAAAATCATCTGCCTACCAGGTGGGCCGTAAAGTGGGCGACTGGTGGAAGTGGAAAATAGATCCGTTAACCATAGATGCGGTAATGATTTATGCGCAGAAAGGCCATGGCCGCCGCAGCAACCTGTATACCGATTATACGTTTGCGGTAAAAGATGGCGATAAACTGGTAAGTTTTACCAAAGCTTACTCTGGCCTTACCGATAAAGAGTTTGCACAGGTAGATGCCTTTGTAAAAAACAACTCCATAGAAAAATTCGGCCCGGTACGCACCGTAAAACCGCAGCTGGTTTTTGAAATAGCTTTTGAAGGTATTGCTGCCAGCAACAGACACAAAAGCGGCGTGGCCCTGCGTTTTCCACGCATCAGCCGCTGGCGTACCGATAAAACACCGGATGATATAAACACGCTGGAAGATTTGAAGAAGATGCTGGAGCTGTATGGAAAATAATGTGTGAATATGTGTAGTAAACAATGCCTGCTGCGTAACGAATAACTAACTTTATAAACATAATTATACTATATAACCGTTGATACCCCCCGGACATACCGTTATTACCGAATGGCTTACCCGTAAAGGGTTTACAGCCTTTGCTTTTCAGGAAGAAACCTGGCAGCATATTGCACAAGGCGAAAGCGGACTGGTGAATGCCCCTACCGGTTTTGGTAAAACCTTTTCGGTATTTCTGGGTGCGGTTATTCAATACATTAACCAACATCCTGCCGATTATCAGAAGCCCCGTAAAAACGGGTTGCAGCTGCTATGGATATCGCCCTTGCGCGCACTGGCCAAAGATATTGGCCGGGCAATGGAAGAGGCTTTACACGAATTACAGATACCCTGGCAGGTAGGTGTACGCAATGGCGATACGGAAATGAGCGAACGCCAGAAGCAGAAAAGAAATATGCCCGAGGTACTGATTATTACCCCGGAAAGCATGCACCTGCTGCTGGCACAAAAGGGTTACCCGGATGTATTTAAAAGCCTGCGTGTAATTGCGGTAGATGAGTGGCATGAACTGCTGGGCAGTAAAAGAGGTGTGCAGGTAGAGTTGGCTTTATCCCGCGTTGTACACTGTAAAAAAGCGCTGAACAGCACTCCCCTCTCCCTCTGGGGCATCAGTGCTACCATTGGCAATCTGGAACAGGCAAAGGAAGTACTGATGCGGCCGCTGGGTGTGGCAGGTATTATTGTACGCGCCAGGCTGGATAAGCCGATACATATAGAATCTATACTGCCCGATGAAATTGAAAAATACCCGTGGGCAGGCCACCTGGGTATTAAGCTGGCAGAAAAAGTAATTCCGATTATAGAGCAGAGTAAAACCACGCTCATTTTTATTAACACCAGAGGCATGAGTGAGCGGTGGTACCAAACCCTGTTAACCATTGCACCGCAGCTGGCAGGCGCTATAGCCCTGCACCATGGCAGTATTGAACACCAGTTACGTATATGGGTAGAAGATGCACTACATGCAGAAACACTGAAAGCAGTGGTGTGTACGGCCAGCCTGGACCTGGGTGTTGACTTCCGGCCTGTGGATACGGTAATACAGGTAGGATCGCCCAAAGGTGTGGCCCGCTTTCTGCAGCGTGCCGGCCGTAGCGGCCACCGCCCCGGTGAGGTAAGTCATATTTACTTTTTACCCACCCACTCGCTGGAACTGGTAGAAGCTGCCGCTTTAAAACGTGCTATTAAAGAAGAAATGGTAGAAAGCCGCGAGCCCATGATATTGTGCTTTGATGTGCTGGTGCAATACCTGTGTACCCTTGCCATAGGCGAAGGCTTTACTGCCGCGCAGGCATATGCCGAAATAAAAAACACTTATTGCTATGCAGAGATTAACGATAGTGAGTGGGAACAGGTGCTGGCACATATTGTACACGGCGGTAACGCGCTGCAGCAATACGACGACTATAAAAAGGTAGAGATAGAAAACGGCCTGTACCGTATTAAAAACCGCAGGGTGGCTATGCGGCACCGCATGCACATTGGCACCATTGTAAGCGATGCTATGCTGAAAGTGAAGTTTATGAGCGGCGGTTATATAGGCGTAATTGAAGAATACTTTATCAGCCGCCTGGAACCGGGAGATAGCTTTACCCTTGCCGGCCGCAACCTGCAGCTGGTAGGCATTAAAGACATGACGGTGATAGTAAAAAAATCTACCGCCTCTAAAAGCATTGTGCCTGCATGGAATGGTGGCCGCCTGCCCCTTTCTGCCAACCTGGGGTTGGTACTGCGCGAAACCTTTAACCTGGCGCACAGCCGTAAAGCCAAAGAGCCGGAGCTAACAGTACTGCACCCGTTGTTTCGTTTGCAGGAGAAGCTATCGCACGTACCCAAATCGAACGAGTTGCTGATTGAGCATATTGAAACGAAAGACGGTTATCATTTGTTTGTATATCCCTTTGAAGGGCGGCTGGTACATGAAGCTATGGCCGCCCTGCTGGCCTACCGCATCAGCCGCATACTGCCTATTACTTTTTCTATAGCCATGAACGACTATGGATTTGAACTGCTGAGCGACCAGCCCATACCACTGGACGACAGCAATGCGCCGGAACTGTTTACCACCGATAACCTGATACACGATATACAACGGAGCGCCAATGCCGGCGAAATGGCCAAACGCAAATTCAGAGATGTGGCGGTAATTGGGGGCCTGATTTTTCAGGGCTATCCTGGCGAACAGAAAAAAGCACGACACCTGCAATCTTCTGCCTCCCTGTTATATAAAGTATTCAGCGAATACGACCCGTACAATATTCTGCTGCGCCAGGCACACCAGGAAGTGCTGGACCAGCAGATGGAAGAAGCACGTTTACGGGCAGCGCTGCACCGTATTCAGCAAAGCAATATTGTTATTACCGTACCGGTGCGTTTAACGCCGTTCTGCTTTCCTATTAAGGTAGACAGTTTGCGGGAAGATATGTCGTCTGAACAGCTGGAAGACCGCGTAAGGCGCATGCAGCAACAACTGGAAAAAGAAAAATAAGCAGAGTACCTATCTTTGCCGCGGAATGTTTTTACCGGTACCACATCATATTCACAACAACACCTTCTGGCTATCACCCGAAAGGTGCATTTACTGGGAGCAGGGGCAGGCCATTATTGTATCGGATCTGCACCTGGGCAAAACCGGGCATTTCCGCAAAGCGGGTATAGCCGTACCCCAATCTGTTTTTCAGCACGATCTGCAACGTCTGTTTCACCTGATACAACACCACCGCCCGCAGCAACTGATTATTGTAGGCGATCTGTTTCACAGCAAAGAGAACAAAGAAATGGAGTTGTTTATACGCTGGCGCGAAAGCCTTGCACAGGTGAACTTTACGCTGGTAAAGGGCAACCATGATATACTGCCCGCGCAATGGTATACACAGGCAGGTATTGTAACCCATGCAGAAGAATACAGTACCGGTGGTTTTTGCTTTACGCACGACCCCGCAGGCTGTTCTGCTACCAGTGAAGGGGTGTATACGTTCTCGGGCCATATTCATCCGGGCATCCGCTTAAATGGCCTGGGCAAACAGTCTTTACAGTTTCCCTGCTATTACTTTGGCGAAACCTACGCTATACTACCCGCCTTCAGCCGCTTTACCGGTTTGGCAGGTATACAGCCTACGCGGCAGGATAGTGTGTTTGCTATAGTAAACCAATCTGTAATTCCTATACAGTAACCTTATTTGCCAGGCATGATTAAAATAGCTTTTGACCCCTGTTATATTCAGCCGTTGCCGGAAGGGCATCGCTTTCCTATGCGCAAGTACGAGCTGATACCCGGGCAATTATTACATGAGGGATATATTACAGAAGCGAATTTGTTTGCACCGGTGGAATGCCCGGCAGAGGTAGTGTTGTGGACGCATGAAGCGGCTTATCTGGAAAAGCTGGTACAGCAAACCCTTACAGCTTCGGAACAGCGTAAAATAGGTTTTCCGCAATCGCCATCGTTAACCCACCGCGAACTGGTAATTGCACAGGGTACTATTGATTGCTGTTACCACGCACTGGAACAGGGCGTGGCATTAAATGTGGCAGGCGGTACGCACCATGCCTTTGCCAACCGTGGCGAAGGATTTTGTTTGCTGAACGATATGGCTATTGCTGCCAATTACCTGCTGCACAAAAAGATGGCTTCGCGCATATTGATTATTGATCTGGACGTACACCAGGGCAATGGTACCGCCAGCATCTTTAACCACGATGAACGGGTGTTTACTTTTAGCATGCACGGGGCGCACAACTATCCGTTTCATAAAGAACAGTCCAGTCTGGATGTGCCTTTAACAGATGGTACCGATACCAATGCTTATCTGGCATTGCTGCACCAGCACCTGCCCCGATTGCTACAACAGGTACAGCCCGATTTTGCCTTCTTTCTTTCAGGCGTGGATATACTGGATACCGACAAGTTCGGCAAACTAAAGGTTACGCCGGAAGGATGCCGGGAAAGAGATTATTACGTGTTTCAGCTATTGAAACAACACAGCATTCCTGTAGCGGTAGCTATGGGTGGCGGATACTCGCCCGATGTAAGAACCATCGTTACTGCACACTGCCACACCTTTAAGGCTGCACTGGATATGTACTAGCTGATTTTCTTCTTCAGATTGCTTACCTGCTCCTGCAGATTGTTTACCAGACCTGCCAGCTGATTTACATCCCACAACTGCTGGGTGTTGGCTTTGGTAATAATCATCTGCGCCTTCCATACTTCCAGCACATCTTCTGTATTTACGTTATAAGGCTCGTATATAGGATTGTCGCTAACCAGTGTAAGCTTGTTCTTTGCTTTGGTGTTGCGCATGATACGCTTGTACACAATGCCTTCGCCTTTGGAAATAACGATATAGGTGTTGCTGCTTTTTACATCTTCCATTTCTGTAACTTTCTCCCCTACAATTACGCTGCCGCTGGGGGTGGGTAACATACTATCTCCGATAATTTCAAAAGCACGGTATTGGCCGGGTGCCAGCATGGGCAGGGTAAAAGTGTTCAGTTCATCTACAAACTCCGGATCAGCATAGCCTGCCAGGTAACCTGCCGCGGCTTTTACCGGTACAAAATGAATCTGCTGTACTTCTACAGACATCTTCATCTGCCTGCGTTTATCCAGATAGCTGCCACCACCGTTGCCTTTTCCGCCCGAAGCAGTCAGGTCTTCCAGCAACAGTTCGTCCAGGCTTAGTTTAAACAAACCGCAGATCACTTCCAGCACTTCCAGGCGGGGTTCTGCCCTCTCCTCTTCGTAAGCGCCTACCAGTGAACGTTTTATATTCAGTTTGTTGGCAAATTCCTCTTGAGTCCAGCCCCTTAGCTTGCGTAAATACCGCAGATTTTTTCCAGCGTAGCTCATGGCTAATAATTTTTTGAGCAAAATACTAACTAATTTAGCCTTAGCAAAATTATTTGGGATAAATTTTCAGAAAAGAGGTAAGCCTTTCCCAATACCTGCATGAATACCCTGAAACGTTGCAAATACAGTTATAGTAGTGTTATTAAGCTCCTGTTACCAGTGCCACAGGTACCCCCGGGGCCGGAAAAGTGTGTATATTGCAATATATTATGGCAAAAGCGAAGAAAGCAGCAGGTACTAAAACCAAAGAAGAACCCGTTATACTAATTACGAACGACGATGGTATTACTGCCCCCGGTATTAAAGCGCTGGTGGAATCGGTAAAAGGGTTAGGCAAGATAGTAGTAGTAGCGCCGGATAAACCTCAGAGCGGTATGGGACATGCCATAACCATTGGCTACCCGTTGCGTTTGCAGCAGGTAAGCGTGTTTGAGGGTGTGGAAGCATGGGCCTGCAGCGGCACGCCGGTAGATTGCGTTAAACTGGCAGTAGATAAAATACTGCACCGTAAGCCGGATATATGCCTTAGTGGTGTTAACCACGGCGCCAACCATAGTATTAACGTTATTTATTCCGGTACCATGTCTGCCGCGCTGGAAGCCGCTATTGAAAGCATACCCAGCATTGGCTTCAGCTTATTGGATTACAGCGTGGAAGCAGATTTTACAGGTGCACAGCACTATGCAAGGCTGCTGGTACAACAGGTGCTTGGTAAAAAAATAGATAAACATCTTTGCCTGAACGTAAATATTCCGCTTGCGCCTAAAGAACTGCTGAAAGGCTTAAAAGTATGCAGACAGGCGTATGCCAAATACGAAGAGGAATTTGCTGAAAGGAAAGATCCGCATAATAAAACTTACTATTGGCTTACCGGTGAGTTTGTGAATTTTGACAAGGGTAAAGACACTGATGTATGGGCATTGAAAAATAACTATGTGAGTGTTGTTCCTGTACAATTTGACCTTACGTATTATAAACTGAAAGATAAACTGGAACAATCCTTAATAACCAAATAAATGCTAAGAAGAGACCACCTCGGCATGGGCATTACGTTGGGTTTTATAGCACCGCTCATTGGCATGCTGCTATATTACTTTACTAAATTTTACCCTATCTCCCTTTCTGACTTTTTTTATGTGTTGGGCAGGCAAAAAACATTAATCTCCGGTATTGTAAGTGTATCACTTATTGCCAATGCAGTATTGTTTACTATTTACATAAACACACGCAGAGATTTAACCGCCAAAGGCATCTTTACATCTACCTGTGTGTATGCAGTTGGCGCATTGATATTGAAGTTTTTTCTGTAACGTATCCGGTGCTGTGGCTTTTACCACGGCACAAAGCATTAGATAAAACCTTTGTATAAAGGGTTCTGTACACTGAAATGAAGTATTACATTATTGCTGGCGAAGCCAGTGGCGATTTGCATGGCAGCAACCTGGTGAAAGAAATATTGCAGCTACAGCCGGAAGCGCAATTCCGCGGATGGGGTGGCGATATGATGCAGACAGCAGGCGTGCAGCTGGTAAAGCATTACCGCGATCTGGCCTTTATGGGTTTTGTGGAAGTGATTATGAACCTCCGCACCATACTGGGCAATCTTGCTTTTTGTAAGCAGGATATTCTGCAGCATAAGCCGGATACTTTAATACTGGTGGATTATCCCGGATTTAACCTGCGCATTGCGGAATGGGCTAAACAACACGGCATACGCGTTATATACTATATAGCCCCGCAGGTATGGGCCTGGAAAGAAAACCGGGTAAAGAAGATGAAACTGTGCATTGATAAAATGCTGGTGATTCTGCCCTTTGAAAAAGCTTATTTTGAGGATAAATGGAACTGGCAGGTGGAATATGTTGGCCACCCGCTGGTAAATGTAATTGACCGGTTTAAAGCTGATACTACTGTGCAGGCAGCTTTACCCGATACAAACCTGCCTGTTATTGCACTGCTACCTGGCAGCCGCAAACAGGAAATACTGAAAAAGCTGCCCATTATGCTGGAAGTAACCCGGCAGTTTCCGCAATACCGTTTTGTAGTAGCCATGGCGCCGGGGCAGGAAGACAGCTTTTACACCAGCCTGCTGAGCCCGTACGAAAACGTATCTGCCGTGCGTAACCAAACCTATGCATTGTTAAAACAATCGGCAGCTGCCCTTGTAACCAGTGGTACTGCTACGTTAGAAACAGCGCTGTTTAAAGTACCGGAAATAGTTTGCTATAAAGGCAGTAATATCAGTTACCAGATAGCTAAACGACTGATTAAAGTAAAATACATTTCGCTGGTAAACCTGATTATGGATAAGCTGGTGGTGAAAGAACTGATTCAGAACGATCTTACGCCACAGCACCTGGTAGCAGAACTTACACAACTGCTGCAAAACAGCGGACGACAGCGACAGCTTGACCAGGATTATGCACAACTGCACACCTTATTATCTGCCGGTGGTAATGCCTCTGCCAATGCAGCAGAAAGTATCGTAAAATTTATGCGTTCTAAATAGCGTTAAAGGCTGGATCTTCAGCAACGCATCTGATCATCCCGATTGAATCCGGGATGATCAGATGCGCAATACTGCTTTACACCAAACTTTGTATGTAATACAGAGAAGCTGACAGGCGGCTCATTTCCATATAAAAGGCAGATACCAGTTTTCTTTATTCAATAACTTAGCCCTAACCGCACCTGCCTGCGGGTTGTTATCCTTTAACAGTTTTGCATATACTTTATCTGCCAGAAAAGCGGCATCATTTCTTCTCAGGGCTATACGTACCAGATCTGACCAGCGGCGGCCTTCGTATGCCAGTTCCAGCGCAGCTTCATTTACAATACTGTTTTCTATAGCAAGGGTACTATCGCCGGTTACCTCTGCAGACTTAAGCATAGCACGACCACGGATGCCTGCATTTCTATACCAGTCTGCACGGTAGGTTGGATTGCTTAAAGTGCGGCCATCAAAATTATAAGGTGCGCCCTCTCCTGATTGCCCAAAGGTGAGGTTAACCCCCTGATTCAGTAAGGCATAAGCCACCCGGTGTTTATTATCGCGGTTGGCCGCTTCTGCAAAATCCAGATGCAGTGAGGCAGCGCGGTACAGAAACCACTTGCCCTCTTTCTGTAACAGGTTTACCGGTGTAAACGAAGTTTCATCCAGATAGTTGTACAGATACTTCATAATTACCGGCTGCCCGTTCAGGTTTTGCCAGGTGAATACCTTTCCTCTTGCATCATAAGGCAATTCATTCTTCTGCACCTGACTGTTCCAGTTATCTATAGCAGTTTGTGAGGGTTTTACCAGATAGCTGCCGCCTCTGTTAGAAAAGAGGTTGATGAAAGGATTGGTGGGCGCAAAGTCTTTGGTAAAGGGTAAAAACCAGATCCACTCCCACCCAAACATCTTATCCTGACCACGGGAAAAGATAGAGCGCCAGCCCTGTGTATTGTTGTTAATCAGCTGCGTTTCATCCCACTCGCGGTAACGCACATATCCTACTGATAAATCGTTATGATCTACTATATCCGCATACCGTATGCGATACTGATCGTATTCGGCCGTGCCACCAATTTCCAGTACGGTTTTAAAAGCAGTGGCAGCTGTGGTATAGTCAGAGCCCTTACCACGCCACAGGTATAGTTGCCCTTTCAACACCTGTTTGTTGATAAAAAATTTATCCGTTGCATAGCCATCTACCGTAGTAATAAGGCTGGTGCCTGCAATGTAATCATTCAGCGTAGGCAAACGGTCTACCGAAGCTATCAACGAATCCAGCAACACCGGAAACTCAATACGGGGCATCTTTTCTATCGCAGCTACTTCTGCTACCGTAGAAAGCGGGCTGGTAATATAAGGCACCCTTCCAAAATGAATGCCTACCTGCAGGTATACCCAGGCACGCAATGCCGCCACATCAGAATAACGCGCGCTGTACTGATCTTCTTTCAGCTTTTTACCGCGCCGCATAATATCCAGGTTGTAAAGAATATCATTGCAGTTTAATATCACCTCATAAAAAGCACGGGGGCTGGTATAGGGGTTTTCAGCGGCAATGGTACCATGCTCATTCAGCTGGTTCAGGTACTGGCTGGCGTTTACGGTGGTACTCATCAGATCGGCCCTTAGCTCGTTCAGTACCACATACTGCTCTGCCAGGTGCATAAACTTACCATACAGGCCCATTACAGCCGCATCAGCATCAAACACATCTTTATACATTTCACTTTCATCCAGCACATTCTCAGGTTCTGTTTCAACCAGTTTTTTACAACCGCCCAGCAGCAGCGGCAGTAACAACAGGGCAAACAGATATTGTAATACACGCATAATTCTCTTTTTAAATTGTTATAGGCCCATTCTTATACCCAGCTGAATACTGCGATACAGTGGCGTAAGGGTTACATCGGTACCCTGGCCGTAAATACTGGAAGTAGCATTAAACTCCGGATCGTACCCCAGATATCTGGTAAGCGTAAACAGATTGGTGCCGGAAGCATATACCGTCATGTTCTTTACAAACCCCGGCGCCAGCGGCACATTGTAAGCCACGGCCAGCGTACGTAACCGGAAATAAGAACCATCTTCTATCCAGCGATCGCTGAACCGGCTGTTCTGCATAGGATCGCCCCAGGCGGCCCCGGGCATAGAAGCCTGCTGGCCATTATTGCGCCATCTGTTGGCTACGGAAGAAAGCTGATTGGCGTAGCCCGACATAGACTCCAGCTGACGGCGTGTATAGTTATAAATATCATTACCCTTACTAAAAGTAAATAAGGCATCGAGCGACCATTGCTTATAGGTTACACGGGAAGTAATGCCACCTGTATAATCGGGATTGGGGTTACCAATTACCTGCCTGTCGTTGCTATTAATTACTTTATCGGCACCGGTAGTATTTACAAAACGTACATCTCCGCCACCAAAAGCCTTATTGCTTCCATCGGGCATATTATTCAATACACCTTCTGCCGCCGCCTGTGCATCTGACTGATACACACCGGCCGTTTTATAGCCATAAAACAAGTTAGGCGCATCACCCACACGGGTAATATAAGTACCCGCTGCAAAACTGGTTTCCAGTGCCGCCACAGGCAGTTGGGTTACCTGGCTTTTGTAGTGTGCTACAGTAAAACCCATATCCCACTTAAACGCCTTACGGTTAATTAACCGGGTATTTACAGCCACCTCCCACCCTTTGGTTTTCATGCCACCGCTGTTGGTTACAGCATACATCATACCACTGGCAGCAGGTGCAGGCTCATATACAATCATGTTATCCGTTTGGCTGCTAAAAGCGTCTATACTTACATTCAGCCTTTCATTCCACACCGCAACATCCAATCCGGCATTAAGGCGGGTTACCGATTCCCATTGCAGATCGGGATTACCAATATTGCCTCTTACCAGGCCGGATACCCCCAGCAGGTTTTGCGCTACATAATATTTGCGGGCCGTAAAATTGCCAATATCATCATTGCCCGATTTACCGGCAGATGCCCGCAGTTTTAATACATCCAGCCAACCGGCTCCGGCCATAAAGTTTTCAGAAGAAAGCATCCAGCCTGCTGCCACAGAAGGCATAACCGGATAGCTGGTGTTGGCACCAAAACGGGAAGACGCATCGCCCGCCACGTTTACAGATAAAAAGTACTTGCCGGAAAAGTTATAGTCTGCCGCCAGGTACGTATTCACCCACTTCGCTTCACCCATACTGCCTCCTATTTTACGTAAAGCGTTTACACCATAGCTTACGTTGGTAAGCTTGTCTGTAGCAGCATTGTAACCCAAACCATAATCCTGCTCCGCATTGCTGGTAAGATACCTGGCCCCTAAACGCACGGCCAGTTTATGCCTGCGGCTGAATACATTGGCATATTCCAGACGTGTATCGTTAAACAAAGCAAACATTCTTACCACCTGCGCGCCAGACCGGTTTTTAACTGCGGCATTGGGCAAATCTTCATTTATCACACCTTTTTGCGGCACAAAAAACGATTCCCTGCTTTTATCAATAGTAATACCTATGGTAGAAGCCAGCGACAGTTTACTGGTAAGCAGATATTTGAACTGAACGCTGCCGCTGAAGCGATAGCTTTTGTTCTCTGCCTGCATGTTCTGGATTAAAGCCACGGGATTACTTACCTGAAAAATATCTGCATCTGCCAGGTTGGGAGATTCCACGCCGTTGGCAGCCACCTCATGCACCGGTAAAAACGGCGCTTTGGTAAGCGCTGTATACAATGGATTGGTTTGTACATCTACTCCCATGTTTTTCAGGTTTTGCTCGTAGTAAGTAAAACCAAGATTAGCGGTAGCGGTAAGCCGCTTGCTGAGGTTAAAGTCTGCGTTAAAGCGCATATTATACCTTCTCAGGTCTGTATTCCTGATAATGCCATTGTTTTTTAAAAAGCCGAGAGATAAACCATAGCGGGCAATATTATCGCCACCGGTAATTTTAAGATATCCATTCTGCACGCTGCTGCTATGCATTACCTGTTTTTGCCAATCGGTCTGGTAATGGTAGGCATGATAGGTTGCCGCAGCAGTATCATCATTCATATAAGGCAATGCCTGCATTTGCGCAGGTATTAGCCCTTTAGACTGCAGCATTTCTGAAAGATAAATACGGTAGTCTGCCGCGTTCATTACCGGCAGGGAAGCCGGTGCCTGGTTAACCCCGCCGGAAAGCGATACATCAATACGCGTAGCTTCCTGCCGGGCGCGGGCAGTAGTAATTAATATAACCCCGTTAGCACCTTTGGTACCATATACAGAACTGCCATCTTTTAACACAGTTATATTGTCTATATCCCGCGGATCTATATTAGCCAGCGGATTATTATAATAACCACCAATAAGCGATTCGCCATAATTGGCAATATCAAATATTACCCCATCAACTACAATAAGCGGCTGGTTGGTAGCATACAAAGAGCTAAAGCCACGCAGATACAGATTGGCCCCCATGCCCGGGGTGCCAGACCGGCGTATGGCCTGCAAGCCTGCCACCTTACCCTGTAGCCAGGAATCTGGCGTTTCCGTACTTACACTCAATGCATCTGTGGCATTTACACCGGTAGAGGCATCTGCCACCTCTGACCGTGCAGCACGGTTAAAAGGAATAGTAATATCGCTATAAAAAGAAGTATAGTCCGATTCGTAAAGAGCTGCACTTACTGCACTTCTTCCTTTAAGCGCTATATCCTTATCCTGAAAGCCTTCACTTTCCACGTGGATAGATACATTGTAAGAAGGCACTTTTATAGAGAAAGCTCCTGTACTGTCAGTAATAGCTGCCGCCGATTCTTTATAACTGATGCGTACCCCACGCAGGGCCGCACCGGTAGTGGCATCTGTAATTCGCCCCTTTACTACTTTTTCCTGCTGTGCCTGGCTGTATAAAGCAGGCAGCAGTAAAAAAGCCAAAAGTGCAGGCCGGTTCATTCGCATAACAAATAGTTTAATTCTCTTTATTCTAATACAGGAACGAATCTGATATAATCCAGACTCAGGTAATTAGGGCTGGTGGTAGCCGAAGTAAGAAACATACGCACAGAAGCCGGCGTAAGCGTGTTGGCGCTACTCCCACTTAACAGGGCTACCGGAAAGTCATAGCTGTCTTTGGTATACTCACCCAGATAAGTTTCTGTATACGTATTGGGTGCCACCGATACATAACTGAAGGTAGCAGCATTATTACTGGAATCCATTGCCAGCCTTTGCATAAACGGGTTGGTGGTACCATAAGAACTGTTATCATTATCCGTACGTGCCGTATAATCGTTCAGCGAAACCCAGTACACCTTGTACTTAGTGGTAAATACCTCATTGGACAGATACATTACATAAAAAGATGTGCCCGGGTTTTGAATATACATATCATTAAAAGGCTTTCCGGTTTCCGGGTTGTTGCGCAAACGGTAAAACGTTTTACTGATAACATCTCCCTTAAAAGCATAAGGTGTTTCGCCCTGTACTATACAGGCAGGTATTTTATCTTTCAGCGGTGGCACCACTGTGTTTATTTCGTATACAATACCATTGCTTACCTTATGTTCAGCTGTAATAGCAGCCTTGTTTACAGGCACTCTTACACCAAACCTGGAAATTAAGGTATCGGGCAACTGATCTTTGGTATACAAGCCTTTTATAGCCAGATCTTTTACCACATTCCACGAGCTGTTGTGGCTGGTAATAAGGGCTTCTGTGCTTTTAAAGTAAGGAGCCATACGTGCCATTTCGCCCTCATAAGCCGTATTGTTTAAAATAAAGAAGGTATATAAACTGTCTTCATTTTCCAGATGATACACTCTATCCAGATAGGCATTTACGGTAACCATGCCGGTGCCCGGCTTATACACTACCTCGCCGGTTACGGGGTTAATACTGTCTACCTCTGCAATGGCAGTATCCTGCTTCTGATAAATTAAGCGGGATATATAAGTGTTCTGCTCAAACGTATTGCGGGTAGCATCAATAAATCCCCATACACTGGGCAGTGGCATTATTACCTTATCAATGGTATGCAATACACCATTCTTTACATACACGTCCGCCGTTTTTATACCTGCCGCATCAAAATGCTGCTGGTAAAAGAATATGCGTTTACCATTGAGCATATAGGTTCTTATGGTATCTGCCGCCATGCGGGTAAAGTAAAGCTGCCCCGCTATATGATTACGTAATACCGCACGCAGGCTATCTGTGTTATTTACCACTGCTGCGTCTATACTTTTAAGCGCATCGTTTACCGGTGCCCATATGGTATAGTTTTTTGAAGCAGTAAGTTCCTTATCCAGACCGGTTTTAATAAGATAGTCTTTAAAAAGACTCAACTCTGGCCGGCTGCTGATCTGCTCCATTAAATCTTCATTCAAAGCCTGCTCCGGCACTGCTGTATGGTCGTCCCATTTTTTGCAGGCCCATACCGTTATTAACAGCAGCGCCAGAAGCGTATATTTTTTGTATTGCATGTGTATACCTGGTTTGTAAGAAATGTTTATTGCTGGCTATGGGTTGAACACAACAGTGCCGTCGGTTTTAAAGCGCGGATACACCTGATTGGTACCCAACGGAATAAAATGCATCATATCTATATCGTTGGTGCTGTTGCTGCCCGCTGCTACTGATACACGCACTTTGTGGCGCCCGGTAACTTTTACATCCACAATGCCCACCATTCTGCCTACAGAAAAACCTGCCGCGGGTACCATATAACATTTCCAGCCCAGGGCTTCCTGTTCTGCATCTTTAGCGGCATCTACCGTAGCGTTTTTCTGATGAAACTGCACCAGCGCACTGGTAAGCGGTATAGAATCAAAACTCACTTGTGCTGAGATGTTTTTATCGCCACCGGAAGCTTCCTGGCGGTAGCAGAACCACAGCTTGTATTTACCTTTTACCAGTAAAGGCGTGGTAAACTCCACCCACGATCCGCTACTGCTAACCCCTAAAGGCACCTGCAGATAATCGCCCAGGAAGCCGGATTTGCCGCTCTGGTAGGTAAGGTTGCCTTTTTCCCACTTAATATCAGCAATGGTATTACCGCTGCCATATTCAAATACATAGTTGGTTTTGCGGTAAATAGCTGCCAGACGCGTAAGTTCAGGAAACTGACATACATCCCAGTATACCGGAAAGGGGCTGCGGCGTTTTATTGGCAGGTGGCCCTTAGCGCTGTGTAACACGCCATTGGTGGCAGATACATCGCTGGTAGCCTGCTCCAGCAACACACCGGGTTCATGTACACCATTAAACTCATCATCGTTAATTACTACCTGCTGGTTAATCACCTTATTGGTAATTACTTCCAGCGGGGCCAGTGTGGCGTGCGAGCCGGCCATTACAATATCTGCCAGGTATTTAAGATCGGGCAGAATATGATATGCTACATATAAATGCAGGCTGTCATCTGCATTTTCAGGATGGCCGGTATTGCAATAACGTGCCTTTAAAGCGGCATAGGAACCAAAGCCGGAATCGCTTAAAGCCTGGTTGGTTTCTGCAATCAGCGTAAACCACTTACCTGCATCGCCTGTAACAGCGGCATCCAGCGTATCGTAATAACCCGTTTCGTGTAAAGCCTGCACAAATACACTGTAACTGGCATCCTGTTCCAGCAGTTTTGCCAGAGAATATCTGGCAGGGGTTAACACGGCATCAATTACCTGAATAATACCATTGCCTGCCACAATGTTGGGCTGGATAATTACACCCTGCCTGTTTACAATGTAGGAAGAACTGCCCTCTCTGGTGGTAACACCGGTAATTAAAAACTGACCAAACATAGTGGCAGCCGGCAGCTTACCATCTGTAAAATTGCTGGTATTCACCGTTTCTTCCAGCAGGTGCAGTTTCAGCAGGTCTTTTAACTCCTCTGTACTCAGCTGCTCAATAGAGCCCTTTCCAATCTGCTTTACGTAATTGGCAATGGCCGTATTGGTAGGGGCAAATAAGGTATAAGTGCCGTAAGCATTTAAAAAATCGTTATAGCCCACCTTATTAATAATTGCTACCAGGCTGGAAAACTGATCGCTGTTCTGCTGCAGGTAAGACAATATGTTTACATCGGTAGTAGTGGTTTCTACCAGTTCTGTTTTTTTACAGCTCTGAAAAGCTACAGTCACCAGTAAGGCAAAGGCTGTTGCCGCGCAGGTAATATGTTTTTTCATAACAAGCAATATTTATTGTTATTTATAAAATGGGTTCTGTACCAGGTTTTTATTGGTTTGCAATTCGTATTGGAAAATGGGGAAATAATGGCTGTTGTAATCTCTTATTTTAGCCCTGGCAGAGTTCATCATATTCAGCGGCACTGTGGTGGCCACCAGATCGAGCAGTACATCCAGATGGGCGTAGTTATCGCGTTTAGCAAAACGTAACAGATTATACCAGCGCTTACCTTCATACATCTGCTCCCGTGCCTGCTCTTCCAGCACAAAGCGTGCAACACCATCAAAGTCGGTTGTGGAAGGTGCGTTATCTGTTGCGGTTAATGCATTGGCCCGCTGGCGTACAGTATATATCAGGTCCAGCGCTTCTGTAGCCGCTTCCGTTGTGTGCAGTTGCGCCAGTGCCTCTGCCTTCATCAGTAACACATCTGCATAACGGTACACAAACCAATGCGCATAAGATTCGTCTGAAGAGCGTAAGTCTTCTGCATTCTTGCCTACATACTTCCATATGGTATTATCCGCAGCACGTACTGCAGCGCCATCTGCCCTTACATCGCGTGTTAAAGCAGAACTATTGTCGGTTGTATATACCTGATCCATTACCACGGTAGCAGCTACAAACCTTTTGGTAGTGGCAAACATGGCGTGAAAGCTGTTCATTTTCTGTCTGCTGAACTGAAATTCAAACAGGCTTTCATTGGAATTGCCGGTGTAATAAAGCGTGTTAAACCACGCAGCATTGCCGGCTATTAAACCAAACTTACGGGATGTGATAATTTTATTACAGGCGGCAATAGCATCGGTGTACCGCTCCATCCATAAATACACATCGGCCTGTATGGCATTGATGGTATAACGGGTTATACGTCCTTTATCAGATGCCTGTGAACCATACGTAAGGGCTGCCTTTGCTTCTGCATCCTGCAGGTCTGCTACTATCTGCTGCAGTACCTGTTGCTGTGTACTTTTAGCCAGCGCCACCAGCTCATCATCGCTGGTAGTAGGTTCCAGCTTCAACGGCACCTCGCCAAAACTTCTTACCAGATAAAAGTACAGCAGTGCACGTAAAGCCTTCGCCTCTGCCAGATAGCTATTGAGCATATCCTGCGTAAACGTTTTATCCAGCTCCATTACCGCAGGCCCTTTTTTAAGCAGAATATTACAGTAGTTAATAGAGCGGTATACAGGCCGCCAGTCTGTAATAATGTTAGAGGGTGAAGTGTTCATGTTCATTACCTCAAACTCTTCAGACCGGGTGTTTACCGCACTGGCAAGCATATCTGCCCTCAGTTCGCCCCACAGAAACAATATCTCAGCCAGTTGCTTATCCTTATTGGCCGGATCGCCCAGCAGCGAGGCATAACACCCGATAGTTGCTGCGTGTACATCTTCTTTGGTTTTCCAGTAGTCTTCATCTATAATACCGTTAGAGGGCTTCAGATCAAACCACTTTTTGCAGGAGGTGGCCGAAAGCAGCAGCACCACCAGCAGGGTTAAAACATAATATCTTTTATTCTGCAATACCATAATATCTTTCATTAGTGTTCTTAAAAAGAAGCAGTAAGGCCCAGCGTTATAGTTTTTACCGGAGGCGTCATAGAATTATCCGTAGCTACCCTGAAAGGATCACTACCCCGTAAACTCACTTCCGGGTCCTGACCGGTGTATTTAGTCCACGTAAGCAGGTTTTCTACCGTCATATAACCACTCAGGTTTCTGATATGCATTTTGTCCGTTATCTTTTTAGGTAAGGTATACCGTAAGGTTACCGTTCTGAAACGCAGAAAAGAACCATTCTCTACATACCGGTCGCTACCCAGCCAGTTATAACCTGTAGCCAGCAAAGCACGCGGTACATCTGTAATATCTCCCTCTTTACGCCAGCGGCGTAATACGGCGGTACTCTGATTATCGTACACATACATGGCCGTACTGTTCATTTCAGTAGCATTGATGATGTTGTATTTAAACCGGTAGTTGAAATAAGTAGAAAGGCGGAAATCGCCATACGATACATTTACACCAAAACCTCCGGTAAACATGGGGTTACTGTTGCCCAGATACACAATATCCCGGTAATCAATAGTACCATCGCGGTTAATATCCTCATACATAGCATCGCCAGGCTGAAAAGTATAATCCGTAGCCGGGTAGTTAAAACGCATATATACCGGCTGCCCACCAGGCGTAGTAATAGCGCCGCCCTTATCGTTACGTGCAATGGTAGCTTCCAGATCTTTATATACCCCCTTATACCGGAACCCGTAGAAAGAACCAAACGGATTATTCACCTGCATATAGGTTTTATACTGGCCGTTAACAGTAATCACCCCTTTTTCAATAGGATAGTATTCTGATATTTCACGTATCATGTTTTCGTTACGTGCTATATTGAAATTGAACTCCACCATCCACTTCTTATTTTTATACGGCACAGTATTCAGCTGCACCTCCCAACCCTGGTTGTCCATGGTACCCACGTTCATATCCACACTCTTGTATCCGTTAATACCTGCCGTTTGCAAATCTCTGAAAAAGAGGTTGCGGGTTCTGTTGCGGTAAAACTCCAGATCTAATACTACCCTGTTTTTAAACATGCCCAGGTTTACGCCCAGGTTAATACCCGTAACCGTTTCCCATTTCAGTTGTTTTAAACGCATATTGTCTGAGTAAATGCCAGACTCATCCAGATACGTCCACCCGAAATTGCTGTAGGTGTTATAGAAAGAATAGTCGTTCTTAGGTGCATTACCACTCTGGCCAAAACTGGCCCTCAGGCTTAATTCATCCAGCTTTTTAGAAAAGCGTTGCATAAATGGCTCGCCCGAAACACGCCAGCGGGCACTCATAGAAGGGAATAATCCATATCTGTTTTCTGAAGCCAGGCGCGAGTTGGCATCGCCCCGAAGGCCCATATTAATCATATACCTGTCTTTATATCCATACTGTGCATTAATTAATGCAGCAGCGGTACGGGTTTGGCTGGAACCGGCGCTAAGCCCCGAACCAGCGCCGCCGGTACGGGAGGGCACAGCAGGATCCTGCAGGCCGGAAGAAGGCGTATTAGAGGTTTGTGCCTGATAGGTAACGCTCTTGTTGTCGTACGTCATTACGTTTACCAGACTCACCAGCGAATGATCGTCGTTTTTAAATTTGGGGGTGTATACCAGTGAGGTTTTGGTTTGTACGTTAAAGCCATCGTTATCGCCATCATATGCCTGGTTTACCAGGGTTTCTGTCCACGGGCGGCCGGTAGCTATCTGGGGAAGGAACTTTTTATTCTTGGTGCTGCTGATATCAAACTGCACATCCATAGTAGCCAGCCATACACCGGGCTTAATGGTATACTGCACATTAAACTTAGGTATTACCCTTTGGGTAACAATGCGGTTTTCGGCTGCATTAGCCATGGCTACCGGATTGTACGTAGTGGGGTATTGACCCTGAATATTACTTACAGGCGAAAAGTAATTGGGGGTAAGGTTGCCGTATTCATCATACTCATAAATGCTCATGTTAGGCATTTTGGTATAAGCTACCGCCCTTATGTTATCCTGCCCATCTCTGGTGTTTACAAAGTTGCGGCTGTTATTGGTATGCGCAAAAGAAAGGTCTGTACGGAAACGGATACGGTCGCTCACGTTGTAATCCAGGTTAATACGGGTGCTGATACGGTTCATATCCGTGCCTTTGGTAACCCCCATTTGCGAAAAGTAACCCAGTGAGGCATAATACTTAGCCCTTTCACCACCACCGGTCATAGATATATTATGATCATGTATAGTACCCAGCCTTGTTATGCCTTTAATCCAGTCTGTGTTATTGCTGTAGTTTTTATACCAGTAAGGATCATTAGGATCGTACTTAAACTCATTCACATCCTGCGGGTTCATAGGCACACCGTTGCGGTTCATATACGCCTCCTGCACCAGTGTAGCATACTGGTAGCCGTTGAGCATAGGAATAGCCTGCGGACGGGCAGAAAGCGAGCCTTTAAAAGTATAACTGAGTACCGGCTTACCTTTCATACCTCTTTTGGTATTAATTACCAGTACACCGTTGGCCGCCCGCGAACCCCATACGGCGGTAGCAGCCGCATCTTTAAGAATAGTAATGTCTTTAATATCCGAAGGTGCAATGTTCAGCAGTGCAGCATAGCCCTGATCGTCAGCAGTACCAAAGTTAAAATCAGTAGGTATCTGCGTTTCGTATGGCATACCATCTACCACAATCAGCGGATCGTTAGAAGAGTTGATAGAAGAGGTACCCCGAATACGTATTTGCATGCCGGCCCCCGGATCGCCGGAGTTGGCCGCAATATCCACACCCGCAATACGGCCCTGCAGTGCCTGGTCTATAGAAGCCGCCTGCATCTCTTCCATTTCTTTTGCGTTAATTTTGGCAGCAGCTACCGTCAGGTTCCGGTCTGCAACAGGCAGCATACCATTATCAATTTTCTTCTGCCCTACCACAATTACCTCATCCATACTTTTAGAACCATCCTGCAGGGTAACATTAAATACGCGGCGGTTGTTAATGGCCATGCCTTCCACATCCTGATAACCGATAATAGAAAAGGCAAGTTTATTTTTAACATTGGATATACGAATGGCAAAGTTGCCTTCCACATCGGTGCTTACGCCCCGCACAATACGCTTTTCTGCATCCACCTCTGTAACAGATACGCCATGCAGGCCGTGGTTGCTTTTATCTGTAACCTTTCCGGTTACGGTAATGCCCTGCTGCGCATTCTGTGCCACGGCAACTGTGCACAGCCCCGCCATAAGCAGGCAGCAGCAGATAATAATATGTAAACGAATATTCATAGTTGCGCAGTTGGTTTAGTTGGCTTTGTAGTTGAGGTAATTATCCAGCAAATGAATTACGCAACGGTTAGAAAGGTTGTTGCTTTTATTTAAAATCACGTTTGCAGCAACACCTTTATTATCCACTACCTGCATACCATTAGCGGTATTATAAACGTTAAATTGTAACGCACTGCCCTCGGCGTTTTTGAGTACACTGTTGAATTTATCAGAAGTTTCACCATCCGGCACCACCGTACGGTTATCCAGAATATGATACTGAATAAAATTCTGCACCAGTTGCTTATCAGCAGCAGAGGAAGGGTTGAATGTGGGCGTTTTACTACCTGCCGCACCGGTACCAGGTAATAACCCCTGATTTACTGCTTTTACAATAGCGGCATTATTGGGAATAAACACTGTATAAAAGCCACCGGTTAACCCGATGATCTGATTGGTAGCAGCTGTAAACGCCGTTGAACTTTGCAGATACTGCCAGAAATAATTAAACTCCGAGCCACTGGCAGTACCCAATGCTTTAATATGAAAACCGATATTATTTTCACTGAATAAAGGAATATTGCTCAGGTAATATACCCTGCCATTTACAGCAGTTCTGGTACTGTCTATATGCGCTACCTTACCAGCATCCTGCAACCCGGCGCTGATGATGTTGTTGTTATCATACTTCAGATACTCACCCTCAATGCCTGCATCGCCGGATTTTACAATACCGTTACCAGCCGGATTTTCCAGCGCCAAACGGTAAGGATTGGTAAATACACAGGAGCTTACAATGCGGATAAGTTTATCGTACACCCCATTGGTAGTAGTAGAAGAACCTGACTTATAGCTCCACTGATCGCTTACGGCGTTATAGTAATAACCCGCCGCATGAAAAGCAGTATCAGAAATCAATAACAAGGTAACTGGTGTATTGGGCTGTGTAAGCTTCACCTTCTGGCCTGAATAATCCAGCAGGCGTGTCATCATCTGATAAGCAGGGTTCAGATACATTTTTCCGTAAACGGTACGGAATACATTGGCATCCTGCACTTTTGTGGTGCCATACAGCATACCATTACTCAGCAACTTTTTATCGGTAACATCACTATTGGCATCAAAACGCGCTTCTTCGCCTGCACCATTGCGGGTGCTGGCAAACTGAGTAGGCCATACCGCCGTGGAAAACATATGCGCATTTAAAAAGTCTGTAATTATTTGTATGGGTACTTCATCCAGCGATTTATAATATTGGCACAACACTTCTTTCACATACTTGTCAACCGCTTCATTCTTTGGCACAAACATGGTCCAGCAATCCTTCTGCCCATCATTTACCTCTGCCATCAGATGGTTCTCGTTATTGGGCGAGTAAGCCAGCAGATAAGAATACACTTTTACATACACCGGATCGCTGCTGCCCTTTAATATCGCATAGCGTTTGCTGGCATCCAGGCTGTACACAAACTGTACGGTGTTGTTGAGTTTTAACCGGTTTAATATAGCCCGGAAGCTGCTGTACTCTGGCCGTGTTTTGAGATACTCATCAATACTGAGCGAAGGCGTAACCATTTTGTCAATTTCATGTATTACGCCATTCTCAGCAACCACGTTGCTGCTAAGCACTTTTGCCTGGGCTACATTAAAACCGGTGTATTGAGACTGGGGGAAGAAATAATTGTAATCGGTTGCACTTAACTGATGAGCAGAGAAATAATCACTGGTAAAGTAACTGATATACTTGTTGTTATAATCTGTTGGGTTGTAACTGCCCTGTTGGGCAGCTGCAGTAGTGTTGCGGTTGTTAGAGATAGCCACAATAGCTTGCCCGTTGGCATTGGTATCCTGATAAAAACCGGAATAGAAGGCCGTTCTGCGCCGGAAAGCGGTATTGGGTATCCAGCCGGCATTACCGCTGGCTGTTGCCTGGTAATCATCCAGCCGGTCTTTGGTGTAAGAATTATATACCAGCAGGTACTGCACCAGCATACGTGCGGTATCTTCCGCCACATCTTCTGCACTGCTTTTATTCATCTGTTGTAAGTAGGCAGCCACTGCCTCGTCATTGGGGGCAAAAAGCGTCCAGTAACCACCGTTGGAAAGGGTTTCTTTATACCCCGCTTTGTCAATTAAGGCAAGCAGACTCTTAAATCTGCCCATGCTCTGTAATTGTTGATAAACGGGAGGTTCCAGAGAGTCGGGGCGGCCATAATGCTCATCCCATTCTTTCTTACGGCATCCTGCTGTTATGCAAACTGCAGCAGTAATCAGCAATATGCTGGCAATCGTTCTGTTCATAGTTATATCCAGTATATAGGTTGAGATGGTTGACGGCGATATACATACAGGCATGCGTTATCCTGTACCGCAACGGAGGTTGCAGTAACGGATTACAATACGTGTACTGGTTCAGAATACTTTACGGATAAAAAATCAATTCCTGCAACACATAGCGCTGTTGTTTGCGTAAAACATTCATTTCATGGAAATACGTGCGGAAAGAAATGCACCTGGTTATAACAGTTTGTATTCTTTTCATATAGCACTGCAATTAGCTTGTCGTTATAAAATGGCAATCGTTTATGGCTCAGGTTCCGATATAGGCGGGCAGAACCTGATACTACCAAAGATATCGTAGACGAATGAATCAACTGTCCTGATGTGTCCTGTTTCAGGGCATAAAAAAAGGCCCGTTTATAACGGACCTTTTTTTAAATAATCTATTGTATTCTATTTCCGTATTAACGGTAACAGCACATATTTAAAAAAAATAATCAGCAGACACATCAGAAAAATCAGGAGGGAAATCCTGTTCATTCCATGCATCAAACGTGTATTAAAGTTGGCTGGTCTGTCCGTATCCTTCTTCTTAATATATAAATATTCAGCCAGCTGGCGCCATATACCCATAGCTAAAAGCTTTACTAAAAATGAAACAAATTAAACAGAGGCCTTTTTAACAGCAAGCATCTGCTGCTGCGGGTTCTGCTTCAGCAAAAAATAACCACCGAATAATACCAGCGAAAAAAACAGCGTTGCATATACACTGTTGGGGTAAAACGGCAATCCATCTGCGTAAGACTGCATCAACCCATCAAAGGTTCTGGGGCGGTTTAAACCACGGGTACCCTGCGTACCAGCCCATACCAGAAAGTTAGATATCAGAAAAAACACCGTAGGCGCTGCTACAGAAGCCAGTGCAATGCTAACTACACGCACACGCTTTACCAGAAACCCTACCGCTGCCAGTAAACCAAACAGAATATAATTCTGCCACTGCCCTTCATAAAAACCGGGGGTAGCAGATATGCCTGCGTTGTATAATAACTGGTACAACAGATCGCTCAGAAACAGAGAAAATACCGGTAAGGCAAATGCCCATTTTTTATCGTTCCGGAACATAACACCACCAAACAATGCCATGGCATATTGCGGGGCAAAGCCCATAGGGCGGTTAGGTACTATACGATACAGCGCGGCCACTATTACCAGCAACACAAACGCAACTATAACAGATTTTGTGACTTTCATTGCACTACAAGCATTAATAAACAGCAAAATTACAGCAAATTACAATTACCGGGGTACAAAAGCACGATAAGCCAGCACCGGCTCAACTGCCTGTAGCTCATACGCTTCGGCTGCCAGTATGGCTACAGTACCTCCTTTGCCAACGGTAACCATGCCCCTGCCCGATACACGCAGCGTACCTGCCATTACCACAATTATTTCCAGCGAGCTGCTGATATGCCGCAGGGTTTGCCCCGCTGCCAGCTGCAGCTTACTGATGCCAAAATCAGGAACAGGACAGTGGTATAGCCGCTCCCCTTTTCCGGTATCCTCACCCTGCATAACCACCGGGGTAATGCCTTCAAATACCGTATGTTTCAGCAACTCAGGCACATCCACATGCTTGGGGGTTAAACCGCCACGCAGCACGTTATCGCTGTTGGCCATTAACTCCACATTCTGCCCTTCCAGGTAAGCATGCGGTACACCAGCGCCCTGGAAAACGGCGCCTCCGGGCTGCACCTGAACAATATTGAAAAAGTAAATGGAAAACACGCCTCTGTCAATATCGCCTACAAACTCCTGCCCCTCGTACAGTTTGGCTACCCACCATCCCGGCTGGCTTTTGGTAAGCTGACCAGCTTTGTATTTCTGACGCTCAGCCAGCACCAGTGGTAACAGCATAATATTTACCTGCTGTTGCGGTAATTCCATTACATGTTGATAAAGCGCTCTGTAGCCTTCTTTTTCAAACAGCGCCGCCAGCGGTTCAAAAGCCGGAACGCTGTGCAACACCCTTTTTAATACATCTGGCTGTAAAAAACCATGCAACAGCCAGAATTCGCTCAACGCCACCATTACCTCCGGCTTATGGTTTTTATCCTTGTAGTTACGGTTAGGAGCGTTTATAGGAATACCCGCCGCTTCTTCGGCAGCAAAGCCTTTTTCGGCCTCTGCTTTAGAAGGGTGTACCTGTATAGAAAGCATTTCTTTTACATCCAGAATTTTAAACAGATAAGGCAATTCGCCAAACCGTTGCCAGGTTTCCTTTCCTACAGCCACATCCGGTAATTGCTGAATCAGATAATTCAGATCAATAATTTCACCACCATTTTTTAATAAGGAAGGAGCAGATGGGTGAGCACCCATCCAATATTCTGCGCAGGGTAAAGGCGGGTTGTTAGGTACCTGTAACCAATTGGGTATAAATTCAAATCCGCCCCAGGCATAATGCTGAACTTTGCCTTTCAGCTCAAAAATTCTATCTTGTAACATATTGAATACTCTGGGTTTAACCCGCGAAAGATACTACAATGTATGATAATAATATCACCGGCAGCAAAGGCGAAACACTGGCAGCTGGTTGGTTGGAACAAAAAGGCTATACCATACTGGAACGCAACTGGCGGCATAAACGCTGCGAAGTAGACATTATAGCCACCCGCAACAACCGCCTGCATATAGTGGAAATAAAAACCCGCACTTCTACCCTCTTTGGCATGCCGGAAGAAAGCATTAACCGGCAAAAAATGAATTGCCTGAAGCAGGCAGCCCTGGCTTATCAGGCCCGGAACCATGCCTGGGTATTGCTACAGTTTGATGTACTGGCCATTAATCTGCATACAGATAAACCAGACGAATATTTCCTGATCGAAGACATTTTCTTCTGATTTGCCCCGCATCCTCCCGGCTATCCCGTAAAAAGAAATATATTTCCGGCCATAACGGGGAAAGTACACATGTGGCAGGCATATAAAAAAGGATTCAAAGCATATCTTCAGCTGGAACGCTCGCTCAGCGATAACTCTGTAGAAGCCTATATGCATGATATAGAGAAGCTCACCGCTTTTCTGGAAACTGCACAACTGGCCAAACCACCGGCGGAAATTACGCTGAAAGACCTGCAACAGTTTGTAAAATGGATTAGCGAACTGGGCATGACGCCCAACTCGCAGGCACGCATACTGTCTGGTATCCGCAGCTTTTATAAATACTGCTTGCTGGAGAATATAACCACAACAGACCCCACCGCTCTGCTGGAAGCCCCTAAGTTGAAACGCGCCCTGCCTGATATACTGAGCTTTGAAGAAATTGAAAAAATTATAGGCGCGATAGATCTAAGCACTCCGGATGGTACCCGCAACAAAGCTATTCTGGAAATTATGTACAGCTGCGGACTGCGGGTAAGCGAAACTGTAAATCTGAAAATCAGCTGTCTGTATCTGGATATAGGCTTTGTACGTGTAATTGGTAAAGGCGATAAAGAACGCCTGGTGCCAATAGGCCGGGATGCCGTTAAGTATATTAACATTTATAAAGACACGGTACGCACACATCAGCAGGCCCAAAAAGGCAGCGAGGATATTCTTTTCCTGAACCGCTTTGGCAAAAGCCTCTCACGCGTAATGATCTTTTACATTATTAAAGACATGGCGTTAAAAGCAGGCATTACCAAAAACATTTCCCCTCACACCTTCCGCCATTCCTTTGCCACCCATCTGGTAGAAGGCGGGGCCGATTTGCGGGCGGTGCAGGAAATGCTGGGCCATGAGAGTATTACTACTACAGAGATTTATACCCATCTGGACCGTGATTTCCTGCGGAGCACCCTGCAACAATTTCATCCGGCGTACAAGCCTTAATTATTCACCATCTTCCACTACTGCTATTGGCTGCTTATCACCTATTCCGGAAGCTGCTTTTACCAGCTGTACAAATTCAGCGCGGTACTTTTCTTTATCCTCGCCCGTAGCCTTTTGTGCAATACGTATTATATCGTTATAAGATAATTTGCCCTGAAATTCCGAATCACGCAATTTCATACCAAACGCTGCCACAGCCGCGGCAAAACGTAAGCTCTCAGAGGCATTCTCAAAAGAAGCGGCTGTTTCTTTTACTCCCTGCTCCATCAATCTGCTTTCCTTTTCATCCGGCTTTTTATAGCGCAGCTTTACATAAAACACTTCTTCCGCACCACCCGCTTTAGCAGTTGCTTTTCGTTCCGGCACTTTCTGGTAACGCAATTTATCTACACTGTCCAGTTCGGGCGCTTCCACACCCGCTGGTATAATTTCATATAAAGCAGTTACCGTATGGCCGCTGCCCATTTCTCCGGCGTCTTTCTGGTCGTTGTTAAAATCTTCTTTGGCCAGTAAGCGGTTTTCATAGCCAATTAACCGGTACCCTTTTACGCGGTCAGGGTTAAACTCAATCTGTAGTTTTACATCTTTGGCCACGGTAAATAAGGTACCACCAAACTCATTTACCAATACCTTTCTGGCTTCCATAATACCATCAATATAAGCATGGTTGCCATTGCCCTTATCTGCCAGCTGCTGCATTTTAGCATCCTGATAATTCCCCTCTCCAAAGCCCAGCACGGTTAAGAAAACGCCGCTTTCGCGCTTCTCTTCCACTAACCTTACCAGGCCATCCTCACTACTTACCCCTACGTTAAAATCACCATCGGTACAAAGTATTACACGGTTATTGCCTCCTTTAATCAGTTGTTTCTGTGCTACTTTATAAGCCAGCTGAATACCTGCCCCTCCCGCTGTAGAACCACCTGCCTCCAGGCGATCAATTGCCTTTCTTATAGTCAGCTTTTCAGCGCCACTGGTAGCGGGTAGCGACAAGCCCGCACTGCCCGCATAGGTTACAATAGCCACTTTATCCTGCGGACGCAGATTTTCTGTCAACAGGTGTAAGGATGATTTTACCAACGGCAGTTTGTTATCAGCCAGCATACTACCACTCACATCAATCAGAAACACCAGATTGGCAGCAGGCAGGCGATCTGTAGGTATTTCCGTAGCCTTTAAAGCAACCAACGCCAGCTGGTGTTGCGTATTCCATGGGCATGCACTTAATTCTGCTTGAATATGCACCGGATCTTTGCCCTGTGGCTTTTTGTAGGGATAGGAAAAATAATTAATCATTTCCTCAATGCGTACAGCACCGGCAGGAGGCCTGTTGCCGTCTGTTATTATACGCCGCACATTGCTGTAAGAGGCCGCATCCACATCAATAGAAAAAGTAGACAAGGGATGGTCTGTTACTTTCTGAAAACGATTTTCAGCAATATGATTATACCCTTCGCCATCTGTAGAAAGCCGGGAGCGCTCCCCCCATATTGCACCTGGCGCTCCCGGCGAAGGACTTGATTGTTTGTAATAAGTACTATTGGTAACAGCCAGGCCGGCTACCCTGCCCTGCAGCATAGAAGATACATCCTTTTTGCGTGCTGTTGCATAGCCTATTACCACAACTTCATTCAATGCTCCTTTATCCTGATGCAATACTATATTCAGTTCCTTTTTTCCGGTAGCTTTTACTTCCTGCTCCTCAAAACCTATCATGGTTACCACCAGCTTAGCATCTTCAGAAGCAATCTGTATACTAAACCTACCCAGGCTATCAGTAACTACTGCTCTGTTATCCGCATTTACACTGGCACCCTGCACAGGCTTTCCGCTCTCATCTTTTACTTTACCCCTTACTACAACAGCCTGTGAAAAAGCAGCCATTGCTGTTATTATCCACATCAGAAATAACGATACGTGCTTCATAACAACTTATTTTATACAGGATGCAGTAAGTGCAGATGATTACATAAAAACTATAGAATAATTATTTTCTGACTGTATTGTTTCTTTGTCTTTTCATCCTGTATACGCACATAGTACATACCAGGCATCCAGGAGCTTTGTACCGTAATAAATTGCCTTGCATCTCTGGCTGATTTAAAATATTGCACATATACCACGGCTCCGGAGTTGGATACTATCTGAACAGTATAGTTATCTGCCTCTTTACTCTGTAGTATAAACTGCTGGCTTCTGCGAACAGGGTTGGGAGTAACAGAAAAACGATCTGGCTTGCCCATCATCTTTCTTCCCAGATAATCTGCGGTATCCTTAATACAATTAATAAGTATATCTCCTAAAACAGTATTCTTTACAATAGCTACTGCACCTCGCGTTGTTGTAAGCTTTCCTTTAATTCCGGAAGCAGTAACTACCACAGGTTTTAATTCGGCTGCTTCCTGCACCAATACATAATTCCATACAGCCTGTAGCTGCACAGGTATTTCCTTACGGATGCTGGTATACCCCAAACAGCTAACGGTAAGTACCGCGCTCGTTTGATTCGTTTCAGCACGCAGCGAAAATTTCCCTTCCATATCTGCCGTTACAGATTCTGAAGGCGATTCCAGATGAATAATAGCATAGGGTATTGGCTTTCCTGCTGTATCTGTTACTGTACCGGTAATATGCATAGCGGTTAATGCACGCTGCGGCGGCACTGCCACTTCTCCTTTTTTTACCAATACTTCCGGCCTGGGATAAGCCACTTTGCCCTGAAGTGATTCATTTTGTTGTGCTTTTAAACGCTGTATACCTAATAATAACGGCATCAGCAGGGCCATCCACCACTTGCTTTTGGGTGGCACAGGCATAGGTTGTATGGTTCGGTGTAACTGCGATTCCTGAAAACGTCCGCAAATACCCGCAGAGGTGGCAGACAAATAATCCAGAATCTGCTGATCGGTCATAATACTGAAATCAATTACAGTTTTGGCGCAGGCATTACAAAAACGCCCCTGTTCTACCGGTGTCATCTGTTGCCAGTTTTCATGGCAGGGCTCGGGTATTTGTAGCTGAATGGACTGTTTCATAAGCAATATTTGTAACCAGATGCTTTAAAAAGCAGGATTACATAAAAAACCTGTTAAAAAAAACCGCCTGATTTACGTCTGTTCCTTGCTGGTACGCGATATTTTTTTAATTTGGCAGAACACATGAGTTCCGTAATGCACGTAGAGAATACAGCGCCCCGAAGCGATGAGAATTTACTCGCCGCTTTTCGCCGCAATGGCGACCAGCAGGTGCTGGCTACACTTTACCTCCGCTATACCGATCTGGTTTACGGTACCTGCTTTAAATACCTTAAAGACGCAGAAGCCAGCAAAGATGCTGTAATGAATATTTACCAGGAATTACTGGTAAAGCTGCCAAAACACGAGGTAGATAATTTTAAAAGCTGGTTATATGTGGTTACTAAAAACCACTGCCTCATGCACTTACGCAAAGAAAAGAAAGCCGTTACTGTTTCGCTGGACATAAACGTTATGCAATCGGAAGATTTTTCGCATCTGGATAGTGTGCTGGATAAAGAACAGGATTTTAAGAAGCTGGAATTGTGCATGGAAACACTGCCCGATGCCCAACGGCAGGCGGTGCAATTATTTTACCTGCAAAACAAATGTTACAATGAAATAACCGGTATTACCGGTAACGACTGGAATAAAGTGCGCAGCCTGATTCAGAACGGCCGTAGAAACCTCAAAAACTGCATGGAAAGCAATGGGTAATGTAAACTTACATATAAACTATACCCTGGCAGATATACAAAGGTACCTGTCAGGCAAGCTGTCTCCCGGCGAAATGCACGAGATAGAGAAGGCTGCCCTGTTGGATCCGTTTCTGGCAGATGCGCTGGAAGGTTATTCCGAAGCTCCCCTGCCACAGGCAGCACAGCATCTGAACCAGATTGCCGCTTCTTTGCAGCAACCGCAGGACGCTACCAACGCTGTGGTTACTCCCGTACGCAATATAAATGTGCGCTGGCAGTGGTGGAAGGTGGCCGCTATGGTAATTATTATTGCCGGTGCCGGTTCACTTACCTGGAAGCTGCTGCAATCGCCCGATGGCACCACAGTGCCACAGCACGATCTGGCGCAGAAGCAAACAACACCTGCACCTGCCGCCCCCGATCCGGCCACACAGATAGCACCGCAGGCAGACAGCCTTAAACCGGCTGCTCCGGCAAAAGGCTCCATTGCTGCAACGCATACAGTACCACCAACAAAACAGGCAAACAGCCAAAAGCCAGTACCGGTGCCTGCACCTGTGGCGCCTCCGGCAAAACCAGCACCGGAAGCCACACTGGCACAGGTAACTTCCGAACCGCCCCCCTCACGCATGGAAGCAAAAGCTGCACCTGACCTTTCAGCTGCACTGGCAAAAAAAGAAGCTGCAACTGCCAATGTAGTATCTGCTTTATCGGGCCGGGCAGCAGGTGTAAGCGTGTCCGGAACCAAAAGGAGAAAAAATGCAGCCGCTTTCCGCACAGATAGCATACAGGCAACAGATCAGGTAGTAGTAACAGGCTACGGAATCAATAAAACACAGGCAGATAAAGCAACTGCCCTGGCTTTAAACGAAACTTATAAAGCAGGCGCAAGAACAGTAGCTGCCAATCTGCTACGCGGTACTATTACAGATGACTCCGGCAACCCCGTTACAGGTGCCTCCGTTAAGGTAATGAACGGCAATGCTGTTTCTATAACAGATGATAAAGGCAGATTCGCGCTCCGTACACTGGATACAATGGCTAAAGTAGAAATTACTTCTATCGGATTTGAAACCAGACAGGCCGCAGTTAGCATCAGTAAAAACAATACCATTCTGCTGGATACAGAAGAGGAATCTCTCTCAGACATGGTAGTTACAGAATTGCGTTCCCGCAAAAAGGCACCCGTGCCAGCAGAAGCCTCCGCAGATAGCGTATACCCTTCCGGTGGCTGGCAATCCTTCCAGGAATATGCTTACCGCAAAATTCATCAGGAAATGGATACTACCGGAAGCAACCAAAAAATTACCGGTACTATTGAACTGGAGTTTGTAATTGATGAAGCAGGCAAACCACGTGATTTCAATATCATCCACTCCTCCGATAATTCGCTTAACGGCAAAGCTATTTCTGCGCTCCAGAATGGCCCCGTATGGATTGGCGATAAGAAAAAGAAAACGCGGGTAAAAGTGCGGTTTTAATAACCGCATTTCTGTCCCTATTCTTCCCGCTTCTCCACGGGCTTTTTCTCGGTTTCTGTTTTTACCGGCTCAATCAAACCTTCTTTGTTAATAACAAACGTGCGTATAGTAGCAGTAACCTGTACACTATCTTCAGGCAGCTTTTTATAAAAATCTTCCCGGGTAGAAAAGCTGGAGTCTGACAGCAACTGAAAGCCTGTACGGCTGAAATCTGCCGACAAATCCTCATCGCAATCGGTTTGCACAATGGTATAATCTGTATTTCTCCTGGGGCCTTTATATACCAGCAGAAATTTGTAGGTGCAATTCTTCTTGTCGTTATAATCAAGCAGTGCAATACTACAGTCACCAAAAGCTTTATACACCGTATCTCCCCTAAACGCCACATCTTCCTTACGGTACATACTGTCAATAATGGTAGAACGCTTTATCTGCTCCGGTGTAAGTTCGTCCCCCGCCGCCACACTATCCATAAAATTATGCCGTATAAGGGTAACGCTGGCAATGCCTGCATCGCGGTTTACAGGCCATTCTTTGCGCTTTTTTACGCGCGTGCAGCCCGTTGTACCGGCAAACATGCCACACAGCACCAGCGGGTATATAAATTGTTTTTGTATGCTCATGTTTGCGCAGGATAAACGTTTACCAGTAAATGATATTACAAAAATGCCGCCTCTTTCGCAAGAGGCGGCATTTGCTTTATCATTATTTAGCTATGTACTTAAATTTCCACCATTTTGTGTTTAGGTACCAGCAACTTCATTAACACCCATGCCAGAATGTAAGCGGTAGCACAAAAGGCAAACATGATGGTGTAACCGGTTTCAATATGTCCCTGTGCTTTGTAGTGGTCAAACAAAGCACCGCCTGCTTTGGAAATGATCACACCCCCTAAACCACCAGCCATGCCACCAATGCCTACAATAGAACCAATGGCTTTTTTAGGAAACATATCCGATACGGTAGTAAAAATGTTGGCACTCCATGCCTGGTGTGCTGCGGTACCAATACCTATCAGCAATACAGGTACCCAATAACTGATGTAACCCAGCGGCTGTGCAGCCAGTACAATCAACGGCACCAGTGCAATCAGCAACATAGCGCGTCTGCGCCCATCAAACGCCGGTAAGCCTCTGTTAATAAAGAATACCGGTAACCAGCCACCACTAATACTGCCTATCATAGATAAGCTGTACAGTATAGCCAGCGGCAGTGAAATAGCGTCGCCTACCAATTGGTAATTCGATTTCAGGTAAGCAGGCAGCCAGAACAGGAAAAACCACCAAACACCATCTGTAAGGGCTTTACCCACCACAAACGCCCAGGTTTGGCGGAAGCCCAGCAAAGTGCTCCACTTAATCTTCTGCTCAACAGGCACATCTTCCGAAGGGGCAGCATGCACAGCAGGCACACCTTCTGTAATGTACTCCAGCTCTGCTTTAGAAAGTCTTTTTTGCTTTTCAGGCTTCTCATAAAATACCAACCAGAAAGCCAGCCATACAAAGCCGAAAAGCCCCACTATTACAAACGCCGCTTCCCAACCCCACAGGGCTTCAATACGGGGAATAGCAATAGGTGCAATAATGGCTCCTATGTTAGCGCCAGAGTTAAAGATACCGGTAGCCAGTGAACGTTCTTTCTGCGGAAAGTATTCTGCCGTAGCTTTTATAGCTGCCGGAAAGTTACCCGCCTCGCCTAAAGCCAGTACCATACGCGAAGCCATAAAGCCCAGTACAGAAGCACTCCACACCGTAATACCAAACACTTTTAATATACCTCCTATACCAGTGCCGATATCTACGGAATAAGCATGTACCAGCGCACCCAGCGACCATACAATAATAGCCACTGCATAGCCCCATTTAGTGCCTATTTTATCAATAAACTTGCCTGCAAACAACATGGCAATGGCATAAAACAGCTGAAAAGCTGCCGTAATGTTGGCGTAATCACTGTTGGTCCATCCGTACAGTTCTTCCAGGTGTGGCTGTAAAAGGCTCAGCACCTGCCTGTCCAGATAGTTTACAGTAGTGGCAACAAATAACAGTGCACAGATCGTCCACCGGTAGCTGCCTATTTTAGTTGAAGAAGACATGCGAATCGTTTTGCGGTTTTCTTAAATGGATTGAATAAACGTATATGTTTTAGCAGTAAGCTCTGTTATAGCTTTAGCATAATCAGGCTGCGCCAGTACTTTCTTGTTAATCAGCTTGCTGCCCAGTCCTACTGCATTTACACCCGCTGCAAACCAGCCGCGCAGGTTGGCTTCTTCCAGCTCCACCCCACCTGTAGGCATAAAATACATTTTAGGAAACAAGGTGCGGATGGCCTCTACAAAACCGGTACCCAGTACGTTACCAGGAAACAGTTTTACAAAAGGAATTCCCGCGTTCTCAGCCTGTATAATTTCAGTGGGGGTCATACAACCTGGTACATACAGTAATCCAAATTCTTCCGCCACGGCATGCACTTCCGGCACTAATCCTGGGCTGATGAGAAAGTCAACACCCGCTTCTGCAAAAGCACGGGCATCTGCAGCGTTCTTAATGGTACCAATACCAATTTCCAAACCAGGCAACTCCGCATCACGCAGTTGCTTCATAGCCTTGAAGTTGTCCAGTGCAGCAGCACCGCGGTTGGTATATTCAATAGCACGGATATTGGCAGCATACAAAGCCTTCATCAGTTCCACAGACACGGTTTGGTCTGCTTCAAAATACAAAGGCAGTATACGCTGTTTTAATACGGCCTGTAACGAACTATCTTTTTTGCTCATAACGTTGAATAGTAGATTGTACATCAGCAACACGCTGGCGGGTAGCATCACCCACCTCATGTAGTTTACCAAAAGCTGCTGCTGCTGCGTAGTTAATAATATCCTGCGGCTGGTGCTGGTTGTAAATGCTGTAGATTAAACCACCCATAAAACAGTCGCCGCTGCCCACCTTGTCTACAATTTTATCGGCTGTAAACTCAGGTGATACATATTGCTGCCCGCCGGATTGCAGGGCCGCATAGTAGTAAATACCACCACCCTCTTTATCAAAACGGAAAGTATTGGCTACGGTATGGCTTACCGGAAATGCTTTGGCTATGGCTTCCGATGTTTCTACCGCATGCTGTAAGTATTCGGTTTTATTGTCTGCGGCAATCAGCTTGTCGTTCAATGGCATACCCAGCAGGTTGGCGGCAGCCCATATATTGCCCATAATTACATGGCAATACTTTGTAAGCTCCGGCATTATCTCCACCGGCTTTTTACCATACTGCCACAGTTTGGCGCGGTAGTTAAGATCAACTGAAATAGTAAGACCCAAACGGGTAGCTGCTTCCAGCGCTTCCTTACATACTGCCACCACATCGGTATTCAATGCAGGGCTGATAGCGCTGAAATGAAACCAACCCGCATCTTTCAGTGTTTCGTCCCAGTTAATCATACCGGGCTTCAGCGACCAGAAAGAGGAGTAAGCACGGTCATAAATAACACCTGCGTTTTTCAGGTCTGCACCCTGTGGCAGATAATAGGTTCCAATACGCTCACCGGAAAAATGTACCCGGCTCATATCTACCTTTTTCTCCGTCATCAGATCGCATACTTCCTGTGCCAGGTAGTTCTGCGGCAGTGCAGTACCATACTGCACCGGCACCTGCCAAGCGGCAAGCGCCTGCGCCACATTCAGTTCTGCACCGCCTATAAATACAGGCATGCTGTTGGTTTGTAACCATTGCTGCCCCAATGCGGGGGACATGCGTAATAACAGCTCGCCAAAACAAAATACTTTTTTCATGTTCAATTGGTCCAAAGGGTTATAAGGGCTTAACGCATATCTGCCAGCGGAGCCGGGTCCATATCGCTATAAGTATAGTTTTCGCCAGCCATTCCCCAGATAAAACCATAGGCAGCCGTTCCGCAACCGGAATGGATAGACCATGGCGGGGAAATAATAGCTTCGTTATTGGCTACCAGCAGGTGACGTGTTTCAGTAGGCTGGCCCATAAAATGGAACACACGCTGGTCTGGCTTTACATCAAAATAATAGTAAGCCTCCATACGGCGGGTATGCGTGTGCGATGGCATAGTGTTCCATACACTGCCATCTTCCAGTATAGTAAGCCCCATTACCAGCTGACAGCTCTGAATGCCATCGGCATGAATGTAACGGTAAATGGTTCTTTTATTAGCGGTTGCCTGGCTGCCCATATCGCCGCCCTGCGCCTGCTCTTTGGTATATTTAACTGTAGGATAGTTAGCATGTGCCGGAGCAGATAACAGGTAAAATATAGCGGCATCGTTTGCGTTTGTAGTAGCAAAAGATACTGCTTTGGTTCCTTTACCCAGGTACAGGCAATCCAGCTTGTTCAACTCATAAGTTACGCCATCAGCAACAACTTTGCCTGCGCCACCTACGTTAATAATACCCAGCTCTCTGCGCTCTAAAAAATAGTCTGCTTTCAGCTCAGCATGTGTTTCCAGTTTCAGCACCTGGTTTACCGGTTTGGCTCCGCCAATAATTACGCGGTCATAATGCGAATACACCAGGTTCAGTTTATCATCCTGCATCAGATTTTCCACAAGAAAATTGGTACGCAGCTCCTGTGTGTTCATCTGGCTGGTTTCTTTAGGACTCTGCTGAAATCTTACTTCCATCTTTATTAATTCAAAAGTCAAAAATCTAAATTCAAAAGTGAAAAGTGAAAAATCAAAAGTCAAAACCCAATCTCTCTTTTTTGATTTTTGACTTTTGATTTTTTACTTCCTTATCTCCCCATCCAACCGCCGTCAACGGTAAGTATGGTGCCTTGTACGTATGCGCCGGCATCTGATGCCAGGAATACAGCAGGCCCTTTAAAATCTTCTGCCTCACCCCAGCGTGCTGCCGGAATTCTGTCCAGGATAGATTTTGAGCGTACAGGATCGTTACGTAAAGCTTCTGTATTGTCGGTAGCAATATAACCCGGTGCAATACCATTTACATTAATGCCTTTACCTGCCCACTCATTGGCCAGTGCTTTAACCAGGCTGCTTAACGCGCCTTTGCTGGCTGCATAACCAGGTACGTTTATACCGCCCTGGAAACTGAGTAACGAACAGGTGAAAATAATTTTACCACTGCCGCGTTGCAGCATGTGTTTGCCAATTTCTCTGGCCAGAATAAAGGGTGCATCCAGGTTAAGCGACAACACGCTATCCCACCACTCATCAGGATGTTCAGCTGCAGGCTTACGCATAATAGTGCCTGCATTGTTTACCAGTATATCAATATTCGTATTCTCTGCCAGTAACTTTTCAATAAACGCATACAGCTTTTCACGGTCGCCCAGATTTGCCTGATATGCTTTGAATTTGCGCCCCAGCGCAGTTACTTCTTTTTCCACATCACTACCTTCCAGCGCTATCGACCCGGATACTACAATAATATCCGCACCTGCTTCTGCCAGGCCTATTGCCATTCCTTTTCCTATGCCTTTGTTACCACCGGTTACCAGTGCCGTTTTTCCTGTAAGATCGAATAGTGTGTTGCTCATTGTTGAATATTTGAAGAAAGGCCAATGACTAAAAGCACCGGCCTTTCTTCATTGACTTTAAAATATGTATTTTCTGCTCAGAGAATTACAAAGGTTCTCACTCACAATATCATTGAATAACTGCGTATTGGCATCATTCAGTTTGGTAGCTACCAGCGAACGTATAGAGAACGAACGCAGCGCATCTACTACTGATAAAGTACCTTCCGCACTGTCTTTACGGCCGGTGAACGGAAACACATCCGGTCCACGCTGACACTGACAGTTGATATTCACACGGCTTACCTGGTTCATCAGCGGATCAATGAGGGAAGCTACTTCATTTTTATCATAACTGAAAATGCTCACCTGCTGACCGTGTGTAGAGTCAATCAGATACTGAATAGGCGTTTCCAGATCGTCGTAAGGCACCACAGGAATTACCGGACCAAACTGCTCTTCGCGGTATACTTTCATCTGATCGTTTACCGGATACAATACTGCCGGAAATACCAGCGACTCCACCGTAACACCACCATTTTCATTTACCACTTTGGCACCATGCGCCACCGCATCGTCAATAATATCTTTCAGATACGCAGGCTTACCCGGCTCCGGTAACGGAGTTAAGGCTACACCCGGCTCCCATGGCATACCAATTTTCAGTTTGTTCACTTCCTCGCTCAGCTGTTTGCTGAAGGCGTGGGCAATAGAGCGGTGAACGAAAATGATTTTTAATGCAGTACAACGCTGACCGTTGAACGACAATGAACCCAGCACCGTTTCCTGCACCGCCTGTTTCAGATCGGCTTTAGGCGTAATGATGGCAGCGTTCTTGGCATCCAGCCCCAGTATTGCACGCAGGCGGTTTACTTTAGGGTGCAGCTTTTTAAGCTCGTTGGCTACCCGGCTGCTACCGATAAGCGTAAGTACATCAATTTTACCGCTCTGCATTAAACCTGGTACAATAGTGTTACCACGACCGTAGATGGTATTTACCACGCCTTTGGGAAAACATTCCTGAAATGCCTGTAACAAAGGATAGTGTAATAAAGTACCGTGTTTTGGAGGCTTAAATAACAGGGTATTACCCATGATGATAGCGGGGATCAACGTGGTAAAGGTTTCGTTCAACGGATAGTTGAACGGTCCCATACACAGCACCACACCCAGTGGTGAACGGCGTACCTGCGCCACAATGCCCTGCTCGCCCTCAAAACGGGAAGCCTCACGGTCAATACCTTTCAGCGCATCAATAGTAGCATTGATATACTCAACGGTTCTGTCAAATTCCTTTACAGAATCCGCGTAAGACTTACCAATTTCCCACATAATCAGCTTTACCACTATATCCTTTTGCTCCAGCATTTTAGCGGTAAACTTCGCCACACAGGCAATACGCTGTGCCACGTTCATAGTGGGCCATTCGCCACGGCCGTTGTCGTAAGCTTTAACGGCTGCATCCAGCGCTTCTGCCGCTTCGGCTTCGGTACAAATGGGGTAAGAGCCAATCAGCTTACGCTGTAAGCCCTCAGGCGTATTTACACAAATAGGTGAATACACCGGATGTACCGTGCCATTCCATTGCTTCATTTCCCCGTTGCTCAGGTACTCGCGCTGGTTAATTTCACCAGGCAAAGCAAACTTCTCCGGAATTGCGTCGGCCGTCACAAATTTCTCATGTAGCAGCTCTTCAAAAGACAGTTTTGTTTCTACCATTTTTAATAAAGGGTTATTTATGAATTCATGTCTAAACGCATGTTAAGGCAACTGCTTCCAGTTAAAATACTGTTTGGCGTTGTTGTAACAGATATCCTGTACCACCTGGCCAATCCAGTTAATATCATTTGGCAGTTCACCATTTTCCACTTCCTTGCCAAACAGGTTACACAGTAATCTGCGGAAGTACTCGTGGCGTGGGAACGACAGGAAGCTGCGCGAATCGGTTAACATACCAATAAAGCGGCTCACCAGTCCCATATTGCTCAGGGCATTCAGCTGACGCGTCATGCCATCTTTCTGATCCAGAAACCACCAGCCCGATCCAAACTGAACTTTACCCGCAATAGAACCATCGTTAAAGTTACCAATCATGGTAGCAAACAGCTCGTTATCAGCCGGGTTCAGGTTGTACAGAATAGTTTTAGCCAGTTTGTTGCCATCATCCAGTTTGCCCAGAAACTTAGCCAGCGCACGGCCCTGCTGAAAATCACCAATAGAATCCCAGCCGGTATCAGGCCCCAGTTCACGCATTCTGCGCAGGTTATTGTTACGCAGCGCACCCAGGTGGTACTGTTGTACCCAGCCTTTTTCCCAATCCCACTCTGCAAAGTATACCAGCATGGCGCTCTTAAACTTGCGGCGCTCTTCCAGTGTAAGGGTGTTACCCGCCATTACCTGGGTAAATATTTGTTTAATCTCAGCTTCGGTATAGTCTTCCGCATAAATCTCCTCCAGGCCGTGGTCACTTACACCACAACCGTTGGCAGCAAAGAAGTCGTGACGGCTTTTCAGCGCATCCAGATAGCTGTTGAAATCAGTTACGGTTACGTTGGCAGCTTTTTCAATACGGCCTACATACTTTTTAAAGTTCTCCGCATTGTCTACGTTCATAGCTGCATCCGGGCGAAAAGCAGGCAGTACAGGCGTACCAAAGTTTTCTGTTGCCAGAAACTGGTGATCTTTTAAATCATCAGCCGGATCATCCGTAGTACATACCATTACCACGTTCATCTTTTTCAGCAAACCACGCACGCTGTATTCAGGCGTCCGCAGCTTTTCAGAACAGGTATCATATATTTTTTTAGCCGAATCTGCATTCAGTATATCATGCACATCAAAGTAGCGCTGTAACTCCAGGTGCGTCCAGTGGTACAAAGGGTTACGCAGGGTGTAAGGCACTGTTTTAGCCCACTGCTCAAACTTTTCGTAGTCAGGCTTATTACCGGTGCAATAGCTTTCATCCACACCATTGGTGCGCATAGCACGCCATTTGTAGTGGTCGCCATACAGCCATATCTGCGTCAGATTCTCAAACTGGTGGTTAGAGGCAATCTGCGATTGTGGTAAATGACAGTGGTAATCTATAATAGGCATCTGTTTGGCAAAATCATGATACAACTTCTCAGCTGTCTTGTTTTCCAACAGAAAATTCTCGTCTAAAAACTGCTTCATGTTAGTTCAATTCAAAAGTCAAAATGAAAAATTCAAAATGGAGACGGGTGATTATTTATAAAGAAACACCTCTTTTCCATGGAATAAAATCGTCCTGGTTCAGTTGAACGGCCTTCGGAATTTCTTCGCCGCTGGCTGCACGGATACAGTATTCCAGAATCTCCTCTCCCATTTCTTCAATAGTCTTTTCACCGTCGATAACCGGGCCGGTATTAATATCAATTACATCACCCATACGCTTCAGCAGCGCAGTGTTGGTAGATACTTTAATGGTAGGGCAAACAGGGTTACCGGTTGGGGTACCCAGGCCGGTAGTAAACAGTATCAGCGTAGCGCCGGATGCTGCTTTACCCGTAGTAGCTTCTACATCATTACCTGGCGTACATACCAGGTTTAAACCCGGCTTAACAGCAGGCTCAGTATAGTCCAATACATCTTCTACCACAGAGGTGCCACCTTTACGGGCTGCACCGGTGCTTTTGATAGCATCCGTAATCAAACCGTCTTTAATGTTACCCGGAGAAGGGTTCATATGAAAACCAGAACCTACTTTATGTGCCGCATCGTTATAAGCCGTCATCAGGTGAATAAACTTCCTGGCAGCTGCTTCATCACGCGTGCGGTCAATCAGTTGCTGTTCTGCACCACACAGTTCCGGAAACTCCGCCAGTAATACCTTACCGCCTAAAGCCACCAGCAGGTCAGAAGTATAACCTACCGCAGGGTTGGCAGAAATACCGCTGAAGCCATCGCTACCGCCGCATTTAACACCCAGTGTAAGTTTATCTAACGCAGCAGGCTGGCGGGTAATTTTGTTAATTTCCACCAGGCCTTCAAAGGTCTTGCGTATCGCATCTGCAATCAGCTGCTCTTCGCTCTGCGATTGTTGCTGTTCGAATATATACAGCGGTTTACTGAAGTTAGGATTACGCTCTTTCAGGTCGTTCTGAAAATCCTGCACCTGCAGGTTCTGGCAACCCAGGCTTAATACGGTTACACCCGCAACGTTTGGATGGTCAGCATAAGCAGCTAACAGCTTGCTCAGTACCGCCGCATCCTGGCGTATACCACCGCAACCACCCTGGTGGTTCAGAAACTTAATACCATCTACATTCTCAAATACACGCTTTTTACGTGCTTCTGTAGCAGACTGAGGTGCCAGAGATATGTTATTAATATCTTCTCCTTTCTTATACGCTTCTACCAGCTCGTGTGCATAGCTTTTGTACTTCTGGGTTACCGCGTAGCCCAGCTCGTTATGCAACGCTTCTTTAATTACATCCAGATTTCTGTTTTCGCAGAACACGGTAGGGATAAACAGCCAGTAGTTGGCAGTACCCACACGGCCATCGGCACGGTGGTAACCATTAAACGTTCTGCCCTGGAATTTAGATACATCCGGCGCATGCCACTCGTAGTGGAAAGGCCGGTAAGTAAAAGGATCAGAAGCATGCTTCACGTTATCAGTGGTCATTCTTCTGCCTTTTTCAATAGCATGTTGTGCTTTACCAACCAGCACACCGTACATGATTACCTCATCACCGGTGCTCATATCGTTGGTAAAAAATTTATGTTTCGCAGCTACATCATCTGCCAGTATATATTTTTCTCCATCCAGTTCCACCTGCTGCCCTTTATGCAAATCGGTCAGCGCTACTATCACATTGTCTGAAGGGTGAACTTTTAAAACTATCTTTTTCATTTCGGGTTATGTGTTTGTATGTATAACTATCCTATCACTTGTTTTGCCTCAATATTGGCTACAATGTCTTTAACCGGCTGGCTGCCCAGTACATCCAGATAATGCGCAACTGCATCAGCAAAGCCTGGCAAAATGCTTAAATCGCTACCCCATAAAGCCGTATCGCCCAGCACCTGCTGTACCAGTGAAAGGCCGCTGAATTGCTGCCATTTATCGTGCAGTATCGCTGCTTTATCATCATTAATAATGTATTCTTTACCGTTGGTATTACCAGCGTATTTACCCTCTGCTGTCTTCTGCGATTTCATAAACAACAGATAAGCAGCAAAGCCCAGTGCCATGTGTGCCGGTACTGACTGGTTCTTCTCATAATACCAGTTCAGAATAGGTACGTTGCGCATAGCCATTTTAGAAGTATACTGCACGGTAATGCTCAGCCACAGATGCTCAATATGCGGGTTTTTAAAACGATCAATTACCTGGCCGGCAAAACGGGCAGCTGCTTCCGGTGTAATTACCTTGCTGGTAATAGCACCTGCAATTTCCTGCTGCATTAAAGTACTTACATATTTTTCAAACAGCTCATCCTGCATAGCCGCTTTTACCGTTGTAAAACCAGCCAGTACAGCCAGGCCACAGCTGAAAGTATGCGTACCGTTCAGTAAACGCAGTTTCAGTTCTTTAAACGCCAATATATCATCTGCCAGTACCACACCTTCGTCGGCTTTGGCAAAGCTTAATACTTCTTTGCTGCGGGCGCTTTTAGCTTCAATAGCCCACAGGCTGTAACATTCAGACATAATCAGTAACTGATCGCTGTAACCCAGTGCAGCTTCAGTAGCTGCCTGCTCTGCTGCGGGCAGCTTGCCTGGCACAATACGGTCTACCAGCGAATTGCAGAACTCGTTGGCAGTAGACAGCCAGTTCAGAAAAGCAGGCTCCAGTTGGTTAAACGCGGCCAGTTCCTCTATAATGCCACGCAGTTTGGTACCGTTATCGCTGATAAGTTCTGTAGGTATAATTACCATACCACTCTCCGCGCTGCCACCAAATGCTGCATAGCGCTTATATAAAAATGCCAGCAGTTTACCAGGGAAGGAAGAAGGTACGCCCTCTTTCACACTTTCCTTTACCAGCGTAATACCTACTTCGGTAGTGTTGGAAATAATTACCTGCATTTCTTTATCAGCAGCGCAGGCCAGTACCGCATCCCACTGGTCCTGTGCGCTCAAAACACGGCTTACCGCACTGTTTATCACAGTTTCTTCTACCAGCTTTCCATTGGCAAAACCTTTTATGCAATGCGTGTATAAATTATCCTGTTGTTCAAAAGCATTGGCATCGCCACCCTGACTGGTAGATTTTACAATTACCACCCTGCCGTTAAACAGGCCCTGCCTGTTTGCCTTATCAATAAAGTAATCAGGCAATCCGCGCAGTAATACACCCGTTCCAAACTGTAATACTTTTTCGGGTAATTCAAATACTCCTGCCGGGGGCATAGCTACACCGGCTTGTGGTTTAATGGCCGGAATAGTTGCTTTTGATAATATCATATTGCTAGTCTTAATAATTAGTTTATGAATAGGGTTATTTCTTCTTGCTTTGTTCCAGCGCCCATTTGGCCAGATCGTTAGCAGCTTTAAAGTTTTCAAAGTCTGCAGGCAGCTTACGTCCGTCTACATACTCATTGTAAAACCAGGGGTCGCCCACTGCAAACACAGTTCCTTTACCATACTTAGCAGTAGCAATCAGCACATCCTTTCCTTCCGTCAGGTTGGCTTTCGCATCACCACTTAAAGTAAGGGTAGCAATCTCTTTCAGGTATACCTTACGGGCAGTTTTGAAAACCGGGTTATCCGCACCAATTTTCAGCGCGCCCATTTCAAACTGAGAACCGGTTACCTTATTACGGCTGTCTTCATTAAAGTGAATGCCAAATTTGTCAGACAGGGTGGTAAACTGCTTCAGCTCTGCATTACCCACATCGTTACCCAGCAGTATCAGCACGCCACCTGCTTTAACCCACTCAGCAATAGCATCTACATGCTCCGGTTTTACATAGTTAGGTGCTTTGGTTTCTTTTTCTGTATCTGCATCTACTATAATATACACAGAAGACTTTTTCAGATTGCTGCTGGTAGGCGCTTCGTATAAAGTATTGGTTTTGGCGCCCAGGTAAGTGAAAGAGTTGTTCCAGAAATGAAAGCCGTTGTTATCGCGCTCCTCCCATTTGTAATGGAAAGAAGCCTGCGCACCGGTAGCCGGTTCTGTATAAAACTCATTATTGAAATAAGAATCCAGTGTTACCGTTTTACCCTTGCCAATCTTAGGCATTGCAGCAATATCCATTTCGCTGGAAGCCAGTAAAAACGCACCTATACCTTTGGCGTCGTTAGTAATTACTTTCTCGCGCAGGTAATATTCATAACTGCCATCGCGGTAAGGGTTACCCCCCAGACCTGCTACCGCAACCGTACTTTTCAGGTTTACCCACCCACTATCGTTCGGCTCAATAAATTCTTTCTGAATACCTGCATATCCTTTCTGTGCAATACGGAAAAAAGAAGCAGGTGCATATTCTTTACGTACCGCTTTGGCAGCTGCATATACAAACATACAGGCCGCAGAAGACTCATGGTAGTTGCCTTTCCCATCCGCTTTATCCAACACCTGATACCAGAGGCCGGAAGAAGGTTCCTGATACTTCTGAATAGCAGTAAGCGTTCTGTTCAGTATCGCCAGTAAAGCTGCACGCTTAGGATGGTTGGCCGGAAAATAATCCAGCACATCTACCAGCGCCATGGCATACCAGCCCATAGCCCTGCCCCAGAAGTTAGGGGATAAACCGGTGGTTTTGTTGGCCCATTTTTGCTCTTTAGATTCATCCCAGCCGTGGTACAGCAAACCCGTTTTAGCATCGCGGGCGTGGTTTTCCATGTAAATAAACTGGTTGGCAATATCATCAAATGCCTTTTCATCTTTAATCAGATCAGCATACTCCGCATAAAACGGCTCGCCCATGTACAGGCCATCCAGCCACATCTGATAAGGGTAAATTTTCTTATGCCAGAAACCACCTTCGTTGGTACGTGGCTGGTTTTGCAGCTGCTGCCATAAGGTAGTGCACGCTTTCAGGTATTTCTGCTGGCCGGTTACCTTATATAAAGTCAGCAGCGAGCGGCCATTTTTTATATTGTCAATATTAAAGTCTTCCTGCTTGTAGGTACGGATGGTGCCATCCCCCTCTACATAATGGTCCATACTTCTTTTAATATAATCGAAGTACTTACGGTCGGCAGTACGCTGCCAGATGGCATCAATACCCTCCAGAATAACCCCCTGGTCGTAGCTCCACTTTACCATACGGCCGGGAGTCATTACCAGCGAGTCTTTCCAGCGGCTCATGGTGGTAGCCGCCATTTTTTCAGAAAGCAGTTGCCCGTTTACCTGTGTAAGGGGCAGCGCAGCTATGGCAAAAGCAATGTTCAGAATGTTCTTTTTCATAATTAGTTTACAATTTCCAAATTTCTGTATTGTTTCCTTATGCCTTCTCCCTCTATTTAGCAATCCGGTATGTTAAATTAACCTCACTAAGGCATTTGTACGGCCTTTTCGCTCACTTCCGCGCCTGCCAGCAGCTTTTTCGCCGCTTTGTTCACATCCGTGCCGTTTACCGTAATATTTCCGGAATTAGCACCGCTTACTTCCATCAACACATCGGCTTTTTCATAGCCAATACGCGTAAAGTTTACTTTGTTGCCGTTACTGATGTAAATGAGCGGACTGGTTTTAGCAGCTTTCAACTGAATGTTGTTCAGCTGTATATTCTTCGCCTCCTGTATATCAATTCCCTTCTCTGCTTTTACAGTAACATCCGAAAGGTAAATATCGCTAATATTCATTTCGGGCAGCCCCCTTATAAAGATGGCTTTAGATGCGCCATCGCATACTACATTGCTGATATGGAAATCTCTGAACACCGGGGTAGCCTCCGTTACCGGCAGCAATTGCACCTTAGGAGCGTCTCTTTTTTCGCCCGCCAGTGGCACAGGATCCTGCGCTGCATAATACATATCAAACAGGATAGCCTCACCAGGTATATCCTTCATATTAATGTTGTTGCAATAGATTTTTTCTACCACACCACCACGGCCACGGGTAGTTTTAAAACGCAGGCCAATATCGGTACCAATGAAGGAGCAGTCAGATACATATATATTACGTGCACCACCACTCATTTCGCTGCCTATTACAAAGCCGCCATGTGCATGGTATACCACGCAATTGCGTACAATTACATTTTCGGTAGGCACGCCACGCTTGCGACCTGCCTCGTCACGGCCCGATTTAATACAAATACCATCATCGCCCACATCAAACGTACTGTTTTCAATAATTACGTTTTTGCAGCTTTCCAGGTCTATACCATCCCCATTCTGGGCATACCAGGGGTTCTTTACATATACATTGCGTACCGTAAGGTCTTCACACAACAGTGGGTGCAGGTTCCAGGCGGGTGAATTCTGAAAGGTTACGCCTTCCAGCAACACCTTTTTGCAACCAATAAATACCAGCAGGTTGGGGCGCAGATAGTCTTTGATAGACTCGTAAAACTCCGCCGTTTTGCCTTCCTTAATTTCTCCGGGGTTCTTCATTTTAGAACCTTTCAGGTTCTTTTCAGTAGGGTACCAGTTTTTACCATCTTCACCCACTATGCCACCGGAAGCTACCAGCCTTTTCCACTGGGTTTCGGTAAGCTTATCTCTCTTTACCATACGCCAGGCATCGCCACCGCCATCTATAATACCAGTTCCGGTAACGGCAATGTTTTGCTGGCCATCGGCAGAAAGGGGCGACTGATTACGCATCTGATCCAGCCCTTCCCAGTTACTTTTTACCAGCGGGTACTGGTTAAAATCCTGGGTAAACTGCAGAATAGCATTTGTTTTCAGGTGCAGGTTTACATTGCTTTTTAATACCACGGGGCCGGTTAACCAAAAACCGTTGGGTACCACTACTACCCCACCACCTTTTTTACTACAGGCCTCAATGGCTTTGTTAATAGCAACGGTATTAAGGGTAACCCCATCGGCTACTGCGCCGTAGGCCTTAATATTAATGGTGTCTCTTTTAAACGACACCTGTTTTACTGCGGGTAAGGGCTGGGCAAACGACGCTGTATGGCCCAGTGCGCCCGCCAGTAAAAAACCAATTCCAAAACGAACTATTTTCATTACAACCGTTTTACATAAATAAAAGGCTACACAGGGCGAACCTGTATAGCCATGCTTTCCAATAACAACCACTTTATTCTAAAACCAGTAAACCTTGAACACGTATTTGTTGTTTGTCCCAGTTCTGCACAATTCATATAATCCATGACAAGCGCTTTAGGAAGGGCAAGTGTAGGCATATATTCCCTAACATAACCGGCTACAAATCAATTTTTTTGTGCAAACGTTACCGTAAACGTTCCCGAAACACCCATGATATGTTAATTACTGATAATCAACCTAATACGCCCCAATAACAAATTCCCTTATCTTTAAGCCGTGTCAGGACACTCACTAAACCTGTTTCCTGTTTGTTCTATATGAAATTTGAAGCGGTAACTATTAAAGATATAGCCAAAGCATTGGGGTTATCAACCTCCACGGTATCAAGGGCCCTGCGCGACAGCTATGAAATCAGCGAAGACACTAAAAAGCTGGTAAAAGAATATGCCGCCAGCATTAACTACCGGCCTAACCCCATCGCCCTCAGCCTGAAAGAAAAAAGAAGCCGGTCTATAGGCGTGGTGGTTTGTGAAATTGCCAACAGCTTTTTCTCACAGATTATCAATGGCATTGAATCCATTGCCTACGATCAGGGCTACAACGTAACCATATCCCAGAGTCATGAATCTTTTGAAAGGGAAGTGCTGGACGTAAGCCATATGGCCTCCCGCTCCATTGACGGGCTGCTGATATCCGTTTCAGCCGAAACCAAAAACTTTGAGCATCTGCAGAAGCTGCATGCCCAGGGGTTACCCATTGTATTTTTCGACCGCATTGTACCCGATATAGAAACCCATAAGGTTACTACCGATAACGCTGCCGGCGCCCATGCCGCTACCCGGCACTTGCTGGAGAATGGTTACCGCCGCATTGCCCACCTGGGCGCGGCAGAATATATGACCATTACTCAGGAACGTCTGCGTGGTTATAAAAACGCCCTTGCCGAAAAGCAGATTCCGTTTGATACATCACTGGTAAAGCATTGCACCCACGGGGGCATGCTGGAAAAAGAAGTACAGGCAGCATTGGATGCCCTGCTGGCCCTGCCCGAAAAACCAGATGCTATACTTGCCGCAGCCGATAAACTTACCACCAACTGCCTGCGCTACCTGCAAAAAAATGGCATTAAGGTACCGGACGATATTGCCCTGGCAGGCTTTTCTAATTCAGACCTTACCGAGCTGCTGCATCCACCATTAACGGTGGTAAAGCAGCCCGCTTTTGAAATTGGCCGTTCCGCCACAGAAATGCTGCTACAGCTGATTGAAGCCAGAAGGCCGGTAACAGAATTTGCGCATACCGTGCTGCCTGCCGAATTAGTAATAAGAGAGTCATCCCTGAAAAAATAAACCCCGCCTGAAGAGGCAGGGTTTTCTTACCTAATATAACATACAAACAAAAGGTACACCCCGTTTACAGGGCGCAATATTGTATACAGATTTACGGCGGTTTCTCTGTGGTATCGTTACCATTTAAACGGCAGAAACCAGTTTCTGGCCATCAAACGGGCTCTTACTTCAGCTGCTTTTCCATTACCGCCTTTCTGTAACTTTTCATATACCTTATCAGCTATAAAAGCAGGGTCATCTCTGCGGATAGATATGCGTAGCAAATCTGCCCAACGATGCCCTTCATATGCCAGTTCCAGCCCCTGTTCATCAATAATCTGGTTTTCAATGGCAAGCGTACTATCGCTACCAGCCGCTACCGGATTCACTTTCAGGTGCGCACGCCCTCTGATGCCTGCATTCTTATACCATGCGGAGCGGAAACGTGGCACTTCGCCCAAACGGGCATCAAAAGCATAAGGTTCTACATCAAAAGTCTGCTGGCTGTTGGTTACATCTGTAGGCAGTGCCGGATCAGTATAGTTCGCTTTTATTCCATCGTTTACCAGGGCATAAGCTAACCTGTGCCGGCCATCACGGTTGGCTGCTTCTGCATAGTGCAGGTGTAGCAAGGCAGCTCTGTACAAAAACCATTTACCCGGCTTTTCCAATGGCCTTACAGGTATAGAAGTGGTTTCATCCAGGTAATTATACAGATATTTCATAATCACCGGCTGACCATCCAGCATGGTATAAGTAAGCTTGCCACGACCATCAAAACGGAAATTATTTTCCGATTGCACCTGGCTATTCCAGGCAGTGATAGCTGTTTGTGAAGGCTTTACCAGATAGCTGCCCCCTCTGTTAGAAAACAGGTTAATGAAAGGATTTTTTGGTGCAAAGCTTTTATCAAAATATAACATCCATATCCATTCCTGGTTATACAAGCCATCCTGTGCACGTGCAAACATAGAGCGCCAGCCCAGGCTGTTGCTGTTCACCAGCGCATTTTCATTGTACTGGTTCACACGTCCGTCATTGTAATATCCAATAGCAAGGTCACTATTGCTAAGTACCTCAGAATACTTTACCCGGTAAGTTTCTCCTGCATCCGATTTATCGGTATTCATTACATCTTTATAATACTGCGCAGCTGTACGGGCATCTGCTGCCGATTTGGTAAAAGCAGAGCGCCACAGATACAGATCGCCCAGCAAACACTTTTTATGAATAAAGAATTTAGATGTGTTATAGCCATCTACAATGGTTACCAGGCTGGTGGTTGCAGTATAAGGGTCTTTATAAGGAATAGAATCCGTGGTTTTTATAAGGGTATCTATCAAACGCTCCAGCCCCAGGCGCGTAAAGCGGCTTTCATCTTTTACGGCATCCACTGTTTCCAGCGCATCTGTAATGTAAGGCACGGTACCAAACTGTATGCCCGCCTGCAGATATACCCACGAACGCAATGCCACCACATCGCCATAACGCTGCTGAAACTGTTCTGTTGACAATTTTTTATCTGTATACATGATGCGAAAATTCTTAATCACATCATTACAGTTCAGAATTGTTTCAAAAAAAGGCTTTGGATTCGCATACGGGTTCTCCAATGTAACGGTATGCTCATTCACCTCTTTCAGCACCTCACTGGCATTGGAGGTAACATCCATCAGATCGGCGCGTAATTCATTCAGCACCACCTGCTGTTCTGCCAGGTTCAGCAGCTTACCGTATAAGCCCAGCACGGCCGCATCTGCATCATATACATCGCGGTACATCTGCTCCCTGTCCAGGTTTTGCTCAGGCTGAATATCAAACATCTTTTTGCACCCGCTGCCCAGCAACAGCATCACGGGTAATGCCACTATATAAATCTGCTTTTTTCTAACCAATGATTTCATAATAATCACTTCAATAAGTTCTTAATGAATTACAGTCCTAAACGTATACCCGCCTGTGCAGATTTAATCTGCGGCTGCAGCCCTATGTCTACACCCTGTCCCAATGGCGATTCAGTAGCACTGAACTCCGGATCATATCCCAGATAGCGGGTAATGGTAAACACGTTGTTCGCACTTACATACACCGTCATATACTGTAAAAAGCCGGTTTTAATTTTCACATTGTAAGCCAGCGAAATATTCCTTAAACGGAAGTAAGAACCATCCTCAATCCAACGGTCAGAAAAACGTGCGTTGCCCAGCGGATCGCCCCAGGTAGCTTTAGGAATATGGGTTACCTGCCCCTGCACCCTCCAGCGGTTAAGCATACTTAACAACTGATTGTTATAACCAGCACCCGATTCCAGTTGAGAACGGGTATAGTTGTATACATCATTGCCTTTACTAAAAGTAAACAGGGCATTCAGGGTAAAGCGCTTCCAGTTAAGTACTGTAGTAATGCTTCCCGTAAAATCAGGATTGGGGTTACCTATTACCTGGCGATCGTTTTTATCAATGCGTTTGTCGCCATTGATATTTACAAAACGCATATCACCACCACCAAAAGCAGCCAGTGCACCACCTGAATTAATTGTAGAATCACCTGCTGCATCTGCATCAGTAGCATATACACCATTGGTTTTATAACCGTAAAACAGGTTTGCCGCTTTTCCCTCACGGGTAAGAATTTCTCCGCCGGCAAAAGGTGTTACAATATCACCCTGTGGCAGCTTTACTACAGTATTGCGGTAGGCAGCCAGGCTAAAGCCCAGATCCCACTTCAATTGCTGGCTATTAATAACACGGGCATTTACAGCCAGCTCACCGCCTCTGGTACGCATTTTACCAGAGTTGGAATAGAAGTAGTCAATACCTGTACCACCAGGTGTTGATTCGCGTACCAGCATTCTATCCGTAGTATTCTGATAAACATCAGCACTTACACGCAGGCGATCATCAAAAAAGCCCATATCAACGCCCAGATTCATCTTGCGGTTCACCTCCCACTGTAAACGTGGGTTGGCAATGTTAGCACGCACCAGCCCCTGCATACCATACAGGTTCTGAGAAGTGTAATACTGTCTGGCAGTATAATCTCCCAGATCGTCGTTTCCGGCCAGTGTATATCCCGCACGCAGTTTCAGCATACTTACCCAGGGCAGCTGCTTCATAAACTGCTCAGATGAAAGTAACCAGGCTACGCCGGCATAAGGCAGTACTGCATACTTAACACCATTTAAGCGCATCCCTCCATCTGCATTCTCTCCAAAACGGGAAGAACCATCTATGGTAACACCTGCGTTTATAAACACGCGGTTATCAAAACTGTAATCACCATTGATGTATGTATTCAGCCAGCGGTTTTTAGAAAGGTCGCCACCTACCTGGCGCAGGGTAGCTGCACCGTAACCTACGTTAATCAGCTCATCGGTAGCAGAGTTAAAGCCCAGAATATAATCCTGCTCAAACTTTTGCTGCTGAAAACGCACACCTGCCTGTGCCTCCAGAAAATGAATGCGGCTGAATGTTTTCTTATAAGCTACACGGGTATCGTTATAAACCGACAATAATCTTTTCACCTGTGTACCAGAACGGTTGTTGGCAATAGCTGTTTGCAGGGTATCATGCACTATACCTTTACTGGGTACAAAAAAGTTTTCCCGCACTTTATCGTTGGTAAGCCCCACGCGGGTGCTGATGCTGAAAGCACTGTTAAGCTGATAGTCAAATGACAGCCAGCCAAAGAAGCGATAGGTTTTATTAATAGCCATCAACTTTTCCACAATAGATACCGGGTTACTGTAACCCAGTGTATCTGTATCGGCATAGTTGGGCGAAACATCGCCTTTATCGCTCACATCGTTCTGCGCCATAAAAGGCGATTTTACCAACGCCGCGTAAACAGGATTCACTTTAGGTGCAATACCTGTATTCTGCAGATTCTGTTCTGCGTAGGAAAAAGACAAACCCGACCGGGCAACCAGCTTTTTGCTCAGGTTCAACTCTGCATTAAAACGGGTTCCCAAACGGCTGAAGTCAGTATTTTTAATAACGCCTTCATTACGGGCATAGTTCATAGATAAAGCGTATGTAGCAATATTATCCCCACCGCTCACCTTCAGATAGGCATTGCTGCTTGCACCACCCTGTAATACCTTATCCTGCCAGTTGGTATTGTAATGATAACGTGCGTAATCAGGGTTAGCAGGGTCATCAGTCATATACGGCTGCGCCAGTATCTGTTGCTGTGTAAGTCCTTTGGATTGCAGCATGTCTGCCAGGTAAGGCCTGTACTGCGCTGCATTCATTACCGGTAATTGTTTAGGCGCAAAGTTTACTCCTGCATACACACCTACATCAATACGGGTGGCTTTTTGCCTGGCGGTAGCAGTAGTAATTACAATTACTCCGTTACCACCCTTGGTACCATAGGTAGAAGAGCCGTCTTTAATAACCGTAATATTGTCAATATCCTGTATGTCCAGCATCAACAGCGGATTGCTGCTGTGTCCGGATATCAGCGAACTATTAAATTCTTTGTTATCATAAATAACACCATCTACCACTATCAGTGGTTTATTGGTAGTATACAGCGAAGAAATACCACGCATAAACAAAGAAGCGCCAATGCCGGGTGTGCCGGATTTACGTATGGCAGTAAGCCCACCAGCCAGGCCCTGCAGGTAACTGTCTGTAGTTTCCTGGTTGCGCGCCCATGCTCCTTCCGGATCAATGGTAGTAACCGGAGCCACCATACTCACAGCTGCTTTGCGTGATACCGCTGATACCGCAGGTGCATAATAAGATTCAAAACTTTCGTCGTACAAACGAACAGCTATTTCCTTTTTGCCACGTAATGGCACCTGCCGGGTTTGTACCCCTTCGGCACTTACAAAAAGTGTAACATTATAATCAGGCACCTTAATAGTAAATCGCCCCTTATCATCAGTAATAGCAGCAGAAAACGTAGGAATAGAAACGTTAACACCAGCCAGCGGTTTGCCGGTGGCAGCATCTTTAATAACACCCGATGCTTTCAGCACCGCAGTATCTGCTTTGGCACTCCCGGCCTTATCCTGCGCAAATGCTCCCGCGGAAGTAACACTTAACGCCGCTGCCAGTAAAACACTCCGCCAGGTTATAGTTGTAGTCAATTGCATGATAGTGATATAGTAAACAGTCGGTAAAAATGATTCTTGTTAACGTGCAGGCACCAGGCGCAGATAATCCAGCAATAACGCATTCTGGTTATGGTTAGAACCCGATGGCGTAATGTTGGCACTTACCAGATACATACTTAATACTCCGTTGCCATAATTGGTTACCTTATACTCTCCCAGGTATACTTCATTATAATTATAAGGTACTATGTTGGTATAAGGGAAGGTGGCAGTATTGTCAATACGCCCCATTGCCAGGCGCTGTACATAAGGATGCGCAAGTAAGCCTGTGTTATTAATTACCCGCCAGTATACCTTATACGTAGTGGTATATACATTATTTAAACGGTACCCTACATAAAACTGGTTTATACCATGCCTGTACACAAACACATCTTTAAAAGTACCTCCTGCAAAGCTGTCCACCAGGGTTCTGGTGAATATAGAAGCAGAAGGCATTACACGGGCCATATTATAGTTTTCGCCCTGTACAATAAAATCCGGAAACTTCTGCTCCAGCGTAACCGGCATTTCATTTACTACGTATACATAACCGTTGCTTGTTTTATGCCAGCTGGTAACAGCGCTTTTTTTAACGCCTATCCTTACGCCGTACTTAGATACAATGGTATCCGGCAGCTGCTCCGGTGCATACGCACCCGGCACCACCAGATCCTTTACCGTATTCCACCGGGCCAGATTGGTAGTACTGTCGGTAGTACCGGTAGCATAAAAGGGCGAAAAACGAACGCGTTCCGCATCAAAAGCAGTATTTGCCAGTACAAACACAGTGTATACAGAATCCTCGCGCTTCAGATCGTATACCTCATTGGTAAACTTATTACGCCATACCGAATCGGTACCGGGCTTATAAATCGGCTCACCGGTATCAGGGTTAACACCAATCTGTTCCGCATTGGTAAGATCCTGTGCTCTGTACTGGTTATCGCGCAGATAAGCTGCCATAGCAAGCCCGCCTGCCTTTAAACTATCTACATAATCCCAGCAATTGCCGCGCGAAGCCGCTGCCGCAGAAATGGTATGAAATATACCGTTAGCAGCTACTCCGTTAGCAGCAACTATGGCAGCATCTTCAAAACTGTCAACCGCAAAAGAACCATACTTGCCATCCATCAGCCCTACCCTTACAGCTGCTTTCTGTACATCACTGGTGCGGAAAGAAAAAGCAGCGATATGGTGCGCCACAAATTTCTTTAAACTGGCAGCGTTGTTTACAACAGAAGCATCCAGGTTTTTAAGGGCTTCATCAGTAGGTGCCCATACGGTAAACGTGCGGGACAAACTGATAGTATCAGCATAACCGGTTTGCTTCAGAAAGCCTGCAAAACGGCTGAGAGAAGCATTGGCAGCTATCTGCTGATAAAGGTTATTATGTACGTAAATAGCATCACCCGGCGCATTATGCTCTTCCCATTTGCGGGTACATCCCGCTGCAAGCAAACAGGTAACCACCATTATACTTTTTATCCAACTTGTGTTCGTCAACATTGTCAATTCTATTTCGGCACTTATTAATTAATACACGAGGCTGCCATCTGAAGCAAAACGCGGTTTAAACTGATCCATGTCTTCCGGAATCAGATGAATCATATCAATGTTGGTATTGCCACCCACATCACCCGTAGGAACAAATTTGATCAGATGTCTGCCGGTGGTGGTTACGTCTGCCGTACCTACCATTTTACAACCCATTACGGTATTGTTAAATGCAGCAGTAGCAGAATATCTTTTCCAGCCCTGAGATTGTAATTCTTCGTCAGTAATGGTGCTTGCACCATAACGGTAATCATTAAAGTTGATAAGGCGCGGCATCAGCACATCGTTAAAGTATACCTGGCAGTTAATGCCACCGGCATCACGGCGGTAAGACACCCATATTTTGTATTTACCTTTAATAACTACTGGTGTTTTAAACTGTATCCAGTTATTCTGTCCGGCACGCGTACGCAGAGAAGATGGGGTAATCCAGTCATTCCAGTAATAAGCACCCTTGGTTGGGTCTGGTGCATAACAGTTATAGGTTACAGTACCGGCACTCCAGGTAATATCCGCCAGGTCGCCCAGGTTAAAAGTTACAAAGTTGCCCACCTTTCTGAACTTGGCGGTAAGCTTCCTTATCTCAGGCTGGTCAGCCACATCAAAGTAAACAGGCGTAGGCTTGCGTACTTTAATGTACACCTCGGCAGATACATCGTGCAATACGCCATTGGTAGCAGATAAATCACTGCTATTGCGGTTCACATCCACCCCCTTTTCAAACACACCTGCCACAGTTTCCTCATTTATCCTTAATGTATCACCTCTCAGTGCAGTTAATACTACTTCCTGCGGAGCCAGTGTTTCATGGGCCGGTGCACTTACCAGGTCGGCCACATATTTCAGGCCGGAAAGAATATGATATCCTACATATAAATGCAAACTATCTTTAGGCTGCATAGGATCGCCCAGATTACTGTATCTGGCTTTCAACGCTTCATAACTGGCAATACCAGCCGCCTGAAATACCGCATCTTTCTGTGCAAGCACAGTTAACCAACGGGCCGTTGTATCATTTAAATATACCAGTGTATCCAGCGTTTTAAAATAGCCGGTAGCCTTTAACGCCTGGGTAAAAATGCTGTAGGAAGTATTTTCTTCCAGCAGCTTTGCAATAGTTTTCTGCGCAGGAATCAGTACATGATCGGTGGTATGCAGTATACCGTTACCCACACGTACATCCGGCGTTAGTACTACCGCAGACCTGTTAACCACATAGCGCGATACCCCATCTGTATTTTTAACACCGGTAATCAGATACTCGCCATGCATAGTAGGCACAGGCAACTTCCCATCCGTAAACTGTGGGGTTCTTATAGTATCTGACAGCAGGTGATACTTCACCAGTAATTTCAGTTGGTCAGGATCAATTTCTTCTACCGAGGTTTTACCTATCAGCTGCAGATAAGTTTTAACAGCCGCATTATTGGGTGCAAACAATGTATAAGCACCATAAGCATTCAGATAAGAAGAGGTTCCCGAACGTTCAATAATCTTCAGAAACTCAGAATAAGTAGCAGGATCTTTCTCCATATACCCTACCAGGTTGGTAGCAGTAGTAGTAGTAGTAACAATATTTATCTTCTGGCAACTGAAGATGCCGGCAGTAAGTATTACCACCATTACAAAAACCGGCTTAAGCATTCTTATTTTCATATGTGCAGGTTTTATTGGTTTATTGATAGAATGGGTTCTGCACCAGATTTTTATCAGTCTGGAGCTCATATATATGAATCGGGAAATAATGACTGTTGAAATCTCTGTATTTGTTAAGAGCAGTTTGCTGCCTTTCAGGCGGTACGGTACTTATTACCATACTCAGCAATACCTGGCTAAGCCTCCGGTAGTTTTCGCGTTTGGCATTACGCAGTATATCATACCAGCGCTTTCCTTCAAATGCAAATTCACGCCCCCTCTCCTGTAATATAAAATCGGCTATGCCATCCGTGTCTTCTTCCGATGGGTTTAAATCGGTTTGTTCCAGCGCATGCGACCTTCTTCTTACAGTATACAAAATATCCAGCGCCTGCCTGCCGCTGCCGGTTTGATTCAGTGCTTCTGCTTTCATCAGCAGTACATCTGCATAACGGTACATCATCCAGTGATTGTATGAGGCATCTGCCGTGGCATTAATAGAATATTTTACAACGGCATTGGCTCCGGAGTTAACCCATAACGAACCACGATAGTCAATACTGTCAGAATTAACATAATCTACGGTATAAATAGTTTCCATTACCGCGGGCGTAATCTGATAACGGCGGCGGGAATTGGTAAACATACCTACAAAAGGGTTCTGCGCCTGCGCATCAAACTGTAGTTCAAAAATAGATTCGTTGGTATTGCCACCATTGGAAAACAGGTTAGGTAAATTAACACCGGTTAATAAACCAAACTTACCGGAGCTGATGATTTTGTCACAGGCAGTAATACACTCCGTGTATTGTTCCATCCACAAATACACATCAGCCTGAATGGCATTGATAGTATAACGGGTTATTTTTCCTTTATCAGAGGCTCTGTTGCCAAAAGTAAGCACTGCCATAGGTTCTGCTTTTGCCAGATCAGCTACCACCTGTTTTAATATATCTGCCTGTGGTGTTTTGGGCAGTTGCACCAGATCATCATCACTGGTAGTAGCGGTAAGCTTCAAAGGCACATCACCAAAGCTGCGGGCCAGATAAAAATACATCAACGCCCTTATGGCATAAGCTTCAGACAAATAGTTATTCAGCTTTTCCTGCGTAAGCGTAGGGTCATTAGCCGGCACATCCGGTGCATTTACAATTACCGTATTGCAATAGTTAATAGTACGGTACAAACTACGCCAGCTGAAGATAGAGTTGGTAGAAAGCAGGTTTACATTGTATATATCAATGTCTTCATTACCGGCATTGGTTGTAGGCATTATCATATCCGCCCGTGCTTCTCCCCACATAAACAGATATTCTACCTGCAAACGATCGCTCACACCAGAGGGAAGCCCTATCATAGAAGCATAAATACCTGTAACAGCAGCAGCCAGTTGTTCTTTGGTTTTCCAGTAATCATCACCTACAATACCATCAGCAGGCCGCAATTCCAGCCATTTGCTGCACGAGCCCAACGTACCCGCAAGTGCAATCAGTAGTAAACTTTTATATAAAAACGTACGCATATTTTCAGAACTTGTTAATTAGAAAGTAGTGGTTAAACCAAATGTGAGTACAAAAGGAGGTGGAGTCATACTGTAATCTGTTACCACACGGAACGGATCACTGCCTTTGAGGGAAGCCTCAGGGTCCTGGCCGCTATAGCGGGTAAACGTAAACAGGTTTTCCGCAGTAAGGTAAGCGCTCACCATTTTCAGCCTCAGCCGGTCTGTTACTGTTTTAGGCAGTGTATAACGCATGGTAACCGTACGGAAGCGTACAAAAGAACCATCCTCTACATACCGGTCGCTACCCAGCCAGTTGTAACCGGTACCATACAATGCTCTTGGAATATCAGTAATATCGCCTTCTTTACGCCATCTTCTCAGTACTGCTGTGCTCTGGTTATTATAGTTATACATAGCAGTAGTACTCATTTTGGTGCCGTTTATCAGATCGCCACCCATACGGTAGTTAAAGAAGAACGTTAGTTTCAGATTCTTTTTATACGTAATAGTAGTTCCAAATCCACCGGTAAACTTAGGGTTGCTGTTACCCAGGTAAACCACATCCATGTAATCAATATTACCATCGTGGTTAATATCCTCATACATAGCATCACCCGGTTGAAACACATAGTCCACCTTAGGATAGTTAAAGCGCTGGTAAACAGTTTGACCGTTGGGGCCTACAATAGGCTTACCACTTTTATCGCGGGCAATAGTAGCTTCGCGGTCTTTGTATACGCCCTTAAACTTAAATCCATAAAAAGAACCGAAAGGGTTGTTCTCCTGTAGTAACGCCTTATATTGTCCATTGGCTTCAATATTTCCGCGCTCTCTCGGATAAAATTCAGATATCTCACGTATAAGGTTATCGTTGTGCGATATGTTGAAATTCAGATCCACCATCAGATCTTTCTTCTTTATTACGGTAGCAGTAAGTCCTACTTCCCAGCCCTGGTTGTCCATGGTACCCACGTTCATATCCACTGCATTAAAGCCAGTGAAAGAGGATATCTGTAAGCCGCTATAAAACATATCCGTAATGCGGTTTCTGTAAAAATCTACATCCACATTTAACCTGCGCTGCAATACCACCAGGTTAAAGCCCAGGTTAAGCCCCTTATTGGTTTCCCAGGTAAGGTTGTTCAAACGCATAGATGCCGGAAACACACCCGATTCGCCCAGGTACGTATAACCATAGGCAGAATAAGCGTTATAAAATCCATAGTCGTACCGGGGTGCACGACCGGAATGGCCATAACTACCACGCACACTTAAGTCGTCCAGCCATTTCTTAGTCGGCTTCATAAAAGGCTCGTCAGCCGCACGCCAGCGGGTAGATACTGCCGGGAAGAGGCCATAACGGTGATTAGGACCGAAACGGGAGTTACCATCGCCACGGATGCTTGCGTTAATAATATAACGGTTCAGAAAACTGTACTGGCTGTTCAGCAGTAAACCCACCGAACGGGTTTGCGTAATGCTGGAGCCTACGTTTAAGCCATTGCCCGAAGTACGGCCGGGTACAGAAGGATCCTGCAATACAGACGATGCCAGGTTAGACACAATGGCTTGCTGCGAAACGTATTTGTTATCATTGGTAATTAAAGAGGCAAACATAATCAGGTTATGCTTGTCTGGTAATACGGGCGTATAGCTCAGGTTGGTTTTGGTAATTACATTAAAACCATCTGCATCGCCATCGTAAGCCCTGTTTACTACTGTTTCTGTCCATGGGCGGCCGGTAGCTACCTGCGGCAGAAACGAGTTGTTTTTATTGTTGCTGATATCAAACTGCACATCGCTGGTCAGCATCAGCTTTTTTGGAATGATATCGTAGGTGATATTAAAGTGCGGAATTACTCTCTGGCTGATGATTTTGTTAACTGCCGCATTAGCCATGGCAACCGGGTTATATGTGCCCGCATACTGCCCTTGTATATTGCCTGGTGGAGAGAAATAGTTAGGTGTAAGGTTACCAAACTTGTCATATTCGTAAATAGACATGTTAGGCAACTTAAGATAGGCGATGTTGCGGATGTTATCTGCGTTATCGTTGCTGTTTACGTAGTTGCGTGCGTTATCGGTATGCGTATACGCCAGATCGGTGCGGAACTTAATACGGTCGCTCACGTTATAATCCAGGTTAATACGGGTATTGATGCGGGATAAACCGGTGCCCACCGTTACACCCTTGTAGTCAAAATAACCTACTGATACAAAGTAACGCGCTTTCTGGCCACCACCTGTCATACTCAGGTTATGATCCTGCACCGTACCCAAACGGGTCACTGCCTTTACCCAATCGGTATTATTACTGTAGTTGTAATACCAGTAAGGATCAGTAGGATCGTAAGAAAACTCTTTCTGTGTTTGTGTATTCAACGGCACACCATTTCTGTTCATCACCATTTCAGGCACCAGCATAGAATACTGATCGCCATTCAGCATGGGAATATTCTTCTGTGCTTTACTGATAGACGCCTTCATGGTGTAGGTAAGTGTGGGGGGGCTCACTGTACCTCTTTTGGTATTGATAATCAATACACCGCTCGCTGCCTGCGAACCCCATACAGCGGTTGCAGCAGCATCTTTTAATACGGTAATATCTTTAATGTCCGAAGGCGCAATATTTAATAACGCAGCGTAGCCCTGTTCATCTGCTGTTCCAAAGTTAAAATCGGGCGGTACGGTAGTTTCGTAAGGCATACCATCTACCACAATCAGCGGATTATCGCTGGAGTTAATGGAAGAAGTACCACGTATTTTAATAGACAATGCTGCACCCGGATCACCGGAAGAAGCCGTGATATCCACACCTGGTAAACGCCCTTGTAAAGCCTGATCTATAGAGCTGGCCTGCATCTCTTCCATTTCCTTGGCGCTGATAGAAGCAGCAGCAGTGGTTCTGTATTTATCAGAAACCGACATCATACCGTTGTTGGTCTTTTTGTCAGATACCACAATTACTTCATCCATGTCTTTGCCGGTATGGCTCAAGGATATATTGTGTACTGTTTTACCGCCTGTTGCAAACGTTTCCGTTTTATAACCAATAAAAGAAACAGAAATACGGTTTTTAGGATTAGACATTTTAAGCGCATAGTTACCTTCAATATCCGTGGTAACACCTTTAACTATGCGATCTTCCTTATCCATCTCGGCCACCAGTACACCTTCAATGGGTGTTTTCTCCTTACCGTCCGTTACCTTACCCCTTACTATAAAGGCAGCCTGGGTTGCAGAGGGGTTTGTCTGCGCAACCGCCATCCTGGATTCCGCCACCAGCAATAACAAACAAACAGCAGTGGTAAATATTTTAGTCATATCCGAATGTTGTCTGAGTAATTAATTTTGATAATACAGGTAACCTTTCAACGAATGAATGATAATCCTGTCAGCCAGCACATAGCTATTAGCCGGGTCAATACTGATATTACGTTCGCGGTCATCGGTAAACGAAAGGCTGGCGTCATTTGCAGGATCGTGTATTACCACATACCCTACTCTATCTGTTTGCAGTGAGCGGTACAATGTTTCTGCGCTGCTGGCATCCTGTGTGCCATTGGCAATCACCGATTTTTTAATAATGTGGTATTGAATAAACCGGGCCACCTTTTCTTTATCTGCTGCATCCGTTGGGTTAACTACTGCCGGCAATAGCTTGTCGCTTACAGCCGCCGCAATAGCGGCATTATCCGGAATAAGGAAAGACCCTATAAAGCCCAGTGCAACGCCTGATATAGCAGAAGTGCCGGCATTATATAAAGTTGAATTTTTCAGATACTGAAAAAAACTGTAGTAAGGAGAAGAGGGAGAGGCCGCAAGCTCTTCCAGCCTTTTACCTACAGGCTTGGCAGAGAAGTACAGCAACCCATCGGTATAATATACATTCCCGTTATTCATGGGTACCGTTTGGGTTATAGTAACCGGGCGGCTGCTGTCTATGTTTCCTGCCGCATATACTTTACCATTGTCGTAACGGAACATTTCACCGCCATTACCTTCTACAATACCCTGACCGGAAAGCGGATTGAACGGACGTGAACGACGTGGCACCACACAATGATTAATAATACGCATCAGCGTACCTTTAGGATCGCCTGCGCCCAGCATACCTGTTCTGGTAGCTACCCACGCATTCGATTTGGAGTCCCAGTCAAAACCCAGATTCCGGATGGCCGCATCCGACATCATAAATAAATCGTATTTTATCTTAGGGTTGGTAATCAGCTGTTTCAGTTCCCCCTCCAGTAAGCGCGACATTAATGAGTAGGAAGGATCGAGGTAAGGACGGCCAAACACCGTAGAAAAGTTATTGGTTTCCTGCGCCTTTTTAGTTCCATAAAAAAATCCGTTACTTAAAACCCGCTTTTCTATAATATCAGAAGCGGAGTTAAAACGTGGCTCTTCCCCTAAAAAGTTACCTGACTTGGCAAACTGGGTAGGCCATACAGGCATCTGATACATGTAGGAGTTTAACAGATCAAGCAACACATTTATAGGTACTCTGTTTAAATTGGCCGTATCACGGTTATAATGCTCCAGTACTACATTCTTCAGGTAAGGCACCAGTACATCATTCTCCGGCGCAAACATTGTCCAGCAGTTAGATTGTCCGTCGTTATCCTGCGCTTTCAGATAGTTTTCGTTATTGGGAGAAAAGCCCAGCAAAGGCGTGTAAAATTTAATAGATACTTTACTGTTTCCGCCATACAGCACATTGTAGCGGTCGGTTGCTTCCAGGCTTTCCACATAGCTGGTAGTATAGCGCTCCAGCAGACCGCGGAACACGCTGTATCTGCCTTGCGCTTCCAGGTGCTGCTCAATAGAGGGTTGCGATTGCAACACTTTATCTACCACGTGAATCACCCCGTTTTCAGCAGGAATATTGGTTTGCGTAATAGCAGCATCCATTACGTTTAATCCCCTGTAAACTGAATTGGGATAGAAGTATTTATAATCAGCATCTGTTATGCCCTTTGCTTTAAAATAAGCATCGGTAAAATAAGTAATATACTTATTGTTATTATCTGCAGAACTGTAACCGGCATTTCTGTTAGAAGCAACAGTAACCATGCTGGTACCGTTCAGCACCACCGTATCAAACAAATCGTAATAAGCAGTACGGCGGCGGAAGGCATTGTCTGCCACCCAACCTGCGTTACTTTGGTAATCATCCAGCCGGTCGGTGTTAAAAGCATTGTATACCAGGCAAAAACGCACAATCTGCTGTGCAGTGGCTTCCGTCATCTTGTCAACGCTTCCAATGCCAGACTGCTGCAGATACACGGCAAAAGCAGAATCGGTGGGCGCAAACAAGGTCCAGTATCCCGCACTGTTTAAGGTTTTGGTATACCCTGCCTTGTCTATACAGGCCAGTAAAGTTTTAAAATTTGCTTTGGATTGCAGTACCTGGTAAATAGGAGGCTCCAGGGATTCAGGGCGGCCGTAGTAGTCATCCCATATCTTCTTACGGCAGTTTACCGCCAAACAGGATATGGCTGACAGCAACAGCAAGCTTCGGAAAAATCTGTTCATAATGCAAACAGTGTAAAAATTGAAATATTGATAGTATAAGTACACAACATTGCCAGGACGGCATACGGAATACCCTCAGTCATACGCACAACAATCCCTTTTCACTACGGGGTAGCAATAAACTGCAACACCTGCCTGCGCAGGTTTAACAGCAGTTCCGGCCGCTATAGTCCATTACGGAAACAGAAAAGCATCGCCTGTACGACGACCTTATCAGCCATTCATTCTTTGTTCGGGAAGTACTTTTACAATTCATACAGCAAAACAGTTGATAAAGCAGTTAAGAAATAGTTTGGGTCTCACAATCGCAATCGAATACCGTCAAATTCATATTTATAACATTTCCTTGACAAAGTAAAGATAGGAGTCGGGTTTTCTTCAACTGTCCTGCTGCATCCTGCCATCACCGCTAAAAAGCGGCGATTAGCAGGTAACCATCGCCTTAATTACACCGTTCGCCGGATTTAACCAACCGGCAAACTCCTGTGCAGTTTGCTCAAAATCAACACGATGGGTTATATAGGTAGCGGGGTTAACCAGGCCCTGTTTCATAGAGGCCATTACATGATTAAAATCTTCACGGGTAGCATTACGGCTGCTCATCAGCGTGGCCTCCCTTTTATGAAATTCAGGATGACTGAAACTGATATCGCCTTTTTGCAAACCTACCAGCACATACCGCGCGCCATGTGCCATATATTGAAAAGCATTATTAATAGCCTTTAAGCTACCGGTAGCATCTATTACCACCGTAGGCATATCATTACCGGTAATCTGCTGCAACTGTTCTGTTACATCTGCCGCGGCAGCGTTTACCACATGGGTAATGCCCAGTTTCTCTTTACAAAACTGTAAACGGTTTTCGTTAATATCCATTACAATTACCTGCCCGCCTGCAATACATGCAAACTCAGCAATGCCTAAACCAATGGGGCCGGCACCAATTACCAGTACAAACTCACCGGCTTCCACACCGGCACGGCGTACACCGTGGGCACCAATAGCCAGCGGTTCTACCAGAGCCAGTTCATCAAACGAAAGGCCTTCACCTTTAATCAGCGAATAAGCAGGTACGTTCAGGTATTCCCGCATGCCACCATCTATATGTACGCCACACACCTTAATGCTGGTACAGCAATTGGGTAAACCTCGTCTGCAGGCAATACAGTTACCGCAGTTAAAATAAGGAATAAGCGTTACCGCATCACCGGGTGCAAAACCTTCCGCACCATTGGCATCTGCAATCTCCGCAGCCAGCTCATGGCCCAGTATACGCGGGTATGCAAAAAAAGGCTGCGTACCTTCAAAAGCATGCAGGTCGGTACCGCAAATGCCAATACGTTTAATACGTAACAATACTTCGCCCGGGGCAGGTACCGGTACAGCTGTTTCCTGATATTCAAAACTGCCGGGTGTGGTGCAGACTAAAGCCTTCATACTAATTTCTCTCCTTTCTGTTTTCTATGCGTTTGCAAGTGCCCTGTCCAGGTGCACATATCCTCCGTCAACATGTATCAGCTGACCGGTAGTGTGACTGGATCTTTCTGATAACAGAAAAGCAGTGGTATTAGCCAGCTCTTCTGCAGTAGTCATTCTGTTTTCCAACGGAATTTTACCGTTAATCTCTTTCAGCTTTTCTTCCGGATTGCTCAGGGTTTTAATCCACGTATCATAAGCAGGTGTCCAGCATTCAGCCACCACTACTGCGTTTACACGTATACCATATTTAAGCAGTTCCACTGCCCACTCGCGGGTTAAAGCATTACGGCCTCCGTTGGCAGCAGCATACGCAGAGGTATTACCCTGGCCGGTTTCTGCTGTTTTGGAAGTAATATTTACAATAGCACCTTTTGTTTTTTTCAGCTCAGGCAAAGCATAATGCGCCATCAGATAATAGTGCACCACGTTCTTATGCAAGCTTTCCATAAACCGCTCATAATTACCATGCTCCAGGCCTACCCCATCGTTTACACCCGCATTATTCACCAGGCCATCAATACGCCCCAGCTGTGCAATCACTTCTTTTACGGCTTTCTCGCACTCAGCCGGCACACTCAGTTCCGCAGCTACCTGGTAAGCTTTGCCACCAGCCGCTTCTACGGCGCGTACTACTACCAGGTTGTCTTCTGCCTTACGGCCTACTACCACGGGAATAGCGCCTTCTGCCGCCAGTACTTTTACAATACCTTCTCCTATTCCTTTGGCGCCACCGGTTACAATGATGACTTTATCTTTTAATTGAAGATCCATAACTGATCTGATTAAGCTAGTTGATAAAAACGGGTAGCGTTGCCGCCGAAAAATGCCGCCTGTTCCTCTGCAGAAAAGCGTGCATAATAAGCCTGCACAATACCCAGCATTCTTTCGTACGAACCTGCCACCAGGCACACCGGCCAGTCAGATCCGTACAGCAACCGCTGCATTCCAAATGCACCGGTTACTACATCCAGATAAGGTGTAAAATCAGCTTCCGTCCAGCGTTGCCAGTCGGCCTCTGTTACCATGCCCGATACTTTACAATATACATTCGGGTAGCGGGCCACGGCTTCCATATCTTTTTTCCAGTCTGCCACCTCTCCTTTTTTTATCAGCGGCTTGGCGATATGATCTATTACAAAACGCAGATGGGGAAAGGCTTCTACCAGTTGAGGGATATAAGGCAGCTGATCAGGAAATATTAATATATCATACGTATAGGGATGCGACTGTAAAGCTGCTATACCCTTCATAAAAGCCGGGCGCAGCATCAGTTGCCTGTCAGCCTCGCCCTGTAATACATGCCTGAATCCTTTTATCAGCGGGAACTGACGGTAATACTCCAGCCGTTGCTGTACATCGGGCGATTGTAAATCTACCCAACCCACAATGCCTTTGATAAAAGGTGCATTGGCAGCCTGCTGCAGCATAAAATCGTTCTGGGCCTCTGACTGATCCGCCTGTACCAGTACACAGCCGTCAAACCCGTTCGCTTCCAGCACCGGGTGCAGGTCTTTTGCTAAAAAGTCCCGCTGTATCACCTTCATATCATCGGTAATCCAGCTATCCCGTACGGGATCAAACTGCCAGAAGTGCTGATGCGCATCTATACGTAAAGACATGTTGCTTTATTTTTTCCAGGCCACTACTTTCTGTTCCGCTTCGCCCAGGCCATCAATGCCCAGCTTTACCACATCACCTGCTTTCAGGTATACCTGAGGGTTCATACCCAGGCCCACACCAGCAGGGGTACCGGTAGAAATTACATCACCCGGTAACAGCGTCATAAACTGGCTCACATACGATACCAGAAAAGGTATTTTGAAAATGAAGTTGGAAGTGTTGCCATCCTGCATCTTCACATCATTCACCGTAAGCCACAAACGCAGGCTATCCACATCTGCCACTTCATCTTTAGTAACCAGCCAGGGCCCCATAGGGGCAAACGTATCACAACCTTTCCCTTTATCCCAGGTACCGTTGCGCTCTATCTGAAATTCTCTTTCGCTTACATCGTTATGTAATGTATATCCGGCCACATAATCCAGCGCCTCTGCTTCGTCTACATAAGAAGCTTTCTTTCCTATTACTACCGCCAGTTCCACTTCCCAATCGGTTTTTACGGAATTACGGGGAATCATAATATTGTCTTGCGGACCGCAAAGGGCCGTAGTAGATTTCATAAACACTACCGGCTCCGGAGGCAAGGCAGCACCGGTTTCCTTAGCATGGTCGGCATAGTTTAAGCCAATACATACTATTTTGGAAGGGCGTGCTACAGGGCTACCCAGGCGCACACCAGCCGGTACTTCCACTAAGGAAGCACGATTCTTTTCAACAAAAGCTTTCAATCGCTCCAGACCACCTGTTTCAAAAAACTGCTCATTGTAATCTTCGTTAATGGCCGATACATCATATACTTTGCCATCCAGCAGCACCGCTGCTTTTTCCTTATTCAGTTCGCCGAATCGAATCAGTTTCATGTATCTATCGCTTTTAATTGTTCAGTTTAATAAATCCACCATCAATAGGGTAATCACATCCCGTAATAAAAGAAGCCTCATCAGAACACAGGTATAGAATTAAACCAGCTATTTCAACCGGCTTTGCCATTCTGCCAATAGGCTGCGTCTGCGATAATTTTTCAAACATTTCCTGCTCCTTACCCGGATAGTTTTTAGCCAGAAAACCATCTACAAACGGTGTATGTACCCTTGCCGGAGAAATAGAGTTACAACGGATGCCATCTTTAATATAATCTTTGGCCAGCGAAAGTGTCATAGCATACACCGCTCCCTTGCTCATAGAGTAAGCAAAGCGATCGGGTATACCTACCGCCGCTGCAATAGAAGCCATATTCAGAATAGCACCCCCACCTGCTTTTTTCATCAGCGGTACCGCTGCATACAGGCAGTTATAAGTACCCTTTACATTTACCTCATAAATACGGTCAAAGTCTTCTTCCGGCGTATTTTCCAGTTTACCAATGTGCGATACACCGGCACTGTTTACCAGTATATGTGGCGTGGCAATTTTCTCAAACACCGCAATCACCTCTTTCTGCTTTGTTACATTCACTACATGCCCGGTTGCCTGGCCACCCGCTGCTGTAATTTCTGCTACCACTGCCGCTGCGTTCTCCTCATTCAGGTCCAGTACGTGCACATGCGCGCCCTGGGCTGCAAACAATAAAGCAACCGCCTTTCCTATTCCGCTTCCGCCTCCGGTAACCGCCGCTACCTTGTTGTGTAAACTGAAAATGGTTCCTGCCATATCTCGCTTTTTATATCGTTGTTATTTCCGTTGTACTGCCAGCGAAAAAATCTGCTGCATAGTAACCCATTTCTCTCCCGGCTTTGCCACCGGTATTGCCTGCTGGTATTTCCACATCAGCGCCTCCCACTCCTGCACTTTCGCATTGGCAGCATCTGCCTCCGCTTTTTTTGCTGCATCAAAATCATCCGCCACTGTCATTATCATAAACAAGCGGTTACCAGCACGGTATATTTCCATTTCCGTTATACCCGCCGCCGTAATACTTTCCAGTACTTCCGGCCACACTGCCTTATGCCAGGCATCGTATTCTGCAATCAGCACCGGATCATCTACCAGGTCCAGCGCCAGACAATGTTTCTGCATAGTATATTAATGCGCCATTTGCACCTTGCCTTCGTCAGCCGTTTTAATTTTAGCCTGACTTAAAGCAAACAACAGTATTACAATAAAGCTGATTACAGGAATGCTATAAGCCAGCTGAATATTTCCATTATTGGCATCTGATACCTGCGCCATTACTGCAGGAATGACTGCGCCGCCCACAATAGCCATAATAATCAGCGAAGCACCTTGTTTGCGCTTATTACCCAGCCCACGTATACCCAGTGAGAATATGGTGGGGAACATGATTGACATAAAGAACTGTACACCCATCAGCGCATATAACCCCATTTTACCGCCTACAGTAAATGCCACTATCAGCAAAGCCACATTGGCAACACTGTAAATAGCCAGTAATACATAAGGTTTAACATAACTCATCAGAAAGGTACCTATAAAGCGGCCGGCCATAAAGCCTACCAATGCTCCAGCCAGCAGGTGTGCGGCGGCCTTTTCTTCAATACCATTGGTATAACCTGCATAACGGATAAAGAAGCTGGAAACGCCCACTTCCGCACCCACGTAAAAAAACTGCGCAACTACACTAAACACCAGGTTTTTCTCTTTCAGAATAGAACCTTTTACCTCCAGGTCTGCATCTGCTTCCTCATTAATTTCCGGCAGTTTGGTTCTCCATAACAAAATAGCCACCAGCAACACCACAAAGCCTATTATCAGGTAAGGCACCTGAACGGTAGAGGCTTCCCGGGTTAAATACGCATCCAGTTCTGCCGGTGGCATGGCCTTCATTTGCGCATCGGTTAAATGGTTACCGGTTAATATAAAAAGGCCGCCCAGAAAGGGAGCCACAAACTGTGCAAGTCCGTTAAACGATTGGGCAAAGTTGATACGGGTGGTAGCGCCAGCCGGATCGCCCAGTTCGTTTACATAGGGGTTGGCAGCAGTTTCCAGAAACGTTAAACCGCTGGCAATTACAAACAGCGCAAACAGAAAAAAGCTGTAGCTACGCCATGCCGCTGCAGGATAAAACAAAAAGGCGCCACTGGCAAACAGCAACAGCCCAATGATAATGCCCCCCTTATACCCAATCTTCTGCATAATACGCGAAGCAGGAATGGCTATCAGAAAGTAAGCAATAAAAAAAGCAGAGTCAATTAAGGAAGACTGAAAATCGTTCAGCTGACAAGCTCTTTTCAAATGCGGTATCAGAATAGGATTGAATTTGTGTGCTATTCCCCACAGAAAAAACAGGGAGGTAATCAGTATCAGGGGGAAGAGGTATTGGTTCTTTTTATTATTCATATAGCAATGTTATAAAATAGGGATGATATCCCTAAAAATAAAGCCTTTACGCAGTAAAGGCTCACAAATTAACAGAGAAAGCCGCATGGCTATTCAAAGCAGATTAACCAGTTATTCAACCTAATTGGCATTTTCCACCACCCAATCGCCAAAAATATTGCTCAAAGAATACAATTTTGCTTCTGCATCGGTAAGCTGATGGCTCCAGGCAACCCGCTGCGCGGTGGCTGCCCCTTCACCCGTATTCCGGAATTCAGCATAGTACGCTGTTTTTTCGTTTTCGGCCTTGCCCCAGTTATCCCATCCGGCCGCTTTTACCTGGTTACCTATGTTACATTCCAGAAACACTGTTCTGGCATAAGGCCGCCACGGCCGCCCCAGCAAATAGGTACCTGCACCTGCGCTGCCGGTAATGGTGCAATGCCTGAATACATAACCATAAGGCTTTTGTTGCGGCGTAGAGGCTGCCGTAATATAGCCGCCCTTTTTGCAGTACAGGGTACAGTAATCAAACACCGCGGTAGAGGAGCCAAAAATAAAATCTACCGTACCCTCTATATAACAGTGATTATAGTATTGCCTGCTTTCTATGCCATAGGTATACAAGGTATCCTGAAAGCCCAGGAAGCGGCAGTTGTTAAACCGCGCCCTGTCTCCCGCCACAAACACCGCTACCGCCTGCCCTACCGGACCGGCTGAATTTTGAAAGGTGATATTGCTGGCGGTAAAATCTTTGCCGTAAATATAAAAGCCGGAGGAACCGGAAGTACCCATGGGTTCACCCAGTATATTCTTTTTACCGGCATAGTCATCATTGGTAATAATAGTACTGTCTGTACTTTCCCCTATCAGCGTTACCATATTCTTACTTTCTGCCAGCACCAGCTTTTCTTTATACACGCCGTTTTTAATAAAAATTACCGTTTCGCTTTTACGCATATCCGGCACAGCATTAATCGCTTCCTGTACGGTAGAAAACTGGCCGCTACCATCCTTTGCCACCACAAAATCATACTTCTTTTTCACCAGCCTTTTTACCAGGTCCAGCTTTAACTCTTTCATTCCCTGTACGGCCAGCTCTGCCATGGCGGTAGCACCAAACACACTGAAATGCGTATCATCTTTTTTACCGTTGGGATAGTTTTTATCGCCAGGCTCCACATAGTTAAACAGCTTTTTGGCGCCTTCCTCTCCCATACCGTTAATCAGTGCTTCGCTTTTCAGGTGCATATCAATCAGCGGCACCCGCAGACTGTCTGCCACTCTTCTCACTACAGGCGGATAAGCCCCATGTGAATCAAACAGCACACCTTCTTTATAGCTGCGGCGCATAATAGGGGTAAGCAATACCGGTATGGCTTTTTTAGCCCTGGCCTCCTGTACAAAACGGCTGAGGTTTATACCATAATCCGCCGGGGTTACTCCCACACCGGGCTTGTCTATCTTTTCATCGTTATGGCCAAACTCAATAAACACATAATCTCCTTCCTGCATGCTATCCAGCACCGCCTGCCAGCGTTTTTCATTGATAAACGAAAGCGTACTGCGGCCATTCTGCGCATGGTTATGCACTTCTACTGTTTCATCAAAAAACTGTCCCAATGCCATACCCCATCCCGTTTCAGGATACGCTTTCGGTTGTTTATTGGCCATCGTAGAATCGCCAATCATCCACAGTCTTATCTTCTGTTTTGGCGGCAGCGCAAACGCGCAAAGCGCCAACAGTAATACCCCCATCCATTTCTTTGAAATACCAATCTGCATATAGTGAGATTTATATTAAAATACATCGCCGGGCAATAACAGCCCGGCGATGTGATATATTGACAGCTTCAGAAACATCCGGTTTAATAACCAGGATTGTTTTTGTTTTGCAAAGCAGGATTCGCATCCAGCGTAGCTGTAGGTATGGGGAACAACTCACTCTTACCAGTAACAAAACCTGCTCCTAAATAATCTACAAAGCTGGTAGTAAGATTGGCAGTTTTAGTCCAGTTAACCCGGTTGCTATTAGTAAAGGTGGGAAAGCCTGCCACCGTTGAATCTTTAGGAACAGGGGAAGGAGTGGGTTTGTAGAAAGAATGAGCCCAGAGCCTGGAAGCCTGTACTGCACTGTCTCCTGCAACCCTGCGATATGTATAGTAATACATATACTGCGGCAGAGCACCTGTTAAAGTATAAGCCGGAGGCGCTGCCATATAAGTAGGCGCCGTCATAGCTGTACCGGCTGCCAGTGCTGCCAGGTTGCTTTTGGTTTCGCTCAGTGCTTTACCCAGCATATTCCAGCGAATCAGATCATACTTACGAATGCCTTCGCCACCAAACTCCAGTAAACGCTCTCTTACCAGCAGTTTAAAAAAGCCTTCTTTATCACCAGGTACCGCAGGCAGCAGGGCAGCGTTACCGCCATGCCCGCGCAGACTCACCTCGCGCCATGCTGCAATAGCATCTGCATCAGGCGCACCATTAATTTCGTTCACTGCCTCCGCATACATCAGCAACACATCTGCAAACCGTATCAAAGGCCAGTTTATCTGCATATTCTGTAAAGAAGAGTTGGAAGCACCGGTAAGTGTAACAGGTACGGTACCGGTAGTTACACCGGAGCTGAAGTAGAAGCTTGGGTTGGTAACCCAGTCTCTGCGAAACTTACCATCATAAATACCATTACTCGCACGTCCTTTGCCATATACATCCTGTATTATTTCAAAAGGTACACAGGTAATATCCCGGCGTACATCGGTGGAATCAAACTGGTAAAAGAAGGTGGGTAATACCTGTCCTAACGCACCACCTACCCCGTTAATTCTGGTACCATTCTGAATACCCAGCTTACTGTCGCTGGCAGTACCGTTGGCCATAGCGGCCTGCATAATAATCTCGCCGGCTGCATCGGTAGCCTTATGAGCATCAATATAATCTTTCCAGATGCTTACATAACTAGGCAGCAACGTGTGCTGACTGCGGTTGCTCATCAGCTCTGCACACTCGTCGCGCGCAATTTTATAATAGTCCAGGTAATCGGGGCGGCGCTCCATATTACCGTTCATGCGTAAAGAGTATCCACCGCGCGCCAGGGCCACCTTTGCACGTAACGCCATAGCCGCACCTTTGGTAAAGCGTTCATCTGCTGCTGCGGCAGTACGCCAGGGCATCAGGCCTTTAGCTTCTGCCAGGTCGCCTAATATGCGGCCATAAATAGTATCCCTGTCAGTCCGGTCAATAAACAGGTTGGGCGTAATAGCAGAAGGGAACCACTGCGCAGGCACATCACCCCAGTTTCTTACAATTTCATAATAATACTGGGCACGCAAAACCAGTGCTTCTCCCAGCATTCTACGCAACTCTGCTTTGTCGGCAGTGCCTCCACCATTGTACTCCGGCATGCGGGGAATATAGTAAATACACTGATTGGCCCGTTCTATACCTACATAAAACTGGTTAAACGAGTTAACAATATCTGCATTACCAGCTGCCAGCAGATAGTGCGCAATCTGGTGGCGCGACTGATCGCGCCCTGCACCGCCTCCCAGTATTTCATCTGTATCATACGGGTAATACACACTGGCACGGATACCGTAACCATAATCACCCGCCAGCGACAGATAAGCGCCCATTAAAGATGCTTTTGCATTTACCATGCTGCCAAAAGCTACACTGGGGTCAAAGGTGGACAGCGGCTCGGGTGATAAATATTTTTTACAGGAGGTGGTAAGCAGGCCTGCTGCAACCAGCAGTACCAGGCAATTTTTTATGGAGAATTGAATCTTTTTCATTTTCTGGCAATTTGAACAAGTTAGAAGGATACGTTTACACCGAAAATATAACTGCGGCCGCGCGGATAACCCGCATAGTCAACACCAGGAGTAAGCTGATTGCCTCTTCTGGTACTTACATCCGGATCGTAGCCGGAGTAACCTGTAATAGTAGCTACGTTATTAAGGGTGCCGTAAAAGCGAACGGACGCCAGCTTAACCCTGTTCAGTATACTCCTGGGTAAGGTGTAACCCAGCGTTATGTTATTGATACGCAGATATGAACCATCTTCAATGGCATAAGAACTTGGGTAGAAGCCCGTAGTGGTTCTGATAGGCGTCCATATTTTAGCATTGGCATTCAAAGCCCTCAGCTGTTCCGGCGCTACACCAATTACAAGGCCGCTCGTAGGCTGCTTCTGCACCAGGTTACCACTACCATCAATCACCCTCCAGCGGTCGTTCATAGTTGCCAGCATGTTTGCATCTACACCATAAGCGTTGGAATACTCCAGCTTGTTGGCGTTGTATACATTGTTGCCATATACAAAGTTTACAAACACACTCATATCAAAGTTCTTCCAGGTAAACTGCTGATTAAAACCACCGGTAAATTTAGGCAGCGCATGGCCAATTACCACACGATCGCTATCCAGGGTAACAGCGCCACTTCCGTTTACATCGCGGTATTTAATCTGACCGGGCTGTACAAAATCAGCCAATACAGCTGCCGGGTTGGGTAATCCTTTTTTCAGCGTGTACTGATAACCCAGATTAGGATAGTTGGCAGCATACGAACCGGTATAAGGTGTTGCATCAAAATCATCTACTGTGTAAAAACCATCCACCTGTAAACCATACATAGAACCCACTTCATCACCTACTCTCAGCAGGTAATCTGCCGGGTTACCGGTGCTGCTGAACCAGCCGGAGTTGGCCAGGAATTGTTTCTGGTTGCCCAGGCTGGTAATTTTGTTTCTGTTGAAAGAGATATTGAAGGTAGAGTTCCAGTTAAAATCTTTCTTACGCATCACAGTACCACTCAACTGAATTTCCAGGCCCTTGTTACGGGTGCTGCCTACGTTCTGATATTGGGTACTATAACCCGATGTAGCAGGGATAGCGTTGTCTACCAACAGCCTGTTGGTAGTATTTACATACATATCCACAGTTAGGTTAACCCTGTTGTTCAGAAAGCTCAGATCAAAACCCAGGTTACGTGAAATAGTAGTTTCCCAGGTAATATTGGTGTTGCCCAAACGGTTGGGCGGCGTTAAAGTATAAGCCAGTACATCATTTAAACCGTAGCCGGCACTGGTGGGTACCACATAACCGGTAGTAAAGCCATAGGGGTTAATACGGTTATTACCGGCCTGTCCGTAACTAAAGCGGATTTTGGCATCATTAATAAACGTAAGCGGTTGGAAGAACTTCTCCTGCGAAATTCTCCAGGCAACCGAACCGGATGTAAAGTACCCCCACTTTCTGTTGGTAGAATCAGACAGCGCTACCACGCTGGAATAGTTAGGCCCAAACAGCGAAGAGCCATCTGCACGGAAGTTAAGGGTTAACAGATATTTTTTATTGTAATTATAGTTAATCCTTGACAGGAAAGATAATTGCCTGTTGGTGTACTCCGAACTGGAAGGTTTAGGCTGTGCAAAACCAGATGGAGGGCTTGCCAGCGTGAGGTTGGCAAACGCAATATCAGGCTTGGTGCCTACAGGAAAATAACGGACTTCCTGGCTTTTAACCGCGTATTTATATTCATAAATTTCCTGACCTGCCAATACATCTAAACCATGTTTGGAATTATACAACGAAGGATTGCTATACGTGAATACGTTAGAGTTGTTAATGGTTTTAATGGTAGCGTTGGTCCATGTAAGAATAGGCATACGACTCCAGGCTCTGGCATTGGCAGTAAGCGTATCATCATACGACTTTGTTTCAGGCGCATTTACATCATACCCAAAAGTGCTTCTGAATGATAACCTTTTGCTTAAACTGATATTTACATAACCGTTAAAGTTATACGCTACTGTATTTCTTCTGCGATACTCCGCATTCATTAACTGAATGGGGTTAAGCAGGTTTAAGCCATTACCAGGGTTGTTAGCATCCAGCGTAGCATCGTAAAAATCTTCGGTCTGGCCGGGTAATACCAGCGGACGGTAACGGGTGTATTGACGCAGTCTGTTAGAACCTGCCCCGCCTACATCCGAAGTACCTGCGCCTGTAACAGACTGATCGTTATATCTTACATTAAAACCTACTTTTACCTTTTCACTCGCCTTATGATCAAAGCGGAAGTTCAGCAGCTTTCTGGTAAAATCAGAATTCAACAGCAAACCTTCCTGCTTATTATAAGTAGTACTGAGGTTATATTGTGTTGTAGCAGTACCGCCCGATACGCTGATGTTGTGTGAAGTAAACAACGCATTTCTGCCCATCATTTTATCCTGCCAGTCAATAGGATTAACATAATTGCTGTAAGTACGTGCAATGGTATCGTAGTTGTCCATTCTTTTGATGTACTGTGCTGCTATGCTGGTATCAGTAGGATTCTCTGTATACTTCGCCCTTTCGTACTGATACAGTACAAAGTTATACGGGTCCATCATATCCAGATTTTTACTCAGCTTGTTCATACCTACAAAACCATTATAGGTAACAGTGGTTTTACCACCTGTATTTTTGCCGCCTTTGGTGGTAATAATCACCACACCGTTAGAACCTCTGGCACCATAAATAGCGGTAGAAGCCGCATCTTTCAATACGTCTACACTCTCAATATCCTGCGGAGATAATACGTTCAGGGCATTTTCCATCTGCACACCATCTACTACATATAAAGGAGAGCCACTTTGTGTAATAGAGTTGCGGCCGCGAACATAAATATCTACATCCGCACCGGGAGCACCTTCTGATACGCTTACCTGTACACCTGCCAGCCGGCCTGCCAGTGCTTCTGCTGCGGAGTTCACCGGAATGTCTTTCAGATCTTTGGCACCTACAGAAGATACAGAGGCAGTAAGGTCTTTTCTTCTTACCGTCTGGTAACCTACCACCACAATGTCGTTAAGATCGTTGGCCTCACGGTCCAGCTTAACAAAAACATCTTTTGAACCGTCTGTAGGTACAGTAATCATTTTGTAGCCTGTGTAACTGAACACCAGCTCTACCGTTCCTGTTTTTGAAGTTTTTAAAGTAAACTCTCCGGAATCATTGGTTTGGGTACCAGTACCACCACCTTTAAGTACCACACTTACGCCGGGAAGCGGAGCATTCTTTTCGTCGGTAACTTTTCCTTTCAGAGAGCGTGTTTGTGCATATAGCGCACACGTAAATAGAATAAACCCGACAAGCAAGGTCGATTTTTTCATACAACAAGCGATTAAGTTAGAAAGTTTTGGTTTGCAGTCAGCTCATATGGCTATAAGAGTAGAAGCAACAACCGATTGCAGAGTTAGCAATTTTATAACAACTTCCTACGAAATTCTACGCAAACGTTTCCGGGACAGAGCAGGATAGTTATATCAAATACACAAGTTAGAACCAACTAACAACACATCATAAAAACCACTATTCGTCTTCGTCGTCCTCATCCTCTATATCATCGGGATTAATAGTGTCTTTCAGCAGCTTTTTCATGGCTTTGGCAAAATCTTTTACCTCTGGTTTCAGGCGGCGGTAAAAGGTTTTTATGTCGCCACGTTTCAGATGGTATTTCTGAATCAACTCCATAATCTGCTCAGAAGCTTCCAGCGCAGGAGAAAGTTTTATAAAGTACTCTGTGGTTTCATGATCGTCCAGATTCTCAAAAAACGCATCCCAGCCTTCCATCAGTTCAGCAGTAAGCAGTATCAACTGCTCCAGGTTCTCCTGAATATCCAGCAATAAAAGGGGATCGTTTTCCGCTTCCTCTACAATAGAATCTTCTGTTTTCTGATAGGCAGCTACCAGTTGTTCTATTCTTATGTCATCAATTTCAACGGACATCTGTTATACCAGGTAATTTAATGTTGGATTAGGGTTCTCAAAAGCCTGCCAGGGCGGCAAGTTAACGAGAATTATCCAATTTGTTAATGCAATACTGCGGTTCCGCTGCCGCCATCCACTTCCTGTGTAATTTTCCGGCGCCCGGCCAGCAGGGTACCCAGCGCCAGCGCGGCAGAAACGGCCATAATAGCAGCCATAGGTATTAACGAATGCGCCTTCCACACACTTACCCCTACGGAGGCCAGCGCACCCACGCCCATTTGCAGCGCCCCCATCAGCGCCGAGGCGCTGCCGGCATTACGGGTAAAAGGCGCCAGGGTAAGCGCCGCAGTATTGGGGTTTACCAGCCCCAGGCAACATAAAAACAAAAACAGCAATACCAGCGTGCTTTCCAGCTGCAACCAACCAGCCGCAGCCGCCACCACAAACACAGCACCTGTTACCACCTGCCCTGCCAGCGCAGCCAGTACAATCTGCTGGCTGCGAAACCAGCGTAGTAATAGGGTATTTACCTGGCTGGCACCGATAAGGCCCACAGATAAACCTGCAAAAATCCACCCGTATGCCTTTTCAGACACCCGGTAAATATCCATAAATACTTTGGGCGAGCCGGATACATAGGCAAACAGCCCGGAAAACGCTATAGCACCCGTAAAAGCATACGTATAAAACTGCGGCTCTTTTATTACCGTACGAAAACTTGCCAGTATAGGCCCTGGTTTGAGGGAGTAAGAAGGGTCTGGCGGATAACTCTCCGGCAGAAAGAAAAACACAGCCACCAGTATTACTGCACCCAGTAACAACAGTACGCCAAAAACAGCATGCCAGCCAAAAGCATTGGTTACATAACCACCCACTGTTGGGGCAATCATAGGCGAGGCTGCCACCACCAGCATCAGCAACGCAAACACTTTTGCATTTTCGCTTACCGGAAACAAATCGCGCACCATAGCCATGGCAGTAACCGCTGCTGCACAACTGCCAATCGCCTGTATAAAACGTACGGCAATCAGGTTTTCAACCGAGCCGGATAACATACAGGCCCAGGTGGCCAGTATATACAGTACCAACCCGGCATACAGCGGCTTTTTACGTCCAAACCGGTCTAACAGCGGGCCATACAGCAACTGCCCCGCAGAAATACCGATAAAATAACTGGATAAAGACAAGCCCACCCGCTCCACATCGGTATGCAGATCTTTGGCAATAGCCGGAAAACCCGGCAGATACATATCAATAGAAAAAGGCCCCAGGGCAGTAAGCGAGCCCAGTATTAAAATCAGAAAAAAATACCTGCTGCGCGTATATTCTTTGTTCAAGTTTTATGAATTAGCAGGTGTATGGGTATACACCTCCGGATTAACAATGTATGGCAAACGCTCGTTACGTAACCCGGCAATTATATTACGGGCGGCAAGGGTAGCCATGGCATCCCGTGTTTCTACCGTAGCCGACCCTATATGCGGCAATATACATACAGAAGGCATTTGCAGCAACGGATTATCTTTATCCATAGGCTCCGGGTTGGTTACATCCAGCCCCGCCCCCCAGATAATACCTTTCTGCAAAGCTTCTGTAAGGTCTGCTTCGTTATGAATACCTCCCCGTGCAGTATTAATAAATATGGCTGAAGGCTTCATCCGCCCGAAAGCCTGCTTATTAAACATGCCTTTGGTTTCCTGCGTTAGTGCGGTGTGCACCGATAATACATCACTCTGCTCCAGCAACTCTTCAAAAGAAACCTTTACCGCCTTCAGTGCATCTTCGGCCTCTACATTCCGGTGGCGGTTGTGGTAAATTACCTTCATATTATAAGCAGCCGCACATTTACGTGCCATTACAAATCCTATTTTACCCAGTCCGTATACCCCTAAGGTTTTGCCCTCCAGCGATATACCCAGATCGGCCGTAGGCTCTGTAAAGCCCCAGTTACCATTCAGAATTTTCTTATGCAGATAAAATGCTTTGCGCGCAGTGGCTATCATTAGTAAAAAAGCGGTTTCGGCAGTAGCATCGCTGAGTACGCCCGGGGTATTGCCTACCGGAATACCGGCCCGGGTAGCCGCCTGTACATCTACATTATCATAACCTACTGAATGCAACGCCACCACTTTCAGGTGCGGGCAGGCTTCAAAAAAAGCAGCGTCCAGCTGATTGCTTACACAAAGCACCGCATCATACCCTTTACAATGTGCTACCAGCTCCTCCCCCGATAATTTCCGTTTTTCCGTCCATTGCGTTAATTCCAACCCGGCCTCTTCCAGCAGGTTTACACCAACCTGTGGAATAACATTGGTAACAAATACTTTCATAACTGCACTTTTTGGTGTTTGTTCTTAATAAAGATAGGTCAGCAAAATGCATTCCGTACCCTGTTAACCAATCCTTTATACAGAAGCGTTTTTTAAGGTGCGGATTTTTCCCGAAAAGGTAAATTCTTTTCCCTTCCGGATTTATGACATTTCTATGACAATTGTACCTTACATAAAATTTACAGATAATCATGTCCGAAGTACAAGAACAACCGAAAAGCCGTTTTACGCTCTGGCTAAAGCGGATCGGTTTCTGGGGATTCCTGTTTTTTCTGATAAAAGGCCTGGTATGGCTGGCCGTTCTGTTCTGGTTTACTAAAAAATAACGCCATCCCGTTTTTTTGAACTATTTTTATTGTATCCCGTAGTAATGTATCGGCATATTGTAAGTGACTGATTGCTGGCTAACCGTCAACTTTCCTGAACTCCTGCTTTTTGCCACAGTCACCTGACAAAGGATGAAACCTGAATGCATTGTCTACTCCGGCAATTACAACAATGTAGTTACCGGCGGTGTTAAACAATTTAAACCAAAAACAGTACAATAAAACATGGGAAGATCACAGGAATCCTTCAACAAAAAAGAAAAAGAAAAAAAGAAAGCCCAGAAATTACAGGAAAAACAGGAAAAGAAAGCTGAACGTCAGGCCAATTCTCAAAAAGGAAAAAGCCTGGAAGATATGATGGCCTATATTGATGAGAACGGGAATATCATTGATACCCCACCCGATCCATCTAAAAGAAAAGAAGTAAGTCTGGAAGAAATTCAGATAGGCGTGTCGCGTCAGGAAGACACGGAAGAACTGCCCACGGTAAGAACGGGAACAGTAACCCACTTCAACGGTTCTAAAGGCTACGGTTTTATTAAAGACTCCCTTACACAGGAAAGCATTTTTGTGCATGTAAACGATGTACAGGGTCGCATAGCCGAAGGCAGCAAAGTAAATTTTGAAGTAACTATGGGGCATAAAGGCCCACAGGCTGTTTCAGTAAAACCGGCTTAGTTTTAACAGTCGCACCTGCGGGCTCCATAAGCCAGCCTTTAGGCCTGGCTTATGGCAGATACTGCTCTTTTATCTGCGTAACAGTACTGTCTGCAGCATCCAGTGTAAGTATAAACACTGCGTCTTTTGCATATTTTTTCAGATACTCCACTCCCGGAACATCTCCGGGTTGTTTTACGGTAACCAACCGGAAACCGGGCTGTAACGCCAGCGTTCTTATTTTCCTGTTTTCATTCAGAATATAATAATCGTTGGGTACCGACCAGGTAGTATCGCCATTGCGTACCAGTGGCTCTGCATCTCCTTTCTTACGGGCCGCTGTAACGGCCGCCTTGCCCATCAGAAACTGAATATAGTCGGCATCTATATATGCCACCCCTTCCTTTTCATACACTTTTTCAATAAAGCAATATTGCCCTTCTGCGGGTTTATCCTGTGGGGTTACTGCTACCTGCTCTACTTCCGGTGTTTTTTCTGCGCTGGTGGTGGAATCTGCCTGGGTAGCTGCCGCTTCCTGCCCGCTGTTATTTCCGTTACAACTAACGAGCATCAGGCCACAAACGGCAGCAAACAAATATTTCATGGTTATATAATTGGTGATGCACAAATATAAGCCCCCTGCTATTATCTGCCTCCGCTATAGGCAAAAGGTGCTTTTTAAAGAGGATAACCCAGTGATAACCCAGTAATAACCCGGTGATAACCCAGTCTTTTAATAACTGGGTTATCTCTGCCTTACCTACGGCTTATTTATGGGTTATCTGAACATTTTGGTGCAGTGAAGTGTTACCGAGGGTAGTATCAAAACATACCTTGCCATGGCTAAACTAACCAGTGAGATTCTTTTTAAGGGCAGATTAGGAGATGTTTCTGCCTACACCATGAAGGGCGCGAGCGGAATTATTTTACGCACCAAAGGCGGTGCAACAAAAGAAAAAATTAAAACAGCCCCGCAGTTTGAGATGACGCGCCGCAATTGCGCTGAATTTTCCGGCTGTGTAATAGCTGGTAAAGCGTTGCACCGCGCCCTGCTATCGCTGAAACATTTAAGCGACCACAATTTTGCACCGCACCTGAACGGGGCAGTACGTAAACTGCAGCAGCTGAATACGGAAGGTGATCTGGGGCAACGGGCTATTTTGCTTACCCGTTACGGCGCTATGCTGGAAGGGTTTGATCTGAATAAAACCCATCGGCTGGGAGATATTATAAAACCAGGCATAGCCTGCGTGGTAAACCGTGAAAGCGGAGAGGCTGCAATACACCTGCCCGCACTGATGCCGGGTTTGAATTTTCATATTCCCTGGAATAACCCAATGTTCCGCGTGGTGGCTACACTGTCAACAGCAAAAGATGTTACCTGGCAAAACAACCGGTTTGCAGGCGCAACAGAGCCGCTGCATGCACATTTTCCGTTGCATACAACTGCCTGGTATAAAACCGGCCAGGCAATGCCCGCTCAGGTGTTGCAGCTACAGGCCCTTGCGGTGCCTGCCGATGACGAAGCCCTGATAATTTCAATAGGAATGGAAATGGGGCAGCCGGGTAACAACGGCAGTATTAAAGCTGAAAGAGGGAAAGGCTGCGCCAGGATAGTAAAAGTGAGTTAGTGTGCGCTAGTGCGGTAACCCACCCTGCTGATACCAGTTCAGTTGCTGACGCAGCTGGTGTACTTCTTTTTGCAACACATCTACCTGGTGCAGCAGGTGAGCAATAGCTTCCACCCCCTCTTCATTAATACCCAGTTGCGCATGCAGGCGGGTAAACCTTTCCAGTTCACGCAGCTGGTTAACAGGTATACATTGCTGCTGGTCAACTACGGTTATTTCTATCAGTCCGGCATAGGCCAGCTCACTCACAAAAGCCAGTGACACCTGGTGGTAACTACAGAAATCATCGGCCGGTATCCAATCTGCATTTTCCATAATCTGCGGTTTTACAAAGCCGCCAGCTGACGAAACAACTCTTTCTGCTGCTCCGTTAAGCCAACGGGTATTTTTATAGAATAGGTTACAAACAGATCTCCAAAGCTGCCCTCCTGTTTATATACCGGAAAGCCTTTTCCTTTCAGGCGTATTTTCGTGCCATTCTGTGTTTCGGGCTGCACTTTCAGTTTGATTTTTCCGCCCGGAGTATCCAGCATCACGTCCCCTCCCAACACTGCAGTATACAACGGCAATTCTACTGTGGTTTGCAAATCGTTTCCGGTACGGCTGAAAGTAGTGTTGTTTAATATCTGGAAGGTAATATATAAATCGCCCGAAGGGCCGCCGTTAACACCGGGATGGCCATGTCCTTTCAGCTTAATCACCTGCCCGTCTTCCACTCCGGCGGGAATGGTAATACGGAGGCTTTTACCGTTGATGGTAACTACCTGTTTCTGAGTAGCATACACCTCCGTAAGGTTCAGTTGCAGGGTGGCATTCATGTCTTCTCCGCGGTAACGGCCATTACCGCCTCTTCCTCCGCCGCCACGGCTTCTGCCAAAAAGGTTCTCAAAAAAGTCGGAGAAGCCACTGCCGCCCTGTTCAAAACCTCCAAAGCCCTCAAAACCGCCCCCCTGGCCACCTCCGAATTCTTGCCCTCCATAGCCGCCCTGGCTGCGGGCCTGCTCAAACTGATCGGCATGTTTCCAGTTTTCGCCGTACTGATCGTATTTTTTACGCTTTTCCGGATCGCTCAGTACTTCATTGGCTTCGTTAATCTGCTGAAATTTCTTCTGCGCTTCAGCATTGCCCGGGTTCAGATCCGGGTGGTGCTTACGCGCCAGCTTACGGTAGGCCTTTTTAATATCCTCATCCGTTGCACTTTTATCCAACCCCAGAATCTTATAATAATCAATAAAGTCTGCCATACTTGTCATTTCTTTCGCTATGCTAATTTACAAAAAGTGATCCAGCAGCAGTGCAGGCACAGAGTTGTCATTATTGCAGATTCTGATGTCAGGTTTCTGACATCGGGGCAATAAAAGCATGCCCGGCACAGGATTATGCCAGGCAGGTATTATTTGACTATGAAAACCCAGGGAACGGTGAAACGGGCGAACTCAACCCCCAGAGGTACCACCCAACTTCCGGTAAAACACTAATAAAATTAATTTTATATACTTTAGCCAGCAACTTGTTACGGTTACACAAAAGCTCCTTTATCTGCGGGCTTCTGTACCCGAACGAGAGGCAAGCGCGTCTGACACCTTTTCTACTGCCGGCATATAAGCGCTTTCTGTTGCAGATTGGCTATGCACCCCATATATCCGGAAGCTGAGCGTAAACAAGCCTTCCGGCGCAGGTAACCAGTTATGCTGCCAGGCAGCAGCAGGGGCATGGTGTTGTATAAGAATATCCAGTGAGCCATCTTCGTTATACAGCAGCTTATCTCTATCGCCAATGGCAAAGCGTTGTATATTATTCGATATCAGTTCATGATTTTTTCCGTACAGGGTTATACTCCAGAAAGCTCTGCCTGCAGGTATACGGTCTTTTGCAATATGCAGCCGGTAATCATTATTGCCCTGCAGATTTTTTCCCGCTGCATCACAGCCGGTGGCCATATACACACAGTTGCTGCCTGCACCGGCCCCCATACTACGCAAAAGCTGCAACAGGGTGGGTTTTATGGTGCGCCAGCCATTGCTGCCGCTGTCTGCCACCGCTATATTCATTTCCTGTTGCACCTGTGCAGGTATAGCTGCCAGCGCGCCTTTTAACTGGCTGTTGCAGGCTGGTAATGCAAAGTTCTTTCCCGGCCCCACCTGCACAGCAGCCATGCGGCTACGGGTTTCAGCATCCCAGTGAGGGGGTGTTTTCTGCATCAACCCGTTAGCCAGTTGCAGCACATTTTCCAGTGTCATATTCAGCAATAACTTCTCAGGCGCAGTAACTGCTGCAGTGGTTATTTCACTATCATCTGACGCTTGTTTTCCTTTCTCCCATCTACTTAAAGGCGTAAGGGAATAGCGGTTCAGCAACGATTTTACAATTACGGCATCCGTACGGTCATTTACCTGTGTGCGCCCTGCAACCCATACGTTTGCAGAGGGCGCCGCTATGTGGCTCATACCCGCAGGCACAGTGCCCTGCCAGCCCGGTGCGGTAATTAAAAAGCTGGCTGCCCCGGGGGTGGCTGCTGTGTTAAACACATGCCCCCAGTCGTCTACCAGCAATAACATATAATAACGCCCCATCTGATCCGGCACGTGCAATACCATGGGCTCAGCAGCTACATTGGTAAAGGCAGAGGAATACACCATGTCTACATCCGGTTCAGCCACGCGCTGCGGCGCCATACCTGAGTACACGCTGGTATGCACAAAATGGTTAAGCCATGCTGTACTATTAGCAGATGCCCGCATTACACCGGCAAAAGAACGGCGCGCCATTTCCATCAGCACCAGCGGATACACAGTTACATATGCATCATGCAGTGCCTGCACAGTTTCTGCATCGTCTGCTTTATGGGTACCAGCCGGCTGTTCCGCAGGTTGTTCACGGTTTTGTAAAAGAGGGTTGCCGCTATTGCAGGATAACAGCGTAGCAACAATAACCAACAGGGTAGCCTTATTCATAAGCAATGAATATTAAAAGCAGTGATGTATTCAGGCAGAAGTGTTCCTTTCCGGACAAGAGTTCCCTTTCGTATATCTTATCTACGTTTCAATGCAGCTAATCCGCAACAATCTGCTAAAATTACAAAATATATTTATTATTTAATAAATAATACAAGTAGCGGCAGGGAGAAAGTTTTCCGCATATCAGCATATTCTATGCCACAAAACCAGGGAATGGCAGCAAAAACGGTTTATGTAACGGTAAACCGGTAGTAAAAAAATGGTTCAGCACCTGATAATGTAAACAGACAGTACGGGTTGCAGCGTAAAAATGGAGCGTTAATTTTGCAACCGGCCTTGTAAAGCCATGCAGAAGAGATTATAAACCAACCATTCAACAGGTAACAGCTTACCTTTTATAACAGGAACAGCCTAATAGCTGTTCTCACACTGATCTTGTTACGGTGACCAAAAGTCACCGTAACAATCAGTTGTTATTTTAATACTATTAAAAACGGAACGGAGCAGTTTGCAGATAAAAACGGAAGTCTTTAATCATGCCAGACGTGCTTTTGTCTGAGCGTGGTAATAAGCGTATTCCTTTTACATTTACCACAGCCCCCATATCAATTACCAACTGGTGTGGATGCGCAGGCTTACCACCGGTAGTTTGTGTTTGCCAGATCAATGATTCCTGTGCATCGTAAACTTTATCAGCCGCGTTATTGGCAGCAGTAACTTCCTCACTATCGGCATACAATACCTTCCAGGATAAAGTGGATATTACGTTGCCGTTTTCATCCAGCACTTCCATTTCGGCCAGTGAAGTAACGGGGTCGCCCTCTTTCTGGCTATTCAGTGCTTCCAGACAAAAATAGCGGCCTTGTTTTACTGCGTCAAACTGTACTGCCTTCCAGCCATTGCCTGCCGGCAGCGTACCCGTATATACAGGTGTTACGCCTTCCAGGCGCAGTTGCTGGCCAGGTTTGCGGTGCAGTAATGATTCGTCCTGACTGGTTTTGTCCAGTATAGGCTTATCCAGGCCTGCAACAGCAACATCGGCAGCAGGCTGATCAACATCCAGTACTATTATTTCGTTACTGCCTTTTTTAAGCCAGGCACCTGGCAAAAACAGGGTTTGCTGGGGGCCTATTTTCCAGTAACGGCCCAGATTATAGCCGTTTACCCATACCATGCCTTTACCCATTTTACTTACATCTATAAACGTATTGCCGGTTTTGGTAACGGTAAAACTGCCTTTATACCAGCCTGGGCCCTGTAGTTTCTTCTTACTCCAGACTTTACTGCGCTGAAAAGCAGCCTCTACCGGAAAATTATAAACCAGCCAGTTGCGCAGCACGGTACTATCAGCCCCTTCTACCACCAACACCTGTTTGGTAATACCCTTACGGTCAATAATAGCTTGTCCGTAGTTTACCCTGCCTGTAGCATCTACCAGTATATCCAGGCGTGCACTGGCAGTGGTTGCAGGTATATCTATCGTATTATCGCCGCGGCGCCTGTCCAGCTTGCCCACCGGTTTTCCGTTAATATACACGGTTGCCCAGTCATGCACCTCCTGTAACACCAGCTTGCGGCGTGCGCTACCAGCAGGTAATTGGGTACGATATAAAATACGGCCCCAGCCCTGGTTAAACACCTCCATAGGCTGAATATCTTCACTCTTAACCGGCTTTGGCAGATTTTCAAATAAAGCGGCGGTTTGGGTGAACTGGATAGCAGGCAGCGTGATGGCTTTTTCCGGATTAGCCGGAATTTCGCCCAGCTTTTCTCCTTCCTGCAGGTAATTTTTCAGCAGATCGCGTACGGCAAAAAACTTCTCTGTAGTATTACCCGCTTCATCAATAGGTGCGTTGTAATCGTAAGAGGTAGCAGTAGGTGCATAGGGTGGCGCATTGGCACCGGCCCACTGACCAAAAGAAGTACCGCCATGCGCCATATACAGGCTGAAAGAAATATTGCGGTCCATCATATCTTTCAGGCTGCCTATGAAAGAGTTTACATCCCGTGTTTCATGCGGTCTGCCCCACTGATCAAACCAGCCAGTCCAGTATTCACTACACATCAGCGGTGCATCAGGGTTCATTTCCTTAAACTTCTTAAACTGGTTGTCGATATTAGAGCCTGCGCCAAAATTGAGGGTGCTGGCTACGCCATCCAGCTTGTAGCGGTGGAAATTAGAACTCCAGTCGCACCGGAACAGCTGTACCTTATCAAAGCCTGCTGCGCGTATATTATCGCGGATGGCACTCATGTACACTTCATCATTGCCCCATACGCCATATTCATTTTCTACCTGCACCATAATAATGTTACCGCCATTCTGTATCTGTAGCGGGGCCAGTTGCCTACCGGCCTGTTTCATATAACGGATGGTGCGGGCCATAAACAGCGAATCCTGGTTGGTACGCACTTTCAGGTCCTGCTTTTTCAGCAGCCACCAGGGCAGGCCGCCCATATCCCACTCGGCACATACATAAGGGCCGGGACGTACAATGCAATACATGCCGTTCTTCTGAATCAGCTTTACAAATTCTGCCACGTCTTTCTGGCCTTCAAAATCAAACACACCTTCCTGCTGCTCGTGATAGTTCCAGAACAGGTAGATACAGATGGTATTCATGCCCATGGCCTTGCACAATTGTATCCGGTGCTCCCAGTAGGCTTTGGGAATACGGGGATAATGCAATTCTGCCGCTCTTACCACAAAGGGCTTTCCATTGAGCAAAAAAGTATTTTTACCGGTGGTAAAAGTGCCGGCCGGGCCAGACTGCGCCTGTACGGTTACTGCTGCGAGCAACATCAGGGCTGATACGAATAGGGTTTTCAAACGCTTCATGTTGTTTATTGGATGCCGAAGATACCCTATATGAAAAACTTCATTGCCTGCAATTTCCCCAATTCTTTGCCGGATTTAACAAACTGGCGGCACGGTAAAGTGCACTAACTTGCGGCCATTCCTATTGACATTATAACAAAACACACAATGAAACACAAACCAGTAACATTTCTGGCCGCACTGGGTGCAGCACTTTGCTTTGCAGCCTGTGGCAACAACAGCAACTCTTCTGAAGCAACCGGTGGCAAAGACAGCGCAAAGGCAACAGCCACTATTATTGAGGAAAACATTAACATTCAGGCAGACACTACGGTACTGAAGAGCATTGTTGCGTACAGCAGCGATACCAGCATTAAAAAGCCGATTGTATTGATTGTACCTGAGTGGTGGGGCCTGGAAGGCTATGTAAAAGGCCGTGCCAGACAACTGGCAGAGATGGGCTACCTGGCTATTGGTATAGATATGTATGGTAATGGCCAGCTGGCAGAAGACCCGCAGACAGCAGGCGCACTGGCTACTCCTTTTTATAAAAACCCGCAACTGTGGTATACACGCGTACAGGCTGCACTGGCTAAAGCTAAAACCTACCCGCAGGCAGATACTACCAAAACAGCCGCTATTGGCTATTGCTTTGGTGGTGCAGCGGTACTTAACTGCGCCAAACTGGGTTTACCGGTAAATGGCGTAATAAGCTTCCATGGCGGACTGGCAGGTGTTACCCCTGTAAAAGGGCAAACCAAAGCACAGATACTGGTATGCCACGGTGGTGCTGATAACTTTGTACCTGAGGCTGAGGTGGCTACCTTTAAAAAGCAGATGGACTCAACCGGTACTGCTTATACTTTTAAAGTATATGAAGGGGCTACGCACGCATTTACCAACCCGAATGCTACCGAAAAAGGCAAGAAGTTTAACATGCCTATTACTTACAATGGCGCAGCGGATACCGCTTCGTTTAACGATATGAAAGCATTCTTTGCTACCATCTTCAAATAGTTCATTTTCAGAGCCGGTTTAATCACCGGCTCTTTTTTATCCCGTACTGATACTGGTTAGTTACACAAACAGCCTGTAGCGTATGCAGCAGTAAACGGCTTATAACAGCTACCAGTTCAGCAGCAGTCTATTTAGCAGAGGGCTTGTGCTGTTCTTTTCCGGTGGGTATATTGGAAAGTGATTCATAAGTAAACACGCCGTTATGCTTTTCCAGTTTTATTACACAGCCATAATGAATGGCAAATACACCAAAAGAGTTTTGTAGCGGGGTTTGTGTAATGTGTGATAAAATACTTCGGATAACACCGCCATGCGTTACCAGCACTACTGTACCCTCCTGCGCCGCCAGCTGATTAAAACAATTCACTACCCTTTCATGCATCTGCACATAGCTTTCACCACCGGGTATCTGCACGTTTACAAAATCATTCATCCACGGGTCTATCACCTCTTTGGGTATAGCATCCCAATGTTGCAGCTCCCATTCTCCGCAATGTATCTCTTTCAGGCGTGGCTCGTTTACAATAGTCAGTTCCGGAAACAGATGATCTGCCAGGCGTCGGCAGCGTTGTAACGGGCTGCTGTGAATACGTGTAATGTGCTGTGGCAAATGCCTGCTGATAATGGCTGCTTCTGCTTCAAAGGTGTCCAGCACACCAATATCGGCCTGTCCGTAACAGATGCCTTTTTCAATAGCGGGGGCAGTATGCCTTATCAGATAAACAGCCATATCATCTGTTTTTTAGAAAGCCGGTGGATAATATTTTTCAATGATGAGTACACAAAGGTAAAAGGTAAGCTCACTCACCTGCTGCATAGCGCCCAGGCAATCGCCCGTATACCCTCCTATCCATTTTTTAAAATACCGTGCCAGCCGATAGCCTGCCAGCAGTATTACCGGTAACGCCAGCCACAGGTGCCAATGCAACCCTGCCAGTGGTAACAACGCAAATACTGCCGCTGCAACCAACATGCCCGGTGTGGGTTTACGGGCAGTAACCGGTTTGGATTTACTGCCATCTGTATCGGTTACATAATCGAACAAAGTAATAGTAAGCACCCCCATAAAACGGCTGAAGCCATGTGCCGCCAGCAGCAGCAATATAAACTGCTCCGGCCGTTGAACCGGCAGGGAACGCAGCAGCAGAAACTTAGCGCCCAGTATGGCAATTAAACCTGTTACCCCATAGGTACCCAGGCGGCTGTCTTTCATAATCAGCAGAATCTTTTCTTTGGTCCAACCACCACCAAAGGCATCACACACATCTGCAAACCCATCTTCATGAAAAGCACCGGTGGTAAAAATGCCCGCGATGATGGAGGCAAAGATTCCGATATCTGCCCCGGCCAGTTCGCGGAACAGGAAATAAGCTGCTGCACTGATTGCCGCCACTATCCAGCCTACCAGCGGAAAATAACGGGCAGACTTTTCCAGATATTCCTGCGAATGATCTGCAAAGCGTGGCACGGGCAACCGTGTTAAAAACATGAGCGCCGTAAAGAAGATGCGTAATTCTTTTTTCACCATAGCCAATTTATGCGTTATGCGCTTCAGAAACACCTGCCGAAGCAAAAGAAGCCATTTCCTGTAAAAACAATACGGCCGATTGTATCAGCGGAATAGCCAGTGCTGCACCAGTACCTTCGCCCAGGCGCATGCCCAGTTGCAGCAGCGGCTTTGCGTTTAGCCAGTGCAGCATTTTTTCATGCCCCTGCTCGCCACTTGTATGGGCAAACACACAGCTGGCCTGTACATCGGGCTGTAACCCTTTCGCCAGCAGCAACGCAGCAGTAGCGATAAAGCCATCTACCACCACTATCATTTTCTGAGCAGCCGCTTCCAGATAAGCACCCACCATCATGGCTATTTCATAACCACCCACTTTGCTTAAAAGCGCTACCGGGTTATGGGCAAACGTAGCCAGCTGATGCTTTTCAGCCACCTGCTCCAGGGTTTTTATTTTAATACTCAACTGCGCATCATTTACACCGGTACCCCTTCCGGTGCAGGCTGCAATTGATTCGCCGGTAACAGCACTCATAATAAGACTGGCGGAGGAAGTATTACCTATACCCATTTCGCCAAAGCCAATGCAATTGCATCCGGTGCCGGCTACCTGTTTTACCAGCTCTCTGCCTTTGGCAATAGCAGCCAGTGCGGTGGCTTCCGGCATGGCTTCTGTTTCCAGATAACTGGCCGTGCCATAGCCCATTTTGGCAACGATAAAAGTGGCGGTTTCAGCAGCTACGTCTGATTGTACACCTGCATCTATTACCTGTAAAGCAATCTGATGCTGACGGCAGAATACATTGATAGCGGCACCACCGTTAATAAAGTTCAGCGCCATCTGGGCGGTTACATCGGGTGGATAAGGATTTACCAATCCGGTGCGTGCAATACCATGATCGGCAGCAAACACCAGTATGTGCGGCTTAATTATAGCGGGCTTTGTAGTATGCTGAATAAGGCCTGCCTGTAATGCAATCTGCTCCAGCACACCCAGTGCGCCAACAGGTTTGGTTTTCTCATCAATCAGTTGTTGCAGCTGTTGCTGTAAAGAGTGGATAGTATTCATATTCATCAGCCGCCCACTTCATCAGGCAGGCAGCAGGTCGCAAAAATAGAACCCATAATCGGAAGAACCGGGGCCGGGGTAAGTTTTATATACCACCTCTCCTTTGGTATAAACAACGGGGTGGCGGAACAAGGGGCCATCAAACACAAAGGAATGGTACTCGCCATTCTCGCCACAGATATCTACACCGGCAGGCAGGTCGCGCACAAAGTCTTCATCTATAATACGGCCGCAGAACTCAGCAGGCAAATGCTGCTCATTCACACATACCACTACTGCTTTAAAGCCTGTTTGTAAAAACTCCTGCATCAGCATTGCGGTATCTTCTTTCCAGATGGGGAAGACGGCTGTAATACCTGCGTTATGCAGCTGCTGTTCACGATAGCTACGCAGGTCTTCCAGAAAAATATCGCCGAATAAGGCGTGTGTATATTGCTGCCGCTGCAGCTCCTGTACTTTGGCTAGTAGTGTGGATTCATACGCCTCCATAGAGGGATGTTCCGGTAATTCAATAGTAGTAAGGGGCAGCCCTATAGCCTGCGCCTGTTGCTGTAACAAGCTACGCCTTACGCCGTGCATGGATATTCTGTTGTGCGTAGCGTTAACACTGGTAAGCAGGCAGCCTGCCTGATATTGCTGTTGCTGCAACACCCGGTGCAGTGCCAGTGAGGAATCTTTACCGCCGCTCCAGTTCATATACGCTTTGCTCATACAACCACATCTTTAATTACTACAGGTATACCACTTACCATCAGAATGGCTTTACCGGCTTTTTCAGCCAGGTATTGATTCACCCACCCCTGCAGATCGGTAAACCTGCGGCCGATTTCCGTTTCCGCATGTACGCCCATACCTATTTCATTACTGATGATAATAAAAGTGCCGGGCAGGGTAAGCAGCTGATCAATTTCGTGGCGGCAGGCGGTAAGACTGGCTTCTGTATTGTATTCCAGATCGGTAAAGAAATTGGTGAGCCATAGGGTTACACAATCTATTACCACTACCCTGCCTGCTATAGCAGCCTTACTGATGAATTTTTCTGCTTCTATATTCGTCCAGCGTTCATCTCTGTCTGCCTGATGCCTTTGAATACGCTGTTCAAACTCCGCATCCCAATGGCGGGCGGTGGCCAGATATACCGGTTCGTTGCTGTGCTGCAATGCCAGTTGCTGTGCATAACGGCTTTTACCACTGCGGGCGCCGCCGGTTATAAATATGATATTAGCGGGCATGAATCAGTTCTCCCATTTGCTCAGGTAATGCGTATTTAGATTGCAGGTGTGCAGGTACGGTAAATATTTCCGGGTGAAACAGGGCTGCCAGCAGCTCTATACCATCTACCAATGTACCCGCGCTGGGCTGGGTGAACAGATCATAATCGGCCAGGAATACTGCATTGTTCTGCACCGCCGTAAGGTTTGCCCATTCTTTTTTCTGCGTCAGCAGGTATAACTCCTCCCGGGTTCTGGCAGTGGTAAAACCGCAGGGGGCAATTACCAGCACTTCGGGGTTATAACGCACTACTTTTTCCCAGGGTGTAACAATACTGTCGCCGCCGGGGTTAGACAGCATATCTACCCCACCGGCATACGCTACCTGATAGGGTATCCAGTGGCCGCAGTTGTAAATAGGTTCCATCCATTCCATTATCATTACCCGCTTCAGTGGTGCGCGGTGTTTACGCAGGGTATCTGTTACCGCATCCATACGCTGTTGCAGGCCGGAGAGATAGCTATAGGCCGCCTCTTCCTGCCCCAGTGCGGTGGCAATGGTTACTGCCGTCTGTAGCACATCGTTCAGCGTATTGGGTGTAAGCGCTACCAATTGGGGTTGTTTTGCCAAACGGGCTACCGCGGCTGCGGTGCAGGCGGTATCAATCTGGCATACCTCACATACATCCTGCGTAAAAATTACATCCGGTGCTATGCTTTGTAATAAGGCATCATCTACATAGTACAGGCTTTTACCCTGTGCTTTGGAAGCGGAGAATATACGGTCAATTTCCTGACTGCTGTACTGTTTTCCTTCCAGCACACAGCGTACTACTTTTTCTTTTTCTGTAAGCGCCTGTGGCGGACATTCAAACGTGATGCCCTGTAATAAATGCTGCAAACCCATATCGTAAATCATCTGGGTGGCAGCGGGTAAAAAAGAGGATGCTATCATATGAATGGTATATAAGAAAGAGGGAGCGACTAAGCACTCCCTCCGTTGTTTATTGGTTATACCTGTTTATAAAGCAGGCTTTAATTGCAAAGCAGTAAACCGGCGTTGCAGCCACTCAAATTCCCCAAACAGAATACCGCTGAAGATAAGTGTACTCAGCAGCAGATTGCGCTCGTACGGAATAGCGGCTACCAGGCTGGTGAGCCAGCCGTTGAAAGTTTTCGGATACATAGAACCGGGGAAAAAGATACAGGCCGGACTGGTACCGATCCAGTGTATCAGCGTGGCAACCACACTTGCCAGCACCACGTTTGTAACCGAAACCTTTTTAATCATCAGCTGGCCGGTTAATACCATCAATGCAAAAGAGCCGTAGGTCCAGTACCAGCCATCGTACAGCAAACGCCATTCATGATAGAAAACGAGTTTGTTCAGCACAATATCTCCCAGAAACAGGGTTAATACCGGAAACAGGTATGCCTTATAACTTTTGCTGAAGTAAGCACCGCCAAACAATGCCATAGCACCTACCGGTGTAAAATTAGACATGGGCGAAATACCAGGCTGCCAGCTTAATAACACACGAATTACTGCTGTTACCAGCATGGTAACCAGCAATACGGTGGTGCGGGGATTAAATTTGGTGAGTGACATATACTTTATACGCTTTTCGTTACACAATTTATAACATTACCAGTTGATAGCCACACCACCATTAAACATAAATGGTATGGAGCGGTAGCCCAGCACATCAAAGAACTTTTTGTTGGTGAGGTTTTGCGCATCGGCAAAAATTTTAATGTGGCTGTTGTATTTGTATTCGGCGTAAGCACCTAACAGAAAGTACGGATCCAGCTTCTCATCTTTTCCTGCGCCTATGTCATAGCGCTTGCTTACATACTTACCGCTTACGCTTACATATAAACGACTGCCTGCATTGTACCCAATGGTTACATTCACATTGTGGTCAGGTCTTCTTAACAAGTACTTATAGGTAGTATCCTGCTGGTTAACACGATTCTGAATCTGCTCCTGCGCATGCAGCCAGGTATAATTAGCAGTAACCGTAACACCTTTGGCCGGCTGTAAAGTTGCTTCCAGTTCTATACCACCCACTTTTTGTCTGCCGAAATTAAAATACCGGTAAGTGATGTAATTGTAATCCAGCCCATCCTTTATATCTCTGTAAAAGTACACAGCCCGGGTGCGGAAGTTTCTTGCCTGATATTGTATACCACCTTCGTAGTTGGTAGAACGTTCCGGCTTAAGATCGGGCTGCCCGCTCCATGCATCATATAACTGATACAATGTAGGCGCTTTAAAGCCTGTGGCTATACTACCGAATACCCTTAAATGGTAATTGATTCTGTAAGAGGGGTTGAAGGTATAGGTATGGTTGCTGCCATAACGGGAATGCACATTCAGCCTGCCACCCAGTTCTACATTCAGATTGCCATTAATACCGCTGTAGAGAAGAGAACCATACAGGGAAGACTGGCTTAAAGAAGTGTCTTTAAAAGTAGACTCAGAAGGATTATAAGGATCTACCGGTCCGGGGTTCATATAATAAGAGTAGCTGTTCATGCTGCTATAGCGGAAGTCTGCCCCCTGTAATAAACTAAAGCCTTTACCCAGTTCTATATTGGCAAATAACTCCGCAAACTGCGCTTTACCAAAATAATCCAGTTTAAAGTATTTGGTTGCAGGGCTTATATAAACACTGTCATCTATCTGTCCACGGGTAAACTCACTGTACTGATAGTTACCATTCAACACTACCCCTGTTTTTTTAAAGGTAAAACCACCACCTGTCATCAGGCTTTTGCTTTTCAGCACATAATCCTTCTCGTCAATGAAGGCACTGTTATCAATATCTGCTTTGTAACGGCTGTAGCGGCTAAAACCACGTAACAGCAGTTCATTGCTCAGCTGGTATTGCAGCGATGCATTTAAGGCGTCGCCATTATAACCATCGTTATCAAAACCTTCATTACCGGTTCTGTCATAAGCGGCAGAAAAACCATCTGATTTCAGCTTGGCATATCCGGCGTTATAGCTAAGCTTACCTGCTTTGCCATACACCTTTGCATTGCCTCTGATGGTGCCGTAACTACCACCCGCCAGGGATGCTTTTACATTCACAGGCTTATCTACATCCTGCCTTACGGTAATAATATTAATAACACCGGCAATAGCATCGGAACCGTATAAAGTACTCTGTGCACCACGACAAATCTCTATTCTTTCAATATCGTTCAGCGCCAGCAGGTTTAAATCAAACTCACTGTTGCTTAAAGAAGGGTCGTACACCGGTATACCATCTACCAGTATCAGGGTACGGCCAGAGGAAGCGCCGCGCATGTATACACTCTGGTTGGTGCCCAGGTTGTTGAGTGCACCATTAATGGTAATACCTGCCTGCTCGTTCAGCAGTTGGGCTACAGTGCGGCCGGTACTTTTTTCAATCTGTTCTCTGGAAATAACGCTTACTACCTTGCCGGTAGCGTTTTGCTTTTGTGCAATTTTGTTGGCGGTAACAATTACCTCGTCCAACCGTGCGGTGCGGAGGGAATCCTGTGCACCTGCCTTCACGCCCAGTAGCAGTAATGCTGACAGCGGAAGCACTGATTTGTTCATGCTCATAGTATTTAAGTTGTTCACTATGAGCCTTCGGTACCATGAATACGGACAGCAATGAAAGCCTCTTCTGCAGTAAGATGGTTTTCATCCGCAGCTTTTCACCCGAAAGCTCTTTATAAGGATTTTGTACCCGGCAGGTCTTCTGGCTCGCTTACTGTTTAACACCTTCCCGTTGTACTTATACAACAGTGGTATCCTGTTTAACAGGCATGTATGGCTACGCCAAACACTTAAGCTTACAGCTACGGGGATAGCACCGGGTTTACACCGGTTTCCCTTTTAATCCCTCCGGCCATACAGCCGGAGCGGAACCGTTTACGCGGCAAATGTACATGGTTTTAGCATCCCGTTAACAAAAACGGGTATTTACACTCCCAGCGCAGCTTTAAACGCGCTGAGGATAGCATTTTCTTCTCTCAGGAGTATAGATTCGTTTACGTGTATGCGTGCGTAGCCATCCTCTTCAGGGCTGGCGGCAATACGTATGGCATACTTCTCCCGCAGGGTGCCGGAAAACGTTTGGGGATTGTACTGCGCTGCCAGGCGAAACCGGAAAACATTGCTACCCTCCGGTATGGGCAGTATTTCCACCCCCGGCAGCAGATTCAGCTTTGCAAACACCGAGGCTGCTCTTTCCCGCGCACGCAGCAGTCTTTCATCAATCCCTTCCAGAAAATGCAGCGCCACAGCGGCATTGTGCCAGTTCTGCCACATACCTCCGCCGTGTATTTTTACCAGGTGCGGCATCTGATCTATCACCGCTTTACTGCCACACAGTACTGCACCGGAGTTGGCGCCCAGGTATTTGTACAGGCACATGTACACCGTATCAAAACAGTCTGCGTATTCTTTTACACTTACTCCGGAATAAGCACAGGCCAGGTGGAGCCTGGCCCCGTCCAGATGCATCTTATACCCTCTCTTTTTACTCCAGGCGGCAATGGCTTTGAGCTCACTTAACGGCACCACCTGCCCCAGGCAACGCCTTACCGGGTTTTCTATGGAGATTGCACCTGCGGGAGCTGCAAAATATTCTCCGTTCGCCAGGTAAGTATTCTCCGCTTCCAGTTCCGCAGCAGTAAAATAATGCTTTCCCCGCGCCAGCGGCAACAGGCGCTTACCATACACCGACTGTGCAGCATCGCCCTCATCGCGAAACACATGGCTGGTTTCCTGCACATACACCTTGGTACTGCCCCCGCAAAGCACATGAATGGCCAGTTGGTTGGCCATGGTGCCGGAAGGCATATAAATCGCAGCTTCTTTGCCGGTAATGACAGCAAACTTTTTCAGCAACGCATCCACTACGCCCTTCTCTGCATAGTAATCTCTTTCAATAGCATGCACCTTATCAATCTCAGCCAGCTGCTGAATATATTCTGTAGGCGTAAAACCAATACCGTCCTGTACAAAGTTGATGGTTTTTAAAGCTGCTTCCGGGGCCGCTGCTGGCTGAAAGGCTGCTGCACCAAGGCCTGTAATAACAGGCAGGGTGCTGATGCCTGAGTTTTTAAGAAAGGATCTTCTGTCCATTTGTAATAGTGGTTAATGCGTGAACGTAGTATATAATAGTATACAGAGGGGGTGGTTAATATACACCATAGATTCCGTAAAAAATAGCATTCTTTCCATTTGTGCAGCACTACCTTTGTGCCGAATTAAAACAATCATTTCATGAATGATTTTTTAGCAGCCCGCTCTCAAATGGCCCTCTCTCTCGGTTTTCACATTGTGTTCTCCTGTATCGGAATGGTAATGCCTTTTTTTATGGCCGTAGCCCACTACTACTATCTGAAAACAGGTAAGGATGTGTATAAGAATGTTACCAAAGCCTGGAGTAAGGGCGTGGCTATCTTTTTTGCTACCGGTGCGGTAAGTGGTACTGTGTTGTCTTTTGAGCTGGGGCTGTTGTGGCCAACGTTCATGAAACATGCCGGCCCTATTTTCGGGATGCCCTTTTCACTGGAAGGCACTGCCTTTTTTATTGAAGCCATAGCACTGGGTTTTTTCCTGTACGGCTGGAATCGTTTTAACCGCTGGTTTCACTGGTTTACTGGTGTAGTGGTAGGTGTTAGCGGCCTGGTATCGGGCATACTGGTGGTAGCCGCCAATGCCTGGATGAACAGCCCTGCAGGGTTTGATTACCTCAACGGCGAGTACCTGAATATTGATCCCATCAAAGCTATGTTTAATGATGCCTGGTTTTCGCAGGCGTTACATATGTGTATTGCTGCTTTTGCCGCTACCGGTTTTGCGGTAGCAGGGGTGCATGCGCTTATGATAGTACGTGGCAGCCACGTGGCTTTTCATACCAAAGCCTTCCGCATAGCAGCGGTGTTTGCTGCGGCAGCGGCTATATTGCAACCATTGAGTGGCGATTTATCTGCCAAAGATGTGGCGCACCGCCAGCCTGCTAAACTGGCTGCTATGGAAGCCCATTTTCATACAGAGAAAGGAGCACCGCTGATTATAGGTGGTATACCGGATGAGAAAAATAAGAAAGTAGACTATGCTGTAAAAATACCGGGCCTGCTGAGTTTTATGGTGGCAGAAGATTTTAATGCAGAAGTAAAAGGGTTAGATGCTATACCAGAAGAGAATCACCCACCCGTGGCTGTTACACACTACGCCTTTCAGGTAATGGTAGGGCTGGGTATGATAATGCTGCTGATAAGCGTATTATACTTTATAGGTTTGTGGAAGAAAAAGCAATGGCTGGAAAGCAAATGGCTGCTGAAGCTGTTTGTAATAGCCACGCCGCTGGGTTTTATTGCGGTGGAAGCCGGATGGACGGTTACGGAAGTAGGCCGCCAGCCCTGGATTATCAACGGTATTATGCGCACGGCAGATGCGGTAACGCCTATGCCGGGTATTAACTACTCATTCTATCTGTTCAGTGCGGTATATATATCACTGGCGGTAATTGTAACCTTTATGTTATACCGCCAGATTAAAATGGTGGGTAAACTGTACGATACTCCTTCATCCACATTCCTCATCAACCACTAAGCTGTATGCTGTACGTAATTATCTGTTTCCTCTGGGCATCGATATGGCTGTATCTTCTGTTAGGCGGCGCTGATTTTGGTGCAGGTATATTAGAGTTGTTCACCTCTCAGAACAACCGGGCTAAAACGCGCGACACCATGTACCAGGCCATTGGTCCGGTGTGGGAAGCCAACCATATGTGGCTGATTATTGCCATTGTAATATTGTTTGTGGGCTTTCCGGCTATTTATACCACCATGTCTATCAACATGCATATTCCACTTACGGTATTGCTGCTGGGCATTATAGCCAGGGGTACAGCTTTTGCCTTCCGGCACTATGATGCGGTGGTAGATGACTGGCAGGTGGTGTATAACCGCATTTTCACCTGGTCAAGCCTTATTACACCGCTGTTTCTGGGCATTATTGCGGGCAGCACCGTAAGCGGCACTATTGATACACAAGCCACTAATTTTCTGGATGCCTATGTATTCAGCTGGCTCAGCTGGTTCTCGGTAACAGTAGGTTTGTTTACCGTAGCCATCTGTGCCTTTCTGGCCGCTATTTACCTGATTGGCGAAACAGATACGGAAGATGAAAAGCGCCGTTTTATACAAAAAGCCCGTACCGCCAATATTGCTGCCGTAGTATTTGGCGCTATGGTATTTATTGCTGCTCAGGTAGAAAACGTTCCGTTGGTGGAATGGATATTTGGTAACGCAGTGGGTATTACCGCTATTGCTGCCGCCAGCATTTCGCTGTTTTTGTTATGGTACTGGCTGCAGAAAGGCAAAACGCAGATACTGCGTGTGCTGGCAGGTTTTCAGGTAACCATGATACTTATCACCACCACGTATAAGCACTTCCCTAATATTGTAATACTGAAAGGCGGCGGCTATCTTTCGCTGATGGAGCATCATGGCCACCAGAAAACCCTGCAGGCGCTGGGCATGGCTTTACTGCTGGGTAGTGTGTTTATATTGCCTGCCCTGTTTTACCTCATTTATAGTTTTCAGAAAAAAGGCGGCGCAGCGCACCAGGGGCAGCCGCACTAACGGTATTGTAAACAGTTGTAGCTTTGCTGCAACATACCCCTTCATGAGTACCACTGCAGTGTTAAGGCATACGAGCAATGAATTGCTGGAAGCGCTGGGGCAAACCCGGCAGCCGGAAGGCATACACATTTTTATACAGCACGGTCCGGCACCCGAAATACCTGTGCTGCATCCGCACCGTATGGACTTTCCACTGTTCTTTCTGGTACTGAACGGAGAAGCTGAACTGAATATTAATCTGGTGAACCACCGGATACAGAAGAATCAGTTTTTATTCATATCGCCCCATACCATACGGCAGTTTGTGAGGGTGAGCGAAGACCTGAACATATCCTGTATGTGTTTTACACCGGACTTTATTATGAAAACGGGCATTGCAAAAAGTTCCGTAGATCCCTCTGCTTACCTATCTACCAAACAATCTCCCCACATACAACTAACGGAAGCCGAAGCACTGATGCTGAATCAGCTGATGCAAATGGTGTACCTGCGCAATATGGAGGAAGAAAACAACCCTTACCGCATAGAACGGCTTACCCACTGCTTTAGTCTGCTGCTGTTTGAAATAGCCTCTTTTTTTGCACGCCAGCAAAAGCATATGCCGTTGAAGCTAACCCGTAAGGAAGAACTGAGTGCCACCTTTCTGAACCTGCTGAATATGCACTTTAAAGAACAACGCAGCCTGCAGTTTTACGCAGACCAGCTATTTATTACCCCCAAGTATCTTACACAAACCATTAAAGAAACCATTGGTAAAACGGCCGGGGAACTGATTGATGAAATGGTAACCACAGAAGCTAAGGTATTATTACATACCAGCTCAGACACCATTGCCCAGGTGGCAGAGAACCTGTATTTCAGTAATCAGTTCTTCTTCAGCAAGTTTTTTAAAAACCAAACGGGGCTTACGCCCTCGGAATACCGTAAGGCAGCTTCTGTACTCTGATATACAGTAAAAACGACTTTTAGATATATTCCGTAGCTATTCAGACATTTTCAGGCTGGCGAATAGTAAGCAGCTTTGCACTGTCATCCTCCACAGATAACAGATAGTCCATATTACTTATGAACATGCAGATGAACGGCGCTATTACAGTAGTCACAGGCGGAAACACGCCCATAGGAACCGGAATAGTGAAGTCTTTTTTATTACATAACGCACTGGTAATAGCACCCGTACCCGATGCCGATGCTGCACGGCTACTGCGGCAGGAAACAGAAAGCGTTAGCAGCGGCCAGCTGATAACCATACTTACCGATGTAATGGATTACGGGCGGGTAAACGATATTAAAAACTGTATACAGGAGTTATACGGCCGGGTACACCTGGTGGTGGCAGCATTTAACAACAACCAGCATAGCAAACCCCTGCTGGATATAGATCTGCGGGAATGGCAGAAAGCGGTAGATGAAAATATTACGGCACACTTTATTACCGGCCGGGTGGCACTGCAGCTGATGAAGGAGCAGCAGTGCGGCATGTTTGTAAGCATTTGCAATGCGGATGTGCTGGAACACCGGCCTTACGCCTCTCTTACAAGACTGCTTACAGAAAACCAGACGGAGTTATCGGTTATACTATCAGAAGAAGTGCGCAATTATAATATAAGGTATTATCACCTGTTTGTAAAAGATATGATTACAGAAAAGCCTGCAGTAGCAGGTTCAGACGCATATACGGCCACGCCGCAAATGACCGGCGACCATATTATTAAACTCTACCACCGGCAAACAGAAAACAGCCACCAGCTGTTTCAATACTTTCCGGAGCAATACGCCTGTAGTTAGCCCATCTCCGGCATTCATTTACACAATATATAAAGCAAGTATTATTTATGACAGCATTGAAATTATCTTTCATGCCCTGTGCAGCATTGTGCATCCTTCTGTTAAGCAGTTGCGGCCATAAGGAAGAAAAGCCGGCCGCTGCCAGCCCTGCCCCTAAAGTGATTGTAAAAGAAATAGCTGCACAAGGTGTACCCGAAACACTTACGTACAGCGGCACTATAGAAGCAGACAACACCGTATCGCTGGGCTTTTCCGTTAGCGGGCGTGTTACACAGGTAAACGTACAGGAAGGCGAGCATGTACATGCAGGCCAGTTACTGGCTACCATTGAAACCACTGAATACGAGAATGCGTTGCAGATAGCTGCGGCCAGCCTGGAGCAGGCAACGGACAACTTTAAACGCTATGAAGAACTGCATAGCAAAGGTAGTTTACCTGAGCGCGATTTTATTACTGCCAAAGTAGCCCAGGCACAGGCAATAGCCAATAAAAGCTCTGCTGCCAAACGCCTGGCCGATACGCGCCTGTATGCTCCATTTGCAGGCATCATATCTGTTAAAAGCATTGAAAAAGGTACACTGGCTGCCCCCGGTGCTGCCGCATTCACCTTATTAAAAACAGATGTGGTATATGCCAGAGCCGCCGTTACAGAAAGTGAAATAGGAAAATTAACCGTAGGCAAAAACGCCAGTATAAGCATACCGGTACTGAACGACAGCTGTAAAGGCAACATAAGCATTATTAACCCACAGGCAGATGCTACTACACGCACCTTTACGGTAAAAATAAGACTGGCTAACCCCAACGGCCGCCTGTTGCCTGGTATGATGAGCGATATAACCATACACACCGGCAAACAGGTAAATGCGGTTAGCGTACCTGCTGAAGCAGTGATAAGAGATGCAGATGACCTTACCTATGTATTTGTGGTAAACGAAGCCCATAAAGCCATTCGCAAAAGAATAGTGGCCGGAGGGTTATCGGCCAATGAAGTACTGATTACACAAGGGCTGCAAACCGGCGACAAAGTAGTGGTACAGGGGCAAACCCAGTTAAAAGACGGGCAGTCTGTAAGTCTGTAATCCACTTTCATTCCCTTATTCTATACAACCATGAAGAAAAGAAAGATCAATATTATAGAGGCGGCGATGAAGTACCGGCAGATAACGCTGATTATTACCGGCCTGCTGGTAATAACCGGCATTATTGCCCTGTTAACCATGCCGCGGAGCGAAGACCCGCGCATTACCGTAAGGCAGGGGCTGGTAATAGCCAGTTACCCTGGTGCCGATGAAATTCAGATGGAGCAGCAGGTTACCAATAAAATAGAGCAATACCTGTTCAGCTTTGAAGAAATAAGAAAAGCCAAAACAAAGTCTGAAACACGGGAAGGCCTTACCGTAATTACCGCCGAACTGAATGAGAATGTAAAAGACCCCAAAAAATTCTGGAGTACGCTGCAACACGGCCTTAACACTAACATGCGTGGCGTATTGCCCGCAGGTGTACAAGGCCCCATGGTAAACAGTGATTTTGGAGATGTGGTGGCACAGATGATTACGGTATCAGCCCCCGCCCGCAGCTATGCAGAGCTGGAGAAGTATCTGGACAAGCTGGAAGATGGTATTAAAACCATTCCTGCCGTGTCTAAAATAAAGCGCTACGGTGGGCAGCGCCAGCAGGTGTATGTAACAGTGGAAGATGAAAAGCTGCGCCAGTATGGTTTTGACTTTGCCACCATTGCCAACGTACTGCAGGCACAAAATGTAACCAACCGTACAGGCGATATTACCCTCTCAGCCAGCAGCATTCCCCTATTTGCCAACAGCCGCTACCATTCTGAAGCAGAAATAGGCAATCAGATTATTTACAGTAACCCGGAAGGAAAAGTAGTGCGCCTGAAAGATGTGGCCCGTATAGAACGCCGGTATGAAGAGCTGAACAGCTTTATACAGGTAAACAACAACAATGTAATGATGCTTACGGTGGAAATGCAGCCGGGCAACAACATTGTAGCCCTGGGTGAAGAACTGGACAAGAAACTGGAAGCAGTAAAACGCACCCTGCCGGAAGATGTGCAGGTTAGCATTATTGTAAACCAACCGGAAGTGGTGAAGGAGCGGGTAAGCCATTTTATGGTAGAGTTTGCCATTGCTATTGCCTCGGTAATTATTGTAGTAATGCTGCTGCTACCGCTGCGCATTGCCACCATTTCTGCCATTGCAGCGCCGGTATCTGTTGCGGTTACTTTTGGTATACTGAATATGATTGGTATAGAAATTCATCAGGTAACCCTGGCGGCTATGATTATAGTACTGGGCATGGTGGTGGATGATGCCATTGTAATTGTAGATAACTATATTGAAAAACTGGATGAAGGCGTACCACGCTGGACAGCAGGCTGGCAAAGCGCCACACAGCTGATGGTGCCGGTATTCACCGCCACTGCTGCCATCATCTTTGCCTTTCTTCCGCTGGCCTTTTGCCTCAATGGTATAGCTAAAGAATTTATTCAGGCCCTGCCTGTGGCGGTGGGTGTAGCGCTGTTTGCCTCCTTTCTGGTAGCATTGCTGCTTACCCCTTACCTGTGTTTTCTTTTTTTGAAAAAGGGATTAAAACATACAGTAAGCAACCGGCCCGCAAAAAAGAATGTGCTGGATCATTTACAGGATGCTTATAACAGCGCGGTAGAGTTTTGTTTCCGCTGGCCTAAAACAACGCTTATAGCCGGCATACTCTCCGTAGTACTGGCCGTTGTGGCTGGCAGTCATGCCGATCAGGAACTGTTTCCTACTGCTGAACGCAACCAGTTTAACATTGAGGTATGGATGCAGAATGGCACAGATATTCATGCTACAGAGGCAGCAGTAAAAAAAGTAGAAGCCATTGTAAAGCAGGATAAAAGGGTGGTAACCACGGCCAGCTTTATAGGCACCAGCTCGCCCCGCTTTCATAGCAACTACGCACCGGAAACACCGCGTAAAAACTTTGCACAAATATTTATTAATACCGTAAGTGCAAAAGCTACCGAAGAAATGGCGCAGGAATACCTGAAACGCTTTAACAACTTTTTGCCCAATGGTTATGTACGCATAAGACAACTATCGTTAAAAGAAACACCCGCCCCGGTTGAAATAAGAGTGACAGGCGATAACCTGAACGATCAGAAGAAAGTGGCTGCACAGGTAAAAGCCATTCTGGAAAAAACGAAAGGCACCAACTGGATACGCACCGATTATCAGGATGACTATTTTGGTATTAAAGCCGTTACGCGTGAAGATGCCGCCAGCAGGCTGGGTGTAACCAATAACAACATTACGCAAACACTGGGTGCGGAAGTAAAAGGCTATACCGTTTCCACCTTCTGGGAAGGCGATAAACCGGTGGACATACTGCTGCGGCTGGATGCGCATAACAGGGCTGATTTTAATCAGTTGCAGAACATGTACATCAGCACACGCTACAATACCAAAGTACCGCTGAAAGAGGTGGCAGATCTGCAACCCTCCTGGCATACCGGCGTTATTGCCCACCGCAACGGCCTGCGCACACTTACCGTACGTTCCGAAGCACAGATGGGTGTAAAAGCTACTGCTATTGTAGCTGCTGTTAAACCACAGCTGGCCGCACTGCAACTGCCGGAAGGTATTACCCTAAGCTTTGGTGGTGAAGAGGAATCCAGCATGGAAACCGGGCCGGGCATGGGTAAATCGCTGCTGATAAGCCTGGTACTGATATTTCTTACCCTGTTGTTTCAGTTTAAGAACGTAGGTAAGGTACTGATTGTACTGGCCACTTTTCCGCTCAGCTTACTGGGTGCCATGCTGGGCCTGCTGCTTACCGGTAACCCTTTTGGCTTTACGGCCTTTATGGGTATCATAAGCCTTATGGGTATAGTGGTACGTAACGGTATTATACTGGTAGATTATGCTGATGAACTGATACTGGAACATGGCTATACCATTAAGGCGGCAGCACTGGCTTCTGCCAAAAGAAGAATGCGCCCTATTTTCCTTACTTCTTCTGCCGCTGCTATTGGGGTAGTGCCTATGATACTGGGCAAATCGCCTTTGTGGGCGCCACTGGGTAGCGTATTGGCTGTAGGCCTGCTGGTAAGCATGGTAATGACTTTGTTTATTGTACCTGTACTCTACTACAAATTCATTAAGCCGATACCGGAGCCTGCTGAGGCACAGTTACAGCCCGATGCAGATGAACACATCCAATACAAGCCTTCGCACTAATTCATTGTTAACAGTAAAGATTATTCCTGCATGAAATATGTATCTTTTTTAATAACCGGTGTATTGCTTGCCGGGGCGGTAGCTGCACAACAGCCGCTTACCCTGGAGCAATGCAGGCAGCTGGCTTCGCAACGCAACCACCGCCTGCAAGCCGCCGCATTAAACATTGCTGCTGCCAAAGCACGCCAGGCACAGGCCGAAGCGGGTGGTAAACCCACCGTGGATGTATCTGCCACCGGCTTCTATTTTGGCAAGCCGCTTAACTCGCTGCTGCCCGAATATGGCATCAGCCCCGGCGTAAGTATATCGCAGTCCGTGTATAACGGCAACAAAGTAAAACTGGGCAAGGCACTGGCCGCCAATGGCGTTACCCTGGAAGAAGAACAACGGGCGCTTACCGCCAGCGAAGTGCTGTACAATACAGACAAAGCTTACTGGCAGGTAGTGGCTGCCGGCGAAAAAATAAAGCTGGCTGTACAGTATAACAAACAGCTACAGGCTTTGTATACCGATTTAAACAACCAATACCAGGCGGGTATTACGTATAAGAACGATGTATTGCGCATTAAGGTGCAGCAAAACGAAAATGAGTTAAACCTGCTGCAGGCACGGGATGCCCTTACACTGGCACAGTTAAGCCTGGCGCAGATTACCGGGCTGGACAGCGCTACCGGCTTTACCATCAGCGATACCATTACCGGTAGCTTCTCCCCTGTACTTAACGATACTGTACAGGCAGGCGCAGGCCTCAGCCGCCCGGAACTGCGTATTCTGCAACGCAACATTGCTGCAGGTAAAATACAGGAAAACCTGTTGAAAGCCGATCAGCTACCCTCGGTAAACCTGGGTGTAAACGGGGTAACGGCCTTTGGCAAACAGGGTATTAACCCTACCAGCAGCAGTAACTTTATGGCTACCTGGTACAGCATGCTCAGCGTTAACATTCCCGTTTTTGACTGGGGCAAAAGAAAACAGAAGGTAAAAGAGCAGCAGTATAAAATACAGGCACAGGAATACCAGCTGAAAGAGCAGGAAGAACTGATTTCGCTGGAAGTACGCCAGGCCTGGTTACAGCTGAACCAAAGCGCACGGCGGGTGGAATTGTCTGCCGCATCGCTGGAGCAGGCGGAAGAAAACCTGCGCCTGAGTACGGACCGTCTGAAAGCAGGCACCATCATTGGCAAAGACGTACTGGAAGCACAAACGCTGTGGCAGCAGGCCTTCAGCGATATGATTGATGCCAAAGTAACGTATAAAGTGAATGAAGCTGCATTGCGCAAGGCGCTGGGTACATCCTGATGCTGCCCCTTCCCTTTCAACTTTCCCTTTGTTTTATATACCGGCCCGTCTGCCCCAGGCAGTACGGGCCTTTTTTACCCCATAGCAACAGTACCTGCAACTATACTGTAACAAAAACCCGAAATTGTGTAAAGCCAGGCCGCATTAACTGCCTACCTTTGGGGCCGGATGCAGAAATACTGGTACATAGTGTGGTTACTGATGGCGGGCTTTTTACTGGCTCCGCTGCACCGCAGTTATGCCTGCGGACATGCCGCATCCTGCTGTAAAAAAACAGGTACAGTATCCGCATCTTTAAAGCTTCTGGGGCAGCCGGCAGTTACTGCACCACAAGTACCCGCTACACAATCAGTATATACCGGCAAAAACGTGCACACTGTGCGCACCAGACACGCCTGCGGTTGCAGCGGCAAATGCACCCACTCCGGCTGCCATTGCTCAGCCAGCTGTAACACTACTGTAAGCGTATTACCACCGTATTTTACCTATATACCCGTTACTGCCCTGTCGCAACCTATGCGCTGGTACTACCAGGTAACGCTTCCTCCTTCGGTATATCTCTCCTGCAAAATACCGCCTAAAATAGGCTGATTCGTTATGGTACAGCCATAGCTGTGCCCATCCGGCAGTAAACCACTGCCCGGTTTATTACTGTTTCTATTCTTCACTAATCAAACGAATCGTTTATGAAAGCCATTCTTTTTGCCTTATCTATAGCGTTGGGCAGTGCTGCCAGCGCGCAAATAAAACATGCCGCTACCGCCACCGTGCTGGTACACGGTAACAATGAGCAATGCAAACCCACTATTGAGGCTGCTGCCGCACAAAACCAATACGCCAGCGCCAGCTGGAACAGTGCTAATCACCTTGCTGTTATTACCTGGGATAGCACACGCACCACACTTTCCGCGGTACTAAAAAACATTGCACTGGCAGGTTATGATAACGATCAATACCTCGCACCAGATGCAGTGTACGCACAACTTCCGGCCTGCTGCCAGTATACACGTACCGCTAAAAAAGCGCCACTTACCAACGGTGCATCAGCCCATACATCAGCAACAGCTTCTTCTTCCAGCCATTCCCCGGCTGCAGAAAATACGGCTGCCCATGCACTGGCCCCGGTAATTAACGCCTACCTGCTGGTAAAAGATGCTCTGGTAAACAGTGCCGCCTCAGAAGCAGCCACGCAGGCAAAACAGCTTACTGCCGCCCTTGCAGCTGTAGATATGAAGGCCCTTGCTCATGAACAGCATATGGTATGGATGAAAGAAAAAAACAGTCTTACAGAGATTGCATCTGCTATTGCAGCTATTAACAGTCTGGAAAAACAGCGCGTACAGTTTGCAGCTTTATCTGCCCATCTGTACCCGGTTGTAAAAGCAGGTGGGGCAGGCCGTCAGCTGTATTATCAGCACTGCCCTATGTTTGAAGAAGGGGCAGACTGGCTGAGCCAGGAAAAAACGGTACGTAACCCCTATTACGGCAACCAGATGCTTACCTGTGGCAAAACCACTGAAACCATTCCATAACCGATACCCCTGTTACGTTTCATGAAAAAAGTATGCTATCTGCTGTATGCAGCCCTGTTATCAGCAGCTGCCGCACACGCACAGAAAACCGTACGGTACGATTTATATGTTACTGATACGATGGTGAATTATACCGGCAAAACCAAAATGGCTTACGCCGTAAACGGACATATTCCTATGCCTACCCTCACTTTTACCGAAGGGGATACGGCATTAATTTATGTACACAATCAGTTAAAGCACGATGAAACATCACTGCACTGGCATGGCCTTATATTACCTAACAGGTATGATGGCGTACCCTATTTAACTACTGCCCCTATTAAAGCAGGTGAAACACATGAGTACCGCTTTCCGCTGGTACAGAGTGGCACTTACTGGTACCATTCGCATACCGGCCACCAGCAGCAGAATGGCATGCATGGTGCCTTTATTATTCATAAGCGGCAGCAGCCACCCATGAAGGAATATACACTGATACTGAGTGAATGGACGGATATGCACCCCGGCAATGTACACCGCCGTTTACACAATGCAGATGACTGGTTTGCCATTCAGAAAAGCAAACTGCAAAAGGGCGCTACCCAAAGCTATGCCGAAGCCATCCGCGCCGGACACCTGGGTACCAAAGTTACAAATGAATGGAAACGCATGACGGCCATGGATGTGAGCGATGTGTATTACGATCGCTTTCTTACCAACGGCCAGCCGGAGATACAGGCCCCGCAGTTTAAAGGCGGCGAAACTGTAAAGCTGCATGTAATTAACGGCAGCGCCACCACCTACTTCTGGCTGCAGTTTGCAGGCAGTAAGCTTACCGTTACCGCCAGTGATGGCATGGATGTAACACCGGTACCGGTAGACCGTATGATTATTGGCACAGCAGAAACTTTTGACATAGAAGTAACCCTGCCGGCAGATAGCACTGCTTACGAGTTTCTGGCCACAGCGGAAGACAGAACACGCTCCACTTCTCTATGGCTGGGCAATGGCATTAAACAACTGGCCCTGCCACTACAGCCGCTGAAGTATTTTGAAGGCATGAAGATGATGAATGATATGATGAAGTTGAACGGCACGCTGAATGATATGGGTATGAACATGAGCCTGCAGCAGATGGATATGAACGTGGTAATGTATCCTGAAATAACCGGCCCGGGCAACAAATCCGGCTCCGCCGCGCAGGCACATGCAGGCAAGCACACTACAAACAACCGCTACAACAGCAACACACTGTCCAACATTGTAACACTTAACTATGCCATGCTGCGGGCTCCGCAAAAAACAACGCTGCCGCAGGCCCCTTTTAAAGAGCTGCGGTTTGAGCTTACGGGCAATATGAACCGTTATACCTGGACCATCAATAACAAAACGGTTTCAGAAACGGATAAGATCATGATTAAAAAGGGGGAGAATGTGCGCCTGATACTCTATAACAATTCCATGATGCGCCACCCCATGCACCTGCACGGTCACTTCTTCCGCATTGTAAACGGGCAGGGCGATTACGCACCTTTAAAAAACGTACTGGATATAATGCCCATGGAAACCGATACACTGGAATTTGCCGGTACGGAAGATGGCGATTGGTTTTTCCATTGCCACATACTGTATCATATGATGAGTGGTATGGGCCGCGTATTCAGTTACGAAAACTCCACCCCTAACCCCGAATTGCCTGATACCCTTAAAGCCTGGAAGCAGTTTTTAAAAGAAGACAAAGGCATTCATTTTATGGCACAGAATGATTTTGCCAGCAATGGCAATGATGGCGAGGCCATGCTGCAAAACACACGCTGGAAGCTACAGGCAGAGTGGCGCCTGGGCTATAACGATATGCATGGTTACGAAAGCGAAGTACATCTGGGCCGCTATATAGATCGTATGCAATGGCTGTTCCCCTACATAGGCTTTGACTGGCGGTACCGCAAAATGGAAGAAGGTGAAATGGAGAAAAACATATTCGGACAGGCGAATACCAAAGACCAGCGGGCTGCCGTTTGTTTTGGTTTACAGTACACCTTACCCTGGCTGCTGGTAGCAGACGGGCGTATAGATACAGATGGCAAGCTGCGTATGCAGCTGATGCGGGAAGATATTCCGGTAAGCAGCCGCCTGCGCTTTAACTTTATGGTTAACTCAGATAAAGAGTATATGGCAGGCTTCCGGTATGTAACCAATAAGTTTTTATCGCTCTCTACCCACTATGATAGCGATATGGGTTGGGGCGCCGGTATTACTCTTAACTATTAATACGTATAAAGGCTGTACCTGTATAGTACATGCACTGCAACAGCAAATACACTCTATACAGGCACAGCCTTATCCACTTCTATGGAAGTAAGCTACACTTTAAAAGAAGCGGATTTTATTATATCGTTGTTTCGTTTGGCAAACGGTTAATCCGTTTCAAATCTTCCTGCGCAGCAGGGTGCAGCAATAATACAATTGCCCTGCCTGGCACCTGTAAACTATCTCCCGGCTTGTACTTAGGCCCATCTTCCAACCCCACCTTCACATCTGCGGTGTTCAGCAGCATCGTCCATTCATGGCCATATTTTTCAGCGGGCAACACAAAATCCAGTGGTTCGGAATGTGCATTGAATATTACATAAAAATCATCATCTATCATACGCTTGCCATCATCTGCCAGGCAACGCAATCCACGTCCGTTTAAATAAATGCCAATAGATTTTGCGTAATAAGTATTCCAGTGGTCATCCTGCATTTCGTTTCCATCCGGCAAAAACCAGTTTATATCTTCTACACCCTGCCCCTTAATAGGAATGCCCTGAAACCACCTGCGCCTGCAAAACGCCGGATGCTTTTTACGTAATTCAATCATACGGCGGGTAAATTCCCTTAATTCATTATCCCCTTTACTCCAATCCAGCCACGACAGTTCATTGTCCTGGCAAAACGCATTATTGTTACCATTTTGTGTATTGCCAGCCTCATCTCCGGCCAGCAACATAGGCACCCCTTGCGATAAAAACAGGGTGGCTATAAAGTTGCGTTTGATTAAGCGCCGCAGGTTATTAATATGCTCATCATCCGTTTCACCTTCCATTCCATGGTTAAATGAAAAGTTATCGTCTGTTCCGTCGTTGTTATCGTCGCAGTTGGGTTCGTTATGCTTGTGTTCATAAGACACCAGATCGTGCAGGGTAAACCCATCATGTGCAGTGATGAAGTTGATGCTGGCAGTAGGCCTGCGATAATCGTTCTGATACAGATCGGGGCTACCGGTAAACCGCAGTGCAAATTCACCCAGCATACTGTCTGCACCCCGCCAGTAGTCGCGTATACAATCTCTGAACATACCATTCCACTCTGCCCAACCTGCCGGAAACTTGCCTACCTGATAACCACCTTCCCCCACATCCCAGGGCTCTGCAATCAGCTTCACGCGCGAGATAATGGGGTCCTGATGTATAATATCAAAAAAGGCGCTCAGCCGCTGCACTTCATGCAACTCCCTTGCCAGTGCAGCGGCCAGGTCAAACCTAAAGCCGTCTACATGCATTTCCTCCACCCAGTAACGCAGGCTATCCATAATCAGCTGCAATACATTGGGCAGTACGGCATTCAGTGTATTGCCTGTTCCGGTATAGTCCATATAATACCGCTTATCTTCTGTTAACCGGTAATACGATGCATTATCAATACCACGGAAACAAAGAGTAGGCCCCATATGGTTACCTTCTGCCGTATGATTATATACTACATCCAGAATTACTTCTATACCTGCCTTGTGTAACTCACGTACCATGTATTTAAATTCAGATACCTGCTGGCCGGTTACACCGGCAGATGAATACCGGGCGTCCGGAGCAAAAAAGCCAATGGTATTATACCCCCAGTAGTTGGTAAGCCCCCTTTCGGCCAGGTGTCTGTCTACCACAAAATGATGTATAGGCAATAATTCAACAGCCGTAACACCCAGCTCTTTCAGGTATTTAATGGTAACCGGATGGGCAATGGCTGCGTAAGTACCTTTCATTTCATCGGGTATATCCGGATGCATTTGTGTAAAACCTTTTACATGCATTTCATAAATAATGCTTTCATGGTAAGGAATATGCAATGGCTGATCTCCCTGCCAGTCAAAGCTATTATCTACCACCACGCATTTAGGTATATAGGGCGCACTGTCTTCCTCACTAAAACTCATATCAGCATCCGGGTGTCCAATCTGATATCCAAACAGCGCATCGTGCCAGTTAACAATACCGGCAATGGCTTTTGCATAAGGATCGAGCAGCAGCTTATTCGGATTAAACCGCAAGCCCTCCTCCGGCTTATAAGGACCATGCACCCGGTAGCCGTACAACTGCCCCGGCTTAAGGCCAGGTAAGTAAATATGCCACACCTGGTGCGACCGTTCAATCATGTGCACGCGGCAACACTCCCGCTTATCATCCGGGGTATTGAATAAGCACAACTCCACCCCGGTAGCATAATCGGCATACAACGCAAAATTCACTCCTTTACCATCCCATGTGGCACCCAACGGGTAAGGTTTGCCTGGTGGAATATTAACCGGTAACTGAAACTCGTCCGGCTCATTTTTTAAGCCCGGATCTTTTTCAATGGCTCTTGGCCGGGTTTGTTTTTCCTGGCGTTCTGAAGAAGCGGATTTCAGCGATGTACGTACTTTTTTGAGCTTATCCATAACTTATGTTTTATTGTTTCAGTTGGTGTTACACATTTCATCACTAAAAGCAGCAGGCATGCCGGTTACGTTGCCACTTGCCCGGCCGGGCAAATGAATAATGGAGTGTATGTTTTCATAGACATTTATTATCGGGGGAAATCAGCATACATTCTGTAGCTGTAACCCGTACCGCAATTAAAAAATCATGCCGCCGCATGAACAGGTGTTATCAGTTGCGGAATAGTTTTTTTGGAAACCAGGCTGTACAAAACCTTTTGTTCAGATAAACTAATCATTATGCAAAACACAAATCTTGTTAACCGTAACCGGTATGCACTTATTACCGGTGCTACCAGTGGCTTTGGTTACGAACTGGCCCGGCTGTTTGCCAGAGACAGCTATAATCTTATACTTGTAGCCCGCTCTGAAGAACGCCTGCAAGAGATTACCGATGAGCTGAAAAACGAATTTGCTATAGAAGCTACCCCGGTAGCAGCAGACCTGTTTCGCCCGGAAGCAGCCAGAGAAATCTACGACCGGGTTGCACAAATGGGTATTGAAGTAGACGTATTGGTAAACGATGCAGGCCAGGGCGAATGGGGTAAGTTTGTTGATATACCACTGGAACGCAGTCTGGATATAATTCAGTTAAACATATCCTCGCTGGTGGCACTTACCAAATACTTTGTTGCAGATATGGTGGCCCGTGGCGAAGGTAAAATATTGCAGCTGGGTTCTGAAGCAGGTAAAGCGCCTATGCCGCTGTTATCTGTATATGCTGCTACCAAAGCATTTGTTATTTCTTTTAGTACCGCACTAAGCAATGAACTGAAAGATACCGGTGTAACCATAACCGTATTATTACCGGGCGCAGCAGATACTGACTTCTTTCATAAAGCCCATGGAGAAGCCTCTAAAACGTACAGAGAAGAGGAATTACAAACACCACAGGAAGTAGCTAAAGATGGTTACGAAGCGCTGATGAGTGGAGAAAGTAAAATTATATCGGGCAGCAAAACAAAAATGCACGTATACATGGCTAACATGATGCCGGATGAAGCGAATGCTGCCAACATGCGTAAGAAAATGGAAGTATCCGATAAACAGGACGGCAGAACATATCCCCAACATGATGCTTCTGCCCGCGAAAGAGATCGCATTAACGAAACCGCCGGCGTAGAAAGCGGAGACTATCACGCCTAGCTTTGATCCTTTATAAATCAGCCATTGCCCGTTTGGGCAGTGGCTTTTTTATTGCGTCATATCAGCTAAAGCCAGCGCGTTGTGCAATGCATTACCATTGCCATCGTTATTAAAAAACACCCACACATCATGCCCTGCTTCCTGCCACTGTTTTATTTTGTTTGCCCATGTTTGCAGCTTTCTTTTAGAATAAGCAGAATCGTACCCCAACTGTCCATGGAAACGGATGTAAATGTGTTTTGCCGTAACCTCAGCGGCAGTTGGCCACCTTTTACCCGATTCGCCTATTACAAAAGCTATTTTGTATTTACGCATTAACGCCAGGCTTTCTTCCTCAAACCAGCTGGTATGCCTGGGCTCCAGTGCGAAACGGTAGCCTTTGTATTGCTGCAGGGCTTTGTAAAAAGCGGTTACTTTTTCTGCATGAAAAGCCAGGTTGGGAGGCAGCTGAATCAACACCGGCCCCAGCTTCCGCTGGTAAGCATCAAACACATCAAAGAAGCGCGGCAAAGAAACTTCCGGCTCATTCAGCTTTTTAATATGGGTAACAAAACGGCTCATCTTGGGGCAGAAGCGAAAACCGCGCGGTACTGTTTTCATCCATTCAGCCACAGTACCCGGCCTGGGAAGATGGTAAAAGCTGGTATTAATTTCAGATACTGTAAAATAACCGCAGTAATAGCGCAGGTATTCTACCGGTTTTAATTCAACCGGATAAAATATCTCCCGCCAATGCTTATAACTCCAGCCCGATGTACCAATGTATACTTTACCTTTCATACAGCGGGTGCTAACAAAATCGTGCCTTGTACTGGCCGTACAATGGCATAGAATATGAAGCTTTTGCATGGCGGGCAGTTATCCGCCATTAAAGTTTACTACTATGCCAGAGTTACCCGATTTGCAGGTGTTCAGCAGCAACCTTACCAAACAGCTGGCTGGCAAAACACTGGAACGCATTACTATCTCTTCTAAAAAAACAAAGACCTCTTCAGCGGCTTTTAAAAAAGCGCTGCAACAACAAAAGCTTACCAAAGTGTACCGTGAGGGCAAGGAACTGCGTTTTGCGTTTGCCAATGGCCATATACTGGGCATGCACCTGATGCTGCATGGTCAGTTGCATTTTTTTACCAAAAAGCCGGATAAGAAATATGTAACTACTGCTCTGTTGTTTACAGATGGTACCGGCCTTGCACTGAGCGATTATCAGGGCGCCGCAGTGCCCTCGCTTGACCCGGAAGAAAAGGAAGCACCGGATGCATTGTCTAAACAGTTTACTGCTGCCTATCTGCAAAAACAACTGGCTGCTACCCGTTCTGCAATTAAAAACGTATTGCTGGATCAGCAGGTGGTAAGGGGCATTGGCAATGCATATGCCGATGAAATATTATGGCAGGCAGGTATTTCACCCTTTTCCGTTGCCAATAAAATACCGGCGGCCGCTGTAAAAAAGCTGGCGCGCATAATACCTAAGGTACTAAAGGAAGCCGAAAAGAAAATACGCAAACACCATCCTGATATTATCAGTGGTGAAATAAGAGATTTTATGCAGATACACAATGCACATATGACACAGAGCCCCAACGGCGCGCAGATACAAAAGAAAGCCGCAGGTGGCCGTAAAACTTATTATACAGATGAGCAGGAGCTATTTGCCTGATGGTGGCACTGCCGCAAACCATCGATACCCGTATGCCGGTAAGCCAATGTTCCATATGCCTTTGCTTTCACCAATAGCTTTCTGTTGCTGAAGCAGGTTTTGCAGCTGATTACCTGTTATGGCCGCCAGCGAAAGCTTTACCGGTTGCCTGCCAAAATTGTGCACTGCTATAGTAGTGCGGTTGTTATAACGATATTGTATAGCCAGCACATTGTCGTTGTTTGTTTCCAGCAGCTGCCAGTTACCCATGCCTATTTCCGGATGTTCTTTGCGTAAGGCTATCAGCTGTTTCATCAGCTGCAGCAGCGAACCATTCTGTAACTGCTGCGCATCTACATTTACTTTCCGGTAGCCAAATGTATCATTACTTATCACCGGGCGAAAAGGCATTGCTGCGCTGGTAAAACCTGCATTTGCTGCATCAGACCATTGCATGGGCGTACGCACTGCCAGCCGCTCCTGCAAACGCAGATCATCGCCCATGCCAATTTCATCGCCATAACGTATTACCGGTGTACCGGGCAAACTAAACAGCAGGCTATAGGCCATATCCAGCATTTGCCGGTTGTTATTAAACATAGGGGCAAGGCGTCGGCGTATGCCCCTGTTGTACAACTGCATACTGGTATCCGGGCCAAAAGCCTGGTATACCTCTTTACGTTGTGCGTCTGTTAAACGGCCCAGATCAATTTCATCGTGATTGCGTAAAAAGTAAGCCCATTGCGATACTTCGGACTGCGGGCGTGTTTCGGTAAGTGCCTTCTTCAGCAATGCCGTTTTACCGGTGGCCAGTGCGTAAAACAAATATTGGTTGGCATAAAAGTTAAACATCATCTGCAAACCATCTCCCTTGCTGCCAAAGTATTTACTGTTATCGGCAGGTGGCACATTGGCTTCTCCCAGCAAAATAGCATCTCCCCGGTTCCATTGCGCAAAACGCTGCATACGCGGTATCAGGTCGTATAACTGCGGGGGCTCATCATTACCGGGCTGCGCCACCTCAATCATAAACGGCACTGCATCCAGCCTGAAGCCGGAAATGCCCAGCTTTAGCCAATAGGCCAGTATACGCTCTGCTTCTTCTACCAGAAAAGGATTGCTGAAATTGAGATCGGGCTGAAAGCGGTAAAAGCGATGGAAGTACCATTTGCGGGTAACACTGTCCTGCGTCCACACCTCCTGCTGCACACCCGGAAAAGCCATACCCTTGTTATAGTTCTCCGGCCGGCGGGTAGCCCAGGCATACCATTGGTGGTACATACTGCCGGTATCTATCCGCGCCTTTGTAAACCAGGGATGTTCATCAGAAGTATGGTTCAATACCACATCCATCATTACCCGTATGCCCCGCTTTTCACATTCCCGCATAAAAAACACAAAATCGCCGGGAGTACCACAGGTGGAATCTATACCATAGTAATCTGCCACATCATATCCATCATCTTTCAGCGGCGAGGGTTGAAAGGGGGCCAGCCAAAGCACATCTACCCCTAATGCGCGCAGATAATCCAACCGCTCTGCCATTCCGCGAAAGTCTCCTGTTCCATCTCCGTCACTATCCTGAAATGTTTTAACATCCAGATTATAAATAACTGCATTCTTATACCAGCGGTCCTGCGCCGTATACGTAGCCACGGGCTGTGCCTGTATAGCTGAAATAAAGCTGCCCAGCAGCAGAGAGAGTATTACGCTGTTTTTCATAGTTGCTTATTTACAATTGGTAAGCAGCATTACTAACAGCAGGAAGGAAACAATAGTTGTTACAGGAATGATATTTGTAATTCCACAGTAGAACAATAACCTGAATAATGCCGTCTTATGAATTTACGCCCCCAAACAGTACTTACAGAAGCTGAGGTAAAAAGAGGAATGAAGGTGGTGATATGGGACGGCCTTGCTTCGGAAATGATGACCACTTTTACCGGAAGCGCTTTTCTGGTAGCCATGGCATTATTGATGGGAGCCAATAACGTGCAGATAGGTTTGCTGGCCTCTTTACCCACTTTTACCAACATATTTCAACTCATCTCTATCTGGCTGGTGCGTAAGTTTAACAACCGCCGCGCCATAGCCGTGTACTGTTCTTTTCTGGCCCGGTTTCCGCTGGTGCTGGTGGGCATATCAGCCCTGTGGTTTGCAGGCAGCTCTATACAGATACTTATTTTCTTTTTGTTTTTTTATTACCTGTTTGGCTCTATAGCCGGCCCCAGCTGGAACTCGTGGATGAAAGACCTGATTCCGGAAAACATGCTGGGCGATTACTTCTCCCGCCGCAGCCGCTACAATCAAACGCTGGATGTGGTACTGAGCATTGTACTGGCCGTTTTGCTGGATTTTGTAAAAAGCCGCTACCCGCAATACGAGCTGCATGTATATTCCGTATTTTTTATTATTGCGGGTGTGGTGGGCATTTTTGGTGGTTATGTATTATCCAAAGCACCGGAGCCGCAATCGTACCTTTCCAACGCACGCATTTTTGCACTGTTCCGCCAGCCACTGAAAGATTTAAATTTCCGCAGACTGCTGGCCTTCAACTCGGCCTGGGTGTTTGCCCTGAATATTGCCACGCCGTTTTTTACCGTGTTTATGATGAAGGCGTTAGGGCTTCCTATTTCTTATATCATAGTGCTTACTATTATCAGTCAGTTATCCAGCATACTTACCATACGCATGTGGGGCACGTTTGCTGACAGGTATAGCAACAAAAGCATTATTGCACTTACTGCACCTATTTATATACTCTGTATTGTAGCCTGGTGTTTTGTGGGCATTTACTCCCGCATGTACGCCAACCTTATACTACTGGTAATCATTCATATATTCAGTGGCATATCCACCTCGGGCATTAATCTATCGCTCACCAACATCGGCCTTAAGCTGGCACCTAAGGAAGATGCTATTGTGTATTTATCGGTAAAAAATATTATTACTGCCTTCTTTTCCTCCATAGGCCCCCTGGTTGGCGGTATACTGGCCGATTATTTTACCAGCCGTACGTTACTGATTACTGCCCAATGGTCAAGCCCCAATTTTCATAAGGTGGGCAAACTGGTATCGCTGCACGAATGGAACTTTCTGTTTCTGATTGGTGCTTTGCTGGCCTTGTTATCTATGGAATTGCTGGTGCCTGTGCGGGAAGTAGGCGAGGTAGAAAAGGATGTGGTAAAACGTATTATGCGCACCAGTATTAAAAGTAACCTGAAGGAATATTTTATTATAGGAAATATTATCAGCTGGCACGAACAGCTGCGCGCGCTTATAAAAGTTAAAAAGAAAAGTATTCAGCCATGAAAAATAGGTATCCTTTAGAAACGATTGAAAACATCCGCCATGCACTGCTTAACCGGGAAGGCACGGTAGCTGTAGCTGAAAGCGTTACCTCCGGCCACCTGCAGGTAGCTTTTTCGCAGGCCCGGGAAGCCTCTGCTTTTTTCCAGGGTGGCGTTACCGCCTATAATGCCGGGCAAAAAACCAAACTATTGGAAATAGAGCCCATTTGTGCGCTTAAAACCAATTGTGTAAGCCAGCAAATTGCAGATGATATGGCCCTGCATGCCAATAAATTATTTTTAAGCCATTATGCTATTGGTATTACCGGCTATGCTGCCACTGTGCCTGAAATGAATATTAACGAATTATACGCTTATATAGCCATTGCTTACCGCAATGAGGTAGTAGGGCGTTTGCGTGTGGAGGGTGATGCACAGCAGGATAGCTTTGCTGTTCAACTGCATTATACCAAAGTGGCTTTAGAGCAATTGGAACTGGCGCTTACAGCCAACGCCGGCAGTTAATTTAAACGGGCAAAGCCCGTTGCGGGTGCCGTGTAGCGGAATAGAATAGAACGGCTTACCGTACCTGAAGTGGGCTGGCGTAACAGCGCCTGTACAGCAGTTATAATTTTATCGGGAGTGGGCAGCGGCACTTCCTCTGCAAACATTTCTTCATCCACATACCGTATTACCTCGTTCCTGCTCTTCATATCCTTTTTAACTGAATAGGGCAGAATGGTGTTTTGTACCAGCCACGGCGTATGTTGCGGATTAGTAAGGGCATACAATACCACTACCGGTGTTTGCACAGCCGCTGCCACATGCACGGTAGCGGTGTTTACAGAAACTACCAGGGCAGCACCGGCTATCAGCGCAATCCATTCTTCAATGGTAAGGTGGCCTGCCAGGGAATAACACCCCACCCCTGCTTCTGCAATAATTTTTTCTGCCAGCGGGCTATCGGCAACCGAGCCACTTATCAGTACCGGCAGCCCTGTTGCGTTATGCAGGCCTGCTACGGCGGTTGCCCACTTATCAGCCGGGTATTCACGCTTTAATTCACTTACACCGGGATGAATAACCAGGTAACGGTTGCCCGGCCCTACACCGGTTTTCTTCAGTACCTTCTGCTGGGTGCGCAGTAAACATTCTTTGCTATAGGTAATGGCCAATTTTTCATCGCGCGTGGCGGCGCCTATATAAGCCACCAACGCCAGGTCGCGTTCTACCTGATGCCTTATCAGCTGGTAAGGTTCCTGGTCGGGTACCCAGTGGGTTAATAGCCCGTAGGGGTTTTCGCGGCTGTAGGCCAGCCTTACCGGCACCCCGGCCATATATAGTAAGGTAGCTGCGGGAAGCGCGCTTTGGCTGTATACATTGAATATAACAGCACAATCAAACTTACCTGCCTGTATCTGCTGCACCAGTTGCAGTGCTGCTTTACCATCCTGTGCTTCTACGGCTTTTACCCACGGTATATCGCATACCAGGGTATCATCCACTTCCGGCACAAAGGGTGCTATCAATGCGCCCATTTTAGAGGTAAGCAGGGTAATACGGCATTGGAAGGTTTGCTTTAACGCACGCATGGCCGGTGCGCTCATCAGCACATCGCCCATGTTATCCGCCCTTACACACAAAATATTCTTATACTGACTCCGGGGCTGGCTCATGCTCCAATACTTTGTTATAGTTCAACTGACAGATAATATCAGCTGCCTTCAGCAGATTCGTGATTTTATGGTCGGGATTGCGGAAGCGGTCCAGCACCCATTCTGTTTCGTTACCTACATCATACAGAATGCTTTTACAACCGGCACGGTGGCCTGCCTCTACATCGTCCAGTATATCACCAATCATCCACGATTCGGAAAGGTCTATCTGCAATTCCTGTGCTGCACGCAGCAACATACCGGGCGCTGGTTTGCGGCAGCTGCATTTGGTAGCGTAATCTGCAATAATACCATCGGGGTGGTGCGGGCAGTAATAAAATGCATCTACAAAAACACCTTCTTCTGCCAGCATGCCCGCCAGGTGGCTGTTGGCTTTCATCAGGTCCTTCTCGGTAAAATATCCTTTGGCAATGCCTCCCTGGTTAGATACCACCACAATCAGGTAATCGTTCTGTTGTAAAAGGGTAAGTGCCTCTACGGCTCCGGGCTCTACCATCATCCTTGCCGGATCTATGTTGTAGGGCACATTCTTAACCAGTGTTCCGTCTTTGTCGATAAATACTGCTTTATTCATGCTATTCAATATTGGCTATTGAGTTATCTGGCCCTGCATATGGGGTTCCAGTCCGGATGATAAAAAAGATTCCTTAATAAAACTGCTGATATCTTTTAATAACAAATTACTGTGCCACTTGTTTGCAGCCGGTACCGGAATATTTGTAAGCTGCTGGTATAATGTATGCATAGAACGCGCCACCCGGTTCCAGGTAAAATACCTGTTTACGTGTATCAGTGCATTTTTATGCATAGCAGCCAGCAGCTTGTCGTTGGTTACCATTTTTACTATAGCGTTGCCCAGTACCAGCGGATTACGCGGCGGCACCAGCAAGCCGGTTTTACCATCTACCACACTATACTTAATACCCCCAACATTGGCACCTATTACCGGTGTGCCACAGGCCATTGCTTCCAGCGGTGTTATACCAAAAGGCTCGTACCAGGGCGTAGTAATAAACACATCTGCCGCAGCGTAATAATACTTTAATACATCGCGGCTGCGGCGCCCGGTAAAAGTTACACGGTCTGCCACACCTGCCTCCATAGCCACCTGCTGTAAACGCTGTACCTCAGGCGTTTGCAGCACTTCGGGCATATCAGCTTCCCCGCCCACTATCAGCAGGCGAACGTTGTTCAGCTTTTTGCTTACAGTACCCAACCCACGTATTACGTTGTCCACCCCTTTTCTGGGCACCATACGCCCCAGTTGCAACAATATTTTTTCATCAGGATTCAGTTGCAGCATTTCGCGGGCAGTCTTTTTATCTACCGGCCCAAACTCTCCGGGGCAAAAGCCACAGGGAATAACAGTGATATTACTTTCCTCTGCGTTATAAAATGTTATCAGATCTGCTTTATCCTGGGGACATTCTGCAACAATATGGTCAGCATCTTTTACCAGCATAGCTTCTATCTGCAACCGCTCTGCCGGAAACTGATCCATTTCCTTCTGGTGCTGCTTTCTTACCAGCCCCAGTGCATGGAAGGTGATGGTATATGGTATTCCGGTAAGCTTACGTAGTTCAGAGGCTACCCAACCCGACATAAAGAAATGGGCATGTACCAGGTTGTACCTTACCTGTTGCCGCTGCATAAAAGCCAGCATATACTCCACAAAATCAGGCATGTAGTACAGCAGCTTTTCTTTGGGCACAAACATTTCAGGGCCTGCCTTCACATGCACTACACGTACACCTGGCAACCAGTCTACTATCTCCACCTGCGCTTTATCATCCTTCCGGGTAAAAATATCTATCTCGTACCCCGTATCTGCCAGGCGTTTAGCCAGCTCTGCCACATACACATTCTGTCCGCCACTATCCACGCCGCCCAGGGTTGCCAGCGGAGAAGCATGATCGCTAATAAATGCTATTCTCTTTTTCATAGGTGTATTTGTTTGCATGAACCGATACCATTCTGTTAAACAGGCTTTCCCAATCGCGGGTAAACCGTTGAATAGAAAAACGTTCTTCTACTGTCGCCTTACCATTGGCCCCCAGTTCTGCCGCCAGTAACGGATTGTTTAGCAGGCTGTTCATTTTTTCTATCAGGTAGTCTATATCAGTATGTATAAAGCCGGAAACCCCATCTTTAATTACCGTTACATATTCGGTAGTAGCCAGCGCCACTACCGGTATACCACGCATCATAGCTTCCAGTACGGCCAGCCCCAGGCTGGTATAACGTATAGGATTAAACATAAAACGATAACGGGCTGTAAAAGCCGGCAGGTCAGGATGCAACACTTCTCCCAGTCCTCCATATTCCTCTGTTCCCATACCTACCAGCTCTACAGGAACCTGTTTGCGGATGATATCGTAAATATCGCCGCCCAGTTTTCGCCCGCGTTGATGCAAGTGATTCACTACTACTATTCCTTTGTTTATTTCCCCCGTGTACGTGGCTGCCTGTGTGGTAATACCATGGTCTATTACCTCCACCATAGGTACCTGGTTATGGTACATCAGCTTATTAAAATGCGTAACATGCACCAGGCATACCTCCGCATCGTTCATAGGGTGCCTGGTATCTGTGGGGTGTTTATCCGGCGTGTTGTGTTCTACATAAATACGGGGCAGCTTGCGCTGCGCCTCACTCAGTACTTCGTACTGGTCTGCCAGAAAATTTTTAGTGCTCTGGAACAGAATACAATCAAACTGCATATTTCGCACTTCCTCTGCCGGTACTTCTATTACGTTGCTGCCAAAAGGAAACGTACGCCCCCTGCCGTAATAGCCCTCATTCCTTTCTTTATTTACGGGTATATACAGGTCGTAGTTGCCCTGGGCAAGGTAAAAAAGGTAGCTGCCGTGGATATGCCACGTAAAAATTTTCAGCCTTCTGCCTGGTGTAGAAGTCTTAATCATAATTATCTATAGTAGATGGTGCAAGCCCGGCAGGTTAAAAGATAGTGCCATATCAGTACTGTAAAGAATTGTTAACACTTGTAGAAGCGCTTCTACAGCCTGAGATGGGAAACGCTTCTCTGCTGCCTCGTTTGCTGGTACACGGGTACAAAAGCCCCGTGGACCACTTATTGCATCACACCCAACACTAACCTTGCGCTGTTTATCCAATTACTTACAGAACTATTAAAATTATACTGATGTACACATTAGGCATTAATGCGGCATTTCACGACTCGTCTGCCTGTATTGTAAAAGACGGACAATTGCTGGCAGCAGCGGAGGAAGAGCGTTTTACCCATATTAAACATGGTAAACGCCCGGTGCCTTTTTCGGTTTACGAGTTGCCTTATCATGCCATTGACTACTGTTTACAGGTAGCCGGCATCCGTTTATCCGATGTAGATCATATAGCCTATGCATTCGATCCTTCTAAAATAGAAACCACCCAAAGCAACGAGGCAGACCTGGGCATGCCCATTAAAGAACTTTTTCTGCGCTATGTAAAAGAAGCGCCTGCACAGTTGGTGGATGGCTATCCGCATCATTTGCAGCAACGCTTTTATGGCGCACGTATAAGCGATTTTGAATGGCATTATGTAGAACATCATATTGCCCATGCGGCCAGCGCCTTTCTGCCTTCGCCTTACGATAGCGCTGCCGTACTTACTATTGACGGACGTGGCGAATGGACAACTACCAGCTACTACACAGGTAAAGGCAATACCCTTACACAAATAGGCGAAGTGCAAATGCCGCATTCTCTGGGGTTATTGTACGAAAGCGTTACCACTCATCTGGGCTTTCTGCATTCTTCCGATGAATATAAGGTAATGGCGCTTGCCTCGTATGGCCAACCAGCTTATCTGGATGTGTTGCGCAAAGCTATTCAGGTACAACCCAACGGTACGTATACCATAGCACCACTACAACTGGAAAAATGGTTTGGCCCGGCACGCAAACGCCACGAACCGTTTACAGAAAAACATTTCAATATTGCGCACTCGTTACAAAAGGTGCTGGAAGAAACGGTTTTGCAGCTGGTTAACTGGCTGCATACAACCACCGGAGAAGACAACCTTTGCATGGCGGGTGGTGTGGCACTGAACTGTGTATTAAATGCAGTGATACGCGATAACAGCGCGTTTAAAAACATATGGGTACAACCCGCAGCAGGCGATGCCGGCACGGCCCTTGGTGCTGCCTTATGGATAGATGCACAGGTGCGTAACACTACTGAACGCAGCTTTATTATGCAGCATGCCTACTGGGGACCGGAGTATTCTGATGAAGAGATAGAGCGCTTTTTGCAATGGACCAAAGTACCTTACCGCAAAATGGATAATGTAGCCGCTGAAACGGCTGCTATATTGGCGCAGGATAAAGTAATTGGCTGGTACCAGGGCCGTATGGAGTTTGGGCCGCGTGCATTGGGCAGCCGGTCTATCCTGGCCTCCCCTATCAGTGCAGATATGCAGGCGAAGCTGAACGAGATTAAAGACCGGGAAGACTTTCGCCCGGTTGCACCGGTGGTAATGGAAGAGTATGCAGGCGAATGGTTTGAAAATGCAGTATACTCGCCCTTTATGTTGTTTGTATACAAAGTGTTTGAAGAAAAGGCAAAGGAAATACCTGCTGTAACGCACGTAGACAGAACTGCCCGCATTCAAACCATTAACCGCCATCAGCATCCTGCTTACTACGATCTGCTGGATGAGTTTAGAAAGCTTACCGGTGTACCGGTACTGGTAAACACTTCCTTCAATACCCGCGGCGAGCCCGTGGTATGCAGCCCACGCGATGCGATTGAATGTTTCTGGACATCACCTTTTGATGCGCTGGTTATTCAATCTTTTCTGTTAGAAAAACAGCCTTCCGTACAACCTGCTGCCATTGCCAGCCGCGAACGGGAAGCACTGGAACTGGACATTACTGTATAATTATAAAAACACCTGTTGTATGCCTGCTAAAATTTCTGTTGTTATACCTACGTATCAACGCCCGCATTTACTGGAGAAGTGCCTGCTGGCACTTTCTCAACAAAGTTTTCCTCCGGATCAGTTTGAAGTACTGGTAGTTACTGATGGGCCGGACGATGAAAGTTTTGCCACCGTACGCCGCTTTCAGCAACTGGGCCATACCTATATGTATGTAACTGCATTGCCTGAAAAGAAAGGCCCGGCCGCCGCCCGCAACAAAGGGTGGCGTATGGCACAGGGCGATCTGATTGTTTTTACAGATGACGACTGCATACCCCACCGGGATTTTGTAGCCGCTTACCACCAGGCACGCCTGGCAACCTATAAAAAATATATTGCTTTTTCAGGTAAGGTAATAGTTCCTGTGAGCAAACACCCTACTGATTATGAACAGAACACCGCACACCTGGCCACTGCCGATTTTATTACTGCCAACTGCGCGTGCACGCGTGCAGCGCTGGAAGATGTAGGTGGGTTTGATGAAGCCTTTACCGCAGCATGGCGGGAGGATAGCGATCTGGAATTTAAATTCCTGCATGCTAATATTCCTATTTATAAAATAGATACCGCTATTGTAGAACATCCTGTTCGCGCAGCACACTGGGGTGTAAGCCTTAAAGAGCAGCGTAAAAGCGTATATAACGCCTTGCTCTATAAAAAGTTTCCTGATATGTATCGCCGCCGTATTGCCCAGGGGCCGCAGTGGCGCTACTATGCCATTATTGTGTGCTTTCTGCTTACGCTTATCAGCGCTTTCTATGGCGCTTATACCAGCACCCTGCTGGCGCTGGCGGGCTGGGCCTGGTTAACCGGCGCTTTTGCTTATAAAAGACTTTCCGGTAAATCACGTTCACTGTCGCATGTAAGCGAAATGATTTATACCTCCGCACTCATCCCGTTTTTATCCGTATTCTGGACGCTTTACGGGGCTATTCGTTACAAAGTACTATTCCTATGATATTATCACAAAACCAAATCCGAAAAATTGCCGTATTCAGAGCCCTGCAACTGGGCGATCTGCTGAATACCATACCGGCCATGCGCGCGTTGCGGCAGGCCTATCCACATGCGCGCATTACCCTGATTGGCCTGCCCTGGGCAGCCTCGCTGCTGCAACGGTTTCCCGATTACTTTGACGACTTTATTCATTTTCCCGGTTACCCCGGCCTGCCGGAGCAACCTTTTGATGAAACAGGTTTCGCCTGCTTTACCAACAGAATGAAAGAAGAACAGTTTGATTTGCTGCTACAGATGCAGGGTAATGGCACCGTGGTTAATCCGTTGATGCACCAGCTGTATGCCCGCCATGTAGCAGGTTTTCATAATGCAGACAGCCATGTAAACTCACCACTTTTTGCTAATTATCCTAACGAAGGGCCTGAGCTGAAAAGGCATCTGCACCTGATGCAGCACCTGGGCATTACTGCACAGGGCAGCCATATGGAGTTTCCGGTATTGCCGGAAGACGAAGCAGAAGTAAAAAAATTATATCTGCCTGTTATGGAACGCAGTTATGTAATTGTACACCCCGGCAGCCGTGGTGCCTGGCGCCAGTGGCCGCCCCACTATTTTGCGTTTGCTGCAGATAGCTGTATTGAAAAAGGTTACACGGTTATTGTAACCGGAACCAAAGACGAAAGAGATATAACAAGGGAAGTATTGAAATGTATGCGCCACCCGGCCATTGACCTTACGGGCAAAACCAGCCTGGGCGCTATTGGCCTGTTAATACGCGATGCCTATATGCTTATAGCCAATTGTACCGGCGTATCGCATATTGCCTCTGCAACGGAAACGCCCAGTGTAATTATAAGTATGGATGGCGAGCCCGAAAGATGGGGCCCGTTAAACCGGAATATTCATAAAGTGATAGACTGGACCAGAGAGCCACATGCCGATCTGGTATGGCAGGCACTGGAAACATTATTTAACCGGCAACACGCCGCCACTGCATAAAGCTTATGACACACCTGCAAATACCAGAGCATTTTACCTATGGGAATATTGTGTATGAGGTAGCGTACACCATTGCTGATAACACGGCCGATGTAATAACCCGGCCTTTGGAAATACCAGACAGCACCGGTGTACCCTACTCATTTGATATCAGCAATGGTGCTTTTATTTATCACGACCGTTTGGCTGATGAAAAGCACAATACCGTATTCATCAGCGCATTAACTACGTTTCTGAACAATCATGTTGCTTTATAGCAGCGTGTAAGGCGCTGCTATTTGCCTGCTTTTTTGTGGTATTCAATATCCCAATGCAGCATGGCCTCTTCAATAGTAGCGCCGGAACCTATTACATTATCGTGCGGGGGTGCGCCCAACACACAATAAAAAGTATTACCATCCCGGTATATATCGGGTCGAAAGTTTTTAACTGAAGCGGGAACATCTTCCCGCGTATAATCTACGTGTATCCGTTCTTTTTCCAGTGACATATTCATAAGTTACGTTTTTTTATCCAGAAAATCAAACAAGCCTTTCACCAGGGCCTTCCACTGTAGCTTGGATATGCCAATAGCACCCGCTGAGCCTGCTACAGCATTGCGTATACGATCAGCCGTTTCGTGCACATGCACATTAGGCACCTCGTTACGGCCATACACGGTAGTAGTTAATGTAAGCCCATCTCTTTTTACTACAAACGAACTGGTAGCTTCTTTATCCAGAAAATGAGCTACTCCGTTCATATTGTTAAAAGGCGATGCTGCGGGCCTTGCCTGTAACACCACAAATTCCTGCCTTTCATTCAGCTTTACCTGTTCCAGCTTTTCAATCTGCACCCAGTCGTAACCATTACCCGCTATGGGGCCGGGGCCGGGTATATCAATCTGTATAAACTGCCCTTCAGCGGCAGCCAGTGCCAGCTTGTTTCCTTTATCATCGGTAAGCTGAAAGCCCGATGATAAAAAACCGCACCACTTGTTCCAGTTATTTACATCTTTCAATCGTAAGGCAAGAATATCAAACCAGGCAAGTGCCGTTTCTTCATCCGGAGCTTCCAGCGTATGTGAGGTTTCTGTTTCTTCTCCGGTATACTGCGCAGGTATATAGGGCGCAACAATATCTTCGGCCATGGCAATCGTTTTTAATCACGCTAAGTTAATTACTTCCAGCGGAGCATCCGCAGGACCGGTTAATACATTCCCGTCACAATCGTAACGTGCTCCATGGCACGGGCAATCCCACGACTTTTCTGCTGTGTTCCACGCCACATCACATTTTAAATGTGTACAGGAAGGGCTTACTGCATGTATAACACCTTCATCATTTTTATACAAAGCCACCTTATGATCTTCATACTTCACCACTTTAGCCTCACCCGGCGCCAGTTCTGCCAGTTGCTCCAGCGTAGTACCAGAAAACAGCTTACCTATAAACTGCTTTACCACATCTGCATTATGGCTGATGAAGTTGGTAAAACCGGCTACCGGTTTAATTCTGTTGGGGTTAAACAATACTTCACCTGCCGGCTTCTCCTGCAATAACATGCGGGTAAGCAGCAAAGCTGCTACGGTACTATACGTCATTCCATTACCACCATAACCGGTGGCCACATATACATGGTCTGCCTGACCCGGCAAATGCCCTATGTAAGGCAAACCATCTGCCGGTTCAAAGTATTGTGACGACCATTCATAGGCCACCTCCTTTACTTTAAAATATTTGCGCACATGCGCTTCCAGTTTGCGGAAGCATTGTTGCGTATTGGGCTCTTCGCCGGTTTTATGGTCTTCACCACCTGCTATCAGATACCGCTGACCGTTTACTTCCTGTGTGCGGTAATAATGATAAGGATCGTACATATCGTAAGCGAGGTTTTCCGGATAGGCTTCCTCTTCCAGCGTTACCGCCATGGCATAACTGCGGTAAGGCACACAACGCAGGTGCAACAGGTTAACACCGGGCGGTATATGTGTGGCATACACCAGATCTACACCACGGAATATACCGTTTTCAGTGGTTACCTCCACATGCGTTTCCAGTACCTGCGAAGCAGTAACCCGGCAATCCTGCACAATGCAGCCGCCTGCTGCTTCAAACGCTTTGGCAAGGCCATATATATAAGGTAACGGATTAAATTGCGCCTGCCCCTTTACCTGCAAGGCTTTGGTAAAAGCAACGGGTACGGGTATATGAGGTGTATATTCCGCAGTAACACCTGCCTCAATGGTTGCTTTACGTATCTCTTCCAGTTCCTCTTCCTGCTCCGGCTGCTGTGCAAACAAAAATGCATCCGCATCCTTCAGTCCGCATTCAATAGCATATCTGCTGCAGGTGCTTTTTATCCATTCTACTGCTTCCTGCACACACATAGCCACCTGCTGCGCGCCTTCTTTTCCAAAGTTTTTACTAATGGTAGTATAAGGCACATCTAACAGGGTATTTAAATGGGCAGTAGTGCCTCCGGTGGTACCAAAGCCCAGGTTAGCCGCTTCCAGCAACAGGCATTTTTTGCCCCGCTGCTGTAACAGCAACCCGGTAGTAATACCGGTAATGCCGCCGCCCACTATAATTACATCGTAAGTAATGCCGGAATCAGCAATATTTACCGGCATATAAGGTTGTATTTCCGCCTGCCACAAGCTGCTGCAAAAGCCATCTCTGCGTATCATAGGTAGTACGTTTATGGTAAAACGTGCATCAATTACCTTGCCATGGGAAGTTACTGTTCCGGCACAGAAAATACCAGGCCCGGCCAGTAAGCCTTTGGTGCAGGGGCAAAAAAAATCCCGCCTAAAGCGGGATTATATGAGCGGAAGACCAGGCTCGAACTGGCCACCCCGACCTTGGCAAGGTCGTGCTCTACCAAATGAGCTACTTCCGCATTTCCTGTAAGATCTCGTTTCCTTTTCTTTGTTAACCACCTTTGTATCAGTGGCTTACTGCGAATCGGGTTGCAAATATAGGAATGCGTTTGATAATCAAACAAATTTTCCGCGTCTTTTTTAGAATTTATTTTTCTGTAACAGCAGGGCCTACAAAAAAGGCCGCATTGCTGCGGCCCTTGTTTACACAAACAACCAGCATTCCGCTAGGGCATGCTATAGAGTTTTACGTTGAATATTTTGAAAAAAGTGCCGGTATCAGGCAGTTTAGCCTGTGCACCTATGGTAATTTCTCCGGCAGTTGTCAGCTCAAAACTAACAGCATTGGTAGTATTCTTCACCAGCGACTTATACACCAGCGAACCGGAAGCTACCTGCGCAATATCTGCCAGCCCGGCTCCTTTTGCTACTACCAGGTATTTCTCACCTGCATCTGAGCAATCACCCGTTAACACTTCCAGTGAATACTTACCAGCCGGCAAGGTAAGCGTCTGGTAAATCTTACCATTATTTACGGCTGGCAGCCCCCATCCTGCTTCCATGCTTAACGCTACAGAAGGCAGCCACGAGCCGGCATCCAGGCCACCTATTCCGTTGGCATTACGCACATCTGCGTTGGTAACCCAATCTGCCGGTGTACGCCAACGGTCGTTACCACCTGCTGAGTTTTTAAAGTCAGGGCCGGCATTTTTTACATACTGGCTGGTTATTTCAAATTTTACACCCATACTTTGCCAGGCAGTGTAAAAAGTGTCTATAGAGGCACTATCCGGCAAATACACCGTGCGGTAGTTGTATTTACTTCCCGATTTATAAGATGGCAAAGTAGTAGTCATTTGTTCTACCGGGCTTGTTACCGTAGCAGTGCTGCCATCTGTTTTAGTGTACGATACTACACTGGCCCTTGCACCGGATGACAAATCAAACTCACCCCATACAATGCTGGTATTGCCAGAGGGCAGTAATTCACCACTCAGTACCGGACGGTTTGAAAGGCTGGCCTCATATCTTTCGCCATACACCGCACCAGAGGCAGTTACTGTTACTGAGCGGTTGCCTGAAGCATCAAAGGTTACTACTTCAAACGTATGCCTCCCTTCCTGTAATCCGGTGAGAATACGGTTAAGCGTATCTCCCTTTCCGGAATGCGCAATAGGAACAGATACCGAGTCAGCCTTGTTATCCCAGTAAATACGGCAAAACGTTACTTTAGGATCGGGAGATATCAGCGCATTTACCAGCACACGCCTGTTACCGGATTTAATACGTAGAGAATCTACTTTTCCCACATAGATGATTTCTCCCCCGTTGCTAATAAACTTTTCTTTATAATCATCGCTTTTTGAACAGGCCGCTAGCAGGCCTGTCAGCAAACAGATGTAAATAATATTTTTATTCATAACTATTCATTAATGGTCAACAATCGGGCTTCTAACGCGGATCGCCGTAAACCGATAATTCGTTAATACTCTGCGCCGTACCGCCTGCAAAGTTTTCCAGGCAGCGTATACGTATATATCGCACCTTAGGTGCATTCAAATCTACCTCCCAGTTAAAACCAGCTGCCGCAGTGGCCTGGTCTGTATTGCTATCAGTACCATAAGGCGTTCCGGATGGCTTAATTACCTCGTAACTACCCAGCAGGTGCCAGCTGTTATCCAGCTCACCACTCAGCGAAGGAGATGCAGAGCCATATATCTCAAAACGCTTCATAGTAGTAAGGTAATAGTAACGGTTGCCTTCCGGAAAAGGACGTATCCATATACGGCTTATTTTACCGGTAGCACCCAGGTTAAAAGTTATCATATGTGGCTTGTCACCTCCGTTTACCTGGTGCGTAAAACTGGTATTAGGCCAGCCCAGCTTGTTATCCCATGCATAAGGTAAAGCGGCACCATTGGTTACCTGCGGCGCATCACCCGGCAGCACAAATGCCGAAAAGTTGGCTTTACTGAATTCTGTTTCATACAGCGGGCGGAAGGTTTTAAACAAAGTATCCGTAATGTTACCCCACTTGTCTGATACGGTAAAACCATACCGGTACTCCGTAGTATCCAGGCCACGTATTTTGGCAATTACAGTATCTGCATTGGTGTATACGCTTTTGTTAATATCAACTTCATACTCACCATACACGTTTTTGCCCAGTACATTTATTACAATGTCATCGCGGGTAGCGTTAGAAGCAGTCAGGTTAAACCCACCAAAAGCAGTGGTAACCTGCAGGCTTTTAAACACACGCAGTATTGGCGGCTCTAACGGCTTTATTTTTACCACCGTGGGCTCAGACTGTACTTCACTCCTGCTTACAGAGTAAAGGGTTATCTCATGCTCCAGCGTATCAGCTATCCCTTCAATCAGCAATGAGTTGGAAAAATAAGAGGCCTTGGTTTCCGCCTGTTTGCCATTACCCAGTTTATACACGGCTTTTACGTAAAGCAACACAGTATCTTTAGGAATGGTATAAGATATGGCAGCGCCCCCAGGCTTGTTTACCACCTGCACATTGCTTACCTTTTGCGGCACCGTTCCGCTGCCTACCTGTGGCGAGTGCCTGTCTGCCTCTTTACGGCAGCCGGCAAAAGTGGCTGCTAAAGCAACCGTTACCAGCATATAAGAATATATAATTCGCATACTTATTTTTTTAGTTTATACAATTACCATCCGGGGTTTTCTACCAGTTTGGGATTGCGGCGGGTATCAAAGTTTCCGATAGGCCAGAAATAATCTCTGGGGGTATTAAACTGCTGGCTGAATACGGTTCTTTCTTTATAGTACGTTTCAGCTACTTTGCCCGTAATCGTCCATCCGGTAATATCCTTGTTCAACTCTTCTGCCGCCTCTTTCCAGCGACGTAAATCCCAGAAGCGCTGCCCTTCAAACGCCAGCTCAATGGCTCTTTCCCGGTGAATAATTCTTCTTAACCCATCCTGCGAAGTGTATTTGGCCGGATTGGAAGAATAGGTACTCCACGATTCTGCTACCCCTTTCAACCCTGCGCGCTGCCGTACTTTATCAATGTATACAATGGCTTGTGCCGATGCTGGCTGTGCTTCATTCAAAGCTTCTGCATACAACAGATACAGATCAGCCAACCGCATTTCAGGCCATGGGTAGCTGCGCCATACGGGGGCTGCATTGCCGGCAGTGGTAGATTCCCAGCTTACCAGCTTCTTCACAAAATAACCCGTCTCGCTCCAGTTGGTAAAATGCCCAAAGCCAGCTTTTTCCCCATTCTTGGCCTTTACATAAAAGGTATTGATATCACTACCGGTGCTATTGCCATCTCTCATATACCAGATACCACCATCAAAACCCAGGTCGGCATAAAAACGCGGCTCGCGGTCAAAGTTCAGGCGGGCAGTAACAAAACCCGGCTCTATCTGGTAAGCTTCTGCCGGCGTAGCGGTGCGCAGCTGCTCGTAGTTGGTAAAGCTTAACGTTTTGTCTTCTTCAATAGGCACGCCGTTTTTGGTATAAAACAGCTTGGCTATTTTAATAGGCGGCGCCCACAAACCACTCAATGCCCATCTGTCGGTATTAGAACCTCTTTCCATAGGTGGCATACAAAGCGATTCGTTAGGAAAGTACATCTGCGAATTACCCCATATGTGCTCTGTATTCCAACGCTGCGTAACCGCATTGCGTATGTTTAACTGTGTTTTGGTTTCCGCACTCAGCTTATATACATCGTTCTGGTAAGTATATAACACAGCGCCGTTGGACTCTGCTGACTGAATAGCCGCCCATGCGGCATCCCGTGCACGCTCCCATTTGGCTGGCACATAAGTGGCGTTAAATAAGGCCACACCATCTCTGTCTCTGAAACCGGCATAGTCAGGGTTTCCGTTAAACAACGGGCTTGCCGCCATTACCAGCAAACGTGCCTTTAATGCCAGCACTATGCTTTTGGTAGCACGCCCCATTTCGGTGTTCTGGTTCACTATACGATCGGGCAGATTTGTTATTGACTTATCCAGCAACGCAGCAATGTAATTTACACAGGAGTCTACAGGCATACGCTTTACAGTAGTGTTTTCCAGCGGAGCATCAATGGGTATATTCTGGTCAATCAGAGGAATGGGACCATACATCCGCAGCATATGAAAATGATAATATGCCTTCAGAAACTGTACTTCTGAAATCCAGCGCTCTCTTTCTGAACTGGAAATATCCGGCACTTTGGTAAGGTCAGACATGTTTTCAATAAACGTGTTACAGTCTCTTATGCCTGCCCACATTTTCTGGTAGTCGAACCTGGTGTTACCGTTTCCTCCCTTACGCAAACCTGCCCACTCATCAAACAATGGCGTAGAAACATTCTGCTGCCCCTGCGCAATACGGAAGGCCGCATGCCAGGTAGTCTGGTCTGTTTGTGGATACCATATTTCATCTGCCCCTGCCATTGCCGGGTTATACCAGCCATCGCCATTTTTAGGCATATACGAGTAACAGGTAAATAAAAACTTCTCTGCCTCTACCCGCAGCTTAAAGGCATTATCCAGGGTGGCTACGTTATCCGGCACCACGTTCAGGTATTTTTTGCAGGAACTGATACCAGCCAGCATACACAGCAGTGCGGGCAACAGATACCATCCGCTTCGCTTTTTATAAAAATGCATAATCAATTATTTTACAGTTCGCAATCGCAATTAAAAATTAAGCTGGGCACCAAGGCTGTATACCGCCTGAATTGGGTATCCCAGGCCATTTCCGCCCATTTCCACATCCCACAACTTAAACTTGCTGAACAGGGCTACGTTGTTGGCTGTGAAATAGATACGCGGCGACTTCAGGCCCAGTTTTCTGAAATCAGGAAGCGTGTACCCCATATCAATACTCTTCAGACGCAGAAAGCTTCCATCACGCATCCACCAGGTAGAACGTTTGTTGTTAGACTCCACACGCCAGGTGCTTAAACGTGGCCAGAAGGCATACAAATCAGGGTTGGTCTGGCTGTAGTAGCTGTTATTAACAGCAGTGAGCAAACCGTTTTCATAGCCACCGTTTTGAAAAAAGGGCTGCACGTTCTCCGGGTTGATAAAGAAACTACTGCGTGCAGACCCCTGGAAATAAAAACTAAAATCAAATCTTTTATATCCCATAGAGGCACCAAAACCGTAAATAATTTCCGGCTGTTGCGGCAAGCCAATAGGCACCATGTCATCTTCGTTTATCTGGCCATCGCCACTTACATCGCGGTACTTAATATCGCCTGCCAGTAATCCACGGTCGCCAAATTGTACAGGCGAGTTTTCTACCTCTTTTTTATCTACAAACAAACGCTCAGCTATATAGCCCCAGTTCTGGCTGATAGAGTGGCCTTTGCTGGATAAGTAAGAAAGACGTGTGGGATAACTGATTTCATCCGTAACCAAACGCTTGCTGGTAGCATAGGTAAACGTGCCGCGTATATTACTCCAGAAATCCTTTGTCCAGGATTTCTGATATTTCAAAGCAATATCAACACCCTTGCTTTCTGCTTTACCGTAGTTGGAAGAAGGGGTAACGGTAAGTCCGTAAGCCGATTCTGTATAACTCTTAGGCTGCAATATCTGCGAGCGTACCTGGCGGTAAGCATCTACCGTAATTTCCACATCATTAAACAGTTTTATATCTAACCCCAGGTTCAACTGTCTGGATAATTCCCAGGTAATATTGGGGTTGGCATAGCGGTTAATAGATACCCCGTTACGCCAGTAGTTACCCGCTCCCTCATTGCGTCCGAAATCGGCCCTGAAACGGCCATCATTCATATTTACATCCGACAGGTAAAAGAAGCGATCGTTCACGTTGCCTATCTGGTCATTACCCACTACACCGTAGGTAGCCCGCAGCTTCAGATCGGTGAACCATTTGGTTAACGGTCTGAAAAATGCTTCTTCAGATATGCGGTAACCTAAGCCTGCAGAAGGAAAGAAGCCATATCTTTTATGACCTGCAAAACGCTCAGAGCCGTTATAACCAAAATTAAATTCAGCCAGATAACGGTTATCGTATGCATAGGTAAAGCGGCCTGAAACGCCCTGGTTTCTGCGTGGCAGCGAAGCGGTTACCGAGCCTGCATTACCGGTTTGATAATCAGAGATGTAAGAGATAAGCATACCACTTACGCGATGCATTGCCCCAAATGAGTGATTATAGTTAACAGATCCCTCCAGCCATAAGCGTGAGTCTACCACCTTATCATCATTATCTCCTTCATCATATCCCAGGTATTCTGTACCCACGGTACCAATAGAAGTAGCAGAACCATCATTCAGCACATTCAGGTTATAGTCCTGCGTAGCAGCATTATATACAGCTCTGTAATAGAATGGATTGTAAAACCTGGATACCTGAAAATAAGAATACCTTCTCAGGTAACCCATTGCACGCATACTTAAACCAGGCGTAATAAAGTTCAGATTCTGCTTCAGCTCCAGCTGCGGCTGCAGGTTAGAGGTTTTATACACTCTATACCCTTTCACCATTTCTGCATAAGGGTTTACATACAGCGTACTGCTTAAACCTCCATTGGAAAAGGTAGGTGCAGAACCAAACAACGGATGTTCTATATAAGGCAGTTTAGACTTAGGATATACCGCCGGAAACATTACCGGGTTACTCCACAGTGCATTGTTAAACGTTCCCGCACCACCGGCTACAGGCCCGCGGTAATCATCAAACTGGCCGTACATTCTTATAATCAGTTCGGTATTGCTGGTAACATTAATATTAATATTGGTACGCAGCGAGTAGTTGGCCAGCCGTATATTGTTGCTGAACTGGTTTACCGGATCAGTTTTTAAAATACCGTTGTCCTGGTTGTACGTACCTGCCACATAATAACGCGCTTTGGGCGAGCCGCCACTCACGTTCAGATTATAACTCTGGTTTGAGGTCTGTTTTTTAATCAGCCGGTCAACCCAGTTATTGTTAGGGTACAGGTTGGGATCATCCCCTTTAATGGTATGATCAATTTTGTTTTGGGAATAGGGTTGAATAGCGTTGGGGGAACGTGTGGTTGCCGCTTCATTGGCCACACGCATAAAAGTAATGTTATCAGTCAGTTCTATATTACGTGTGTTTTTAGAAACACGGTTTTCTACACGCAGGCTGAATTTAGCAGCACCATCCTTACCACTGCGGGTATTAATTAATACTACGCCGTTGGCACCTCTGGCACCGTATATAGATGCAGCTGCAGCATCTTTTAACACCGAGAAATCTGCAATATCATCCGGCTGTATCCGCGCCATATCTGTGGGAGAAGACTCCACACCGTCAATCAGAATCAGCGGGTCTTGTTTACCGGTACCAAAGGTGGAAAGGCCACGGATGTAAAAGGTGGAGTTATTGGTTCCCAAACCCGGCTCGCCACTTTGCTGAAAAGAAATCATACCTGGTATACGCCCTGCCATCATGTTGGTAAGGTTACCCGTGGGGCCTTTTAACTCTTTCACATCCACAGTAGTAATAGAGCTTACCATACTGGCCTTGCGTTGGGTACCGCCAAAACCGGTAATAGTAATGTCATTCAATGTGTTATTCATGGCCTTCAGGGTTATGTTTACGGTACTCTGGCCATTAATAGGTACCTCCTGTAATTCGTACCCCACGCTGGTAAACACCAGTATACCGTTGGCGGGTACTCTCAGAGAATAAAAGCCGTTCTGATCGGAACGGGAACCTTTTTTAGGGTCTGCTTTAAGGGTTACGCTCACTCCTTCCAAAACGGAAGTGTCTGAACTGACTTTACCTCTAACGGTAATCAGGTTGTCTTGCGAGACGGCCTTGTTGGCCAGTAGCAACAACAGCAAAAACGCCATCATTGTCAAAGGCCAGCCTTTGATAAGCTGTCTTTTTTTCATACGCATGCTATGGTTTAATTAAAATTGAATGGAAGCGGCAGGGTAATCATGTGAAGCCTTCTGATTATAACAGTGCAGGTTGTAAATAACACCTGTACCCGAAAGTGTCAATTGTACACAGGGAGATAATGGCAATACACAATTCATACGGCAACGCAGTTAGTAGGTAATTAAGCAATCATTACAGCAGATTTCCTGTCTGCTCTGCCACAAATTTAACAGCGCTTTAAGTTTTTGTACAGGGGGTAAAATCAGGAAAGGTGAGGGCCAAATTCACAATTTGCGCTTTCCCCCTGTGGCTGAAGGTTGCCACCTGGTGTGATAATTGTTTCTTTTACAACAAAAACACCCTATGAAGCCGTATACCACCATTATTGCTACCACTTTTTACTGCCTGCTGGCTTTTACCGCTACCAGCCAGTCCACTGTACCGCCATTGAATGGATGGAATATGCAGCAGCAACAATTGTATTACCTGTTTACGCCTAAAACATTATTGAAAACCGGAGTTACTTATGAAATTATGCCTCCGGTACAGGCCGGCGACAGCAGCATTGCCAACTGGCTGGATAACCGGGTACTGGCTGAGATAAAAGCGGCAGGCTATACACCCGGTATTACCCAGGTGACCAGCAGACCAGCGCAACAGTATCAAACATTTGCTACCAATGTTACCGATGCCAGGGGCCGTAAGTGGACAATCAGCTTCATAGCCTTTCAGCAAACGGATAAAACTATCCGCTACGCCCGTATTATGTTACCTTCCACCTATAGCAATACTTACCTTAAACCTGCCGTGGGGCATTTTATGAAATGGTCTAAACAGGCAGGCATTGCTTCATCCGGCACTACCGGCAACGCTGCCACCTCCCCCAACACATCATCCCGCAGCACTACAGGTAAATCTGCCACCCGAAACAAAAAAGCCGGCACGCCGGTAACAGCCCCCGGCGCAGGGCTAAAACCAGCTGATATTAAAGGAGTTGCTATTCACCTGGAGTATGGCACCGGCGTAGGCGGCATGATGATTACAGAATACCGCCCTTATCTGATGCTGAAAGATGGCAGCGTTTTTAAATACCCCGACTGCTCACCCTACGATCTGGATGTGGCCGCCTCCCGCCAAACGCAACCCACCCGCTGGGGCACCTGGAAGCTGGAGGGCAAAACCCTGGTAGTAACCCTGCCAGAAAAAAACGGCATGGAAACAGACCGGTGGGAGCAACATTGGTTCTGGACCATTCCCGCCAAACCAGGCGAGAAAATTACCGGCTCCTTTACCACCATTTCCGGTGGCGGCAATACCGCATTAGGTGGCTCAGCCATGACTTTTTCTTCTGCCAACCTCAGTTTTAACCAGCAGGGGCAGTTTACGTACGAAAGAACGGGAGGTGGAAGCAATTCCGCTGCGGGCACTGCTGTATCAGCCTATTCTTCTCAAAATAAGGCAGGTAGATATACTTTGAATGAATTTGGTTTGGAGTTGAAGTTTAATAACGGACAAGTAAAGCGGAGTCTGTTTTATTTCTATCCGGACAGCCATACCACGTTTGGAGTAAATGATGATGCGTATGTAGCGGCTAAGAAGTAATTACATAAAGTATATGCATAAAACAAAAAAAGGCCGCACAATGTGCAGCCTTTTTTTGTTGTGTGCCCCCGAACGGAGTTGAACCGTTACTCGCATTGCTGCGAACAGGATTTTAAGTCCTGCGTGTCTACCAATTCCACCACAAGGGCATCCGGAAAAAAAATCCCGCAGTAAGCGGGATTGATTCCTGAGAGCGGAAGACCAGGCTCGAACTGGCCACCCCGACCTTGGCAAGGTCGTGCTCTACCAAATGAGCTACTTCCGCATTTCCTGTAAGAACTTACTTCCTTCTTCGTTTTAAGCACTTTTGTATCAGTGGCTTATTGCGAATCGGGTTGCAAATATAGAAGTAATTATTGAAAGCCAAAATTTTATTTCATTTTTTTCTGCGGTCTTCCCAGTCGGCAGGGCATACATCAGCATCAGATTCTGGTGCAATACTTGCCGTTCCTATCGCATTATTATGTTTTATGAACAATGAATTACAGGAAAAGATAAGACTATCCCGTCAGGCATTTGAAATAGCTACACAGGTGAGCGGGCAGTTGCAGGCATATTTTCAGATTAATAATCTGGGGGTAGCTGCTACTATGCCAAACACACTGGCAGTATCGGGCAGTGTTGGCAGTGAGCAGGAGCAAATGGAAGTAGCGCAGTTTTTAAAAGAGCAGATGCCCGACTGGCAATTGGTATTGAATCTGAATGTAGAATAGATAGTAAAAAGGCCGCCAGCTGGCGGCCTTTTTACTATCTATTTATCTGTACTGTTAATAGTTACTTTTCCCGCTTTCAGCGCTTTACCACTAACGGTTAATTCAATTGGCCCGGCTGTTTTGTTTGCCTGAACCAGTACTACCAGCTTACCGCTGAAGGCTTTCATATGCGGCAGATGAAACTGCTCTAAAGAGGTAGCATCACCATTACAGGCTGCCCGGTAAGTACCATTACCTTTTACAGCAAAAGAAAGCTCATCGGCTGCCGTTGGGCATACATTGCCATTCTTATCCACAACAGATACGGTAACAAATGAAATATCTTCACCATCCGCTTTAATGGTGCTTCTGTCCGGCGCTACCACTATCTTATAAGGCTTACCTGCGGTAGATACGGATTGCTCAGCCACAGGCTTGTCATTCTTGTCGTAAGCTACCACTTTAATGGTACCGGGCTCATACTTCACATCCATCCACATAAGGCGATACCTGTTTTGCGGGGTGGAATTGTTTTTGGTTTGAATGCCCATGCTTTTACCGTTTACAAACAACTCTGCTTTATCGTAGTTGGTATATGCAAACACAGGGGTAACCTGCCCTTCACGGCCTGCCCAGTTCCAATGAGGTAATATGTGTAAGGTAGGCGACTGTGTATTCCAGCGGCTGCGGTACAGGTAATAGCGGTCTTTCGGAAGCCCTGCCAGGTCATTGATGCCAAAGTAAGAACTTCTGGAAGGCCATTTGTCATCGTAAGGGGTAGGCTCGCCTAAATAGTCAAAACCTGTCCACACAAACTCACCAATCACCCATGGCTTATCATCCTGTAACATAAAATCTTCTTCGGGCAGGTTACTCCAGCTGCAATATTCCATATCGTAAGAAGAGCACTGATAATCGTCATATTGTTTTTCAACCCCTTTCACTACCGGAAATTTGTAAACACCGCGTGAGCTAACGGTAGAAGCAGTTTCAGAACCTAACAGCATACCCTGGGGGAAGGTTTTGTAAGCCTCTTCATACAAGTGTGTACGGTAGTTTAAACCTGGTATATCCAGCAAGGCGCCAAAGCCAGATTGCATAGTAGCCTTCACCTGGTCCATACCTACCGTTACAGGCCGGGTAGGGTCTTCGCGGTGGAAAATCTCATTCAGCCATTTAGCACGTTTTACCCCTTCACTACCCCACTGGTCAGGCACCTCATTACCACTGCTCCACATAATAATACAGGGGTGGTTTTTAGTAGCCTTTACCAGATTAATAATATCTTTTTCTGCATCGGTATTAAAGAAACGGGCATACCCGCTATCTACTTTGGGTTTAGCCCACTCATCAAAGCTTTCTGCCAGAAACATAAAGCCCATTTCATCAGCCAGTTCCAGCTGCTCCAGCGAAGGCATGTTGTGCGAGCTGCGGATAGCGTCACAACCCATATCTTTCAAAATCTGCAATTGTCTGCGTAAAGCAGATTTGTTCATAGCAGCACCTAACGGGCCCAGATCGTGGTGCAGGCATACACCCTTTATCTTTCTTACCTGTCCGTTTAAGCTAAAGCCTACGCCCGCTTTGTAACTGATTTCGCGTATACCAAAACGGGTAACTACTTCATCCTTTAACTCATTGCCGCTGTACAGTCTGGAAACAGCGGTATACAGCGATGGTGTTTCAGGACTCCATAACAATGGCTGATTCACGGCTAAATTCTGATCAAACTCTTTACCAAATGGCTTGCGTGCAGTATCGCTGGCAACAAAGCGGCCCTGCGGGTCGCGTATTTCTGTAACCAGCCAGGCATCCTGCCCCGCCACTGTAGTTTTAATATTTACTTTACCACGGGCAGCTGTTGCCACCGGGGTTGTAACAGATACGCCCCACTGCTCTATACTTTCTGCATCTTTTTCAATAATGCTCACTTTACGGTATAAACCGGCACCTGGGTACCAACGGGAAGAAAGGCCCTGATTGCTAAGATGAACAGCCAGTAAATTTTGTCCGGTGGCATTGATGCGATCAGAAATATCAAAATAAAAGTAATTGTATCCATAATTCCAGGAACCTACCGGCTGGCCATTTAAAAACACCTTCGGCTGGCTCATAGCGCCTTCAAACAACAGAATTACTTTTCTGCCTTTTTTGTAGTTGGGCAGGGTAAAGCTATTGCGATACCAGCCTTCGCCAATAAAAGGCAACGATCCGGTTCTGCCCGTTTTTTCAGTGGCCACTTTTTCGTTGTTCTGCGTAATGGCAACCACCTGCTTGTCTACCTCTTTATCAAACGGACCATAAATAGCCCAGTCGTGCGGCACCTGTACAGTTTGCCAGCTTTTGTCATCAAAGCCGGTGGCAAAAGCGTTATCATTTTTGCCTTTGCTGAATTTCCAGTTGTCTTTTAATTCAGTAACTGTGCGTACCTGGCCAAACGATGCCTGGTGCCATACCGAAAACAAAATCAGAAGTGAAAAAAGTCTCATAGAAAAAATGGTTTAAGTGTGCCATTGCCGGGTCTGTTTCTGATTTACCCCGGGTGACGGATCTGAGAAAGCTATTTTATTGCTGTGGCCCTGCAATGAAAAAGGCTGCCATAGAATTTTGCTAACTTAAAGAGCGCTCAACAAGTGATATTTGCCCCGTGTTTAAAAGTAGTTTCCGTTTCAAACACGGGGGCAAATATAGCAGTATGAACACAAACGAGCCAAAGAGATCCCGAAAATGACAGTTACTTTGCTTTCAGTCTCCCTAAGAACGTAGCTTTCCGTGGGCTACCTTTGCAAGCAGGTAGAAACTTTTCTGCCGTTTTGATGAAAGCGTAGCACAATGAAACAACACATTTTTGACGTTAGCCTTAAAACAATAGGGTTAATTCATGTAAACAGCGACTGCCTTGCTGTGGTAAATTCTGATGCCTATAAAGCTTACATCAAGGTATTATACCTGCCAAAGGGGTATACTATTAAGGTAGATTTTGATATCTATACAACTGAAAAACCTGCTCTTTTTTTTATTAGCCCCAATCAGGTACTCAGTATGGAAGGCGTATGTGATGAAGTGGGCTATTTTATGTTTTACAATCGTGATTTCTATTGCATACAGATACATGATGAAGAAGTGGCCTGTGACGGACTGTTATTTAACAATATCCATAACTTACCTATGACAACCGTGCCCGAACAGGATGCGGCCTTTATCAACTATCTTTTTGCCCGGATGGAAGATGAATTCAGTGATAAAGAGGCTTCGCACGAAGAAATGCTTCGCACCTATTTAAAGCAATTGCTTATTAAAGCCACAAGATTGTGGAAGCAACAGCAACTGGATGGCGTGCTGGCTCACCAAAACAACGATGCTGAATTTTTCAGAAAGTTTACACAGCTGGTAGAAGCGCATTATAAGGAAAAACATACAGTGGCTGATTATGCAGATCTATTGCTGATACCTCCAAAAACAATTACCCGGAAATTTAAACAGCTGGGGCTACCCCAGCCTAACGAAGTAATTAAAAACCGAATCATCCTGGAAGCGAAGAGGCTGCTGGTACATACTGCCATGACAGGCAAAGAGATTGCCTATGAATTGGGGTATGAAGACCCGGCTTACTTCAGCCGCCTGTTTTTAATAAAAACAGGTGAGTCGCCTTCCGGTTTTAAAGCAAAATACCTTGCGCAAAGCAATATAGAAGCGGGTAGTTTTACGCCATAATCCCAAACAGACAGATTTAAAAATCGCCGAAAGGAAAAATCTGCAAGACAACTGTCCTTTTGTCCATTCTCTACCGCTTGCCTTCTGCTGATCTTTGTACTGTTAATTGATAAACAAACACAACAGTCATGAAAACAGCAATCTTAACCATCAGCCTCTTAACGGCTTTCATTTTTAACCATTCTCTTTTTGCGCAAACTCAAAGAGTGCCCGCTTCAGCCGGCAGGGCAGAATATATAGAAGTAGAGCCCAATGTAAAACTTCATGTAACAGATCTTGGCGAAGGCAGACCCATTGTTCTTATACACGGCTGGCCTTTAAACGACGCCATGTACGAGTATCAGTATCAATATCTGGTGAATAAAGGATTCAGGGTTATCGGTATTTCATTAAGAGGCTTTGGAAAATCCGACAGACCTTACGGCAGGTACGACTTTGATGTTTTTTCTGACGATATAAAGGTGGTTCTTGATAAGTTGAAAATAGAAAATGCGGTACTCGGCGGGTTTTCGATGGGTGGGGCTGTAGTTATTCACTACATGGCTAAGTATAACGGTGCACATATAGGTAAACTGGCCTTATTTGGCGCCGCTGCACCATCCTGGAAACAGCGCGACGGATATCCATATGGCATTTCGGAGGAAGGAGCAGCTGGTTTGATTAAGACAACCGAAACCAACAGGCAACAATTAATAGCCGGCTTTGGAAAAGGATTCGGAGCCACTGAAAACAGCATCCCTGAACCACTGGCCAAGTGGCTGGAAAGTATCAGTTCAGATGCCTCACCTTATGCTACTACCCAGGCTATTGCCGCATTGCGCAACCTGGATTTACGCCCGGTGCTGGGTAAAATAAACGTACCGGTAGCCATATTTCATGGTACAAAAGATAAGCTGTGTGAATTTGCCTTTGCAGAGCAGCTGCAAAAGGGTATCAAAAATGCTTACATTGTTAAATTCGAAAACAGCGGACATGCATTGTTTCTGGAAGAGATGGAAAAATTCAACTCAGAACTGGAAAAATTTTCAAAACTGTAAGCAATACAATTACGTCTGATACAATTACCCGATCAGCCTCTATATTTTGTTACTATATCAGTATATCCGGCCAAAGGTCGGATATAGTTTTTACCGGAAGGAGTATACATTAACAGGGTGTTGTTTGAAAGATGTTTGAAAGAAGCCCTGAAATGCAAAAGCCGCGCAATGCGCGGCTTACATAATTTACTGATAATCTGTGCCCCCGAACGGAGTTGAACCGTTACTCGCATTGCTGCGAACAGGATTTTAAGTCCTGCGTGTCTACCAATTCCACCACAAGGGCATCCCGGAAAAAAATCCCGCCACAAAGCGGGATTCCTTCTCTGAGCGGAAGACCAGGCTCGAACTGGCCACCCCGACCTTGGCAAGGTCGTGCTCTACCAAATGAGCTACTTCCGCATTTACACTATAAGAACTGATGATCAACCGGCAAATGAATAACCGTTTGCCGGCTGATAACTATTTTATTTATACTCTGGGGTATACTTGGTGCTGCTCTGAATTTCAACATCAGGCTTGCCCTTGTAACGTTGCTTGTACAAACGGAAACATCCACCTAAAACAAATGCCAGGATGCAGAAAAAAGACACATAAAACACAAAACGTGATGAGCTTACTCTGTTGTACCTGAAATCTTTCTCTTTGTAGTTATCTTCTATCTCGTGTGACATAGTCTGAATATTGCGTGGCAAAAATAAGGATGTAGAGGTATATAACCAGCCTGTTAATGAACAATTTCTGTAAATTGTTTGCGGCCTTTTATAAAATACGACCATACAACGGAACGATAACTTACGCCAGCCAGTTGTTTCATGGGTTTGGTAACCAGCCGCTTCTGCGGCTTCTGTGCAAACATCCATTTCCATACATCACAATGCGCCTGCATAATGGCCTTTACGCTGTTCACATCTTTCGATAGCAAACATTTGGCAGCAAAAGCCCAATCGAGCAGCAGGCGAAAAGGAAACTTCCACCACTTTTCTGCCGCAGGCAGGTTCTTTAACAGCATTACCAGGTTATTGCGAAAATTGAGGTAGGTTTTGCGGTGCCCTTTAGGCAAAGTACCCCCGCCCACATGGTATACTACCGAAGCGGGGCAGCAATACAACTGATACCCCGCCAGTTGCACCCGCCAGCACAAATCAATTTCTTCCTGGTGTGCAAAAAAGTATTCATCCAGCCCGCCCACTTCGTGGTAAACGGATGTTTTAATAAACATAGCAGCGCCCGATGCCCAGAAAACAGGCTTAGGCTCGTTGTATTGCAGGGTATCCTGCTCCAGTATATCAAATATGCGGCCTCTGGCAAAGGGGTAGCCTAAAAAATCCAGCCAGCCACCGGCCGCACCGGCATATTCAAAAAAATCTTTGCGGTGGTAATCCAGCAACTTAGGCTGGCATACAGCTATAGTGGGTTGCTGCTGCATCAGCGCTATCACCGGTTCAATCCAGTCAGGCGCTACTTCTACATCAGAGTTCAACAGCACATAGTAATCGCTCTGTACCTGTGCCAGCGCTTTGTTATAGCCACCGGCAAAGCCGTAATTACTGGTGTTGAGAATAATTTCTACAGTGGGGAATTGTTCTTTTAAAAGGGCTACCGAGTCATCCAGCGAAGCATTGTCCGCTACAATTACCCGTTTGTTGGGATAAGTGGAAGCCAGAACCGAGGGAAGAAATCTTTCCAGATAATTTCTTCCGTTATAATTCAGTATAACAATAGCAACTTCCGGTAGGTTCAAGCAAATAGTTTTTTCAAATGTACGGTGCGGGGGTTGACAATCCGCACCGTACATCATTCTGTATAATGTTATAACTAGCTATACATTTCCTGTCTCAGTTCTTTTACGCGCGCATCGGCCAGGTATTCGTCAAACGTCATCAGGCGGTCAATAATACCTTTAGGCGTTAACTCAATAATACGGTTGGCCACGGTTTGCATAAAAGTATGGTCATGCGAGGTAAGCAGTACCACACCCGGGAAGGTGTTACAACCTTCGTTAAAGCTCTGGATACTTTCCAGGTCCAGGTGGTTGGTTGGCTGGTCAAGCACTACCAGGTTGGGGTTCTGTAACATCATACGGCTAACCATACAACGCACTTTTTCACCACCGCTTAATACATTCGTTTTCTTGGCAATATCATCGCCGCTAAACAGCATCTTACCCAAAAAGCCTCTCAGGAATGGTTCATCTGCATCCGTAACGTGCGGTGGCACAAACTGGCGCAGCCAATCCATCAGGTTCAGCCCCTCTTTAAAAAACTCACCGTTTTCAATAGGCAGGTAAGCTTTGGTAATGGTAGTACCCCATTCAAACTTACCGCCATCTGCTTCGGCGTTTCCATTAATAATTTCAAAGAAAGTAGTTACTGCCAGCGGGTTGCGGCTCAGGAAGGCAATTTTATCGCCCTTGTTTACGCTGAAGTTTAATTTATCAAACAGCTTGTTGCCATCAATGCTTTTGCTCAGGTTTTCCACGTTCAGAATCTGGTTACCTACTTCACGCTGTGGCTGGAAGATGATACCAGGGTAGCGGCGGTTAGAAGGTTCAATTTCTTCAATGGTCAGTTTTTCCAAAGCTTTCTTACGCGAAGTAGCCTGCTTGCTCTTAGAGGCGTTAGCACTAAATCGGGCAATGAAGTCCATCAGGGCCTGGCGCTTCTCTTCGGTTTTCTTATTCTTATCGTTCGCCTGGCGTGCCGCTAACTGAGATGATTCGTACCAGAAGCTATAGTTACCGGTAAACACCTTAATCTTACTTCTGTCCACATCTGCCACGTGCGTACACACCTGGTCCAGAAAGTGACGGTCGTGGCTTACTACCAGTACCACGTTCTCGTATTCCGCCAGAAAGTTTTCCAGCCAGCCGATGGTTTCAATATCCAGGCCGTTGGTAGGTTCATCCAACAACAGAATATCGGGGTTACCAAACAGCGCCTGCGCTAACAGCACCCGCACTTTCATGTTAGAAGGAATATCCTTCATCAGGCTGTAGTGCATATCATCTGTAATACCCAGGTGGCCCAGCATGGTACCGGCATCACTTTCGGCAGTATAACCACCCATTTCACCAAATTCTGCTTCCAGCTCGCCTGCGCGTATACCATCAGCTTCGGTAAAATCTTCCTTCATATAAATGGCATCTTTCTCGTGCATCACTTCCCACATTTTCTTGTGGCCCATCAGCACGGTATTCAATACCGTATGTTCGTCAAATTCAAACTGGTTCTGTTTCAGGAACGACATACGCTCACCTTTGGTAATCTCCACCGATCCTTTGTTGGGCTCTATTTCGCCACTCAGAATTTTCAGGAAAGTGGATTTACCTGCTCCGTTTGCTCCGATCACACCGTAGCAGTTGCCTTTCATGAAATTGATATTGACTTCATCAAACAACACCCTTTTACCGTAGGCCAGGGTAACATTTTTAACACTGATCATGCGTATTGCTCCTTAATTTAAGATTCCGCTGTTTTGCGAACCGGCCGCAAAAGTAGCACATAAATAGCTATAAAAACATTGCGGGAACAGGAGAATACCATGTATCCCGCTATTCCCGCAATGGGCAAAAAACAATAAAACGGTATTACTGTTTGCTAAAGTCGTAAACAATATACACGTTGGTTCCTTCAAAGTTAATAGGTGCGCGCAGCTGCATTGCTGTTTCGTTTAAACCACTCACTTCCATACGGTAACCGGTGGTTACATTTTTAGGCTTAATGCCGCCATCTACACGCTTAAACTGAAAATACTGTACATCGTTCACCTTTTCTGTGCTCCAGAAAATAAAACGCTCGCCAGGCACACAATCTGCCCCGCCGGAATTTACTACATAACTGCCCTTGCCGCTTGCGGGAAGGTTCCACTGGCTGCCCTGCAGGCAGGAATACGTTACATCATCAAAAACGGTGGCTTTAAATTTGGCACCGGCAGGCATGCCTTCAAAATGGATGTTATTTAAAGTCCACGTACCGGAATAGCCTCTTTTTTCGCTGTTGGTAATACCTTTTGTAGGTCCGCAGGCAGTAAAAGCCACGGTAACCATTGTCATTAACAGAATAACCAGGTACCTCGGATGCTTTGACATAAAGTTATTTTTTAGTTTTCCAAATGCAATTGCAGTGCCAAAATTAGGGCTTGTATTTTATAAACCACTGTAATCTAACCCCTTAAATCAGTTATGCGCCCCTACAGCTACCATTCCGACCGGGCCGATGGTCCCGCATCCAGTGTGGTAAATTTTCCACCCAGGTACTGGTGGTAGGCAGTAATGGCAATCATACCCGCATTATCGGTACAATACTGAAACGAAGGAATAAATGTTTTCCAGCCCTGCTCCTGCCCCATCTGCTGCAAACGACTGCGCAGGCCGCTGTTGGCACTTACCCCACCGGCAATGCACACCCGGCGAATGCCTGTTTGCTGCACCGCCTTTTTTACCTTTTTCATCAGAATGTTTATAATGGTATGCTGTACACTGGCACACAGGTTTACCAGGTTTTCCTGCACAAACTGCGGGTTAGCTTTGGTTTGCGCCTGTAAAAAATACAGCACTGAGGTTTTTAAACCGCTGAACGAGAAATTCAGGTCGGGTATCTGCGGCTCGGCAAACGTAAATGCTTTAGCATCGCCCTGTTGGGCATATTTATCAACCAGTGGCCCGCCAGGGTAAGGCAACCCCAGTAATTTGGCTGTTTTGTCAAACGCCTCTCCCGCCGCATCATCAATGGTTTCGCCCAGCACTTCCAGGTGCAAAGGGCTGTGTGCCAGTACTATCTGGGTATGGCCACCACTTACGGTAAGGCACAGAAAGGGAAATTCCGGCTTGGGGTCTTCTATCAGATTAGCCAGTACATGCGCCTGCATATGGTGTACGGCAATCAGGGGTTTATCCAGCGCCAGCGCCAGCGATTTGGCAAACTGCGCCCCTACCAGCAAACTGCCTATAAGGCCCGGTGCCTGGGTAAAAGCAATGGCGTCTATAGCATGTAATTCCGTACCTGCCGTTTCTAAAGCAGCATGTACTACCGGAATAATATTCTGCATATGTGCACGGCTGGCCAGCTCGGGCACCACCCCGCCGTACTTTTCGTGCACTGCCTGCCCGGCTATATAATTCGATAAAATTTTCCCGTTTTCGCAAATGGACGCACTGGTTTCGTCGCAGCTTGACTCAATGGCCAGTATTCTGATGTCTTGTTTCACGCCGCAAAACTACGGCGAAAAATGCAGCTTAAAAGTCCAGCATGATAGAGGTGATAATATAGTCTGCCAGCAATATCAATACGCAGTTTACCGTAACCGACCGGGTAGCCGCTTTGGTTACCTGCAGCTCATCGCCTTTTGCATAATACCCCATAAAGCTGGAAATGGTAGGTATAAGAAAAGAAAACACAAATATTTTTACAAAGGCCATGGTTACACCCGATGGCTTAAAATCGTTCAGCAATCCAAAGCGGTATTGATGCTCCGTTAAAATACCACGCGATACGCCGGCAATACCACCTGCTACCAAACTTACCACTATAGATAAAATCATCAGCAACGGTATCATATACAGGCCCGCAAACACGCGTGGCAGAATAATAAATGCTTTGGTATTAATGCCCATCATTTCCTGTGCATCAATCTGCTCGCTCAAACGCATATAACCAATTTCCGCGGCAATGCGGTAGCCTACAATGGAAGAAAGCACACAGCCCAGACCGGTAGGCGCCAGTTCCAGTATTACCGAATCGCGCGCTACCATACCTATTACAAACTTGGGAATAACAGGAATAGTAATCATGTAAGCCGTTTGTACAACGGTTACCATACCCAAAAAGGCAGAGATGCCCAATACTACCCAAAACGAACGCAGCCCAATCTCTTCACACTGCTCAATAAAAGCCCGCCAGTAAACATTACGGTTCTCCGGTTTGCGAAATGCCGATCGTATAAAAAATATGTACCTGCCTGTAAGGGTTAAAAGTGCTACCAGATGCTTCACGGGCTGCAAGTTACACCCAACGCCCCTTATTCAGCCACACAATATTTTCGCATACCGCAATTATTTAGAGCGTATAGCATCTACCGGGTTCATGCGCGCGGCCATCCGCGCCGGTATTATGCCCGCAGCCACCCCTAAAATAAGGCAGATAGAAAAGGCCAGTATAATAATATTACCCGCTACTATAATTTTAAAAGGCATTACCGCACTTAAACCAGCCGCCAGCAACCACACCAGCAGCAAGCCAAAAAAGCCACCCATGATACACAGGAAGGCGCTTTCCATTAAAAACTCGTACAGTATAATGCTGCTTTTGGCACCAATCGCTTTCTTTAAACCAATCTGGCTGGTTCTTTCTTTTACCGTAACAAACATAATGTTAGCCACCCCAAAAGCACCCACCACCAGGCTTAACCCGGCTATCAGCCAGCCACCCAGGTTTACTGAACCAAAGAAGCTGCCTATCTGCTCGCTGAATGAATTGATATCGTTTAAGGAGAAATCATCTTCTTCCGTAGGCTTCAGCTGACGTATCTGGCGCATTACGCCTTTCAGCTCATCCTGCAAGGCTGTGGAAGGCACCCCTTCTTTTGCCTTCACCATTATATAAGGGTCCAGATACGTAGCGTTTACATTGTATTTGGAAGCAAAAAAACGATAGCTTACTATTATCGCGTGGTCATAATCGTACCCACCACCGCCCATAATAGAGGCGCCCTGCTTGGCCACCACCCCGGTAACCGTTACATTCTTTTTATCAAACGAAATTACCTTACCTACCGCGCGCTCTGCATTACCAAATAACTGCTCTGCGTTTTCGTAACCAATTACTGTTACCGGCGAGCCACGTGAAAACTCTGCATCTGTTAAATAACGGCCATAGGCAATATCTACGGTTTGTATATTATCAAAGTCTTCACTTACCCCATATACCGCCACGTTGCTCAGTTGGTTATCCTCATACGCAATGCTGGTGGTAACAGAGTTATAGTAACTTACATAAGCAGCCAGGTGGCTACGCTCTTTTATAAAAGCCACTTCTTTGTATTTAGGCACGGGCCTGTTTACATATTTCCACCAGGGGTAATCGTTGCTGTTGGTGTATTCCCATTTATCTATATAAATACTATTAGAGCCGATATCGCTTATTTCCCTCTGTATCTGCGCTTCCATACTGCCTACGGTAGCCAGTACGCCAATAATGCAGAAGATACCAATGGTAATACCAAAGAGCGATAAAAAAGTACGCAGCTTATTTACCTTTAGCTCCTGTAAAGCCATCATAAAGCTGTTCCATAAAATACCGGCTACCTTAATCATATATTTCAAATTTACAGCCCCTGTACAAAGCAACCGCAGTCATTTTTATGAGCGGTAGCTAACGCCCGTTATCATTGAGTATTTCAAAACTTACTGAAAAATAAATTTTTCCAAAAAACGTAAACTGACGTTCCTGTTATACCTTTGCGCAGAATTTCTTCACAAATATCTCATTATGACCTGGAAACAAGTGTTTACTTCTTCTGTTGGCCAAAAACTGACAATGGGCCTTTCCGGAATTTTCCTGATTTTATTCTTAATAGTTCACGCAGGGCTGAATGCCTGTATCTGGGCTATGGACGGTGGTGTTATGTTTAACAGGGCCGCTCACTTCATGGGTGATAATGTGGTGCCCCGCGTACTCGAAATCGGGCTTTTTGTATTTATCCTGTTACACATTATTCAGGGTTTAATGCTGGAAGCAAGCAACCGCAGCAAAAGAGGCACCCCTTATGCCGTTAGCTATGGAAACAGAGGTAGTAAATGGTACAGCCGCAGCATGGGTTTGCTGGGTACTATTATTCTGCTGTTTCTGGTAGTGCACATGGTGCATTTCTGGATTCCTTCCCGTTTTACCGGCGTTGCAGAAACTACCCTGCCTAATGGTGTGGAAGTACACGACCTGTTTTCACTGATGATGGCTACTTTCCAGGAAAACATCGGAGTGGTTATTCTGTATGTGATTGGCTGTATTTCTCTGGCCTATCACCTGGCGCATGGTTTCCAGAGCGCTTTCAGAACCATGGGTGTGCATAACAAACGTTATGTAGCTATGCTTAAAGCTATCGGTTACGGTTTCTCTGTTATCGTACCACTGGCTTTTGCCATGATGCCCATCAGCATGTACTTTGGCTGGGTAAAATAATCTCTTAGCGTAAGAACAATACGCAGGCTTTGCAGCCTGTTAACTTGTAAACTTATAAACTCGAAAAAATGTTAGACTCAAAGATTCCTGCAGGAAAGTTAGAGGAAAAGTGGACTGATTATAAGGGTCATTGTAAACTGGTGAACCCTGCCAACAAGCGTAAACTGGAAGTAATTATTATAGGAACCGGTCTGGCAGGTGCTTCTGCTGCTGCCGCACTGGGCGAAATGGGTTATAAAGTTAAAACCTTCTGTTTCCAGGATAGCCCCCGCCGCGCGCACTCCATTGCCGCACAGGGTGGTATTAATGCCGCAAAAAACTATCAGAACGACGGTGACTCTGTGTTCCGTTTGTTTTACGATACCATTAAAGGTGGCGACTACCGCGCACGCGAAGCCAACGTGCATCGCCTGGCGGAAGTAAGCGCCGCTATTATTGACCAGTGCGTGGCACAGGGTGTACCTTTTGCCCGTGAATATGGTGGTTTATTAAGCAACCGTTCTTTTGGTGGTACACAGGTACAACGTACCTTTTACGCTGCAGGCCAAACCGGTCAGCAGTTGCTGATAGGTGCTTACCAGGCACTGGAGCGCCAGGTAGCACTGGGTACGGTTACCCAGTACAGCCGCCACGAAATGCTGGAAGTGGTTACTATTGATGGTGTTGCCCGCGGTATTATTGCCCGCGATCTGGTAACCGGTAAACTGGAGCGCCACTTTGGCCACGCTGTACTGTTGTGCAGCGGTGGTTATGGTAACGTGTTTTACCTCAGCACCAACGCCATGGGCAGCAACGTTACTGCCGCATGGAAAGCACACAAAAAAGGCGCACACTTTGCCAACCCCTGCTATACGCAGATTCACCCCACCTGTATCCCCGTATCGGGCGATTACCAGAGCAAGCTTACGCTGATGTCTGAGTCGCTGCGTAACGACGGACGTATCTGGGTGCCTAAAAAACAGAACGATACCCGCAAAGCGGCTGACATACCGGAAGATGAGCGCGATTACTACCTGGAAAGAAGGTATCCTGCCTTTGGTAACCTGGTACCACGCGACGTGGCTTCCCGCGCTGCCAAAGAAAGATGCGATGCCGGTTACGGTGTAGGTACTTCCAAGCAGGCGGTATACCTGGATTTTGCAGATGCGATTATCCGTTACGGTAAAATTGAATGTGGTAAACTGGGTATCGATCCTACCCCTCAGATTGTTCGTGAGCACGGTTTGGCGGTAGTAAAAGAGAAGTACGGTAACCTGTTTGATATGTACGACAAAATTACCGGCGAAAACCCATACGAAACCCCAATGCGTATTTACCCTGCGGTACACTATACCATGGGTGGTGTTTGGGTAGATTATGAACTGATGACGGCTGTACCCGGCATGTATGCCCTGGGCGAAGCCAACTTCAGCGACCACGGTGCAAACCGCTTAGGTGCTTCTGCACTGATGCAGGGCCTGGCCGATGGTTACTTTGTTATTCCTTACACTATCGGTAACTACCTGGCCGATGAAATTTATAAAAAAGCCGAATCTACCGATCACCCTGCATTTGCTGCGGCAGAAAAAGAGGTGGCCGACCGCTTAAACACCCTCATGAACATTAAGGGTAAGCAAACGGTAGAAAGCCTGCACAAGCGCCTGGGTAAAATTATGTGGGAAAAGTGCGGTATGGGCCGTACTGCAGAAGGCTTAAAAGAAGCGATTGAAGAAATACGCGCGCTGAAAAAAGAATTCTGGAGTGATGTGAAGATTCCTGGTACCATTAATGAGTATAACCCTGAACTGGATAAAGCAGGCCGTGTGGCTGACTTTATTGAGCTGGGTGAGCTGATGTGTATTGATGCCCTGAACAGAAATGAAAGCTGCGGCGGTCACTTCCGGGAAGAGTCTCAGACAGAAGATGGTGAAGCACTGCGCGACGATGCCAACTACATGTATGTAGCTGCATGGAAGTACAAAGGCGAGCACGACTGGGAACTGTGTAAAGAAGAACTGAAGTACGAGGTGATTAAACCATCACAACGTAACTACAAATAATTAAATACTCAAACCATTAAAACCCTCCCCTCACGGGGATAACGGAGGTTGCTATGGAACATTATAATATGAACCTCACACTGAAAGTGTGGAGACAAGAGAACAGCGACAAGAAAGGCAAATTTGAAACATACAAGGTAAATGGCATTTCTTCTGAAATGTCTTTTCTGGAAATGTTTGATGTGCTGAACGAGCAACTGATTCACGAGGGTAAAGACGCTATTGCATTTGATCACGACTGTCGTGAAGGTATCTGTGGCGCCTGCTCTATGTATATCAACGGTAAGCCCCATGGCCCGTGGGAGCTTAACACCACCTGCCAGCTGCACATGCGTGCGTTTAAAGATGGCGATACCATTGTGGTGGAGCCATGGAGAGCCAAGGCTTTCCCGGTTATTAAAGATCTGGTAACGGACCGTTCATCTTTCGACCGTATTATTCAGAGCGGTGGTTACATCTCTGTAAATACCGGTAACGCAGTAGATGCCAACTCACTGCCTATTAAGAAAGACCATGCAGATGCTGCTTTTGCTGCTGCTGCCTGTATTGGTTGCGGTGCCTGCGTAGCGGCCTGTAAAAACAGTTCTGCTATGCTGTTTGTAAGCGCCAAGGTTTCTCACCTGGCCTTACTGCCACAGGGCGAACCGGAAAAAGAAAGCAGGGTACTGAACATGATTGCCCAGATGGACAAAGAAGGCTTTGGCGGCTGTACCAACACCGGTGCGTGCGAAGCTACCTGTCCTAAAGGTATCTCCCTCAGCAATATTGCCCGCTTAAACAAAGAGTATACCCTGGCTTCGCTGATTTCAGAATAACTGAAACCAGCCGGAGTGCCGGTTTACATACATACTTGTACCAATAGCCAGAAGACTGTTCCTGCACGAACAGTCTTCTGTGTTTTAATACTATATTTATTGTAAACCTGTAACGTAATGAAACTACACACCCTGGCCTGTATGCTGCCCGTGTTACTGGCAGCCTGTAACACCCGTAATAATGCAAACATGAAACAGAACGAATACCAATGGCCCCAGGGCGTACAGCCGCCTGTAGCCGCCATAAAAGAGCATATCAGAACCATCCACGGCGATACGGTAAACGATCCCTATTACTGGATGATAGACTTTTTTAAAAAAGGGCCTGACAGCACTGCGGTGGTAGATTATCTGAAAGCAGAAAACGCGTATCTGGATACCATGATGGCCGGTACCAAACCACTGCAAACCACGCTTTTCAACGAAATGAAAAAGCGTATTAAAGAAAAAGATGAATCGGTGCCCGTTTTTAAAAACGGCTACTTCTATTATACCCGTACCGAAGATGGTAAACAGTATTACAAATACTGCCGCAAAAAAGGCACGCTGGAAGCACCGGAAGAACTGCTGCTGGATGTGGATGAAATGGCCAAGGGCCACGCCTACTATGCCGCTGCCGGCTTTAGCATAAGCCCCGATAACAATTTGCTGGCTTTTGGGGTAGACACCGTATCGCGCCGCCAGTATACCATTCATATTAAAAACCTGGCCACCGGCGAAATATATACGGATGTTATTGCCCAAACCAGCGGTGGCGTAGCCTGGGCTAACGATAACAAAACCCTGTTTTACACCGCCAACAACCCGGAAACACTGTTATCGGAAAAAATTAAAAGGCATACCCTGCATACCCCGGTTGAACAGGATGTAGTGGTGTATGAGGAGCAGGATAAAAGCAATTACATAGGTGTAGGCAAATCCAAATCCGGCGCTTACATTCTTATATCATCCGAAGCTACGCTTTCTTCCGAGGTACGCTTTCTTAACGCCAACGAGCCCAACGGCCAGTTTCAGCTGTTTCAGCCGCGCCTGAAAGAGGTATTGTACTATGCCACTCCGGTAGAAGGCAAATTCCTTATCATTACTAATAAAGACGCCAAAAACTTCCGGTTAATGGAATGCCCGCTGGATAAAACCGGCGTGGAAAACTGGAAAGAGGTCATCCCCCACCGTACAGATGTATTGCTGGAAGATATTGAAGTGTTTAAAGACTACCTGGTAGTATCTGAACGTAAAAACGGCCTGATGCAGCTGCGTATACGCAAACTGGCCGATAACAGCGAGCATTATCTGGATTTTGGCGAGCCTGCTTACATGGCCTACACCTCCGGCAATCCGGAATACAACAGCACTACCCTGCGGTATGCCTATACCTCTTTAACCACACCCAGCAGCGTGTACGATTACAATCTGCTTACCGGCGAAAAAACACTTAAAAAGCAGCAGGAAATTGTGGGTGGATATAACCCCGGCGATTATGCCTCTGAGCGGCTGTATGCTACCGCAAAAGACGGTTCAAAGGTGCCCATATCGCTGGTGTATAAGAAAGGATTTGTAAAAGATGGCAATGCTCCTTTACTGCTGTATGCTTACGGCTCGTACGGCAGCAGTATGGATGCCACTTTCAGCAGCGCACGCCTTAGCCTGCTTAACCGTGGTTTTGTATATGCCATAGCACATATAAGAGGCGGGCAGGAAATGGGCCGCCAATGGTATGAAGATGGTAAAATGCTGAAAAAGAAAAACACGTTTACTGATTTTATTGACTGTGCGGAATACCTGATACAGGAAAAATATACCAGCAAAGCACACCTGTATGCACAGGGTGGCAGCGCCGGTGGCCTGTTAATGGGCGCTGTGGTTAACCTGGCACCGGAACTGTGGCATGGCGTAATAGCCGATGTGCCTTTTGTAGATGTGGTAAACACCATGCTGGATGAAAGCATACCCCTTACCACCAACGAGTTTGACGAATGGGGTAACCCTAAAAACAAAGAGGCGTACGATTATATGAAAAGCTATTCGCCTTACGAAAATGTACAGGCCAAAGCCTACCCCAATATGCTGGTAACTACCGGCCTGCACGATAGTCAGGTACAGTACTTTGAACCAGCCAAATGGGTAGCCAGACTGCGTGCCACTAAAACAGACAACAACCTGCTGTTACTGCATACCAATATGGACTTTGGGCATGGCGGAGCCAGCGGCCGGTTTGATTACCTGAAAGATATTGCGCAGGACTACGCCTTTTTATTAACGCTGGAAGGCATTACAGAATAAGCAATGCCCAACGGATATTTTCAGTTTAAACAGTTTACCGTACACCAGGAAGCCTGTGCTATGAAGGTGTGTACCGATGCCTGTTTGTTTGGTGCATGGGTGGTGGAGAAAGTTAAAAGTCAAAAGGGAAAAATCAAAAAAATACTGGATATAGGCGCGGGTACCGGTTTGTTATCGCTGATGCTGGCGCAGGCTATTGAAGCGGATATTGATGCGGTGGAGATTGATGAGCAGGCGGCCTTACAGGCAGGCAGTAATTTTGCAGCCTGCCCCTGGCAGCAGCGCCTGCGGGTACATACCCTGCCGGTGCAGCTATACGGGGGTACAGACAATGGATATGAGCTGGTGGTGAGCAATCCTCCGTTTTTTGAAAACGATCTTAAAAGCAGCGATAACAAACGCAACCTGGCCCTGCACAGTGCAGCCCTTTCATTGGATGAGTTGTTTATTGCTGCCGGCACGCTGGCACAGCCACGGGCTCAGTTTGCACTGCTGCTGCCCTGGCACCGTAACCAGGAAGCGCTGGCGCTGGCCCATAAGCACCAATGGCAGGTACAGGCCGCAGCAGCCGTACAGCAAACGCCCAGGCACACGCCCTTCCGCACCATGCTGCTGCTGAGCCGTGGCGCTACGCAGGCGTACAACGCCGTTACCGAAAGCATAGTTATTAAAGATGCGGATAACGCTTACACGCCTGAATTTACACAGCTGTTAAGCCCTTATTACCTGCATCTGTAGCCGCACATAAATAAAAAAAAGGAAGCTGCCCCAACGTGGAAACAGCTTCCTTTTTTTCCTTCAAACTTTATAATCGCTTACTGCGCTACTGTAATCTCTTTTACCTGGTAGGTATGTGCGCTAAAATACCCCAGCGCACCACCTTTAATATTGGTTACCGGGTTGGCAGGGGTAGCCTGCTGGTTTTCGCCGGTAGCGCTGGCATCTAAGCTGTACCAGTATTTGTATACGTTCATATCAATACACAACTGCTCAATACGCAGGTTGTCATTTAATTTAATATCACGTGTATCATCGTCATCATCATCGTTAAAATAAAACAGTTTACGCTGTACATCTTTACCATCGGTTAAATCATCATCGCGCACAAAAATGGTTTTCTCTTTTCTGCCGTTAATGTATTGTACCCAGCGGTACGCATTGCCCTTACCCACAGGATCTTTAAAATCTACGTTCGCTATTTTAATAACATCCCCAAACAAATTTTCATCGCTGGTATACAGGCTATCCATATTTACCTGCTGCGGCATGGTAGAGGTAGCAGTAAAAGCAGCGCCATTTATTACCACGTTTAACACGTAGGTATGGCCCGGTGTACCCACAAAAGCAGATGTCTGGTAACTGCCATCTGCTTTAGCTTCCAGCGTAACCGGCGCGCCGCCGTTATCGCTTACCGTAACAGTAGCACCTGTTACCGGCGGAAAAGTATTGTCTTCCGAAAAGTTTTTGGTTTGCGTAATCAGCACCTTTGCAGGCACATTAGGCTGGTTGGTAATTACCCCTTCAATTACATATTTGGGGGCGGCATTGTTAAGGTTAATATCAATTACCCGCTCGCAGGAGGCAAACATTCCGGCCGCCAGCAGTGTAAGCGATAAGTGAAGTATCTTTTTCATTCGCATGAATATTAGAATTTGAAGTTGTAAGAAACAGACGGCACAAACTTGAATAACGCTACACGTACCGCTTCTGTTTTGTTAGGATCGTCTTTGCTTTCGCGGAAGTTGATGGTATACGCATTCTCCCTGCCGTAAGCGTTGTACAGACTGAAAGTAAGCTCACTGCTGAACTTCTTCCTTTTAGCCAGCTGTAAGGTAGCACCCAAATCCAGCCTGTGGTAGTTTGGCATACGGTAACCGTTACGCTCGGTATAATAATACACCACCTGGTCATCCACCTTATACTTACCGCTGGGGAAAGTAATGGCATCACCGGTATAGAAAATCCAGTTAGCGCTGAATGTCCATTTATCGTTCAACTGGTACATACCCACAATAGCAATATCATGCGTTCTGTCCTGGCGGGCATTGTACCATTCGCCGTTGTTAATACCGTTAATCTTACGCTCTGTTTTAGACAGCGTATAGCTTAACCAGCCGGTAAACTGTCCTGCTTTCTTTTTCAGCAACCACTCAATACCATACGCACGGCCCTTACCAAACAGCAGTTGCGTTTCAATAGCATCGTTGTTAAACACATCTGCACCATCGCGGTAATCCACCTGGTTCTGCATGGTTTTGTAGTACGCTTCTACCGTTAACTCATACACATTGTTGCCCAGGTTTTTATAATAACCCAGCGATACCTGGTCAGATATCTCCGGCTTAATAATATTGGTACTGGCCACCCACTTATCGGTAGGGGAAGCAGAGGTGGAGTTAGAAATCAGGTGCAGGTTTTGTACGTTACGTACATAAGATGTTTTTAACGAGGTAGAACTGTTCAGCTGATAGCTGGCCGCTGCGCGTGGCTCCAGGTTAAAATAGGTTTTTACTACCTGGCCATCATTGTAATGTACCGTATCGGTTACCTTCCCATCTGCATCTATATTATAAAAATCGCCTTTACCCAGTATGCTGAAGGCAGTAGCACGTACGCCATAGCTCAGGTTAAACTTAGGCGATACCTTCCACACATCACTTACATAAGCCGCATTTTCCCAGCTGTATCTGCGCTGCAGAATGCTGTTGTTAAAGTTGGATGATTCAGAAGAGGTAATTTCACCAGGGCGCATAGTGTGGTAAATAGCGTTTACCCCCATACGCAGGTTGTGCTTATCACTCACGTACCACTGCAGTTCTTCCTTAATGTTCCAGTCTCTGATTTGTGAAAACACATCCACATCGTTACTGCCGCTGCGGATAGAAATTTTATAATCGTAGTTACTGAATATTAAAGAGGTATTGCTGAACAACTTGTTGCTGAAAATGTGGTTCCAGCGCAGGGTACCGGTTCCGTTACCCCAGTTAAGCGCAAAGGTTTTACCTACGCCCAGTTTATCACGGCCAAAATAACCGCTCAGGTACAGCCTGTCTTTACTGCCCAGGGTAAAGTTCATTTTACCATTCAGATCGTAAAAATACAGGGTGTTCTGGTTAATGGCGGTATCCTTAGATGCCTTCAGAAACATATCAATGTAGGTTCTGCGGCCGGAAACCAGAAAAGAAGATTTGTCTTTCTGAATAGGCCCTTCCACGTTCAGCTTGGCAGAAATTAATCCCAAGCTGCCACCAACGTTATAATCCTGGTTGTTACCATCATTCATTTTTATATCCAGTACAGAGGATAAACGGCCACCGTACTGCGCAGGCATACCGCCTTTGTATACGTTAATATCTTTAATGGCATCGGAGTTAAACGTAGAAAAGAAACCCAACAGGTGCGAGGCATTGTATACCGGCGCTTCATCCAGCAAAATCAGGTTCTGATCGGCTGCACCGCCACGTACATAAAACCCGCTGCTACCTTCACCGGCAGATTTAATACCGGGCAACAGTTGTACGGTTTTCAACACATCCCGCTCGCCCAACAGCACCGGAATGTTTTTGGTTTCTTTCATGGTTAACTTTTCCACGCCCATCTGGGTGCTGCTTAAGCTGCGGCCCGACATGGTAGAGGAAGATTTTACCACCACACCCTGTAACTCGTTGGCATTGGCTTCTTCCAGCGCCACATCCATACGCAGGTTACCGGTAAGGTTAATCTCCAGCTGCTTAATGGCCACACCTACGGCGCTTATCTCCAGCACGTGTTTACCTTTGGGTAACGAAAGGGAGTAAAAACCATACTCATTACTGGTAGTGCCCACATTAAGGGCCGCTACCCTTACAGACGCCCCTATCAGGGTTTCGCCGTTTTTCTTTGATTTTACAACACCGCTTACCGATGCTTTATCCTGTGCCTGGGCATGGAATAAAAACATAAGTACGGCTGTTGCCATCAACAGGAACTTTGTCGTTGCTTCTTTCATTGCTGCTGTGTAAACCGGGTTAATTAAAACAATATCTTGTATAAGCAGAGAGTTAGTATACATCGCGTTCATTTCCCCATCCCGGTTTCCTGTACGAAACATCCATCACAATTGTTTGCCCGAACACGTTGTTTAGTTGCGCGGCAAACATAGCATGAAATGCGCAACGCAGTTCTACCGTTTATACAAAAATTATCATCATATGTACATCGGTAAGCAGTTTTACCGGCAGTTTGCCGCCATTTACCGGCAAATGGTATACGAACAGGTGTTAATGCGCAGCATAATGGTGCAGATAATCAAACGGAGCGGTCAGCTGCCCGTTTTTAAGAATAGTAGCCCGGTCAATAGTAACACTGCCATTTCCCAGCAAGTCATGCAGGATATGTTTTAGCAACTGTTCGCCAAAATACCGGCTGGCATCCCTTGGCAGCTCGTTAGGCAGGTTACCCACTGCCATAACATCTACTCCATCTTTATGGTAAGGTGTCAGTTTTTCTCGTGTGGTACGATGAACGCCGTATACCGGATTATCAATAGTACCATCACCCAGGTTGCAGGGTATACTGCCCCCGGTATCATCGGTAATATCTGCAATGGTTTGTATAGCAAACTCCGGCCGCTGCATATCCTCCCACTCAAATAAACGGGGTATATCCTGCGCCCAGTAAATGCCATTCATCAGCACATCTGTATGTGGCAGGTATTGGCGAAACAGGCATTGGTATTCATTGGGATGTTCATGAAAATGTTCGCGGTTATAATCGCCCGTGGTAGCATGCCGGTACAGGTCGCGCCCTTTCAGATGCACATATACCGGGTAGGTAAAGCTGCGCTGCAGATATTCCTCCGGTTCCACCTCCTGCACATCTACCAGGTTCATAATCTCCAGTATACCATGTGCCACGCGGCCACTGCCGGTAACTGCTATTTTAATATTGGGCAGTTTTAGCCCGAAGTAGGTGTGAATTAAGGCCCGGTAATCTTTGTGCTTATACACATGCTCCAGCTGGTACTGGCCCGTGCGTTTGCCGTAAGCCATCAGGCCGTTGTGCGCGCCCACAATACCGGCAAAAAAGCCGAAGCCAATAATACGCTGCCCATCCTCATGTTCCAGACACTCATAGTCTATCAGGGTAATACCCCTGTCCATCATGGTATGCAGCATGGCCTGGTTGTGGGGTTGTTTTTTACGCGTATGGCTGAAAAACAAATAGGTTTTACCCGGCAGCAGCTGCTGTACCGGCACTTCCTTAATACCCAACAGTATATCGCAGCTACTTATATCGTCAGTTACCGTAATACCCGCCCTGCGGTATTCCTCATCGGAAAAACACCTTCCGGGCGATGATTCCACCAATATGTGCACATCGGGTCTGTTTTTTAACAACCATTTGCACTGCGCCGGTGTAAGGGCTACACGGTTGTCGGTAGGTGTTTTCCCTTCTCTGATAAGGCCAATCGTAAGCATTCCGGTAAATTTGCTTTTGAAGATAAGAAAAAGGAGCGCTGAACAATGAAGCTATTAAGTAAGATATGGAGCATGATACGCAAAGTATTGCTGCCTAAAAAAAGCTGCTGTAAGTAAAAGATTAACAGCTTCGCAAAAAATAACCCGCTGTATTTTGGCCGTAATAAAAGGAAAGCCTAATATTGCAGCCCTGTTAAAGGAGAGTTTGAGGCCCAGATGGCGGAATTGGTAGACGCGCTAGACTCAAAATCTTGTTCTCGCAAGGGAGTGCAGGTTCGATTCCTGTTCTGGGCACATAGGCAAAAAGCCTCACAAGTAAAATGTGAGGCTTTTTTGTTTTATAGCACAGCCTTAATACCTATAAAGAAAACTTACATGGAAGAAAGATATAACGGCCGGGGCATTTTAACCCTCCCAATGCTTCAGGAAATATTGGAAACATTTTCATGGCCTGCCTCCTACCTGCTAATTGATGACCTGCCTTCGATGATTATTATGCGCTTTCCACATTGCGATTTTACTTTTGAAGTAGGGTTTGAAGGCAAACTGGAATTTAGTATATGGCCTGAACAGAGTGATACCAACCGATTTAAACGGGAGGATGCCCTTATTGCACTTAGGGAAATGGGTGATGAGAAAGGAATAATATTTCCTTTTTTACAACCATACTCTGCAGAAAAACCTTCTCCTGAAAAAATGAGACATAAAATAAGAAATGTATGTGTGATAATGCAAACCTACTTTTTACCCTCTATTGGGGGAGACTTCAGCTGGATAAGCCGCTATTTTGAAATAAGAAATAGAATATCTGGTTTTTAAGTAGCCCACTAAATTCTTTTATAACCAGCTGATGACATCCTTTAATAATTAGATTCCCTGGAAAAACAGAACTCGCTCAACAGCAGCCTTTTGAACGCCATATTCCCCAATAGTACGTTTGAGATTACTTTTGAGCACCGGACAATACCTGCGCAAACGTCACCAGATTAAAACGTTTATCATTCTTAATAAACTCATCCATCATCGCCGCATGCCCCGCTCCTGCAATGATCACAATATTTTTATCAGCTGCCCCTATCGCATTCTGGATATTCGCATACATGATCAGGTTACGCTTATACCAGCTGGCTACCAGATCTGATCCAAAAAACTCAGTTGAATCATTTACCCTGTTCAGGAAAGAAATATACAATCCCTTGTTGAGTGCATACTGCTCGTCACTATTCAAACAAAGCAGAACCTCTTCCAGTTTCTCGTGGCTCAAACAACTATTCATAAAATCTTCCATCGCAGTTATGCTGGCCTTATACTCCGGAAAAGTGAAATATGGATTATTCTCCAGTTTAGATTTTAATAAATTAAACCTTATAGGCACTCTATCATAATCCATTGCATACACAGAATCATTCCCGGCTTTCTTTGCGAGGCGGAACCCCAGTTGAAATATCTCATTTTCCGCATAAAAACGTTTATTGAAATCATTTAACGTGTCAGCTTTATAATATGCGGCTCCACTTTTATAAAGGGAGTAAAGTACATTCAGCTTATCATGCTCTGCATAATCGTATTCAACAAATACTTTCTCTGGCTTATACTTCTCAATAATTATGTTAGTGATATGCTCAAGACCATCCTGATTTTCTTTTGTCAATATACTCCTTTCATTTACCTTTCCTTCATCAAATCCGGGATTGTTAAAATGGTAAAGGCCAATTAGTATAACATTAATTTTTTGTTGGCTATAGGCTACGCTAACGGTAAGTAGTAAGAAAAGCAACAATAACATCCTCATAGTATCAAAAATTGCGGGCAAATATACACCTAAATATAAGTGGTAGCGACAGGCCAGCTTGTCCTGGTAAGGGAGATCATGTTGTTTTGGTTGTGAAGTGAAAACATTCCACGCAGACTGTCAAATGTTAACAAAACTGCGTGGAATGTTTGATGTCCAAGCTTACCCACTTCTGAATTTCGTTGTCTAACCTGGAGCTGACAGTAACCGAAATTGCTTATGAACTGAATTTCGCGACAATTCTTACTTCTGTAAACTTTTTAAAACTCAGGTAGGTGTGTCACCTGAAACTTTCAGGAAGGCTTTGTAAATACTATATAAAATCTGCTTTTAAAACAGCTTTGTGTAGGCTGCAGGCATGCTCTTTAATGGCCTGATCCTGATATCCCGGTATAAAACTTCGGCTCCTTCGCTCTGTAGTTGAATCTTTCCGCTGTCCATCGGCACCTCTGTGCCATCGGCCGCTTTGTACCGTGAGTTTTTCAATATCATTACCACTTTTCCGTTAACGATGTGCAGGCTTTTTCCTTCAAAGCAAATCAGTTCCAGCGTGTTCCAGCCGTTGTTGGGCGTTTCGTAATTGCCTGAACGCATACAGAATATATCCCCGCCTTTCCCGAGGGTTCCGAATGGAGCGGTTGAATCAGCAACACGGTTCATGGTTCCTTCTGAGGGGAAGGAACGGATATCAATCATCCCGGTGGCCTGGCACCAGAAATCGCCCATGTGCCCTTCCATAATCTGAAATTCCTGTGAGAGCATCCATGACCTCCAATACTCCGCACCAGCCTCGCCATTGGAATGGTACAGGATGCCTGAATCTTTCAGCTTACGCTTTCTGGGGTTGTGTTTTAGGTTGCCCCATCTAACCTGTAGTGTAAGGTGGTAGTTTTTATAAGATTGCTTTGTGAAAAGAGCACCATAGATTTCTCCACTGATTCGAAGGATAGGCCCGGAGGGATCATCTATGATGGAAAAAACACGATGCTGGTCTTTGTTGTAGCCGATAGGGGCTACAGGTTTACCCTGGGCATCTTTGGGTATACTACCGTTATAATCTTCGGTATGCGCATAGCTCAGATAGTTTTCGAACCTGGACATATTCTTATCCAACAGTTGTTCCCATTGCTCTTCCACCCGCATGCCTGATAATGTAACGATCAGGAGCAGCGACAGTGTTGTAATCAGTTCTCTTTTCATTGGTGTATTTTTTCTGGTTGTTTATGCTACAAAATTATTCCGCCCCCTGGCCGGGCAATTGTACAAATCATACATTTTCCGATACTTTTATGACCATGAGACGACACATATTTTATCGGGCACTCCCTTTCTCTTTAAACACCTTCACTTTTTCCACAGCCCGGCTTATCCCAAGTACAACAGGCAATACCCAATTTTGCAAAGTTCGCCCGCAAACTATAATAACCATTCCCCGCAACTACATTACTCTTTCGGGAACCTGTATCATTACAATCAGGGAAACCGGCGGCTGTTCCGTAGGCATATCCAGCAATCCATTGAGTTTTCTGCCTTCATGTACAAATTCAAAACTTTCCGTTTTCATCTGCCCCCATGCAGTACATGTGAAGAAACAGAGAGGCAATAGCAGCCACAGAATGTTTGCAGGTTTTATCATTTACGGTAAGCTTATACTTAAATATATTGAAAGCATTCTATAATTACATATCTTTTGTATAAATGGAGCAGCAAGGCTAGTATTCAACAATAATTTGCGTGGTTATACTTTTTCAATGTTTTGAAAATGTAAATTGCCGTATACTATCATTCAATGACATCAGATTTCTCCTTTGACACCCCTGAGCAACACGAATGCGATTATCTGATTCCGCACCTTCGCGAAGCACATTCGATACTGGATTATAAAACACTAAGCAATCTTGCCGAAAATGCCCGTGGAAAAGGAATATTTTATGGTGACGTTGAGGAGGAGCATGTGACACTCTTCAAACTCATGCTAAATATATCTCTTGACCTTTTGCAACAACCCGAAGCGTTTCTTTCAGCTGACATATGGAGCTTTATAGCGACTTGCTATGACATTCACTTTCACCAGATACAGCTAAACGAATATCCGGCTGATACAGCTGGATTATTCTTCGAATTAACAAGAAATGTATTACAACCAGCTTTTTATAAACTCTATACAGAAGCAGGTTCAGTGCAACACTGGTACAATACCTGCATCTATTTCATTAAAATGGCGGACGGTTGGTTTTCAACAAGAAAAAGAGAATTCATTGATATTTATACGCTTTTACAGCCATGGATGAACCACCAGGATACAGACCTCAATGAATACTGGTCAGATATCTATAAAGATCTAACATCCCAATATTGACAACCAATTTTGAAACCAATAACTATAAACACCATGAAGCTAAAATTTACATTTTTAAGCATTGTACTTTTTCTGGCTGCCAGCACTGCCTTTGGACAAACACATCAAGACAGCTTAGACATAAAACAGGCAGCCCTAGACTATATAGAATCGCAGCACAAACCCAATGCTGCACGAATGGAGCGTGCCCTGCATCCCAGAATGGTAAAAAGAACATTCTGGAAGGATAAAGCAACGGGAAAAGACTATGTACGGGAAACAACTACGGAATCAATGGTATTACTTGCGGAAAGCTATAATACAAATGGCGATAAGTTTCCGGCATCACCTAAGAAAGAAGTAAAATTGCTGGATGTTTCTGAACGAACAGCTTCTGTAAAGTTAATTGCCGACGAATGGATTGACTATATGCACATTGTGAAATTAAATGGCACCTGGAAAATTATAAATGTACTCTGGCAGTATAATGACACTAAACAACACTAGAATAAATAAGGTCACCTATTTGCGTTATAAAATTTACAAATGGGTGACCTTATTCACTGCTCCATCACTATTGAAGTACTACATCACAAATTCTTCTTTTACAATCTTTCCATCCTTCACGGTGTATATACACAGTTCTTTCATAGCCGTGCGTCCGTGAGCTTTCATGGTCGCGTCCATTTCCAGTACACAAGCAAAAGTATGATCTGCTACAATGGGGTCTGTTACCCGAATACTGTGCATCGTTTCTACCAGGTCGTCAAACTTGTGGCCCTTTTCAATAATGGCAGGTAAGCCTTTGGTTTCTTTTTCAAAAACGGAAGATGCTTCCGGCTCTATACTAATCACGTCATCCGCATACAGTTCCCGTTGCGCCTGTTCCCATTGGCTGTTGCGGCAATACGCAACCAGTTTATCAGCAATCTGTTGAATGGTCATAAAATTAGCTTTATCACATAGCGGCAAAAAGCAGGCCGGTAGTGGTCTGTTGGCTTTCAGCATTTTCCATTATCCTCGGTCTTTTGTTTTTAGAAAGTACTGGTACCAACTCTGCATTTTTACAAAAGCAGAAAAACTGCTTGCTACCATGGTATAGTCCTCATTGCCGTTCTGAAAAAAGTAAACCGGCGGGTTGTCTCCTTTATTCAGTTTTAAAAACCAGAACGCCTCTATATCTTCCGTGCAGCAAAAAACAAAATCATTTCTACCCACCTGAATGTCCACACCGGCAACCGCCACTATCTCCTTCGCCTCATTCCTCATACCACCAAAATCCGGATAGGAATAACTGTTTTCCCCACCGATTTCAAAAGCATAGTGCTTCCCCAATATCATAAAAACTTCCCGGTAAGCAACCGGGAACTGAACGCCCCACTTAGCCTCCAGCTTTACCAGCTCCGCATCTGAAATAGTATCATCTATTCCTGCATACTCCTTGTATTCCAGGAGAAATTTCATGTATTTGTAATTGCTCATATATTTTGTTCAATAAACTTAGCCCCTGCCCATGCGGGAACGCCTTTCCTTTAACAACAAATACCCCTGATACCAACTCACGTTCTTAACAAAAGAAACTAAACTGTCAGCCACCTTCTCATAAGTATCCCCGCCTTTTTCGTAAGCATATACCGGTGGATTATCTCCTTCATCCGTTTTAAAAAACCAGATGTATTCTGTTTCCAAAAAACAACAGAATACAAAATCCTTTCCTCCTACATCAATAGTATCAGCACATGCCGCTGCAATTTCTTTGGCTTTCATCAGCATGCCTTTATAATCAGGATCAACGAAGCTGTTTTCCTGCCCGATATCAAACGCAAACTGCCTGCCCAGTATCTGAAAAATTTCCCGGTAAGCCGCCGGAAACTTTACTTTCAGTTGCGCTTCCAGCGCAGCTATCTGGGCCTCTGTAGCACTTTCCCTTAAACCTTTGAAACTCTTGTATTCCTGGAGAAACCCCATGTATCTGTAATTTCCGTTCTTCATTACCGGCAAAATAGGTATTCCCCGTATAAAACCATATTATCAGAAGTTTAAATCGCTTACGCCTGAACCAGTAAATTGCGATATGAAAACAACGTTAGGAAGAACAATCATTCTGGTAGACGATTATGACAAGGCTTTTCATTTTTATCAGCAGAACTTTTTCTGTGAAAAGATATTTGATGCAGTAACACCCGATGGCCAGCGGTTTCTGCATGTAAAATTTAGTGGCGACACATCTGCCGGCTTATGGTTTCTGCAGGCAGATACCGCGGAGCAAAAAAGCCTGGTGGGGAAACAAACAGGTGGCCAGCCGGTATTGGTAATGTATACAGATGATTGCCAGGCATTATACCAGCACGTGCAACAAAACGGAGTAGAAATTATAGAGGAAATCACCTCTATGGAAGGAAGTACGTTTTTTCATTGTGCTGATTTATATGGCAACCGCATTACAGTAGTTACCGTTTAAATATCCCGAATGTTATCATAACATCTGAAAACGAAAAAGAGGGTGTCTCTTTACAGAAAACACCCTCTTGCATTTACCACATTCAGCGCCATCAACGCCTCCTGCTAAATAGCCACTTTAAAAGAAACGACACTATAAAGCTTACTACCGCACCAATAACCGCCAGAATAGTTGTTTTCATAACATCAGAAACGCACACTATGGCATTGATACCGGACAGTAAAGTACCACCGGCAATTCCGGTTTTACAGGCATCGCTCCATAAAGTATTATTCATATTGCTCCTCCTTCATTCGCAAGGCAGCATCATCTACCGTAGTCTGACTCACTGCCGTTAACACACCGCCCGCAGCCACCATACAGCCTGCCACCTGAACTACTGCTGCAGGTAAAACACCTTTTTCTACCAGTAGCGCCCCGCCGGAGGCAGTAAGCATTAACCCAATGGTACGGAGCGTTTTAAAAAAGGGAGGCGTAGGCGCAGTTACCCGTTTTGAGATACTTAGTGGTTTATTCGCCTTCATGTTGTTGATTTTTTAGTGATTGAATAGTAAGAAACACTTTCTCTTTGCGGTCTATAGCCTCATACACCCGCTTCAACAGTGCATTAAAAGCCGCGCGCGATTGGGTACCACAACCGGGTCGGGTGTGGCGGGTAACCGGAGCAATACAGCCGCGGAGTTCCAGCAGGGCATCGTTGGCACAATGTATCAGAATATCACTTCTTCCTTCCACATTACGCACCTCCAGGTGCTTTTTAAAACGCACACTGGTACGCTTTACCAGCTGGTAACGCTCTTCGGGAATGCAGGATATTTCGCTGGCATTATCTTTCCAGGGCAATTCTATAGTAAAACATTGAACCTTCCCCGCAATAGTTAGTGTACCGTTGGTACCTGCTTCGTGATATACACGTGTAAGTAATAGTTCCATAAGAATTACCCTCCAAATACAGTTGTTACAATATCACTTTGCTGCCCTATCGTCTCGCGCAGGTTGGTGTACATAGCCATGTATTCGCGGTACTCAGGTGTGGTAGCTTCCACAAGCGGCCGCCTGTCAAGAAAAGGAGAGGCAAAATCAGTTCCCAGCTTTTCCCAACCCAACGTTCCTTTAATACGGCTATAGATTACTACACCTTCCAACCCCTGTTTATTAAAGGCAATGCTCACGTAGCCCGGATACACCGTTAACCGTAACTCAGGTTTAACCTTGCTAAGATCCAGTGTCTGGCTTGGGCCAATGATTCCCAGGTCGCGCCCTATTTCTTCCGTGTAGGCAGGATGCGTTTTAATTCTGGCAATACATTTTCTCAGTATTGCACCCTTTTCCTTTACCATACGCCTTTTAAAAGCTGACGCTTCCTTTGCCTGATTGCGCTTGATCTCCTGGCTATCTACTGAAGACTCAATGGCAAACGCGGCCTCTTCCTGCTCCGTAACCTCTGCCGCCGCTAACCCAACTGTTGGGCCATGTACAGTGATATTCTCTTTATAACTTGCACTCCATACACCAAGCCTGTCATCTGAGGTTGGAAAATAATCTCTTGTCTGTTTCATCTTTTTAAACTTTACTTGTTGATTTTTTTAAAAGCTGTTCTGCACCCTGCGCGCCGGAGGCAGTAAGCCGTTGACAACACAAAAGGAAAAAAAAGAAGAAAGGAACCATTTGGGGACCGGTTCCCGGACCATGCTGAAATGCAGGCTGGTAAAGGAAACTTTTTTTGAAAAAAAATCCGCAGGTATGTTTCAGGGTGTTATTAAAATGGTTATCCACAGAATATTGGTACCAACCAGCGCCCCAAACATATGCATGTACAAAACATTGGTGCACATGAGCCACAACTTAAGGCGCATGGCGCTGTACTTAATATACCTGCGCCACTGCTTAATACCAACGGGCACCGTATTAATACGCTTGTGTAAGCCGGGTGTATAAATATGGTACACCGTTAGCACATTTCTTTTACAGTATATGCCTGACATTGCCCTTCATATGTATCAGGTATTTCCCTGGTGTGCATGGGGCGCTCCGTTGATATAACGCCGGCACAAAATTATACCAACGGTGTACTCATTCATATGCATGAAAGAAGCCGCACCCTAACGGATGCGGCCAGTACATGAATTTCTAACTAAAGCACATGAAGCTGGTATTACTGCGTACCATTAAGCAAGCCAACCATACGGATGGCTACGCCAGGTACATGCCGGAACTATCAACCCTTATAATCTTCCAGCCACCTGATACATTTTTTCAAAAAAATGATAAGGTTTTTCCGTGTATGGTCACTGATATTCTTGTAACCCTTATCAAAAAACTCCTCCGTGGTCTGCTCCGTTGTAGGAGTCTGAATAAGGGATACCAGCAGGCGCTTCAGTTCGGCCATATTAATGTTACCGATAAAGTCAACACCTTTAAATACTCTGAAAAGTCCGGCAATAAATGCAATTGTTTCATTCAATATCAGCCGCGGTATCTTACCGGTTTTGGAGTCGGCCGGAATTTCCCACTCCGTTTCCTCCTCAGGCTCCTCCGGTAACTGCCCGGCAGTAAAATAGCCGCTGTTTCGTAGCAAATCCAGCAACTGGTGGTCTATCAGCGTGCGCTTGCCTGCAAATACCGCGGCACTGGCTTGCGGCTGTGCAAGCACCAGTTCCTCCAGCTCCAGAGCGTAGTCGTGAATACGCTCAAACGTTTCAAAAGTTACAACCCCATGCCGGTTACTGTGAAACTGCTTTAAGGGCCGCAGGGCCATTAAAGCAAGGGTTTCATCAGCCAACACGTTCCTGAGTGGCTTCAAAAGCCTGCGGGATTTGTTAGCTACTTCGTGACGCGCCTCCTTGGTATCTCTGTCTGCAACTTTAATGTTCTTGCTGCAGTGCACAAACCAACCGCCGCTGATCTCTCCCTCTATCTTACGCAAACCACTACACAAAGCTTTTACATAGCCAGGCTCCTCCTGGCCTTTAAAAAGTGCCCGTGAACGATGGAATATCGAATCCCGATGTACCACAAGGCAACTTCTCACATGATTAATTGTATCATCCTTTTCAGCATTACGCTTATGCACGCATTCACACATAATTTGTGCAGATATTTCTCTGCCTACGGAACGGATACAAGTATGGATAGTATCGGAATCCTGTCCGGTTTTTCCATCCATTACATCATAAACATAAGCTGTGAGCTTAGTGAGGGCATTATCCAGCGATGCCCCCTGCGGGTAATTAGAGAAAGCTTCCATTTTTCGGTAAGCGGTTTGGTGAAAAATAAGTTATGCGGCCCTTCTGGATAGGATTTTAAAACAAAAAAACAACTAACATCTGCAGTAGCTAGAATTCAATATTAAATCAATATTATTGTTCAATTACCTTAAAAAAACGGATAAATCACGAATTTAACAACCTGTTATCATATACATAATTTACTATATTAATTTTTATATTAATGAAAAAAAGCGCCTGCAATGGCGCTCCTTTCTATCAGATAATACAATATCCTTATTCATTAAAACTGTTAAAATGCCAATCAAACCACCAACATTAAAGTCCCCTCACCGTACCGCCATCCACACGTAATATGGCCCCACTTACATAATCGGCATACGGACTGGCCAGATAAACCACTGCTGCGGCTACCTCTTCCTGCCTGCCAAACCTGCCCGCATCATTAGGCACCAATTCCTTCACCGCCTTTTGTTCTATCTCTACCAGCTCACTGCCCCACCCTTTCTTTGGTGCAGCATTCCGAAGCCACTGTTCAACACCCGCATTCATAATAGCACCGGGCGCTACTACGTTAGAAGTAATACCTGTACCACTCAACTGCCTGGCCAGTGATACACTCATGTTGTGCCTTGCCGCCAAACTGGCATTATAATGAGGCAGATCGCTTACAGGCTGTGTACCTAAACCACCACCTATGTTAATTACCCGGCCCCAGCCCAGCGTTTTCATAGCAGGTACAATGCGCTGAATCATACGTACATACGATACCACGTTTACATTGTATACATGCAGCCAGTCTTCAGTAGTGGTATCACTCCAGGAGGTGTGTGCGTAAAAACCGGCATTGTTTACCAGTATATCTATGGCACCGCCCGCTAATGCACCGGCAGCTACCTCATCGGCACCTTCGTTGGTAGCCAGATCACCCAATACTACCTCTGCCGATCCGCCTGCCTGCAATATCTGCTGCACCACGGCATCAGCACGTTCTGCATTGCGTCCATGTACAATTACGTGTGCACCTTCTTTTGCCAGCATAAGGGCAATAGCCTCTCCCAGGCCGGCGCTGGCACCTGTTACCAGTGCGCGCCTGCCCGCTAATTTATAATCCATATAAGATGTGTTTAAAATTGACTATGCCAGTGGCCGCCCCTGCGAGGGAGCGTTGCCAAACTCTTTTTTATAAGCGTGATATCATTGCTATTTTCCATCGCCTTCTGTTTACACCACAAAGTTCGGTTGCCTTATAGAAAGACGCTATGTTTAACCGGTCAATCTGGTTTGTTTTAAAGCTCAGCAAATACTCTGACAAACCTGTTGTCTGCTTCATTTAAAAGTTACACCATTTCCCACTGCCCACTCCAGAAATGCTTTTGCATGCTTACGCTCTGCCCTGAAGCCTCCCATCACTAGAAGATACCCAAACCCGAACATCCCGAAGGGTATCAGTAAAAACAGCGAATCTTTTCCTCCCAAATCCGGCCATTGCCATTCCCAAACAGCCATCCATATTTTAAGAATTCCCAGCACCAATATACCTGCACACGCCATCCCCACCACTCCCATCCATACACACATAAATGCCATTACCGCCATATCCAAACGCATATTCACCTTTAGCATGGTTACACCATCTGCCTCGTAAAATTCACCGGTAACCACAGGTACAAAAGAATTCCTGTATTCAATAATCCTGCTTATGGCAAAAGTGTCTCCATTCATATATCCTCTATAGGGCTTGCCACCCCGTGAAGACGGTTGAATATGATCGCTCAACCGTTGCTTTACTTCTTCAACCGAAAACCGGCTTTCCAGCCGGTAGCTTTCGAATGGCAGGTATTTGTTTAAACGCATGGGTATAACATATTGATATCACTAATATACTGCCTGTTTAAACATACTCCCCTTCTGCTTTATTTTTTGCCCCAATGGTGCGGATGGCTATTTTTATAGCCGAAACCAGTATCGATTGCAGAAGGGGGAAACGGCTTGCGAAGAAAATATATTACTCCTCTTGTCACAAGGGGATGAGCAGGCATTTGCATGGATATACGAAAAAACCTACCCCAGCCTGTATTATTATGTAAAGCGGTTTGTGGAAGAAGAGCAGGCGCGCGATATTGTGGCTGATTGTTATATAAAACTGCTGCGCGCCCCCAAAAAATTTGACCATCTGGCCCATTGCAGCGCTTATATAAAAGCAATAGCCCGCAACGCCTGTATAGATTTACTGCAACGCCGGAACCGGGAAATCCATACCCTGCAGCAACTGGCCCTGTTACAGAATGAGCAGCAGGAAGTCACCAACCAGCACTACGAACTGGAAGCGCTGGTGTACAAAAAGATACTGGACGAAATAGAACAACTACCCGCTTTTACCAAAAAAATATTCAAACTATCCTACCTGGAGGGTTTAAACAATACCGAAATAGGCGCTTTGCTGAATATTCGCGACCAAACCGTGCGCAATAAAAAAGCCGAAGCCCTCAAAAAACTGCGGTTAAAACTGGCAGAGATGAGCCGGTTTCTGCACCTGCTGAAATTTTTTCTGAAATTCTAGGGTACAAAATGCTTCTCCCAAAGTATATATTCTACAGCGCATGACTAACAGTAACGGCTTTATACAAAATGAGCGGATAGCAGCCCTGGTGATGAAACATCTCCAGGACAATTTGACTGTACCGGAAACGGAAGAGCTGGAGCGTTGGAAAAACGAAAGCGCTGCCAACAGCGAACTGTTTGCCACACTCACCCACCCGGATACCATACGGCAGGAGGTGCAACGGCTGGATGCAGCTAACAATGCCATACGGCAGAAGCTGGCGGCAGCCGGTATACATATAACAGATGCGCCTGCCACCGTAAAGCCACCGGCCCGCCTGCGCACCATAACCCGTTGGGTAGCGGCAGCCTGTTTAGTACTGGCCGCAGGTACTGCAGCATTGCTCTGGCGCAAACAGCCGGCACCTGCAAAACCTGAGGCCAAAGCAGTGGCTCCGTTAAGTGTGCCGCCCGGCAAAAACGGCGCAGTGCTTACCTTGGCAGATGGCAGTACGCTGGTACTGGATAGCATGGGCAATGGTGAAATAACCACACAAACCGGCGCAAAACTGATATTAAAAGATAGTGCGCTGGCATATACCCCGGCAGGTGGTGCAGCTAATGGAGCCATAGGGTACAATACCATGACAACGCCCAACGGACGCCAGTTTCAGGTAACGCTGCCGGATGGTAGCAAGGTATGGCTGAACGCAGCCAGTTCGCTCCGTTACCCCACTGCCTTTACCGGCAAAGAACGCCTGGTAGAGGTAACGGGAGAAGCCTGGTTTGAAGTAGCGCCCAAAGCCAACATGCCTTTTCGCATTAACGTAAACAACCAGGCCACTATAGAAGTGCTGGGTACCAGCTTTAATGTTAACGCGTATGAAAACGAGGGCATGGTACGCGCTACACTAATAAACGGTGCTATAGCCGTAAGCAACCAGCAGCAGCGGGCAGTGCTGAAGCCGGGCCAGCAGGCCAGTGTGGCGCCCACGGCCGGAAGCCGTATGCGGGTAGAACTGGCAGATGTAGACAAGGTTGCTGCCTGGCGGTACGGACTGTTTAACTTTCAGGATGCCTCTTTACAGGAAGTGATGAAGCAACTGGAACGCTGGTACGATATACGGGTGGTATATGACAAAAAGATACCCGACATAAAATTTGGCGGTGAACTGAGCAGAAATATGACGCTGGAAGGATTGCTTCGCACACTGGAAGCCTCCGAAGTACACTTCCGCATGGAAGATGCACGCACCCTGGTTATATCTCAGTAATGCCTGCTGCTGTATAATAATAGGATGGTTGATAATAACTCAGAACTGATTGCGAAGCCGTTTAATGCACGATGGATGATTGCTTGCTTCCTTCACCACTCTGCCGGCGTGTGCCGGAATTATTAACACCATAACAGATAGAATATAAAAAAGCTTGTGCGCCAAAGTGTGGTTAACGCTTTGGATAGCCAGCGGTTTGCCATAAAGTGCAGCTGCACATTTTATAACCAACAAACGTAAAACTATGCCCAAAACCGTTTTTCCGGCCCCTAACCGGAAAGCATTTACTAAAACACTGTTAGTGATGAAACTGACGATTTGCTTACTTATTGCCTGCTGCCTGGGAGCCAGTGCCAGCGGCATTTCGCAAACCATTACCTTAACCGGTAAAGACCTGCCGCTGGAAACTATTTTTACGCGGGTAAAGGAACAAACAGGTTATGTAGTGTTCTACAACCAGGCGCTGTTAAAAAACACAAAGCCCGTATCGCTATCTGTACGCGATATGCCCCTGAATCGTTTTTTCGATCTGGTATTGAAAGATCAGTCGCTCAGCTTTCGTACAGAAGATAAAACCATTGTACTGTACCGCAAAGCCGCCAGCCCCGAAGTTTTTCAGGCAGTAAAGCTGATTACCCCGCAGGAAGTGGTTACCGGTACGGTACGCAGTAACGATGGCACTGTATTGCCGGGCGCTACCGTTAGCGTAAAAGGTACCAGAACCTCTGTAACTACCGATAACAAAGGCAGCTTTTCTATTCCTGCCACTGCCACCGATACCATTGTAATTGCCTTTGTGGGGTTTAAAACCACTGAAATAGCACTTACGGCTGCCGACCTGAAAAGGGCGCTGGTAGCAGAACTGGTAAGAACCGGCAGCGATCTGGACCAGGTAGTGGTTATTGGTTATGGTAAAGTGCGCAAACGCGACCTTACCGGTGCCGTATCTTCTGTAAAAGCAGAAGACATAGCATTAAGCCCGGTACAGAACCCGATGGAAGCCTTACAGGGCCGCGTTTCCGGTTTGGATATCCAGCGCGAATCGGGCAGGGCAGGCTCTTCCCCGGCTGTGCTGTTAAGGGGTAACCGTTCTTTAACTGCCTCACAAAATCCTTTATATATTATCGATGGCATACCCACCAACATCAACAATCTTAACCCCAACGACATTGAATCTATAGACGTATTAAAAGATGCCTCGTCCACTGCCATCTACGGCTCGCAGGGTGCCAACGGGGTAATTATGATTACCACCAAAAAAGCCAAAGCCGGTAAGGTGCAGATTGATCTGAACAGCTACTACGGTGTAAACGGCTTTGCCTCTTTCCCCAAACCCTTACAGGGCGAAGCCTGGCTGCAATACCACCGCGATCGGTTTTTTATAGAAAACGGTGTACAGCCTACTGCCCTTACCGATCTGGGTTTTACCCCCGCTGGTATAGCGGCTATAGAAAAAGGACAATGGGTTGACTGGGTGGGTGAAGTATTACAAACCGGTAGCCAGCAAAACCATCACCTATCTTTCAGAGGTGGTTCTGAAAAAATGCAGGCTTATCTATCCCTGGGTTTTATACGTGAAAAAGGCATTTACCAGAACGATTTATCTGAAGTATATAACTCACGCGGGGGTATAGAACTGAAAGCAGGCAACCTGCTGAAAACCGGTTTTCAGAGCATTGTTAACTACCGCAAAAGCACCGGAACTAACAGCCGCGTAAATAAAGCCTACAGCGTGTATCCCGTAGGCATACCTTACGATGAGGCGGGTAATGTTAACCTGCGCCCTATTGAAGGCGACCCCAACGTTATCAGCCTTATGGCCAATAACTACCCCGGCGCTTATGCCAACCAGGGCAGAAACTTTAACCTGCAGTTTAACCCTTATGTAGAATTTACACCGGTAAAAAATGTTACCCTGCGCTCTAACTTTGGAGCTGGCTTATCCTCCGGCCGTACCGGCACTTTCCAGGGCATCAACTCCTACAACTTTCTTACAGAAGGCAAAACAGATGCAGAAGGCAATTACGAAACCAGCATGGGCTACAGCTATATCTGGGAAAACTTTCTTACCTGGAAATTCAATGCCGGCTTCGATCATGAGTTTACTGTTACAGGGCTTACCTCCTGGGCCAACAGCAAAAGCGAAGGCACTAATATAGGAGGCAGAGGTATTGATTACGAAGAGTTCCAGTTTTACAACATGTCTGCCTACCGCACTCTGTACGGCATAAGCAACAGCTTTAGCGAAACCAGCCGCATGTCGTTCGGGGGCCGTATTAACTATGCCTACAAAGGCAAATACCTGTTACAGGTTACCAACCGCCGCGATGGTGCTTCGCAGCTGGCAGAAGGCAACAAGTGGAGTTCGTTCCCTTCCGCCTCGGTAGCATGGCGTATTATTGATGAGCCCTTTATGCTCAACACCCGCTCGTGGTTAAACGATTTAAAACTGCGTGCAGGGCACGGTGTATCCGGCCTGGCCAGTATAGATCCGTATTCCAGCCTTACCGGTATGACTACCCGTACCAGCACGGCCAACCTCTCGCTGGGTGGTGGCTCTGTACTACCCGTATACGCCCCTACGGCTAAAATTGCCAATGCCGATCTTACCTGGGAGCGCTCTGCCAACACCAACATAGGTTTGGAAGCTGCTGCCTTTAATAACAACATCACTTTTACGGCTGAATACTACCGTACCAGAACCACTGGCATTTTGTGGGAAAGACGCATACCCACCAGCTCCGGCGGCGCAGATGCTAAGAACCCGTATGAAAAAATGTCGAACATAGGCACCTCAGAAAACAGAGGCTGGGAGTTTACCATAGGTAGTAAGAATATTCATAAGAAAGACTTTCAGTGGAACACCTTTGCCACTTTTACCACTGCCCGCGAGCAACTGGTAAATATTGATCTGGGTAAATTAACGGTAGATGAACTGGTGAGTGAAGGCCTGTTTATGGGCCAGCCTGTGAAAGATGTGTATTACGGCTATAAGAAAACAGGCGTATGGCAACTGGGGCAGGAAGAAGAAGCCGCGAAGTATGGCGCCAAACCCGGTGATATTAAAATAGCTACCGTAGAACAGGTAAATGCCAACGGTGAGGGGGATAAAGGCGTACACGTATACTCTACCAAAGACCGTATGGTGGTGGGTAATAAAATACCTGACTGGTTTGTAGGTGTACAAAACACCTTCCGCTACAAAGGGTTTGACCTTACTGTGTTTATAAACGCCCGTTACGGACAAATGCTGAATGCACAGGTACTGGGTTACTGGGGCACCGTAGCACAACCAGAAACTTATAGCACCTGGAGACCTGATAACCCCACCAATGACTTTCCACGTGCGGGCAGCACCTTTAGCAGAACCTTTGAATCGGCACTGATGCTGGTAGACGGATCTTACATTAAAATAAAGAACGTAACCCTGGGTTATACCCTGCGGGAAAATGCGGGGAAGCGTTTAGGCATAGGTAACCTGCGTGTATATGGCACTGCCTATAACCCGCTTATTTTTACCAGAAGCCATCTGCTGAAAAACGTAGACCCCGAAAATGGTGGTGCAGACTCCTTCCCGCTGTTTAAACAAATTGTATTTGGTATTAACCTTTCCCTGTAAAACCAACAGATCATGAAAAAATTATGGAATATAGGAATAGCTGCCGCCACAGTATGCTTGCTGAGTCTGCTGAATGCCTGTAGCTTAAAAGAAAAGAACGTAGCGGTATTATCGCTCGATAAATCGTTCACCACCCGTTCCGGCTTTGAAGGCCTGCTGAACGGCTGCTATAACGATCTGTATTTTTTGTATGGCAAAGAAGATTTTGTAGCGCCAACTGAACTGGGTACCGACCTGTGGGCCAACGTAGGCACTGCCGGTGCCGGCTTTACGCTGTACGACCATCGCCTGGTAACCACCGATGGTAACCTGAAAGTGATATGGGGCAGCGCCTACAGCACCATTAACCTGTGCAATACCGTATTGTACTATGGTAAAGAAGTAAAGGGCTACACCTCGCAGGCCGAGCTGAATGCCAAACTGGCCGAAGCTTATTTTCTCCGCGCCTTCTCTAACTTTATTCTGGTAGAAGAGTTTGGCGGCGTAGTACTACGCACCACTTCCTCTACGGTAGAAGGCGTAGACAATGCTCCTAAACGCAGCAGCGAAAAAGACTTTTACGATCTTATTATCTCCGACCTCAAATTTGCCGTACAGCACTTACCGGTAAACCAGGGTCTGCGTGGCCGGGTCAGCAAAAAAGCCGCTTATGGCTTACTGGCCAAAGTATACCTGCAACGCACCCGCCTGGGCGAGGCACAGGAATACGCCCGCCTGGCACTGGAAACCGCAGAAGAGCTGATTAACCACCAAACGCAATACGGTGCAACGCTGTACACCAGCGACAACACCCGCTCTGGCTTTGGCAAACTATGGGCAGGTGAAAACAATAAAACCAATACGGAGTTTTTGTTTATACAGGCCGTAGAGCATGCCAATGGTTACAACCCTGAGTTCTGGAACCGTGGCCGTACCCGCCAGTTTTTTCTGCCCGACCTGGGTGGACGCGGTGGCGAATGGGGCGCCCGTGAAGGCAGCCCTTTATATGGCCGCTCTAACAGCCGCCGGTTTAAACCCAGCCGTTATTTGCTTACACAATGTTTTGAGCCTTCTGCCACCACTGCCGACACGCGCTTTGCAGAAAGCTTTACGTATAAGTTTTACGCCAACGCCAACAAAGAGATAACCAATGCGCTTGCCACAACATATAAGAAAGACCCTTCGGTGGTGGGATATGTAATTAAAGGCACCAGCGCCAAAGCCACAGCATCTGTTAACTTTTACACGCAAACCATAGAGGAGCAAACCAATATGGCCAACGATGCAGGCCTGGCCGTGTTTACCCCTAACTGGACCATCAGCACAACAGATAAAGCGAAGATGCCCATGATGGTGTCTGACCCATCAGATCTGTTTGACCCGGCCACCAACAAATACAAAGACCCGGCAGCTTTTCCGGATGAGGTAAACCTTACCAACGTACACCCCGCATTGAAAAAGTTTTCTGCACCCCTGTATGCACAAAGCAACCAGTACTGGATGGGCGATTTTTCTATTATACGCCTGGGCGATATTTACCTGGTAGCCGCCGAAGCCGCTTTACTATACAATGGCGACAAAAGCAAAGCCGCAGGTTTTATTAACACCATTCGTAAACGCGCCGCACTTGTTTCCCGCGAAGCGGAGCAGGTAATAGCCCCCACTGTAGTTGATATAGACTTTATACTAAAAGAACGCGCCCGCGAACTGGCCGGCGAACATATGCGCTGGATGGATTTAAAACGCACAGGCAAATTGACCAAAGCTTACCTGATGCAAACCAACCCCATTTCAGGCGAACTGTTCGATGCCAGCCGCCACACAGTAAGGCCCATACCACAGTCTTTTCTGGATGCCATTTCCAATGCAGATGAGTTTGGCACCAATGGATATTAGTTTGACTTCTCCCCATATACCCCAATAAACAAAAAGGCCGCTATTACCCAGCGGTCTTTTTGTTTGCCCACCCTTTTCCAGCTATTTTCTGATAAATTATGCTACGCAAATTAAGGTGCGCAAATAGGCTGCGCAGCCGCTTTGGTACTTTACAGTATTATAGCAACTGACAATAAAACAACGTGAATACGCTTACACCATTATATAACACTTTGCAGGAGCGCCTGCGCCCTGAAGACGTGGCAGATATGATTCTGACGCTGTTACAAGGAAAGCTCAGCACCCGTGAAGCCGCTATACTAGACAGAGCAGCGCGCGGTTCATTGGCCAGAAACTATACAGGTTATACTTCTATGGCTCAATATTTTGCCGGTGTGGTAAAAGCAGACAGGCAGGTTAAGAAAGCCATAGAAATATTTAAACTGAATACCGCTACTGTGCCGGATCCGGCACAGGTAGAAGACTTTGTAAAAGAAGTATCGCTGCTTATTCAGAAAAACTTTGGAGAAAACAATTTTGAAACCGACCGGCTGAATAAGCTACAACGCAAAGAAGCCGGACTGGATATTTCAAAAAGAGCTTATAATAAAAGATGGCGGCTGTTGAAACGGCTGGAAGACAAACTACTGACCATAGCACGTGAAAAGCGCAAATTGAATATACAGCTGATTGCCAAACACGGCCTGGCACATGAATTAGCTTTTACTGATTTTAGCAGTGATGAAGCGGGAGCCTGCTTTATTGCCTATTATAATGCCAGATGCAACCTCCGGAGCGAATTTACCATTGCATGTCAGCAACGCCCTTTTGATGAAATTGCCGAAATGCTACTGGCACGCTGTAATACATCTGGTACAAACTGGTGGGCTATTGCGCATATTTATCCCGATCAGCAGACATTGTCTTACCTGACAGACGAACAACGTGGTTGTTTATTAGGTAAATGGACTGCTGTTTTACAGGATACAGCTGCTTTACTGGGCGAGGTATGGCGTAGCAGCGATATTAACCAGGCTACCATGGTAGTAAGAAAGGGAAATGATTCCAGCACCTGGAACAACACCGCAGGCGCCTGGAATAAAGCAAGGGACCACTGGATGCATCTTATTTACGCCATGGGAATGGACCAACTGCTGAATGAAATCTGCTTTGGAAAGGTGCTGAGGCTGATGGCAGGTGATGTAGCGTGGTGGCACAAGATTACCGGCGGCGGCCTGGATGAGGCAACGGTTGTATGGAATGAGCTTCCACTACCCTGGGAAGTATTTGAAGGGAAAGCCCATTGTAACCGGAATATGATTGTTGAGGCGTGCCGCAAGGCAAGGCTGGACCCGGAAAAATCTGGCTGGATAGCACCACGAAACAAAAAGGTGGCAGCATTTCGCCCCACTCCGGAGCTGGTGCATGGCGTGGTAGTTTCCAACCCTTTTCTGGCAACAATATTGAAAAAACATAAATACTATTCAGGCAAATAAAAGGTGGGTTAATTCAGCGGTAGAATAATCCGGCTCGTTATCCGGACAGACGCAGGTTCGAGCCCTGCACCCATCGCATTTCTGATATAGCTCAGCGGCAGAGCATCCGGCTCTAAATCCGGAAGGACACAGGTTCGAGCCCTGTTATCAGAACTTTTTTGCAAGGGTTGCTTTTACAGCAATCCTTTTCGCTTATTCCCATCCCTGCCAATACAATAAAGCCCCGCTGCACTTTAACCGCTTATCAAAAACACTTCCCGCATTTTTACCTCCGCAGCAAACAAACGTAACTTAACACTATGAAACATCCCATATTATCCTTCCTGACATTACTGCTTACTTCCCTTACCTGTTTTGCCCAAACCGAAAACCCGTTAAGCCAAAAAGCCATAACCGCCCTTACCGGTTATTACAATAGCGGCCAACCAGATAGCATTTTTAATATGTTTAGCCCTGAAACCCAAAAGGCGCTTCCGCTGGAAAAAACCATCCAGTTTATCAAAGGACTACAGCAGGGCTATGGCTCTATACGTAAAACCAGCTTTGCCCGGTTAGAAAAAGGCTTTAACGCTTACAAAACAGATATGGAGCGCGGCACACTACAGCTGAGCATTGCGGTAAACGAAACGGGCGCTATTACCGGAGTTTATGCCAAACCCTGGGAAGAAGAGGCCGGCAATGTACCGGCACGTAATACTACTCCTATGCAACTGCCCTTTTCCGGCGAATGGACGGTATTCTGGGGGGGCGATACCAAAGAGCAGAACTACCATGTAGTTGCTAAAATGCAGAAAAATGCTTTTGACATCATCATTACCGATACCAGCCACAAAAGCTACCGTACCAATGGCGTTAAAAACGAAGATTACTATGCTTTTGGCCAGAACCTTACCGCCCCCTGCGATGCGGAGGTGGTATTTGCAGTAGACGGTGTAAAAGACAATGTACCCGGCAGCATGAACCCCATGTACACCCTGGGCAATTCCATATTCTTAAAAACTGCCCGCAACGAATACATACTGATGGCGCATTTTAAACAGGGTACGGTAACAGTAAAACAGGGCGATAAAGTGAAAACAGGCCAACTGCTGGGCCAGTGCGGTAACTCTGGCAACTCATCAGAACCACATCTGCATTTTCATATACAGCATATGGAAGACTTTAACAAAGCAGTAGGCATTAAATGTTACTTTGACAAACTGATAGTAAACGGCGTACAGAAAACAGATTACTCACCCGTAAAAAATGAGCGTATTAAGAAGTAATCAATCCCATATTTAAAGCAGTAAGCACCGCTTCGGCAGTATTGGCAACCTGCATTTTCTGAATAATATTCTGCCGGTGGCGGTGTACAGTATGCACAGCAATATGCAGTTGTTCTGCAATTTCCTTACTGCCCCGGCCCTGCGCTACCAGTGCCAGTACTTCTGTTTCTCTTTTGCTAAGCAGGGTTTGATCGTACTGTTTGTACTGCTCTGGCGCCAGCACCTCCCCTGTTTCATTATTGATAATTCTGCCATCAATACCCGCCCGTGGGTTGGTATCGGCAGAAGGGGTGTATAAACACAGGGCCAGCCATACGCTGCCGTTTGATAAACTTTTAAGATAAAAAGTACGGTGATTGATATAGGCATATCCGTTTGCGCTACGGATTCTTACCCGGCAAAAAGTGCTGTATTTAGGCCGCTCATTTACCGGTATGGTTTTCTGGTATTGAAAATACCGCAGTTCCTGCACATGGCGCGCCACCAGATCTTCCGCGTGCAGCACATTAAAAATACAATCTTCAAAGGCAGAATCTAACAGGCTGGCACCCGCCGGAATGCCCAGCAGGCTGCCAAAACTACCTGCCTGCATATAACTGCAGTCTGCCGCAAAATCAGACAATACAGCAATCCCCTCTTCAATGCGTACATACGCTTCCATTAAACGCTTGTATTCTTCAATAACCGCTTCTGTCTGCTCTGCCACCGTAAATGTTTGCTGTAACAAAGCAGCAGACAACTGATCCTTTACCGCCAAAAGAGAACGCTCTGCCATAAATGGTTAATTTTAGGTATTGCCCTGCGCCTAAAGCTACTCTACTATTGCAAAAATTAATACCCGCAGAAAAAAAAGAAACATATGAAGATAAAATTAAGCAGTTCATGGCCTTTATTACTGGCAGCAGCCATTACCAGCTGCGGCAGCGAACAACCCCAAAACGCACCCGCTACTGCCGCAGAAACACATACTTCCGGCGACTCTGCGCGCGTTAGTGGCAAAGATTGTAACATTACCATTGCGGGTATTCCGTTTACCCGGTCTGTAAACGGTGCAGATAGTATGATTACTGTAAACGGCGATAAGGTATCGTTCCGCGCCGGAGAGAAGAAAGATTTCTTCTGCGACCCCAACAATCAGCTATCTAACAACACGGCTCCTATGCTGCTTACCAAAGTAGACAATACCAAACCCTTTACGTTAATAGCGAAAGTAACACCGGAGTTTACACAAAAAGGTTTGTACAACGCAGGCGTGTTATACATATACGTACACGATAACTTCTGGCAGAAGTTCTGTTTTGAACAGGATGAAAGAGGCAACCACCGTATGGTAACGGTAAGAACCATCGGCACTTCAGACGATAACAACCACGATATTGTTACGCAGCCCACTGCCTACATGAAGTTATCATCCGATACCCGCACCGTTGCCAGCTATTATTCTTTTGATAAAAAGACCTGGCATATGGTACGCTTGTACCAGAACAACTATCCCAAAGAAATATGGATGGGCATCAGCAACCAATGCCCGGTGGATACAGGCAGCGTGAGCCATTTTGAAGAGATAAGTTTACAACAGAATAATGTGGCTGATTTCCGTATGGGCAATTAGCACAAACAAAGATTCATTAACATCGAAGGCCCCTTTTCAGGGGCCTTCTTTTTGCTTTCTCAGGAATAATAGCAACCATTATTTATCAAAATGCTCCTCAAATTCCTTTTCCTTACCTGCCTGATCGGTTACTTTCAGGTGCACATGATAATGCCCTGCGGGAGCAGCACTGATATCAATATGCTCGTGCAGTGAATAAGTGGTTTTGCCTACCATGGCTGCACCATTATACACAAACTCTTTTTCCCAGGCACTGCCATGTACTTCAACCGTTACACTGGCTATTTTATTCTGCGCTACTATGTTGCCTTCTACATGCAGCTCTTTACCGCCATCTTCTGTTGCTACAGCAAAGCCGCTGATAGTGGGCAGTGTGGGGTCTACCTTAATTTCCAGTTCTGCCTCAAATTCGGCTTTTTGTCCACGCTGATCAGTAATGGTAAAATGTACATGATAAGCACCCGCAGCTGCTTCAGCAGGAATATCAATGTGCTTATGAAAAGTAGCATTCTTTAACCCTGTAAAACCTTCTGTATAAGTAGAATCAAACTCCCATCCCGAAGCGCCTTCCGGATGAATTTCTACTGCAACACCCGCTATGCCACCCGGTGCCAGTAAAGTGGCATCTACATGCAGATCAGAACCTGCAAAGGCAATTTTACTGTTATCAGAACCCAGTTCCGTTACCGTGATAGACGGAGCAGGTACTGCATCATCATCATTTTTAGAACACGCTACCACAAACATAGAAGCAACCAGTACAGGTGCCAGTTTTCTCGCAATTGAAATCATATAAATTGGTTTTTATTAACGTGAATACATAAACAATACAAGGCTGCTTACTGAATTTTAATGCTCAGTCCTTTTATGGTTTGCCAGCCTTCTTTATCGGTTAAACGGATCATGAAATGATAATCACCCGTATCAACATCCGCAGGAATGCTAATGGTGGCAGTAGCAGTATAATCCCGCGCGCCCGCAGGCAGGGTATAATCTTTAATAAACACCAGCGGTTTTACAGGTGTTTTGTTGGGGCTTTCTGCGCAGGTATTTACTTCGGTACTATGTGTATGATGGTCGAAGTTGTGGTGAATATCCAGGCTGTAACTACCCAGTGCCACATTATCGGTAAAGCGGGCTTTGAATGTTACAGTTTTACCACGCTCCAGCACACTGCATTGCACCGGAAAAGCATCTGCCCCGGTAATATCAATTACCGGATATTCGCTATCAACAGCTTCATCATTTTTGCTACAGCCCGCCAGTACAGCAGCACACAGCAGTAACATTGTAAACAGGTTTCGTTTCATATATCGGTTTATTTTTTACACACTTATCAGTTGCTACCCGCTGCCGGTGCTTTCCACAGCAATGGCACCCGTAGCGATAACACGATGTTACGCCCTGCCTCAGGCAGGGCTATCAGCCGGTAAAAGCTGGTATGATTGAGATAGTTGGTGTTAAACAGATTCTGCACCTGCAGATGCACATAAATGGGTTGCCCTTTGGTTAGCATGCGCGTACCGGCCGAAAAATCGAACAACTGATACGAAGGCGTTGTTCTTTCCGGCGGTACAATACGGTTTTGTGCAGCAGCAACACGCCATTCCAGTGTAAAGTAAGTATCAGAAACACCTTTGCGGAAAGCGGGCCGCCATGTTACACCTGTTAGTACAGAAGGCGGAGGTGTAAAAGGCAATGTGTATCCTTTTTTACCACCCGATAATTGCCTGTTGTACAAATACTCTGCGGCCAGCGAAGCACTCCAATGAGGCAGAAAATCGTACCGCACCTGTAACTCCGCCCCATAACGCATTACCCGGCTTTGCGTGTATTCAAACACCTGGTTGCCCGCACCATAATAATAATCGTGCGCAGCAGTGGGGTTTAGAAAAATATAGTTGGGAAAATAATTCAGGAAGGGGCTTATGGTAACAGAAGCCTTGCTGCTATTCCAACCCGCTGCCACATCTAACTGATAAGAACGTTCTGCATTCAGATTGATGTTCCCTTTTTCGTAACGGAAATAATGATAGTTAACCCCATTAGCCCCCAGCTCTTTGGCAATAGGCATACGGAAACTGCTGCCCACATTCATTTTAAACAACCAGTTACCAGGCGTGTGGCTTATACCGGCAGACCAGTTAACACTACTGAAACTGCGCAACGCCTGCTGCGAACGGCTGAGAAACTGCTGCATGGTATCGCCATTATTCACCACCTCAGAAGCAAACCAATCGGTATACGGCTTCATGCGTATCTGCCCGTAATCGTACCGCACGGCGGCACTCACCAGCCATTGCGGGTGCAGCTTCCACTTATCGTACAAATAAGCGCCTGCATTCCATTGCGTAAACGCCGGTATTAAAAAACTCCAGCCATCAATGCTGTTGCGCTGATAATCGCCACTGCCACCAACGGTAATAGTATGGTTGCCCCACTGCCATTCATCTTTTAACAAAAGGGAGGTAACCGTTTTATCGTATTGGCGCTCCAGTGTAGAAGGAATAGTCATATGCGCCGGATACACCGCAGGCATATAACCATGGTTTACGTACCGGTTCCATTCCTGCCGGAAGTTCTGCTGAACACCCACCTGCACTTCTGCACGGTGCCCCGCAAATTGAAAGCTGGTGCGGTTCATCAGCTTATAATGCACTACCTCCTGCGAGGGTAGCTGTATATCGCGGTCGCTGGCATCGTGCAGTGCCGCATCTACCCTGCGCGGCTCCAGCCCGTGGGCATTGGCAAAAAAACCGGAACGGCTATAGGTGCGGCTGGCATTAAATACACTCTGTACGTTATTGCCTACCCACCCCGTGCTTACATGCAGGTTCAACTCGCGCCCGGCAGTATTACGCACGCGGTTTTTATGCAGTGCAGCAGCATAGCTGTATATATACACTGTATCGGCAGGTACCCGGTAATCGGCATACTCCGTAGCCGTAACGCGCCCTGTTACAAACCAACGTTGTGTTCGGGTAAACGCATTGGCACTTACTGTCCACAAAGCATTATTGCTTTTGCCGGTAAGCGCCACGGCACCACCACTGGTATGCGGTTCCGGTAACGCAGGGGCCTGTATATCTACCACCCCGGCAATAGCATCGGAGCCATGTATAATAGCAGCCGGGCCTTTTACAATTTCAACACGCCCCGCTGCATACTGATCTATTTCCAAACCATGATCGGCCCCCCATTGCTGGCCTTCATGTTTCATGCCGTTTTCTACCACTACCACCTGGTTAAAACCCAGGCCGCGGATAAGCGGCTTGGCATTGCCCGATCCTATACCAATAGCCTTGATACCCGGTAGTTTTTCCAGCGATTTCATAAGGCTGCCACCGGAATTGCGCAGCAGATAATCCTGACTTACCACATCGGGCAGCAGTGTACTTTCCCGCTTGCGCATGGTGGCGTAACTGTTTACCACCGTAACTTCTTCCAGCTGGTTTATCTTGCTCTTTAAAGCAATTACCGGCAATTTGATAAGTGTGTCTGCTACCAGTACGCGGTTATGATATGCCTCGTACCCCGCTGCCTGTATAGTAATAACATAACGCCCTTTAACCAGCTGGTTAAAATAAAAACCACCCAGGCTATCTGTTACAGAAAGCACCTGGCCATGGTTTAATAAAACAGCCACGCCTGCCAGCGGCTTGCTGCCACTGACAATACTACCCACTATACGGCTATGCTGTGCCTTTGCCAGAAAGGCAATACAGCAAAGCAGGATACTACAGACAATACGCTTCTGCATCTTGCTAAAACACTAAAATGAATGCTGGAAATAATACCTGAAACAAAAGAAAACGCGTAACACTACACAGTACGCAGCAATGCACGTGCTTACTGCTTACACCACAGCGGTATACAGCTAAGCATACCTGTATGCAGGGCATTTACAGCCATACACACGTTTGCTGTTACGCATACGTATACTACTGTAAACGGAAATGATACTGTTGTTTACGCCAGAGAATACACGGGAGGCCCGTGGAGAGAAAAGAAATAACGGGGAATACTATAAAAATGACTAACCCATTGCGCTGCCTGCCGTTGCTGAAACGAAGCGCGGTATACTACCGTAGCTACTTCATTACTGATAATGCAGGGCGTAGGATGAAAGTCGTGCGTACAATGACAATGTACCGTTGTTTTTGCAAAATGAGCTTTGGTATCCGTTGGCCCTTCGTGAAGATGTGCGTGTGCGTGCGGAAAAATAAACGTGTGCAGCCACTGCCAGGGCGTAGCGCTTACTGCAAAAAGCAGTAATATGCCCAGGGCGAGTACCCGTTTTATATCTGCACGTTTTTGTAACACAGCTGCAAAATTATACAAACCGCTTACTTATCCAAACATTCTGCAAAAAAGTTTGGGGCACTAGCCCAATGTTTTTATAAACTGATCCAGATGATCGTCTTTACCCAGCCCCAGCTTTTGCTTAATCCGGTACCGCGCCATGCGGATACTTTTGGCTTCAATGTTCAGCCGGGCCGATATCTCTTTGTTAGACAAGCCCATTAATATGTAAGCACAATACTTCATATCCAGCCGGGTAAGGGAATCGGCAGATTGCTGCCGCAGCTTTTCAAAAAAGCTGGCATGCACCTCTACAAAATCAGCCGTATGGCCTTCATACGCTTCATCCAGCTGCTGCTGACGTTTCAGCATACGTTTAACCTGGTCTGCATTAGCGCTGTTTTTATCTGCCAGCAACTCCATCAGCTGGTTCTTTTCTTCTTTCTGCAGCTGGCCCGCCAGCAGTTCTTTTTCCAGCCGCTCCTGCCGCTCGCGCATCAGTGCTTTCTCTGCCAGCAGCTGATTGGTTTCTGCTTCTTTCAGCTTCACTTTTAATATTACCTCTTCCTTTTCCTTATCAATCAGTTCGCGCTTGCGTAAAGAAGCTTTGAGCCGGTAATTATAGGATACCAGCAGCAGCGCCAGTGCAGTTACCCCCACCACGCCCAGCCCCACATACAACAGGTTGCGCTTTTGGGTAAACGCAGCCTCCTGCTCCAGCAACTGAATCTTCTGTTCCTGCCGCGCTGCCCGGTAACGTGCATCTATACGCTGGGCATTGGCCGCCCTTTCCTGGCTAATAGCTTCTGTATTGGCTTCTACGTAGTTTTTAAGATATTTCAGTTCTGCTTGTGTATCGTGCCGCTGCTCCGCTACCCGGGCCAGCGCCCGGTATATGCGCGATTGGGTAAGCGGCATTTTTACAGAGGAAGTTGCAGTAAGGCTTAGTGCTGCCAGCAGTATCCCCTCTGCATCAGAAGTGTTGCCCCTTTGCAATGCATACTCGCTACGCATGCCATAACAATTAATTAAAATTTCGGTGTTATGTGTTTCCCCGGCAATCTGCTCCGCAATATCAAGATACCGGAACACACTATCGCGGTAGGCAGCCGGGTAATGCTGAAAGTAAATATTGGCCGTATTCAATGCCACCCCCGCTGTATTGCTGCTTATCAACACCCGTCCCTTTTCGCGGTTACTGAGGCTGACAGACCGGTGGTACCAAAGCAATGCAGAATCTAACAGTATACGTTGTTTGGGCGTAAGTTTATACGCATCGTAAAAATGCTGGCCCATAGTATAATAAGCCGTGTTTAACGCGTCCGGCTCGCCGCTCTGCAAAGCCTGCTCCAGACATTGGCGGGCATAATCGCCCTGGCGTTTTTCATCGGCCCCGTAGCTGTAAATACTGGCCAGATAATGACAGGCCAGCGCAGCATACGTACCATTACCCGCGGCTTTAAAATAGTCCAGCGCCTTCAGCAATTTCTCTGCGGCCATATCATTTTCATTATCAACCAGATCAAGCCAGCCATTGCGCAGCCACACCATACCTTTAGCTACCGCATCAGTGGCTTTACCCTCGTACAGCAGCGCACTATCTAATGCTGCATAAGCAGCCGGCTTATTCTTCTGCTGCACCAGCAGGTGAACACGTGTAGCATATACCCAGGCTTTTGCATCGTTGCCGGGTGCCACCTCCCCTTTACTGGTTAGCAACAGCGCCTTAGGCAAATCAGTTTCAAAAACGGCCCTCGCCAGCTGGCAGCGCAGCACCGTTTGCCGGTAAGGAGAAATGCCGCCCTCTTTTAAAATAGCTTCCAGAGAGTCGCGGTAACGTTGCTGCGCCAGGGCAGCAGTACTGAAAATACAGGTGAGCAATAAGAGTAAAGTGGTTTTTCGTAGCATGAATACTAGCATCGAAAGAATCAGGCCAAAAACGTCAACAACTACCCAACCGGCTCACTACCAAATAATTAAGCTTTTTCTGTAGACGCATTGTAGACGCCTGGTTTTGATATTGTAGACCTGTTGTAGGCGCTGTTTTTATGGCCCGGGCAGCGAGCCTGTTTAGGTTTGCAGTGAACCAAAAAATGTATACTATGACAAATCGCACCATGGCTATAGTAGCCTACATCACCATTATCGGTTGGGTAATTTCTTATTATAACTATCGCAACTCGCCCGATAAAAATCCCTTTGTGCAATACCATCTTACACAAAGCCTGGGAGTGATTATTTTTTCTGTAGTGCTGAGTGTTGCCAGTGGTATACTGCTGGGTATAATACCCTCGCTGGCCACCCTGTTTTACATTATAGGGCTGGCACCGCTGGTACTGATGCTGCTGGGTATAATAACCGCCTCTAATAACGCAGAACGGCCCGTGCCCTTTATAGGAAAGTTGGTAGAAGGTAAGTTTAACCTGTAAGCTGAAATACAGGTATGCCAGTAAGAACCGGGGAATGCAGGCCCTGGTTCCCTGGCTATTTTCAGCACTACCTTGTATATTGCATATATAAACACAACACCGTACTATGAAAAAGCACATCCGATTCCTATGCTATGGCCTGATGGCTGTAGTTTCTGCATTTGCACAAACACCTGCCGAAAAAGAGCTGACCGCAAAAGCAGACACCTTTATTACCACCCACCGCGCCCAATGGCTGCAACTGGAGCAGGTGATAAACCAATTACCCGACAACAGCACGGGCACACAGCAAAAAGCCATTTATCAGAAACATCCGTTTTACAGGGCTTACAAAACATTTCTCCGCGAAAACGGAGATGCCTATGCCGCCGTACGCAAAGCACAGTTTCAACAATATGCTACCCCACCCGATGGGCTGCGCCAACTGAAATGGCAGCAGCCGCAGTGGTACGCCAGCGAGCAGGAGCAGGAAGGCATGGATTTGATTGCGCTTGCGTACCTGCGCAATTTTGACCCCGCCACTATTGCACAGCTTGCCTGGAACCTGTGCACCACTTCTCTTTTTGCAACCGCCCACACGCCGCTGGAAGAAGCGCAGCATTTGTATCGTTTGCGCGACCTGTATGGTACGCGCACCTACGCCCGATCGCTCAACGACAGCATTTCGCAGGTGTGGAGCGCAGACCGCAGTATGGCTGTAACCTTTCAATACAACCTGCGCAATGGTGTTATTACCGCTATCCGTTATAGTTACCCCGGCGACGCCTCTTTTACCGATATTACCTGGCCCGCATCCGTAACACAACCGGCAGACAGCCTGAGCCAGCTTTCTGCCGCTTTGTGGGATACCTTATGGAAGCACTACCCCGGTAAAAACTATAAGGCAGAAAACTATGCTGAAAACCTGGTACGCCGTAATGAGGTGCTACAACAATTTTACAGTCAGCACCTGCCTGAGATAGTAAACATACGCACGGCCCTTTTACAGCAGCTGCCACAAACATTGCCCCAGCTTACCGGCTATAAGGAGCACAAGCTGGCAACAGCAGAGCTGCTGCAACATGCAGATACCAGTTTATACGCTGCGTGCATTTTTCATTCGCAACAATGGGCCTCTATTGTTGCAGCCGCTGCCACCTACCTGCAGGAGGGAGACGATAAAACAAAAGCCATGCTGGTGCAGCGGAACGCCCTGTTTCCCACCAGGGCCTATGCCCGGCCACTGAATAAAGATGAGTGGGAAGTGCGGGTAATAAGAGAAGCAGATGCTGTTGATTATACCTGGAATATACAAACCGGTAACATTGCCAGCGTTGTGTACTACACCCAAAAGCAACCATAATTACCGGCGGCACTTCCGGCCCTGAATATACTATCAGCTATACGCACAAAAAGGATGTATCGTAATTTTCCGGTACATCCTTTTTTAATTGAATCACCTGCCGTTTACAGGCGTTCTCCATACCTGCATTTTACTTTTACTGAAACTTCGCTTGCCACATCTGATTTGGCAGTTTACAAAAAATGTCTAGCTTTGAATCATCATATCATCTGATGATTATGCAAACCACATTTACCAAAAAATCATTGGCAGAAGAAGTAGCCACGATGATTCAGCAGCAGATTTCCACCGGCCATTACCAGGTGGGTGATAAACTACCGGTAGAAGCGGAACTGATGCAGGAGTTTGGTGTGGGCCGCTCTTCTGTAAGAGAAGCCATTAAACAACTGGCCAACTCTGGCCTGCTGCGTGTGCAGCAGGGACTGGGCACTTTTGTAGAAGACAACTCCGGTATTAAGGAACCCCTGGTGCAGCGTTTAAAACGCTCCAATGTAAAAGAGATTGATGAAGTACGGCAGCTGCTGGAAATGAAAATAGCCGAGAATGCAGCCCTTAAACGCACAGCAAAAGACATTAAAAAAATGAAGCAGCTACTGGAACTGCGTAATACAGAAGCAGAAGCCGGTAACGCGGCAGAAAGCATTGAGGCTGATATTCACTTTCACATAGCTATTGCAGAAGCCTCCGGCAACGAAGTGCTGGCAGATTTATACAAATCATTCGCAGGCACACTCAAAAAACATTTTCTGAAACAGTATACAGATGCCTCAGGTTTCCGGGAAACCGCAGTACTGCACCAGCATTTACTAAATAGCATTATAGATAAAAATCCCAAACAAGCCTGGCACTTTGCCGCCCTTATTAACGGGCATATTACGGGCTAACATACTCCCAACATTTCAAAAATTTAAGACATGAGCGCAACAACCAGCACTGCCGCCACCAAAGCTGCAGTGACCGCAACCGTTTTTCCCATCTTGTTCACCATCAGCTTTTCACATCTGTTGAACGATATGCTGCAATCGGTTATCCCCTCTATTTATCCGTTAATTAAACAAAACCTGCACCTTACCTTTTCGCAGATAGGCCTTATCACCTTTACCTTTCAGATTACCGCCTCTTTACTGCAACCCTTTGTAGGGCATTATACCGATAAAACGCCCCGCCCCTTTTCGCTGTCCATAGGTATGGGCTTTACCCTTAGCGGCCTTATAGTACTTTCACTGGCCACCAGCTTTCCCGCTATACTGGTAGCAGTAGCACTGGTAGGTATTGGCAGCTCCATCTTTCACCCCGAAGCATCACGCGTAGCGCACCTTGCCTCAGGCGGCAAACGCGGGCTGGCACAATCTATTTTTCAGCTGGGTGGCAATGCAGGAAGCGCTATAGGCCCCTTGCTGGCAGCCGCTATTATTATTCCACATGGCCAGCCCCATGTAATCTGGTTTGGCCTGTTTGCCATACTGGGCGCAGTAGTACTGGGCCGCATAGCTGTATGGTATAAACAACACCTGATAGTACGTGCACAGAACGGCAGCGCTAAAGCAGAAACAACAGACAACGGCTTATCCAAAAGCAGGGTAATAACATCGCTTACCATACTGCTGATACTCATCTTTTCCAAATACTTTTATATGGCAGGTATGAGCAGCTATTTTACCTTTTACCTTATTGATAAATTTCACCTTACCGTTCAGCAATCGCAGATTTACCTGTTCATATTTCTGGCATCCGTAGCAGCAGGCACCTTACTCGGCGGCCCTCTGGGCGACCGCTTTGGCAGAAAATACATCATCTGGATTTCTATACTGGGCGTAGCGCCTTTTACACTGTTACTGCCCCACGTAAACCTGTTCTGGACCGGCGCCTTATCTGTAATTATAGGTATTATTCTGGCCTCGGCGTTTTCTGCTATCCTTGTATATGCACAGGAACTGGTACCCGGCAAAGTAGGTATGATTGCAGGTTTATTCTTCGGCTTTGCCTTTGGTATGGGCGGCCTCGGCTCCGCATTGCTGGGCAAGCTGGCAGATGCCACCAGTATTAATTATGTGTTTCATGTATGTGCTTATCTGCCACTGATAGGAATTATAACCGGTTTTCTGCCGGGGTTGAAGCAGAAGAAGTAGCCTTTTATACCTGGTTAAAAATGCGCAACGGGTGAAACAGACTTTATATAACCAGTCTGTTTCACCCGTTTATTATTTATATCAAAGCCTTAGCATCCGGCAATTGTAAAACCCTCTCCACCCAGTTTTCATCACCTTCCTCCACAATCAAAACACGAAACCCGAACAGCTCCCCTTCTAAATGCACCCCTTCCGCATCATCCACATGCCAGTCAATACCAAATGCCGGCGGATATTCAGATGCTTTTTGACCTATACTTCCTGCCTGCTTGTTGTGCAGCTGTTTATTGATAATCCTGTAAGGAGAAATGCCAACAATCATTATCATTGCATAGTATTTCACCCAAACCATGGAAGCAGTTATATTTTGCGGCATACAAGCCACCGGTAAGTCTACTTTTTTCAAAGAGCATTTCTTTGCCACGCATATGAGAATCTCGCTGGACCTGTTCAATACCCGCAACCGGGAAGACAGGTTTCTGGAAACCTGTTTTACCACCTCGCAGAAATTTGTAGTGGACAACACCAATGCGTCAAAACTGGAGCGGGAAAAGTATATTATTATGGCACGCCTGAACCGTTACAAGGTAATCGGTTACTATTTTTCCTCTTCATTAACCGATGCGCTGGAACGTAACAGCACGCGGACAGGAAAAGCGCTGATACCCGAAAAAGGTGTAAAAGGAACTTACAACAGGTTACAATTGCCCCGGCGCAGCGAAGGTTTTGACGAGCTTTATTTTGTAAGTATTGAGAACAACCAGTTTATAATACAACCCTGGAAAGATGAAATTTGACGATCTGGACAAGAAGATGCGGGTATTTGAAACAGCCCACGACACCTGTGTATTGCCTGAAATGTATATAGTAGCCAGAATTGATGGCAGAAACTTTACGCGGCTTACCAAAGAGCTGCACGATTTTGAAAAACCCTTTGATATACGGTTCAGGGATTATATGGTGGAAACCGTTAAACACCTGATGAACTGTGGCTTCCGTGTAACATATGGCTATACAGAAAGCGATGAAATTTCACTGCTACTGGATGTGCAGGAAAACGCTTTTGGCCGCAAACACCGTAAGCTGAATTCCCTGCTCGCCGGTGAGGCTAGTGCTAAGTTTTCCCTCCAGTTGGGCGCTGTTGCCGCTTTCGACTGTCGCATTTGTGAGTTACCCAACCCAGCGCTGGTAACAGACTATTTCCGCTGGCGCAACGAAGATGCGCACCGCAATGCATTGAATGCGCATTGTTATTGGCTACTACGCAAAACGGGGCTTTCGCCCGCAGATGCCACAAACCGTATTTCGCGCATCAGTATTGCAGCAAAAAATGAATTGCTGTTCAGTAACGGCATCAACTTCAACAACCTCCCTTCCTGGCAAAAAAGAGGTTTAGGCATGTACTGGCGCGATGGAGTAAAGGAAGGCTTTAACCCGGTTACCAACAACACCGTACAGGTTACCCGCCGCGAGCTGCATGTGGAGTATGAATTACCTATGAAGGAAGCCTATTCTGATTTTATTACAGATCGCTTAACAGAAGCAGGCAGTAAAAACCAATAAGTCTCCTTATTGGTTTACACATAGTTCTATACATTTTTTCTTTCAGGATAAAACCAGCCGTAATAAGGTTACGTAAGTCTTTATGTAACCTTATTCACATTTATTAATTATCCGTAATCATGAAAAAGTGTATTCTTTTTATTTGCCTTGCTATTTCTTTATCTGTAGCTAATACAGTACAAGCCCAGGAACAAACCAAAATGGTGGGTGGCGCTGCCATGTACCCCTCTAAAAACATTGTAGAGAATGCAGTTAACTCCAAAGACCATACAACATTAGTGGCCGCTGTTAAAGCTGCCGGGTTAGTGGAAACCTTACAGGGGGCAGGGCCTTTTACGGTATTTGCGCCTACCAACAAAGCCTTTGATCTGTTACCCAAAGGCACTGTAGAAACGCTGGTAAAGCCTGAGAATAAAGCAACACTGCAGGGCATATTAACTTATCATGTAGTTGCCGGCAGGCTGGACAGCAAAGCTATTGCTGACAAAATAAAAGCAGGTGGTGGCAAAACAGAATTAACTACCGTACAAGGTGGCAAGCTGTGGCTATGGATGGAAGGAAAAAGTCTGGTGATTAAAGATGAGAAAGGCGGAATGGCTAAAGTAACCATTAAAGATGTTTACCAGAGCAATGGCGTAATTCATGTAACCGACCATGTACTGATGCACCAATAAAAAGCATTGCATTTTCTATTACCGTAAAGGCCTGTGCGCACTACTGTTTATTACGCAGGTGCCACAGGCCTTATTTATTATACAACACGCACTACTGCGCTACCGGAAACTGTGAGCTGATAGCAATTCTGTTCCATGCATTAATGGTAACAGCTGCCATAATTACCTGCGCAATATAATCTTCATTAAAATACTGTTTGGCATTGGCATAAGTGGCATCTGTTAAACCATGCTGATGTATCAGCGTTACTTCTTCCGCAACTGCCAGCAGGGCTTTTTCTTCTGCAGTAAACAGCTTGGTTTCGCGCCATGCATTCAGCAGAAAAATACGTTGCGGGGTTTCACCATTCTTCAGTGCATCTTTGGTATGCATATCTATACAATAGGCACAACCATTTATTTGCGATACCCGTATTTTGATTAACTCTTTATGAGATTTGCTAACCTGTGTAGTGGCCAGATAGCTTTCCAGCCCGTACATTGCTTTGGTAGCCTGGGGTTGCGCTTCGAGGATATTTACTCTTGTTTCCATGATTATATATTTTGTATTGTTAGTGATCTATTACAACACAAAGATGGTAAACAGCGTAACCCGAAAACTTAAGCTGGTTTAAGAAAGCCTTTTGCGCCGCAACTCGCTCAGGTATTCCGGCGTAAAGCCCAGAAAAGAGGCCAGAATTTTCTGTGGTATACGCTGTGCAAATTCCGGATAGGCGTTAATAAAAAGATCGTAAAACTCATCTTTAGACAGGCGGGTGATGTATTTAATGCGAAACAGAGAAGCCGCATAGGCGCGTTGGTATATAAGGCGGAAATACTTTTCCATCACAGGCCAGGTTTCCAGCATAGCATCCATAGACTTTTTATCAATAGCAAGCACCTCGGTTTTTTCTATAGCCTGTATGGTAAAATGCGAGCGCTGCCCCTTTACAAAAGCATCCAGATCGGTCATCCACCAGTCTTCCAGAGCAAACTGCATGGTTTGCTCCACCCCTTTTTCATCGGTAAAAAACAAACGCAGGCAGCCCTTCACTACAAAGTAGTTGTATGTACACAGCTGCCCCTCTGCCACCAGATTCTGCTTTTTACCTACCTCTATGCTTTCAAAATGCGCCAGAATACCCATAAAATCCTGTTCGGTAAGCGGTACAAATCTGCTGATATGCTTGTATAATGCTGTCATAAGTACTCAGCCTTAAATTTCCTGCTTTTAGCGGTATAGACAATGCTTTTTTACACAATGCCACTAAAATACTGTGCACCACTGGCCTGACAATTGTAACAATAAGGCAAAGCACACACTATGAATAACGCCCGTGGTACCACCTTATATCTGCTGTGTAGCTGGCTGTTGCTATGCACTGGTTGCTCAACCCAACAAAGGGGATTGTTTGGTAAAAAAACGCCCCACGAACAATACAGCAGCCGTATTACCAGTGCGGGGCTGGCTGGCAGCGAACTGGGGCAACAGTGGTTTATGGCGGCCAGCAAAGCGCTCAACACCCCGGTAAACATTACACTGCCCTACCAGGAAACCGGTTTCTTTGCCGCAGAAAAACCAGAAGCAGCGGGTTTTAGCTTTACTGCACGCCGGGGCGAACAGATACAGATTGAGATAACAGCACGGCCTGCTGACAGCTTTCGTGTATTTGCCGACCTATGGAAGCCCACAGCCGCCAACAATACACCTGAACTGCTGGCAGCGGCAGATACCACCCAATGGACCATTCAGCAAGATGCCGAAACCGATGCCCGTTTTATACTACGCCTGCAGCCAGAGTTGTTACGCAGTGGCGAGTATCAGTTGCGTATTACCACCGGCCCATCGCTGGCTTTTCCGGTGCCCGGCACCCACGCCCGTATAGGCAGCTTTTGGGGCGATAACAGAGATGGTGGCAACCGCAGCCATGAGGGCATTGATATTTTTGGTAAATTCAGAACACCGGTGGTAGCAGTAGCCAAAGGCACTATTACCAGCACCCGCCAAAACAACCTGGGCGGAAAAGTGGTGTTTCTGCGGCCAGACAAAAAGCCTTACAATATTTACTATGCACACCTGGATGAGCAGTTGGTTACCGAAGGGCAACAGGTAAACATGGGAGATACGCTGGGCCTGATGGGCAACACAGGCAACGCGCGCAAAACCCCCACCCATTTGCATTTTGGCATTTACACCAGCGGCGGCGCTGTAGACCCACTGCCCTTTGTAAAACCCGGCAAGGCAACACCCGCAGCAGTAACCGCTGCTACAGACTTGTTACAACAAAACGCCCGTTGTTCAGCCCCGGCAGTAATATATAGCTCCCCGGCCCGTAACAGCACGGTTGTTGAAAAACTGCCAGCCAATAGCGCCGTACGCATACTGGCCGCTACAGCCAGCTGGTATAAAATAATATTACCTGATAACCGGGAAGGTTTTGCAGAAAGCCGCCTGTTTACAGCAAAACCCTATAGCACCAGAACACTTACCACACCGGTGCGCCTGTTGCAAACACCAGACAGCACAGCAGCCGCCAAAAGTTTTATTGCCAAAGGCACCACTGTTAACCTGATAGGCAGTTACCAGGGCTGGCAGCTGATAGCACATGAAGAACGTTTGGGCTGGATAAGGTTATAATAAGCTTCAATTCATTTTCTTTGTTCTTAAATAATAACTCCATTATGAAATTACTGAGCTTGCTACTGTTACTGGGCATAGGCATTTTTGTAAAAGCACAGGATACCACCACCTACCAGGAACAGAAAGATATTGTGTACAGAACCGGCACTATGGATGCGTATATGAAAGAGCGCTGTAAGCTGGACATTTATTACCCCACCGTACACAAGAATGTACCTGTGGTAATATGGTTTCACGGCGGCGGCCTTACAGGTGGTAACAAAGAAATACCGCGGGAGTTGAAGCAGCAGCATATGATAATTATTGCTGCCAATTACCGGTTTAGCCCCAAAGCCAAACACCCCGCCTATATTGAAGATGCTGCCGCTACGGTGGCATGGGTATTTAAACACATAGCTGCTTACGGAGGAGATACCAGCCGCATTATTGTATCCGGCCACTCAGCAGGTGGCTACCTGGCAGAAATGATAGGGTTGGATAAGCAATGGCTCAGCAAATACAGTATAGACGCCAACCGCATAGCTGCATTGTTTCCCTTCAGCGGACAGGCCATTACCCATTTTACCATTCGCCAGGAAAAAGGCATACCTGAAAAGCAACCTACCATTGATAGCTATGCCCCGCTGTACCATGTAAGGGCCGATGCCCCACCGTTATACCTGTACACAGGAGATCGTGAACTGGAAATGCTGGGCAGGTATGAAGAGAATGCCTATCTGGCCCGTATGATGAAACTGGCTGGCCATAAGCAAACCTACCTGTACGAGTTTGATGGCTTTGACCATGGCGATATGCCCGGCCCCGGTTTTCTGCTGATGTTAAAACAATTGAAAGCGCTTTTTCCATAAGCGCTTAAACCACCCCCAGCGGCCTGTTTTTCAAATGCTTAAGTGTAAAATAAACCAACCCAAACATACAGCCAAACAGTACCGTAAACGCCCACACCCGTGCATGCTCGTACGGCCTTACCAGGTGACTGCCTATGGCATACAACAACCTGTCCGGATGCGTAAACACATGCCAGGTGTTAAACCGCAAAAACCGGCCAATATATACCCCATACCCGCAAAGCAAACAACTTACCAGTACCAGCACACTTACCCACTTTTGCCTCAGGTGCAGCTGCAGGTACTGCTCTACCTGCATCAGCGATAGTACCCCCAGCAATAACCCGTTCCAGGCGGCAGTGGTTACCAGCAGCAGATCAAACCAGGCGGGTACCGGTGGCCTTTCTGTATAGTGAAAAAGATCGGTTACAATATACGCGGCATTGGGAAAGAAAGCCAGCCAGCATAGCAGTAATACCAGTGCTTTTGTATTCCACACCTTTATAGCAGCCAGTGCCCGGCTGAATAAAAAAGGTAAGATGGCCAGAAAGGTATTCCAGATATAAAAGGCATAGGTAAGCCGCTGCATATACAGGCACCTTGCTGCCAGTAAGGCCATGGTAAACAAAACAGACAGGCTCAGCATTTTTTCCAGCGGCGTTAGCTTTCTCAACTTCATGCTATACAATTTTTAGTACAGGACTGTGTTTTACAACACGTTGCCGCTGTGGCACCGCCTGCACACGATCCATAATACGATTACATTTAAAGCTCATTTTATGCATGTACTTTTCATAACTGTTACCACCGGCACGAAACAGTTTGCGATGTGCCATCCATACCGTAACCACCGTAGCAAAAAAGAATAACCGGTAAGCTACATTGCATAAACGCTGCATAAAACGCGTTTTACCCCGAAAAATAACCGATAAGCGCTCTACCTGAAAATCGATATGCCAGGCCTCATCTATTAATATATCGGTACAAATCTGTTTAAGCAATGTACAGCCCGTTGCATCTTTAAGCGATTGGTAAAATACCTGAGCGGTGCTTTCCACTACAATTACGGCCAGCGTCCATAACTCCATGCTGGTATTAAAATACCTTATTTTTCTGAACAGCGTATCGCCCCAGTCGGCTTTAATTCTGGGTTTACCAATACTATCCAGATATTTTCCCAGGTTACCGCCATGCTTCTGCTCTTCTTTAATAAACAGGGAAACTGCCTCTGTATACAAAGGATCATTTATACGCTTAGCATACCTGTCTGCCGCCCGCAACAGATGCCTGCCATCGGATGTTTCGCCCAGCTGCCAGGCCTGCAAAGATGCTACCACCGCATCGGCCTCTCCGGGCGTTAGCTGAGGGCGCAGATTCCAGTTAACACGATGCTGTTTTGCGTTTTGGGTAAAATGCTCAATCCATTGTTTACTTGTTCTCATAACAACTGTTTTATGAATAAAAGGATGAAGACCAGACCAACTAGCACCAAATAACTTTGCAACACAAAGCATAAAAACACTAGAAAAGCGGAGTAAACCGCCACCAACTAAACTTTGAAACACAAAGTAAATACAAACCCAACAGATTCACCAAATAATTTATGCCACCCGGAAACACTTTAACATTTTCTACGCCCGGCAGGTATGACGTAGTAATGAAGTAGCCTTTTTTTTGCTTATTAATTGCAGAGCCGGGATATTTGGTTAACTGAATATGAAACAACCATCCTTACGATTGCGCTCCATAGACGCGTTCAGAGCACTGACCATGCTACTGATGATTTTTGTAAACGACGTTGGTAACGTACAAAACATTCCCGCCTGGATAGACCATGTAGAAGCAGATGTGGACGGCCTGGGATTTGCCGATACTATTTTTCCCGCCTTTCTGTTCATTGCCGGTTTGTCCCTGCCCCTTGCATTGTTACACCGTATACAAAAAGGTGCTACCATTATTGCCCTGTTGGGCTACGTGCTGCTACGGGTAGCCGCACTGCTTACCATGGGCTTTTTTCAGGTAAACATGGAAGAATATAATAGCGAAGCAGCCCTGCTATCGCGCCCTTTATGGTCTTTACTGGTAACCGTATGCTTTTTTCTGGTATGGATAGCTTACCCGCGCACACTTAGCAAAAGCGTACGTTACAGCCTTACAGGTACCGGTGTTGCCGGGCTGCTGCTACTGGCCTGGGTATATAAAGGCGGCAGCACAGAAGCCCCACAGGGTATGCAGCCGCACTGGTGGGGCATACTGGGTATGATTGGCTGGGCGTATCTGGTTTGCGCCCTGGTATTTATTGCAATACGCGACCGCCTGGCAGGTGTAACCATAGCCTGGTTGCTGTTGCTGGCACTGAACCTTTTTATACATGCCGGCTGGCTGCACTGGTATCCACCTGTAATAGGCGAAGCCTCTTCCGTTACACTGATGATGGCCGGGGTGTCTACTACCGTTATGTACCGGCATTTTACCCGTAGCAATAAATTTACAGCTGCCTTTTACTGGCTGGCAGGCGCAGGGTTAATTACACTGGCAGCAGGCTTTGCAGTAAGGCCATGGGCCGGAGGCATTTCTAAAATCTATGGCACGCCCGCATGGGTGCTTATTTGTACCGGCATAAGTTTACTGGTATTTGCTGCCATAGCCTGGTTAACAGACAGGCAAGGCAAAGAAAAGCTGTTTGCTTTTATACAACCTGCCGGCTCTTCTACCCTAACCTGTTACCTGCTGCCTTACATAGTAAACCCGCTGTTATGGATGCTGCACATTCATTACCCGCAATGGATGAGTGAAGGGATTGCGGGTTTAATACGCTCCATGTTATACGCCATAATACTGGTAAGAATAGCCGGATGGCTGGAGAAAAAACAAATACGTTTACAAATCTGATTTATGCCTGGCAATATGAAAATACAAAACCGATACACTTTACTGTTACTTACATCAGCCCTGATGGCTGTATTATCCGCTGCTGCGCACCCCCCTTCCCCAAAAGTAGTTATAGGCTATTGCGGTGGCTACCGCGGCCTGCTGAATACCGATACTATTGACGTGGCTAAACTAACCCACATCAATTATGCTTTTGTAAACCTGCGCAACAACCGGGCTATGCTGGAACACCCTAAAACAGACACCGTAAACCTGCGCAAGCTGGCAGCACTGAAAACACGCAACCCGCATTTACAGATTCTGATATCCATAGGCGGATGGAGCTGGAGCGAAAACTTTTCAGATGCCGCCCTTACCGATACCGCACGCCGCGCTTTTGCCCACAGCGCGGTTGCCATTATTCAACGCTTTAACCTGGATGGTGTTGATATTGACTGGGAATACCCAGGGCGCCCCGGAGAAGATGGCAATGTTTACCGCAAAGAAGACAAACAGAATTTTACCCTGCTGTTTCAGGCACTGCGCCAAAGCTTAGACACGCTGGAAAAAGCAACCGGTAAACACAAACTGTTAACCACGGCCACAGGTGGTTTTGCAGACTTCCTCAGCACCACCGAAATGGATAAGGCCCAGCAGTATCTGGACTATGTGAATCTGATGACGTACGACTTTTACAATGGTAAAATAGCAGGCCACCACACCAACCTGTACACCTCTGACCTATACCCCTCGGCACACGCTACAGAAAATGCTGTAAAAGCTTATCTGGCCGCGGGTGTACCAGCCAGTAAACTGGTGGTAGGCATTGCTTTCTATGGCCGTACCTATCAGCTTACACCTGGCGCACAAAAAGGCCCTGGCGATAGCGTGGTAAGTCAGCAATATGGCAAAGGCTATACGTTTATTAAAGACAGCCTTACCAACCAGAAAGGCTTTACCTACCACCGGGATAAAAAAGCAAAAGCTCCTTACCTGTACAATGCCGCCACCCGGCAGTTTATGACCTACGATGATGAATGGTCAGTAAAAGAAAAATGTGAATACGTAAAAAAGCAGCAGCTGGCCGGTGTAATGTTCTGGGAATATGATGCTGACCTCAAAGGCTATCTGTTACAAACCATACATAAACATTTATAATACCATTATAAACCTATGCGTTTCTGTTCATCGGAAACACTGTTATCCAGATTCTTTTTGGTAAACAGCTTTCCCGAACGGAAACGCCAGGTGAGTGTAATAGCTGCCGTGCGTGTGGGGCGCTTCTGATAAAAATCAATACGGGTACCCTCATATTCAGTCAGCTCTTTTTCCCGGGCAGTGTTCAGCAAATCAGCAAAAGACAAACGTAGCCGCAGCTGGTTACCCACAATATTGCGGCTGATACCCAAATCAGTATACACATACTCCGCCATACGCGCGTTGGCGCTGGTATATGGCGAATTATACTCCGCATACACATCTATATCCGCAACCTTTTTCCAGGTAACAGCATGCACGGTCTTTACCGAGAAAGAGGTACGCCGTATAACCATCGCCTGCAAATCACTTACAGACCGGAACAGTACCACAGAATTATTCACCCGCCAGCCAGGTAAGGGGGTAAGAAAGGTATTGAAGGATACGCCCCACTCCGTATACTGCGGATAGTTAGCAGACTGATGTATAATAATATTCCCTTCTGTTCGTGCTGTTTGCGCCATAAACCCATTGGTGATACGCACGTACAACTCTGCTGTGTAATTACGATGCCATACCCATGCAGCCTGCATGGAATGCGTATACTGCGGCTGCAGATCAGGATTACCAGTTAGTACTGCATAATCGTTCAGCTGTAACCGGTAAGGATTAAGATCGTTAAAAGCAGGGCGCCCCGTTTTACGGGCATAGCTGAACTGAACAGAATGGCCTTTAGCCTCATTAAGATGATACAGTAAAAACAGGGAAGGAAACAAACCCGTATAATTGCGGCGGATACGTTGTGAAGTGGTGAGCGACAACCCGGAAGACCAGGTTTGCTCGCTACGGATGCCGGTTTTAAACGTCCACTTTTTAAAGCTTTTTTCCAGGGTAAAATACGCCATCAGCAAATCTTCCCGGTAACGGAAATCATTATTGTTATCCGGCCCTCCGGTTATCAGCAACGTATTGCGCCTGCCCGTATGCACATACTTAACACCGGTACGCCACAACCATCCTGCCTTAACGGCTTTTGTATAATCAGCCTGCACAGCCAGCAACGTGGTATTACCGGGGGTATGGGTAACAGAATGCCGGTTGGCCGTTGTATCGCTGTACACAGAAGCCAGTCCGTTATACTCCTCCTTGCTGCTACGCGTATAATCTGCCATCAGCTTTAACAGGCTGCCCACCGTATCTGTTTTCCAGGTGTATACCGCATTGGTACTTTGTAAACGCGGCCGGCGCAGCCAGTCTGCCGTAGCCCGGCCGGTAAGTGTATCCTTCCCCGCACCGGTTTGCACTACGTCTGAATAGAAGTACTGCTGCAAACGACTGTAAGAAGCATTGTGCATTACGCTAAGGCTTTGTTTTGCAGACAGATCGTACACCAACGCCATACGGTATTGCATACGACGGTTATGATTATCACGCACACCCCGGTTATCTACATGCGTACCATCCGGGTAATCCGTAAGCGTATAACCGTTATAAATACTGTTATCAGCCGAATAACTGTAGCTACCGGAAGCATACCATTTACGGGCTTTCATATCCATCATAAAACCAGATGCTGTATAGGGCCGGCTCCCCTGCTGCCTGTACTGCGTATACACTGTACCACTCACACCCCGGCTGCGCGCTTTTTTAAGAATAATATGTACAATGCCTCCGGAAGAAGCAGCTTCATATTCAGCAGATGGGTTGGCAATCACTTCAATACGGCTGATGTCTTCTGAGCGGATGGTTTTCAGATATTCCGCCAGTTCTGTGGAAGACATGCGCTGCACCACTTCATTAATCATTACCGTTACGGGCTGGTTACCGGTAATACGGATAGAGCCGTTAGGGTTTACCCACAACCCCGGCGACTTTTGCAATACTTCCAGGCCGGTAAAACCGTTTGCCAGAAAACTGTTTTCTATCTGCACAATATACCGGTCGGCCTTACGGGTAACCAGCGGCCGTTCTGCACGCACCAGCACGGTATCCAGTGTGCGCACAGCATCTTTTAAGCCACCCGCAGGGGCCTGCGCCGCGCTGAAAGCTGGCTGCAGCAAAAACAAAAACAGTATATATGGTGGTAAACGCATTGTGCTTATACTTACTGGTTGAAATAAAATGAGGGGCCATATAGACATACATCCCCTCCAAACAAACTGCTTTGAGTAAAAGCATGAGGTAAAGCTAATTCAGCTATATAGTAAGTACAAGCAACACTGAGCCGTTGCAGGTTGCCATTGAGTAGTTGGCGGCTATTTGCCGGGCAGCAGTTTTTTCAGCAGCATTTCTTTGCGCGAACGCGATACATCAACCACCGTTCCATCCGTCATCAGCAAACTGCCACCTTCACCTTTGGTATACTTTTTAACCTCGTTCAGGTTTACCAGCCAGGAGTGGTGTACACGTAGAAAATGATACTCCTCCAGCATTTCTTCTATTTCTTTCAAGGTGCGCGATACTACCAGTTTCTGATTTTCTTTTAAAGTAAGTATGGTATAGTTGCTGCTGGAAGAACAATGCAGAATAGTGTCTACCGGTACAATCTGTAACCCGTCTATAGAAGGCAGGGCAATGCGGTTAACCGTAGGCTGCGGCTGCTGAAAACGTTGTAACAACAGTTCCATCTGCTGTTGCAGCAAGTTCGGCTTTTGCTGTTCCGCTTTTTGTACGGCCGCTTTCAGCTCTTCTGCATCAACAGGTTTTAACAGATAATCCAGCGCGCTGAAGCGGATAGCCCGTATAGCATACTGATCGTAACTGGTGGTAAAAATACAGTCAAACTGAACTGGCTTCAGTTGTTCCAGCACTTCAAAGCCATTGAAATAAGGCATTTCAATATCCAGAAACACCAGCTGCGGTTGCAGGGTACGTACGGTAGCTGCCGCCTCCCGTGCATCGTTACATACCGCTACCACCTCAACCTGGGGGCAATGGCGTTTAAGCAATGTTACCAATGCCTGGCAGGCATAATGTTCATCATCTATAATTACCGCTTTCATCCGTTGCGTGTTTCAGGCTTATGGTAAGAATAACCTGCGTACCGGCCACCTCACCCTTTTCATTAAATATATCTTCCATTACAAAAGAAGTACCCGAACTGTCTTCATTAAACAAAGCCAGCCGTTCTGCACTAAGCCGGTTGCCCAGCGATGCGCCTTTTTCAATAAATGTTGCCTTCATTTCAGCCGCTTTTCTGCGGCCTATTCCATTATCGCGTATACTACAGATCAGCTGTTCTTTGTTACTACTGAAATGCAACGTAAGCTGCCCTTTCCGCTCCTGATGCAGCAACCCATGCCAGATAGCATTTTCACAAAACGGTTGCAGTATAAAAGACGGCACCTGAATCATGGAAGACTGTATTCCCTCATCAAAAAGAATAAAATAATCAAACGCCTCTTTAAATCGCAGTTGCTCCATGTTCAGGTACAGGCGCAGCATTTCCAGTTCCTCCTCCAGCGTAATAGTTGATTTACCCGCGTTCAGCAACACCATACGTATAAGCCGGGCAAAGCGCGTAAGGTATTCTGAAGCTTTATCAGTTTCGTTACTTAATACAAAATGATTAATAGAGCTGAGGCAGTTAAAAATAAAGTGTGGGTTCATCTGCGCCCGCAGCGCACGCATTTCCAACTCGGATGCCCGTTGCTTCAGCCGCAGCTTTTCGTTTTTATGCCGTAGACTTACAATAACAAAAGCCAGAATACCCAGCGCAAAAAGCACCAGTACCCCTGCCACCAGCCGGTTACGCTCAGCCTTCAGCCTATCGGCCTCCAGCCCCTGGCGAAAAGCAAACAACTGCCGTTTCAGGCTTTCCGTTAACACCGAATCTTTTATAGCCGTGTATTTACGCAGATACAGCAACGCCAGCGGCGCATTATTCCAGGCTTCGTAAACCTCAGCCAGCACCGCATAAGCATCCCTTTTACTATGCCTGGCCCCACGGGAAGACGAAAATGCCAGCGCCTCCTGCGCCATATATACCGCGCTATCATACGCACCGCGATGCAGATACACCCTCGCAAGCCCCAGCGCACAACCCGTTAAGGTATTTGCATCCATAGGGCTTAATCCCTCACGGTGCAAAGAATCGTAATACAGATAAGCAGAATCGTATTTCTTTTCATGCAACAGCAAATCACCCAACCGCATCCGCACCACCTTACTATTGGGGTTACCTGTTAAAGCCTTGCTGTAATAGTAACGTGCCTGAGCGCTGTTACCCTCCAGGGCACTCAACTCACCCAGGCGATGGTTCAGTTCGCGGTAGGGATATTCACCTACCCACAAATCCAGCGCTTCTGCTTTGCGGTAGTACTCCCGCGCTGTTTCATAATCGCCCATGCTTTTATACAAACTACCCACCTGCACCAGCGACAGCGCAGCATTATGATCGTTCTGCCGGTTACTGTATATCTCCAGCGCTTCTGAAACGGCTATAAAAGCATTTTCATAATCGCCCTGATCATCATATACATTACTCAGAATACGCAATGCACTGCCGATATCCTCTTTAGACCGGCTGCGACGCAGATAACGTAAACTGAGGTGAAGCGTATCTACTGCCTGGGAAAAACGGCCCTCGTACCAGATGGCCTGCCCTATTCCAAACAATGCCAGGCCGGTTAAACGGTCGTTGTTCAGCGCAGTAGCCATATCCAGCGCTTTATAGTATCTCACGCTGGCTTCCTGTGGTCTGAAACGCCACAGTTCTTTATTACCGCTCTGAAACATATGCCAGCAGTCATCCTTTCCGTCTGCAAAGGCAAACGTACACCAACAACAAGCCAGCAACATCAATACTACCGGTATCCGCATACCGGCAATATAAGGCTAAGCCGTTAAAATACAGTGCTTATAAAATGAGAATGAGCCATTGACGGCTCCGGGTGAGTAAACAGCGCCTAAGGCTGCTTTGGTGCAGGAAAAACCGGCGTTTTTACCACAGGTGCTTCCCAACCCTCGTAAATGCCTTTGCATTTTTTTATCTCCCGGTTCAGCGTAAGCGTAATACGGGTAATAGATTCCAGATCAACCAGATCGGAACGGATCATCTTTAGTTTGTACAACAGTTCGTTTTCTATCCGTTTTACGCTGGTTTCCAGTGCGTAGCCGTTAGCCGAAGCATAAGCAATAAAACAACTCCTGTCTTTTTCCGTTACAAAGTCTACCTGATGAATCACCGGGCGTTCAATAGTAAGATTATCCCCACCCTGTACCAGCTTCATAATTACCTTCTGGTTCTCCATACGCTCCGCATTCTCCTCGTTGGGGTAAAGAATATCTTTGTACGCATTCCACAACCTGTCTTCCCTTATAATAATATAGGGCTTGTAAGTAGGAAAATATACTTTAAACAGCGTGGTCATCCGCTCGCGTATACGTGTAGTATCCTGCACGTAAAAATAATCCAGCCGGTCGCAACGGTAAGTAAAAGTGCCCACCATGCGGTTACGTACCAGTTTGTCCAGCTTGGCTTTTAAAGTATCAGATATAACATAACACTTCTCCAGCTCAGCCTGGGTAGGCATACCATCACTGTTACAATCTTTACACATAACACCTATAGCAGCCACATAATTTAATCCACGTAGCGGCGCTGTTTTATGCAGCGACAAATCTACCATTACCGAACTCAGGCCTTTTTTATAGGCAGCTGTATAGGTATCCCAGTCTTCTTCCTGACTCTGCGCCGGCAAAGCAAAAAACAATAAAAACAGGGCTAACCAACCTGCGGAAATGCGGACATTCTGATACATGCTAGAAAAGATTGCTGCAAGATTAGGACTATTCCCCTTATTCTGTCCCTGGAAGAATCCTAAATTTTCCCCACGCCGCCCTGTTTTTACTGCCAGGCGCTAATGCCGGTGCTGTGCGGAATCTACCGCCGAACCGTTTGCGCCAGGCAGAGAATCGCCCAGCTTACCTGTACTGGGCATATAAGCCGTATCAGCCGGTGCCGGATCAGGCGTATTAATAAAGGTAGAATCTTCGTTGTTGTCGTCCTTTGATTGGCCTGGGCTGCAACTGATAGCTGCTGTGCAGGCTACGGCTGTAAATAATAACATTAACTGCTTTTTCATAATATATGTGTTTTTATGGTTATTACAACAGTTAACAAAATCATTCCCGGGTGGGAATGATTTTGTTACGCAAATCCGTAAACCAATCCACAACACTATGAAAGGAGTTATTACCACCATTGCATTGGCGTTGCTATGCAGTGCCTGCGGCACCAGTGCCCGCATAGAAAAAAGCTGGCGCGATCCGGATGTAAATGTAAACATAGCCGCCCTGCACAAGGTACTGGTAGTGGCGCTGCTGAAAGATGAAACCAGCCGCCGCACGGTAGAAGACAAGCTGGTTACTTATCTGAATGGCAAAGGCGTACCCTCGTATTCTTTTCTTACCCAAAACATCCGTAAGGAAGATGAAGAAAGCATCCGCAATCAGGTACGCAACGGAGGGTTTGACGGCGTGGTAATTATGCGCCTGGCCGATGTGGACAAAGATGTTACCTATGTGCCCGGCAACTACCCGCCTTATTATGGCTTTTACTGGCGGTACTATTGGCGCGCCTGGAATTCATTTTACGACCCTGGTTATTACCGCACCACCAAAACCTACACCGTAGAAACCAACGTATACTCTCTCAAAAGCGACAAACTGGTGTGGAGTGGCCTTACCAGCAGCGTAGACCCGGCAAATGTAGATAAGCTGATGAACGCCTCTGCCAAATCGGTATATAAAGAAATGAAGCGCCAGGGCTTTTTAACGGGGGTATAAACCTTTACAAATCATTCTATAACAATGCCAGCGCCTTTCTGATGCCTGGCATACTTTTTTTTATAAAGTAGTTTAAATAAGTACCTATGAAAAAATCACTACACAACAGCACCGCTGCTGAAACTATTGATGTAAACGACAGCGCTGCCTTTTCCACGTTGCGCCAAAAACTGGGCATCAGCCGCAGAGATCTGCTGGCAGCCATTCAGAAAGCAGGAAACAATATTAAAAAGATTGAAAAATACCTGCGTACCCAGTCAGCCAACCGCTCGTCCCTTCTGGGAGATATTTAACCAATCCGTTTATTCTTCAACCCTCCCATACTGCCCCCTATTCCTGACTAATCCGAGCCCCTTGAAATACGGGGCCACCCTTCACTTTCTTTTCTCAGCCTATTCAATAGATTTGTGGCAATGAATAAACCGCTGGATATAAGGCAGGTGGAGAAAATCTCCAAGGCACTGGGCGATCCCTGGCGCATCCGCATTATTGAAGCGGTACTGAAAGAACAGGGATGGATGCAATGCAACTGCATTGTTGGAATGTTCGATCTGGCGCAATCTACTATCTCTCACCACGTTAAGCAGCTGATTGACGCAGAATTACTCATTGCAGAAAAAGAGGGCCGGCATGCACGATACCGGGTAAATGAAGAAGCATTCAACAGCTACATCCGGTTCCTCGCCCCCTTCTGCCAATAATTTTTTAGCCAATCAATCGAAATATTTCGTTTTATCGATTGAATATGTATCTTTGTACCCGGATCGATGATCCATTTTTTTAGCCTCAACAAATCGAAACATTTAGATACATAGATTAAAAGGGGCTGATACACGAAAACACGGTTTATGAAAATTGGATACCTGGCAGCAACTGCCGCTTTCAGAACAGAGACGAAGAGAAATAGTGGATTAATCAGCCGTACAAAGGCATTCCTGGCAAAACTGACTTCACAGCAGGCAGCCCCGCAGCAAGAGGCTACCTTACGTCAGTCTTATGCAGGCGTTAGAAAACCAGCAGGCACACGTGAAGAGCATCCGTATTCTACTTACGAGGTACTATCTTCTACATGGGCTTCCGAATACAATAACCCATAAGTCATTATTCAATGACTTTCCAACTGTAGCACACTATGAATAACAAGGGAATAGAAAAAATATCTAAAGCACTGGGCGATCCTTACCGCCTTAAAATACTGGAAGCGGTAAAAAAAGAGGCCGGGTGGATGCCCTGCAGCGCGGTACTGGACCTGCTGAATCTTTCGCAGTCTACCGTATCACACCACCTGAAGCAACTGATAGATGCAGACTTGCTCATTGCTGAAAAAGAAGGTCGTTGTGCCCGGTATACCATTAACCGCGAAGCATTCTGTGAGTATATAGAAAGTGTAACACTTTTTTGTAAGGGCGAAACTGTGTCGCTTGCAACAGCTCCGTAAAAGCACATACAGCAATCTTATAAAAAGAAAGGCGTCTCATGCTGAAATGAGGCGCCTTTTTTTAAAGTCCGCTCTTAACCCTTCTCACATCGTTTAATATGCTGAAGCCATAACCGGCTCAATTTCTTCTTCTTTATGGCTATACAATGCTGCAATAAAACCGGCAAACGTTCGGGCCAGAAACAACAGATCGCCAGCCGAATCCGCCCCCTGGTTGTGCCAGTAATAAATGGCACCCATGGTATGGCTTTCCAGTGAGTAAAATATTACATCTCCATTCACACCTTCAAACAGGGGAAAAAAACGAACAGCCAGCTGGTACTCGTTATGATACCTGTTCATATAATCCACTACAGAAGGCTGCGAGGTAAAACCGATAACAGCTTTTACCGGCACGTTGCCCGAAAGAAACTCTGGCTTGTCTTCCACCGGAATCAATACCTCACTGTGAAAAACAGATCCGCCGTAAGTAGTAATAAAATCAATTACTTCTTCTTCGGGCAAGGCCTGCATTCGACGTTGCACCTCATCCAGAAAACCAGAAATTTGTTCAGCTGTGTATACCGGAGTGGTATTATAAGAAGTAACACCGCCCAGTATCTCCAGCTTTTTGCTGATAATACCTTTCATAGGAACTGGCTTTAATTGATATATGAAGAGAAAATTATATGCCAATTTTAGTTAACTACATAAAAAATCCCCGTTATGTATAACGGGGATTTTTTATTGTATGTATGAAAGCATTATTATCCTCTGCCTCTTCCTCCAGGCCTGCTGCCTCCGCCACCAGCGGGTCTGCTACCACCACCACCGGAAGGTCGGCTGAAACCACCGCCAGAGGGGCGGCTGAAGTTGCCCCCACCCGAAGGGGCAGGCCGGCTAAAATTACCACCACTGTTTTGCGGACGGCCACCACCCTGGGGTGTGTTATTACGAAACTGTTGAAAGTTTTGTGAACGCTGCTCACCACGGTTTTGCATTTGCTGCTGCCGGTTCAGATCTCTGATGGTTTCTCTGCGGTTATTATCCACCGGCTGCCATTGCGATCTGTCGCGCTGTTGCCACTGGCCCTGATTGCCCCGCTGATACACATTACCACCACCATCAGTATATACCCTGCCGTTGTTGCTGCCGGGGCCTGCTACCCTGCCGCCGCCGTTAGAAGAACCGCCATTAAAGCCCGGACGGCTGCTGCCTGCACCACCGCGGCCACCATTAAAGCCATCGGCTCTGCCTGCGGGGCCGGGGCGGGATGAACCGCCATAACGCCCGTTACTCACTACATCATTACGGTAATTATAAATATTGTTTACTACCCTGCCTCCGTTATAGGCCGATCTGCCCCCCATTCTTCCACCGGGCAGCGGGCGGCTGTTACCACCGCGTCCATAATAGGAGTAACGTGGTCCGTAAAAACCGGGTCTGTAATAACCACTATGATAACGGAAAGGAGGACGATAAATAGTAGGTCCCCACCAGCCACCGCACCAACCGGGCCATGCAGAATAGCCAAAGCCACCGTTAAACCAGCCATGGCCGTAACCAAAGCCCAGGCTCCAGCCCCACCATGGGTTGTAACTTACGCCAAACCCCCAGGTATAAGGCCGTGGATAGTAGTACGAACCCCACCACGGAGTATAGGCGTAACCGGTACCGTAAATAACAGTACCACCATAAATAAAATTATTCAGATAACCAGGTGTATATCCCATATACACATAGTCAGGTGTAACATCGTAAATGTATACATACTTCAGGTTATAAGCCGGGCTGCTGGGCGGAATAGCATCTACCTCGGCAGGACGTTCTGTACTTACCTGCCATGGCCCGTCAGGACTATCAGATACAAACCATACACCTTTATCTACCGCATAATATCTGCCGTTATAACGGATAACAGAGCTTTGCGAGTTTACCGCATAATCCATCTGCGTACCATTAATCTGTTCAAACTTAGGCTGCCCATCATAGGTAACAGAAGTGGAAGCATTACGCCTGTCAACCTTAGCCGTTTGCGGAATCTGTGCATCCATCACCGCTTCGCGGGCGGCACTGGTACCCGGCACACTCGCCAGTACATTGTCTTTAGGCGAGCCTTCAGGTATTTTAGTAAAATCAGAAGGTAGCGCATTAGCAGCTACATAACTCCAGTTACCATTTAACTTATCAGCACGGTACCAGCGGCCGGACAGCAATACGTAATATTGCTGTGCATCGGTATCCAGAAACAGATCGTTCTCTGAATTCTCTGCATACTGTAAGCCGGTACCTGAAATATCTGTAAAAGAAGGATTACCCTGCGTTTGAATTAATTCAGCAGGCACGGTAGTGGTAATAATATCCAGCACCTGATCAGACTGTGCCACATCCGATGAATCACGATAGCCAGCCTCTGCATTGTTCTGGTTGTTTACCGCAGCAGCAACTTTATCCAGATTGTCTGGTGTATTGGCTGCATAGGCATAAGGCCCCAGTGGTTTAGGCGCCTTGTACCATTTTTTACCACCATAGAGGTAGTAAGCACCATCGTTGTTTTTAACAATGGTAAACGGTGAGTTTACAACTACAGATACTCCCCAGTCTTTATTCTCCTTAAACTTAGGCTCTCCATCAATGGAAACCAGCATAGATGGTTTGCTGGCATAAAACACCTTCGGTGCTTTGGTACCCATGTCCTGCGACAGCTTTTTCTGCTCTGCATTGGCTTCCAGTGAAGTAAGAATCACATCCAGTGGCAGATCGTTCTGCACCGCCGGTAACCCCGTCTCCAGGCTGGTTTTTACATAGCTGATGGTTGCCGCATCCACCTCTTCCGGAAACTTAATATTGGGTATGCGTACAGACTGTACGCTTATCCTGCGGTTATCCCGGTCTGTTTCCACCGTATTTACCGACCAGAAGGTACCAAACACCGGCTCACTCTGGGCATCTTTCTGAATGGAAACAGCAGCACGCGACTTAAGTATATTGCCTGAAAGTGATTCAGGTTGTGGTTCGTACACTTTGATGATGGAGCCGTTAGTAGAGTTTACTATTCTGGGCCATTCATCCTGCGCCCCCGCGGCATAAGAGCCGGCGACGAACAGGGTTAAAAGGAGTATTCTTAAGGTAGTCATAATGACGATTATTATTGCAAATTAGACTCCATATTGATACAATTGTTACTGCCACCCGGTAACATTATACAATCATTAACTATTCATCGGTCAGACATAAAAAACGGCCTTTTTCCGCAGAAAAAGGCCGCTATATACATAGTGCTGATTATCAGTTCTAAGGCACTTCTTTTAACAATTCTGTTACGGCTGCTTCCAGCTGCTGGTCTTTTCCTTTGCTCACCACATTATATTCATTCATCACTAAAATATCCGGCTCTGTCTGGTGGTTTTCCAGGTATTGCCCCTTCATATCCTTACAGCCCAGCGGCGGCACGCCCCAGCGGGTATTTCCATCCTGCAGGGCCTCCCAGCCGGCAAAAGTACAGGTACCCGGTACCGGCATGCCCACCAGCTTGCCCAGCTTCAGTTCCTGATAAGTATAGGCGTAACAATGCCCATCGCTGTAATTGGCCTCACCGGCAATGGAAATGCTGGGTTTAGTCCACCGGAAATTAGGTTCAAAACCAGCGCTACGGTTATCCGTGCTATAGTCCATAAACTTCTTTCCGCCCAGGAACATGGCCAGATCCGCTACCAGATCGCCCCCACCATTAAATCGCGTATCTATTACAATTCCCTTCCGGTTTACGTATTTGCCCATCATTTCTTCATAAGTGGTACGGTAAGCGCCATCGTTCATACCGGGTATATGCACATACCCCAGTTTACCATTGCTCAGTTTATCTACCTCTTCCTGGTTTTTACGTACCCACCTTCTGTAAAGCAAACCGCTTTCTTCACCCGGTGTAATGGGTTTAACCACCACTTCTTTACGGGTATTGCCATCAGCAATTACCAGCAGCGTGTTTACACCATTTTTGCGGTTCAGGTATTGGGCCAGGTCTTTATCAGCAGCAATGGTTTCGCCGTCTATAGCTTCTATAATCATACCCGGCTTAATTACCAGGCCTGCTTTATCCAGTGGCCCGCCCTTAATTACTTCTTCTATCTTAACACCATTGCCCTTGTAAGCAGCATCGTAAAAAGCACCTAACGAGGCAGTAATATCACCACCTTCCGCAGTGTTATAACTGGATGCGCCGCTATGGCTTACGTTCAGTTCACCCAGCATTTCGCTCAGTAATTCCGCAAACTCAATTCCATCCCCCACATGCGGCAGATACTTTTCGTAGTCCGCCTTATAACTATCCCAGTTTACCCCATGCATGCTGGCGGTATAAAATGTTTCTTTTGTACGGCGCCACACATGCTCAAACATAAACCGGCGTTCAGCAGCTATATCCAGCCTCAACTCACCATTCACAGAAACAGATTCGCGTTTACCGGCCGGCACTTCAATTTTAGAAATGCCCCCGTTAGAAGCCAGAAAAATATTCTTCTGCTCTTTATCCCACACAATGCTTCCCCCCTGCGCATTCAGCGCCAGCAGCATTTTGGTTTCTTTAGTACGCAGGTTGGTAGTCCACAGGTTGGTGCCTTTTTCAAAACGCGCCAGATAATATAACGTTTCACCGTCTTTGCTTACCAGCGCATCGCTTAAAGAGGAAGAATGAATAGTAAGCCTTGCTTTACGCAGCGTAACATCCTGCCAGTCTATTACCACACTGTCTTTCTTCGGCTCTTTCTTTTTGGTGGTATCTGCTTTTGCTTTGGTTTCCTCTGCTTCTTTCAGCAGTTCTGCATCTTCCTTGCTCAGCTTATACCTGTCAAAAGCCTCCTGCGTAAAAAACAGGCCATACACATCATTCTGCGCACCGCCGCTTTGTGCCACCGCTTTTAAACCATCGCGGTTGCTGAACCACAACATACCCTTACCACCCAGTATCCATTTAGGGTGCGAATCGTTAAAACCACTTTCGGTAAGGTTTACCACTTTGCCACTGCCATCTGCCTGTATCAATCCCACCTCACCGGGCGAAATACCGGGCATAGCATAATCAAACAATATCCATTTACCATCGGGGCTCCACTGAAAATACTGGTCGTTATCCCCCATAGAAAACAGCTCCTGATTGGTAAGCAGTGTACGCGTTTTACCAGAGGCTTTATTCAGCACCCGCAACGTCATACGATCTTCTACAAAAGCAACCTCTTTTCCATCGGGGCTATAAGCAGGCTGATAATTTTCATGGTCGTTACCACCAATCAGCAATGTTTCTTTTAACACGGTAGAAGCATAAAAATAAGGCTCTTCCTCGCGCTGTTTACGGGTTTCATATATCTTCCAGCTGTTACCCCGTTCAGAAGAATACAGCAATGTTTTACCATCAGGGGAAAAAGATACCGAACGCTCCTGCTCAGGTGTATTGGTAATACGGCGGGTAACACTTCCTTCCACACTGCTTACAAATACCTCGCCCCGGCTTATATAGGCCACCTCTTTACCATTGGGCGAAACAGCCATATCTCTTACGCCACCGCTTACAGGTATCACCTGCTCGTTGTTTGCCTTATTATCAGCAGCCAGCAGAATGGTTACCTTCTGTGGTGTACCACTGCCCTGCCAGGTATACAAATCGCCATCGCAACTGAAACATAAGGTACCATTATCTGCACGGCTTAAAAAGCGTACCGGGTGCTTTTTAAAAGCAGTCAGCTTTTGCGATGGGCCGCCCGCCAGTGGCATCTTATGCACGTTAAACGAACCGCTTTCCTCACTCAGATAATAAAGGGTTTTATCTCCATCACCCAGTACCGGGCTCCTGTCTTCTCCTTTAAAAGAAGTAATACGGGTATGGCTACCGGTTTGCTTATCGTACACCCATATATCGCGTGTAATAGAAGAAGTATGATGCTTACGCCAGGTATTCTCACCCCCCTTTTTATCCTGATATACCAGATAGCGCCCGTCTTTACTCAGCTTTACTTCCTCTGCCGGTGTGGTTAATAGTTGCGTAACCCGCCCACCTGTAATACTTACCTGATACAACTCAGGTAAAGAAGCAGCAGGAAATGCCCTGTTAGTAGCCGCATCCATGCGCGCACTGCCAAACAAAACGTTCTGGTTATCGGCTGTAAACTCGTACGGATACTCATGGGCAGAATGGTAAGTAAGTCTGCGTGGCTCGCCGCCGGTAGCAGGCATTACAAAAACATCCATGTTACCAAAACGGTCGCTGGCAAACGCAATGCTTTTACCATCATGGCTCCATACCGGCATATAGTCATGCGCGGCATGCTGGGTAAGTGGTACTGCCGTACCGCCACCGAAAGCCACGCGGTACAAATCGCCTTTATAAGTAAACACAATTGTTTGTGCATCGGGCGATATAGCAGCGTAACGCAGCCATCCCGGTGTAAGCTGGGCAGCCATGCGCTGCATAGGCGCAGCAGCCAGCAATAACAGTATTAATTTTCTCATATTGAATAAAAAAGAAAGTTACCATTAAGATGTATAAACCCATCGCTTTTTATGATAAAAGGCAGGCAATCCTGTATATTGCCGGTGATTGTTTTACCTAAACTACTTTGCCATGTTCATCATTTCCCGGCGCCTGTTCGCCTTCGGCTTTTTACTCATAGCCTGTTGCAACCCGTTGTTCAGCCAGTCTGCCTCTAAGCCACCTGCCTTTAAAGTAATTGGTTTTTATACCGCCAAAAGCGATCAGGCACATATCAGCTTTGTACACGAGGCCAACCGATGGTTTGCCCAAACAGCGCAGCAGCAGGGCTTTCAGTACGACTCTACCAATAACTGGAACAACCTCAATACTCCGTTTTTATCACAATACCAGGTGGTACTGTTTCTGGATACCCGGCCGGAAGATTCTGCACAGCGCGCCGCTTTTCAGCAGTATATGGAACAGGGTGGCGGCTGGATAGGGTTTCACTTTTCGGCATTTGCACTTACCCCTTCCGCTTTTCCGCAAAACTGGAACTGGTACCACCATACATTCCTGGGCTCCGGCGAGTATGGCAGTAATACCTGGCGCCCTACCAGTGCCGTGTTAAAGGTAGAAGACAGCCTGCACCCCGCCACACGACACCTGCCTGCACGTTTTAAAGCTTCGCCAAACGAGTGGTACCGCTGGGGTAACGACCTGCGTAAAAACCCGGATATACGCATTCTGCTTGCCATAGATGCGTCCAGCTTTCCGCTGGGTACCGGCCCCAAACAGCACGAAATATGGCAAAGCGGCTATTACCCCGTGGTATGGAGCAACCGCAAATACCGCATGTTATACGTTAACATGGGGCATAACGATATTGATTACGAACATGCGCCGCACAACAAAGACTTATCGCAAACATTCGATAATCCGGTACAGAACCAAATGATAACAGATGCCCTGTTATGGCTGGGCAATGCCAATAAAAAATAACAACATTACAGCTTACTTCAGGTGTTCCTCTATCAGCTTTACCAGCGCTTCAAACTCTTTAGGTTCAAAGCCTTTGGATTCAAAGAGGATGGTTCCCTTTTCATCTACCAGTATGTTACGGGGAATAAACTGTGTGGCAAAGCGGCTGAATATAGCACGGTCGGCATCGGGTAATATGGGAAAAGTAAAGCCTTTCTTTGCCTTATAAGGCAACAACTTATCCCAGTTCTCCTGCCGGCCAAAAACAAAAAAAGCAAAGCGGGGGTTAGCTTTATACTTATCCCACACTTTCTGCGCTTCCGGCAGTTCCGCATTACAGGGCGGGCACCAGGTAGCAAACAGGTTAATCCACACCAGCTTGCCCCGGTAATCTTCAATACGCACCTTTTTACCCTTCTCCGTTTCAAACGTAAAAGAAGGCACAGTATCTCCTGTATGTATCAGCGTGGTAGTATCCTCCTGTGCAGTAAGCGCCAGCGGCAATGCCAGCATAAGCATCCATAAAACTGTTGTTTTTCTCATAATACGTGTATAAGGTTGCTTACAAATATACCAAAACCTGCAACCGCTACTCTGCTTTTAAACTGGCAACAGGCGATAAAATTGCCGACTTCACCGCCTGAAAGCCGATAGTCAGCAGGGCCATGGTTACTGCTATGCCACCCGCCAGCATAAATACCCACCCGCTGAGTGTTATGCGGTATACAAAATGCTGCAGCCAGCTATACATGGCCCACCATGCCAGCGGCGTAGCTATTACAATAGCCAGCAACACCAGCTGCATAAAGTCTTTGGCCAGCAGCCCCGCAATACCCGTTACAGAAGCGCCCAGTACCTTACGTATACCCATTTCGCGCCTGCGCTGTTCTGCCGAAAACACAGCCAGCCCAAACAGGCCCAGACAGGCAATAACCACCGCCACGCAGGTAAACCAGGTTACTATGCGCGAGGTACGTTGTTCTTTCTGGTAATTACGTTGAAAATCCTGATCTAAAAAGGAATACGCAAAGGGGGTGCCTGGTAACAATTTATGCCACGCAGCTTCCATACCCCGCAGCAGCTGACTATAATCATTGCTGTTAATACGTGCAATAAGGTAACTGTATTTACTGCCTATACCACCTGCAATAAACCCGAAAGGCTGTATAGCAGTGTGCATACTCTCAAAATGAAAATCTTTTACTACGCCCAGAATGGTTGCAGACTGGTAATCACCCTTACCCGCATCGTAATACACCTTTTTACCCGGCGCATCCGCTACTGTATACCCCAGTTGCTTTACAGCCGTTTCATTCAGAATAAGAAGAGAATCGTTCGTTACTCCCTTCCCCCCTTCTCTAAAGCCATTGCCGCTTAACAAAGTAAAGCCCAGAGAAGAAAGATAATCCGGCGCTATGGTAGATAACCGGATATCTACAATATCTTTTATACTTTTTCCTTCTGCATAAAACAACATATCGTTCAGCTGCGGAATACCCGGATAAGCATTGCCACAGGTAACAGATGCTACCCCCGGTTGCTGCAACAATTCGTTTTTCAGCGATACGTAGTTACTCTCCGTATTATTATACCCCATTTGTAAAGGCAGCACTATCTGCTGCGTTTGCTGAAAACCCAGTGGCCGCTGCTGCGTATAACGCAGTTGCTTTGTAATTACCAGCACCGCTATAATTAAACATACCGATATAGTAAACTGAAACACCACCAAACCCTTACGCACAAATACAGCCGCCATGGTGTTGCGTATTTTACCTTTTAATACAGCAGCAGGCCGGAAAGAAGAAAGATATAAGGCAGGATAAGCACCCGCCAGTAAACCGGTAACCAGGGTTAATACCACAGCCCAGCCCCACAGGGCAGCATAATCTGTCAGCTGCAGGTGCTTTTGCGTAAGACTGTTAAAAGCAGGCAGCAGCAATACCACTATACCCGATGCCAGTACCAGGGCCAGCACACTCAGCAGCAATGCCTCGCCCAGAAACTGCAGCACCAGCAAATGCTTTTCGGCGCCCATTACCTTGCGTACCCCCACTTCCCGCGCACGGCGCTGCGAGCGTGCTGTAGACAGATTCATAAAATTTATACAGGCTACCAGCAGAATAAAAGCACCTATAGAACCCAGTATGTACAGATAGGTAATATTACCATTCGCAGCTATTTCATTGCCCAGGGCAGAATGCAGATAAATATCCGGTACCGCCTGCAGAAACAACTGTTTGGAATAACCGGCCGCCTTCATTTCAGCACCTGCCTTACTATCAAAATAAGTATTCAGCTTGGTTTCAAACAAAGCCTTATTGGTATAGGGTTTTAGCTTAATGTAGGTAAAAAACACATTGTTATTAGCCCATTGACTCAGGTTTTGCACCCAGTTCCACATATCGCTGTTACGCATGCTCATATAATACTGCGCCGGTATATGCGAAGGCTGCTGCTGAAACACGCCCGTAACCGTGTAACCAAACACACCAAACGGGGTTGTTACCTTCATAACCTTACCCACCGGGTTAGCATTGCCAAAATACTTTTTACTTAACACGGCAGACAGCACTATAGAGTTAGGTGCCTCCAGGGCACTATGTGGGTTACCATAAGTAAAAGGCATATCCAGTACCCTGAAAAAACCCGCATCGGCATAATACCCATTGGTTTCAAACGCCTGCTGCTGGTGCGCCCCTTCTTCATACTTCAGCAGCATGGTAGCTATATCAGGAAAAGTAAGCAGCCGCGCCGCCTCTTCTACCTCTGCAAAATCCTGCCGTAAACCGGCAGCCACCGGTGCAGAGGTAGCCGCCCAGGTTTCGCCTTTGGCCGATTTGCTTACAACCCGGTATAACCGGTTGCCATTGGCAAAATGCTGATCGTACCGGCTTTCATCGCAGATAAACAATACAATCAGCAGGCAGGTAGCCAACCCTGTAGCAAGCCCAAACAAATTAATGAAAGAAAACATCCGGCTGGCAAGCAGGTTGCGGATGGCTATTTTGATATAATTTTTCAGCATAGCAGCGTGAATTACAGGTTATACAGAACATCTGTACAACAAAGGCCGCCAATCAAATGCCAGGCTCTACCCTTTTTATTTTCAACCACTTACACCCTGCAAGCCCCGTACGGTGTACGGTTTTAGTACAAACACTGTTCACTTGCAACCATCCACAGCTAACCCAGCGCCTCTTTATCCCGCAGTGGTTTTTCGGCGCGCTGCGGCAGTTTAGCAGCCGGTATCAGTGCCAGCAGAATCAGTACCGCTGTAAACAAAAAACCATCCTGCAACGCAAAGTGCTCAGCCAGTTGTGTATTATACCCCCGCTGCAGATAATGGTTGTAAATATAGCTATGCATAGCACCACTGATAGCAATACCTACCGAACCACCCAGCTGCAGCATAAGGCTGTTTAACGAGGTAGCAGTAGCAGTTTGCGACCGCTCCACCGAATTAAGCAATGCGGTAGATACCGGTGCAATCAAAAAACTAATGCCCAGCCCACGCACCAGCATGGCCAGAATAATAAACCAGATAGTAGTACCTATATGAATACGGGCAAACAGAAAAAAGGAAGCAGACACCAGCAGAATACCTGCAAGAGATATATTCCGTATCATTCCCTTATCTGCCATTTTACCCGCCGCAGGCCGCGTAACCAGCATAATCAACGCATTGGGCAATATCAGCAACGCACTCTCAATTTCAGTATATCCCAGCAACCCCTGTAGCAAAAAAGGCAGAAAAAACATGCCCCCGAATAAAGCCAGTGAGCGGATGGCTACTATAATAAACGCCCGGTTAAAGCCTGCTATGCGAAACACCGACAAATCCAGCAAAGGCTGCGGCCGCCTGGCAGAAAGTATAAAAAGCCGGAATAACAGCAGCGTTACCAGCACCCCACCAATAAACTGCCACGATAAAAAACCATGCGATGCGCCGGCGCTGGTAAGCGTCCATTGCAGCAGCACTACAAACCCTACAAACAACACATAACCCTTTATATCAAAAGGTGGGGTATACCGCGGCCATGCTTTTAAAAAGCCCAGATAACGCACTGCCATAGCCACTGCTACCACACCAATAGGTATGTTTACATAAAAAATAGATTCCCACCCCAGGTACTGCGTAAGCACACCACCCAGCGTAGGCCCCAACGCAGGCCCCATTACGTTACCAATACCCCACCAGCCAATAGCACTGCCACGCTCTTTTTCAGGAAAACTTTCCGATAATATGCCCAGCGATACAGGTGCAATAGCGCCCCCGCCAATAGCCTGTACCACACGCGCCAGCACCAGCATGGTAAGGCTGCCGGATAAGCTGCACAGCAGCGAGCCCAGCGTAAACAAAATAATACTGACTATATACAGATAGTAATATCCAATGCGGTTTTTAAACCAGTTGGTTAAAGGTATAAACAGCAGAAAAGTAATCATGTAAGCAGTAATCACCAGCGATACCTCATCCACCTCTACCCCAAATTTCCGCTGTATAACAGGAAGCGAAACGTTTACAATACTACTGTCAATGGCCGCCATAGAAGTACCAATCATCAGCGTAATCAACACCTTAACCTTGTTCATGCGCATCCTGTTTTAGAAATAGTTGCCGTACAATACTTATACCACGCCTGCTACCTCTGGCACTATTCGTGTTACATCTGTAAAATAAGCATCCTTTATGAAAAAACTGGTAACAGCAGTTATCCTTATAACATGTATGCTCACAAACCACAACACCATGGCACAAACCGGCAGCAATACCACTACTAAATACCGTAAAGTACCGGCAGGCTACCTGATGGTTTTAACCCAGGGCGACAGCATTATGGCAGAACTGGAAAAGCTGGCAGTAAACCAGAACCTGCCCGCAGCCAACTTTACAGGAATGGGGTTTGTAAACATTCAGTTCGGCTATTTCGATTTTACAGAGAAGAAATACCACCCCAAAAACTTTGACAATGTAGAACTCGCTTCCATGCATGGCACCATTGCCTGGCAAAAGGGCAAGGTTTCTATACACGCCCATGGCGTAGTAGGCGATAAGGACTTTAATGCCCGCGCAGGCCATATACTGGCCGCAACAGTAAGCACCGGCTCAGTAGAAATACTGATAACAACACACGATAAAAAGCTGGAACGGATAAAAGATGAAGAACTTGGCGCTAATGTACTAAGCCTGGATTAGCAGTTATATTTGCATACAATGATCAGCGCCGGAAACATTCTCTTTAACGCATTAAAACATCACCGCAGCAGTATGCTGCAGCTGATACACGCGCAAACCCCGCAAACTATCTATTGCGCGCTGCAGCCACTGGGCAATGCCCTTATGGATGTGTATTACGGTCCGCTGGAAATACCCGTCATATTTGAAGAGGTTACGGAACACCTGTTACAGCTGAATATACAGGAGGAAGCTGCCTACATGCAATGGCTGCAGGCTGGCGGAGGCTACCGGGAATGCACTTTGTCCGATGGTTCCCGGTGGATATTCTTACAAGGCAACGAGCCGGGCAGATATGTACATATTCACCCGGCCCGTTATTCCGCTTATTCGGTACGTATAAAAGCCACTACACTTAAAACAGCATTGGCATGGATAATTTGCAATCCCGGCAATTCAGTGCCCGACATCTTATCACTGAATCAGCTACGGCAGCAGGTACTGCAACTATCACCGGTAAAAGATACCAGCCAGTGCAGGCAACTTACCAAAACACTGGCGCTGCTACAGCAAAGTTAGCGGAGCGTAATTTTCCCGGCCGAAACCTCAGCCTTCGTGGCATCTCCATTACCATCTAAAGTCGGGTACAATTGTTCCACTGCAATAGTATTGTTATCCAGCCACTTCACACGGCCGGGCCCCCATTTGGTAAGCGATACATCTCCGGTATTTTCCAGCGCACCGTTATCATTGGTAAACACCTGAAATCCGTTAGGAATAAAACCTGCCTCCAGATCGTAAGAAGGGCAGATCAGCATTTTTTTATCCGGGCTTATTACAGGTTTGCCCCATACATGAATATTAGCCCCGGTACTGCGGTTAAGCAACACATAGTCACCCGCTTCGTAATAAGTGCCTATCAGGCAGTAACAGTTAATCTCAGGTAAATAGCTATCATAATAATAGTGCGCATAATCGTCGCCGTCAGAATTGTTATTCACCATTGCAACAGGCTCACCTTTATCAACCGGCAGCAACAGGGTATCCCCTATACGCTTTACACCGGTAGTCCTGGCCAGAGCAGCCTTTTCAGCAACATCCATTTCTGTAACATCCTGCTCAGGTTCAGTGGGGAAAGGAGATTGCTCCATAGGTACTACATAATAAGTACGTTCTCCCATTGTAAAAGTATCCGCAAGGGCATTGCTGGCACCTGTAGTAACAGGCGGTACAGGTGTAACAGCCGTTGCGGCAATAGTAGCGGTAGTGTCAGCGGGCTTTTCCTCAGCCGGAACATTGTTGCAGGCCAGTGCTAGTAAAACCGGCCATGCTAATAGGGCATGTTTATTCATATGTGGCCAAAGATATATAAGAAACATGCATACCGGCAGCACAGGCTCTGTAAATCGTACAAGTTATTGCGCCAATTGTATAATGTCTGTTCCGCTGAATAACCTCAATTTTGACAGTGAGTTACTATTTATGTTTCACCGAGAGAAAAAACTACTATGATCGGCCCCTCATTATACCGCCCGCTTCCGGCCAGAGGAATTCCCCTGTTTCCGGAAAAAGAAAAAGCAGCTGCCAGGCCTGCTGCCGCAAGCCTTACAGAGCAGCCCTACCGCAGCACGGCAGTAAAAAAGGTATTGCTGATAGAGGATGATGAAGATGATCAGCTGTTTTTCCGCGAAGCCATAGAAGAGCTGCACATACAAATTAAACTAAGCACCGCCGCCAATGGAATGGAAGCCATCAGCAACCTTACCCGGTCCGCACAACTGCCCGATCTGATTATTATGGACATAAACATGCCTTGTATGAATGGCATGGACTGTTTAAAAACGCTGAAAGCAAATGCCCGTTTTCAATCTGTACCTGTAGTAATTTTTACCACCTCGCAAAACCCTGCTGATAAACAAAAGGCACTGGCCTTTGGTGCCGCACATTTTTGCATAAAACCACCCGGCTTTGCGCTGTTAAAAAAGCACATAGCCGGGATATTGGATTTGTTTACCTGATAACTAAAGCGCATTACGGTATCTGGCCAGATGATCCAGCTCGTAATCAATATCGCTTTCATGCCGTTCCAGCAGAAACTGAATATCTTCATGCGCCTGCACATGCTCCAGCACAGTACGGTAAGCCCGCTGCAAGGCCTGTTCCTCTTTCTCGCAAAAAGTAAGAAACTGAAGTCTGCCTCTTCCTTCCGGCATAACCTGCTCCTCTTCCCACAAATGATATACCTCACCGGGCTTTTTGGCATGCATAGAAATGCCATCCAGCTGACTGATCTTGTCTGTTAACTCCTGCTGATATACAACACTTTGTTGTATCATATCCGATAATATCCCAGCCATATCCAGTTCCAGTTTTTCACCGGTGCGCTTAATCTGCTGGTACTTCACCACCCGTTCACCATTAATAATGGCCAGGTCGCGTAACAAAAACAATGGTATGGATGCGTTACTCATAGGCTGAATTTTATGCATGACGATGATGTGGGTGTCTTCCTGCTCCTCCCTCATTACCGTGATTAACAGGAAGATGTGTATCCACGTGGGCAGGCTTATCTTTGGTTTGGTTACGCTTGCCTGCGTACGATACCATAATAGAAATCAATGCCCCTGCACCAAAATTGCAGATAACGGCGTTTACGTAAATCATAAACAACCAGCCCGAAGGCCTTATTACTTCAGCATTAGCGGGTGCATTATTCAGAATAGCATCTGACGACTTTGCAGTAAACAAACCGGGCTGAAAAGCTACCATAAGTAAAGTGGCAACCAGCACAGAAATAATAACACCACATATTGTAGCCAGGTGGCCCGACATAAGCATAGATACCGCACGGCTTTTATCGTACGGGCGGTACAGCAACCGCATGTTATAATAAAAGATTACCAGAAAAAACAGTGCATTACCAATATACAGGTAGTAACTGTTCTCATACCGGTTATTTGTCAGATAAAAGAATAAAGGTATCAGATACAACAAGGCAGCCATAGCGCCAAAAAACAGATACTCTGTTAAATGCTTTTTATTAAACGTGGGCGTTTTCATAATGTTCGTTTACAGCACACCCTAAAAAACCATTCCATAGCATGGCTGAAAAACAAACACCCTTGCACATATCCCATCGTTTCCCCTATTGTCCTTTTCCTGTAACAATAGGGCCTCACCCACACAACACCTACACACAAATTGGGTACTTACCGGGAAGGATAAGACGCTGGCGCAATAGCTTTCGGCGTCCAGTCGTTCAAAAAGCCCAGAACCTTCGTAACACTGTGCCCGTTGCCTTCTTCCAGGTAACTGCTGTTTTGGGTATGCAGCCTGCTACCATTACCATCCAGCACTACAAACACCGGAAATCCAAAACGTTGCGGATATCCCAGCCCTGCCAGCACTTTTTCATTCTTATTTTCCTTACTGTAGTTTACATGCACCACTATGTAATTGCTTTCCATGGCGGTACGCAACGTATCATTCTCCGTTACCAGCTTATTAAAACGCAGGCACCAACCACACCAGTTGCCACCAATCTGTAAAAACACATGCTTATTCTCCGCCTTTGCCTTTTTTACCGCCGCAGCAATATCAGCTGCAGCATCTGCCTGTATATTATATATTTGTGGCTTATCCTGTGCATTGGCACATACTATACCGGCAACACTCAGAAACACCGCCAGAAAAACCCTTTGTAACATAGGAATATTGTTAAGAAATTAAAGATAAAACACCCACCTTAATAACCATACACATTTAACAAACACACCAGCCTGGTTCCATACCCCTGCTTTACTTACTGCCGGTAAAGCAGCTTGCAGGTAGTACCCTTCACTTTAACCCCGGGCGAGCATTTTACCACCACATCCTCCTCTTCCGTAACCCCACAGGTATCACCATCTTCAAACACCACATCATTCTCTATAATGTAATGCGCCATATTAAACAGAAATGCTCTCACATCCTGCCCGTCCGCAACCGAATCAACAATCTCCAGTTCAGCTTTGCCAAAATCTTTCAGTCCGTTTGTATAGCCCGAAACACCTTTATCCCCGGCCTGCACAGCAAAATACATCCACAGGTTCAGCGGAAAGTAATCCTCATCCATATCCTCAGCTTCATCCAGATATACCTCTTTTGCAATCAGCAACTGCTGGCTCGGCATATAAACGCCCACCGCTTCCGTAGTACGCAGTAAAGCACAAAGCACATCTGTAAGAATTACAAAGTGCTTCAGCACATCATCCGTTTTGTTTTCAGAAACCGCCACTACCAGATGGCTCTGATGGCCTTTAACATCGTTCAGTACAGCAGGCCACTCGTACGCCCTTTTGGCAGCCGTCTGTATATCACCTGGTGCTATAGGCTGCGTTACAGTAGAAATGGCCACGGCAGCGCCTTCTATATTCAGCAGCAGCGTACTGCCATCCTTTACCAGTTCCTCCATATCCGCATCAGAATACTGAGCAAAGTCTTTGGCAAAACGGTCTGCATTCATAGCAGCACGCCCCTTCAGCAAAATCATTCCGGTAAGCATACACCTGTATTTGCGCCAAAGCTATAGCATTTCATGCCCGTATTAAAACAAACAGCGGCCTCTTTATCAGAGTACCGCTGCTCAGGTTGTAATATCCAGGGGGTATTTGCAAAATAATTAGTTCAGCAATGCCTTTTCCAGCATTTGCTTCAGCTCCGGCGTGGAGGGCCGCGGCGCATCAACCGATACAATATTGCCCTTTTTGTCAAACACCATAAAACGCGGAATGCCGTTTACGCCATAAAACTTTGCCATATCACTCCAGCCAGCCGCAAACAACTGAACGCCGCCCAGCTTTTTCTCTTCCACAAAACGCTTCCACTTCTCTTTATCTTTTGCCTCATCAACCGATATGCTTACAAAAACCACGTCCTTGCCATGCATCTCTCCTTCCAGTTTCTGCAAATGCGGTATCTCTGCCTTACAGGGGCCGCACCAGGTAGCCCACATATCCACCAGCACCACCTTACCAGCCATATCTTTCAGCGATACTTTTTTACCACTCATATCCGGGTAAGAAAAATTATATCCCACAGTACCTGCTTTAAAAGTGCTTACCGCTTTCAAAGCTTCAAAATAAGCCTGCTGAAATGCCGGCAATTGCAGGTATTGCTGATAAGGCTTCATACTGGTTTGCAAGTCCTCATAGGTTTTATACCTGTCAAAAGTAGCAGCCAGGTAAGCCCCCTTTACGGTATCGTTACCTAGTAGCGCTATCTGCTTTGCCAGCAACTCCGCACGTTCCGGCTTACTGCCTTCGTTATAAAACGCCTTCATACTGTAAGCGGTTACATACCTGCTCAGTAACTCAATACCATTGCCCAGCTGCAATACATCACTGCTGGTATAACGGCCATCTTTGGTTACGGTGTTATAATAAGCAGGCATAGGATAATCTTTGGGTGCATGAACAGGCCGGGGTGTATACAGTAAACTAAAACTGGCAAACTCAATATCAGCATCTACTGCCATCTTCAGCAAAGCATCAAAACGGTTATTACCGGTATGCAAACTTTTCTTAAATGCCTCCGCTTTAGGCAACGCAGCCTCCAGTGCCGGAAAATAGGAATGATAAGTAACCGTATCGCCCCAGAAGCGAAAACCACCTTCCAGTGTATAAGCAATCTCCTGCCATTGGTAAAGGGCTTTATTTTCAGCACCTCCCTTCACCAGCGCAGCATGGTACTTTTTATCAGTAATATTCAATTCAATTTGCTCACCCGGCTTCAGATAAACGCGTATAAAATCACGTCCGGCCTTTCCCTTACTCATAGCCACCAGGTAATAAAAACCCTCTTTAGGCTGCGGCAGTGCAAACGCAAAACGTTTTTCGCTGTCAAACCGCGTAGTAGCATAAGCCACCATCTTACCATTTACCGTTTCCATCAGCTGCAACCCTTCTGCACTACTCTCTGCTGCACGGCCGCAGATAATAGCAGGCACTGTCTGGGCGCAAAGCGATAACCCGGCCGCTGTTACAGCCAGCGCCGTTAACCATAATCCCTTTTTCATAATTTGTTATTAGTTGGTTGAAAAAGAAGCGCCTGTACTAAGGCGCTCTCTTAAATGTAATCTCATGAATCAATCCAAAACCCGTGTAAACATTCCGGTAAGTATCTCCCGCAAAAGCACCGGTAGCGGCCAGCGGAAACTGATATACCTTACCCGCGCCACCCTCGTTGGTAGCAATAGCTATCAGGTTATAGTTATCAGGGTCAGCAGTAAGCTTACTGTTGTAATACAGCTTCATAGCCCGTATTTCGGTACCAGGTGCAAACGTGTAAATAACACGGCTGGTATGCGCCGGTATATCCAGCAGATATACCTTGTTACCATAAGTGTAATACAGAAAATTCAGCTTGCGCGACATAACATAACTGCCCGCATTAGCCAGCTCCGGCTGAATGCCCAGTGCATCTATAGCCGTACCAACATCTGTTTTTGTAAGCTCCAGTTTGTAGATATACAAAGAATCATCTTCATTATTTTTAAACAAACAGTTATACACGTCACTACCACTGGTGGCACCCGTAAAAAGCAGCTTTTTGCCAATCTTATTCGGATTAAACACCGCAGCAGAGCCCGGAGCAGGAAAATCATTAAAATCATAATAGCTTTCATCCTGCTTGTAAAAACGTTGCCCCAGATTATCATACCATACACAGCCCTGTCTTACGCTATACATTTCGTAAGGGGCAATATCATGTGTACCCACTGGTGGCAAACCAAACTTAGGCACACCCGGCCCATTGGTAGAAAAAGAATACAGCTGCCCGTTATTCAGCAACCGCTCGCTGCTGCCGCCCATAATAAAATATTCCTGTGGCTTAACTACTGCGGGCGTGGCATAAAACCAGCTGCTAAAGCTGTTCAGCTTCTGAAAATTCGCATAGTACAACTGCTCACCCTGGTTAGGAGACATTACATAAATCTTCTGAGCCCCAACACGGTCGCGCACCACAGCAACACGTTGCGTACCCGCAGGCAGTTTAATTCCATTATTAGCGCCGGAATAAACAGTATGGTATACCTGCCCCGAAGGCAAAATAATAGCCATATCGCAGGCACCGCTGGCTTCTTCCACCACAATCCATCCTTCGTTTAAAACGCTGGTAATATTTATTACAAAAGACTTCCGGTACGCAATACCCGTTTTACCATCGGTAATAAAGTAATCCAGCGTATACCGGCCTGGTGCATTCACAATCTTTGAAGTAAGATTATGATCCGTACCCAGATAATAGCGTGTTAAAGGCGTAACCGATTCATATAAAATCCACTCATAAGTAAAGGCAGAAGTATCCGTGTTCAGTGCAGTAAGCTGCGTTACCACTTTCAAAGTATCCTGTAAAAGAATATTCACCGTATCAGGTATGCTTGCCGCAATTTTTACAGTTTTGGCTTCAGCATAAGTGTAATTTCCTTCATCCTTATAACATCCCTGCGCAGCCAGCACCACCAGCACAAGCACCGGTATATATTTAAATAACAATTTCATAAATAAAGTTTATGCATCATCTAATGAGGAAAGGTAATCGCATTGCCATTTTCGTCCAGCAGAGGCCCGTTCACTGCTTCCATCTCAGCCTGTAACTGCTGTGCCTGTAAAGCATAAAAAGCAACCGTGGGGCCAATTACAGCATCTGCACCACTGGTTAAAAACTCAACCCTGCCGGTAGCGTCGATAATCAGTTTATACTTTACCTGGCTGTAAGCGCCAAAGTAATACACCAGAAAAGATTCCCAATTAGCAGGCTTGGTTAAAAAATCGTTGATCTTAATCAGATATTTCAGTGTGGCACCTGGCATTTGTCCGGATGTCATGCCTAAAGCACCAGGAGCAAAATCAGCAGAGGTACCCAAACGCACCAGCAACCTCAACTCCCGTGTCTTCTGTCCCGCATTGCGCTTTATTAAAACTGGTAAACGGGCGGTAAAAGCACCCGCTTTAATTACAGAAGGCAGAAACGTATAATCCACACCTTCCACCGCAGTGGTAGAGTCTGCCCATGCCTCCAGTTTTACTACACGGTCTTTAGGCGCCGCCTCTCCCATTATACGTACATCCAGCCACACAGTATCGGCCACCAACGTATCGGCCTTAATAGCAAAAGAAAGCGTAGTACTGTCGTTCGTTATACCATAGGCAGTACGGTAAAAATATACCATGCCCTGCTGTGTATAAGCAGTAAGTTCACTTTTAGAGCAGCCTGCCAGCCAGCAAAGCAAAAACGGCAGTAACAATATAGTAAGCGTTATTCTCTTCATTGTAAGCAGTTTAACGGGGTTAAAAACGATTCGCAAACTCTATCTCATTATCAGGCATCGGAAACATATACACAGCTTCTCCCGCAGCCAGTGAATTACCATCAATCTTCGCAGCATTCAGTCGTTTAAAATAATAAAACAACTGCCCCTCCGCATAAAACTCCTTCTTATACTCCTTCAGTATCTCAGTAGTAAGAGCGGTAGCCGAAATAGTGGTAGCAAGCGTAGAAAGTCCTCTTGCTGAGCGGATAGTGTTCAGATACCCCACCCCAGCTTCAGGCGTTCCTGCACATTCCGCAGCTATATAATACATCTCCGATAAGCGGATAACCGGCACCAGATTCTTCAGGTACTCAAAGTTTAAATCATCCTGCCAGTACCTGGTAGTAGCATAAGAAGAAGCAAAAGCAGTAAACAGATAATTATAACGGATATCAGAACTGCCCCCCGAACTTATTTCATACAGATTGTTCAGATTGGTGGCAGTGGTGGCAGTAGTGGGTGTGCCCCCTACCACATTCGTTTTAGTATATGCCTCCGTATAAGCCTTCAGCTTATAGGTGTACAATCCAAACAAATGCTCGGTATAATACAACCGGTCGCGGTTAACAGTGGCGCCTGCACTGGTGCCGCTCACAAACGGAAACCGGTCACCTTTGTTGTTAATAACAGCCAGTGCTGCATTCAGCGCATTAGCCTTTTCACCCTTATACAGGTATATACGGGCCTGCAATCCTTTTACCGACCAGTAATTCATATGATTACGCGTGTACGATAAAAAGGGGTCCTGATTAAAAGCATTCCTTACTTCCTTGTCGTACGAAAGCAGTTGTTCAGCCTCCGCCAGATCTTTCAGGCAACTGTCTGCCACGGCTGCAATAGGCAGTAACGGATATACCGATACGCCAAAACGGGTTACATAAGGAACAGACTTCCGTTGCAGATCCACCGCAGGCGAGGCCCCAAACATACGCAGCACATCAAAATGCAGCAAAGCACGCAAAGCAAGTGCCTCCCCCTTTATCTGGTTAAAATTATTATTGCTGAACAATCCCTTCTTCTCATCAATCTGCGTAATAATATTATTCGTATTGGCTATGGTAGAATACAATCCACCCCATATAGCAGAAATATAATTTTTAGCACTGTTATCAGCATAGTTAAACCTGTAAGCGCTCTGATAAAAACTATGTGAAGAAGAAGATACCGCATAACGCTGCGCCAGTGCATCCAGAAAGCCCATAGTCAGGTTCTGGCCATACAAAGCATTGCCCCCCATTTTCAGGTAAGTGCCCGTAAGTGCATCTTTAAATCCCTGCTCATCACTCAGCAGCACAGATTCACGTATCTGTGTTTTCGGACTTACATCCAGCCATTTTTTACAGCCAACCATTGCAACCGAAGCAGCCATAAGCAGCACGGACATAGCAGATTTTATATTCATAAAAACGTGAGGTTCTGGTTAATTAAAAAGAAGTACTCAGGTTAAGGGTAAAGTTTCTCGCAAACGGATAATCCAGCCCACGTTCCACTGTAATAGACGACCAGCGTTTTACATCGTTGGCCAGTAGGGTAAAGCGCGTATTCTGCAAACGCAGCATTTTGGTTAATTTATCAGGTACCTGATAAGAAAGAGATACGCTGGTAAGGTTTACAAAATTGTTAGTTTGTACAAAGCGGCTGGTAACATAGGTAGAACCCGTTACTTCGCGGCCGTTATCAAACACCAGCCCCTTATAAAAAGTAACATCACCCGGTTGTTTCCAGCGGCCTTCCAGCACACGCCTGTCTACCTGCCAGGTAAGGTTTGCATTCTCCACACGGTCGGCCAGTGTCTGGTTATACATCTTCGCCCCCAGCTGATAGCTGAAATACACACCCAATGCCCACCCCTTATAACTCAGGTTAGTACCAAAATTGCCCTGTAGTTCAGGTATCTCATTACCGGTAATCACCTTATCCCTTGCATTCCAGTCGTACGTAAGCGATCCATCCAGCTTTCTGAAAACCTCACGCCCGTTACTGGGGTCAATACCCAGGCTTGGTACCGCCCATATAGCGTTTACACTCTGCCCTTCCTGAAAACGATATTGCGGGCTAACCTGCTTGTTGTAATCGGCACTGCTTGTATTGGTGGAGTTTTTATCATTCTCCTCATTCTGTTTTTTCAGAGAATTGGAAATGCTTTTAATACGGTCAGCATTATGAGCCCCATTCGCAAACACACTCCAGAACAAACGCTTCCGGTCTTGTTTAATAACAAAGTAGTTCATGGTAAACTCATAGCCGTTGTTCTCCAGCTCACCCACGTTTTCCTTATAACTGTTAACCCCTACAGAAGGTGGCGTGGTTATATCCAGTATCAGGCTACTCGTATTCTCCCTGTAAATATCAAAACGAATATTCATACGGCTTTTAAACAAAGTCATATCTACGCCTATATTCCTTTTCAGCGTCTGTTGCCATTGCAGGTTGGTATTACCATATCCCGCCAGTACCGCACCTACCTGCCCGCGATAGTTCTGATCGGTGTAATAGGTATAGCTGGTAATACCCTGGAAAGGCTCAAAACGGTTGCTGCCGGTAGTACCCAGCGTAGCACGCAAACGCAGCACATCTGCAAAAGCAGCTGCTTTTACAAACGCCTCCTTATGCAGGTTCCAGCTAAGGCCCGCGCTCCAGAAAGGAGCCACACGCTTATCTGTACCAAACTGAGAAGAGCCATCTGCGCTGATACTTACATCTGCCTGATAACGCCCCAGATAACTGTAACTGCCATTAACAAAAGAGGAAAACCGGCGCGTAACCGTGTTATTACCGGAAGGGCGGCTATCAGCAGGATAAGCATTACCAAACACCAGCTGATCCAGACGTTGATTGGGAAAGCCCAACACCTGCAAAGTGGTAGCATCACTGTTGGTTTGCGCAATACCTGCCCCTGCAGTGGCATACAACTGTCCACGACCAATAATCTTGCTATAGTCCAGCTGCATACTTCCATCGTAAGAGAAAAAGCTACCGTTGCCACGTTTGTAACTTCCCCGTCTGGTAAAGTCCGCAACAGTATCAAACGAAGTATGTTGTGCAGGTAAAAACAGATCGCTCTGGTCTGTCTGGCGGGTAATACCCATACGGCCCGTAAGCCGGAAACCACTGCCAATATTCCATTCCAGATTGGTTTGGTTAATCAGGTTGGTATACTGGCTGGTATTAATGGTATTAAGTGTGGAATTGTATAAAGGGTTAAAATAATTAGTAAAACCTGCGGTAGGGTTCAGCGGATCACGAACTATTTCCAGTATACGGGCAATTTTGCCTGTAGAATCGTAAGGGCTCCAGTAAGGGTTTAAACGGGTGTATTCGCTAAAGTTGCCGTAGTTAGAATTCGTAGCTTTATTATACTCAACCGACAACACGTTTTTAAATAACAAACCACGGTAACGGTAGCTGATATTCATCCCTACCATATAATTTCTGCGGTTACTGTTTTTCATTACACCCGCATTGTTATTATATCCCAGCTCCAGCCCGTAACGGATATAGTTATCACCACCATCTATATACACCGAATGCCGCTGGCCAAAACCTGTGCGTACCGGCTGTGCCAGCCAGTACGTGTTTACACCCCTGTCTATAGCACTCAGCCTGCCCGCATACGTCTGCCGCAATACAGCATCCCCGTCAGGCCGCTGCCCCGTAGCATACTCATTGTACAAACCTCCCAGGCGCTCTACTTCCAATTTCTCCCGTGCATTCAGCAGGTTATAAACCGTCAGGTCTGGTGCAGCCACCTGCATCATACCACTGTAGTTTACACGCAGCTTACCAGGTGCAGGCTGTTTGGTATCAACTATAATAACGCCATTTGCTGCTCTGGAACCGTATACAGAGGTAGCAGCCGCATCTTTCAGAATAGTAAAATTGGCAATGCGGTTAATATCCAGGTCATAAATCTTCTGCAGACTCACCTCAAAACCATCCAGAATAAACAGTGGCTGGTTAGGGTTAGTGCCATAGTTGGCCATAAAATCAGCGCCGGAAGCACCATTGGTAGCCGTAGTTACCTGCGGGAAACTATTGGTACCCCGCAGCGTAATATTCGGCAACCGGTTAGGATCACTTCCAAACTGCACATTATCAGGAATGCGCACAGAGGGGTCAAATACTTTCAACGCCTGTAAAGGGTTTACCATATTCACCTGTTTCAGCTGATCGCCGCTGATGGTGGTGGCAGAACCGGTAAAGTTTTCTTTTGGTCTTTTAAAGAGGCCCGTAGTAACCGTAGCACTCATCATTTGTGTATGGGGCGTAAGCCGCACCAGCATATTCCGTTCGTTGGGGGCTAACCCCACCCCGTTATAGTTAACATGGCTGAATGATATTAATTTAACTCCGGCAGGTATACGTAAACTAAAATAACCATCTGCATCTGTTACAGTACCGTAGCCGGATTGGGTTACAGCAACAGTTGCATTGGCAATAGGCTCTTCTCTTTCGGTTGATACTACGCGGCCTTTCAATACATAATAGCCCTTTACCGTAGTATCAATAGGTGTCCAGGCAACGGACGTAATCACCACCTTTTCATCAGCCATACCTGTCAACGCTTTTTTAATAAGGATAGTACCATCCTTCTCTACAAACGTCAGACTCCTGGCCTTTAACATAGCATACAGCACGGTAGAAAATGGTGCATTGGTTACACTGTAATTCACCAGCTCCTTGCCTTCAATATCCGAACTACGGTAAGTAAAACCAAAGCCCGTAAGCGCTTCCAGCTGCAAAATCGCCTGCTTTAACGGCGTATTGCGGAAGCTTACTGTAATTTTCTGGTCCATACTCTGGCCATTACCTTCCCGTGCAAACGACAGAAAGCAAAGCACCAGCGCCAGTGACGATAAGGAAATACGCATAAACCAACTCCTTTGGGTACAATCAGGTTGTGATAATGGCATAGAATGCCACTCCGGCCTTTTGCCGGAAGCCAATAAATACATAGCTTTACTTAGTTTATTAATTCTTGAAAGGGGTTAATAACATTACGCCGTTGTTGGTTGCCGCCTTCAACGGTTTTTTGTTGCGCAAAGCTTTGTCAGGTAATCAGTAGTAGTTTTGTTTTCTCCATGCAGTGTTAGTTTTATTTATAGTTATTCAATCACATAAATACCATCCTTCAGCGTTAGTCTGGCCCCCAGCAGTTCACAAATGTTCTCCAGTGCTCTGGTAGGCCCGTCCGATCGGGATAAAGCAGTACGCACCCGCTCGTTTTCCAGTTTCACGTTCTGCAAACGAATGCTAACATTATAAGTACGCTGTATATCTTCCAGTATCATTTGCAAAGGCAGGTCGTCATACACCAGCTTACCCGTTGTCCATACCGCCACATCCTCTTCTTTGGTGGTCTTTATTATTGCAGGCACACTAATACCCGCATCAAGTCCTATCTGTACGCGCTGCCCCATCTCTAAAGTAGCCATAATAGCATCCTTCTTCACCACCTGCACCTTACCGCGCTTCACCGCTACTACCACATCCCGCTGCCCCGGATACGCTTTAATATTAAAAGAAGTGCCCAGTACGCGGGTACTTACATCTCCCGTATGTACAATAAAAGGAATGCGGTCTGCATTTTTCACATCAAAAAATGCTTCCCCTTTCAGGTATACCTCGCGCACTTTTTTATCAAACTGTTCAGGAAATTCCAGTGTACTCGCCGCATTCACCCATACCTCAGTACTATCAGGCAATAGTATATATTTCTGTTCCGCATTACGGGTGGCCGCTTTTACTCCGGCCTGGGCAATCCCTCCCGTAGCAGTATCCTTGTGTACACCACGCAACAGCCATATGCCCGCCAGCAAAGCTGCTATAACTGCTGCCGCTGCCACACTGCGCCGTAACCATACCCTGCCTGGCATCGCTTTTACAGGAGTAACCTCCCCGGTCTCGTACACCTGCTGTAACATGGAACGCACCAGCGCTTCGTCCTGATTAGATTGTAAGTAATCCATCAGTTCCTCATATTCGTTCTGGCTGCAGTTTCCGGCAATAAACTTTTTGAATAAAACTTCAATTCTTGCTGGCATATCCTATGTAACGGACGCCGGAAAAAAATGTACTACCCCGGAAGAAAAAAAAGCAGAAAATAAAACAAAGAGGTAAAATGACTGCGTACATAACTACCTACCTGCTGAAAAGCTTCAGACAATTGGTTACGCACCGTATGAGGCGAAATATTAAGCTCACTGGCAATTTCCTTGTACTTCATGCCCTCCTGGCGGTTCATCAGATAAATCAGCTTGCGCTGTGGAGGCAACTGGTTTATAGCACGTTGTATTACTTCCGCATACTCCCGGCCTTCCACCCGGCTGTCGGTAGGCTCGCCCTCTGCTCCCTGCAGGCGGTTCCACAATTCCTTACGCGCACGCTCCTGTGTGGCAGCAGCCCGTAAATAATCGTATACCCGGTTTTCTGCCATCCGGTATACATACCCGTTCACATTTTCCATATGAGGCAGCTGATCGCGCATGGTCCACAGCTTCAGAAACACATCCTGTATAATATCACGCGCCAACTCTTCGGAACGCAGCACCCTTACTACGAACACATAGAGTTTTTGCTCATATTCACGAAACAAATTATGAAAGAGTTGCTCATGAATATCCGCATCAGATAACGGAAAAGGATCATTGGAAACGGGGGACACAGTATCTTCTCACTTTGCTGTAAACTTATAAAAAAATCCGTAGATGCAATTTTCACTCCTGAGTCTTGCAGTTACTAAGCTTCTTTGCATACAACAGCCGTTAGTTTAGTGTGTCCATATCATACCCTGCGGATTAATGTTCCAGTGATACTTCTGCGCCTCCGCAAAGTTTTTAAACTGCATCTTTTCCTCCAGCATAATCTCCCGGTAAGCCTGATACATCTGCCTTGCAGCAATCATCGGCTGCATACGGCCTACACCTGTACAAAGTCCCGGCACGGCTACTGATGCTATTCTGTCATCCCGCTTCACGCGAACCAGCCTCTCTCCTACATCAACAGCCCATAAAAGCAAAGGAGCTGTCATCAACAGCCCCTTTGCTAAATCAGATAATCCGGCAAACAACCTACTTCTGCCCGTAATCGTAATTAATCATCCACTGTATACCAAACTTGTCTTTCAGCGCACCAAAATAAGCGCCCCAGAAAGCTTTCTCCAAAGGCATCTGAATACTACCACCTGCTGACAATGCAGCAAACAGTTTATCTGCTTCCGCTTCGCTATCTGCATTTACAGATATCGAAAAGTTATTGCCATCTGCCAGTTGCTGTCCCATCGATTCCAGTGCATCTGTACCCATCAGCACGTTGCCACCTATAGGCAGCGCTATATGCATAATCTTTTCCTGGTCAGCAGCAGAAACCTCGCCACCGTCACAGCCCGGCATTTTGCCAAAACGCTGCAGGGTAATGAATTCACCGCCGAATACAGACTTATAAAAATTAAACGCCTCCTCGGTATTACCGGGAAAATTTAAATACGGATTGATCGATGCCATTGTGTGTTGATTTGGTGAATACAAACTTACCAACTTGCTGCCGCATCCTCCCTGGGCAAATCCGACAACATGCAGGGCTATTTAAGACAAACGGTAAAATCGTACAAAAGCTGTTGCAAAACCGTACACCTGCACCACCCCAAAACAGCACAACCAACTGAAAATCAAAATAAAACCGCATTGGCATATTTTTGATTACTTCTCACCAGCTGTTAAACCGTATGCACATGTTTAAAAATTATCTCAGTGTAGCCTGGCGCAATCTGGTAAAAAATAAAGTTCCTTCTATACTTAACATATCCGGCCTGGCTATAGGCCTGGCTGTGGCACTGCTCATAGGCCTCTGGGCATGGGATGAATTAACGTATAACCAATCCCACTCCAACCATAGCCGCGTGGCGCAGGTGATGCAACATCAAACCTTTGGTGGCATTACCCAAACCTCCCCCGCCATTCCAATACCCCTGAAAAACGAGCTGATGAAAGGCTACGGCCAGAATTTTAAATATCTCGCACTTTCCTCCTGGTTCAACGATCTGCTTATCAGTAAAGGCGATAAACATCTCACCCGCAAAGGGCTGTTTATGGAAGAGCAGGGACCAGAGATACTGGCGCTGAACATGATACAGGGGAGCAGACAATCCCTCAACAATCCCTCCTCCATACTCATTTCTCAGTCACTGAAAAAGGCCTTGTTTGGAGAACAAAACGCAATGGGCGAAACCCTGAAACTGAACAACAACCAACTGCTGCAAATAACCGGCATTTACGAAGACCTTCCCTTTAATACTACTTTCCGCCAGTTAGATATGGTTATCCCCTGGCAGGCTTATCTTATAGATGAACCCTGGGTAAAAAACTCTCAGAACGAATGGGGCAACAACTCCTTTCAGATGTTTGCACAAATAGCCGACAATGCAGATATCAATAAAGTATCTGCACATATACAGAACGCCAAACTCAAAAACATTCCCGAAGATGAAAAAGCATTCAAACCACTTATTTTTCTGCACGGTATGGATAAATGGCACCTGTACAGCAACTTTAAAGAAGGAATAAATACCGGTGGCCGCATACAAACAGTATGGCTGTTTACCATTATAGGTGTATTTGTATTGCTATTGGCCTGTATCAATTTCATGAACCTCAGTACCGCCCGCAGCGAAAAACGCAGTAAAGAAATTGGTATACGCAAAGCAGTGGGCTCGCAACGCGGTCAGCTGGTAGCACAATTTTTAATAGAATCATTATTGATTACTGCATTTGCTACCCTGCTGGCAGTAGCATTGGTCGTGCTAACACTACCAGCCTTTAATCAGGTAGCAGATAAACAAATCCACTTACCATGGGGCCTGCCTGTATTCTGGCTGGCGCTGTTGGCAACAGCTATAGTTACAGGCTTAATAGCAGGCAGCTACCCGGCATTATACCTCTCCTCCTTTCAACCTGTAAAAATATTAAAAGGGGTATTCAAAGCCGGCCGCTATGCAGCCATGCCACGTAAAGTACTGGTAGTGCTACAGTTTACAGTTTCCGTTATTCTTATTACCGGAACCATTATTGTATTCCGTCAAATTCAATACGCTAAAAACAGACCCATCGGGTATACACGCGCCGGACTGGTTACGTTTTCTATGGCCAGTAACGATCTTATGCCGCACATGCAGGCACTGTCTAACGAATTACAAAAAAGCGGCGCCATTTCCTACATATCCACTGCCAACAGCCCTGTTACCAGCCTGCACAGCAATACAAGTGGTATTGAATGGGAAGGCAAACCGCCGGGTTTCACCGCCGACATTGGCGTGGTAAGGGTTTCGCACGATTACGGTAAAACCGTAGGCTGGCAGTTTAAAGAGGGCCGCGACTTCTCGCTGGAAATGCCTACCGATTCTAATGCCGTCATTATCAATGAAGCTGCGGCAGCTTACATGCACTTACCTGCTCCCATAACCGGCAAAACCATTCGTTGGGGCGATAGAACCCTCAGCATCATAGGTGTAGCCCGCAATATTGTAATGCAATCGCCTTACGATCCGGTAAAACAAACCATATTCGCCATTGGCAGCCAGCCAGGTTATTTTATGAACCTGCGCCTCAACAACAACATGCCGGTAAGGCAGGCCCTGGCCATCACGGAACAAATATTAAAAAAATACGCCCCCTCCATGCCCTTCAACTACACGTATGCTGATGAGGACTTCGCCAGCAAATTTGGCAGCGAAGAACGTATAGGAAAGCTGGCCGGCTTCTTTGCCCTGCTGGCCATTTTTATCAGTTGCCTGGGCCTGTTTGGCATGGCCGCCTTTATGGCCGAACAACGCATACGTGAAATTGGCGTGCGAAAGGTACTGGGTGCCTCGGTATTTCAGCTATGGCATTTGTTATCGCGCGATTTTATGTTCCTGATACTGATAGCGTTGTTAATTGCCACACCCATTGCCTGGTACGGCATGCACACCTGGCTTAATAACTTCCAGTACCGCACCAGCCTCTCCTGGTGGATATTCTTCCTGGCAGGGGCCATAGCCTTACTGCTTACACTCATTACCGTAAGCATTCAATCCGTAAAAGCCGCTATGGCCAACCCCGTAAAAAGCTTAAAAACAGAATAACATACCAACAGGATATGTCCCCTGAAAAGCAGGCCCATGGCCTGCTTTTTTTATATCAAAAAACTAACTTATCACTCATATTCTTCCTTATGCAAACAAACAGCACCATCCATACCACGCCCAGAGATTACAGCACCATCAGCCCCTCCGCACGGGCCCTGTTGTTTATGAAGGCGCATACCACCATCCCCTACGCCCGGGAAGCAGCTGCACTGCTGTCAGCATCAGACAACTGGTTTCAGCTGCACGCACCAGAGCACTTCTCCTACTGGGCACGTGTGGTACATTTCGAAAAAAGATACCGGAGTATTAACCAGCTGCTGTGGGAGCTACCCGTAAATAACATTCTGGAACTCAGTTCCGGCTTTTCTTTAAGAGGACTGGAAGCTATGCAGCACCCCAACATACATTACATAGATACCGATCTGCCAGGCGTTATAGAACTTAAACAATCCTTTATACAAAACCTGCAACCAGCAGCCCCCGCAGCAGGCAGCCAATTGGAACTGCTGCCCCTCAACGCATTGGATACAGAGGAAGTATACAATACCACCGCCCGTTTTCCATCCGGGCCAATTACCATTGTAAACGAAGGCCTGCTCATGTATCTGGATCAGAATGAGAAAAAACGCCTTTGCAACACTATACACCAGATTCTCAGCCACTCCGGAGGCTACTGGATTACCGCCGACATATATATCAAAAACAAATATAGCAGCAGCCCCCGCCCCGCAGAAGACCCACTCAACGCTTTTTTTGATGCACACCGCATTACCGAAAAAATGTTCAACAGCTTTGAAGAAGCAGAAGAGTTTTTTAACCAGCAGGGATTTACAATTGACAAAGAGGCACGGATAGACGCCTCAGAACTGAGCGCCCTGCCCCGGTTACTACAGCACGCCACACAAGGCCAGCTGCATAAACTACAGAAAGCAGGCCGCCTGCAAACCACCTGGCGACTAAAAACGGCATGACGAGGTAAGTGTTACCTTTGCCACATGGATTATTTTAAACAGCAGCTGGAGCTGCTGAAAACAGAACGTGAAGAAGACAGAAAAGCTTATCAGGCATTAACAGAATCCACCTCTGTAAACGAACGCAGAGCCAACGGCCTCAGCTGGTACCCCATAGCCATCCGCGGCTCGGAAATGAGCCGTGGCGATTATCTTACCGTAGAAGTGGAACGCACCACACATCAGGACGTGGCACACCAGCTGCGCTTCGGCGCTTCCGCTGTGCTGTTCTCTAACCACGATCCTAAAAACGATCGTATAGAAGGTACCATATCTTACCAAAGCCGCAACATTCTCAAAATAACCCTGCGAACCGATGAGCTGCCGGAATGGAGCCGCGATGGCAAACTGGGCATAGACCTGCTGTTTGATGATAACAGCTACGATGAAATGACCAACGCCCTCAAACTGGCCTCCACCCTGCAGGAAAAGACCGAAGAAGGCAGACTGATTAAAATACTCACCGGCGAAAAACAGCCCACTTTTGATACCCATATTCACAACTACACCATACCCGGCCTCAACCCCTCACAGCAGGCTGCGGTAGATAAAATAAGGGCGGCCAACGAACTGGCTATTGTACACGGCCCTCCCGGCACCGGTAAAACCACCACCCTGGTACAGGCCATTAAAGCGCTTATTAAACAGGATCATAAGCAGATACTGGTAGTAGCGCCCAGCAATACCGCCGTAGACCTGCTTACCGAAAAACTCTCCGATGAAGGCCTCAACGTACTACGTGTGGGCAACCCCGCCAAAGTATCCGACAGCCTCATGAGCCTTACGCTGGATAGTAAAATGACGGCCCACAACAGCATGAAGGAGATTAAAAAGCTGAAAAAGCAGGCCTCTGAATTCAGAGATATGGCGCACAAATACAAACGCAACTTTGGCAAAGCAGAGCGCGACCAGCGTAAAGCCCTGTTTGATGAAGCACGCAATATTATGAAGTCGGTAGAAAATACAGAGCAATACATCGTCAGCGACCTGTTAACCAAAGCACAGGTAATCACAGCTACCCTGGTAGGCGCCAACCACTACACCGTAAGGCATCTGAAATACCATACCGTAGTAATTGACGAAGCAGGCCAGGCGCTGGAACCCGCCTGCTGGATACCTATACTAAAAGCAAAGAAAGTAGTACTGGCGGGCGATCATTGCCAGCTGCCCCCCACCATTAAATCAGCAGAAGCCGCAAAAAACGGTCTCAGCACCACCCTGCTGGAAAAATGCGTACAAATACACCCCGAAGCAGTAAGCCTGCTACAGCAGCAATACCGCATGCACGAACATATTATGGGCTACTCTTCAAAAGTGTTTTACGAAAGCAGGTTACAGGCACACCAGTCCGTAGCTGCCCACCTGCTGCATGAGGAAGACACAGCACTGGCTTTTATAGATACCGCCGGCTGCGGCTTTGATGAAAAAACAGAAGGCACCAGCACCACCAATCCCGAAGAAGCGGCCTTCCTGTTCAAACACTTAACAAAAACCATTACAGAACTGAGTACCCGTTATCAGCCAGATAACTTCCCATCCATAGCAGTTATCTCACCCTACAAACAACAGGTACAGTTACTGAAAGAACAGCTGGAACACAGCCCGCAATTAACGCCATACAGCAACGCCATCACCATTAATACCATCGATAGCTTCCAGGGGCAGGAAAGAGATATGGTATACATCAGCATGACGCGCAGCAACACCGAAAACAAAATCGGTTTCCTGTCCGATGTACGCCGTATGAACGTAGCCATGACCCGCGCCCGCAAAAAGTTAGTAATCATTGGCGATAGCGGCACCCTGTCACAGTTCCCCTTCTATGGCAATTTTATTGCGTATGCCGAAGAAAAGAACGCATACCTCAGCGCATGGGAGTTTATGGATGTATAGCCTCACAACCGGTTTTACGCCGGGTATCAATAATATACTGAATTTTCCAGCGGCCATTCAACCGCACCAGCTGAAAGGAGTTTACACCGCAATGGTGAAACTCCTTTTTATAATAAAAACGGTAAGGCGTCCACGCAATAGCCAGGTCTCCATCTATCCGCACCACATCATACACAATACGCTCATCACAGGCCTCCTTCGCAAACCCCTTCACAGCCCTTGCAAAATCCTCGGCTTTTTCCGTCTGCACACGTACATTCCCCTGCTTCTCCACAATAGTCTGCAATACCGCCTCCGGCGCAAAACTATTCATAACACCAGCACTATCGCTTTGCAACATAGCGGTGAACAAGCCATCAATAGTCGCTTTTACCGAATCTGTGGCCGTTTGACCATAACCCGCCCCCACACCCACAATCAGTAACAGATTGAAAATCAGCAGTCGGAAATAAACAGTAGCAGACATAGCTTTAAATTGTTTGAATTTCGCAAGTTTCGGTTTGATTCACGTAAGATAAAGCATTTAATCCGTTTTAAATTTGCAACACATCACTACTATTAACCGTACAGCAATGGACAACAAAACCGAAACACTCGAAGATTTTTACCGGAAAAAGCTCGACTGGATGCCCGACAACCTGCAACAGGATATCGGACATTTCAACGTTTTCCGGATGCAGGACATCATTCGCCCCAACGCTGCGCCGGTAAAATACAGCCGCAGGGCATTTTATAAAATAAGCCTCAGCCGCGGCCACAACATTATTCACTACGCCGATAAAAGTCTGGAAATATCCGGCAGCACACTGCTGTTCTTTAATCCGCATGTACCCTACACCATACAGTGCATGCAACCCAACGATACCGGCTACTTCTGCATATTCAAAGAAGCTTTCTTTACCGAGAAAATAAGAGGTAGCGTAAGCGACTTTCCTATGTTTACCCCCGGAGGTAAACCCGCTTATGTACTCGATGATGCACGCGATAAACAGATTGCGGAAATATTTGAGAAAATGGTAGCCGAAATCAATTCCGATTACGTGTATAAGTACGATCTGTTGCGGAATTATGTAACAGAAATCATTCACTATGCACTTAAAATGGAACCCGCAGGCACCATCTACCAGCACCCCGATGCCAAGTCGCGCATTACCTCGGTGTTTACAGAATTGCTGGAACGTCAGTTTCCTATTGAGTCGCCCGAGCAGCGGTTTACCTTACGCTCTGCCAACGACTTTGCCAAAGAGCTGGCCGTACACGTAAACCACCTTAACCGCGCCATCAAAGAAACTACCGGAAAAACCACCACCGCCCACATTGTGGAAAGGCTGGCCAGCGAAGCAAAAGCATTGCTGCGCCATACCAACTGGAACATATCCGAAATAAGCTACTGCCTGGGCTTTGAAGAGCCTGCGCATTTCAACAATTTCTTTAAGAAACATGTAGCCTTAACCCCATCCGCCTTCCGGGCAATATAATGTAAACTGTGTGTTATGGCTATATGTGATATGCCCGACGATTTTTATCTGTCATCTAACGGGCTCAACGAAAACCAGCCCGGCAACTGGGGTAACTTTAACCTATGCCGGGCAGAAGAAATAGATTACGGCAAGTGCAATCCGGCAGCAGTAGAAGCAGGTCAGTTCCACAAAATAAGTCTGCTGCGCGGGCATAACCGCTACCACTTTACCGGTAAAAGCATAGATATATCAGACACCCTGCTGTTGTTCTCCAACCCGCAGATGCCCTATACCTTTCAACCGCTCAGCAACAATACCAGCGGCTTCTGTTGTTTCTTCCGCGTACCCTTCCTCAGCGAAAAAATGAAACAGAACATTAACCAGCTGCCCATGTTTTTGCAGCACGGTAAATCATCCTTTCGCCTCAGCGATACGCAGGATGCTTATATAAGTCGCATCTACACTAAAATGCTGGGCGAAGTACATTCCGATTATATATACAAGTTTGATCTGCTGCGGAATTACGTAATGGAGCTTATTCACTATGCACTCAAAATATCTCCGCTTCCCGTAAAACACCCCGGTTAGCATATCGGGGTATTTGTATAAATTGCCGCCGTCATCCCCCATAAACCAGTACACATGGACATATTCAGCGGCAACAAACAGCTGGAAGCAGCAGTATTTACAGGTATAGACAGGGCGCTTTTTTCCCGCCACAATATTACCGGCAGCATCATGCCCGAAATATTGGTATTCAAAAGCGGGCATATCATCCGGCAAATACCAGCCGCAACACAAGACCCGAATACTTTTATAGATGACTTTCTGCGCAAAGCAGATACCGATTTTGAGCAGGTGGTAATTTACATGGAAGGGCAGGTAAACGGCGGAGATGAAAGAAAACACGATGCCATGCTGGTAAAAGCATTCGACCATGCAATGCCCAACGGCCTGCTGGTAGGCCATCGCTTTATACCGCTGGAATCGGGGCAACCGTTTGCCAGATTGGGCAGACCTGCCCTCCTGGATAATATCCCAATGCCTGTGCCCGTAGCAGCACGTACAATAGCAGAACCGCGTGCACCTTATATGTCAGGCCTTACCGCAGAAAACGAAAATGGAAGTACCCGCAAGGTTATTACCGCAGGCCACACCAACCCCAGCATGCTTGCCAACGAGTTGAAAATATACGCCCGCGAAATACTGAAAGAAACTGATAGCACTTTCTCCGGCGAAATAGAAATCATGCTGGTACCCGGCATATTTACCATGGACAACTTTGTAACCTGGCTCTTTAATGAATTAATCACCCGCATTAAAGAAGAGCCCGCAGTTATAAGATGGGAACGCGCCAATAACAAACAAGTGCAGGTTACAATACAGCTTAACGCCTCCGCGGAGTAACCAGCAAATCCCAGTTATATTTTAACTGGCGGTAACAGAAACGGATAATCTGTATAATAAACTCTTTACTTCGTTGGCGGGGTGGCCGTATGGCAGTGCTGGGTTCCGATACAAGGTTCTCGTGTATAAACAGCGAAGCATAGTGCTTCGTAATAACACAGCGCCCTTTATTTACCATAAAGGATATGCACATACGGTACTCCATCCGGTCAGCCTTCAAATCCTCCCGGTAAGCACCAAACTTCTTTTCAAAACCAGCCCGCTTTAAATGGGGCGTATCCGCGTAACTATAAATCTTATTGTAATCCCACGCCAGCGCGGGTATAGATACTTCCTCAAAATCACCACCGTACGGCTTCAGATAAGGATAACGGAAATGGGCGAAAAAACGAACCAGGTCCAGCCCCTTATCCGCTTCCAGTAATGCCAGCGCTTCCGGCATCGTCTTTTTAAACAGAGGCGTAATTTCAAAATCCTCCTGCACATATAAAATATAAGGCGTACCAACGGCGCGCTGCCCCTTGTTTATATTGGCACCCAGCCCGCCATTCCTGTCAGCAGTTATAATCCTGAACCCATATACTGCCCGTAGTTCCTGCAAATGCTGCAAATGCGGCGCATCACTCGCATCGTCCGATACTATCACTTCTCCAAAACCCATATCCAGCTTTTGCACGCTTAATAAAAGCCGCTCCAGCGAGGTGCTACGGTTATAGTGTGTTATCAATAAGGTTACATCTTTCAACAAATCCATCAATCAGCTATTTTCTTATTTTCCTGTATATCGCTCTAATCCTGTCTTTCCACTTCACATTCCTGTAAACAAACTGCAAAACAAACCAGCGCAGCTGCTCCCCCCGGCTACCAAATCCCGTACATACCTTATGCGCAAACTGCTCCATTGTTACATACCGGTTAACCTCTATACGCGGCATACGGAACCTGTTTGAAGAAAACCTGGCCAGTGCTGGCTGTACCGTAAATACTTTAACAAATCCCAGTTCCCGTGTAATACGCAAACACGGATGATTATACCGCCCATAGGGAAAGGCGTAAAAACGTACCGCTTTATTCAGATGACGCTCTATAACAGTTTTACTCTTCTCTATCTCCGCCGTCAAAGCATGTAAGCCCAGCGTATTATGTACCAGATGCTGATGACCATGCGCCTGTATATCCCAGCAGGAATGCTCCATCTCCTCCAGCTCCTGCCACGTAAGCGGCCGGTCGCCTTCCGGAAATTCCTTTTCCAGTGCAGGCAGTACATCATAGCTTGCTGCACCCACAGGGTAAGTAGTAAGAAATAAAGTAGCAGAAAAACGATACCGCTTTAATAAAGGCGTTACCAGGTGGTAAAGGGAATAATACCCATCGTCAAAAGTAAGCACCACCTTTTTAGCCTCAGATTGACGGGGATCGCCAATTTCCGAAACTGTTATGGTTTCGTAGCCATTCTCATAAAGCCATTGCAGCTGTGCAGCAAATGCCCCGTAAGGCACGTGCACATGCCCGCAGGCTTCATGGTTTTCCAGGGTAACGGCATGATACATCAATACCGGAAATAAGTTTTCCAATTGTAAGAATGTTAAGTACGGATCAGATAGCAAAAATAGGAAGCTAATACATTGAAAACGATTAAAATACGCTTACATCTCTTTAAACACGTAACCACCTGCCCAAAGCAGTAAAATCACCGGAAATAAAAATGCCGCACCTGCCCCCAAAAAGGCAGATGCGGCACAAATAACATGGTAATACTATTTACTTCTGCGCAGCCAGCTGTAAAGCAGCATACGCATTTACCACCGCGCCGGTGCGGCATATATCAGACAGCTGCACAGCATGTGGTGCACCACCATCAGCCACCATAACAGGGTGCGTAACCTTAACAGCAGATTGCAGAATAATATCTTTTACTTCCATCGCACTCAGCTTAGGATAGTAAGAACGGATCAGCGCAGCCAAACCAGCTACTACCGGGCTAGCCATACTGGTACCATCATGGTAAGTATATTTTGAACCTGGAACAGAAGAATAGATAGAAACACCAGGCGCAAACACATCCACAGTGTTTTTTCCATAGTTAGAAAAAGAAGCTACCAGCGTTTCATCATCTTTATAACCGGAAGCACCTACCTCAATCCAGGCATTCGCTTCCCCCTTCTTCTCATACTGGCGGCGGGGGTAAAAAATATTAGCGCTGTCATCAATATTCAACCCCTCATTACCCGCCGCATGTATCAGCAGCACATCTTTCTTCAAAGCATATTTCACAGCCTCATCTACCACCTTCTTATCAGGCGAATAAGGTTTACCAAAACTCATATTAATAACCTTTGCACCCTTATCCACTGCGTAACGGATAGCATTGGCAATATCCTTATCGCGCTCATCGCCGTTAGGCACCGCACGCACCACCATAATCTGCACGTTATCCGCAACGCCCTCTATACCTAAACCGTTATTACGCACAGCACCTATAATGCCCGCTACGTGGGTACCATGGTCGGCATCCGGCCCGGTAACATCATTACTGCCGTAATAACGCTCCTTTACATTATTATAATCATCACCCACCACCGCACGCGGATCGTACTCCAGGTTCAGCTGATACTCAACCATATCTTTAAAATGCTCCACACCGCCGTCAATCTCCTTCTCCTTAAACGTAACCGCATCCGGGTAACGCTGCAATTCTTTCATCAGAATCGTCTTCACATGGCGCTCCTGTCCGTTCGCTGCCTTATACCCTTTCAGATCTTCCAGGGTTAAACGGCCTTTATTGGCATGCACCACCACGCTGTCCAGCGCAGCTGCAAACTGCGTCATACCCATCAGCTGCATTTTAGCCTTCGCCAGCTCACGGTCGTATTCCGATTTCAGTTGCTGAAACGCATACAAACCCGTGGTATCTTCCGGCAAACTGCTCAGCGAACCAAAACGCGCCATCTGCTTGCGCAGTATACGCGTCAGTTCCAGGTTATCATATTGCACATTCCCTTTTTCAGAGCCAATAAAGCTCCATCCGTTAATATCGTCTGTATAGCGGTTCTTATCGTCGTCTTTCTGGTTACCCGCTTTTTCTTTCGGGTTAACCCACAGCACGCTCCGCAGGTCTTCATGCGCCGTATCAATACCGCTGTCAATTACCGCCACCACTACCGGTGTGCTCTTTTTGTTCTTCAGTAATTCATTATAGGCTTTTTCTGTACTGATGCCAAACACAGAATCACGTTGCAGATCCAGGTTATGCCAGTTAGGCTTTTGGGCATGGGCTAAAGCAAGCGTACCACACAAAGCAAGCACTGCGTTCCATTTTTTCATTATCTCTATACTCTTTTCTAATGATGCAAATAAAAGATGCGCCGCAGCGCATCATTCCACAAATATGCCGGTATTTTTAACAGATAACTGATTTACAGCAAAATTTAACGAACGCTACTGCTATCCATTCCCCTCCCCCTTTGCCGCCCAGTCGTTTTTAGGCCGTATAATCAACCGCAGGTTGGGGTCGTTACTAATGAAAGAAACAATCCAGTTATTAAACAGCTTCAGCTTATTCCGGAAACCCGCAATAGGTAAAATATGAATAAACAACCAGGTAAGCCAGGCAAAAAAGCCACGCATAAACACATTCTTAGGCAAATCCACCACCGCATTGTTCTTAGATATAATAGCCATACTGCCCTTATCCTTATACAAAAACGGCTGCATAGGCGCGTGCCGCAACTCCCGCTGCAGGTTTTTCGCCAGCAGCTTTCCCTGCTGTATCGCCACCTGCGCCAGCTGCGGATGCCCGTTGGGAAAACCTGCATCCGTGGTTTGCAAACACATATCCCCTATCGCATACACATGCTCTACACCCACCACCTTATTAAAAGCATCTACCTGTAACCGTCTGCCGCGTCCTGCACTTTCCCTGGGCAGCCCCGGCGCCTCACAGGCAATTACGCCAGAAGTCCATATCAGCGAATGCGTAGGTATAGTGCTACCATCGCCAAACACCACCGCACCATCCACATAATCCTTTACACTCTGGTTCAGCTTCACCTTTACCCCCATCCCCATCAGCACTTCATAAGCCTCCGTTTGCGATTTTTTGCTCATAGGCCCCAGCAGTACCGGCAGCATATCCACCAGGTAAATATTGGCCCGGCTCGCATCCGGCACATCAGGGTAATCCTTCTTCACAATATTCTTTCCCATATAGGCCAGCATACCCGCCAGTTCCACACCCGTAGGCCCGCCACCGGCAATTACTATATTCAGCAGCTTCTCCCGCTCCACAGGGTCATGCTCCAGCGCCGCCTTCTCCATCACCTGTAATATATGGTTGCGCAAATCCAGCGCATCATTAATCGTTTTCATCGGCAAAGCATACTGCTGCACATTCTGCATACCAAAATAATTGGTTTGCGTACCCAGCGCCAGCACCAGCCGGTCATAAGGCACATCACCCGTGGTAGTTTCAATTCTGTTTTCCGAAGCCACAATGTTCAGTAACGCCCCGTAATGAAAACGCAGGTTCTTTTTATACTGAAACATTTTACGGAAAGGATAACTGATATTAGAAGCCTCAATAAAAGAAGTAGCCACCTGATAAATCAGCGGAGGAAAAAAATGATAATTATTTTTATCTACCAGCACCACCTCAATAGCGCTGTTCCCTGCCAGCTGTTTGGCCAGATTAATACCGGCAAAGCCGCCCCCGACAATAACTACTTTCATAAGGTATCCTGTTAAACGGACTAAAATGATGGATAATGCTGTATGCCAGCAATTCCCCTGCCATAAAAAAACACCTTCCCGCTTTCCCGTTGGCACAAACATCCGTAGTTTGCAGCATGGCACTATACCAACCAACCACCAGACTAATCGCTTTTCCCGCAGTATTGATAACCATAGCCGCAGGCATGTTCACCAGCTGCTCACAGCCCGGATTTGCGTACAAAGGCAAAATACCACGCCCTGTTAAAAACATAACGCTCAACGATAGCTCCAGCGTGTGGCTGCAGAAAGACACCCGCATTACAACCGCGGACGCATATCCCCAAAAACGGGAACTGGAAATAGATGGCGATCTGTTTATGGATGTACCGGATAACAGCACCCCTCTCATCATCCGCACCCGTCTGTTAAAATTGACCGTTAACGGCAAAGCTGCCTTCCGCGTAATTGCTTTTGCTAAGGAAGATGGCGAAGAAGTACAGGTTATCAACGGCCATATTCTGGTAGATAAGAACTACGAATCGCCCTTTAACGAGCAGGATACCCTCCGAAATAACCAGATGGTAATGATTAACAAAACCATTGATCTGATGGAAAAAGAGAAGTTCGACGCTACCGATCTGGCCGCCTGGCGTGCAGCCCTGAAATAAGCGGATACCCTTTCCCGTACTATTTCCTACCTTTGAAACATCAGACGTTTAAACGGAGATGTTATGGCGAAGCTATCAGACAAAGTCATTGCCGCTATACAACGCGACATAGCAAAGGGAAAATATAAAACGGGTGATAAAATACCAGCCGAGCCGGAATTGATGGCACAATACAATGTAGGCCGCTCCACCATACGCGAAGCGGTAAAAACACTGGCCATGTCTGGCATAGTACGCGTAAAACAGGGCGATGGTACTTATGTAAGCGACAAACCCAAACGCGAAACCCTGCACGAACGCCTCCGACGCGCCGATGCCACAGAAATCAACAGCGTACGTACCCTGCTGGAAGTAGAAATTGTGCGCCTGGCCGCCACCCATAAAACACCGGATGATATAGACGCCATAGCCCACTGGCTGGATAAACGCCGCAAAGCCATTGAGCAGGAGCAGATAAAAGAATGTACCGATGCCGATATAGGCTTTCACCTGGCACTCGCTACCGCTTCCGGCAACTCCGTACTGGCCGACCTCTATAAAAACTTTACCGTGGTAATCCGTGACTTCTTTGATAAACGCGACGCTGGCACCGTACACCATTTTGCCCAGAGCCACCAACTTCACGAAGCCCTCTTCACCGCCGTTAAAAACGGCAAGCCCGATAAAGCCGCAGCCACCCTACAACAGATTTTAGCAAACAATAATTAATACCAGATGCTTATTCTTACGTTTACCCTCATTTTACTGGCTGGTGCTTACATGGCAGGCCTTGTTGGCTCTTTAACAGGCCTCGGCGGTGGCGTAGTGGTAATACCACTGCTCACCCTCGTTTTTCATATTGATATGCGTTATGCCATCGGCGCTGCGCTGGTATCCTCCATCGCTACTTCCTCCGGCTCTGCCAGTGCCTATGTAAAAGAAGGCATTACCAATATACGCGTAGGTATGTTTCTGGAAATTGCTACCACCATCGGCGCCGTATGCGGTGCGCTCATTGCGGTATACACGCCGGTTAACTTCGTAGCCATTCTCTTCGGTGCCACACTGATCTTCTCCGCCGCTATGACGCTCCGTAAAAAGAATGAACATGCCGATATGGAAGGCAGCCCCCTGGCCGAAAAACTGAAACTTAACGGCAGCTACCCCACTAAAGACGGGGTGATACATTATAAACTCAAAAACGTAGGCGGCGGCTTTTCTATCATGACTTTGGCCGGCGTTCTATCCGGTCTGCTGGGCATAGGCTCCGGCGCTTTGAAAGTGCTGGCCATGGATACCGCCATGCGCATTCCCTTCCGCGTAAGCACCACCACCAGCAACTTTATGGTAGGTGTTACCGCAGCTGCCAGCGCCGTAGTATACCTGCAAAGAGGATATATCGATCCCGGTATTGCTATGCCGGTAATCATTGGTGTACTGGCAGGCGCCCTTACCGGCACACGCCTGCTCATGCGCATCAATCCTAAGAAACTCCGCCTCATCTTCAGCATAGCCATCACCATCATCGCCTTACAGATGATCTACAACGGCCTGCAGCACAAATTTTAACCATGCACCCTGTAAAGAAATTAAAGATGAAAGCAAACAACAAAGCCATTATCAACGATAGAAATATAGAAGTATTTATAGGGCAGACCCTGCGCATTGGCGTCATCCTCTCCTGCGCAGTTGCCCTTATAGGTGGTATCATGTACCTGCTGCACCACGGCATGCAAACCATACCCGATTACACAACCTTCCACGGCGAAGATGCCTCCTACACCAGCCTTCCCGGTATTATCAAAGGCCTCGGCACCGGCAGCGCCACCGAAATTATTCAGCTGGGTGTAGCTATTCTTATAGCCACACCTATCCTGCGTATTGTGTTATCCCTGGTATCCTTTATACTGGAAAAAGACAAGCTGTATGTAGTCATCACCCTTATAGTACTGGGCGTAATTATGACCAGCATGTTCGGCGGTCTGAAGGTATAAAGCTTTTACGCTAACTTTGTTAGCATGAAGCGATCAGGAACGGCAGACCTACCCCTGCATTACGGAGCAGTGCCACCCTGGCTGGCAGAACGCATGGCCCGGCTGGGACTGGCTATTACCGAAGCCATTATTACCGAATTTGGTAAGGCAGAGGTACTACGCCGTTTAAGCGATCCCTTCTGGTTTCAAAGCCTCGGAGCCGTAATGGGTATGGACTGGCATTCCTCCGGCATCACCACCTCTGTAATGGGCGCCCTCAAAAAATCTGTCAATCCCCTCTCTAAAGAACTGGGCATTTACATCTGCGGCGGCAAAGGCAAACACTCCCGCCAAACCCCGGCCGAACTACTGGCCATAGGCGAAAAAACAGGTCTGGATGGCCACTACCTGGCACGCTGCAGCCGCCTCAGTGCCAAGGTAGACAATACTGCCATACAGGATGGTTTTCAGCTATACCTCCACAGCTTTATTGTTAGCGATGAAGGCCAGTGGGCCGTGGTACAGCAGGGCATGGAAACCAATGGCAGCAGCGCCCGCCGGTACCACTGGCACTCCCCCGCTATCACCTCTTTCACCGATGAACCCCACACCGCTATCTGTGGCGGTAATGCAGGCATCATCCTCAACATGACCGATCATCAGGCCGCCCCTGCCCGCCAGACCATGCTGCAAATGGCAGACGAACCCCCCGAAAACCTCATCATCGAAACCCGCCGCCTGCTGTTACCCGGCCACCACGAGGTAAAAGCCAAAGACGTAGACCTTAAACGCCTCGGCAGCGTACTATGGCTGGCGCACGAAAAACGCCCCACCGACTTTGAAGAGCTTTTACTACTGGAGGGTGTAGGCCCCCGCACCCTGCAATCACTGGCACTGGTAAGCGAGGTTATATACGGCACACCCTCGCGCTTCAAAGATCCCGCCCGCTTTTCCTTTGCCCACGGCGGCAAAGACGGTCATCCCTTCCCCGTACCACAAACCGTATACGACGATACCATCAACATACTCCAAACCGCCGTACAAAAAGCTAAAATTGGCCAGAGCGATAAACAACACGCCATCCGCAGCCTCAGCGAAATAGCCCGCCAGCACGAACAGGACTTTGTACCCGACCATACCCGCTTTGACGAACTGATTGAAAAAGAAAGAAAAGATTCGTGGAAATACCAGGGCCGCACCGTTTTCGGCAAAGAAGAGCCTCCCAAAGGCGCTACGCAGCTGCCGCTTTTCTAAAGTTCTGCTGTATTACTCCGCCACACCAGTAAACGACAAATAAGTTTCATCCAGCAACAAAACAACTATTATTTATTGTTTTTCGATAATTTATTATAGTTTTGAGGAAACAACTCTACCCAAATGAGAAAACCAGACCGGATAGCAGACATCATAGTTATTACACTCGTTGCACTGGTATTGTTCTTTATTATAACATCCCTGTTCTTTACCAGAGTAACCAATACAAGTCTTGTACATAGCGAAGGGTATATACAAGACCCCGATCCCGACTCAGCTTTTATATATACATTATCCACCAGTTTGCCGTATCATACTTACGTGCGCCTGAAAGACAGTGCCAGAAACGCAGACAATTATATCAGGCATATAACCGAAGGCATTGCTGAAGGCTATTCAGCAGCAGGAATAGGAGTTTATACTATAAGAGACTGCATCAGCTGCAAAGACCGCTGGGGACGTGCAAACGATTCTGGCTATGCAGATACCACCCGGTATCTCGGAATAAGCAGCTACTATTTCAAAAAAGAACTGGAATCACCAATTGGTACCAAACCAGTATTTTTCAGAAAGGAGGGTAGAAATTATATTAAATATGAAGACACCATTCGTATAGCTGGCAATCTGCACCTGAGGCCGCTTATTAAAGAAGTTCCCTTTCGTTATGATGCCCATGGCCAGATCGTTAAATTCAAGGTAAGCACAATAGTATATTGCATCAGCTGGATACTGATGATTGTTTATGCAATCCTTCAATCCGGTGGTTTGCTTTGGTCTGTCATTTGCCTTATACGACTTTGCCTCTCCATTGCACGGGGAGCATTTTTTACAGAAGAAAATAAAATGCGGCTGGCTTTCTGTGCATGGTATATGTTCTTATCCGCACTCATTCCACTTCTTATAAACCCACCGGTTAGACTCTGGTACTACCATATTACCAAAATCTGGTTCAGCATAAATCTGTCAGACTGCATTGAACCCACGTGGTTCATTGCAGCTATTATATTCTGGCTTCTATTCAGGGCCTTTAACAAAGGCCTTCAGCTGCAACAGGAACATGACCTTACCGTTTAAAACTTTAATTACTTTAGCGTAATGCCCATAGTAGTGAATCTGGATGTAATGCTGGCAAAAAGGAAAATGAGCCTCACCTACCTGAGTGAGAAAATAGACATTACCCTTGCCAACCTGAGCATATTGAAAAGCGGAAGGGCCAAAGCCATCCGCTTTTCAACGCTGGAAGAAATATGCCGGGTACTCGAATGCCAGCCGGGAGAAATTCTGGAATATATGACCGATGAGGACTACGCAAAACTGATGAACAAATAAACCTTATAACATTTCCCAGCGGCCCTTCTGCCGCCCTGTCATTCTTAAAAGCAGGTTAACCACCACCATTTTTGGGTTTTAAGGGATACTTTTGCCCCTTAAACACGTTAATATTGAGCGCTCCGGTTTTTCTGATAACGCCCCCTTTTACGCAGCTGAACACGCCGTACCCGGCCACTGCCTACCTGAAAGGTTTTTTGAATACCAAAAACATCGCTTCTTTTCAGGCAGATCTGGGTATAGAAGTTACACTGGCCCTGTTCTCGCAACCCGGCCTGCAACAGCTGTTTGAAGAAATAGGCAGCAAAGGCGCTGAATTATCAGAAAACGCCCGCCGCATTATGGCCTTACAGGAAGATTACCTGCAAACCATAGACGCGGTAATCCTGTTTCTCCAGGGCAAAAACCCCACACTGGCGCACCTCATCAGCAAACGCAATTTTTTACCCGAAGCCAGCCGCTTTGCGCAGTTAGACGATCTGCAATGGGCCTTCGGCAACATGGGCCTGCAGGACAAAGCCAAACACCTGGCTACCATGTACCTGGAAGACCTGAGCGATCTGATTACCGAATGTGTAGACGCACACTTCGGCTTCAGCCGCTATGCAGAACGCCTGGGCCGCAGCGCCAACAGTTTTGACGAGCTGTACAATGCCCTGCAACAGGAATACACCTACATAGACCGCATCCTCATACGCATACTTACCGAAAGAATGCAGATGGTACAGCCAAAGCTGGTAGCCATTTCCGTTCCCTTTCCCGGTAACCTGTACGCCAGCCTCCGCTGCGCGCAGTGGATTAAACAAAACTACCCACAGACCAGCGTGGTAATGGGCGGCGGATTTGCCAATACCGAACTCCGCTCCCTGTCAGACCCACGGGTGTTTGAGTTTTACGACTACGTAACGCTCGACGATGGCGAAGCGCCTTTCGAAAACCTGATACAACATATTAACGGCGAAAAAACGGTAGAAGAGCTGAAACGCACCTTTACACTGGTAAACGGCACCGTTACCTATATTAACAACAAAGCCTGCAGCGATTATAAACAGGGCCAGGTAGGCACGCCCGACTACAGCGATTTCTGGCTGGATAAATACATCAGCGCCATCGAAATTATAAACCCCATGCACAGCCTCTGGAGCGATGGCCGGTGGAACAAACTTACCATGGCGCACGGCTGCTACTGGGGTAAATGTACCTTCTGCGATATATCACTGGACTACATACGGCTTTATGAGCCCATTGCCGCACAAATGCTGTGCGACCGTATGGAACAGATTATTGCCCAGACAGGTCAGAACGGCTTTCACTTTGTAGATGAGGCTGCACCGCCCGCACTGATGCGCGCACTGGCGCTGGAAATCATCCGCCGTAAAATAACGGTAAGCTGGTGGACCAATGTACGCTTTGAAAAAAGCTTTACCCGCGATCTGTGTTTGCTGCTCAGAGCCTCCGGCTGCATTGCCGTATCCGGCGGACTGGAAGTAGCCAGCGACCGCCTGCTGGAACTGATACAGAAAGGTATTACCGTAGCACAGGTAGCCCGCGTAAACCGCAACTTTACCGAAGCAGGTATAATGGTACACGCCTACCTCATGTATGGCTTTCCCACCCAAACAGAACAGGAAACCATCGACTCGCTGGAAATGGTACGACAGATGTTTCAGGCAGGGGTATTACAATCTGCCTTCTGGCACCAGTTTGCCATGACGGCCCACAGCCCCGTAGGTCTTAACCCCGAAAAGTTTGGTGTTAAAAAAGAAACCGAGGCCATAGGCACCTTTGCCAACAATGATATTGTACACACAGACCCTACCGGTGCCGATCACGACGCCTTCGGTTATGGTTTAAAGAAATCGTTACTCAACTACATGCACGGTGCCTGCTTCGATTATCCGTTGCAAAAATGGTTCGAGTTTAAAGTACCCAAAACCAAAGTAGATCCTGAATACATTGTAAAAGCCTTACAGGAAGCGGAATACAGCACCCCAAAGCCTACCAGCAAAGTAGTATGGCTGGGCCGCAAACCGCAAATGGAAATTATTACCAAAAGTAAAAAAGGGAATCAGTGGGAAGTGGCTTCCTTCACCTTCCAGGGCAAGAAGGATAGTATGAATATCAGTGTAGATACCAATCAGGGCCAATGGCTGAATGGTATGCTGCAACAGCTTTCTGCCGCCAACCTTAAAACATATACCTTACAGGAAGTAAAAGACAGCTATGAAGCTGCCGGACTGGAAGACTTTGAATTATTCTGGGATAACAAGCCGGTAAACACCTTACATAAATATGGGCTGCTCAGATTGTAGCCACTACCATTTTATGAAACACCCACAGCTTACCCGTAAACTGATCGTGCTTTACCGGCGTGCAGCTTACGCTATACTGTGCAGGAGTATCCCCACCAAACTGCCATATCCAGTCTTTAATTACATTACCAGGCGATGAAAAGAACTGCGCCGCCTTCGCATTAATATCATCCACATTGGCCGCACTGTTGCGCCAGTCAGCCATGGCGCCGGCAAAAGCACCTGGTGCCATCTCGCCCGACATGGGTAGCTTCAGCAAACGCGCCGCCTGTTTGTTCAGCCAGCCACTACGGCCGTTATCATCTATAAAAATAACAGCCTGGGGCATGGCCTCCAGTATAGCAGTAAAATAGGTATTACTCAGTTCCAGTGCATCGGTACGGGAAGTGTGTGTAAGCGCACTCTCCAGCGTTTTGCGTATCAGCACAGCCGCTTCTGTAAAAGAAGCATCAAACACCTGCGGCTCGCTCCAGCCCAGTACCAGCATAGAGGCACGGTCGTTAATATTCAGCGGAATAATAGCAGCAGCCGATAAAGCCGTAAGCACATCCTGCAAAGGGTTTTTCTTCACAGGTATCTCTTCCCAGCCAAAAGGTTCGTAGCGGTGTTCGGCCAGCAACTCTTCCAGCGGACCGGGGTTCAGTACCAGCTCATCCAGAAAAGCAGGCGTAGCATCCTTCACCTTCGCCGTTACCTTATCTTCAAACACTACCTGTAACGAAGTGTACGCACCGGCAGCATGCCGCAGCAGATTAATACTATAGGGCAACAAACGACCGGCAGTAGTATGTTCGCTCCGGTCATTTACGTAATGGATAAAAGTATCCGATATTTTTTTCCAGTTCAGCACTTGTTATATCAGGTAGTGTTACAGGTTATAGTAAAAAAGCAGGCGCACTAAATAAACTCCTGCATAACAGTCACCACTTCACCGGGTGCGCTCATATGCGGGTAATGCCCCTTAGAGTTAATATGCACCAGCTTGCTGCCGGGAATATGTGCATGCAGGTATTCAGCCGCCGAAGCAGGCACCGCCACATCTTCGCTGGACTGTACAATCAGCACCGGTTTGGTTACCTTACCTAAATCTGCACGGTGGTCCGATTCAAAAATTACCTTCGCTACCGCCAGTGCAATATCCGGGCGTATAGCAGACAAAGTAGAAGCAAACGTAGCAGCCAGCTGCGGACGGTCGGGATTATTCATTACTATAGAAGAAAAACCACTCGCCCATGCATAGTAGTTACTACTCATAGCATCGTATAAACCATTCAGTGCTTCCTGATTAAAGCCACCCACATAACCGGCAGCATCATCATTCAGGTAACGGGCGCTCGCACCCAGAAATACCAGTTTGCTGAAGAACTCCGGATTGCGGATAGAAGCCAGTAAGCCAATCATACCACTAACGGAATGCCCTACATATATCACATCCTTCAATTCCAGATACGCACATATATCTAACAGATCAGTTACATAACCATTCAGCGTGCTATAACGCGCAGGGCTGTATGCTTCCGGATCAGCTTTCCCTCCACCCACATTATCATATAAAATCACACGATAGTCCTTTCCAAAAAACTGTACAACCTGCTTGAATGAGGTCTGATCCGTTCCAAAGCCATGACCAAAAACGATGGTCTGCTTAGCGTTTTCATTACCGTAAACAGTAATATTATTTCTTTGAATCACATCCATTACCGGGCGTATTATATTTGATAAGAGCCGCTAATGTACAGATTCGTTAATCCCCGCTACTTAAAATATGCTTCAATTCACCTTAAAATATTTGTTAACGCATTCGCCGTATATTCACTGTTCTAACGATAATCTACTATGACCTTACAATTTAACCGTAACGAAGACTGGATGCGCCTTTTGCTGAGCGACATGAAACAATATGCCGGAAAAATTGAACTCGGAGGCGGCAAAAAAGCCATAGAAAAGCAGAAAGAACGCAACAAACTCACACCACGGGAAAGAATAGCATACCTGATCGATAAAAACAGCACCTTCACCGAATTAGGCCTCTTTGCAGGTTACGGTATGTACGAAGAACATGGCGGCTGCCCCGCAGGCGGCACCGTGGCAGGTATGGGCTATGTAAGCGGCCGGCAGTGTATGATTATAGCCAACGACCAAACCGTAAAAGCAGGTGCCTGGTTCCCCATCACCGGTAAAAAGAACCTGCGCATGCAGGAGATTGCCATGGAAAACCACCTGCCGGTAATATATCTGGTAGACAGTGCCGGTGTATACCTGCCCATGCAGGATGAAATATTTCCCGATAAGGAACACTTTGGCCGCATCTTCCGCAACAACGCACAAATGAGTGCTATGGGCATTACCCAGCTGGCCGCCGTAATGGGCCCCTGCGTAGCCGGAGGCGCGTACTTACCCATTATGAGCGATGAAACCCTGATGGTAGAAGGCAACGGCAGCATTTTTCTGGCAGGCCCCTACCTGGTAAAAGCCGCTATTGGCGAAGAAGTAGATGCCGAAACCCTGGGCGGCGCAGGCACCCACACCGAAATAAGCGGCATTGCCGATTACAGCTTTACCACCGAGCAGGAATGCCTGGATCAGATAAAGAAAATCATCAGCCGCCTGGGCCACAAACCCAAAGCAGGCTTCGACCGCATAGCCCCCGCACCGCCCGCTAAAAACCCGGAAGAGTTGTACGGCATCATTCCCGAATACAACGCCAAACCCTACGACGTAGTAGAACTGATAGAACGCCTGGTTGACAACAGTGAGTTTGACGAGTTTAAGAAAGAATACGGTCAAACCATGGTATGCGGCTACGCCCGTATAGATGGCTGGGCCGTAGGTATTGTAGCCAACCAGCGCCTGGTACTCAAAAACAAAAAAGGCGAAATGCAGATGGGTGGTGTTATTTATAACGACAGCGCCGACAAAGCCGCCCGCTTTATACTCAACTGCAACCAGAAAAAAATACCATTGGTGTTTTTGCAGGATGTAACCGGCTTTATGGTAGGCACCCGCAGCGAGCACTCCGGCATTATAAAAGACGGCGCCAAACTGGTAAACGCCGTAGCCAACAGCGTGGTACCCAAAATAACCATTATTACCGGCAACAGCTTTGGCGCAGGCAACTACGCCATGTGCGGCAAGGCTTACGACCCCCGCTTCATCTACGCCTGGCCCAGCGCCAAAATAGCCGTAATGGGTGGCGATCAGGCTGCCAAAACCCTGTTACAGATACAGGTAGCCAGCCTGAAAAGTCAGGGTAAAACCATTACCCCCGAAGAAGAAAACAAGCTGTTACAAACCATTAAAGACAAGTACAACACCCAAACCACACCCTACTATGCAGCCGCGCGTTTGTGGGTAGATGAAATTATCGACCCCATAGATACCCGCACTGTTATCAGCGAAGGCATAGCCGCCGCCAATAACAACCCCGTGATAAATGACTTAAAACTGGGCGTGTTTCAGGTGTAAGTGCTTACTTTGCAGCCCCAAAAACGGAATCAATACATGTCTGAAGGTCATCAACTGATTATTTACACCGACGGCTCATCCAGAGGCAACCCCGGACCCGGCGGCTACGGCGCTATATTAATGTGGGGAGAAAAGGTAAAAGAACTTTCAGCCGGCTACAGACGCACCACCAACAACCGTATGGAGCTGCTGGCCGTAATTGTAGCCCTGGAAACCCTTACCAAAAGAGGCATTCCCGTAACCATCTTTACCGATAGTCAGTACGTGGTAAACAGCATTGAAAAAAAGTGGGTAGACGGCTGGATTAAAAACGATTTCAAAGGTGGCAAAAAAAACAAAGACCTCTGGACCCGTTTCTACAAACTATCCAAAGAGTTCCAGATAAAAATGCGCTGGGTAAAAGGCCACGCCGATAACCCCTACAACAACCGCTGCGACGTACTGGCCACCCAGGCCGCAGACGGTAAGAACCTGCAGATTGATTACGGTTACGAGCAGGAGAATTAATAGATTCAGAAACAAATATAACCTGGCGGGTATATTGAATGGGGTAACCATTACATGTACCCGCTACCATGTCTCACAAGAGAATATTGTAATAAACACTTCCGGATTACAATGGCAACATCCTTTAGCCGGAAGGCCAACGTATTAACGGCCGCCCATTTGCACGCCCTCTCCGCCTATCTTTCGCAACCGCTTCTCCATTATCCGCCCACCACACTGCCCTATCTGCAAGCCAACGCACCAGCGGCTTTTGTATACTAAAATTAAACAGATCACTTTCACGCGCTTCAAACGCCGGCTCCTTCACTCCCCCACGCTCTACCTCACATTTCTCCCCGCTTCCCCGGCCCCGCCCTTCCCCTGACTGCACCTCAAACACCGGACAATCGCTTCCCTTCTCTACCCTGTCAACTCCCAACTCCAAACTACCAACTCCCAACTTCCAATCCCCTCCCTTCTCTACCCCGTCCACTCGCAACTCCAAACTACCAACTCCCAACTTCCAATCGCTTCCCTTCTCTACCCCATCAACTCCCAACTCCAAACTATCAACTCCCAACTTCCAATCCCCTCCCTCTTTCAATTCCTCAAACGCCTGCCGCTGCTGCACGCTGGCAGAAGACTTAAGTATAGCCGTTTTCCTGCGCCGCTTTTGCAACACCGGCCCGCCATCCTTCCATTTCACCTTCCAGGCCTGCTCTCCATGTACTACAGCTGTTACTACCCCTTCGTGTATCTCGTTGCATATCAGTTCCGCCTCCTGCTCCATCAGCCGCACTACTGTTTCCCTATCGCCACCAGCTTTCATGCCCCGGATAGCTATGCCAGCTAACCGTTGATAATGATGGCGTTGTTTGCCCCTGGGTAGTTTTTTGTGCATAGCTGATGCCAGCGGCGAAGCCTGCTTCAGATAATCCGAATACCGGCGGAACTCCGCAAATGCAGGCGCTTTTTTCACGCGTTTTGCCTCCGGCGGGTTACTGGTACGCGCGCAACCTTCGCCGTTTGCTATATAAAAGCAAACGCCGTCAATAGTGCATCGGATTAAAAACGGACCAGTCTGTTTAGCCATACTCAAAATTGCTATCAGTAATTTACGCCATCCGCCGCTATTATCACCTTAAAATTTTGAACGCTTTACCCCTTATCTCACGGTAAACAGCCGGTATACACACGGCGATAGTGCAGCCAACTTACCCACCTGTTCCATCCGTATCAAACACGGATTTGCCCATGGTAACCCTGTAGAAACCCGTTCCCGCTGCCATAAATGCTTCGTAGCTCCTCCATAGATTTCCTATGCATCCCCCATGAATGCTCCGTACATCCTCCGTAGATGCCTGTACCCAATTCCATACATACAGCATAGATACCGCATGCCAACTGCTACCCATAGACATAGATAAAGCGTTCAAACCATATTTATTGCTGAAAAGAGCAGCGGCCTGGAAACATCAGACACTAAAGGCTCCCGGCTACCACAAATGCAAAAAAGCCGTGTAGAAACACAGCTTTTACTTCGATTGCTTGCCATACAAAAAAATAGCAGTTACGGAAGGACTCGAACCTCCGTGGAAGGTTGTGCAAACCATCGCCTACCCACTCGGCCACGTAACTCGTTTGTGAAGCAAACATAGGAAGAACTCATTAGTCCACCAAAAATATGGACTTTATATTTCAAAAATATTCCCCCACAAGCCAAAAGGCCTGTAAATACTGCGTTGTACAGCATCTACAGGCCTTTGTTTTCTCTGTCAGAAACTTAATACTTATTAATATTATTTATCCCAGCTGATAGAAGCGCTCTTTACATCCCTGGAATTAGTGCCTATCTGAATAATAAATTCACCCGGCTCCCAGTCATACTTCAGGTTGGTATTGTAGAATTTCAGCAGAGAAGTAGTTACAGGAAAAGAAACGGTTTTGGTTTCACCCGGCTGTAACAGTACTTTCTGAAAACCACGCAGTTCCTTCACCGGGCGGGCAATGCTGGCTACCGGATCGGCAATATACAGCTGCACCACTTCCTCACCGGCGTATTTGCCGGTATTGGTCACTGTAACACTGGCAGTAACGGTGGCGTTACCCGTTGCTTTGGTAGTGCTCAGTTGTACATCTCCATATGCAAAACTGGTGTAGCTTAAGCCATAACCGAAAGGATACAGCGGATCGTTAGGCGCATCCAGATAGTTAGATTTAAACTTGCTTTCAGCCTCGCCGTTGTAAGGGCGGCCCGTGTTTTTGTGGTTGTAATACACCGGAATCTGACCTACATTACGCGGGAAAGAAGCAGTGACTTTACCACCAGGGTTATAGTTACCAAACAACACATCTGCAATAGCATTACCCGCTTCCGTACCACCAAACCACGCATCCAGAATAGCAGGCACATGCGCATGCTCCCACTCCAGCGTTAGCGGACGGCCATTGAACAGCACCAGCACCACCGGCTTACCGGTTGCCAGTAAGGCTTCCAGCAGCGCACGCTGATTACCGGGAATGTTGATATCTGTACGGCTGGAGGATTCGCCGGACATATCTGCCGCTTCACCCAGTACTGCTACTACCACATCCGCCTTCTTTGCGGTTTCCACCGCTTCTTTCACCATTTCATCGGCAGAACGGCTGTCAATCTCTATCTCCTTACCAAACACATTCACCTTTTTCGCAAACACGGTATCATCAGAAATGTTAGCGCCCCTGGCGTACAGAATCTGTACATCGTTGCCCGCTACATTTTCAATGCCTTGCCGTACCGTTATACTCTTATCAAAATCGCCCGATACACTCCATGTACCCAGCATGTTACGGTGGTTATCAGCCAGTGGCCCTACCAGTGCCACCGTACCCTTCTTTTGCAGCGGCAACACCTGGCCCTGATTCTTCAGCAATACAAATGAACGGGCAGCAGTAGCACGTGCCTGCGCCCGGTGTGCATCTGTCAGTATCAGTTGCGAAGCACGCTGTACATCCAGACGGCGGTAAGGATCAGCAAACAAACCCAGTTTATATTTAGCTTCCAGCACGCGGCGGCAGGCTGTTTCAATCTGCTGTTTGGTTACCTTACCCGAAGCCAGCGATTGCTGTAACGTACCCAGAAAACCTTCAGCCACCATATCCATATCAATACCTGCATTCAGTGCCGAAGCAGATACCTGTTTCAGATCGCCAAGGCCGTGTGCCATCATTTCGCTGATAGCTGTGTAATCCGTTACCACAAAGCCTTTAAAGCCCCACTGCTTGCGCAGCAGATCAGTCATCAGCCATTTGTTAGCAGTAGCAGGCACACCATCCACATCGTTAAAAGAACTCATTACACTTCCCACACCTGCTTCTACCGCCGCTTTGTAAGGAGGCAGGTAATGCTCGTACATTTTAATACGGCTCATATCGGTGGTGTTATAATCACGCCCACCTTCTGCTGCACCATATAAAGCAAAGTGTTTTACGCAGGCCATTACCACATCGTTGCGGGTAAGATCATTGCCCTGATAGCCCTTCACCATCGCACGCGCAATGGCAGCGCCCAGCCAGCTGTCTTCACCGGAACCTTCAGACACACGGCCCCAGCGGGGGTCGCGGCCAATATCCACCATGGGGGAATAGGCCCAGTCTAACCCGTCTGCACTGGCTTCAATAGCCGCCGTACGGGCACTTCTGCCTATCAGCGCGGTATCCCAGCTACAGGATAGTCCCAAAGGAATAGGGAATACCGTCTTGTGACCATGTATCACATCCAGACCAAACAACAATGGTATATGCAGGCGGCTCTGGTTTACTGCCAGCTCCTGTGCCTTACGTATTTTTTCCGGGCCGGTAATACCAAACATACCACCTACCAGGCCTTTACGCAGTTTGTCTTCCACACCCTCACTCACCACTGCGCCGGTTACAGCGCCACCGGGTGTTACCAGGTTCAGTTGACCAATCTTTTCTTCCATTGTCATCTTAGCCATCAGGTTAGTAACAAAGGCGTTCATCTTCGCATCCTGCGCGCCACCCGTAAAAGGCAGTCCTATCAGACCTAAGCCTGCCAGCAGATAACTGGCTTTCATTGCTGTTTTCATCTTACTCTCTTTTTACTTCTTCAAATAGGGTTGAATGGCCTTCTGCCATATTGCATATCCGGTAGCATTCATGTGCAGCCTGTCTTCAATAAACAACTCCGCACGGGGCTGTCCGTCTTTATTCAGCATAGGCGTAAATACATCTATAAACGCAGCACGCTTTTGTGTTTGTAAAAACGCATGTATCTGCCTGTTTGCCGCTATCATCTTCGGCATCAGATGCGCACGGCTGGGGCTGGGCTTAATAGATACATAGTCTATTTCCACCTTCGGCATACGGCTGCGTATCAGTTGAAACAACTGCTGAAAACGGGCCGCAACAGTAGCCGCCGATACCGTATCAGATGCAGCCAGATCGTTATCACCACAATACACCACTACCTGCTTAGGCTGATAAGGAAAAATGATAGCATCTGCATAACGGATTACATCTGGCAATGAAGAACCACCAAAGCCACGGTTAATAATGGGATAGGCAGGAAAATACTGCTGCACATCTGTCCACTTGGTAAAAGACGAACTGCCCACAAACAGTATCCCGTTTTTAGCAGGCTGCTGTGTACTATCCGCTTTCTTAAAACGTTGAATATCGCTCCAGAACGGCGGATGTTGCGCCATAGCCGGTGTACCTGTAAGTAACAATAGCGCCAGCAACACCTGTGCGCCTTTTTTCTTCCATAGTTGGGTTATCATATAATATTGGTTATTGGTTTATTTGGTTAACCAGGGGCTGGTAAAGTCCAGCTTATTCAACCCGTGCTGCACCTCCGGGCAGCTCATAAACAACTTCCACAGTAAACCGGTGCGATAGTTCTCTATCATCACAATCTCCGGCCCCTGATCTATGGCCAGATAAGAGCTGGCATACCAGTTATTCTGCTCACTAAAAGCGTCTGCAAAACCATACTCACCCCACAGCTTACTACCCACCGTATCATAAAAATACCTTGCTGCACGCATGCTCTGCTCCGGTGTATAAGGGAAGGAAGACAATGCCGCAGTAGGCGTTATTACCCCCAGATCATTATCAGGAGAATGTGCATTATAGCCTTCATAGTTATCGCTGGCCGTAAGTCCCCAGCAGCTGGCACTGTATCCTTTAAAGTGATTGGGGTTGCGCACGCAATGCTCATAGTTAATCAGCGTATGGTTCCTGTTCTGCTCCCAGTAGTTGGCATACCGGTCTTTCAGGTCTCTCGGGTCCAGCCCCAGAAAGGAGTAATGCGCAAAGAACATCGGGCCACCATAATCAAAACCCAGCGGCAGCGTAATACCATAAAATGATTTACCATTTTTAAAATGATTACTCTGCGCAAAACAGTTATGATACACCTTCGCATCAATACCATAAGAAGGAGAGGAAGCCGCCAGTATATACGTAATCAACGTTTCATTCCACCCACGCAGCTCAAAGTTCATACTCCAGCCGTTGTTAGGGCTCCAGTGCCAGTAAAGCAGGTCCATACCGCCACGGGTATGCCAGTTCCACTCCACACCCTCCCACAGCCAGTTAATCTGATTGCGCAGGCGGTTTTCATCCGGCGTGTTGGCAGTAAAGTACTGACGCGCACACAGCAGCCCCTGAAACAGAAAAGAAGTCTCTACCAGATCACCACCATCATCCTTACGGCTGAAGGGAATAGTTTTACCCGTAGCCCCATTCAGCCAATGCGGAAACACACCATGATAACTATCCGCCTTTGACAGAAAATCAGTCATCTTCAACAGCCGCTTTACTGCCTCCTCCCGCTTAACCCAGCCACGGTTGGCAGCTACAATAACAGCCATAATACCAAAGCCCGTACCGCCGGTAGTAACTACTTCATGGCCATAGTTAAATGACTCATTACTACGCTCGCGGGATAGCCCACTTACCGGGTGACCAAAATCCCAGAAATACTTAAAGGTTTGCTTCTGCACCAGATCAAGCAGCGCCGTATCTGATAAGCCTTTCTTCGGTTGCGCCATTGCTGCCACTGGCACACAAAACGCTAAAATCAACACCAGTTTTTTCATGAATACACTATCTGAAAATACATATTGCGCATTACCCACTCTATACAAACGGGCAATGCGCAATAAGCAGTTATAAAATATTAATAGCCGGGGTTCTGACGCAGCAGGTTACCGCTTGCATCAATCTCTTGTTGCGGAATAGGAAACAATTCATTCTTTCCATCCACAAAGCTTTTACCCAATGCACGCAGCACAGTACCAGCACGGCCCTGCCTTACCAGATCAAAGAAGCGGTCGTGCTCCATTGCCAGCTCCACTCTTCTCTCTTTCCAGATGGCATTCCTGATATCCGCCTGTGTAGCAGCAGAGGTATTACCCAGCTTAGCACGGTTACGCACCGCGTTTAGTGAAGTAACAGCAGTACCTGTACCCAGTTCGTTGGCCGCTTCTGCGTTAATCAGGTATATATCCCCCATACGCAGCACGCGGATGTTTTTATTGCTGTATTGCGCGTTACCACCGTAAGTTTCCGCAGTATTGCTGGGATAAGCCTTATAGTTATACCGTGCATTCTCGGCCGTTTTAATAATCACATCATCAAACAAAGTATCGCCTATATGTATAATGGTAGATTTTTTTCTGATATCCCCTGCTTCATAGGCACTGTCCAGATTGCCACTAGGCGTGTTAAAGCCCCAGCCGGTAAACACATTGGTTACATTAAAGGTAGCACCACGAATACCCTGCACCTCAGAGTATTGCTGTACTGCTGCATAAGGAGTGGTAGACTTGCTCTGAATTTCAAACAGCGACTCCTGACTGTTCTCCCCCACTTCACGCCAGATAGTAGTATAATCATTCACCAAACTGTAAGTACCTACACCACCCTGTATAATCTGATTGGTTAAGTCCAGCGCCTGCTGCCACTTCTTCTCATACAGGCTTACTTTAGCCAGCAAACCGGTAGCAGCCCCTTTGGTAGCACGTCCTACATCACCAGCCGCCTGCTGATCTCTGGTGGGCAGCACGCTGATAGCAAACCTCAGATCAGACTCAATTAACGCATAAATAGAATCTTTGGAAACGCGGGTATTCAGTTTAACCCTTCCGGCCTCAGATAAAGCATTGATAACTGTATCAACCAAAGGCAAATCACCAAAAGCTCTAACCAGCGTAAAGTAATAATAGGCACGTAAAAAACGGGCTTCTGCCTGGTACTGCTGTCTTACGTTATCAGCAATCGTAAACTGAGGCAGATAAAACAAAGCCTGGTTACAATAGGCTACACCTCTGAAATAACCAGACCATACACTGCTTACAGAGCTGGCAGTGGCGGTATAGGTAATGGCATCCATCAGGTCTTTATCAGACCCCACATCACCCGGCGAGCTGCCTTTATCCGCATCATCAGAAGTAATGCTGGTTAAGCCAATCCATCCAAAGCTGGATACATCCCAGTTCAGCAACTGCGTGTAACAAGCATTCACAAACTTAGTGGCGTTGGCCGGGTTATTAAAAGTAGTATCGCTGGTAGATACCTGACCCTGTACATCCGGACTTAACCAGTTTTTGTTACAGGCAGGCAGTATAAATAAAGCGGAAACCGCTGCAACTGCTATAATATAAATTCTTTTCATGGTAATAAGTTATTAGAATGACAGGTTAACACCCATAATGTAAGTAGAGGTAACAGGATAAATAGAAAGCTCTACACCTGCCTCTGTAGCTGTACCTGGTAATTCAGGAGTATAGCCACTGTACTTCTTGAAAATAATGGGGTTTTGTGCCGTGGCAAATACACGCAGGCTACTGATACCCATATGCCATCCTTCGGTAGGCAGGGTATACCCCACAGAGATGTTGTTAATTCTGAAAAAGCTGCCGGACTCTACATAATAAGTAGATGGTTTGGGAATAGAGTTAGAAGCGCGCGGATTGGTACCATTAGTGTTGGTAGGCGTCCAGCGGTTCTCAGCTCTTGCCATTTCTATATTGTCATTACCTAAACGAACTGCCTTTTTACCATTATAGATTTTGTTACCGGCATTGCCGTAACAGTCTATAGAAAAGTCAAACTTCTTCCAGTTAATACCACCATTAATACCATAAAAGGTTTTAGGCTGATAGCTGCCTACCCATATACGATCATTATCATCCAGCACTTTATCACCATTGGTATCTACATATCTCAGGTCACCTGCCTGAGCACCATTAAAGTGTACAGAGTTATTTACTTCATCCATGGTTTTGTAAATACCATCTGTCTGGTACACCCAGAAGCTACCAATAGGTTTACCCGGCACGGTGTAAGTAACCACCTCACCATTGTTAAGGCTACCCGCTTTCAGTTGCAGGGTTCCTTCTACATTCTCTACATTATTCTTATTGAAAGTAATGTTACCGCCAATGTGGTAAGAGAAGTCTTCATTTATCCTATCGCTCCAGTTCAGAGATACTTCAAAACCTCTGTTACTTACATCAGCCGCTCTTCCATAGGCAATATTGTCAGCATCACCACTGGCAGATGTTAAACGCACCGGAATATAAGCATTGGTTGTTTTGTAATAGTATCCTACCTCACCAGTCAGCCTTCTGCCCAATGTAGTAAATTCAATACCTGCATCTACACCTTTGGTAGGCTCCCAGCTTGCATTGGTAAAACGGGCAGCATTGTTGGTAAGCCCGGATTGAGCATTACCACCGAATGAATAGTTACCGGTAGCCGCCAATGCCTGTAAAAAAGCTACTTCATTAGATACGTTATCATTACCTACTTTACCATAACCACCACGCAGCTTCAACATATCAAATACACGCTGGTTCTTCATAAAATTCTCTTCCGTTACAATCCATGATGCACCGGCAGAATAGAAGGTTCCCCATTTTTCACCAACAGGAAACTTGCTGGACCCATCTCTGCGTATTACGCCGGTGAAGTTATAACGGCGGTCGTAGCTATAGGTTAACCTGCCATAAGCAGAAGCCCTGCGAACCAGTGTAGCCATAGATGTAACAATATCAGAGTTGATATTACCCAGGCCCTGACCAATATACCACAGATTACGCTGGTTAGGAATCCCCTTCTCCTCTGCATAAATACTTCTGGCATTGGTACGCTCTGCCGAATAACCTGCTGTTATCTTAATCTCATGTACGTTGGCAGCAGTAACGCTATAAGTAGCATTGTTATCTAAAATGTAATAGAAACTATTACCGGTATTCAGCTTCAGCAATGAAGTATCCATCTTCTGGCCACTCCAGATATTGTACTGAGGAACATAATTGGTAGAGTCTCCATCAAAACGGTCAAAATTAAAGCTGCTTCTGATAGTTAAACCTTTTACAGGCGTCAGCTCTGCATACGCATTGCCCTGCAAACGGGCTACAGTATTAAAATTATCTACCAGATCCAAAGCCGCCACCGGGTTGGCCACACTCAATGCAGTCAGGTAACCATAGCCTCCATTCGCATATTTTGCCGGCACCGTAGGCGCCATACGATAAGCGTCTGGAAACTCATTAGGCTTTACATTGGTTTTGGCAACGCTCAGGTTAATATTATGACCCAGTTTTAAAAACTTAGCCAGCTTGTATTCATTGTTCAGGCGTACTACCGCACGTGTATAATCAAAACCTTTTAATATACCTTCATCACGCAGAAAGCCTGCGCTGAAGTAATAAGTAGTCTTATCTGTACCACCGCTTACATTAATATTATGGTTCTGCATAATGCCCTTACGGGTAATTTCACTAAACCAGTCTGTATTATATCTCAGCGTGTCCAGGCCGTACAGTGGCGCACCGCCATCGTACCCTCTTGCTTCGTTGGTATAAGCTGCATACGTACGCGCGTCTGCCATCTTCACTTTAGAAGTAGGTGTTTTAAAGCCTACATACGAATCAAAGGAAATACGCATACGGCCATTCTTGCCCGATTTGGTAGTTACCAGTACCACACCGTTACCGGCACGGCTACCATAAATAGCCTGTGTACTCGCGTCCTTCAATACCTCTACAGAAAGAATGTCTGAAGAGCTGATGTTGGTAATATCAGTCATAATAACACCATCCACTACATAAATAGGGTCAGCATTACCGGTTACAGAGTTAGTACCACGGATGCGTACTACCGGCTGGGAACCTGGCTGACCGGAAGACACAATCTGTACACCTGAACTTTTGCCCTGTAAGCCCTGTGCAGCAGTCAGCACCGGCTGTTTGGTAATTTCTGTACCGTTTACTTTGGCAACAGAACCTACTACCTGGCTTTTACGCTGCGTACCGTACCCTACTACCACCACCTGATCCAGCTGCATGCTCGAAGGTTGCAACCTAACCGTCATGTCAGCAGTAGCAGCGGCTTCCTGCATTTCATACCCTACATAGGTAAAAATCAGCACCGCCTTCTCATCATTCACGCGAAGAGTAAAAGCACCCGTTGAATCCGTGGTAGTGCCACGCGCGGCACCTTTTACCTGCACAGATACGCCGGATAAGGGAGTGCCGGTTTCGCTGACTACTTTGCCCTTAATTACCACTTCTTCCGGGGCAAAAGCGCCTTCTTTAATTACCACCAGATTGTTTTCCATCAACTGAAAACTCAATCCTGTATTTTTTAATAACAGGCCCAGTACATCCTTCAACTCCGCATCACGCACATTCAGCGAAGCTTTCTGGCGGATGGCCTGCAGATTGGTATTGTACAGGAACCTGTAGGGGGAATTTTGCTCTATGTTGCTGAGAATAGCACTGATATCAGTATTCTTAGCCTGGATAGAAATTTTCTTCTGGCCAAGCCCTTTTGCTGACACACTCAGAACGAAGGCAAGCATGCAGATCGTTGTCAGTTTCATGAGAAGCAATAGCTTTAACGCCAAAGGTTTTTTGGCTTCCGTTACCGGAGATTTCATACTTTTAGAATTGTTGGGTTAATGAAACCCAACCCCGCCAAGGGTTGGGAACACGCAAATGGATGATTTAACCTGCTTTATGCGGAGAATGCGCCAACATTCTCCGTTTTTCATTCCGCTACTCCGGATGAAAATTGTGCAGATACACAAGCAAATACCGCACTGGAACTACATTTTTCATATCAGACAAAATCGTTTTCAGGTTACTTTCCTGCCGAAATCAATACCCGCTGCCCCTGGATAGAAAACTGAAAAGGCGCCGCTGTTGACAATGCGGTAAAAGCCTGTTCCACTGTTTCCTTTTCAAAAGAGCCGTTAAAATGCAACTGCTTTAACTCCTCGCCGGCAAACTCAATACGGATATTATACCACCGCTCCAGTCGCGGCGCCAGCTCGCCAAAGCTGTCGCCCGAAAACACAAGGCGGTTATACATCCAGGCAGTTTCTGCCAGCTCAGCCGTAGTATGTTGTTTCGAATCAAGACGTGTTATGATGGATTCCGCCAGCTGCCATTCTTCTCCCGCAGCCGAATCAGATACCATATTGCCACCGGAGGCACTTCCTTTCCCGGCTGCTTTCGCTTGTCTGCGGGCAATCACCAGCTTCTCATCAGGGTGCAGGTAAATAGCATTCTTTTCAGCACGGTCTTCCCGCACCACCTGTACCATACCACTGATCAGCGTGGTTTCTACCGCTTTATCAGTAGCATAGGCTTTTACATTAAAAGCCGTACCTAATACTTTAATATGAATACCGGAAGTATGTACAATAAAAGGCTTGCGGGCATTGGGCGCCACATCAAAATAAGCTTCGCCGGTAAGTTTTACAGCACGCACAGCGCCTGCAAAATCAGCCTCATAACTTAAAGAAGAACCTGCGTTCAGCCATACCGTAGAGCCATCCGGTAAGCGGGATTGGGTACGGCTGCCATTGTGTGCAACAATCAGTTGCACCGTTTCCGGAGCACTAATAGGATAAGCCTGATAAATAAAAATACCTGCAACGCATGCTGCCACCGCAGCTGCTGCTATGGCTATATGCCGCAGTGTAAACCGCTTTGCTTTTACCGGAGTAACCGGTTCTATATCAGCCACCGCTTCCTGAACGCGCGCCAGTTGTAATATGCGCGATACATTCACTTCTTTTTCTGTATCCGCTTCCGGCGTAGTGCTCTGCCACAGCGCACGCATCATCAGATATTGCTGTTGTAAAGCAGGATCGGCCCGTAACAACTGTTCCAGTTCCTGCCTATCATCAATATCTGCCTCGCCGTTCAGGGAACGGGACATCAGAATCCATATCCGGTTTGATTCTTTATTCATGTGCATTATACCTCAGCTCCCTACGAAACATCTCGCAATCAGCCACACAGCGTTGTTTGTCAACACCTGCTAAAGCATAGACAGTGTTTTTTCAGTTATCTACTAAGAGGAAACAAAAAAAAGTTAAAAAAGTTTTTGAGGGCGGGTCAGCTCCAGTGCAGCAGCAATACGTTTAACGGCAATTGCCATCTGCGCATCAATCGTATTTACAGAGATACTAAGAATAGAAGCCACTTCTTTGTAAGACAATCCATCTTCACGAATCAGCTTAAATATCATTTTACACCGCGGCGGCAACGCCTCTACCACATCGTACATACGCTGCATCATTTCGGCAGATACCAGTTGGTCGTGCGGATCGGCAGTAGTATGCGTAAGGGTAATATCCAACTGATCGTAAGATGCAGTAACCAGTTCTTTTGCTTTACGGGAAAGCGTGTTGAGCGACTGGTTTTTCACAGCCACATATAAATACACAGATAAGTTGTCGATAGTGGTAATATGCTGGCGATTGTACCACAGCTTCACAAATACATCCTCCACAATTTCCTCAGCCAGTTCGCGTGAGCGAACCAGCGTATGAGCAAACTGCTCCAGCTTGCGGTGCAACAAGCGGCAAAGCTCTGCCAGTGCCTGCTCATCACCACAACTGATCCTTTCCTGTATCGCTGCTAAAGGCTGCATCCTCTCATCCGGCTTACATGTGCATTAACAACCGGATAGCCCGATTGCAGAACAAAGAAACAACATTTACCAATGCTGCCTGCAAAAAAGACCAGTCAGGCAGTTCGCACCCTTATACCAGGGTTATTTATCTGCCAATACAACAACCCGTTAACATTTAATGATTGTTTTTATGATATAATCTGTTGTACACATTACAGCAAAAACACGCTTAAAGCACCTGGCCTGGCGTTTTCAGACATTTTGTTGTACACATAATAAATGGCCCTTTTTTACTAAAAAAGGCTCCCCGTCGATTCTTTTACGCCGTATATATAATGAAAACTCCCGATAAGCCCGGAGGCATTATTTTTGCCCCGTATTTGTTCACCGGAAGCAATTCAACCCATGGCAAGCAAAGTGAAAAAAAGACTGATCCGTTTTGTACTACTCCCCATTCTATTATTAATAGTGTTGGTAGGGGTAGCACTTACTATTTTGTACACCCAACAACAACGGCTGGTGCAGATAGCTATTAAAGAATTGAACAAACAATTCCAGGGCGAGCTGGTGGTGGGCAGCAGCAATGTTACGCCTTTCCAGAACTTCCCCTACGTATCTATAGGCCTGCAGAACGTACAGTTCTATGCTAACAAGCTAAAAACAGGCACTCCCATTTATCAGGCAGAACGTATGTATGTAGGCTTTAGTCTGCCCGATATTCTGGAACAGAAATACCGCGTAAAAGCCATCGTGTTAAAAAACGGCCATCTGAATCTGGTACAGGAGCATAACGGCGTACTGAATATCGTAGAAGCCAGCCGCATGAAGTCAGACACCACCGCAGTAGCAGACAGCACTTCGCAGGAGCTGGACCTGGATATTAAAAAGGTGGTGATTAAAAACATGCAGATTGCTTTTGAAGATAAGATCAGCGGCCAGCATATAGCTTCTCACATAGACAAAATTAAATCTTCCTTCCGCAGCGACAGCGCACATATCTATGCCGACCTCACCGGCAAAACCATGATAGACTATACCCGCCCCGGTGATACCAGCCTGTTTCGCCACAAGCAACTGGAGGCAGAGTTTAAAATGACTTACGACAAGCCCACACAGGTGCTGAGTCTGCCGGTAGGCAAACTGAAACTGGAAAATGCCATCTTTAATATCACCGGTACCGCCGATTTGAAAAATGATAATCTGGTAGACCTGAAATTCTCCGGCGACAAACCTGACTTTAAACAACTCTTTGCCTTTGCACCCGAAGAAGTAAGCAAAGAATTAAAACACTTTGCCTATGATGGTCACCTCACCTTTGAGGGTGCTGTAAAAGGCAAACTGAAAGGCGGGCAAATGCCACAGATTACGCTCAACTTCTCGTGCAAAAACGCATGGATGCACAATACCGATGCCAACAGGAAATTAGATTCACTGGCATTTACCGGCTATTACACCAATGGTGCCGGCCGCTCGCTGAAAACATCTGAACTGCGCCTCACCAACATGAACGCCCGCCCGGATAAAGGCATATTCAAAGGCAACTTTATAATGCGCGACTTTACCGACCCCAAAATACTCATGCAACTAAACTCCGAACTGGAGCTGGAGTTTATAGGCGCTTTTCTGGGTATTAAAGATCTGCAGCGCATTACCGGCCACATTAGCCTGGTGATGAACTTTAAAGAGCTGGTAGACGTAGGCGAGCCGGAACAATCGCTGGGTAAATTAACACAAGGCATACAGAGTGAGTTGCGGATAAGCGACCTCACCTTCCGCATCCCCTCTTATCCTTACAACATAGAGCATCTGGACCTGCATGCAGACATGAAGAACGGTTTTGTAAAAATGGATACTCTTTCGTTCCGCATAGGCAACTCCGACTTTCAGATGAAAGCCTCCCTGAGCGATCTGCCGGCGCTTTTCCACAAGCAGGAGAAACCGGTACAGGTAACCTTTCAGGCACGCAGCCATAAAATGATAATGAAAGAACTACTGGCCTTTGATACCGCCAAAAGCAACAAAGCCAGAGAAGAAATTTATGGTTTTAACATTGGCCTGGCACTGGAGACTTCCGTACAGGAACTGTTGCACCCTAAGCCATTACCCAGAGGTAAGTTTAAACTGGAAAAGCTGTTTGCAGGCTTCAAGCATTATCCGCATGCCTTTCACGACTTTGGTGCAGAGCTTACCATTGGTGATACCTCTTTGTTGCTACGCAACTTCATGGGCAAAATTGACAGTACCGATATCGCCTTCAGCGGCCGCGTAAACAATTACGGGCTGTGGTTTGATAAGGTAATGCGCGGCCGCACACAGGTAGCATTCGACTTCAAATCAAAACACTTTGCATTGAGTGATCTGTTAGGTCCCATCAGCCGTAATTATGTACCTAAAGACTATCATTCAGAAGTAGCCAGCAATCTGTGGCTGCGTTCTAAAACCGATCTGAAATACGATTCTGTATTCCGCTTTGCCAAAATAAAGATAGCCAACGTATCGGGCACTCTTACCAAACACAACTTTCAGCTGGATAGCATTAAAGGCATGGTGAAAGTAGGGGCGGATCACTTTATTAAAATAGACACCCTTACGGGTAAAATAGGCCGTAGCGACTTTGACATCAACATGCGCCTCTACACCGGCAAAGACACCGTAAAAAGGAAGAAAGAAAACTATCTGGTTTTCAACTCCCGCTTTCTGGATGTGGATCAGCTAACCAGTTACAACTTCAGCGAAGCACAGGAAGCAGCCACACCCGGCCTTTCCACCGCCCCTCCGGTTACCCGGGTAGCACATAAAACATCCGCACATGCCGATGCTTTTAACATCTTCCAGATACCATTCATTGACTTCCGAGCCACTACCAGCATAGGCAAAATAAAATACCATCGCCTGTGGATTAAAAACCTGCATGGCAACGTACGAATGCAGGCCGATCAGCACCTGTACCTGGATACCCTGATGCTGGAAATTGCAGAAGGCAAAATGGGCATGCGTGGCCACTTTAACGGCGCCGATCCTAAAAAGATTTACTTCAGAAGCCGCATCAATGTAAACGACCTCAATATTGAAAAGATGATGCTGAAGCTGGATTACTTTGGTCAGGACTACGTCATCAACAAAAACATTAAAGGCCGCCTGTTCGGCCAAATCAGAAGCCATGTACAGGTACACCCTGACCTTACCCCCATTATAGAAAACTCGCAGGCACAGCTGGATGTGGATATCCGCAATGGCACGCTCATGAACTTTGCGCCTATACAGGCCATGTCTAAATACTTTAAAGACAAGAACCTGGCTATGGTGCGCTTTGATACTCTGCGCAACAAGCTTACGTTTAAAGATGGTGCCTTAACCATCCCCAGCATGAACATCAACTCCTCACTGGGCTTTATGGAAATATCCGGCAAACAGCACATGAACCTGCAGATGGAATACTACATGCGCATACCGCTTAAAATGGTAACGTCTGTAGGCTTCCGCGCGCTCTTTGGCAGAAAGCAGGAAGAAGTAGACCCCGATCAGGTAGATGCCATTGAATACCGCGATGTGAATAAAAAAGTACGGTTTATGAACATTAAGGTAACCGGCACACCAGACGACTATAAGATAGGGCTAGGTAAGGCTAAGAAGTCTTAGACTCCGGGTTTCACCCCTTCACGTATACACTATTATAAACGCCGCAATACAGCAGACTTATCGCTGTATTGCGGCGTTTATCTTTTCTCCTGCAATCGGTATCTGTATCGCCCTTCCACCCACCTATCCTTTTAACACCTCAATTTTTATTCCACCACATTAGCCCGCTCGCTTTACTTCTGCAACTGCTATTTCCCCGTTGCCGCACACGCTAAAACCCTATTGGCTTAGCAACACACGAACAACACATCTGCACTATTCCATCCCTGCACGCCCGTTCCAACCTACAGCACCCAACATTATCTTTCCATTACTAATTCATTACCAAAATATAAATTCAACCTTCCCTATAGGACCACGCTCCGCTTTTTTAGTCGATACTATTGCAACAAGTACCCCCCAAATAGTTATAACGAAGCAATAGCATGAAACAAACAATCAAAAGATTCAGCGCAGCCATGATGCTGCTTGCAACCATGGGCGCCACAGCCAAAGCACAACAGAAAGTAGCCACCCATGTACTGCTGATAACCGTAGACGGATTCAGACCAGAGTTTTATCTGGACAGCACCTATGGCATGATGAACGTTCGCGAACTGATGAAGAATGGAGTAGCCGCAAAAGGGGTAGACCCGGTATTCCCTTCCGTTACCTATCCCGACCACACTACCATGGTAACCGGTGTTACACCTGCCAGGCACGGCATTGTATACAACACCCCTTTTGAAGCGGAAGGGCAAACCGGTAAATGGTTATGGAACTACGACCTTATTAAATCAAAAACCTTATGGGAAGCCATGCACGATGCCGGCAGAAAAACAGCCTGCGTGCGCTGGCCCGTTACAGTAGGTGCCCCTATTGACTATCGCATTCCCGAATACTGGGATTACAAACATAAAAATGATGCCCGTGCCTATACCGCAGAAGCTACACAGCCCCGCTCTTTATGGAAAGAAGTACAGGACAGCGCAACCGGCTTTTTACAGGCAGACGATCTGAATGCAGAACACAACGAGCTAATTCAGGATGAAAATGTTGCCCGTATGGCCAGCTACATCATCCGCCAGTACAAGCCTGGCTTCCTGGCTGTACACCTGGCCTGTACCGACCACTACGAGCATCAGGATGGTCGTGAAAGCTATATGGTAAGAGCAGCTGTTTCCGGTGCAGACAGAAGCATTAAATCTATGCTGGAAGCCATTGGCCGCGCAGGTATTGCAGACAGCACACTTGTAATAGTTACCGGCGATCATGGTTTTGAAAACATCTACCGCTCATTCAGCCCCAACGTGCTGCTAAAACAAAACGGCATTATCACCAACGCCAAAACAGGCGCGTGGAAAGCACAGTTTCACAGCCAGGGTGGCTCTGCCTTTCTGCACCTGAAAGATGCTAAAGACGAGCAAACTGTACAACAGGTACGTACCCTGTTAAACAATCTGCCCGATTCTATAAAACAATATTTCAGAATAGTAGAAAAAGCAGAACTGACTACAGTGGGCGCCGACCCTTCCGTAGCATTAGCCCTTACCGGCTTAAAAGGAACCACCTTTGGCGCAGGCACCAAAAAACTAATGGACATCTTTGGCAAAGTAAAAGGAACACACGGCTTTTTTCCCGACCATAAAGAAATAGAAACCGGCTTTGTAGCCTTCGGCCCCGGCCTGAAAAAGGGAGTAATAATTCCTAAAATGAAACTGTTGGATGTTGCTCCCTTTATTGCCCAATCAGCAGGCATCCGCTTTCCGCAAACTGAGGGTATTGTACGTACTGAGTTCTTTCAGTAAGCTTTGCGGATACATAAAAACAAGGGCGAAGGATCATCTTTCGCCCTTGTTTTTATGTATATATTATCAAGCAATATCCCTATCCTGGCCCAACACGGCAAGTGTTGGCTCCTTCTCCGATGAACGGTAAAGGAACTCAGAAGAATTGAGCGGTAGCCCGAATGAACAGAGCGACAGTTCAAGGGCCAGACCAACAGTTCAACTCTTCTGAGCTATAGCACAATTAGCCCGGGCTATAACCACAATTCCCCGTCTGATCGCTATCATGCTTCAAGCTGTAGCTACAAGAGTTGAGCTGCTCTTAATAATTGCAGATTTTTTACGCGGATAATAAAGGCTGTAGCACTGCAACACTGGCTGTTAACAAATCGTCTTGATCCCCAATATGTTCCCGGTAAACAAATCCCGGATCAATAACTTCCGGGCAATAAAAAAGCCTCAACCAATGTTGAAGCTTTCTGTGGAGGTTACCGGAGTCGAACCGGTGACCTTTTGCATGCCATGCAAACGCTCTAGCCAACTGAGCTAAACCCCCGAAGAGGTTGCAAATGTATGGTAACCATTTGATTCCAACAAAATTAAACCCAACCTTTTTCTTTATATACTTCGTAGCCTTTTTTCAAAGCCTCCTTAATCTGTTTTTTCAGCGTAGCATCCCATCTTTTGATATGGAAACAACTCTTACCCTTCAGCAGCTGTAGTAGCTCAGGAGCAAACAACGCCTTCTGCTCCTCCTCTGTATATACAGGCATAAAGTAAAATCCAACATATCCTTTCTGAACCAGCACGGCGACAAAATACATCTCCGGCTTTTTTCTTCCATCTACTATTACTTCTTTCTCACTTACCAATGTAAGTTGCCCACCAGAGCCGCCCCTCAATGCAATAGTTCCTTTTGCATAAGGTATTACAAGCGCCTTCAGTTCTTCAAAAATGGGATTCAATTGTGGCTGACCGGCCGATTTATCGGCATATTTAATACCAGTAGACTTTTCGCTGGCAGACGCTGCTGGTGTTGCAGCAGCAGGTGTTACCTTCTTTTGGGGTACAGCTTTTTTTGCTGCCTTCTTTGCAGCTTTCTTTACAGGTTGTGAGGCAGGCATAGCGTACAGTTTCTTAAAAATAAAAAAGAGTTCCCGCAACAGGAACTCTTTTCAGCTATTTCAATATAGAAATTGTTGGCTTAGTCGCCCCAGATTTCGCCTTCGCCTTTTAACCAGGCTTTTACAGAATCTGTGGTAACAGACTTCGGACGCTCGATAGCGAAGCCCAAAGCTCTATCCCAGCACAGGCTGGCCAGTACACCTAAAGCACGGCTTACACCAAACAGTACAGTGTAAAACTCATACTCATTCATACCGTAGTGTACCAGTAATGCACCGCTATGTGCATCTACGTTAGGCCATGGGTTTTTCACCTTGCCCAGCGCTGTTAAAATTGGGGGCACTGTATCATAAATGTTCCAAACGGTTTGTACCAGCGGATCGTTAGGCATGTGCTTTTTACCAAACTCCATCTGTGCAGTAAAGCGCGGATCAGTTTTGCGTAATACAGCGTGGCCATAACCAGGCACAACTTTACCGGAAGCCAGGGTGCTGTTTACATAATCAGCAATTTGCTCAGGAGTAGGCTTGGCAGTATTTAAAGCTTCACGCATTTCAAAAATCCACTTGATCACTTCCTGGTTAGCCAGGCCGTGTAAAGGACCTGCCAGACCGTTCATACCTGCTGCAAAACTCAGGTAAGGATCGCTTAAAGAAGAACCTACCAGGTGAGTGGTGTGCGCACTCACGTTACCACCCTCATGGTCGGCATGGATAGTCATATATAAACGCATCAACTCAAAAAAGCTGGGGTCTTCATAACCCATCATGTGTGCCAGGTTACCTGCCCAGTCAAGCAGGCCATCAGGCTGGATATGCTCATTGTTTTTATACTTGCGGCGATACACGTAAGCAGCCACGCGTGGCAGACGCGCAATCAGATCCATAGAGTCTTCAAAAATATAGCCCCAGTAATCTTTTTTGTTAATGCCTTTGGCATAAGCTCTGGAGAAATGGCTTTCTGTTTGCATAGCCATAATAGCAGCCACAAACATAGTCATAGGATGCGCACTAAGCGGAAATGCATCTATCACGTCAAACACGTGGTTAGGTACATGGCTTCTGCGCTGCCATACGGAAGTTAATAACTGAACATCTTCTTCGGTGGGAATTTCGCCTACCAGCATCAGGTAAAAAATACCTTCTGGTAATGGCTCACTGCCTCCTTTGGCTTTAGGCAGTTTTTCCTGTAATTCGGGGATTGAATAGCCGCGGAAACGGATACCTTCCTGCGGGTCGAGTAAGCTGGTTTCAGTTACCATGCCGGTAATACCGCGCATACCCTGATAAATTTGCGAGAGACTAACCTCTCCTATCTTTTTAGAACCATGCTCCTTCAACAAATCCTTTATCTCTGCACCGGCGGCTTCTGCTTTCGCCTTAAACCTTTCCTTAATAACTTCCATGACTGCAAAAATTTTTAAATATAGGCTGTCGGTTATAGACCTTTTTTCCTGCTTTTTTAGAAAGGTTAAAGGTAAGGCAACTTGCCTGGAAGGACAAAAGTTTTTGAAAGAAATGAAAATTCACCCCTTACTTAGGTGACTTCCTATATATATAATAAGCCACCATACTAAACACAATATTGGGAATCCAGGCAGCAATTACAGGCGGCAGATTACCCTTGGTAGAGAAAATGGTAGAAAAACGATCCATCAGAATAAAAACAGCTGCGATAATAAAACCCATGGCCAGATGCACGCCACTGCCACCACGTACTTTGCGGCTCCCGATGATAGCTCCGATTAACGTTAAGATAATAACAGAAACAGGTGTAGCATCTCTGCGAAAACGTTCAATCTGCAACGCCTTCACCCCTTCCGTACCTCGCATTTCCTCCAGCTTTATGTTATGCTGCAGTTCGGGCGTAGTCATTTTATCTTTGGCAAAATCATCCTTCCGTAAATCGCGTGGCTCAAACGTAAACTTCATTTGTTTCGTAGCCGTTAAAGTTGTTTTCTCTTTCAGGCCGTTAATCTCACGCTCCACTACGTTATCCAGCGCCCATTTACGGGTAGCCGTATCCCAGCGTATGGTTTCTGCACGCAGGTTAAATACCACTTCATTCAGCTTTTTCCGGTTTACACGGTGCATAAAAAACGGACCACCTGTTTTACGTACAGTATCATAATAATGTACCCCGGCATAAGTAAAGGAGTCTATTCTGAAATAAAGGTTATTACTGGTTTGGATGAGGGGGTTATAAGTAGAGTTACCATTTACATATACATCTTCAAAATAGGTTCGCTTCACTTCCGCTCTTGGTATTACATAACCGCTGGCATACCAGAGCAGTAAAGCAAGAAATAAACCCGCTATAAAATAAGGGCGCAGCACTCTTCTGAAATGTACGCCGGCCGCCAGTATAGCCACTATCTCACTCTTCCCGGCCATTTTGGAAGTAAAGAAGATAACTGCAATAAACACAAACAGCGGAAACAGCAGTGCAATAATATGAGGAATGAAAGCCAGGTAATAATCCACCACTATTTTAGAAAAGCTCCAGCCGCTTTTTACAAAGTCATCTGTCTTCTCGCCAACGTCCACTACCACAGAAATAATAGCGAACAGAAAAATAGAAAAGAAAAAAGTGGTCAGGAATTTTTTAATGATATACCAGTCTAACTTCTTCATACCCCCTAAATGTAAATTGGAATTTTGAATTACTACAACCTTTGCTTCAATACAGGTATTATGTTTTGTTTCCAATTGTTAAAATCGCCTGCCAGAATATGTGCCCGCGCTTCTTTTACCAGCCACAGGTAAAAAGCCAGGTTGTGAATACTGGCAATCTGCAGCGCCAGTATTTCATTGGCTACAAACAAATGGCGCAGATAAGCCTTTGTATAATAACGGCTGGTCTCACAATCCAGAGAAGCATCTATTACAGAAAAATCGGTGGCCCATTTCTTATTACGAATATTAACAACTCCCGCTGTAGTAAACAGCATTCCATTACGTCCGTTACGGGTAGGCATTACGCAATCAAACATATCTACACCCAAAGAAATGCCTTCCAATATATTCCAGGGCGTACCCACCCCCATCAGATAACGGGGCTTACTTTCCGGCAAATACTCACAGCATAATGCGGTGTACTCATACATCATTTCCTCCGGCTCACCCACACTTAAGCCGCCAATGGCGTTGCCGGCTGCATTACGGGAAGCAATATATTCACTGGAAGCACGGCGCAGATCAGGATAAGTGCTGCCCTGCACAATGGGAAACAGGTTTTGCGAATAACCGTATTTGTCCGGCGTTTCCGCCAAACGGGTAAAACACCGATCCAGCCAGCGATGCGTAAGCTCCATGCTGTTCTTAGCGTATTTATATTCGCTCGGATAAGGAGGACATTCATCAAACGCCATAATAATATCCGCCCCAATAGTGCGTTGTATATCCATTACGCTTTCCGGCGTAAACAAATGCCGGCTACCATCTATATGCGACTGAAATAATACCCCCTGCTCTGTTATTTTACGGTTTTCGGCCAACGAAAACACCTGATAACCACCACTATCTGTAAGAATGGGCCTGTGCCAGCCATTAAAACGGTGTAAGCCGCCGGCTGCTTCCAGCACTTCCATGCCCGGCCGCAGGTATAAATGATAAGTATTACCCAGAATAATCTGCGCATTTATTTCGCTATATAGCTGCTGCTGGGTAACCGCTTTTACACTGCCTGCGGTACCCACAGGCATAAAAATGGGCGTTTGTATCTGGCCGTGGTCGGTGGTAATTACCCCTGCCCGGGCCTTACTATTGTTATCCACACCCTGCAATTCGAATGATAATGCTGCCATAGCCGGCAAAAGTACTAACAACCCCCTCAACTATTCATCTTAACAATTATTTTTGCCGGATGAATCTAATGCCTTCATTCTGGCTGATCGTCTTCTCCCTATTTTGTACGGTAGTGGTGATACAGGTATTTTATTACCTGTTTTTCTTTAGAAGACTGGCCGCTTATACCCCACCTGTGAAAGCGCAAAGCCAGGAATACCCCGTTTCTGTAATCATTTGCGCGCGCGATGAAGCGCACAATCTGGCCAAATACCTGCCGGGCATCCTGGTGCAGAACTACCGCACCAGCCATGAGATTATTGTGGTAAACGACAACTCTAAAGACGAATCCAAATACCTGCTGGAAGAATTTAAAAAGAGTTTCAAGAACCTGGAAATAATACCACTTACACAGGAAGCCAAGTTGATTCCTGGCAAAAAGTTCCCATTATCTATGGGTATTAAGCAGGCGAAATATGAAGTAGTGCTGCTGACTGACGCAGACTGTATTCCTTCCTCCGAATTCTGGCTGCAAAAAATGCAGGAAGCCTATCAACCCGGTATTGAAATAGTACTTGGGTACGGAGCTTACCATAAACAACCCGGTTTTTTAAATAAAATCATCCGCTTCGAAACCTTCCATTCTGCCCTGCAATATTTTTCCTATGCACTGGCAGGCATCCCTTATATGGGAGTTGGCCGTAATCTCTCGTATAAAAAAGCACTGTTCTTTAATAACAAAGGCTTCTCTTCTATCAATCAGATACCCGGAGGTGATGACGACCTGTTTATTAATAAAGTTGCCACCAAAACCAATACAGCTATTATGATAGACCCTGAAACTTACAGTTTCAGCGCGCCTAAAAAAACCTGGAAAGAATGGTGGCGCCAAAAGAACAGACACTATTCTGCTGCCCGGTTTTATAAGCCTAAACATAAGTTCCTGCTGGGATTGTATTCTTTATCCCATGCCTTGTTATATCCTTTATTAATCGTATCTCTGTTTTACAACTGGTGGCTCGCGCTTAGCATTTATGGCGTACGTTTACTGTTGCAGGCAGTAATATGGTATAAAAGCATGAGAAAACTACAGGAAGGCGATTTGTGGCCTATGTTCCTGCTGTTTGATCTCTGGATGTTTGTTTATTATTTCCTGTTTGTACCGGCGCTGTTTAAAAAGCCCAGACAACACTGGAACTAATCTGTCAGACTCTTTTTTAATTTTCACTTTTGAATTCTGATTTTACATGGAAGTTGTGCTGAAATATTTTAGTGAGTTTACGGAGAAGCAGCTGGAGCAATTTACTGCGCTGGAAGGCTTGTATTCAGAATGGAATGAAAAGATCAATGTCATTTCCCGGAAAGATATTGAAAGCCTGTACCTGAAGCATGTACTGCACTCTTTAACCATTGCCGCCGTTATCGACTTCCGGCCAGGTACACAGATCATAGATATCGGCACAGGAGGTGGCTTTCCTGGTATCCCACTGGCCATCTATTTCCCCGAAGTACAGTTTCATCTGGTTGATAGTATTGCCAAAAAGCTAAAAGTGGTACAAGGTGTAGCCGATGCCGTTGGCTTAACCAATGTTACAGTGCAACATACCCGCGCCGAAGAAATTAAAGGTCGCAAGTTCGACTTTGCTGTATCCCGTGCAGTAGCTCCTTTAAAAGAGTTGTTGCAATGGAGCAACCCGCTGGTAAAGAAAGGCGGTACACAGGAACTGGCAAATGGCCTCATTTGCCTCAAAGGTGGCGATCTCGCGCAGGAAATATCAGAAAGCGGTGCACGCCCACGCATGACTCCTGTAAAAAACATATTTCCGGAAGAAGGCTTTGAAGAAAAGTTCCTGCTGCACGTGCCCAGGTAAATCTTAAAATTTACTTAAGCATAACATTCATACCGGTTTTATACGATCTTCACCCCATGCCCCCCGGAAGTAAACAAACGATAGCCTTAGCCCCTTCCTGCTGGAAACACGCCCTGCAGGAATATCTTTTTGTTAAGCGCATTGCAATTGGTATAGCAGCTATTTTGCTGGTACTGGCTGTATTCCCTTTCTTTTTCCAGCATATTGAGGCAAGAAACGGTTTTACAGTAAACGATGTACTGTTGCAGTACATAACTCCGGTCAACGTATCCATTCCTATTTTCATCATCCTATGGGGTATGTTCGCTTTGTTTGTGGTGCGTGTAATACAAAAACCCCGGCTGCTCCTCACTTTTACGTATTGCTACCTTATATTATGCCTGCTGCGTATTGTAACCATCTCGTTGGTACCCCTTAATCCGCCCGCAGGCCTTATTCCGTTGGCTGATCCTATCAGCAATATCTGCTACGGTAAAAAATTTATAACCAAAGACCTTTTTTTCAGCGGCCATACAGCTACTTTGTTCCTGTTATATCTGTGCCTTGAAAAAAAACGCGACCGCCGTATTGCCCTTGCAGCAACGGTACTTATAGGTACACTGGTATTGGTACAGCATGTGCATTATACCTTTGATGTATTGGCAGCCCCCTTATTTACCTGGTGGTGCTATAAAACGGGAAAAAATCTGGCTCTTCGTGAATCTAATTAAACCCTAAATTTGGCAGAATTCTTTTAATCAAAATCTCATGCCCAAAAACATTTTAATCACAGGTGGTGCCGGTTTCATAGGCTCACACGTTGTGCGTCTGTTTGTAACCAAATATCCTGAATACACAATTATCAACCTCGACGCTCTTACTTACGCCGGCAACTTAGAAAACCTGCGTGATATAGAAAACGCTCCTAATTACAGGTTTGAAAAAGTGAATATACTGGATGCAACTGCTCTGCAAGAGGTTTTTGAGAAGCATCAGGTAACAGATGTAATACATCTCGCAGCGGAATCACATGTAGACCGCTCTATATTATCACCACTTGATTTTGTATATACCAATATCATAGGTACTGTAAACCTGCTTAACCTGGCTAAAGACAAATGGAAAGGCAATTACGCCAACCATCGCTTTCATCATGTATCTACAGATGAAGTATTTGGTACACTGGGCGATACCGGTTTTTTTACAGAAACAACCCCATATTCGCCAAACTCACCGTACTCAGCCAGCAAAGCAGGCTCAGATCATTTTGTTCGTGCTTATGGAGAAACTTACGGATTGGGTTATGTAATGACCAATTGCTCTAACAACTATGGCCCTAACCATTTTCCGGAAAAGCTGATCCCTTTGTTTATTAACAACATCATCCATAATAAACCACTTCCTGTATACGGCAAAGGCGATAATACGCGTGACTGGTTGTATGTAATTGACCATGCGACGGCTATTGACACGGTTTTTCACAACGGAAAAAACCACGAAGGTTACAATGTGGGCGGCTTTAATGAATGGAAGAATATTGACCTGGTAAAGCTGCTTTGTAAAATAATGGATGAAAAACTGGGTAGAACTGCAGGATCAAGCGAAAAGCTCATCTCCTATGTAACAGACAGACCCGGCCATGATCTCCGCTATGCCATTGACGCCAATAAAATCAACAAAGAACTGGGCTGGAAACCCTCTGTAACCTTTGAAGAGGGATTGGGTAAAACCATCGACTGGTACCTGACCAACGAAGAATGGTTGAAAAACGTAACCTCAGGCGCTTATCAGCAGTACTACGAAAATCAATACGACGGCAGATAATACCAGACATACAAAGTATGAAAGCAGAACAGACTAAACTGGAAGGTTGTTTTATTATACACGACTCTATTTTCCGGGACAGCAGAGGATATTTTTTCGAAAGCTTCAACCAGCAAAAGTTTGCTGAACAAACCGGGCAGGTTGTTAATTTTGTGCAGGACAATCAATCTTATTCTTCGCGTGGAGTATTACGCGGCCTTCACCTGCAAAAGGGTGAAGCTGCACAGGCAAAACTGGTACGTGTAATTACAGGTAAGGTACTTGATATTGCTGTTGATGTACGCAAGGGCTCTCCTACCTTCGGGCAGCACGTAGCTGTAGAGTTAACAGAAGAAAATCATACACAGCTGTTCATTCCGCGTGGCTTTGCACATGGCTTTATTGTTCTGAGTGAAACAGCAACCTTTTTTTATAAGTGTGACAATTTCTATAATAAAGCAGCTGAAGGAGGGATTATTTATAATGACCCCGATATCGCCATAGATTGGCAAATACCCTCAGCTGAATTTGAACTGTCTGAGAAAGATTTACAGCTACCAGGCCTGCAGGAGTTTACAGCAGCCCTGTAAGGAGGAAAGCCTATAACATTACAAAATGGGCACCATGAGCCGTTCGGCGGTGGTGCCCATTTTGTAATGTTATAGTACACCTACCCGCCTTTACTCGCTCATTTTTTTGCTCAGGCTAAATGCTTCCTCAACCGGGCTAACCTTATACAGAAAATTATGATTCCCCTCTTTATAAGTTAAACCTGCTTTCAAATAGTATGTCATATCATTGATCTATCAAATCAAAGCATATGCGAGTTAGCATCGTTCCTCCGGCAAATAAAGTGGTATCATACGCTGTAGTTACCCTATTTACAATACTATCAGGCTTCCCGATTCATGCACAAACAATAAAAGCAAAAGCGGTTATTATTAAAGCAATCAGCCCCGCTGCACCGGGAGAAACTGTTATGCTTACAGGAGACTGGCCTCAGATATATAAAGGGAACTCTCTAACGGGAGTAGAAGTAGAGATACTGCCCATCGGCAAAAAAAATGCAACATGGACCCGTGCAAAAGTAGCTCAGCTGAGTGCTCATTCTTTGAAGTTCACAATCCCCTCCAATTTTCCCATGGACATCTTTGCATGCCGTATCGTTCCTGCTCCAGGTGCAAGCGCCTTCACGCCATCAGACATAGTATACCTCAATCAGGCAGACGCCTGGTGGGTCCAGGGAAATAATGGTGGCTTTTCAGGCATTCCCGGAGGCTGGCTACGTATTTTCGGAAATGCGCTCTATTTTGCTCAAGAGCCGAAAGTTAAAATAACCGGAAATGGAAAGAATTACATACTAAATGCAGCACGCTCAAAAGATAAAGGCGGCTACGCGGTTTCTGTTGTAATTCCACGGGATATCCCCAAAGGAAATTACACTATCAATGTTAATAATGGCCTTAACGCCAGTAGCTGGTCGCAAAACATCTCCCTTAAAATTACATCCCCCACAGTGTGGAATAGTACTGTTTATAACGTTAAACAATTTCAAGATAAAAATGCCGGCACCTCACAGGAGGCAACAGCTGCCTTGCGTGCAGCGCTGGCAGCCGCTCAAGCCAATGGCGGTGGTATAGTTTATTTTCCGCGCGGCCGGTATATTATCAGTGACATGATTGCCATTCCGCCTAATATAATTATCCGCGGCGAAGGAATGGGGTTGGTAAATCTCTATTGGCCGCCAAGAACAACGGCACTACCATGCCTGCTAAAAGGCACTAATGATTTTGCAGTAGAAGATATCACCCTTATCACCAGCGGTATCCATAGTAATATTATTCTGGGCTTGAATAATGTAAGAATAGAGCGTACCAGAATAAGAGCAAATGCTTATTACAGACATGAAAATTCAGGTGCCGCAAACTCCGTTAGTCCGGTAAGTCCCGGTAGCCTGAGAGGAGGTGCAGCAATCAAACTAAGTGGTAACAATGCTACAATAACAAACTGTGATATAATACATACAATACATGCAATAGAACTGTATCATACTAATGGAGGGGTTATTGCACAAAACACCTTAAACTACGGTCAGGGGCCTATGCAGCTGTACGGAATATCACACGTTATTATAGAGGATAATATTTTCCAGGGTAATTCTTTATGGTCGGGCGGTATGGGCTTAAGCCTGCATGGCGCATCAGTAGCATCGTATAACATTTACTTCGCTCATAATGAAAGCCGCCAGACTTTTGGAGGCGACAGGGAAGCATTAACCACAGATGGGCATGGAACTGCATATCTTGGTAAAGTACAAGCAGCCAGAGCAGTTTCTATCACCTTGAAAGATACTCCGTGGGTGGCAGCTGATTATACCAGTAAAGACGTTGTAACATTTGCTGAGTTAAAAAAAGCTGCTAACGAAAAAATTAATGCAGCTACGGAAGAGTATCATGGGTTGACCATGTACATACTTAGCGGACGTGGAACTGGGCAATACAGGAATGTAACGGAGATAAAAGGCAAAACAATCAGTATAGATTCTGCCTGGAAAGTCATTCCTGATAGCAACTCTATTGTGTCTATCGGAAAATTTCAGGGTAAATCTCTTTTTATCGGCAATCAATTTTACGATGCAGGCACATCAATTCAATTATATCCACCTAATATGGATTGCATCGTTGCAGAAAACCAATCGTGGCGCACACAATCTATGAACTGCAGTTCCAGCATGAAAACCTATACTGTAAACTCTAATAATACGCAGGCAATCAGAATAGAACCCAGCTGGTACAATCAGTTTATAAGTAACCATATTCGCGAGGGTATGAGTTGGGAAGGTAGTGCAACTTTAGGAATAACGGGCAATGGTTCTCTTAACTCTATTGGACTCAAAAACTGGCGTGCGGATTCACCTGGCGCCATGTTTCACGTCATCAGATCCAATACTCTTGACAATAATGCCAGTATATCAATTGCAGGCGATGTAGCAGATATCATCATTGAAAAAAATAATATCAGCAATGTTTCTCAGGGCATCCTTTTAAAAGATCGTTCGCCTGCTGCTGTGTCTAACAGTAGCCCGCAACGTATTTTTATAGGTAGCAACACTTTTCAGAAAGTGGATGTTCCTGTTAGTTCTCAGTAGGTCATTGCATGAATGAAAGCCGGTTAAGAATAATAATTAAAAAGGTGCCTTAACACTAAGGCACCTTTTTAATTATTATTTAGTCAGGTAAACTGCAATTGATAATCTGTAACAAATGTGTGTTAAACAACAGGATTAATAAGCCTGTTCTTCCCCTTTAAATATATTTATTACAGTCATGAATATAATTTTAATATCTAACATCAACGACCAGTTTTCCATATACCAGATATCATATTCTACCCTTTTCTCCATCAGTTCGGTATCTTTTGTCTCTCCTCTGTATCCATTTACCTGTGCCCAACCTGTAATGCCTGGCTTCAGAAACTGACGCACCATGTACTTATTTATAATGGCACTATACTGTTCAGTATGTTTTAACATGTGCGGACGTGGCCCTACAATACTCATATCACCAATAAATACATTCCAGAATTGTGGAAACTCATCCAGGCTGGTTTTGCGCAAAAAAGATCCCATTTTGGTAATCCGCTTATCCCCCTTGGACGCCTGAAGTAAATCACCTTCTTTATTTTCCCGCATACTGCGGAATTTATAGCACCAAAAAGGCTCATTGTTTTTACCAGATCTTAATTGCCTGAAGAATGCGGCACCTCTCGATTCCAATTTAACCAAAATTGCCAGTACCGGAACCAGCCAGGAAAGAATAAGTATAATAACTAAAGCACTTATAACTAAATCAAAAATCCTTTTTTTCACACGATTGCTAACATCCTGCAGTGGTTCAGCGCGTAAACTTATTACAGGTAGGGTATCCAGATATTCAACGTGATGTGCTGCATAAGCACCTGGTTGAAAATCACCTACAAATTTAACTCTGATGCAATTACGTTCTGCAACCTCAACCAGTTCCGTAACCTTTTGATGTTGCCCGGGAAGCAATGTTGAATATACCTCTCTTATATCATTTTTAATTGCAAAGTCTATACATTGATCAATTGCTCCTACAATTCTACCGCTCTCATTAATAGCATACCCGCTCCCTTCGCCATCAATATCAAAAAAACCTTCAAAAGAGTACATTTTCTGCTTTCCTTCAAAATACTTAGCCAGCTTTACCCCCATTTCATTATAACCAATAATGGCAGTTTTCTGTTGCAGGCGAGCTTTATCAATAATAAATTCAACAACAAATGTCAAAAAGAAACGGCTGGCGGTAAAAAATACACTAATCAATGCCAGGCTCACTAATACAAAACTTTTGTAAAACTCAGCCTGATTCTGATACATCAGAAATACAGCGAAAAAACAAACATGTACTATGATGGTTTTAATGGTCTTCCTGTATGTTACTTCAAGTTTCTGAATAGTATTGTACTGATATAAGCCCAGAAAACCTGCCGCCAGTAACCAACATAAATTGAAGGAAAGAAGATTTAAGGGGTTGTATTGGGCACGCAGCCCATAATTAATTTTCTGGAGTATGAAATAAGAAATAAGCCATGTACCATTTACAATGATAAAATCACTGATGAGTAGGGTTGTACGCAAAAGGTACTGGAAACGGGTTCCCATGAGATACTGGTTTTAAATGGATATTAAACATATATAGCTTTCAAATGGCAGAAGCAATATCTCTTCATGGGGGAAATACCAAAAGCCGTGCTAAAGATAAGGAATTTTCGAAAATTTTAACCTTTTTTCTTCAAAAACATTAACTTAACCTTTTGTCCAAACAAAAGCACCAGATAACTGGAATTAGTTACCAGATATCGCTTAAACAATCTCCTTGGCTCCTGCATCAACCTGTAAGACCACTCCAGGCTATATTTCTGCATCCATTGCGGTGCTCTTTTCTGATCGCCGATCAATACAGGAAGTGCTCCTCCTATGCCAATCATTACCGCAGGAATCTTCCCTTTCATCTGATACATCCACTTTTCCTGTTTAGGACACCCCAGCACAACAAATACAATCTGAGCACCGGATGTAGTAATTACATGGGCAACTTCCTTCATTTCCTCTTCACTGAGCGGTCTGAAAGGTGGTGAATATGCTCCCGCAAGATTTAATTGAGGATACCGTTCCTCAGTATATTTTACTGCTTTATCAAGCATAGCCTGAGAGCCGCCATAGAAAAATACGGATAAAGCTTCTTTCTCAGCTTTTGCAAGTAAATCAGGCAGTAAGTCCATACCCGCAACCCTATCCTGATCAATGCCATATAGCAACTTGAGTGCTTTTGCCAGGGGCATTCCGTCAGGTGTTACAACGTCCGCTGCAATCAAGGCCTTCCTGAAAGATTTGTCATTTTTGGCTTCTATCAGCATATGTACATTAGCCACGCAAACGTAACTCGACTGGCGCACTTCTGCCAGTTCGATAATACGATCAATAAATGCACTATATGGGCCCAAACTAATTTTTAAGCTTAGGTGCTTTTGCCTCCGCATAAAGGGTTAGATTATTTCCAGGTATTGGATATTAGAAAAGCAAATTTAAATAAAAAATCCTGCAGCCTGGTGCAGGATTTTATCTACTAAAAGAGGTGAATTATCCCGCAAGATATTTCGAATTAATTATTGTAAGATGTTTCTGCAAATCGTCTCTGTTACCAAATCGTTCACCAATTTTTTTTGCCGGTACCCCCCCATAAATGCAATAAGGTTCCACATCTTTGGTAACCAAAGATCCTGCACCAATAATACTCCCCTCCCCTATCTTAACTCCACTTAATATAACACTGCCATATCCTATCCAGACATCATCTTCTATTACAGTAATCAAGTTAAGACCTTTCCAGTTATAGTCCTTATCCCTTATTTGCATGGCCTGCCTTACAGGTACGCCAATCTGTTGATAATGATGATCAAACTTACCAACCAGTGCAACGTTATTACCCCATAATCCATTATCACCAATAATCACATCACTCTCAATCTGCGATCCCCTTCCTATATAAAAATTTTTCCCAATAGTTACCTGACTCCGGGCCCATATTCTAACCCTTGCTCCGGCATGAAATCCTTTATCAATAGAGTATCTACGCCATCTGATTTTTACCAGATAAAAATCTCTCAGTTGTTTGATTATTCCCGCTATCATTTACTAAGCATCTTTTGAATGATCGTTTCCAGTTTTGAGATTATTCTTGCTGTAATCCCCATCTTTTTATTGAAACTACGCTGATAATAAGAATCAATTTCAACCCTGGCGGGCAAGGAAAAGTTCATGCTCCCTTCTTTATCCAAAGCTGGCAGATACCTGCGCCCGGACCCGCTGGTATGTGTAGCAAACTGATCGAAGCCGTCATTATATACCTTTGACAATACCGGATAAATGGTAAGTCCTTTTGTTCTGAACTGATGATAAAACCAACGTATAGCCCAGGAATCCAGGTTGCCTGACATTTGTTTGTCCAGCATGGCATTTAAATCTGATCCGCCTTTGGCGAATTCCTTTTGTGCTTTAGTGTCCAGTTTGAATGCCTGATAATCCTTCACTTCCCAATCAACTTTATTCCACCTGTCTTTCCATGTTGCCCATCCCCACGACCATCCCCGGTTAATAAAATATGCATCGTTTCCGTCTCCACTGCTACCTAAATTAAAAGAATAGCCGGAAATTGAAAAAGCATCAGGTTCCTGAGCATACTTTATCAGACATTGATTCATGAAAAAAAGAAAGTTAGGCGTAGTAAGCAAATCGTCTTCCAGCACAATTACACTATCAAAACTTTCTAATACCTGAGATACCCCTTCAATAATAGAAGGTGCCAGACCTTTATTCTTTTCAGCAGCTGTAATATGAATTTTTTTAAACCCGGAGATAGAATGAATATATCTCCTTACTTCATTTACTATAGACGCATCTTTTTCAGACCTGGCCGCATCTGAAAATATAAATAATTCACTTTCCTCAGCAAGCTTGTTTTTCTTTAACGCTTCAACAGTATTCCTTAAAGTGTCCAGCCGCTTATAAGTAAATAATAATATAGGGGCAGTTTGCATTATAAAACAAAGTTTAATAAAGTAAATAAGTTAATGCTCCCCTATCGGACAAGAATATCCAGATAAGATTTTTTTATAGCAGCAGCAGAAAACTGCGTTTGCATATGCTGATATCCGGCACTCTTAAACCCATCTATTAAAGCAACATCCTGAATAAGTGTAACAAGCCTTTCCAGACATGCTTCCGGAGATTGTTCAACATATCCTGAAACACCATTCATTACCACTTCCGTGGCTCCAAGTGCAAACCTGGTAGTAATAACCGCCATTCCTGCTGCTGCCGCCTCTCCTATGGCCTGAGGATAAGAATCCATTTTGGTAGGAAGTATAAGAATATCGTGTTCCTCAAAAACTTTCCGGTGTGCATCGGTACCATACCGGATTCCGGGTAAAAAGTTAATCCCTTCTACATTAGCAGAGGGGTCGTTTGTTAACATACTTAACTCACACTTTCCTTTAAGATGGCTTACCCAATTATTAACAAGCAGATCTCCACCTTTTCTTTTAAGATCTCCACCTACAAATAGTACCCTTGGCCTGTCAGGAGTAGCGCGGGGAGCCATTTGTATATTATCAATGTAAAAAGGGGCAGGCACTTTAAAAAGCTTACTCTCTTCTACCCCGTAATATTCAATCAGATTCTTTCTCACAGCTTCCGTCATGCAAAGTATTCTCGGGCAAGAGTTTAATACTTTTTTATGCAGATAAAACAACCAGTTCTTTTTTACTTCTTTTCCCTGAACTGAAGGATACAGACAGCGCGTCCAATCCATAAGAATAGCTGTATTAGCAAGCTTCCATGCCCCAAAAGACAAGAAAGCAGGGCTTAAACCATGAAAAAGCACACGATGACCGCCCCCCCGATAATACCTTAATTTTTTTCTCAGCGCAGCAATAGAAAGTAACCGATCCCTGATACTTCTTTTATAATTCACGCCCTTATCCAATTCATTAACATGCTGCGCAGCAAAACGAAAAAAATCCATCTCGTTCCTGAATAACTGATGAAGATTCGCTTCATAAGTTCTGTTTCCTAAATCCACAGGAAAAGAAACCAGTAGCAGTTTTTTATTACCCGATTCTGCAGGTTGCATCAAAAAGTATTATGATTGAAAAAAGATTGCCTAACCTTCTATACAGGATAGTAATGTTGAATAATATGATCTATTTTTTTATTCCAGTTTTGCTGGCGCGCAAAGTTGTGGGCAGCGGTGCTCATCGTTTGAACCCGCTCAGAATTATTATACAAACTAAGAATAGCAGCTTTTAACTCTTTTATCGCCTCTTCCGGTGTTTCGCAAGAACACTTTATCCCGTTTTCATCATTCACAATAAGTGCCTGTCCATGTAAATTCAACGTAATTACCGGAAGGCCAAAAGCCATTGCCTCAATAAGTTGAGCAGGACATGAATCTCTTAAAGAGGTGAAAAAGAAAGCGTCGTGCGATGCGTAATATTCTCTTACAACATCAAACGGCACTTTTCCTTTCCAATCAACAGTGTTACTCAATCCATATTCATCCTGCTTCTGCAAAAAAGCGTCCTTCATTTCTCCATCTCCAACTACAGTTAAAGTTATACCAGGCATATGCTTTAATTCTTTCATAACATCTAATAAAAGCAAAAGCCCTTTTCTTGGCATAAATCTTCCTACCCATAATAGCTTCAACAAACCGGCTTCGGTTTTCTTAGGTACAAAAATATCCGGAAAAAAGTCGTCAGGTAATGCCGCGTCCAGTGTTTGCTCAACTTTGTTGCCCCCGTAAGCTCTGGCCATTTCAAGTGTCTCTTCATTAGATACCAGCACAGTATGCGCCTTCTTCAACATTCCTTTAAAGCCTGGATTATATTTTACCATCAGGTCAGAAACCTTCTCCCGCTTTTCCTCACTGCCCCAATAATTTAAAAAATATTTTTTAAAAGTAACAGGCGCTTTTTGTCCTCCACCTGAAGGGCCAAAAATAAATGGAATACCCAAACGGTAAAGAAAAGACCCCATCTGAAGGCTTCCCCACGTTACATGATGCGCCACTTTAAAGGCATGTGCTTTTTTAAGGGTTTGCGCTTTACGGTAGGCAGCCCATTGCCATAATAAGTAGTAGAGATACATGCCAACAGCACCTTTTCCGTATAGTTTCTCCATTCCCAAAGGCAGCATTACATAATGAAAAAACAATCGTCCTTCTCTACCAGAGTTACGCTCTTCTATGGCTGTCTTTCCTGTAACCCTCGTTAAACAATGGACTTCAAACCCTCTTTTTGCAAGCCCGGATGACCAATTCCACCCGTTGCCTGGTTCAGACCCTTTAGAAGGATCACAGGCAAATGCCGAAAGCAATACTTTTTGCATATTATTTAGACTTCCACTTTTGAATGGTTCTGATATATATCTTGTTTAATCCAAATTGAATAATGGAGCTTACGCCTTTCACCGTTTCAATTACGCCCACTGTCTTCAGTGAAAAGAAAAGGGGATGAAAAGTTTTTCCCGCCAGTTTTAGCAGCTGTTCTCTGTTAAGATTAATAACGTGCGGTAAATTCGATTTCAGAAACGGAACTCCATGATTAGTGGTGCGAAAAGCTATTTTGTTCAGTTTAACAGATGTAGCATATTCAGCCTGTTCTATATCCCACTGGCTTTTACATGATTGGAAATAAAATATGGAGGAAGGGGAAGTAATGAAATTAAGTGTATCATAGTAAGGGAGCATTTCACTGTTCTTTTGATTTCTGAAAAGAATAGGGTCTACTTCCGGCTTCGATTTTTTCAGCAAAGACAATATCTCAAACTGACCGTTAAATGAACATATCTTCTCTGCATTAATTCCCTGCCCGGTGATAATGGAAGCAAAGCCTCCTGCCGAGCTTCCCAGTGTAATAACTTTATAGCCTTTTGTTTCTTCTTTTAAAAAATCTATCAGCTTTCCAAACGAATTAATCTGACTATTGATACCGGTAAGATACCATTGCTTTCTTATGTCTCTCAGAAAAATGTGCTTATGCCCAATGGCAATTCTGTTTCCATACCATTCGAATCTGTTTTTCTTCAAAATACTTTCAGAAAAGGCAATCTCATTATTAGGATAGTATAAATCATTACTACTGAAATAAACAACGCAATACTCTTTAGGCACGTTTTTATTATACTCAATCAGATAGTTTAATTGATTGTTATAGTGCTCCATAACAATTTCAGAATCGACCTGAAAAACAAACGGATGTGTTATTTCCATAAAGAAGGTATTAAAACTCTTAAGTGAATGGACAAATAATGTTTTACAGCCAGAAACAATCCAAAATGCCTTCTTTCATAAATAAAATAATACTTCGGATGACTATTCCCCAGCGGAGAATATAACGCCTTTACCCGCTCTTTTAAAGGTGTTTCACTGTAGCACCATTTAGGCAATTTTGCATTGCGTTCACAATAGCCAATAAACTTTCTGGTAGTAATAATCTTACCTCCTGCTTTCAGCAACCTCAAGCCATAATCATGATCGCCTATAGCATGAGGAAACACAGGATCTATATTACCTGCTAATTGAAAAGCAGCTTTACTCACAAGAACACAATTTCCGTTTATAATATAACAATGCTGAACGGTACCATCCGGCACAACAGCCCTTCCATCTTTGGAAACCCCACCATAACTAAACATTTTTGTATTGGCGGAACAAATAGCACCACACACAATTGCAGGTACTGAATCAGCCATATCACATTGCAACATTTCGGTTATGGCCCCTGGTAGCAAATCTGTATCGTCATTCAGCCATAAATAGTAGTCGTATATATCAGATGCAGCATTCTTCCAGGCAGTGTACATACCACGGTTCCAATACAGCTTCCCATTTCCCTTAATGATATTAACTTCAGGAAACCGCTCCGATACAGCCTGGGATGTGCCATCTGTGGAAGCATCATCTACCAGAAAAACATCAAGCTCAAATAGGATACCGCGCCTTTCCTGCCCATAAAGATTTCCTAAACATTGCAATGTTTTATCCCTACGGTTAAAACAAGTTAGCAACACAGCAATTTTTACCATTAATCTCTACTTAATAACGTTATTCATTCCTTTTACAAAAGGGTTATCTCAACGGCCCAGTCTTAAATAAGCTATATATTCTGCTTTTTTCAAACTGATATTTTTTACTATCAGTAAAAAGAAAGCCCGTATTTCCCTGTCTGATATCTTTCTGAATCTGTTCGAAAAACAAAGACCAACAGCCAGCCACAAAAAATAGTAGTTCATATCATATTTAGTGATATCCTCAGCAAAGAAAACTACCCATCGGCCAGCCAGAAAAACAGAAAGCATTTTACAGAGAAAGTTTTTTGAATGGTTTATACCGTAGTAACAGGCAACAAAAAGAACCATAAAATATAAACCAACGCCTACTATTCCCGAGGATAATAACGTGTTCAAAAATCCAACTTCGGCTCCATATCTACCTCTGCCATCATTCAGATAATCAAAAGTACTGGACTCATATTTGCTGGCTGCTCCCTCTCCCCATATCAAAGATTGGTGCTTGTCCATTGAACGGTATACTTCTTCATACAACAGGGTTCGGGTGTCTGCTGTAAGATTGGCTTCATTCTCTGATAAGTTAGCAACCTGCTCATCATCGCCCATCAGTTTAAATATATTAAACTGCCCGGTAAATCCCAGTGCAAGGAAAACAAGAGGAACAACAAAAAAGACAAGGCAAATAAATCTCAGAATAGCTTTTCCTATAAAATTTTTAAAATAATAAACACCAATTAAAATAAAAGAAATAAAAACCCTCATAATGTTGGCCCGTAAATCGTACCCAGACAAAATTGACAAAAGCCCTACTGCGCCAACAACATAAAACCACTTTCGCTTCATATAAACACTGAACATCAAAAACAGGCTTACAGAAAACATCATCCGTGCGTATAAAGCAACTCCAAAGGTTACAGTAGAAAGCGGCACAAGCACAAAACCAAACCAATAAAGCTTTTTTATAATAAAACGGAATAGCTGAACACAACTGTAAAATCTGATTCCCAATATCAGAGCATATGGAATCAGAAAAGAAAAGGAAGCCGTCATCATCAGATATTTCCAATCCCAATAATCTCTGGCAAAAAAAGCACCCCGGAAAAAAGTAATCAGATTCCATAATAGCATCAGAGAAAAAATCTGGTTTGAAGCCGCGGGTATTTCCTTCTTCCAGTTGCTGTTCGATATTATTTTAAGGATATTCCAGACAGACGCCAGTTTCAGAATGGCACATATATAGGTGGAATTGAAACCCAGCCGGCTCGATCCAGACAAATATTCAATAGCATCTGATGAAATCAGAAAAGCAAAAGAGTGAAAAATAAGCTTATTATCTCTTTCGATCATTAAACTGTCTTCCCGTATAAGTTAAGAATCCCCTTTACGCCATTCTCAATGGAGAAATGCTCATTCACAAACGTAACTGCGCTTTGTCCCTTCACTTCACAAAGGTTCCTGTCATTGCAAAATAACAAAATAGCATCCGCCAGAGCGCGGGCTCCATGAGCCACTAAAAAGCCGTTATCATCCGAATTAATCAGATCTCTTAAACCCGGTGAATCGTAAAAAATGCCTGGAATACGACACGCCATTGCTTCTATAGAAGCAATACTTAGCCCTTCAAATTTTGATGACATAACAAATGCGTCTGATGCTATAATAAAATCACGCACATTGGTAACATTTCCCAGAAAACGAATAACACCATCTAATCCCAGTTCCTTTGCAAGTTCCTGCTCTTCCTTCTCTAACGCGCCGCTCCCCAGGTGCAGAAAAACACATGGAAACTGTTTATTTATAATAGCTAACGCCTGAATGATATCCTTATGCCCTTTTATTTCAGTACAACGGCCGGCTGTAGAAACTACGAACACGTCTGCCGGTATATTGAGTATTTTTCGTACAGAAGCCTTTTCAGCTTCATTTACTGCCGGATAAAATCTTGTTTTATCAAACCAGTTATTCACAATAACGGACTTGTTCTTGTAATATTGCAACTCATTTAGGTAAACGCTCTTACCTATTGACTGAAAAGTAACCCTTAAAAGTGTCCTCGCTGTAAGTCGTTCCCAATAAGCTTTAATCCAGGTAATACGCCTGTTTTTAAATACATTATGCAACGTTCTTATCGTCTTTCTGCCGGTAATAAATCCACATAGAGAAAACAACCAGAAAAAAGAAGATCGATGAATATGAATAACTGCAATATTTTCCTCTCTGATAAATTTTATGATACTTCTGAAGTACTTAAAAAGAAACAGCGGATTTTTATCAGACTCCAGCAAGGGTTTATGATGCATTTTAATGTGCACGGTTTCAAACTGCTGGGTAAAATTCCCAAATTCCTTTCCCGTACTTAATGCAATAAGCTCAATTCCTTTTTCCTGAAAAAGAGGAGCGGCATTAGCATACATTACCTCTGCTCCCGAAAAGTTAATTTCATTAAAAACGTGTAGTACGCGCATCTGCAATTACCTTTTCAAATTCTTCAATGTAGGTGTTACAAACACTTGCCTGAGAAAATCTTTCGCTAACATTGTCAATTCCCTTTCTGCTCAGGCGTTCGTAACAACTCTTATCTGTAATAATTCCTTCCAGTGCACCAGCAATTGCTGAAGCGTCTTCTATATCCACAAGGCTGCCTGCTTCTCCGTAATTCAGAATCCATGGAACAGCGCCTGACTTCTCCCCCGCCACAACAGGCAACCCTTTTGCCATTGCTTCAACCAGGTTGTTGCCAAAACTTTCCTCTCTGGCCGTATGCACCATCACATCAAAACCCTCCATTAGCTGCATCAACTTTGTATGCGGCATGCTACCATGGTAAAACACATTACCATTCCTGTTTTTACCCTCCATTTTCACGTAGCCTTTGCTTCCTTCTTCAAAACCATGCCCAATTAAATGCAATTCTGTATCGGGCACGTTCTTCCGCAAAAGAGCAAAAGCTGCAATTGCAGCTTCCGGGTTTTTTCGGTAATCCCAGCCATTGGCTACGAAACAAATCTTAAACGTATGTCCTTCCTCCGGGTATATACGTCCCTCACCCGCAACGGCAACGCCAACAGGGTTAGGAATTGCTCTTCCATTAAGCCTGATTAACGATTTCAGATATTCAGAATTAAAGCTAAAAGCCATCCCCTTTTTTCTTACCCAAAAATCCATCAACATCCGTATAAACCGGTAGGGATGTTTGGTGAGCTTTAAAATAGTGGGGGAATTATCACGGAATGTGATAAGATGAGGAAGTCTGCTCAAAATTGTTCCGATAGCAAACTCGTAAGACCAGTGAGCATTCACAATATCAAGGTTATGCCGCTCCTCATTGATAAATCTTTGAATCTGCCTGAATTCCTTAGCGCAAAAATCAAACAACTTACCTGTTGAAGAGCGCCTGAAATGACCGAATATCACTTTTATATTCTGTCCTTCTACTACATATTTCTCATGAATGTTTTCATCAAGTGTAAACACAGTTACCTGGTGCCCTGCTTTCAAAAAGCCATCTATCAATACGTTTACTGCTGTTCCACCAAGCCCCAACGTTTCTTCGTTTGCCTTAATGCCCGGAAAATGTGCTTTTAAAGACGCCATTTCAATCGGAGCAGCTATACCTATTCTCATAATAAATGAAGCCCTTTAACTGCTAAAGTCTGGATATAATTGTGTTCCACATTTGCTCGTGCAATTGGCCGATCTCGCTATTCTTTGCTTTAAGCGTTGCAATAATCTGCTCTCTGTTTTTCTCATCCACCAGTTCAAGTGTTCTGGCATATATGGCCTCTTCAGGATCTTTAAAACTGTAGTCGCTACATCCATACTCATTAAACAGCATCTCATATTTATGCAACCATGAGGTACCGATAGAAGGAATGTTGGAAGATAAAGCCGAAGCCAATGCATGGAACCGGGATCCAATCAGAAACTGAGATTTGGCAATTAAAGATTTAAGTCTGGTAGGATCTTCCTCTACATAATAAAACACTCGATTGGCATATTCTGAAGGCAGAGAATTTTTAATATTCATACCAACCTCACCATCCTTGCTGTTACCACCGGCATGTATTAACATCACCACATTCAAAGTACTGTTGGCAAGAATAGTTGTTATCATTTTGCCAACCACTTCATAATAATTCTTTTGCCATCCAATGGATGCTTTGTCTAACATCCTTTCGTTAGGCACTATAATACTGAATGGTTTGGAAAAAATTTCATCCTCAACAGGGATGGACTTCTTATAAGATAATGTAATATCCGGGTACCTTAATACATTAGGCTTAGGTACCGGCAAAGAAGATGTAACATACTCATAAGACTGCTGATCTCTTGTTACCAGCAAGTCCACTTCATCAACAACCTTGCTGATATTTTCTTTCATTCCCTCTTTGGTAAACGGACCAAACGCCTGAGGTAAAAGGAAAAATTTAGCACCTTGCTTTTTCATTTTGGCAACCAGCATCTGCAAATCGTTAACCGGGTTAGCCCCCCATTTATCGCCAAAAGCAAATCCAGAGATATCGAACACAGCATCCACCTTTTTTAAAGGTAACTCGCCTGAAGTGTTAATTCCTTTCAGCTTCATTATTAATCTTACTAAAAAAGGAGCATTGAGCGCCAGTTTAAAATATCGTAAATTACCATAATGAAACAATGGATAATCTAAAACACCAACTCCCATTTCTTTCAATTGTTCTCTATTACCCAAAAGAGGGCTTACAAAGATTTTCGCATTAGGAAGCTTATTTTTAATAACTGATACTAAACTCACCAACATTAACTGCGCTCCTTTATTGTTAAAATTGGCGCCGGTAATCAATATATTCATAACTGCTATTTGCTATTTTATCCTGTCGTTTATAAGGAAAACATTTTCTGAAGGCCTTTTTGCTGAATACGGAACCTTGCCGTTATCTAACGGATAACCAATGCCAATTAACATAATCACAAACTCATAGGGCTTTAAATCTATTATCTTCCTTATGCTCTCTTCCCTATCTATCAGATTAGGCCAGTTAATACATACAGTACCTAACCCCAGTGTTTCAGCAGCATATAAAAAACTCATGGAAGTCAAACTGGCGTCAATTACAGGAGCATTTATATCCCGTATATCATTATATCCGTCATACCTGCCAACTACAACAATAACAGAAGGCAATGTATAACCCGCTACACCTCCCGGTACTTTAGACAATTTCTTTACCGTTTCGGCGTCATCAAAATATAAAAACTGAAACGACTGCCTGTTGCAGGCGCTGGGAGAATATTTTGCAATCTCATAAGCTTTTTGAACAGTGGCTACATCCACCTTCCTATCTTCAAAATAGCGTACACTTCTTCTCCTCACAGACAATTTCAATAACTCGTCATATTGTATGTTATGAATAGGTCTGGTAGAACTTAAATACGGAACATTTGCAGGTGTTTCTTCCATAGCAACCGTACCCAAAAATACTTTTCTGGCTTGTTCAACTGCCGGTGTTGAAGTTACATTTTTAAAGTATAAAGACAAGACCGATGTACCCCAGCTAACCGTTTCTGCATCAAAAATGCTGGTTTCTATACCGTGTTTAAATTTATTAACAGTTTCGAGAATGTAGTCTTCTGCAAAGGTTGCCTTTGCAACGGGATAAGATAAGGCCTTTTCTAAACGGTGGATGTTACGTCTGACACTAAATAAGTTAGACTTGCTTTTTTTATTTTCCTCAACACCCTTTTTTAAAGCGTTGAATTTAAATTTCAGCTGATCTAATGTCAATAAATTCCATATCACATCATTCTTTTCTCCAACCTTCTGCAATATTTTTCTAATCAACATAGTTTAATTATTAGATTGTACTAAGATTGAAATATCCTACCAATAGCACGCACCTTCAATCTTCTGCGCACCTGCTGGTTTATCAGCGTCATTAGGCCTTACCCAACATTCATTATAGTATAGCTCATGAAAATTATAAGGCGGGCGCTCCCAGCGGGCTCCTTTAATACCAAATAATGACTGTAGTGCTCCTCCTATATGAATAGCCTGCTTTCCCATCCTCTTTATCCTGGCAGCCAGAGGCAGTCCATAAGCACCACATCCCAGCAATGCAATATCAAAATCCTTCGCGCTGATCTGATCAGTCATATAATCCAGTGCTTCAAACCAGCTTTTAAACCCACTGTCATGGTCACCTGCAGATTGAACTGCCTTAACAGTCTTTAATTCAAACGCAGGCAGCACTCTGGGATCTTTAAATAAAAATTCTCTTTTCTTATACTGCGAAATAATAGTGTCCTCAAATGGATGCACTATCAATACCTTTTTACCGGCAAGCGCCTCCGTCCAGGGATTTTCATGCTTAAAAGGAGTTAAATCCCATAACCGTATTCTCGCGTGATCCTGGCTCATAAATGGAAACAGAAATCGTTCCTGCTTCAACCAGGAACCTAATATATCTATTTGCCCCATATCTTCCAGAGACATCTTAGCAAAACGATCGAGGTTCTCTTTTGTAGAAGGAAAAAAGCCGGAAAGCACATTCATATTTTCCATAACCCCTTTTTTGTAGGTCATAAAATATGGAATGCCTCTGAATATGTTTCCAATGTTATTAATAAGGCTGGTGTTAACAAAGTGATAATTCAGGATAGCATTTAACTCCGTTGCACCTAAACGCGCAATCATAAGCGGCTTTCCGGACGTAATCGCTTCTTTGATCAAAGAAGATGCAGGATCTTCAGTAAACTGTGCATTTTCTTTAGAATTACCGAATAAGTTATCAGCACCAACCAGCTTACAGTAAGTATTATATAATTTATTCATTGATTTGATGCAATTGATCAGTTAAATGTTCTTCATTAAACAGTGCATTATCTCCGGCCAGAATATAATCAGCGCTTTTAGGATATTTATGCCAGAAGTTTTCGGGGCATACCTTAATCCCTTTAGATATTAAAGCAGGTTTATAAGAAAATGAACTTTTACTTGTTATCAGAATGTCGGCAAATACCATATGCAGGAAGCTTTCCTTCGGCCCCATATCAAGGCAAAAATGAATGTTCTCAAATTTCTCAAACTCGCTGAAATCCTCCCGGTTTCCCTGAGAAAAAAGGTAAATAGCAACAGGCCTGGTTGTTGGTATCACAGCCAATACCCTTGTCAGCACTTTTTCAAAATAAGAATTATCCTGCCAACGCATTACCAGGTTGGGGTTCTGGTTTTGCTGTCCTGGTAAAATATCACCACGCCGCACATGTATAGCTACATTCAGGTGTTGCCTTGAGTAAATGAACTGGTCATTACTTCTCTCCTGTGCAGCAAAAAACTTTCTTCTGAGGTCCTCAACCACACCGTATTGATCTCTGTAAAACTGGTCTTGTTCCGCGATAAATACAACCTTCTTTCCTTTATAGGAGTCTATGATGTTTTTATTCAACGCAAACTCATGAGGCCTGGATTCCCTGAACAAAGGTAGTTTTACTTTTTTATAGCCATTTTTGACCAGCGTCTCCACTTTTTCCTCACCTTCTCCAAAACCTAAAAACGTTTCCCAGCTTTCTTTGGAAAAAGGCTCATGGGCAAACCTAAGCCCAAACTGCCTCGCATACCAGTAACCTGCTATCCAATTGGCCATTTGGTGGCCAATGCCCGCCCCCTTGTTGGGAATAGCGGTATAATACCTCATCTGATTATCGGTAGTAGTACTCTTCCTATTCAACAGCCAATGCCAGTATGATTTATACAGTTTAGGATATGTACCTGTATTTACTGTTTTTTGTATTATTTTATACCAGATACGCAGCCTGATTTTCCCCACCAGTTCAGATACTGTCATTTCTTATAAATTTTCCTTCTTAACAAATCCAGGCTGGATAATGACCTTGGTATAAGTGTATTAATTCTGCGCTTAAGCCTTTCCCGAAATGCCAGGGGTTTATCCTCAAAAAAGCCTCTTTTAGAAAAATCTACTTCATAAGATATCTCATTCAAAAACTTAACCATTGGTTCCACCCACTTCCCCTTATGCAGGGCACCCTCCGAAAGGTAGCTGATAGCAGTGTTGTTATTAGCAGTATAAGCCAGCTTAAGTTTAATTACATTTCCACGCAGTGTACCAAACCATTCAGATAACCATGGCGTTTCATGAGGTAACACCATTTCGTAAAGCATTTCCCTTTTCCAAAAAGCAATCTGAAAAGAAAACATGTCTCTGGATGGTGGAATAACCAGATTCAAATCTTTATAATCAAGCTTTTGTATAGTTGTATATGGATTTTTTCTTAAACATAGCGAATCCAGATTCTTTTCCTTAAAGTACTCAAAATAACCTCTTAATTCATTCTCATTTACCTCACCCATGAAGAAATAGTCGATCATAATCAACAACACATGGGGAGAGTCTATCTTATCAAGTCCGGCCCGGAAAGTTTCTCCAAAATTCCTGAGTTTTCCCACCATAGTACACCTGATGTCCAATCCTTCGTATGAGAACAGCTTTGTTTCGGTATTCAGGTATATCGTTCCATCATATGCAGGCCAGTACTTTTTAAAAAGTGCAAAAAACATGGGCCAAAGATCCGAATATGCGTCTGAAGAGCTTATGAAAACAGGACAATCTCGCATGAGTTAATTGGTTAAGATAACTTTATTTGTTTTCCTTTTATTGATGAAGGATAAAAATAAACTGAACAGATAAGCAAAAACTAACACCAAAAGCATAAACGAGGCCAGGTTTGTATAACCGCTGATAAAAAGACGCATTAACACAAGCACTTTCATGTGTACCAGATATATCTCGTAAGATATATTTCCAAAAAAATCAAGGACTTTTAACTTCAGAACATCTTTGTATGAAATAAAGAGATACGTAGGCACTAAAATGAACGACATACAAATAGTCTGGAACATGTTTATGCCAAGCTTATGAAAACCAAATGCTACCGCTAAAATAGCGAATACATATACTGCATTGTATACGAGAAAATAACGATTCCTTATCCACTGCCATATCTGTTCCTTATACAAGGAAAGACTCATACCCAAAGGGAAAGAGAGTACACTCATATATATATTCTCTGGCAAATGAAAGTAAAAATGACCAGCAAGCATATACAATACTGAAAGCAGTAGCAGCACAGCAACTCTGTAACAGTTGCGCTTAAATTGAAATGAGATCCAGAAGAAAATATAAAGCATCAGCGACACAAGTATGTACCAACATACCGGATCAATAAGTTTTATTCCAAAAGTGTATAAAAAAACATCTTTGGCTGAAAAGGTTCTATAACCTACAAGACCATATATAGCCAATGCAATAATATTCATTATTATAAACGGCTGACATATTTTAAATAAGCGTTTCTTAAGAAACAGACCGAAGCTTTGCCTTTTGGCACTTTCCGCTTCTGTTAAACCATAAGCCGATAATAAAAAGAAAAGAGAAACAAACAGATACCCGAAGTGAGCGGAGATAATGTATGTTACAATATTATGGCTATTCGATGCAAAATGCACATAATGATGTATGGCTATCATTATACAGGCAATACCTTTTAATTGCGAGGTGGTTGACCTGGATATTCCTGGTGAAAGTATTTTTCCCATATTTAAGGTTGAATAGTCAGAAGCTTAGTTCTAAAATGCATGCCCGCACATACACTAATATCATCTAAGCCAACTTTCGTTTAAGCTTTAATTTAATCATCAGATTACTGATCAGGTTATAAACCGGTTTTCTCTCTTCACCGGAAAATCCTATAAACCATGTGCCTATAAAGAAAAAAACTGTATTTAAAAACAGTATAAAAATTAAACGTTTAAACCCTTCATCCATCACAAAAACCGGTATAGACGCTAACGAAAGGATAAGTAAAAAAAGCAACACGCAACGTCCTACCACATTTTTCATATAGTCGCTGATAGAAAGCCCGCAAACTTTTTTTGCAAAATATAAAAGCACCACTCCATTCATTAAGGAATACCCAAGAAAAACCAGATAAATGGTGTAAGCAGGATAATGTAAGGAAAATAGAAAGTAAGAAAGAATTAAAGGAATAATATTAACAAGCGAACGATAGATCTGATATTTTTTGATATTTCCCACTGCTGCAATAGCTACAGACAAGGTGGTAAACAACTGCTCCACAAGATTTCTGATCAGCAATAATCTGCAAAAAACAACTACATATTCCGGCACCTTCTTCAACCATACGCCAAATATATAGGGTATGTCAATCAGAACAGGAATAAAAAAAAGCATCAGCAGAAAAAAAGACACTTTACTACCCATGGTAGAAGCCCGCAACATTAAAGTACGATCTCCCGCACCTTCGCTTTTTCCAATTACCGGGTTTAAAGCTTTCTGCATAGTACCAGCAAATACCCCCAGCTGCCCGCTTACCTGGTTAGCTATGCCCTGGGCAGTGTTGACTATAGGGCCAAAAAAGGAGTTCATTACCACCCCTTGCCCGTAATTAGTGAGCATACTGGTAGACGTTCCTAAAAAAGACCATCCGGCAAAATTGCTTAGTTCTTTAAACGTAGATTTTTTATAGTACCTCTTTAAGTTGATTTCACATTCTTTATACTTAGCCCTGCAGTAAAATCTACGTATTAACAATAGAACAATAGAAAGTAATGCAGTTAATAACCCATACGCAATCAATCTGTCATAAGAGGTATGTATCAGGTAAACTGCTATAACCAGTTTTAATACAGATTCAATAACCCCCAATATCGCATACAAAAGCATGTTCTCGTGTGCGTTAATAACAGCATCATACGGTACTGATATAATGGTAAATACGGTGCTAACAATCATGAATTGATACACAATTTTAGCACCGTATATCCGGTCTACAGGAATTTTAAAAACACCATCAAAAAGAAAATAACCAACTACTTCCAGTATAATAGCAATAATTACTGCAATCAGAAGATGTAATACAACACTGACATTAAAAATGCTTTTCTGCCTCTCTTTATCTCCCGCACCTTCTGCATAAGAAATAAAACGCTGCGTGGCCGCTGTCATAGCCGTATTCAAAAAAGTCAGCATTGCTATAGCGCCGCCCACAAGGTTAAAAATGCCAAAATCATTCACTCCCAGCGTAGCCAATAATACACGCGTAGTATAAAGCGAAAAGAAAATTGTAACTCCCATCCTGGCATACAGTATGCCTGTATTTACCACCACTCTGTCAGCAGCTTTCATGCAGCTATGTAATTGTTCTTTTAAAACCTCTTGAATCCGTATTTACCTGTATTTATAACTTCTATTCGTACTGATTTCTGATGCTGTAGCCGTGCGATTTCAGCAGGGTTTCTTTCCGGAAACATTCAACATCAGCAGCAACCATTTCCTTTACTAATGCCGCTAAATCATACTTAGGCTTCCATCCCAATTTAGTCTTAGACTTGGTAGGATCACCAATCAGTAATTCTACTTCTGTTGGTCTGAAATATCTCGGATCAATGGCCATAACCTCTGTTCCCACCGGCAGTGAATAATCAGGGTTGCTGGCTTTTACCACATAAGCTTTCTCGTCTACACCTTCGCCTTTAAATTCAACCTCAATGCCCACCTCCTGAAAAGCCATTTTAATAAATTCTCTTACAGTTGTTGTTACACCAGTAGCAATAACAAAATCTTCTGGTGTATCCTGCTGCAAAATCAGCCACATTGCCTCTACATAATCTTTGGCATGTCCCCAGTCGCGTTTAGCATCAATGTTGCCCATGTAAAGCTTATCCTGCAGGCCTAAAGCAATTTTAGCAACCGCTCTGGTAATTTTTCTTGTTACAAAAGTCTCACCACGTAATGGGCTCTCATGGTTAAATAAGATGCCATTACAAGCAAACATATTGTAAGCTTCTCTGTAGTTTACTGTAATCCAGTAACCGTAAAGTTTAGCAACGGCATAAGGAGAACGTGGGTAAAAAGGAGTTGTTTCAGATTGGGGAACAGCCTGAACCAATCCATATAATTCAGAAGTAGAAGCCTGATATATTTTGGTTTTTCCGGTCAGCCCCAGAATCCTTACCGCCTCCAGAATTCTCAATGTACCAATACCATCAGCATTAGCTGTGTACTCCGGAGTATCAAAGCTAACCTTAACATGGCTCATGGCACCAAGGTTATATATTTCGTCCGGTTGTATTTCCTGAACAATTCTAATTAAATTGGTGCTGTCATTAAGATCGCCGTAGTGCAGCTTAAATCTAACGTTCTCCTCGTGAGGATCCTGATACAGGTGATCAATACGATCTGTATTAAACAAGGAACTTCTCCTTTTTAATCCATGAACTTCATATCCTTTTTCTAACAACAGCTCGGAAAGATAAGCTCCATCTTGTCCTGTTATACCTGTAATAAGCGCTTTTTTCATAGCGATCTTTTGATTAAATTGATTATGGATAAATTGTTTTTTAAACAGCTATTTTGAAAGAAAATCCTGATAAGCTTTTTCAATGCCCTCTTTAAGAGCAGTTGTATATTTCCAGCCCAGACCGGATAGTTTTGACACGTCCATTAACTTCCTTGGCGTACCATCAGGTTTTGAAGCATCAAACAAAAGCTCGCCTTCAAAGCCTGTTACTTCTTTAACTATGCCTGCCAGTTCTTTAATAGTCAGGTCTTCGCCAGTGCCAATATTTACCAATTCCTTTTCATTATAATTCAGCATGAGATAAACACAAGCATTGGCCAGATCATCTGCATACAAAAACTCTCTTTTAGGGCTGCCACTTCCCCACACTGTTACGGATGGGTCGCCTTTCATTTTCGCCTCATGAAACCTTCTGATAAGCGCAGGCAACACATGTGAATTTTCAGGATGATAGTTGTCTCCTATTCCATATAAATTGGTAGGCATTACACTAATAAAATTGCAACCATACTGGTCTCTATATGCTTCGCATAACTTTATGCCGGTTATTTTAGCTATAGCATAAGGCTCATTAGTCTGTTCCAAAGGACCAGTAAGTAAATAATCTTCCCTTAAAGGCTGCGGCGCAAGTTTAGGATAAATACATGAACTTCCTAAGAACATGAGTTTCTTAACCCCGGTCTTGTAAGCACTATGTATAATATTAGCCTCAATCATCAGATTATCGTAAAGGAATTCGGCTCTGTAAGTATTATTAGCGTGAATTCCCCCCACCTTTGCAGCGGCTAAAAAAACATATTCTGGTTTTTCTGTTTCAAAAAATGTATTTACTGCATTCTGATCCCGCAAATCAAGTTCTGCAGAAGAACGGGTAATGACATCAGTGTAACCTTCTGCCTTTAACTTCCTTAATATAGCGCCCCCCACCATTCCACGGTGCCCGGCAATGTATATCTTGTTATTCTTTTCCATCTTTAAATATTATATAAAAGCTTACTTCTTTTTGCCCTTTCTGTTATGTGTTTTTTTCTCGCCGGAATCATAGCCATAGAGATAAAAATCATAACCATAGCCATACCCGTAAGTAGGTTTCTTTAATATGATATCGTTTACAATAATATTCATCTTAGGTAAAACACGCTTTTTATACAATTTCTCTACCGCTTTCAGCTGTTGCTTATAAGTAAAGTGATGCCTTACAATATACAGTGTAAGATCAGCATAGGAAGCTATTATCTGCGCGTCTGTAACCAACCCGATTGGAGCAGAGTCAATTATTATATAATCGTAATGCTGCCTTAATTCATTAAATAAAGTTTCTACTTTAGGCAACATCAATATCTCTGACGGGTTAGGAGGTAACGGGCCTGACGATAACACATCAAAACCATCCTGCAAAGCCGATCTCTGTATCCATTTCTTCCAGTCAAGATCTTCAGAAACCATCAGATTCGTAAATCCGCTCTTCTGTAATTTCAGATCCTCTGATATCTTCGGCCTTCTTAAATCCAGTTCCAGTAATATTACTTTTTTACCTGCCAAACCCAGACTTGCACTCAGATTGATAGAAAGAAAAGACTTTCCTTCCCCACTCATGCTGGAAGTAATCAATATCAGTTTTTTATCTGCCTGAGGCAAAACATATTGCAAATTGGTTCGCAACGCCCGGAAATGTTCGGCCACAAGTGTTCGGGAAGTGGCATTGATAGCTATTACATTTTCTTCTTCATGATGTCCTATTTCAGCCAGAATAGGTACATCTGTATAAGCCGCAATATCTTCCTGAGAAGAAATTCTATTATTTAAAAAGTCGCGGCCGTAGCTAATGGCAAATGGAATTAGTAAGCCCAGCATAAAACCTACCATTAATATGCTGTTACGATTAGGTGCTATAGGCACTTTATTAGCCTTTGCCATATCTATGATTCTGGCGTTGGCAATGGTAGACGACTTAGATATAGCTGTTTCCTCTCTTTTCTTCAAAAGAAATAAGTACAACTCCTGCTTAATAGCCTGTTGTCTGGAATAATCCAGAAATACACGCTCTTTAGCTGGTACTTTGCTGATCTGATTTACAAATGACTGTGTTCTTGTTCTAAGTTCCGAAATGGCAACTTCAATTCCTTTTTTAATAGAACTGATACTGCTTAGTAATTGCAGGCGAAGGTTACGTAGTTGCTCATCAACAGTTTTTACTGCAGGATGCTCCGTCGTCTGGCTCATCAGCATTTTTTCCCGCTGCAATTGTAATTCGTTATACTGTTGTACCAGAGCAACAAAACTCTGATCCTGAACAACCAGAGAAGATGGCACTGCTCTGGAATTATCTATATTAGCTTTCAAAAAGCCTTCTACCTCTTTAACAATGGCTAACTGAACTTCCTGTGCAGTTTGTTGCTTACTATACTCACTTGTATTATCAAGCAACAATTTGGCTTGCTCACTTACATCAGTAAGTTTATTCACAGTTTTAAAATTCTCGATTTCATTTTCAATACCAGACAACTCTCCAAAAACCAACCGCAATCTTTCATCAATAAATTTAACGGTACTGTCAGCCATTCTGCTTTTATCATTAATACTGGCCTGAAGATAAGATCTGATTAAAGCGTTTAAAATAATCTCCCCTTTTTCAGGCAATACTTCATTCAATGTCAGATTAATTACGCTAACTGATTTATTAGCAACTGCTACCCGTAAAGCGTTAGTATACTGCCTGCTGGTTGCATCTAAAGAGTTAATACTTACAAACAAAGCCTGAGCATTATCCCACCCACTAAAACCAGCCTCTTTTAATATAACAGCTTTTCCATATTTAAGACGTACAGTATCTCCAATTTTACCGTTTACGGTTTTTTCATCACCAATTAAAACAAACGAATCCTGCTCCTTATTTACCTGAATGGTATAAGCCTCCGGAGCCGGTGTATGAGATGAAATCTCCAGCAAATGCACACTAACAGGCCGTGTTGAAAATAGTTCTTTTTTTTGCACACGCCCTTCAATGTAATAGCGTACATTCAGCTGCAATTCTATAATAACCTGCTCCATCAGAGAGCGGCTTTTGAAAATCTCAGCTTCGTTGTCAACACTGCTTTTTCCAAAAAGCACACCAAAGTCCTGCAACATGCTGGCTTCTCCAAAATCAGTTCCCTTCTTGTCATCCTGCACCAGAACAGATGCAGCAGACATATAAATGGGAGTAGACAGTTTAAATTTAAGGAAGGCCAGGCCGGTACATAATACTACAGACAATAAAACCCATGGCCATAAAACAAACACTTTGTTAATCAGTTTCTGAATAAAAACGGAACTATTGTTTTCGTTTTCATCATCTTCCAAATGCAAAAGCTCAGGAGATTCTGCTTGCATGTATTAAAAATCTAAAGTTTAGAAATTACAACAACAAATACAGTAATTATCGATGCTATTAACGCATAAGTTCTGGTTCTCATAACGTCGGTAGATGCAATTTTTGCTTTACTAGGTTCAACATAAATCACATCCCCCTGCCTTAGATAATAAAAGGGCGATTTTATTACTTTATCGGTAGCAGTAAGGTTAAAACGACCGAACAACTTTGTACCAGCTGAGTCTCTAACCAACATCACATTCTCACGTTTGCCATATATAGTTAAATCTCCTGCCATACCAATAGCATCTAAAAGGTTAGCCTTTTCATTAGCTACAACGTAGGTTCCCGGGCGGTTAACCTCACCAAGTACAGTAATATTAAAATTAACCAGCCTTACGTTCACAACCGGATTTTTATAATACACTGCTACTTTAGCATGAATAGAGTCTTTAATCTGGGTGGTTGTTAACCCTGTTACTCGTGTTCTGCCAATAATCGGAAGTTCTATTTCTCCTTTACTGTCTACCATAAATCCTTGAATATCAGGAGCAGCACCTGCCGAAGAATTGGTAGCATACGTACTGGCATTGGTTGAAGTTAAACCCACATTTTGTTGCGGATCCAGTGTAAGAATAGAAACTTGCAGAATATCGTTGCTTTTAATGAGGGGATCGGTGAAGGGTTGTGACGGAATTCCAGGAAAACTATTGCCGGTAGAATCCGGAATATCCCTGAAATAAGCGATATTCTTAGGAGCTCTGCACGATAAAAGCACCACTGAAAAGAAAAAGAAGTTGATTATAACAGCGAATCTGTTCTTTGTGCTTAAAGAGACCAGTTTCATATCAGATTTGCAAATTAGGAATTAAAAATAAGGTGTTATTGCTCAAAGCTTCGCCAATCTCACTCACATAAGTCACGTTTTTTCATATAGCAATACAAACAATATCGAAGAGGACTACTGCCCTTCACTTAAGTGGAGATATAACGATGGGGGGAAAATTCAGAGAAAACAGGTACTTCAGACCATACTATATTTTGGATTTTCAGTTATATGGGCTTTTCGCCTTGATTTTCGGATATTGATTGGCACAAACTTAATCGTTTTTCATCAAATTTAACAATATGCCTTCCACAGTATTTTTTTTTAAATATGTTAATAAATTAATAGTGAAAACTATAGCCGTTTTGTATTTTCGTTGATAAAACCAATATCCGTATGAGGAAAGTTATACTAGCACTTATGCTTGTATTTGTAACCAGTGCAGTCTGTGCCCAATATTATGATGACTCCCCGTCTTTGGTATTAGGATTGGATGCGGCATTTCCTTTAACTGCCGGAATGTCCGACAAAAACAAACCCGGAATAGGTGGAACCGCTAAATATACCCTCCCTATAGGAGAACGTAGCGATTTTGTACTTGCAGGCTCTCTCATGAGTTTTATGGGGAAAAAGCAGCCTAACAAGTCTGCCAACTTTAAAGCACGTAATATTCTTGCTTTGATGGCGGGATACCGTTACTATTTAAGCCCGCTATACAACTATAATACACTTTACATAGAACCTAAACTTGGGTTAACTGCTGATGGCACCAAACACCTTGCAGGCACCTATGGAGTAGCGCTCGGTTACTTAATTAACAACAAAATAGATCTTTCTGCACGCTATCAGGGATTTGGTGGTAATACTAACAGCCTTTCGTTTATTGCTATAGGGATAGGCTATGGGTTCAGCCTGCAATAGAACACAGTAGATAGAAAAAGAATTGGAATACAGCCAATTATAAAAGAGAGAAGGCCCCATTGTTATAATAGGGCCTTCTCTCTTTTAAGGCAATGCTTATATTCAGGAAGTTTATCTGTAGTAAATGTCGGCACTAAGCCGGATGATATTGCCAATAAAAAAGGCAGAAGTGAATAGATTACTTCTGCCTTTTGCTGATACTATCAAATCATTCTTAATCAGGTACCACCAGTAGGTTGTTTATCCTGTTTACGTCCGCTAATCTTAATCCCGGATCAATCTCTATCGATTTAATATCTTTAATACTCCTGGTTATTCCAAGACTGTATTCAGGATGTGTCCATTTCCATTCGTCATGCACTAACCACTTATAATCATCTGACTCCTGCATTTTTTGCCCGTACATCAGATTCATAGGTATGTAATGCATTTCCTTACTACCATCTTTAAAAGTAATCAGCACATCCAATGGCATAGGCATATCACCCAGCTTTTTCAGAGTTATTGCCGTTTTGCCATCTACAAGATGAATATTCCCTATGGCGTAGTCAATGGTTTTAGTAGTGCACATCCAATACTCCTTATACCAATCCAACTCCATACCACTCACTTTCTCAGCAATACGGATAAAATCGTTAGGATTAGGATGTTTAAAACGCCATTGCTGATAATACTCCAGCAATATTTTATCCAGAGTAGTGTTTCCTACTATATAAGACAGTTGCTCCAGAAAAACAGCACCTTTACTATATGCCGCATTACTGTAGGCATAATTGGTATTATAATGATCTGCATGCGTGCTCATAGGCTCTTCACGTCTGCTTTGCACAAGACGATAATAACCTTCATAAGCATTTTTCCACCAGAACTCTTTATTATTGTGCAGATAGCCTGACACGCGCAGCTCAGCATAAGTAGTAAACCCTTCATCCATCCACGGATATAAACTTTCATTGGAAGCCATCATTCCCTGATACCAGCTATGCATCCATTCATGAATAGCGGTTCCCTGGCTTGGGCTCTTTATCAAAGTTGCCATCGGATATTCCATACCGCCATCGCCACCCTGTATAAAGGAATAGTTCTTATATGGATAAGCTCCAAAGGTTTTGGCAATATATGGGTAAGCATAAGCAGCTGTATCAGCCAATAGCTGCCACGCCGCCTGTGCTGAATCTACTTTTTTATGCACCACATAAATTAATGGACCATTGGCTGCCTGCTTTTTGATAACACCATAAGCGGTATCTGCCGCCCACATGAAATCATGCACATTCTGTGCACTGAAACGCCATACCAACGCATTAGATTTGGTAACTGCACCAGAAGCCGCTGTGGCAGTTTCATATCCATGCCTTACTTCATTCGGATTCTGAATGGTTCCGGTACCTGCCAGTATATAATCTTTATCAATGGTAATGTTTACATCATAATCACCCCATACTCCATAAAACTCCCGCGCAATATAAGGGTTTGCATTCCAGCCCTGATAATCATATTCTGCAATTTTCGGATACCACTGGCTCATGCTGTAACGAATACCTTCTTTATTATCACGGCCACTGCGGCGCACCTGTAAAGGCACCTGCGCTTTAAAAGCAATATCGAAAGTGGTTTTAGATTTTGGAAGAAGGGGTTTATCCAAATTTACTTCCAGAATGGTTTCATGTTCTGTCAGCTGCTGCGTTTTCCCACCCATTTTTACATACTCTACCTGCTGGTATCCGATTTCTTCAGGGGTGAGTTTGCTGATGCGGTCTTTAACACGTGCGTCCCAGTCCAATACTTCGTTATTGCTTTTATCGTAACCAAGCAGAATTTTTCCCAGCGCACGGCTACGTACGTCCATCATACTGTTGGGTTGAAAAGCATTCCAGTATAGGTGAATAAAAATACGATGTAAAGTATCGGGTGAATTATTCCAGTATTCCACTTTTTCTTCTCCTGAGAACCGATTGGTATTAACATCCATATCCACATTAATCTGGTACTTCACACGTTGCTGCCAACGATCGGGTTGTGCATATAGTGCCTGAGTGGTCAAAAGAGTTGCCACCACTACAAAATATTTTATTCGATTCATTACACTCATTTATTTAATAGCTCTCAATTCACCACTCGGATCAAAAAACAGGTATTTCTGCTGTACAACATTTTTAAATAACAGCAGCCTGTATTCCGTCTTATCCTCCGGCAAGGTAATAAAAGCTGCCTCTTTTACGTCCCAACCCTTATACTGGGTTTTTCCAACGCCGTACATTACATCATCCGGAATAGTAACCGGTAAAATATCCTGCGCACACTGAAGCCAGGTTCCGGTTTCAGAAAATTCTGCCTCAAACTGTACGCCCAGCATAATAAACGCCACCTGAAATACCCGGTCCTTGTTTTTCCATGCAGCCTGTTCTGCCGTAGGGTATTTTTTGTGGAAAGCGTCCAGCACCAGCGAGGGTGTTTTTCTGAATTGTGCATGGGCTGTTGTAAACAACGCCACACACATAAAGGCGCAAATAAACACGTTTTTCATTTCATTGGTTTTTGGGGATTATACTAATACTACTCTAAGAAGGGGGAGAAATAACCAGCACGATTTCACCTTTGGGAGGTTTGGCTATATAATGATCGCACACCTCTTTTAAAGTGCCGCGTACTGTTTCTTCAAATAATTTGGTGAGTTCACGGCTTACGCTGCACTGTCTGTCTTCTCCAAAATAGGAGCCGATTTCCTGTAGCGTTTTTACAAGCCGCACAGGACTTTCATATAAAATAATTGTTCGCTCCTCTGTTGCCAGCTTTGTTAACAAGGTATGCCGTCCTTTTTTAGGCGGCAAAAAACCTTCAAAAGCAAACCTGTTCGCTGGCAAGCCACTGTTTACCAGGGCAGGAACAAAGGCAGTTGCACCAGGCAGGCATTCCACACGTATATTCTGTCTTACGCAGGCTCTTACCAGTAAAAAAGCCGGATCGGAAATTCCCGGTGTTCCGGCATCGGTAATTAACGCCATAGTTTTCCCCGCTGCCAGCTGATCTGCCAGATGCTGCACCACCTTATGCTCATTATGCTGGTGATAGGGAGATAAAGGCTTTTGTATATTATAGTGCGAAAGCAATTTGGAAGAAGTTCTTGTATCCTCGCATAAAATAAGATCTACACTCTGAAGCACTTCCAGTGCACGCAGCGTAATGTCTTTCAGATTACCTAATGGTGTGGGAACGAGATACAGCACTATACTTTCTCCTGTTTAAGCGATAAAGACAATATAACATATACTACAAATACAACCGGTACAGCAAGCCATTGAAACAGTATAGCAGCTAATACAGCTACCAGCAACATCACTAACTTGGGCCAGTTATCTTTAATAGTTACATTCTTAAATTTCAATGCCATCATGGGCAATGTGCTAATCATAAGATAGCTGATGAGTATAATAACCACATACCAAAACCATTTGTTCACCAGTAGTTTAATAACCCATTCTTCAGTGGTGTACCAATAAATTAATGGAAAGGATGCTATCAGTATACCGGCAGCCGGAATAGGCACGCCTTTAAAACCGTAGCTCTGGCTGGTGTCTATATTAAAACGGGCCAGCCGGTAAGCGCCGGCACAGGGTATAACAAATGCAGGCAGCAGCCAGAGTGCATTGATATCAAGCCCATCTTCCTGTTGCGCATAAGCAAACCGCAGAAACTGAAATGCAATTAAACCCGGCACTACTCCAAAACTCACCACATCTGCAAGTGAGTCCAGTTGCTTCCCTAATTCAGAAGGGGTTTTCAGCAAGCGGGCCACAAAACCATCCAGAAAGTCTATTACTGCTGCGCAGGCAACCAGAATGGAAGCCATATAAATTTTTTCGGGTAATACAACTACAGAAGAGCCGTCAGCTTCTATACTCATTGTAAGTGAGCTTTGCATAACAGCCACAATAGCCATGCACCCGAGAAACAGGTTAAAAAGCGTAAAAATATTGGGGATAAGCCGGTTCATGGTTTAACGTTTCATCAATGATTCAATTTCCTCTACTGTTATTGGTATGTTCTGCATCAGATCAATATTTCCATTTTCAGTAAGCCATACATTGTTTTCAATTCTGATACCCATGTGCTCTTCTTCAATGTAGATACCGGGTTCAATGGTAAGCAACATTCCGGCTGTCAGCGGCTCCGTGCGTGTACCCAGATCATGCACATCCACACCCAGATGATGTGATATGCCGTGGTACAGATATTTACGGTACGCTCTGTTTTCTTTATGCTCGTTTTTGATATCTGACTTCGATAACAAACCTATTTTTTCAAAAACTACTGTCGCTTCATCTCCTACCCTTTCCGTGTAATCGAGTAGAGATATACCTGGTTTCAAAATTTCTTTACAATAGTTGTGTAAGTGCAGGCATGCATTATACACCTCCTTTTGCCGCTTAGTAAATTTTCCATTCACAGGTACCGTCCGCGTTAAATCAGCCGCATAACCGCCGTAATTAGCGCCAAAATCCATCAGTATTAATTCCCCATCCTTACATTCCTGGTTATTAAAAACATAATGCAGCGTACGCGCACGATCGCCGCTGGCTATAATACTACCATAAGCTTCGCCTCTGGCACGGTTACGGAGAAATTCATGCATAATTTCAGCCTCAATTTCATACTCCATTACACCTGGCTTAATAAACTGCAGCAACCTCCGGAAGGTCTTCTCCGTGATGTCGATAGCCTGTTGCATTACCTCGGCTTCAAAAGAAGACTTTACTGCACGCAGCTTACGCATAATGATTGCTGATCTCTGATACGCGTGCAGTGGAAAACGCTGCATCAATGTACGTGCATAACGGTAGTCTCTTGTTTCTACTCCTACGTTTCTGCGGTCGTTTTCGTTTGTATTCAGGTATATATTTTCTGCCTGGTGAACCCATACCTGAAGCAAAGCATCCAGATTGTCCAGCCAAACAATAGTAGATATTCCCGAAATCGCCGTTCCATCTGCTGCTCTTAAACGTCTTCCATCCCATTTTTCCTTCAGCTCGTTCGGACGTACCAGAACCAGCACTTCCCTGTACTTTGGGTCCGGATTATCCGGATATAAAATCACCATCGTATCTTCCTGCTCAATTCCCGTAAGCCAGTATAAATCACTGTTCTGAATAAACCGGTAAATGGCATCTCCGTTGCTTGGCACTTCGTCATTGCTATTAAAAATAGCAATGCTTCCCGGCCTCATCTCCGCAATAAACCGCTTCCGGTTTTCAATAAACAGTTGATTATTAATGGGCAGATTCTTCACTTATATTAATTTTATCTAATAAATGGTTATGCCTGATTCCGGTGCAAGTTAAGGCATTCAGATAGCGAAATTTTAATCTCCAACCAATTAATTAATTACCTTACATTTGTATGCTATTGGTACAGTTCTTCCATTTCTCTAAGACGTTTCGGCGTAAATGCTTTAGTTTTTTGGTTACTGTATTGGGTATTAATTTTTTAATTTCTTTTCAAATGAACATTTACGTTGGAAACCTGAACTGGAGCATGACCAGTGACGATCTGTACAATCTTTTCTCACCATTCGGCGAAGTTGCTTCTGCCAAAATTATCACCGACAAATTCAACAACAACCGCAGCAAAGGCTTTGGTTTTGTTGAGATGGCTGATAATGATGCAGCACGCAACGCCATCAGCCAGTTAAACGAAACTGACATCGAAGGCCGTAAAATTGTTGTAAACGAATCAGCTCCCCGTGCAGAAGGTGATGCTGGCGGTTACAAGAAGAAGAGCTTCGGTGGCGGCGGTGGTGGGTTCAACCGTGGCGGTGGCGGCGGTGGATTCAACCGTGGCGGCGGCGGCGGTGGTTATAACCGTAACCGTGGCGAAGGCGGCGGTGGCGGTGGATACAACCGTTATTAAGAGTTTCCTGATCAAGATTATTAAAGCTGTTCTCCGGAACGGCTTTTTTTATGTCACGACTTTCGCAACAAGAAAGCCCCTGTTTACAAACATTAATTGGTTATCAGGAAAAAGACCGTGAAGAAAATAAAATGTGCCAGCTATCGCTGCCAACAACTTGTTGTTGTTGCTTTATCTTAATTAAGCCCTGATAAATAAGATTCTGTTGTGAATATGGTGCTCTGTTTATTGAAGAGATAACAGGAGTTTATTCAGCAAACTATCAGGTGGTTACTGTTTGATCAGATAACTTAAACAGCCATGTAGTAGAATAAAACTGGCAGTGTTTGCCTGAGGTATGTACAAAAAAAAACCGCCTCACTGTTTCCAGTAAGGCGGTTTAAATAAATATGGCAACTACCTACTCTCCCGCATTGCTTTGCAGTACCATCGGCCATGAGGGGCTTAACTTCTCTGTTCGGGAAGGGAAGAGGTGAACACCCTCGGCATAATCACCATAAGATCTTGAGCTGTAAGTTGGTAGTTATTAGTTGATAGTTACTTATGCTTCTATCTGTTTACTACTCATACTTCAACCATAATAAGATCATATTGGGAAGCGCAACAAAAGAGGTTTAACTAATTATGTTTCCTGTTTGTTTCAGCTTAGTTAAAAAAATTAAAGCTTACGGGCAATTAGTACTACTCGACTTTGTTGTTACCAACTTTACATCTGTAGCCTATCAACGTCATAGTCTCTGACAACCCTTAAAAGGAAACTCATCTTGAGGTAGGTTTCACGCTTAGATGCTTTCAGCGTTTATCCTGACTGTACATAGCTACTCTGCAATACACCGAGCGGCATAACAGATTCACCAGCGGTACATGCGACCCGGTCCTCTCGTACTAAGGTCACGTCCTCTCAATTTCCTAACGCCCACCACAGATAGGGACCGAACTGTCTTGCGACGTTCTGAACCCAGTTCACGTGCCACTTTAATCGGCGAACAGCCGAACCCTTGGGACCTTCTCCAGCCCCAGGATGTGACGAACCGACATCGAGGTGCCAAACCTTACCGTCGATATGAGCTCTTGGGTAAGATCAGCCTGTTATCCCCGGAGTACCTTTTATCCTTTGAGCGATGGCCCTTCCATGCAGAACCACCGGATCACTTTAGCCAACTTTCGTTCCTGATCGACCTGTTTGTCTCACAGTCAAGCACCCTTTTACTAATGCGCTCTACGTACGATTACCAACCGTACTGAAGGTACCTTTGCGAGCCTCCGTTACTTTTTAGGAGGCGACCACCCCAGTCAAACTACCCACCATGCAATGTCTCCCTTAACAGGATTAGATTCTAAGTAACAAAAGGTTGGTATTTCAACGTTGACTCCATAATGCCTGGCGACACTACTTCACAGTCTCCCAACTATCCTACACATTTGTTACTCAAAAACAATGCAAAGTTGTAGTGAAGGTTCACGGGGTCTTTCCGTCCCGTGGCGGGTAACCGGCATCTTCACCGATACTACAATTTCACCGGGCTCGTGGAGGAGACAGTGTTCAACTCATTAGACCATTCGTGCAGGTCGGAACTTACCCGACAAGGAATTTCGCTACCTTAGGACCGTTATAGTTACGGCCGCCGTTTACCGGGGCTTCAGTCAGAAGCTTTGGATTGCTCCGAACATCCTTCCTTAACCTTCCGGCACCGGGCAGGTTTCAGGCTCTATACGTCATCTTTCGATTTTGCAGGGCCCTGTGTTTTTGTTAAACAGTTGGTTGAACCATTTTACTGAGACCGCATCGCTGCGGTACGCCTTATCCCGAAGTTACAGCGTTAATTTGCCTAGTTCCTTCTCCACGGCTCACCCGAGCGCCTTAGAATACTCATCCCGTCTACCTGTGTCGGTTTGCGGTACTGGCCGCTATACTCGCTTTTCTCGGCACCAATTTTATGATTTCGACTCCCCCGAAGGTTCATCTCAACGCACTATTCTGTCAGTACGTAACCACCACGTCGATGCGTCACTTTTAATGTATAGCAGGTGAAGGAATATTAACCTTCTTTCCATCAGATGCCCCTTTCGGGTTTTCCTAAGGACCAGACTAACCCTGATCCGATTAACGTTGATCAGGAACCCTTAGACTTTCGGCGAAGAAGTTTTTCACTTCTTTTATCGTTACTTATGCCTACATTTTCTTTTGAAGCCGCTCCACCATCAGTCGCCTGACAGCTTCGATGCAACTTCAATGCTCCCCTACCACTCAGATATAATNAACCCTTAGACTTTCGGCGAAGAAGTTTTTCACTTCTTTTATCGTTACTTATGCCTACATTTTCTTTTGAAGCCGCTCCACCATTGGTCGCCCAACAGCTTCGATGCAACTTCAATGCTCCCCTACCACTCAGCTTACGCTGAATTTAGAACTTCGGTTCATGGTTTGATGCCCGATTATTTTCCGTGCAGGATCTCTCGACCAGTGAGCTGTTACGCACTCTTTAAATGAATGGCTGCTTCCAAGCCAACATCCTGGCTGTTATTGAAATCCCACCTCGTTTGATCAACTTAACCATGTATTAGGGACCTTAGTTGCTAATCTGGGTTATTTCCCTCTCGGCCACGGACCTTAGCGCCCGCAGCCTCACTCCCGCAGATATTTAGCAGCATTCGGAGTTTGTCAGGGTTTGGTAGGCGGTGAAGCCCCCTAGCCCAATCAGTAGCTCTACCTCTGCTAAACTTCTATATACGAGGCTGTTCCTAAAAACATTTCGGGGAGAACGAGCTATCTCTCAGTTTGATTGGCCTTTCACCCCTATCCACAGGTCATCCCAAAACTTTTCAACGTTAACGGGTTCGGTCCTCCATTCTGTGTTACCAGAACTTCAACCTGCCCATGGATAGATCACAAAGTTTCGCGTCTGCCCCCACTGACTAGCCGCCCTGTTCGGACTCGCTTTCGCTACGGCTCCATTCGTTTACGAATTTAACCTCGCCAGTGAGGAGCAACTCGTAGGCTCATTATGCAAAAGGCACGCCGTCACC